>NZ_CP027061.1:0-3047500 GCF_003047165.1 Bacillus sp. ZY-1-1
GTGAAAAAGACAGGAAACACAGCCTATCCACATGTGGACAGACTGTGTATGGCTATGAAAAAGTTATTCACACTTTCCCCGATTCATCCGAGGACACTATTATTTAAGCAGTTCTTTTATTTCTTTCACCTGCTGCTGAAGCTGCTCGTCATCAATCAGCAGTTTTGAAATCTTTTCGTGGGCGTGAATGACGGTTGTATGGTCTCTCCCGCCAAATTCTTCCCCGATTTTAGGCAAAGAAGAATCCGTCATTTCTCTTGAAAGATACATCGCAATTTGTCTTGGGAAAGCCACTGATTTCGTACGCTTTTTCGCTTTGAAATCTTCAAGCTTAATGTTGAACTGCTGTCCGACAATCCGCTGAATCTCTTTTATCGTAATGACCTTCGGCTTAGAAGACGGAATAATATCTTTCAATGCTTCTGCAGCCAGGTCTGCGTTAATGTCTTTATTGATTAAGGATGAATAGGCGACAACCCGGATTAATGCCCCTTCCAGTTCGCGGATGTTGCTGTCAATCTGATTGGCGATGTAAAGCATGACCTCGTTCGGAATATCAAGGCCCTCCGCCTTCGCTTTCTTTCTCAGAATGGCAATCCGCGTTTCCAGATCCGGCGGTGTGATATCTGTAATCAATCCCCATTCGAACCGCGAACGCAGGCGGTCTTCAAGGGTCGGGATCTCTTTCGGCGGTCTGTCACTGGAAATCACGATTTGTTTGCTTTCTTCATGAAGCGTGTTGAATGTATGGAAAAACTCTTCCTGTGTTTGTTCTTTTCCGGCTAAAAATTGAATATCATCTATCAAAAGTACATCAACGTTCCGGTAGCGGTTGCGGAAATCAACGGCTTTATTATCGCGGATTGAGTTGATGAATTCATTTGTGAATTTTTCAGAAGACAGGTACACCACTTTGGCTGAAGGATTATGATCAATGACATAATGGCCGATCGCGTGCATTAAGTGGGTTTTTCCTAAACCGACTCCCCCGTATATAAATAAAGGGTTGTACGCTTTAGCGGGTGCTTCCGCCACAGCCAGTGATGCTGCATGGGCGAATCGGTTTCCCGATCCGATGACGAATGTGTCGAATGTATATTTCGGGTTGAGCATGCTTTGGGGAAAATCAGACGGTTCCTCTTTTGCCGCTTTTTTCACTTGCGGTTTCGGCAAAAAGTCTTCTTCGTCCTGATTTTGAGGAATGACAAATTTGACGCTCAATTCTTCCCCGGTTAATTCATATATGGTATCTGCAATGAGATGTAAGTACCTGGACTCCAGCCAGTCTCTGGCAAATTCATTGGGAGCGGTGATGGTTAAGGTATCTCCTTGCAGCGAATGGGCTTTCGTCGACTTCATCCAAGTTTCGAAACTCGGTTTGCTTAGCTTTTTCTCAATTTGAGCTAGAGCTTGATTCCAAAGATCCAATATATTCTCCATTATCCGGCACAGCCCTCCTTTTCTTTAAAAATCAGCGCCCTTCCCCTGTTATAGAACACAAAAAAAGAGCATATGGCTCTGACCATTCGTACACACGAAATGTTGAAAACATATAGTATAGTAGAAAAATAGCTTTTCGACAAATTCCACAAGTTGTGGACAACAATCTACACAAGCTGTGTGAAAACAATCCACAACTTATCCACAATTTGTGGATAAAGAGAATGGACTGGATAAGTAATTAAGAGTTAAAACACAAATATAATATCAAATTAAGCGAGGACTTGCAATGGTTCTCGTAATCTTATCCACAAACCTGACAACTTGTTGAAAAATCTTTGTCCACAGGGGTTAGCAATGTGAAAATGTTGTCGATAACGATTGTGGATATTAAAAAAAGACCGAAAAATTATCCACATGTCGTTTTTTCGGGGGAGCGCGGCTTTTTTTGTGCGTTAAAAAAAGGAATATGAAAAATAAGGTTTCTAATCTGGTTAAGGTATGTTATCCTATTATGGTTGTAAGAAATAAAAGCACTGCTGAAGTTGACAATGAATAGGCAGCACAAATATAATAAGTAAGACTGTCTTTAACAGCTATTCCTCGAGGGAGGTGTCATAAATGAAAAGAACATTCCAACCGAATAACCGTAAACGCAGTAAAGTTCATGGCTTCAGAAGCCGTATGAGTTCAAAAAACGGTCGTCTAGTATTAGCACGCCGTCGCCGCAAAGGCAGAAAAGTATTATCAGCTTAGGCCACTGAATAATGTCAGTGGTCTTTTTTCACATTAAGAGAAAAGAGATGTCATGCGTCGCCCGGTACTGGAGAAATTTCTTCAGTATTCCGGCGGCCCGTTTTTTTTAGATAGAAATAAAAGTTTCTGCGAGTGAATATCGGAGTGAATTAAAGTGAAGAAGCGAAATCGGTTAAAGAAAAATGAAGATTTTCAAAAAGTGTTTAAACGCGGAACGTCTATGGCAAACCGCCAGTTCGTGCTGTATACGCTTGATCAGCCGAAACAGGAAGAGCTCCGGGTAGGGCTTTCTGTCAGTAAAAAAATCGGCAATGCCGTCGTGCGCAATCGGGTGAAGCGGTTAATCAGGCAGGCGGTTCAGGAGGAAAAAGAGCTGCTCAAGCCGAAAGATTTTATTATTATCGCAAGAAAACCCGCCGGCGACCTCAGTTTTGAAGAAACGAAAAAGAGTCTGCAGCACTTATTCAGAAAAACCTCATTATATAAGAAATCTTCGTCAAAATAGCTCATATTTTGTTTTCTTCACGTTTTTAAAAGCGCTTCCTTTTATTTGGCGAAAAATGAACGCCATTTGAAACTGAAAGATGCTAAAATACATACAAGGTTTATAAAGATTGGTATAGGAGGAAACGTTCTTGAAAAGGAGAATATGGTTACTACTGAGTATGGTCGGTATGCTCGTGCTGCTGGCCGGGTGCTCGAGTGTGAAAGAGCCGATTACGGCGAATAGTCCGCATTTCTGGGACAAATATGTTGTGTATCCATTGTCAGAAGTCATTACGTACGTAGCGAAACTGACGGGCGATAACTATGGTTTGTCGATCATCATCGTTACGATTTTAATTCGTCTGCTGATTCTGCCGCTGATGATCAAGCAGCTTCGAAGCTCAAAAGCGATGCAGGCGCTGCAGCCTGAAATGCAGAAGCTCAGAGAAAAATACAGCTCTAAAGATCAAAAAACGCAGCAGAAGCTTCAGCAGGAAACAATGGCCCTGTTTTCAAAGCACGGGGTAAACCCGCTGGCGGGATGTTTCCCGATCCTGATTCAAATGCCGATTTTGATCGGATTCTACCACGCCATTATGCGTACGCAAGCCATTTCACAGCACAGCTTTTTATGGTTTGATTTAGGAGAGAAGGATCCTTACTATATTCTTCCTATCGTTGCCGGTGTGGCCACTTTTGTCCAGCAGAAGCTGATGATGGCGGGAAATCCGACTCAGAATCCTCAAATGGCAATGATGGTATGGATTATGCCGATCATGATCATCGTATTTGCGATCAACTTCCCGAGCGCGCTTTCTCTGTATTGGGTAGTCGGAAACCTGTTTATGATTGCTCAGACATTCCTTATTAAAGGACCTGACATTAAACACGATCCGGAAACGCAGAAAGCCGGAGGAAAGAAAAAGTGAAGAAGGTGACTGCTGCGGGACGGAATGTCGAAGAAGCAGTTCAATCAGGCCTTCAGGAACTTCAACTGACGAAAGATCAAGTAGAAATAACGGTGGTGCAAGAAGAATATAAAGGGTTTTTGGGTATTTTCGGAAAAAAGAATGCGATCGTAGAACTGGAAGAGAAAAGAAATCCTGTTCAGGAAGCGAAAGCGTATTTAGAAGAAATCATCCATTCCATTGCCGGGCCTTCTGAGATTGTTACGGAAGAAAACAAGAAAACAGTCTGTTTTCACATTAAAGGTGAAAAAGCGGCGCTGCTTATTGGCAAAAGAGGACAAACACTCAATGCCTTGGAAACATTGACGCAGCTTGTTTTGAACCGCGGCTCCGGCCAGTATCGCCAAGCCGTTGTCGACGCTGAGAATTATCGGCAGAAAAGAAGAGAAATTCTGGATCAGCTGGCAAACAGGCTGGCCAAGCAAGTGTCGAAAACGAAAAAAGAGGTGCATTTAGAAACGATGCCGTCAGGTGAAAGAAAAATCATCCATGACGCGCTGTCAAAGCATCCAAATATCAAAACGTTTTCTACCGGTGAAGGCCGGTACCGCCATCTCGTTATTTCCCATAAAGATAGCAGAAAACCGAAGTCCGGGTAAAATCGGAACTTCGGTTTTTTTATTGGTAAAAATGGCTCTATTCCTGAGCAGAATCGCATTTTTTGCGTTTAAGTTTTTTCTTTTTCGGTCTATGCTGTTGATAAAAAAGGTTTTAGGAAATAAAATTAATTGTTATTCACATGTGGATAAGTTAAAGTAATAAGGGATGAATTCCTGCTTTTGTGGATAACGTATCTTCCACTTCAAACCAAACTATGTTATCTTTTAATTTTGGCATAAATAAATTTTTTATATAGATGGAAACAGAGATAAAGAGAGGTGAACAGCATGGATACAATTGCAGCGATTTCAACTCCGATGGGTGAAGGCGCGATTGCGATCGTTCGGCTGAGCGGCCCGGAAGCCGTAAAGATCGCCGACAAAATGTACAAGGGTCCGAAAGGCAAAACGCTCAGTTCGGCAGAATCGCATACCATTCATTACGGGCATATCGCGGACAGTACGACGGGACGGATTATTGAGGAAGTCATGGTGTCTGTTTTAAGAGCGCCCAGAACATTCACAAGGGAAGATGTCATTGAAATCAACTGTCACGGGGGTATTGTGACGGTTAATCAGGTGCTCCAGCTTGCTTTAAGAGAAGGTGCGAGACTGGCAGAACCCGGTGAGTTTACGAAGCGCGCATTTTTAAACGGACGGATTGACCTTTCACAGGCGGAAGCGGTGATGGATCTGATCAGGGCCAAAACGGACCGTGCCATGAATGTCGCCATGAACCAGATGGAAGGACGGCTTTCCGCGCTTGTCCGCCGTCTGCGTGATGAGTTGTTAGAAACACTTGCCCATGTTGAGGTGAATATAGATTATCCGGAATATGATGACGTCGAAGAAATGACGCATCAGCTTTTAGTGGAGAAGGCAAGCGGCGTGAAGAAAGAAATCGAGGCGCTGCTCCGTACGTCTGAGCAGGGGAAAATTTTGCGTGAGGGACTGTCTACCGTGATCATCGGCCGTCCGAACGTCGGGAAATCCTCTCTGCTTAACAGCCTTGTCCATGAAACGAAGGCGATCGTAACCGATATTCCGGGAACGACGCGTGATGTGATTGAGGAATATGTCAACGTGCGAGGCGTGCCGCTTCGGCTTGTCGATACCGCCGGAATCCGTGAGACAGAAGACATCGTCGAAAGAATCGGTGTGGAACGGTCACGGCAGGTTCTGAAGGAAGCGGATCTCATTTTGCTTGTGCTTAACCACAGCGAAGCGCTTTCTGAAGAAGATGTGAAATTGTTTGAAGCGGTTGAGGGAATGGACGTCATTGTCATTATGAATAAGACGGACCTTGAGGCTAAGATTGACGCTGAGCGCGTCAAGGAACTGGCGAAAGGCCGGCCTGTCGTCACGACCTCATTGCTGAAAGAAGAAGGCATTCAAGATTTAGAGGAAGCGATTCAGTCGCTATTTTATACAGGAGCGATCGAAAGCGGAGATCTCACCTATGTCAGCAACACCCGTCATATTTCGATTCTGCATCAGGCAAAGCAAGCGATTGATGATGCGCTGAACGGGATTGAACAGGATGTTCCGATTGATATGGTGCAAATTGATTTGACAAGGTGCTGGGAACTGCTGGGCGAAATCATCGGTGATGCCGTCCACGAAAGCTTAATTGATCAGCTCTTTTCACAATTTTGTTTAGGTAAATAAAAGGGAGGAAAAAACCATGGGGTATGAAGCAGGCCAATACGACGTGATTGTCATCGGCGCCGGGCATGCCGGTGTTGAGGCTGCCCTCGCATCCGCGCGCCAGGGAGCCAAAACGCTTGTTTTGACGATTAATCTTGATATGGTTGCGTTTATGCCATGTAATCCGTCTGTCGGCGGCCCCGCGAAAGGGATTGTCGTCCGCGAAATTGACGCGCTCGGCGGAGAAATGGCTAGAAATATAGATAAAACTCATATTCAAATGAGAATGCTGAATACAGGAAAAGGTCCGGCCGTACGGGCGCTGCGTGCGCAGGCGGATAAATTCCAATATCAGCACGAAATGAAGCATACGCTGGAAAAAACACCGAATTTGACACTTCTTCAAGGGATTGCCGAGCGTTTAATCATTGAAGACGGAGAGTGCCGCGGTGTCATTACGCAAACCGGTGCTGAATACAAGGCAAAAACGGTCGTGCTGACAACCGGAACGTATTTAAGAGGGCGGATCATTCTCGGGGATCTGTCTTACTCAAGCGGTCCGAATAACCAGCAGCCGTCTATTAAACTTTCTGAGCACTTAGAGGAGCTCGGTTTTGATCTCGTCCGTTTTAAAACGGGCACGCCTCCTCGTGTCTCAAGCGATTCCATTGATTACAGCAAAACAGAAATCCAGCCGGGGGACCCAGTTCCGCGCGCTTTCTCATATGAAACGGTTGAATACATTACCGATCAGCTGCCTTGCTGGCTGACTTACACGAGTCCTGAGACTCATGAGATCATCGACAGCAACCTGCATCGTTCGCCGATGTATTCCGGTATGATTAAAGGAACGGGACCGAGATACTGCCCTTCGATTGAAGATAAAGTCGTTCGGTTTAATGATAAACCGCGCCATCAGATTTTCCTTGAGCCGGAAGGCAGAAATACGCAGGAAGTATACGTTCAGGGTCTATCCACGAGTCTTCCTGAGGACGTGCAGCAGCGGATGCTGGCGACCATTCCGGGACTGGAAAAGGTGCAGATGATGAGAGCCGGATACGCGATTGAGTATGACGCGATTGTACCGACGCAGCTCTGGCCTACACTGGAGACGAAAAAAATCCCTAACCTGTACACAGCCGGTCAAATTAACGGTACATCAGGTTATGAGGAAGCAGCCGGGCAAGGAATTATGGCAGGGATCAACGCAGGCCGCAAAGCGCTTGGAAAAGAAGAAGTGATCCTCAGCCGTTCCGATGCTTATATCGGTGTATTGATTGATGATTTGGTAACGAAAGGAACCAATGAACCGTATCGTCTGCTGACTTCACGGGCGGAATACAGACTGCTGCTCCGTCACGACAACGCGGATCTTCGCCTGACGGAAATCGGCCATGAGATCGGCTTAATTTCTGATGAGCGCTATGAAGCGTTTGAGAAGAAAAAAGCGGCGATCGAGGCAGAGAAAAAACGTCTCTGGTCTGTTATTATCAAGCCGTCTCCTGAGAATCAGGAATATATCCGTTCACTCGGCGGAAGCGAGCTGAAAGACGGAGTGCGCGGCACAGATTTAATGAAACGTCCGGAAATGAACTATGAAACAGTGACAAAACTTGCGCCTGCAGATTCTCCGGTTCCGCAAGATGTGGCGGAACAAGTGGAAATTCAGGTGAAATATGAAGGATATATCGAAAAATCCTTGCAGCAAGTGGAAAAGCTGAAGAAAATGGAAAACAAAAAAATCCCTGATCGGATTGATTATGACGCCATTAAAGGAATTGCTACTGAAGCCCGTCAAAAGCTGAAAGAAGTGCGTCCTTTATCAGTTGCTCAAGCGTCCCGTATTTCCGGCGTCAATCCGGCAGACATTTCAATCCTGCTGGTATACCTGGAGCAGGGCCGTATTGCCAAGGTAGCTGAATAGAAAGGATGACGGCATGAATATAGAGCAATTTACATCCAGTTTAGCGGAGAAAGGGATTTCCCTTTCTGACCGCCAGCTGGAGCAATTCGAGTTGTATTACCGGATGCTCGTGGAATGGAACGAAAAAATGAATCTGACATCCATCACTGAGAAAAAGGAAGTTTATCTCAAGCATTTTTATGATTCGATAACGGCGGCATTTTATATTGATTTTGAAAAGGTCACCACTCTTTGTGACGTCGGCGCCGGCGCCGGTTTTCCAAGCCTGCCCGTCAAAATCTGCTTCCCGCATCTGCATGTCACCATCGTCGATTCACTGAATAAGCGGATTACGTTTTTGGAAACTCTCTCTGATGCTTTACAATTAGAGCATACGACATTTGTCCATGACAGAGCGGAGACATTCGGACAGCGGAAAGACGTACGGGAAAGCTTCGATCTCGTGACGGCCCGTGCAGTGGCGCGTCTGTCAGTCCTGAGTGAGCTTTGTCTGCCGCTGGCCAAGAAAAACGGTATATTTGCGGCACTAAAAGCTGCAGCCGCTGATGAAGAGCTGAAAGCGGGGCAAAAGGCGATTAAAGTATTGGGAGGAGAGCTTGAACAAGTTCATTCCTTTACACTTCCCGTTGAAGAAAGTGAACGGAACATTATGATCATTCGCAAGACGAAAAGCACTCCGAAAAAATATCCGAGAAAACCGGGTACTCCAAATAAATCGCCAATTGAAGGGTAATTTAGACAGCCTGATGTGACAATTCCATCATATTTTCTGCAAAATTGATGAAGATACAGCAGGAAAAACCATGAGAAAATAGAATTATAAAAATGGCAGTTTTTAAAGGTGGTGTAGGTACATGAAGCATTCATTCTCTCGTTTCTTCGGGTTTGGTGAGAAGGAAGAGGAACCGGAGATAGCTGAGCATGATACAAACAAAGAAGAGATACTCGAAATACCGGTACATGCTATCGTTCCCAACCGTTTTCAGCCACGCACCATTTTCTCAGATGAAAAAATCAAAGAGTTAGCAATGACTATCCATACACACGGCATCATTCAGCCGATTGTTGTCAGACATACAGAAGATGAAGGACAATATGAGCTCATTGCGGGTGAAAGGCGCTGGAGAGCGGTACAGACGCTTGAATGGGAGAAGATTCCCGCAATTATTAAAGATTTTTCTGATACGGAAACAGCATCTGTCGCTTTGATTGAAAACCTGCAAAGGGAAGAATTGTCCTCCATTGAGGAAGCTCATGCGTACGCAAGGCTGTTAGAACTTCATGATTTAACACAGGAAGCCTTGGCGCAGCGCTTAGGAAAAGGCCAGTCAACGATTGCGAACAAGCTCCGATTGTTAAAGCTCCCGGAACCCGTCCAGGATGCGATTATGGAGAAAAAAATTACGGAACGTCATGCAAGAGCACTGATTCCGCTCAAACAGCCGGAGTTTCAGGTCACATTGCTTGCGGAAATCATTGAGAAAAGCTTAAACGTCAAGCAGACAGAAGACAGAGTGGTGAAAATGCTTGAACAGAATAAGCAGAAACCAAAGCCGAGACGCAAAGCGTTCAGCAGGGATACAAGAATTGCGATGAATACGATTCGTCAGTCACTGTCCATGGTGGAAGACAGCGGCGTCAGGCTGAACACTGAAGAAGAAGAATTCGAAGAGTACATCCAGCTTACCATTCGGATACCTAAATAAAAACTCTCCTGATCAGCAGGGGAGTTTTTATTTTAATCAAAAAACTATTTTGAGATAATAATAGATTTATTGTGCACTATACATTATATATGTAAAATTTTATCTTTTTGTGTCGTGAATTGTCTTTTTACAGTCAAAAAAGTCACTTTATCGGAGAACTTATATTAGAAAGTGTCTTTTTCGTTTACATTTTTTTCACTTGCTGATAAACAAATTATGAAAAAAATAAAACGCTTTACTCTTTTTTTGATAAGATAGAAACAAGACAGTACATGTTCATGTGAAGGTAGGTGACATCGTGGGAAAAATCATAGCAATTACGAACCAAAAAGGCGGAGTCGGGAAGACGACGACTTCTGTTAATCTGGGGGCTTGCTTGGCTTACATAGGTAAAAGGGTTCTTCTTGTTGATATTGATCCGCAGGGCAATGCAACGAGCGGATTAGGGATTGAAAAAGCCGATGTGGATCATTGTGTGTACGACATTTTAGTAGATGATGCAGATGTTACAGAAATTATTAAACCGACTTCAGTAGAGAACTTAGATGTCATTCCGGCCACGATCCAGCTTGCGGGAGCGGAAATCGAATTGGTTCCGACGATCTCACGGGAGGTCAGGCTGAAAAGAGCATTAGAATCTGTGAAACAAAATTACGATTACATGATTATTGATTGTCCTCCGTCTCTCGGGTTATTAACGATTAATGCGCTTACCGCTTCAGATTCAGTCGTTATCCCGGTTCAGTGCGAATACTACGCTCTTGAAGGATTGAGTCAATTATTAAATACAGTTCGGCTTGTGCAAAAACATTTAAATACCGACTTAATGATAGAAGGAGTGCTTCTGACGATGCTTGATGCCAGAACGAATCTCGGCATTCAAGTGATAGAAGAGGTAAAGAAATACTTTAGAGATAAAGTGTATCAAACCATTATTCCTCGCAATGTCCGTTTAAGTGAGGCGCCGAGTCACGGCAAGCCGATCATATTATACGATCCGCGTTCGAGAGGTGCGGAAGTATATTTAGATTTAGCAAAGGAAGTGGCAGCGAATGGCTAAAGGCGGGCTCGGAAAAGGGATTAACGCGTTGTTTAATCAGGTTGATTTGTCTGAAGAGACAGTGGAAGAAATTAAAATCAGTGATTTACGCCCCAATCCTTATCAGCCAAGAAAACAATTTGATGATGAGTCATTAGCTGAACTGAAGGAATCCATCATTCAGCATGGCATTCTTCAGCCCATTATCGTGAGAAAATCATTGAAGGGCTATGATATTGTAGCCGGCGAACGCCGTTACCGCGCCGCAAAACTTGCCGGTAAAGAGACAGTGCCGGCTATCGTGCGGGATTTATCTGAATCGCTGATGCGGGAAATCGCTCTTTTGGAAAACCTTCAGCGTGAAGACTTATCACCGCTTGAAGAAGCTCTGGCATATGACTCACTGCTGAAGCATTTGGATTTAACCCAGGAACAGCTCGCTAAACGGCTCGGGAAAAGCAGGCCTCATATTGCCAACCATTTAAGACTGCTGACGCTGCCGGAAAGCATCCAGAACCTCATTGCAGAAGGTACGTTATCCATGGGACACGGCAGAACCTTGCTTGGCTTGAAAAATAAAAACAAGCTTGAACCGCTTGTGAAGAAAGTGGTTGAAGAACAGCTGAACGTCCGCCAGCTTGAGCAGCTGATTCAGCAGTTAAACAACAATGTTCCACGTGAAACAAAGAAAAAAGAACCTGTTCAAGATGTTGTGTTAAAAGAGCGGGAATCGTATTTGCAAAATTACTTCGGAACAACAGTCAATATTAAGAGACAAAAGAAAAAAGGGAAGATTGAGATTGAGTTTTTCTCAAATGAAGATCTTGAACGTATCCTGGAACTATTGTCCGAAAGAGAAGCGTAAAAACCATCTTTTTAAAAAAAGATGGTTTTTTATATACGTCTTGTCAGCTTATGAAACGGACTGAGCCGTTCCTGCCGGCCTTCTGATTTATCTGTCAGCTGTAACCCCTCTGCTAAAACATTTGCCATGCTCATAACAAGATGAAGCCTCGTATTCTGCAGGACAAAATACTCCATAAACCCGCTGACATTGACGATTCCATTGATATGGACGTCACCGATTTCAGGAAGGTCTTTTTGAACACCTGCTCCGGGCTTCAGCGGCCCATCGCCGATTTGAAATGAGCCTACGCTTTTGACGCGGCCTAAACAAGCATCAACCGCTATAATAAACGGATTTTTATGTAGATGTTGAATATCTTTCAGCTTGTCTTTCATATTGACGGCGTGAACAGGATCTGACAGCGTGCCGTAAACGTGCAATCTGTCTAAATTCATTTTTTCTAACTTTGTTCCTACGAGCGGACCTAATGAATCTCCGGTCGACCGATCTGTACCGATACACACGGTGACTAACGGTCTGCCGGCTGCTTTACGTAAAGATGAAGTAAGGATCGCTTGTATTTGATTCGCAGCAGAAGAATCCGTATGGGATACATATTGTTTTGCCCGTTCTTGAGAAAAAAGCCCGCCTTTTCGATTCATAAGGTTCACTTCCTTGTCATGTCATACGAGTATTACATTGTTGTTTTTGGTGATGTATGGTTGTTTACAGTATATCCAGCGCTGCCTTTTTTTATGCTTATGTCATGATCAGCATGCCGGTTGTTTGAAAAGAGCGGGATAGAAAAAAGAACCCAGAGCAGTTATTCTCTAAGTTCATGAAAGAAATAAGACCATTTGATCTACATCAACATATTGCTGATGATCTAATTTCAGCGCTCTTTTTTCTGCAGAGAAGAGGATAAATCCTAACTGAGGCGCAGAGTTTTTTTGCGGGTTCATTTGTTGAAGTCACAGAGAGATGGAGCTGTTCTGTGTCTTTCATCTTTTTTGCTTGGCTGATGGCTTCCGTCATTAAAGCTTTTCCCGCGCCTGACCCTCGGTGTTTGGGGGAAATATACATAGAACCAATAACCGCAATGTGTCTTAGTTTAAACAGCGAATGCTTGGAGATCTTGAGGATTCCTATCAGTCTGTCTTGTTCAAAGGCGCCAAGCACGATGGCATTGCCGTCTTCAAGCCTTGCTTTGCATTTTTCGGACGGCCATTCTTTCTCCTCATCATAGCTGACGGCGAATGCGTCGGGGTGATCTTTCAAAGCTTTGAGCCTGATATCGGGTATCACTTGCGGTTAAACGCCTGATGTACATGATTTGAGCGCCTAACATAAATAAATTTTCTGAATAGTCAATCGTCGTTATCATACCATATTTGTCCCATTTGTATGAATGTTTGCCGCTGTCACTCAATATAGTAGCAATATGCGGAGATGATCAGAAATTTTATGAGGTGATGAGGGTGTGGAGAGCCGGGATGAAGTGGATGCTGCTCATATTAAGCAGCCAGATTGGGGCCGGGTATGCAAGCGGGCAGGAAATATGGCAGTTTTTCGGTGTCGAAAGCGGACTGGCTATTGTATTGTTTACAGTCATGTTTACGATTTCGGCTTATATTGTGTTGAAGATCAGCTATCGGGTTCAATCAACGCACTTTTTACCTGTGCTTGAGCATCTGATGGGGCCGGCTCTTGCTAAAGTCTATGATGTGCTTATTATGTTTTATTTGTTTTCAATGACGATGGTTATGATTGCCGGCGGCGGTGTGACGCTGCAAATGTACAAGCTGCCGTTTTGGATCGGTATTTTTCTTCTTTGCATTGTAACCGTCGGTTTATTCTTTTGGGATATAAAAGGAATATTATCTCTGAATAGTATTTTGATACCGATTCTTGTAGCGGGGCTGTTATATGCATTGGTCTTTTTTCAGACAACCCATCATTACACGTGGACGATAGATTTGACCCGCCAGTATAATTGGCCGGCAAGCATTACCTTCACGTCCTTAAACATTCTTTCTGTTGTCGCTGTTCTTTCTTCAATCGGGAAAGATATGAAGGGACTGGGAGAAGCCAAAATCGCAAGCGTTGCAAGCGGGCTGATTTTCGGTATGATTTCATTTGTTTACAATGAAACGCTTGTACAGCTTTCAGGCAGTCTTACACAATATGAGATTCCTCTTTTCGCCGTCCTTGAAGGCGCTCCTTATCCGTTATTTCTTTGTATGGCCGCCGTGCTTTTTTTAGCCATCTATACGACAACGGTGACCGGTCTTTTCGGGCTGTCCAGCCGCATGCTTGCATTTGTGAAATTGCCGAGATGGACGCTCGTATCTCTTCTTTTAGCTGTGATGGTGCCTTTTACGACAATCGGTTTTTCAGATTTGATCGCCATTTTATATCCCATTTACGGGCTTTTAAGTCTTTATTTGCTGGTATGTCTTCTTCTTTACCCTATTTTAGGGAGATGGAAAAAAGTATAATGCTCATTTTGAGTGCGGCCGTTGCTCTTATCCTGTCTTTTTTTGTACAATAAATAAAGCAGTCTATGGAGAGAGGTGAAGGGTCTTGGCGGATAAAGACTTTGGCCTGAATGATATTGTTGAAATGAAGAAGCCGCATCCTTGCGGTGAAAACAGGTGGAAAATCATTCGGATGGGGATGGATATTCGGATCAAATGCACGGGTTGTTCCCACAGTGTCATGATTCCGAGAAGAGATTTTGAGAGAAAGCTGAAAAAAGTACTCGTCAAGCATGAGGAGCCTACATCATAAGGGCTGGCGCTCATGCTTTTTCATATAGAGGAGAGGAAGAGGCCCGATGAGCAAAGTGCATCAGTCAGCGTGCCCGCTGAATTGCTGGGATAGCTGCGGCTTTTTGGTGACAGTTGAGGATGGAAAGGTGACGAAAGTAGACGGAGACCCGAATCATCCCATTACGGAAGGGAAAATTTGCGGCCGGGGCAGAATGCTGGAGACGAAAACGAATGCGCCGGAACGGCTTCGTTTCCCTTTAAAAAAGAAAGACGGCGAATTTGTCCGGATTTCCTGGGAGCAGGCGTTAGATGAAATTGCTGAAAAAATGGCGGTGATTAAGGAGACGCTGGGCACTGCCGCAGTGCTGCACAGTCATGACTACGCCAATAACGGTCTTTTGAAGGCGCTCGACCAGCGTTTTTTCAATGGATACGGCGGTGTAACCGAGATTGCGGGCAGCATTTGCTGGGGTTCCGGCATTGAAGCGCAGCGCTGGGATTTCGGGCGTTCTTACGGGCATGGACCGCTTGATATTTATCACAGCAAGCATGTGATCGTATGGGGCAGAAACGTGTCCCGGACGAATATGCACCTCTATCATCATCTGCAGCAGGTGAAGAAAAAAGGAGCGACACTGACGGTCATTGATCCTATTTTTAACCCGACTGCAAAGCTTGCCGACCGGTATATATCCGTCAAACCCGGCATGGATGGCTGGCTTGCGGCGGGTGTTTTAAAAATATTATGCCAAACCGGCAGAACCGATTCTGATTTTATTCAAAAGCATTCGGTCGGTTTTGAGGAAATAGACAAGCTTCTGCAGACGATTTCTTTTGAGGAGATCATTGAGAAAACAGAAACGTCTTTAGAAGTGCTTGAATATCTTGCCGATTTATATGCTGACGGTCCCGCCTCCACTTTTATGGGTCTTGGGATGCAGAGATATAAAAACGGGGGCGGGACGATACGGTGGATTGACGCCTTAGCTGCGGCGAGCGGAAATGTCGGTATCAAAGGCGGCGGCGCAAACTTCGGAAATGTGCAAGTCGGTGAAAGCTTTGCAAAGGCCGAGCTCACTCGTCCTGATTTGAAGAAAAGTTCGAGAACGTTTTCGATGATGACTCAAGCTGAAGAGGCGCTGAATGCAGCCGACCCGCCGATTGAGATGATCATCGTGACGTGCGGCAATCCGCTGACACAGGTGCCGAATACAAAAAAAGTGAAGGAAGCGTTTGAAAAAACACCGGTCACAGTGGCCATTGATTCGGTTATGACCGATACGGCGAAGCTCTGTGACTATGTGCTGCCGACGGCCGTTGTTTTCGAAGAGGAAGATATTTATTATTCCAGCATGTATCATCACTATGTTCAATATGGCAAGAAGCTTGCGGAACCGCAGGGAGAGGCAAAATCAGACCGCTGGATCTGGACGGAACTCGCAAAGCGTCTCGGATTCGGGGAGCTGTTTGATTACAGTGCGGAAGATTTCTTAAAAATGGGGCTCTCTTCTTTGGAGAAAGAAGGAATCACCCTTGAGCAATTAAAGGAAAAAGGACATATGCCGCTTCCGGTTAAACAGGTTCCGTGGAGTGATTTTCAATTTTTAACCCCGAGCGGAAAATTTGAATTCGTCTCGTTACTGGCAGAAGAGAAAGGATACAGCGGCCTCCCTCAATTGGAGGTGCCGGAGGAGTCTGTTTATCATGACGCCGGGCTTGCAGGGAAATATCCGTATACGCTGCTGTCCATTCACCCGCAGCGCTCCAATCATTCACAGCACGTGCCGTTTATTGAAAAGCTTCAGCAGATTCAGGTGGACCTGTCGCCGGATATCGCGAAAGAGCTTTCTCTTCAAGACGGAGATACAGCAGAGGTATACAATGACCGCGGCCGTCTGCGCGGCAGGGTGAAAATCATGAAGCAGGCTCACCCGAAGACGGTGAATATAGATGAAGGCATGTGGGCGGCATTCGGAGGCTCCGTCAACATGCTCACAAAGGATTCAAATTCCGATAATGGAATGGGAAGTACGCTTTTTGACTGTCTGGTAGCGGTTAAAAAAGGATAATCTAAGGAGAGAGAGGGCGGGAAATGCTTTTTTCTCAGCTTGTCTTTTCCTATGAACCTCCTTATAATTGCTCTAGGTTTACAATACGTTTATACGATGATGGTTTGATATAGAGGAGATGAAAGAATGGCTTTAACTGCTGGAATTGTCGGTTTGCCGAATGTCGGAAAATCGACGTTATTTAATGCAATTACCCAGGCTGGTGCCGAATCAGCCAACTACCCGTTCTGTACAATTGATCCGAACGTGGGAATCGTGGAAGTGCCGGATGAACGTCTGCAAAAGCTGACTGAATTGGTGAACCCGAAAAAAACGGTGCCGACTGCGTTTGAATTCACTGATATCGCGGGGATCGTAAAAGGCGCATCTAAAGGTGAAGGACTCGGAAATAAGTTTCTTTCTCATATCCGTCAGGTTGATGCGATCTGCCACGTTGTACGTGCATTCGCTGATGACAATATTACGCACGTGTCAGGGAAAGTCGATCCGATTGACGATATTGAAACGATCAATCTTGAATTGATTCTTGCCGACATGGAGACAGTCGAAAAACGCATCACGCGTGTAAGCAAGCTTGCGAAGCAAAAAGACAAAGAAGCGGTTTTTGAATTTGACATTCTGTCTAAATTGAAAGAAGCTTTCGAACAAGAAAAGCCTGCCCGTTCCGTTGAATTTACGGAAGAACAGCAAAAGCTTGTGAAGCAGCTTCATCTGCTTACGTCAAAACCCGTGCTTTATGTGGCGAATGTAAGCGAAGATGAAGTGGCTGATCCTTCAGACAATGAATACGTTGCGAAAATCCGTGAGTACGCCGCGGGTGAAAATGCCGAAGTTATCGTCGTCTGTGCGAAAATTGAGTCTGAAATTGCCGAATTGGAAGGCGAAGAAAAGCAAATGTTCCTTGAGGAGCTCGGCATCGAAGAATCAGGTCTTGATCAGCTGATTAAAGCGTCATACTCTCTTCTCGGCCTTGCAACATACTTTACGGCGGGCGAACAGGAAGTGCGCGCATGGACATTCAGAAAAGGCATGAAAGCTCCTGAGTGTGCGGGTATCATCCACACTGACTTTGAACGCGGCTTTATCCGCGCTGAAACGGTTGCTTATGAAGACCTTTTGGCAGGCGGCGGAATGTCCGGAGCGAAAGAAGCCGGAAAAGTGCGTCTGGAAGGTAAGGAATATGTAGTCCAAGACGGAGATGTCATTCATTTCCGATTTAATGTATAGGACACAGTTGTAAAGGGACAAGAGCTTTGGTATAATATAAACTTGTGAGTAATAGAATTATTGCTCCTTGCCCATTATAGGGCCGCTTAGACCAAAAGGAGGTGCAAACAGATGAAAAAGTACGAAGTTATGTACATTATCCGTCCGAACATTGACGAAGAGTCAAAGAAGGCAGTTATCGAGCGTTTCAACAACGTATTGACTTCTAACGGAGCGGAGATCACTGGAACAAAAGATTGGGGTAAACGTCGTCTTGCTTACGAAATCAACGATTTCCGTGACGGTTTCTACCAAATCTTAAACGTTCAGTCTGAAGCTGCAGCGGTTGCTGAATTCGACCGTTTAGCTAAGATCAGTGACGATATCATTCGCCACATCGTTGTTAAAGAAGAAGAATAAGCAATTTGAAATATATAATGTTAAAAGGTGGTCTTTCATATGCTTAACCGAGTTGTATTAGTCGGAAGACTGACAAAAGACCCAGAGCTTCGTTATACGCCAAGCGGTGCGGCTGTCGCCACGTTTACTCTTGCTGTGAATCGTACATTCACGAACCAGTCCGGAGAACGTGAAGCCGATTTCATTAATTGTGTCACTTGGAGAAGACAAGCCGAAAACGTTGCAAACTTTCTTAAAAAAGGAAGCCTTGCCGGCGTAGACGGCCGACTCCAGACAAGAAATTATGAAAATCAGCAGGGACAGCGTGTCTTCGTGACAGAAGTCCAAGCTGAAAGTGTTCAATTCCTTGAGCCTAAAAACAGCGGCGGTTCTGGATCAGGCGGATACAACGAAGGAAACAGCGGCGGAGGCCAATACTTTGGCGGAGGCCAAAATGATAATCCGTTCGGCGGAAATCAGAACAACCAGAGACGAAATCAAGGGAACAGCTTTAATGATGATCCATTTGCCAACGACGGCAAGCCGATTGACATCTCGGATGATGATCTTCCGTTCTAATAGATTATCGCTATATTCATAACGAGAAAGGTGGGAAATGACAATGGCAGGAGGACGCAGAGGCGGTCGTGCGAAACGCCGTAAGGTTTGTTACTTCACTTCTAACGGCATTACGCACATCGATTACAAAGATGTAGATCTTCTTAGAAAGTTTGTTTCTGAGCGTGGTAAAATCTTACCTCGCCGTGTAACTGGAACAAATGCGAAATACCAACGTAAATTGACTATCGCGATCAAACGCGCACGTCAAATGGCTTTACTTCCATACGTAACTGGCGAGTAAGCCGAAAGAAAAGAGCAAGAGCCTGCGGGCTCCTGCTCTTTTTTTATATCAGTCCTCCTCCATTCTGCCGAAATGTTTCACATGAAACATGGAAGTGCTTCTTACTCCTTTGTTATCTTGCTCCTCTATTCAAATACGCGTACTTATGCAATGAATTTGTTTATACTGAAGAACAGGGGGTGGCTGAGATGGAGACAGACAGAAATATCCTGACTGATGAAAAGTGGAGCGCAATCATACGTAATGATGCTTCTTATGACGGGGCATTTTATTATGCAGTAAAGACGACGGGGATTTTCTGCCGGCCTTCTTGTAAATCGAGAGTTCCGAATAAAGAAAACGTGCTGGTGTTTGATACGGCTGATGCAGCGCTCGAGAAACATTTTCGTCCCTGTAAAAGGTGCCGGCCGAACGGTCTTCGTCTTCCTGATGAAGAATGGATTGTTCAAATCATTGAGTACATTGACCGCCATTATCACGAATCTCTGACTCTGAGTGTACTGGCCGAAATGTGTCACGGCAGCCCTTATCATTTACAGCGGACATTTAAAAAAATCAGGGGAATATCCCCGATTGAGTATATACAGAAAAGAAGATTGTCGAAGGCGGAACACCTTTTAAAGCATACTGATATGACAGTCATGGAGATCGCTCTGACGGTCGGAATTCCAAACACAGCGCATTTCGCCACTCTTTTTAAAAAGAGAACCGGAAATTCGCCCACAGAATACCGAAAAACTGCCGGAATGGGAAAGGGAGGTTCAATATGAGTAAAGAGACAATGGTCTATTGGACACTTTTCACACGGAATGATTGGAGCCTGTATACAGCCGCCACATCTAAGGGGCTATGCTTTATAGGTTCAAATCATGGAAGCTTTGAAGAGCTTGAGCAGTGGGCAAAAAAATCACTGCCGCAATACCAATTGGCACGTGATGATGAGAAGCTGGCGTCTTACACGGCAGAGCTGTCCGAGTACATCGAAAATGGCAGATCAGCTTTTTCAGTGCCGGTGGATCTTTACGGGACAGAATTTCAGCTTGCTGTATGGAAAGCGCTTATGGACATACCGTACGGCGAGACATACTCCTATTCGGATATAGCAAAAATGATTCAGAAACCGTCAGCCGTAAGAGCCGTGGGCGCCGCGATTGGAAAAAATCCGGTATTGATTACGGTTCCGTGCCATCGCGTCATTGGAAAAAACGGGAAACTGACCGGATTCAGAGGCGGTTTAGAAATGAAAAAGCAGCTGCTGGCATTAGAGGGCGGAAACATTGAAACACTGGAATGACGGCTGAGCCGGACAGGAGGGAACACATGAAACTGATTTCTTGGAATGTAAACGGCTTACGTGCTGTGATGAAAAAGATAGATATCAATACTTACGTTCAGGAAACGGAAGCCGATATTTTATGTCTGCAAGAAACGAAAGTACAGGACGGACAAGTATCATTACAGCTTGAAGGGTATCATGGCTATTGGAACTATGCGGTGAAAAAAGGCTACTCAGGCACGGCTGTTTTTTCGAAAGAAAAGCCGCTTCACGTGTTTTATGGATTGGGAATTGACGATCATGATCAAGAAGGACGGGTGATCACACTTGAATTTGAGAACCTGTTCGTCGTCAACTGTTATACGCCGAATGCCAAACGCGGATTAGAGCGAATTGATTACCGTCTTCAATGGGAAGCCGATTTTAAGGAGTATCTGCAGAAGCTTGACCGGAAGAAGCCCGTGATATTATGCGGCGATCTGAATGTCGCACACAGGGAGATAGATTTAAAAAATCCGAAAGCCAACCGGAAGAACGCCGGTTTCTCGGATCAGGAGCGGGAAGCGTTCAGCGCCCTGCTGAACACCGGATTTACCGACTCATTCCGCTATTTATATCCTGATCGGGAAGGCGCCTATTCCTGGTGGTCTTACAGGACGAACGCACGTGAGAAAAACATCGGCTGGCGGCTTGATTACGTCATTGTTTCAGACAGACTGAAGACGCGGATCAGCCAAGCGGCCATTTGTGCCGATATCATGGGTTCTGACCATTGCCCTGTTGAAATGACAGTGGATTTATGATGAGATAGCAGTAAGAGAAATCCACTCTTGCTGCTTTTTTATCACCAAAATGGAGGAGCACATGGCAAATATAAAAGAGATTGCGAAACTGGCGAATGTGTCGGTGGCTACCGTATCACGTGTATTAAACCGACACCCGTACGTATCTGAGGAGAAAAGGCGTCTTGTGAATCAAGTGATGAAGGAGCTGGATTATACCCCTAATCGAACCGCCATTGATCTGATTCGAGGAAAGACCAATACAATAGGCGTGATTTTGCCGTACAGCGACCATCCCTGCTTTGACAAAATTGTAAACGGTATCACGAAGGAAGCGTTTGCCCATGATTACGTGACAACCCTTCTCCCCACCAACTATGACCCCGCTATAGAGATGACCTATTTCGAACTGCTGAAAATGAAAAAGATTGACGGACTGATTGTCACGTCCCGCGCGAATGAATGGGAAACCGCCGTGCCTTACCTGGAATACGGCCCCATTGTCGCTTGTGAATATACGCAGCATCAAGAGATTCCCTGCGCTTATAATGACAGGCAGGCAGCTTACAGAGAAAGCTTTTTGTATTTGAAAAACCGCGGACATCAAGACGTTGCTTTTACATGTGTGCGGGAAGCGGAAAAAAGCCCGAGTACGGCCGACAAGGTAACCGCATATAAGGCGGTTTTCGGCTCTCTTGATGAAACCCGCATTCTGATCGGATGCCATGATATGGACGACGGAAAGCGGGCAGGTGAACACTTCTGGGGTTTCGACAAGGCGCCGACGGCCATCTATGCGCACAGTGATGACGTGGCTGCCGGCTTGTACCAGTTTGCGAAAGAACAGAAATGGGACGCGGAGATCATCGGCGAGGGAAATCTGAGCGTCAGCCGGGCATTGAATATCCCATCTCTGGAACTTCATTTGGAACGGGTCGGAAGGGAAGCATTTTTGCTGTTTTTGCACGGAGAAACGGCTAAAAAACAAATTATGCATCAATTTCAGCGGAAAAAGTCTTGAGCTGAAATGGGTTTCATGCTTTATAACTAGATTGAGAAAAAAAGGAGGCGGACATATGCGAATTGAACATGCGGCCATATGGGTGAAAGATTTAGAACGGATGAAAGAATTTTATGAGAAATACTTCGGCGCCAAGGCCAATGACCTTTATCATAATGAGAAAAAAGATTTCAAATCGTACTTTCTTTCGTTTGACTCCGGATGCAGGCTGGAACTTATGAAAAAAGGCGGCATTGATGAAGCTCCGTCACAGAATATGACCGGATGGGCGCATCTCGCATTTTCTACAGGCAGCAAGGAGCGGGTGAATGAATTGACGGAGACGTTTAAAAATGACGGATTTCAGGTTGTAAGCGGCCCGCGCGTGACGGGTGACGGATATTATGAGAGCGTGATAGAGGATGGGGAAGGCAATTTGATAGAAATCACAGTGTAACAGTGCGGGGGAACCCGCACTGTTTTATTGATTAAATTTGCTGAGCATTAGTTTTCGGACCGAATAGAATTAACAAAACGGAACATAGAAGCCAGCAGCCGCCGATGAACAAAAAGACGCTGATGTAGCCGAGCTTAACGGCAATAAATCCGACGAGCAGGGATCCGAATATATTGGAAAAACGGCCGAGCCCGTACGCCAGCCCGCTCCCGGCCGAGCGATATTCCGTAGGATACGGCTCCGATGTATATGCGTATAAGTTTGAGGTGAAAACCCGTTCCGTGACATTGACGACAAATCCAAACACAATAATCATGACGGGAATAAACGTCATGCCGTATAACAGTCCGGCAATGGCAGTCAGAAAAGCGCTTGCGGCCAGAATCCATTTTCTTTGGAACGTCTCGGATATCATGGAACCGAGCAATGCGCCAAGCGGTGCGCCGACAGAGTGAAGCACATTGTACCACAGCGTTTTTTCCATGGTGATGCCGTTGCTTTTCAGCAGGCTGGGCACCCATGAAGCAAAGCCGTAAAAGCCAAAGGTTTCAAGAATCCATACCGCTGACAGGATGATGGTGATCTTTAAATTCCTGCCCTGAAACAGCCCTAAGTAGCCTGCGTGCTTCACTGTATGTACTTCTGCCGCCTCTTTTGGCGCGGGAAGCGGGCCTTTTTCTTTCTCTATACGTGCTTCAAGACGGTTCATAATGGCGTTTGCCTGATCATATGCGCCCCGATTTTCGTGCCATCGCGGCGATTCCTCAAGCCGGCGGATAAAAAAGAAATAAATGAGACCGGCCGCCCCCCATACGAATACGAGCCGCCACCCCCATGAGCCTAAAGGAATGACAAAAGCGGAAACAACGTTTGTGACGGGAACGCCGATTAGTCCGATCATGGCGCAAAAGGAGATGTATTTTCCCCGTACGGAGGATGGAAAAAATTCCGCCAAATAGCTGTTCGTCACAATCATGGCGGCCGCGACGCCGAGCCCGGTCAAGAAGCGGAAAATCATTAAGGACGGAATGTCCCATGCCAGCGCATTCAGAAAAGATGAGATCGAAAAGACAAGGACAAAACAATTCAGCGCTTTTTTCCTGCCGATCCGATCGGACAGCCTTCCGCCGATGGAGGCGCCTAAAAACATGCCCAGGAAGGATGCGGCCGTGATGTCGGCAATGACGGACAGCTTCACGCCCCAATGCTCAATCAGCGCCGGAGCCACGTTGCTGAGCGTAAACAGGTCAGCTAGATCGAAAAAATAGATGATTCCGAGAGCGGTTAATACTTGATAGTGCACAAGCGAAATGGGGAGACGGTCTAATCGGTTCGCTACATTTGAGAATGTCTGATGTTTCATAAAAAACCCCCTGACTTAGCAGTTGTAATCAGAAAATACTGTAAATTTATCTGACGAATACATTATAAAGGTCTTTTTTTGGCAAAAACAGAGTGTAAATAACCAGAGCCAAAGGAAACGGCATAGCGCTTTCTTCTTAAAATATATAACATTTCCTATATCAGTTTCTGTTTATATTGTAAAATGTTGAAGGAAAGGAAGTTGATGCATAAATATGAATACGTTTGTACGGCCCGCAGAGGGAAGAAATAGTGTATCGAGATATCTTCTTTCTCTGTTGGTCATTGTGGGTTTGTTCTTTTTCGGAAGCATACTGACCGTGTTTTATATGTTTCTCACGTCTGCTTTCAATCCTTCACTGACGATAAATTGGGATGAGGCGGCATTAAGTGACCCGCTGGCGGATATTTATTTACAGCATATCGTCTATTTCATAGCGATTCCGGGCATATGGATAGCGGTTCGTTTCATTATGAAGCGGCGTTTTTTATCCATCATTACACCGAATCAGTCGCTGAACTGGAAGAGAATTTTCTTTGGATTCGGCACATATGTTGTGCTGATGTTTGTCGCGGGGCTGATTGATTTTTTAATTCATCCGGATCGTTTCACGCTTCAGGAATTCCATGCTTCACGTTTTCTGCTGCTGTTAGCGGCAGCCGTCTTGTTGGTTCCGATTCAAACCTCTGCGGAGGAATTTCTCTTTCGCGGTTTTCTGCTACAGTTCGCCGGAAAATTGACGGCAAACGCGGTGGTTCTGACGGTCATTATCGGCGGATTATTCGGCGCACTTCATTTCGGAAATCCGGAGATGGATAATGGGGCTCTATGGGCGGGAATCGGATATGTCACCATCGGCATGATCTGGACCTTTATCACGGTTAAAACAGGCAGTCTGGAGATGTCCCTTGGCGGTCACGCTGCCAATAATATGTTTTTATTTATCTTTCTCACAGAGGATCATTCGGTGTACGGCGGCATTCCGTCGGTATTTACAACAGCAGCCGGGGGCTATGAAATATACGATTGCATATCGACTCTGGTGATCAATATCATCTTCGCATGGCTCGCGTTCCGTTTTGTGAAAAAAGAAAAGCAGCAGGCCGCCTAGGCTCTGCTGCTGATTTGTAAGGTGTTCATCGCTTCATCAATATCCGTCGTCGGCCTCCGGCAGGCGAAATTCTCACAAATGTAGACTGTTGTCTTTCCGTCGATCATTTGATAACCCGCGGCAAAGTCAGAAATGCCATCAAGCTCATCCGGATGTTCTGCGGCGAGAATCGTATAGGCGGGAGTGAAATGCTCCTGAAGCGCCTCAATGAAACGTTTTCTGTCCGGGTCATCTTTCCTTCCGAACACAACGATTTCTTTTTGGGGCATTGTGTGTGCCAGTACGCTTTGCATGAAGAAAGCGCTGCTGCTCGGATAGGCCTCTATTTCCCGTTTGAACACGGAAAACATCGCTTCGGCTTTTTCAATCAGTGATACATCACCCGTCAGGCGGCCGAGACGAAGCAGCTGTACGGCAGCCGCGCTGTTTCCGGAAGGCACGGCCCCGTCATAAACCTCTTTTTCCCTGACAAGAAGGGTCTCAGCATCATTCCCCGTAAAGAAGAAACCCCCGTGCCGTTCATCCCAGAACAGCTCCAGCATGCTTGTACATAACGTTTTCGCTTTCTGCAGATAAGACGGATGAAAACCCGCTTCATACAGTTCAAGATAAGCCCAGATGAGAAAAGCGTAATCATCGATAAACCCTTTGTTTTTCACTTCGCCCTCGCGATAGCGGACCATGACGCGCCCGTCCGGCATGAGGTGCCGTTCGAGAAAGCGGATGGCTGTTTCCGCCATGCTGAGATAGTCAGGCTCGTGAAATACCTTTGCGGCTTTTGCCAGCCCGGCAATCATGAGCGCGTTCCATGAGGTCAGCACTTTGTCATCTGTATGCGGATAGCTTCTGTTTTCACGGGCCTCCAGCAATTTTGTTCTTGCCTCTTCAAGACGTTCGGCCAGCTCACGTTCGGTGAGGCCGGTCTCTTCGAGGATAGCCTCACGCCGCGTGAAAATGAGGTGCGGGATGTTTTCGCCTTCAAAATTGCCTTGATCTGTGATGTTATACACCTTGCAATAAAGCGGGCCGAGTTCATCACCGAGAAGATTCATGATTTCTTTTTTGGACCATATGTAATATTTCCCCTCACGGCCTTCGGTATCAGCGTCTAAAGCTGAGAAAAAGCTGCCGTCTTCATGCATCATTTCCCGCTGAATAAACGTTACGATCTGCATCGCAATCTGTTTGTAGCGCTCATTACCTGTGACTTGATAGGCTTCCGTATATGCAGTCAGGAGAAGGGCGTTGTCATACAGCATTTTCTCAAAATGCGGCACGAGCCATTCATTATCAGTCGAGTAGCGGGCAAAGCCAAATCCGATATGGTCAAAAATTCCGCCGTTCGCCATGCCGTCGAGTGTCTTGGTTACGCCGGCCAAAGCCTGTTCCTTGCCCGTATAGCTGTAGTAGCGAAGCAGAAACATGAGCATATGCGGCATCGGAAATTTCGGAGCCTGGCCGAACCCGCCGTACACCGTATCAAACCCGCCGGCCAGCTGGCGATACGTGTCATGAACCGCCTGTTCGCCAAGCATGCCCTCAGCCGGGTGAATCTTGACTTCAAGATGAGCGGCGGCGTTTTCGGCGATATCCTCGACATGCTGCCGGTCATTCGCAAACGTTTCGGACAGATGTTCAAGCACATCGATAAAGCCCGGACGGTTAAATTTGCTCGTCTTCGGAAAATACGTCCCCGCATAAAATGGCTTCTGATCTGGTGTGACGAACACGTTCAGCGGCCACCCGCCCTGCCCCGTCATCAGCTGGCAGATTCTCATATACACGGAATCCACATCAGGGCGCTCCTCACGATCAACCTTGATGGCTATGAATTTATCGTTTAACATACCGGCGATCTCTTCGTCCTCAAAGGACTCGTGAGCCATTACGTGACACCAGTGGCAAGTTCGCTAAGCTACCCGTACCCAATAGATAAGAGAACAGGTTTATTCTCTCGTTTCGCTTTTTCAAATGCTTCATCGCACCAAGGATACCAATCCACGGGATTATAAGCATGTTGGAGTAAGTACGGTGACTTCTCGTCGATTAATCTATTGGGTACTTTTTTATTTGGCATGGGATCACCTTCTTTCGTTCGTATTACCGTTGATATATCTTTACTGTACCATAAAGATGTGCAGTCTATTCTTTATTTGTTTCTGTCTAAAGAAAACTAGTCTGTAGTTGACAGAATGGACAAGGTGCCTGACAACTGATATAGAGCTATGCGCCTAATCCAAAAGCTTTCATAACAAAGATAACAACAGGCGGAATGATAAGTGATGGCAGAAGATTTAAGGTTTTACATTTTTTAATTCCCAAAATGCTTAACCCCGAGCTTAGTATCAGTATTCCGCCCACAATTGTTATTTCATTAATCATGTCTGCACTTAATGCACTCTCCATTACTTTTGCAAATAAATAGAGTGAGCCTTGCCAGGCAAATAACACAACAGCAGATAAGGCTATTCCAAAGCCAAACGCTGATGCGAGAACAATAGAAGTGATGCCATCCAACATACCGTTTGTAAGAAGATAAGTGGAATCACCATGGATCGCGGATTCAATAGGCCCTAATATCGACAATGATCCCATGCAAAACAATAAGATTGCAGTTGATAAGCCTTCAGCTAAGTTATTTTTAGAGAACTTGCTGACTAGATGGTTGAATCTAAGTTCCAAATTTACAAACTGTCCAAGTAGTCCGCCAACAGCTAAACTTACAATAAAAAGAATAGGGTATTTACTATCCGATAAATGCTGTGTAATGGCGTTTATTCCTAATCCAACTGCAACAAACCCCATCGCTTGCATAAGAATATCTTGATATTCACCTTTCATTCCTTTCTTGAATAGCCCTCCGAGTAAACATCCTGCGAAGATCATAAATGTGTTAAAAATTGTTCCAATCATGTGCTTTCTCCCCCAATAAAGTGTGCTTTTAAAAAAATAAACTCTCCAGTAACTAGAGAGTCAAGGGATTATTTAATGGGCAGCATGATTTCGGTCACATAATGATCCGGATTATTAGTAACACCATAATCAATTAACGTTATCTCAATGGAGTCGGCCGCTAACTCCAGATGATGCTTTTTCATATATGTCAGTAACTTTTTATAATATTGTTTGGCCTCTTTATGCGACCCCTTAAACCTGATTTGTAAATATTCATTTGATGGTAAGGTGATTACTGATGGGGGCAAATTATGCTCGTCTTCTAAGATCATAAAAATACTGGAGTAACGATCAAACTTATGCGCTTTTAGGTTTGACACTGAAATCGATAATCCAATCTTTCCTAAAAATATGTCTTCTTTAATAGTAAGATCATTTCTCAATTCTGTTAGAGAGTGTTCAATATCATGACCTAGAATATACTCATGCTGTAAATAAGCGACACGCAACTCCGGAAGTTTGATTTTTGTAATTTTGTCTAACGGTTTATTAACGGCATCTTCTATTTTGTTTAAACGGCGGGTGATCTTTTTTTCAATAAGCTCTAATTCCCTTTTTTTACGATCGATTTCGGTTTTTTGGTTTTTCAGTAATTGAATTAAGGTATCTGCATTGTGGGAATTATAAAAATCTAGGAGTTTGTTTATTGGCAAGCCTAAAGCCCGCAAATATTTGATTGTATCCAGTCTCTCAAACTGCTCTGTGGAATAGTATCTGTAGTTATTTTGCTTGTCTTTGTATGCAGGTTTCAAAAGACCGATCTCATCATAATATCTGAGAGTGGATATTTTGACGTGAAATAACCTGGATACCTCTCCAATAGAGAAAAAATTCTTCATGATCATAATCCTTCTGCTTTCATTTGTCTTAATAAACCTGTAAAAAATGGTTTTATCAACATTATAATATTCAGCAATTTAAAGATAAAGCATCCCCTCTGGATCGAAAAATTTTAATGGAGGGAATTGGAGAGGATTATATGGTAATCTGCGTGGCGTCAGTGACAAGTCGAATAGCCGATGCTGACAAGAACCGGCTTGTTTAAGTTTAAGCGTTTCGCTTTTTCGAAGGGTGCCAGTTTACGGGGTTGTGGGCGTGTTGGAGCAGATAGGGGGACTTCTCCGTGATTAAACTGTTGGGTTTACTATTGTTTGGCATGGGCTCACCTGCTTTCTATTCATATTTGTATGTTTAACATACCACAATCCTCTAAAAAAATTCATACACTCAACTTTGTGATCCAAACCCAAGTCATTAAAAAGGAGAACGGCTTACGACTCTATTTTCAGGGTTAAATGTCATCCACTTTATTGCTTTTTAGATAAGAAATAAGGATTTAAAATCTTTATCATTTTATTTACTGTTAGATAAGTGAAACACACCCCGGCGACTGTAACTGCGCCGCCCAGAAGAGAAATAAACGCAGGTACTTCACCTAACCACACCCAAGAAATGACCAAGGTTATGGCTGGTGTTAAATAAAGTGAAATGGCTGCTTCTGAAGCACCGACGAGTGAAGTGACATACGCAAGTGCAAAGTAAGGCACAACTGTTGGTAATAAGCCTAAGTAAACGACAGACAATGTTGAGTTCATTGAAGCGTGAACAACTTCTCCCCATAATCCCGGAAGAAACATCAGCATAGGCAATGTTGCACCCCAAATGGTGAATGTCACAAATGGAATAAAACCATATTTTTTTATATAGCGGGCTTGAAAAACGAAATAAATACTCTCCGAAAAAGCTGCCAGCAGGATTAACAAAATGCCGTTCACTGAATTTGTATAGTTTCCTGCCCCGAAAGAAATGATCGACACACCCAATAAACTTATGATAGAGCCAATCCATTTATAAAGCCCAAAATGTTCACCAAAAAACAGACGAGATAACATTGCAGAAAAAATAGGTGTCATGGTCACGAGTAAGCTTGCTACCCCTGCGCTGACGGTTTTTTCTCCGATATTCAGCAAAATGTGATATAGTGCAAAACCTAAAAATCCTAAAGAGAAAATAACAGGGATATCTTTCATGTCAGGTAAACGCATATGAGTCAAAACAGCAAAAACCACCAATGCCATTGACCCAATCAACAAGCGAAACAAAGCGAGGTGTTCCGGCGTGTAACTCTCAAGACCCGCGCGAATTCCCGGGAAAGCTGATGCCCACAACCCAATCATCAGACTGTAAGATATGCCGATTCGAACTGTTTTCTTTCTCATCTTTCTCACTCCTCTTTACAAAAACCAACCAGTTATTTAATGTGTTTCTATATTAATAAAGATTTGAGGAGATGACTTCAACCAGTTAAATAGATTTTGACCCAACCACTTTAAGGGGGATCCTTTTTATGAGCGCTCCAGAAGAAAAAAAGATGAGAAAGCTTCCTAAGTACATACAAATCATTCAATTTATAAAAGAGAAAATAGGAAATGGAGAATGGCCGATCGGAAGTAAGATTCCAAGCCAGCGCACGCTTGCCAAACACTTTGAGGTGAACAGGAGCACAGTCATTACAGCTTTAGAGGAATTGACGGCGGATGGATTAATCGAAGGCAGAATGGGCAAAGGGACAGTTGTTACGAACAATACATGGACACTTTTGGCTAAGAATTCCGCTCCCGATTGGGATCAGTATGTAACCTCCGGAATCCAGCAGCCAAGCCAAAAAATTGTTCAAGAGATCAATAAATCAGAATCAAATTCTGATCTTATACAGCTCAGTAAAGGAGAACTTTCACATGAGATTTTTCCTTTAGCTGTTATGAAAGAGATCATGGGAAAGGTATCTCAAAACATAGAGGCATTCGGATATGAGGAACCAAAAGGATATTTGCCTTTGAGAGAGGCATTAAGCGGCTATTTAAGAACAATCGGCATTCAAGCTTCTCCTTCTTCCATTCTTATTGTTTCTGGAGCGCTGCAAGCCTTACAGCTTATATCAATGGGGCTTTTACAAAGAGGATCGACCGTATTTCTCGATCAGCCTTCCTATCTTTATTCATTACACGTCTTTCAATCAGCCGGTATGAAGCTGACTGGAGTTCCTATGGATCATGATGGACTTTTGCCGGAACATATCCGCATGGCAAGGGGGGAACGGGGGAGGGCTATATTATATACAAATCCTTGTTTTCAAAACCCGACAGGTATTTTAATGTCAAAAAAGAGACGAGAAGAAATCCTTGCGGCAAGTGAGAATACACAGCTTCCCATTATTGAAGATGACATTTATCGTGAGTTATGGATAGATGAGATTCCCCCGGATCCTATTAAAACAATAGATAAAAATGGGCATGTGCTTTACATAGGCAGTTTATCGAAAACATTAAGTCCGGGCTTGAGGATTGGCTGGATCGTCGGGCCGGAACCAGTGATTGAACGTTTATCCGACATAAAAATGCAAACAGATTACGGCTCCAGTTCGTTATCCCAGAGAGTAGCGGCAGAGTGGTTTATATCCGGTGAATACCAGCAGCATCTAGAACAGGTGAGAAGTCAATTAAAGGTGAGAAGAGAATTGGCCTTGAGTGTTTTAGAAACTCATTTGAAAGATGTAGCGACATGGAATATCCCAAAGGGAGGATTCTTTGTCTGGGTAAAAATATTGCCTTCCATATCCATGAAATTACTTTATACCAAAGCCTTATCAAAAGGGATTCTGCTCAATCTCGGCAGGATCTATGCTGAGGAAAAAGGGAGTTATATTCGCTTATCATATGCTTATGCATCTCTTGAAGACCTTCAAAAGGGAATTTATGAATTGGGTTTGATGATTAAGGAATTGGCAAGCAGATAAATTTATCATAATTACTTTAATAGAAAGAGACATGACACCAATGACACGCGGATTGTTCGCTGACTACGGTTGGGGTGCTGGTTAAAAAATACTTAGGAGAACTTGATATTCAAAGAGCTGTAAGAGAGAGATTATCTTTAAAACCGTCACTAGCAGAAGTCTTCAAAATTATTTAAGTTAATATACCGGTCTTTATTGAGATTTGTTTTAAATATGCATTTGAAGGTCAATTTTATGATGACTAAGAACTAAGAATTACACTACTTTATAACCGTAATTTATTAATGAAATATTTCCTGAAAAACTTTGATTTTTAATTGCAGATTGATATAATAGGTTTGTTATTCTTGGCCAAGGATGAGAATATTTACAAATCTTCAAAAAGTGGTGTTAGCAATTAAAAAACCTCATATTTTATTATTTATATTAATTTTTACATTAGGTTTTTTTTGCGTGCTTTTTATTCATTTTTAAGCATATAGAGAGAAATGAAACAGAAAAAATTAATCATAACCGTGTACAAGAAGTACCATGGGGAGTGAAAAAAATCAATGCTGCTTCAATATGGACTTTAAGAGAGAAACAGAAAGTGAAAGTTGCTATATTAGACAGTGGTATTGATAAAGAGCATAAAGATTTAAAAGGGAAAATTAAAGGGGAATTTAATCCAATAAACATGACTTTAACCTCAGATGATGATGTGGGGCATGGAACTGCTATTGCAGGCATTATAGCAGCTAAAGATAATAGCTTTGGATTAGTTGGAATTGCTCCAGACACTGAGATATATTCAGTTAAAGTACTAAATTCAGAAGGAAAAGGTTCGCTAGATACCCTTGTTAAAGGTATAGAGTGGTGTATTGATAATAATATTCAGGTAATAAATTTGAGTTTTGGATTAACCAAAGATAAACCGTTGTTAAGAGGTGCAATTGATAAAGCAGTAAACAGTGGGATCATAATCGTTGCAGCCGCAGGTAACAATTATGGCGGGGATGTTGATTATCCAGCAGCTTATGAAAAAGTTCTCTCTATTAATGCTGTAGATAGAAATAATAAACTAGCTAACTTTTCACCTAAAGGAAAGATTGACTTTTCTGCACCTGGTGTAGATATACCGATACTATCCCTCAATAATGGATATAAAACTGAAAGTGGTACATCTTTAGCAGCTGCACATGTTACCGGAGTAATATCATTAATTTTACAAAATAGAGATAAATTCGGAATTGATTCAAAAGAGGATATTTATAATCAAGTTAACCGTGTATTGTCCAAATTGTCCATCGATCTTGGAAAGAAAGGGAGAGATGAAATTTATGGAAAAGGATTTTTATCTTTTAAGTAAAGGGGCTAATTTCAATGAAATGTTTTAAAAAGAGTATTGCTGTTTTTTTAAGTCTAATATTAACTTTTACTTTTATTTTACATAATGAATCAAAAGCTGAGGCTATAAACAATAGGTATTACCAAATTGTAACAAATGATGAAGAGAAATTAGTAATCACAGCAGAAAAAGGCGGAGTTAAAGGTTTAATGACTTTAGATAAAGAAAATATGAAACTTTCATTAATAACCGATGAAACTTCTCAGAAGACTGGAGAAAAAGGTAAAGAATATAAAGTTGATATTGAAAATGCTACAAATGAGAAGATAGAAGCAACTTTTACTGATACGGAAACAAATAAAAAGTATGAGATTAATTCAGATGAGGTAACAGCTTCTTTTGTTTGGTTTATACCTATAGGAATAGTTATTGGAGAGGCACTTTTAGCGCATTTAATTTCAATTGGATTAGCTGTGACTATTTCAGGAGTGACTTATGTTGCCTATTCTGAGTTTAAGAAGCGTAAAAGAACCTATTCTCATTATATGGCAGTAAGAAAGTCTAAAGGATTATTTATCGGTAATGGTTTGAAAAGACCTGCTGCAATTGCACGCCTTAAAAGGGGTGATGACACTTGGTCTACGTCGAAGAACAATGCCAAATCTATTGCTAAAGCCGCAAGTCCGATTAAAAAAATTGTTGGTCCGGAGATAGATAAAAAGGGTAAAGGTAAACATTATCATTATCACTCGATCTCTAGGTATAAACATGGAAAAGGTGTCCGTATGAAAGCTCATGCTTTCTATGGGGCAGCAAGATAATTTAGATTAATTTATAAACACCTAACTTTAAAGTAATTAAAAGATAGGAAATTATAATAGGAGAAGGAGGTAACTATGTTAATTATTGATCACAACCCAAAGGATCAGCTGTATTCAGAGTTAATTGATTTGGCTTTCGAGATTTGCGACGAATTTCATTTAGTTTTAAGAAAAGATATGGGATCTTTAAAATCATTCGATCCTCTGTTAAAAAAACTTGAAAGTTCGTTAAAAGTAATGAAAGAGCAATCAGAATGGGCCAGTACCATTCTAGGAGACAATCAAAAAGCAAAAGTTTATTACTATTATACAGATGAAAACGCAAAAAACATTCTGAAAGAATCCGCAAATTCTTTATATTCTTGGGAGCAGCCACATTTACCAGAAGACTTGTCTTTTTTTAAAGATGGAAAGGAGTGGTTGGTAACATGCTCTCATGAAGAAGAAAGTTATATCGATACTGAAGATGATAAAGAAATACAAAGAATATTGAGTATACCAGGATTAAAAGTGCATTTTGAAAGATGGGATTAAAATCATTCAATTTTTTATAAAAAAATTGAATGATTTTAGTGAATAATATATATAAGTAAGGAAACCGTATAGAATGGTTTCCTTACTTATTAAACCAACATTACTCAAGTTGGGATTTTTCTTGTTTATTTCTTGACTAATACATATTGTTTATCTTCCAAATAGAATATATGACTAAGGTGATTTATATCTTTAAACTTTATATGTTTTCCAAATTGTAAAGTATTTAAATTGATAACTACACCCATGCTTTCATCTTTATCTTCATCTTCATATCCATCTAAGCAGGAATATATTTCAATTGATTCACCTTTTGACAAGTGTTTTTCAATGAAAAGAAAAAGTGATTTAATAGATTTACGTTGGCCAGGTGTATTGTTGGCATGTAAGTACCCTTGTAATTCATATATATAAGGATGTGTGAATTTGTTTCTGACTGCTTCATATCCAGGATCTAAATGAACAATATCAATTCCGTATGCATCTTCTTCTGTGTCATAAACCTTTACAAGTGAATTTTCACTGTTCTTTCGATTGTTTTTAAATTGAGAGCGTTTGTTGACATCTCCTTTTATTTTTAGTTCAGAAATGGGCTTAAGTGTAGGATTACTGCCATACTCACCAATAGGAAGTTCTTTATCCGCCCCAATAAAATGATGTAAAGTCAATCTATTTCCTCCTTTATCTTATACAACTAAAAATACTCAATCTGACTTTGGATAATGAGATCTTTTTTGTGTGTCTATGATACCCCGTGTTTCTTGCCTCATCAAGGCTTGATAATGTTTGAAGGCTGAAGATGGATGATGTGACTGATTTTTAGGCTCCTTAGGGAAAGAGGAACCGAATTAATTTAATTTAATTGTTATATTGTTGACGCATACTCCATCAATGTCCATTTAGATGGTATTTTTACAGCTGCAGATTTTTCTTCGACTATTTCTAATGTTCTTTCAAGTTGATTATATATGTATCCGGAAAATTAAGTATACCGTTTGACCAATTTCAGCGTTATGAAGATTTCGTTGCCAGAATACCAACAATTGAAGATAAATTGAAGCAGAATAGTATTAATTCTAAAAAGTGCGGGCGCATTATGGGGAGAGGGGAATCTTACACACTTATCTGCAGCTTCACCCACATACTTTGTGAAAGCCCCAACAGCTTCTTCGCATTCTGCAAGACAACAACTATTCCGTTGCTTTTTAACATTTTCACATTACAGGATGCAGGATAAAAAAGCCGCCAACAGGGCGGCTTTTCTTAAGTTAATATACCAAATATATATCAAACTTCAATCTGTATAGCTATGTCTTTCCTAAAAAACCATCGGCTTGGTTCTTGAAGAGTAAATCATTTAATCCAAAGCACTATTACTCCTGCAGATGAAATTTAGATTATTGGGCTGTATAGCCGCCATCCATTACGACGGCCTGCCCTGTAACTCCTTTAGCTTTGTCACTGGCGAGGAATACTGCGTAATCAGCGATTTCTTGCACGGCTAACAAACGTTTTTGAGGAACCAAGGGGTAAATGACTTCTTCAAACACCTTTTCTATAGAAATGCCTCTAGTCTCTGCAATATCTTGTAACTGGTTTTGTACCAATGGAGTGTCGATATATCCCGGACACAAGGCATTGACAGTAATTCCGTATTCCGCCCCTTCTAATGCTGATACTTTAGTTAAACCGATCAAACCGTGTTTAGCGCTGCAATAAGCTGCTTTCCCTGCAAAACCAATTAAACCATTTATGGAAGCCATATTGATGATGCGGCCAAATTTTTGTTTTTTCATCAAAGGGAACGCTCTTTTTGTCGCACCAAAAGGAGCAGTAAGCATTAATTTCAGCATAAATTCAAATTTATCAGTCGGGAAGTTTTCTATATCGGACACATGCTGAATCCCCGCATTGTTTACCAGAATATCCAATCGCCCAAAGGTTTCAAGTGTCTTAGAGAAACTTTTTTCAACTTGTTCTTCGTTTGTTACATCACAAACCGCAGGCAGGACTTCATATCCTTGTCCCTTAAGTTCCTCAGCTGCATGATGCACGGCTTTTTCGTTCAAATCGGAAATTACCACTTTTGCGCCTTCTTTAGCGAATTCACGTGCAATTTCTAAACCAATTCCGCTAGCCGCGCCTGTAACAAGAGCAACTTTACTTTCTAATAATTTACTCATAGTAACCCCTCCAGGAAACATTTTGGTCTCCTAAAAGTTTACACCCGGCAATTGTATAAGTAAAATGAATAAAAAGAATATAATGTATTCGTTAAACTTATGGAATGGAGATCATACGATGGATATACGCCAAATCACATACTTTCTTGAAGTTGCTAAATCCAACAGTTTTACTAAGGCATCAGAAAATCTGCATTTGTCACAGCCTGCCTTAAGTAAGATGGTTAAAAGTTTGGAAGAGGAATTAAAGGTTGAGCTCATTGATCGATCCGCTAGACAAATCGCTTTGACAGATGCGGGCGAAATTGTATTTGAGCAAGGCCAAATGATTATGAAGTCATTAGATGATTTGTCGACGAACTTATACGATCTTTTGCATTTAAAAAAAGGAAAAGTGAAAATTGGAATACCGCCGCTGATCGGTGTCTTGTTTTTTCCTAAAATCATTAGAGGGTTTAAACAATTGTATCCTGATGTGAACATCAAGCTGATAGAACATGGAGGAAACAAGGTGAAACAGGAGGTTGAAGATGGAGTACTGGATCTTGGCGTGGTTATTGAACCAGTGGACAAAGAGCAGTTTGATATCATTCCATTGCTTAATGAAGAACTGATGCTCTTCGTTCATTCCGCTCACCCGCTTGTTCATAAAGAGATTGTGGAAATGCAAGACTTGAAAAATGAACCTTTCATCCTGTTTAGTGAAGACTTTTCTCTTCACGATCGGATTATTCAGGAGTGTATTAGAGCCGGTTTTCGTCCAAATATTGTTTATGAAAGTTCTCAATGGGATTTTATCAGCGAAATGATTGGAGAAGAACTAGGTATTTCCATTTTCCCTCAGTCGATAGTGAAAAAGACTGATCAAAGTTTAGTTAAGGCAATCTCCATTGTTAACCCATCCATTCCTTGGAAAGTGGCGATTATTTTAAAAAAAGGAAAATACGTTTCACACGCAGTACGCGAATTTATCCGGTATATTTCATCTTTTTGTAAGAGTAATTACGTAGACTAAGATCACTCATGAAAAAAATGAATGGTTTTTATAGTTTTTATGTATTTTACGGTTAGAGAGGGCTGCGATATATTATCTTATGTCAGGAAATAAGTACCTTTCAGGAGGAATTTCAAATGGATCAAAGCCGTTACCAGCAAGGTTTAGACAAATTAATGGAGTACACTTTAACAAGCGATGATAAAATTTCTACGCATTTAAAGATTTCTGAAGACTTGAAAGATATCGCTCCAGATGTAAGTAAGTACATTATAGAATTTGCTTACGGAGATATATATTCACGACCGGGATTAACCAATCAACAACGTGCGCTTGTTACCATTTCATCCCTTGTAACGCAAGGAACCGAGCCGCAGCTTGAACTTCATATCAATACAGGGCTTACATCCGGATTAACACCGACTGAGATTGTAGAGAGTATCACCCAATTGGTTCCTTATACAGGCTTCCCGCGTGTACTTAATGCTCTTTCAGTGGCTAAGAAGGTGTTTGCACAGCGGCATGTAGAAAGCCATTGAGAAATAAAGAGCTTGTATGGAATGCGGGATGAAGTAGTATAAACTCATCAATAGAATATACACAAAACGACAGCCTATAAGGCTGTTTTTTAACACAAATGTCTGACCTCTTTTTTGTTTTCGGCTGATCATATGTAAAAGCGATTATATGAATCGCTTTTTGATACTTAGAAACATGCTAACCTTCGACCTCTTTATCAGTAAGCACTTTTAAAGCATTTCTTACTTTTAAGGCGAAGTTGACAGGTTTATCAATCGCTTCGAAATGAATATACATCAGTCTCGGTTTGTCAAACAGCCAGTGATTGTGTAGAGACGTTACAATCAGATCATGTTTCCGAAGAGCGCTGATAAATGGATTGATTTCTTTTTGCAGAATTACAGTTTCTCCGCTGCAAAGAGCACGGCCGTCTTTTGTCATTGATTCAAATGAAAACATTTGCGGAATGAGCAAAAATGATCTTCCGGGCCGTCCCAGTACAACCGGTTTTATATTCGTTCGTGATCTCATTACTGTACAAATTCCATTTTCAAACGTATGCATGGTTCCGCCCAGAATATCGTTGAATTCGTCACAAAGACCATGCCGTTCAATCATTTCCCCGTCAGTTTTTGGTACCGCACGCACAGTTTTAGCAGTCAGAACTCTTAGGGCCTCTCTTACTTTTCTTGCAAAATTGAGAGGTTTGTCAATTGATTCAAAATGCATAAACATCAGACGCGGTTTATCAAACAGCCAATGGTTATGAACGGCAGTTACGATGATACCGAATTTGCGCAGTTCACTCATTAATGGGTTCACTTCTTCTTGCAGTAAAACAGTCTCACCTAAACATAAGGCTCTGCCTTCCGAGTCCATGCTCTCAAATGAAAAGGCCTGAGGAATAAAAGGAAATGCCTCGGCTCTTCTTCCGAGTACCACCGGGTGAATGTTGCTTCGAAATCTTGTCGCCGTACATACGCCATTTACGACACTGGGCGTTGAATTGAGAATTCTTGCAAATTCTTTGCAGAGTCGTGATGGCTCCATACTCGTTTCTTCCACTTCATATCTCCTCCTGAAATCAATTTAAACGTACTTAATAGTAAAGATATGTGAAGATAGAAAAAATGTAACGCGGCAGGAGTCCATAATAGAGAGAATCAGCTTTTTTCACCATCTCTTCAACTGTTAATTATTAATAGATTTTAATCGGACTATTTAAGATGTGATAAAAGCCTTCCGCATGTGTTTGTCCATTCAGTTTACATTGGGTGATGCCTTTTTCTTTTACCATGTTTTCTCATTCGCTTATGATTACTTTGCCCAACCCGTATTTACGGTAAGGTTTCAGGATGCAGATTCGTTCGAGCTTGCCTGTTTGGTTTACGATGCGGACGCGTCCTGTGCCGGCAGGCTGATTTTCATGATAAACCAAGACATGCCCGCACTGTTCCTCAAGCGCATCGAACTGATCAAATTCATCGGATTCAGGTACTTGCTGTTCCTCAATGAATACTGCTTTTCTAATCTCAAGCGCTGCTTGTAAATCAATTTCTGTTGTATCCTCATGATCAACCAACCCTTTTCACATATTAGTCTGGACTGCACCGCTTGCTTGTGGTCTTATAGAAGTAACGACAAAACATTTATATTGCAAGTGCAACAAAAACATGAAGGGTTTGAAAAGATATGACTGATATTTTGCGTGAAATCGGCATGATCGCACGGGCATTGGATTCCATCAGCAATATTGAATTTAAAGAATTAGACTTAACAAAAGGGCAGTATCTCTATCTTGTGCGTATATGTGAAAACCCGGGAGTGATACAGGAAAAACTGGCGGAAATGATTAAAGTTGATCGAACAACAGCGGCGAGAGCGATCAAAAAACTGGAAATACAAGGATTTGTTGAAAAGCGTCCTGATGATCAAAATAAAAAAATAAAAAAACTTTTCCCGACCGAAAAAGGGAGAAAGGTTTATCCGTTATTGCAAAGAGAAGGAGAGCACTCTGCGGAAGTAGCCCTGTCCGGCTTTACGTCTGAGGAAAAAGAAACCATTTTCAGCCTTCTTCAGCGGGTGAGAAAAAATATAGAGCATGATTGGGAATATGTGAAGAAGGGAAACAAAAGAGACTATTAATGGATGATAATTCCTTTTACTGAATGATTGCGTTGTGAATGATTAAAGTCATAAATGGATACGTTATCTGTGAAATCTCCTTCCTCGGTTCCTGCTTCAACTAGCCGATAGGCTTATTTTTAACGAAAAGTATCAATTATGGTATATTTAAATAAGACAAAATAATTGAAGCGGGGAATGATATGAGTACAATCGAAAAACAAAGACGTAAGAAATTCAGAGCCAAATCAATCGTACGGGCCATCATGGTCATCATCGGCGGAATTATTGCCGCGTATGGACTGGAAACCGTACTGATTCCGAATAGTGTATCTGACGGCGGTGTAACCGGGCTCAGCATTGTCGGTTCACAGCTCTTTCATTTGCCTCTTGGGATCTTGATTGCGGTGATTAATATACCGTTTGTCTGGTTAGGATATAAGCAAATCGGGAAAGGTTTTGCGTTTCTATCAATTATCGGTATTGTCTCACTTGCCGCGGGCACGAGTTTTTTCCACCACACGCCGGCTATCATTGAGGGAGATACCCTGTTAATCACCGTTGTCGGCGGGATTATTCTCGGCTTGGGAATGGGATTGGCATTGCGCAACGGCGGCGCCTTAGATGGAATTGATATGCTGGCTGTGCTTCTGTCACGGAAATTGCCGTTTGGCACGAGCGATCTCATTTTATTTTTAAACATGTTTGTGTTTATTTTTGTTTCTTTTGTATTCGGGCTGCAAGGCGCATTGCTTTCCGTCATTGCTTACTACATCGCATCCAAGGTGATCCATGTGGTTGAGGAAGGCTTAAGCGGTTCTAAAACATTTCAGATTATCACCAATGAGCCTGCATTAATGGTAGAGACCATTCGTGAAGAATTGGGCCGAAGCGCTACGTATAAAGAAGCATACGGCGGTTTTTCTCATGAAAAATTCAAAGAAATCACATGTGTCATCAACCGTTTGGAAGAAACCAAACTGAAGGAAATTATTAATGACATTGATAATCAAGCCTTTGTGACGGTATATGATGTCGCTGAAGTAAAAGGCAGTAATTTCAGAAAAATCCATAATCATTAAGAAGGAGCTGCCGTTCACCGGCAGCTTTTTTTAAAAAAGGAGAAAACACTTGCAAAAAAAGAATAACGGATGTATATTATTGATATATCAAACATTGACTAGTCAATTAATTGCGCAAAAGAAAGTAGGGATGGGTTTTGACAGCATGTTGTTCAGAGGAAGGCGAGATTTTGTATCAGCTCCAATCACTGCACAAAGTGATCGGCACGAAGTTTGAAGCGTGCACCGGAATCAGCCAATCCCGCCTTGAGCTTCTCGCCGTGCTTTTTTACGTCGATGAGATCAGCCAAAGCGATCTTCAGAAAAAGGTGAATATTGACGGCGCAGCTGTGACAAGACACTTGAAACAGCTTGAAGCCAAAGAAATGGTCACAAGAAGGCGGAAGCCCGAGGACAACCGAATTATACTTGTCCGGCTTACTGATCAGGGGCGGGAGAGAATTGAGGCTTCCAAAAAGGAGAAGGAGCGTTTCATAAAGGAAATGCTTGCCGGTGTCAGCGAGGAAGAACGCAGTATGTTAAAAAACGTATTGTCGCAGATGCAGAATAATATAGAAAATATGAAAGCATAGGAGTGTATTACACATGAAAACAGAACTGAAAACAAACGATTTTATGGACATTATGAAAGGCCGCCGTTCCATTCGGAATTACGATCCGGCTGTTAAAATCAGCAAAGAAGAAATGACTCAAATATTGGAAGAAGCAACGACAGCGCCGTCTTCAGTTAACGCGCAGCCATGGCGTTTCCTCGTCATTGACAGCCCTGAAGGAAAAGAAAAACTCGCGCCGCTTGCCAGCTTTAACCAAACACAGGTCAGCACATCATCTGCGGTGATCGCGGTTTTCGCAGATATGAACAGTGATGACTATTTAGAAGAAATTTATTCAAAAGCGGTCGAACTGGGCTACATGCCGCAGGAAGTAAAAGACAGACAAATCGCTGCGTTGACGGCGCATTTTGAAAAACTGCCGGAGCAAGTGAACCGTGAAACGATTCTGATCGACGGAGGTCTTGTTTCCATGCAGCTGATGCTTACGGCACGTGCGCACGGCTATGATACAAACCCGATCGGCGGCTATGATAAAGAAAAGATTGCCGAGGTTTTCGGAATGGATAAAGAGCGTTATGTACCGGTCATGCTGTTATCAATTGGAAAAGCGGCAGACGAAGGATATGCTTCCTACCGTCTTCCTATCGAAACAATCGCACAATGGAAATAAGGTTGAAGTGAAGCTGAGAGGAGAGGGACAGTGGACATAATTGCGGCTGTTTTCGTCGGAATTGTAGCTTTAGAACATATATTTATCATGATACTTGAAATGTTTTTTATCAATTCGAAGGCTGCCAAGCGGTCTTTCAAATTGCCGAAGCATTTAGAAGGTGATCGGAATGTGGCGGTCATGTTTGCAAATCAAGGTCTGTATAATGGATTTCTGGCTGCCGGCCTCATTTGGGGACTGATCCTCGGAGCTGATCCGATTGGCCATATGATTCAAATGTTTTTCGTCATCTGTGTGGTCATCGCGGCCATTTTCGGAGGCTTTACTTCAAACAAATCAATTATCGTAAAACAAGGACTTCCGGCTGTTTTAGCGCTTATTTTTCTTTTATTGGCGTAGCAGACGGAGTGAGTGAGGGTTTCCGGAAAGGAAGCCCTCTTTTTTTATTCTGTTTTGAAAATCATTTCTTATATACATCACTATAGATTGGGGATGTCAAATCAGCTGTCACCCCTTCTTAATTGTTATTTGCTGAAAGTCTTCTATCTGCTAATAAAGCCTAATAGATGGAGTGGACTCCATGTCAATCTGTTTTTTTAAAAAAAGCTGATCGGCAAATATGGTATGATTTACATAATCAGGGAGTGGGGTTGCAGAGGATGAATATGAAGAGAGCGTATTACGCTATTTTATACAGCCAGACCGCTATCAACTTGGGGTTTTCACTTTATACGATGGCCGTCATCTTGTTTTTGTTTACAAAAACCGGTTCGACGGCGATGGCCTCTCTTATGACGCTCGTCAGCATTGTATGCCGCGTATTGGGCAGCGCCGTTTTGCCGCTGGTCACCGGTCGGTTCACGCTTCGTTCTTTGTTAATCAGTTCTCAATTGATACAGATCACACTGTTAGTCTGTTTGTTTTTTGTCATCCAAACCGGTTCATCCGCATTCTTTTTTCTGCTGTTTTGTCTGATCGGAGGCATTTCTTTTTGCAACGGATGGTTTGCTCCGATAAAAAGCGCGCTGATTGGGGAAATCATTCCTCCTGATCGAAGGGCGAAAGCGAACAGTTTATTATCGGCGGCGGATCAGACCGTTCAGTTTGCGGGGTGGTCTCTGGGCGGCGTCATCATAGCGTTCCTGGGAGAGAGCGATACAATGATCGTCACTGTCATGTTATTGGTTTCTTCGGTGTTGGGCATCATTCTGTTTCTTCAAGTACGCATGTGTGCGCCGGCAGCAGTCAGGGAACGTTCCCTTTTTGCAGATGCGGCAAGCGGCTGGGTGTATTTATTTCAGCAAAAACAGCTCAAGGTTCTCATTGTGATGGATGTGATCGAATCGTGGGCAGGCATGATATGGATCGGGTCTGTGTCCTTAACTTATGTGCATGACGTCCTTCATAAAGGAGAGGCTTGGTGGGGGTATGTCAACGGAGTCTATTATGCAGGGACGATGATCGGCGGACTGATCATCTATAAGTTATCCGGTAAGCTTCAGCATCATCTCATTCCGCTTATGCTGACGGGAGCCTTGGCATATGGAATGTTCACGTTTATTTACGGGCTGATCACAAGCGCCGTTACGGCTCTTTTTCTGGTGCTGTGTATGGGGCCGGCTTGTGTATTACGAGATCTCACGCAGGAAACATTACTTCAAAATATCACGACCGAAAAGACACGGGTCAATATATTAGCGGCGAGATCAGCTTTAGTTCAGTTCATTTTTATGTTTTCCATTATCGGAACGGGGATTATCTCGGATGTATTCGGCGTGCGGTTTATTTATATTGGCGCAGGCCTTCTCTTATTAATTTCGGCTTTTATCGGATTTTCTCAGCTGCGAATGAAGAAAATGGTACAGAGCGGCATGTAGTGTAGTATAATTAGGAACGTACGTTCTATATCGAGAGAGGAGAGGGTAATGTGGGACATCTGGCACTGCAATTGTATGATTATCATCTTTGGGCAAATCAGCAAATATTCACCCGGCTTAAAGAGCTTCCGGAGGATGTGTACCGTAAGGAGATTCAAAGTGTCTTTCCGTCGATAGCCGGTGTATTGACTCATGTGTATCTGTCGGATAAGGGGTGGTTTGATGTGTTCTCCGGAGAGCGTCTGGAGGATACGCTGAAATCAGCTGAACAGCAAAAAGAGGACATCTTGTCTAAAGAGATAGAAGAGCTGGAAGATCTATTTTTGGAATTATCAGACCGATATCGACTATTTTTGCAAAAGGAGGAAAATATCAGTCTCCCCCTTGAAATAGAGCATCCGTCAGGTGACATCATGAATACCGCAGCGGCCGATATGATCCTCCATGTTGTGAACCACGGAACGTATCACCGCGGGAATATAACAGCCATGCTCAGACAGATGGGGTATGCTTCTGTGCCGACGGATTACGGTATTTATTTATATATAAACAAAAAGTAAACAAGACAGCCAACGCGGCTGTCTTGTGATATCCGTAAAAAAGCCAAATCATATGAGTGATTTGGCTTTTTCGTTTGCTATGCCATGTTTTGCAGCCGTTCTAAACTGTTTTTCCAATTCGCTTCAAGCGCTGTAAAAGCAGCGGCGGCATCTTGCTGTTCTAATGCGTGAATGATATCAGAGTGTTCATTATATGATCTGTTTAAAGCGCCGTTTTCACTGAAATAGCGGATTTCCAGTCTCTGAATTTTGACTTTCAGGCTTACTAGCAATTTGTGAAGTTCAGCGTTGTCCGCAAGCAGAATGATGCGATGGTGAAAAGCATTATCCGCTTCCAGAACGGCCATTTTATCGCCGTCTTTCATCGTTTGAAGAAGATTTTCATTCAGCTGTTTCAATTCTTGAATCACGGCATCGTCCATACGCGGGAGGGCTTGCTGCAATGCGAGTTTCTCAAGCGTCCAGACGATGGAATACAAGTTTTCCGCTTCTTTTAACTCAATCGGAGCGACAAGCGTCCATCTGTTCGCTTTTGTTATCACCAAGCCGTCATCTTCCAGCCGCAATAAGGCTTCCCGTATCGGGGTGCGGCTGATTCCCAATGTTTCCGACAAATCCTTGTCCTTTAACTTTGTTTCCGGTTTGAGCTTGCCCGTTATGATCCAGTTTCTGAGTGTGCGATACACTTCGTCCCGCATGATGGTTCTTTTCAGCACAGGTTCTTTGTTTTGATTATCCAATGGAACACCTCATGAATCGTAGTATACATATTTACATTTTACCACAGTCCGGGCGCCGGTTAGAAATGAAGAGGGACGTCTAAGAATGAATCGAACCGAGATGCTTCATCTCAATATGCTGAAAGTCAGCGGAGCCGCCTTCAGAAAAGAGCGTGATTCCCTGATCTTCGTGTTTTGGGAACACTTCATTTGTCAAAACGGTTTTTCCGTCGTCTGCAAATACTTCAATACTGGTTTTATCCACGAGAATTTTCAGATGGACGCGCCCTTTGTTTCCGTCAAATGGAGCTTTGCTTTCGACGTATGCGCCGGTTTTATCAGGCTGGTCTGTAAACGATCTGTTCACATAGGCACAGCCGTCTTCTGCTGAAATACCGACATCAATATGCCGGCTTTGGTCTGCTGATTCTCTGAGTCTGACGCCTGCATTTTTGATATCTGACCAAGCGATATCCATATCAAGCTGATATGTATCACCTTTGATCGGCAGTGTCTCTGAACCGTTCACCTGTTTGTGTTCTATGCTGTCAGTTGAAGAAGTTAATTGGTTCAATGCTTTAATCGGCTCTGACACAAGGCTGTATGTGCCGCCGTCCTGCTGCTGAAGACGGATTTCACGGACGATAGAATCCGTGCCGTTAAAGCCGTTTTTTAGTGTCGGTGTTTCATTCGGATAATCCCAATTGTTCATCCATGCCAGCGCATAGCGTTTTGTCAGCGGATCTTCGCTATTACCGTCTTCAAATGTGACGCCGCCGTACCAGTCAAAGCCGTAATCAAGCCATTGCGGTTCTTCTTGATCGGCGGTAAATTCCTTCCCGTCAAAGTTTCCGGTCCAATACGCGTACGTATTCGGTTTGCCTGCGGGTTTGCCGTTTGCGCTTGCGCCCAGAACCCACTTGGCTGTGCCGTCATCTGCACGCATCATATAAAGGTCGGGGCATTCGATGAGGCCGATCTGCTGAGTGATAAAACCGCCCGTGTATTTCCAATTTTTTAAATCGGGTGATTCATAAAAACCGATTTTTTCTCCTTCGGCCATGGCCATCACCCATTTGTCATCCTGTTCATCCCAGATCACTTTCGGGTCCCGGAAATCCTTAGTTCCCGGGTTTTTCATAACGGGCTGATCACTATAGGAAGTAAACGTTTTTCCTTTATCCGTGCTGTACCATAAATATTGTTCCTGGGCTTTTGTTTTGGCTGTCGGCTGCGTTGTGACGGCGACCAGCGCGTTTTTGCCGAAGCCCGCGGTGTTGTGTTTATCAATGACGACAGAACCGGACCAGATATCGCCGTTTTCGTTGGTGTATTTCGGAATAGCCGTGCCTTCGTCCGTCCAGTGCACCAAGTCCTCTGATACGGCGTGCCGCCATTCTGTGCCGTTGCCGTTCGGGTAATCCCGATTATAAAGATAGTAGTAATGATATTTTCCCTCGAAAAAAATGGGCTTTTGAGGGTCGTTTTTCCATTTGTCCGGAGTCGTAAAATGATACGCCGCCCGGTAATCCTTCTTATGCTCCGTGTTGTTTGTGTCAGAGGAATTGTGGTTTTTGTTCGGCAGTAAGCCGACAAACAGGAACGCACCCAAAAAGATCAATATTACAACGGGCCATTTTCGTGCCATGATTGAATTCACCATCTTATTGAGAAATAAAAGAAAATGCCAATGAAGTATCGGCATTTTCTTTTTGTTGTTATTAGTTGTTAACCGTAAGCTGTCCTTGTTCAAGGATGCTGTTTTTAACAACGGATGTTTTCTTGCCTTTGATGTTCATTAAGAAGCTTGGCGCAAATGTCGCCTTTTTATCCTCAAAGAAGCCTCTGTTTGTCATGTAGCTTGTGATCACGACATTGTTGCCTTTGGCTTGCGGCACTGCGAAGTGAGAGTAAGTGAACGTTACATCGTTAGGATCAAGACCCATTTGCAGGACAAGACCAGTTTTGTTCAGCGGCTTGTAAGGACCTGTTAAAGAGTTTGATACATAACCAAGCATGTAAATATCGTTTGAGTTAATACCGTCGATCGTCATTTTTGAACCGCGTGAATCAGTGAACAGGTACCATTTGCCGTTCATTTTGAAAACATTCGCGCGCTCGATTTCATCAGTTACCGTGTTTGAAGTGATCAGCGGCTTCATGACTTTTTTCAATGTGTAATCATCGTTTAACTCTACCATACCGAGGGCGCCGTTCGCTAATTCAGCATCGCGTTTTTTAGCGCTTTGCTGAAGCTTCTGACTTTCTTTACGGAAGAAGTTTGTGCTGCCGCCGTAGTACGCTTTGTTAAATAAAGATTCTTCGCCTTGGTATCCGTTTTCTGTTCCCGTGTTGGCTTCGAATACAAGGTATTTATGTCCTTTGTCTTCAACGTAGTGAGGGTCTCTCAGCGTATGGTTGTCGCCGGATGTATAGTTCCCTTCATCGATAAACTGCTGAACGTTTTGATATGTTTTTCCGTCGCCGTCAAAAATCGTTTTATGATCTTCCACTCCGTTGATCTTGAGCGTGTCATCAGATTTTGACACATTTACCTGCGCCGTTGTCAGGCTTTGTTTGCCGTAATGTTTACCGGAAAAGTCAGTGTAGAATAAACGGATTTTTCCGTCAGATGTAAAGGTTGCAGAACCGGACCATTCTTGTGTCTGTTCTTTCAGGATTTCATCGTTGGCGTCGAACTTATCGCTGTCTTTAAAGACACGGCCCGCGTTTTTCCAGCTGTCGATCGAGTTGTCGCCGACTTTTTGATAAAACATGTAGATGGATGTGTCATCAGCGTCTTTCGGGCTTCCGGCAAGAGCAAACACGACGTGATAGCCGTTGTATTCAGCTACTGTTCCGTCAGCGTTTTGGAGCGGCCAGCTGTCCCACACATCCAGTCCTTTCGCGGACTCGATATTTTTAATTGTTGATGGGTCGAATTGAGGCACTTGGTATTTTTCACTTTGCTGCTGTTTAGGGATCTGCAGCATATCATGGCGTGTGATATGAGAGACGCCGTACGTTTCTTTGTAAGGTTTTTGGGTATTTTCTTTCGCGAAGGCTTGAGTCGCTCCCCCTGCCAGAAGTGCAGTCGTAAAAGTTAGAACTGTGGCTCGTTTTGCAAATTTTTTGATGTTCATGTTCATGTCTCCTTTTGTATGTACCTTTTTTTGCGATCTGCCGATTCGATCCTCCTGCATTCATGGATGACAGGTTTGTTACAGAAAAAAAGACCTAAAATATGTATGGGGTGACGCCAAAGAATACACTTTGCCCTTAACACATTTTAGGTCTTGCCTGCTTTATCAGTAACAATCCTGCATGATTTACTTGTCGACATCATTCTATTAGACTCTGATTCTATTGACAACTGGTCTATTTTCCTCTTTTGGATGATAGTAAAATGAAAAAAGGCCTTTTAATATATGGGTAATTGAGACTAAGGGGTGCTCTGGGCCTAGGAAAAAACCTCTCTAAAAAAGAGAGGTTATTTTTTCTTGATAGATAATAAAGCGATAGTGGCTAAAATCAGCAAAGTACCCAGCCATTCTGATATTCCGAAGGGAACATGCAGCCAGATAACAGCTAAAAAAGCTGCCGACAGCGGCTCTGCACAGGCGAGCAGGCTGGTTTCAGAGGCACTCAGATATTTCAGGCTTTCCAAGTAGCAATAAAAAGCGATGAGCGTTCCGAAAATGATGATAAACACAATCGCGGCATATGCAGGAAAGGACCACTCGCCTTCAAATGTCCAGGGCGGGCGGATCAAGCTGAGGGCGGCTCCGCCGATCAGCATGCCCCATCCTACAACAATGGCGGATCCCCATTTTTTCAGCAGACGATGCGGCTGAAGGGTGTAAAACGCCAGTGCAAACGCCGAACTGATTCCCCAAAAGACGGCCAGACCGGATATGGACAGGCTTCCGACATTCCCGTGCGTGACCAAAATGAATGTGCCGGCAACCGCCAATAAGACGGCGAGCAGCTCTTTTCCTGAAGGAATTCTCTTTGCGCGAATCGCTAAAAAGCATGTAATGATCGCCGGCCCTAAATACTGAAGAACGGTAGCTGTTGCCGCGTTGCCATGCTCAATTGCCGCGAAGTAGGTGTATTGAACACCTAACATTCCGAAAATCCCGAATAAAAGAAGGGGAATTCTGTCCTGTCTGTCTTTCCAAACAGCCCATATCCGTCCTTTTTCTTTGCGGTACGCGATTCCGAGCAGAAGCGCCCCTGACACCAGAAGGCGCACCGAAGTCAGCCATTCTGTATTAAAATGGCGGTGCTGGAACAGATACTGGGCAACCGTTCCTGAGACCCCCCATAAGATAGCTCCTGTAAGCACAAGCCAAATGCCTGTTGTTCGTGAATAAGAAAGAGCAGCGTGTTTTTCCAGGATAGACACCCCCGATTCTGATGTTGTGATAGCAACTTACAATAATTAGAAAAAAGAACGCCTTACATGTGATATATTATATATTGTATATTAATAGGCGTCAAAATAATTTTAGAGTAAGCGCTTACAAAACGGCCGTCTGATGAAAGAGCAGAAAAAAAACACCCCGGCTGGTTGCCGGGGTGTTTTTTTGTTTCAGCGTTTTATATTGAAGGATAGTTCGTGATCTTTCAATGCATCCCCACTATTACCCTCGATATGTCTAATCTTCAGTTTGAAGTTTTTATTCTTTTCAAATTCTGACTTCTTAAGCAAGAATACTAAATATTTATCGCCTCTTTGCCCGCTCTTAACATCCCCAGAATCGCTCTCTAACGAACCTTGGTTAAAATAATGCATAGCATCAGTATCTAAAAATGCACTAAATTGATTGATTGGTAATGAATCACTTGATCCGTTTTTGACTGTCATCTTGACTGTAACTGCAACAATGTCTTCATTGCCGAAACCTCTGAAAGAGTTTTTGAATGAATCAGTTGGATCTAATTTTGTAAATTGTACGCCTGTCAATGTAAGCTCAATATTATTCTGAGACTGTTTCTCGTTAATTTCATTTTTCTGTTCCAGTAACGTTTTTTCAGCAATGTTTTTGGTAACAATCTGATCATCAAAGAACTTGTTATCACTTTTTTGTTTTTTAGCGGAAGCATCTGATAAAGGAAAATCAACGATTTGTTTTTCTCCCAAGTGTTCTCTCATCATAGAATCTTTAGAAGCATTAGAGACTACCAGTTTTGATTTTTCTTTAACAAGAATTTCATATTTTTCTTTCGATAATTCATATTGAATGAATCCAGTTTTAGATTCCCCTTTATCGTAGTATGCTGGATTACTTGGCGTACCATCTTTTTTAGGCTTTACCCTGTCTGTTTCATCAACTAAACTGACGTCCGGTTGTTTAGTATTGTATTCATCTTTCCCCTGAACTGCCGGATTGTTGAAATAAGCCTTGCCGCCTGTCTGGTTTTCTACAGTGGCTTTAAGTGTTATTACATATCCTTCTTTATCTCCGTCAAAACTGTACGGCTCGTTTTCAGCATTCTTCACATGAACCACTTGATAGTGAGATACCTTGAATTTAAATCCATCGAAGTTCAGATCGATTTTCGGATTTGCGTTATTGAAAATGACATCTGCTTGCCCTTTAGTTGAATCTGCAATATAAGAATTCAAAACACCATTCTTTGCAGACTCCGAAGATGTTTTATCTGTAAAAGAGGCATTATTTTCTTTACTCTTTGATTCAGATTGTGATGTTGTTTCGACTTTTTTCTCAGCTTTCTTTGTTGAACCGTCATCATGATTACTGCAAGCAGATAGTAATAATGCAGTTGAAAGAACAGAAATTACCCCCATTTTTTTCTTCAATTTCATAATCCTCCTATGATAATTAAAATAAAAAGCTACTGTTCGGATCAGTAGCTCAAACTATAATAATCAAGGTTAAAAAATCTTATCCGGTCATCAAAATGATCTTAATACATGGACATAAATTTATAATTTACAGTTTTCTTAGTGCCCGTGTTGGTAAGTTTGAATCTATAACTCGCAGAGTAGCTTTTTGATGCCTTGTTATAATACATACTCGTTTTCCCTTTTTTCTTAGCGTAAAATGTTTTTACATTTTTCCAACCTTTACTTGTCTTCTGTTGAAGAACAGCTTGGATTTTTCCACTTCCTGATCCATTAGCTGTTAAGAAACCAGACACTTTGCCTTTATAATATGGATGGAATACTGGAGTATATGTGTAATTTTTAAAAGAACCTGAATGCCAGTATTCAGTCCAAAGTCCACCTGTTTTTTTCCAGTCTTTAGCTTGTGCTTTGTTATTCGCAAGGTCAACGGCTGTAAAGCTTGTCAATGCAATAACCAAAGCGGCTAATATCATAATTAACTTCTTCTTCATTAAGTAATACCTCCTATGTCAATATGGTTCATTAATCATCACTTTAAATATAATAATAGTAATCAGAAGATTTTACATCCGACTAAAATACTAAAATTTGGAGATATTTACGTATTTTCGGACGGAAAATGACAAAAGACTCGTTTCTTTAAGTCTGTTTTTGCATTTCGCCATAGGTTAACAGTCGTTAAATTTGAACCTTCATCTCTGGTATGTGGTTATATTGGTCTAATCAGGGTGTTAAGGAAAAAATGCTGCGTTATTGCGGATCAATTATAGAATTCTCCTGGATAAATCTAGAAAAAGGCTTTTTCTCTTGTATTTGCTGTCGAATTACCGTTCTGTTATTTAATCATGTTTGCTTTTTAAACCGCTCAGAAACGAATCTGAGCACGTTTAGAGGTTTCTCCAATATTAGTCCTTCCAAACTATTATCTTAGACTCTATCCTTAAAAAAAGGCTGTTGTCTATGAGATCCGGTCACTCCACAGCATTCAGAACAGCGGTACTTTTCTAAGTTCCCTTCTGCTCCATAGCGCTATTTATTGCTTTAAATGAAAACACCCTAAAGATATGGCTAGGGGGCAATTCTTAGAAAAACAAACGCCTCACTCTTGATATACTACATATCAAAATGTGATGGGTGAGCGCTTACAAAAAAAGACCGTAAAAAAACACCCCGGCTGGTTGCCGGGGTGTTTTGGTTATTCTGCAATCGCGTCTGTTAAAACAGGAACGACTTGTTTCTTTCTGGATACGACGCCTTTTAAAAGGGCCGTGTTGTTTTCTAACGTCACGTTGAATGCTTTTTCCACTTTTGACGCTTGATCACCGATGGCAAGCGCAAGGGAATCGTTTTCCAGAATATCCGTAATCACGAGAAGGAAGAGGTCAAGGTTCTTCTCGGCAATTACTTTTGAAAGAGCCGCTTCTAATTCCGGCTGCCGCTTTTTGACATCTTCAATATCAACTGTGTTGACTTGGGCGATTTCGACTTTTTTGCTGCCGAGCGTGAACTCTTTCGCATCAAGAGAAATCAGTTCTTCCACAGTTTTTTTGCTTAAGTCGGCGCCCGCTTTCAGCATGTTTAAGCCGTACTCTTCCGCATCTACGCCGGCAATTTCAGCAAGCTCTTTTGCCGCTGCGATATCTTGCTCCGTGCAAGTCGGAGATTTAAATAACAGAGAGTCGGAAATGATTGCTGACAGCATGAGGCCCGCAATTTCTTTCTCGATTTTCACGTTATTTTCTTTGTACATTTTGTTTAAGATCGTAGCCGTACAGCCGACCGGCTCAGCACGGTAGTAAAGAGGTTCCGCTGTTTCGAAGTTGGCGATACGGTGGTGGTCGATCACTTCAAGAACCTGAACGTCTTCGATATCTTTGATGCTTTGCTGGCGTTCATTGTGGTCAACAAGGATGACGCCGTTTACTTCGTTTGCGGCTGTTTCCACCAAACGCGGGCTTTCCTGCTTGAAATAATCAAGCGCGTATTGTGTTTCGCCGTTGACTTGTCCAAGGCGGACGGGCTCAGCATTGAAGCCGAGTTTATTTTTTAGATCAGCGTAGGCAATGGCAGAGCAAATGGTATCTGTGTCTGGGTTTTGATGTCCGAAAATAAGAATTTTTTCCATAATAACTCCTTGTCCTTTTTTGTAGTGTAAACAATCTTTTTATAGTTTAACACGTCTTGCGGAGGGTGTAATCTTCAAAACCTTAAAAATTGATGTGAAAAAGAAGCATTTTTGTTGAGCGGTGAGGAGGATTGCGAGTAAAATACTGGGTAAGTCAGATGCTAATCAGCATATAGTATCAAAAAAGGTACTATGGAGGATGAAAAATGAACATATATCCGAATAAAGAAGGTTGTCCGGTTGAACTGACGCTTTCCGTTATCGGCGGAAAGTGGAAGGGTATTTTGTTTTATCATATGATCGGCGGAAAAAAGCGGTTTAATGAGTTTCGGCGCATTTGCCCCAGCATTACGCAGCGTATGCTGACGCTTCAGCTTCGCGAGCTTGAGGCGGACGGCATCGTGCATCGCGAGGTATATCAGCAGGTGCCTCCAAAGGTGGAGTATTCTCTTACCGAATTCGGCAGGTCGCTGGAACCGATCGTTTTGCAAATGAAGAAATGGGGAGATGCCAACCGGGAGTTTCTCGAGACATACCGGGAAAAAACGTCGCCTCAAGATCAGTCCGCTCAAAAATAAGAAGCAGCAAAGGATTAAATTCCTTGCTGCTTTTTTTTATTTCATCGCGATGGCTTTTCTGGCGTTGCGCACATCATTCTTCAGCAATTCGCTCAGGTTGTAAGCCGGATATTGACCGCGTTCTTCCATATACTCAAAGACCATTTGATGCCACTTGATGGCCGCGTTTAAGTGCTTGACGAAAACGTGTCTTAATTGGGGTGTGGCCGTCTCTGTAATGGCTCCGGCGTAATTGCGCACAGACGTTTTGGCCATGCTCAGCAGGCCGCCGCTGTAAAACGCGGAATCAGCGCGCTCTTCTGTTTCATCCTCACGAAAAGCGGGAGCTTCAGGGAAGAAAGGAAGCAGTTCACGCAGATTTTGTTCCAGCGAATGGATGGAAAATCGGTAAAGCTGTTTTAATCTGGCATCGCTTACGTCCCGCTCTGTTCTTTTTAATTTCACAAGTCCGTTTGCCTGGAAAGCCACTAACTCATGCAGTTCTAACGTTTCATGCCATGCTAATGTTCTCCGCTCGGTCATAGTGTAAGAATCTCCTTTATCCTTCATTTTCACTTTCAGCATATGCCCCGGTCCCGATGTTGTTCCTGATGTTTTGAAGTTTCCAGAAAGGGAAACTCAATGTAAAGGAAATACGAAATAGAGGTGAAACTATATGTGGGACATGATAAAGAACTTCTTCCTTTTCAGCAGCGGGGTTTTACAGGCGACCACTCTCTTACTTATCGTTATCGTCTTGTTATATGTACGAAAAACCAAAAAGAAAAACAGAGATACTTCTGGTTTCATGGATGATCAGGATCACTGATACAACGGGCATTCTTTCACGGGGATGTCCGTTTGTCTGTTTTCATGTTTCACATGGAACATTACGGCTGTCCGCGCTCATTTTACTTGCGATTTCGACTTATGTTAAAATATATACGTGTATTTTGGAGAGTTTATGGAAAATTCAGGTCTTGAAAGAGACATTGCGGCGTCAAAAGAGCAGTCGTCTAAGCTGCTCTTTTCTATTCGTATGTTCGAATGATACAAGGTTTGAGGTGAGTAAGTGAAAAATACAAGGGCTCTAATAGAAGGCGCCATTTTGATCAGTATTTTTGCAATCATTTCCCTTTTGGTCGTGTACCTCCCTTTACTGGGGGCAATTCTTCTCTTTGCTTTGCCGCTGCCGATCATTCTTTACACCATTCGGCACGGTCTGAAGCCCGGGGTTTGGATGGGGCTTGCCAGCCTTCCTGTCAGCTTTATTGTAGGTTCGTTTACCGGGCTTACAGGCGCTTTTATGGCGGCCTGTACGGGAATCGCCATGGGATATTATTTTAAAAAGAAACAGCCCGGCTATGCGGTTGCTGCCGGCGCTATGGCGTATGTGCTGTGCGGCGTCGTTTTTTTTGTGGTCAGCATCGTGTTTCTTAATATGAATGTGATCGATACCACCATGTCCCAGCTTCGGGAGTCGATGTCTTTAGCAGAAACCATGTCAAAGCAGCTCGGTTACGGAGATCAGTTCGGGAAGCAGATCAAGCTGATGGAAAGTCAGCTGAGCACGGTTCAATATCTTTTTCCGACAGTGCTCGTATTGACCGGCATCGTTTTTTCTTTCCTCAGTTATGCTATGGCAAGGCCGCTTTTACGGCGATTTTCCCCTGATCTTCCGAAGATGAAGCCTTTTAGAGAGCTCAAACTCCCGCAAAGCGTTGTCATTCTGTATTTTATTGTGACGATATTAGGGTTTCTGCCTTTAGAAAAAGGGCATATGCTGTATTCGGTTTCATTGAATGGGGGATTTATTCTCAGCTTGCTGATTTGTATTCAAGGGTTAGCGTTTATTTTTTTCTATTGCCGCGAAATGGAGATGCCGAAAGCCGTTCCTGTTTTAGCAATTGTGCTGGGTGTGCTTTTTCCGCTCATCTTGTCCGTGTATCTCCTCTTAGGCATCATTGACATAGGCTTTAACATAAGAAATAAGGTGACGCGAAATTGAGTGTGACTTACAGGTGGGGAGTTGATAGAAATGCCTAGTTTTTATGAAAAACCGTTGTTTCGGTATCCCATCTATGCATTGATTGCATTGTCAATCATCATAATCCTCATCAGCATTTACTTTAACTGGCTGATAGGAGCCATCGGCGTTGTGCTGCTCGCCGTGATCCTGTTTTTCATTAAGCGTGCGGATTCTCTGATCAGAAAAGAAATTGACGATTATATCTCCACGTTATCGTATAGATTGAAAAAAGTAGGCGAAGAGGCATTAATGGAAATGCCTATCGGGATTATGCTGTTTAATGATCAATATTACATTGAGTGGGCGAATCCGTTTTTGTCTTCCTGTTTTAATGAAAGTACGCTCGTCGGGCGCTCGCTGTATGACACATGCGAGGCCGTCGTGCCGCTGATCAAGCAGGAGGTCGATTCGGAAACGATCACCTTGAATGAGCGGAAGTTTAAAGTAGTGATTAAAAGAGATGAGCGGCTGCTCTATTTCTTTGATGTGACAGAACAGATTCAGATTGAAAAGCAGTACGAAAATGAGAGAACCGTGCTGGCATATATCTTTTTAGATAACTATGATGACGTCACACAGGGGCTGGATGACCAAACGAGAAGCACGATGAACAGCCAGGTCACCTCATTATTAAATGCGTGGGCGCAGGAGTACGGCATTTTCCTGAAACGGACGTCCTCGGAGCGGTTTATCGCGGTGTTAAATGAACACATTTTAACGGAGCTTGAAAACGCGAAATTTTCGATTTTGGATGAAATCCGTGAAAAAACATCCGTTCACACTGTATCTTTGACTCTCAGCATCGGGATCGGCGCATCGGTTTCTTCCTTGAAGGAGCTTGGAGATCTGGCGCAGTCCAGTCTCGATTTGGCTCTCGGCCGCGGAGGCGACCAAGTGGCGATCAAAATGCCGAACGGCAAGGTGAAATTTTACGGCGGCAAAACAAATCCGATGGAGAAACGCACAAGGGTGCGCGCCCGGGTGATTTCTCACGCGCTCAAGGAGATTGTCTCAGAAAGCAGCAATGTCATTATCATGGGGCACAAATTTCCTGATATGGACGCAGTCGGAGCCGCAATCGGAATATTGAAGGTGGCGCAGGCCAACGGCAAAGAAGGCTACATCGTCATTGATCCGAACCAGATCGGATCAAGCGTTCAGCGCCTGATTGAAGAAATTAAAAAATATGAAGAGCTGTGGTCGCGGTTCATCACGCCGGAAGAGGCGATGGAGATTTCAAATGACGACACGCTGCTTGTCGTCGTTGATACACATAAACCGTCCCTTGTGATGGAAGAGCGTCTCATGAACAAAATCGAGCACATCGTTGTGATTGACCACCACCGCAGAGGCGAGGAATTTATTAAAGACCCGCTGCTCGTTTATATGGAGCCATACGCTTCATCCACCGCAGAACTCGTGACGGAGCTGCTTGAATACCAGCCGAAGCGGCTCAAAATCAATATGATTGAAGCGACGGCCCTGTTAGCTGGTATAATAGTGGATACGAAGAGTTTTTCCCTTCGCACGGGCTCGCGGACGTTCGACGCCGCTTCTTATTTGAGAGCGAAAGGCGCAGATACGGTTCTGGTGCAGAAAGTTCTCAAAGAATCCGTCGGTTCTTATATCAAGCGGGCGAAACTGATCCAGCATACAGCTCTTTATAAAGAACATATCGCGATTGCTTCTCTTCCTGAGAACGAAGAGGAGTACTTTGACCAGGTGCTGATTGCGCAGGCGGCTGATTCCCTCTTATCGATGAGTGAAGTGGAAGCTTCATTTGCGGTAGCCAGACGGGATGAGCATACGGTGTGCATCAGTGCGAGATCGCTGGGCGAGGTCAATGTGCAGATTATTATGGAGGCGCTGGATGGCGGAGGGCATTTAACCAATGCGGCAACCCAGTTATCGGGCATTTCTGTATCAGAAGCGCTCGTCCGGCTGAAGGAAGCCATTGATGAATATTTTGAGGGAGGCGTTCAGAGATGAAGGTTATTTTCTTACAAGATGTAAAAGGTAAAGGAAAAAAAGGCGAAATGAAAAACGTAGCAGACGGTTATGCACATAACTTTCTCATTAAAAAAGGCCTCGCTGTCGAAGCAAATGCGACAAACATCAGCGCATTGAAAGGACAGAAAGAAAAAGAGAAAAAAGAAGCGATTGCCGAGCTTGAAAGAGCGAAAGATTTGAAAGAAACGCTTGAACAGCTGACTGTTGAGCTGAGTGCCAAATCCGGTGAAGGCGGCCGCCTGTTCGGGTCTGTCACAAGCAAGCAGATTGCAGAAGCGCTGCAAAAAACGCATAAGATTAAAGTGGATAAACGGAAACTGGAGCTCCAAGACGGTATCCGCACACTGGGATATACAAACGTTCCTGTAAAGCTGCACCCTGAAGTTCAGGCTGTGCTGAAGGTTCACGTAAAAGAAGAAGCGTAATACACAATGAAAAACCCGCCGATCCGGCGGGTTTTTTTCATGCAGCAGACGGCGCAGCGCAAGAAAATGATGAGATTGTTTCATTTCCGATCGTTACCAGATTGCATATTATATTACATCATAACGAAGGATGTGTCGGTATGAAACGATTTTTTTCTGAAACATATTTTAATAATCCGGAGAATAAAAAGGCGCTGGAGCATTATCCGCTGATCGGAGACGGAAAAGACGGGGAAGTCTACCGCTTAACACACAACAAATGCATAAAATACTTCTTTGAAAAAGGGACATGCAAGAAGGAATTGGCGGCTTTAAAGACCGGACAAGGTTCCCCGGTGATTCCAAGACTGTATGAATACGGAGATCGTTATATTGTGATGGAATACGTCCAAGGCACCTCTCTTGCCCGCCATATCAGAAAAGAAAAATCCCTGTCCGTCAAACTGACTGCTGATATTTTAAATATGCTGGATGAATTAAAAAGAATCGGTTTTACCAGATGGGATGCCGAAATCAGGCACATTCTGATCAATGAACACGGAAATCTTAAAGTCATCGACCATAAAAGAGCTTTTTCCGCTATTACCCGGTTTCCCGTAAAACTATTAAAAGGACTGGACAAATACGGCTTGGCGGATGAGTTTTTGAATACTATAAAAAAATTAAATCCGTCACGTTACCTGGAATGGCAGCCGCACATGTAAGTTTCTGAAAATCCGCACATGTAAGTTTCCTTTTTTTAGGGTCGTCATATGATATTTGTAACATTTGTTTGGTGGAGTGTGGAAAAAATGGCAGAATACATTATGGTTATCGGCGCTCATCCCGATGATGAACTATTGGGAGCAGCGGGCACCATAAAACGGCTGATCAATGAAGGATATAAAGTGATTTCCATTATTACGGCATTAGGAAGAAAAGAAGAAGCTCATCATATTAAACAATTAGGCGAACGCGCGAATCAAGAGCTTGGAATTGAGAAAGTCATCTTTTTGGAGCATACGAATTTAGAGCTGGAATGTATCCCTCTTCATAAGCTTGTCAAAGAATTAGAGCAGCTCATTCGCGTCTATCAGCCTGATAAAATCTTTACACATCATTACGGCGATATCAATATGGACCACCAGAGAACATTCCAAGCAGTTTTAACAGCCGCCAGACCGCTTCCGAATCAAAAGCCTATCGAACTGCTTACGTTCGAAACGCTATCTTCAAGCGAGTGGGAGAGGAATACGGCTGATAAACTCTTCAAACCTAATTACTTCGTTAACATCACAGACACAATGGATGCCAAACTCGCGGCGCTTCACCACTATGACGTAGAAATGAGGGATTACCCTCATCCCCGTTCATATGAAGGCGTTAAACATTTAGGAAGAGTCAGAGGGATGACGGCGGGTGTGGAATACGCTGAAGCTTTTGAAGTCGTGCGGAGGATCTGGAAATGATCAAGACATTTTCCGTCCCGTATCCGTATATGGTTCAGACGCTTGACCGCTACTACGGGGTCAAAACGCGCCCTCAAAAAAAGGCGGCAGTAAAGACACAGTTGAAACATGAACATCATATTCCGCGGTTATACAGGAAAAAAAAGAAGTTATCCATTTTGATTGCCACGTTTTGGGACTACCCGCACACGGGCGGTTTATCAAACTATATTAAAACGCTTAGTGAAGGCCTGAAAAAGAGAGGTCATAAGGTCGATGTCATCTCCCCTAATCTGTTTCCGTCCGCACAGGTAAAAGAACTGCGGGCGGCTGTTGTTCCGAAATTAAAAGATTTCTTTAAAGACAGATATGGGGATTATAACGATCATATTTTGAAAAATAATCGGCTGATGTTTATATACGAGCAAATGCTTCAAAAGATTCATTTGGAAAGATATGATGTGTTCCACGCTCAAGATTTATTTACAGCCAATATGTTAGGCAGGTTCAATCAAATCTATAAGAAACCTTTATTTTTCACACCGCATGGCATGTTTACTTTCAACAGACTAAAATTTCACATCTTTAAAAAAGGCTCGGTAGAAGAGTTTTATTATAAAAAACTAGAGATGAAAGCCATTGAATACGCAGATCGCCTGATTATTATCAGCGATACGTTCCGCAGCCCGCTCATGAAGCTCGGAGCCGAACAGGAAGACATGACAACGGTGATCACAGGAATCGATTACGATGCAAAAACAGGCGGGAAAAGAAAAATCCCGGTACCGAAAAATAAGATCATCATCTCGTGTATTGCAAGATTAGGCCCGAGAAAAGGTCACAAATATTTACTGGACGCACTTTCGAGAATTCCATCTGATGTACTTGAGCATGTTGAAGTGCTGATCGCGGGCGACGGAGAGATGAGGAGCGCCTTAGAGGAACAGGCTCGAAAACTGAATCTATCTATGGTTTCCTTTTTAGGAAAAAGAGATGATGTTCCCGCTATTTTGAATATGACGGACATATTCGTACTGCCAACCATTAATGATAGTCTGCCTATTTCGATTATTGAAGCGATGTTCAGCGGCTCGGCTATCATCGCGACCGATTGCGGGGGTATTCCGGATCTGATCCGCCATAACAAAACGGGGCTTATTGTCGAGCCGGGAAATGCAAAGGTTCTTGCCCGGGCTTTAGCGTTTTTTATCACTAACAAATCTGCGCGGAAGATAGCTGCTTCAAACGCAAAGGCCTACGCGGAGAAATATTTAAGCAGTGAGACGATGATAAAAAATATCGAATCGATTTATCAAAATACCAACAGCTCGGAGGGAGATCATGAAACATGAACATGCAGCCGTTGTACTTGATTTCAGTGCCAACGGGATTGGGATCATTCGCAGCCTGGCCCGAAGAGGAATCGATGTTTACGCGTTTGACACGGAGGGACCTTATCGTATCGGAAAATCAAGATTGGCAGATTGCGGGATATGTCCCAGCCCTTTAACACAAGAGGAAGAACTGCTGACATTCCTGACTGATTTCGGGAAGCGATTCCAAGCAAAGCCGGTTCTGTATGCAGGTTCTGATGATTATGCGGGATTTATATCTAAATTCCGCGAGACATTAGCCGGTTTTTTTTTATTTTTGCTCCCGAGCCGCTCTCTGTTAGAAACGGTCTTAGATAAAAGCAAAGCATATGAATTAGCGGTCAAGCATAACATCCCCTGCCCGAAAACCTTTTTTCCGAACAACCGGGATGAGCTGGAAGAGGCCATCGCCAATATTGACTTCCCGTGTATTTTAAAACCGGTGGCCGGCCATGAATACAGAAAAAAAGTAAACAAAAAAGCAATTGTAATGAAGGATGCCGCACAATTGCGCAAGGAGTTCAGCTCCTACAGAGAAAATGGAGAACTGCTCGTGCAGGAGATCATCCCCGGAGACAACCAGTGTTTTTATAAAGTCGCCACTTTTTATGATGACCAAATGAAATTAATGGGCTTATTCTCTCTGCAAAAGAACCATCAATTCCCTGCTGATTTTGGCGCGGGGGCCCACGTCGTCAGCAAACGGCTTCCTGATTTAATCGAGAAGACCCTGCCGTTTTTTGAAGCGATTCAGCTGAAGGGAGTAGGCATGGCGGAATTTAAAAAGGACCCCCGGGACAATGTTTATAAGTTTATCGAAATTAATCCGCGCTTTTGGCTCAGCCATAGCCTGACAGAACCGGCAGGCATTCATTTCGTTTACATGTACTATCTGTATTTGACCGGACAACATGTGAAGCCCCAGCTCGAACAAAAAGACGGAATCAACTGGATTTATGAGGTGCGTTACTTCTTAACGTTTTTGAAGAAACGAAAAAGAGGAGAAATGACGTTCCGGGATTTTTGGAAAGGATTTAAAGGAAAAAAAGAGTACGCTCTTTTTGCTTGGAATGACCCGATGCCATTTATCAGAAACACTTGGTCTCATCTCAAAAACAGCTGGAAACGGAAGCGGAAGGAAGATCGGCATGTATGAAAAGGATCTTTTGTATGACGCATTTCAAAAACTGAGAATTGACGAAAAACTGTCGTATTCGTTCGGTGAAAGGGCCGCGGTGAATCCGGATGACATCACATGCCTGAAATCAACAGACAGAAGCGCCATTTATAAACTGTTTGTAAAGAAAAAATCCGGAATTGTTCCGCTGATATTGAAGGTGTATAAATCTTCACGTGAAAAAAACAAGGTCGAGATTAATATATACGGGAAAGCCCGTTCTGTTTTAGGGGATTTGCTGCCGGACATCTATCTTATAGAGGAAAGTGACCATGAAACGTGGATATTTATGGAGTTTGTCAGCCAGATCAGAGGACAGCTTACATTTCATCCGAAGCATTTCAAGTATATTATTCCGTCTGTCGCAGAACTGCACAGCCGCACCTTTGAAAACAAGACTGTTTCTGACGGTAAATGGCGGTCGTGGCTGCCGGTATACGAATCGGAAACCATGAGAAAAGGGCGTAAAAAGCAGATCAAAAAGACAGCGGAATTATTGGATAGAGCTCTTAAAGATGAGCGCACAAAAGATATCGTGAAGCCTCATTATCGGCAAATCACAAACTTGTTGGAGCAGGAGGAGCCGGATTTTTTCCCTGAATTGATCCAAAACGGCTCAGCCATCACACACGGTGATCTTCATATGCAGAATATCTGCACCCACAATGCGTCCGGACATGAACCGTGGGATATTCAATTCATCGATTGGGAATCCGCAAAGTACGCGCCGGTTTGGTTTGATATGACGGTGCTGGTCGAAATTCTGCTCGGCTTCAGAAAAGACTGGAGCCGGCACGCAGAAGATATTCGAACGTATTGCGTAAAAGTGTATACGAAAGAAATGAAAAAGCGGGGCATTCATTTTCAGACCCCTCCTATGACGCTTTATAAAATGGCTTATTTGCAGAGAACACTTGAGAAAGGGCTTCATACCCAATTGCGGAGAATCTTCGACAATCGGGGAGGAGAACTGCTGCCGTATCATGTTGACAAAGTGTCAAAATGGGGACGGGAATTAGGATTATAAGTTTAAGAGAGGGGGAGCGGATTTGAAAGAAGAGATCGGCAAGCCGAACGGTCTGGTGCCTCTTGCCTTATTGCGCGTCATGGATCAATTTTACGGGATCGAACATCAAAGTGAGCCGGAGATGCTGTATTCGTTCTGTGCGGAAGGAAAAAGCTCCCCCAAACGAAAAAAGCCATTGCGTATTCTGTACGCAACCTTTCTCCGTTACCCGAATGTCGGAGGACTGGCGAGTTATATCACGTCAATTAAGACGGGTTTTGAGCGCATCGGTCACCAGGCGGATGTCATCTCGCCGCTCCAAATGCCGCCAACTTTTTTTCAGGAAGATATCCCGCGGGCCGCTGACGAGATCAGAGCGTTTCTTGTTGGCAGATACGGGGCCGCAAACGAAAAGTTTGTGAAGAATCTCAGCTATTTACATGTCTTTCAAAGATTTTTGAAGGAGAAGGACTTAGAACAATATGACCTGTTTCACGCGCAGGATTTATTTGCGGCATTTTTGCTGGGATACCTTAATCAAACGTATCGGCGTCCGCTTTTTTTCACGCCGCACGGACATTTCACGAAAAGCCGGATGAAGTTTCATAAAATCCAAAAGGGTTCAATAGAAGAGGCATATTTCAGTGAAATAGAAAGGCAGGGTATTCGGGCTTCGGATAAAATCATTACAATCAGCGACTCCTTTCACGAGCCCTTGCTGGAGTACGGAGCGAAGGAGGCTCAGCTGACGACTGTTCATACCGGCATTGACATCCGGGTTGCACCCGAGCCAAAACGTGCTGAAAAGGTCGTGATTGCGTGCGTTTCCCGTCTGACCGAGCGAAAAGGACATGATGTGCTGCTGGACGCTCTCGCCCGCATCCGGCACCATTTATCCGGAGTGGATATATGGATCATCGGGGACGGAAACATGAGAGGGTTTCTGGAAGAGAAGAGACGGAAACTGGGCCTCACAAATGTGTTTTTCCTCGGAAAACGACATGATGTGCCGGCGCTTTTGGCTGAATCATCTATATTTGTCCTGCCGACATTGAATGATAATTTCCCCATAGCGATCATCGAAGCGATGTTCTCAGGTCAAGCCATTGTCGCAACTGACTGCGGAGGAATCCCTGAGATGATCCGGCACGAGGACACAGGGCTTATCTGTCAGCCCGGCAACAGCCGCGAACTTGCTGATGCCCTCGTAAAGCTGATTACGGATCAGTCTCTCAGGGAACGGCTTGGAAAAGAAGCGCGCTCCTATGCCGGCCGGCATCTGCGTCAGGAACTGATGGTTTCAAAAATAGAAAGGATTTATCAATCATTTTTCTGAATGATACCGGCGCCGCATGGCAGGTGCTTCAAGAGCAAAATAAAGAGGCCGGTGTTTAACTATCCAGCCTCTTTCCGAGCTGTTTTTTCATCTCATACAGAGTCTGCTGACTTTGTCCGCCCGGGCCGCCTGTCATTCCTCATCGGGCTGAGCCTGTTTTTCCGGTGCTGTATCGGTCAGCTGAGATTTTTGTGCCGTTCTTTTTAATCCATGAGACAAGCTTTGTGTTGCCTGAATTGTTTCCGGATAATAAGAAATAGTTCACTTTTCCTTCGTCAACAAGTTTTTTCAGCTGTGAGACGGTTTTACCGAAATTTTCTTCATGGAAAAAAGAGGCGGAAAGCCATCGCTTCCGCCTCCCGCACATATATATGAGAGAGCAGCCTTTATTTGTGATCGTTCTCTTTTTGGATTTCAGCTAATTTGGCAAGCAGAATGTGCTGAGGCATGTGCATGATTCTCTCAAGCGGCATATTCAGTGATTCTGCGAGCTTTTGCGCCGTTTCGGCGGAAATTTGCAGCGGTTTCATGTGATCACTCCTTCCGTTTCTTTATTGTACTAAAATCAGAAATCTATCGTAAGAGGATATGACAAAGGAATGGAGGTTTGAAAAGCGGGGCTTTATAACAGAATGGGGGAGGTTTTTTATGCAATCGCCATTGATGTTATTACAGCTGAAGCTGGCTGATTATCAGAAAAAAGCCGCAGAACTGCGGACAATTGACGAATTTATCATACTGAAACAGACATTGCAGGACATGATGAAAGTATTCGCCGCCTTTGAAGAATGGGAGCTGTATCAAAAAACGGCCGATCTCATGGCGCAGACGGTGCTGCACATCCGTTTCATCGAATAAGAAAAGCCCTCGCACGGGCGAAGGCTTTTCTTAAAAGGAACGTTCCTCTTCAATGTTTTTATGCTGATCATAAATGACAAGCTTAGCCGGGCTGTTCTCTTTCGCCATCTGCTCCGCTTTTTCAATCGCCGCGTCCTTTGATGTACAAAGAGCCGTCGGCGCCACATTTTCCACCTTCACAAACCATCCGTCCGCATCAACACTGGGTGTTACTGCATATGTTTTCATCCTTCTTACCTCCCGGTTTCGATTTATTTATTTGTTTCCCGGCATTCGGAACGGTAAAACACATAACCCTCTCCTGACAAATACAGGGAAAGTGATATTTTTCTATTCTTTTTCATGAGAAATGGTAAAATGAAATTTGGATATTTTTTAAGGAAAGGACGGTGCTTAGCATGACAGACCTTCTGAATGATCGGCTGCCGCCGCAAAACATAGAAGCTGAGCAGGCCGTGTTAGGTGCTGTTTTTTTACAGCCGTCTGCGTTGACACTGGCTTCTGAAGTGTTGATTCCGGATGATTTCTACAGAATGTCACATCAAAAAATTTACAATGCCATGCTCGTGCTCGGAGACCGCGGTGAACCGGTTGATTTGGTCACGGTAACGTCAGAGCTTGCGAATACCGATTTGTTAGAAGAGGTGGGAGGCGTCTCTTACCTGACGGACATCGCGAATTCCGTTCCGACAGCGGCTAATATAGAATATTACGCGAAAATCGTTGAGGAAAAATCCATTCTCCGCCGTTTAATCAGAACGGCGACCTCGATCGCTCAAGACGGGTATACGCGCGAGGATGAAGTTGAAGATTTATTAAGCGATGCGGAAAAAACGATTATGGAGGTCGCGCAGCGAAAAAATTCGGGCGCCTTCCAAAATATTAAAGACGTGCTTGTTCAAACATATGACAACATTGAGCAGCTTCACAACCGGAAAGGCGATATTACCGGGATTCCGACCGGCTTTATCGAGCTTGACCGGATGACGGCGGGTTTTCAGCGGAATGATTTGATCATTGTCGCAGCCCGTCCGTCTGTGGGGAAAACGGCGTTTGCCTTAAATATTGCGCAAAACGTGGCCACCAAAACGGATGAGAGCGTCGCGATATTCAGTCTTGAGATGGGTGCCGAGCAGCTTGTCATGCGTATGCTCTGCGCCGAAGGGAATATTAACGCCCAAAATCTCAGAACGGGTAATCTGACGGAAGAAGATTGGGGCAAGCTGACGATGGCGATGGGAAGCCTGTCAAACAGCGGTATCTTTATAGATGACACCCCCGGCATCCGCGTCAGCGAAATCCGTTCAAAATGCCGCCGGCTGAAGCAGGAGAACGGATTGGGCATGATTTTAATTGACTACCTGCAGCTCATTCAGGGAAGCGGCCGTTCGAGCGACAACCGTCAGCAAGAGGTATCGGAAATTTCACGGGCGCTAAAAGCGCTGGCGCGGGAGCTCGAAGTCCCGGTCATCGCCCTGTCTCAGCTCTCCCGGGGTGTTGAGCAGCGGCAGGATAAACGTCCGATGATGTCAGATATCCGTGAGTCGGGAAGTATTGAGCAGGATGCCGACATCGTCGCCTTCCTGTATCGTGATGATTACTATGATAAAGAATCCGAAAACAAAAACATCATCGAAATCATTATCGCCAAACAGCGTAACGGCCCGGTGGGCACCGTCTCACTGGCTTTTGTGAAAGAATACAATAAGTTCGTAAATCTGGAAAGGCGCTTTGATGACGGCGGTGTTCCGGCAGGTGCGTAAAGCCTCAAGCAATGTCTTGAGGCTTTTTTTCATCCGAAAGAATGAGAGAATGCCGTCTGTTCGGCAGTCGATAAAAAGAAAGCGCTTTTATATAATGGCATTAAGGGAGGGATGATGATGACAATTGAATTTCCGCAATTTCAAGCGGCGCAAATCCGGATTGCCCGGCCGACCGGACAGCTCAAAGAAATCATCAGGTTTTATGAAGAAGGCCTCGGATTGAAGAGGGTCGGCAGTTTTTCCGGACATGAGGGCTACAGCGGCGTCATGTTCGGCCTGCCGCATACGCAATATCACTTAGAATTCACCGAAGAAACCGGCTCGTCTCAGCCGGCGCCCGTTCCGCACGGCGACAGCCTGCTTGTCTTTTACATCCCTGATCAGCAGGAGGTCATTCGCATCAGCACGAAATTAAAGCAGATGGGATATGAGGAGAAAGAACCCGAAAACCCGTACTGGGAAGAAAAAGGCGTGACCATCGAAGATCCTGACGGCTGGCGGATCGTCCTGATGAATACAAGCGGAATATAAATGACTGTCTGAAGAACCCGGGATATGGGTTCTTTTTCGTGTTAAAGTATGAAAGTTTCGGGAGTAATAGATAGCAAATGAAAGAGAAAACGCTTTTAATCAGGTTTAAGGCGAACAAATATAGAATAATAAGATTTTAATGTTCGGATTTACGATTGACTTTCTGTTTCGGCACTGATACACTTAATTTGTTTGAATGAGATATCGTTTTGAAAGGTTAACGGAGGTGCACGGATATATGTCTTCAGTAGTCGTAGTAGGTACGCAGTGGGGCGATGAAGGAAAAGGTAAAATTACAGATTTCCTATCAGAAAATGCAGAAGTGATCGCACGTTATCAAGGCGGAAACAATGCAGGACATACCATCAAGTTTGATGGCGTCACGTACAAGCTTCATTTAATCCCATCAGGAATTTTTTATAAAGAAAAAGCGTGTGTCATCGGGAACGGAATGGTTGTTGATCCGAAAGCGCTCGTAACGGAGCTTGCGTATCTTCATGAACGCAATGTGAGCACGGATAACTTGAGAATCAGCAACAGAGCCCACGTCATTCTTCCATACCATCTGAAACTGGATGAAGTAGAGGAAGAACGCAAAGGGGCCAACAAGATCGGCACAACGAAAAAAGGCATCGGACCTGCTTATATGGACAAAGCGGCGCGGATCGGCATCCGGATCGCAGACCTGCTAGATCGTGACGTGTTTGCAGAAAAGCTTGAACGGAACCTTGAAGAGAAAAACCGTCTGCTGGAAAAAATGTATGAAACGGAAGGCTTCAAAATTGAAGATATTCTGGATGAGTATTATGAATACGGCCAGCAGATTAAAAAGTATGTATGCGATACATCCGTCGTTCTGAATGACGCGCTGGATGAAGGCCGCCGCGTTTTATTTGAAGGCGCTCAAGGGGTTATGCTTGATATTGACCAAGGGACATACCCGTTTGTCACTTCATCCAACCCGGTCGCCGGAGGGGTGACGATCGGTTCAGGCGTAGGTCCGACAAAAATCCAGCACGTCGTCGGTGTATCTAAAGCGTACACAACCCGTGTCGGTGACGGTCCTTTCCCGACTGAGCTGAAAGATGAAATCGGAGATCAAATCCGTGAAGTCGGACGCGAATACGGCACAACAACAGGCCGTCCGCGCCGTGTCGGCTGGTTTGACAGCGTTGTTGTCCGCCATGCCCGCCGTGTCAGCGGAATCACAGATCTTTCTCTGAACTCAATCGATGTGCTGACTGGCATTGAAACATTGAAAATTTGTGTCGCTTACCGCTACAAAGGTGAAGTGATTGAAGAATTCCCGGCAAGTCTGAAAGCTCTCGCAGAGTGTGAACCGGTATATGAAGAAATGCCTGGCTGGACGGAAGATATCACAGGCGCAAAAACATTAAGCGATCTTCCTGAAAATGCGCGCCATTATCTGGAACGCGTATCTCAGCTGACAGGTATTCCGCTTTCTATTTTCTCTGTCGGTCCTGACCGTTCACAAACGAACGTCATCCGCAGTGTATACCGCGCTAACTAAGAATTTGCAGCAAACAAGCCTCCGGTCACGGAGGCTTGTTTTTTTATGTAGGAAAAAAATAATAGATTTTTTTCAAAAAAGTAGTTGCCACTTTCGAATGTTCTATGATATTATAAATCTCGTTGTTACGGAACAGCTTCAATAGAGTACTGCAAGAAAGCTTTTGTCTCAATGCTCTATGATACATAATCCGACACATCAAGAGCCATTAGCTCAGTTGGTAGAGCATCTGACTTTTAATCAGAGGGTCGAAGGTTCGAGTCCTTCATGGCTCACCACTTTTTATGGCCCGTTGGTCAAGCGGTTAAGACACCGCCCTTTCACGGCGGTAACACGGGTTCGAATCCCGTACGGGTCATTGATTTACTTTAGCGTTATTGCTAACTCCTTATTTGTCCTCGGAGGACCGCCACGATACGGTTCTCCGGACAAATTACTGTAAGGTCCGGTAGTTCAGTTGGTTAGAATGCCTGCCTGTCACGCAGGAGGTCGCGGGTTCGAGTCCCGTCCGGACCGCCATTTTACTTTACTTTATAGTATAGAAAAGAAACATCTGGCTCGGTAGCTCAGTTGGTAGAGCAACGGACTGAAAATCCGTGTGTCGGCGGTTCGATTCCGTCCCGAGCCACTTACCCAAACGCATCTGCAATAGTAGGTGCGTTTTTTCTTTTGTTATAAAAAAGGGAGAGCCGGCTTTTCAGCCGGCCCAGAAGAAGACGTCAAACACTAGACGGCGTTTTTTTTCTTGAGGTTTCAAAAAAATATTATTTTTTAAAAGAAAATAAAAAACATGACAAAAGGATGGCAGTTCAATACGTTTTTGCGCTGTTCTCTTTAATTTTTTTATCTTTTGACCTGAAACCGTTATAATAGACGGGGAACGTTTTTCACGATACGAATTGTGATCATCATGAAACATCAATAGATGAAATGAAGTCATTCTGGCAGGAGGAAAATCAAGATGATGGATAAGAAAATCCTTGTAGTCGATGATGAAAAACCGATTGCAGATATATTAGAGTTTAATTTAAGAAAAGAAGGCTATGACGTGCATTGTGCGTACGATGGAAACGAAGCCGTGGAAATGGTGGAGGAGCTTCAGCCTGATTTAATTCTTTTAGATATTATGCTTCCGAATAAAGACGGAGTTGAAGTGTGCCGGGAAGTCCGGAAAAAATATGATATGCCGATTATTATGCTGACGGCAAAAGACTCGGAGATTGACAAGGTCATCGGGCTTGAAATCGGAGCGGATGACTATGTCACGAAGCCTTTCAGCACGCGTGAGCTTCTGGCCCGCGTCAAAGCGAACCTGCGCCGCCAGCTTACGGTTGCGCCGGCTGAGGAAGAATCAGCTTCTAATGACATTCATATCGGTTCTCTCGTCATCTTCCCTGACGCTTATGTCGTATCAAAAAGAGAAGAAACGATCGAGCTGACTCATCGTGAGTTTGAATTGCTTCATTACTTAGCCAAACATATCGGACAGGTCATGACCCGTGAGCATCTGCTGCAGACTGTGTGGGGCTATGACTATTTCGGTGACGTGAGAACGGTGGATGTAACAGTGCGCCGTCTCCGTGAGAAAATCGAGGATAATCCGAGCCATCCGAACTGGATCGTCACAAGACGGGGTGTCGGTTATTACTTGAGAAATCCTGAACAGGACTAACCGGCGATGAATAAGGTTGGTTTTTTTCGGTCGATTCAGTTTAAGATCACGCTGATCTATGTGCTTCTCATTATCATCGCCATGCAGATTATCGGCGTGTACTTTGTGAAACAGGTGGAGAATTCTCTTCTCAAGTCCTATGAATTATCGTTAAATCAGCGGATTGACAATCTATCCTATTATATTGAGCAGGAATATAAAGGAGATAATGACAGCACCGTCATTAAAGATGACGTCAAACGGATTTTGAATGATTTTACGAAAAACAATGAAATACGGGAGATTACATTTGTTGATAAAAGCTATGAGGTCGTCGGTTCTTCGAGGCCTTATGGCGAGGAAATAGCGGGGAAACAGACGACTGACCCGATTTTTAAACGGATTTTCTCAACAAAACAGGCCTATTCAAAAAAATATTATGATCCTAAAAGCAAAAACAGAGTGCTGATTTCAGCAAAACCTGTCGTCACAGAGAATCAGGAAGTTGTCGGCGCGATTTATGTCGTGGCCAGTATGGAAGATACCTTTAACCAGATGAAAACCGTCAACTCGATTCTTGCTTCAGGAACAGGCTTAGCCCTTGTTCTGACGGCTCTTCTCGGTATATTTCTCGCCCGCACCATCACCCATCCGCTATCGGATATGCGTAAGCAGGCGATGGAACTGGCAAAAGGGAATTTCTCCAGAAAGGTGCGGAAATACGGGCATGATGAAATCGGTCAGCTCGCAACGACATTCAACCATCTGACGAGAGAGCTTGAAGATGCCCAAGCCATGACGGAAGGGGAGAGAAGAAAGCTTTCTTCCGTTATCGCGTATATGACGGACGGTGTCATCGCTACGAATCGCAACGGGGCTATTATTCTTTTAAACAGCCCTGCGCTTGAGCTGCTGAATGTTTCACGTGAAACGGCTTTAGAGATGCCGATTACGTCTTTATTGGGCATAAAAGAGAACTTTACATTTGAGGATTTAGTAGAACAGCAGGATTCAATGCTGCTGGAGATCGAACGTGACGATGAAACGACTGTACTGCGGGTGAATTTTTCCGTTATTCAGAGAGAGCACGGAAAAATCGACGGTTTAATCGCGGTTCTTTATGATGTCACCGAACAGGAAAAACTCGATCGGGAACGCAGAGAGTTCGTTGCCAACGTGTCTCATGAGCTGCGGACACCGCTGACGACCATGCGAAGCTATTTAGAGGCGCTTGCAGAGGGCGCGTGGGAAAACAAAGATATCGCTCCGCGTTTCTTAATGGTGACCCAAAATGAGACTGAGCGCATGATCAGATTGGTGAACGACCTGCTTCAGCTTTCTAAATTCGACAGCAAAGATTATCAGTTTAATCGGGAGTGGATTCATATGATCCGCTTTATGTCACTGATTATCGATCGTTTTGAAATGACGAAAGAACAGCATGTTGAATTTATCCGCGAGCTTCCGGACAGAAATCTGTACGTGGAGATTGATCAGGATAAAGTGACGCAGGTTCTCGATAATATCATTTCTAACGCACTGAAATACTCACCGGAAGGCGGGCATGTCACTTTCTCAGTCGATGTGAACGAGAAAGAAGAGCTGCTTTATATCAGCGTAAAAGATGAAGGTATCGGCATTCCGAAAAAAGATGTGGAAAAAGTCTTTGACCGTTTCTACAGAGTGGATAAAGCGCGCACGAGAAAACTCGGCGGCACCGGGCTCGGCCTTGCGATTGCAAAAGAGATGGTTCAGGCGCACGGCGGAGACATTTGGGCCGACAGTGTAGAAGGCAAAGGAACGAAGATTACATTTACTCTTCCATATAAAGAAGAGCAAGAGGATGATTGGGATGAGGCGTGAAAATATAAAAACAGTCATACTGTCAGTGCTGGTCGTCATTAGTCTTGTTTTAACATGGGGAATTTGGACATTCCAGCCCAATTTTTCAGAAGGCACGGCCTCAACCAAATCGACTGTCCGGGAAAAGCATAAAATTGATAAAACGAGCCAAAAAGTGTCGCAAACGGTAAAACCCCGGGATATGTTTATTCATACAAACGGCTCTCATTATAAAGTGGATGATGAGACGCTCTTTAATGACCTGTGGGCGGATTTGCCGCAATGGGAAGTAAAAGGGATGAAGGATATTTCCGATCAATACGACAAGCTCGGTTTTAAAAATTGGCTTTACGGCAGAAACGGCAATTCGGCAAAGCTCGATCTGCAATTCAATGACACCATTCCGATTGATTTCTTCCAATCGATGTTTAAATGGTCAAATCCGTCAATGGAATACAGCTCATTTGACCATATTGTTATTCCGTTTAATGAGAATAAGACGAATAAGAAGATTTACATGGTCTCGTACAGCAAGCAGCTGATTTTGGAAGTGACTGTGGAATCGGCGAATTACCGCAATCTGATGAATGAGCTGTACAGCAAAAAGTCGAGTATGCCGTTATACCACCTCTATTCGGTCGGAAAAAGCAAAGAATTTCTCATGCCGAATGCGCGGTTTAATATGAAGGAAAAAGAATTTATCACTGAAACCATTAAGACGAACCTGTTTAAGCAGACGCTTTTTAATGATCCGAGCACGGTCAGAGAGGACCCGAATTACAATCGGAATGTGCTGACTGACGGAATCAGCCGTCTGGAAATCAATTCGACACAGCGGCAGATTCAATTCCAGCATCGGAACCTGGCACAAAGCGCTTCTTACCAAACGGGTGAGCTGATTAAGAAAAGCTATAAATATTTAGAGGATACGGGAAGCTGGACGGATCATTATCAATTTTTCAATGTGAGTGATAACCAGCAGCTGAGTTTCTACATGTTTAAAGACCAAATGCCTGTGATCAACAGCACGTCTAAGCCTTTCGGATCCGGACCTGTTTTGACCCTGCAATGGGCCAATGACGAGGTTCTCAGCTACAAGCGGCCGAACTATGTTCTCGGGCCGAATCCGATTAAAACAAAAGACGTAAAAATGATGAACGGCAATGAGGTTGTGTCTCTGCTGGAGCAGCAGGATAAATACGACGTGAACAAAATCGACCAGATCTTCCTGTCCTATCAAATGGTCTCTTCTTCAACGAATGATCTCGTTGAACTGGAACCCGTCTGGAGTATGAAGATCAACGGGAAGATCGTCCCGATTACGAAAGATCTGCTGGGGAAGGAGGAGGACGATAATGGAGTGGAATAAGACAAAAACGATCTTCATCATTGCCTTCCTCATCCTCGATATTTTTCTCGGCTATCAGTTTTTTGAAAAACGCTCGAGCAGTGAATACGAAGTGATTAAAAATTCAAACGTGGAAAAAGACATGGAGATGGACCATATCACATTCGGCAACCTGTCTTCTGATTCCGCGACGGGCTACCGGCTGACGGCGGGCCAAAAGGTATTTACCGCTGAAGATATTGATGCTTTGAAGGATCAAAAGCCGTTAATGGAAATGCCGGCGGATGATCATAAGGTCACAACGCTGAAAATGAAATTTACCGATCCGGTCGGTTTATCGAAGCAAAAACCGCAGGAGGATGCGGAATCGCTCGTCAGTTCTAAAGTAACCGGCGGTGAAAAATATAAACTGTGGAAAGTCGACAAGGATCAAAAACAGATCATTTTTTACCAGACATATGACGGACAGTTTATTTATCAGGATTTTGACTCGTCCACGGATGCGATCGGACAGGTGATTCTGCATCTGAACGATAAAAACCAGGTCGTATCCTACGAGCAGACCATGCTGGAGTCATTCAAGCGAATCCAGACCGAGAGCCTGATTCCTGAGCTTGATGCGGTCGAATTATTGTATTCTCAAAATTACTTAAAAGCGAATTGCGCCGTTAAAAGCGTCAAGTTCGGCTATATTGCCCAATACCCGCTGACAAGTACGCAGGTGCTGGCGCCGGTATGGAGAATTACAATTGAAGATAAGTCAAAAGGGACGAAGAAAAAGACACAGCAAACGTACACTGTGAATGCATTGGAAAGCACAGTCATTGATAACAATCAAAATAAATAATGGAGTGAGACACAATGGGCTTGCAATTTAGCGTGCTTGCGAGCGGGAGTACCGGAAATGCGTTTTATCTGGAGACAGAGGAGCATTCTTTTCTGGTGGATGCCGGCCTGAGCGGTAAAGCGATGGACGGGCTGATGGAGAGAATCGGCCGCAAGATAGACGACGTCGACGGCATCTTTGTCACTCACGAGCACAGCGACCATATTAAAGGGCTCGGCGTCATTGCGAGAAAGTACGGTCTACCCGTCTACGCCAATGAAAAGACGTGGAAAGCGATGGAGAATCAGATCGGCAAGCTGGATACCGGACAAAAGTTTTTGTTCCCGATGGAAAGCGTGAAATCTTTCGGCGGGCTTGATGTTGAGTCATTCGGCGTCTCTCATGACGCGGCCGAGCCGATGTTTTATGTTTTCCACTACCAAGGCAGAAAGCTCGCGCTGATGACGGACACCGGATATGTGAGCGACAGAATGAAAGGCATCATCCGTTCGGCCAATGTGTTTGTGTTTGAAAGCAACCATGACGTCGGCATGCTGCAAATGGGCAGATACCCTTGGAGCATTAAGCGGCGGATTTTAAGCGATGTCGGCCACGTCTCGAATGAAGATGCGGCGCTCGCCATGACTGATGTCATCGGCGACGGCACATCGCGCATCTATTTGGCGCATCTGAGCCAAGACAACAATATGAAGGAACTGGCGAGAATGTCCGTGCAGCAGACATTGGCTGCGAAAGGATTTGTCGCCGGGGAAACGTTTCAGTTATTTGATACCGATCCGAAAATTCCGACGCCGCTGTGCGCCGTGTAATTTTTCCAAATGAATCATGATTATTAATCCGCGATCTGACCCACACTATAAGCAAATCGAGTACTCTTGAAAGGATTTGAGATAGGGTGGATTATAATCGCGATGATGAACAGTACGCCTCCGAACAGCCCCGCCGCAGCAAGAGAGGATACTTTCTATCAAGTCTGATCGGCGTCATCGTCGGGGCCGCGCTCATGGCTTTCCTGATGCCGTACTGGACAGGCGGAGACCATGGAGACAGCAGCAAAAGCACCAGCCGGCGTCTCGGCAGCGAACAGGTGAAAACAGTCAACGTAAATGTCAATGACGCTGTCACGAATATGGTCAGCCGTGTATCGGATTCGGTAGTCGGCGTTCTCAATATCCAAAAGACTGATATTTGGGGAGAGGGCGGCGAAGCGGGAAGCGGGTCGGGCGTCATTTACAAAAAGAACGGAAACACTTCTTATATCGTAACCAATCACCATGTCATTGAAGGTGCGACTGAGATTGAGATCAGCCTGAAGGATGGTTCGCGCGTGCCTGCTGAGCTGATCGGGAGCGACCGTCTGATGGATCTCGCGGTACTGAAGGTGAAGTCTGATAAAATCAAATCGGCCGCCCAGTTCGGCAATTCTGATCAAGTCAAAGTCGGAGAACCGGTCATTGCGATCGGAAATCCGCTCGGACTTGAATTTGCGGGATCAGTGACACAGGGGATCATTTCAGGCACGGAAAGAGCGGTGCCCGTTGACTCAAACGGCGACGGACATCCGGATTGGAATGCGGAAGTGCTGCAGACCGACGCCGCGATTAATCCCGGCAACAGCGGCGGCGCTTTGATGGATATTTCGGGCAAGGTGGTCGGCATCAACTCAATGAAGATCGCTGAATCCGCCGTTGAAGGAATCGGCCTGTCCATCCCGTCAAAGCTTGTCATTCCCGTTATTCAGGATTTAGAAAAATACGGAGAAGTCCGACGGCCTTTCCTCGGTATTGAGATGAAATCCTTAACGGATATTGCGAGCTACCATTGGAGCCAGACGCTGAAACTTCCGAAAGGCGTTAAAACCGGGGCGGTCATTATGGGTGTCGACGCGTTTTCACCGGCCGGAAAAGCGGGTTTGAAAAAGCTCGACGTGATTACCGGGTTCGACGGACATAAGGTCAATGACGTTGTGGATCTCCGTGAGCGCCTGTATCGCAAAAAGATCGGCGACCGTGTGAACATCACGTTCTACCGTTCGGGAAAGAAAAAAACAGCGGAAGTCAAACTGACAGAAGCGGATCGATTACAGAAATAAAAAAGCAGCCCGGACATCCGGGCTGTTTTTTATTGATTTATTTGTTAATATTATACTATTGTGAAGCAGGGAGGTGAAACACATGAAAACGGCTGATGTGATCATCGTATTGAATGAAATCGAGGGTGAATGTGAAGGAAGAATTATTTTAGAATGCAGAATTTAAGAAAATGAAACATGTCATATTAAACGTCCTTTTTCAGGGGCGCTTTTTTTTATGCCTTTTTTCAGAAGCCATAAAAAGAACTGAACGCGGGTCACAACACGTTCAGTTGAAAATGGATATATGTAGAAAAAGGCAGACATGACCTTAGAACTTTGTGATTGAAACAGACTGGTGCTGCTGAATAGCGGCAGATGAAACTGCCGGCAGCTTATTTGCAGATGGCTCCGTTTTCAGCGTTTATTTTCACCAATTCAGCTTAGCTTCCGTTTTGTTTCAGATAAAAGCGAATAATAGAAGGGGAAGCGAAAAAAATAAACACAGGCTGATACATCTAAGGAGAGACTGCATCATGGATAAGTTGAAAGGCATCAAGCTGCTGAGTGCAGACGGCGAGTCTGCACTCATTGATTCTTTAACGATGGGGCTTCATCACGGAACGGTTCTCGGGGAAGACAATATCGTCGAGACATACATTCGTTCTTTGCGCGAAAAGCTGAAGGACAAAGAACACAAGGTGATTCGCACGGTTCGGGGCGCCGGGTACAGGGTGGACCTGGCATGAAACGGCTGTACAGAACCCTGCGGTTCCAGCTCCTGTTCAGGTCACTGGCGATTTTGACCTTGCTGTTATGTTTCATCGGCGGTACACAGTACATGTTTATGAGACGGACGATGTATGAAAATCAGGCGATCAGCATTCAGAGTGATATCAATTCAATGGATCAAAGCGTATGGAGGTCAATCAAAACTCCTGCCCGTTCCGAAACACCGGCTCATCCGAATGTGATTTATCCCGGGGTGACGGTTGCTTTTATCAATCAATCATACAAGATGTCAGTTTTATCAGAAGACCCGCACGCGGGAGCCGCTCCTTCTTTCCCGAAAAACGTGTATCGGGATGCGCTGACAGATACAATGGCGCTTCACTATCAGGTGGCTCACAATAAGGCGGGTGAGGAAATCATCGTCGTGTTTCAGGCGATTTCCGTTGACGGAAGGCAGGCGGGAGTTGTACAGATGAGCACGCTGACCCAGCCTCTGAATGATTCGCTTTTCCGCCAGATCAGCATTTTCGCGGTGCTTTCCTTTGCGGCTTTGGTTATCGGACTGTTTGTTTTTTTGCCGGTGATCCGGCTCACACTCAAGCCGATGTCCCGCATTGTGCATATGATGGGTGACATTCATGCCGGCAGTCTCGATAAACGGCTGCCGATTGATATGAAGCAGGCCGAAATTGAGTCATTGGGCATCTCCATCAATCAGATGCTGGAACGGATTGAAACCGCGTTTCAGGCGGAAAAAGAAGCGAAGGAGCGCATCCGGCAGTTTGTATCAGACGCATCACATGAGCTGAGAACGCCGCTTACCTCCATTCACGGCTTTATCGAAATTTTAATGCGCGGAGCGGCGGAAAAGCCGGAGCAGAAAGAAAAAGCGCTTCAAAGCATGTACGCGGAATCCGTCAGGGCGAATAAGCTGATAGAGGATCTTTTGTTTCTCGCGAAGATTGACCGGGAGCCGAGCTTTGAAATGAAAAAAGGGGCATTGGGAGACGTCATTTTGGAAATGGAGGCTGAGCTGAAGCTGCTCGCGAGAAACCGGAAACTCGAGTTCTTTGTTGATCAAAAGATAGAAGCTGTTTTTGACAAAGACAAAATGAAGCAGGCCATTCTCAATCTCTTTTACAATGCGGTGCAGCATACGGATGAAGACACGGGTGTCATCACCGTCTCCCTGCAGGAAGACGGAGGAATCATGCTTATGATTGCGGATAACGGAACGGGAATCGCTCCGGAGCATGTGCCTCATGTGTTTGACCGGTTTTACAGGACGGAAACCTCCCGATCCCGTCAATCCGGCGGCGCGGGGCTGGGTCTTGCCATTACAAAAACCATTATCGACAGCCATAACGGAACAATTGAAGTGAAAAGTGAGCAGGGAAAAGGCTCCGTGTTCATCATCCGGCTGCCGGGGTAAACCGGGATAGCGGAAGAAATATCACAATTTATATATAAATTCTAAATTTTCAAAAAATAACTTGTCCTTTTCCAATATTGATGATAATATCTAGTTATTGGCAAAGGGGGTGTGTACTGATGAAGATTGAAGAACTTGATCTTGATACAGAAACAGCAAGCTTGGTGCATCGCTGCTAGTAAAGCCGTGACTCCCCTTATTGGGGAGTTATTATCATTCAGGGGGTATGTCATGATGTCAACGGACTGTAAGCGCTGGAAGTTTAAAGACAGCGTGCAGGTGCTGACCTACACGGGGCATATTATCATTCAATATCGAAAGGCGATTAAGCTTGCGCATACGAGTGAGATCAAAGAGGCGGTTGAACGGCTGATCACCGGCTGTGAAAAACAAGAGCTTTCTGATCTTCTGGGAGAGGAAGCGGGAAACCAGTTTTTCGATGCGTTAATGAAATTGGATGCTTTAATAGAGCCATGGCAAAACGGCCGTGAAGGCTGCATCACTGAAAAGCAGCTGTACCATTTTGAGAAATACAACCAAAACCCCAATCTGATCCAAAACAGATTAGACGGCAGCAGGGCAGCGATCGTGGGTCTGGGGGGCGTCGGAACGATCATTCTTCAAAACCTTTTGGCGGCGGGCATGCAGCATTTTATTCTCATTGATTTCGATGCCGTATCAGTACATAACCTGAACAGACAATTCGTCTATACTCAATCTTCTGTAGGCAAATTAAAGATCTCAGAATGCAGAGATTATATCGCGGGTATCAATCCCCATGCGGACGCAGCACTTTACCATCAGGAAATGACACAGCCGCAGGACCTGCGTGTGTTAGATCCGTACGAAATTGATATCGTCATAAATGCCGCTGACAAACCCCATAACATTTCTGAATGGGTTTATCAGTATTGTAAGGAGCGGAATATCGCGTTTATGACCGGGGGTGTCGGCAGCTTCAGCGGCCAATGGGGGCCTCTGCTCACGCCTGAATCCTATCAATCCGGCGTCACCTATGAAAAAAACATGCCGGCCGGACTTCTGAACTGTTACCCCGATGAACCGATCAAAGGTTCGTTAGGAGCGACAAACGGTATTATATCCTCGTTTATGTCTCATGACATTATCACATACCTTGCAGGCGGAAGCCCGAAATCCCTGAATACCCGCATCGGCCTGGACTTTGACGGACTTCATATTACAGAAACGAAGCTTTCTCAAAAGGAAAGCGCTTTATGAAGACGATGCATCGTACGGCGAGAAAACCGGGCGACCCTCTGAAAATAGAAATCGACACAAGCCCGATACGCTTGAACCCATTAGATACGCAGGATTACACAAGCAAGATGATTTGCAGCATTATGTATGAAAGCCTGCAGGACGGCTATAACTGCCGAATCATCCGCAAAGATCGCCGCACCTGTCAGGTGGACATTCACCCGGACTATTTAGGTGACGCCGAGGGTGTGGTTCAAACGATCATCTATCATCTGACAAAAGAAAACCAAAGTCCCCATCTCGGCAGTTTCCTGAACATAAAACAGGCCGTTCCGTATGTAAAAGGCCTCGTCTCATCCGATCAGCTCGGGGTGAACGTAACGGGCGAAAAACGCTTTGAAGTCACCTTGGACGAGCCGTCTGATGAAATAGAAGCCGTTTTGCAGAGCAGCTTTCTGATTCCGGCGACCGCCGGGGGCGATGTGCCGGAAAATGGCCCGTACCGATTCAAGCGTACGTTTGAGAAGGGACTGGAATTTGAGCGGAATCCGCAATATAAAATGACGCCCGCGGATGACCGCACCGTTCAGATCATCCAATTTATTTTGAATAATGATCTGGAAAAAAGCATCGGGCTGTACGAAGCGAATCAGACCGATGTGACCTGCCACACCCAGTTTCATCATTCCAACATGAGGTATCGGCAGTATGCTGATTTTAAAGAAAATCATTTGCCGATGTTATTTACCTTCAAGGTAAAGGACGGCATGCTGAGAACTTTCATTCAGCATTATTTTGATAAACAAAAGCTGGCCGGGGATTTGGGGCATATCATCACACCGACTGATTCACTGATCGGTATATGGGAAAGCGGACGGACACCGCAGAAAGATCCGCCCCTTTTGACAAAAGAAGAGCCGATCCGAATTGTTTATGCCGATTATTATCCCAATGGAGAGATCATTGAAAGGCTGGCTGAATTGTTTCGGAGGGCCGGAGCGGACGTATCCGTCTCCCGCGTCAGTCATTTCAATGATTATTACCATATGGATAAAAGCGGGTTTGATATTGAGCTCCATTTGTTTCTGCCGGCTTATATGCATGAGCTGAGCTATATCAAATATTTCATCCGCGACATCAGCGATTCGGAGAAGAAAAAAACGATCATTGATGCCATAGGATCTGAAAAAAAGAAGGAACTTTTTGGGTTATTCGAGAATACAACTCATTATTGCCCAATTTGTTTTGGGAAAAGTCTGTATCTGCAAGATCCATGTATAGAGGGTTTTAGTGTAAAGACTGACGGGCTCCTTTCTGTTCATGATGTTAAATGCAGATAGCTGGAAAGGGGTATTCATTTGCGGAATCGAAATTTGCTTTACTTCTCCGGTTTTTTCGGAAACTTCTTTTTCGAACGGGGAATTTGGATTTTATATTTAACAAGCATGAATTATTCATTGTTTCTAGTGGGCATCCTGCAATCGGTCCTGAATTTGGCGATGTTTCTGGCGGAAGTGCCGAGCGGCGTCATCTCGGACAGAATCGGGAGAAAAAAATCGCTCTTGCTCGGCCATTTTATGGTCATTGTCTATTTGGTAATGTTCCTGAGCTTTCATAACTTCATCGCCCTCTTCATCGCTCATATTATATACGGTATCGGGCTGACGTTTATATCAGGAACGGATCACGCCTTTTTGTTTGATTCACTGAAAGAACAAGGGAAAGAAAAGTGGTACGGCAAATCCATCGGAAATTATAACGGACTTGTCATACTCGGTCTTGCGATCGCCATGGGCATCGGCGGCTACTTGCAGGAAATATCATGGTCGTATGTGTTTATCGCCGGGATTGTGACTCAGCTGATTGCGATGGCGGTCATTACACAGCTGACGGAAATCAAATTTGAAAACAGTGAACACGAAACGCAGACGGTCGGGGACATCTTAAAAGAAGTCAAAGATTTCTTCAGGCTGAACAAAGCCTTTAAATATTTGGTGCTGTCACTCTCCGTTTTCTTTGCGATTACATCGGTTTTTTATATGTACGGACAAGATCTGTTAAGTCAGGAAGGGCTGTCCGTGCGCAATATATCCATTATTTTTGCGGGGCTGTCCATCTTGCAGGCGCTGTGCTCCATCTTTTCTTCAAAGCCGGCGGAAAAATTCACGCCGAGGCGCGTGCTTCTGCTGACATTCTGCATCATCGGGGCGGCCTATCTGTTTATACCTTCGGGCAGTCTGTACGTGACGATTGCAGCTTTTGTTGTCATTAACGCGCTCTATGATGTGATAGAACCCGTATCCAGTCAGGTGGTGAATAATGAGATTCCGTCCAGAACGAGAGCCACGCTGCTGTCCATTATCAGTTTGATGACCTCGCTCTTCATGTTCATTGCCTTTCCGTTTATCGGATTCTTAACGGACTATTTTGATTCAGCTTTGCTGCTGACCGCAATCGGGGTATTATCCATCTTATTGTCGCTGTTTATGATGCTCAGCTTTTACAAACTGAAAGCGAGCGTCGCCATCCAGAATAAAGTCGAGCTTTGAACCAGAATGACAAAGGGATGATGTGAGTTGCTGAATATTCATAATCTTACGGTAAATTTAGCGGGAGATACCATTTTCAAACAAGTTTCTTTCTTCATCAATGAAGGCGAAAAAGTGCTTGTGGCCGGGCCGAACGGTTCCGGCAAAAGCACGCTGTTCAGGGTGCTTTCCGGGGAGCTTGAGGCGGATGAAGGAACGATTGCGATCAACAAAGGGGCGAAGGTCGGTTTGCTGAAGCAGATCGCTGATCCCCATGAGGATCTGACATTGTATCAATATCTGGAAAAATCGTTTGAAGCTCTCGCGGCGATCCAGAAGGAAATGAAGGCCATTGAGCTGAAGCTTTCGGAACCGATGGGTGAGGACGAGCTGACTGCTTTATTGGAAAAGTACAGTCAATACACGGAAACATTTGAGCGGAACAACGGCTACCAGATGCATGCGATGATTGACGAGGTATGCAACGGGCTCAGCCTCAGCGAATTAAAGGATCAGCCGTTTTCAAAGCTGAGCGGCGGCGAAAAAACAAAAGCCGGCCTTGCCGAAATTTTAATCCGCAACGACGACATTATACTGCTGGACGAGCCGACCAACCATTTGGATGTTCATGCGATTGAGTGGCTTGAAGGGTTTATTAAAAAATCGAACAAAACCATTCTGTTTACGACCCACGATAAAACGTTTGCCGACCAGACGGCGATGAAAGTGCTCGAGATTGACGATACCGAGGTGAAGATTTGGCCTTACGGTTTCAGCGAATACCTGAAAAAGCGGGAAGAATTCATCATCGCCCAGTTTGAGAAATATGAAGAACAGCAGAGAAAAATACAGAAGATGAAGGAATCCATCGCCCAGCTGAGAGATTGGGCCAACCGCTCGAATCCGCCGTCTGTCGGGCTGCACAGACGCGCGAATAATATGGAAAAGGCGCTGAAAAGGATCGAGCTGATCAATAAGCCGGTCCGGACGGAGCAAAAATTAAAAAACGCATTTCAGGAAGCGGGCGCCGGTTCAAAAGATATTGTGTTCATTGAAAACGGAAAGGTGGCCAACGGATCTTCCCTTTTATATCAAAATGTGAATCTGCGTATAAAGCATAAAGACAGAATCGGCATCGTCGGCAGAAACGGCGTCGGCAAAACAACGCTGATCCGCTGCATTATCGGGGAAAGAGAACTGTCGGACGGCACCATTAAAGTGGGGGAAAATCTTAAGATAGGCTACATTGATCAAAAGAGCCACGTCGGAGATTCGAGTCAGACGATTCTGCAATTCTTTAAAGAAAATCTGCTGACTGAAGAGGGCATGGCCCGGAATATGCTGGCCAAGTACGGATTTTACGGGTCTTCGGTCTTTAAAAAACTTTCCGTCCTGTCGGGCGGTGAGAGAATCAGGCTGAAGCTGTCCATCTTAATGGAAAAAAAGCTGAATGTCCTGATCCTGGATGAGCCGACCAACCACTTGGATATTGAATCTCAGGAAATTCTCGAAAACAGCCTGATGCAGTTTCAAGGCACCATCATCTGCGTTTCTCACGACAGAAACCTGCTGGAGAAGTTCAACAAGATTTTCTGGCTTGAGAATCAAAACGTCACCATCTTTTCAGGTCCATACAGTTACGCCAAACAAAAAAAACGGCAGATTGCCGAATAAAAGGGGAATGGATATGACCATTGACAGACTGACAATCAATGAGTTATCGTACGATCTTTTTGTAAGCGAGTATGCTGATAAGAAACCTTTTATTTTGACGGGGGCAATGGATCACTGGGAATGCAGGCCGTGGACGCTTGAATACATTGACGAACACTATGGAGACAGAATGGTCACCATCCGGAAATCAGATATCGAAGGGGTCAAAACGTTTAAACAAGTAAAGCTTTCCAACTATATCGAGTACATTGATCAGAATGATGACAAATGGTACTGTGACTGGAATTTTACGCAGCTGAACCAAAATGACTTAGACCTTGTCTATTCCGCACCCGAGTATTTTACAAAAGACACATTGAGAGCGGATGAAGAAACGGGACGGGACTGGAAATGGTTCTTTCTCGGTTCTAAGCAGACAGGCACGCCGCTGCATCAGGATTTTAACAGCACGCACGCGTGGAACGGCGTCATTTTCGGGGAGAAGGAATGGATTTTCTATCATCCGGACGACTCTCCGTATTTGTACGAAGGAAATATCAATGTCTTTGATGAAAAAGATATAGAGCAAAAACCGCTGGCGCAAAAGGCGTCTCCGATCCGCTTCAGGCAAAAGGCGGGAGAAATCATTTACGCGCCGCGCCATTGGTGGCATCAAGTCGAGAATACGGAACATACATTGGCAGTGAGCGAAAACTTTTGGTTTACCGGAGAGCGGCTTGCCAATCAGATATAAACGAAAGGCTGAGGAGCACCTCAGCCTTTTTTTGTATGGATTCATTTCATCCGGTCCAGACCGAATTTTTTCAGGCGGTATTGCAGGCTCTGCCTGCTGATTCCGAGCTCGTTTGCCGTTTTGGATATGTTATTGCCTTGTTTTCTCAGGGTTTTTTCGATCATGTATTTTTCGAAGTTTTCCATTTTGTCTTTTAAATCTGTGCCGGGCTGGGTGCTTGCGGCTGCTTTGCTTTCCGTGTCAGCGGGTTTGATTTTCATCCGGTATTGGTAAGGCAGGTGGGCCGCCGTAATCGTCGTTTCATCCGTCATAAAGTTCATGGCGCCTTCAATCATATGTTCAAGCTCGCGGATGTTGCCCGGCCAGTCATACTCCAGGAAAAATTGCTGCACATCGTCACTGATCGAATCGACATGCATTTGAAACAGGTGGTTGTTTTTCTGAATAAACACTTCGGCCAGAGGCAGAATGTCTTCCTTGCGCTCCCGGAGCGGGGGAATGATCAGCGTGACAACGCTTAAGCGGTAGTATAAATCTTTGCGCAGCCGCTCTTCTGAAATGGCGGTGATCGGGTCTTCATTCATCGTGGCGATGATACGGACGTCAATCGGTTTGTCCTGAGCTGATCCGATGCGCCTGATTTTCTTTTCCTGAAGGGCGCGGAGCAGTTTTGCCTGCAGGCTGAGATTGAGAGAGTTGATCTCATCGAGGAGCAGGGTGCCTCCCTGCGCCTGCTCAAATAAGCCGGGCTGGTCGATGGCTCCGGTAAAGGCGCCTTTTTTCGTGCCGAATAAAATACTTTCGACCAGACTGTCCGGCAGGGCGGCGCAGTTTTGTGAGATGAACGGGGCGCCTGAGCGCTGGCTGCCGTTGTGAATGCTTTGGGCGAACAGCTCCTTGCCTGTTCCCGTCTCGCCGGCCAAAAGCACGGACGATGATGTACGGGTTGCCCGTTTCGCGTTTTCGATGACTTCCTGAATGACCGGGCTGTTCCCGAGAATGCTGTCAAACGTGTAGCTGTTCTGTTCTTTTCTGTGCATGTTCTCTCTGATCAGCCGTTCGAGCTTGGTGACGTCCTTGGCGATTTCCACGGCGCCCTTGATCTCGCCGTTTTGCACAATCGGGAAGGTGTGGTTGATCGTCGTGATTTCCTGGCCTTTGTTATTGAAATAGCTCTGCTTTACATTTTTAATCGTTTTGCCTTCTTGAAGGGCTTGAACGAGCGTGCTGTCCTGCTGATTGGAAAACATAAATACATCAGTCAGGTTTTTGTGCAGGACGTCCCGTTCATCCATATCTTCAATCTGCATCATTTTCTTATTGTAAATGACGGTGCTGCCCTTTTCGTCCACCACATGCAGCCCGACATCAATCTCTTCCAGAATGCTTTGTAACACGAGTGTGTAAAATTCGCTGGTTGTGTGCAGGTCAATTCCCCCTCTCAATCGTCTTAACATTCATTATTTTAAAATAAATCGAACAGGAAACGCAAAAAAATTTTGCGCTTGGATGCAGTTTGCACGCAAACTGCCGGAATATTTTGCAGGAAAAGAAAGAATGCTGGCGAAACATCCCGTTTTTTCGGATTGGCACGGAACTTGCTTTATAAAAAGGGAAAGCAAGATCTAATGTTGAATGATTACAAAACAAGGGGGAATCAGATTATGTCAGCTTTCACAAAATCTCAAGAAATTATCAGTCAAACTTCACATTACGGCGCGAACAACTATCATCCTCTGCCGATTGTTATTTCCGAAGCGCAGGGTGTTTGGGTAAAAGACCCTGAAGGCAATCAATATATGGATATGCTGAGTGCTTATTCCGCGGTGAACCAGGGGCACAGACATCCGAAGATCATTCAGGCGCTGAAGGATCAGGCGGATAAAATCACTCTGACGTCACGCGCGTTCCATAATGATCAGCTCGGCCCGTTTTATGAGAAAACAGCCAAGCTGACCGGAAAAGATATGATTCTGCCGATGAATACGGGGGCGGAAGCCGTTGAATCCGCTGTCAAAGCGGCGAGACGCTGGGCATATGAGGTCAAAGGAGTAGCGGATAATCAGGCGGAAATCATTGCGTGTATCGGCAACTTCCACGGCAGAACGATGCTTGCGGTATCCCTTTCTTCAGAAGATGAGTATAAACGCGGTTTCGGACCTATGCTTCCGGGTATAAAATTAATTCCATACGGGGACGCAGAAGCGCTGCGCCGGGCGATCACGCCGAACACAGCCGCTTTCTTATTCGAACCGATTCAGGGAGAAGCGGGCATCGTCATTCCGCCGGAAGGATTTTTACAAGAAGCGGCCGCTATTTGTAAGGAAGAAAATGTGCTTCTGATCGCTGATGAAATTCAGACGGGACTCGGCCGCACAGGGAAAACATTCGCGGTTGATTGGGAAAATATCGTACCGGATATGTTCATCTTAGGCAAAGCGCTCGGCGGGGGCGTCTTCCCGATTTCGTGCATCGCGGCGAACCGTGACATTCTCGGCGTGTTTAACCCGGGTTCCCACGGCTCGACATTCGGCGGAAACCCGCTCGCTTGCGCGGTATCGCTCGCATCTCTTGAAGTCCTTGAGGAAGAAGGGCTGGCAGAGCGTTCCCTTCAGCTTGGCCGGTATTTTAAAGAAGAGCTTGAGAAAATTGATAACCCGATCATAAAAGACGTGCGCGGACGCGGCCTGTTTATCGGTGTTGAACTGACAGAAGCGGCCCGCCCGTACTGTGAAAAGCTGAAAGGCGAAGGGCTTTTATGCAAAGAAACACATGATACCGTGATCCGTTTTGCACCGCCGTTAATGATTTCCAAGGAAGACTTGGACTGGGCGATCCAAAAGATCACAAACGTGCTTCAAAACGCGTAATACCTTGATGCGGCAATGCTTTCCCTCGGCTTGTATGGAATTTACAAATAAAAAATTCAGCACACTCTATTTGCGCGGAGACAGTATTTTAGTATAATGTATCTTTATGTACGAAAATGAATTTCATATAACATTCATATACAAATAGAGGCTCTTTGGACAGCAAATCGGTTTCAAAGCACCGGCTTGGTTCCAATACAAGTTGCTGAAGGGGTGCAGAATAGTGAATACAAATCAAAAAGAGAATCAGCTTCAGCGCACAATGAAATCGCGCCATTTGTTTATGATTTCATTAGGCGGAGTGATCGGCACCGGGTTTTTCCTGAGTACCGGATTTACAATTAACCAGGCGGGACCGCTGGGCGCGGTTCTGTCTTATCTGGTCGGCGGTTTTATTATGTTTTTGACAATGCTCTGCTTAGGCGAGCTTGCGGTTGCCCTTCCCGTATCAGGGTCGTTTCAGACGTACGCAACCAAATTCATCAGCCCCGCTTTCGGTTTCGCATTCGGCTGGCTGTACTGGCTCGGCTGGGCGGTGACATGCGCCATTGAGTTTTTATCTGCGGGACAATTGATGCTCCGCTGGTTTCCGCATGTTCCCGTATGGGTGTGGTGCCTCGTGTTTGTCGGACTGATGTTTCTTTTGAACGCGATTACCACAAAAGCGTTCGCTGAGTCGGAATTTTGGTTTTCCGGCATTAAAATTTTAGTCATTCTGCTGTTTATTATTTTGGGCGGTGCCGCCATGTTCGGCCTGATCGACATGAAACACGGCGAGCAGGCTCCTTTCTTCTCTCATTTTTATGAGGATGGATTGTTTCCGAACGGCATTAAGGCTATGCTTATTACGATGATTACCGTAAACTTCGCGTTCCAGGGAACGGAGCTGATCGGGGTTGCCGCGGGAGAAAGTGAAAATCCCGAGAAAACGATTCCGCGCTCTATCCGGCAGACGGTATGGAGAACGCTTGTCTTTTTCGTTCTCTCCATCATCGTCATTGCCGGCATGATTCCGTGGAAGAAGGCGGGAGTGGTCGAAAGCCCGTTTGTCGTGGTGTTTGAACAAATCGGTATTCCATATGCGGCCGATATTATGAACTTTGTTATCTTAATTGCGCTGCTCTCAGTGGCCAACTCAGGCCTGTTTGCATCGACGCGTATCTTATATGCCATGGCGAACGAAGGACAAGCCTTTAAATCGCTCGGCAAAACAACTAAACGCGGCGTGCCGATGAACGCTCTGATCGTGACGCTGGCCGTCGCCTGCCTGTCCCTGCTGTCTAAAGTGGCAGCGCCGGAAACCGTTTATATGTTTCTCTTATCATTAGCCGGACTAAGCGCGCAGGTCGGCTGGATTACGATTTCCCTGTCACAGCTGATGTTCAGACGGAAATACATCCGCGAAGGCGGCAAAGTGGAAGACCTGAAGTTTAAAACACCGCTGTACCCGGTGCTGCCTATTATCGGGCTGACGTTAAATACGGTCGTTCTGATCAGTCTCGCATTTGATTCAGAACAGCGGCTCGCCCTTTATTGCGGCATCCCGTTCATGGCGGTGTGCGTTATCGTCTATCATCTGTATGTAAAAAAGCATAAGCAGTCAGAAAAACAGATAGAGCTTTAAATCTTTTCGTGTCCAAGTCATCTTTGAGAAACCCGCACAGGACAACATACAACATGTTGAGGTGGAAAAACGGATGAACAAGAATATCTCAGTTATTGGAATGCCGATGGATTTAGGACAAGCACGACGCGGAGTGGACATGGGCCCGAGCGCCATCCGCTACGCGCATCTCATTGAACGGTTATCTGACATGGGGTATGCGGTGGAAGACTTAGGCGACATCCCCGTCAATCGTGAAAAACTCAAACATGATGAAGAGCTGAAAAATTTGAACTCTGTGCTCTCGGGGAACGAGCAGCTCGCCCAAAAGGTGGACAGCGTCATTGAGAATGAGCGGTTCCCTCTCGTCTTGGGCGGCGATCACAGCATCGCGATCGGAACGCTGACAGGAACGGCAAAGCACTATAAACAGCTCGGCGTCATCTGGTACGACGCGCACGGCGACTTAAACACCCTGGAAACATCGCCGTCAGGCAATATTCACGGAATGCCGCTGGCCGTCAGCCTCGGCGTCGGGCACGACACGTTGGTGAATCTGGGCGGGTATGCCCCGAAAATCAAGCCGGAGAACGTCGTCATCATCGGCGCGAGATCGCTTGATGAAGGCGAGCGTGAATACATTAAGGAAACAGGCATGAAAGTCTATACGATGCATGAGATTGACCGCCTCGGCATGACAAAGGTCATTGAAGAAACCATTGACTACCTGTCAGACTGTGACGGCGTTCACCTCAGCCTTGATCTAGACGGCCTTGATCCGAGCGACGCACCCGGCGTAGGCACGCCTGTCGTCGGCGGCATCAGCTACCGTGAAAGCCATTTGGCAATGGAAATGCTGTATGATGCCGACATCATCACTTCAGCTGAATTTGTCGAAGTCAACCCGATCCTCGATCACAAAAACAAAACCGGCAAAACAGCGGTCGAGCTGGTAGAATCTTTGTTAGGAAAAAAACTATTATAAAATATGCGCCTCCGCACCTGCGGAGGTTTTTTTTGTTGCCACGAGGAAACTAGCGGGCTGCCACCCTCTTTTTGGACCTGTAAATATGATATATTTATTACACAAAATGGGAAAGGGAGGTGTCCTGACAGATGGCTGAGGTGATGGCCCACGAAACAGTTGCGAAAAAAATCAGTGACTGGTATGAGGAAATCAAAAAGCACAACACTGAATCGGCTGAGGCGTTAAGAGAACAACTGCTTACGGATCTGCAAAATATGACACAAAATCAAACGGTGCTCCTTTATTTTAATTTAATTGATTCCCGCTATAAGCTTTTAATGGAAGAGTATGAGAAAACAGACGGCATTTTAAAAACGATCCAGCTGAACGCCGATAAAGAAAAAACAGACCAGATGATTCAATACTATTATTATTTCTTTTCCGGAATGCACGAGTTTTACCGTAAACGGTTTATGAACGCCATTAATTTTTACCGGATTGCTGAAAGCAGGCTCCGGCACATACCGAATGAGATTGAAAGAGCCGAGTTTAATTATCAAGTGGCGATTGCCTACTATGAAATCCGCCAAAACTACTTTGCGATGAACCACGCGGAAAAAGCGTTGGAGATCTACAAAGCCAATGAAATGTACGCGGTCAGAGAAGCACAGTGTTTAATGGTGATCGGCTGTAACAGAATGGACTTGTTCCACTATCAGAAAGCCGAAGAGCTCCTGCAGACGGCGGTTCATCAAGCCGCCAAAGCGGGCGATCCGCATATTGAAGCGCTCGCCCACTTTAACGCAGGCATTTGCTATGAAAGACAGGAAAAACTGGAAGAGGCGCGGGTCGAGTTTGAAACGGCTCTTGATCAAAAGGAGCATTTGCGATCAGCGTATTCGGTGCGGAGTCTGTACATGCTGGCCAGAGTGTTATTGAAGCAGGCAAAGACGGATGAGGGCCGATTTTGGCTGCATAAAGCGCTGAATGCCGCTGAAGAAAAAAACGAGCCCGTATACACCCAAAAGCTGCGCATCTTACAGCATGTCTTTATTGACCGCAATGAAGAAGCGCTTGAATCAGCTTTCGCCGAGTTAAGAAGGAAAGAGCTGTGGAGTGACGTTTCCGATTTGTCGTATCAGGCCGCGGCGCATTTTAAAAAACAGGAGAAATACAAACCGGCGGCGAAGTATTTTCAGGAATCAATTGATGCCAATGACCAAATTTTGAGATTAACGGAGGGGATTCGTAATGAAAACATGTAAATTCATTGTACTCTCAGCAGCCTTGGCAAGTCTCATTTCGATTGGATTATTTGCACAAACTGGTTCAACGGCACAAGCCGAACAAATCATAAAACCGGCGGAAAACGGAGCCTTCGGATAATACTGCATGATATCGCTTTCGTGTAAGGAGTGATTCAATGGCTATCACGCTGCAGCCGATGACAGGACAAGAGTTTCAGTCCTATCTCGCTCATTCAACCAAGCATTACGCTGAAGAAAAGGTAAAAGCGGGAACGTGGCTGCCTGACGAAGCGCCGGAATTAGCGGAGCTGACGTTTGAAGACCTGCTTCCAGACGGCTTGGAGACAGCCGATCACTATTTATGGACGCTGACATTGGACGGAAAGGAAAATGCCGGCTGGTTGTGGCTGCACGCCGATCCGGACCACCCGCAGCAGGACGCATTTATTTATGATTTCGGCCTTCATCCGCCTTTCCGCGGCAAAGGCTATGCAAAAGAGGCGCTCGCAAGGCTGGAGGACAAAGCCAAAGATCTGGGTGTCCGCAAGATTTCTCTCCATGTGTTCGCTCATAACGAAACGGCGCGGAAGCTGTATGAGAAGACGGGATTCCTGGAGACGGATGTCATTATGAGCAAAAAGCTGTCATGAAAAGAGGCCCGCACGATGGGCCTCTTTTGTTATTCATCTAACAATGTCATCATTTGTTCCGGGTAACGCTCGCCGGCCGCCGTGCCGATCGGAAACATTTCATCCAACCGCGCCTTCACATCCTCCGGAAGCACAATGTCGAGAGCGGCGAGGTTCTCTTCCAAGTAGTGTTTCTTTTTTGTACCCGGAATCGGAATGAGGTCATCGCCGTTTGCGAGAACCCATGCGAGCGCAAGCTGAGGCGCGGTGATATTCATTTCCCGGGCAATGGCGGTAAATTTTTGGACGAGCCCTATATTCACCGCCAAATTGTCTCCCTGGAATCTCGGCGTTCTTCTTCTGTAATCATCGGCATCCAGCTGATCTGTCGACGTCATCTTTCCGGAAAGAAAACCTCTGCCGAGCGGACTGTAAGGCACAAATGAGATGCCGAGCTCACGGCAGGCGGGCAGCACATGCTCCTCTGCTTCCCTGCTCCATAAAGAATATTCCGATTGAAGCGCGGCAATCGGGTGAATGCGGACGGCGCGCCTGATCGTTTCTGCGGAAGCCTCTGACAATCCGATATACCTCACTTTTCCTTCGTCAATCAGCTTCTTCATGGCGCCGACAGTTTCTTCAATCGGCACCCGCGGATCAACCCGGTGCAGATAATAAAGGTCGATATAATCCGTCCCAAGGCGTTTCAGACTGGCATCACACGCTTTTTTCACATAATCGGGCCGTCCGTTGATTTCGATAAACTCACCCTTTTCGCTTCGGACATAACCGAATTTCGTCGCGAGGCACAGCTCCTTTCTGAATGGGGCGAGCGCTCTGCCGACAAGTTCTTCATTCGCACCCAATCCATATTGATCAGCCGTATCAAACAAATTCACGCCGAGATGAACGGCATGATGCAGTGTGGAGATCGACTCTTCCTCACTCTGGCTGCCATAGTATTCCGACATGCCCATGCACCCTAATCCCATTGCGGAAACCCGCATCGAACCGATCGTTCTGTCCTTCATATGTCCTCCCCCTTTCTTGTATGATAACCAGATTTCCTGATATTTGAAAATGATTTATGTATATGATTTACATATTGTTATAAAATTTTTAAAAATCTGTAAATTGTATATTTTTTTATCACAATTTCGTCATATAATGAAAACGTGGAAAAATTAACCTTTGAGAAAAGAGGCGAAGTCAATGTGTAAAAAGCTGTTCAAAGCCGTCCTCCCGTTTGCCCTGTCATTCACCATGGTTCTGTCGTTCTCCGGTTTGAATGTAAAAGCGAAAGAAACAGAAATACCACGCTACGCAAAAGAAATCGCAGACCTTCAGCAGGGCACGACTCCTCAAGACGTTCTCCAATCCGCCAAAGAGCTTGCCAAACAGAAGCACGTTTCAACAGAAGCAATTCTCAAGCAGTTTCATCAAGAAATCACGGCAGACAAGGTGCAAGGAAATGTAATCGCTTCCAAAGACGGACTCTCTGCGATGGGCGGATCGTCAGGAACCAAAAAACTCCCGAAAAGCACAAAAGGCAATATTTATTACACGAACTCATACACGGCTTATTACAATCACGGGCATGTCGGCATGTATTCATCCGCTGATAAAATTGTCGAATCCGTGCCGGGAGACGGCGTCCGTCAGATTGCTTATAACGGCAGAGAAGTCGAAGACAATTCAATCGTCCAGACCGTGAAAGTTACCGATGCTCAAAAACAAGCCGCCGCTGACTGGGCCGTATCAAGAGTGGGTGATGAGTACTCCTTCAACTTCGTCAATAACAGAAATACGGGCCATGAAGGCGCCAAAAACTGCTCAAAACTGCTGTGGTCGGCATTCCTTTTAAAAGCGGGGATTGATATCGACTCTAACGGCGGCTTAGGCGTATACCCGCGCGACATCACAAGCTCGTCCTACACAACCACGATCCTGACCATTCACTAAGGAGAACAACGTGAAAAAAATCATCTGGATACCCTTAGTGATCATCGCCGCCGCAGCGGTCTTATGCTTCTTCTATTTCCGCACGGAAGACCCTGCGGAGGTTGCGAGAGACACATTAAATGACCCTGATTTTCTGAAAGATAAAGAGGCGTTGCTGTATTTCTCCACTGCGGCTGACCAAGACACGTTCGGCGGCGGAAAAAGCTACGCCCTCTTCGCCGATGAAAAAGGGCGGCTTTCTTCTTATCAAATGAAGGGGCTTGAGCTCGGATCGGCCAAAGTGCATGACGAAAGCGTGCTGCTGGAGGACAAAAAAGGAATCTACACCGTTCAGGACGGCCTTCACACGTATAAAAGAGCGTACCAGCATACGGGAGACAGCGCGGGATATATCGAACGGGCGAAAGGCTTTTACACGCTGTATAATTCGGGCTACGACAAGAGCGGCGGCAGCTATCGCTCAGAGCTGTACCGCCAGATGGACGGCAGGTGGAAGCAAGACGTCATCCCGCACTATATCCGCGCCTCAGGCTTTTTTAAAGATCATCTTTTCGCGCTCACGCCGACAGATGACGAAAAAGGCTATCACGTCCAAGACATTCAGGCCGATAAAGAAAAGCTCCATACAACATCAATCGCGACGTGGACGTATAAAGAAGGCACGTCTGTCGAATCCCAGCTCGCCGTGGACGACAGCGCTGTCTGCTTTGTTACCAGAGGAGAAAAAGCCGATCACATCTATCAAATGGTGAAAGTCATGAAAAACAGCGGCGCCATCAAAACGTATGACATCGCCGCTTATAAAAATGACGAACAGACGATCTATGACTCCATGCCGTTCAGCTTCAAAAAAAGCTTTTTCATGGAGCATCGCAGCTTCTATTTCGTTGACGGCTTCGGAACCGTCTACCGCATCAACCCTGAGACCGGAAAAAGCAAAAAGGCCTTCACCCTCCCCGCATCACGAATGAAGGCCGACTTCAAGGAGCTGACCCATCAAAACGGAAAGCTGTATCTGTTCACGTACAGCTACAAAAAGCCCGCCAAAATCGAATCCTTCGACCTGAAAACGGGCAAAAAGCTGAACGACCTGACCATCCCAAACTTAAAAAACATCGTCACGCCGAAAAGCCATCTCAAGCTGTATGATGTGCAGGTGATGGATGGGTTTTAAAGAGTATGAACATTTCGGAAGAGCTTGCCGCTTTTGGTAAGCTTTTTATAATGAAACGTTACTGCGGGAAAGAAGGTGTTCATTTGAAATCATTCAGTATCTTCTTATTGTTGTCCGTCATTTGTATAACCATTGTTTTTGTCATAATGAATATGTTGATTGGATACCCTGATGTGAGTAACGGGGCATTGATTATGATTGTATATATCGTTGTGACCCTCATGATAAGGCTATATAGCAAGAAAAAGAAATAGAGGAATTTGAACCGTAAAAGCAGAAGACAGTCAGATGAAGGAGGGAGCCGATGAAGAAAAAGCTTGCCGCGGTGACCGTCACCATTCTCCTGGTTTCCGTGATAACCAACTCTTTTTTAAACGGCGGAAAGCCGGACTGGATTGATGTATGCTGTACGCTGCTGGCGTGTCTATTAGGAATTCTGTTCGTCCTTCGCTTAGAAAAAAGAGAAAACACGTAAAGAGCCGGATGCTGAAAACACCGGCTCTTTTTGCGCGTCATTTGCCGAATTGTGGATAAAACTCAGCCCGAAGCACTACTAACATGTGTATAAATAGGTTATATTGAGAAGAGAACAATTGCCGCGCGCAAAAGAAAACCGGAGGATGTAACAATGAAAACCGCTTATTATTCTTGTGAAGAACATATCGAAACCGTGCTGGACATGTACATAGATGATCATGAGCTTCCGCCCGAAATCAGAAAAATCGAACATACTAACAGTTTATCCACAGCCTGTGAATTATGTGGGGACACTGCAACATATCTAGTAGGGAACGAATGATCCTACACAAAATACAGAAAAGATATCCACAATTGTGGACAATATATATGAATAACTTGTTTCTAAAGTGGGGATGACCTGTGAATATCAATATTGTGACCATCGGAAAACTAAAAGAAAAATACCTCAAGCAAGGCATTGAAGAATACAAAAAACGACTCTCAGCCTACGCAAAAATCGACATCATCGAACTCCCGGACGAAAAAGCTCCGGAAAACCTGAGCGACCAAGACATGAAAATCGTCAAAAACAAAGAAGGCGAACGCATCCTGGCCAAAATCAGCCCGGACACCCACGTCATCGCCCTCGCCATCGAAGGAAAAATGAAAACATCCGAAGAACTGGCCGATACAATAGATAAGCTGGCGACTTATGGAAAAAGCAAAATCACCTTCGTCATCGGCGGCTCACTCGGCCTAAGCGACACCGTCATGAAACGCTCAGACGACAAACTGTCATTTTCGAAGATGACCTTTCCTCATCAGTTGATGCGTCTCATACTTGTAGAGCAGATTTATCGGGCGTTTCGGATTAATCGTGGGGAGCCTTATCATAAGTGAGTGGTTTTTGATTATCAAAGAAATTATTTATTTTGAGATGTTAAAATAATAGTAAGAAATTTTCTGTGAATCAGGTTTAATCAAAACCAAAGATTGTTGATACAATAATCTTTGGCTTTTTTGTGGTAAAATTAACAACTATAGGAAAGAGAGGGATGTGTTTGTGAAATTAGTTAAACTAACTCTTGAGAATTATAGAAGTTTTGGTCCTGAACCAACTAGTATAAATATTTCGGATTTAACAGCTCTAATTGGTACGAATAGTGCTGGAAAAACTACTGTACTAAGCGCCATTTTAAAATTGTTTGGCGAAAGCACCAATATTAAAAGATCGGATTTTCACTTGTTAAATAATCAAACTCCTGAAGAAGTTGAAAGTAATTACTTTAAACTCGAAGCAAAGTTTGAGTTTTTTAAAGAAAACGGTGACCCTGATGACTATGGAATTCCCATCTACTTTGAAAATTTCATAGTTTCAGAAGAGGGTGGTAATCCTTATATTAGAATCCAATTACATGCAACATGGCAAAAAAGCAATGACCCTGAAGGAAGCGTTGACTATCGTTATTACTTTATTCAGTGCTCTGAAGGTGAAAATTCCGAGGAACATTTAAAACCTATTAATGCGCATGATAAATCTAAAATTAAAGTAATTTATGTTCCTGCTGCTAGAAATCCATCAGAGCAGCTAAAAAACGCTTCAGGAACCATATTGTGGCGAATTATCAAGCAAATTAATTGGAAAGAAAGTGACAAGGAAGCTATTAAAGAAAAAATTAATTTATTAGATACTCAAGTAGCTAATCAACAGGGGATTTCAACCGTAAAATCAATAATTGCAGATCAATGGAAAAATTACCATAATGACCAAAGATACAGCAATGCAAATATCAAATTCGGAAGTAACAATTTAGAAAGTATATTAAAAAAGTTAGACGTTGAATTTACCCCATCTCATACGGAAAAGGCATTTAAGGTTTCTGATTTAGGAGACGGACTAAAATCTTTATTTTATTTAACCTTAATTGATTCTTTATTAGAGTTAGAAAACAAAGCGATTGAAGAAATTAGTTCGGAAGTTACGGAAGAAAGTAGAATATTAAATATAGATCCACCAGCGATAACTATAGTATTAGTAGAAGAACCTGAGAATCATGTTAGCCCTCATTTGTTGGGAAAAGTAATAAAAAATCTTAAGAGTTTAGGAGATAAACCTAATGCTCAAATAATTATAACTTCTCATAGCCCTTCTATTATAAAAAGAATAGATCCAATTCAAATTAGGCATTTAAGAATAGAAAAGAATAATAGTAAAACTGTTGTAAAAGAGGTGTTATTACCGCCTAAGGATGATGAAGCATTTAAATTTGTTAAAGAAGCTGTAAAAGCCTATCCTGAGCTCTATTTTTCATCTTTAGTAATATTAGGTGAAGGTGATAGTGAAGAAATATTATTACCTAAGTTTCTTACCTTATATAACGATAATCTAGATTCAACCGGAATTTCTGTAGTTCCCTTAGGAGGAAGACATGTAAATCACTTTTGGAGATTACTAACCCAATTAGATATTCCATTTATCACGTTATTAGATTTAGATAGGGAACGAAATGGTGGTGGTTGGGGAAGAATTAAGTATGCTCTTAAGCAATTAATCGAGAATGGTGTCGACAGAAATAAATTACTGCGTTTGAAAAATGGACAAATATTAGAAAATCAATATTTAGAAAAAATGCATGAGTGGTCCTTAGATGAAAAGGGATTGGAATATTTATCATGCTGGATAAATTTGTTAAATAACTATAATGTGTACTTTTCAAATCCAATAGATATTGATTTTATGATGATAGAAAACTTTTTAGATGAGTACTTAATGATTCTTAAACACAATGAAGGCCCCCTTCTAGCAATTGATGATAAAACTAATAAAAGAATTCATAAACTTTCAGCTGCCGATAAGAATACAGCAGCATATATAGATAGAATAAACGATAGTGTTAGAAAAACATTAAAAGAAAATGGTGGCAATGGGGATACATATACAAGTGAACAGAAGGAATTAATGATTTGGTATAACTATTTCTTCTTAACAAGAGGAAAACCTGTAACACACCTTCAAGCATTAAGTCTTATTGAGGATCAGCATTTAAAAGATTCAACTCCAGATGTCATACAAAGAATTGCAGAAAAAGCGACACAGATTTTAAACCTTTAGAGTGGGGATGGATACTTTGAATGAGTTAGTTAATAGTTGGGTGCCAAATGGTGGATTGAGTCTTGAACAAAATGCTCTATCTGCTACGAAAAATCTTAAGAATTCATTAGTAGTTGCTGGACCTGGAGCTGGTAAGACAGAATTATTAGCGCAAAAAGCTTGCTTTCTTTTAGAGACTAATAGCTGTCCAAAGCCAAAACGAATATTAGCCATTAGTTTTAAAAAAGATGCTGCAGTAAATTTAAAAGAAAGAGTTAATTTAAGGGTTGCTTCAGAATTAGCTGTTCGATTCAATTCCAAAACATTCGATTCATTTGCTAAAAATATATTAGACAGCTTTATTTCTGCATTACCTATAGAATACAGACCGAATTTAAACTATAGTCTTTTCGACAAAAGTAATAATGACATTGTAAAAGCATATGCTAAATTTGGTATTTTTCAACGTAAGGGAATGAAAAGAAATGAATTTGTTAATGTATTATTAAAGCACTTAAATAGTCAACCTCTTCCTATAAAAAATGATGAGTTGTTGAAAAATGTATGGAACTACTTATTGAAAGGTAATGAAGAGAGCTCTGCAAGACTTAACTTTCCAATGATTTGCCAATTGTCTATATACATTTTAAATACCAATCCTTTGATTTTAAAATCACTACAAAAAACTTATAGTCATGTTTTTTTAGATGAATTTCAAGATACAACTACTCTTCAATATGACTTAGTTAAAACTTGCTTTATAAGTTCATCTATTTCACTCACTGCTGTAGGAGATCATAGACAAAGGATTATGGTATGGGCGGGTGCCAAGAAAGACATCTTTGAATGTTATAAAAAAGATTTTTCTGCAACGCCATATAATTTAATTATGAACCATAGATCAGCTCCTAGATTATTAGAAATACAAAAAGTTGTGAATAATTATTTGCAAGATCAACCATTTACTCCTATTCCAAATTCAAGATGGTCAACTGAAGATGGGATATCAGAAATATGGTATTTTGAAAATTCTCAAAAGGAAGCTCAAATTGTTGCAACTAAGATTAATGAACTAATCTATTCCTTAGAAACACCATATAATGAGATTTGTATTATTGTTAAACAAACTGTAGATAAATATTCTCAGGATATAATTAGTGAGTTGGAAAACTATAATATAGTAGCTAGGAATGAAACTTTATTTCAGGATTTACTAAAAGAAGAATTAATAATTTTATTAATCAACACTTTAAAATCAGCAATAGACGTAAAAAACAGTGATGCTTGGATAAAAATATGGGACATCAAGATGGAATTAGCAGGAGTAAAAGGTTCCATAATAAATCAAACAATCAATCACCTTTTATTTGACTTCAAGATGTTTTTAAATAAGGTCAAAGATGAATTAGATAAACTTAGTGAACTAGAAGGATTTAGAAAAATCCTCCTAGACATTATGGATTATTATAGGGTAGATAAAATTAGAAAATTCTATCCTCAATATTCACAGGGAGAATATCTTAATCAAGTACGAGATAGCCTAGTAGATTATTTATTTGCCTTTTATCAAAAAACAGGGAGTTGGAAAGAAGCAATTGATAGTTTCGAGGGGCGCTTTTCTATTCCTATTATGACAATCCATAAAAGTAAGGGTCTAGAATATGAAGCAGTATTTTTTGTAGGGTTTGATGACAACGCATTTTGGACTTATTCAAACCAAGAAGAAGAAGACACTTGTACGTTCTTTGTAGGCTTATCTAGAGCTAAGAAATATCTTTATTTTACTTTTTCAAAACTTAGAGATAATGATTTTTGTCAAAATACGAACATATCACCACTTTATGATATGTTAAGAGCATCCAAAACAGTAGACGAATTGACCTTTTAATAATTTAAAACCTTGATACCGATAAACCTCATTTAGATGCATTAAGGGGAGCCTTATCATAAGTGAGTGAGGTTTTATAATTGATTAAAGAAAAAACAAATTATAAGTTGTGCCTTTTGATACAAACTAAGCAGATGTCTAGTTGAAATCTAATTTTGTCAATGAAAAACTCTTCATTTTAAAAATGAAATACACAAATGCAACATATAATTCAAGTTTTCTATATATAGATAATGACGGGGGATAGTATGAACGGAAGGAAAGACATTTTAAATGCTTGGATTACGATAGAGCAACTATCAGAAGGTTCTATTAATAAAAAAGATAAAGCTCTAAAGCCTTTACATACAGTGGAGAAGGACTGGAGTAAGTTTTTTTTAGACTTTTTAACTAAACAAAAAGAACAGCAAAGTGTATCAGATAAGTTCTTCAAGAAGTCGGGCTTAGTATTATATTTTGATATATTCAATTTTCAAGAGATTGTTGACATATTGAGGGAGAAATATAAGATCGCTAAAACCTACGAAGAAGTTAGTAACTCTGACAAATTCACCTTCTCTGTATATTTTGATAACCAGTTAAATTTTATAGCAGACAAATTGTTCTATACGATGAGCGGTTATATCCGCCGACATGGCGATTTACCGAAAGATATTTTAGAAGTTGAAAACTCATTTAGAGAAGACTTGAACAGGAAATTTAATGAGGATTTTAATACCACATTTTCTGAACTCTTACAAAATTATAATGTTACTGCAGAAAATTTCCGCTATGCATTTGTGAAAAATTTGGATAATGGGGATGTGAATCTACATTCGTTTTTTATTGGCGATCTGAACAAGGCAAAGACAATCACTAATAAAAATTTGGATAGATATTTTAATGGCTTTTCTGGATATAGAAAAAATTTAGATGGTAAAAAAGAATCTACTCATTTTAATTCACATGTTTTCGAGATGATTTTGCAACCTAAATTTTATCCGTTGGGACGTTTCCCAAGTAATCCTGATTTTGCGCTTTCATTCATGCAACAGGTTGCGGTAAATCTTGCTTTAAATGATGAAAATGATATTCGTAGTGTCAATGGACCGCCAGGAACAGGGAAAACAACACTGTTAAAAGATATTTTCGCTGATTTAGTAGTGCAACAGGCAGTGGAAATTTTACAGCTGTCTGATAAAAATATTCAAGGTAGTCTAGTTTATTGGCAGAATGCCAAACTTGGTGTTTTACCGGATTCCATTTCAGATAAGAATATTATTGTAGCAAGTTCAAACAATGGGGCAGTCCAAAACATTGTTAAGGAGCTACCAAAGAAAGAAAAGATTGCTGACGATTTTCAAAAGCAACTAGAGGAAACGAATTATTTTAAAGATGTTTCTAATTCTAAATTAACCGGTGAAGGTTTCGGAAAGAATCGCAAGATAAAAAGTGAGCTTTTAAATGAGGATAATTGGGGTACATTTTCGTTGGAAGGCGGAGCGTCAACAAATATTAACAAGTTACTTTTAACCATTGAAGTAATTGAAAAAGATTTAGAAGAAAATTATGAAGCGAGTACAGATGTAAGTGTATATCAAGAATTCTTGCGTCTCTATGATGAAATAAAAAGTGAAAGAGAAAAAATTCAAGAATATAGCGAGAAAATGTATTCTCTTCAAAAATTTAAAACCAAGCATAAGGAGCAAACCATTGCTTTTGAACAAGAAGTAACAGAGAAACGAGCAAATTTGATTTCACAAGAGGAAGAAGCGCAGCGTGAACTTGAAAGGCTGAGACAAGAAAGCGTAAATCTCCAAAAAAAGTTATCGGATTGTTCCATTGAAATCAAAAATTTGAATGATTTACAAGCTCAAGCTCAACGGAATTATGATGTAGTTACTTCACAAAAGCCAAGTTTTTTATGGTTTCAGAAAATATTTAATAAATCAAAAGTTGAGCGGTATTTCAAAAATCTCAATAATACGAATGCCCATTTAAATCATCTTTCTCAACAAAAGACTAAATTGCTAAATGAGCGCATGAAATTCGAAAATGCACTAAAGGTAAATGCTGTTAAAATCGAAAATACTCGGCAACAAATTCAGGACACAAAAGCTGATTTCAAACAATGGATCACTACTCAACAAAATAATTTTAAGAAATTGGAACAAGAAATTGCGTTATTGGAAAAACACAAATTTCAAAGTGGAATAGAAGAACTAGATTTCTCACTATCATATGATGAACTTCAAAAGTCTAATCCATGGTTTACCAAGCGCTTTCGTATTTTACAATCAGAATTATTTATTTCAGCCTTAAAGGTTAGAAAGCAATTCCTGTATGAAAACAGAAAGAATTTGAAAGCGGCAAGAATTATTTGGAATAAACAGTCCGAATACATTGGAAAAGAGAATGGACATCAGTTAATTTCAGAATCATGGCAATGGTTGAATTTCGCTATCCCTGTTGTCAGTACTACTTTTGCCAGCTTTGGCAGGATGTTTAAAAACCTTAATGAAAACTCAATAGGTAACTTATTCATAGATGAGGCAGGTCAAGCACTACCGCAGGCAAGTGTTGGCGCAATTTTTAGAAGTAAAAAGGTTATGGTGGTTGGGGATCCATCACAAATAAAACCAGTATTGACGTTAGATTCAAATGTTCTGACATTGATTGGAAGATATTATAAAGTTGATGAAAAATTTGTCTCTGCTGATGCTTCTACTCAAACGATTGTGGATGCTGCAAGTCAGTATGGTTTTCAAAAAAATGAGGATGAATGGATTGGCATACCACTTTGGGTGCACAGACGTTCAAATTATCCGATGTTTACGATTTCAAATGAAATCTCGTATGATGGGTTGATGGTACAAGGTAAATCAGAAGATGAGTCACAAGGAAAATCACAATGGTATGATTCAACCGGAAAAGCAAATGACAAATTTGTTAAAGAACAAGCTGACTTACTGAAAAGTCTGATTGATAATCGTTTGCAGGAAAATCCAGACTTAGCTGAAGAAATCTATGTTATATCTCCATTTAGAAATGTGGCTTATAAACTTGCACAAGTTTTAGATAAAATTAACTTTACGAAACGCGAAAATGGGAAAAAAACAAACATCGGAACTGTCCATACTTTTCAAGGAAAAGAAGCAAAAATTGTCTATTTTGTTCTTGGAGCGGACACTAATAGCAGTGGAGCAGCAAGATGGGCTGTTTCTGATCCAAATATGATGAATGTTGCAGCTACACGAGCTAAAGAAGAATTTTATGTTATTGGCGATAAGAAATTGTATGCCTCACTTGGAAGTGAAGTGGCAAATAAAACAATTTCGATTATTGAAGACTATAACAGGTAATCAGCGGTAGTATTCTAGTGAAATGTAACTGGCCTAAAGTCCTTAAAATACCCTTTTTATAGTGATATAGAAAAGTACGAAGAAACGTATGGTAGTCATCTGCCAAATTAAAATGAAATGGACAATATCATTTTTAATACTAACCAAGAGTAAACTCTATTGTTGAACCGCTTTAAATCATAAAGGTAAACATACATTTTTAATTATCATCGAGTCGACAATTACTGTATTACAAAGATTCATTTTAAGATTATTTTCTCGCTTAAACTAAACTTCCGCTCAAACATAATGTTCAAAACCTAAGCTTCCTTTACCTGCTCTCAAGGTACAATAGAGAATAATAGCCTGGTTTCTCCTTAAAGAATTCATTAAGATATGACTTTTTATTTTCTACACATGGTAAAAGAAGCAACCTACTGTTGCTTCTCTTTCACCATCTTAATAAAGAGAAAGAAGACAATGAATACAATAAAATAATTCAATGGATTCTTAACGATGCTTATCTCCAGCGAAATCTGTAAGAGTATCCAGAGAATGAAGATGGCTAGTATTGAAGGAATGATGATTTTGTACATGTCGACCACCTTCCATAGTTAGTAAAAGAAAGGGGCGCGGGCCCCTTTTTTTTCATGATTAAAAGCAAGATGCGGCAGCTCCCGTCATTGCACCGCCAACAGCGCCGGTAATTGCTCCGACAGCACCCGCTCCTACTGTTCCGATGCCGGGTATTGTGACTGTGCCTACAGCAGCTCCTGCAAGACCCAGTGTGCCGCCGCCAGTTACCGCACCGCCGCCAGTACCTAGAATACATTTCCCGACTGATTGGGTGCTGATTGACCCGCTCGTTTTTCCAGCGTCCTTGTTCACTACTTTGACTAAAACGCCATTTTTGATTTTTTCATATTTCAGTGTAACGGGGTCACCATTTTTGTCAGCAGAGCTTTTCGGAAGAGCCTGCTCCTCGCCCGTTATGTTGTCTTTTAGGGTTGCATTGCCTTTAAAGTCAATTTGAACATCTGCATGATTGAACGTCATCTTCAGCTCACTGTCGTTGAGGTTTTCAACTTTGTATGTAGCTTGGGATTCTGCGGCAGCCGCAGCATGGGGTAAAACCGGGAGGGCAAAGGCACCTGCTAGGAATACCAAGGCTGCCAGTTTCACTGCGGTTAGCTTCATTCTGCTTTGCATCATTGATCCTCCTCCTTTGGTTGCCATACTAACAAAGGCATTCTGCTTGTTAAACCCTTACCATATAAAATGATAAAAAATTCACCCAATTTCATCACATTAACCAACAAGGTTTGTATGTTTCCCTTCGAAAGTCATAGGAGAGCAGGGTTCATATCTGATGCGAAGTTATCAAGGAGGATAGAAACCGTAAAGAAGAGCTCAGAGAAGCACCTTTATTGCGAACAACAGCTTCTTCCGCATTTTCCACACGACAGTATAAATCCCTTTCCGTCACGGAAACCTAGTGGAAAAGGTTTCTGAAAGGAGGGGGCGTATGATGAAAAGTGAAAAAATTCAAAACAAAACATCTTTGGTTTGGAAGATGGCGATTGCATCTGCTGTTTCTTGGGAAGCGGCAAAACTGGCGGGCTCTGATCACCCCTATTTAGCGCCTCTGTCTGTTATCTTATGTTTGCAGCCAACGATAGATCAGTCGATTCGTTTTTCTTTTCATCGTATTGCGGGAACTGCGATTGGGATCATGCTAACGTCCTTTCTTGTCAGTCACTTGCCAATGAATGGCTGGATGCTGGGGCTGTTCCTGTTAGGCGGTACTTACATAGCGAAGTGGTTGCGAATAGATGTAACGGTTCTGCATCAGGTAGCGCTCACCATTTTATTGGTCTTTACGTTTGAACGAAACTCTAAAGATTATGCATTCGACCGAATCATCGATACGGTGATCGGCGTCATCATCGCGATTCTGGTTCACATGTTCCTGTTTCCGCCGGATTACACAAAAAAGGCAGCGGACTCTTTTCAAACATTGGCCCGTCAGCTTTCCGGCACACTTTCAGACCTTTCCAAATGGGTGCAATCAGAGTGGGGGCAAGGAAAAGGGAACCTTATGGAATATAAAATGAACCATCTTCTGCAGGAGCTGCATATGACAAAAGAGATGCTGCAAACAGCCTCTGACAGCTTAAAATTCAACCCCGTCAGAAAAAAACATAAAAACATCATTTCAAGCTATCAAATAGAGATGCAAAAGTTGAACGCCGGATTTGAGTATCTGTCAAATATAGTGAAAACGTTAAAAGAATGGGAAAAAGAAGGAGCTTTATCTTCAAGTGACAAAAGGGAGCTGGGGAATAATTTACAAGTGTTAAGTGAATATTTTGCGGGTTTTAAAGGCATACAGCAGGGTGAAACAGACAATCGGAAACAGAAGGAACAGAACGTGTTATTGGAATCTCTCCGCTCCGACATGCTGTCGCACCCGCCGCCCGGTCATAAGGTCTATAAAGACTCTTTTTTTTTAGAAACGAAGCAATTGCTGAAGCGTTTGTAATTTTTCTGGAAAAAGAGAATATGGATATACAGATATGATCAGGTAAAAGCGGGGGACATGAGATGGATGATATACACCGGATTTTGGATGTCATCGCCAATTCTAAGAAAGCTAAGGTACTGGCTACCATCATTCAAACAGAGGGGTCCGCTTATAAGAAAGAAGGGGCTTCGATGCTGATTTTAGGGGATAAAACAAGAGTCGGAATGTTATCCGCCGGTTGTCTGGAAGAAGATCTCGTTGAACGGGCAGAACAGGTCTGGGCTGCAGGACAGCCGTTGATTGTCCGCTTTGATATGAGCGCGGAAGACGATTTATCCTGGGGACAGGGCGTTGGCTGTAATGGTGTTTTGACGGTGTTGCTTGAGCCTGTAAAAGGAGAATTGGAACGAAATCTGATGACAGTCAAGACATGCTTAGATGAAAAAAAGTCTGTGACCCGAGTGAAACGATTCACTGAAACGTTAGAGCCGGAGGAAGATCTGTATATCGCTGAAGACGGCAGCGTGTTTGGAACCGGGGATGTGATGGAACAAGGCCGTATTCAAAAACTGAGACAGACGGAAAAGGGAATCAAAAGGGATGAACATACATCTGATTTGTTTTTTATCCATCAGATGGTGCCAAAACCTTGTTTATACGTCTTCGGAGCAGGAGAAGATGCGAGGCCGTTAGTTTCGTTGGCGGCTCGTGCGGGCTTTCGTGTGACGGTGATTGACTGGCGTCCCGCCTTATGTCATCACGGCCATTTTCCTGAAGCCGGCCATTTGATAACGGGAGCGCCGGAAGAAGTCATGGAAGGCCTGAGCATGACAAAAAGGGATTTTGTTGTCATTATGACGCACAGCTTTCAAAAAGATCAGATCATTTTACATACAATAAAAAACGAGAATATGTTTTATAAAGGCGTTTTAGGCCCCAGAAGGCGCACGGAGCGGCTGTTAGGCGGGGCAGAGATTCCGGCAGATATTCATTCCCCTATCGGCCTTCCCATCGGGGCACAAGGCCCTGAAGAGATTGCTGTAAGTATCGTCGGCGAGCTGATTAAAGAAATGCGAAAACAAAGGTCCCGCTTATGAAAACAGCAGCCATTTACCTGGCAGCCGGTACAAGCAGACGCATGGGGACGGATAAGCGAAGTTTATTTCTCAATGGCGTTTCCCTTGGAAGTATGGCTCTTAAACATGCCTTGTTATCTGAATTAGATCATATTTTCGTTATTACGGGAAAGGGAGATTCACTGCATTGGCTTTCGGATTTTTTCTTTTTAGATCCCATGTCAAATAAGTGGAGCCAGGCAGAATGTGAGCAGGCGGGTAAGGGCCAAAGCCATTCTATACAATGCGGTGTAAAAAAAGCGGCAGCGTACGAGGCTGACGCCGTTATCATTCTCCTTGCAGATCAGCCGTTTGTCACCGCAGATATCATCAATACGTTAATTGATTCCTATCAAAAAGAGCGCCGTTATTCATTTATCGCCGCTGAAAATCAGCATCTTCCTATGCCCCCCATTTTATTCTCCAATCAATGTTTTCCGGTATTGCATCAGTTAAAGGGAGATCGGGGCGCCCGGCATGTCATCCGTGAAAGTATGATCAATATGGGAAAAATGATCAGCTTTCAAGACCCTTTGCTTTTTTATGACGTCGATACAGTTGAAGATTATAGGCTGCTGCTGAATAAATTCGGGGAGTGAATGAGTTGGAGTATATCGGGAAGAGTGTCATTCGGAAAGAGGCCCTTGAAAAAGTGACGGGTAAAGCGAAATATACGGATGATTTTCAAGAAACAGGGACGTTGCACGCAAAAATGCTGACCAGTCCATATGCTCATGCCGATATTGTGTCGATGGACTTTTCAGAAGCTTGGAAGATTCCCGGTGTGAGAGCGATATTGGGTGACGAACCTTTTCCGCTTGCAGGTGAGGAAATTAAAGACAGATCGCCGATTGCTTACAAAAGGGTCAGATACCATGGTGAGCCGGTTGCTGTTGTTGTTGCGGAAAATCCGATTACAGCTAAAAAGGCCGCGGATGCCATCAAAGTATCCTATAAACCTCTTCCCGTCGTCAATTCCCCCCGTGAGGCCTTTCAAAAGGATGCGCCGCTCGTCCATGAACATGCGGACCGCTATGAGAAGACAAAAGGTGTATTCCCGGTTCCGAAGACAAATATCGCAAACGTGGATAAGGTTAGAAAAGGAAATATTGAAGACGGATTTAGGGAAAGTCATGTGACAGCAGAATTCCAGATTTCCTTTAACCCTTCTGATCACGCTGCGATGGAGACAAGATGCTCGATCGCTGAAATTCGGGCGGATGAGGAGATTATCATTACCACATCCTCTCAAGCTCCTTTTGCCATTAAAAAATTAATGCAGTGGTATTTTGGAATTGAACCCGGAAAGGTTATCGTCAAAACGCCTTTAGTAGGCGGGGCGTACGGGGGAAAAGCAGCCGTTCAGTTAGAGGTGATTGCCTATTTGGCATCAAAAGCAGTCGGAGGCCGGCCCGTCAAATTGTTTAATACGAGAGAAGAGGATATGATCACATCTCCCGTTCATGTAGGATTGGATGCCATTGTCAAATTAGGGGCCACAAAGGATGGAATTTTAAAGGCGGCGGACATTCAGCTTTTATTTGATGGCGGAGCATACTCTGATAAAGGAGTGGACATCAGCCGGGCTGCGGTGGTTGATTGTACGGGTCCGTACGCTATCGACCATATATCGTGTGATTCATATTGTATGTATACGAATCATCCATATCCAAGTGCATTCAGGGGCTACAGCCATGCTGAAGTGTTATTTGCTTTTGAGCGGACGATGGATGTATTGGCGGAAAAGCTGAACATGGACCCGTTAGAACTCCGCTATAAAAATGCCATTCGCCCCGGTGACACCACACCGACTCAAGTTCTTCTCAATTCAAGCACGGTCGGAAATGTACCGAAATGTATTGAAAGATTGAAGGAATTAATGAATTGGGACGAGGGACAGCGAATTGAAATCGACGGCCGGAAGATACGGGCGAAGGGGATCAGCTGTATTTGGAAAACCTCAACATTTGATACAAATGCAACGTCCGGGGTGATTTTAACCTTTAATCCTGATGGAAGCATTAATTTGATGTCAGGGGTAGTGGAAATTGGAACAGGGACAAAAACAGTGCTAGCCCAAATCTTAGCAGAACGAATGAAAATGGATATAAGCAAAATTCACGTGAAAATGCTTGTAGATACCCAAACAACGCCCGAGCATTGGAAAACCGTGGGGAGCAGAGGGACGTTAATGGCCGGAAGAGCCGTACTGAATGCAGCGGAAGAAGCCATTCGAAAGCTTAAGGAAGTGGCATCATGCGTGTTGCGGGTTCCTGTCGAGGAATTGGAAGTGGCAGACGGAAAAGTTTATTTTATAGATCATCCTGCTGTACATGTTGACATAAAAGACATTGCTTACGGATACACGTTTCCAAATGGAAATACCATTGGCGGCCAAATCATTGCGAGCGGCAATTATACATTAACCCGGATGACGAATTTAGACCGGGAAACGGGAAGAGGAAAGCCGGGACCCGAGTGGGCTGTCGGTGCTCAGGGAATTGAAGTTGAGTTGGATAAACGGGATTATACGTATCGGATTACAAAAGCCTATTCTGTTGTGGATATAGGAACTGTACTGAATGAAAAAGCTGCAAGGGGTCAAGTGATGGGGGGGATGAGTATGGGAATCGCATTCGGAGGAAGAGAAACCTTTGTCTTTGATTCATATGGCAGAGTATTAAATCCTCAGCTTAGAACATACCGCCCCCTTCACTATGGAGAGCAGCCTGAATATATCATTGAATTTGTTGAAACCCCGCATGAGATTGCGCCTTATGGAGCGCGCGGCGGCGGGGAACACGGACTGCTGGGGATGCCGGCCGCATTGGGAAATTGCCTTTCCGCCGCTTTAGGTGTCCAATTGAATCAACTTCCTCTCATTCCCGAACAATTATGGAGGACGCAAGAGGGGTGGAAAGATGATACCGTTTGATTTTGATTATTTTAAACCGAAGACCATTCAAGAAACAATCAATCTATTTCACTCGCTTGCGGCTGAAAAGAAAACACCGATGTATTATTCCGGCGGCACGGAAATTATCACGTTAGGAAGGCTGAATATCGTCTATACGGATGCGGTGATAGATATGAACGCGCTTCCGGAATTTCACGCCATCCGTTTTTATGAACGTTATCTGGTGATCGGAGCGGGCGTGTCATTAACGAAACTGGAGGAAGAAAATCCATTTCCGCTATTAAGTAAAACGGTAAGTGAAATAGCCGATCGGACGACTCGAAATAAGATCAGCCTGGGCGGAAACATTTGCGGGGGCATCTACTACCGTGAGGCCGTGCTGCCGTTGTTGATTTCTGATAGTTTGCTAGGGATTGCAGGGAGAGCGGGGATTCATTACCATCCTATAAATAAAGTATTTAACAAGGAAATACAATTGCGAAAAGGAGATTTTCTATTTCATATCGTTGTCGATCGAGCGTACGTTGACCTGCCGTTTGTCAGTATCAAAAGAAGACAGCAGTGGAATGTCGGATATCCATTGGTGACAGTCTGTGCGCTGAAAAAAGATGATGAGATCAGAATGGCCTTCAGCGGCGTATGTCCATTTCCGTTTCGTTCTGCTGAAATGGAGGCTGTGCTTAACGATAAAAGCTATTCATTAGAAGATAGAGCGCGCAGGTCTTTACAGTATGTACCCAAACCCGTTCTTGATGATGCGGAAGGCTCAAGTGAATACCGAATATTTGTCTTGCAACATACAATTTTAGATGCCTTACGGGAATTAGAAGGAGGTCCAAATGTCTGATCTTATTACGTTGAAAGTAAATGGCGAGGAAAGACAGATGACGGTCAGACCGGCTGATACTTTGTTATTTGCTCTTCGTCTTCGTCTCGGATTAACTGGTGCAAAACCGGGCTGCTTAAATGGGGATTGCGGCGCCTGTACGGTATTAACGGACGGGGTACCGATGAAATCTTGCTTAATGCTTGCGGCAGAAGGGGAAGGAAAGGACATTACGACAATTGAAGGACTGATCAATACGCCGATTCAAAAGGCTTTTATTGAAAAATTCGCGTTTCAATGCGGTTATTGCACACCGGGTTTTCTCATGAATTGTCATGCTTTAGTGAATACTGAGCCGAATGCAAGTGATGACACGATAAAAAATTGGCTGGAGTCCAATATTTGCAGATGTACGGGTTACAGGGAGATTGAAGAAGCGGTTAAATCCGTTTTACATACAGGGAAAGGGACTTCTTAGTTCGCTACCGTAAACAAAGAGCCCAGAGAATTATCTCTGAACTCCATATTCTTCACTTCATATAACGATACTCCCGCAGTTTCTCCAAAATCGCCACTTCTTTCAGCAGTTCTTCACCGACGTTTGTTTCTTTCACTTTCTTCCGCTCCAGCTCTTTGTCGACTAATCGTTTCACCGTTAAGACGTCGGTTCCGGTGCTCAGCACTTCGGCCTTGGAGTTAAAGTGTTTATGGGCGACGAGCTGCATGCCGTAGGAATTGTATAAGAGCGTGTAGCCGGCGATGCCTGTTGTGGATTGGTAGGCTTTGGAGAAGCCGCCGTCGATGACGATCATTTTTCCGTTTGCCTTGATCGGATTTTCGCCTTCGATTTCTTTTACCGGTGTATGGCCGTTGATGATATGGCCGTGATCCGGATTGAGGCCGAATTCCTTCAGGATGTTTCGGCAGGCTGCTTCGTCTTCACGCAAATAGTAATACGGGTTTTTCTTTTCTTTATGCGTTTCCTTCTCTTTAATGAAATACCGCTCAAAGGTTGTCATGGCCCGTTTTCCGAAGAGGGAGGAGTATTCGCCTGTCCATAAGTACCACGTCATATCCGTCGCCAGATCATCGGTTTCTTCCGGATGGGCAAACGCTTCACGTAAGAACCGTTCAAATACATCGAGCAGCTCACGGCCCGCATAAGCTTTATCCTCTATCATCATCGTTTCCATGCTGCCGTTTTCATCGACGGGAATACAGCCGTGAATCAGCAGGTTGCCGTTATATTTTAAATAAAGGCTGCCTTTTTTCATCATAAAATTCATATGGCGGCCCAGCTTTTCGGAGTTCTGAACAGAGAACAGCAGCTTGTCCATGACTTCTGCTTCTTCTTCTAACAGCTCATCAGGCTGTTTGGGATTCACCGTCGCAAAGCAGGTGTTTTCCAGTTGATACGTTTTTCCGTTCAGCGTGATTTCATTGCGGTCATAATCGATCTTTTCCAGTAACAGCCGTTCCTCCATATTAAAGTTCGGCCGTCTCTTAATAATCGGGCTCTCAAGCTTGAATTGGATCATCGCGATCGCCTGATGAATTTTTGTGATTTGTTTAATCTCATCTTCCGGTCTGTTTTCGTCAGCTTTCGGACGGAAAGACGGGTTATCATCGTAATATTTTTCGGCAAGGTTCAATAGCGGTCTCAGATTGATGCCGTAAACGTCTTCAATAATATCCAGATTGTCATAGCGGGCACAGATGCGGATAATATTTGCCAGGCATACTTTTGAGCCGGAATAAGCGCCTATCCAGAGAACATCATGATTCCCCCATTGAATATCCACTGAATGATAGTTGATCAGTTCTTCCATGATTTTATCCGGCTGCGGTCCGCGGTCGTAAATATCGCCGACCACATGCAGATGGTCGACCACCAATCGCTGCGTGCTGTAGGCAAGACCGGTGATCAGCTTATCGGCCTGGCCGAGCGCAATGATCTGTTCTATGATTTCGGAGTAGTATTGTTCCTTGTTGGCGGCTTGTTCTGTTTTGTACAGCAGCTCTTCGGAAATATAAGCAAATTGGGCGGGCAGTGCTTTGCGCAATTTGGATCGGGTGTACTTGGAAGAACAATAAGAAACGAGCTTAATCATCCGATGAATCGTTTCTTTATACCACTCGTTTAATGCCTCTTTCGTATCAAAGCCATGTTTGATCAGCTTCAGTTTGTCTTCCGGGTAATAGACCAAAGCCGCCAACTCATCAATTTCTCTATCGTAAATGACGCCGCTGAAAATATCGCGGATCTTCTCTTTTACTCTTCCTGAACCGTTCCGCAGCACGTGCTGGAATGCCTGGTACTCCCCGTGCAGATCACTGACGAAATGCTCGGTTCCTTTCGGCAGGTTCAGTATCGCTTTCAGATTAATGATTTCCGTGACCACTTTTTCTTCACAATCGTATTTTTGTGCGAGCAGATCTAAATATTTGGTTTCCAATCTCGTCCATCCCCTTTTTATTTACGAGCAATTGTATGATAAAGTGAATTTAAAGTATGACATAATGTTTAAATGATTAGACCTTATATGATAGTACCGCATAACGCCTTTTTGAGACAATGAAAACGGAAGATACGGCGCTTCAGGCATCAAAAATTGGACCGGGATAACGCTGTGAGCGTATACCCCTGTTGACAATGCATTCAACTTCCATTAAAATAAAAAGTTAGCTGATAGTTATTTCTATCGGAAACTCAATACGTAGCAGGCTATGATTGCTGTGGGTCGCACTACAGCAGGAGCGGCTTCTGGAGAGACCGCGGGTTTTCCGCGGCGCCGAAGGGTTCACAATCTCAGGCAAAAGGACAGAAGAGTACCGAATATGTATTTGTCATGCTGTTGATTGTCAGCGGCGCAAATATAATTTGATATTCTTATGACCATGAGATTGGAGGGCATCCAATCTCTTTTTTTATTGGCTTTTTTTGCTCATCGTTCACTAGAGAGGTAAGGAGGAGTCAGATGTGGAGCAGCGAGAGCTAAAGAGGGACTTATCGAATCGGCACGTGCAGCTGATCGCTATTGGCGGCACGATCGGTACCGGATTGTTTTTAGGGTCCGGTAAGGCGATTCAGCTGGCGGGTCCTTCTATCATCTTTGCGTATTTTATTGTAGGTATTGCGCTTTTTTTCGTCATGCGGGCGCTGGGAGAACTGCTGTTATCTAAAGCGGGGTACCAATCATTAACGGATATAGCCGAGGCGTATTTAGGACTGCGTGCAGCGTTTGTCACCGGCTGGACCTACTGGTTTTGCTGGATTATGACGGCTATGGCGGATGTGATCGCCGTCGGTGTGTATGTGAAATATTGGTTTGATATTCCGCAGTGGATTCCGGCACTTATCTGTTTGCTCATTTTATTAGGGCTTAATTTGTTAACGGTTAAGATTTTTGGAGAATTGGAGTTTTGGTTCGCCTTAATTAAGGTAGTCACGATTCTCGCGTTAATTGTCATCGGGGTGGTTCTGCTGGTGATTGGGTTCAAAACGCATACCGGAACGGTTTCAGCGGCGAATCTGTGGGAGCACGGCGGCTTGTTCCCGAACGGATTTTCAGGCTTTTTGCTTTCATTTCAGATGGTGATCTTCGCCTATGTCGGTGTGGAATTAGTGGGTGTGTCGGCGGCGGAAACGTCAAATCCGAAAAAAAATATTCCGTCCGCTATCAATAAAATTCCATTGCGGATTTTATTTTTCTACGTCGGGGCATTGATCATTCTTTTATGTATTAACCCGTGGATGCAGCTGAATGCAACGGAAAGTCCTTTTGTAAAGACCTTCAGTCTGGTCGGCATTCCGTTAGCCGCGGGAATCATTAATTTTGTCGTATTAACGTCTGCCGCTTCTGCTTGTAACAGCGGGATGTTTTCAACAAGCCGGATTCTGTATAACTTAAGCAAAACGAAACAGGCGCCGGCAAGTTTTGCGAAGCTGAATAAAAATCATGTGCCGAGCCGCGCGTTATGGATATCGGTTATTGTGCTGTCAGCGGGCGCTCTTTTAAGCAAATTGATACCGGAAGCAGCCTTTGGCATCGTGACAACCATCAGCGCGATTTGTTTCATTTGGGTGTGGGGTGTGATTCTTGTCTGTCATATCAGATACAGGAAAACCCGTCCGGACTTACACGCAAGCTCGTCTTTCAAGGCGCCGTTTGCGCCGTTTATCAATTACGCCGTGCTGGCGCTGTTTGCCTTCATTCTGGTGATTATGCTGTTTGCGGATGCGACGCGCCCGGCTTTGCTGCTGACGCCGCTGTGGTTTATTGGATTGTTTCTTATCTATCGGGCGAGAGGGAGAAAGACAGATTGAATTACTTCAGACGGTGTACTGCTATGCAGTATGCCGTTTTAATATAAAAAAAGCGCTATCCTGCCGTGTAAGCAGGGTAGCGCTTTTTACATTAATTCCGGATCAAATAATCAAATGCGCCTAAAGCGGCAGTTGCACCTGATCCCATGGAGATAATGATTTGGTTGTACGGGCCGTCTGTGCAGTCCCCTGCGGCAAATAGGCCGGGAACGCTTGTCGCGCCGCTCTTATCGACGATGATTTCGCCGATGCGGTTGCGTTCGACGGTTTCGTCTAACCATTCTGTATTAGGCACGAGACCGATTTGGACGAATACACCTTGGAGTTCAACGTGTTTTTCTTCGCCTGTTTCACGGTCAACGAACGTAATGCCGTTTACGTTTTGGTCGCCTGTGATTTCTTTCGTTTGTGCATTTTTGTGCACAGTGACGTTCGGCAGGCTGTAAAGACGTTTTTGCAGGACTTCGTCTGCTTTCAGTTCAGGCGCGAACTCCAGCACAGTCACGTGATTGACGATACCTGCAAGGTCAATCGCCGCTTCGATTCCGGAGTTTCCGCCGCCGATAACGGCTACGTCTTTGCCTTCAAATAATGGTCCGTCACAGTGCGGGCAGTATGCAACACCTTTGTTTTTGAACTCTTGCTCACCAGGTACGTTGACATTGCGCCAGCGGGCACCTGTTGAAAGGATCACTGTTTTACTTTTCAGTACAGCGCCGTTTTCAAGTTCAAGTTCGAAGAGGTCTTTTTTCTCAAGGCGTTTCGCGCGCTGAAGGTTCATGACGTCAATATCATAATCTTTCACGTGCTCTTCAAGGCTTGCAGCGAGCTTCGGTCCTTCAGTCGCTTTGACGCTGATGAAGTTTTCGATGCTCATGGTGTCGAGTACCTGGCCGCCGAAGCGTTCAGCGACGACACCGGTGCGGATGCCTTTACGCGCCGTGTAGATCGCCGCGCTTGCGCCGGCAGGTCCGCCGCCGACAACAAGAACGTCAAACGGCTCTTTGTCGGCAAACTCAGACGCATCTGCGCCGCTTCCCATTTTTGCGAGAATCTCTTCGATGGTCATACGGCCGCTTCCGAAAGATTCACCGTTTAAGAAAACAGTCGGAACAGCCATGATGTTTTTGCTTTCTACTTCTTCTTTGAATGCCGCGCCGTCAATCATTGTATGTGTGATATTCGGGTTGAGCACGCTCATCATGTTTAATGCTTGGACGACATCAGGGCAGTTGTGGCACGTCAGGCTGATATAAGACTCAAAGCGGTATTCTCCGCTGATGTTCTTAATCTGGTCAATGACCTTTTGATCAGCCTTAGGCGCTCTGCCGCTGACTTGAAGCAATGCCAGCACTAATGATGTAAATTCGTGGCCGAGAGGAACACCGGCGAATGTAACGCCTGTGTCTTCTCCGGTACGATTAACGCTGAAGCTCGGTGTTCTGTTTAATTCAGTTTTTTCAACTGAAATTTTAGATGACATGGAAGCCAGTTCGTCAACGAGAGCCAGCATGTCCTTAGAAGTGTCATCGTCACCGGCGCTTACTTTGAGAACAATGTCGTTCTCAATTAACTGCATGTATTGATTTAATTGTGCTTTGATATTTGCATCAAGTACCAATGGAATGCACTCCTTAGATTTTACCTACCAAATCAAGGCTAGGTGTAAGTGTTTCGCCGCCTTCTTCCCATTTAGCCGGGCAGACTTCACCTGGGTTTTGACGAACGTATTGAGCTGCTTTTACTTTGTTTACTAGGTTGCTTGCGTCACGGCCGATACCGCCTGCATTGATTTCAACTGTTTGGATAACGCCATCAGGATCGATGATGAATGTTCCGCGGTCAGCAAGACCAGTTTCTTCGTCAAGAACGTCGAAGTTGCGGGAGATCGTTTGAGATGGGTCACCGATCATTGCGTAAGTGATTTTGCCGATTTTTTCAGAGCTGTCATGCCAGCCTTTGTGTACGAAGTGAGTATCTGTAGAAACAGAGTATACTTCAACACCTAATTCTTTCAGTGCAGCGTATTGTCCTTGAAGATCTTCAAGTTCAGTCGGGCAAACGAAAGAGAAATCCGCTGGGTAGAAGCAGAAAACGCTCCATTGACCTTTCAAATCTTCGTTTGTTACATCGATGAATTCACCGTTTTTGAAAGCTTTTGCTTCGAATGGCAGTACTTCTTTTCCGATTAAAGACATAATATCTTCCTCCTGAAATGTGATTTGAAATATATTAAAAAGACAAAGCATTCACTTTATCTTTCAATAATAATTCTAATTATATATAGATTATTAAATAACATTTATTTTTTGTCAAGCTATATGGGGTATTATTTTCTGCTTTTTTTGCTTTAGACATTTAATAACGCCTGGTATAAGCGGTTTGGCGCTGTTTGTCATGTGTAGCGCCGGGCGAAAGGGGGATTCTCAATTGGTGAATCGAAACAGTAGGAATCAACCCCTCTATATGGCAGTATAAACCAAAGGGGGTATGATCATGCAAATAAATCACATTACTTTGTACAGTTGTGCGTTGGAGGAGACGAAACACTTCTATGAACGGGTGTTAGGTTTTCCTTTAATTGATGAGTCCGGTGATTCGTTTACCATCAAGGCGGGAGAAAGTGAGTTGGAATTCAGGCGCGCCGATTCTCACTCTCATCCGACGTATCATTTCGCGTTTAATATTCCGAATAATCGTTTTGATGAGGCGAAGGCGTGGATAAAGGATAAAGTCGTTTTTCAAACGGAAGATGGGGAGGATGAGGTGTATTTCACTCATATTCAGGCGCGTTCCTTTTATTTCAAAGATCCGTCCAACAATCTGGCGGAATTCATCGCGAGAGGCACATCGCCGGAAAGCGCGGAACGTTTTTCGATTGAGTCCGTCCTGAATATCGGCGAGGTGAATCTGACGGCTGCCGAGGTGGTATCGACGGGGAAGGAGCTGCAGCGTTTCGGTATACCGGTGAGAGACGGCGCGCCTCTTAAGGAAAACGGGTTTCATTTTATGGGTGATTACAATGATGGGGCGTTTTTACTTTTAGGGCCGAGCGGCCGCCGCTGGATTTTTTCTGATCAGCATGCGGAGTTCCATCCGCTGTCTGTCATTGTGAACGGGACGATCCGCATTGAGGCTGACGGAGAAGGCGGCATTGACATCAGGCGGGCACAGCCGTCATAAAAAAGCCCGGGCTCAAAAGGCCCGGACTTGGGGACATTATTTATAAACAACCCGGGTGCTGCACATGATGTCGTGCAGCGTTTTTTTCTCTCCGAAGGCACCCATGATGAATCCGATATAAAGAATGAGCTTGGATATGATATAGGCGAAAGCGCGTCCGAAGGCCTGGCCGATGGAAATGCGTCCGCCATCTTCATTGACGACCTTAAGGCCGAGCAATGCTTTTCCCAGGGTCCCCTGCATCTTTGAGGCTGTGAGCAGGCTGAAATATAAGATGCCGATCACAATAGAGCTCACAAGAATCGGAATGACGCCGAACACCAGAAAAGAGATGTTAAACTGATTTTCGGTCATGAAGGGGTCAGCCGCCGCAACGCCTGCCGCAAATAAAAAAGAGACCATAAATTGTATGATAAAAATCGGAATTCCTATGATGATTTGATCAATGACGTAAGCCAGAAACCGAATCCAAAATCCTGCCGGTCTTTCCATGTATCTTTTTCTCTCCCTTGCTTTAATCTGGAATATTATACGTAATCATTCCGGATTTTGCAACGGAGCTTAAGCTTCTGCGAGCAGCCTCTTTCCCCATGCCAAGCGTCCCATGATCAGCCCGAAAGCCAGAAGGGCAAACATGATGCCGCACCACATCAGCTGATGGATTCCCAAATGTGAAATAAACCAGCCGCCCGCCGCCGTTCCGATGGTGATGCCGAGGTTGGAAAAAGAGACAAACAGGCTGTTGCCGAATTCAGGCGCCTCCTTTGCTTCCGCAGTAAGCCATGTCTGGCTGACAATGAGACCGCCGGAATGAACGGCGCCCCATACGAAGACGAGGACAGCCATCGGCGCGAAAGACGTCCCAAACCCGTATATGAGCAAGTAGGCGGCTGTATAAAGAAGCGGAAACAGGATGACGGTCTTTTTCATATTTTTATATAACAAAGCACCGAAGACGAAATTCCCGGCTATCATAATCACCCCGAAACTCATCAGCATGAAGCTGACCCATGTGCCGATCATATGGGACACCCGCCCGAGGTACTCCGCAAAATAGCTGTAGACAGAAAACATGGCCGCAAAGAGACAGGTGACGGCAGCGATATTGAGCCACAAAGCCGGTTTGCGAAGAATGCCGAGCTGGCTTCTGAAAGACATTTTTTCTGTGACCGGCATGGATGGCAAAAAGAGAAGAATGCCCGTGAACGCGATGAGACTGATGATAGCGCCGAATAAGAAGGCGGCTTCAAGAGAGAGACGATCCGCCAGATAAGACGTGAAAGGCACGCCGAACGCAAAGCCGGCGGTGATGCCTGAAAAGACTTTCGTTACGGCTTTTCCGGATTGGCCGGCGGGGACAAGCCGGGCCGCGGCCGCAAGCGCTACAGAAAAGAACACCGGGTGGCATAAAGCCGGAATGATCCGAAACGCCAGCATGACACTGAAATGCGCCGTATACGCGTAGACCGCATTTGAAACGGCAAACATCAGCACCGCTAAAAGCAGAATGTATTTCCGGTTTATACCTGAAGCAAGCAAGGTCAAAAACGGTCCCGACACAGCGACGATGAACGCGAAAATACTGACAAGCCACCCCGCTTTTGAAGCAGAAATATGAAATCTGTCCGCCACTTGCGGAAGAACGCCGATAATGCCCATCTCGGTCGTGATAATCCCGAAAACCCCTAGTGCCAAAAATAGAATGAAGATGGAGCTGCTTTTTTTCATTGTTATGTATGCCTCCTTTTATTTAACTACATATATAGAAAAATAGATATGTTAGAACAAAAAAATCCCTCCTTTCATGGTTATAGCTGGTGCTGGACATAGTCAGCAAAGGCTTTAATTTGTTTTTCATTTCTTCTGTAATAGGTCCACTTTCCGATTCGTTCGGATTCCAGCAGGCCGGCTTTTTGCATCGTCAGCAGGTAGCTGGAGATGACGGACTGCGCAAGCCCTGACTTTGCCTGAATATCACCGACGCAAATTCCGGTGCGGAAACTGAGTCCCTGATCAAGATAAGGTCTTTCATCAAAATGGTCTTCCGGGTGTTTAAGCCACGTCATAATATCACTTCGTGTTTTGTTAGATAACGCTTTATGAATCAATATCGGTTCCATAACGTTTATTATATCTATTTTTCTGGATTTGTAAATTCGTTTTTGACAAAACATTCTCAAATTAAGTAAATATCGTGCTAAAATATAACATATTATCAGATTACCGGTAAAAAAGCCGGGTTATTGTCAGGAGGATATTCACATGAATCAAAAGAAAAAAGGTGCGGTTGCGGTGACCTTGCTTTCCGCTCTGATGTTTTGTTTATTGCCGGTCCTCGTCTCGCTTTCTCCGCTTGCAGAAACGGGGCCGAACGCGAATCGTTTTAATTCCGCGGGCATGTGGGCCGCCGTCGGTCAGATCCTTGTTATATATGCGGTCCCGCTCATTATGTATATTCTCGGTGTTCGTGGCATGAAAATCATCATGGCTGTTTTTTGCGGGATCGGGCTTATCATTTGCGCGGCTGTCTTGTTGGTGGCGTTATTGACCGCAATTTCCTTAGGGCAGGAGCTGTCTCTTTATTACGGTCTTTTCGTTTGGTCAGGCGCGGCTTTCATCGTCAATGTGGTGTGGTATATTGCCGCGTTTCGATCATCCCCGAAGCATCAGCAGGCTATGTGACATTTGTTCTATAAATCTACCGAAAATACAAATATTTCATAGGATGATTATGGTATGATGAAAGCGGTATAGCAGTTTTTAATAGAAACGGGAGGAACTGACATTGAAAAAAAAGACAGCTTCATTGCGAATGAAAACATTGGCGGCCGGCGCTGCGGTTGCTGCGGCTTTATCTGTGGGGGCGGTTTCTGATCTGCCGGGGGCAAAATGGCTGCATCCGGCGGCTGCTCAAGCCGCGGAAACGGTATTTAAACAAAATCATGCGGCATCCGGTTTCTTGGCGGGACGGTATGACGCGCAGGCGATGTCTCCGACGATGTTCAACTGGTCAAGGGAAAGCCGGTTTACAAGCACTGCCGATGGCGCGTTAAAATGGGAAAAGAATGTTCCGGCCACCCCTCAAAACGGTGCGGGAGCCGCGGTTGACGGGGACGGCACCGTATTTATTCAATCAAAAGACGGGAAGCTGACGGCGTATCATCCGGACGGTACTGTGAAATGGGTGACGGAAAACCTCGGGACGACCTATACGCTGACTCCGGTGCTCGGAACAAACGGTGTCATTTATCTTCCTTCTCACGATAAAAAACTGTATTTCATCGACAAAGAAACCGGAAACATTTTAACATCGGTTCCGCTGAGCGGAGCGCCGAGTTCCGATGCGGCTATCGGCTCTGACGGCACGCTGTATGTGTCGACGCTGGATAACTATATCTATGCGATTAAACCGACGTCGCCTTCGACATGGACGCAGAAGTGGAAATTTAAAACAAACGGCGTGGTCGGCTCCGCTCCCGTGTTAGCATCAAACGGCACTTTGTATACGGCAACGTACAATAATATCTTTTACGCGATCAATTCCGGAACGGGCCAAGTGAAATGGTCAAAAACGACGTCCAACGGGTTTAAAGGTTATCCGGTTATTGATAGAGACGGCACCGTTTACGCCGGAAACCAGGACGGCAACTTATACGCCTATACATCAACGGGTGCTGTAAAGTGGACGTTCCCGTTAAACGGTTTCTCCAGCTCTTCATTAGCGATCGACCATAACGGCAATGTGTACATCGGTTCGGGAAGCGGCGAGCTGTTTTCCATCAGCAAAACCGGTAATATGAACTGGTCTTTCTATACGGACGGGCCTGTGAGAACGGCGCCGCTGATTGATGCGGACGGCAATGTGTACTTCGGCTCTGACGATAAAAACGTCTATGCGGTTGACGCTGACGGTAATGAAAAATGGCGCTATCAAACAGACAGCAATGTCATTTCCTCCCCGGTTCTGGCTGAAGACGGCACGCTCTACGTCGGCACTTATACGAAACTGCTCGCATTCGGGGCAAAAAAATAATAAAAAAGAATCCGCGCACGCGGATTCTTTTTTTTATTTAGAGGCTTGAATGAATACGCCTTTTTCATGAGAGAATTCTTTAAAACCGTACACACCGTGATATGAACCGATCCCGCTCGTATTGACACCGCCGAACGGAAGGTTGACGTCAGTGAAATGAACGACGACATCATTGACAGAAGCATTGCCGGACGTCGTATGCTGCAGAACATAATCGATCAGCTCCTGATTATGGCTGAATACATACAAGGCAAGCGGCTTGTCCCGTTCAGTGATGTAATCAACGGCTTCACTGATATCTTCGTAATTCATAATCGGCAGAATCGGTGCGAAGATTTCTTCCTGCATGATCTTCATATCAGGCGTGACGTTTGTCAGCACGGTCGGAGAAATCGTGCGGTCATGAGCATCGAATACGCCGCCGAACGCCGTTTTCGCCCCTTTTTCAATGGCATCATCATACAGGGCTTTGACACGGTTAAAGTTGCGGTCATTGACAATCTGCGTGAATTTGTTGCGGTCAACCGTATGATCATCCTCCATAAAACCTGCATTGACAATGGTCTGGAGAAGATCTGTAAAGGTGTCCTGTACATCTTCCTTCATAAGGAGATAGTCAGGGGCGATACATGTTTGCCCCGCATTGACAAATTTGCCGACGGCGATTTTTTTCGCCGCGTCCATCAAATCATAGCCGCTGTCGATGATCGTCGGGCTCTTTCCGCCAAGCTCAAGCGTGACGGACGACAAATGCTTCGCCGCTGCCGTCATGACGATTTTACCGACATTCGTGCTTCCGGTGAAGAAAATGTGGTCAAACGGCTGGTCGAGCAGTTCTGTCGCGACATCGACCTCACCTTCAAAAATGGCGACTTCTTCTTCGTGAAATGCCTCGCGAATAACTGTCGCGGCGATATGGCTCGTCTCCATCGTAAAATCGGACAGCTTCACAATCGCGCTGTTTCCCGCCGCAATGGCAGCCGCAAGCGGAGCCATCGTCAGCATAAAAGGATAATTCCATGGGCCGAGAATTAAGGTAAGGCCTTTTGGCTCGTACATTAATACGCCGTCAGCGTCGGGGCTGACGGATGAGCCGACGCGTTTCGGCGCCATCCAGGTGTCGAGATTGTTCATATTATCTTTAATCGCCTTGATCGTTCCCTGCGTTTCCGCTCTTTTCACCTCATGATAAGGCTTGCGGACGTCCCGTCTGATCGCCTCGATGATTTCTTCTTCATGTGCGGTGACGGCATCTAAAAAGCGCTGAAGCTTTTCTCTGCGCTGCCCGGCTGTTGAAGCACGCAGCGTTTTTTGATTTTTTTTCTGAAGCGCAAAGACGCGTTTGATGTCTGCTTTTATATGCTGATCCATCGGTTTTCCTCCTCTGGTTGCTTTTTTATTTCTTCAGGGCCTATTATAATGTGATGTGTTTTTGCGGCAAAGACAGCGTAAACGCATCTATACGTTACCGTACAAATTGCCGTGATCTGTCTAATGAAAGGAGTGTCTCTTATGCCGGATTCTATGACAAATGACATCAAACAAGCGCTTTTGGCCATGCTTGGAGAGCGGGATATCCGCCGTGTGACCATGAAGGACATCGCCGAACGGGCGCACGTGAGCCGGGGGACACTGTACCTTTATTACGAAGATAAATATGCGATTTTAGAGGATATAGAGGAAGAAATGAAAGACGGGCTGAGCGAAGCGCTGTATGATTCGCTGAAGAATAAAGATGTGCTTCATTTACAGGGCGGATGGCAAAAAGTGCATCCGACACTGTCTTTTGTTGACCGGCACCGGGTGTTTTTTCAAACGATGATGGCTCGTCATAAAATGCCGTATTTTCACTTTCATGCTTTTTTAAAAGATGTGTTCCGGCATGATGTGCTGCTGTCACCAGTCAATGCGGATTTCTCACCGACTGAACAGGATATGTACATTCATTACCGCGCGTTATACACATATGCCATTGTGTTGTACTGGCTGAATGAGGAGCCCGGGGCATCCCCGGAAGAAATCAGCGGACAGGTGTGGGATTTGATTTCTCAAAAACGGTTTTACTGGCTGTTCGGCCGCCGGGTGCCGGAACAAGAAGAAAAAAAGCCCGCCGACCGCCGGGTGACAAGGACGAGGCAGGCCTTGCAAGAAGCCATGATCGGCTTAATGGCGGAAAAAAAAGAGTACGCGGCGATCACGATTTCCGATATTGCCCGTCAAAGCAACCTCCGCCGTGCCACTTTTTATGACCATTACGCCAACAAAGAAGCATTGCTGAAAACGATCATCCATCAATCATGCCGGGATCTGATCGGATTATTGACGGTAAAAGGAGACCCTGCCGACTGCTCCGTGGAAGAAGCGGAAGCCGCGCTCGTCCGGCTCTTTTCGGCGCTGTCCGGCGGCCTTCCGCTCGTTCATTTTCTGAGAGAGGGTTCAGGAGTGCCTGACGTCATCCCGGAAATGTTCAGAGCGCTGCAATCGTTTTATCTTCATCAGCCTCTGCACATTCAGGCGGGCAAAAAGCTCTATGCATACTATGTCGCGTCCATGCTCGTCGGTCTGATTCAATATCGTCTTCATGAAGGAAAAGACCACGCGCCGGATATGCTGGCCCGGGAGTTTCTGCAGTTTTTGGATGTGAAGAAGTATCGGGTGATTTTGCTGTGAGGATGATGAAAAAGAACTCAGCTGAAAACAGGCCGGGTTCTTTTTTGCTGTTTTCTTTGAGAAGTGCCGATATGAAAGAAACCTTCCATATGACGCCTGATCAGCATTCTGCCGCCAAACATGACAAATGTCATATTCGGGGCATGATGGCTGCTACTACAACCGCGTCGGGCGCCCCGTTATACTTGAGGTCATAATGAAAAAGAAGGGACATGACATTCATGATCAATCACGCCGCAACTCAAAAACAAGCGTCTTTAAAAAAGCAGGTTGCCGCATTTTCCGGCGCCGATACAAAGCATAGTATCATTCAGCTTTTCAACACGTTTGTGCCGTTTTTTGCCCTTTGGTTTCTTGCTTACTTCAGCCTCAATGTCTCCTATCTTCTGACCCTCGCCTGTACTGTTATAGCAGCGGGATTTTTGACAAGAATCTTTATTATTTTCCACGACTGCTGCCACCAATCCTTTTTCAAACAAAAGAAGCTGAACCGGCTGTTCGGGTTTATTTCAGGTGTGCTGACACTGTTTCCGTTCCTTCAATGGCAGCGAAGCCATTCCATTCATCATGCGACGAGCAGCAACTTAGATAAACGGGGCACCGGCGATATTTGGATGATGACCGTCAAGGAATACAACGAAGCGTCAGCCTGGACAAAAATACGCTACAGACTTTATCGCAATCCGTTTATTATGTTTATTCTCGGCCCGATTTACGTATTTCTGATTAAAAACCGTTTCAATGTAAAAGGCGCCCGCCGCAAGGAGCGCTGGAACACCTATTTCACGAACGCGGCGATTGTCTTATTGGCTGCTGCGACGTGCCTGCTTCTCGGCTGGGAAAACTTTTTGCTTGTTCAGGGTCCGATTTTCCTTATTTCGGGGTCAATCGGCGTCTGGCTCTTTTATGTTCAGCACACGTTTGAGGATTCTTATTTTGAAGCCGATGAGCATTGGGATTATGTGCAGGCCGCGGTAGAAGGAAGCTCCTTTTACAAGCTGCCGAAGCTTTTGCAATGGCTGACGGGCAATATCGGCTACCATCATGTCCACCACTTAAGCCCGAAAGTGCCGAACTACAAGCTGGAAGCGGCTCATGAGGGACACGAGCCTTTAAAAAACGTACCGACCATTACGCTTAAAACAAGTCTTGAATCCATGAAATTCCGTCTGTGGGATGAGGACGAAAAGCAGTTTGTCACCTTCCGGGAGGCGCGGAAAACATCGGCGCCCCATCCGGTGCCGAAAGAACCTTTAAAGAAAAATGCCTGATACGGCGCACGGCTCTTTCTCTTATCAGAAAGAGCCTTCTCTTCATGCGTGAGGGTGCAATGAAGGCGGTGTTTTGATAAAGTGATGGTAGACACAAGCAGCAGAAGGTGGAACAAAGATGAAGAAGTATTTTAAATTTCAAAAACTGAACGGGATTTCTCCTTATATATGGACGATTTTTTTCATCCTGCCTTTTTATTTTATTTTTAAAAGCTCTTCTACCTTTGTCATCGTGGCCGGCATCATTTTCACGCTCGTTTTCTTTGGCGCATACCGCTTTGCATTTGTTGCAAAAGGCTGGCCGCTTTACTTATGGGCGCTTCTTCTGATCGGCATATCGACCGGCTCAGCCATGCTGTTCAGTTATATTTATTTCGCCTTCTTTATCGCCTACTTCATCGGCCATATCCGAGACAAAGTTCCATTTTACATCTTATATTACATTCATATCATCAGTGCGGCGGTTGCCGTCAACTTCAGCCTTGTTCTGAAAAAAGAATGGTTTTTGACACAAATTCCGTTTATCGTCATTACACTGATCAGTGCCATCCTGCTTCCGCTCAGCATTCGAAGCAGAAAGGCACGGGAGCGCCTTGAGGAGAAATTAGAATATGCAAATGAGCGAATTGCCGATCTTGTGAAGCTGGAAGAAAGGCAGCGCATCGCCCGGGACCTTCACGATACACTTGGACAAAAGCTCTCCTTAATCGGACTGAAAAGCGACCTTGCCCGAAAGCTGATATATAAGGATCCTGAACAGGCCCGCACTGAGCTGAAAAGCGTGCAGCAGACGGCCCGCACCTCCTTAAATGAGGTCAGACAAATCGTCTCATCGATGAAAGGCATCCGATTGAAGGATGAGCTCGGCAATGTTCGGCAAATTCTTGAAGCGGCAGGAATTGAATTTGTGTATGAAGAAAAAGAAGCGCCCAAACATATCTCTTTGCTGAACGAAAACATCGTCAGCATGTGCATTAAAGAAGCCGTCACCAATGTCGTGAAACACAGCGGCGCCAAAGTATGCCGCATCACCATTCAGCAGCTTTGGAAAGAGGTCGTCATTACGGTAGAAGACGACGGCAGCTTTCAATGCAGAGAAGACCGCTTTTTTTCAAAGGGGCACGGCCTGCTTGGAATGAGGGAACGTCTTGAATTCGCAAACGGCAGTTTAGCCATCGATACAGCCGCCGGAACAAAGCTGACCATGAGAATCCCGAATGATTCAAAATCAAAAGAAAAGGATGGTAGCAGATGATCAACATCTTCATTGCCGAGGATCAGCAAATGCTGCTCGGCGCACTCGGTTCGCTGTTGAATTTAGAAGAGGATATGACGGTTGTCGGCAAAGGCACAAGCGGCCAGGATGCCATCGATTTCGTGGAAAAACATGCGCCCGACATCTGTCTGATGGATATCGAAATGCCCGGGAAATCAGGTCTTGAAGCGGCAGAAGAACTCAAGGACAGCGATGTGAAAATCATCATTTTGACGACCTTTGCCCGCTCCGGCTATTTTCAGCGGGCGCTAAAAGCAGGCGTCAGCGGGTACATGCTCAAGGACAGCCCGAGCGATGAGCTCGTCAGCGCCATCCGCAGCGTCATGAAAGGAAGACGCGTCTACGCACCTGAATTAATGGAGGACATCTATAGTGAAGAAAACCCGCTGACCGAACGGGAAAAAGAGGTGCTCGAGCTTGTCGCAGACGGAAAAAACACGAAAGAAATCGCAAACGCCCTCAGCATCAAAAGCGGCACAGTCCGCAATTACGTTTCGATGATTCTGGATAAACTAGAAGTGAAAAATCGAATTGAAGCCATTACCCGATCAAAGGAAAAGGGCTGGTTTAAGTAACCCGCCCTCAGCTTGTTCAGCCAGTGTTTTTGCACTGGCTTTTTTTATTATCTATCGTCACTCCGTCTCTTCCTTCCACTTCTTATCAATCAGCATTTTCCCCGGCCAAGTGTATGCCATGATGCCGCCGTCTGCGGTGATGTCTTCTCCCGTGATGTAAGAGCTGTCGTCTGAAGCGAGGAAGAGCGCGACAGCCGCCATTTCTTCCGGTTTTCCGAGCCGGCCGAGCGGCGTGATCCATTTGTTGGCTTCACGGAACGCCTCGCCCATTTCGTCTTCTTTCGTGCCTGCCAATTTATCAATGAGCGGCGTTTCAATTGTACCCGGCGATAAGGAATTGACGCGGATTCCGCTTCTGGCGTAATCAATGGCCATCGCTCTCGTCAGGTTCGTGATTCCGCCTTTTGCGGCGTTATAGCCGGAACGGTCAAGGTCTGCGGCCCGGCCGGACATGGAGGAGGTGTTGATGATGGAGCCTCCTTTTTCGAGCATGAGCGGAATCAGGTATTTGCTGCACAGAAATGTGCCGCGCAGATCGACGGCGATGATCCGGTCAAAAAGCTCGATTGGGTATTCATGGACTTTGCCGCCCTCTTGGTCAACACCGGCATTGTTAAACAGAATATCAATTGTTCCGTACCTTTGCTGAATGCCGTCCGCAAAAGACTTTACGTTTTCTTCGTCTGATACATCAAGGTGAAAGGCTTCTGCTTCTCCGCCGTTTTTTCTGATGGCGCTGACGGTTTCATTCAGTTCGCTTTCATTGATGTCACCGCAGATCACGCGGGCGCCTTCATCGGCGAAAACCCGTGCCGTCGCTTGTCCGATGCCTGTCGCGGCCCCTGTGATGATTGCGGTTTTGTCTGTTAATCTTCCCATAATGCGATTCCTCCTTTTTCTATATCTGTTCCCGCTGAATAGGGGGATAAACATACGGAGGTTTGTTTCTAAATACCTATTAAATATGTTGATATTATGTATATACATCATTGGGAGGTTTACATATTTTGAAGATACAGCATAAAAAGGAGATAGCGTTTTATTGTTATGCCATTGTTCCTATGGGATTTGTGATTTACACCGTTATCTCTATTCTGTTTCAGGACATTACGTTTCCTCTCACTGTAAGAAATGTTCTGCATGAGTCTTTGCGAAACTTGGGATCTCTTATCTTATTTAGTTTGTTTTTCTACCCGTCATACATATGGATGAAGAAGGAATTCGGCCGCCGGAAAGAAGCAGAGAGGAGAGGATGATCAACATTCTCTCTTTTTTATTGATAAAATGGGTGAAATGAATCCATTAACATGTTAAATTTACAATATATGCATCTGCTAATCCTAGTTGACAATTGTCACTGTATATGATAAATAGATGCTGAAAAGATTTTACATAACATCAAAGCATAATTAAAGGAGAGATCTGAAGTGCGGAAAAAAAAGTTTAAAGCAGAATCCAAGCGATTGCTGGACATGATGATTAACTCCATTTACACGCAGAAGGAAATTTTTCTCCGCGAGTTAATTTCCAACGCGAGCGATGCGATTGACAAAATCTATTACAAGGCGTTAACCGATGATTCATTAACGTTTGATCAAGACAATTACTATATAAAAGTGACGGCGGACAAAGAAGCGAGAACGCTCACCGTCACAGATACCGGTATCGGGATGACAAAAGACGAGCTTGAACAGAATCTCGGCACGATTGCGAAAAGCGGTTCACTCGCTTTCAAGCAAGAAAATGACTCGAAAGACGGCCATGACATTATCGGCCAGTTCGGCGTCGGATTTTATGCGGCGTTTATGGTGGCTGATAAAGTCACGGTGAAAAGTAAGGCGCTCGGCAGTGACGAGGCGTATGTATGGGAGTCGGAAGGGGCTGCCGGCTACACGATCGCGCCGTGTGACAAGGAAACCGTCGGTACGGAAATCACCCTGAAAATAAAAGAAAACACAGAAGATGAAAGCTATGATGAGTTTTTAGAAAACTACCGCATCAAAGCGATCGTGAAAAAGTACTCTGATTTTATCCGCTACCCGATCAAAATGGAAGAGACGGTCAACAAGCCGAAAGAGGGCAGCGAGAACGAATTTGAAGAAGTTCAGGAAGAACAGACGGTCAACAGCATGGTTCCGATCTGGAGAAAAAACAAAAGCGAGCTGACGGATGAGGATTACGAGGCTTTTTACGCCGAGAAGCATTACGGTTTTGATAAACCGCTGACCCACGTGCATATCAGCGTCGATGGAGCGGTGCGCTACAATTCGATTTTGTTTATTCCGGAAAACATGCCGTTTGACTATTATACGAAGGAATTCGAAAAAGGATTGGAGCTGTATTCCAACGGCGTGCTGATCATGAACAAATGCGCCGACCTGCTTCCGGATCATTTCAGCTTTGTAAAAGGCATGGTGGATTCTGAGGATCTGTCGCTGAACATTTCCAGAGAGATGCTGCAGCACGACCGCCAACTGAAGCTGATTGCGAAAAACATCAATAAAAAAATCAAAGCCGAGCTGAAGAGCCTGCTGAAGAACAAAAGGGAAAAATACGAATCTTTCTATGAATCTTTCGGCAGACAGCTGAAATTCGGCGTCTATAATGATTTCGGCGCGAATAAAGACGTCTTAAAAGATCTGCTTCTCTTCTATTCATCTAAGGAGAAAAAGCTCGTCACTCTGGACGAATATGTGTCCAGAATGCCTGAGGATCAAAAATATATCTATTACGCGTCCGGCGATTCATATGAGCGGATTGAAAAGCTGCCGCAAACTGAAATGGTGGCGGACAAAGGCTACGAAATTTTATATTTCACGGAAGATATTGATGAATTCGCGATCAAAATGCTGACAAGCTACGAGGAAAAAGAGTTCAAATCCGTCTCAAGCGCCGACTTAGGCATCGACAGTGACGAAGATGATAAGCAGACTGAAGCCGAAGAAAACGAATATAAAGACCTGTTCGAAAGCATGAAAGAGATTCTTGCGGATAAAGTCAAGAATGTCAGAGCCTCAAAACGCTTAAAATCTCATCCGGTCTGCTTTGCGACAGACGGCGAAGTGACGATCGAAATGGAGAAAGTGTTAAACGCCATGCCTGACAGCCAGCAGGTCAAAGCGGAAAAAGTGCTGGAAATCAACCCGAATCACGAAGTGTTTGAGACGTTAAAGAACGCGCACGGACAAGATCGGGAAAAGCTTGCTTTATACACAAACCTGCTGTACAATCAGGCGCTTCTGATTGAAGGGCTGCCGATCCATGATCCGGTCGAGTTTACGAATGATATCTGCAAAGTCATGGTATGACGCCAAAAAGGAATCGCCCAGCGGGGCGATTCCTTTTTTGATTACAGTGTGCGCTGTTTAAGAATTTGATTTTGTTTGCTGCGCTTCTTTAAGGAGAACCGTTTTTTCAAGTGCGTTTCGATTTCTTCTAAACTTTTGCCCTTCGTTTCAGGAACGATGTAAGCGGCAAAGAAGAAGGATGTAAGGCAGATGACTGAGAATATTCCGAACACCCAGCCGATGCCCATTGCGCTCAGCATAAGCGGAAATACCAGCGAAACGATCAGGTTGGTTGCCGACAGAATCAATGTCGTAAATCCGGTTGCGGCTCCGCGTGCGTTTGACGGGAACAGCTCCGGCATCAGAACCCATACGACGGGACCCCATGTCGCCTGATAAAAGACGATATAGATTCCGAGAAACAGCACGGTCAGCCAAGCTGTTGAAGCTGACAGGCCGGCCAGAAGGAGAATGGCTGATAGTGACGCCAGGCTCAAGGTAATGCCGACACTTCCCCACATCAGCAGTTTTTTCCGGCCGATCCGGTCAATTAAGATCATGGCGGTGATACACATGATGACGTTTAAGACACCGATGCCCATCGTGCCGAGAACGGACGCCGAAGTGCCGAGTCCGGCCTTTGTAAAGATGGTCGGCGCATAGTAAATCACCGTGTTGATACCGACCGCCTGCTGGAAGATGGCGAGGCCGATCCCAATCAGCAGCATAGGACGGATCCATTTTGCTTTCAGCAAGCCGAGCGTAGATTCTTTTTTCTCGGCTTCTCCTTGTTTCATTTCCGCCAATTCAACGGCGATATCCTCTTTGTCGTGAGTCATTTCCATGACTTGTCTGGCTTCCTGCTCACGGCCGCGTTTGACGAGCCATCTCGGAGATTCCGGCATAAACGCGATTCCGATTAATAAAAGCGCCGCCGGTACTGCCGCGAGACCGACCATCCAGCGCCAAGCTTCAAACGGGGTGAATATGTAATTCACAATATATGCGAGTAAAATTCCGGTTACAATCATTAAGTTATTCAATGTGCCGAGCGTTCCGCGTATTTTTGTCGGCGCCATCTCAGATAGATAAACGGGAACCAGCGCCGTTGAGCCTCCGACGGCTAACCCGAGTATGACACGGGAGATAATCAGCATGGTGACGGTTTGCGAAGCCGCACAGGCAAGCGCGCCGATAATAAAAATGAGTGAAAGGACGAAAACCACTTTTCTCCGGCCCCATCGGTCAGAGCATGTCCCGCTTAAGGCGGACCCGAAAATCGCACCGAGCAGCAGCATGCTGACGACCAATCCCTCGGTCAGCGTGTTTAAAGGAATATCATTGTTAATAAATAACAAAGCCCCTGAAATCACACCGGTGTCATAGCCGTAAAGCAGCCCGCCCAATGCTCCGAAAAAGTAAATCAGGTATTTTTTGGTGTTTTTCTTCACAGATGATCCTCCTCATCTTTTGGAACGCATAATAGTTTATTTAGATAACTATTTCATTCCCCGAAGAGAAAAATATAAACATAAAAAAACACGCCCTTTCAAAAAGGCGTGTTTTTTTTCTTAGGAAAACAGCTTGTCAATAAACGCGATTTCTTCAGCAGATAGCGTAATGGAGGCTGCTTTCATGTTGTCTTTTAATTGATCCGCGCGTTTGGCGCCCGGAATCAGGATATCGATTTCAGGTCTCGCCAAGTACCAGGCAAGCACGATATGCGCCGTATCGGCATTGTGCTTTTCAGCAATCGGTTTGAGCTGGTTGACTTTTTTGATGTTTTCTTTAAACTGCTCCCCTTGGAAATGCGCCTGATCATTGCGCAGGTCGCCTTCCGGGAAGGTTGTGTTCTCGTCGTATTTGCCGGCCAGCAGTCCGGATACGAGCGGGAAGTACGGAATGAATGAGATGCCGTGTTCTGTCGTATAAGGGAAGAAAGTCTTTTCCGCCTCACGGTTCAGCAGGTTGTATTCTCCTTGAATCACGTCGACTAAGCCGTCTTTATTAGCTTCTTTCAGCTGCTCCAAAGAGAAATTGGATACGCCGATGGAACGGATTTTTCCTTCTTTTTTCAGCTCATTCAATGCTTGAACGGCTTCGTCCTTCGGTGTATGCTCATCCGGGAAATGGATGTAGAATAAATCGATGTAATCCGTCTGCAGGCGTTTCAGACTGTCTTCGACCGATTGTTTCAAAAAGGCCGGTGAGTTGTCGAAAACAAAGTCATTGCCTTCTTTTCTATGAGCGGCTTTTGTGGCGATGAAGACATCCTCGCGGTTATATTCTTTCAGCACCTCGCCGATCAATTCTTCAGAACGGCCCACACCGTAAATATAGGCGGTATCTAACATGGTAACGCCGCTTTTAATCGCTTCCCGGACCAATTCTTTTCCCGTTTCTTCATTCAGATTCGGATAGAGATTGTGTCCGCCGACCGCATTTGTTCCCAAACCGATCGGAAATACCTTTAGGTCAGTTTTGCCGATTGTTACTTTGCTCATGTTTTCGCCCCCTGAAAAAATTGGATATCATAGCGCCTGCCGGGAAAATACGGCAGCGTTCTCTATTAACTATAACGCTATGCCAAGTGAATGTCGATTTGGTGCTCTTGGCAATACTTCGTATATTCCTCATCGAGCTGCTGAGAAGTGACGATGCTGTGAAGCCGGTCAAAAGGCGCGTATGTCAAAAGCGTGGATTTGCCGAATTTGGAATGATCCGCGAGCAGATACACTTCGTTCGCCTTTTCGGAAATTTTCTTTTTCACCTCGTATTCCAGTAAGTCGGAATTCGTCAGGCCGTGGGTGATCGTTGTCCCGGTAGCGGACATGAACGCCTTGTTAATGTTGTATTTATTGAGTGTGCTCGGATCATCAATGCCGACAAACGACCTTGTCTTCCGTTTGTAGTTATTGCCGATGATGATCAGGTCGATATTTTTCATGGATGAAGCGGCGTTAATAATATCAAGGCTGTTCGTCAACACCGTTACATTCTTGTCGGGATCAAGCGTCTCCAGCATCGATTTGGTCGTCGTGCCGGAATCAATAAATACAAGATCGTGATCCTCGATAAACCGCGACGCATAGCGGGCGATTTTGATTTTTTCATCCTGATGTTGAATGGTGCGGTTCTCAAAAGGGACGAGCACAGATTTTTCTGCTGACGTCACGCCGCCGTACACCTTTTTGATCACCCCTTTTTCCGCAAGCTTATTAATATCGCGTCTGACCGTGTTTTTAGAGACGTTGAATACCTCGCACAGCTCATCCAGCGAAGTGGCTCCGTGTTTGAGAATGTATTCTTCCATCTCCTGAATCCGCATCAGTTTCATAAAAAAACTCCTTCTAGAATTCTTAAAGTAATTAAAATATATAATAAACACCAAGAGTTAATCAATAGTTACTTAACAAATGATAAAAAAGAGGGTTCCCACCGTACGATTCGACACGGTTCTCCAAGTTCCTGTTTTCCCGCTTAAAAAAAGTATGATAAAAATAATGAAAAAATTTTGATTTTTTAGATTGACTTGAAGGTGTGTTGGGCTTACAATGTAACCAAGAAATGACCAAAATATAACCTGTAAAATCAAAAGTGAAAGATGTAACCGTTTGCTTTATCCGGCACATGACCAACTTTTACATGAAAAGATTGGGAGTCACCATCATTTTAGCATTTGTAAGCGTTTAATTCATGTCTTTTATATGTAAAAGATGAATATATTCATCCGTTATTATCCAGCTGAACAGGATGTTTACTATTTAAGGAGGCAATGAGAATGGCAGAGATCAGAAAATTGAAAAACTACATCAATGGTGAATGGGTTGAAAGTAAGACAGATCAATATGAAGACGTTGTCAATCCGGCTACAAAAGAAGTGATGTGCCAGGTTCCGATTTCTACGCGGGAGGATGTGGAATACGCCGTCCGCTCAGCGTCAGAAGCGTTTAAAACATGGTCGAAGACGGCAGTGCCGCGCCGTGCGAGAATTCTATTTAACTATCAGCAGCTTCTCCAGCAGAACAAAGAAGAGCTTGCCCGTCTGATCACTTTGGAAAACGGTAAAAACACGACAGAAGCACTCGGTGAAGTGGGACGCGGAATTGAAAACGTCGAATTCGCAGCAGGCGCGCCGTCACTCATGATGGGCGATTCACTTGCCTCTATCGCCACAGATGTAGAGGCGGCGAACTACCGCTATCCGATCGGGGTGGTCGGCGGTATCGCACCGTTCAACTTCCCGATGATGGTTCCCTGCTGGATGTTCCCGATGGCGATTTCATTAGGAAACACTTTTATTCTGAAGCCGTCTGAGCGCACGCCGCTGTTAACGGAAAAACTGGCAGAGCTGTTTGAACAGGCCGGTCTGCCGAAGGGCGTCTTCAATGTCGTGCACGGCGCGCATGACGTCGTAAACGGCATTCTTGAGCATCCGGAGATTAAAGCCATCTCATTCGTCGGTTCAAAACCTGTCGGCGAGTATGTTTTCAAAAAAGGCAGCGAACATTTGAAACGCGTGCAGGCGTTAACGGGCGCAAAAAACCATACGATCGTGTTAAATGACGCCCACCTTGAAGATACGGTCACAAACATTATCGGCGCGGCATTCGGTTCGGCAGGAGAGCGCTGCATGGCATGCGCGGTTGTGACGGTTGAAGAGGGAATCGCCGATGAGTTTATGGCGAAATTACAGGAAAAGGCCGCAGACATCAAGATCGGAAACGGACTGGATGACGGCGTGTTCTTGGGCCCGGTCATCCGCGAGGACAACAAAAACCGCACGCACAGCTATATTGAAAAAGGCATCGAAGAAGGAGCGAAACTGCTTTGTGACGGCCGTGAACATGTAACGGAAGACGGCTATTTCGTCGGACCGACGATTTTTGACAACGTGACGACGGATATGACGATCTGGAAAGATGAAATCTTTGCGCCTGTTCTGTCGGTCATGCGTGTGAAAAATTTAAAAGAAGCGGTTGACATCGCCAACCAGTCTGAATTTGCGAACGGCGCCTGCCTGTTCACGTCAAATGCGAACGCGATCCGCTACTTCCGTGAGAATATTGACGCGGGAATGCTCGGGATCAACCTTGGCGTCCCGGCGCCGATGGCATTCTTCCCGTTCTCGGGCTGGAAGTCTTCTTTCTTCGGCACATTGCACGCAAACGGAAAAGACAGCGTCGACTTCTATACACGTAAAAAAGTCGTGACGGCACGATACCCGTCTCCTGACTTCAATTGATCAGACAGCCGGCCCGGACGGCTTTGTGATTCCGTCCGGGTTTTCTTTTACCATCCATTAAGGAGGAATAAACATGAGTCATTTGCTGCGCAAACCGCAGGCCGATGAAATTTCTCAAGGCGTGACCATCATACATGACGTCACTTCAGCCAATTCAGACCTCAAATACGTCGGATTTAAAGTCGTTGATCTCGCTCCCGGCTCAACCTATACAGAAGATTTGAAAAAGACGGAGTGCTGCATCGTTGCGGTAACTGGAAAAGTTACCGTCACTGATTATGATCAGACATTTGAAAGCATCGGCACCCGTGAAAGCGTATTTGATAGAAAACCGACGGACAGCGTTTATGTGTCCAATGACCGCTCTTTTGGAATCACAGCCGTCAGCGGGGCGAGGGTCGCGCTGTGCTACTCTCCGTCCGAACACCAGCTTCCGACAAAGCTGATTAAAGCGGAAGACAACGGTGTGGAACATCGCGGCAAGCTGGCAAACAAACGAACCGTTCATAACATTCTCCCCGATTCAGATCCATCGGCAAACAGCCTTCTCGTTGTTGAAGTTTACACGGACAGCGGCAACTGGTCGAGCTACCCGCCTCATAAACATGACCAAGACAATCTGCCGGCTGAATCATTTTTAGAAGAAACCTATTACCATGAAACGGACCCGCCGCAGGGATTTGTCTTCCAGCGTGTGTACACGGACGACCGCTCGATTGACGAGACGATGACCGCAGAAAATGAAAACGTTGTCATCGTGCCGGCGGGCTATCACCCGGTTGGTGTTCCGGACGGGTATACCTCTTACTACCTGAATGTAATGGCGGGCCCGACACGAAAATGGAAGTTTCATAATGATCCGGCCCATGAATGGATTCTGGAACGCTGACAAGTGAGGAGTGGCAGATAACGATGAAATATACATTTAATGAAGAAAAAGAGTTTGATATTGTCGCGATCGGACGCGCGTGTATTGATTTGAACGCGGCGGAATACAACCGGCCGATGGAAGAAACGATGACGTTTTCTAAATATGTCGGCGGCTCCCCGGCAAATATTGCGATCGGCAGCGCTAAGCTCGGATTAAAAGCCGGTTTTATCGGCAAAATCCCGGATGACCAGCACGGCAGATTTATCGTTTCTTATATGCAGGAAAAGGGCGTCGATACGTCACAAATGACCGTTGACAGAGAAGGACGCAAAGCCGGGCTCGCTTTTACGGAAATTCTCAGTCCTGAAGAGTGCAGCATTCTGATGTACCGGGATGACGTGGCGGATTTGTATCTAGAGCCGTCCGAAGTCAATGAAGGCTACATCGCAAACGCGAAAATGCTGCTCGTATCAGGTACGGCGCTTGCGAAAAGCCCGTCGCGCGAAGCCGTCTTAAAAGCGGTGCAAATCGCAAAAAAACATGACGTAAAAGTCGTGTTTGAGCTCGACTACCGTCCGTATACATGGCAATCGGCAGAAGAAACAGCCGTGTACTACACGCTGGCGGCGGAACAATCCGATATCGTCATCGGTACGCGTGACGAATTTGACGTAATGGAAAACCGCAGCGGCGGAAATAACGATGAAACCGTCCGCCATTTGTTTGCGCACTCCGCCGACCTTGTCGTCATTAAGCACGGCGTTGACGGATCATACGCATACAGCAGATCGGGAGAAGTTTTCCGGGCGCACGCCTATAAAACAAAGGTGCTGAAGACCTTCGGAGCGGGTGATTCCTATGCGTCAGCTTTCATCTACGGACTGGTCAGCGGCCGGGATATTGAAACGTCTTTAAAATACGGGAGCGCTTCCGCTTCCATCGTCGTCAGCAAACACAGCTCCTCAGAAGCAATGCCGGCTGCCGGTGAAATCATCGAACTGATTGAAGCGCAGCACAGTCTTAACGGTAAATAGAACTTATAAAAGGTGGGATCGTTTGTGGGTAAGACAATTCGCTTAACGACAGCACAAGCGCTGATTCAATTCTTGAACCGGCAGTACATTCATGTTGACGGAAAAGAAGAGCCGTTCGTTGAGGGCATCTTCACGATTTTCGGCCATGGAAATGTGTTGGGGATCGGGCAGGCGCTCGAGCAGGACGCCGGGCACCTGAAAGTCTATCAAGGCAAAAACGAACAAGGCATGGCGCATGCCGCGATGGCATACAGCAAGCAGATGCTGAGAAGAAAAATTTACGCGGTATCGACATCGGTCGGTCCGGGTGCCGCTAACTTGACGGCTGCCGCGGGTACGGCGCTGGCCAATCATATCCCGGTGCTGCTGCTTCCGGCCGATACCTTTGCGACGAGGCAGCCTGACCCGGTGCTTCAGCAGGTGGAGCAGGAATACAGCGCCGCCGTCACGACAAACGATGCGTTAAAGCCCGTGTCCCGCTATTGGGACCGCATCACCCGCCCCGAGCAGCTGATGAGCAGCTTAATCCGGGCATTTGAAGTGATGACAGATCCGGCAAAAGCGGGCCCGGCGACCATCTGCATTTCTCAGGATGTAGAGGGAGAAGCATTTGATTTTGATGAAAGCTTCTTTGAAAAACGTGTTCATTACATTGATCGGATGCAGCCGAGCGAGCGTGAGCTGAAAGGCGCCGCGGAGAGAATTAAGGAGAGCAGCCGTCCCGTCATTTTAGTGGGCGGCGGCGCGAAGTACTCCGGCGCGCGTGAGGAATTAATCGCGCTTTCTGAAACATACGGCATTCCGCTTGTCGAAACGCAGGCCGGCAAGTCAACGGTTGAAGCCGATTTTGCCAACAATCTGGGCGGCATGGGCATCACGGGCACACTTGCCGCAAACAAAGCCGCCCGCCAGGCTGATCTGATCATCGGTGTCGGCACACGGTACACGGACTTTGCGACATCCTCGAAAACGGCGTTTGATTTTGACAAAGCAAAATTTTTGAATATCAATGTCAGCCGCATGCAGGCATACAAACTTGACGCGTTTCAGGTCGTAGCCGATGCGAAAGTGACGCTCGGCAGGCTGCACGGCTTATTAGACGGATATAAAAGTGCATTCGGCACGGCGATTAAAGGCTGGAAAGATGAATGGCTGGCTGAACGGGACCGGCTCGGCAAGGTCACTTTTACACGTGACGCGTTCAAGCCGGAAATTAAAAACCATTTCTCACAGGACGTGTTAAACGAGTATGCCGACGCGCTCGAGACTGAGCTGCCGCAAACAACGGCGCTGTTGACCATCAACGACACGATTCCTGAAGACAGCGTCGTCATCAGTTCGGCGGGATCTCTTCCGGGCGATCTGCAGCGGCTGTGGCATTCCAACGTCCCGAATACGTACCATCTGGAGTACGGCTATTCCTGCATGGGATATGAAGTATCGGGCACGCTCGGCCTCAAGCTGGCTCATCCCGACAAAGAAGTCTATTCACTCGTCGGCGACGGAAGCTTTCTGATGCTGCACTCAGAGCTGATTACCGCGCTTCAATATAACAAAAAAATCAATGTCCTGCTCTTTGACAACTCCGGGTTCGGCTGTATCAACAACCTGCAGATGGATCACGGGAGCGGCAGTTATTTCTGCGAGTTCCGCACAGAGGACAATCAGATTTTAAACGTTGATTACGCGAAGGTGGCAGAGGGCTACGGCGCTAAAACATACAGAGCCAATACGGTTGAAGAACTGAAAGCGGCGCTTGAAGATGCGAAAACGCAAGAGGTATCCACTTTAATTGAAATGAAGGTTCTGCCGAAAACGATGACGGACGGCTATGACAGCTGGTGGCATGTCGGCGTGGCGGAAGTGTCTGAGCAGGAAAGCGTTCAGCGGGCATACGAAGCGAAAGAGATGAAGCTGAAGTCTGCGAAGCAGTACTAGAGGGGAGGCATCACGATGGGCAAACAAAATATTTTGTGGGGCATCGCTCCCATTGGGTGGCGCAATGACGATATGCCGGAGATCGGAGCCGGGAATACGCTGCAGCATTTGTTAAGCGATATTGTTGTCGCCGGTTTTCAAGGTACGGAAGTGGGAGGGTTTTTCCCTGAACCCTCCGTCCTCAATAAGGAGCTGGCTCTCCGGAACTTGCGGATTGCGGGGAAATGGTTCAGCAGCTTTATCATTCAAGACGGTATTGAAAAAACGGCTGAACAATTTACAGAACACTGTGATTATTTGCAGAAAGTCGGAGCGGATGCCGCCATCGTTTCTGAACAGACGTACAGTGTCCAGGGCTTGGATATTGATGTATTTAAGAAAAAACCGCACTTCTCAAATGAAGAATGGGATACACTGTGCCAAGGCTTGAACCGTCTCGGGAAAATCGCTGACGAATACGGGCTGGAGCTCACGTTTCATCATCATCTCGGCACAGGCGTCCAGACGGCGGAAGAAGTTGACCGGCTGATGGATGGAACGGACCCGCGGTATGTCCATTTACTTTATGATACCGGCCATGCCTATATCTCAGACGGAGACTATATGACGATTCTCAACAAGCATATGGATCGGATCAGACACGTTCATTTCAAGGACGCGCGGTTTGACATTATGGAGCGGTGCAGACAGGAAGGCAAGTCATTCAGGCAGTCGTTTTTACAGGGCATTTTTACGGTGCCCGGAGACGGATGCATCGATTTTACCGAAGTGTACCAAACGCTCGTCCGTCATGATTATTCAGGCTGGATCGTCATTGAAGCCGAACAAGACCCGGCAGTCGCCAATCCGCTTGAGTACGCGCTGATTGCGAGAAAGTACATCGACAGTGAACTGCTTGATCCTGCAAATTAGAGGGGGACTTATATGAATAGTGCCAAGGCGGAATCAGCTTTCAGCAAACGGACCATCGCCGCAGCATTAGCAAATTACATTGATGCAGGTTCCATCGTGGCAGGATCAGCGGGTTTATCTATGTGGGTCAGCTACTTGAAGCTGTCCGACAGTCAGATCGGATTGCTCGGCGCCTTCAGCGCAAACGCGATATCAGCGGCCATCGGAGCGCTGCTCGGCGGGTATTTGGCTGATAAGGTCGGCCGAAAAGCTGTATACACAAACAGTATGCTCGTGTACGCTTTAGGAATTTGTTTGGTTTTGTTTGGATTCAACTTTCCCATGCTGTTATGCGGATACATGATTATCGGGATTTCTGTAGGCGCGGATATTACGGCTTCATGGACCATTATCGCGGAAAACGCCCCCGAAAAAAACCGGGCGAGGCATTGCGGAGTGGCGCAGGTGGCGTGGGCCGCCGGAGCCGTTGTGGTTCTGCTGTTATCCGTTTTGGTCGGTGACCTCGGGCTTTTAGGAAATAAAATTGTCTTTGCGCATCTATTGGTGATCGCCCTGATCACATATGTGATAAGAAAGCGTTTACCTGAGTCGGATGCCTGGAAAAACAGTGAAGAGCGGCCTGCCGCCGTGAAAAAAACATCTTATTTTGACTTGCTTCAGCCGAAATTTTTCAAGAACATTTTGTTTTTAATGGGTGTGTTTCTCGTATGGAATCTCGCCGCGGGCGTCATGGGATTCTTCATGCCGTACATCTACCAGCAGGTCGGCGGCGTATCCGCAAATACGGCCAACATTCTGCAGATGGCCCTGTTTATCTTCACCGGGCTCGGCGTCGCCTGTATCTTCATGCCTTTTGCAGATCAATATCGGAAAACGGTGTTCGGAATCTGCGCCTTTATGGCTGTTGTCGGCTGGTCGCTGTTTTTGCTGCCGTTTCAGGGGCTCCCGATGCTGCTTTTGTTTGTTTTAGCGATCGGCATCAATAACGGAGCCGGCCAGCAGGCGAACTACCAGCTGTGGGCAAGCGAGCTGTTCCCGACAGAACACAGAGCGTCAGCACAAGGGCTCATGTTCTTTCTCGTCCGTATTTCAATCGGCATTTGGAGTTTATTTGTGCCGGTCATCATGTCACAATTCGGCATCGGTTTTATGGCCGGTATTCTGCTCATATGTGTGACGGCCAGTATGATCATCGGGCTTGTCTTCGCACCGAATACGTCCGGCAAGTCGCTTGAACAGATACAGGAGGAACTGTACGGTGCTCCTCAGGACGGCAGAGAGAAAAGAAAGACGAGAACCATTATTTGATTATCAGAAGGAGTGGCGATCAATGAATTTACGTATAGGTGTTATCGGAACCGGTGCTATCGGAAAAGAGCACATCAACCGCATCACAAATAAGCTGTCGGGCGCGGAAATTACCGCTGTCACAGATGTGAATCAGGAGGCCGCGCAGCAGACCGTTCAGCATTTCAATTTGAACGCCTCGGTTTATCCTGATGACGACAGCCTTCTCGCTGCTGAAAATGTGGATGCCGTCTTAGTGACAAGCTGGGGCCCGGCTCACGAATCCAGCGTGTTGAAAGCGATTCAGCACGGCAAGCACGTGTTTTGTGAAAAGCCGCTTGCGACAACGGCAGAAGGCTGTATGCGCATTGTCGAGGAAGAAATGAAGACGGGAAAACGATTGGTGCAGGTAGGTTTCATGCGCAGATATGACAGCGGTTACGTTCAGCTGAAAGAAGCGATCGACAACCGTGCGGTCGGCGAGCCGCTGATGATTCACTGTGCGCACCGCAACCCGACAGTCGCATCGAATTATTCAACGGACATGGCCGTCGTCGATACGCTCGTTCATGAAATTGATGTCCTCCACTGGCTTGTCAATGACGACTATGAATCCGTACAAGTCATCTATCCGAAGAAATCAAAAAATGCGCTGCCGCATCTGAAAGATCCGCAGATGGTCATCATCGAAACAAAAGGCGGCATCGTCATCAATGCAGAAATCTATGTGAACTGTAAATACGGCTATGACATTCAATGTGAAGTCGTCGGGGAAGACGGCGTCATTAAGCTTCCGGAACCGTCAAGCATCAGCTTGAGAAAAGAAGGAAAATTCAGCACCGATATTCTGATGGACTGGCAGCGCCGATTTGCGGCTGCGTATGATGTGGAAATTCAGGACTTCATTGATTCGATCCGGAAGAAAGGCGAAGTCAGCGGTCCGACGGCATGGGACGGTTATATTGCCGCGGTGACAACAGACGCGTGCGTAAAAGCTCAGGAATCCGGACAGAAAGAGCCAGTGGCGCTGCAAGAGAAACCGGCATTCTATCAATCATTTACGACTGTGAACAAATAATAGATCGGGAGTGAAAAAATGAAACTGGCCTTAGATCCATCCATGTACCGCGATGATTTAACATTAGAGGAAATGGTCTATAAAACGGCGGAACTCGGATACGAATATATCGAACTGTCCCCGCGCGAGGATTTTTGTCCTTTCTATAAATATCCGAAAGTCGATTCAGCAAAAATCAAACAATTGAAGCGCCTTTTAAAGGATACAGGTGTGAAGCTGTCCTCCCTTCTTCCGCTTTACCACTGGGCGGGTCCTGATGAAGACCGCCGCCAGGCCGCCGTGCGCAACTGGAAACGGGCGATCGAAATTGCGGTTGAACTTGAAGTGGATTTGATGAACAGTGAATTCAGCGGTTCAAAGTATGATCCGTTGACAAGTGAAGAAAAATTCATCAAATCCATGGATGAGCTGCTGCCCGTCTTTGAAAAAGAAGGCGTTAAACTCAATCTTCAAGCCCATCCATACGATTTTATCGAAACGCACAAAGGTGCGATGGATATGATCCGCGCGCTCGATAAGGATTGGATCAATCTTGTCTACTCGACTGCGCATACGTTCTTCTATGATGACGGCAAAGGCGATATCGAAACCATGTTTGATGAAGCCGGCGACCGCCTCACACATGTTTTATTTGCAGATACTTTTAATCATAAAGCGGCGCACGGCCTGCGTTACATCGTCAATCCGCCTGATGCGAAAGTAACGGTTCACCAGCATCTGGACATCGGGCAAGGCGAGGTCGATTTTGAGACGATTTTCAGAAAGATGAGAGAGATGAAATTCGACGGAATTGCGACGAACGCCGTGTTTGCTTGGGTCGGCGAAAGAGCGGATGAATCAAGCCGGATCATGCTTAAGAAATTAAAAGAAGAACTGGGTATGGCATAAGCTGAGTATGGAGTTCGGCGGAGCGGGGCAAAAAAGCCCTTCAGCCGGACTCCCTTCATATCGAAAACGCGGATGGGAGAGGCTGACATGAAACTTTGCTTTAATGAAGCGACTACGCTGGAGAATTCAAACCTGAAACAGGATTTAGAACTGTGCGAAAAGCACGGCTATGATTATATTGAAATCCGCACAATGGATAAGCTGCCGGAATACTTAAAAGACCATTCACTGGCCGATCTGGCGGAATATTTTCAATCCCATCACATTAAACCGCTTGCCCTGAACGCCCTGGTTTTCTTCAACAATCGTGATGAGAAGGGTTATAGGGAGATCATTTCGGAATTCAAAAGCATGATGGAAACCTGCAGGACGCTCGGCGTGAAATATGTGGTGGCCGTGCCGCTTGTGACAGAGCGGAAAATCTTGAAAGAAGAAATCAAAAAGAGCAGCATAGAGGTGCTGACTGAGCTTTCGGACATCGCGGAGCCGTACGGCGTAAACATTGCCCTTGAATTTGTCGGCCACCCGCAATGCACGGTCAATACATTTGAACAGGCGTATGACATCGTGAACGCTGTCGGCCGCGATAATGTCGGACTGGTGTTTGACAGCTTCCATTTCCACGCGATGGGCTCCAATATTGAGAGCTTGAAGCAGGCGGACGGAAAGAAAATTTTCATCTATCATATCGACGATACAGAAGACTTTCCGATCGGCTTTTTAACGGATGAAGACCGCGTCTGGCCTGGGCAGGGTGCGATTGACTTAGACGCCCATCTGTCAGCGTTAAAAGAAATCGGATTCAATGATGTTGTCTCCGTAGAGCTGTTCAGACCTGAATATTATAAGCTGACTGCGGAGGAAACGATCAAAACGGCAAAGGAAACAACGGAAGCCGTCGTATCAAAATACTTCATGAAGGAGGCGTGAACATGGCTTTTGTCACCATGAAACATCTTCTTGCAGAAGCGAAACGGGAGCATTATGCAGTCGGCCAATTTAATATCAACGGCCTCCAATGGACGAAGGCGATTCTGCAAGCGGCGCAAAAGGAGCAATCGCCGGTCATCGCCGCGGCTTCCGATCGTCTGGTCGGCTATTTAGGCGGATTTAAAACGATTTCCGCCATGGTCGGCGCGTTAATGGAAGAAATGGCGATTACCGTTCCCGTCGTGCTCCATCTTGATCACGGAAGCAGTGCGGAACGCTGCAGACAGGCCATTGACGCCGGATTCAGCTCAGTGATGATTGACGGCTCCCATCAGCCGATTGACGAGAATATCGCGATGACAAAAGAAGTCACCGATTATGCCGCAAAGCACGGCGTCTCAGTAGAAGCCGAAGTCGGCACGGTCGGCGGCATGGAAGACGGGCTGGTCGGTGGGGTACGCTATGCCGATATCGCCGAATGTGAGCGGATCGTGCAAGAAACCAATATCGATGCGCTGGCGGCCGCCCTCGGCTCCGTCCACGGCAAATATCAGGGCGAGCCGAATCTCGGATTTAAAGAAATGGCGGCTATCTCCCGTATGACTGATATTCCCCTCGTTCTCCACGGAGCATCCGGGATTCCTCAGGATCAGATCAAAAAAGCCATCACGCTCGGCCACGCGAAAATCAATATCAACACGGAATGTATGGTAGCCTGGACAGACGAAACACGCCGCATGTTTCAGGAAAACGGCGATCTGTACGAACCGCGCGGCTACATGACACCCGGCATTGAAGCCGTGGAAGAGACGGTGCGAAGCAAAATGAGAGAGTTCGGATCAGCCGGTAAAGCCGTAAAACAGCAGGTCGGCTGATGAAAACGGAAACCGCCAAGATGGCGGTTTTTTTGTGCGGTGTTGCGTCCGTACGCCCGAAACGATTATGATGATGGCAGCAGTGTAAGAAACGGGAGTGGTTCAGTTTGAATAAAATCATGATTGTGGAAGATAGTGAAGACATTCGCGGACTATTGCAGAATTACCTTGAAAAATACGGATATCAAACCGTGGCCGCCGCGGATTTCACGGCTGTTCTTGATGTCTTTTTGCGGGAAAAGCCTGATGTGGTGCTGCTTGATATCAACCTGCCGTCTTATGACGGCTATTATTGGTGCCGCCAGATCCGCCAGCATTCTACAAGCCCGATCATTTTCATCTCAGCCAGAAGCGGGGAAATGGATCAGGTGATGGCGATTGAAAACGGCGGAGATGATTATATCGAAAAACCGTTTTCTTATGATATTGTGCTGGCGAAAATCAAAAGCCAGATCCGCAGGGCATACGGAGAGTACGCCGCCAAGCAGGGAGAGAAAGTGGTTGAATATGCCGGTGTGCAGCTCTTTGTGGAACGGTTTGAACTGCGCTTTCAGGACGAAAAAAGCGAGCTTTCTAAAAAAGAAAGCAAGCTTTTGGAAGTGCTGCTGGAGCGGGGAGAAAAGGTGACGGGAAGAGACCGGCTCATGGAAAAAACGTGGGACACCGACATTTTCGTCGATGATAATACGCTTAACGTGTATATCACGCGGCTCAGAAAAAAACTGCGGGAGCTGAACGCGCCTGTTTCCATTGAATCGGTGCGGGGCGAAGGCTACCAGCTGAGGGCGCTGTCATGAAGCTGTTTCTCCGGTCTCATGCCGTGCTGATTCTGCTTTTTCTCCTTCAAGGGCTGTTTGTCTTCTTTTATTACTGGTTTGCGGGTCTTCATTCTTTTTCCCACCTGTTTTACATATTGGGCGTGCAGCTTCTTATTTTGGCGGGGTATCTTGCCTATCGCTGGTACAAAGACCGCGGTGTGTATCATTGGCTCAGCTCGGAGCAGGAAGGGACGGACATCCCGTATCTCGGTTCTTCAGTGTTCTGTTCAGAGCTGTATGAAAAGCAGATGGAGCTGACCCGGCTGCAGCACCAGAAGCTCTACGAGACCGAAGCCAAGCTCGACGCGCGGGTGACGTATATGAATCAATGGGTGCACCAAGTAAAAACGCCGCTGTCGGTCATTAATTTAATCATTCAGGAAGAGGATGAGCCCGTTTTTGAACAAATCAAAAAAGAGGTCCGGCAGATTGAATTCGGGCTGGAGACGCTCCTTTATTCATCAAGGCTTGACCTGTTTGAGCGGGATTTTAAAGTCGAAGCGGTTTCCTTATCAGAGCTTCTCCAATCGGTCATTCAAAGCTATAAACGATTTTTTATTCAATACCGCGTCTATCCGAAAATGGATATTCGCGATGATCATCAGATTTACACCGATGCCAAATGGCTCAAATTTGCGATCGGCCAAGTGGTCACAAATGCGGTCAAGTATTCAGCGGGCAAGAGTGACAGACTGGAGCTGAATGTCTTCTGCGATGAAGACAGGACGGTGCTTGAAGTCAAAGATTACGGTGTCGGCATTCCCTCGCAAGATATCAAGCGGGTGTTTGACCCTTATTACACCGGCGAAAACGGGCGGCGTTTCCAAGAATCTACGGGAATCGGCCTCCATCTCGTCAAAGAAATTACGGGCAAGCTCAATCATACGGTGGACATCAGCTCGTCCCCCGGTGAAGGGACATCGGTCCGATTTTCATTTCTTACAAAAATGTAAGACTGCGTTAAGAAAACAACATAGCTCATTCTGTTTCCCCTTGATAACATGGATTTACGTCAAGGGGATTTTTTATGCTGAATGCCCCGGCACTACATGAAAGCAGCCCAGATCAACAAGAATAAAACCATAAGGAGGATTCTCATGGCGAATATGCTTGAAGTCAAACATATAAATAAAACCTATAAAGGACAAGTATCCTATCAAGCTTTAAAACAAATTTCATTTTCAATAGAAGAAGGCGGGTTCACGGCGGTGATGGGACCGTCCGGCTCCGGAAAAACAACACTTTTGAATATCATTTCAACGATCGACCGGCCGGATTCAGGCGATATCCTGATTCACGGAGAAAACCCGCACCGGCTGAAGCGGACAAAGCTCGCTCATTTCCGCCGCAAGCAGCTCGGATTTGTGTTTCAGGATTTCAACCTTCTGGACACGCTGACAATCGGTGAAAATATCATGCTGCCGTTAACGCTTGAAAAAGAAGCGCCGTCTGTCATGGAAGAAAAACTGCACGGCATCGCGAAAAAGCTCGGAATCGAAGATCTGCTCAATAAACGGACGTTTGAAGTATCCGGCGGACAGCGCCAGCGGGCCGCCATCGCAAGAGCGGTCATTCATAAGCCGTCACTTATTCTGGCCGATGAACCGACGGGAAACCTTGATTCCAAAGCGTCAAAAGATGTCATGGAAACGATGCAGAGCCTGAATCAGGATGATCATGTCACGGCTTTGATGGTGACCCACGATCCGGTTGCGGCAAGCTACTGCCGCCGCGTCATCTTTATAAAAGACGGCGAACTGTTTAATGAGATTTACCGCGGGGAAAACCGCCAAGTCTTTTATGAGCAGATTCTTGATGTGCTGTCTATGCTGGGGGGAAACGCAAATGACCTTTCTTCAGTTCGCTTATAAAAACGTCACGAGAAACAAAAGGGCCTATCTTGCATTCTTCTTGAGCAGCGCCTTTTCCGTTTTGATTTTCTTTACCTTTGCGATGTTCCTGTTTCATCCGGCACTAAAGGAAGGCTACCTGAATAACATCGCCAAAAAAGGCTTAACCGCCGCGGAATGGATGATCTTTGTTTTTTCTTTCTTATTTGTTCTGTATTCGGTTAACGCATTTTTGAAATCGAGAAATAAAGAATTCGGTATTCTGCTGATGCAGGGTATTACGCCGGTGCAGCTGAGAAAGCTCATTACGGCGGAAAACATGATCATCGGCGTCATGTCGATCGCAGCGGGGATTATCGGAGGCTTCATTTTTTCGAAAACGTTCTTTACGGTCGGCGCTTATATTTTAGAAATGGACGCGCTGCCTCTGTACATGCCTTGGAAAGCGCTCGGCATTACGGCCGGCGGATTTCTGCTCTTATTTTTCCTTTTATCGCAGTTCACGATCCTTTTTGTCAGATCAAATACGGTGATCAAATTAATAAAGGGCACTGACAAGATCAAGCCGGAGCCGAAGCCGTCCGTGCTTCTGTCCTTATTCGGCATCGCCTGCCTGTGCGGCGGGTACGGCATGGTTCTGAAAGGCAATGTCCACGGGACCGAGCCGTTCATCATTTTACTGCTTACCGTCATCGGCACGTATTTCTTTTTCAGCCAAAGCAGCATCTGGATTCTGCGCGCGCTGAAGAAGTGGAAAACCTTTTATCTGCGCGGGAAAAATGTTATTTGGGTTTCTGACCTTGTCTATCGTTTAAAAGACAACGCCCGCCTGTTCTTTATCGTCAGTATTATTTCCGCGGTTGCCTTTACGGCGACGGGCGTGCTCGCGATGTACAAATCGACCGTCGGGGCGGAAGAGTCCGCCTATGAGATGGAGTATTTATCTTTCAGCAATAACCCGAAAGAACAGACGCATTTGAAAGATATTGACCATGAACTGAAAACACACGGCTTTACGTATAAGAAAGACAAAATAAATGTTTCCTATGTCCGCTATCAGGAAGGAGATACTGTTCCGCCTGTTTACATGATCAGCGAATCGGATGTGTCAACATACTTCCATGTTAAGCTGAACGGCCTGAAACATAATGAGGCTGTCTATTTCCCGGGCACGTATGACCGCAATTTCAAAAACGACGCGCCGGATCAGCTGAAGCTGCTGAACCAAAAAGGCAAGCCGTCTGACCAAAAACTGACGGTAAAAGAAGTCAAAAAACCGCTGATTTCATTGAATGCCATCATCGCGGTGAACGATCAAACCTTTGATCAGCTGAAATCACTCGGTGAGAAAGCGTCATTATACGGCTACAGCTATGATCATTGGAAAGACAGTCTTGGGATCAGCCAATCCTTGAAAAATGAGATTTACGGCAACTATATCGACGTGCATTCTGATTTTATGGCAAAAGCCGGGACGTACTATGATACGGTGCAGCTGCCGAGCCTGAGTTTATTCATCGGCCTGTTTATCGCGATCGTTTTCTTTGTCGCGGCAGCGAGTTTCTTATATTTCAGGCTGTTCACCGATTTAGATGAGGACCGGGAGCGCTACCGCTCATTGGCCAAAATCGGTCTGAGTGAGCGTGAAATGGCACAAAGCGTGACGATACAATTGGCGATTCTCTTTTTCTTTCCTTTCGTCATTGCCGTCATGCATACGCTGTTTGCTTTGAGAACATTAGCGGTGGAAGGCTATTCCGATGTAGCGGGGCCGCTCAGTCTGACCATCGGAGGGTTTTTCATCTTTCAGCTTCTGTTCTTCCTAGCGGTGCGGACAAGCTATTTGAAAAAAATGAACAAGTAAGGGGAGTGCACAGATGAAAAAAGCATTGGCAATCCTGGCCGTCTTAGCAGCCGCTGCCGTCATATACGGACTTCTCTTTTTTCATAATGATGTTACAGACAGATTTAATCCGTTTATTCACCAGCAAGATGTTTATGTACAGATTGATCGAGATGGCAAACATCTTAGCCCGGGCGGTACTGAGTATACATTAGACGGATATAACGCATCCGGGAAAAAAGAAGAAGTGACCTTTTTCGCCGGGAAAGACCTTCGGAAGAACGCGTATTTGAAGGTGAAGGCGAAAGGAAAGTATGTCGAGACCTGGGAAGAAGTCAGATTTGAAGATATGCCGGGCTCCGTACAGTCAAAATTAAAGTGAACATGAAAAACGGCACAGTGTCATGACTGTGCCGCTTTTTTTATTTTTTATTTTCTTCAGCCCGTTTGATCAGCATGTCGGTGATGATATCCATCTGTTTGCTGACGGCAATCGGGTCATACGGATAGAAGGTGTTGAAATCGTTGATAAAGACACGGTTGTTCTTTACGGCATCGAGATTTTTCCAAACGGATGACTCTTTCAGACGCTCAAATGTTTTGCTTTCTCCATTCGGGTTGTAATCGGTAATGAACATATAATCAGCCGCATATTGAGGGATGACCTCTTGGGAAACCTGTTTCATGGCGCCCGTTTTCATGATGTCTTTTTCGATTTTGGCCGGCGCTTTCAATCCGAGTGCGTTATAAACGGCTTGGCCGCCGCGGCCGGAATTGTCATTAAAAATCCAGATTTCGCCTTTATCCGTCGTTTCATAAAGGCCGACTGTCTCGTCTTTGCCGATCACGTTTTTGAGGCGCTTTTGATCGGCTTCGGCCTTTTTGTTGAAGTCTGCCATAAAGCTTTTGGCTTTATCCTTCGCCCCGGCAATGTCGCCGAATAGGCTGACCGTATCTTTCGTATTCTTTGCGGTGTTAAAAGGAATGACAATCGTCGGTGCGATTTTCGATAGTTTCTCGTATTGGTCATCCTTCATCAGCACGATTAAATCAGGCTTCAGCTGCATCACTTTCTCCACATTGACGGGATTGCCGATGTCCGTGGTGTTTTTCAGCTGTTTTTTGATAAACGGATTTTTAAAAGCCCATGAGCCCGCCCCGACGACATTTGCGTCAACGGACAGCAGCTCACCCGCATAAAAGTCAGTGACGATCCGTTTCGGATGTGCGGGTATGTCAATATTTCCTTTTGTTGATTCATATGTACGCATGTCTGTCTTTCCTTTGCCTGATGCCGATCCGTTGTTTTCCTTCGCGCCGCTGCAAGCGCTTAATGCGAAAACAAGCAGAAGTGCCAGGCCGATCAGCCATGATTGTTTCTTCATAATGATCCCCCTATTTCAGTGATAATGATTATCATTATTAATATAGCAGGAAGACGTCATTCCGTCTATGTTTTTTATAGAAAACCTTCCTTGATTATCCATGTTATAGTAGTAAAGGAGGAGGAATGAATGTTGATTACGAAAAGAGGGACTTGGTGGGAAGTGCTGCACAGCTGGTGGCTGCTGCTGACTTTCGCGCCGTTTGGGCTGACCGCTTTCTTGGCCTTTTTCTATATCGGCTACCGGGCCAAGAACAAAAAATGGCTGAAATACGGACTTATCTATTTTATTATTTTAGCAATTGCTTTTGTGCTGCCGAGCACGCCGGGCGTGTATATCGTGCTGCCTTTATGGGTCATCTCCATCATCCACGGGCTGAAAGTGCGGGCGGCTTATTTAATACAGCTTGATGTGTTTAAACAAAACGTCGAAGCAAGAGCGTTTGAAGCGGTAAGGCATGAGGCGGAGGAAAAATTCGGCGGAAAACCCGCTCAACGCATTGATCTGACAAAACAGAGATAAAAACAAATGACAAAGCCGGTATCTCGCGCTTTGTCATTTGCATGACCGGCCTATTGCTGGTATGAATGCTGCTGAAACGGTGTGTGATGCTGTGTTTGCGGGAATGAAGAAACATTAGCGTTTGCCATCGGTGCAGGCATGTGTCCGCTTACTTCCTGCTGAAGCTGATTGCACACATTCACGATTTGCTGGCATTTCTGAATGGCCAGTTCATGCCCCTGCAGCGCTTGCTGAATGGTATGAACGGCATGCTGTTCATGGTTAAGCATCTGCTGAAGCATTTGAATGTTTTGCTGTTCCTGCTGGAGCATTTGCTTGTACTGCTGACTGCTTTGCTGTGTCTGCTGAATAAGCTGCTGTGCTGTTTGACGGCATTGCTGCAGCTGATTTCCGCTGTATTGGTTTTGATACATCATGAAGACCTCCTGAAGTGATTGATTTTACACATTTATCATGTGAAAGAATAGGAGAGGCATTCATGCAAGAAAAGGATTCAAATATTTACCTGTTATGTACAGAGCGGAATACAAGGCTCGGGATGGCCTGTCGAGCTTTGTATTCCGGCCCTTTTTCTCAGAAGCCGCCTTCTGTAGCGTGAAAAGGAATATTGAGTCTGTTTTCGACTGCGCGCAGGCGCTGATTCAAACGGTTTAAGCGGCGGGTATGGATTTCAATGGACTGGCTCAGCCGTCTGATCTGCTCATTCATACGCGTGATTTCCCGGTTTTGGCGCTGGTCTTCTTGTGAGAGGCGGGTGAGCTCTCTCGTTTGCTGGGCGTTTTGTCTTTCAAGCTGGGCGACTCTCCGTTCTAAAGCCGTCGGCTGCCGCTCTTCAGACTGAGGGGGCGCATAATAATAGCTTTCCTGCTGCTGATACGGCTCATACTCAACGGGGCTCACTTCGTATTCCTGCTGCTGAGGGAAATAGGCAGATGGGGTGTAGTACTGATATGGGTTCATTCATCATTCTCCTTATCTAGTGAAGTCTTTATACACTATGTAGTCAATTGCACAGTGCCACGGCATCCGCCTAACTTACAGGCGTAAAAAGAGCTTCAAAGGAAGGTGATCATGTTGCGGAACATACGGATTTTCATCATGACGGTTCTTGTTATCGGATGCGTCATGATAACAGGCTGCTCGCAAAAGAAAGCAGACGAACCCCCTTTTTATTACGGGACATGGGATGCGGGGCTGAAACCGGGCCCGATGGACGGGGTCAGATCTGAAACCGTTACGTTTACGAAAGACAGCGTGCTGACAAAGCAGGTCATTAAAGGCCGCGGCGAGGTTCCCATGCCCTCAGATGTTTACAAGGTGGTCTCACAAAACACGGACGGGACGATCGAGATTGAATACCTCGGACATCCGCACCCCGTCAAAAGCACGTTGAAAAGAGGAAAAAACGATACGCTCATTTGGAAGATATACGGAGAAACAAAAACAATGACAAGAATAAAAACCGGCGGGGAGGATGCACATGAGAAATAAGGCTGCCGACAGACTCGTTTTGACGGGTGTCATCGTACATATCATTCAATGGTTTTCACTGTTATGGTTATTTTTTATGCTTTTTGATCAGTTCGGGCGTTTTACCATTTATAATCCCAATGTCGTCAACGGCAGCATGCAGTCTTTTTCATTCTTTGATATGATGCGCGCTCTTCTGTTTTCCGGCACGCTGCGGAATACGCTCCTGCTGTTTCTGTTTGCGGCGATGCTCATTTACTTATGGGTGAACGCTCTGTTTATCCTGCTGGAAATCGTTTCTTATATCATGATCAGGCGGAACAGCCGTTCATTATGGGCATACTTTCCCGCAGCGATGGGAATAAAGCTTGCCCTTCTGGACATAGCGGCCGTCCCTTTCTTTGCGGCGGGGCTGATGCTCTTGAAGCAGAAAACAGATGACAGCGGCGAACAAGCTGACAAGGGGAAAAGACGGCCCCGCATCCGGAGGCAGGCCCGGTATAGGAAGAGAAGGCGGAGAAACTTGTCCGTTTGATTTTTCATTGAAACGAAAAAACGATATGATGAAAGCATAAGCAGAAAAGGATACAAAGGAGATGCAGGATGTACAAGTTAATCGCAATAGATATGGACGGAACACTATTAAACGATCATCATGAAGTGACGGCTGAAGTCCGCGGGGCGCTTGATGCCGCCAAAGCGGAAGGGGTCAATATCGTCCTGTGCACGGGCCGGCCGATCGGCGGCGTGCGTCGGTATTTGGAAGAGCTGAACTTACAGGAAGAAGGAGACTTTGTGATTGCCTATAACGGCGCACTCGTCCAAAATACGTATACAAATGGTGTCGTGGCCGAGCAGTCATTAGGCTTTGAAGATTTGGAGTCGCTTTACGAGCTGAGCTTACAGCTGGATACTCCGATGCATTACTTTGACACAGCCAATCTGTACACGCCGAACCGGGATATCAGTGAATACACGGTATACGAATCATACATTACGAAAGTGCCGCTTCATTTCCGCACGATCGATGAAGTGCCGAAGGATATTCTGATTCCGAAAGTCATGTTCATTGACGATCCGGACAAGCTGGAGAAAGCGATCGCTTCTATTCCGGAATCATTCAGGGAAACATACACAATGGTCAAAAGCGCGCCATTCTTCCATGAGATTCTTCACCCGAAAGTCAGTAAAGGAAACGCGGTCAAGCTGCTGGCCGAAAAACTCGGCATTGAACAGAAAGACGTCATGGCAATCGGCGATAACGGCAACGACATGTCCATGATTCAGTGGGCCGGCTGCGGCGTGGCAATGGCCAATGCCATCCCGGAAGTAAGGGAGATTGCTGATTATGAAACGAAATCAAATAACGAACACGGCGTGGCGCATGCGATTCAGGAGCTTGTGCTGAAAAAATAGGCACCCCATCAGAGGGTGCTTTTTTACCGCGTGTTTTGGTGATATGATAAGCGGAGAGGGGAGGCGCGACATGGATCGTGAAAAACAGCAGCTCAGCATAGAAGCGGCAAAACTATATTATCAATCAGATTACAGCCAGCAGCAGATCGCCGAACGGCTTAATCTGTCACGCCCCACCGTTTCAAGGCTACTTCAGTACGCAAAGGAAAAAGGGTATGTGCAAATTCGCGTCATGGACCCGTTTGAGGATCTGGATGAACTCGGCGCGAAGCTGGAAGAAAAATACGGGCTGCTTGAGGCGCACGTCGTCTTTTCTCCAAGCGACGATTACCAGGCCATTACACATTACTTAAGCCGCTATGGCGCAGACTATATGCATAAAACCGTAAAGGACGGCGATATACTCGGCGTAAGCTGGGGGACGACGATGTACCAGATCGCAAGCCGCATGGAGCCGAAGCAGGTAAAGAGCGTTGAAGTCGTGCAGCTGAAAGGCGGCATCAGTCATTCCAATGTCAATACGTATTCGTCAGAAACGATTCAGCTGTTCGCCGAAGCATTTCAGACCATGCCGAGGTATTTGCCGCTGCCGGTTATATTTGACAGCGCCGATGTGAAACAGATGGTCGAGCGGGACAGACATATTAAGCGGATCATTGAAATGGGCAGACAAGCCAATATCGCCCTGTTTACGGTCGGAACCGTCCGGGATGAGGCGCTGCTTTTCAGACTCGGCTATTTCCGGGAAGAAGAGAAACAATTGCTGAAAGCACGCGGAGTCGGCGATATTTGTTCGCGCTTTTTTGACGAGGAAGGCAGGATTTGCAGCAGCAGCATTAACGGCAGGACGATCGGAGTTGAGCTCAGCGACCTGAAAATGAAAGAGCGTTCGATTCTGGTGGCGGGCGGCAGCAGAAAATGCAAAGCCATTCACGGTGCCCTGAAAGGAAAGTACGCCAACGTTTTGATTACCGATCAGCATACGGCCAAAAAACTCATTCAAGAATTGTGACAATTCATGAACATAATTTCAATTACCAATTTACATATGTTCAAAATTCGGTTATTCTAAACGTATCCTAGGAAAAAGGAAGTGCATACAATGTCAATTGCAAGTCAAATAGACCATACTGCTTTGAAACCGCATACACAAAAAGCGGATATTTTACAACTGATAAAAGAAGCAAAAGAATATAAATTCGCTTCCGTTTGTGTGAACCCGACTTGGGTCAAACTCGCAGCGGAGGAACTGAAGGGCACGGGAGTTGACGTTTGCACCGTTATCGGATTTCCTCTCGGCGCAACGACATCGGAAACAAAAGCATTTGAAACGAAGGATGCCATCTCAAAAGGAGCCACTGAGGTTGACATGGTCATCAATATCGGCGCATTAAAAGACGGCGATGATGAAGCGGTTGAAGCTGATATCCGCGCGGTAGTTGAAGCAGCTGATAAAAAAGCGCTCGTCAAAGTGATCATCGAAACATGCCTTTTGACAGATGAAGAAAAAGAGCGTGCGTGCCGCTTGGCGGTATCCGCAGGCGCCGATTTCGTCAAAACGTCTACCGGTTTTTCTACAGGCGGGGCAACGGCTGAAGATATCGCTCTCATGAGAAAAACAGTCGGACCGGACATCGGGGTCAAAGCATCAGGCGGCATCAGAACAAAAGCTGATGTTGACAGCATGATCGCTGCGGGCGCGAGCCGGATCGGCGCAAGTGCGGGCGTCTCTATCGTGAGCGGCGGAGACAGCGGCAGCAGCGACTATTAATCAGCATTGCGGAAGCCGAAAGCTTCCGCCATCCTCTTTCTTTGTTGATGCATAAAAAATTGTAAGCGAATACAAATAAAAGGAGAACACATATGAAGTATCTCATCGGAATTATCGGAATCATTGTGTTTTTAGGTCTTGCCTGGCTTGCCAGCAACGGCAAAAAAAGAATCAGAATCCGGCCGATCGCCGTCATGCTCGTGCTGCAGCTGATTCTCGGTTATATTCTCCTCAACACCGGTATCGGGAATTTTCTTGTCGGCGGTTTTGCAAAAGGATTTAACTACTTGCTGGAATATGCATCAGAAGGGATTAACTTTGTATTCGGCGGGCTTGTGAATGCGAAACAGACGACGTTCTTCATGAGCGTGCTTCTGCCGATCGTCTTTATATCCGCTTTAATCGGAATTCTGCAGCATTGGAAGGTCCTTCCCTTCATCACGAAGTATATCGGTCTTGCGTTAAGCAAGGTGAACGGAATGGGGAAAATCGAATCTTACAACGCTGTTGCATCCGCGATTTTAGGGCAATCAGAAGTCTTTATCAGTTTGAAAAAACAGCTCGGCTATCTTACTGAACAGCGCTTATACACGCTTTGCGCGTCCGCAATGTCGACGGTCTCAATGTCGATCGTCGGTTCTTACATGATGATGCTGAAGCCTGAATACGTCGTGACGGCGCTTGTGCTGAACTTATTCGGCGGATTTATCATCGCTTCTATCATCAACCCGTACACCGTCAGCAAAGAAGAGGATTTGATCGTCGTTCCTGAAGAAGAAAAGCAATCCTTTTTTGAAGTGCTCGGTGAGTATATAATGGATGGATTCAGAGTCGCCGTCGTCGTAGCTGCGATGCTGATCGGATTTGTCGCACTCATTGCCCTGGTCAACGGCGTTTTTAACGCGGTCTTCGGCATTACATTCCAGGCGCTGCTCGGATATGTATTCGCGCCGTTTGCGTTTTTAACCGGTATTCCGTGGAATGAAGCGGTGAGCGCCGGAAGCATTATGGCGACGAAAATGGTATCGAATGAATTTGTGGCGATGCAGACGCTCTCATCCGGCGATTTCCATTTCAGCGCGCATACACAGGCAGTGGTATCTGTATTCCTTGTCTCATTCGCGAATTTCTCCTCTATCGGAATCATTACCGGTGCGGTGAAAGGGCTGCATGAAAAACAAGGAAACGTCGTCGCGCGGTTCGGGCTGAAGCTGCTGTACGGCGCAACGCTCGTCAGCTTCCTGACAGCGGCGATCGTCGGATTGATTCACTGAACATAAATGAAGGACAGGTGATAGATCATGAGAATGGTAGATCTTATTGTAAAAAAACAAAATGGAAAAGAACTGACAACAGAAGAAATTCAATTTTTCGTAAAAGGATACACGGACGGAAGCATCCCTGATTACCAGGCAAGCGCGCTGGCTATGGCGATTTACTTTCAGGATATGACGGATCAGGAGCGCGCCGATCTGACAATGGCGATGGTCAATTCAGGGGAAACGATTGATCTCTCCGCCATTGAAGGCATTAAGGTCGACAAGCACTCTACGGGCGGGGTCGGCGACACGACAACTCTCGTACTCGCTCCGCTCGTCGCGGCGCTCGGCGTTCCCGTCGCTAAAATGTCCGGCCGCGGCCTTGGGCATACGGGGGGAACCATTGATAAGCTGGAAGCGATCGAAGGCTTCCACGTGGAATTGTCAAAAGATGAATTCATCAAGCTTGTGAACCGCGACAAGGTAGCCGTCATCGGACAAAGCGGGAACTTGACCCCTGCCGATAAAAAGCTGTATGCGCTGCGTGATGTAACGGGTACGGTGAATTCCATCCCGCTGATCGCAAGCTCAATTATGAGTAAAAAAGTCGCCGCCGGAGCAGATGCCATCGTGCTTGACGTCAAAACGGGAGCCGGCGCGTTTATGAAAACGGATGAAGACGCCGTGAACCTCGCCAAAGCAATGGTCCGCATCGGAAACAACGTCGGCCGCCAGACGATGGCCGTGATTTCTGACATGTCGCAGCCGCTCGGTTTTGCGATCGGGAATGCTCTGGAAGTACAAGAAGCCATTGATACGTTAAGAGGGGAAGGGCCTGAAGACTTAAACGAACTCGTCCTCACGCTCGGCAGCCAAATGGTTGTATTGGCGAAAAAAGCCGAGACATTGGAAGAAGCGAGAACGAAGCTTCAGGAAGTCATGAAAAACGGCAAAGCGCTTGAAAAGTTCAAAGAGTTCCTGAGCAATCAGGGAGGAGACGCTTCCGTCGTTGACGAACCGTCCAAACTTCCGCAGGCGGCGTACAAAATTGACGTTCCGGCAAAAGAAGCGGGTGTCGTTTCAGAAATCGTCGCTGACGAAATCGGCGTCGCAGCGATGCTGTTAGGCGCGGGACGTGCGACAAAAGAGGACGAAATCGACCTTGCCGTCGGTATTATGCTCCGCAAAAAAGTCGGTGACAACGTCGAAAAAGGCGAGCCGCTCGTCACCCTTTACGCCAACCGCGAAAACGTTGACGACGTGACCGCCAAAGTCTATGACAACATCCGCATCTCAGAAAAAGCGGAAGCGCCGAAACTGATTCATACGCTGATTACGGAATAAGACAAAAAAGGCACATACCTCATCAGTATGTGCCTTTTTTTATGGCATGGTTTTATCCAAATGAATGTCACGGACGGATTGTTTCGGCTGTTTCTTTCTCAAAAAACGAATGAGATAGCACAGGATCATACAAGGAATTCCGCAGAAGAGGGCGATTCTTTGATTGGGATCAAATGCAAGGCCTACGCATGAAGCGAAACATAAGATCACAGCGGCGATCGGAACGAGAGGGTATAACGGCGTGCGGAAGGTCAGATCCGCGACGCGTCCGCCGTTTTTCACATAATGTTTTCGAAATAACAGCTGAGACAGGGCGATGCTCATCCACACCACGACGCCGGCAAATCCGGCTATTGCCACGAGCACCACGTAGACCGTGCCCGGGGCGGCGATGCTTGAGATCAAGGATATGCAGGAAACGGCCATGCTGGCGAGCAGAGCATTCAGCGGAATGCCTTTCGGCGTGACTTTTTTGAACCGGGCGCTGATCATGTTTTCATTCGCAAGAGACCACAGCATCCGGGTGGAAGCATACAGTCCGGAGTTGGCGACCGAAAGCAAAGCCGTTAAAATCACGAAGTTCATGATATCTGCGGCGTATGGGATACCGATCTGGGAAAAGACCGCGACAAACGGACTTTCAATCACACCGGCTTCCTTCCAGGAGATCAGTCCGGACAGCACAAAAATGGCGACGATAAAAAAGATGACCGTTCTCCAGGCGACATTTCGGATCGAACGCGGAATATCTTTTGCCGGATTGGCGGTTTCACCCGCTGTAATTCCGATCAGCTCCGTCCCTGAAAAGGCGAAGCTTACGGAAATCATTGCGATGAAAACCGCAAGAAAGCCGTTCGGAAACAGTCCGCCGTGTGAGGTGAAATTCGACAGCATCGGAGCTTCTCCCGAACCGTGCAATGAAATCAAACCGAACATCGCGGCGCCGCCTAAGATGATAAATAAAAGGATGGTGACGATTTTGACGCTGGAAAACCAAAACTCTGTTTCTGCAAACAATTTAACGGAGAATGCATTGGCGGCAAAAAGGAGAGCCGCGAAAATCGCGCTCCACATCCAGACGCTGCTGTGGGGAAACCAGCGCTGCATGAGGATACCGGAAGCTGTAAACTCCGATCCTACCGTCACCACCCAATTCACCCAATACATGATACCGACCATAAAACCCGTGGACGGCCCGATAAACGTTGTCGCATACGTTTGAAATGAACCGGTCACAGGCATGGCTACTGACAATTCTCCGAGACACTGCATGACAAGATACATCATCAAGCCGCCGATCAGGTAAGCGGCGATTGTCCCGCCCGGCCCGGCCTGGCTCAATGTATACCCTGTGCTCAAAAACAGCCCCGTGCCGATGACCCCTCCCAATGAAATCATAAATAAGTGCCTGCTTTTCATCGTGCGCTTTAGTTGATTGCCGCCTTGATCAACATCCATCGTGATCTCCCCCTTTTTGCGTGGCATCAGAATCTTCCGGCAGCCGAGATCACGCGTGCCGGATTTGACTTTAACGTGACAATTTAAATCCCTTCAATGCATGTAAAATGACGTGTGCGGCTGCCCGGCTTGTCATATCGCGAAAATCAAGTGTCGGATCAACCTCAACGATCTCAATACCCGAGATGTCAGCCTCCTGGGCTAAAAACCGGACCGCCTGAAGCAGTTCCTCGGTATACAGGCCTCCGGGGCCGATCGCAGGACAGCCGGGCGCATGAGCTTGATCCAGCACATCCATATCAACCGAAATAAAAATGGCGTCGGCTCTTTTTTGAACGGCCGGCAAAGTGTCTTGTATCGTTCGGAGAAGCCCTTTCTCCCGGATCATCTCCATTGTATGCACGTCTGCCTGACGCTCTTTTACATATTGTTCATATGCCAAGCTGTTGCTGAACTCCCTGATTCCAAGCTGAATCAGGTTTTGTCCGCTTATGATATTTTCATCTAACAGACGGCGGAATGGCGTGCCGTTTGTCGGCCCTCCGTCTTCTGTGTTGCGGACGTCGTGGTGGGCGTCGAATTGAAAGACGGCCGTTGTTCCTTTCGTTTCCGCAATGGCTTTAATGGTGGAATAACTGATGGAGTTGTCGCCGCCGAGAATGACGGGCACCCAGTCAGGCTGGTCCGTCAGAATGTCATAAATGGTCCGATAAATGTGTTCATGAGATTTGACGACATCCGTGACGTGAATCTGAATATCGCCGATATCGTACAGATGGTCAATGACATGCTCCCGCAGCTCCGCGGAATATGCGGAAATGCCGCCGAGCGCCCGGCGGATCGCACCGGGGGCAAAGCAGGCGCCGGAATGGCTGATTGACGACTTAGAAAGCGGAACGCCGATCAAAGCCGGCCCTTTGATCGTTTGTCCCGCCCATGCTTCCGTCACATCGCCGATCCTTGTCACATGGCGGTCGTTGAAGAGGGAGCCGGCTTTTTGCAGAAACGAATACTTATCCAAGAGCGGCTCCCTCCCTTGAAACGACCGTCTTCCCGTTCTTGATGACACGGCGGACATGATTGACGCCGTAATGATACGGGATATACATGTAATTCGGCGCTTCCCAAATGACAATGTCAGCCGCCCGTCCGGCTTTGATTTGTCCGGCCTCTTCGCCTTTTCCGATCGCATACGCAGCGTTAACGGTGACAGCGTGCCAGATTTCTTCTGCGGTCATTTTTAAATGAAGCGCGGCAATCGACATAATGAGCTGGAGATTTTCCGTCGGTGAGCTGCCCGGGTTGAAGTCAGTCGCCAAACTGACCCGTACGCCCGCATCAATCATCTCCCGGGCTCTCGCATAAGTGTGTTTTCCGAGATAGAAAGTCGTGCCCGGCAGCAGGACGGCGATCGTTCCGGACTCCGCCAGCTTTTCGATGCCTGCATCAGATGCCCCCACCAAATGATCGGCAGAAACAGCATGCAGCTCTGCCGCCAATTCCGCGCCGCCGAGCGGGTCAATCTCATCAGCATGGATTTTCAGGCCGAAACCAGCTTCAGCCGCCTTTTTCAGGTAGTCCCGTGACTGGCTGACGGTAAAGACGCCTGTTTCTGTGAAAATATCGGCAAATTGCGCAAGGCCTTTTTCTTTTATGTCAGGCAAAAGCTGCAGCATGCGATTCAGAAATTCGTCAGGGCTGTTCCGGTACTCAGGCGGAATGGCGTGTGCTCCCATAAAGGTCGTGACAAGGTCGACCGGCTGGCGCTCACCCAGTTTTTTCGCCGCGGTCAGCTGTTTCAGCTCCGTGTCTTTGTCGAGTCCGTACCCGCTTTTTACTTCCGCGGTCGTGATGCCGTATGACAGCATGCGTCCGAGGTGAAAAAGCCCTTTTTCAATCAGTTCTTCTTCGGAGGCGGCTTTCGTGTCTTTGACCGTTGACAAAATACCGCCGCCTTGCGCCAGAATATCCAAATAAGACATGCCCTGAATTTTTAAATTCAGTTCTTTTTCGCGGGACCCTCCGAATACAAGATGGGTGTGGGGATCGACGAGGCCGGGGGTGACGAGCCGTCCCCCGCAGTCGATAATGTCTCTTGCCTCGTATCCTTTCTCCGCTCCTTGATGTCCGGCAAAAACAATGCGCCCGTCGTGAACGCCGATGACGGCATTTTCCGTGACATGAAGATCCTGCATGCTTCCGCCGGATCGGGGGCCGCCGGATTCCATCGTCAGCAGCTGGCCGATGTTGGTGAGTATGGTATCTATTTGTTTCGGCATGTTACCGCTCCTTTTTCATCGGTATCATAATGTCTTGTTCCTCGGCGACTTGAACCGCTTTTTCATAACCTGCGTCCGCATGGCGGATGATGCCCATACCCGGATCGCTTGTCAGAACGCGGGAAAGCCGTTGTTCCGCAAGGATGCTGCCGTCAGCGACCGCGACCATTCCCGCGTGAAGGGAATACCCCATGCCGACGCCCCCGCCGTGGTGAAAAGAAACCCAGCTTGCACCTGATGCCGTGTTGATCAGCGCGTTCAGCACCGCCCAATCGCCGACCGCGTCGCTTCCGTCTTTCATCGCTTCTGTTTCCCGATTCGGAGAGGCGACAGATCCGCAGTCTAAATGGTCTCTTCCGATGACGATCGGGGCTTTCAGCTCGCCGTTTCTGACCAATTCATTGATGGCGAGCCCCATCTTTTCCCGTTCACCGTAGCCGAGCCAGCAAATACGGGACGGCAGGCCTTGGAACGTGACTTTTTTCTGCGCCATGTCAATCCAGCGGTGGAGGGCTTGATTTTCTGGAAACAGCTCTTTTAATAAAGCGTCCGTGCGGTATATATCTTCAGGGTCACCGGACAGCGCAGCCCAGCGGAACGGCCCTTTTCCTTCACAAAATAAAGGCCGGATGTAGGCCGGAACGAATCCCGGAAAATCAAAAGCATCGGCGAGCCCCTCATCTTTGGCAGCCTGGCGGATATTGTTGCCGTAATCAAAGACGACGGCACCTTTTTTCTTGAAGGCGAGCATGGCTTCCACATGCTTTTTCATACTCTGCTTGGAAAGCCTTACGTATAAATCAGGCTGATCCCGGCGCAGGCGGTCGGCCTCCTCAAGTGAGTATCCTGCCGGAATATAGCCGATCAGCGGGTCGTGAGCGGAAGTCTGATCGGTCACGATGTCAATATGGACGCCGCGGTTCAAAAGCTCATGATGCACCTCTGCCGCATTGCCGAGAAGGCCGATCGATAAAGGTTCTCCGGCTTGTCTGGCTGTTTCGGCCCAGCGCAGCGCTTCGTCAATTGATGCGGTTTTCCGGTCGCAATAGTTTGTTTCTATCCGTTTATCAATCCGTGTTTCATCCGCTTCAACGGCGATGACGACGCCATCATTCATCGTGACGGACAGCGGCTGGGCGCCTCCCATTCCGCCAAGTCCGGCCGTCAGCGTAAGGGTTCCTTTCAGACTGCCGCCGAAATGCTGTCTCGCAAGCTCCGCAAAGGTTTCATAGGTGCCTTGCAAAATACCTTGTGAACCGATATAAATCCAGCTGCCGGCGGTCATTTGCCCGTACATCATCAGTCCTTTTTTCTCAAGGTCATGGAAATGCTCCCAATCCGCCCATTTCGGCACGAGGACCGAATTAGCCAGCAGGACGCGGGGCGCGCGGCTGTGCGTGCGGAACAGTCCGACCGGTTTTCCGGATTGGATCAGCAGTGTTTCATCATCTTTTAACGTTTTGAGGGAGCGCTCAATCGCGTGAAAAGCATCCCAGTTTCGCGCGGCCTTGCCTATGCCGCCGTATACGATCAGATCCTCCGGCTTTTCGGCAACCTCCGGGTCAAGGTTGTTTCGGAGCATGCGGAGCACGGCTTCCTGCTCCCATCCTAAGCATTCAAGTTCGGTGCCGCGGCCGGCGCGGATTGATTTCTTTACATCAGTCATCTTGTAAGTCCCCCTTCATTGGTCATCAGTTTTTGGTGATGCTCATTCGGCAGAAAAGACTCCTTCTTCAGCCAGTCACTCAGATGTTCGATGTCATAAGAAAACACGCGGTCTTCTTGTATGGACGGCACGATGTTTCTCATTTCGAGATAGAGCTGTTTTGTGTACGAGGCGCAATGTTCCGCACCCCGGTATTCCACAGCCTGCAGTGCGCAAATGGCTTCAACGGCAAGCACCCGTCTCGTATTCGCGATGATCTGGTAGGCGTGCCTTGAGGCGATGGTTCCCATGCTGACGTGATCCTCCTGGTTTGCCGATGAAGGAATGGAATCGACACTGGCGGGATGGGCCAGGGTTTTATTTTCTGACACGAGGGAGGCCGCCGCATATTGCATGATCATCGCTCCGGATTGTAAGCCGGGCTGAGGGCTCAGAAAGGGCGGCAGGTCATTCAGCTGCGGATTCACAAGCCGTTCAATACGGCGTTCAGAAATATTCGCAAGCTCGGCCGCCGCCACTTTGAGAAAATCCATGGCAAAGGCGATCGGCTGTCCGTGAAAGTTTCCGCCCGAGATGATTTTGGCGCCGTCTTCGAAAATGAGCGGGTTATCTGTCGCGGCATTCATCTCAATTTCTAATTTTTCTTTTACATACGCTAATGTCTGCCATGATGCGCCGTGGACTTGAGGAATACAGCGGATCGAATAGGCGTCCTGGACACGCAGCTCCCCTTGGACGGTCGTCAGCTTGCTGTCTGACAAGTAATAGCGGATTCGCTCTGCGACATCCATCTGTTCCTGATATCCGCGGGCGGCATGAATGTCCTCGTCGAACGCATCGATAATGCCCTGAAGGCCTTCGATCGTTAAGCTCGCGATCCGTTCCGACTGATAGGCCAGCTTTTCGGCCTCGAGATAAGCGATCAGCCCCATCGCGGTCATGGCCTGCGTTCCGTTGATCAGCGCGAGCCCTTCTTTAGAGGTCAGGACGGCCGGCTGAAGGTTTGTCTTTTCCAAAGCATGAGCTGCCGGCATCCGGGCCCCTTCGTAAAAGACTTCGCCTTGCCCGATAAGCGCCAGTGCGAGATGAGAAAGCGGCGCCAAATCTCCGCTCGCCCCCAGTGACCCTTGCTGCGGGATGACCGGGTGAATGCGATGATTGAGATACGCGAGCAGTTGATCAATCAGCTCAGTCCGCACGCCGGAAAAGCCTTTCAGCAGGGCATTGGCGCGCAAAAGCAGCATGGCCCGCGATACAGATTCCGGAAACGGATCACCGACGCCGCACGCGTGAGAAAGAATCAGATTCAGCTGCAGATCCGCGGCGTCTTCTTTTTGAATCAGCACATCGCTGAACTTGCCGAACCCCGTCGTAATCCCGTAAATGGTCTTCTCTTCTTGAACGATCCGTTCAACCGCCGCCCTGCTTTTTTTCACACGTTCCATGCTTTCGGCAGATGCTTGAACCTCTTCAAAATCAAACAGCACACGCTGGGCATCTGCGGTTGTCAGTGAGGAACCGTCTAACGTTACCATCATTTCAACCCCTTTTTCTTTACTTTGGTAAAGCGCCCATACAAAAAGGAGCTATGCCATGAAAATGATATTTCACGCATAGCCCCCTATCATCTGAAATCTATGGGCTGATTCATATGTGATTAATTCCGACTCCGAATGTTTCGTGCTCAAGCCCCTTAATCGGAGCTCCGATCGTGCCGTAAAGGGAAACGGCGATCCAATCGCCTTCCGCCTCGCTTTCATACGGATTTCCCCGCAAGACGGCAAACTTCAGGCCCACGGTACGAAGCAGCGAGCCAAGCAGCATTTCGCCCCGCGTCACTCCGTGCAAAGCTTCCATTGTGGCATGATACAGCGCATGTGATTCGCGATAACCCTCAGATTGAATGACGCCGCTCTTTTTGGAAGCGGTTTCAATTGCAGCTACCACCTTATGCGCATCCATTGAACCCACCCTGCCGAGACAGACTTTCCAGCCGTCCCGTTCCAGCCGGCTGATCTGCTGGTTTTCTTCAGTCTCATGAAGCAGAAGAAGGACGGACAATCGCCCGATGCGGCGGTCTTTGTGTAAGGTCATATATGCTTCACTCAATTCTTAAATATTCTGATAACTAGTAACTGTTTTTTATATTAAGTGTTTGCGAATCAGAAGTCAAAACTTTTTTTCCAGTCTTTCACAAATCAGATTGCTATTGTATTAAAGCGGTACATCGGGAAGCCGGCGCTGTTGATCACATATTTCCGCCATCCGCGTCATAAAATGGAGCGTTGTCTTGAAAGCGTTTTAAGAAAAGAAGAGAGCGAGGAGATTTCAGAAAATGAAAACCAGTTTCTTTCGTGTGTGCCTGGTCTCAGCAGCGATTATCGGGTTCACTCTGCCGCAGGCAAAAGCCCAGCATCCCGTTTTTTCAGAGGTCAGCGTGCATGATCCGTCCGTCATTAAAACAGGCGATACATACTATGTATTCGGCTCGCATTTGGCTTCCGCCAAGTCGAAAAACCTGATGCAGTGGCAGCAACTGTCTTCAAGCGTCAATCCCAATAATCCCTTGATCCCGAACGTCTACTCCGAATTAAAAGGGACATTCGACTGGGCCCAGTCTGATACGCTGTGGGCGCCGGATGTGGCTCAGCTGGCTGACGGGAAATATTACATGTACTATAACGCCTGTAAAGGAGACTCGCCGCGATCCGCTCTCGGTGTCGCCGTGAGTGACAAAATCGAAGGACCCTACAAAAACAAAGGCATCTTTTTGAAATCAGGCATGGAAGGAAAAAGCGAAGACGGCACGACGTATCATGCAAACGTTCACCCGAACGTCGTAGATCCGCAAACGTTTTTTGACCATAAAGGCAAGCTCTGGATGGTGTACGGCTCTTACTCCGGGGGGATTTTTATACTGGAAATGAATCCGAAAACCGGTTTCCCGCTCCCGAACCAAGGCTACGGAAAAAAACTGCTCGGCGGAAATCACAGCAGAATCGAAGGCCCGTACATCAGCTACAATCCGGAAACGAAATATTACTATCTGTATCTGTCATTCGGCGGACTTGACACAGCCGGCGGCTACAATATGCGTGTGGCGCGCTCTAAAAATCCGGACGGTCCGTACTATGACGCCGCAGGCCATAACATGCTTGACGCCAAAGGAAAAGACGGCAGTTTCTTCGATGACAAAGCAATTGAACCGTACGGGGTCAAACTCATGGGCGGCTACAGCTTCGCCTCACAATCTGAAAAAGGCACGGGCTACGTTTCACCGGGACACAACTCCGTGTTTTACGACGGGAAAACGAAACGATCATACCTCATTTTCCACACCCGTTTCCCGAACAGAGGCGAAGAGCACGAAGTCAGAGTGCATCGGCTGTACATGAACAAAGACGGATGGCCCGTTGCAGCGCCGTACCGCTACGCAGGAGAACCGGATACACACATATCGGCAGCCGCCGCATCCGGAGCCTACAAACTCATCCAGCACGGAAAAGACATTACAGCTACGATCAAACCCCCAAAAACCATCCGGCTTAACAACGACGGCACCATTTCCGGGGAAATGACCGGAACCTGGACAATAACGGACAGCAGCAAAGCCCGAATCAACCTGAACGGCACACATTATGACGGTGTCTTCCTGAAAGAATGGGACTCAGCGAGAGAGAAAGAAGTTGTGACGTTTAGTGTGCTGAGCGGTGATGGGGAGGCTGTTTGGGGAGTGAAGTGAAAAAGCACCTACTCCAGTTTGGAGGGTGCTTTTTTCTTGCTAATTAGGAGAATGACCTTCTATTGCTTTTAATAAACCATTTGAATTATGATGGACTCAACCTCTATCGTTTACAGTGAACAGTATAAAATTGATAACAAAAATATGAATACATACCTAAGAAAAAACGAAAGGAAGTTTAATTTTGAAAAAAACAATAAAAGTAGCCGCCGCAGTTATACAAAATAAAAACAATGAAATTCTATGCGCTCTACGTTCTCCAACAATGTCTCTTCCTAATCTGTGGGAGTTTCCTGGTGGAAAGCTTGAAGAAGGGGAGAATGCTCGGGAAGCACTTGTAAGAGAAATTGAAGAGGAACTTGATTGTAAAATTGTTACGGGCGATGTGATAGCTGATATTCATCATGAATATGAGAAGGTCATCGTCAATTTAATTTCAATAAAAGCGAGGATTGTATCAGGGAAGCCGGTAGCAAAAGAGCATGCGGAATTCAGATGGGTGCCTATTCGTGAGCTAGAATCACTAGAGTGGGCACCCGCTGATCTTCCGACCGTATCTGCTTTAATTCGTTAAATCCACATACAAGTTTTCTGGGACAGGCTGATGGAGCTTCCATTTGACATTCATTGGCTTGTCTCCGTGGCTTGATACGTAATCCGCTTCTCCTAAATAAATAAATGGTAAAGTGATGTTGTGCATTTCAGTGAATTTCCTCACAAATAAATGAATATGGTATCCTTTTTCCTTATGGTGAATAAAGTTTTGCCCTACGCTTGATATATGTGAGGTTTGGTTTTGACTTTGCCAGTGAAAATGGCTAGGATCAATAAAATAATCTTTATATAGCAAATGATCTTCTACTTTTTCTGACTTATTCAAATTGATAAAGATTAAATAGTGATTTTTAACTCTACGTACACCCTCTCGCCAAGTCCCTTCCTGATCAGTTGACTGAAAAAGATAAATGAGCTCATTTCTTGTATAGGTCTGATACAATGTTAGCTTAATCTCTTTTGAAGCAAGGGCTTCTATATTGTTCATACGTCTAAATTCAATCAGTCCATAGTGGACGCGCTCCTTAATATACGGTCCGAATAATGGATCGGTTAAAATCTCGCTTACTTCTGGATCTAACTTGAATGTATCACCTTGTAATGTACCAAAGCGCCAATTCTGTTTTTGATCTGATTTCGTTAAACGCTCCATTGCTCGCTGAATGAGGTCATCATGTGTATCTGTTGTGATTTGAATATGAAACTGTTTTTCTAACGATTCTTTTACATCTTCTATTGTGATGATATTTTTGTGAAAACCGCTCTGTAAAATTAACCATTCATAAGGCCATTTAATAGGTAATTGCTGTTCTAATCTTGCTACTATCCCTACAACCAAGGGGTTATTGAGAATCCCTTCATCTGTAACATTCAAATCGTCCATTTTCTTTTTGGTCTGTACCCACGATTTGTATTTCTTTATAAAAAAGGTAAGCCCAGGTGCCTGTTCAGAGTATAGAAAATCAATTAATTCTGGAGAGCGCCCTAGCTCTTGTTTAAATTGCTTGTATAACGTTTTCAGCATGGCATCTGAATTTAGTTTAATATGATCGATCTTATTTAAAATTTCTTTCTTCGTTATGGCTGAAAGGTCAACATAAGATCCTCCAGGTAAATCTGAAAACTCATGCGTCACGGCCACTCGGAGGGAATCTTTATCAAAAGATTTTTGGCTTGTTTGTCCAGATAGTGCGAGTGGAATAACGAATGACTTTTGATAGTTTCCGATAAAATCCAGTATCGTTACAAACTCTTTGTCGTCAGTTTTTCTAAGTCCCCGTCCTAATTGCTGAATGAAAATCGTTGGTGATTCCGTTGGTCTAAGAAACAATAGTAGATTGAGCTTTGGGATATCTATTCCTTCGTTGAAAATATCTACTGTAAATATAAGTTCTAAACTGTGGTGCGGGTCCTCTAATTGACGAATGACCTCTTGTCTTTTTGCAGGAGAATCATTTCCTGTTAAATAAGTTGTATAAAAACCCAATTTATTAAATTCATCACTCATGTATATTGCGTGTTCGACGTTTGTACAGAAACCTAAGCCAACCATTTTCTCGCCGTGGAATCCATACATGTTGATCATCTTGATGATATATTCTACTCGTTTATGCGTTTTTAAATGATTGACTAGCGATTTCTCTTCGTACAGTCCGTTTTTCACTTTTACTTTTTCGTAATCTACAGTATGATCTGAAATTCCAAAATAGTGAAATGGCGCAAGTAGCTCTGCCTTTAGGGCATCGCGGAGTCTGATTTCATAAACAACATTATGATCACAAATCTGAAGCACATCTTTACCGTCAAGACGCTCTGGTGTTGCAGTTAAACCTAATAAAAACTTTGGTGTAAAGTAGTTTAATACAGCTTGATAGGTAGATGCTTCTGCATGATGGAATTCATCAATCACAATGTAGTCAAACTCATCTGTTGAAAAAGATTCCAAAGTATCTTTTTTATGTAACGTTTGTATAGTGCTAAATAAAAAACGCTTATCTCTTTCTTTTTTCGTGCCAGTCAATAAGCCAAAATCTTCATGATTATTTGTGACTTTCTTGAATGTTTCGATTGCTTTTGAAAGTAACTCTTCCCGGTGGGCAAGAAAAAGATATTTATTTGGTTTAAATTGCTCAAAATCAAATGCTGCTAAAAATGTTTTTCCGGTTCCAGTGGCGGCGATGATGACTGCTTTTGTCTCCCCTTCGTTTCTTGTTTTTTTAAGGTTTCGTAATGCTTCCTTTTGCATGGCATTCGGGGACATTTTCGTTTTGTAAAGAGAGTTTTGAGCAGCAAAGGAAGCACTTACCTTTTGGCTTCCAGCTTGGAATTCCTCATAGGCTTGTAAAAATTGTTCGTCAACAGGCTGTGTCTTTTCATTCCAAACAGTGTCAAACAAATCTTTTGTTTGTTGATAAACGGGGAGATATCTGGTTTCAGGTAGTCTCACATTTAACTCATACCCAGTCGTAAGGGCAGCTTGTGATAGATTTGAAGATCCTACAATGACACTATGCTGTCCAGAACAGCGTTCAAATAAGTATGCTTTCGTATGGAAAGATTTTTTATATTCATTTACAATTCTCAACTCAACATTTTCAAATTGAAGAAGATGTCTTAACGCCTTCGGTTCTGTAATACCCATATAGGTAGATGTAATGATGCGTACAGGGACATGTCTTTTAGCAAGCTCCTGAAGCGGAGGGATCAAAAGCTGAACACCAGACCACCTTGTGAAACTAACCATAAAGTCTACCCGATCCGCCGTTAACATTTCGTGTTTTAATGCTTTGAAAAAGTTCTCATGAGTTTGATGATTTCCTAGCAGTTTCAGACGATGTAGAGAAAATTCCTCTGAAATAGGAAGTTCCATTTCATTTAAACTATAAAGCACTGTGGAAAGTGGCAATGAAAAATTCGTATGTTTTCCAAGCTGAGAGGCAACCTTCTCGCTCAGCTGAATCGCTTGTTCATACTGATCTTGATCCACAAGTGTTTGAAATGTCTCGCTCAGTTGTTTTGCCGTATGTAAAGTCAAAACCTCTGCATATTCTTTTGGGCTGACCGGTTGAATGCAATGTGATGTTGGATAAAGTTTTTGTTGTTGCTGAATTTCCTCATGGAAGCCTCTATGATTTCTCATCATAATCTCCTTTTTTATATCAATAATTCCATTTTATCACTACTTTTACCAATAGGTAATGCTGAAAAAGAAGAGAATAAAGTCCTATTTATTAAGCGCTTAAAAAATAACGCTGAGGTAGTTTGGTTTGGTATAAAAACGTCATCGCCACAAACGGAGAAAGTCTGTAAGCGCAATGTTCCGGAGAAAGCCGGCAAAATTGACATTCAGCAAAGAGAGGAGGACAATAAAAGCAGAAAGGCGGGATTCATATGTTTAAAAAAATTCTTGCAGCAGTAGACGGTTCAGACATGAGCAGCAAAGCTTTGGACGCAGCGATCCATCTGGCGAAAGAACAGCAGGCTGAACTCACCATTCTTTATGCGGGACGTGAAGCCGTTGTCTCCACATCAGCCTTAACAGGGATTGTCTATGTTCCGGAAAACTTCATTGAAGACATCAAACATGAAGTCGAGCAAAAAGGAGCGGCCATTCTGGAAAATGCCAAGCAGAAAGCGGCTGAAAGCGGGGTAAACGCGGAAAGCCTGTACGTCCAAGGCGAACCTGCGCATCAAATTTTAAACATAGCGAAAGAACAGCATTTCAATCTGATTGTCGTCGGAAGCCGCGGAATCAGCGGATTTAAAGAAATGATGCTCGGAAGCGTGAGCCATAAGGTCTCACAATTGTCTCCTTGTCCTGTACTGATCGTTCATTAAATAGAAGGCCCTGCTGATGCGGGGCTTTTTTTAATGAGAAAAGACCGCCGTCTTTCGAAAAATAGGATGAAATCTTCCTCTGAATCAAGTAAAATGGCTGTTAGTATTTGTCTGAATAAACAGTCAATGATATGGGGGAAGCGAATCAATGCAAGCTGAACAAACATCAAATGCCGTCATCAAAATGGTCATTTCCATGGTCATTTTCGGATCAATCGGCTTTTTCTCGGAACATACGAATGTTCCTTCAATTGAACTGGTCTTTGTGAGATGTCTGTGCGCCTCTTTGTTTCTGGGCGTTTGCTGGTTTGGTTCCGGACGGCACCGCACCGAACAATGGAACCGGCGCGAGGTGCTGCAGACATTGGCCTGCGGATTTTTTCTCGTGCTGAACTGGGTGTTTTTATTTAAATCATTTGAGGAAACATCAGTGACGATAGCGATTTCCGTTTATCATCTGGCTCCGGTTCTCGTCCTTCTTCTAGGGAGCCTTATATACCGGGAGAAACTGCATATTGTGTCCGTCACTTCCATCGTAATTTGTTTTCTGGGCACCGCCCTGATTTCCGGCATCAACGGAAGTACATCATTTTCTCAGCTGATGGGATCGGGTATTATTTGGGCCGTGCTGGCCGCCCTTTTTTACGCCTTTACGACACTGGCCGGGAAAGGTATCAACAGTCTCAGCCCATATGCGGTCACCTGTTTGCAGACCGGGTTGGGCGTTATCATTCTTCTCCCGTTCGTCCGTTTCGGCGCTTTTTCTGATTTGTCGCATGTGAACTGGATCATGATTGTGTCAACCGGTATCATTCATACGGGAATTGTGTATTTGCTTTTTTTTGACAGCTTGCGGTTTTTATCCACCCGGTTTATATCAATCATCGTATTTCTTGATCCGGCGGTGGCGATTGTGCTTGACACCGTATTTACGGGGTTTCGCCCCGACCTTTATCAATCTTTGGGGATTGTATTGATTTTTGCGGGAATGGCGCTGTCCCTGATTCGAAAGCAAAAAGCTGTGCCGGCGGAAACTCAGGCAGACAGCACCCGTATATAGGCGGCCGTACCGGCTGCTTTTTTTATTTTGGGGCTTTTCAGCCATAACGAAAAAGCAGACAAACAGATCATGGAAAAAGAGGATAGTAATTGTATAATACTTCATGTGTTTACAATTTAAGAGATTAAAGGAGTGAAGGGCATGAAAAAGAAGACGCGTCATCTCGCTTTCTTGGCTGCACTCGGCTTTGCGCTTTGTCTGGCCATCGTATGTTCCGCATCCAAGCAGGCAGAAGCGGCAGCGGCTTATCCGGATGTGATGCAGGGACTTACCGGATTCGCTGGCAATGCGAAGGATCATAACGGAAAAGCAAAATCCGCCGTATCGGGAGGCCAGGGCGGCCCCGTCGTCTACGTCAGCAATCTCAATGATCTGAAAAACAATGCGGGCGGAACGGACCGCAAAACCATCGTCATCACAAGTGATATTTCTTCCCCGGGGAAAGCCGTTGTGACAGTCGGCGCCAATAAAACCATCGTCGGCTCTTATACCAGCCACAGGCTGACCAACATCTATCTGACCACCGGCTCCGGATCAAACAATGTGATTTTCAAAAATCTCATTATCAGCCATAATGCCGCCATTACAGGCAACAACGACATTCCGATGTACATAGCGAACGGGCAGAATTACTGGATTGACCACGTGTGGTTTGAAGGACACAGCTACAATCCGAACAGCCACAGCGATTTGGGCAAGCTTCTGTATGTCGGCGCCAAAGCGGATTTTGTGACGCTGTCTAACTCTAAATTCACAGACCATCTGTACGGCCTGATTCTCGGTTATCCGAATGATGATAACGAAGGACGCAATTATATCGGCTATCCGCATATGACGATCACCAACAACTATTTTAATAACGTCTATGTGCGTTCACCGGGCCTGATGAGATACGGCTATTTTCACGCAAAAAACAACTATGTGACCAATTTCAATTTAGGATTCACCATTCATACAAACGCGACTGTCTTCTCAGAAGCCAACTATTTCGGTAACGGAAATGAAAAAGGCGGAATGATAGACGACTACGGGACGGCCCAATTCACCGACATCGGTTCATTCCCGTCGCTCAAAGCCCCGAAATCACCGCGCACCGGCTGGAATCCGAGATCAAATTACAGCTACGGCACGCTTTCAGCCCAGGACGCCAAAAACTTCGCCCAATCCTACGCGGGAGCGCAAAATACAAATCTCCGCTATCCATAATACGAAAAACCGCCGGCAGCCGGCGGTTTTTTTATATGAATAAAAGGTTCAAAATTCCTATAATCCTTAAAATAACCTTAAATACCTAGGAAAATATTGATAAACAATTTCAATAATATTACTATTGTTAAGCCTATATTACAAAAGAAGGAGGAGAACCTATGAAAATAGGAAAAAAGAACAAGTGGAAAAAATGGCTGGCCGGCACTCTTGCGGCAACGCTTATGATTTCCATTGCGCCTGCCGATGTATTTGCGGCAGAAACGCGTGAAAAACAAGATCAAGCGAAAACCGCCGCCATTCCGGCAGCAGACCCGGAAAAAGATCTTCCGGCGGAAAAAGCATCCGAGCAGATGCCGTTTGATCAAAAAGATATCAATCAAGACGGTGAGATCACGTCTGAAAGAACTGAGAATTCAAAACTTTATTATGAGGGCGAAGGTGTATACAAACAGGAAATCTACACAGACCCCATTCACACGAAAGAAACCGCCAATGCGGACTGGGAAGACGTTTCCCCTGAATTGAAAACCGGCTCAAAGGATGTCGGGACGGAAAATACAGTGCTGAACTCCGATTTTCTGAAGCAAATGAAAAACGGATTATACGCTACATTTGAACATGATGATCATAAGCTCACATACTCATTAACCGGCGCAAAAGGCCCCGATCAGGCTGCAATCACTCCGACAGATGCCTCAGCAAAAGTGAAGGAAGACAGCAACGAGCTTACGTATCAGCAAGTGTTTCCTGCTATTGATTTACAAACCTACACATTTAACGAAAACATAAAAGAAGACCTTGTGCTTCACAAATATGAAGGCTACAATTCCTTCACCTTTCAAATCAAAACCGACCTTAAGGCAAGAGAACAGGAAGACGGCTCGATCGCGTTTTCTGATGACAAAGACAATGTCGTCTACACCGTGCCGAAGCCTTTTATGACCGACTCAGATCTCGACGAGAAGTCAGGTGAGGTCAGCAGGTCAGAAGATGTCAGCTTCAAGCTTGAAAAAAACAGCGAAGGCTACTTGCTGCATGTAACGGCCGATGAAAAATGGCTGAAAGATCCCAAGCGGGTTTATCCGGTATCTATTGATCCTTCCACATCAGTATCCGTGTCATCCGATACCTTTGTCATGAGTGCGTACCCGACGACAAACTACTCTGCCGCGTCGCAGAAATGGGACGCCGGATTGAAAGCGTACGTGCTGAAAACAGGTTATTATGACGGCACAACCGGAACGAACTACGCATTTATGAAGTTTGATAATCTAAAGCCGATCAAAAACATGACGGTGACAAAAGCGACGCTTAAAGCATACACAGCCCACTCCTATTACGGATCAAAGGCGACGGGGCTTTGGCTCGACACCGTAAACAGCAATTACGACAATGCCAAGATCACGTGGAAAAACAAGCCGGGCTCCAAAAACATCGGCAAAGCCGAGGTCTATAAAGGCCAATGGGCAAGCTTCGATGTCACATCCGCAGTCAAGTCGTGGAACAGCGGCGGCGCCAATTACGGCTTTAAGCTTCACACAAACGGCAACGGAAAAGAATATTGGAAGAAGCTGATGTCATCAGCAAACTCTGCTAAAAAACCATACATTGAAGTGACATACACGATTCCGAAGGCGGACACGCCGTCTGTCAAAGCGTATCATAACGGAGATTCGACAGGATTTTTCAATATCAGCTGGAAAAAAGCTGAAGGCGCCAAAAGCTATAAAGTGTGGCTTTATAACGGGAAAGAATATCAGGCCATTTCTGTCGGCAATGCAACCTCTTGGAGCACAAAAGGAAAAAACATCTGGCCGACAAAAGCGGAAATCGACTCCGGCAAATATAAGCTGCATACAGACGGAAAAGGCGGAACTGAATTAGCGCTTAATCCTTCGCCGGTCTATAAAAACGCCGGCGGCAGCTATCCGGCAAGTAAAAATTACTGGGTCGCGGTCAGCGCGGTGTTTGACCAGGGAGAGGGCGCCATGTCTGCGGCCGCCAAGCCCGTCATTCCGAATATCGGAAGAGTTCAGAAACCAAGCACGAAAGGCTTTAATAACAACAACGTCACAGGCTGGTTTGATCTTTCCTGGAAAGCCGTATCAGGCGCAGCCGGGTATAAAATGCAAGTCTTTAACGGCAAAGGCTTTGAAACGCTTGACCTCGGAAATAAAACATCCTGGTCCACAAAAGATCAAAACATCTGGCCGACAAAGGCGGAAATCAGCGCCGGAAAATATGCGCTTCACCTGAAAGACAAAAAAGGCGCGGAATTGCCGATCAACCCGGGCCCCGTTTATAAAAACGCCGGCGGAGATGCGAACCGGAAAACCTACGGATTTAAAGTCATTGCTTATAACAAAGACGGAGAAGCGATCGCCTCACCGGAAGCGAGTCCGGCGCTGCCTGATATCGCAAAGCCGAAAAACCTGACAGGCTATGTCTATACGAACACGAAATCGAGCCAAACGGGTTATGTCAATCTCATATGGGATAAGGTCAAAAACGCCAAAGGCTACAAAATCAACATTTACAACGGAAAAGACTATCAATCATTCGATGTCGGGGATACCGATCATTGGACGACCCAAAACAAACACATCTGGCCGTCAGCCGATGAAGTGAAAGCGGGAAAATTCCAGCTTCACACGGACGGAAAGGGCGGCGAACTGGCGCTTGACCCTTCACCTGTTTACGAAAACGCAAACGGCAATTACAAAGGGAAGAAGAACTATTCCTTTACGCTGACCGCCTATGACGCAAATGGTGACAGTATACCGACGGCACCTTTTAACCCTGTTTTCCATGAAGGTGCGGAATTCCTCGGAACGGAAGAATTCTGGTCTATTATCGACATTCCGGACGGACAGCTGAACGGCGCGACGGGAAATGTCATCGTCAATGAAGAAGATATGTCAATCGACGGACGCGGGCCGGGGCTCGGACTCTCCCGGACCTTTAACAGCCTTGACAGCTCTGACCATATGTTCGGCCAAGGCTGGTATGCCGATGCGGAAACGTCGATCCTTTCTGAAGACGGCAGAGCCGTTTATATTGATGAGGACGCGACAACACATGTCTTCACGAAAAAATCTGACGGCACGTATCAGCCGCCGACGGGTGTTTATCTCGAACTGACAGAAACAAGCGACCAATTTGTATTAAAAACAAAGGATCAGACGAACGCTTATTTCAGCAAAAAAGGCGGCAAGCTTCAAAAAGTCGTTGACGGACACAACAACACAACCGTATACGAATATAACGACAGCAATCAGCTGACCGCCATAACAGACGCATCAGGGCGCAAGCTGACATTTACCTATGATGAAAACGGCCATGTCACATCTCTTACAGGGCCGAAAAACAAAAAGATTTCGTATTCATATGACAAAGACCTTCTCAAAAAGGTGACGGATACTGACGGCAGCGTCACAAGCTACGACTATGATGCCGAAGGGCGCCTCGTCAAGCAGTATTCCGCAAACAGCACGGAGGACAAACCGCTGTTCACTGAATACCAATACAGCGGCCACCGTCTGACCAAAGCCGTCAATGCGAAAAAAGAAACGTATAACTACAGCTATGACGCGGACAAAAAAACGCTGCTCATGACGCAGCCGAACGGCCGCAAAGTGCAGTACGGCTATAATGAGGCGGGCAACCCGATTCAACTGATCGATGATGCCGAAGGGCTGAAAATCACGACCAACACTGTATACGAAGGCAACAACGTCATTCAGGACACCGATCCGAACGACGCGGATGCGGGCAAAGCGACAGAAAGCTATCAATATGATAAAGACGGAAACGTCACAGCCGTAAAAGACAACTACGGCACCGAAACGTATCAGTACAACAAAAACAATGACGTGACGAAAATGAAGGATACCGAGGGGAACGTCACTGATATTGCGTACGACGGACTTGATGCTGTTTCTGAGACGGATCAAAGCGGAAAATCCTCATCCGCCGCCGTGTATGACAAGTATGGAAATCTCATTCAATCAAGCAAAGAGCTGGCAGCTTCGGCAAGCCTGCTGAAAGACGGCAGCTTTGAAGGAACAAAGCTGGGCTGGAATCTCACCGCTACGAGAGACAGCGGAAGCATCGCGTCTGTAAAAGCAAGAAGCGGCGCGCTGTCCGGACAAAAAGCACTGGAGATCACCTCACAATCCGCTTCAGCCGGAACAGAGCACGGCCATGCGTCCGCAACGCAGGAAGTGCAGCTTGAGCCGAATACGACGTATACACTCAGCGGCCAGATCAAAACGGATCTGACAAAGGCGAGAGCGTATTTCAACATTGATCTGCGTGACAAAGACCAAAAACGCATTCAATGGATTCACAATGAATCAGGCGCATTAGCCGGAAAGAATGACTGGACGAAACGGCAGATTACCTTTACAACACCGGCCAATGCAGGAAAAGCCATCGTCTATATGGAAGTGGATCATAAAGACAAGGACGGCAAAGGAAAAGCGTGGTTTGATCAGGTTCAGCTGGAAAAAGGCGAAGTCTCTTCAAGCTATAACCCGGTTCAAAACAGCAGTTTCACGGCCAAAACAGACGGATGGAGCACAAGCGGAACCGCCGCTGACCTTGATGAAGGCTTCGATGATGACAGCTCATTAAAAGCGTCCCGCACAAATGCATCACAAGCCAATGCGGCCGCAAAACAAACCGTTACATTAGGCCAAAGCGCGGACGATAAGCCGGTATATATTACGCTGACAGGGATGTCCAAGGCAGACGGCGTAAAATTAACGAACGACAATGATTACGCGCTTCAGGCCGGCGTCACTTATGCGGACGGCACGACAGGCGTCTATACCGCCAAATTCCCGCAGGGGACACAGGAATGGAACCGGGCGGCGGCAGTCATTCCGAAAACAAAGCCGATCAATAAAATCGAAATCAGCATTCTGTTCCAAAAAAGCGCCACGGGAACGGCGTGGTTTGATGACATCCGTTTAATTGAAGGAAGCATCCTGACGAAAAACACCTATGACGAAAAAGGAAACTACGTCACAAAAGAAGAAGACGAACTAGGGTATGCAAGCACTGCTTCATATGACGAGACTGGCAAGAAAATGTCTGAAACCGACGCGAAAGGCGAAACAACCGCCTACGAATACGATCAGGCCGACCAGCTGACAAAGCTGACCCTGTCAAACGGCACATCCATCCTTCACAGCTATGACAAGGAAGGAAATGAGCTGACAAAAACGATTCGGGCCGGCGCAGACCAGACCTATCAATATGAATATGACGTCATGGGCAAGCTCGTCAAAACAACCGACCCGCTCGGCAATGTACTGAAGAGTGAATATGACGCCAACAGCAACCTGACGAAAACCGTTTCCGCCAACGGCAATGAAGTGTCGCTGACCTATGACGGCACCGACCGGGTTAAGTCAAAAGCGTATAACGGCACTGAAAAATACAACTTTACCTATGACAAAAACGGCAATGAAACGTCAGTCACAAACAAAGAACAAAATACAACGAAGAAACGCACCTTTGACAACAAAAACCGCCTGACCGAATTAACCGACCGCGGCGGCAGCCAAAGCTGGACGTATCCGGCTGATTCAGATAAGCTGAAAACTTTCTCATGGAGCCACGGCGGCCAAAAAGGAACAAACAGCTTTACGTACAACAAACTTGATCAAATGATTGAAATGAAAGACGGCACTTCAGCCTATACATTTGATTATGATGAAAACGGCAATGTCCAGACATTCATCAGCGGCAATGAAGTCGGCACGAGCTTCTCGTATGATGAGCGGAATCTCGTCAGTTCTCTTCATATCGGAGCCAAAAACGGCGGCAGCATCTTCCGGGAAAGCTATGAATACGACGCCAACGGCAACCGCACGGTCATCGACAGCTCAGCCGGCGGAAAGGTGCAGTACGAATACGGCAAGCTCAACCAGCTCGTCAAAGAAACTCATGAAGACGGCACCGTCATTCAATATACGTACGACGGCTTCGGCAACCGGACAAACGTCACCACCACAAAGGACGGCGCAAGCAAATCAGTCAACGCATCATTCAATATCATGAACCAGCTGACGAAGGTGAATGACGAAGACCTGTCCTATGATAAAAATGGCAACCGCATATCTGACGGCAAATACACATATACGTGGGACGCGGAAGACAACCTGACCGCCGTCACGAAAAAAGGCGAAGACAAGCCGTTCGCAACATACAAATACGATGAAAAAGGAAACAGAATCCAAAAAACCGTCAACGGAAACGTTACGAACTACTTCTATGACGGAGACAGCTTGAACGTTCTGTATGAAACAGACGCCGACAACAACGTCACAAAATCATATACGTACGGTGACAGCGGCCAGCTGTTATCCTATACAGAGAACGGCAAGAAATATTTCTATCACTACAACGCACACGGCGACGTCATCGCCATCTCAGACAGCACCGGAAAAACCGTTGCCAAATATCAGTACGATGCGTGGGGAAATCCGACAAAAACCGAAGCAAGCGACGAAGTAAAAGACAACCGCTACCGCTACGCAGGCTACCAATACGACGAAGAAACCGGCCTGTACTATCTCATGGCCCGCTACTACGAACCAAGAAACGGTGTATTCTTATCACTAGACCCAGACCCGGGCAGCGATGGGGATTCTTTAGATCAGAATGGATATGCATACGGAAACAACAACCCGGTGATGAATGTTGATCCAGATGGGCATTGGGTGTGGCTAGCCATTAACGCCGGCTTTGCGGCTTATGACGGATATAAGGCATATAAATCAGGTAAAGGATGGAGAGGTGCAGCCTGGGCAGCGGCTTCGAACTTTGGTCCTGGGAAGTTATTTAAGGGTGCTAAAAGGGTTTATAGGTTTGCTAATAAGGCAAAAAGAGGTTGGTTTAATAAAGAGTCTTGGCATCATATAAAAGATAGACACGGTCCAAAGCGTTCCGATAAAAAGTATGGAAACAAAGGGAAATTTAAGAGTAACAGAGCTTTAAAAAGAACAACAAGAAGTACATTAAGGTCAGGGAAAGCGCGTAAAGGAAAATATGGACGTACAGTTTACGAAAAGACTTTTAAAAGATATGTTGGAGTGAATGGTAATAAAAGAAAAACTAAACGTGTTAGAGTTATTAGAGATAGGAATGGAAGAATAGTAACAAGTTTTCCATATTAAGTTGTGATAGAACTGCTTTTAATGGCAGTTCTTAACGTACTAGGGGGATATAATGAAAAAATTAATAATGAACAAGATAAAAAAAGAAGTAAATGAAGGTTGTTTTTTTCATGTGGATAATCATGAACGCATGTACATCGGGAAAAAGGGTAAAACAGGAATTATAATTTCGATCTTTGATTTGTCCGGCGATATCCGGAGATTTGAAACCAATGAACAAATCCTGTGCGAGGATATTATATTGTTTCAACAGAGTTCGGATGACCGTTATGTATTTGTTTACTCTAAGCTGCATGAGTATAAAGTTAAGGTGTTTTCAGCAAATGGAAAAGAACAAAGTGTATTTTCTCTGCCTTCAGGGGCTTCATGCAGTCTTCTGGATGAGAAACAAAACCTATGGGTTGGTTTAAGTGATGAAGGCATTTATGATGATGAAAACTCAAATGGTCAAAGTGTGCTGTGCTTCACTTTAGATGGACAATTAAAGGAAACGCATATTGATCAACAGCTTTCAGAAATATATGCGCCCGTTGTAGATGACTGCTATGCGCTTGCAGAAAAAGATGGACTCATCTACATGCTGTATTACGCTTATACAATCATTGCTGCGTTTGATGAAACCGACGTGAAACGAGTTTGGATTGTTTCTGATAAAGCATATTCCGGGGTTTACGACCAGCTAGCGATTTCAGATGACGGGTTTTGGATATGCAAAGATGAACAATCACTGTCCCTCATACCGGCTGATGTCAGTCTGCCGATGCAAGAGGTGAAGTGCTGTGATCCAGACGGGCGAGAGCTCTCGATACAACAGCTGAAACTAACAAGTAATGCTATTTATGCAATATCAGACTCGGGGATCTATAAGAGGGATATCCGAGGGGGAAAATCAAATGAATGAATCATCTTTTTGGCAGCTTATTGACCAAGCTGCCAACCAGGAAGAACCTAACGAGTGGCTGTGTAATATATTATCGGAAAAAGATACCAATGAGATCCTTGATTTTGAGTTTATGATTCAGACTTTGATTCAAAAAAGCTACCAGTCTTCCCTATGGGCAGCTGCATTCATTCTCATGGACGGTTGCTCAGACGATACGTTTGATTATTTTCGCGGCTGGCTAATTGCTCAGGGAAAAGAAACTTTTGAAAAAGTACTTGATGATCATGAGTATTTGGCAGCCTACATCACAGAAGAGAAGCTTGACGAGGAAGGCCATCCGCAAAATGAAGACTTGCTGTCAGTGGCAATCAAGGCGTTGACATATAAGAAGACTAGTGACGATGAATGGAATGATAAAGTACACGACGATCTTTTAGATGCACTTGAACAAAAGGGACTTGCCGAATCGGACGGTATTGAATTGGATTGGGAAGAAGAAGATTTGACTGATAGGTTTCCAAAACTGTGGGAGCGTTTTGGGGATAATCCGCTGGGTGATTTTTAAATAGTAGAATATGAAAGCTTGTATCAATAAGCGATACAAGCTCTTTTTAGATCAAATCTGAAGGGTGAATGACAAAGAAAACAAGAGAATGGATAATCAATTTAAAAGAACTTGAGAAAGTGCCGGCGGAGGGTATGCAGCTCATTCAAAAAAGATTAATCGAAAAACTCGCCGATTGAAGAGCCAAATCAAAGAATAACTAGTCCCTTGTGCAAAAGTTATCGCTTTATTGATCTGGTCAAAGCAAGCAATTGCTTGAGCTGGTTTTATCAAATTCAATACCAGCCGACATCCGTGAGGTTGATGCTCCCGGAAAAATGGAAGCGAACATCTGATCTTGAAAACAACTCAGCAATATGTTGCTTGTGATGGCCGGGACGTCCTGCTATTTCATCAACACTGTAGCGAAGTTTGTGCTTTTGGAAAATGTCTCGAGCACCATGAGGGCTTATTGGAATGTATTGAGTTCGACGAAGGTTTTTCCCAATCATAGTTTTATCTTGGTTGAGCCTGAGTGTCAGTTTGGTTTATGTATATTGCACACGGAATATGGGTGCGATCTTGTATATTGGTAGATTGCTTTCCTAGGAGGAAATCTTTGTGGAAAAGCTTCAATAGAGGATTTAATATTTGTTATATTAAAAAATATGGAAAATAAACAATATGCAATGTATTCTTACTCTGTTTCAAATAAAGATAGTGATACTTGTATATTCTCAGCGAGCTTAAAAACAAATACTTTGTTTAATAAAAAAATCTCTTTTATGAAAACCTCAGCAGAAGAGTACAAGAATACAATAATTGCTCATGAAAATATAATCTTATTGGAAAAAGATGTTGAGTTAAAAGATATATTAAATGGAGCCCCTTTAGCAGAGAAAACAATTATTAAAGATTTACTGGATTATGTTCTTTATCATATAGAAATAACAGATTCCGAGACAATCAGAATAGGATCTAGACATAGGGAAAATATTACAAACATTATTAAATAATGGCATTAAATAAAAAATAGATGAGCCTGCTGATCATCTTTTGGTCAACAGGCTTTCTTTTTTTAAAAAAATATAAGTGGGTAGGTGATTAGAACCGAGACAGTAAAAGGTGAACAATCGATTGAAACTTAGCTTGAATTAGAGCGTCATTCAAATCATTTACTAAAAAATTAAAGCTGCTGAGTAGAGAACGAGAAGACAGCATGGCCAAAATAGGAGACGGTTGTCTGGAACTTGAAATAAAACCGAGAAGGTATCAAGAGGCGGAGGATGATCCTTTTATCTCAACAATGTTTGAACTGTTGGAACCTAATAAAGTAATCGCCCGCGATTACTCTGCCGTTTTATTAGAAAGTGAATATAAAATGCTGACATCAGGGATTGAAGCATTATTAGCGGGGAATCAAGACAGGATACGTTTAGAAACAATTGAACCATTTTTTATTTTGAGTATTGATAAAGAAAACGAATATTACAGATTTATCATTAGATTTGTGGAAAATCACTTAAATACGACTTTCTATAAAGTGAACTGTAATGAAGAGAAGCTAGAACTTTTCGTGAAGACTTTAAAATCAGATCTCAAAGACTCCAAAACGTAATTGGGGAGATAAACGATGTACAAAACAATTAATGAATGGGTAGATTACATAGATGGGGGGTGCGCTGTCCTTCATTTTGATTTTCAAGTGTTTAAAAAAGAACTTTCACTTAAGATTCAGGTCGTTGAAAATAAAGCCGAATATACGCATAACATTCTTTTTCAAAATGTAGCATCTGTTTATTTTAGTGCAGATATTGGTGATATGAGATTAGAAAAAATAGATTCGGAAGAATACAATTGGCAAGTATTTGAGATGAGTTACCACCCGGAAGGAATCGGTAATCTATCAAATGCTGTAATTCCGGAGTATCAATCAAATGCTAATTTTCTCATTGACATGAACAGAATGCTGATTGCTGTAGAAGCTGAAACAGTTCGCTTTGACGACCAATCATTTTATGCGTATCATCCGAAATCATAAATAAACAAATAAGAGAGGTTCCCAGCCTCTCTTTTCTTACATAACGAAATCGTTCGCGGAGGCAAACATGAACACTCCTTTAAATTTACAAAAAGAATCATTGAGGGCTATAGGGAATCTGGATGTGATTAATCCGCTTAAATACAATTCGATTTATTCATGTGATCTAGTGAGTAAAGATACTTTTTCTCAAATTAATGAATGACTTAGAGTTCGAAACAGCTCTAATAGAAGTAATGGCATTCCCTTCTTTTATTGAAGAATGGAAGAAGAAGGTTGAAAAGAAAATGATAAATATGAATACTGTATCGAAAAAGTTCATTCATATTGAATGTGTCCTAACCAAAGAAGAATTGATGGCAGATTACTTATTAGATGAATTATATTTTTTAGCATCGATCAATGATTTTGTTGTTATAATAGCAAACCCTGCCAAAAATAAGTCCTGCATGAACCTGAACACTCAAAAGGTTGATGTAACTACTGAAAGTAATGAAAAAATCATTTGGTTTGAATACGATGCAGCAGATTTATATATCATTGATTAATTTAATATAAATTTCAGGTTCCTATTCAACGGAGTGTTGCTGATGTTAGAACTTACCGCGAAGCGGGTTGGGTCATATAAAAGAGAGCACATCATTTATTTCAATGCGGGTCGGGATGATCAAGTATTTATTGTGTCGGTGCATGATCACAAAGTAATATTGGAGGTTATGAAAGGCAGCTCTCTTTTAATCAAAAAAGAGTTACACGGATTTTCTGAAGATGCCCATTTCAATCTGGTTGATTCGTATGATGACACTATCGTGATCGTTTACCTGGAAAATTATACGTGTCAATTAGCTGTATACTGCGTAAACAGTAATAAAATCAATCCGATTTGTTCTTTTCTATTAAGCGCCAATGTATTTCATCTGGGTGAGGATGGATTACTATGGATCGGATTAACAGACGAGGGTATGTATGATGAGAGAAACCCTCAAGGGAAAGCGATATTTGCTTTTCATGCAGAAGACAGAACGTTTTATTTTAAAGACGATTTTAAAGAAATGATGCACGAATGCTATGCCATACAATCGATCAAATCTGATTTGTATGTATGTTTTGAGGGAGAGGATTGCTGTGTCATCGGTCATTATCAGATTGGACGGGACAGAATTCGTACTGTTGCAGAATATGTGCTAAACGGCGATCAATACTCCTATTGTGACCAGCTGTCCGTTTCGAAAAATAGGGTGCTGCTGATACAGAATCACGAGGATAACCTATTTGCATTTCATGAAGAGAGCAAAGGGTTATCAGAGGCTGACGTCATGATACACGGTATTGATAGAAAAGGAAAAACAACGTACAGAGCCGTACAGGATCGCATGTTTATCTTTAGTGATAACGATTTATATCTGGTGAAGTATTGATTACTTCTATGCAGCATACATGCCGGCAGAATGAAAATATCCTGTAAGGAAGTGTTCAGTGATGAGAGAAAAGTTAATTGACAAGCTTGAGGAAAACAAGAGGCATTTTTTAATGAAACAGGTGCGTGCCTCGCTAAGATCTTGTGAAGAATCAGGGTTTGTTTATCAATTAGCTGAGGCAGAACAAAGCAGGCAGATATTTGAGACTATATTATCGAATTCTTTCCCAAGTGCAGTGCGTGAAGTTGATATAAGCGACAAGGAGACAGCCATATCGCTTATTTTAGAAAACATTGCGGATACGGGGGTTGAACGGATGAATGATATTGTTTATCTGTTTCATCCGTATAGTAATGAAGTCGGTGCTATCAAATGTGCGCTGAAGGATTGTGCAAGTCATCTGCACTGTCTCATGGATTTTATAGATTTTGAAGGCCGGCTGCTTTCTAACAGCTGTATTTTAGTGGAGCCGTCCTTCTCATTTTCTGTCTGTTTATTTCACACAGAATACGGCTGTGAGCTTGTGTGTAAACCGCCGAAAAGAGGTACAAGATGCATCCCTTTTTTATAAAGAACACAAAGGAATCGGCAGTCTTTCAATTTCAAATATATTCTTTATTTCATGAAGACAAAGCGTTGCCCGAACAAGTTTTTAAACAACGAAAACATTATTATCTATTCGAAGAATTCCACTGGGTCTTGTCTGAAGAAGGCTGGGAAATGCTCAAAAGTTTGGCGCATCATCATCACGATGAATTTATCTTAATGGCTGTTCTGACACAACCGGATGATATGAATCGGTTTTACGAGGAATTCGGATATTTTAACTGGTTAAAGATTCCTTTAAATATAACCGAAGATGAATATCTTTCAATCTTAACTGATTATCCAAAGCACAGTAAAAATGACAGCATAATGAATATTGCATCCCGCGTCGTATGGGCTTCACCGACTTTAAAGTGGGCGATTTACGGAGAGAGAGATTTTGAAATCTGTATTCTAGGTATTGATCAGGAGATTGCGGGAAAAACGTTAGGATCATGGAGGCCCTTAGACGACCGTGTTTTAGACTGGGTATCTGTTGTATTCCCGGATCAGATTGTTTCGGATGAATTTCAAAAAAAGCTCGCGGCGCATTATAAATACAAGGGGCAATGACATGAAAATAAAAATGAACAAGATACATGACGAATCAATAAAAGGACGTTTCTTCCATTTTGATAACTGCGGGCATCTGTATCTCGGACGGCATCAGAATGACGGGCTTTCGTTTACGATTATCGATGAATTAGGTGATATTCGAGTGATTCTGAGATGTTAAGATCCAACAGATATTCTTTAAATGATGACGTCATCCAAAACCTGAAATTACACAAAAAAGAATTAGAGGGTCCGCTGCCTTCGGATGCTGGGAGATTCGAAGAAGACTTTGAGGGGGCTGCCTGCGCGGGGGATTTTTATGAGTATTTCGCGCTTGTCTGCGGCAGCTTAGATTTTGTTTTGGCGAATAAACAAATGCCTAAGCGCCAGCGTAAAGCCTTATATAAATCCTTTTTTGAGCTGTATCCGCAATATGCGCAGCTGAAAAACGCTTTAACAGATTATCCGGAGCTCAGCCGGGAAATCGGGCGGCATGAACGGGTGAGAGGGCTGTTGGTCAGCATTTTAAACAAGAAAGGCAGGCTTCTGACGTGAAAGAACCCACAATAGCAGAATGTCTGAAGAAGGCTGATCTGATCCTGAACGGTCAAGCGGCGAGGGAAGAAGTGTCGGATTGGGCATGCGAGTACGTGGCTGCAGATGATCCGGAGGTTGAGGATGAAAACGTTTGGGAGATGCTCGTGTATTTGAGCGGGTTTGATCTGAAAGATTCGCCTGATTCGTATCTGCATACGATTGAAGAATTAAAAGATTGGGTGCAGGGTTATATGAAAACGCATGAAGAAAGGGTGCGTTCATGTCGGAATTAGTCTTTACAAAAATCAATACAAAAATAAACACAAGCGACCCAATCATTCTGACCATGAATGCAGTGGAACTCATCGTACTGCAGATACTAAAGGCACTTCAATCTTGTACCTTAAAGCAAGAGTTTATATATGCGCTGGACTGGCAGCATGAATGTTATCTATTTAATCCTCATTCGCCAATTGATAAAGATGAATTCGGTGAATGGCTGGTCTCCGTTATTCCAAATGGAGACTATTGTTTCTTTATTCATCAGGACTTCCAGTGGGGGCTGCTAGGGGATCCGCGGCAGCAAACCATTACGGTTTTTGGCTCACCGCTAATAAGGGCGATAGAAAGAAACGCTCCTGTCTTATTTCAAAAGTGAAGACCGCTTGCGAATGAATCTCATGTTTTTACGGGGGGGGGGGAATAACAGGATGACAGAAGAAGAGTTCAGGGCTGCGGAAAAAAGCTTGAGAGCGTCTTTTCCGAAAGCGTATAAACGGCTGCTTCATAAAAAGAACCCTGCGGAGATCGGAGAGTGGATTTTTTTCGCTATCCGTGAACAAAGCCGTTTGCAGAAAACCTGGGATGATGTGATCAGGCAAAACAGTGTGTGCAGAGAAGAGAGTATGCCCGACGATTTGATCGTAATTGCCGACAACGGAACCGGGGATAAGCTGTGCTTGAAAAAGACGGACAGTGTAATGGAGGAGACTGTCTATCTGTGGGATCATGAGACTGCCGATGTTGAGTTGTATGCCGCTTCTATAGGAGAATTTATAGAAAATGAAAAAGAATAAGTGGCTGATTCAGGAGCTTTTAGAATTCCGCCTCCTTCGGGGACGAGAGATTTCTGTAATTGAGCTGGCGTTTTCCTCTGAGTATGAACATCAGCTCATTCGTGTAAGGCTCACATGCAAAGACGTTTCTTCCGTTCAAATAAAAGAAATGGAGAGTCAAACGGCTGGCTCAGGCATTGTAGCAATTGATCCTGCTGACGGAGATGATGGACAGCATTTTCTCGTGGAGGAGTGGGAGAACCAAACGTTCCGTTTTTACTGCCGTCAATATGAAGCAGCAGAGAAGAAGGTGTTAAGTAAGGAGGCGCAAAATGGAATGGCACAAACATGAGAAAGCAGTTCTGCCGGGGCCGGGTTCGCCGGGTTGTTTTGAATTGACGGAGTTTACGTTCTATACCGGGTATAACGAGTATTATGATAAAATCCCGGTGTTTGAGCTGAAGCTGACTGACGGACAGTATGATGCCGTACTGCGGTTTGAGGATGTGAGGTCTGCCCGGCTGGATGATCTTGAAAGCATCACCGACATCCATCTGGATATCAGCCCGGTTGACGGCGGCTGGGAATCGATCCGCTACTATGTCAATGACGGGGAAGGAAGCATGAGCTTTTATTGCGCCAAATGGGTCGTGCTCGACATGAAGAAAAAGCAGTCCCCCGAACGGCCCGGCAAAACGTCAGGGTAAAGCGGCGGCATTTCGCGTATAATGAGGGGAGCCGGACAGAGAAGGAGTTTAGTCATGAATGAGTTTAATGAATATGCGATCAGCCCCGAGATCCGACGGGCGCTGAATGGCTTGCAATACACCGAGCCGACTGAAGTGCAGCGGCGCGTCATCCCCGCCGCGCTGCAAAAAAAAGACCTCGTTGTCAAATCGCAGACGGGCAGCGGCAAAACCGCAGCTTTCGGCATTCCGATCTGCGAGCTTGCGGAATGGGAGGAAAACAAACCGCAGGCCCTGATTTTAACGCCGACCCGCGAGCTTGCGGCGCAGATTAAAGAAGATATCACGAATATCGGCCGTTTCAAACGGATAAAAGCCACGGCGGTTTTCGGAAAAGCTTCTTTTGACAAACAGAAAACCGAACTGAAGCAAAAAAGCCACGTCGTTGCCGGAACGCCGGGACGTGTGCTTGATCACATAGAAAAAGGGACGCTGCCGCTTGAACGGCTGGCGTATGTGGTGATTGACGAAGCGGATGAAATGCTGAATATGGGATTTATTGAACAGGTGGAAGCCATCATTCAGCATCTGCCGAAAAACAGAGTCACCATGTTGTTTTCAGCGACGCTGCCGGATGACGTCGAGAAGCTGAGCCGCACATATATGAAAGACCCTGAATTGATTGAAGTAAAAGCGGAAGGCCTGACGACAAAAGACATTGAGCATTTTGTCACCAGAACAGAAGAAGAGGATAAATCATCTTTGCTGCGTGATGTCCTGATCACCGAAAACCCGGACAGCTGCATCATATTCTGCCGGACAAAAGAAAGAGTTATCCAGTTAACCGATGAGCTGGACAGGCTGGGCTACCCTTGCGATAAAATTCACGGCGGAATGGTGCAGGAAGACCGCTTTGACGTCATGAATGAATTCAAGCGCGGCGAGTTCCGCTATCTCATTGCGACCGACGTTGCCGCCAGAGGAATTGATATCGAAAACATCAGCCTCGTCATCAATTATGATATTCCGCTTGAAAAAGAAAGCTATGTGCACCGCACAGGCAGAACGGGCCGCGCCGGACACCGCGGACGGGCCGTTACGTTTGTGACGCCGGCTGAATCGCGGTTTCTGAATGACATTGAGACATATATCGGTTTCCGCATCCAAAAGCGGGAAGCGCCGTCGGAGAAAGAAACAGCGGAACGGAAAGCGGCATTTGCGGAAAAATTGAACGCCCGCCCCGATGTCAAAACAGACAAAAGCGAACAGTTAAACAAAGACATCATGAAACTGTATTTTAACGGAGGGAAAAAGAAAAAACTCAGAGCGGTCGATTTTGTCGGGACGATCGCGAAAATCGACGGCGTTTCAGCCGATGATATCGGGATTATCACGATTCTGGACAACGCATCGTACGTCGAAATTCTGAACGGAAAAGGCCCGCACGTTCTTGATATCATGAAAAATGCGACGGTCAAAGGCAAAAAACTGAAAGTCCATAAAGCCAAGAAATAAAAAAAGAAAGCCTGCCGCGTGCAGGCTTTTTTTACGCCGTTTCCTCAGGCACAAACGCAAGGATGGCAATGCCGATCACAAATAACAAAATCAGGCTGAACACGGCCGCTGACGAATTTCCGGTCAGCTGAGCGGTCACGGCAATCAAAAGCGGGCCGATAATCGAAGCGAACTTGCCGAAGATATTATAAAAGCCGAAAAACTCATTGGCGTGCTGTTTGGGGACAAGCTTGGCAAAGTAAGAGCGGCTCAGCGCCTGAATACCGCCTTGGGAAGTGGCGACAAGCATAGCCAAAACCCAGAAATCAAAAGCGGAATCCATAAAATAAGCATACGTGCAGACAATCATATACACGCCGATGCCGGCATAAAGCATTGTTTTTCCCTTAAACCGTTCGGCCAGCCGCCCGTACAAAATTGAAAAAGGGGCGGCGACGACCTGAGTGACAAATAAAACAATCAGCAGATTTGCCGCGCTGATACCGAGGTCAGCCCCGTATGACGTGGACATCGTAATGATGGTGCCGACCCCGTCGATGTAGAAGAAATAGGCGAGCAGAAACAAAAACAGCGCCCGGTGCTTCCTGATCTGCTTCAGCGTGCCGGCCAGCCGTATAAAACTGCTGATCACAAGCCGCGGCTCCCTCTCGATATAATAGCGCTGGCGGATGCGGAGAAGGAGCGGAATCGAAAACAGCCCCCACCATGCCGCCGTAATTAAAAAGGCAATGCGGCCCGCAGTCTGGGCGGACAGCGGAATCACCTCCGCTTGTGCTGACAGAATCACGGCAATGCTCAGGAGAAAAGGGATTGTACTGCCGATATAGCCCAGTCCAAACCCCCTGGCGGACACCATATTCATCCGCTCCTTTGCGGCCACATCAACGAGAAACGCATCATAAAACACATTAGATCCGGCAAAGCCGATCGTGGAAATCGTATAACAAATTAATAACAGCATCCAAGATTCGCCGGGAATCAAAGCCAGCGCGGCGGTGCCCGCCACACCGATCAGAAAAAAGAAGGCAAAAAACCGTTTCTTGCATCCTTTGTAGTCGGCAATCGTTCCTAAGACGGGGCTGAGCATCGCCAAAATAAAAGTCGCGGCGGCAATCGTATAGCCCAAATAAGCGGTGGAATCAGCTGCGCTGACGCCGTTTTCCGCCGCCGCCGCTTTAAAAAACAAGGGGAACACCGACGTCATAATAATGACCGAATAAGCTGAATTGGCCCAATCATACAGCATCCAGCTGCTTTCTTCTTTCGAAAACCGTTTCATCACACACGCTCCTTCCCAAAAACCGGTTCTCTGCATTATATGCGCCTCTGCCTCATCGTTGGACAATGATTTCTGAACGGCGTTTTCTGATTGACCTGGAGATATTGACCTGGTACAAAAAGGATGTACAATCAAGGTGTAGCAGGTAAATGGTCAGGCGGGAGGGAGACGGAATTGAAGATTGCGAAAGTCATTAATAATAATGTCGTCAGTGTGCTCAAAGAAGGCAATCAGGAATTGGTCATCATGGGCCGGGGCATTGCTTTTCAAAAGAAAACGGGAGATCCGGCAGATGAAGCCCGCATTGAGAAAGTGCTCACCCTCGATAACAAAGATGTATCCGAAGTTCAAAACCCTTTTGTATGATATTCCGATCGAGTGTATGGAAGTATCCGAGGAGATTATCAGCTATGCGAAATTACAGCTTGGCAAAAAGCTCAACGACAGCATCTATGTGTCGCTGACCGACCATATTAACTTTGCCATTCAGCGCAATAAGAAAGGGCTGGATATCAAAAACGCCTTGCTGTGGGAAACGAAGCGGCTCTACAAAGACGAATTTGCAATCGGCAAACAAGCGTTGGCCATGGTGAAAAACAAGACTGGCGTGTCTCTGCCGGAGGATGAAGCAGGTTTTATTGCGCTGCATATTGTAAATGCCGAGCTGAATGAGGAGATGCCCAATATCATCAGCATTACAAAAGTCATGCAAGAGATTTTGAGTATCGTAAAATACCATTTTAAGATTGAATTCAACGAAGAATCGCTTCACTATTATCGGTTTGTCACCCACTTAAAGTTTTTCGCGCAGCGTCTTTTTAACGGCACACATCGACTTTTTGCTGGAGAAAAATACCGCCGGGCGTATGAATGCACGAAGAAAATCCAAACTTGCATTGAGAGGGCGTATGAGCACAAGCTCACCAGTGACGAGCTGCTGTATTTAACGATTCACATAGAAAGGGTAGTCAAACAAGCATAATGAAAGCGTTGGCATTATTGTTCTTGGATTCATTTTTTCTTACATTCACATATGATCTTGTTAGGATTGTTGCTGATAAGCATGCAAAACCTAAATTACAATGAGCGCGGATCATTTCTGTTTGTGCTGATGGTAATTTAGGTTTTTTTAAGATTCGTTATTATCATTATTCTGACCGATGTTCCCTTTTAACAGAATCATGTATGATCGATAAAGAAATTGCTCTCAAAGAAAGGGGAATGCCGACATGTTTTATCGTATGAAACGAGTGCTGCTCATTCTTGTCACTGGATTGTTTTTGAGTTTGTGTGCGATCACTTCTGCTGCATCAGCTCAAACAGGCGGATCGTTTTTTGAACCTTTTAACAGCTATAACTCCGGTTTCTGGCAAAAAGCAAATGGTTACTCCAATGGAGATATGTTTAACTGCACTTGGCGTGCAAATAACGTATCTGTGACGTCATCAGGTGAAATGCGTTTGGCGCTGACAAGCCCGTCTTATAACAAGTTTGACTGCGGGGAGAACCGCTCCGCTCAAACCTATGGCTATGGACTTTATGAAGTCAGAATGAAACCGGCTAAAAACACGGGGATCGTTTCATCGTTCTTCACTTATACAGGTCCAACGGATGGTACCCCTTGGGATGAGATTGATATCGAATTTTTAGGAAAAGACACGACAAAGGTTCAATTTAATTATTATACAAATGGCGCGGGAAACCATGAGAAGGTTGCGGATCTCGGATTTGACGCGGCCAATGCCTATCATACGTATGCGTTCGATTGGCAGCCGAACTCTATTAAATGGTATGTCGATGGGCAATTAAAACATACTGCGACAAGCCAAATCCCGACAACACCGGGAAAGATCATGATGAACTTGTGGAATGGGATAGGTGTCGATGACTGGCTCGGTTCCTACAATGGTGTAAATCCGCTATACGCTCATTATGACTGGGTGCGCTATACAAAAAAATAATGTACAGAAAAGGATTTCCGCCAGCGGAAATCCTTTTTTAATTAAAACGAAATAATCCCAATCAAAAGCGCCGCAATGGTCATTACAATCGTTGTTCCCACGGCCCATTTAATAGTGAATTTTTGATGGTCGCCAAAGCTGACGCCTGCCATTCCGACCAATAGATAGGTGGAAGGCACAAGCGGGCTGAGCAGATGCACCGGCTGTCCCAGCAAGGAGGCCCTTCCGATTTCAGCGGCATCTATTCCGTAAGCGGAAGCGGCTTCGGCGATGATGGGAAGGACACCGAAGTAAAAGGCGTCATTCGACATGAAAAAGGTGAAAGGCATGCTGGCAATCGCCGTGATCAACGGCAGATGCGGACCCATGGCATCAGGGATGAGGGAAACGAGAGAATGCGCCATCGCATCGACCATTTTTGTGCCTGAGAGAATGCCTGTAAATATGCCTGCCGCAAACACCATTGAGACAACGTTTAACGCATTACCCGCATGCGCCGAAATCCGTTTCTGCTGCTCTTTGACATTTGGATAGTTGATCATCAAGGCGATGGCGAACGCGATCATAAAAAGAACAGGGATGGGAAGCAGGCTGGTGATCAGCGCGGCCATCAGAGCGACAGTCAGCAGCAGGTTAAACCACTGGAGAGCGGGACGCTTCAGCGGCGCCGCCTCCGGATCAGAAGACGGCGCGTGTTCAATCGAAATGATGCCGAGACGCTTCCGTTCTTTTTTTCCAAGGAGATAAGCAACGGCGATCACCCAGAGAACGCCGGCGATCATAGCGGGAATCAGCGGCGTAAAAACTTCTGACGTGTCCAATTTCAAGGAAGCCAAAACCCTCGCCGTCGGTCCGCCCCACGGAATAATATTCATGACGCCCGAACCGAGCATCGCAATCCCCGCCAGCACCAAACGGTTCATGCCGAGCCGTTTGTAAAGGGGCAGCATTGCCGCAATCGTAATCATATACGTTGTTGTCCCATCTCCGTCCAGCGAAATGGTCATCGTCAGAACCGCTGTGCCTACGGCGATTTTTAACGGATCTCCTTTGACAAACGATAAGATTTTGGCAATGAGAGGATCAAACAGGCCTGAGTCGATCATAATGCCGAAATACAGGATGGCGAATAACAGCATAATCCCGGTAGGAGCGAGGTCTGTAACACCCTGAATCATCATCCCGCCAAGATCTTTGCCAAATCCGCTGATCAGGGCAAACATAACAGGAACGACAATCAAAGCAATAAGTGCGGAAAGCCGGTTAGACATAATAAGGTACATAAAAACAATCATCATCACAAAACCGAGTATGGCAAGCATGATATGACCTCCCCTGTTCAACAGCTGTTTTGTAAGCGCTTTCACATTTTGTTTCTGTGAAAATGGCTTATTTCAAAATGTGTATGACCGCATACGTAAATACAGACCTAAAATCCTAATGAGCGGATCAGCAGTTTATTTGAAGAACGCCGCGGGTAAATGTGCTGTAGAATGTTTCGTTTTAGAAGGGGGAACTGACATGAGTGATGATCAAAACAAACGAGTAAATGAACACTCAAAGGACGAACAGCTGGAGCAGTACCGATCTGATAACAGCGGCAAAAAAATGACGACCAATCAGGGGCTTCGCGTGTCTGAGGATGAGCATTCTTTAAAAGCGGGCGTCCGCGGCCCCACGCTGATGGAGGATTTTCATTTTCGTGAAAAAATGACGCACTTTGACCACGAGCGGATTCCGGAACGGGTTGTTCATGCACGCGGGTACGGCGTTCATGGGCATTTTCAGGTGTACGAACCGATGACGGAATATACACGGGCGAAATTTTTGCAGGACCCGTCTGTCAAAACACCTGTTTTCGTCCGTTTCTCAACAGTGGCAGGCTCCAAGGGGTCAGCCGACACCGTCCGTGACGCCAGGGGATTTGCGACGAAGTTTTATACTGAAGAAGGGAACTATGACCTCGTCGGAAACAATATTCCGGTGTTCTTCATTCAGGACGCGATCAAATTCCCGGATCTCGTTCACGCCATAAAACCGGAACCGCACAATGAAATGCCGCAGGCTGCGACGGCTCATGATACGTTCTGGGATTTTGTCGCAAACAATCCTGAATCCGCGCACATGGTCATGTGGACGATGTCTGACCGCGGCATCACGCGAAGCTATCGGATGATGGAGGGCTTCGGTGTGCATACGTTCCGTTTCGTCAACGAGAAAGGAAAAGCGCGCTTTGTCAAATTCCACTGGAAACCCGTGCTCGGCGTTCATTCCCTCGTATGGGATGAAGCGCAGAAAATTGCCGGGAAAGATCCCGATTTCAACCGCCGCGACCTGTGGGAAACGATTGAAAACGGCGGCAAAGTCGAGTATGAGCTCGGTGTTCAGATGATTGACGAAGAAGATGAATTTAAGTTTGATTTCGATATCCTTGATCCGACGAAGCTGTGGCCGGAGGAGTTGGTTCCCGTCAAGCTGATCGGAAAAATGACCCTCGACCGCAATCAGGACAATGTCTTTGCGGAAACGGAACAGGTCGCCTTTCACCCGGGAAATGTCGTGCCGGGCATTGATTTCACCAATGATCCGCTTCTTCAAGGCCGGCTTTTCTCTTATACAGATACACAGCTCATCCGTCTTGGCGGGCCGAATTTTCACGAGATTCCGATCAATCGGCCGGTCTGCCCGTTCCATAACAACCAATACGACGGCTATCACCGGATGACGATTAATAAGGGCCCTGTCGCCTATCATAAAAATTCCCTGCAGAACAATGATCCGTCGCCGGCCTCAGAAGAAGAAGGCGGATACGTTCATTACCAGGAAAAAGTAGAAGGCAGAAAAATCCGCCAGCGCAGTGAGAGCTTCAATGACTATTTTTCTCAGGCCAAGATGTTCTGGAACAGCATGTCTCCCGCCGAGAAAGAACATATCATCTCCGCGTTCTGTTTTGAAGTCGGAAAAGTGAACAGCAAGGATGTGCAGCAGCAGGTGGTTGATGTCTTCAGTCACGTCGACGCCGGTCTTGCCGAGCGTGTTGCGAAAGGAATCGGGGTGAACCCGCCGCCGAAGGACCGTGAATCTGATGAAACGTTCACTTCCCCGGCCTTAAGCCAGGAAAACACGGTGAAGACGGCAGCGACAAGGCAGGTTGCGGTTTTAACCGACCACGGGTTTTCTGATGAGAAAGTCAAACAAGTGCTTGACGCGTGCAAACAGGCGGGAGTCAGAGCCGATATCATCAGTCCTGTGCTTGGAACCGTCAAGGGAGAAAACGGCACGGAGCTCGAAGCGTCAGCCACGTTCCTGACAGCGGATTCCGTCCTGTACGACGCTGTTTTCATTCCGGGCGGAAAACAAAGCACAGACAGCCTCAAAGCCCAAAAATCGGCCAGAGACTTCGTCAACGAAGCTTTCAGCCATTACAAAGCGATCGGCGCCTCCGGTGAAGGAAAAGAACTTCTCGCCCTCGCCGCCGGAACCGAAAGCGGCCCCGGTCTTGTTCCGGACGGAAACCATGAACAATTTCTGAAAGCCGTGGCTGAGCATCGGCATTGGGACAGAAACATATAAGAATGAAAAAGCGCCTTTTTATGAGAGGGGCGCTTTTTTCTTGTGAAAGAATATTGAGAGAAAACGAAATTGCTTCCGTGCAAATCCGTACCTTCCGCTGTCCGGGACAGTCAGGGCATTGCATTATTTAAAGCAGGCGGGTTGATGAAATAATATGTTTCACCCTCTTTGGTTTACTTCCGCTCTGTGTTTGTGTATCTTAGGGATAGATTTTCTGGAGGAGCGATTGATAGTGAAGCCGTTTACCGAAAAACAACTCGAAGAATATTACCGGCGTGACGAAAACATGATGATTTTGGTGTTTGCCCAATGGTGCGTCAATCATGACCTTGATCCGATGGCCATTTACAGCAAAGCTTACCCCGGACAGCCTTTAAACAAAGAGCTGCGAAAAACGGCTGAAGAGCTTGTCGTGCCGAAGGAGGAATCAGAACCGATTCCTGATCAAACCGTCATCGGCGTTTTGGAGATGTTCGGCAACTCCGATTTGGCGGAAGCCGTTTATGAAGCCATTGCGCAAAGACCTTCACGGTAAAAGAGGCGTGGATTATCCATGTCTCTTTTTTCATGGAGAAAATGTGAAAGAAGGCCCAGAAACAATTTGCTGATCTGCGCTGTCTATAGAGTGTAAACCGTTTTCAAAAAGGGAACGGTAATGAAAAGGAGGAGTTGTGATGAAAAAAGCATTCAAAATGATGGCGGCCGTGCTCTTAACCGTGCTGACAGCCGCGCCGTTCGGAGGTTTCGCGCCTTCAGCAGAGGCCGCGCAAACCGCAAAGCCCGTCGTCAAAAGCCAGACGTATAAGCATGTAAAGCAGCTGACGTACCCCGAGGTCACAAATACGGGAAATGCATCTTTTGAAAAGAAAATCAATCAGGACTTCAAACGCTATATTGAAAACTCGTACAAAGAATATGTAAAAAACAAAAAAGACGGTGAAAAACAAGGCTACAAAGCGGAATACCAGGCAGATTTCAAGGTGAAGTATAATCAAGGCGGCAAGCTCAGCATTCAGACGGAAAACTACAGTTACACAGGCGGCGCACACGGGCTGACAGCCGTTCAGACCTTTAATTACGACCTGGCCGCAAAAAAACGGGTCACACTCAATGATGTGCTGAATACAAAAACGAAAGCCAACAAAACGAGAGACTATCTTTACGGCTACATTAAGAAACATAACGATCTGTTTGACCAGGACGTCAAAAAACAAGAGATCATCCTCAATAACGAAAGACCTTTCTTCTTTACGAAAAACGGCATTGCCGTTGTGTTCGGACAATATGATCTCGGACCGTACGCGGCAGGAATCCGGGACGTTTTCGTGCCTGCATCCGTCTATCAATAAAAAAAAGCGATATCACTCCAAAACGGAGCGGTATCGCTTTTTTTCTTTTACCAGACAAACAATCCGACAATCGCCGCGCTCAATAAGGAAACGGCAATTCCGCTGACAAGCAGCTTCCAGACGTTTTTCCCGATGATGGCTGATTTTTCACCATCAAGCAGAGATTGATAAGATCCGTAGATCATACCGATGGTGCTGAAGTTTGCGAATGATGTCAGGAATGTCGTAGCCACGGCAATCGTGTGCGGCGGAAGTGATTTCAGCTGCCCTTTCAGATCGGCCATTGCCACAAATTCATTCGTCGCGAGCTTGATGCCCATCAGCTGTGCGACATACATCGCGTCATGTACGCCTAATCCGAGAAGGAAGGCAAACGGACTGAAGATGTATGAGAAAATCTTTTGAATGGTCAAACCGTGCATGAACAGTCCGAGTACGCCGTTTAACGCAGCCGTTAACGCCACATAGCCGATTACCATCGCTAAAATGACAATGACCATGTTCATGCCGACAAGCATACTGTTAGAAATCGTGGAGAAGAAGTCTTTTTTCTCCGCTTTTGAAGGAACGTAAATAATATCATCCTCTTTAGAAACGTCCACGGGATTCAGCATATTGGCGATTAAAAGCGCGTTTAAGCAATTCAGCGGGATGGCTGTAAACACATAAGTGGACGGAACCATCGTCAAGTACGATCCGATGATCGAACCGCTGATGCTGCTCATGCTCATCAGCCCGAATGTCAGAAGCCGATTGTTGCTGACGGCGGCAAGCTGCTGGCGGATGACGGCTAAAGCTTCCGTATTTCCTAAAAACATCATCTGGATGGAGAAAAAGCTCTCCAGCTTCGGCAGACGGGATATTTTAGAAATCACCCAGCCGATTTTATCAATGAGCCACGGCAGAATACCGAAATACGACAGCATATCAAAGAAGGTCACGACGAAGATAATCGGCAGCAATGCGCTGAAGAAAAAATCAACCGTCGGGTTCGCCATGACAGACGGAAAGGCGAACGCAATCCCTTGACTGGCGCAGGAAATCAGCCATGTAAAGAACGCGCCGATCTTCCCGATGACAAAGCCGCCGACTTTTGTCCCTAACATAAACCAAGTAATCAGAAACTCAAAGACGAGGAGCATGACAATCGGACGCCATTTAATCTTCTTCTTGTTGGGAGAGCATAAGAAAACAACAGCCATGACAACAATGAGACCGACAATGTTCAATAAAAAGTACATGTGAGCAACTCCTATAAGGGTATTATGGAAATAAAAAAAGCTCTTATTCGTCACAAATTCCTGAAAGCCAGAAAGTGTGATAAATAAGAGCCAAAAGAAAAGAATAGACTGACAGCATCATATGCTTTTCACTCGTTCAAATTTATGCAAACTTTCTTGTAGTCTAGTCTTTTACGGCACTAGGTAGAAACAATCAGACCATATTACTGATCATATACAAGAATAACGATATTACATGAGATAGCAGTATTTTATCGTTTCAATTTTTGAAAATCAACCTTTTTAGATATTTTCAAAATAATAAATTTATATTATAAATAAAGAAAATAAAGGATGTTCACAAGTAATTGGATAATAAAGGTATAAAAGCCCCCGAAAAATAGTTCCGGTTCATTGTAAAGACGGGATGCAGCTGATAAAATGGATCTGAGGGCACCGCCTTCAAAAGACGGCAGAAAAGGGGTCATTTTCATGATCATTCAGTTCATTCGTTACAGATAATGAGAGGTATAGATAAATAGGTTAAACTTCCAATTTTGCGAGGTTTATTTGTCTATGCCTTTTTCATTTCATCGGAATAACGAATGAATGAGGTGTTTTTATTGACGTCTATAAAAAGAAAACGCGCGGAATTACTGCAATCATGCCAGTCAGTATTCAGGTGTCCGCTATGCAGTTCGGCCATGGCGGTTTCACAATACAAAAGCTTGATGTGCGGACACGGGCATACATTTGATATATCAAAGCAAGGATATGTGAATTTCCTCAATAAATCGGTCAAAACCCGCTATGACAGGCGGCTGTTCGAAGCGAGACGCGCTCTTTTTGACAGCCGGGAATTTTTTGTCCCGGTTCAAAAGGAGATCGCCGCCATCATCAGCCGCATTCAATCTCCGCAAACAACGGCGGCGATATTGGATGCGGGATGCGGAGAAGGTACTCATTTAGCCGCCGTATGCAAATGGCTTCAGCCCGCTTTTTCCGTGACGGGAATCGGCATTGATCTCTCGAAAGAAGGTGTGCTGCATGCCGCAAAGGCCTTCGGGGATCATTTGGTTTTTGCCGTCGCTGATGTGGCGGATGCGCCGTTTGCCGACAGCTGTTTTGATGTCGTGATGTCTGTTTTATCACCTTGGAATTACAAGGAATGCAGCAGGCTTTTACGAAAGGGCGGCACAGTCATTAAAGCGGTGCCGCGGCGTGATTATTTGAAGGAAGTAAGGGAATTCTTCTTCGGAGACAGTCCTCGGCGGAATGACACCGCCGATTCTGCGGCCGGACGATTCCAAGCAGGCTTTCAAACCTTTGAGCGCAAACGGCTGTGTTACACGAAGACCTTATCGCAGCCTGACCTCGAGCGGCTTGTGAAAATGACGCCCTTAACATGGAAATGTACTGATGAAAGCATCCGGCGGTTTATCAGCCGAAAAGCGGCGGATATTACGATAGATATCGATATTTTAATCGGAACCGGTCCTCTGTAAACAGAAAAGACACGCTGATCGCGTGTCTTTTTTTTATTTCCAGACTTCACCGGCAATGCTGACGACATGACGCAGTTTCGCCCATTGCTGTTCTTCTGTGATCAGGTTTCCTTCCTCAGTGGAGGCGAATCCGCATTGCGGGCTGAGGCAAAGCTGATCCAGGCTGACATATTGTGAAGCTTCTTCAATCCGGCGTTTAATCGCGTCCTTGTCTTCAAGTTCGCCATGTTTTGATGTAATCAATCCAAGCACAAGCTGAAGATCAGAGCGTTTGACATAGCGGAGCGGTTCAAAGCCGCCGGAGCGGGAATCATCATATTCCAGGAACAATCCGTCAAGGTCAAGCCCGTCAAAAATCGTTTCAGCCGCTGCATCATAGCCGCCTTCAGCCGTCCATGTGGATTGGAAGTTGCCGCGGCAGATATGCATCGTAACCTTCAGATCGTCAGGGCGGTCCTTGATCGCGTCATTAATGGAAGCGGCAAACAGCTTGCGCAGCTCATCCGGCGTTGTGCCGAAATCTTCAATCTGACGAAGCCCCGCTTCAGATAAGAAAACGGCCCATGCGGTGTCATCAAGCTGAAGGTAGCGGCACCCGGCGTCATAGAAAGCCTGAATCGCTTTTTTATACGCTTTTGACACATCGTGCTGAAATTGTTTGTAATCATTCTGGTAGGCCGCTTTTTCCAATTTTCCGCGGAAAAACAGCATATTCGGACTTGGGATGGTCATTTTCGGAACAGCATCGCCGGCAATGCTGTGCAGGAATTTATAATCTTCGAGCATCGGATGCTGAGAAAAATCAATATCTCCCGTTACTTTAATGCCGCGCGCTTTCGTCTGTACGTTGTGAAACTGAATGCCGCTTTCAGGCGTAAATGCCTCAACCCCGTCTAAATTTTCGAGAAAATCAAAATGCCACCAGGCACGGCGGAATTCGCCGTCAGTCACGACATTGAGGCCGGTTTCTTTCTGCTTTTCCACGCTGCGGATGATTTCTCTGTTTTCGATTTCGCGCAGCTGTTCTGCCGAAATCTCACCCGCCCCTCTTTGCAGGCGGGCTTGCTTCACAGCCGCCGGCCGCAGCAGGCTTCCGACCTGATCCGCGCGAAACGGCGGGTTTTTTCTTAGAAGAGTATGCGATGGTTGTTCTGTGTTTTGCTGTGACATGAACGATTCCTTCTTTCCTGATGAAATATAAAAAAACTCTTCCCTCGGATAGGGAAGAGCTTGCGTCCGCAAATCTCAACCTTATCTTCAGGATTTAGCACCATTCTGCTGAACAGCGGTTGCCGGGTATCATAGGGCCAGTCCCTCCACCTCTCTTGATAAGGAAATATGCTATTTTTCAGAATAAACTGTAATACTCTTAATCTTAGTATGTTTTCTCATATTGTCAATATATTTCGATAAATATTTTTATTTGTCACCCTCAAATAGAATCATATCTATCACGATGGCGATCGCAAGACAAAGAGCAATATCCTCTTCCTTTTCAATCTGCAAATGATAGGAATCGCCCCAGCTCATCCATGATTTGGTGACGGTCATCCGGTTTGATTTTCCGTCTGTCACTTGAAAATTCCGGCCCCACACATCGCCGGTAAGATTCCAGCCGAGTCCGGAAATTTCAAATTTCGGTTTGAAAAACGTGACTTTCTTGATGACTTGGCAGACGGGTTTGCCGCTGACGGAAATCTCGTAACGGGGAACGAGCGACATCAGTTTCTGATTGACGCTGGCGAGCGTGCGGCCGTCCAAATCAGTCAGCTTCAGTTCATCACCGAATGAAAACAGCTTTCCTTCAACATTGTAGACTTCTTTTCCGCTTTCAAGAAACACTTGAAAACGATTCTTAAACGTAAACATTCGCTCTTTGATGTAAAAATGGTACATAAAAAAACTCCTTTTTTATGTTGTACGAAAAAAGGAGGCGGAAGGTTTCATATCGGCCGGGGCATAAAAAAAGGCTGCCGATTTTGCGGCAGCTGTCGTTTTTATGATAGCGGCATCCGGCGTTTTTGACGGATCGCATTTAAATCAATGATGTTATTCGTGTCGGCAGCTGTCACCAGCGGGCTTGTCTTTGGCGTTTTCCGGCGGTTGTCCTTACTGAAAGAGAAAACAAGATACCCTGTCAAAGCAGCGAAAATAAGTAGCATCATTTTACATACCTCCCAAAAAAAGTTTTGGTATTATTATTGTACGAAAAAACAAACGAAAAGTATTCAAACAATTGTCACTTTTTTAAAAAATAACGTCATTTTCCGTAAAAATAACTATGGGTTGAAGAAATTTTGCTCTTGTTGTGGTTCTATAGATTGTATCGGCTGATGAATGATGATCGTTTATATAACTTTGTTACTATTTTTTGACAGTGTCTAATTAACTACTTCGGTGTTTTCGTTTGCCTTGTGTTATTCAGTACCCTAAAAAACCTTATGATATGCAAAATAACTGCTTCTAACAGATGACTGCGAGTTGACAGCGCTTTCTTTATTTTTTTAAAGAAAACGAGATGTTATCTTAAAAAAATCGTTTGAACATTTTCCGCAGTTTTTTAAAAGGGTTTGATTTTGTCTCCAGTACACGCGGGTCTTTTAAGGTTTTTTTCAATTCTTTCGCTACAGTCCCTCTTGCCATAGTCTTCACTCCTTCTTTCCATTTCATACCTTATATACGGAAAGAAAGAAGGAAAGGTTTCATGTGAAAGAAAAAAACCAAAGCAGGGGGCTTTGGTTTTAAGCGCGCTCTTCAAAGAGCCTGGCGATTTCAACAATGACGTTTACCGCCTTTTCCATATGATCGACGGAAATGTATTCATATTTTCCGTGGAAGTTTTGGCCGCCCGTGAAAATGTTCGGTGTCGGCAGTCCCATGTAAGAGAGCTGTGAGCCGTCGGTTCCGCCCCGGATCGGTTCGATAATCGGTTCGATGTCGAGGTTTTTCATGGCTTGATACGCGACATCGACTATCTCTTTGACCGGTTCGATTTTTTCTCTCATGTTGTAATATTGATCACGCAGTTCAAGCTTGATGCTTTCCTTGCCGTATTTGGCCGCCAGCGCATCGGCGGTTTTCTGCATATATTCTTTTCGTTCTGCGAAGCGGTCTCTGTCAAAATCTCTGATGATGTACGACAGGGCGGCTTCAGAAACGTCTCCGTCCATGGAAAGTAAATGATAGAAGCCTTCATACCCTTCCGTATATTCCGGCGCTTCTTCTTTCGGCAGCGCGTGATGAAATTCCATCGCGATTTTTGAAGCGTTGACCATTTTGTTTTTCGCCGTTCCCGGGTGGACGCTTTTTCCGTAACAAGTAAGCTTTGCGGCGGCTGCGTTAAAGCTTTCATATTGCAGTTCGCCGAGGGGGCCTCCGTCTATCGTGTAGGCGAACGCGGCGTTGAAGCGGCCGACATCGAATTTGTGAGGGCCTCTGCCGATTTCTTCATCAGGCGTGAACGCGACCCGGATCGTTCCGTGCTTGATGTCCGGATGTTTGATCAAGTACGCCATTGCCGTCATGATTTCGGCAATGCCCGCTTTGTTGTCGGCTCCGAGCAGCGTCGTGCCGTCTGTTGTAATCAGCGTCTGGCCTTTATAGCGGGAAAGTTCCGGGAATTGCTCAGGCGACAGGACGACATTGAGTTTGTCATTCAGAACGATATCATGCCCGTCGTAGCTTTCAATAATCTGAGGATTCACATTTTTTCCGGTAAAATCGGTCGCGGTATCCACGTGAGCCAGAAAACCGACAGTCGGCACGTCTTTATCCGTATTCGCCGGCAGAGTCGCCATGACGTACCCGTTGTCATCGACTGTAATTTCTGTCATGCCGATCGACTTTAATTCATCTGCCAGCATGTTGGCCAATGTCAGCTGGCCGGGGGTTGAAGGGCAGTTTTCATTGTTTTCGTCAGACTGTGTATCGACTTTTACGTAAGAGGTAAAGCGTTCAATGATTTCATTTTTCATACCGTCATCTCCTTTGTCTTATCTTACCATGCGCGGGGGAGGGATTTCTATTTCACAACCCGTTTGAATCGAGGGCTCTGTTTTTTACGCGAATGAAAATAAATTATGAAGAAACGATGACTAAACGATTAAACTTTTTGGAAATGGATGATTGAGGAAGAAAAAACCGATATAATATGGTCAATTCATTCAATAGGGGAGGCTTTCTTCATGGCGATTTTAGTGACAGGCGGAGCGGGTTATATCGGAAGCCACACATGTGTCGAGCTGTTAAACGGCGGCTATGACATCGTGGTTCTGGATAATCTGTCAAACAGTTCACCGGAAGCATTGGAGCGTGTGAAAGACATTACCGGAAAAGGGCTTGTGTTTTATGAAGCGGATCTCCTTGACCGTGCCGCCGTTCACCGGGTGTTTGCTGAAAATGAGATTGAAGCCGTCATTCATTTTGCGGGATTAAAAGCCGTCGGTGAGTCTGTGGCTGTTCCGCTCCGTTATTATCATAATAATCTGACGGGAACGTTTATTTTATGTGAAGCCATGCAGGCACACGGTGTGAAAAAAATCGTCTTCAGTTCTTCAGCGACGGTTTACGGCGTTCCGGAAACAACGCCGATCACTGAGGATTTTCCTTTAAGCGCCACCAATCCTTACGGGCAGACAAAGCTGATGCTGGAACAGATTTTACGCGATCTGCATAATGCGGACTCTGAATGGAGCATTGCGCTGCTCCGCTACTTTAATCCGTTCGGCGCGCACCCGAGCGGCCGGATCGGAGAAGACCCGAACGGCATCCCGAATAATTTAATGCCGTACGTCGCACAAGTCGCTGTGGGCAAGCTTGAGCGATTGCAGGTGTTCGGCAATGATTATCCGACAAAGGACGGCACCGGCGTGCGGGATTACATCCATGTCGTTGACCTTGCCGAGGGCCATGTCAAAGCGCTCGAAAAGGTGCTGAACACAACGGGCGCCGACGCCTATAATCTCGGCACAGGAAGAGGCTACAGCGTTCTGGAGATGGTCAAGGCGTTTGAAAAAGTATCAGGAAAAGAAGTGCCGTACCGTTTTGCCGACCGGCGCCCGGGAGACATCGCCGCATGCTTCGCAGACCCGGCAAAAGCGAAGGCTGAATTAGGCTGGGAAGCAAAGCGCGGGCTTGAAGAAATGTGCGCCGACTCTTGGAAGTGGCAGTCCTCCAATGTGAACGGGTACCAAAAGGTGTAAAAAGAAAGAGACCTTCAAATGATGAGGGTCTCTTTTGTTATGATGATTATTTAATTTTCACTTCAACATCGTTGCTGAACTTTAATTTCCAAGTGCCTTTAGAGTATGCGTTTTTATCCACTTCAAAAGCTTTTACGTCAGTCACTTTAATGTTCGGGTTCAAGTCACTTAAAATTTTACTGTTGTCTACTTTTGTTTCTGTTGCATAGCTTGAAGAAGCATCAATATCTGAATCATAAGATGTTCCTTTAGAATCTACTAATTTCGCTCTTGGAATGGAGAAAGAGCTTAACGGCTTGTTTGAAACATTTTTAACCGTGTATTGAACAGCTACGATAACGCCGCCGTCAGACGCTTTTTTCTCGACAAATTGAGAGCCTACTGAATCTCTTTTTTCCACTTTCGTAACAGTAACTTCAGTTTTCTCAGTCTTAACAGTGTCACCGATGTTATACAGTTTTTCTTTAGATTCCGCAGCTTTTGAAGACGCAGTTTTAGATGACGAAGAACCGCCTCCGCCGCCGATGTTTACGAGAATGATAATAACCACCACTGCCAGAAGCAATGTGATGATTTTATGTCTCATGAAAAAGTTTCTCTGATCTTTACCGCAGTTTGGGCATTTTTTAACGCCTTTAGCGATTTCTTTGCCGCATGCCTTACAAGACACCAGGTTGCCTGCCATAATATTTCCTCCTATGTAAACTATTTCTTAAAAACTACATACTATAATGCCTGTAAAATAACCTATAGTCAATAATATTTTGAGAAAAAAAGTATTTTAATGATTTTTTAGTCATGTATTTTAAGGTCCTTTTTAGTATCGGCAGATCGTTCGCATTTTCCATAGGTTTAATGAAAAAAGAGTGGTTGAACATGTTCGTGATTTCCCGTATAATCTTGAAAGATAATATAAAAACTGAACATAAAAAACAGTGGTTTTCTAGGGTTCCGCAATGCTGAATTGGTCTGGACCGAGAGAAAACACACAGCAGGTTCCTGCTGTGACACGTTGGGATAAAAGCCCGGGAGTTTCTGCTCTTTTAATGAAGAGTGCTCTCCCGGGCTTTTTTGATTTTATAAAAAAGGGAGTGTCTGGGATGAAAAAGAGATTGCTGGATGTGCTGATGCTGATTATTGGAGCTTTTATCTTTGCTTTGGCCGTTAATTTATTCGCCATTCCGAATGATCTTGGAGAGGGCGGGGTAACGGGAATCACCCTGATCTTGTACTATGTGTTTGAATGGTCGCCCGGGGTGACGAATATCATTTTGAACGGGATTTTATTGATTATCGGATATAAATTTTTAGACGGAAAAACAACGCTTTATACGATCATTACCGTTGTCGCCAACTCACTGTTTCTGCATCTGACGCATGATTGGCACTCGCCTTCACATGAACTCATTATTAATACTATTTTTGCGGGTGTGTTTGCCGGTGTCGGAATCGGGATCATTATTCGAGTCGGTGGCACGACTGCGGGTTCTGCCATTTTGGCGAGGATTGCGAACAAATATCTCGATTGGAATATCAGCTATGCGCTTTTGTTCTTTGATCTGATTGTCGTCTTCAGTTCTTATTTCATCATCGGTGCGGAAAAAATGATGTTTACCATTGTTATGCTGTACATCGGAACGAAGGTGATGGACTTTATCATTGAAGGCCTGAATACGAAAAAAGCGGTGACAATTATATCTGAGCATAAGCACGAAATCGCTGAACAGGTCAACACGCTGATGGACAGAGGGGTTACGCTGCTGTCGGGTAAAGGAAATTACACGGGGCAGTCGAAGGAAATTTTATATATCGTCATCCAGAAACAAGAGCTTTCCATGCTCAAAAAAATTATTAAAAGCTGTGATACAAAAGCGTTTGTCATTGTTCATGATGTGCGTGATGTCTTTGGTGAAGGCTTCGTCGATATCTCTAAATAAAAAGGATCCCTCTGCCGGCGCGGAGGGTTTTTTTCTTATGCCGGCAGAAGCGGTTATATCCGTTTCCCGGGAAATAGCCTGAAAGCTGTTTCTTAAAACGAAGTGGATACAATCGGCCGGACGTTTTATACTGAAAATATGATAGAGCGATAGAAAGGAGCGCATATGAACCCGTTATTGGCAATTTACCCGAGGGCTGTGTTGTCTGATACGTGCTGTACGGCGGAGGATGTCTTTTGCTTTTATGATGAGAAAAGGCGGGTCTATGTCGCCATTCCGAAGGAGGATATCACCCCGAAGGAGAAACTGCTTCTGGAATCATTTTTGACGCCCGCTGAAGAAAAAGGCGTTTTTTTTCCGGAGACGGCGGCAGCAAAGAGGTGGCGGCGTTTTCTGCTGGAAGAAGGTCCGGTGCCTGATGTCAAGGAGCCGCGTGTCCGTTTTATCCATTATGACTTATTGGGAGAACGGGACTGGGGGGCATTCACAGAAGCGCTGCGCCATTTCTGGCCGGTTTCATATACAGTTGTCCGGACGGGGAGGGATCATGGCGTGATTGTGGAGGAAGAAAAGCTGGAAGCGCCAGATTCGGATGACATCGCATCTTTTGTGAAGATTCTCGAAGGCGATTTTTATTTCAGTGTCCGTTTTTTCGTCGGAAGGTATTACTGCAAGGGGGAACGTCTGCGCCTTCATTATCAGAGAGAACAGCAATATTGTCAGATCGGCCGGCGTCATCTCCCGCAGCTGAGCACGCTGACCGCGGAAACGGTATTTCCGGCCATGCTCACGGAGGAAAGCAGAGAAAAGCTCTCAGCCTTGCTTCACGAAGAAGCGGCGCTGCTGTTTCAGAAAGAACCGGAGCTGAAGCATACGATTCAGACTTTTATTGAACATAACTCGAACATGTCGCTCACATCGAAAAAACTGCATTTGCACCGCAACAGTCTTCAATATCGGATTGATAAATTTGCGGAACGCTCAGGTATTGATATTAAGACATATCGGGGCGCCCTGCTGGCTTATTTCATTTGTCTGCAATATGAAAAATCACATTAAATGGGAAATGTGCACGAAGGCAGCGGACTTTTTTTATGAACATTGCCTATATCCGCCGCCGTCTGACGCTGTTACAATCCTATTTAAGAAAGCGTTTACAAATAAAGGGGGATATACATGGCGGAACTTCGGCTCGAGCATATTTATAAGTATTACGATCAAAAAGAAGCGGCTGTCGATGATTTTAACCTTCATATTAAAGATAAAGAGTTTATCGTGTTTGTCGGTCCGTCGGGGTGCGGCAAGTCTACAACTTTGCGGATGGTAGCCGGGCTGGAAGACATTACGAAGGGCGATTTCTATATCGGTGACACGAGAGTGAATGACATCGCTCCTAAAGACAGGGATATCGCCATGGTGTTTCAAAACTATGCGTTATATCCGCACATGACGGTCTATGATAATATCGCATTCGGTTTGAAGCTGAGGAAGATGCCGAAACCGGAGATTAAAAAACGGGTCGAAGAAGCGGCGAAAATGCTGGGGCTCACAGAGTATCTGCACCGCAAACCGAAGGCGCTCTCCGGCGGGCAGCGGCAGCGGGTTGCATTAGGGCGGGCGATTGTCAGGGACGCCAAAGTGTTCTTAATGGATGAGCCGCTGTCAAATCTGGACGCAAAGCTTCGGGTGCAGATGCGGGCAGAAATTATTAAGCTCCACCAAAGGCTGCAAACAACCACAATCTATGTGACGCACGACCAAACAGAAGCACTGACGATGGCGACACGCATCGTAGTCATGAAGGACGGAAAAATTCAGCAGATCGGCACCCCGAAAGAAGTGTATGAACATCCCGAAAACGTATTTGTCGGCGGGTTCATCGGTTCTCCGGCGATGAACTTTTTCAAAGGAAAGCTGACGGACGGCGCCATTCAGATCGGTTCAGCCGCTCTCAGCGTGCCGGAAGGGAAAATGAAAATGCTCCGGGAAAAAGGGTATGCCGGCAAAGATATCATCTTCGGCATCCGCCCGGAAGACATACATGACGAGCTGATTGTGGTAGAATCTTATAAGAATTCATCCATCACAGCTAAAATCAATGTCGCGGAATTGCTTGGGTCAGAAATTATGGTTTATTCCCGGATCGGGGATCAGGATTTTATCGCCCGGATTGACGCCCGCCATGACATTCGTGCCGGTGAGGAATTGACCGTCGCTTTCGACATGAATAAGGCTCACTTTTTTGACAGTGAAACAGAAATCAGAATCCGCTCATAACGCAAAGCCGGACAGCTGGATGTCCGGTTTTTTTGATGTAACAATTTATGACGCATAACCGATATAAATAGTAAATAGAAGACAGAAAGCAGGAAAACGATGAAACGCATGATCATGTGCATGTGCCTTTTGGCTGCCGTGTTTACACTTGCCGCCTGCTCGGGTCATGAGGCAAGCGCCGAACAAAGCATTCCGAAGGCAGAAGCGCACAGCGAAAAAAAGTCCGTAAAGCGGCAAATCAAAAAAGAGCCGGATACGTCCGCCTGGGTTCAAACGAAAGGGACGGCGAGACTGCCGATTCTGATGTATCACAGCATTTCAGAGGGAAACAGCCTGCGTGTGCCGAAGGAAGAATTCCGGCAGCATATGAAGTGGCTTCATGATCACGGCTATTATACGATGACTCCTGAAGAAGCCTATCTGATGCTGACGGAGGATAAGGAGCCGCGTGAAAAATGTGTTCTGATCACATTTGATGACGGCTATACAGACAATGTGAAAGCGGCCTATCCCATTTTAAAGAAATACAAGATGAAAGCGACAATCTTTATGATCGGAAACTTTATCGGGCATAAGAATCATCTGACTGAGAAGCAGATGAAGGAGATGGCCGCCCACGGCATTTCCATTCAGAGCCATACGATGAACCATCTCGAATTGAACGGGCTCACACCGCAGCAGCAGCGACGTGAAATGAAGGACTCTAAGCGTTTATTTGATCAAATGTTCGGGCAGCGGACGTCTATGATCAGCTACCCTGTCGGACGATATAATAAAGAAACATTTAAAGCCGCCGCCTCGTCAGGCTACCGTATGGCGGTCACGACAGAGCCGGGAGCGGCGTCTAGAGATCAGGGGCTTTACGGGCTTCACCGCGTCCGTGTGTCGCCGGGCATGTCCGGCGCGGCATTCGGCTCTTATATTCAAAATGTGATGAAATAACAAAGCCTCCGCATATGCGGAGGCTTTTTTTCAGTTTAATAGAATTGATGAAGCAGCAGAAGGGTGACGCTCACGGTAATCGCTCCGCCGATTCTGGTCGACACTTGGGCGAACGGCATAAGCTCCAGCCGTTCAGCGGCGCTCAAGATCGCGACGTCGCCGGTGCCGCCCTGGCCGGAATGGCAGGCATTAATAACCGCCGTCTCAATCGGGTACAGATTCAGCCATTTTCCGGTCAGAAAACCGACGGCCATCATCGTGACGACGATTGATAAAATGGTAATGATGTTGCTGATCGTAAACGCCGCAATCAGCTTGTCCCACGGTGTCATTGAAACGCCGATCGCAAATAAGAGCGGATAGGTCACGGCTGTCGAGAAAAAGCGCGAGACGCCGAAGGCTCCGTTTTCAATCGAAGCCGGCGCCAGCCTGAACAGCTTAATGAGAACGGCAAGGACGAGCATCACGACTGGAGCCGGAAGCTGAAAGAAATCATGCGCCAGCATGCCGACCAGATAAAGGGAAACCGCTAAAATACCGCCCGAAGCGAAAAAGGACAAATCAAACGTTTTATCATCGGCCGGCTGTTCCAATGCGGGAGCGGAATGATCAGACTTATCAACCTTCCCGTTGCCCGTCCATTCCGGTTTGCGTTTCCCGATGACATTCAGCAAACCCGATAACATAATGGCGCACAGGCTGCCGAGCATGATGGACGGCAGCACAAGCGCAAAGGCGTCTCCCTGGGACATCGGCATAATATCGGAGTAGCCGATGGATAAAGGAATCGCGCCTTCACCGACACCCCCCGCCATAATCGGAACGACGATATAAAGCAGCGTGTGCTGAAAGCCGAGCCCGAGCAGCGTCCCGACGCATAAGCCGACGATGGCGGCCGCGATAGAGCCGGCGATCAGCGGAATAAAAATCTTAACGAAAGCTTTGACGAGCGTCTCTCTTTTCATCCCGAGAATACTGCCGACGACGATACCGGCAATAAATAGATAGAGAAAGTTGGAGCTTTCCGTGAATTCTGTTGTTGAAGTAATAATGTCTTTCGGAAGCAGGTGGTAGTAGACGACAGCGGATGGAATAAAGGTTGCGAGAATCGCAGGGCCGCCGATGGACCGCACGATCGGAATGGATTTTCCGATCTGGCCGAAGGTAAATCCGAAAAAACTCATGACGGCAATTGATGTCAGAATGTCGCTTTTTACATCACGGCTCATGACAAACACCGTAATAAGCAAGAAAAGCAGGATATAGATAGGAAGAGGAATAATGCCGATTCTTATATTCATTGCTCTGGCAAACCAGTTATCAGTCCGTTCCTGTTTTTGGATTGAATCCGTTTGCAATTTTGGTTGAAGTTCTCCCATGCTTGTTCCCCCAGTCGTTATGTAGTGAAAAAATATCCCCATTTAAAGTATACTAAAAAATTTAAATTGTTCATATATTATGAATTTACTAGAGGGCATGCTTTCTTCACATTTTCTTTCTCAAAATGGCGATTTGGCGGGCTTTTTCACCGAGAAAAGCATTTTGTTCGCCACACGAATAAAAAAGAGGTACGATATCAAAGGGACAAATATCCTAGGTGCTGACATAAAATCTCTACAAATCCGACAATAATCAGTCACAATTTCAGCCTGATTTTAGGTATATTGATCTTTTTTTTTGGGCTGAATCGTTGTAAAGTAATGATATTGAATCATTTCTATGACAGCCGCTGTCCCCCAGGGTGTACAGGCTGATATTTCAATAGTTTTGACGAATTTGTGAAACATTGAGCAAATATATCATTTTTTGTGAAATACCGAGCAATGATTTCACTATGTTTGTGAAATGTTGAGCAATTTACCAGATTGGAGGAAAAACATCATGAGTGAGTTGGTATTAGCCCGCATTCAATTTGCATCTACAACATTGTTTCACTTCTTGTTTGTGCCTATGTCTATCGGGCTTGTGTTTATGGTTGCTTTGATGGAGACGCTTTACGTTGTCAAAAAACAAGAGACCTATCTCAAAATGGCTAAATTTTGGGGGCATCTCTTTTTAATTAACTTTGCTGTCGGCGTCGTCACAGGGATTCTTCAGGAATTCCAGTTCGGATTGAACTGGTCTGATTATTCCCGTTTTGTCGGGGACGTATTTGGGGCTCCGCTTGCGATTGAAGCGCTTTTGGCGTTTTTTATGGAGTCTATTTTTATCGGATTATGGATTTTCGGCTGGGACCGTTTATCTAAAAAAGTGCATTTGCTTTGCATTTGGCTTGTATCCTTCGGAACGATTATGTCATCTTTCTGGATTTTGACGGCAAACTCATTCATGCAGGAGCCGGTCGGCTTTACGATTAAAAACGGCCGCGCGGAAATGAATGACTTCGGAGCGCTTTTGACAAACCCTCAGCTTTGGGTTGAATTCCCTCACGTCATTTTCGGAGCGCTTGCGACGGGTGCTTTCTTTATCGCCGGTGTCAGCGCATTTAAATTATTGAAGAAAAAAGAAGTGCCTTTCTTCCATAAATCTTTCAAGCTTTCGATGATTGTCGGTCTGATCGCCGGTATCGGAGTTGCGTTCAGCGGACACATGCAGGCTGAGCATTTAATGGAATCGCAGCCGATGAAAATGGCCGCCAGTGAAGCGCTTTGGGATGACAGCGGTGATCCTGCCGCGTGGACGGCTTTTGCGAATATTGATACGAATAAAGAAAAAAACACATCAGAAATTTCAATTCCTTACGCACTCAGCTACTTGGCTTACCAGAAGTTCAGCGGCAGTGTGAAAGGGATGAAAACACTTCAGAAAGAATATGAAAAAACGTACGGAAAAGGCGACTATATCCCGCCTGTTAAAACGACGTTCTGGAGTTTCCGCATTATGGCGGGAGCGGGTGCGCTTATGATTTTTGCCGCGATTGCAGGCTTTATTCTGAACCGCCGCAAAAAGCTTCATACGAGCAAGTGGTATTTACGGGGCATGATCGCACTGATCGCATTCCCGTTCATTGCGAACTCTGCCGGATGGATTATGACTGAAATCGGCCGCCAGCCGTGGACGGTTATGGGGCAAATGACAACCGCACAATCCGTTTCGCCTAACGTAACGACGGGATCTCTGCTGTTTTCAATTATCGGTTTCGGCGTCATGTACTTGATTTTAGGCGCGCTGCTTGTCTTCCTATTCGTTCGTGAAATTAAAAAAGGTGCGGACCATGATGATCACAAGGATGTTCCTGTATCAACGGATCCGTTCAGTCAGGAGGTCTACCATGGGGTCACTTCATGATCTTTGGTTTGTACTCGTTTCAGTTTTGTTTGTCGGATTTTTCTTTTTAGAAGGTTTTGATTTCGGTGTCGGCATTTCGACCCGATTTCTTGGCCATAATGAATTAGAACGCAGAGTGCTGATTAACACCATCGGCCCGTTCTGGGATGCGAATGAGGTATGGCTGCTGACAGGTACGGGAGCGATCTTCGCGGCATTCCCGAACTGGTATGCGACGATGCTGAGCGGATATTATATTCCGTTTATCATCATCCTTCTTGCTTTAATGGGCCGCGGGGTGGCGTTTGAATTCCGCGGAAAAGTGAATCATTTAAAATGGGTCAAAACATGGGACTGGGTGATTTTCTTCGGCAGCCTTATCCCGCCGTTTGTATTCGGCCTTATCTTCACAAGCTTGTTCCGCGGCATGCCGATTGACGGCCATATGAATATGCATGCGGGTTTCTCAGATATTGTGAACGTGTATTCCGTCCTTGGCGGAGCAGCCGTCACCCTTCTTTCATTCCTGCACGGTTTAATGTTTGTCACACTGCGCACGATCGGTGATTTACAAGAGCGTGCGAGAAAAATGGCAAAACGCGTAATCGGTGTTATCTTTCTTGTTGTACTTGCTTTCTTTGCGATGTCTGCATACGATACGGATATGTTTACACGCCGGGCAAACATCACGATTCCGGTATTCGTGCTGATTGTCATCTGCAACGTTCTTGCTGTTGTGTTCATGAGCAAGAAAAAAGACGGCTGGGCATTCGGTATGACCGGCGCGGGTCTTGCTTTGACAGTTGCGATGATTTTTATCTCTCTGTTCCCTCGCGTCATGGTCAGCTCGCTGAAAAGCGCGTATGACTTAACAGTAGCTAACGCGTCTTCCGGTGATTATTCACTTAAGGTCATGACAATTGTTGCACTGACTCTGCTGCCGTTTGTCATCGGCAGTCAGATCTGGAGCTATTATGTCTTCCGGAAACGCGTCAGCCATAAGGAGCCTATGACTTATTAATGGGAAAAGACCTGTTTCTTTATAAAGGAATGAAGCGGATTCTTGCGATCATTACGGGATTAACGATTATACAAACGGCCGCCATCATCTTGCAGGCGGAATGGCTGAGCCAGGCGGTAACCGGATTATTTAACGGGAAGCGGATTGCTTCTCTTTATCCGGTTATCGGCTTTTTCCTGCTTGCGTTTTTGGTCCGGCATGCGGTAACCGCGGTCCGGCAGAAAATCGTGTACCAATATGCCGCGCAAACCGGCGCAGACTTAAGAAAAAGATTTCTTGAGCAATTGTTCCGTCTCGGCCCCCGCTTTGCGAAAAAAGAGGGGACGGGCCGGATGGTGACGCTGGCGATGGAAGGCATCAGCCAGTTCCGCCGTTATTTAGAGCTGTTTCTGCCGAAAATGGTCAGCATGGCGATTGTGCCGGCGGCCGTTGTTATTTACGTGTTTTTTCAGGATAAAACATCGGCTTTGATTCTGATTCTTGCGCTTCCGATTTTGATTGTATTTATGATCCTGCTCGGACTTGTCGCACAGAAAAAAGCCGATCGCCAATGGAAGTCCTATCAGACGCTTTCCAATCATTTCGTGGATTCGCTCCGCGGACTGGAGACATTGCGGTTTTTAGGGTTAAGCAAATCACACAGTAAAAACATCTTTCATGTCAGTGAGAGATACCGCAAGGCGACGATGAGCACGCTCCGGGTCGCGTTTTTATCATCATTCGCCCTGGATTTCTTTACGATGCTGTCGGTGGCGACAGTGGCTGTGTTTCTCGGCTTGCGGCTGATAGACGGACAAATTCTGCTCGGTCCGGCATTGACAGCTCTGATTCTCGCGCCTGAATATTTTCTCCCGGTCCGCGAAGTGGGAAATGATTACCACGCGACGTTAAACGGGCAGGAGGCGGGGAAAACCATTCAAGCGATTTTGGCGCAGCCCGGTTTTAAAGAAGAAAAGCCGCTCGAACTTGATACGTGGACTGACGGGGATGAATTACAGCTTACGCGTTTGTCCGTCCGAGAATCGATGTCTGAATTTCATCTGTCCTTTAAAGGGAAGAAGAAAATCGGAATTATCGGGGAAAGCGGTGCGGGAAAATCGACACTCATTGATGTGCTGGGCGGCTTTTTAGAGCCTGCGTCCGGTGAGATCAAGGTAAACGGTGAATCCCGCTCGCATCTGCAGTCAGACGGCTGGCAGAAGCAGCTGCTTTATATTCCGCAGCATCCGTACATTTTTGATGACACGCTTATGAATAATATCCGGTTTTATCATCCTGATGCTTCCCGTGAGGAAACGGCGCGCGCTGCTGATTCAGCGGGTCTTTCCGGACTGATCCGCGATCTGCCCGGCGGCCTTGACGGCCGGATCGGCGAGGGCGGACGGGCGCTCAGCGGAGGGCAGGCTCAGCGTGTCGCGCTGGCCAGAGCCTTTTTAGGAAACCGGCCGATTCTCCTTTTGGATGAGCCGACCGCTCACCTTGATATTGAAACAGAATATGAAATAAAAGAAACGATGAAAGACCTGTTTGAAAACAAACTTGTCTTTCTGGCCACTCACCGTCTTCACTGGATGCTTGAGATGGACGAAATTATCGTGCTTGATGACGGCGCGGTGGCGGAAATCGGCACCCACGACGAATTGATGGCGAAACAAGGCGTATATGCCAAACTTGTAAAGGCGCAACTGGGGGAAAGAACATGAGAAAAGAAGAATGGATTCTGCCGTATATAAAGCAAAATGCCCGTTTGTTTGTTCTTGTGATTTTTTTAGGCGCGGTGACGATTTTTTCGGCGGCCTTTCTCATGTTCACTTCCGGTTTTTTGATCTCTAAGTCGGCGACAAGGCCTGAGAATATCCTGCTGGTGTACGTTCCGATTGTGGCCGTGCGCACCTTCGGGATTGCCCGTTCAGTCTCACGGTACGCCGAGCGCCTGACGGGGCACCATATCATTTTGAAAATCGTGTCCGATATGAGGGTGCGGCTTTACAATATGCTGGAGCCGGCCTCGCTCATGCTTTCATCCCGTTTTCGGACGGGCGACATGCTCGGCATTTTGGCTGAGGATATTGAGCATTTGCAGGATGCGTTTTTAAAAACGATTTTCCCGGCGGTTTCCGCTTTGCTGCTGTATGCGGCATCCGTTATCGGACTCGGCTTTTTTTCCTGGCCGTTTGCCGCTTTTGCGGCGATTTACCTGTTTATATTGGTTGTATTGTTTCCGGTTGTGTCGCTTCTTGTGACGAGAGCGAAAAACATGAGGCTGAAAAGCGGCCGGAATACGCTCTACAGCCGGCTGACAGATGCCGTGCTCGGCGTGAGCGACTGGATGTTCTCGGGACGACAGGCGGCCTTTATTTCCTCTTATGAAGAGAAAGAGAAGGCATGGTTTGACCTTGAAAGCAAACGTCAGCGGTTTACGAGATGGCGTGATCTCGCCGCGCAATGCCTTGTCGGCGGCTTCATATTGATCATGCTGTTCTGGACGGCGGGTCAGTATGCGGACGGCAGCATCGCCAACACGATGATCGCAGCCTTTGTGCTTGTCGTATTTCCATTGACGGAGGCGTTTCTGCCCCTTTCGGATGCGCTGACGGAAGTGCCTTCTTATCAGGATTCCATCAAAAGAATGAGTAAGGCGGCTCCGGAGCTGCGAAGTCGTGAGGTGAAGCAGACAGATGAGATACTGGATGTATCCGATGTGACACTTACATTTGATAACGTGACGTTTTCTTATGATCAGCACAGTCATGTGCTTGACCGTTTTTCCTTCACTCTCCGCCAGGGGGAAAAAATGGCGCTGCTCGGCAGGAGCGGCTCCGGTAAGTCGACCTCTCTCGCTTTAATTGAAGGCGCCTTAGTTCCCGATTCGGGCAAGGTGATGCTGAACGGGCTGGAAACTGCGGCCGTGCAGGAGCAGATTTCCTCAGCGGTGGCCGTTTTGAATCAGAAACCTCATCTCTTTAACACGAGCATTATGAACAATATCCGGCTCGGAAACGGCAAGGCGAGTGATGAAGATGTTAAGCGTGCGGCTCGGCAAGTGAAGCTGCATGATTATATTGAATCACTGCCTGACGGATATGAAACGTCCGTGCAGGAGACGGGGATTCGTTTCTCAGGAGGAGAACGGCAGCGGATCGCGCTTGCCCGTATTCTGCTCCAAGATACGCCGGTCATTATCCTTGATGAACCGACGGTCGGCCTTGATGCGGTCACTGAACGTGAATTGCTTGATACGATTTTTGATGTTTTTAAAGAGAAAACGATCCTCTGGATTACACACCATTTAGCGGGTGTGGAAACAGCTGATAAAATCGTCTTTTTAGAAAATGGAAAAGCAGAAATGGAAGGAACCCATCAAGAGCTGCTTGCAGAAAACGAACGGTACCGGAAGCTTTACCGTCTTGATGTTCCGATCAGAACATAAACAGCCGCAAACGAGCGGCTGTTTTTTTGTGCGGTTTAAAATCTCTTCTTGTTTGGAATATAAATAGGAGACAGAAGAGGAGGTACAGGATGAATATAATGGATTGGACGGAACAGGATGTGAAAGATACGCTGCCGAAACGGGAGGCGGACAGCCATAAAGGAACGTTCGGGACGGCGTTATTGCTGGCCGGGAGCGATGACATGCCGGGAGCCGCCCTTCTGGCCGGATTGGGCGCGATGAGAAGCGGTGTCGGCAAGCTCGTCATCGGTACATCGGCAGGCGTCATTCCGCTTATCGTCCCGGAGCTGCCGGAAGCCACGTACTGGCGGGACGGGTGGATAAAAGCCGCGGCGGGCCAGCCCGGGGAAACCATCCGGGCCGCTGCCATCGGGCCGGGCCTTCCCCAAACAGACGAGGTGCAGCAGGCGGCTGATCAGCTGCTTTCTGGCGATTATCCCGTCATACTGGATGCGGGCGCCATTACGAAAAGAACCTATCCGAAGAGGAAAGCTCCCGTGATCTTGACGCCTCATCCCGGCGAATTTTCCAGAATGACAGGCCTTCCGATTCAAGAGATTCAGCAGAACAGAGCGGAATATGCCGCGGAATGGGCGGAGCGGCTTCATGTCACGATTGTCCTGAAAGGAAACGAAACCATTATCGCTTTTCCCGACGGGGAATGCCGCAGGAATACAACCGGAAACGGCGCGCTTGCAAAAGGCGGGACCGGCGACACGCTGACGGGAATGATTCTCGGCATGCTGTGCTGTCATCAAGATCCGAAGCACGCCGTATTGAACGCCGTCCGCCTTCACGGCGAATGTGCGGAATTATGGACGAAAGAGCGCTCCGCCCATACCTTATTGGCGCACGAACTTTCTGAACTGCTGCCGCGTGTATGGAAGGAATATGAATAAAGAAAAGGCGTCTTCATAGGGAAGGCGCCTCTTTTTGTTTTAACCTTGATTTCATCAGGACATAATACAGCAGCGACGGAACGGCCAGGCCGATGACCCAGGCAATGTCGCCTCCGCCGAATATTTCAGCGAGCGGCCCGATGTAAAAGGATGTATTGATGAACGGGATTTCTAATATAATCGACAAAACGAAGGCGGCCGCTGTAATCCAATTGACCCTGCCGTATTGTCCGTTGACGTCAAACATCGATTTGACGTGGTATTTTCCGCGGCGGATAAAATAGTAATCCACGAGGTTGATCGCCGTCCATGGAATTAAGAAATAACTGATGAAAAAGATGAAATTTAAAAACAGTTCCATGAAATTGCTTTGGCCCAAGAGACTTAATACAGTACCCGCTGCCGTCACACAAAGGATCATTACCACTCTCGTTTTCGGCGTCACCTTCAGTTTTAAAAACGGCTCCAAGGTAGTCGTGGTTGACATAAAGGCTCCGTATAAATTAAAGACGTTGATCGCCATTTGCCCGAACAGGACGATGATCAGCATAATAAAGGAAAACGGACCGAACAATCGGACAATCTCATTACCCGCATTAGCGGTAAATTCCGGGAGCGCCGTCGTCAAAATGGCGCCGAGAAGCATCATCCAGATGGAACTGACTGACGTACCTGCATAGCTGTACCAAAAAGTATGCGATGCCGGTGTTTTGACCGGCAGATAACGGGAATAATCTGCGACATATGGCGCGTATGCCAGCTGCCATGTGGCCACCGCGCTGACCGCCACTAGAAAAACAGGCAGATCTAATGAGCCGGGCACCCAGCTTCCTGAAGGAATCGGCAGTTGAAAAATAAGAATCGTTGCAGCAAAAAAAACGGCAAAGGAGGTCCAAGAGAGGATTTTCTGCATTTTGTGAATCAGATCATGACCGTAGATCGTGAGTAAAAAACAGATGGCGCTTAAGCCGATAATACACCATGAAGCCGGAATCGGGACAAAGCTGCTCAGTGTACCGGCTGCGAGAATCGTACTGCTCGCAAAGAAGCCCAGGTAGATAAACATGACCAAAAAGAGGGGCAGAATCGCTCCGATCACGCCGAATTGCGCGCGGCTTTGAATCATTTGCGGAATTCCGAGCTGAGGTCCTTGTGCGGAATGAGACGCCATAAAGATTGCGCCGATAAAGGTTCCGATTATAATGGCGGCGATACTCCAAAAGAGATCGAGTCCCATTGTAACAGGCAGTGTGCCTGTGACTAACGTCGTAATATGCATATTAGCCCCGAACCAGACGGGGAATAAATCTTTAGCCTTTCCGTGTCTTTCGTCATGCGGAATATGTTCAATCGTTCGCCTTTCTACTTTCAATAGATAATCTCCTCCGTATGTTCTTCTTTAACATAAAGACATAGCTTAACAGATTGACCTGCCGTTTACAAATTCCAGCATGCAGGAAAAACATTGTAAAGCCTCGCTGACAGCCGTTCAAAGTTTTTTTGAAAAACGGTACAAACACTGCCGCCTAAACGATTTACCAGGGATTAAAAGGCATGGATATGCTTACGGACTAATATGTATGAAGGAGAAATGTGTCAATCTTTTGACGAATGGAGCCATTATTCGTTAAGCTGAAAGAATAGTTTACTTTGTGTAAATTTCATTAATGAAAAGGGGATTGATGATATGTGTACAAGTCTTACATTGAAAACGACAGACGGTAATCACCTATTGGCGCGAACGATGGATTTTGCATTTCAGCTCGGTACGGACGTCGTGCTTTACCCTCGTCAGTACAGCTGGAAAAGCGAAGCTGACGGCAGGATGCATAAGACGAAATACGCATTTATCGGCATGGGGAGAAATCTCGGCAATGTTCTGTTTGCCGACGGCGTAAATGAAAAAGGGCTGTCGTGTTCGACGCTGTATTTTCCGGGCTTTGCGGGATACGAGAAAGCGGAACGGGAGGGCACCTGTCACATCGCTCCTCATGAGTTTGTCACCTGGGCCTTATCAAACTGTGAATCTCTTGAAGACATAAAGGAAAAGCTCTCAATGCTGACGATTGTAGAGAAGAAGTTAATGTTATTGGATACGGTGCTGCCTCTTCATTGGATTTTATCAGACCGCACGGGCGGCTGCATTGTCATCGAGCCGACACCGGAGGGAATGAAAGTATATGACAACAAACCCGGAGTGATGACCAACAGTCCGGAATTTCCTTGGCATGTGACCAATCTGCGCCATTATATCGGAATCAGGCCGCAGCAGTCAGAAAGCAAAACATTGGGCGGAATGACATTAACCGCTTTCGGCCAAGGATCTGGAACGATCGGGCTTCCCGGTGATTACACGCCGCCATCCCGGTTCATCAGAGCCGCTTATCTGAAAGAGCATTTAGAGCCTGCCGCCCATGAGACGGATGGCGTTACGGCCGCTTTTCACGTGCTGTCCAATGTGAATATTCCAAAAGGCGCGGTGATCACAGAGGAGAATGAAATTGATTATACGCAGTATACGTCGGTTATGTGCTGTGACACCGGGAACTACTACTTTCATCTGTACGACAACCGGCAGATTCACAAAGTAAGTTTATTCCATGAAGATCTTGACCGTCCGGAGCCGAAAGTATTTGCGGCCGCGGCGGAGCAGAATATACAGGAGCTGAATTAGCTCAAAAAAAAACAGGACGCGATTGTCCTGTTTTTTTATTTAATACGGATCAGACGGATGGCTTTCCTGTTCAGCCTGTTTTGCGGCTTGTGCTGTATCAGTAGTGCCGATCGGCCCGCCGCTGCTGCTTTCGGAGGCTTTTTTCAGCCCTTCCGCAACACGTTTTCCGTAGTCCGGATCTGCTTTTGTGAAATTCTCAATCATTTGATCCTGAATGTCTTTCCGGCAGGAAGAAAGCGTATTGACCAGGTTTGTGATCAATTCGGTCCGTTCAAATTCCGAAAATCTGCGGTATGTTTCACCGGCCTGGCCGAAGTTATTCGGCCGGTCGATCGCTTCCCGCTTCACATCGCCTTCGACATGAGGTATATGGTCTTTCCCATCCTGCTTTGCTTCGGTGAGTCCTCCCATAATGGACGGCTCATAGTTGACGTGCGGGTTTTGTCCTTCTGCCCGATCGACCCGATACTGCATTTGCCCGCCTTCCTGGTTGGTGGCGACATGCTTTTTCGGCGAGTTGATCGGGAGCTGCAGGTAATTTGCGCCGACGCGGTACCGCTGGGTATCTGAATAGGCGAATGTCCGTCCCTGAAGTAATTTGTCATCTGAAAAATCAAGGCCGTCCACAAGCACGCCCGTTCCGAATGATGCTTGTTCCACCTCGGCATGGTAGTTTTCCGGGTTTTTGTTCAGAACCAATTTGCCGATCGGCTTCCAAGGGAAATCGTCTTTATACCACAGCTTGGTCGGATCAAGCGGATCAAAATCCAGCTCGGGATGCTCGTCATCAGTCATGATTTGCGCATACACTTCCCATTCAGGGTAATCGCCTTTTTCAATCGCCTCATACAAATCCTGTGTCGCATGGTTAAAGTTTTTCCCCTGAATCTCTTCCGCTTCCTTCTGTGTCAGGTTGCGTATGCCCTGTTTCGGTTCAAAGTGATATTTGACGAGCACGGCTTTTCCTTCTTCATTGACCCATTTGTAGGCATGGACGCCTGAGCCCTGCATCTGCCGGTAGTTGGCCGGGATGCCCCACGGCGAAAACAAGAAAGTGATCATATGAGTCGCTTCCGGTGATTGGGAAATGAAGTCGAAAATACGCTCGCCGTCCTGAATGTTCGTAACGGGATCAGGCTGAAATGCGTGCACAAGATCCGGGAACTTCAGCGGATCACGGATAAAAAAGATTTTCAGGTTGTTGCCGACCAGATCCCAGTTGCCGTCTTCGGTATAAAGCTTAACGGCAAAACCCCGGGGATCACGCAATGTTTCCGGGGAATGCTTCCCGTGGTTGACGGTAGAGAACCGCACAAACGCCGGAGTTTTCGTTCCTTTCTTTTGAAACACTTTCGCTCTTGTATATTTAGAAATCTCCTCGTCTCCAAAACTTCCGTACGCCTCAAAGTATCCGTGTGCGCCGGCGCCGCGCGCGTGAACGACGCGCTCGGGAATCCGTTCGCGATCAAAGTGGCTGATTTTCTCCAAAAAATCATAATTCTCCAATGTCGTCGGTCCTCTATTGCCGACTGTCCTGACATTCTGGTTGTCAGTGACCGGATGGCCCTGCCGGTTTGTCAGCGTGTCTTCTGACTCGCCTTTACCGGTCGTCTTACTGGAAAGCGTTTTTTCGCTGTTTTTGTTATTTTCCATTGTTGAACCCTCCTTTTTGAACGGTAACAATATGCCCAGCAGAGCCGTTTTTTAAAACCGATTTTCAAAAGAAGCGGTTATTCCGCGATCGGCGTCAAGGACCCGCCGTTCCATATTTCGCCCTTGTTCAGCGTCCAGCTGTTTTGATAAAGGCTTTGCGCGCCTTGATTGGCCGCCGGACTTAATTGTTCATCCCATGTCAAAAAGTACGCGGTCTGAGGGTATTTTTGCCTGATCGCATTAATAAAAGCAGCATAATCAAAGCTTCCGATATTGCCGGACGGACCGGTTTCGGCAAAGGCAAACGGTTTTTTCAGAGACAGCATTTCATCATAGCCTGATATCGCATACGGATCAGTGAAGTAAGCGTCCAGACCGGTAATATCCACATAAGATGAGCCTGGGTAGAAGTCTGTTTTAAAGTCTCTGTTGGCATCCGGCGAATACACCCACAAAAGGTTATCCAATCCTCTTGTCTCTGTCATATAGCGGTATATCTTCTTGTAAAGCTCTTTGTACAGCGAGATTCTCTCATTGTCTTTTTGGTTGTAGCTTGTCAGCCCCCACCAGAACCACTCGCCGTTCATTTCATGCAGCGGTCTGAACAGAACGGTGACGCCTTGATTTTTCAGCTGAGTAAGGCCGTCGGCAATTTTGCTGAGCAGCGCCTCAAGCCGTTTTCCTTCCACAGTTGAAGGGTCAAGGATGTTTTTGTACTGGCTGTTTGAGATGGCCGTTTTATAGTTTCCGGATGGAAAGGCCGGATTTGCGAGATGCAGGCTGACCTGAGGGAGGCCGCCGCTTTTCCAGTATGAGATTAAGCTGCTGTTGCAGCTGTAATCGATAGTATCGGTGATATCCGCTGTTTCCAGCCACCCTCTCCCATAGTCACAGCCGTAGATGGCGGGAGACTGTCCCGTCGCGTTTTTCAAGCGGTTTTCCTCTGTCATTGAAAAAGTGACATCGCTGTACCCGCCGAACGCTCCGGACATGACCCTGTTTTCTGAACGGTTGGGCAGGTGGGCCAGCCAGTTCATGATATCTTTTGTCGTCTGCTGGGCATTTGGGTTGACGGGATAAACGGTGTGAGCCGATATCGGACTGGCGGCTCCTAAGAGTAATAAAACGATAGACAGGCAGACTGCTAACTTTTTAAGCATATAAAAGACCTCCTGATTTTTAAGATGATGAAGGATGTGAAACGATAACCTCACAATCTCCTTCTATAACAAAATCTCCGGAATCCGCCGGCACGATAAAGTGATCGCCTTTGTGAACGGGGCATCCATCCAGTTCTCCGCGCCCTTTAATGACGCTTGCGAGTAAATACCGGCCGGGTGCGGGGAATGATGCTTTCCCGCTCACATCCCATTGATAAACTGAAAAGAAAGGTGTTTCGGCGAGTGTTGTAATAAGAGCATCTCCGATCCGATGCTTAGTGCTTTTTACATTTTCATCGGTATGGGGAATGTCTGTTACGTCAATTGCTTTCTGAAGATGAAGCTCGCGTTTATTCCCGTTCCCATCCGTCCGGTCATAGTCGTAAAGCCGGTAGGTGGCATCAGAGCTTTGCTGGATTTCAAGGACGAGCGTACCTTCACATAAAGCGTGCAGTGTGCCGCTCGGGACATAGAAAAAGTCGCCGGGCTTAATGGGGATGCGGCGGAGCAGGTGATCCCACTCGTTTCGTTCAATGAGCCGAACGAAATCTTCTTTTGTTTGGGCGCGGTGCCCTAAAATGAGCTCCGCGTCTTTTTTGCAGTCCAACACGTACCAGCATTCCGTTTTTCCGAGTTCTCCGTTTTCATGCCGATGTGCATATGCGTCATCCGGATGAACCTGCACGGATAAGTCCATATTTGCGTCAAGAATTTTTGTGAGCAGGGGAAAAGCTTCTTCTTTCGGATGTCCGAACAGGTCAGGGTGTTCATTCCAGAGACGGTGTAATGATGTTCCGGAAAATGGCCCGTTCCGCACGATGGATGTACCGTGCGGATGAGCTGAAATCGCCCAGCACTCTCCCGTCCGCTCAGAAGGAATCTCATACCCGAATGTATCGCGCAGCTTCGTCCCGCCCCATAATCTTTCTTTAAAAACCGGTTCCAAAAATAAGAGTTTCGTCATTTTCCCACCTCCCGGTTTGCCGTCTCTAATGCGCGCTCCGCCAATACGAGCGAACCGGCAGCGCCGGAGTGAATCCCTAATTGAGGGGGAACGATGAAGTGTTCAATGTCGGGCAGATCAATATATTGATTCAGCCGCTTTTTCACGTGCTGACGGATATAAGAGAACAGCTGATGCTGCTTCATGACGCCCCCGCCGAGGATGATCTTTTCCGGCGAAAGTATGAGAATATACTGCACAAGCGCTTCGGCAATATAATAGCCTTCAAGCTCCCACACTTCCTGCTGATCCGCCAGCAGATATGCTTTTTTCCCCCAGCGTTTCTCAATGGCGGGACCTGCCGCGAGGCCTTCCAGGCAATCTGTATGGTAAGGGCAATTGCCTTTGTAGCCGTCGTCCGGGTGTCTTCTGACATAAATGTGGCCCATTTCAGGATGAGACAGCCCTTGAACAAATCTGCCGTTCATGATGGCGCCCGCTCCGATGCCAGTGCCGACCGTCAAATAGAGGCAGCTGTCCGTGTTTTTGGCCGCGCCGAAAGAAGCTTCTCCGAGCGCCGCCGCATTAACGTCGGTGGTGAAGCCTGCGGGAATACGCAGAGCGCTTTTGATCGTTTGAAGAATAGGGCAGTTCCGCCAGGCTGTCTTCGGCGTCGCGGTGATGCACCCGTATGTTTGACTGTCGGGGCGGATGTCAATCGGTCCGAACGACCCGATGCCGATGGCTTCTATCGGGAAATCTTTAAAGTAACGGATGACTTGTCTGAGTGTGTCATCCGGTTCTCCCGTCGGAAACTCCGCCCTGTCCAGAATGGTGCCGTCTTTTTGTCCGGCGGCACAGACAAATTTCGTGCCGCCGGCTTCAATACCTCCAAGCATGGCCGTACCTCCTCATCTGTTAAAATCCGTTTTGATCGGAAACGGCTTTGAACCAGCGGCCGCTTTTTTTGACGGTCCGTTCGCCCCCGTTTTCCAGATTGACAGATACAAAGCCGTAGCGGTTTTTATAAGCATTTGTCCAAGACCAGTTGTCCATAAAAGTCCACAGATGATACCCTTTTACATTTGAACCTTCTCCGATGGCCCGATGCACCCATTTGAGATGTTCCCGGATAAATTCAATCCTGTAATCATCCTGAATGATGCCGTTTTCATCGCGGAAGCGTTCCTCGCCTTCAACTCCCATGCCGTTCTCGGAAATAAAACATTCGATATTTCCGTAATGTTCTCTGAGATTGGTGAGAATGTCATAGATTCCTTTTTCGTATATTTCCCACCCGCGGTGAGGGTTCATTTTCCGTCCGGGCATAACATACGGATCGAAGAAACGCTCAGGCAGGAAAGGGGCGTGCGGATTCGGAACATGTTCTTTTGCCTTGACGCGTCTCGGCTGGTAGTAGTTCACGCCTAAGAGGTCAACCGTATGCTCCTGAATGAGGCGGAGATCTTCTTTCTCGTAACGCGGCAGAAAGCCTTCCGCCTTGAGAATCTCGACAAGCTCCTCAGGAAATTCGCCCTTTACGGCGGGATCTAAAAATGAGCGGTTGAAAAAGGCGTCGGCAATCCGGGATGCTTTCAGATCTTCAGGGTGTGAGCTTCTCGGATAAGAAGGCGTCAGATTCAGAATGATTCCGATTTGTCCGTCCTGTTTCAATTCTCTGTAGGCTTTGACAGCCCTTGCATTCGACAGCAGGGTATGGAAGCCGGCCTGCACCGCTTCTTGAAAATTAACGTGATTCGGATAGTGAAAGTCGTATAAGTAGCCGCCTTCAATCGGCACAATCGGCTCGTTGTGAGTGAACCATTTTTTCACTTTGTCACCGAATAGCGAAAAGCATGTTTTGGCGTAATGTTCAAACGCGTCAACGGTGTCCCGGCTGACCCAGCCCCCCTTACGCTGAAGGGCGAGCGGCATGTCAAAGTGAAACAAATTGACAAACGGCTCAATGCGATGGGCAAGCATTTCATCGATGACGTCCTGATAAAACGCGACCGCTTTCTGATTGACCTCGCCAGTTCCGTCCGGAATCAATCTTGACCAGGAAATAGACAGCCGGAAGGAGTTGTGGCCGATTTCTTTCATCAGCCGGATATCCTCCTTGTATTGATCATAAAAACGTGACGTGTCGCCGGGGCCGACGCCGTTAAAAAAACGGCTCGGCTCTTTTTCATACCAGTAATCCCATATGTTTTGGCTTTTTCCGTCTCTGTCGGCGGCGCCTTCTGTTTGGGTGGCGGAGGCGGAAGACCCCCACCAGAATCCTTCCGGAAAACGATATTGAATATTAGATTCAGTCAATTGATTTCTCTCCCTTACTGCGATTTTGATTACATACTCATGCTGTCATCCCGGGCATGCTGCTCGGTCTCGGCTTCTTTTTCCTTTGCCATGTTTAATTTGTCCAGCGCTTTAAGAAACGGGAACCAGATAATAAACACAATACAGAGGTTGACCAGCTGCATAATGCCGCCCATGACGGAATTGGTCGCCATAATCCCGTTAATGAAAAGGGGGACGGTCCAGGGCACGGTCACGCCGGTAGGAGGGGGCACGATCCCCGCCGACATGGCCAGGTAGGTGACGAGCGTGACAACCATCGGTGCGATCACCCACGGAATGATAATGATCGGGTTCATCACGATCGGCAAACCGAAAATAACCGGCTCATTGACGTTGAAAATGCCCGGCGCGAGACCGAGTTTGGATATCTGTTTCATCTGTTTGCTCTTCATAAAAAGCAAGATGGTGATCACTATGGCCAAAGTCATTCCGGTTCCGCCCATTCCGACGGTGTAAATCTCCATAAACGGCTTAGAAATAATATGGGGAATCTCTTTTCCCGCTGTATACGCAGCCAAATTTTCGACCTGTAATGTATTCCAGATCGGGTCCATCACGGAATTGATAATGATCTGTCCGTGAAGTCCGAAAAACCATAAAATCTGAATAAAGAAAACAGCGATTAATGTAGGAATGATGCCGCTTCCAAGTCCGACAAGCGGGGCTTGAACCGTATGATAAATGACATCATGCAGATTGGTGTGAAAGATCTGGGTGACAGCCGCATTGATCAAGAGGAACACGGTAAGCGTGATAAAAGCCGGAATCAATGCGGCGAACGATTTAGCAACAGCCGGAGGAACACCGGCAGGCATCTTAATCGTTAAGTTTCTCTGGACGATTCTTCTGTAGATTTCACCCGACAAAAAAGCGGTTATCATGCCGAGAAACATCCCTTTTGCTCCAAGCCGGTCAACCGGAATGACGCCTGCGACCGCTTTGCCCGTTTCCGGCTCTAAGACGAACGGGGTGAGCAGCAGAAAAGAAACCAATGCAATCGCTCCGCCGAATACGGCCTCCACTTCGTAGCTTTTTGAAAGGTAATAGCCGATCCCGAAGACGACAAAAATGGACATAATCCCCATCGTCGCCGTCGAAGCGCCGCCAAATCCGGATTGAAAGACAGACAGGGCGGAGCTGCTCATGATTTTGTTTAAAAACGGCAGGTTCGTCAGCACGACGAACACCGAACCGAAAATGGTCAGCGGAAACGCCAGCATAAAAGCATCCCGTAAGACTTGCAGGTAGCGGTTATTGTTTAATTTGCCCGCGATCGGAACAAGGAATTGGCTGATTTTCTCAAACACGTCTTCACCCCCGGCTTTTTATAAATTCTTTGATTGAAATAAGTCGAGCATTTCTTTGACGATCTCTTTCATTGAGAGCGCTGACATTAAGTGGTCTTCAGCATGCATAAAAAGCAGGGAGACATCCGTCTTGGCGCCGCCGGCTTCTTTTTGAATCATCTGAAAATGGATGTCGTGCGCTTTTCCCAGTTCTTCTTCAGCCTTTGTCAGAAAGGTGTCTGACTCATCTGGCCGGCCGTCTTTATAAGCGCGTATCGATTGAATAATACAGCTGCGGGCATTGCCGCTGTGAAGAATCAGCTGAAAACTGATCTGTTCATCCGTGTACGTTTCCATGCTTATCGCCTCCTTTATTTGTTCTCTATCAAGGAAACGGCCTGTTCGTATGCTTTTTTGCCGTCTCCCATGCCGTATGCCATCATATCAATCACATCAACGGTGATGTGAAGCGGGTCCGCCTCTTTCTGAAGCTCGCCTTTTAAAAAACTCATCTGCGGGCCGATCAGTACGACGTCTGCGTCTTTCATCGCTTCTTTTGCTTTATCCTGTCCGACTGCCCAAATCTCGGCCTCCTCACCGATGGAGCTGGCGTAATTCTGCATTTTCGTCACAAGAAGGCTGGTGGACATGCCTGAGCTGCAGGCTAATAAAATTCTTTTCATGAGGAATCCCTTCTTTCATAAAGTTAAAACGTTTTCATGAATATTATAATCTTTTGAAATTAAATGTCTATACTTTTAAAATATAAAAGTTTTACTTTTCGGATTTTTGACACAAAAAAACCTTTTAAGATTCAACTTAAAAGGTTTTTCATCTCAAGCGAGCCATAACAGCCATAAATAAAGTCCGATCAGGGTGATGAATAACGTCGGAATGGTTAATATCAGACCTGTTTTGAAATACATTCCCCAGGAAATTTTCACGTTTTTCCGGCTCAGCACGTGGAGCCATAACAATGTCGCCAGCGACCCGATCGGCGTGATTTTCGGCCCGAGGTCAGAACCGATAACATTCGCGTAAATCAATGCTTCTCTCAGCAGCCCGTGAGTGTCCGTTCCGTTGATGGCTATGGCGTCAATCATCACCGTCGGCAGGTTATTCATAACGGAGGAGAGGATCGCAGCGATAAAACCCATTCCGAGTGTGCCCGCAAACAATCCGTGATCCGCCGCTTTCTGAATAAGCTGAGAAAGAAGATCCGTCAGTCCGGCATTCCGCAAGCCGTACACGACAACATACATGCCGACAGAAAAAAACACGATGGCCCACGGGGCGTCCTTGATGACTTGTTTCGCAGGGACGGCGGGGCTTCGCTGCGCCAGAATGAGAAAAATGACCGCGATGGAGCCGGCAACGAAGGAAACGGGTATCGACAGCAGTTCGCTGACGAAATATCCGATCAATAAAACGGCCAGCACAGCCCATGATAACCGGAAAAGGCGCTCATCCTTAATGGCGGATGCCGGATGTTTCACAAGACCGGTGTCATACCGTTTCGGAATGTTTTTTCTGAAATAGAGATACAGCACCAAAATGCTTGCCGCCAGAGAAAAAAAGTTGGGCACCAGCATGCGTGATGCATATTCAATGTACCCGATATGAAAGTAATCAGCGGATACAATATTGACCAAATTGCTTACAACGAGCGGAAGCGAGGTGGTGTCGGCGATGAATCCCCCGGCGATAATAAACGGAAAAACCAGCTTTTCAGGTAAATTCAAAGCCCGCACCATCGCCAGTACGATCGGCGTCAAAATGAGCGCCGCTCCGTCATTGGCAAACAGGGCGGAGACAACAGCCCCTAAGACCGACACATAGAGAAACATCCGCAGCCCGCTGCCTTTGGCCGCCATGGCCATATGCAGCGCGGCCCACTCAAAAAAACCGATACTGTCAAGAATTAATGAAATGATAATAATGGCGATAAAGGCGAGTGTCGCATTCCAGACGATCCCCGTCACTTCCGCGATATCGTGCAGGCTGACTGCTCCGGCGATCAAAGCGAGGACCGCTCCGCCGCAGGCAGACCAGCCGATTGATATATGTTTCGGCTGCCATATGACAAACACAAGTGTCAGCACAAAAATCAGCGCTGATAAAACCGCAACTCCCAAGAATATATCCCCCTTACCGGCATGTAACAGTGACTTCTTTTTGCCGCAATGTCTGTAAAACTTCGTCCTTTTCATCTATCTGCTGGAGAATCGAGCAGACCAGCGCGTATTCCGGTCCGGACGGATGAATGGCATAGTACCGCCACTGGCCCTCGCGTCTTTCGCGCACAAGGCCGGCGTTCTTTAATTTCCGCAAGTGCTGGCTGATGCCGGGCTGACTTATATGAAAAATAGCCGTCAGCTCGCAGACACAATATTCCTTATCCTCCAGAAGCTTCAGCATCAAAAGCCTCGTCGGGTCGCTTAGAAGTTTGAGGCACTGGCTGATCCCTTCGGAACTTAAAGCATTATGCCGCCGTTCCATGCGCTCACTCCTTTTTTACACTATTATATAAGCAGAAGTTTATATAAGTAAACGGCAATATAAAAAAAGCCGGTCTTGCACTTTTTGCAAAACCGGCTCATGTTTATTTTTGGAACAGTTTTTTCGCTTCATCCATTGCTAATTTATTTCCCAGTGCCGAATAATCAAGCCAAGGCTGATCGGCAATTTTATAGACATGGTTTGCTTTCACGGCCTTAAGCCCTTTCCAGACAGCGCTTTTTTGCAATTCTTTATAAGCTTGCTGTGACTTGTCGTCTCTGTTAACGACCACGAAAATCGCATCTGCGTTGTAATCAGGCAGCACTTCTTGAGAAATGACTTCATAAGGGCGGGAGGTGTTCATTTCTTTAATGCCGTCAGCCGGTTTCAGCTTCAGATCGTCAAACAGAATCGGTCCCATCGGGCGGCGTGTGCTGAAGACGCGAAGCTCTTTTGCGTTCACGCGGATCGCCATGACTTTGGCGTTTTTCCCTAATTCCTTATTCATCATGGATCTGACTTGTTTTGTTTCATCTTCGTAATCTTGAATAAATGTTTTCGCTTCTTTTTCACGGTTGACGATTTTTCCGATGTCTTTTAAATGATCGCGCCATGTGCCTTTATCAAGGTCGAAAACGTGTGTATTTCCGATTTTCTTGTATTTTGATACATCTTTTCCCGCAAATTCTTTATCAAGATAAATGTTGTCTGGATTCAGCTCAAGTAAAGCTTCCATATCCGGGTCTGAGGCAGGTCCGAGTTTTTTCGTGTCTTTCAGCTGATTTTTCACATGAGGGAGAAAATCTTTTAATTCTCCGCCCACGACGGAACCGGCAGGTGTAACGCCGAGAGCCAGCAGATCATTTGTCAGGTGAATGGACATCGAAGCGATTTTATGATCGCCGGATTTCTTTTTTGACTCCGGCTGTGATGAATCGGATTGGCAGGCAGCCAGTAAGAAAATACACATGAAACTGATGAGCGCAATTATTTTTTTCATGGGAATACTCCTTGTTTTATGATTTGATTTTCATGACGAGATAGAGAAAATACGGCGCGCCGATGGCTGCCGCAACCACGCCGGCCGGAATGGCGTTCGGCTGAAACAAAGACCGGCCGATGGTGTCTGCCGCGACAAGAATGACAAGGCCGATTAATCCAGCAATCGGAATAATATGCTGATGCATGGTGCCGACGAGCCGTCTTGCCAAGTGAGGGGCGGCAAAGCCGATAAAGCCGATTCCGCCGGCCATCGCGACGCTCGCGCAGGACAAACCGACCGCTATGGCGATCAGCATGATCCTTTTTCTCTGCACGTGTGCGCCGAGCCCCGCGGCTGCCTGGTCACCGAGCATTAAAATATTCAAAGACCGGGCGTTAAGCCATGCAAGCGGTGCGAGAATGCCGATCCAGGGCAATAGCGACCACACGTGAATCCAATCCCTGCCCCAGACGTTTCCCACCAGCCAGCGGGAAGCGAAGGTATAAGTTTCTTCATTCAGACGCAGCGACATAAACAATGTAACGGCGTTGAAGCCCGCGGAAACGGCGATCCCGACCAACAGCATGCGGATCGTTAAAAAACCGTTCAGCCTGTCGTACGTAAGCACTACGATCAGCAGGGCGGCGAGTGTTCCGCCCGCAAACGTAAACAGCGGGATGAACATCGACGCCTGCGCCTCCAGGGAATGAAAGAATGTGATATACATCATCAAACCGAAGGAAGCGCCGGCATGCAGTCCGAGAATGCCCGGATCGGCAAGCGGATTTCGGGATACACCCTGCAAAATAGCGCCCGACACGCCTAAGCCGATACCGGCCAGCATCGTCACCAGTATCCGGGGGAGCCGGTAATCGAATAAAACGGTTGTGCTTTGAAACGTGCCGTAACCGAACAGCGTTTTTCCCACGGTGAGGGGAGAAAGCCGGAATGAGCCCGTGTGCAGCCCGATCAGAATAATGCAAACGGCGATGACCAGCAGAACGAGACCTGCCGCCGCCGCTTTTTTTGTTTCTTTCTGCACTTTCATTTATAAGTCTCTCCCTTCCTTGCGGGCAATATAAAGAAAGAAAGGGACACCGACAAGTGCCACCATGATGCCTATCGCCAATTCTCTCGGGGGACTGACCGTGCGTGAGGCCAAGTCGGCCAAAATCAAAAGAATCGCGCCGAGCAACGCGGACATCGGAATAATCAGCCTGTACGTAACGCCGACGATCTTGCGGGCGATATGAGGAATGACCAGCCCGACAAAGCCGATCGCGCCGGCAGCGGAAACAGACACACCGGCAAGAACGACGGCGATCATTAATCCCGCGGCACGCGTCAGAGCCGTGTTCACCCCTAAATTCGCCGCCACGTCATTTCCCATTGAGAGAAGGGTGACGGACCTGCCCATGAATGTCGCGAGAATGATGAAGACCGCAATCACGGGAACAAGGACTTGTAAATGAGCCCACTTGATCCCCGACACCCCGCCGGCGTACCAGAAGGCCAAATCCTGGCTTAAATCGTAATAAATCGCTACACCGGTACTGAGTGAATGTAAAAGCGCGGCCACGACCGCCCCGGCAAGCGTCACCTTTAAAGGTGTCATGCTGCCTTTTCCCGCCGCACTGATAAAGAAAATCAAGCCGGTGCTTGCCAGTGCTCCCAAAAATGACATCACCATCAGCAGGGCGTATGACAAATGAGGGAAAAAAGCAAAGCTGAGCGCAACAACAAACATGGCGCCCGCGTTTACGCCTAAGACACCCGAATCGGCAAGCGGATTTCTCGTGACACCCTGCATGAGGGCGCCGGCTGCGGCAAAAGCGGCTCCTGTAACGGCCGCGCCGAGCACTCTCGGAAGACGCAATTCATGAATGATCTGCTGGCCCGTTATGTTCGGATTGTAATCAGCAACAGCCGACCAAACCGTATGTAAAGTAATGTCTTTCGCGCCGAATGAGACGGCGAAAAAAATAGAAACAAGCAGCCCGACCACCGCGATCAGGAAGAAAACCCCGTTTTTTAAGATGCTGATCAGACGGCTTGCGGACGTGACAGAATCGCTCAAAAATCAATTCACCTACTTTTATGATCATTGTCCGGCATTTATTGAATATGAGAATCATTTTCATTTGAACCATCATATTATACCGGGCCGATTTTCAAAACGCAATAGAGTGTTCAACAATGATGCCCTTTTTTCTTTCATGTTTATATTGTAAAAAAGAAGTGAAAAACGTGAAAGAGGAAATCGCTATATTCAGAAAGGAGGGAGGCAAATGGCGGGAGAAGGAAAGCCTTTGCCGATTGAATTTTACCAGAGACCGTCAGTGGAGCTTGCCCCTTTATTGCTCGGCTGTCTCCTGGTGAAGGAGACGGATGAGGGAACTGCTTCAGGTTTTATCGTGGAAACGGAAGCTTATATGGGAGCGGATGACCGGGCGGCGCACAGTTTCGGCAACCGGCGCACGAAACGGACGGAAATTATGTTCCATGAGGCGGGCCGCATTTATACATACGTCATGCACACTCATACATTAATGAACGTCGTCGCCGCGGACATCGGCATTCCGCAGGCCGTGTTAATCAGGGCGGCGGAGCCTCATGAAGGACAGTTCCTGATGGAGAGCAGGAGACCGGGCAGACCCCCGAGAGAGTGGACAAACGGCCCGGGAAAACTGACGAAGGCGATGGGCATTTCAATGAACGACTACGGCGGCATGATCACGGAACCGCCGCTGTATATTACGGAGGGCTTTACGCCTGAACATATATCAACAGGCCCGAGAATCGGGATTGACAACAGCGGAGAAGCCCGGGATTATCCGTGGCGCTATTGGGTGACGGGGAACCGGTATGTCTCACGCTGACCATGTTTATAAACGCTGATAACAGGGGAAAGACAAGGTAAAAGAAAGGGGATTCAGACATTGAAAAAATTTTTCAAAACGATTATCAAATGGGCGCCCGTCATCTATCCGATTATCAGAAAAATCATAAAAGAACGGAAGGCATCTAAGCGGAACCGCATGTCCGCATCCCGAACAGCCGGCTGATCCGGCTGTTTTTTTACGGTCTTGGCATCGGATTGCCGCATTGACTTGAAATCCTCCCCAGTATAGAATTTACATACATTTACCCCTTCCTCATTCTTTTTGCCCATTTTTCACATCTGCATCTGATCTGATAGGAGGTTTTTCTCATGCTTCATGGGCGGCTTCGTGAACTTCTGCGCTTGCTTTTAGCTGCTGAAACACCGGTTACAAGCTCAGTCATCGCTGCAAAGGTAAAGGTAACGACGCGGACGGTCCGCAATGACATAAAGGAACTGCAAACCATTGTAGAAAAACACGGCGCATCCATTCAATCTGTCAGAGGGAGCGGCTATAAGCTGCTGATCCGGAATGAGCAGCCGTTTAAAAACTGGCTTCAGGACAATTTCCAGCAGAACAGCACCGTGCCGATTTTTCCCGATGAACGGATAGATTACCTGATGAAAAGAATGCTTCTGGCCGACGGCTACCTCAAGCTGGATGACTTGGCGGAAGAACTGTTCATCAGTAAATCCACACTTCAATCTGATTTAAAAGAAGTCAAAAAACGGCTCCGCCCCTATGACATCATTTTGGAAACAAGGCCGAACTACGGCTTTAAGCTGCGCGGCGAAGAGCTCCGCCTCCGTTATTGTATGGCGGAATACTTAGTGGACGACCGCGAGCCCGAGCCTGATCTCCTGAGTGAAAAGGCCGGTATTCTGCCGAAAGACGACATTCATGTGATCCGCACAGCCATTATGAAGCAGGTTCGAAACCATAAGATCCCGCTTTCTTTCTTCGGCCTGAACAATCTCATCATCCATATCGCCATTGCCTGCAAACGAATCCGGACAGAAAACTATGTATCTCTCATTCCGGAAGATCTTCATGATATTAAGCTCGAAACAGAATATCAGTCAGCGGAAGCCATCGTAAAAGAGCTTGAATCTGCGCTTTCGGTCACCTTTCCCGAACAGGAAACCGCCTATATCGCCATTCACCTGCTCGGGACAAAGCGCATGACCCAGTCACAAATGGAAGGAAAAGAGCTTACAAGGCTGATAGACGGGGAAACCAGCCGTTTGACGGAGGCCATGATTGAAGCCATTGAGCGGGAGCTGAAGCTCGGAATCACGGACGACAATGAGCTGAAAGCGGGTCTTGCGCTCCATATCAAGCCGGCGATTAACCGAAACCGGTACGGAATGAATCTGAGAAACCCGATGCTCTCCGCCATAAAGGAGAATTATCCGCTCGCATTTGAAGCGGGAGTGATTGCGGGAATCGTGATCAAGGAGCAAACCGGCATTGATATTCATGAAAATGAGATCGGGTATTTGGCGCTTCATTTCGGAGCCGCTATTGAAAGGAGAAAGACGGAACGGCCGCCTAAACGCTGTCTGATTGTCTGTGCGTCCGGCGCCGGCAGCGCGCAGCTTTTAAGAGAAAAGCTCCGTTCCCGGTTCGCAAAACGTCTTGAAATCGTCGGAACGGCTGATTACTGCAGCCTTGACCAGCTTTCCTTTGAGTCGATTGATTTTGTGGTCAGCACAGTGCCGATCAAAAAAGACCTGCCCGTTCCCGTATTGAAGGTTCATACGCTGCTGGGCGGCGGGGATTTTACAAAAATCGACGCCATGCTGGAAGAAAATCGGGAACAATTGAACTTTCTGAAACCGGAGCTGGTATTTTTGCAGCAGGATCTGGAGACGAAGGAGGACGTCATCCGTTTTCTCGGACAGCAGGTTGCAGAAGCCGGCCTCGCTTCTGATTCTCTGACCGATTCTATTTTTGAAAGGGAAGCGATTTCTCCTACGAGTTTCGGCAATCTTACGGCGATTCCGCACCCGCTCGTTCCGCAGACAGACACGACGTTTTGGGCGGTATGCACGCTGAAGAAGCCGATTGACTGGGCGGATAAGCGTGTCCAATTTGTCTGCCTGCTCTGCGTCGAGAAAGAAAGCAAAGCCGACCTCCAGCATATGTACAAATGGCTCGGCGGCATGTTGGATGATCCGGCCGCGGTAAGCCGTCTCTTAAAATGCACAACCTATCAGGAGGTTTTACGAGTATTCAGAGACAAACGATCAGAGAAAGACCGGGATACACCTTTTTTCCGTTAGCAGCGGAAAAAGCCTGAGTAGTTATGAAAGCGATTTCATAATATGATGTTACTAACATCGAGACATACAAAATATCAAACTTTCAGGAGGTCTTTTACATGAATATATTACTCGTTTGTGCAGCAGGGATGTCAACAAGCTTACTCGTCACCAAGATGGAAAAAAGCGCGCAGGAACAAGGAAAAGAATATAAAATCTGGGCGGTGTCAGGCGATTCAGTCAACCAGCATATTGATAAAGCGGACGTATTGCTGCTTGGGCCTCAAGTCCGTTATTTGCTTCCGCAGCTGAAAAAATTGGGTGAATCAAAAGGAGTGCCGGTTGAAGTCATCAATACCGTCCATTACGGCACTTGCAACGGAGCGGAGGTTCTGAAATCAGCGGAACAGCTCGGAAACGCATCGTAGAAAGGGGCGGGCCGTGTGAATAAGGTGAACCAGTTTTTAGAAGAGAAAGTCATGCCCATTGCCGGAAAAATTGCCTCCCAGCGGCATCTGCAAGCATTGCGTGACGGAATCATCCTCACCATGCCGCTTATCATCATCGGTTCATTTTTTCTGATCATCGGCAACCTGCCGATTCCGGGATATGCGGATTTCATGGCAAATACGTTCGGAAGCGCCTGGTCTCAAAAACTGCAATATCCGGTTGATGCGACCTTTGAAATCATGGGCCTTGTCGCCGCTTTCGGAATCGCCTACCGCCTGGCCGAAAAATACGGGGTGGACGCATTATCGGCCGGTGCGATATCTTTGGCGGCGTTTCTCTTGGCAACGCCGTACAAAGTTCCGTTTCTGCCTTCCGGCGCAAAAGAGGAAATCATGGTGGGCGGCGGCATCCCGCTGTCTCTCATGGGAAGCAAAGGGCTGTTTGTCGCGATGATCATCGCCATGCTGTCGACGGAAATTTACCGCCTGATCATCCAGCGGAATTTCGTCTTCAAAATGCCGGACGGCGTGCCTCCGGCGGTCAGCAAATCATTTGTCGCTTTAATTCCCGGCTTTGCCGTCATCTTTCTGATCTGGGGTGCGCGTTTAATTGTCGAAGCGACGCCGTTTGAAAGCCTTCATAACATTGTAAGCGTTGTACTGGGGACGCCGCTCTCGATTCTTGGGGGAAGTCTCGGCGGAAGCCTGGTAGCCGAAGCGGTTCAAATGCTCTTGTGGGCGTGCGGATTACATGGGGCGAACATTGTCGGCGGCGTCATGGCGCCGATCTGGTTCGGAGCGATGGATGCCAACCGGGTTGCGTTTCAGGCAGGCGATGCGCTGCCGAATATTTTCACCCAGCAGTTCTTTGAAATCTGGATCAACATCGGCGGAAGCGGCGCGACACTGGCGCTCGTGGTCACCATGTTTCTCCGTTCGCGAAGCAAGCAGATGAAGCAGCTTGGGAAACTCGCCATCGGGCCGGCTGTCTTTAATATTAATGAGCCGATTATTTTCGGAATGCCGATCGTCATGAACCCGATGCTTCTCATTCCGTTCATCATCACACCGCTTGTCACACTGGTCTTTACCTATATCGGCATGAGCACAGGCCTCGTCGCCAAACCTGCCGGCATTGCCGTCCCATGGACGATGCCGCCGATTTTCTCCGGCTATCTTGCCACGGGCGGAAAAATATCAGGGGCTGTCATGCAGGCGATTAATATCATCACAGCCTTTATCGTGTACTATCCGTTCTTCAGAATGTGGGATTCGCAAAAGCTGAAAGAAGAAAACGAACTTGAACAATCGCAGGCGCCAGCCGTACAGGGAGACGAAAAAGCCGTGCTGTAGAGAAAGGGAGTGAAACACATGAATGAAAAAATGGAACAGACCATTTTTCAGATCATCCTGCATGGCGGCAACGGCAGAAGCGCATCAATGGAAGCCATTGCCGCCGCAAAGCGGGGGGACAGAGCCATGGCCGAGGAAAAGCTTCAGGAAGCCGCAAGGGAACTGACCGAAGCCCATCATTACCAGACAGAATTGATCCAAAATGAAGCCGGCGGAGAAAAAACAGACATGACGCTTTTAATGGTGCATGCGCAGGATCATTTAATGAATGCCATGACCGTGAAAGACTTGGCCGCTGAGTTAGTCGAGATTTACGAAAAAGTGAGTCTGCAAGGGGGAGCAAAAATATGACAAAAGGAATTAAAATTGTAACGATCGGCGGAGGTTCAAGCTATACACCGGAGCTTGTGGAAGGCATCATTAAGCGCTATGAGGAACTGCCTGTCAGAGAATTATGGCTCGTCGACATTCCCGAAGGCGAGAAAAAACTCAATATCGTCGGCACGCTTGCAAAACGCATGGTCGAAAAAGCGGGTGTTCCGATAGAGATTCACCTGACGCTTGACCGGAGAGAAGCCTTGAAGGATGCGGATTTCGTAACGACTCAATTCCGCGTCGGTCTCCTTGAGGCCCGCGCCAAAGACGAACGGATTCCGTTAAAATACGGCGTAATCGGCCAGGAGACAAACGGTCCGGGCGGTTTATTCAAAGGGCTGCGCACCATCCCGGTTATTCTGGAAATCGCGAAAGACATCGAAGAGCTTTGTCCGAATGCGTGGCTTGTGAATTTCACAAACCCTGCCGGCATGGTTACCGAGGCCTTGCTCCGCTACTCGAATCTCACAAAAGTCGTCGGCCTCTGCAATGTGCCGATCGGCATTAAAATGGGCGTCGCAAAAGCATTGGATGTGGATGTCAGCCGGATCGAAGTGCAATTTGCCGGACTGAATCATATGGTCTTCGGGTTAGATGTTTTCTTAGACGGCGTCAGCGTGAAAGATCAAGTCATTGAAGCCATGGGAGACCCGAAAAACGCCATGACGATGAAAAACATTTCCGGAGCGGAATGGGAGCCTGAATTCCTGAAGGCGCTCGATCTGATTCCTTGCGGCTACCACCGCTATTATTTCAAAACGAAAGAAATGCTCGAGCATGAAATAGAAGCTTCACAGACGGAGGGCACACGCGCCGAGGTCGTGCAGAAGGTTGAGAAAGAACTGTTCGAACTGTACAAAGATCCGAATCTCGCCATCAAACCGCCGCAGCTGGAAAAACGGGGCGGAGCGTACTACAGTGACGCGGCCTGCAACCTGATCAGCTCCATCTATAACGACAAACATGATATCCAGCCCGTCAATACGATAAACAACGGCGCGATCGCCAGCATTCCGAATGACTCAGCGGTCGAAGTGAACTGCGTCATGACGAAAGACGGTCCGAAACCGATCGCCGTCGGTGATCTGCCGGTGTCTGTCCGCGGACTCGTCCAGCAAATCAAATCATTTGAGCGCGTCGCCGCTGAAGCAGCCGTCACGGGAGATTATCAAACGGCGCTTCTTGCGATGACGATCAACCCTCTTGTCCCGTCAGACTCCGTGGCAAAGGCCATTCTGGATGAAATGCTTGAGGCTCACAAAGAACATCTGCCCCATTTCTTTAAGTCGATTGAAGCATAAGAGCAATAAAAAAAACCCGGATTTGCTTCCGGGTTTTTTGCTTATTTTGATTCGCTTAGTGAGGCGACTTTCGTCGTCCAGCCGAACACGTCGGCTTCCGCGCCTTTTTGAATGCCTGTAATGGTATCGTACAATTTCTTCGAGATCTCTCCGGTTTCACCGCTGCCGATGACAAGACTTTCATCATTCCAGATCAGTTCGCCGACCGGAGAAATGACCGCCGCCGTACCGGTTCCGAATGTTTCTTCCAATCGGCCGTCACGATGCGCCTGGATGATTTCATCGATCGAAATCTTCCGCTCAGACACAGTCAGTCCCCAATGTTTGAGAAGGGTGATGACGGAATTTCTCGTAATTCCTTCAAGAATGCTTCCGTTCAGCTCCGGCGTCACGATTTCGCCGCTGATTTTGAAGAAGATGTTCATGCTGCCGACTTCTTCGATGTATTTTTTCTCAATGCCGTCAAGCCATAAAACCTGGGAAAATCCCTTCTCTTCCGCAACCTGCTGCGCTTTCAGGCTTGATGCGTAGTTGCCGGCGGTTTTCGCATTTCCGGTGCCGCCTTTGACGGCGCGCACGAATTCGTTTTCCACGGCGATTTTTACCGGTTTAATGCCTTCTTTGTAATAAGAGCCGACCGGGGAAAGAATGATAAACAGCTTGTACGTATGGGATGCCGCTACACCGAGGAAAGGCTCAGTCGCAATAATAAACGGACGGATATAAAGGGAAGTGCCTTCCGCTTTCGGAATCCAGTCTTGGTCGATGGCTACGAGCTGTTTCAGGCCTTCAAGAACAAGCTCTTCATCAATGAGCGGGATGCAAAGGCGGTCATTTGACTGGTTCAGGCGCTCCATATTTTTCTCCGGTCTGAACAGAAGCACTTCCTGATCCTTCGTTACATACGCTTTAAGCCCTTCAAAAACGGTTTGGCCGTAATGATAAACCATGGCCGCAGGATCCATTGAGATGGACTGATAAGGGATAATTCTCGGATCATACCAGCCTTGATCGGCGTCGTAATCCATAACAAACATATGGTCGGTGAAAATTCTGCCGAACGCAAGGTTATGGGGGTCCGGTTTCGGTTTTTTGGCTGAAGTCAATTCAACACGAATGTCTTGTTTCATAATGTTCTGTCTCCCTATTGGTGTTATTGTCAAACTTATTTGAAAATAATTTATATTCTATTGTATACCTTCAACAAATATTCGCAATAGTTTTCCTCAAATTTGTGAAAAAATCAAATCACATAAAAAGCAGGGGAGAGAATGCCCCCTGCGTGTTCGTTTTTACATATTCTGTCATCGTCGTGCTCAGTGAACCGTCACCTTGCCGGTTTTGTAAAACTGCTCCATTGCTTTATCGACGTACACCCAGCCCTTCCAGGCGATATGGATGGTGTCTTTCATAAAGTACGGATCATATTCGTGCCCGGATAAGTCGGCAACCTGAAAGCCCTTCGCTTTAATTTGCTTAGTGACTTTTTTGTAGTAATCAGTCCGGCCTTTTTTCGGGAAGCCGGTGTAGTCATACCATTTTCCGTTGACCGGAATAACTACGAACATCGGTTCAGCGCCGGCATCTTTCAGAATGTCCAGCATATCCTCAAAGTCGTGGTATTCGACTGATTTGGCGTACGTTCTTCCTTTGTTGATTCCTTTCACTCTCTTTACTTTCTTCTTAATCTTTTTATAAGAAGCGTCATCGATATAGAAAGGATTGGACGTGGAGCTCCGTTCTCCTAATTGAGCGGCGGCTGTTTTTAACTCTGACCACGATTTCCCTTTCAGGTTTTCAGAGATCGTCCGTTCAGGGCCCTTGGTTTCTCCCATTGAATAATAAAGATCTTTTTTCTCAAGCAGAGAATAATAAGCTTTGGCAGCCGGCATGACCGCTTTCACTTTCCATGATTGTCCGTTGACCATTCCCTTGTATAATTCAGAAAGGACGGCATCATGCTGAACAACTTTAAAACGGAGCATGCGCTTCATCATGTTCTTTTTGACCGCGGGATCAATCTGGTTATTAAATGCTAAATCCAATGCCTGAAGTGATGAAAAATTCGGCGCAAAGTGCTGTTCATCAGAACCTTTTTTGATAAACCATTGCGGAGAAACAATGAATACCAGCTTTTTGCCCTTCAGCTGCTGATAATGCGCCGCAAAGTTCACGGCGTGTATCAAGGATTGGTCCCCGCCTTTTCCGACAAGATAAGGCGTAAAGCCTTGGTTGTTCACTTGGAAATAGTTGGAGGGGTGAAACTCATCCAGTCTTGAAAGCTCGGAAGAACCGAAAATCGGCATATACTTCGAGTCTTCGAACATTTTGTTTTGCAGATAGAGGCCCTGGAACATATTCGGATTTAAGGCCGCTGCCGACTCTTCGACACGTTTTTCAGGAATGAAGCGCGTAAGCCATGAAGCCGGAACTGCGATAGCTCCGACAAACAGGACAAACGCTAAAATAATTGGTCCAAAGAAACGCTTTTTCATTTACTTCAACTCAGTCAGTTTGTTTACAATGTTGTTTGGCGTATTCCACTCGTCACGGTCAAATTCAGTGATCGGCACTGTAATGCCGAAGCGGTTTTCGATGGCGACAAGCAGTTCTACAGTTCCGAAAGAATCAAGCAGTCCTTCTTCAAAGATTTCAATATCAGGATTTTCTTTCACAGCGTCCTCCTGACAAACTTCAGCTAATACGTCTAATACTTCCTGTTTAAATTCCATGTGTTTTCAATCTCCTTTAGTGATGAAATGGTTTTCCTGAGAAAATATAAAATCCGAAACATACGAAATGGAATGTGATGACGATGGCTAAAAAGGCCGTAAAACGATTGGCGGGCAGCCACTTGTATTTCTTATTCCATTTCTCAAAAAAGTTATACCCGGTCATTAATACGGCGTGGTAAAGGCCGTATATAATATATTGCAGGGCGAGTCCGTGCCAGACGCCCATCAGCATGAACAGCAGGAAATACCCGATGTTCGAGACGGCCATCCGGTTCTTTATCCATTTTTTCTTTGTCATCCAGAATACAAAGCGCATAAATACGTAGTCTCTGAACCAGAAGGATAAGGACATGTGCCAGCGGTTCCAGAAGTCTTTAATGTTTTTGCTGATAAACGGCTTATTAAAGTTTTCCGGAGATTTGATACCCATGATATAGCTTACACCGACGGCAAACATCGTGTAACCCGCAAAATCAAAAAACAGGTACAAGCTGTATCCGTACATGTACAGCACATTACCCCACAGTTTGCTGTGGGTGATATGAGACAGATTCATAATGAAATACGTGTTAATCGCATATCCGATAATGAATTTGTACAAGAAACCGATAAAAATTTTATGAATGCCGGTATACAGTAAATCAGCGTATTCTCCCTTTGTCCATACTTTCTGTTCGTCCTTGGCAAATCTGCGGTATCTGTCGATCGGACCGGAAGAAATGGTCGGGAAAAACATAATAAAGTACAAAAGGCGGTGAAGCGGCATTTTTTCTTTAATCAGTCCGTCTCTCGTTTCCATGATCAGCTGGACGCCTTTAAATGTCAAATAAGAAATTCCTAAGAAACTGATCAGGTTATGAACCGGATGATGAGGCGCCGGCGGGAAGAAAAACGGCCATAATTTAGATAAAAACAGGGGTAAAATGGACGCGATCACGGCCATACTGAAGACAAAGCCGCTGTTGGCTTTCAGTCTGTAAGCGAGATAACCCCTGATTAAAAGCACCTGCCACAGCGTAAAGATACATAGTGCGATCACGCCGTGCAGATCATGCGCGAAAATCAAAGCCAATACGATGATGGATATAAACATGTTGTATCCTTGGAATCTCTTGCCGTTCAGCCCTAAAATAATCGTCGGCAAAAGAAGGATTCCAAGTAAGATAAAGAAGAAAAACGAGCTGTAAGGCGTCATACAAGAACCTCTTCGCCAATGCGTTTACGGTCGATTTTTCCGTTCGCAGTCATTTGAATGTGATCCTGATAAATGAATTTTCTCGGAATCATGTAGGCCGGAAGCGAAGCGGCCAGTTCTTTTTTAATGGCGCTTGTCAGCTGGAATTCTTTTTCAAAATCATGTTTTTCAGGCACGATGGCGGCAATTAAATATTCGACTGGTCCGTTAGGCTGATACGGGATGACAACCGCCGTCTGCACATATTGAGACTGCCTTACATGTACTTCGATTTCCTCCAGCTCCATGCGGTAGCCGTGAAGCTTAATCTGGAAATCAAGGCGTCCTTGGCAGAAAATCTGACCATCCTGAACATAACCGGCATCACCCGTGTGATATGCCCACTGGCCGTCAATTGAGAAAAACGCTTTTTCCGTCAGAGACGGTTCACCGAGATAGCCTTTGCTCACGCTCGGGCCGGCGATGATGATTTCCCCTTTTTCTCCGTCCGGAAGCTTATTCCCGTTTTCATCCATGATGAAGATATTCATATCGGGTTTTGCAAAACCGACGGGCAGAGATTCATTTTCATCGATAATCTGCTGCGTAATTTCAACGGAGGTGACGGCAACCGTTGTTTCAGTCGGGCCGTATGTATTGAATACGCGGGCCTTCGGAAAACGGTTTAACAGTTCCTGTGCCACAGCAGCCGGAAGCGCTTCTCCGCAAAACATAAATACTTCTGCCTCAGGCAGGAGCTCCTGCGTAAAGCCGGGATCCATCAGACACATTTGGACGAAAGACGGCGTCGATGTCCAGACGTTCAGTTTGGATTTCTCCAGCTCTTCAAATAGTACTTTCGGTTTATTGATTTTGTCTTTCGTTACGCAGTGCAGCGTACCTCCCGTTTGAAGCGACGGGAAAATGTCCATGACAGATAAATCAAAAGAAAACGGAGCTTGGTTTAAGAATGTCTTACCCCCGCCCACAGGAAAATCCCTGCAGATCCAGTCAGTGAAGCTTTGCAGGTTATCAGCCGATATCTGCACGCCCTTCGGATTTCCCGTGCTGCCGGACGTGTAAATAATGTAAAACGTATCCAGCTCTTTTACCCAGTTCTCACGGCTGAGGTCTGCATCTCCGTCAGCTGCAAGCTCTTCGGGCGTAACGGTTTTAATCAGATTGCTTCCCGTATCGACTGCATCGCCCGATACGCTGATAAGCAGCTCTGCGCCTGAGCTTTCAATGATTTTGACGATCCGCTCCGCCGGAATGGAAACATCGACAGGGATGTAAGGGCGGCCCGCTTTGACGCTTCCCAAGAAAGAAACGATCATATTCGGCTCCATATGTCCGTAAACCAGGACAGGCGCTTTCGAACCGTCAGCTGTATGTTTTTGAATGCCGGACGCAACCCGCTCCGACAAATCCCATAATTCCCCGTAAGTGAGGGAATGATCTAAGGAACGAAACGCTTCGGCCTGCGGCTTGGCGTCTGCGTATGTTTTTATAGCATCAAGTAGTTTCATAGTTATCCTCCCCGATTAGAAATCGTTGTAAATATAAGTGCCGGTATTCGCTGTATGAAATCCATACATCCAAAAGAGCAATACTAATATCAGAAAATAAAAGCCCGTATGAAACGTCCATTTGATCAATGTATTTTCATAAGCACGTTTTAATTTTTGCATCATATTCAAAATTCCTTCCCCGCGTATTCAATAATTACACCAGTATATGACGATTAGATTAACAAAAAGTTTCAAAATATGTCTAATATCCTAAGCTTAAAATTTCCTTAAAAATGAATGAGAAACAAAAGGATGGAAAACACGCATGTATAAATTGGCAAATGATCATACTAAAAAGGCGCTGTTCAGGCGGGATTTTTAACTTATCGTAAATTTAAACGAGGTAAAAAAATTTTGGCAGCTTTTTCTTAAGCAGGCTTGTGCCGAACCCCAATGGAGAAGGGCGAAAAGCCGTTTCCGGCAGGATAGCTGATAAAGCGCCGCATCTTGTGAAATGAGGAAGAAATTATTATGATAGATAAGGTAGCAGAAAACGTGAAAACCCCAATTCAACACTACTGTTATCGGCTGACTGTGAAAGCCTTTTAATAGAAAGGAAGAGGAAAATGAATCAAAACAATATGGGGGGCAGCCAAAAGACGCCCGAGAAAGAAAGCATGGGCCGCATTTTGTGGCAGCTAACCCGCCCTCATACATTGACGGCATCGTTTGTGCCCGTACTTCTCGGCACCGTATTGGCGATGTTTTACGTAAAGGTTGATTTCCTGCTGTTTTTGGCCATGCTGTTTTCCTGCCTTTGGATCCAGATCGCCACGAACTTATTCAATGAATATTACGATTTTAAACGCGGTTTAGATACGGAGGATTCCGTCGGTATCGGCGGAGCGATCGTCCGCCACGGCATGAAGCCGAAAACAATTCTGCAGCTGGCGCTCGGCTCTTATGCGATTGCTCTCGTGCTCGGTGTTTATATCTGCATGAGCAGCAGCTGGTGGCTTGCGGCTATCGGCCTTGCCGGCATGCTGATCGGCTATCTGTATACGGGCGGCCCGCTGCCGATTGCGTATACACCGTTCGGGGAACTGTTCTCCGGCATTTGCATGGGCTCTGTATTTGTCCTTATTTCTTTTTTCATTCAGACAGGCAGAATTAATGAACAGAGCATTTTGATTTCCATCCCGATCGCCATCCTGGTCGGAGCGATTAACCTGTCCAACAATATCCGTGATATTGAGGAAGATAAAAAAGGCGGACGTAAAACGCTGGCCATTTTGATGGGGCATAGAGGGGCCGTTATGATACTGGCGGCATCTTTTGCCATCGCTTACATCTGGATCGTCGGTCTTGTCATCATGGGTTACACAAGCCCGTGGCTGTTCCTGGTCTTTTTGAGCGTGCCGAAACCCGTTCAGGCCGTGAAAGGCTTTGTGAAAAACGAAATGCCGATGAACATGATTATTGCGATGAAATCAACGGCGCAAACCAATACATTCTTCGGATTCCTGCTTTCAATCGGACTCCTGATCAGTTATTTCCGCTGATCAAATGAAAGGGCAAATGCTATAACCGGCATTTGCTTTTTTTTATGACATAATCTTCACGATATTGTAAAGAACCTGACCGCGGACTGACCCGTCTCATATATGGACAGCAAAGCAAGGAGATGAAAAAAATGGACTTGTCAACAGCCCATATGGATGATTTGAAAACGGTCATGGAAGATTGGAAAAATGAATTATTAGTTTATAAATTCGCTTTAGATGAGCTGGATACGAAGTTTTCTATCATCAGCCAGGAATATAATCTGATTCACGGGCATAACCCGATCGAGCATACAAAATCACGCGTGAAAAGTTTTGAAAGCATCGTTAATAAACTGATGCGCAAAGGCTGCGATGTGACGACGCAGGAAATGAAAGAGCATATTCATGATATCGCGGGTGTCAGGATTATCTGTTCCTTTATTTCCGATATTTATAATGTCGCTGAGGTTCTGAAGCAGCATAAGGACCTGAAGATCGTAAAGGTGAAGGATTATATCAAAAACCCGAAGCCGAACGGCTACCGCAGCCTGCATTTGATTATTGAAATTCCCGTTTATTTGACGAATCGTGTGGAATATGTGAAGGCGGAAATTCAAATCCGCACCATCGCCATGGATTTTTGGGCGAGCCTTGAACATAAAATTTATTACAAATTAAATAACGAAGTCCCAAAGCATCTGACCGACGAGCTGAAGGAAGCGGCGGACATCGCCCATTATTTAGACGAAAAGATGCTTGGGATTAAGAAAGAAGTCGATTAAACGATTGACCCATCACAAACAGCCGGACCGCTTTTATGTGCAGTCCGGCTGGTTGTTTTTATGTTTAGGTGTTTTCGCTTTCCCGCGCGATGTATTCTGACGATGATTCAGGCTGAAATCCTGATTGAATTTGAATAGAGAATGCAATAGATATCAAATCGCAAACAGCACATTCCCGCAGAAAAAATGTGTAAGATTGAGGTTTACTTTTTAAAAAAAGGGAAAGACATTTGTACAACAAAAAGGGAGATGAATATCAGTGGGAAAGAATGAAACAATGCATATCGTATCATGTGCCGATGATAATTATGCTCGTCATTTGGGTGGGATGTTCGCTTCTTTATTGATGAATATGGATAAAACAAGGAATGCCAAATTATATGTGATCGACGGCGGAATTACTGCCGAAAACAAGGACAAGCTTGAACAGACTGCGATGTCATTCGGGACGCCGCTTGAATTTTTAGAAGTAGACGCTGATCAATACAAGCATGCAGTCGAAAGCAGCCATATTACAAAAGCGGCTTATTACCGCATTTCTATCCCTGATTTAATTAAGGATGAGTCCGTAAAGCGGATGATTTACATCGATTGCGATGCAATTGTGATGGAAGATATTTCGGTTTTATGGGACTTGGATATTTCCCCGGCAATAGTTGCGGCGGTAGAAGATGCCGGACAGCATGAAAGACTGAAAAAAATGAATATCAGCGACACTGCCAAGTATTTTAATTCCGGTATTATGATTATAGATTTCGAACCTTGGAGAAAACAGAATATTTCCAAAAAAGTGATTGATTTTATCAATGATAACAGCTCGGAGGATTTTCTCGTGTTTCATGATCAGGACGCGCTTAACGCGATCTTATATGATCAATGGCATGAACTGCATCCGCGCTGGAACGCGCAGACGCATATTATCATGAATGAGAAAACGCCTCCTGAACTGATCGACCGTATACGTTACAGAGAAACACGTGCCGAACCGGCCATCGTCCATTTCTGCGGCGGGGACAAGCCTTGGAATACAGGCACCTCGCACCCGTATCGTGATCATTATTTCCGATATATGTCCTTTACGAAATGGAACACGATTGACCGCCCGGCCATGAACCAATAGGCAGGTGTGATGAAAACGCTTGTGAAGCCGTTGACCGGCTCACAAGCGTTTTTTTTATTATTTCACCCGAATCGCACGCACGCGTTTTTGCAGGCTGGTCTTTTCGGCAGACGGCTTCAATCGGCTGACTGCCGTTTGCGCCGCTGATTTTGCTTTTTTCGTCTTGGTTTTTTCCGCCGTTTTTACTTTGTCCCTTGCCTGCTGCCGGTTGAGTTTATCTTTTATCCGGCCAAGCCGTTTTTCCAGAGCGGTTTTTTCTTTTCCCGGCTGGATTTCGCTGACTGCTTTTTGGGCTTTTGCGGTGTTGGCCTCAGAAGTCTTTTTTTCCGCCTGCTTGACGCTGGCCTCAGCAGTTCTCAAAAGGCTTGAGTTGACAGCGTTCAGCCGCTTTTGCAGCCCTTTTTTCTCTGAACCGGCCGGTAATTTGCGGATGGCGCTTTGTGCGGCATTGACGGCGGTTTTTTTCTTTTGTTTTTCGGCAGTCCGGACTTTGTCTCTTGCGTCCGTCACATTTCTTGCCGTCTGAACTTTATTGATCCGCGCCTCGAGAGCGGTTTTTCCCTTTGACTTGGACAGTTTGCTGACTGCCGTTTTTGCTTCATTGATATCTGCCTGCTTTTTCGTCTTTTCCGCTTTTATTACGGCCCGTTCGGCAAAGCCCTTTTGTTTTGTGTGATATTGCGCCAGTCCGTACCCGAATCGGCTGTCACGTCCGGGAGCGCCCAGATCTTTGACGTTTTGCTGCATCTGCTGCCGGAGCTGTGTATTTGTTTCCTCCGGATATTTCTGCCTGAGCAGCGCGAACATGCCGGTGACGTGCGGCGCGGCTTGAGATGTGCCGTCAGCTGTGGCGTACATTTGATTCAGATACGTGCTCGTAATATTAGTGCCGGGTGCGGCAAACTCAATTTGTTTTCCGGTCGTGGAAAAAGCTGCGAGCCCGTTTTTTTCAGTTGACGCTGAGACTGCCGTTACGCTGCTGTAGGCGCCCGGATAATTGACGGGTTTTTTATTGCCGTCGTTTCCTGCGGCGGCAACGATCACGATTCCTTTTTTGTAAGCTTTGTCAACGGCGTCGTGAAGACTTTTGCTGTCTGCGTTTGTCCCGAGGCTCATATTGATGATGTCCATTTTATTGGCGATCGACCAGTCGATCGCTTTAAGAAGGCTTTTGAGATCTCCCGCTCCTTTTCTGTCTAATGCTTTAACCGCATATAACCGGACATCCGGCGCGATGCCGTCGATGCCGTATCCGTCATGTTTGGCCGCAATGATTCCGGCGACATGCGTCCCGTGTCCGTTGTCATCTTTGTATGAGGAAGTATAGCTGACTGCGGAATAGCCTCCGGCAATGGAGAGATCATCATGAGGGTAAATGCCGCTGTCAATGACAGCCACTTTCACCTTTTTTCCCGTCAAGCCTTCTTTCCACGCCTGCTTAACCTGAGTCGGTTCGATATCCCATTGCGGCAGCGCGTAACTGCTGCTTTGGGCAGCTGATAACGGGCGGATATCAGAACCGCCTGCTGCCTGAAAGGATACATTCTCTTCTACATATAAGATGTCAGGGTCCTGTTTCAGGTCTTTCACCGTTTGCGAATCGGCTGACACGGCGACTGCCGGAAGATGCTGATAGGTCTGTTCCACATCCGCTCCGCTGTCTATGGCGGATTCCTTGCCGTTTTGATTTTTGTACACCACGATAACGTCCCGGTCATGCGTCTCGGCGTGCGCGGGCGCCGCGGCGGAGAACAGGCTGATGCACATGGCCGCGGCCATTATCGGTTTCAGGGTGTGATACATTGCGATTCCCCCTTTTTCTTTATATATCGGCAGTGCGGAATTCTTTTTTTCCTGAGGGATAAGGAAAATTTCTGTATGCAAATGTAAGCGTTTCCAAAATATGATGGAGAAAATGCTTTAAGACATCTGCGCAATGAACTCAAAAAGGGGGTTTTTGATAAATGAGTACGTTCAATCGGGTCATGGAAGAAAAAATCATGCCTGTCGCCGGAAAAGTCGCCGGCCAAAGGCACTTAAGAGCTTTGCGGGACGGCATTATTTTGACTATGCCGCTTATCATCATCGGATCGGTTTTTCTGATTCTGACGAGTCTTCCGATTCCCGGTTATGCCGATTTTATGGCTGGTCTTTTCGGTGAAAATTGGGTTGAAAAACTCGGGTATCCCGTGAATGCGTCCTTTGACATTATGGCGCTTGTCGCCGCCTTTGGGATTGCTTACCGGCTTGCGGAAAGCTATGAGGTGGATGCCCTGTCGTCGGGAGCCATTGCCCTTGCCGCCTTTTTATTGGCGACGCCGTATCAGATTCCGTTTATCCCTGACGGCTCGTCAACAGAGATTATGGTGGGAGGCGGCATACCGATTTCGCTGCTCGGAAGCAAAGGTCTGTTTGTCGCGATGATCATTGCAATGCTGTCTACGGAAGTGTACCGGTTTATTATACAAAGAAATATCGTCATTAAGATGCCTGACGGAGTGCCGCCTGCGGTCAGCAAATCGTTCGTTGCGCTCATCCCCGGTTTCATTGTTATTACGCTTGTATGGCTGGCCCGTCTGTTTATTGAAATAACTCCTTTTAAAAGTCTCCACAATGTCGTAGGCGATTTGCTGGGCACCCCGCTGTCTATTTTGGGCGGGAGTCTCGGCGGAAGTCTTATCGCCGAATTCGTGCAAATGCTGCTTTGGTCGTGCGGCATACACGGCGCGTCCATTATCGGCGGCGTCATGTCGCCGATCTGGTACGGGGCGATGGACGCCAACCGTTTGGCTTTTCAGGCGGGAGAAGCGCTGCCGAGCATTTTTACGACACAGTTCTTTCAAATATGGATTAATGTCGGCGGAAGCGGAGCGACGCTTGCCCTTGTGCTGACCATGCTTGTGCGCTCCAGAAGCAAACAGATGAAACAGCTCGGCCGTCTCGGCATCGGGCCCGCGATTTTTAACATTAACGAACCGATTATTTTCGGGATGCCGCTCGTCATGAATCCGCTGTTAATCGTGCCCTTTATCATCGCGCCGCTCTTGACCATTACGGCGACGTACATCGGGATGAGTACGGGGATGGTGGCAAAACCGGCGGGAATCGCCGTACCGTGGACGATGCCGCCGCTGATTTCCGGTTATTTGGCGACGGGCGGGAAAATCTCCGGTTCGGTCATGCAGCTGATCAATCTCCTGATTACATTTATCATTTATTATCCGTTTTTCCGAATTTGGGATCTTCAAAAATGGAGAGAGGAACGGGCGGCGGAACAAAACGTCACAGAAGAAACATAAAAAAAAACGGGCGCTTTCGCCCGTTTTTTTAACGCTGGAAAAATTCGATCCATTCGCCGTCAGGTCCTTCAATGTAAAAGTAGCGGTATCCGTTCGGAAGCGTCGTGATTTCTTCATCAATGAATACGGCGCCCTGACGCTTCGCATGCGTGAACTCCGCCGCGATATCTTCAGTCAATAAAGCGACATGGTGCACTTTTCCTTCTGCGGGAAGCTCGCTGCTGTAGCCCTGGATCAGCTCAATTTCTGTCTCCGGCCCTTCTTGAAAGCCGAGAAAGGCAAGTTCAATAATGCCGTTCGTATGAGTGATACGATCCTTTAACTGCATACCGAGAACGTCTTGGTAAAAGGCGATGGATGTTTCAATATCTTTGACCATAATGCCTGTATGGTCGATTCTTTTGGCTGTCATGGTTTTCCCCCTGTTTTGAATTTTTCGGGACAATGCGGTGTTGATCATGTTTTATGGTACGATAAGAGAAAGCAAAACGAAAGAGGAATGCACAATGAAGCTACTTACAGTGAAAGATACATTTGCCGGAAAGCTGAAAAAAGGATTCCCCCTGATTGAAAAAGACGCTCTGTCCGGAAGCTCGGCTCATTTAACAGAGGGCGATCTTTTTGATGTGACATCCGAGAAGGGTGAGTTTATCGGAAAAGGCTATTACGGTTTGCAGAATAAAGGAGTCGGCTGGGTGCTGTCCCGCGCGAGAGATGAACGGATCGACGGACGTTTCTTTCTGGACAAGCTGAAAAAAGCGGCTGAAGCAAGAGCCCATCTGTTTAACGCGCCCGATACGACGGCGTTCCGGCTTTTCAACGGTGAGGGCGACGGCATCGGCGGCGTCACGATTGACTTTTATGACGGTTATCTTCTGATTCAATGGTACAGTAAAGGCATTTACGCTTATAAGGACAGCATGATTGAGGCGATTGACGGACTGGAGCTTTCTTATAAAGCGATCTATGAAAAGAAACGATTCGATACTGCCGGGAAATACGTGGAAGACGACGATTTTGTCAAAGGCGAAAGAGGAGATTTTCCGGTCATTGTTCAAGAAAACGGCATACGGTACGCGGTGGATTTAAACGACGGGGCGATGACGGGCATTTTCTTAGACCAGCGTCATGTACGCAAAGCGATTCGGGACAAGTATGCAAACGGCAGACGGGTGCTGAATACGTTCTCTTATACGGGGGCATTTTCCGTTGCGGCGGCGCTTGGCGGAGCTGAGAAAACGACAAGCGTCGATGTCGCCAACCGCAGTCTCGCAAAAACGATTGAACAGTTCAGCGCCAACGGAATTGATTATGAGGCGCATGACATTAAAGTCATGGATGTTTTCAAATACTTCGGCTATGCGGAGAAAAAAGGGCTGGCGTTTGACCTCATCATCCTTGATCCGCCTTCTTTCGCCCGCACAAAAAAACGGACGTTCAGCGCGGCGAAAGATTATAAAAACCTGCTGAAGGAAACGATCGCCATCACCGCAAAAAACGGCATCATCGTCGCTTCGACAAACAGCAGCGCCTTCAATATGAAGAAATTTAAAGGTTTTATAGAGACCGCCTTTAAAGAAACAAATGAGCGTTACGACATTTTGGAAGAATACACGCTTCCGGAAGATTTCAAAACGATTCCCGCGTTTAAAGAAGGGAACTATTTGAAGGTTGTTTTCTTGCGGAAAAAATAGGATGATCATTTATAGCGTGGAAAGAGGGGGAAAAGAAAACCCTCTTCCATCGCTTTAATACGGGACAAAATAATCTTCATATCTTACTGTTTAAAGAAAAAAACCGCTATTACTTAGTATCTCATCTGTGCCGAGTAAAGTGGCCTCACTAATCCCTCCGCCCAATTGTATCCTCGATAATGATTTTAATGGGTGCCACCCTTTTTTTGATGATCTATATAAATTGTAATGGCTTCACTCATGAGCTTCGCCAACCCTTCACCATACCGGTCGATGTTCTTAGTGAAGCGTTCATCTTCAATATAGAGTTGACCTAATCCGTAAAAGGCATCAAAAGAATATTCACCAAAATTTTCATTGAGAAAATCAAACCACTCTTTGATAGCGGTTTGTACGTCTGGGGAATCGGGAGATTGGTTAATAAGGAGTGCAAATTTATTGAACATTGCAGTCCACTTATCAGATAAATCTTTTTGCTCACCATCAGTCATGTTTTTCAATCTAATATTTACCTTATCGACAGGTTGATCACCCCACCGTTTGCGGGCTTCTTGCTCATAAAGATTATGATTGAAGTTCATTCCCTCAAACCGCTCTTTGTTCGTCATGCAAATCTCTCCCATCATATGTTTGATTGATTTATCGATGGTTTCAATCATCTTATCGACTCTATTCCGTTTCTCAATCAACATTTTCTTTTGTAAAATGAATGCTTCCCTTCGGTTAAATGAAGGATTAGTAATGATTTCTTTAATCTCTTTTAAGGAGAAATCGAGCTCCTTGAAAAATAGTATCTGCTGCAGCTGTTCAAGATTCTCTTCAGAATAAAGCCGATAACCGGAATCGGTCGTTTCCTGAGGAGTCAATAATCCAATTTGATCGTAATGATGGAGAGTGCGTATGCTTACTCCAATCAGGTCAGCTACTTCTTTTACTTTCATACCCATTACGTTTGCCGCCTCCTTAATGGCTACTCTAAAGTATTACGCAACGTAAGAGTCAATAGTTGGTTAAAAATTTTTTGTATATAAAGGGAGAACATATGAGGATTTCATTGCTGAAATTAAAGAAAAAAAAGCCGGGCGTGAAGCTCCGGCTTTTTTCTATTCAATAATGTGCTGCACCCGGCCGATTCGCCCGTCTTCAAGGCGGACCTTAATGCCGCGCGGGTGGAAGCTTGAGTTCGTCAAAATATCCTTCACGATTCCTCTTGTCAGCTTTCCTGAACGCTGATCGGCTTTCAGGACGATATCGACTTCAAGTCCTTTTCTGATGCTGCTTCGCTGCTGGCCGTTCATATGACACATCCGTTCTTCAGTCTTTTCACTTCATGTCTTATCATATCGTGTTTTCGTCTTTTTATGAAGGACAGACAAATCAAATTCTTTATGGCAACTAAAAAAAGACCGCTCTGTAAGGAGCAGTCTTTTATGACATAAACGAAAGCAAAATCGGGGCCGCGCACAGTGTCATAATCGCGGCGAGAATCATGGACACGCTTGAGATCGTTCCTGATACGGAGCTGAGCTCAAATGCTTTAGATGTTCCCGCTCCGTGCGCGCTAGTTCCGAGCAGCACGCCCCGGGCAATTTCGTTATCAATGCGGAAATAGCGGATGACCATCGGCCCGATGATCGTTCCCAATAAAGCTGTTAAAATGACGAAAACCGCTGTAACGGCCGGCATCCCGCCGATCATTTCTGAAACGTTCATGGCAATCGGCGTCGTCACGGATCGCGGCACGAGACTGTCGACTAAGCTGCTGCCGAGATTGAACCATTTTGCGATAAAGGCTGTTGACAAAATGGCGATACATGAACCGACCGCTACGTTCAAAATAATTTCCACGGCGTATTTCTTTAAAATCGGGAAATATTTATAAAGCGGGATGGCGAACGCCACTGTTGCCGGCTGAAGCATATCGGTCAGCAGTCCGCCGCCGAGATTGTATGTCTGATACGGGACATTGACAAGAAGCAGCAGGACGACCAAAACAGCGGGCGTAATCAGAAGCGGCGACGTATACACCCGCGGAAAACGAATGTAGAGTTTTTTCGCGCCCAAATATACTAAGACAGTTAAGAATAAACTTAGGATTCCGATGAACACGTTTGTTTTTTCTCCTTTCTTTTTGCTATCAGCTGTGTAAGCGTACCTGTTGAAACCATCACGACAAATGTGCTGATGACGACGACAAGTAAAATGCTTACGCCGAATTTAGACATAATATCTCCGTATTCAATCACTCCGACGGCAGACGGGATGAAAAACAGCAGCAGCTCACCGAGGAGCCATGCTGCGCCAAGCTCAATCCATTCAAGTTTGATAATCTTGAAATGCAATAATGTGAAAAGAATCACAATCCCGATTATACTGCCGGGAATATTTATATGAAGAGCCGCCGTGACCCAATTGATCAGACGCGCAAATATAAACAGCAGAGCGATTTGAATAACGGTAAGCAGCAATTTTTTCATAATGATGCCTCCCTTATATTTATATTGTACAGAAGGTTTTGCTATAGGTAAAATACATATAAAGAATAATGTGTATTCCTTTTGTCTATAGAAAGGATGAAATGTAATGGATATCCGGCACTTAACGTATTTCTTGGAAGTGGCCCGTTTGAAAAGCTTTACGAAGGCTTCACAGTCTCTGTATGTTTCACAGCCGACAATCTCAAAAATGATTAAAAACCTGGAGACGGAGCTCGGCATTAAACTGTTTTACCGCAATGGCCGGCAAGTTGAACTGACTGACGCCGGGCAGAGCATGTATGTGCAGGCGCAGGAAATCACAAAGTCATTCCAAAACCTGACGTCAGAGCTGAACGATATTATGGAAGTGAAGAAAGGGCACGTCCGCATCGGTCTTCCGCCGATGATCGGGTCGGGCTTTTTCCCGAGAGTGCTCGGTGACTTCCGCGTCACATACCCCGATGTGACGTTTCAGCTTGTTGAGGACGGCTCTATTAAAGTGCAGCAAGGGGTGGAGGACGGCTCGCTTGATATCGGGGTCGTCGTGCTTCCCGCGAATGAAGAGATTTTTCATACCTTCACAATCGTCAAGGAAACCCTTATGCTTGTCGTCCATCCGTCACATCGGCTCGCTGACGAGAAAGAATGCAGTCTTCATGAATTGAAAGAAGAGCCGTTCATATTTTTCAGGGAGGATTTTGTCCTTCATAATCGAATTATGACGGAATGCGTGAAAGCCGGATTCAGGCCGCATGTCATTTATGAAACATCACAGTGGGACTTTATCAGCGAAATGGTATCCGCCAATCTCGGTATCGGCCTGCTGCCGGAAAGAATCTGCCGCGGTCTTGATCCTGACAAAGTCAGAACCATTCCGCTCGTTCATCCGGTCATTCCGTGGCATTTAGCCATCATTTGGCGGAAGGACCGCTATATGTCCTTTGCCGCCAGAGCCTGGCTGGAGCATACGAAATCGTATTTATGGAATCCGAAAAAGAGAAAAAAGGATGATTAAGCATGGACGCACAAACCGCAGCTCAACACTTGAGTAAAGTGCGGGATCAAAACCCGCTCGTTCACAGTATCACCAATAATGTCGTCACGAACTTCACCGCTAACGGACTGCTCGCGCTCGGCGCATCGCCCGTTATGGCTTATGCAATTGAGGAGGCCGCCGACATGGCGAAAATCGCCGGAGCGCTCGTCCTGAACATAGGCACCCTCAGCTCGGCATCGGTTGAAGCTATGATCGCAGCCGGAAAATCGGCCAATGAAAACGGTGTTCCGGTCATTTTTGATCCGGTAGGCGCCGGCGCCACGCCGTTTCGGACGGCATCAGCCCGCAAGATCATACAGGAGGTCCGCTTGTCCGTTATTCGCGGAAATGCCGCGGAAATTGCCAATATTGCCGGCGCCCCTGATTGGAAGATAAAAGGCGTGGATGCGGGGGAAGCCGGAGGAGATGTGGTTCAGCTCGCTAAGACGGCTGCAAGCGGGCTGAAGACGGTCATTGCGATTACCGGAAAAACCGACGTCATCTCCGACGGCACCGACACATACGCCGTACAAAACGGTGATAAACTGCTGACGAAGGTGACGGGGGCGGGATGCCTGCTGACGTCTGTAATCGGAGCCTTCTGCGCAGCAGGGCAGGACGTTCTGCAAGCGGCCGTTTCAGCCGTTTCTGTATACGGAAGCGCCGCTCAGCTTGCCGCTTTGGACACCTCCCATAAGGGGCCGGGCAGCTTCCAGATTGAGCTTTTAAACAAGCTGGCAAGCATCTCAGAACAAGAAGCGGCTGAGCTTGCCGCAATTGAAAGGGTGATAGAAAAATGACGCGTATTTCTCGGGAAATGATGAAGAATATGTTATCGGTTTATTTTATTATGGGATCAAACAATACAAGCGCAGACCCGGTTTCCGTGGTGAAAAAAGCAATTGAGGGCGGCGCTACGCTTTTTCAATTTCGGGAAAAGGGGAGCGGTTCTTTAACAGGGGATGAACGTGTCCTGTTCGCGAAGCGGGTGCAGGATGTCTGCAGGCAGGCCGGGATTCCTTTCATCATTAATGATGATGTCGAATTGGCCTTGCGCCTTGAGGCGGACGGAGTGCATATCGGACAGGATGACGCAGACGCCGAAGAAACGAGAGCGGCAATCGGCGATATGATTCTCGGTGTGTCAGCACATAACGTCTCCGAGGTGAAGCGGGCGGAAGAAGCCGGAGCCGATTACGTCGGAATGGGCCCGGTCTATCCGACCGAAACAAAAAAAGATGCTGAAGCCGTGCAGGGCGTTACATTGATTGAAGAGGTACGGCGTCAGGGCATCACCATTCCGATTGTAGGAATCGGCGGCATTACGGCTGACAACGCGGCGCCCGTCATTGAAGCGGGTGCAGACGGCGTCAGCATGATCAGCGCCATCAGCCAAGCCGAAGATCCAAAAGCGGCGGCGCGGAAGTTTTCAGAGGAAATTCGGCGCTCCAAAGCAGGGCTGTCCCGATAGGGCGGCCCTTTTTCTGTGTGCGCAAAAAGGCGTGACGGACTGGGGGAATATAAGCCGTATGCCAAGAACAGAGCAATCAAGCTTGCAATATCGACCGAAACGTTTGACGGCTCTATCGCTTCTCTCAAAGTGACGCCTGAACCAATCACCGCAGGCTCAAAAGCCCTCTATAAAACAGTGAATAGCGCGCAGTGAGAGACCATTTCGAGGTCACGGAAAAACTTAATGCGGAATTCAGCGAATTTGAAGTTTTGATGTCGAAATACAAAACGTGCGATCAATCGTATACGTCTTGTGATACATTAAGTACAGATCAAATCAGAGAGATAAGCACGAAGCTGACGGCCCTTTCTGAAACCATGTCGAAGATTGCCGATGTGCTTTAAAAGGAGTTAAGACACAGCATGAGCGATGAACATAACAAGGAAAAACAGATCCACAGACGGGATGTCCTGAAGTGGGGCGCCGTCGCGGGCGCAGCCGTCGCTGTCGGAGCGAGCGGCCTCGGAGGACTCGCGCCGCTCTTCAAACCGGCGGCCACCGCTTCAAAGAAGAATGATGAAAAACGTGATTGTGATCAAATCGTTCCTTTTTACGGAAAGCACCAAGCAGGAATCACATCGGCGCATCAGACGTATGTGTATTTTGCGGCGCTTGATGTTATGTCAAGCGACAAAGCCGATGTCATCTCCCTTTTCAAACAATGGACAAGCCTGACGCAGCTGCTGACTTCAGGCGCCGTCCCGTCAGGCGAACAGAAAAATAAATATATGCCTCCGCAGGATACCGGGGAGTCGCAGGATCTGGCACCGGCGAATTTGACCGTTACCTTCGGCTTCGGCCCCGGGTTTTTCGAGAAAGACGGGAAGGACCGCTTCGGACTGAAAGATAAAAAACCGAAGCACCTCGCCGATATTCCGCCGATGCCTAACGACAAGCTCGATAAGAAACAAGGCGGCGGTGATATCGTCATACAGGTCTGCGCGGATAATGAACAAACGGCGTTTCACGCGGTGCGCAACCTGATGAAACAGGCATCGGGTGTGTGTGAAGTCCGCTTTCTCAATAAAGGTTTCTTAAGCGGCGGAAAAAACGGAGAAACACCGCGCAACCTCTTCGGATTCAAAGACGGCACCGGCAACCAAAGCACGAAGGATGAAAACCTGATGAATTCGATCGTTTGGGTTCAATCAGGAGAGCCGGACTGGATGACGGGCGGCACGTACATGGCGTTTAGGAAAATTAAGATGTTTTTAGATATATGGGACCGTTCATCCTTGAAGGAACAAGAGGACACGTTCGGGCGGGTGAAAAGCTCGGGCGCGCCTTTCGGACAAAAAAAGGAAACCGATCCCGTGAAGCTGAATCAAATTCCCGCCGACTCGCATGTCAGCGTGGCAAAATCAACCGGCAGACAGATTCTGCGCCGGGCATTTTCCTATACGGACGGAATTGATCCGAAGACGGGCTATGTTGACGCAGGCCTGTTGTTTATCTGCTTTCAAAAAGACCCGGACCGCCAATTTGTCCCGATGCTGAAGGCTTTGGCGGCAAAGGATGCGCTGAATGAATACACACAAACGATCGGCTCTTCCTTATTCGCCTGTCCCGGCGGCTGTAAAAAAGGAGAATATATCGCCCAAAGGCTGCTGGAATCGTGACACCTTCCATATGGAGGGTGTTTTTTTAAAAAAACACTTGTAACTATAAAAGTTACAACTTAAAATGATAAGGAAAGGAGACTTACAATGACACTGCAGATTAAAGTATATTCTGATTATGTATGTCCGTTTTGCTATGTCGGCAAGGCGGCGTTTGAAGAAGCAATCAAGGACAAGGACGTACAGGTGGAATGGATGCCGTTTGAATTGCGTCCGAGCCCCTCGCCGAAACTTGATCCGGTGAATGATCCCGCCAAGCGGCAGATGTGGAAAAACTCCATTGAGCCGATGGCGCAGTCGTTAGGCGTTGAAATCACGTTCCCCCGCGTGTCACCGCATCCATACACGGATTTGGCATTTGAAGGCTTTCATTTCGCAAAGGAACACGGGAAAGGAAGCGAATACCATACACGCGTTTTTCAGGCGTTCTTTCAGGAAGAACAAAATATCGGTGACGTTGGCGTGCTGACAAAGCTTGCGGAAGAAGCCGGACTTGACGGCGCTGCCTTCAAAGAGGCGCTTGAGACAAGAGCGTACAAGGACGTACAGCGGGAAGCGCTCCGCCATGCTTATGAGGAAGCCGGCATTACGGCAGTGCCGACGTTTATCATCGGCGATGAGAGAATCCCTGGCGCGGCGGGAAAGGAAACCTTTGAACAAATCATTGAGCGGGAACTGAATAAACGTTAGTAAAAAGCCCTCTTTGCATCAGCGAGAGGGCTTTGCCATATAGTGTTTGATAAATGTTTGTCTGTCCGCTTCATATGCCGCGGCGTCAAATGAGTCGCCGCAAAAATGAAGGCACCAAGGGTCTTTCTGGCAGGCGACGCCGACTTGATAGCCGTGTTTTTGAAATTCGAGCGACTGTGATGTGTCGTAAAAATGAAAGCCGCGAAACAAATCCTCCCGCCACTCCACGTCATATTGAGCCGCCATTAACAAGCCGTCAATGGCGTCAGCGGGCGTAAACAGGCCGTCTTCATCACCGTGCTCAAAATCCAGCGGGTGATAAGCATTCCCCCGGTATTCAATCACTTTTCCCATCCGCTGTCCGCTTTCCCACCAAATGCCGTTCGGCGGCAGGGTTTTGCAGCCGGCAACACCGAGAAGGCCGAGCTCCTGATGAGATTGAAAGATATGAAGCATGTCATGAAGGAAATGCTGATGAATGATAAAAGTATCCTGATGCAGATAAATTTTATATTTGGAGGGGTGTTTCAGCGCTTTGTTGTAGGACGAGGCCATGCTTGCTGAATCGTATATCGGCATGATATCAACGGAGTATGAAGGGGGGACGGTAAGCTGCATGATATGGCTCTTGCACCGGGAGTACAGCGACTCATCATTCACACAGACGACAAACAGAAATGAATGTGAATCCATTACATGCTCCTCTCGGCCTCAATCACATATTGATAGGCCGATGCTTCTGTCATAAAGTCATGCCTTATGCCAAGCTGTACGCATACTTCGTGCAATGATGCGATGGCTTTGTGGTAAGAAGGGTGATCAACGCGGATCGCCTCAATGCGTTTGACCTCATAGCCGGCGGCTTTAAATAATGAAAGAGTCTCTTCCCGGGTAAAAAAACGCAGGTGGGTCTGATCCATTAATCCGGCGTCACTGTAAGTCCATTTGCCGGCTAAAAGCTCCAGCACGACTGAGATGTGGCCGACATTCGGTATGCATGCAAGCACAGTGCCGTCTTTTTTTACATAAGGACGAAGCTTTTTCAGCACTGACCACGGGTCGACAAGATGCTCAAGAACGTCTCCGAACAGCATGCAGTCGAATTGCTCTGATTCGTACGGAAGAATGGCGGATTCAATGTCGCCGCAAAGCACGTGGCTCAATTTGCTTTCCGCCTTTTTTGCGGCTTCGGGATACGCTTCAATGCCGTAAACCGTTATTCCGCGGTCTTCGATCGCCGCTCCTAAATTGCCCGTGCCGCAGCCGACATCAAGCACTGTCCGCCAGTTTTCGTCTATTTTGTTCAATAAATAAGGATTCAGGCCTTCGTAGTAGTTCTGTTGTTTTTCATCATAATAGGGATTCGTATCCATCTGTGTATCACCTCATAAATGGGCATAATACACAAGATATGCAGCGGGGGGATCTCATATCACCATGTTTGGCTGTTCAATTGCGGAATGCGGACGGGAATGGTTGTCCGGTATACGGTTTGTTCTCTGATTCCCCTCTTATTGCGGGTGTTCCTTGAAAACTCGGGTGCGGGCGGACTGTGGCAGGTCATATAGTAAAAGGATCCGCCTGTAATCTTACCGCTGGCGGATGGTGTTTTTCATTGGTGTTTTTTTCTTCACCGCTTTTTCAGTATTTAAGAAGCGCCTCACATCGTCAATGTGCAAACCCATGATTCTAGCCTCTTGAATTAACAATTGCCAATCTTGATCTATATCTTTCATTACATGAGTTTTCATAAGAACCTCCAATTGAAAAATTGATTTGCCCAGCTACAGCAGCCAATGTATAACAAATATCACACATAGTTGGCCGGTAATCCCAAATTGAAGATGAATTCACCTACCTATTCCCTAAGAAAATGACTGAAATAACCAAAATCCTTCAAGAATTCTTACATATAATAATAAACAAATAAATACTGACTGGATAGTATGCAAATAAAAATAAACCATATGACCTATTAACATTTACCCTCAAAACGTCGATTAGCATATTCTTTTTGCATAAAAAATACCGCAAAAGAATGATTCGGTGTAAGATAAAGTGAATGATCAAACAGCTGGGGTAAAAAATGAAAAAAAACAAATTTCAAATTAAGAGAGAAGAAACATTTGAAAGTTTTATTGACGCAGGCCTTCATCTCCTGATTGAAAGAGCTTACGATTCAGTCTCAATCGATGACATCAGTAAAGCGGCGGGTTTCAGCAAAGGGGCGTTTTACGTTCATTTTGAAAGCAAGGAAGATTTTCTGAAGCATTTGTTAGAGAGGCGTCAGATTAAAAAAAGGATCATCACTGGCTATCTCGACGAATTAGAAAAGCAAACAGAGCGGCCGTTGACGCTTTGTGAAGCCGCGGCCAGCGCGGCCAGCCTGTTGATGCGGTTTGTAAACAGCAAGCCTGCCTGGAATGTTGTGTCTTTTGCCGTTCATATGCCTACTTACAAAGTCGTCAGTGAATATGAAGCTTATATCCGCCTGTATAAGTTATGGATAGAAGAAAGCACCATGTACATAAATTGGCTCAAATCGAGAAATTTAATAGAAGACCATATAGATACCGAGCATACCGCTAACATGATGTGCGCGCTCATCGACGGGATGATTAAGCAATCTAATGTGCTGGGAAGGCCGGTTACTTTCCGCAGCATGTTTGACGCGCTCTATGTTTTTGTCAGCGGCAGAAAATCAGGGTAACGTTCTTCTTGATTTGACAAAAGGTTTAGAAAAGTCTTTCAGAAAGCGAGGAACTGCCATGCGCTACAGAGAAATTATGATGTATATCATTATGGGGATATTCACGACCATCGTGAATATCGTCAGTTTTTACATTCTGACGTCGGCATTTGAGATGGATTACAAGGCGGCGACTGTCGCCGCTTGGATTCTGTCCGTTCTATTTGCTTATGTTACGAATAAACGGTATGTCTTTCAGCAAAAGACCGCGGGGATGCGGAGTCTGATGAAAGAATTAACGGCCTTTTTCAGCGTGCGGGTACTGTCTCTCGCCATCGATCTCGCCATGATGATTCTTCTGGTCAGTCAATTTCATATGAACGAAACATTGGCGAAAATCGCCGATAACGTCATTATTGTAGTCGTCAACTATGCGGCCAGCAAGTGGATTGTCTTCAGAAAAGCGAAAGAAGAGGGCGTGTCATAACCGTTTCTTTCCGCGTCCCGGGGGGAAAGTGTAATGGTGGAAGGGGATGCGTTTGAAGCGCAAAATAAAGAAAGCGTTTGCTGATGTATTCGGGGAATCCGAGGACCTGCGCGTTTTCTTTGCGCCCGGCAGAGTGAATCTCATCGGAGAGCTAACGGGGGCCGCTATGAGGAGAAGACAGGGAGAAACTGACTTTTACACGGCGGATATCGGAGCCGGAGCAAGAGAACTAAAGGGGGATGACGATGGCAATTGAGCGGCACGTGGAACGTTTAATCCGGTACGGATTGCAAAAAGAGCTGATTTCATTTCTTGATATTGAATATACAAGAAACCGTTTATATGAAACTTTGCATATTACCCATCCGGAGGCTTCAGAACAGAAAGAAAATGAATCGTCGGCATCATTGCCGGACATATTGGCCCCGATTTATGAATGGGCGGCAGAAACGGGCCGGATTGCAGCCGATACAGACACCTATCGCGACCTGCTGAGCGCGAAGATCATGGGCTGCTTTGCCCCGCAGCCGTCCGAGATTGTCCGTCGTTTTGAAGAAACAAAGGCGGTGCACGGGCCGGAGCAGGCGACAAAGGCGTTTTACCGATTTTCAGAGGATGTGTATTATATCCGTTCGGACAGAATACAGCGGAATGTCGGATGGACGGCTGAGACGGCTTACGGAAAGCTGGACATCACGATCAACCTTTCAAAACCGGAAAAAGATCCGAAAGCAATTGCCGCTGCCAAAGAGCAGCCTCAATCCGATTATCCGGGATGTGTTCTTTGTAAAGAAAATGTCGGGTACGAGGGGAGACCGGATCACCCGGCGCGTCAAAACCTTCGTGTCATTCCGGTCATTCTCGGCGATGAGCAGTGGTTTCTGCAATTTTCTCCGTATGTGTATTACCGGGAGCATTGCATCGTTTTGAAAGACCGGCACGAACCGATGAAGATCAGCAAAAAAACGTTTGACCGGCTGCTGTCGTTCGTCAGCCAGTATCCTCATTATTTTCTCGGTTCCAATGCTGATCTGCCGATTGTCGGCGGCAGTATTTTAAGCCACGACCATTTTCAGGGGGGCCATTATGAATTCCCGATGGCGCGGGCGGAGACAGAAAGCCGGTACAGGCTGCCTGACTATCCGAAAACGGTGCTGGGAATTGTGAAGTGGCCGATGTCGGTCATCCGCCTGCAGAGCGAGAGCGCGTCTGAGCTTTCCGGCGCGGCGGATGCCATCCTGCGGGCATGGCGCGGTTATTCCGATGAGGCGGCTGATCTCCTCGCCTGTTCAGGAGAAACACCGCACAATACAATTACGCCGATTGCCCGGCGGAGAAACGGTTTATTCGAATTAGATCTCGTCCTCAGAAATAACCGCACCTCTGATGATCATCCGCTGGGAATTTTTCATCCCCATCAGGAAGTTCATCACCTGAAAAAAGAAAATATCGGACTGATTGAGGTAATGGGGCTTGCGATTCTGCCGGGCCGCCTTGAACAAGAAATGAAATACACGGCTGAAGCGCTGTGCTCACCGGACCCGGAGGCGGTCTTAACGGCAGACCCTTCTGCGGCAAAGCATAAAGATTGGGCGCTCAGTGTGCTGCATAAGCGGAAGGTAACGAAAGAAAATGCGGAACAGATTCTGAAAGAGGAAATCGGCCATGCCTTTGCGCGGATACTGGAGCATGCCGGCGTCTTTAAACAGACAGAAGAAGGCAGAGCGGCTTTCCGGCGGTTTATCCGCCATTTGGGCGCTCTACCGGAAAAAAGCCCCATCCCATAAGGGACGAGGCTTTTTTTTATCCTCTGCTTCTGGCGATCAGGCTGAATAAGAATACCACGATCGCAGCTCCGATGATTGCCGGAATGATGGCAAAGCCGGCAAGGTGAGGACCCCATGTGCCGAGCAGTCCGTGCCCGATCCATGCGCCGATCAGACCGGCGATCATTGACCCGATGATCCCCCCGGGCATACTGCCTTTTACAAATAAACTTCCGATCCAGCCGATAATAATAGCGACAATCAGAGATACGATAAAACCCATAAATATCACTTCCTATTTTTTATTATTTATGCCTATATGTTTCCTTCGTTTTGTCCATATTAAACATATGAATGCGTTTTTTATAATGAACATATCAAGGCGCGTTCCGGTCTTTTTTTTCACAATGCGTTGCGTTAAAATGGAAACCGTGTGAAAAGGTGTGAGCAAAGGAAAAAATATTTCTTTTGTAGAATGTTTAACAAAATGAAACTTTTTGTTGACCAGCGATTTTTATTATGGTAAACCTTTATTTGGTATTATTCGTTCTCGCTATCTTTTTTCTCTATATATGCTAAATGATCTAAAACTTTTTATGTTTGATTTACGCAAGTGGAAAAAGTTCATGCATTTTTTGACGATTTTGTGACATTAGGTCGAAAAAAAGATGAACTTTAGAAAAAAATAAAGCTAATAAGGGCAGATTTTGATAGCATAACAAGGTAGATAGAGAAAAGATTTTGAGAAAGTACATTTCAGATTCACTACATCAATAGGAAGGATGGTGATCTTCTTGTTCAGAGCATTTAAACCGTTACTTTTATTAGCGATGTTGGCTGTTGTTTTCGTACTGGGCGGATGCAGCGACATTTCCGTTTTAGATCCGAAAGGACCTGTAGCAGACCAGCAGAAAGATCTGATTCTCTTGTCAATCGGATTTATGCTGTTCATTGTCGGCGTCGTATTCGTACTATTTACAATTATTTTAGTGAAATACCGCGACCGCAAAGGCAAAGACAGCGGAAATTACAAGCCCGAGATGCACGGCAACACGTTCTTAGAAGTAGTCTGGACAGTGATCCCAATTTTAATTGTTATTGCACTTTCTGTGCCTACCGTACAGACGATATATTCGTTAGAAAAAGCGCCTGAAGCGACAAAGGATAAAGAGCCTCTTGTTGTTTATGCTACTTCGGTAGACTGGAAATGGGTATTCAGCTACCCTGAGCAGGATATTGAGACGGTTAACTACCTGAACATTCCTGTAGACCGTCCGGTTTTATTTAAAATTTCTTCAGCAGATTCAATGGCATCGCTATGGATTCCTCAGCTTGGGGGACAAAAATACGCGATGGCGGGAATGCTGATGGATCAATACTTACAGGCTGACAAAGTGGGAACATATGAAGGCCGCAACGCGAACTTCACCGGCGAACACTTTGCCGACCAGAAATTCAACGTAAAAGCTGTTACGCAAAAAGACTTTAACAGCTGGGTGAAAAAAGCCCAAAGCGATTCTCCAAAGCTGACGAAAGAGAAGTATGACGAACTGATGCTTCCGGAGAATGTCGGAAAATTAACGTTCTCTTCTACACACTTAAAATACGTTGACCACGGCCAAGATGCCGAATATGCGATGGAGGCGCGCAAACGCCTTGGCTACAAAGCCGTATCACCGCACTCTAAAACAGACCCGTGGGAAGATGTAAAGAAAAACGAATTTAAAGTATCCGACGATAAACAAGATTGAAATTGAACAAGAAAGGAGGAAGCCCGAATGAAATTGAGATGGGATGAATTTTTTGTAACAGGTGACCCATTAATTCTGGGCGCACAAGTTTCCATTGCGCTTTCCACTATCGCTATCATCGTTGTACTCACATACTTCAAAAAGTGGAAATGGCTCTGGTCTGAATGGCTGACGTCTGTAGACCATAAGAAACTTGGAATCATGTACATTATCTCTGCTGTTATCATGCTGTTCCGCGGCGGGGTCGACGGCTTGATGATGCGCGCCCAGTTAGCGCTTCCTAATAACAGTTTTTTAGACTCAAACCACTATAATGAGATCTTTACGACTCACGGTACGATCATGATTATCTTCATGGCGATGCCGTTTTTAATCGGTCTGATCAACGTTGTCGTACCTTTGCAGATCGGTGCGCGCGACGTAGCATTCCCTTACTTGAACAACCTGAGTTTCTGGACGTTCTTCGTAGGTGCGATGCTTTTCAATATTTCTTTCGTTATCGGAGGTTCTCCGAACGCAGGCTGGACGAGTTACATGCCGCTGGCAAGCAACGACATGAGTCCCGGGCCTGGTGAGAACTTCTACCTGCTCGGTCTTCAGATTGCCGGTATCGGTACGCTGATGACGGGTATCAACTTTATGGTGACGATCCTGAAAATGCGTACGAAAGGCATGACGCTGATGCGTATGCCGATGTTCACATGGACGACGCTGATTACAATGGTTATTATCGTATTCGCCTTCCCTGTTTTGACAGTGGCATTGGCGCTGTTATCATTTGACCGTTTGTTCGGCGCTCACTTTTTCACGCTGGAAGCCGGCGGTATGCCGATGCTTTGGGCTAACTTGTTCTGGATTTGGGGACACCCTGAAGTATATATCGTTATCTTACCGGCATTCGGTATTTTCTCTGAAATTATTTCAGCGTTTGCAAGAAAGCAGTTATTCGGTTACAAAGCGATGGTCGGCTCAATTATCGCCATTTCCGTCCTGAGTTTCCTTGTATGGACCCACCACTTCTTCACAATGGGGAACAGTGCGTCCGTTAACTCTTTCTTCTCGATTACAACGATGGCGATTTCGGTTCCGACCGGGGTTAAAATCTTTAACTGGCTCTTTACGATGTATAAAGGCCGGATCAGTTTTACAACACCGATGCTGTGGGCGCTTGCGTTCATCCCGAACTTCGTTGTCGGCGGGGTAACAGGGGTTATGCTTGCGATGGCTGCAGCGGATTATCAATACCATAATACGTACTTCCTCGTATCTCACTTCCACTATGTGCTGATCGCGGGTACGGTATTTGCATGTTTCGCAGGATTTATTTTCTGGTATCCGAAAATGTTCGGCCACAAGCTGAACGAAAGAATCGGAAAATGGTTCTTCTGGATCTTTATGATCGGATTTAATGTATGTTTCTTCCCTCAATACTTCTTGGGGCTGCAAGGTATGCCTCGCCGTATTTACACTTACGGACCGAATGACGGATGGACTGCATTGAACTTTATTTCAACTGTCGGAGCCTTCATGATGGGTGTCGGATTCTTAATCCTTTGCTACAACATCTACTACAGCTTCCGCTACTCTACTCGCGAGATCAGCGGAGATTCATGGGGCGTGGGACGTACGCTTGAGTGGGCGACTTCATCTGCGATTCCGCCGCATTACAACTTTGCGGTGCTTCCAGAAGTGAAATCTCAAGATGCGTACCTGCAATTGAAAGAAGACAAAACGGATATTCATCCGGAAAGCAAGTTCAAGAAAATCCATATGCCGCACAACTCCGGAAGACCGCTTATTATGTCAGTGGCGTTCGGTATTGCAGGCTTCGGGCTTGTATTTGAATGGTTCTGGATGGGCATTGTCGGCTTGATCGGCATTCTGCTTTGCATGGTGCTTCGTTCATTTGAATATGACAATGGCTACTATATACCTGTTGAAGAAATAAAAGAGACGGAAAGAAAGATTTCCGAATAAAGGAGGCGTGATTTATGGAACATGCAGAACACGGCAATTCTAACGCGCCTATGGAATATCAATCTGAAACCGGCAGACTCAATATTCTCGGGTTTTGGATCTTTTTAGGGGCAGAGATTGTGTTGTTCTCAACACTATTTGCAACCTTCTTCGTTCTTCAAAGAAGAACAGCAGGAGGAGTCTTACCGGCTGAATTATTTGAAGTGAAGCTTGTCATGATCATGACATTCCTGCTTCTGATCAGCAGTTTCACCTGCGGGATCGCTGTTCATGAAATGCGTCGCGGAAGTTTAAAAGGCGTCGTCATTTGGACGATCATTACGCTTCTTCTCGGTGCGGGCTTCGTCGGATGTGAGCTTAACGAGTTCATCCACTATGTACATGAAGGAGCATCTCTCGGTACAAGTGCTTTCTGGTCTGGATTCTTCGTCCTTCTGGGAACGCACGGAACGCACGTAACGATCGGTATCTTCTGGATTGCCGGCATCTTACTGCAATTGAAGAAACGCGGATTAACGCCGCAGACGTCTTCAAAAATCTTTATCTCAAGTTTATACTGGCACTTCTTAGACGTTGTTTGGATCTTCATCTTTACAGGCGTCTATCTCATCGGATTGGGGGGACTATAATATGGCAAACAAATCTGCTGAACACAGCCACTTTCCGTGGAAGCATATCGTAGGTTTTGCGTTGTCTATTATTCTGACCCTGCTGGCCCTTTGGGTTGCAGTATATACGGAATTAAGCCCATCAGCAAAACTGTGGATCATTTTCGGATTCGCATTTATCCAAGCCGGTCTTCAGCTTCTCATGTTCATGCACATGACAGAAAGCGAAAACGGCGGGATTCAAGTCGGAAACACGCTCTTCGGATTTTTCGGAGCGATTGTTATCATCCTTGGTTCCATCTGGATCTTTGCGGCGCACTACCATCACGGTGACCATATGGATGGAAACCCTCCTGGCGGTGCGAAGCAACATTCCGAACATCAGGAATAAAAAGAAACCCTCTTCGTTCAGGCGAAGAGGGTTTTTTGTGCCTTTATTGGCTTCTTCTCCGGCGCAGGCGCGGAAGGCCGTAAATGATAAAGGCGGCGATATGGGCAACGATGACGTTGACGGCAAACAGGATGATCATGAGTGTGTGGCCGAGAGGGGACAGGCTGCTGGTTGCGTAAAAGTAGAAGAAAACCCACATGAGAATAATTGGCGGTATGGCCGAAAGAGCGACTTTTTTGTTATCCAGCCAGATAAAGAGGGGTGTTGCGCTTGCGACCAGTAAATAAGCAAAAAACATGTCCATCTTACATGTCTCCTTTCATTTTATGGGAGCGTTTCCAAAATGAAATACAGAGAATAAAATGTGTCTGTTTTGTGGTCGTTTTTTGAACATTTTGTTACAATTATTATACCATGTTTTCCAATTTTTGATACCGCTTTTTCGAGAAATGTATTGCAACTATTGCCTCATTTTTGGATAGGTACAAGAAACCGGAAAGGTCAAATACCCTGTCACATTTCCGGACAAGGGAATGGCACAGGCTGTGAACCTTTGCTATGTTCAAAGAAAACATGCACAGCAAGGGTGGTTTTGAAGTGGACATAACAAAAGACGATGTCACAGCGCCGGACGTCATTGCGCTTTTGCAGGAGCATCTGAAGAGCATGACCATGCATTCTCCCCCGGAAAGTATACACGCGCTCAATGCGGACCGGCTGCGTCAGCCTGACGTTACGTTTTGGAGTGCGAGGGAAAACGGCGTCCTGCTCGGCTGCGGCGCCTTAATGGAGCTAAACAGCCGGCACGGTGAGATCAAATCAATGAAAACGGCTCCGCATCATGTCAGAAAAGGCGCAGCCAACCGGATCCTCCGCCATATGCTTGAAGAAGCAAGGCGGCGGGGCTATCAGCGGATCAGCTTAGAAACCGGTTCTATGGAGGCTTTTCTCCCCGCCAGACGCCTGTATGAAAAAGCCGGGTTTCAATATTGTGATCCGTTTGCACATTATAAAGAGGACCCGAACAGCTTGTTTATGACGTTAAACATAGACTGAAACCCCTTTTCTGACGAGAAGGGGTTTTTTATCGGAAAAGTTTCATCATGACCGAAACATTTCCTTTTCTGACACGTCATATGTCGTGTAGTCCCCAAACCATAAAAAATAAAAAGGAAGCAACCTCATCATGTTTTCTTGAACGGTGTTCATGTATAATAAACAATAGTGACTTCCGATGAAAATGTAAGGCGGGATAGAATGAGTCGATATAAGAAACAGCAAAATCCCTATTATCAGGGGGATTTGATTTTTATATTTGGTGTGTTTTTAATAATTAGTGTTGCGGCGATTTATGCGGCCGGACAGTTCGGGCAGTACGGAAGTGATGCCTGGATGAGACAGATCGTCTTTTATGTCATCGGAGCCGGTCTCATGGTCAGTATCATGTACTTTGATTTAGAGCAGCTTGAAAAACTGAGTCTGTACGTATTAATTGCCGGCGTGCTGTCACTGCTCCTTCTGCGTGTGGCGCCGGAATCCATCGCACCGATCAAAAACGGAGCGAAGAGCTGGTTTAAAATCGGCAGCTTCACTCTTCAACCATCTGAGTTTACGAAAATAGGAATCATGATGATGGTCGCGTCCATTATATCGAAGGCGGGCCCGAAGGATCAAAGATCACTTCGGGAAGATGTGAATCTGCTTTTGAAAATTGCGGCATGGACGGTTATTCCGATCGGGATGATCGTTTTGCAGGATGCCGGAACGGGTGCGATCTGTCTGTTTATCGTTATGGTGATGGTGTTTATGTCAGGTGTAAACTGGAAGCTGATCACCATTATCGGCGGTTCGGCCGCGCTTGTGCTTGGCCTATTCTTAGTGCTGGTAATTGAATTTCCCCATGTGGCGAATTCGATCGGTATTGCGGATTATCAAATTAACCGGATTACATCGTGGATGTCTGACTCCAGTGCGGCAACGACTCAGGCCGAGAGCGATAAAAGCTGGCAGGTGGATCAGGCCGTTATGGCGATCGGATCGGGCGGCATTACCGGAAACGGCGTTCATAATCTGAAGGTGTACGTACCTGAGGGACAGACCGACTTTATCTTTGCGATTTTGGGTGAAAGTTTTGGGTTTTTAGGCTGCGCCATTGCGGTTGTCATGTTTTTCTTTTTAATTTACAGGCTTGTGGTGCTGATTGACCGCTTGCATGCGTTTAACCGATTTGGTGCGTTTTTTTGCGTAGGATTTACTGCACTTATCGTGATTCACACCTTCCAGAACATCGGGATGAATATCGGCATTATGCCGGTTACCGGTATTCCGCTGCTGTTTGTCAGCTATGGGGGGAGCTCGGTGCTTTCTACATTAATCAGCTTCGGGATCGTATATAACGCAAGTGTGCAGCTGACGAAATATAAAAGCTACTTGTTCAATTCTTAATGTGAGACGGCTCGTTTTTCGGGCTGTCTTTTTTTGTTTAGAGCATTTCGCTTTTGGCATGATACTCTTTCGGATATGATATATAGAGAAGGAGGCTTTATATATGAACAATACCATCGAAACCATACTTAATCATCGGTCGATCCGATCATTTACTGACGAGCTTCTGACAGCAGAAGAGATAGATACATTAGTGAAAAGCGCCCAGGCGGCGTCAACGTCCAGTTACGTGCAGGCTTACTCCATCATCGGCGTAACCGATAAGGAGAAAAAGCGGAAGCTGGCGGCACTGGCCGGAAACCAGCCTTACGTCGAAAATAACGGGCACTTGTTTGTGTTTTGCGCTGATTTGTACCGCCATAAAAAACTTGCTGAGGAAAAAGGAGAAAACATTACCGAGCTTCTTGAGAATACGGAAATGTTTATGGTCAGCATCATTGATGCCGCACTTGCCGCACAAAACGTAAGTGTTGCCGCGGAATCAATGGGACTCGGCATTTGTTATATCGGAGGCATTCGAAATGAACTTGATCAGGTGACAGAAGTGCTTGGTACACCTGACCATGTGCTGCCGCTGTTCGGCTTGGTAGTCGGTCATCCCGCTCATCCGTCCGGTCAAAAGCCGCGCCTGCCGAAACAAGCCGTATATCATGAAAACACGTACGATACGAATGAAGAAAACTTCCGCAGTTATATGAAGGAATATGATGAAACCATTTCCGATTATTATGATAAACGGACAAACGGCAAGCGGGTTGAAACGTGGTCTGATCAAATCCTGCAGTTCATGAAACAAAAACCGAGAACCTATTTAAATCAATATGTAAAAGATAAAGGTTTTCAAAAGAATTAAGAAAAAACCTCTCCTGACCGGGAGAGGTTTTTTTATGTTTCACGTGTAACATATTTCGACAAAATGGAACAAGGTATATAAATGTTTATCATCAGGGATGCTGATAAGCATACAGAAAGAAAAAACGGCTTAGCAGTGGTACGATGTTGATGAGGTGACAGTGATGATTTCATTAAGTATATTGGATCAATCTCCTGTATCAGAAGGGTGTTCTGCGGAAAGTGCACTGCGGAATACAGTAAGATTGGCGCAGGAGGCGGAAAAGCTCGGATATAAGAGGTTTTGGGTGTCAGAGCATCATTTTTCAGAGCGGTTGGCGGGCTCAAGCCCTGAAGTGCTGATCAGCCATATTGCGGCGAAAACGAATGACATTCGGGTAGGATCAGGAGGTGTGATGCTTCCGCATTACAGCGCATATAAAGTGGCGGAGAATTTCCGCGTGCTCGAAGGGTTGACGCCGGGCAGAATCGATCTCGGATTAGGGAGAGCGCCGGGCGGAATGCCGATCGCATCATGGGCGCTGAATGACGGCGGGAAGCGTAATGCTGATCAATATCCGCAGCAGCTTCGTGAGCTGGCGATGTATTTGCATGATGCAGCTGATGACAATCACCGTTTTCCGAATCTGACCGCATCACCCCTTATTAAGACGGCGCCGGAAGTCTGGCTTCTCGGTTCTTCGGGGGAAAGCGCGTTTCTGAGCGCAGAAATGGGAGCAGGCTATATGTTTGCCCATTTTATTAATGGAGAAGGCGGAGAAAGCACGACAGCACAATATAAGCGCAGATTTAAACCTTCTGCATTAGGTAAAGAACCAAAAACAGCCGTGGCGGTGTTTGTGCTGTGCGCGGACACGGAAGAGAAAGCGGAGGAACTCGCGGCCGTCATGGATTATACGCTGCTTGCGGGTGAACAGGGGATTCCGCTTCACGGCGTACCGTCTTACGAAACCGTCCGCGGCAATACGTATACACCGTATGAACAAAGACGAATTGCCGATAATCGGAATCGGATGATCATCGGAACGAAGCAGCAAGTGAAGGAACAGATTCTGGCTCTCAGTAAAGCATACGCAACAGAAGAAGTAATGGCTGTGACCATTACTCATCATTTTGAAGATAAACTTCAGTCATATCGCCTGCTTCGAGAAGCTTTTGCCGATTAATCAGAAAGAAACCCTGCTGATGCTCCAGCAGGGTTGTTCGGTTATTCAATGATAAAAGGTTTTTCAGTCAGCACCTGGCTTGATTTCCCTTTGTTCGCGGCATAGGCCAGCATATAATATTCTCCTGCCGGCAGTGCGGTGTCACCATTGACTTTGCCGTTCCAGTCGAAATATTGATAGCCTTTATCCTGCTTTTTGTAGATGCCGGCTTGGCCGACAAAGTCAAGATTACTGTCATATACAAGGAAGGCAAGCTCTTCGGCTCCAGCCGGAAGATAGGTTTCAATTTGGTAGGTTCCCTGCGTTGTGCCCTCCTGTACGTCGATTGACGTTACGCGCGGATAGTCCGGCTCTTTTACAATCAGCAGCGTCGGCACTTTTGCGACTGTTTTTCCGCCTTCACGCACTGTGACGGTTCCCTCATAGGTGCCTGCCTTTACTTTTTTGGCATTGACCTTTACTTTCGCATTGACCTTTCCGGTTTGATGAGCGGGGATCACGACCCGGTCTGTGCCCGAAACGGTAATGCCCGTGCCGTTGAAAGAGTACTCGAGCTGATATGATTTTCTGATGGACGATTGGTTTTCAATCGTAAAGGTTTCTTTTTTCGTTTCATTGCCTTTGTCTTTCATAAACGTTCCGTAAGAATAACTTCCCGGGGCGACAAGGGAGTCTGCTTTGATCGCCTTCATGATTCTGATGCTTCCGGCGCCTTGCGCATTATGCGGGTATACGTCACCGTCCGCGTCCGTTAAGGTTTCCGCCGTGTTCATGAGAGCGGCTTTTATTTGTTCCGGGCTCCATTTCGGTTTGGCCTGCTTGATGACGGCAGCTGCGCCGGCTACATGCGGGGAAGCCATGCTCGTTCCCTGCTTCGATCCGTAGCCGTACGGGTCGGCCGGATCATGGGTCGGAATGGTGCTGACGATGTTTACGCCGGGAGCGGAGACGTCAGGTTTAATCATCCACGTGTCCATAACCGGACCGCGTGACGAAAAGTCTGCCATTTGTTCAGTGAGCGATTTAGCCACGGATAAATGGAATGTCGCTTTTGTGCCGCCCGCTTTTAATTGGCTGACGAGTTTTTCGCCGTCTTCTGATGAAAGCTTAACCGTCGGCACGGACATGCCCGGTACGTTGGCTTCAATTTCTCCCGGGGCATTGTTATACACAACCATACCGATCGCGCCCGCTTTTTTGGCGTTGTCTGCTTTATCCACAAAGGCGATGCTGCCCCGTTTGACGACCGCGACTTTTCCTTTCAGATCTTTGCCTTCAAAATCCTTTTGCTCGCCGATACCCGCCTCTATGAGCTCTGTTTCTTTTTTATTCAGTGCTTTTATGTCATCTTCTTTGTTGTACCCCATTACTTTCGCTGAGGAATAGGAACCGAAGGAGACGGCGTACTCGTTCAGCGGCAGCTGTGTCGCTCCGACGGAGATAGCTTCTCTGGACGTTCCCGGAGAGCCGACGGTCCAATTGTTCGGCCCGCTGTTTCCGTTTGATGTAACGGCCGTGACGCCTTCTGACATCGCCCAGTCAAGCGCCGTGCTTGTCGCCCAGTCTGGGTTATTCACAGAATTGCCGAGAGAAAGGTTCATGACATCCGCTCCGTCCTGTACGGCGCGTTCAATACCGGCGATGACGTTCTCCGTTGTTCCGCTTCCGCCCGGACCGAGCACACGGTAGGCAAGGAGTGTAGCATCCGGCGCTACGCCTTTAATCGTTCCGTTTGCCGCTACCGTGCCCGCGACGTGAGTTCCGTGGTCAGTCGACGCGCCTCTCGGATCACCGGACGGCGTTTCTTCAGGATCGTAATCGTTATCCACAAAATCGTATCCTTTATATTGTCCGAAATTTTTCTTTAAGTCAGGGTGTTTATATTCGACACCGGTGTCAATAATGGCCACCTTGACGCCTTTCCCCGTATAGCCGAGCTTCCACGCGTCATTTGCCCCTATATAAGGCGCGCTGTCATCCATCTGCGGAGACACGGCATCCTTAGATAGGGTGATGTCTTTATCTTTCAGCTGATCGGTATGATAGGTGACGTTCGGATAAACCGCTTTGACATCCTGATCACTCAGCAGTTTCGGAATTTCATTTGCCGGGAGTTTCATGGAGAAGCCGGAAAACACTTGCTCATATTCCCTGTTGATTTTTCCGTGTTTAATGGTTTTGAGCGCTTTCTTTTTCACTTTTGAGCGTTCGCTTTTCAGCTTGCTTTTTGTCTGTGCTTTGCCGAGTTCCTTTGCTTCCGCCAGTGACTTTTCCTTCAGCTCGACGATGACTGTCGTTTGTTTGCCGGTGGTCATATCAATGTCACCAAATACCTCAGCCTTCTCAAGATCAGGAGTTTGCGGTTTTGTTGCCGGCGCAGCCTGTGAACTTGTGGATAAGGTAAAGGATAAGACAAAAGCCGGAAGCAGATAACGGATGATTCCTTTTTTCAATCGTGTTTCCCCCTTTTTCTTTATCTAAATTAGAAATCTAGTATATATTTCTTGAAAATTCAAAATAATCCTTGTGACATATGACTCATTTATGGAAATTGGTCTGTGAATAAGGAGGGAGTTATACACAAAATCCTGTGCATAACTGAATAAAATTGTGTATATATATTGTTGGGAACGAGTGTTCCTATACAAAATATAGATCGAGTTTGTGGATATGTGGATATACCCTGTGTTTAAGCTGTGCTTAACCAAGGGATAAGGTGTGTATAACTTTTTTTATCGGCTTTTCCATTTTTCAGGTCATTTCCATCAGCTTTCAACAAAACTTCTGAAAACTAGTTTGTTTTTTCACTCATATTGTGACAAACAATTCGCCCTGCCGCGTCTATCATAGAGTCATAGGGTTGCTAGACCCGCTAGTTTTTAGCGGAGAAGGATCGGCCGCCTTTTCCGTTAAAGCGGAGAGAAAAACAGGCCTGCGAACAAGCTGTCTGTCAAAAAGAAGCGGAGGGATGATTTGCAATGAAACGTTTGCTAGTATCTTTACGGGTGTGGATGGTCTTTCTGATGAACTGGATGGCGCCGGGTAACGGAAGATATCCATTAGCCGCCGTGTACGGAAACCAAGCGGCTTATCATAAGAAAGCGAAGCGGACGGCTGGTGCTTTTTCGTTTGTGAGCCGAGTCCGATCGGCGGATTTGACCGATGAAACGAAATCGGCCCGCGGCAGGCTGGATAAAAACCGATGGATGCCTGTCCGCAAAGAATTGCCGAAACGGGAGCGCGCGGGTCCGGCACCTTTACATCATATGAAAAAGAGGGTACAATCCCACTAAACATATGAACGGGAGCGAACCTCTTGAGAATAGACAAAGTATTAAATAACAATGCGGCGTTAATAAAAGAAGACGGACGGGAAAAGATCGTAATGGGTCCCGGAATCGCTTTTCAAAAGAGAAAAAATGATGTGATTCAAAAACATAAAATTGAAAAAATATTTGTCGTGCACGACGAAAATGAAAAGTTCAAACAAGTGTTAGAAACGCTTCCCGAAGAGCATATAGAGGCGGCTGAAGATATCATCAGCCATGCGGAGGGAGAGCTTGCGGCGCCTTTGAACGATCACATCCACATTGCGCTGGCGGACCATTTATCCTTTGCGATCGAAAGGATTCAAAACGGCCTTCAGGTGCACAACCGATTGCTTCATGAAATTAAGGCGCTTTATAAAAAAGAATATGAAATCGGCCGCTGGGCGGTTGAACACGTGAAACAAACCCTCGGTATATCATTGCCTGATGATGAGGCGGGGTATATCGCGCTTCATATCCACACTGCCAAGGCGGATGCCAAAAGCATGTATTCGGCGATGAAGCATACAACCATGATCAGAGAAATGATCGAAAAGATCGAATCCTTTTTCGAACAGAAGGTGGATGAAGACAGTATTTCCTATCAGCGCCTCGTCACGCACTTGCGGTATGCGGTCAGCCGGTTGGACTCAAATGAAGCACTCCATTCCATGGACGAGGAGATGCTTTATTTCATCCAAAAAAAGTATCCGTTTGCTTATCGGTGTGCGCTTGAACTGGCGGCGTTTTTAAAAAATGAATATGATTTGGAACTGCCGGAATCCGAGGCCGGCTATATTACGCTGCATGTCCAGCGTCTGCAAAAAAACCCGGAATAACGCGTCTGTTTCGAGAAACAGACTTTTTTTTGAAAACATATTGACGAAAGCGCTATCATGAAATAAAATGAAAGCGCATTAAAAAACTGAATCGGCGGGATTGTGACTGGTAATGCAGGCAAGACCTAAAATTTGCGTACATGAAAAAGGGATCATGCTGACCTTTTTCGTTGGCGAATTTTAGGTCTTTTTTGATTTTAGAAAGGGGGATACATCATGAATTATCAAGAAACGGCAAAACAGCTTATCAAACATATCGGAGGGAAATCAAATATCATCAGCGCGACACATTGCGCCACACGGCTCAGGCTCGTCATTCAAGATGAACAGAAGATCAGCCAGGCCGATATTGAAGAGACAGAAGGAGTAAAAGGGGCTTTCAGCAGCTCGGGGCAATATCAGATTATATTCGGTACCGGCCTTGTGAATAAAGTGTATGACGCTTTTTCAAAAGAAGCCGATTTGGGGCGCGAGGATCGTGAGACACATCAGGACGCGGCGAAAAAAAAGCTGAATCCGGCCGCAAGATTTGCGAAAACACTGTCTAACATATTCGTTCCCATCATTCCGGCTATCGTGGCAAGCGGACTTTTAATGGGGCTGCTCGGTATGATGAAGGCTTTCCACTGGGTGTCTGAACAATCATCGCTGTTTAAGCTTTTAGACATGTTTTCAAGCGCGGCGTTTATCTTCCTGCCCGTATTCATCGGGTTCAGTGCGGCTAAGGAATTCGGAGGTAATGCCTATCTCGGTGCCGTGCTCGGGGGGATTATGATCCATCCGGCGCTTTTGAATCCGTGGGGGCTTGCGGATGCATCGCCTGATTTTATGCAGCTCTTCGGCTTCGACATTGCGCTGCTCGGCTACCAAGGGACGGTCATCCCCGTACTGTTAGCCGTTTACATTATGAGCAAAGTGGAAAAGGGCACGAGAAAAATGGTGCCTCACGCATTCGACTTATTGGTCACGCCGTTTGTCACGGTGATCGTCACAGGATTTATTACCTTTATCGCAATCGGTCCGCTTGGCAGGGCGATCGGATCAGGCATTACCGTCTCGCTGACATATGTGTATGATCACGCGGGCATTGTTGCCGGACTGCTTTTCGGCGGTCTTTATCCGCTTATTGTGCTCACCGGTGTGCATCACAGCTTTCATGCGATTGAGGCCGGCCTCATCGCTGATTTGGGCAGAAACTATATCCTTCCTATCTGGTCGATGGCGAATGTCGCTCAGGGCGCGGCGGGACTGGCTGTATTTTTCCTGACCAAAAAAGCAAAAATGAAAGAAATCGCTCTGCCTGCCGCATTTTCCGCTTTTCTCGGCGTAACCGAACCAGTTATTTTCGGTGTGAACCTAAGGTACCGGAAGCCGTTTATCGCGGGAATGATCGGCGGAGCGCTGGGAGGGGCCTATGTCGTGGTGACCGGCGTCGCCGCCAATGCTTACGGTCTGACCGGAATTCCGATGATTGCCATCACGGCTCCGCTCGGTTTAGGAAATCTTATAAACTATCTGATCGGAATGGGCATCGCCTCTGTCTCGGCGTTTGTTGCCGCTTACATTATGGGAGCTAAAGAAAAGGAGGCCGTCAAATGAGGACACCGGATCAAGAGCTGCGCCTGCAGGCTGAGGATGCGAAAAAGAAGCGGCAAGAAACAGCCGCGTCAGATCCATACCGCCAGAACTATCATGTTATGCCGCCGGTCGGGCTTTTAAATGATCCGAACGGCGTCATCCAATGGAACGGCGTATATCACTTGTTTTTTCAATGGCAGCCATTTCATACGGGGCACGGCGCGAAATTTTGGGCGCATGTGACGACGAAAGATTTCGTTGAGTGGAAAGAGGAAGAAATCGCGCTTGCGCCGGGTGAGTGGTATGACAAAAACGGCTGTTATTCCGGAAGCGCCATCGAAAAAGACGGGCGGCTCTGCCTGATGTACACAGGCAATGTCCGTGACGGAGAAGGAAATCGGGAAACGTATCAATGCCTCGCCGTATCCGAAGACGGGATCGCATTTGAAAAAAAAGGAATCGTCGCGCGTCTCCCAAAAGGCTATACCGCTCATTTCCGTGATCCGAAGGTTTGGAAGAAAGACGGAGCGTATTACATGGTGCTCGGCGCGCAGACAGAAAAGCTCACCGGAAGCGCTGTATTGTTCACATCAGAGAACCTGACGGATTGGACGTTTCTCGGTTCGATTGCGGGGGCGGACTCGGGCGGTCTCGGGTCATTCGGCTATATGTGGGAATGTCCCGACCTGTTTTCCCTTGACGGAACCGACGTGCTGCTCGTATGTCCGCAGGGGCTTGAAGCCGACGGGATAAAATATCATAACAGCCACCAGGCGGGCTATTTCCTCGGCAGGCTGCATACAGAGCCGCCAGAATTTAAGCACGGTGAATTTACGGAGCTTGACAGAGGATTTGATTTTTATGCGGCGCAGACGCTGGAAGATGATAAGGGACGGAGGATTCTGTTCGCGTGGATGGGCGTTCCGGATCAGCATGAGGACAAGCATCCGACACATGCGTATCACTGGATTCACTGCTTAACGATGCCGAGACAGCTGTCACTGTCCAACGGCAGAATCATACAGCGCCCGCTTCCGGAAATGAAATCGCGCCGCACGGATGAACAAAAGCGCCGTCTTCAATTGAATTGCTCGTCTGTAAGCCTCCCGGTGAAAGATGCGTCCCGGGCTGAAGTGCTGCTGGAAGACATTACTTGCGAATCCGGTTTTGAAATCTCAATTCGGGGCGCGGCCCGGTTTATATTTCATCAGGAAGAGGGGCTGGCTGTGCTGGAGCGCACCGCTTTCAGCGGAGAAGAAAAAGAAAAGAGAAGCTGCGCCATCAGCGAGCTGCATTCCGTCCAGCTCTTTCTGGATGCATCCTCCATCGAATTATTTTTGAATGATGGAGAAGAGGTATTCAGCGCCAGATATTTTCCTTTCCCGGGAAATGATGACGTAACCGTCACTTCGGTTGGAAAAACGGAAATAAATGCCTCAATTTGGACACTTTTGTAGAAAATCGTTCTTTTTTCTTATGTGAAACCTATGCCATCTGTGCTATTCTTCAAACGAAAGCCTATGATTCCAGGAATAAAAGGAGTTGTTTTCTCAGTTTTGAAAAATCAGAAGATGACGCCGAAATGTTTACTTGTCAAAGCCGCAGAGCAAGTGGAAGATAAACGGGAAGAATATAAAGAAGTATTGCTTCAGCTGAATCGCATGCTCAAGAGGGCTGAGCCGCACAATGAATGGAGTGATCGGCTGAGGCATACATATGAACAGATGAAGGAATATGCGCTGTTTGTGCAATCGATTGAGATGTTTTTGCGGTCATCCGCGAAAAAAATGAAATAATCCCCCTCGATCATGAGGGGGATATTTATTTTATTTTCCGCTAAGACGCATCGCCGAATGTTTAGTCGGTCCGATGTATTGGTTCAGCGGGAAGGATTCTTTGATTGCCGCAGTGATAAATTCTTTTGCCGCATAGATGGCTTCCTTCACTTCAGCGCCTTTGGCCAGTTCTGCCGTCACGGCGGCGGAGAATGTGCATCCGGCTCCGTGCGTGTAAGGTGTATCAATCATTTCGCTTTCTAATACTTCCGCGGTTTCTCCGTCATACAGCACGTCGATCGCTTTTTCATGTTTCAATTTGCCGCCGCCTGTAATCAATACATATTTCGCGCCGAGTTCGTGAATTTTCTTGGCCGCTTCTTTCATGTCTTCCACCGTTTTTAATTCATCCATACCGCTCAGCTGGCTTGCTTCAAACAGGTTTGGCGTGATGACGGTTGCCAGCGGCGCCAATTGGGTGCGAAGCGCTTCGGCATGCTCCGGATACAGCACTTCGTTCGCTCCTTTGCAGACCATGACAGGATCAATAACGACATTCTTCAGCTGTTTTTCTTTAATCGTTTTCGCCGCAAGCTCGATGATCTCCACGGTAGGGAGCATTCCCGTTTTCATGGCGTCTACGCCGATTCCGTCAACAATCGTCGCCAGCTGTGCGCGAATCGTATCGGCATCAATCGGAAATACTTGATGATCCCAGCTGTTCTCCGGGTCCATCGCTACGATCACGGTCAAAGCCGTCATTCCGTATACGTTTTTTTCTTGAAATGTTTTTAAATCGGCCTGAATTCCCGCGCCGCCGCTGGAATCAGAACCGGCAATAGTAAGTGCTTTGTGCATTGACATATCAATGGCCTCCATCAGTGTTTTATATCTCATTATAGTTAGATTTTCTCCCGATCACAATACGGAAGGCTTGGAGGAATGATTTGACAGCCGCGGGGGATGTGCGTACAATACCTACATAAGAATACTAGGTAAGGGTGAGAAAATAAATGCTCAACAGGGAGCTTGTAAAGGGCAGCACGGTCATTCTGGTGCTGACGCTGCTGAATGAACGGCCCATGTACGGGTATGAACTTGTGAAAGAAATGGAGAAAAGAAGCGGGAATGAACTGCAAATGAAGGAAGGCACGCTGTACCCATCGCTTCATAAGCTTGAACGCCAAAGCTATATTTCTTCTTACTGGGAAAAGCAGACCAAAGGGCCCGACCGAAAATATTACCGGATCACCGATGAAGGAAAAAACATTCTAGCCGAACGGACGAAGGAATGGAATCTGTTCTCCGCTCTGATGGACCGGATGCTGAAGCGGGGCGGGCAGAATGGATAAAGACCTTTATGTGCACGAAATCAGAAAAGGGCTGGAAGGCAAGGCCGGAAGCCGTGAATTATTAAAGGAAATCGAAAGCCATATTCATCATGCCATTTGTGTTCATCTGGAAAAAGGCAAAACCGAAAGCGAAGCGATGGAGCTTATTCTGCGGGAAGTGGGGACTCCGTCTGAAATTATCTCTGCTTTTCAAAAAGCTTCGGCGGTGCCCGCGCGGACTTTTATGCTCTTTTATCTGTTCTGCAACTGCGCTCTTTTTGTGATGGGGGCGATGATTACGATGATGCACGCGTGGAGGATTCACCCCGCAGTTGACGCGCTGTGGAAAGGGATTTCCGTGTCAGTATGGCTGATTATGATCGGTTATGTGCTGTATTGGTTCCAAATCGGCTATCAAGCTGGCAAAGAGTTCGGGGCTGGCGGCAAAAAGCTTGCAGAGCGGACGGTATGGGCTTCAATGGTGCCGAATCTATGTTTTATGTTTGTCTTTTTGTTCAATCTGGTTCCGGCTGGGCTGTTTCCTTCGGCGGTCACACCGAGTTTTGCGGCAGTATGCGCCGTTGTGACGGTATGTTTTCCGTTTTGCGGCAAAATGGGTTTTTACGCAGGCAGGCAGAGACTTGCCTGATCTTTTTTACTATATACATAGAGTATCTATATAGGAGTGTTTATATGAGATTAGGTTCGTGGATGTACGGCGCGTGCGCCCAAATAGCCGTTACCGTATTTACCGTCTGCGGCTTGGTTCTTGCATTGCCCGTTGTGAGTCTTTTTATTATGGTTCTGAATGGGATGCAAGACGCTACTTTTGTTGTTTTCAGTATTTTGCTTCTTCTATTGTTTTATGCGCTGGGATGGATTTGGGCTGTTTCGTTTGCGCGTGAGTGGAAGGTGAAACTTTTCGAGCTGCAGGTCAGCTCGCTCATTCCGCTGGCGGGTATATTATACTTGTACATTGACAGCGGGGTGAGTATACCGGAACTGATTCATGATTGGCATGAGGATGGATGTGCGCTTGTCCCGCCGGCTTTTGTCTGCTTGTGCACATGCTATGCGATGGTGTTGGTGCCTGTTTATCAATCAAAACTGTGGAATGCCATGGAGGCGGGCAGACTTAATGCCAAGGCGGTATGCACTGTTTGGGGAGACCTTCTGATCATTCTGGTTTTGCTGGCGGGGATGACGTGGATTTGTTTCTGAATGGGCCGAAATCAAAAATCCCCCCTGATCTCTCCGCCGCTTTATGTTTTAATAGAACATGAGAAAAAGCAGAAGGAGCGGGTCATGAATATATCAATTGTCATAGTCACGTATAATCGGATTCCGGCTTTGTGTGAGCTGCTGGAGTCGATTTCCAGGCAGACCATAAAGCCTTATGAAGTGATCATCGTAAATGATGCCGGGGAATCGGTCGAACAAGCGAAGCAGCTGTACAGCGATCTGCCGATTCAGATTATTGATTTAGAACAGAATGCCGGACATGTGGAAGCGCGGAACGCAGGTGTGAAAAAAGCGTCGGGTGATTATATCATGCTGTGCGATGATGATGATTTCATTACGCCGGGCCATTTGGAAAGAATGACGGCTGCACTTGCTGATGCGGATTTTGTCCATTCTGACGCGGAAATTGTGTCATTTGAAGAACGGGGCGGCACGAGATACCCGGTGTCACGAAAGCCGTTCGCCTATACGGCGGATTTTGCGGATATGCGGGTATTTTCCACGTACGTTCCGTCAGGCAGCATGTACAGACGTTCTCTGCATGACACGTTAGGGTATTTTGATCCGGATGTCCATAATTATTGGGACTGGGACTTTTATTTGCGCGCCGCGAAACAGCACCGTGTGAAGCGTGTTCCTTGCGCGAGCGTCATATATGCGTTTTTTGAGGGAGGCGGCAATCAGTCCGCGGATCTCGGCGGCAAACGGAAGCGGTACTTAGACCGGTTAAGCGAAAAGCACGGGCTTGGGGAGCTCCCGACGAAAAACTTCGCGGTTCTTCTAGAAGAGCCGGACATGAAGAGGCGGGAGGCGCCGACTGACATTGTGTGGGACGGAAAGCCCGTCCATTCAAGACTGCACAGTTCATAAGGGGGACGGACAGTTTGAAACAGCTTTTAAAAGACAGCTGGTGGAATCAGCTGAAAGATGAATTTGACAAACCGTATTATCAAGAGCTGAGAGAGATGCTGAAACAAGAATACAGCAGCCAAACGATTTATCCTGACAGCCATGATATTTTTAACGCCTTGCATTATACGCCCTATGAGGATGTAAAAGCGGTCATTCTCGGACAGGACCCGTATCACGGGCCAGGACAGGCGCACGGGCTTAGTTTTTCCGTTCAGCCCGGGGTCAGACAGCCGCCGTCTTTGAAAAATATTTTCATAGAGCTTCAGGACGATATCGGCTGCTCCGTACCGAACCACGGATCGCTCGTCAGCTGGGCGAAGCAGGGAGTGCTTTTGTTAAACACAGTGCTTACGGTTCGCCGCGGTCAGGCCAATTCCCACAAAGGCAAGGGGTGGGAGCGGCTCACTGACCGCATCATTGATGTGGTGAATGAAAGAGAGAAGCCGATTGTCTTTATCCTGTGGGGGCGTCACGCGCAGATGAAAAAAGAGCGCATTGACACATCGAAACACATTATTATTGAATCGACTCATCCGAGCCCGTTTTCGGCAAGGAACGGTTTTTTCGGGAGCAGACCGTTTTCCCGTACAAACGCCGCCCTTGAAAAAATGGGGGAGCAGCCGATCGATTGGTGCATCCCCGACCTGCCGCAATAAACGGTTTTTTGAGGCGCTTCCGCCCGGCGGAAGCGTCTTTTTTGATGTTCCGGGCGGTATGCCGTCAGAAAAAATAACAAACTCAATTCTGCGATCCGCTCAGAAATTTGATAAAATGCAGGAAGAAGACAAATTACTGCTGGAGGATTTACTCATGAACATACATATCTCTGCTTTAATTCAGAAGATGGAAGAAGAACTGAGGCAGGCGAAAACGGCGACCCGCACCGAGGAGGTCAAAATGCACGCGGCCGCCATCCGCTCTCTGTGTGATGTCGTGCTCGGCACTCAGACGCACACCGCTCCGGCGCCTGTGCAGAATCCGATTCCGAAAGCGGCGCCGAAACCTTCCGCGTCTCCTTCGACAGACCCGCTGCTGCTTGAAAAAATGATGGGCAGCGCCGGGCTGAACCAATATCAGAAAAAAGCGAAAGACGAACGTGAGGAAGACGGAAACGGGGATTCCATTTTCGATTTTTAACAGGAGAGGTTGATTGACTTGAAACTGATACTCGGGGGTTTGCAATGGACGGCATTTATGATTGCGGCTGCGATTGTAGTTCCTGTCGCCATCGCACAATCATTTCACTTGAACCATGCCGATTCTGCCGCATTGATTCAGAGCACATTTTTTGTGCTTGGCGTCGCTGCGGTCATCCAATGTCTCCAGGGACATCGTCTGCCGATTAATGAAAGCCCGGCAGGCTTATGGTGGGGCGTATACACGATTTACGGCGGACTGACGGGCACGGTGTTTGCGACATTCGGCGAGACGCTGCGGGCGCTGCAGGGGGCGCTGTTATTAAGCGCTGTCTTTTTCTTTTTGTTCAGCCTTTTTAAAGTGATTGAACGGCTGGCCGTGCTGTTTACGCCGGTTGTGACCGGTGTGTATCTGCTGCTGTTGGTCATGCAGCTGAGTCAGCCGATTGTGAAAGGCCTTTTGGGCATCGGCTATTTAAAAAACAGCGTCGACGGCCTTGTATTCGGGCTCGCCATGGTTGTGACGGCGGCGATGTTCATCATGTCCCGATCGAATGTTACGTTCTTAAGACAGTATGCGATTCTCCTTTCGCTTGCCGGCGGATGGATCTTATTCGCCGTCTTCGGCGCTGCCAAACCGATTCAAATACCGGATCGCGTGATTCAGCTGCCGGTTCTTTTTCCGTTTGGAAAACCCGTGTTTGACAGCGGCCTGATCATTACGTCACTCTTCATTACCGTGCTTTTGATTGTCAACATGCTCGCGAGCATCCGGGTTGTAGAAGCGGCGGTGAAAAAATTCGGCGGCACCGCTGGGAAACGGCGTGAGCGTCCGGCAGGGTTTGCGGCTTCGATCAGCCACCTTTTGAGCGGGCTGTCAGGGGGCATTGCGCCTGTGCCGATTTCAGGGGCGGCCGGTTTTATTGAGACGACGAAGCTTCCTTCGAAAAAGCCGTTTCTTTTGGGAAGTGTATTTGTCATGATCATCAGTATGATCCCGCTATTTATGAATGCGTTTGCGAGTCTGCCCTCACCGGTCGGCTTTGCGGTAAACTTCGTCGTTTTCTCCACGATGGCGGGTCTTGCCTTTACGGAGTTTGACTCTTATGAGAAAGCGGAGCAAAAACGAATCCGTTCCATTATCGGTCTGGCGCTCCTCACGGGGGTCGGCGTAATGTTTGTGCCGGAGAGCGCGTTATCAGGGATGCATCCGATCCTGATTTCGCTCTTAAGCAACGGCCTTGTGCTCGGGACGCTGCTGGCGATAGCGATTGATCGAATCCAGCTTATCAAAAAGAAAAAATCCGACAATCTCGTGTCATCGGATGACGGACGTTGAATTTTGCCGATGTTGGGTTATGATTGAATTGGAAACTTTAACGAAAAGGCGGGAGAAAAATAGATGAAAGTGTTTATTATTCTTGGTGCGATTAACGCTTTATTGGCCGTGGCGCTGGGCGCTTTCGGCGCGCATGGGCTTGAAGGGAAAATCCCCGATAAATATTTGCAGGTGTGGCACACAGGCGTGCAATATCATATGTATCACGCGCTCGGTCTTCTGGCTGTCGCGTTTTTGGCTGAAAAGCTCTCTGGCGCAGGCAGTGTTTCTGTTGCGGGCTGGCTGATGTTTGCGGGCATCGTTCTGTTTTCAGGAAGCCTGTACGTATTGAGCGTGACGCAGATTTCCATTCTCGGCGCGATTACACCGCTCGGCGGCGTGGCGTTTATCATCTCTTGGATTATGATTATCGTCGCGGCCGTCAAATATTTATAAAGAAAAAAAGCCAATCCTCTGTCAAGTGAGCGATTGGCTTTTTGATTTATCTCGGAGAATAAGAAGACATGGAGTACGGATAAGTATAAGCGATTTCCTCATCAAATGTGATGTAATCAAGGTAAATGGTCAGAAGCAGATAGCGGGTGCCCGTTTTCGGATCGCTGATGATGATATGGTCACGTCCCGCCGCCTCAATCACACCGCGGAAAATCTTTGAATTCCATTCTTTGCTGTTTTCAAATGTCATATAAATCGTCGCCGTTTTGCCCCGGTTCAACCGCAGAATATTTTCAATGTATGACTCTTCAATCGGCAGCATGCCGGGAACGTTTTGTGACGATGATGGACCTGACGGGATTTGAAAGCTGCCGCCGCCCTGCTGCTGCGGCTGGCCGGGGAACCCCCCGCCGAAGCCCTGCTGGCCTTGCTGCATCGGCATTGTCATTTGCTGCTGCATCGGCATCATTTGTGATCCTTGGCCCTGAGGCTGCGGATAAGGATTAGGCCCGAGCTGCGGCTGGAATCCCTGCATATCCATTCCCATCCCCATCCCCATCCCCTGCATTTGCTGATATTGATTCTTTTTCGGTTTCATATTGTTCCTCCTTTGATGAAAACCTCTTGATGCTGAAACCTCCTGACAAGTATCAGACAGCCGACAGAGCGGCTGCTGTTTTTATCTATTCCACCATATGAGCCCAAAGAAAGATTTATGCGAAAAAAGAAAATACGATCCAATGTTTCCGGATATCAGAGCCGGCTTTTTTTGTGCGCGCAATGCTGACTTTTCACATAATAGTCTGTATTCCTAGCGCATCTTCCGCATAAGGAACATATGATAGCGGTAGTTTCAGGTGCGAAAAGGGGGTGACGAGTTGCCTAAAGTGTCAGTGATCATGACGAGCTATAACAAAAGTGACTATGTGGCCCGCTCTATTAAAAGTATTCTGTCTCAGACGTTTACGGACTTTGAGCTGTTCATTATGGATGACAACTCAAATGAAGCGACATTGGCGGAAATACGTCCTTTTCTCACGGATGACCGCGTCCGGTTTTATCAAAGCGATGTATCGGGCGTCAAAGAAAGAACGGAAAAAACACGCTACGCCGCCTTGATTAATCAGGCAATAGAAATGGCGGAGGGCGAGTACGTGACGTATGCGACCGACGACAACACGTATGTGCCGGAACGGCTTGAGAAAATGGTGAAAGAGCTTGATGAAGACCCGGAAAAAGCCGTCGTGTATTCAAGTTCCAAAACCTATCATCTGAATCAGCGGAAAGAGACGGTGAAGGAGACGGCCAGGCCCGCCGAACGGATCGTGTGGAACGCGCCGTGCGCCATTGACCATTGTTCGGTCATGCACCGGTTTTCCGTGCTGGAACAGGTCAAATCGGCATTCGGTTCCTATTGGGATGAAAGCCCCGCGTTTTACCGTATCGGTGACGCCCGTTTTTTCTGGAGAGTGAATCATTTTTATCCGTTTTACCCGATTTCTGAGGAGCTTGATATCAATTATATTACCGATCAATCCATCCATTATCAGCTTTTCGCGGCGGAGAAAAACGAGTTTGTGAACAGCCTTCCGCAGCAGACCACGTGCCGGGAGCTGAGGGAATCATTAAAAAAGCTTGGAAAGGGGTGAGGGCTTGTCGGCATACTTAGCGAACTATTGGGTGCTGTACCGGCAGTATATTGACCTTTTTCAGTCACTTCGCTACAAAGACATCCCGCTCGCATTGATCAGTAATTTTTATCAATATATCAGTCCGGCGCTTCGGGAGAGCATGGAGCAGAACCCGGAGCTTTTCGGTCCGGCGGATCAGCATATTCCTGAAGCCGGTATTCAGCCTTATTATGATCAAAAAAGGCAAAACATTAAGAAAACAGATGAGAAACCGGTAAACGGAAAAGTCATTCTGCATTTCGATCATCTTCGGTTCACCGAGGGAAATTACCGGCAGTTTGATCCGGCAAAAACAGCGGTACTGGCCAGATGGAGTCTGCCTGACCATCATGGGCTGCCCGTTATCTGCAAATTGGAGCTGACGGGAATGGGGCAAAAAGGGAACCCCGTCCCTTATATTGAAAAAGCCCATTCCATTTTGAAAGAGCTTCACAGCCATCCCGCTTTCGGAAACAGAGAATTTCAGGAACGACTGTATAAAGACATCCCGTTATTTATTGAAGCGATTGACGCCGTTGATATTTTGTTTACGGCCGAGAAGATTTCCGCCGTTGTAGTCGGCACGACGGAGGATATTTACAGCCGTGTGCTGGCGCTGATGTCCGCGAAAAAAAACGCCGTCAGCATCTGTCTTCAGCACGGGGCGCTCATGGGAGATGAAGCGTTTCTGCCCGTATTTACGGACTATCAGGCTGTATTCGGGGCTTATGAAGCGGAGTGGTATAAAGCAAAAGGCTGCAGGGAGGAACAAATCATCATCACGGGGCATCCCCGTTTCGACGAGATTTTCTCAAGAGAGCCGATAGATCGGGACACGTTTTACCGCAAACTTTCTTTTCTCCCGTCACAGCGTACGGTGCTGATCGCCACGCAGCCGTTTTCTGATGAATTTTATACGGGAGTGCTTGAAGAGCTTGCCGGCCAAAAGAACATGCAGCTCATTATTAAACCGCATCCGTGGGAAATCGGCAAAAACAAGCTGGATGCTTACAATCAGGTGCTGCGGAAATATAAAGCAGGAAAAATCATCAAAAAAGAGATGGAGCTGTATGATATTCTCCCGTTTGTTGACGCTGCGGTGACACAGACATCAACAGTCGGTCTTGAAGCGATGCTGTTTCAAAAGCCCGTGCTGATCGGAAAATCAGCGGGAACCCGCCGATACCCTTATTATCATTCACTTGGAGAATTTGTTTTTGAGGACCCGCAGGCACTCGCTCAGGAATTAATCCGGATATGCGAAAGCCCCGCAGAATATCAAAAAGCGGAACAGGCGCGCCGTGCTTTTGTCGCCGCGAACTACCCGGTTCAGGATTCGCTTGCCGCTTTATGTCAAGTGCTTCAGGAAAAAACCGGAGTCAGCTTCAGACGGGTTGACCCTTCATAAAAAAGATAGGAGCGCAAAAAAAATGGTGCAAAAAAGATCAGCTTTTCTTCCCTATTCATTGCCCATGATCGGGAAGGACGAAATTCAGGAGGTTATTGATACACTTGAATCGGGCTGGCTTTCAAAGGGACCGAAAGTAGAGGCGTTTGAAAAAGCCTTTGCCGCCTGGACGGGCGCAAAGCATGCGATCGCGCTGAACTCATGTACCGCCGCTTTGTTTTTGGCCCTGAAAGCGAAAGGGATCGGTCCCGGCGACGAGGTCATCACGTCTGCCGTGACGTTCAGTTCAACAGCCAATACAATCGTGCACACAGGCGCCGTTCCGGTGTTTGCTGACATCGATCCGCTTACGCTGAATGCAGACCCTGAAAAAATTGAGGCGGCCGTCACCCCGCGGACAAAAGCGATTGTACCCGTTCATTTCGCCGGCCAGTCGTGTGATATGGATCAGATTCTGGCCATTGCCGAAAAGCATCAGTTATTTGTCTTAGAGGATGCCGCACATGCCGTGTATACCACTTATAAACAGAAAATGATCGGATCAATCGGTGATGCGACGGCATTCAGCTTCTACGCGACAAAAAACCTGGCAACCGGTGAAGGCGGCATGCTGACGACGGACGATGACGGGCTTGCCGATCAGATCAGGGTGCTCAGCCTTCACGGCATGAGCAAAGGCGCGTGGAACCGCTATTCTTCAAACGGAAGCTGGTACTACGAGGTCGAAACGCCCGGCTATAAAATGAATATGTTTGATCTTCAGGCAGCGCTTGGGCTTCATCAGCTGAAACGGATTGACAGCATGCAGCAAAGAAGGGCTGAAATTGCAAGCCGCTACCAGGACGCTTTCAGAGACATGAAAGGGCTCACTGTCCCATATGTCAGTGATGACGGGCGGCATGCATGGCATCTGTATGTTCTTCAAATAGAGGAGCAGGAGGCCGGGATCAGCCGGAACGATCTGATTTCCGCTTTGAAAAACCAATATAATATCGGCACAAGTGTTCATTTTATTCCGGTTCCGTTCCATCCGTATTATCAAAAAACGTACGGATATAAGGAAACTGATTTTCCGGCCGCGGCCGCGTATTATCACCGCACCGTATCACTCCCTCTTTATCCGTCAATGACAGATGATGACGTTGAATACGTCATTGCAGCCGTTACGGATATCGTCAAAGGGGCTGATTAGGTGTACAGACTGAGAGAAAATCTTGCACAGGACATGATTCATGCCTTCCTGCATCAGAAGGGCATTAAGCCGGAAGCCTATGAATCGTCGCTCTGTTTATTGGAAGAAAACAGCCTTCAAGGCGTGATTTTATATGAAAACTCTTCGTGGGAAAGTCAATTGTTCCGAAAAAATATCATCAATGTGAAGCTTGCAGCCGCAAACAGCACCGGACAGCTCAAAAGGCTGTTTCAGGAATTTTACGCAGCAAGGCGGGCGGACGGCACTGATTTTATATTTATTAAAATACCGGCTGAAGATATCGGCGCGATGCAGGTCGTGCAGTCGCTTCCGAACGCTTATTTTGTAGGGAGTCTTCTCAAGCTCGTCAGTCCGGTGCGTGTATATAACAGCACGCCGCCGTTTGAGATTACAGAAGCCGGACCCGGCGACACGGAAGCGATCAGCCGGCTGGCCCGCGACGCCTTTACAAAAAGCAGGTATTATCAGGACCCCCATCTCAGCTATAAAAGTGCAAACCGTCTGTTTGAAGAGTGGGCGCGGAATAACGCGGAAGGCAGAGCTTCGTTACAATTCCTCGCCAAATATAAGGGAGAGACCGCGGGCTTTGTTCAGGGGCTGTCTAAAGGCGATGAATTCGTCCTTGATCTGATGGCGGTAAAGCCGGGCTTTGAAGGAAAAGGAGCGGGATTCCATTTAGCGGCGCACGTGATTGAACAATCATTGCGCTTTCAGCATAAGACTGTATCAGCGGGAACGCAGCTCCACAATGTAAGAGCCATCCGCCTGTATGAAAGAATGGGATTTAAAGCGGATGCGTCCTATTATTACTATCATGTGTGGCCCGGGAAGGAGGCGGACTGATGGCATCATGCAAAATCGGAACGAAGTCAATCGGCGAAGGTTCGCCCGTATTCATCATCGCCGAAGCCGGAATTAATCATGACGGAAAACTGAGCCAGGCGTTTGAATTGATAGATGCGGCCAGTGAGGCCGGCGCGGACGCGGTCAAGTTCCAAATGTTTCAGGCTGACAAAATGTATCAGAAAGACCCCGGCTTATACAAAACCGCTGCGGGAAAAAACGTCTCTATTTTTTCTTTGGTGCAATCAATGGAAATGCCCGCTGAGTGGATCGAACCGCTGCTTGAATATTGTAAGAAAAAAGGCGTGCTGTTTTTAAGCACGGTATGTGACGAAGGCTCTGCCGACTTACTGTATGCGACTTCCCCTTCAGCTTTTAAAATCGCCTCCTACGAGCTGAACCATCTGCCGTTATTGAAATATGTCGCGGGGCTGAAGACCCCGATTATCTTTTCCACCGCGGGCGCTGATATTTCAGATATTCAGGAGGCTTACCAAACCATTACCGGCGAGGGGAACAAAGAAATTGCGATCATGCATTGTGTGGCGAAATATCCCGCGCCGCCTGAATACAGCAATCTAAGCGTCATTCCCATGCTTGCCGCCGCATTCCCGGATGCTGTGATCGGTTTCTCCGATCACAGCGCCCATCCGTATGATGTGCCGTGCGCGGCTGTCAGGCTCGGAGCGAAACTGATTGAAAAGCATTTTACGATCGATAAAAACCTGCCCGGTGCTGATCACTCCTTCGCCCTCAATCCGGATGAATTAAAAGAAATGGTTGCGGCGATCCGCTCAGTTGAAGCGGAGCTGCGGCAGGGGTATCACGCTCCGGTGCCGGAAGTGCTGTCGGGAAGTTCCCATAAAACGACGACACCGATTGAAGGGGATATCAGAAGGTTTGCTTACAGAGGCATTTTTTCAACAGCGCCGATTCAAAAAGGCGAATGTTTTACGGCGGAAAACCTTGCCGTCCTTCGTCCCGGCCAAAAACCGCAGGGGCTTCACCCGAGATATTTTGAGCTTTTAACTGACGGCGCGCGCGCGGTCAGGGATATCCCCGCCGACACGGGCATCACTTGGGATGACCTTTTGACGAAAGGCAGCCCATATGATGACTGACATTTTGTTTATCATTCAGGCGCGGATGGGAAGCGGGCGTCTTCCCGGCAAAGTGCTGAAACCGATCGGCGGGTATACGATCCTCGATATGATTGTCAAAAGGGTTCGTCAAAGTGCGTTTTACGATCAATCACGGGATAATCTGATCGTCGCCGCGTCTGACAGCAAGACCGACGACATTCTGTCTGCGCACTGCCTCAGCAACCGCTACCGTGTCCACCGCGGCAGCGAACAGCGTGTGCTTGACCGGTTTGCACAAGTCATCGAACAAGTAAAACCGGACATCGCAGTCAGACTGACGGGGGATAACCCGTTTGTCGACCCTTCGCTGCTTGATTTTCTGATTCAATCGCATTTAGATCAGCACGCAGACTACACGTATATCTGCGGTACACCGCTCGGGATCGGCGGCGAGGCGGTGAACGCGCGCCTTTTAACGGAGATCAATGCGGACAAAACGCTGGCGGACAAATATCAGGAGCATGTCACCCTTTTGATAAGAGAATCCCCTGAGAGGTACCGGCTTCTCTTTCCTGAGCCCCCGCAGGAACTCCGGGCTCCTCACTTGCGGATGACCGTCGATACAGAAGAGGACTACAGGCTGGCCCGCGAGCTGTACGTAAAAGCGGGCTCGCGTCCTGATATTCCGGCAAAAGAATTGATCCATCTGCTGAATCGTGATCCGGAGCTCAGGGCTATTAATCAAATGATCCGGCAAAAAGAGGCTGATTAGCATGCGGGTTTTGATTTTCGCGGACGGGGGCCGTGACATCGGCATGGGGCACGCGGTTCGGATGAAGCTGCTTGCCGGTGCCATTAAGAACAACTGCTCAATAACGTTCTACACAAATAAAGAGGCTTCTTCTTATCTGTCATCTGATCAATGGGAAGTGATCATCAAGCCTGACAAGGGACAGAAGGAATTTATTGTCCGGGAAATAAACACGCGGGCTCCCGACCTTCTCATATTCGATCTGCTCGATATGCCGTGTGACTGGCTGGAGGAAATCAAAAAGCATTCATCGGCTCGTATCGTCTTATTTGAAGAAAAGAGGGAACATGTCATTCATTTATGCGATGCCGTTATAAACGGCATTTACGGCGGGCTGAAAAGCCGGACGGTTCAAATGGGCAGCGCCGCGGTATATGAAGGCCCGGATTATATGATTCTTCATCCGGGTTTTGAAAAAGCAAAGCAGCTCTATCAGCTGAGAAAAGAATGCCGGACCATATTGGTCTCTTTAGGAGGAAGTGACCCGAAGAAGCTTGTCTTTAAAGTGATGGAAGCATGCCGCCGCATCCCTGATATTCAGCGGAAACGAGTGATCATCGTCATGGGCGGCGCGGCGCCTCATGCTGATGACGTGCGCGCGCATCTCACACAAATGCCTTATACCGAGATGGTAAGGCAGACAAATGACATGGCCGCGCTTCTCACGAGGACTGATATGGCCGTCGTGTCCGGCGGGATCACTTTATATGAGACCATTTGTACAGGTGTGCCCTGCATCGTTCTTTCTCAAGTGGAGCATCAAACTGAGACGGCGGAAAAATTCGCCGCACGAGAGGCCGCCGTTCATCTCGGACTGGGAGAACACACCGCGGCGGACTTGCTCGCTCGGCATATGTCTGAGCTGGCTGCTGATTATCCGAGACGGCTCGGGCTTCATCAGAACGGAAAGCCGCTGGTTGACGGCAGGGGCATCAAACGGGCGGCGGCGATTCTTTATGATTTGTGATAAAACCACACGTAAGGAAGTGTTCATGTGAAAGGTGTTATCTTAGCCGGAGGCACCGGCTCACGCCTTATGCCGCTGACAAAAGCGGTCAATAAGCATTTACTCCCTGTCGGTCCATATCCGATGATTTACTGGTCGATCATGAAGCTGGAAGAAGCGGGGATTACGGATATCTTGCTGATTACGCAAAAAGAATATATTCCGCAATTTCATAAACTTCTCGAAACCGGAGAAGAGCTCGGCGTCTCAATCACATATCAGGTTCAGCCAGCCGCATCCGGCATTTCCGACGGTTTATCATACGCAAAGCGGTTTACCGGGCGCGATCCGTTCGTTCTGCTTTTGGGAGATAATATTTTTGAAGATTCATTAAAACCTTATACGGAGCGTTTCGCAAAGCAGGGAAAAGGAGCGAAAGTGCTGCTGAAAGAAGTGGACGATCCGGAGCGCTTCGGCATCGCAGAGATTGATGAGGAAAACAAACGGATCAAGTCGATCATTGAAAAGCCGGAGCAGCCGCCGACCAGACTATGCGTCACAGGGATCTACATGTACGATGCAGAAGTGTTTTCTTATATTGAACAAATTTCCCCTTCAAAACGCGGCGAACTGGAAATTACGGATGTCAATAATTTATACATTGAACACAGTGAGCTGACGTATGATGTGTTAACGGGCTGGTGGGTGGATGCGGGCACGCATGAATCGCTCTACCTCGCCGGAAGCCTGGCGCATCAGGCAATACAGAAAGGACAGGAGCATTAATCATGCCAAAATCATATTTAATTACAGGGGGCGCCGGATTTATCGGCCTTACCTTCACAAAGATGATGCTGAAAGAAACAGATGCGCAGATTACCGTCCTGGATAATCTCACGTATGCAAGCAGGCCGCTTGAAATAGAAGCCTTAAAAAAGAACGGCCGTTTCCGTTTTATCAAAGGTGACATTTCGGAAAAAGAGGACATTGACAAAGTCTTTTCCCAAATGTATGACGCTGTCATTCATTTTGCGGCTGAATCCCATGTGGACAGAAGCATAAATCAGGCAGAGCCGTTCATCACAACAAATGTGATGGGCACATACCGACTGGCCGACGCGGTGTTACAGGGAAAAGCCGGCAGGCTGATTCACATTTCCACAGATGAGGTGTACGGAGATTTGGCGCCGGATGATCCCGCTTTTACAGAGACGACGCCGCTTTCTCCGAACAATCCGTATTCCGCCAGCAAGGCAAGCTCAGACCTGCTTGTCATGTCTTATGTGAAAACCCATAAGCTTCCTGCCATCATTACGAGATGCAGCAACAATTACGGGCCGTACCAGCACCACGAGAAAATGATTCCGACCATTATCAGGCATGCCGTAAACGGCACGCCGGTTCCGCTGTACGGCGACGGGATGCAGATCAGAGACTGGCTGTTTGCCGAAGATCATTGCCGCGCTATTAAGCTCGTGCTGGAAAAAGGAACACTAGGCGAAATTTACAATATCGGCGGAGGAAATGAACGGACGAATAAAGAGCTTGCGTCATTTATCATGAAGGAGCTCGGTGTCGAGGAACGGTTTGCTCATGTCGAAGACAGAAAAGGGCATGACCGCCGTTACGCCATCAATGCTTCAAAGCTGAAAGATGAGCTGGGATGGCGGCAGGACGTCACATTTGAAGAAGGAATGAGAAGAACCATTCGCTGGTATACAGACAGCCAAGACTAATCGGAAAGAAGGGGATCCGATTGACGAAGGTATTAGTAACCGGAGCGGCCGGTCAGCTGGGGCGGGAGTTATGCCGCCAGCTGAAGCGGGAAGGGTATGAAGTGATCGCCTTGACAAAAGCGATGATGAACATATCCGACCAGCGTTCGGTGCGGCACTCGTTCAGCCATTACAAGCCGGATATCGTCGTCAATACGGCGGCATACACCTCCGTTGACAAATGTGAAACGGAGCTCGACAAAGCGTATTTAATAAACGGAATCGGCGCTTATTATGCCGCGCTTGAGGCTGAAAACACCGGCGCGAAATTCATTCACATCAGCACCGATTACGTCTTCAGCGGCAAAGGAACACGGCCATACCAGACCGATGATCCCGCAGATCCGGGCACGATTTACGGAAAAAGCAAAAAACTCGGCGAAGAACTGATCCGGTTAACGGGAAAAAACCACACCATTATCAGAACGTCGTGGGTGTACGGCAGCGGCGGGCACAACTTTGTCAATACGATGCTGAAACTTGCGGATACACATGATCAGGTTCGTGTCGTTAACGATCAAGTCGGAGCGCCGACGTATACAAAAGATTTAGCCGAAACGGTGATCGGTCTGTTTGACAGGCCGCCGGGCTTGTACCACGCCGCAAACAGCGGAGTGTGCAGCTGGTATGAATTTGCCAAGGCTATTTTTGAAGAAAGCGGCAGAACCGCCGCCGTGCTGCCCGTCACGACGGAGGAATACGGAAATGAGACGCCGCGCCCCGCTTACTCGGTGTTGAGCCTTGAGTCGATTGAACGGCAGGGGCTCGGCATGAGGCATTGGCGGGAAGCGCTAAAGGATTATTTACAAAGGGAGGGACAGTGCAAGTGATCGAAGGCGTAAAAATTAAAAAGCTGATCAAACACAGCGATGACCGGGGTTTTTTCTCAGAACTCGTCCGTGACGATGAACATCTCTTAGAGCGTTTCGGGCAGGCTTCCTGGTCCAAAAGCTATCCCGGCGTCATTAAAGCGTTTCACTATCATGAGAAACAGGATGACCTGTGGTTTTTCCCGACGGGCCACGCCCAGGTCGTGCTGCATGACCTTCGCGAAGAGTCGGCAACCAAGGGAGAAACGGATGTCTACTACATGGGAGAAGACAATCCGATGCTCCTTCTCATTCCCAAAGGCGTCGCACACGGGTACAGAGTGCTGGGCGAAACCCCGCTGACCATTATTTATTTCACGACAATGTCCTACAATCCGGATCAGCCTGACGAAAAAAGAATCCCGTGGAATGATGAGAGCATCGGATTTGACTGGCAGACGGCTCATCGGTAGCGCACAAGACGAAGACAGCGGATGTCTTCGTTTTTTGTGCTGGTTCATCTCGTGAAAAATAAATGATTGAATATTCCAAAAAATAATTTACTTCCATGGATAAAGGTGGTAGATTATTCTCAGGAAAAGAGAAACCCAATTCGCGAATGGAATCATCAGACACGCTTTTCCGGCAGAGGACGCTCTGAATCCTATATGATCTGGAGGAATTCATGATGTTAAAAAGAAAATCATTTTCTGCCTTTCTCATCAGTGCTGCGGTATTTTCAGCTGTGTTCTTGCCATCTTTTCATGCGAACGCCCAATCTGCCGTTATTGAAGCGAAAACCGTCAATAGTACGAAAGAATACGCGACGTCAGATATTGAAGTCACATACAAGCCGAATGCGCTGCTTGCCGTCGGTGCCGTTGAATTTCAATTTCCTGACGGGTTCAACGCCACTGTGAGGGACTCTGTAAACGGAAGAACACTGAAAGAAACGCAAATTCTCAACTACGGAAAAACGGTCAGACTTCCGCTTACCCTTGACTTATTGGGCGCGTCTGAATACAATCTCGTCCTGGTGCGTAAAAACCTTCCGCGCGCGGGCACGTATACAATTAAAGGCGATTACGTAAACGGTTTGGGGGCCGGCAGTCTCTACGCCGAAACAAAGCTGGTTATTGACCCGCGTTAATCCGGGATGAAAGAGGCTGACAACAGCCTCTTTTTTTATGCGCAAAATCCTGGCATGAATCTTGCATATAAAAAGGGGTGTAACGACAAAGTGAAAGGGATTGATGGGTTTTGGTGTAAAAGCGCTTACATTTCGTTCTGCCGGTAATTGAAGCTTACACGTATAATACGATGAGGTGATAAAACATGTCAGCCAACCCGCTTTCTAAAAGCAATCAGAAAGATGAAGAAAAAGAAGTTCTTAATTTGTTCTTGTCCACACAATCGATCATAAAAGAAGCCCTGCGCAAACTGGGCTATCCTGACAATATGTATGAACTGATGAAAGAGCCGATGCGGCTTTTGACCGTACGCATCCCCGTCAAAATGGACAATGGCTCAGTACAGGTTTTCACGGGCTACCGCTCACAGCATAATGACGCAGTCGGCCCGACAAAAGGGGGCGTGCGGTTTCACCCGGAAGTCAGTGAAGAAGAGGTTAAGGCGCTTTCCATCTGGATGACTTTAAAATGCGGCATCACAAATCTTCCTTACGGGGGCGGAAAAGGCGGCATCATCTGTGATCCGCGGACGATGTCATTCGGAGAGCTGGAACGGCTGAGCCGCGGATATGTGCGCGCGATCAGCCAGATCGTCGGCCCGACAAAGGATATTCCGGCTCCCGACGTATATACCAACTCGCAGATTATGGCATGGATGATGGACGAATACAGCCGCCTGAGAGAATTTGATTCACCGGGATTCATTACGGGCAAACCGATTGTTCTCGGCGGTTCACAGGGGCGGGAGACGGCGACCGCGCAAGGTGTCACGATTTGTATTGAGGAAGCCGTTAAGAAAAAAGGGATTCCGTTGGAAAATGCGCGGATCATCATTCAGGGGTTCGGAAACGCGGGGAGCTTTCTCGCTAAATTTATGCATGACGCCGGCGCCAAGGTGATCGGCATCTCAGACGCCCACGGGGCTTTGTATGACCCTGACGGCCTTGACATTGATTACCTGCTGGATAAGCGGGACAGCTTCGGCACGGTGACGAATCTCTTTTCTGATGTCATAACGAACCGGGAGTTGCTGGAAAAGGACTGTGATATTCTCGTGCCTGCCGCAATCTCCAATCAGATAACGGCTGAAAACGCCCATCACATTAAAGCCTCAATCATTGTGGAGGCGGCGAACGGCCCGACAACGATAGACGCCACGAAAATCCTGAATGAAAGAGGCGTGCTTCTCGTGCCGGATATTTTGGCAAGCGCCGGCGGCGTGACGGTGTCTTATTTTGAATGGGTGCAAAATAATCAAGGCTTTTACTGGTCTGAGGAAGAAGTCGCCCAAAAACTGCGCAGCGTCATGGTGAATTCATTTGAATCCATTTATCAGACAGCGCATACCCACAAAGTTGATATGCGTTTGGCCGCCTATATGACGGGCATCAGAAAGTCGGCTGAAGCGGCCCGGTTCCGCGGCTGGGTATAAGTGTTATCCGCAAAGAGATTTTGCATCAGTTATATAGCGGATCGCAAAATTTCTTTGCGTTTCCAGATTGCAGCTGACAGATTCGGACAAGCTTCGTCCGCTTTCGGCAAAGATTTTCCTATTTTTATCACAAATTGCTATGCTGGTATGCTTCTTGCATCTTCATTAAGCGTGAGCACACATTACAAAATACGGGGAGGAATTCTAATGACAGTTTCATACGCACACGAACCATTTACAAATTTTCAGGAAGAGACAAATAAACAATCGTTTCAGGATGCGCTGGCTTATGTGAATTCACAGCTCGGCAAGCATTATCCGCTTATCATCAACGGTGAAGCGATTGAAACGGATAAAAAGATCATTTCCGTCAATCCGGCAGATAAAAAAGAAGTGATCGGTTCTGTATCGGCAGCCGGAAAAGAACTTGCGGAAAAGGCCATGCAGGCTGCGCTGCAGGCATTTCAAACATGGAAAAAAGTACGGCCGGAACACCGCGCGAATGTGCTGTTTAAGGCGGCGGCGATCATCCGCAGAAGAAAGCACGAATTCTCCGCGTACCTGGTGAAAGAAGCGGGGAAACCGTGGAAGGAAGCGGATGCGGATACGGCGGAAGCGATCGACTTTTTAGAGTATTACGCCCGTCAGATGCTGAAGCTGAAAGACGGTTCTCCTGTAAAGAGCCGTGACGGAGAATATAATCAGTATCACTATGAGCCGCTTGGGGTGGGAATTGTCATTTCTCCATTCAACTTCCCGCTTGCGATCATGGCAGGAACGGCGGCAGCCGCCATCGTAACAGGCAACACGATACTGCTGAAACCGGCGGATGCGGCGCCTGTCGTGGCGGCGAAATTCGTAGAAGTGATGAAAGAAGCGGGTCTGCCGGACGGCGTGCTCCAATTCATACCGGGCGACGGAGGAGAAATCGGCGACTATCTGGTTGAGCATCCGAAGACGAGATTTGTGTCGTTTACAGGCTCCCGCGCGGTCGGATGCCGCATCTATGAACGCGCCGCAAAAGTACAGCCGGGCCAAAAGTGGCTGAAACGGGTCATTGCCGAAATGGGAGGGAAAGATACGGTGCTTGTAGACAGAGATGCTGATCTTGATCTTGCCGCTTCCTCAATCGTGTATTCCGCCTTCGGATTCTCAGGCCAAAAATGTTCAGCCGGTTCGCGCGCGGTCATTCATCAGGACGTCTATGATGAAGTTGTTGAAAAAGCCGTCGCTTTAACAAAATCACTCACCGTCGGAAGTCCGGAAGATTTTGATACATACATGGGGCCAGTCATCCACGAAGCATCTTATAATAAAGTCATGAGTTATATCGAAATCGGCAAAACAGAAGGAAAACTCCTGACGGGAGGCGAAGGTGATGATTCAAAAGGATACTTTATTCAGCCGACCATTTTTGCGGATGTTGATGAAAACGCCCGCCTGATGCAGGAGGAAATTTTCGGGCCGGTCGTCGCGATCTCAAAAGCCCGTGATTTCGACCATATGCTTGAGATTGCCAATAATACCGATTACGGACTGACGGGCGCTCTGTTATCGAAAACCCGCGCGCACATTGAACGCGCCCGCGAAGATTTTCACGTCGGAAATCTATACTTCAACCGCGGCTGTACGGGAGCGATTGTCGGATACCAGCCGTTCGGCGGCTTCAATATGTCAGGAACCGATTCGAAAGCCGGAGGACCTGACTATCTGATTCTTCATATGCAGGCAAAAACAACGTCTGAAGCCTATTAATCTTTCGGAAATAGCGCGATGAAAAAGAGAGTCGCGCTATTTTCTCTATATGAGGGTAAGGGGGATGGAACATGTATCAGCAGCTCAGCAAAATGCTTCCGGAGGAGAAAATAGAAGCCATTACGAAATCACTGGTGGCGTTAAACAGCATCAACGGCACATTGGGAGAAGGAAAAAAAGCCGACTATATCAAAGATATGATCAAGAGCTTTCCCTACTTTCAGGAGAATCCGTCACATGTGTGGGAGCAGGCGATTCCTGAGGACCCTTACGGCCGCAAAAATATTTTCGCATTTATTGAGGGAAACGGCGAAAGCCTGAATACGGTCATTTATCACGCTCATCTTGATACGGTCGGCATCGAGGATTTCGGCCCTTTAAAAGATATCGCTTTTGATTCCGACCGTCTCGCGGAATATTTCTCAAACTATGAATTTGATCGGGATGTGCAGCGGGATGCCCGCTCAGGCGAGTGGATGTTCGGAAGGGGTTCGGTTGATATGCAGAGCGGTATTGCCGTTCATCTCGCCAATCTGCTTCACTTTTCTGAACGGCGCGATCAGCTGCCGGGCCATATTCTGTTCATGGCAAACCCGGATGAAGAAAGCCAGCATTCCGGCATTTTAACCAGCATTTCTGAATTAAAACGGCTGAAACAAGAAAAGCAGATTCGTTATTTAGCAGCGATTAATAACGATTTTATCACGCCGCTGTATGAGGGTGACACGACAAGGTACATATACACGGGCGCGGCAGGGAAGCTTTTGCCTTGCTTTGCGATTTACGGGCGGGAGGTGCATGTCGGAGATACGCTGTCCGGCATCGATCCGAATTTGATCGCGTCAGAAATCACCAGAAGAATTCACAACAATATTCATATGGCGGAAAACATTGAAGGGGAGCTTGTCCTTCCGCCGACCTGCCTCTACCAGCGTGACAATAAGGAGGCGTATAACGTGCAGACCGCCGTCAGCAGCTATGTCTATTTTAATTATTTTATTTACGAGAAAACCGCCAAAGAAGTCATGGATCAGCTGACCGCCGTGGCTGATGAAGCCTGCAAAGAGACAGAACAAAAATTATCTGATTATTACGACGAATACTGTGAGAGAACGAGCCTGCCGAAAAAAGAGATGTCATGGAACGTTCAAGTGTACAGTCTGGAAGATTACCTGAAAAGGCTGAGAAGCCGCGGGATAGACCCTGCACAGTGTATCGGGCAGGCATTTAAAACATATGAACATCTTGAACTGCGGATGAGATGTTTTAAAGCCGTCGAAGAACTGCAAAAACTCGATCCTGAGCAGGGAGCCAAGGTCATTATTTTCTATGCGCCGCCTTACCTTCCGCACAATTATCTGAAGGAAGAAAGCACACGGGACCGGCTTTTGCAGCATGTCATTCAAGAAGCGGTCGATAAAACAGCGGCATCAACCGGAGAAACATTCGTCTTTAAAAAGTTTTTCCCTTATTTAGCGGACGGAAGCTTTTTATCGCTGCATGAAACAGATGAGGAGGTCTCCGCCTTTACCGATAATTTTCCGGGCTGGGATGTCATCGGGACGATTCCTTTTAATGAAATCAGGGAATTGAATATTCCGTCGGTCAATATAGGGGTATACGGAAAGGACGGCCATAAATGGACGGAACGCGTGTACAAACCGTACACATTCCATGTGCTGCCGGAACTCATTCAGCAGACGACAATGCACCTTTTGCACAGCTGCCGATTAGACATACGCACAAATGGCTGACATAACGGAATAAGGGGGATGTATATGCAGGGAGATACCAATCAAAATGAATTGCAGCGCACGATGAAGGGCCGACATTTGTTTATGATCGCCCTCGGCGGCGTGATCGGGACGGGGCTTTTTCTGGGCTCCGGTTTTACGATCAGTGAAGCGGGGCCGATCGGCGCGATATTGGCTTATGTGATCGGCGGATTTTTAATGTACCTGGTGATGCTTTGTTTGGGGGAGCTCGCGGTTGCCATGCCGGTCGCAGGATCATTTCAGGCGTATGCCGCAAAGTTTCTCGGGCCGTCGACGGGATTTACGATCGGATGGATGTACGCATTCAGCTGGGCCAATACAGTGGGGCTTGAGCTGACGTCGGCGGGGATTTTAATGCAGCGATGGTTTCCGGCCGTTCCGATTTGGGTGTGGTGCCTGGTATTTGGCGTCGTCATTTTTTCCATTAACGCGCTGTCTGCGCGGAGTTTTGCGGAAATGGAATTTTGGTTTTCCAGCATTAAGGTCATGGCCATTGTATTGTTTATTATTCTCGGCTGCGCTGCGGTATTCGGCTTTGTCGGTTTTAACGGCGGGCAGACGGCTCCGTATCTGTCAAACTTTACGACGGACAAAGGGCTTTTTCCGAACGGTGCCCAAGCCGTGCTGTTTACCCTTGTTATGGTGAATTTTTCATTCCAGGGTACCGAACTGGTCGGAATCGCCTCGGGAGAAAGCGAAAATCCGGAAAAGACGCTTCCCCGCTCGATCCGAAACGTCATATGGCGGACGCTTTTTTTCTTCGTGCTGGCGATGTTTGTTCTCGTGTCCATTTTGCCGTATCAAACGGCAGGCGTCATCGAAAGCCCGTTTGTGGCTGTGCTGGATAAAATCGGCGTTCCTTATGCGGCTGATATCATGAACTTTGTCATTCTGACCGCCATGCTGTCGGTGGCGAATTCCGGGCTGTACGCTTCGTCCAGAATGATGTGGTCCCTGTCAAAAACTAAGATGGGCCCCGCTTCCTTAACGAAACTGACGAAAAAAGGCGTGCCTCTGAAAGCTCTTTTCATCACCATCGCCATCTCCGGTTTATCCCTGCTGACAAGTGTAGTCGCGGCTGAAACGGTGTATGTGTGGCTCATTTCCATCTCCGGTATGATTACCGTCGTCGCGTGGATGTCAATCTGCGCTTCACAATTCGTTTTCCGGAGACGCTTTCTCGCTGAAGGAGGAAATCTGAAGGACCTGGCATTTAGAACGCCTCTTTATCCGATCGTGCCGATTCTCGGATTTTCGGTTTACGGTCTTATCTTAATCAGTCTCATCTTTATCCCCGACCAGCGTATCGGTCTGTACTGCGGCGTCCCGCTGATGATCATCTGTTACGCGTATTATCACTTCGGTATCAAAAAACGCCTGAAGCGTGAGCCGGCTTCTTCGGAAAAAGGCGCTGCCGGATAAGAAAAAAAGCCCTTCGCTTAAAGCGGCGGGCTTTACTTTGTGTTTCGTTTGGCCGACAGAACATAGGATAGAACGGCACAGAACTGAAAACCGAAAATGCTGACGGCCATCGGCCAGGCATTTTCTTCTCCGGCAATACCGACAAGGGGAGCGGCAGCCGCACCGCCGATAAAGGGCAGGAGTCCGAGAAGAGCCGCAGCGCTTCCCGCGCCTTTCTCCTGTTTCTGCATAGCCAAAGAAAATCCCGTCGTCGTGACGATCCCGACAGAAGAAACAATGATGAATAAAGAAATGCAGACTGCCGCCAGGCCTAAACCAAACGCAAGTGATAAAAGCAAAGCGATGCTCCCGATGACGGCAATCATCAGACCGGAGACAAACAGCTTCCGTTCATCATGTGTTTTGGCCATCCGTCCGGTGATTTGGGTGGCGCATATGATTCCCGCACCGTTTACGGCGAACAGCAGGCTGAACATTTGGGCCGATACGCCGTAGATGTTTTGCAGTACAAACGGCGACCCGGCAATATATGCGAACATGCCGGTCATCACAAATGCCTGGCTGAGCGCAAATCCCATAAACATCCGGTCGCCAAGCAGGCCGCGAAACGTCATCAGCGTCTCCCGGAGTCCGCCGCTTGTCCGCTTTTCCGGCGGGAGTGATTCAGGCAACGCCGTAAGCACGGCGGCAGAAATGATACAGCCGATCACCGCCAGCACGATAAATACGATTTTCCAGCCGGCGAACTGTAGGATAAATCCCCCTGTAATCGGCGCTAAAATCGGCGCCGCCCCATTGACGAGCATCAGTAATGAGAAAAAAGCCGTCAATTCTTTTCCGGAATACATATCGCGTGCGGAAGCCCGTGCGATGACGATTCCGGCCGCCCCGGTGAAACCTTGAATAAACCTCATGACAATTAAAAACGAAACAGAAGGGCTGAAGGCGCATAATAAAGAAGACAGCGTATAAAGCAGCAATGACAGAATCAGCGGCTTCCGGCGCCCGATCATATCACTGAGCGGCCCGACAACGATCTGCCCGACAGCCAGACCCAAAAGACAAAACGTCAGGCTCAGCTGCGCAAGTGACGCTGTCGTATGAAGATCGGCCGCCACTTCAGGCAAAGCGGGCAGATACATATCGAGCGAAAGCGGCCCGAATGAAGCGAGCGTCCCGAGAATCAGTACCATGCCGAGGCCTGCGCGGGCGGCCTTTGAATCAGCGTTATTCATTTCATGACCCCCACCTTAACAAATGATTCTATCACTATAGCATAACCAGACGGCGTATTTTATATCATTTATTGAATATAAACTAAATATTTTATTTAAAATATGAATGTAAATAAAAAATCAGAATTAGTTTTCATGTGAAATGTAAAATGAAATATAAGGATGCTAAACTATAAAACAACAAAAGGTAGAAAAGTTTTACGGAAGAGGTGTTCAAAGAGCATGAACAGCAAACAAACCGATCACATCGAAACGAAACGCCGATTTCCGGTCTGTCTCGCGCTTGCTTTGACATTAGGGGTATTTGCCGCGGGTTCTGAAGAGCTGGTGATTTCTCCGCTGCTTCCGGATTTAGCGCGGGCTTTCAGCTCGGATGTCAGTGTGCTGGCGCTTTCCATCAGTATTTACGGAGTGATGATTTTTATCGGGGCGCCGCTTCTCGTTCCGCTGGGAGATAAATATTCCCGGGAACTCAGTCTGCTGGCGGGACTGCTTATATTTACGGCCGGCACGGTGATCTGCGCGCTGGCGCACAATCTCTTTTTCTTCTTTCTGGGCAGGGCGCTTTCCGGGCTTGCAGCGGGTGCGTTTGTGCCGACAGCATATGCGGTGGTCGGCGACCGTGTGCCTTATGCGTACCGCGGCAAGGTGATGGGTCTGATCGTGTCAAGCTGGTCGCTCGCTTTGATTTTCGGCGTTCCGATCGGCTCTTTTATCGGCGGCGTTTTGAATTGGCGGTGGACGTTTTGGATTTTCGCCCTCATGTCTGTCCTCGTTGCTTCGCTCATTTTCATTGAGGCGCGCCGCAGCACGGCGGATGGGAATAAAACAGAAGAGGAAAACGGACGGCAGGCAGGCACTTTCCGGGATGCGCTGAAGGTGCCCCGTGTCCCTGTATATCTCACGATCACTTTTTGCAACATGATCGGTTTTTACGGCATGTATTCCTTTCTCGGTACATATCTTCACCGCGTGATGCCGGGTGGGAATACAGCTTCAGGGCTGCTGATCATGGTGTACGGAATCGGTTTTTCCATGAGCGTGTTCACCGGAAAAATCGCAGATAAGGCGGGGAAAATGCGCTCTTTGATCGCGGCATTGGCCGTGATCAGCATATGGCTTTCCTGTCTCGCCTATGCGCCGTCATCAATGCCGTTTTTGGTCATCGGGTTATTCGTCTGGGGATTGATGCAAAGCCTGACGGTGACCTTGCTCAGCACTATTTTAAGTGATTGCTCACAGAGCCGCCGGGGCAAAATCATGGCATTTTACAGTCTGGCGTCCAATTTGGCCGTCACCTTGGGTTCTGCTGTCATGGGTCCGGTCTATGTCGGATACGGATATGCAGCTGTCGGATTTATCTGTGCGGCCGTCACCCTCATCGGCTTTGTCCTCAGCGTTTTCGCATACAGAAGGTATGGAAAATATGAGCATAAGACCGACCAATCATTGTATCGGTAAAATAAAGTTTCTATAATTTTGTAAATGTAAATTTTTAACACCTTATATCATAAGGTGTTTTCTAATATATAGGAATAATTATCAATATTTTCAAATAATATTGACAGCTTGAACGTCTATGGATAATATTTACTTAAAATTTAACAGATTGGTTGGTGCTCATGATTATATTGGATAATAGCATTCAAACAAAAAGCAAGGCTTATTCAATATCTAAACTGATTACGATCAACACGCTCGGTCCTGAAGGGACAAGCAGTGAGTACGCAGCAAAAAACTTCATCACCAATTTCACCCTTCTCCAAGGGGTGAACAGCAAATTATCATTGCATGATACATTTGAATCGTGCATTGAAAAAACGCTTCAAAGTCCGCTGGAATACACAATTGTGCCTCACGCGTATGACGGCATTAAGCACTTCTACATGAGACCGGATCTGCAGCTTCTGCAAATTTTCAGGTGCGACACCCCGATGTACGGCCTGGCTGTCCGGCCCGGTTTTGAATATACGGATGACATGCTTGATAAGACTGTCATCGTATCCCACCCGTCTCCTATCAATTTGATTAAGTATTTTACCCGTAAAGATGTCACGTTTGATCTGGTGAACTCAACGAGCGCAGCCGCGAAAAGAGTGAAGGACGGTTTGTCCGACATCGCGCTGACAAATGAGCTGGCCAGACAAAAGTACGGCCTTCACTTTGTCAAAACATTTAAAAGCATTCCCATGAGCTGGTCATTATTCGGAAAAGGAGAGATTCATGATGAAAACTGAACAAGATTTGCAGGAACTTTATTTCCCGACGCCTAAATTAATAGAATGGGATAACGGAGTAAGACAATATTCGTCCGTCAGAGGCGATACGGAAGTTCTGCTTTCTTACGTCCCGCCGCATACAAACGTGGAACCTCATCAGCATAAGGAAGTCCAAATCGGCCTTGTCGTTTCCGGCGAGCTGTCCATGACTGTCGGAGATGTCACAAGAAAGATGACAGCGCTGGAATCAGCCTATATCGCGCCTCCTAACGTGCCTCACGGCGCAAGAAATGAGACGGATCAAGAAGTGATCGCCATTGATATTAAACGCCTGAAAGCCGGTGAAACCTATACAAGCCCTGAGGATTATTTTTTGAATATTTTTAAAACGAGAGACTTATTGCCTGGGATGGAAGTCACGTTCTTCGTGGAAGACTGGGTGGAAATCATGCTTGCCAACATTCCGGGCAACGGAGGAGAAATGCCGTTCCATAAACACCGCAATGAACAGATCGGCATCTGCATCGGCGGCGGCTATGATATGACCATTGAAGGCTGCAAAGTGGATATGACATTCGGCACAGCTTATTTCTGCGATCCGAGAGAAGATCACGGCGCCATCAACAGATTTGAAAAAGATTCAAAATCAGTCAATATCTTTTTCCCTCCGCGCTATAACAGAGCAAAAGCGAAAAAATTAGAGGCGAAAGAGTCATGAACCTGACGGATAAAACCGTCCTCATCACAGGGGGCGCATCAGGCATCGGTTATGCCGCGGTTCAGGCGTTTCTGAATCAAGAGGCGAATGTGGTCGTCGCGGATATTGATGAGGCGCAGGGAGAAGCGATGATCCGGAAAGAAAACAATGACAGGCTGCATTTTGTGCAGACGGATATTACAGATGAACCGGCCTGTCAAAATGCCATCCGGTCAGCGGTTGACAAGTTCGGCGGATTGGATGTGTTAATCAATAACGCCGGCATCGAAATTGTCGCCCCGATTCATGAGATGGAGCTGAGCGATTGGGACAAAGTGCTCAACGTCAATCTGACGGGCATGTTTCTTATGAGCAAGCACGCGCTCAAGTATATGCTCAAAAGCGGCAAGGGCAATATCATTAACACGTGCTCCGTCGGAGGAGTCGTCGCATGGCCCGACATTCCCGCGTATAACGCCTCTAAAGGCGGCGTACTGCAGCTGACGCGTTCGATGGCCGTCGATTACGCCAAACACAACATCCGCGTCAATTGCGTGTGCCCGGGAATCATTGACACACCTTTGAATGAAAAGTCGTTCCTTGAAAACAACGAAGGCACGCTTGAAGAAATCAAAAAAGAAAAAGCGAAAGTCAATCCGCTGCTGAGACTCGGCAAGCCTGAAGAAATAGCGAACGTCATGCTGTTTCTCGCTTCGGATTTATCAAGCTATATGACCGGAAGCGCGATCACCGCAGACGGTGGATACACCGCACAATAGAGAAGGAGTGTTTACATATGGAGAGAAAAACAGTATTGGTTATCGCTGACCTTGGGGGATGCCCGCCGCATATGTTTTACAAAAGCGCAGCCGAAAAATACAACCTCGTCAGCTTTATTCCGAGACCTTTTGCAATTACAGCCTCTCATGCGGCATTAATTGAAAAATACTCGATTGCGGTCATTAAAGATAAAGACTATTTTAAGAGTCTGGCTGATTTTGAGCATCCCGATTCGATTTACTGGGCTCATGAAGATCATGACAAACCTGAGGAAGAAGTCGTCGAAGAAATCGTCAAGGTGGCTGACATGTTCGGGGTTGACGCCATTACGACCAACAATGAACTGTTTATCGCTCCGATGGCAAAAGCGTGTGAACGTCTCGGCCTGCGGGGAGCGGGCGTACAGGCCGCTGAAAATGCCAGAGATAAAAACAAAATGAGAGCCGCCTTCAACCGGGCCGGCGTCAAGTCCATCAAAAATAAACGGGTGACGACGCTGGAAGATTTCCGCGCCGCGCTTCAGGAAATCGGAACGCCGCTCATTCTGAAGCCTACATATCTGGCGAGCTCCATCGGCGTGACGCTCATCAAAGAGAGGGAAACGGCAGAAGCAGAATTTAACAAAGTCAATGAATACCTGAAGTCGATTAACGTACCGAAAGCGGTCACGTTTGAAGCGCCTTTTATCGCGGAAGAATTTTTGCAGGGCGAGTATGACGACTGGTATGAAACAAGCGGTTATTCCGACTATATCAGCATAGAAGGCATCATGGCCGACGGGGAATACTTCCCTGTGGCGATTCATGATAAAACACCGCAAATCGGATTCACGGAGACATCCCATATTACGCCGTCCATCCTGGATGATGACGCAAAGCGGAAAATCGTCGAAGCTGCCAAAAAGGCGAATGAAGGACTCGGCCTCGAAAACTGCGCGACACATACAGAAATTAAATTAATGAAAAACCGGGAAGCCGGACTGATTGAATCAGCGGCACGATTTGCGGGCTGGAACATGATTCCGAATATTAAAAAGGTCTTCGGCGTCGACATGGCGCAGCTGTTATTGGATGTTCTCTGTTTCGGAAAAGAAGCCGATCTGCCGAAAGGATTATTGGAGCAGGAGCCATGTTATGTCGCCGACTGCCACTTGTATCCTCAGCATTTCAAAGAGAACGGCCAGCTGCCTGAGACAGCTGTCGATTTCGTCATTGAAAGCATTGACATTCCCGACGGCGTCTTAAAGGGAGACACCGAACTCGTTTCTTTCTCGGCTGCCGAGGCGGGTACATCCGTGGATCTGCGGCTGTTCGAAGCGTTCAACAGCATTGCGGCGTTTGAGCTGAAAGGAAGCAATTCGGGTGACGTGGCCGAATCAATCAAACAAATTCAGCAGCAGGCGAAGCTGACTGCAAAGTATGCGTTACCGGTATGAAACAGCTGAAACCGAACTCGAAGTATTTGCTTTTCGGGCAGGCGCTTTCGTTTATGGGAGACTATTGCGTTCTCCCGGCCCTGCTCATTTTGTCTACATACTATCATGACTACTGGGTGACGTCCGGCGTTATCGCGGTCCGCAGTATTCCGATGGTGTTTCAGCCGTTTTTAGGCGTGCTCGTGGACAGGCTCGACAGGGTGAAAATCATGCTGTGGACGGATGTGATCAGAGGTGTCATCTTTTTGGGGCTGACATTTCTCCCGAAAGGCGAATATCCGCTGCTTTTTCTGGCGCTGCTGTTTGTCTCGTACGGAAGCGGCGTGTTTTTTAACCCGGCACGTCTCGCGGTCATGTCGTCTTTAGAAGCGGATATTAAAAATATCAACACTTTGTTTGCAAAAGCCACGACGATTTCGATTATTGTCGGCGCTGCAGCCGGCGGACTTTTTCTGTTAGGCGGTTCTGTGGAGCTTGCCGTCGCGTTTAACGGGGTGACCTATCTTGTCTCCGCGTTTTTCATCAGCCGCATTAAGCTTCAATACGTGCCGATTCAGTCAGAAAACGTAAGGGAAGCTTTTCAGTCGTTTAAAGAAGGCCTGAAGGAAATCAAAACAAATGCTTTTGTGTTAAACGCCATGTTCACGATGATTACGATGGCGCTTTTGTGGGGTGTCGTCTACAGCTATTTCCCGATTGTCAGCCGCTTTTTAGGCGACGGGGAAATCGGCAATTTCATCCTGACGTTCTGTATCGGCTTCGGCGGCTTTATCGGCGCCGCTCTTGTCAGCAAATGGGGCTTTAACAACAATAAAGGGCTGATGTATTTTACAGTGTTATCGATCGTCTCGCTTGCGCTGTTTTTGTTTACCCCGATTTTCGCCGTGTCAGTCATTGCCGCCATTCTTTTCTTTATCGCAATGGAATACGGTGAAGTGCTGGCAAAGGTCAAAGTTCAGGAGAACGCGGCGAACCAGATTCAGGGCCGGATCTTTTCGGTGGCGGAGGCGTCCATCGGATTGTGCATCGCCGCCGGTTCCATGCTGATCAACATTGTAGACGCGGCAGTCATCATGGCGTTTATCGTCCTTTTGATCAGCGGGCTGTTTCTGCATACAAAACTGGTCAATAAATCCTTTTCAGAACGGAATAACGAATCAGAGCAAATCCATTTATAAGGAGCCTTTCAGATGGAAATCATACCGTCCGATGTCATCAAGACACTTCCGAAACAGGAATTTTCGCTCGTTTTTCAAAAGGTAAAAGAGATGGAGAAAACGGGAGCCCAGATTATTAATCTCGGCCAGGGGAATCCCGATCTCCCCACTCCGCCGCATATCGTTGAAGCATTGAGGGAAGCTGCGCTGAATCCTTCGTATCACGGATACGGCCCGTTCAGAGGCTATCCGTTTCTGAAAGAAGCCATCGCGGAATTTTATGAGAGAGAGTACGGGGTATCGGTCAATCCGGAGACAGAAGTCGCGCTGTTCGGCGGAGGGAAGGCTGGTTTGTACGTTTTGACGCAATGCCTGCTGAACCCCGGCGATATCGCCTTAGTCCCGAACCCCGGCTACCCTGAGTATTTATCGGGAATCACAATGGCCAGAGCGGAGCTGTATGAGATGCCGCTTCATCCGGAAAACGGCTATCTGCCGGATTTTGAGCGGATTGATCCCGCCGTCCTGAAAAAAGCCAAGCTGATGTTTTTGAATTACCCGAATAACCCGACGGGCGCGACTGCGGATCAGGCGTTTTATGAAAAAGCGGCTGCGTTTGCAAAAAAACATGACATCCATCTTATTCACGATTTTGCATACGGCGCGTTCGAATTTGATCAGAACCCGGCCAGCTTTCTTCAGGCGAAAGAAGCGAAAACGGTCGGCGCGGAGCTTTATTCATTTTCGAAAACCTTCAATATGGCAGGCTGGAGAATGGCATTTGCCGTGGGGAATGAGAAAATCATTCAGGCGGTCAATGAGTTTCAGGATCACGTCTTCGTCGGCATGTTCGGCGGCCTTCAGCAGGCGGCAGCGGCGGCGCTGTCAGGAAATCCTGAGCATACGGAGCGTCTGAAGCGCACATATAAAGAACGGATTGATTTTTTCACGGCGTTATGTGAAAAGGAATTAGGCTGGAGCATTGAAAAACCGAAAGGGACTTTTTATGTCTGGGCTGAAATTCCGAATGAATTCGAGTCTTCACACCAGTTTTCAGACTATCTGCTGGAGCATGCCCATGTTGTCGTGACGCCCGGCGAGATTTTCGGCAGCGGCGGAAAGCGTTATGTCAGAATATCAATGGTGGCAAAACAGGGCGATTTAAGGGAATTCGTGCTGCGGATTCAAAAGCTAGATTTGTCCTTTCCTTCATTACAAGAAACATCCCGCTGAGAGCGGGATGTTTTTATTATATGCTTTTCATGCTGCCGCCGTCGGCTGACACTTGCTGTCCGGTAATATAGGAGGCTTCTTCAGAGGCAAGAAAGGCAGCCAGCGCCGCGGTTTCTTCCGCAGTTCCGACACGCTTCATCGGGACGTCTGAGGCAATCCGTTCCTCCGCTTCCGCTTTAGAAATGCCGTTTTGCTTCATGACATTCTTTACGAATTGGTGATAACGGTCTGTGGCGATAAATCCGGGATTCAGACAGTTGACAGTAATGTGAAAAGGCGCAAGCTGAATGGCGATGTTTTTGCTGGCATTAATTAAAGCGGCGTTCATCATGCTGTTGGTAAACATATTGGCGCCGGGTTCTTTCCATAGGTTTCCGACGATATTAATGATTCTGCCGAATTCGTGCTGTTTCATGATCGCTGCGGCCGTTTTCATAGAGTCGATATAGGCGATCGTTTTATTCGTAAAGGTATTTGTCATATCCTCTATATCGCAGCTTTCAAAGGTATCCGGCGAGCCGCCCGGAATGTTGTTGATCAATACATCAAGCCGTCCGCATTGTGATTTGATCTCTTCAAAAATGCCGGCTCTCGCCTTCTGGTCCGACATATCGCCGGCCAGAACGGTGACGCCCGCATCCGGATGTTTGGCGAGGATCTCTTCTTTTACCGATTCGATATTTTCGGGAACTCGTGAATTAATGACGGTATAAAAGCCATTGTCCGCCAGTTTCAGAGCGATCGCTTTGCCGATCCCCTGGCTGGCTCCCATAATAAATGCGGTTCGTTTTGACAACTGTCTGCACCCCTTTACCAAAATGGAATCTCCTTTACATCGTAAAAAAAAATGATAAAAATAGCAAATTTTATTTAAATTCTGACAAAGAAAAAACCCGCCGGACAGGCGGGTGGGTGTTACACGTGCAAAAACTTCGGAAGCGTGTCGAGAGACAAGCGGTTTCCGACAAAAAATGAACCGAATTCTCCGTAGCGCGCGCTGACTTCATCAAAGCGCATTTCGTAAACAAGTTTTTTGAACTGAAGCACATCATCGCTGAAGAGCGTGACGCCCCATTCGTAATCGTCAAAACCGACAGATCCCGTAATAATCTGTTTGACTTTGCCGGCATAGCTCCGTCCGATCAAGCCGTGGCTTCTCATCAGGTTTCTGCGTTCATCCATAGAAAGCATGTACCAGTTGTCGTTGCCGCTTCTTCTTTTATCCATCGGATAGAAGCAGACGTATTTCGCTTCCGGCAGCTCAGGATACAGGCGTGCGCGGACATGCGGGTTTTCATACGGATCGCCTTCTCCGCTTGCGAGGTAGTTGCTCAGCTCAACCACGGACACGTAAGAGTAAGCCGGGATCGTAAATTCAGCAAGCTTTGATTTGTTAAATTCAAGCTCGATTTCGTTCAGCTCTTCCATTGTCGGGCGAAGAATCATCAGCATGAAATCAGCTTTCTGTCCGACGATGCTGTAGATGGTTTGCGAGCCTTTGCCTTCTTTTTGGGCGACGCCCCATTTTTCAAGCAGTCCCGTAAATTCGTGAATAATCGACAGGCGCTCATCGCTGGATAACATCTTCCATGACGTCCAGTCCATTGTGCGGAAATCGTGAAGCGCGTACCAGCCGTCAAGTGTTTGGGCGGCTTCGTTCGTTTTTTGCTGCTCACTCATGTATCTTCACTCCTATATCTTTTCATTACATTGATGCCTTCACTATATCACAGTTTAACCGTTTCGGCTGTGGAGAAACCTTGAATAATCCGAAGCCTTGTGTCAGAAACTAAGCCGTGAAACAAACCGTCAATTAAATTAGTTAGAAAAATAAGATTTCTTTTTGAAAGCGCTATAATAGAAGTTGGTTATTTGAATTTAGCTGGAAGAAGAGTATGCTGTAAAAGTAAGCGTTTTTTGTCAACATAGAGGAGGGAATATCGTGGCAGATTTATTTACAAAAGTACAAGAAAAAGTCGCAGGAAAAGATGTGAAAATCGTATTTCCTGAAGGGTTGGACGAACGTATCCTGGTTGCGGTCAATAACTTGGCGGGCAACAAGGTATTAAAGCCGATCGTAGTCGGCAATAAAGAAGACATTCAAGCAAAAGCGAAAGAATTAAATCTTACGCTTGACGGCGTGGACATTTTTGACCCGCATACATATGAAGGCATGGAAGAACTCGTTCAGGCTTTCGTAGAACGCCGCAAAGGCAAAGCGACGGAAGAACAGGCCCGCAAAGCTTTGCTGGACGAAAACTATTTCGGCACGATGCTTGTGTACAAAGGTCTCGCGGACGGACTTGTCAGCGGAGCCGCACATTCTACAGCCGATACGGTGCGCCCTGCACTGCAAATCATCAAAACAAAAGAAGGCGTGAAAAAAACATCAGGCGTCTTCATCATGGCCCGCGGTGACGAGCAGTATGTGTTCGCTGATTGCGCGATCAACATTGCTCCTGACAGCCAGGACCTTGCCGAAATCGCCATTGAAAGCGCCAATACGGCTCAAATGTTTGACATTGACCCGCGCGTTGCCATGCTCAGCTTCTCTACAAAAGGATCGGCGAAATCAGACGAGACGGACAAAGTGGCTGAAGCCGTGAAAATTGCGAAGGAAAAAGCGCCTGAGCTTACGCTTGACGGCGAATTCCAATTCGACGCTGCATTTGTGCCGTCTGTCGCGGAGAAAAAAGCGCCGGACTCCGACATTAAAGGAGACGCGAATGTATTTGTATTCCCAAGCCTTGAAGCAGGAAACATCGGCTACAAAATCGCTCAGCGCTTAGGCGGCTTTGAAGCGGTCGGACCGATTCTGCAAGGATTGAATATGCCTGTAAACGATCTTTCCAGAGGATGTAATGCGGAAGACGTCTACAATCTTGCGTTAATTACGGCTGCTCAAGCGCTGTAATCCGCAAAAGCCGGTCTTTACGAGGACCGGCTTTTTTTATAGAAAGAATGTCACTGCGGTCCAGCCGAACAGGGACAAACAGAGAGAACCGATCAAGCCTGCTGCGAGCGCCCGCCAGCCGCTATGACGAAACGCCGATATATGGACTTTCAAACCGAGACCCGCCATCGCCATGCCGATTAAAACATAAGACACTTGAACAAGAAACGCGGAAAACGAAGCTGAAATAACGCCTGATGTATGGATGGCGCTCATTCCGAGAAATCCGAAGATAAACCAGGGGATGGGGAGCGAAACGGCAGAAGCCGTCTTTGACTTTCCGCTGCGGCGCGCCCGCATTCCGAGCATGAATGCGGCCGGGACGAGCAGCGCGACCCGGGTCAGTTTGACGATCACCGCCATCTCGACGGCTGCTTTTCCTCCGGCGCTGCCGGCCGCCGCCGCATGCGCCACTTCGTGAAGCGTTGCCCCGCAAAAGGCCCCGTAAGCCGCAGGAGAAAACCCCAATCCATGATAAGCAAGAGAATATACAACAGTAAAAACGGTTCCTAATAACGAAACGGCGGCCGCGCTGATGGCGGCTGCATTTTCATTTGATCTGATCTGCGGCGCGATCGCGGCAATGGCAGCCGCCCCGCAGATCGCTGTGCCGCAGGCTGTCAGCGTGCTGAGTGTCTGATCTATACGGAACAGCCGGGACAGTCCGTATACAACGGCACCCGCAAACATCATACAGCAGACGGCAATTGCAAATACGTGCCAGCCCGCATGATAGATATCCGCCAGATTCAGTCTCATGCCAAGCAGGATGATGCCTGCTTTCAGCAAGTATTTGCTTGAGAACGCGATCCCCGGCTCTAATGCCGCCCGCTGTCCGAATACGGCGCGCCAGAGCATGCCGATCAGCATGGCAAGGACAAGCATTCCGAGCATATGCAAAAACGGCAGGCGGCTGACATAGAAGGCCGCAAACGCAATTCCTGCGGTAACTGAAATACCCTTTATTATCTTCATCTCAGTCACTTCCCATTATCTTGATAACTCCACTTTACTGCGGTCTTAATCATTAGTAAAATATATTTATATGATCTAAACGATTAGGAAAAATAATGATTAGGGGCGATGCTTTTTGTATTATGGGGAACTGAAAACATTCATTGCCGTCGTGGAAGAAAAAAACTTTACAAAGGCGGCGCAGAAGCTGATGATTTCTCAGCCAAGCGTCAGCCTTCACATTAAAAACCTGGAGAAAGAATTTCAAACCGCTTTGCTGAACCGCTCTCCGAAGCACTTTACGACGACGCCGACGGGGGACATTCTCTATCAGCGCGCCAAGCAGATGGTCTTTTTGTACGAACAGGCGAAATCTGAAATTTACGCCCACCATCATTATGTCAAAGGGAAGCTCAAAATCGCCGCGAGCTTTACCATCGGCGAATATATTCTGCCGCCGCTTCTCGCAAAGCTTCATGACGAGTATCCCGAGCTGAACCTGGACGTCATGATCGGAAACACGGAGGAGGTCAGCGAAGCGGTTCGGATGCTTCAAGCCGATATCGGATTAATTGAAGGGCATACGGGGAAAAACGAGCTCGACATTCAGCCGTTTATGGAGGATGAATTGTGCATTGCCGCACCGAACGGACACCCGCTCGCCGGCAGAAAAAACATCCCGGCTGCCGAATTGCAAAATCAAGCGTGGGTGACAAGGGAGAAGGGTTCGGGAACGAGGGAATATTTAGACCACGTCCTTCAATCAAACGGACTGCGGCCGAAATCCATGATGACGATCAGCAGCAACCAGGGCGTCAAGGAAGCCGTGATCAGCGGAATGGGTCTTTCCGTTCTGTCAAAAAGCGTGCTGCAAAAGGATCTGCTTCACGGCAGCATTTCCGTGCTTGAGATAAAAGGATTCTCCTTAAAACGGAAACTGTCTATCATCCAATCTTCCATTATGGAGAACACAAAAAACAAAGAAATCTTCATCGCTCTTTTGAAAAGCCAATTTCAATCATCTCAAGCGGAGTGATATAATAAATGCATGGAAAGCCTATGACGAAAGGGATTTAATATAGATGGGAAAGCAACCGATTGATTTACTGATGCAGCCGAGCTGGAGAATCATTGACCAATCCAGCCTCGGCCCTTATTTTGATGCGAAGCAGTCATTCGCAATGGATGATACGCTGTGCGCCTCCGTAGGCAAAGGGGAATCGCCTGCGACGGCACGCACTTGGGTGCACCACCGGACGATCGTGCTCGGCATTCAGGACACACGCCTGCCGTTTTTAGAGGACGGCGTGAAATTGCTGGAGGGCGAAGGCTACCGTGTCATTGTCCGCAATTCCGGGGGCCTCGCGGTCGTTCTCGATGAAGGCGTATTGAATATTTCTCTTATTTTTGAAGATGAGAAAAAAGGCATCGACATTGACAGAGGCTACGAGGCGATGACAGAGCTGGTGCGGCGGATGCTGCGTCCGTACAATGCCGAAATTGAAGCATATGAAATTAAAGGATCGTACTGTCCGGGCAGCTATGATCTCAGCATCGGCGGCCGAAAATTCGCGGGAATCTCACAAAGACGCCTGCGGGGCGGAACCGCGGTTCAGATTTACCTCTGTGCCGATAAAAGCGGAAGCGAACGCGCCGATCTGATCAGACGTTTCTATCAAGCCGCTTTAAAAGACAAAAGCAACGATACAAAAAGCGTATATCCCGATATCCGGCCCGAAACGATGGCTTCATTAAGCGAATTGCTGCAAACGGACATTACCGTGCAGGACTTAATGCTGGCGCTTTTGACTGAACTGAAGGAACTCAGCGGACGCCTGTATGCAGCCGGATTATCGCCGGAAGAGGAAATGGTATTTGAAAAAAATCTGATCCGAATGCTGGAACGGAATGAGAAGGTGTTCGGCACGCAGGAAAGCTTGGACTGAGTCCGGGCTTTTTTGTTTCAATGATAACCCCGATATGTCTCATAAAATATTCAAAGTCGCTGTCCGGTCTGCCTCTGAATGAAATGGCTCCTTCTGTTTTTTTAATAAGCTGTACGATCATTCTGAAAATAGTGGTTTTACCTGAGCCGTTCGGCCCTAAAAGGCCGAATATCTCGCCTTTTCTCACATCGAAAGAAATTGACTGTACAATAGGGGTATGATTGATGGTTTTAGAGACATCTTTTAATATCAGGGCTGGTTCACTCATGCTACTTGCACACCTTCCTTATGATTTAGGGTAAAAGCCGTCAAAACCGAAGAACATGCTTCCGATCAGGCCGGCAGCGATTAAAATGAGAGCAATGCTATACCACATTTTTCGATTCAATGGTTTCCCTCCTTACAATGCTGACATTCCATTTGAAATAGCGCAAAAAGATGCGGAATATCAGTTTCGAAAGATCAAATCCGGCCATAAACACCGCCATACCCGCTCCGAGGACCATACATCCGTTAAAAATGGCTGTTACAATCGGCACTTTTATGAGGAGAAAGAATGATCCGGTCATCAGCATCAGGCCGATTGCCATCAAACTTAACACCGCAACAGAGGCAAAAAGAAACGGTGTCAGCATAAACATGAAGTTGAACATGCCCATACCCAGCATCAGGCCGAATGCTTTGAAAAAGGAGCGCCATGTTTTCTGCTCCTCGGCATCACTGATGAAAATATCCGCTTTTAAGGCGCGCGCAAGTGTTTTGGGGTTTCCTAAATTGCCGGCGATTTGTTCATCGCTTTTTCCTTCAGCGACGCCCATTTGGAATATTTCGCCGATATCGGCGAGTATCTCTTTTTGCTCAAATTCCGGCAGATCTTTTATTTCCCGCCGGAGATGTTTTAAATATTGGTCTTTACACATTCATTTTCCCTCCTTAATGATGCTGTTCACTTTTTCGGACAGGTCAAGCCATTCCGATTTTAATGTGTGATGATAAAAGGCGCCTTCTTCTGTTACTTTGTAATATTTGCGTGACGGGCCTTGATCTGAAGCTGCTGTATACGTTTTTAAATAGTTATTTTTCGTAAGTCTTCGTAATATGGGGTAGATGGTGCCCTCCGATACAGGGAACGTTTCACTTATGACCTTGATTAATTCATAACCATATAAATCTTCATAAAGAAGCAGGGACAACACACAAAGTTCCAATGCTCCTTTTCGTAATTGGCTACTCATTTACTATCATTCCCATCATATCTAATAATTGTATTCTCTATACAGTGTATTGCACAGTAGCTAATCGATCAATAATTCCCAAGAACCATTTGGGATGAGGAATTGAATCTTTATGCTTATGTGCGGGCGGGGACCGAGATGCGCAGCCCTTGCGGGAAGAAGGCCTCCTGAACAATGTTTACATTAATATAGATCAGGATGCGCGTCATTGACAAATGGCAAAAACCCCTTTTTCCATGACAAAGAAAGGGGTTTTTTGCGTTATTCGGCCATTTTTTCTAAATTGCCGTTTCGGTCCATTTTAAAGGACGGAGACGCATGCTCGTCGTCTTCAAATAAAACTAGTTTTCTGGCTCTGTTCATAATTTTCACCAAGGTTTCGTAGTCTTCCTGAATGGTTTTTTGATCTTTTTCAAGCTTTTCGACGGCCGCTTCCAGCTGCTCGGTTTTAGACTGAAGTTCTTGGTTTTCCCGTTTTAAACGGTCATTTTCCATCTGCAGGGCGGAAGTTTGCTTTCCGCTGCCTTCATAGCTCTGCAGAAATTGAATGACGTCTGCCATTGTGAGCTCCGCCTTTTGGCTCGGCTGCTGAGGCGCCAGCAAATGTGATAAACTAGCTAACTCTTCCTTGAAGCTTTCATCGACATAAGGCATATGTTCGCCGGACATGACGGCTTGCCGGTCCTCTTTTGGCGCTTCCGTTTGAACCGTCTCTTCGGCTGCGGTTTCTTGAATGATGTCCGCATCCGGTGCAGGCGGCTGGTATAATAGTTTCTTCTTGGCCGGCTGGCCGTTTCCGAGCGCGCGCATCCGCTGTTTCCGCTGTTTTTTTGCAAGCTGAAGCGCTTTTTCATATTGATGGCGCACGACGGCATTCCATCTGAATCCGCACGCTGCCGACGTTCTGTTTAATTTATCGCCTACCTCTTCAAAGGCGTTCAGCTGCGTGCTTCCTTCCCGGACGTGCCGGAGCACGGTTTCCGCAAGCAGCAGGTCATTTTCCTCCGACCAGGCGTCCTGTCTTTGCTTTGTCAATGTTCTCAACCCCCAATAATCTTTGATGGTATTAGAATGTCCAGATTGGAAAATATTTATACAAATTGGCTGAAAGAATGAGAGATACGCAGAGCCTTGCAGGATAAGATGAATCCTTGTACAATAAAACGTGATGTGATTTTTTTCGTTTTTAAAATTTAAGATTTAACATAGAGGAACATTGAATGAAGGGAAGCGTACATCATGGCTAATGAATTCCGAGTGTGTGATGATTGCCAGGCCACCAATATTAAGACATTGCTGCCGCGTTTGAAAGAAGCTGACCCGGATGCAAAAGTGGAGGTCGGATGTCAGTCATATTGCGGGCCCGGACGCAAGAAATCGTTTGCTTTCGTAAACAACCGCCCGCTGTCGGCGCCGACTGAGGACGAGCTGATTGAGAAAGTGAAAAAGAAGATCAAAAAGTAAATGTGCATTTTTACGACAGCCTCGCCCGATGGGTCAGGCTTTTTTGCTTCAAAAAATCAATGATTGAAAACTGGAACAAAACGCCGGACAAATTCAAGGATGTTTTCAAATTACAGAGCCGATATAATAGAATCACGGCTAAAAAAAAGAGGGAATGACGATGGCGTATCCAAACGGAAAATTATCAGAAGAAAAAGTGTTTAAAGATCCCGTTCACCGCTATGTTCATGTGCGGGACAAGCTGATCTGGGATTTGATCGGCACCCGTGAATTTCAGCGGCTGCGCCGGATCAAACAGCTCGGTACGACGTATTTGACGTTTCACGGCGCGGAACACAGCCGTTTTAACCATTCTCTCGGCGTCTATGAGATTGTCAGACGAATGGTTGATGATGTTTTTAAAGGGCGTCCTGAATGGGATGACAATGAACGCGAACTCTGTCTCAGCGCCGCGCTTTTGCACGATTTGGGACATGGGCCGTTTTCGCATTCCTTTGAAAAGGTTTTTCATCTGGATCATGAAGACTATACGAGGGAAATCATTCTCGGCGACACCGAGGTGAATCAGGTTCTCAGAAAGGCGGGACCGGGATTTCCGCAGGATGTTGCCGAAGTCATTGCCAAAACATACAAAAACAAACAGGTGGTCAGCCTGATTTCGAGCCAGATTGACGCCGACAGGATGGATTACCTTCAGCGGGACGCATACTATACGGGCGTCAGCTACGGACATTTTGATATGGAACGGATTTTAAGGGTCATGCGTCCGCGAGAGGACCAGATCGTCATTAAGCAAAGCGGCATGCACGCCGTCGAAGACTATATTATGAGCCGCTATCAAATGTACTGGCAGGTGTATTTTCATCCCGTGACGAGAAGCGCTGAAGTCATTTTGACGAAAATTCTCCACCGTGCGAAGCAGCTCCATGAAGAAGGGTATATATTCACTCATGCTCCCGTTCATTTTTATTCCATTTTTGAAGGGAAGCTGACGCTTGCGGATTATCTGAAGCTTGATGAAGCCATCATTTTATATTATTTCCAGGCTTGGGAGGAAGAAGAGGACCCGATTCTGTCCGACTTGTGCCGCCGCTTCATTAACCGCCAGCTGTTTCAATATGCCGAATTTAATCCGAATGAGGAAATGTCGGCTTATTTTGAACTGACCGCTCTCTTTAAAGAGGCGGGAATTGATCCCAATTACTATTTAGTGGTCGATTCTTCATCGGATCTGCCGTATGATTTTTACCGGCCGGGTGAAGAGGAGGAGCGTCTGCCGATTCATCTGTTAACGCAGAACGGCCAGATCAAAGAGCTGTCCAGGCAGTCCGCCATTGTCGAATCCATTTCGGGCAAACGCCGGACGGACCATAAGCTCTACTATCCGATGGACCTCATTTGCGACGATTCAGAAAACCCTGAAGCAAAATTAAAAATCCGGCAGCTGCTGGGACTGACATAGAAGGATTTTGGTAAAGAAGGAAAAGGAGATGTCGGGAATTTGTTGAAAGAACATGCAAAACTGATGAAGGTGTTCTCGGATTCTGGAGAAATCATCGGGCGGAAAAAGCTGCAGAAAATCATTTATATCGCGAAGAAAATGCAGTATCCTTTCTACGAAAAATATGATTTTCATTTTTACGGCCCGTATTCCGAAGAACTGACGCTTCGAATTGAAGAGCTGTGCAATCTTGGGTTTCTGGATGAGGTGAAGGAAAAAAAGGGCGGCTACTTTCAATACCGGTACTCGCTGACGGAGACGGGAGCCGAGTTTTTACATCATGCGGAGCTTAAGATGCCGGATATGAAGAAGTACATCGACAGCGTCAACAGCCGCTCATCCCGGTTTCTGGAGCTGGTGTCTACGATTTTGTATTTTGACGGCCTTGAAGCTGAGGAAAAGAAAGAGAAAGTGTTTACGATAAAAAGCAAACAGAAATATACGGATGAAGAATATGATGAGGCGCTTCACTACATAGAAGAGCTGAAACACATTTGTTAAAGGCGATGCTTTCGTCTTTTTTTATGAAAAAACCAGGCCGCGATGAAGCGGGCCTGGTTTTGTTTATTGTCTCAATTTGCTGTGCTTGTACGAATATAAAAAGTAAACGATGACGCCGATGATCAGCCAGACGGCAAAATAAAGCCACGTTTTCAGCGGCAGATTGACCATTAAAAACAAACAGCAGATAATGGCCAAAATCGGCAGTACGGGTACAAAAGGCACTTTAAATCCCCGTGGCAGATCTTTATGGGTGCGGCGCAGAATCAGCACGGACAGACTGACCATGGCAAATGTCAATAGCGCGCCGATGTTTGAGAGATCCGACAGCTCTTTCAGATCAACAAAACCCGCGATGCATGCGCTGATCAGTCCGATCAGCCACGTATTAAAGATCGGCGCTCCCGATTTCTTTCCGACAATGGTAAAGACTTTCGGCAGCATTCCGTCTCTTGCCATCGCAAAAGATATACGGGTCGCCGCATAGGTATGAGCAAGAACGACGGCCATCAGTCCGATCACCGCACCGGCAGCGATAATGCCCGCCACCGCGTTTTGTCCGACAGTCTGCAGCACATAAGACATGGCTTCCGGCACATTAAGCTGTGAATACGGAACCATACCCGTCATGACGAGACAGACGATGACGTATACCAATGTACAGATCACCAGTGAACCGATAATACCGATCGGCAGGTTGCGCTGCGGTTTTTTGACTTCTTCAGCCGAAGCCGAAATCGCGTCAAACCCGAGGAACGCAAAAAAGACGGCAGAAGCCCCCGTAATGACGCCTTTGATTCCAAAAGGCATAAAAGGATGCCAATTGCCCGGCTTTACAAAAAAGCTTCCTGTGATGATAAACAGCAAAACAATTCCGATTTTTACGAGAACCATTATATTATTAAAGGTTTTGCTCTCTTTAGAGCCGCGTGACAGAACGACGGCAATTAATAGAGTAATGATGATGGCAGGAAGGTTGACGATGCCCCCCTGGCTCGGCACGTGCAGCAGACTGTCCGGCAAAGGCATGCCGATTTCGGCTAACAGATTATTAAAATAACTTGACCAGCCGCTTGCCACCGCCGACGCCGTCACCATATAAACGGATAAGAGCGTCCAGCCCATTAAATGGCCGACAATTTCTCCCATGGTGGTATAAGAGTAAATATAGGCGCTTCCGTAAACCGGGAGAACAGAAGCGATTTCGGCGTAACATAATGCTGCAAGGCTGCAGACAACGGCTGCAATGATAAAAGAAAAGATTACGGAAGGCCCGGCGTTTTTCGCGGCTGTAATGCCTGTAAGAACCATGACGCCCGTCCCGATGACGGCGCCGATGCCCAGTAATGTTAAATCAAATCCACCCATCGTTTTGGCAGTCTGCCTTTTTCTGCTTTGTTCAAGCAGCTGGGTGATGTCTTTTTTTTGTAGGATATTCCGCAACACGCATCCCTCCATCCAAAAGCAAAAGCCAAGAGGGACTCTTTGGCTTTTACCCGTGTCACATCTTCTGTGTAATCGACAATCCTGTGTTCTGTTTCCCCGTCTGTTCCGTTTCTTTTCTTTTCCAATCATATTGTCTGCCGCATCCGATCAGATTATCCTTTCCGTCAAACGCAGTCACCCTTAATGATTTTACCTGAATCGTGTCTATAAAACCAGCTTTGCATAAAAGGATATGGTAAAAAAGAGGGAGACAAAAGTCTGTGCAGGGCAGGATAAAAGTTGCGGGCATTCCGGCCGGAATTTTGACTTTCTCCGTAAGGTATCAGTAAAATGTAATAAAAAACAAACAAATGATGATGGATGCATCTTGAAATGGGGAGTTTCTGCATGAAGCACGATAACTTGCAAGCAAATGTACTGGATTACGCGCTCACGAAATATTTAAAGAGCACGAAAAAGCTTGATGAGGCGACAATTCCGAAGAGTATAAACAATATCAGAGGATTTATTCTGAGGATTATTTACCGGCACGGCACGTGCACGATTAAAGATATATTGCAGGAGGTCACATTATCGCCTTCCGCCACGACAACCGCTCTCAATCATTTAGAAAAAGAAGGATTCGTGGAAAGGTCGAGAAACAACGAAGACCGCCGCACGGTATGGATGACGCTTTCCGACTCGGGAAAAATGGCGGCCATGCAAATGATTGAAAACCGGCAGCTGCTCATTGACGAACTGTTCGAAGCATTGACAGAGGAAGAAAAGAAAATCTTTTTCAGCCTGGTTGAAAAAGTTGTGAAATAAGCCGGCCTGACATAGCAGCGCCGGCCATTATCAAGGATTACTCCGTATCGCTGATCCGTTTGCCGGCGACGGCGTAATGATCCTTTCTCATTTCTTCAATCATGACAATGATCTTTTCTTCGGCTGCGCCTGTCGTTTCTTTTACGGCTTCTGTCACTTTTTCAACCAGATTCCGTTTTTGTTCATCTGTGCGGCCTTCAAGCATTTTAACGGTTACGAGCGGCATGGTGCTGATCCTCCTTTATCGTTTCCTCTCTTTGGAAGAGAGATCACTTATAGTATACTGAATGAAGGACAATCTTGCATTTTTTAAAAAAGGGGATTTTGACATTTGGACAGATTTTTATATTATCCGCTGGAGCTTATGCCCTATGTCGTGATTACGCTGATCGTGGCATTTACGATGCATGAACTGGCGCACGCGTATGTCGCGTATCGGTTCGGAGACGATACCGCGGCGAGACAGGGCAGATTAACGCTCAATCCGATTAAACATCTTGATGTTTTCGGAACGATTCTAATTTTGGTCGCGGGTTTCGGCTGGGCCCGTCCGGTGCCGGTGAACCGCCGCGCCTTTAAAAGACCGCGGCTGGCGGGAGTGCTGGTTTCCGTCGCCGGGCCCGTAAGCAACCTGCTTCTTGCCTTTATCGGTTTCTTTTTGCTAGTGTTGATGCATGCTTACGGAATGGAGCTGCTTTCTGCATTCAGCATGGGGCTTGACCGCTTTTTCTCTATTTGGATTCAGCTGAATCTCGCGCTGTGTTTATTCAACCTGCTGCCGCTTCCTCCGCTTGACGGCTACCGGATTATTGAGGATCTCGTGCCGCCGCGGGTGCGCGCCAAAATGACTCAGTTTGAGAGCTACGGGATTATCGTGTTTCTCGTGCTGTTTGTGACACCGGTCGGCTCCTATGTCGTGTGGCCGCTGTTAAGCGAGGGGAGAGACTGGATTCTCAAGGTATTTGCCATTATATTTCAACCGCTTTTGTAGGAGGGTATTTTCATGGAAGAAAAAAAGAAGAAAACAATCGGATTTAATATTATTAAAAGTGATCCGACCGACGGACATGGCGGTTTTGGCGCCGGGTCGCTGAGCCTTGACAATATTTCTCCGGTATTTGTCGATGTGGAAGAGAAGGAAGCTTTCGTTGACATCGGCGCAATGCATGCCCGCAGTGTCGTTGAAAAAGGCATCAAATTCCTGCCGAACAAAGATGAAGTGCCGAACGGAAAACCGTACTGGCTCGTGTGGGTCACCATCGACAGAAAAGAAGAAGGCCCTTATTACGCGGGTGTGACGGCTTGTGAAATGACCGTGGACAGAAGTATCCGCAGAGGCTATAAGTCATTGCCGGAACATGTGAATTTAATGGATAAATCAATGAAGCGCCGCATTATCGTGGACAAAATGGACGCCAGCTCAAAGCAGGTGCTTGCTGAATTTCTGCAGAAGCATGACCAAGGGCTCTGGGAACGTTCATCCGATGAATTGAAAACAGGTCTGCTTCCGGGCGAAAAATAATTTGTGAACTTTTTGTGAACTTTATAAATATTTGCACTATTTCGCAATTGTACTGAGTAAACTGTTGATACAGAATCAGGACATGGAAAGTCCCGAGCCGAACCAAGACTCGGGGTTTTTCATGTTTACGCGGAGGTTTCATCATGTTCACCGTCTTTGACATCGGGCCTTGGGTCATTGAAGCAGATACGGCGGAAACGAGAAAACAATATGAAAAATCATGGCCTGATCCCTGCGATTGCGGTAGCTGCCGGAACTTTTCCGAGGCGGTGAATCTCCTTCCCGCCGAGAAAACAAGACTGTTTACGCGGTTTGGGATTCGTCCGGCTGTCTGTCACGACTTGGGGGAGCATGGAAAGGAAAACGGCCTGCATCATTATGCGGGCAGCTATCCGATTGTCGGCAGGCTTAGGGAAGGCTGGCCGAAGTTTCATATTGAGAGAGAGGGAGATATCCGCTTTTCGTTTTCTTTGCCTAGTACAACATTTTTTATACCGAAGGGTTTTCCTGACCCTATTATCCATCTCGACTTTTCACTCTTGCTCCCATGGGTGCTTGAGGAAGACGCGGATTAAGCCCGGCGCGCAATGCACCGGGCTCAGTCTTTTTTGCCGAGCCACTTATCCCACCACTTTTTGCGCGGAGCTTCTTTACGAGCGGGGACGTGTTCCTTTTCTTTTTTAGACGGTTCCGGTCCGTAGCACACATCCGCGGGCTCAGTGCCTGCGATGAAATACGTGTAATGCTTTGCGGCGCATCCGGGTCCCGAAGTGTAGCCGGAAGCGGGGTCAATATAGACGCCCGTGACGCCCTTCGGCGGTTTAAGCGCTATTTCCGGTTCTCCTTCGAGCGCCTTCTCCATAAAGTCCGCCCAAATCGTCTTCGCATAGCTTTTTTCTTCTACTGAATCAATCGTGCTGCTTTTGTCATAGCCTGTCCACACACCGGCGGCAAGAGCCGGATTAAAGCCGATCATCCAGCTGTCTGCGCTGGTCGTGCCTGATTTCCCGCCGTACGTCCGGGTCAGCCGGTCTGAAATGGTGCGTCCCGTGACGGAAGTATAGCCGTTTAAATCCTCATCAAACATGCCCGTCATCATGCTCGCCGTCACAAAAGCGGCTTTTTTATCAAGCGTCTGCTGATGTCCGCGCGGCTGTTCATACAAGATGTTGCCGGCGGTATCCGTCACTTTTGTGATAAAGGAAGGGGTGATTTGTTTTCCCCCGTTTGCGAGCATCGCATAGGCATTAACCATCTCAATCGGGCGCACGGGTTCAGTCCCGAGCGCCAGAGACGGAAGGGGCTTTAAATGTTCGCTGATGCCGAATTCCTTTGCCGCCGACACGAGCTTATTCATGCCGAGAAAGAGATGGGTCTTCACGGCATAAATGTTGTCTGATAACGCAAGCGCCTGAAGCAGCGTAATCGGTTTATTGGCGTAGTAGCCGTTGTAATTGCTTGGAGAATAGGTATCTCCGTTGTCGTCAATCTGGAACTCTGTGGCTTCGCTTTTCATCAGCGTGACCGGTGTAAAGCCGCTTTGAATCGCTTTGTAATACAAAAGCGGCTTGATCGTGGAAGCCGGCTGCCGTTTCGCCTGTGTCGCCCGGTCAAACGGGCTTTTTTCGTAGTCACGTCCGCCGAGAAGCGCAAGCACGCGACCTGTTGCCGGATCAATCGCGGAAAAGCCGACCTGAATGTCAGAGCCGGTACGGATCGTATGTGCCACAGTGTTTTCCGCGATCCGCTGCATGCGCTTATCAAGCGTTGTATAAACACGCAATCCGCTCGTTGCGAGCTGTTCGCGCGTCATGCCGAGCTTTTTCTCGAGTTCTTTCATCGCATCATCGTAAAAATAAGGCGCCGTTTTCGCCGCGGTTCTGCTTTTCAGCGGCTGATAGGCAAGCGGCGTTTTCTTAATCCTTTCCGCCTTTTCTTTTGAGATCATTTTTTGTCCGGCCATCAGACGGAGAATGGTTTCCTGGCGCTGTTTGGCCTTCTTTTCACTGACATATGGCGAATAGCCGGACGGGCCTTTCGGTATGCCCGCCAGAAGCACGGCTTCCGCATCGTTCAGATCTTTGGCGTGTTTGCCGAAATACAGGCGGGAGGCGGCTTCAATTCCGTATGCGCCGTGGCCGTAATATATCGTATTTACATAACCTTCTAAAATCTCGTTTTTAGAATAGTTCTGTTCAAGGCGGATCGTGTAAAATGCTTCGTTCCATTTTCGTTTCCATGTTTTATCATGCTCAAGGTAGAGATTTCTCGCGTATTGCTGGGTGATGGTGCTGGCGCCCTGAACCTTGGCCATTGCCTTTATGTCAGCCAGCGCGGCGGCGGCCATCCGCCGGTAATCAAAACCGTGGTGATTGTAAAAGTTTTGATCCTCCACCGCAATCGCGGCCTGCACCGCTGTCGGATTGATATCTTTTAACCGGACCCAGTAGCGCTTTTCCCCGAAATCGCTCTCACCTAGCTTTGAGCCGTCATTTGCATAAAGAATCGTAGACTGAGGAACCCGGACGGAGGGGGCGCCCTGCCATTTCGCTGCAAGAAGAACGGATGTGAAGCAGACGCCGGCCAGCATTCCGCCGATCAGTGTCAGAAAGATGCAGGCGCGGATGATTTTGAATGTGATTCTGAGCTGATTTCCAGATACTTTATCCACTTTTGGGAACCCCCTTTTTCATGATTCTATTATTATGTGAAAAAAGGGGGTTTTTTAAACATATCAGACCGGACACTTCTTTACTTTTTCCCCTCCATCCTCTATACTTTTTCCTTAGGTGAAAATGAGATTTTAACCGGAATAAAAGCGATACAGACGCTTACAATAAATGAAATAAGCCTTGAAAGGGAGATGACAATTGAGCGAGCTTTGGTATACGGAGAAGCAGACGAAGAATTTCGGCATTACATTAAAGGTGAAACAAACATTACATACGGAACAGACGGAATTTCAGCATCTGGAAATGGTGGAGACAGAAGAATTCGGCAACATGCTGTTCTTAGACGGAATGGTCATGACTTCTGAAAAAGACGAATTCGTCTATCATGAAATGGTTGCGCACGTCCCGTTATTTACGCATCCGAATCCGGAAAACGTTCTCGTTGTCGGCGGCGGAGACGGCGGTGTCATCAGAGAGATTCTGAAGCACCCAAGCGTAAAAAAAGCGACGCTTGTCGACATTGACGGCAAGGTTATTGAATACTCTAAAAAATTCCTTCCGTCCATTGCGGGCAAGCTTGATGATCCGCGCGTCGATGTGAGAGTCGATGACGGTTTCATGCACATCGCGAAATCAGAAAATGAGTATGACGTCATCATGGTTGATTCAACAGAACCGGTCGGACCGGCCGTCAATTTGTTCTCAAAAGGCTTCTATGCCGGAATTTCCAAGGCGTTAAAAGAAGACGGCATCTTCGTCGCGCAGACGGACAACCCGTGGTTTACACCGGAACTGATTACAAACGTACAGCGTGACGTGAAAGAAATCTTCCCGATCACCCGTCTGTATACGGCTAATATCCCGACGTACCCGAGCGGCCTGTGGACATTTACGATCGGTTCTAAAAAGTACGATCCGCTTGAAGTGGAGGACAGCCGTTTCTTTGACATCGACACGAAGTATTACACGAAAGAGCTTCACAAAGCGGCATTTGTTCTTCCGAAATTTGTGAGCGACTTAATCAAATAAAAACGTACGGCGCAGGAGCGAATCTTGCGCTTTTTTACAGGAAAGCGAGGGAATTATTGATGAGATTTGATGAAGCATATTCAGGAAAAGTATTTATCGCGAGCCGCCCCGACTGGAAAGAGGCGGACGCCATCCTTTACGGCATGCCGATGGATTGGACGGTCAGCTACCGTCCCGGTTCACGATTCGGCCCGGGGAGAATCCGCGAGGTGTCTATCGGTCTTGAAGAATACAGCCCGTACCTCGACCGTGACTTGGCTGATTTGAATTTCTTTGACGCCGGAGACATTCCGCTTCCGTTCGGCAATCCGCAAAGAAGCCTTGATATGATTGAAGAATACGTGGACGGCATCTTAGAAAAAGGCAAGTTCCCGCTCGGCATGGGAGGGGAGCACCTTGTATCATGGCCTGTCATAAAAGCCATGTATAAGAAGTTTCCGGACCTTGCCATCATTCATTTTGACGCGCACACCGACCTGCGCACGGATTATGAAGGCGAACCGCTTTCCCACTCTACTCCGATCCGCAAAGCGGCCGAGCTCATCGGGCCGCAAAACGTATTTTCATTCGGCATCCGCTCCGGAATGAAGGAAGAATTTGAATGGGCGAAAGAAAACGGCATGCACATTTCTAAGTTTGAAGTGCTTGAGCCGCTGAAAAAAGTGCTGCCGCAGCTTGCGGGACGCCCTGTTTATGTCACGATCGATATCGACGTTCTTGACCCCGCTCATGCGCCGGGAACGGGCACGGTTGACGCGGGAGGCATCACGTCTAAAGAATTGCTCGCGTCCATCCATGAAATCGCGCGCTCAGAGGTCAGCGTAAAAGGCGCCGACCTCGTAGAAGTGGCACCGGTCTATGACCACTCAGAACAAACCGCAAACACGGCAAGCAAGATGATCCGTGAAATGCTGCTTGGGTTTGTGAAATAGAAAGAATTTCCCCCGCTTGAAACATGGCGGGGGATTTTTATATTGTATATAAACTACTTAGAAGTTAGTAAAAGAAATATATTATTTTACTATTAATAATTGATGTTATTGATAAAAATTATATAATAGGGTATTATTTAGTAAATACATCTTTAGAAAGGAAGTTAGAATGAAAACAGCAGTAGAAAATGAATTGGAATTAAAAAAGATTGAAATTTCAGTAATTAAACTGATAATTGCTGAAAAGCCTAATAAAGAGATCGCTAAGTCATTAAACTACTCGCAGCGTAATGTCGAATATATCATAGCCGGTCTTTGTAAAAAGTGGAATGTAAGTACTAGAGTCGGTATTGTTTCGGAAGCATATAAAAGGAATTGTATACAGTGAACGAAATGAAAGAAAAACCCCTATTGAGGGGGTTTATTTATATATGCTAAAAAAACATTCTATACAGGAATGCCGTAAAAATAAAAACTGAGATTGTCAGGTAGTTCAAATTTGTTCTCCATTTCAGAAGAATAAACAAAAGAAATAAGTATGCAATATTGAACAAATCAAAGATAGAAAAAATCAAATGATTACTTGTGAAAAATAAACTAGTGTTTGGATGTTGTGCGAAAATATTTTTGAATGATATAAGAAAAAACTTAATCGCGACCGGGATGTTAGAAAACATAAATAGGGAATAAAAAGTTTTGATCTTAATCTGAGCGCCGAGAAAATTTATAATGAGAAATAATACGAATCCTTCAAAAATGACCCCGAACATTAAAAGAAACAGTGCGGCTATTGCAATGATGTAATCTAAATGTTTTACTTGCTCAACAACTTGTATAGGGATGTTTTTGGGAATTAAACTTTTCATAAAAGGTAAAAGGGAACTTAAATAAAAAGCTAACCCGATAATATAAAACAAAAACGAGGACAAAAAATTAATGTTTCGTTCCTTAAATGAAGATAATTCAATTTGCATAATCCTAAGAGGCTCCTTTTATAAAGATAGGTGTAATAAATGTTTCTAACATAGCTGCTATCATTAAACCGAGAAATATAATACCAATATATTTAAAAGTGAATTTCAAATTTATTTTGAGGAGTAATAAATCTAAAGTTAATTTCATTCCTACAGAGGCTGCAAGAAGCAATACCGGCACTTCAATTATTCCATGGGGTATAACAAGCAGTAAAAGGTTTAAATTGTCTTTAATGTTTCCTATCGCATTTCCTAAAATTAATCCATTAATAATTAAAACAGCAACCGTGCCAAGCGACAGCGTTAACGGGCCTAAAAAAACAAGCAGACTCGCTACTTTAATATTATTAAAGAAAATCTGAAAAAAATCCGGACGGATATTTCGATTTAGATTATTTACATTTGAAGCGGAATCTGTATAAATATATGCTGTAAATAAAGCAATTAAAAATAAGATCAGACAGAGTATGTACAATTTGACTAAAACATTCTTTTTAAACAATGTATTTTCATCCATTCGTTAAAGGGACTGCCAGGGATATTGAATTTAATGTTTTATATTATGCTGCTGCTGTACTTGCTGCAGCCAATTGTTCTAAAACGGCCAATGGCAAGCCTGCACCAAGAGATCCTAAAACAGTAATGATAGCCAGAACTGATCCCGTTGCGGTGATAGCACTGACAATCCAACTAGGAGCGATAATTCCAGCTCTGTTTAAAATATCGATAACATCCATGTTTAAATGATTATGTTTCATACTGAAAAGAGCGAGAACAATGATTCCTGATGCTACTAATGTAAAAATCGCTTTACTATTTTGTGTTTTTAAAAGTAGATTCATTTTTTCCTCCAATTTTTTCAATATCCCCAGCAAGTTAAATAATAAAATATATTGGAATCTATTTGAATTGCGGATTTCCGAAAAAATAATAGTTAAGAGGTGAAATCCGTAAAAGTATCTGCTGGCTTATTTCGTACAAAGAAAGCCGGACCATATGTATGATCCGGCTTTCTTTGGTACTGAAACATTATACTTTTTTTTCAAAAATAATATCAAAATAATCAGCTGCCCCATAGCCTGAAATAGCAGGAGCAAATATTTGAACCAGCTTTCACCCTTGCTGCGAATACTTTTCAATAATTTATTTATAGTCTTCTTTAGGCTTTCCTTTCCATCGGTTTACTTCTGCTTTTATGAACTTGTATTCGTACATTGCTGTATAATCCTCCGGAAGTGTATTGGAATCGTTACCTTGTTTTTCGATTTTGATAAACTTGAATCCATAAATAGAGCGCGCAGCCTATTAAAAGAATCGGAAATTGCCATCCTGTATTTCCGTTTTTAAAATAATCTATTAATGACCATATCAGTAAAGCGACAGTATAAAAACTAAATGCTATTCTGGCGGCTGTACCCGATTGGTGTTTTTGCATCTCATCCATTTTCTTCATAAGAACCGCTCCCTTAATTTTTTTTGGCGTTATAGTTGAATACTTTATCTATTCCCGTATTTAAAGCGTGAGCTATCGAAAAAGCCAGACTTAAAGTCGGGTCATATTTATTATTTTCAATTGCATTGATGGTTTGCCTAGTCACATTGCAGAGCTTAGCCAGATCATTTTGTGAAATATCAGCTGCTGTTCTAAGTTTTTTTATATTGTTATCCACTAAAACCCTCCTTAACTTATTTTGTTTTTTATTTTAAATTTTCAAATTTATATATATTTATTTTAAATAATATATGTATAAGTGTCAAATACTTTTTACACATTTGAGTTCTAAGGTATGTTTTTGTTTTTGTAAATTAGTTGTTTATATAAAAAACGGCTTGCAGTTTAACCTGCAAGCCTAAAAGTAATTATCATTTAAATCATAGCTCTTTGTGCTACTTCGAATTGGTGTGAAGGTGTATTCGTCATATCTGCTGTTATAAAAACTGAGGTTACAGCTAAGCAAGTGAGTAAGACCTTATACTTCAGCTTCATAAAAAGTTACCCCCCCTTGAATATGCTGTCTTGCTTCTTCAACTTTTAAAAAGTATGTTGAAGCTTTTTTATAATCTTCAAGTTTGTGATAATATTTAGCTGCATCAAGAGCAAAATCTTCTATATCTGCATACATCATCTTACTTTCCAAAAAGTCAAAACTCCGTTTCATTGCATCCTCATCAGGTCCGTTCACATACAAAGATTTTAAAAATTCGAATTCGTGTAAATAAACTGAATCTGCTGACTCTTCGGAATGGATAACTCCTTTTTTATGATACTCGAGCGCTTTGTCGTATCTTTCTAATTTATAATGAATCTGTGTCATTAAAAAATATGCTTGGGGCAAAGAAGGGGTCATTTTAGCACTTTCAAAAACATCAATGGCTTTTTCAACATAAGTTATAGCTGCTTCATAGTCGTTCAGGCTTTGTTTGCAAAGTGCGATGTTATACAGCGTCCTGCCCATTAATTGAGGCTGTTTTTCTGTTTCTGCCAAAGAAAAAGCCTTTTGAAAGTGAGTAATTGCCCGATCATATAGTTTTAAATCCAGGAAATTTGCTCCGAATAAGGATTGGCATTGTATGAGCCTGATATCGTATGACGACTGAGCTTTATATATTTCATATGCCTGCCTTGCGTAATCGGTAGATACATACGTTTGTTTCAAATAGTAGTAGACTTCAGACATCTTGAAAAAGTACTCGGCTTTATCAATAGTATCCTTAATAAATGAGAGTTTCGTCTCAGCCTTTTTAAAAAATTTTATAGCCGACAAATATTCCCGCTGATCCAGCTCATACATCCCCCGGAAAAAATTAAAATAATAATCAAGCCGTCCGGTCAGCCGGGCCTGCTTTTTATCAATATCCGCGAGCAGATCCGATAGTCTCGGCTGTTCTTCTATCCGCTGCGATTCCAGCGGTTCGAGGTATTCGAGCATCAGATTGTGGCGGAATTCCATGAGAGAATAGTACAGATGAAGATCCTGATCTTCTTCCAGGCCTGCAAGCTCTTCTTTGATTTCTCTCCGCAAGTACTCGGCGTCCGGGATGCTGAACCTTCGAATGTACATATACCATTCGTTGATTTTTTCTCCAACCGCTGAAGACGATAAAACACTCGCCACTATTCCGAATCCCTCCCTTCCACGTTATGTATATGACATATTTTATCATTTTCATTCGGAAGGATAGCGCAAAAATACCGCAAACTTTTCCCCTTTGACAAAGCCGTCCGCCGAAGGAACCGCATTTATCCCGCAGCCTAGGATTTCCGGTTTTTTCATTTTCCTTAAAAATCATGTTTATCTTCAAAACCAATCAGCAAAGATGGTAAGATAGGAGGAAGCGGTTGAACTTTTTCCCTTGAAAACTTATACTATTCAGGTTAAGCGGGATGATGAAAAGGAAGTGTCAGCATGAGACAGGAGACACCAGTAGCCATTCATGTGCAATCATTCATTCATAACGGCTCTGAAGAAGAGTCGGTTGAATTTACATCGAGTGGATTCTATTACGTGAGAAACGGCAAAACGTATCTTTCCTATCACGAAGAGCATGATTTGGGCAAGATTAAAACGGTCGTCAAGATCACAGAAAAAGAGATTCTCGTAATGAGATCGGGCGCCATCCAAATGAAACAGCGGTTCATTCCGGGGGCATCGACACTCACTCAATATAAACTGCCGTTCGGACAAATGGAGCTCCGTACGGAAACGAAAAACATTCAATCTGATGTCGGCGGTTCGGAAGGCTCCGTCAAACTGACATATAACATGACTGTAGGCGAAAACCAAGAACATGTACATAACATGACGATCCAATATAAGGAGGAAACAAAGGCATGAATATTGCGGAACAGATGAAGGACGTGCTGAAGGAAGAGATCAAAGCGGCCGTTCTGAAAGCGGGCCTGGCGGAAGAAAGCCAGATTCCAAGCGTACTGTTAGAAACGCCGAAAGACAAAACACACGGTGATTATTCCACAAACATGGCGATGCAGCTGGCGAGAATCGCAAAAAAAGCGCCGCGCCAAATCGCTGAGGAGATCGTGGCGTCATTTGATAAAGGCAAAGCTTCCATTGAAAAGATGGATATTGCGGGGCCCGGCTTTATCAACTTTTACATGAACAACAGCTACTTAACAAAACTGATTCCGTCCGTGCTTGAAGCGGGTGAACATTACGGAGAGACAAACATCGGACAAGGCGAAAAGATTCAGGTCGAATTCGTATCGGCCAACCCGACGGGAGATCTTCACTTAGGCCATGCGCGCGGCGCGGCGGTAGGTGACGCGCTGTGCAGCGTGCTTTCTAAAGCGGGCTATGATGTGAGCCGTGAATACTATATTAATGATGCTGGCAACCAGATTAACAACCTGGCGCTTTCCGTTGAAGTCCGTTATTTTGAAGCGCTCGGCCTCGAGAAACCGATGCCGGAAGACGGTTACCGCGGCGAGGATATTATCGCCATCGGGAAAAAGCTTGCCGAAGATTTCGGCGACCGTTTCGTACATGAAGAGGAGAGCGAACGTCAGGCGTTTTTCCGTGAATACGGCTTAAAGTACGAGCTTGATAAACTTCGCTCCGACCTGGAAAATTTCCGCGTGCCGTTTGACGTATGGTATTCTGAAACGTCACTGTACGAAAACGGAAAAATTGATCAGGCGCTCGAGGCGCTTCGCGAAAAGGGCCATGTATACGAAGAGGACGGCGCGACATGGTTCCGCTCCACAACGTTCGGTGACGATAAAGACCGTGTGCTGATCAAAAAAGACGGCTCATACACTTATCTGCTGCCGGATATCGCATACCATAAAGACAAACTTGACCGCGGATTCGACAAGCTCATCAATGTATGGGGCGCGGATCACCACGGGTATATTCCGCGTATGAAAGCGGCGATTGAAGCGCTCGGTTACAAGAAAGGCACATTGGAAGTTGAGATCATTCAGCTCGTTCATTTATACAAAAACGGCGAAAAAATGAAGATGAGCAAACGTACGGGGAAAGCCGTAACGATGCGCGACTTGATTGAAGAAGTCGGCTTGGATGCCGTGCGTTATTTCTTCGCGATGCGCAGCGCTGATACGCATATGGATTTTGACTTGGATCTTGCCGTATCCACATCTAATGAAAACCCTGTGTATTATGCGCAATACGCACATGCACGTATTTGCAGCATGCTTCGCCAAGGGGAGGAGCAGGGACTTAAACCGGCGGCAGATCTTGATTTCAGCCATATTCAATCAGAAAAAGAATATGACCTGCTGAAAACAATCGGCGGCTTCCCTGAAGCAGTGGCAGAAGCGGCGGAAAAACGCATTCCTCACCGTGTCACAAACTATATTTATGATCTGGCTTCCGCTCTGCACAGCTTCTACAATGCGGAGAAAGTCATCGATCCGGAAAATAAAGAGAAGAGCCGCGCGCGTCTCGCTTTAATGAAGGCGACGCAAATTACGCTGAACAATGCGCTTCAGCTGATCGGCGTATCCGCTCCGGAAAAAATGTAATGATGATCAAAGGACAAAGTCTTCGGGCTTTGTTCTTTTTTTTGCATATAAAGCGTGTGATGTAATTCACAATCCCGTACACTGAGTTTTTGTATGATAAGACTGATATTGAATCAGTGAAAGGGGCAAGCCGAATGATCAATCGTCAACATATTCAATTATCGCTGCAGTCATTAAGCTTAGTGGCAGGGTTTATGGTGTGGGTGCTGATTTCATCGCTCATTTCTCAAATGACATCAGATATTCATTTAAGCAAAGGCGAGATTTCATTGGTGACGGCGATTCCCGTTATTCTCGGATCGCTTCTCCGTATTCCTTTAGGATATTTAACGAACAGGTATGGCGCGCGGCTGATGTTTATGATCAGCTTCATCCTGCTTTTGTTTCCCGTATTTTGGATCAGTATCGCGGATTCTTTATTTGATTTAATCACGGGCGGCTTTTTCTTAGGGATCGGCGGAGCGGTATTCTCCATCGGAGTGACGTCCCTCCCGAAATATTATCCAAAAGAAAAGCACGGTGTCGTCAATGGGATTTACGGTGCCGGAAACATCGGGACCGCCGTTACTACCTTTGCGGCGCCGGTTATCGCTCAAGCCGCGGGATGGAAAGCAACCGTGCAGATGTATCTTGTTTTGCTGGCTGTTTTCGCATTACTGCACGTTTTGTTCGGCGACCGGCATGAGAAGAAAGTCAAAGTTTCCATAAAGACACAAATGAAAGCCGTTTACCGAAATCATGTGCTGTGGATGTTGAGCCTGTTTTATTTTATTACGTTCGGCGCCTTTGTCGCCTTTACCATCTATCTTCCGAATTTTTTGGTTGAGCATTTTGGGCTGGGCCCTGCGGACGCCGGTCTGCGGACGGCCGGCTTTATTGCGGTCTCTACGCTGCTCAGGCCTGTGGGAGGGTTTCTTGCAGATAAACTGAGCCCGCTCCGCATTCTGATGTTCGTTTTCGCAGGGCTTACGCTGTCAGGCGTCATGCTGTCATTCTCCCCGGCGATCGGCCTTTATGCGTTCGGATCGCTGACGGTGGCAGTCTGCTCAGGGATTGGAAACGGGACGGTATTTAAACTGGTGCCTTTCTATTTTTCGAAGCAAGCGGGGATTGCCAACGGTATTGTGTCTGCCATGGGCGGACTGGGCGGTTTTTTCCCTCCGCTGATTCTGGCAAGTGTATTTCAGGCAACGGGTCAATACGCGATCGGGTTTATGGCGCTTTCAGAGGTTGCGTTAGCCAGCTTTGTCCTTGTGATCTGGATGTATTGGCAGGAAAGAATGAAAACACATACGGAGAGAAACAGTCATAGCCTTGATTCATAATGATCCATTCACAAGATTGTTAGTTTTTTCTGGGTGAGTGCAAATCAAGTCACGTTACAATATACATACGCAACGTGACTTTCTTCGAGGTGAGCTCATGAATATTCTCTCTGTCCGAAAATCTGATAAAGAACTTCTTTCCCGCGAACTGCATGAATTGCTGGAATCGATCAGTACGAAAAGGAAAATGAAAAAACACACGTATTTGTTTCAAGAAGGAATGGATGCAGAAGAGCTTTATCTGATTCAATCAGGACTCATTGAAATCGGCAAGCTGACATCTGACGGAAAAGACCTGACACTTAGAATCTGCCAAAAACACGATATTGTCGGAGAATTGACGCTATTCACAGATGAGCCGAGATATATGCTCAGTGCGAAAGTGTTAGAGGACGGGGAGGTGCTCGTCATTAATAAAAACAGGCTGGAAAAGGAATTGATCCAAAACGGTGTTTTGACGTTTGAATTTATGAAATGGATGAGCACCCATCTGCGAAAAATCCAGTCTAAGATCAGGGATCTGCTTCTTCACGGCAAAAAAGGGGCGCTCTATTCCACCCTTATCCGCTTATCAAACAGCTACGGGGTGGAACGAAGCGACGGGATTCTGATTAACATTGTGCTGACAAATCAGGATTTGGCTAAGTTTTGCGCGGCGGCAAGGGAGAGCGTCAACCGCATGCTGGGCGACCTCCGCAAACAAGGGGTTATTTCGATAGACGAAACCGGAAAAATTATTTTGCACAAGCGGGACTATTTACGATGCGAGATCGAGTGTGAAAATTGTCCGCTTGAGATCTGCAATATTGACTGAAAAAAACAAGGGCAGCCGGTGTCCTTGTTTTTCAGCTTGTGATACATATACACATGACGGCGAAAAAGAAGCCGGCATTTACGATTTCCAGAATGCCGATCGTTTTCACCGGCCAGTCTCTTCCGTGAAAAAACCAGGCCCGCAGACTGCTTGGGATAAAAGCGAGAAACGCCCAGCCTGCCCCGAGAAGAGCCGATAAAAAGGGGAGCAAGAGGTGATATCCCCACGACCAGTAAGCAAACCTTCTGTTTTTTCTCTCCCGTATGACCGATTTCACATAAAAAGAACTCCCGACAAAAAATAAAGCGGATTGCAAGAATAGAAACCAAGCCCAGCCGTCAAGGATTCCCGTTCCCAGCCAGCAGCTCGCAAGCCCGCCTGAACAAAAGAACAAGACTCCCGCAATATCATTCGTGAGCGCCCGTTCGTTTTTTCGGCGGGCATAATGCGTATGTATGAGAAACAGCGGCAATAAAAAAACGCCGATCCAGACGAGCTGCGGCTTATGAAAGACAGAAATGATCAAAAAGCAGCAGGCCGGAAAACCGTAATACCATATCCACTTTTGATAAGGCTGAAGCTGTTTCTTTTTCAAAGCGAGCGAAACGGGATAAACCGTCAAGTAAAGGAACAGCCAGCCCAGAAAGAGCGGAATATGCCATAAAACCGGGCCTCCCTTGACCATGCCGAGTAAAAATGGAATCAGCAGCATCGCCCATGCGCCGTGCTGCTTCGGAATCATCGCTTTCATCGAAACCCTCCTTTTTATTTCATTATAAGTGCAAACACTCTCCTGATAAGTGACTTTCATCATACAAGCTGTGAAATACATCACTGCCGCGCGGGCTCAATCGGGCTACACTAAAGCTATCAATAGCACAGGAGGCTTTCCTATGAATCAGTGTGACTATTTATTATTTCTGAAACAACTTCCTATGTTTAATGAAGTGCCTCTGTCCATTGTCGAAACCTTGCTGAAAAACGGGACGTTTATCCGCGGCTCATCTGACCAATCTCCATCCTTTCTTCATTCACAATCCGTTTATATTGTATTAAAAGGCAATATCCGTTTTACGGACAGCAGGCTCCCTGAAGGGTCGCAAACCGTTGCGCTGTGGGAAAAAGGCGATGTGTTTCCGATTGATGAAAAAGGCGGGCTCTCTTTATCGCCTTTTATCTCAGTCAATGCCTCACCGGATATTCTGGTACTCCATATTCCATATTCTATATTTAAGCAAATGATGTCTTACCATCCGCGGCTGCAAATGAACTTTTTGGCGATGCTTCAGCAAAATGTCTTCTGTTCCTATCAGTTGTTTTTGCGGTATCTGCATACATCACTGGATGAAAACGCCGAACCCGGTTCTTAAACAGAACCGGTTTTTTTGATGACGCGGGCGTCCTCATATCGTTTGAAAATCCTTCCTGCTGCTCTGTGTGAACGTTTTGTGAAAAAAGCAGATTGTGTGACATAGTTCACAAGGTGATGCGCCGTCTCTGTTTATAGTGTACATAGCATCACCTGACTCGGAAGGAGTGAACGATCATGAAGAAAAAGAAAATGAGTCCGTTGCTCAGGAGATTAAACTATTTTTCTCCTATCGAACATCATTCAAATAAACATAGCCAAACGACAAGCGAAGATCGTGATTGGGAGAATGTATACAGAAACAGATGGCAGTACGACAAAGTCGTTCGCTCCACCCACGGCGTCAACTGCACGGGTTCTTGCAGCTGGAATATTTATGTGAAAAACGGAATTGTCACGTGGGAAGGACAAAACTTGAATTATCCATCAACAGGACCGGATATGCCTGATTTCGAACCGAGAGGCTGTCCGCGGGGGGCCAGTTTTTCATGGTACATCTACAGCCCGCTCCGTGTGAAATATCCATATGTGCGAGGTGTGCTGATCAATTTGTGGCGGGAAGCATTGCAGACGCATCAAAATCCGCTGGATGCCTGGAAATCGATCGTTGAAAACCCTGAAAAAGCGAAGTCCTATAAACAGGCAAGAGGGAAAGGCGGCTTTGTCCGCGCGGAATGGCCGGAAGTGCTGAAGCTGATTTCAGCCTCTCTGCTGTATACAGTCATGAAATACGGGCCTGACCGGAATGTCGGCTTTTCTCCGATTCCAGCTATGTCCATGATCAGCCACGCGTCAGGTTCGCGATTCATGTCTTTAATCGGCGGCCCAATGCTCAGTTTTTATGACTGGTATGCGGATCTCCCGCCGGCGTCCCCGCAAATTTGGGGTGACCAGACGGACGTTCCGGAAAGCAGTGATTGGTACAATTCAGGCTATATCATCACATGGGGCTCCAACGTTCCGCTAACGAGAACGCCTGATGCGCATTTTTTGGCGGAGGCCCGCTATAAAGGCGCCAAGGTGATTTCAATCAGTCCCGATTTTGCGGAGTCCTCAAAGTTTGCGGATGACTGGCTCAGTATCCGCCAAGGGACTGACGGAGCCCTGGCGATGGCGATGGGTCACGTCATTCTGCAGGAATTTTACGTGAATCAAGAGACGGAACGTTTCATGGAATACGCGAAGCAATACACGGATTTTCCATTCCTCGTCACCTTATCAAAAGAAAATGGCGTATACACAGCGGGACGGTTTCTGCATGCGAAGGATATCGGACGGCAGACAAAGCATGATCAATGGAAGCCGGCGGTCTGGAATGAACAGACAGGTGCGTTTGCCATACCGCAAGGAACAATGGGCTCCCGCTGGGACGGGCAGCAGAAATGGAATCTGCACATGATCGACGAAGACACCGGGGAACAGATCGAGCCCCGTCTCTCCGTGCTCGGAATAGAGGACGAAATCAGTACGGTGCGCATTCCGTATTTTTCAAATGACGGAAACAAAGTGCTTGAGCGGAATCTTCCTATTAAAAAACTGGAACTGAACGGCGAAGAGGTGTGTGTCACGACTGTATTTGACTTGATATTGGCCAACTACGGCGTGAACCGGGGCATCGGCGGACAATCAGCCGCATCTTATGATGATCCCCGTCCGTTCACACCTGCCTGGCAGGAACAGATCACGGGAATTAAAAGAGAAGCCGTTATACAGATTGCCAGGGAGTTTGCCCAAAATGCGATTGATACAGACGGCAGATCGATGATTATCGTAGGGGCGGGAATCAACCACTGGTTCAACTCCGACACGATTTACCGCGCGGTGTTAAATCTTGTTTTATTGGTAGGCGCCCAAGGCGTAAACGGCGGAGGCTGGGCTCATTATGTCGGTCAGGAAAAGCTCCGTCCTGCTGAAGGGTGGCAGACGATCGCAACCGCAAAGGACTGGGAAGGCGTGCCTAAACTGCAAAACGGCACCTCATTTTTCTACTTTGCGACAGACCAGTGGCGTTACGAAGACCAGCCGATCAGTGACTTGGCTTCACCGATCGCTTCTTCATCCCGCTACAAGCATCACGCCGATTACAATGTGCTGGCGGCGCGATTAGGGTGGCTGCCGTCCTACCCGACATTCAATCAAAACGGCATTGATCTGTACAAAGAAGCTGAGAAGGCGGGGGCGGCGACACCTGAAGACGTAGGTGCGTACGTGGCCTCACAGCTTCAGGAGAAAAAACTGAAATTCGCGATTGAAGACCCGGACAATGAAGTGAATTTCCCAAGGAATCTCTTTGTATGGCGGGCAAATCTGATCTCAAGCTCAGGAAAAGGGCATGAATATTTTCTTAAGCATCTGCTGGGGACGACGAACGGTTTGATGAATGACGACAGCGACAGCATCCGCCCTGAAGAAATCAAATGGCGGGAGCAGGCGCCGGAAGGCAAGCTCGACTTGTTAATCAATCTCGACTTTCGAATGGCCGGTACGGCGCTGTATTCCGATATCGTGCTGCCGGCGGCGACATGGTATGAAAAACACGATCTCAGCAGCACGGATATGCACCCGTTCATTCATCCATTCGCTCCGGCGATCTCGGCGCCGTGGGAATCGAGGTCAGACTGGGATATTTTCAAAGCACTGTCAAAAGCCGTTTCCGACCTGGCGGAAGAAGTCGATATGGAGCCGGTGAAAGAGGTAGTCGCGACGCCGCTCCTTCACGACACGATGCAGGAATTGGCCCAGCCGTTCGGAAAAATCAACGACTGGAGCAAGGGCGAATGTGAAGCCATTCCGGGAAAAACGATGCCGAACATCCATGTCGCTGAACGGGATTACAAACACATTTTTCATAAAATGACCGCGCTCGGCCCTGATACGGCTTTAAAACCGAGCGGAACAAAAGGGATGAGCTGGTCGATTGCGGATGAATATGAATCACTCAAAAAGAGACTGGGAGAAACCGATTCAGACGGCGTTGCCAAAGGATGCCCGAATATAAGTGAAGCAAAGCAGGCGGCAGAAGCGATTTTAACCCTGTCGTCCACCTCAAATGGAAAGGTCGCCGTAAAAGCATGGGAATCGCTTGAAAACATCACAAACCTGAAGCTGAAAGACCTGGCGGAAGAACGCGAGGAAGAATGCTTTACGTTCGAGCAAATTACAGCCCAGCCGAAAACGGTCATCACGTCTCCGGCTTTTACCGGCTCAGAAAAAGGAGGGCGCAGGTACTCGCCGTTTACGACGAATGTGGAAAAATTAATCCCGTGGCGGACACTGACCGGCAGACAATCCTATTATGTCGATCATGAACTGATGATGGAATTCGGTGAAACGATGGCGACATTTAAACCGATCCTCCAGCACCGTCCGTTCCTGAGCAAGCGGCCTGATCAAGAGGGCAAAGAGATCGTTCTTAATTATTTGACGCCGCATAATAAATGGTCCGTCCACAGCATGTATTTTGATTCCCTGCCGATGCTGACGCTGTTCCGGGGCGGGCCGACCGTGTGGATGAATAAAGATGACGCAAAGGACACGGATATCAAAGACAACGATTGGATTGAATGCTTCAACCGAAACGGCGTTGTCGTGGCGAGAGCGGTTTTGTCTCACCGGATTCCTAAAGGAATGGCGTTTATGCACCATGCCCAGGACCGCCACATCAATGTGCCCGGCACAAAACTGACGAATAACCGCGGAGGCACCCATAACAGCCCGACAAGGATTCACGTCAAGCCGACCCAGATGATCGGGGGCTATGCCCAGCTCAGCTACGGCTTTAACTATTACGGTCCGACGGGGAATCAGCGCGATCTGAATGTCGTCATCCGCAAGCTGAAGGAGGTCGATTGGCTTGAAGATTAAAGCGCAGATCGGAATGGTCATGAACTTGGATAAATGCATCGGCTGCCACACGTGCAGCGTTACCTGCAAAAACACGTGGACAAACCGTTCCGGTGCGGAATATATGTACTTCAATAATGTTGAAACAAAGCCCGGTATCGGCTACCCGAAGCAATGGGAGGACCAGGACAAATATAAAGGCGGCTGGACGTTGAAAAAAGGAAAGCTTGAACTGAAATCAGGCCCGAAAACAAACCGGCTTGCAGGCCTTTTCTATAACCCGAACCAGCCGACGATTGATGATTACTATGAACCTTGGAACTATGATTATGAAACATTAACAAACAGCCCGCAGAAAAAGCACCAGCCGGTGGCGCGGCCGAAATCGTCCTTGACGGGCGATTTTATGAATATCGAATGGGGCCCGAACTGGGAGGATGATCTCGCTGGCGGCCACATTACGGGTCTTGAAGATCCAAACGTGCAAAAGATGGAGGAATCGATCAAAACAGAATTCGATGAAGTCTTTATGATGTATCTGCCGCGTATTTGTGAGCACTGCATCAATCCGGCGTGCGTGTCCTCCTGCCCGTCCGGCGCCATGTACAAACGCGAGGAAGACGGCATTGTGCTTGTGGATCAAAACGCATGCCGTTCATGGAGATATTGCGTCTCATCCTGTCCTTATAAAAAAGTCTATTTTAACTGGCAGACGAACAAAGCGGAAAAATGCACACTCTGCTTTCCGCGCTTGGAGGCGGGGCTGCCGACCATCTGCTCCGAGACGTGTGTAGGCAGAATCCGCTATCTTGGTGTCATGCTGTATGACGCGGACAAAGTGGAGGAAGCGGCATCTGTTGAAAATGAAAAGGATCTCTACCATTCCCAATTAGACGTTTTTCTTGATCCGAATGATCCTGAAGTTGCCAAACTGGCAAAAGAACAAGGCATCCCGGCTGAATGGATAGAGGCCGCGCAGCAATCGCCGATCTACAAAATGATCATCGATTGGAAGATTGCGCTGCCGCTTCATCCTGAGTACCGCACACTGCCGATGGTTTGGTACATTCCGCCGCTGAGCCCGATTATGAATCTCTTTGAAGGAAAAGGCAGCCAGCAAACGGCGGAAGATATTTTTCCGGCTATCGACCAAATGAGAATTCCGATTGACTATTTGGCCCAGCTATTAACAGCCGGTGATACGGATCATATTCGGTCAACGTTAAAGAAAATGTCTGTCATGCGCCAGTATATGAGAGCGGTTCAGACGAATAAATCCATCGACCCGGCACTGATCTCCGGTGTCGGTTTAACAGAAAAGCAAATTGAAGACATGTATCGGCTGCTGGCGATCGCCAAATATGATGACCGCTTTGTGATCCCGAGCAGCCATCGAGAAGAAGTGTCTGATTTATACGCTGAACAAGGAAGCTGCGGCTTGTCATTTTCAGGCGGCCCCGGCTCTTGTTTCTAACTTTTGATAAATGAGGTGGAACAAGATGAACACCACAGACCGGCAAATGACGTTCGCAGCTCTTTCCATTCTTCTCTCTTATCCGGATGAAGAGTGGAGAGCCGGGCTTCCCGATTGGAAGGCTCTTATCCATGAAATCGGCATTCAGCAAATCCGCGGGAAATTGCTGCACTTTTTCGAGGTGTCAGCCAGGTTTTCTCCGCAAGCGCTGATTGAACACTATGTGTATACGTTCGACTTCGGGAAAAAAACGAATATGTACGTCACCTACTTTAACTCAGGCGAGCAAAGGGAGCGCGGAATTGAACTGCTGCATTTAAAAAACACCTACCAGCAATCCGGTTTCCTGCCGACAGAGAAAGAGCTGCCTGATTACCTGCCGCTTATGCTGGAATTCGCCGCGGTCGCAGAAATTGAAGCGGCGAGAAGCGTGTTTGAGAAATACCTGTCCAATGTGAGGGAGCTGGCTTCCCGCCTCGAAAAAAATGACAGCCTCTATGCTGAGCTGCTGCACGTGCTGCAGGCCGCGCTGGAAAGCATCGGTGTACGTGAAAGCACTGAAGAAGGGGCTGTTCAGGCATGAGCGGGCAGATCCTGTGGGGGATTATGCCGTACATGGTATTGACGATCTTTATCGGCGGGCATATTTACCGCTATCAGCATGACCAGTTTGGCTGGACGGCGAAATCAAGCGAGCTGTTAGAAAAGAAAAAACTTGCGGCGGGCAGCACACTTTTTCACTGGGGACTGCTGTTCGTTGTCGGCGGACATGTCATGGGAATTCTGATCCCGGAAGGCGTGTATACTGCACTTGGCATTTCAGAGCATACGTATCACAAAATGGCGATCGGCGCAGGCCTGCCGGCTGGGACCGCGGCTTGTGCCGGACTAGTGATCCTGACATACAGAAGGCTGTTTGACAAAAGAATCCGCAAAACCAGCTCGCCATCGGATATCCTGACGCTTATTCTGCTGCTGTTCATGATGCTGTCGGGCGTTGCGGCCACGTTTCTCAACATTGACTCGAAAGGATTTGATTACAGGGCAACAGTCGGGCCGTGGTTCAGGGAAATTGTTTTGTTCCGGCCTGACGCTTCTTTGATGGAGAGTGTCCCGCTATGGTTTAAGTTTCATATCATCATAGGGTACGTCGTTTTTATCCTCTGGCCGTTTACAAGATTGGTTCACGTGTTCAGCCTGCCCCTCAAGTATTTGACCCGCAGCTATGTTGTCTATCGGAAACGCACGTAAAAATCCCCCTGCAAGAGGGGGATTTTTTATGGTGAAAAAATAAAAACATAAGATATTTTCTGCCAAGGTAATGGCTGGGCGGCGGGGATTCCTGTTATGTTTTATGTGGAAATAATATCAACAAAAGGAGAGTGAAGAATGAAGCGGATTTTCCTCATTTTAGCCGCCTGTCTGATGACAAGCGCCGGCGTCCTGACACTCAGACATTCTCATGTATTAACCGGCGGCACAGCGGGACTGTCACTAAGCCTGTCGTACTTGTTTCATTCCTCGTTTGCGATTATCTTCTTTCTGATCAATATCCCGTTTTATATATTTTCTCTCATCAGAATGGGAATCAAATTCACTCTATCCACCGTTTTTGCAGTCACTGTGCTGACTCTGTTTACCGGCGCGGATCACTGGCTGCCGCCGGTCTCTGTTTCACCGCTTGCCGGGGCGATTTGCGGCGGGGCGCTGATCGGGTTCGGCCTGTCGCTCATGTTTTATCATCAGGCATCGCTCGGCGGCGCCAATATCCTCGCTTTATTTCTGCAAAAGCGCTGCGGATGGAATCCGGGTGCCGTTAATTTCCTCTTCGATTTTGGCGTCGTGCTGGCCGGCATTTTTTCCGTCGGATTGCTGAAAGGGCTCTTCTCCTTAGTGTCGATAGCGGTCACCGGTCTGATCATCGGCATCTTCAAAAATAAAATCAAAGGCAGCTGCTCGCTCAATCCGGCATTGCTTCAGAACATCACAACCGGCCAGTCACAGGAAGTGTCATCATAATCCTTTCCGCTCGTGCGGAGAGGATTTTTCATATGTTTACAGGCTGGAAAACAGAGGGTATACAGAGATATCGGATCAGATGGGAGAGAGTCGGGATGCTGAAAAGGAGACTGGAATTTTGCTTTTTATATATGATGCTTATCGGAGCATATGTCATATGGTTTTTTCCGGTTTCCAGGCTTGAGTTTTACGGAGGGTTGCTTTGCTACGCAAGCATTATTTTGTTCAGCATCTATTCGTTAATTCTTGAAAACCGCACCTCGCAGCACACGCTGTTATGGATTCATATTCTTGTGTTTTTTCCGATCGCCGGGTACTTATTTTACCTTTTTTCCGGCCAGCTTTATGAAAAAGGCAAGCTGTTCAGGTCGAAACGGACATACAACCGGGAAAAGCTGAGAACGATATTTGATATGGAACAGACGCCCGATCTGTCCGGGCTGAAAGGAAATCAGAAGCGTTTCTTTCAATATTCAATCAAGGCGTCCCATATGAATATCAATACAAAAAGCAGGCTGAAGGTGCTCAAAAACGGGGATGAAACATTTCCGGAGCTGTTTGAAGCGATCAGGTCGGCAGCATCATTTATACATATTGAGTATTACATGTTCAAATCAGACATGCTTGGGCACAAGATGATGGACATTATGATGGAAAAAGCGCGTCAAGGCGTGGAAGTGCGGTTTTTGTTCGACGCGGCCGGCAGCCTGAAGCTGGCCGGAAAAGACATTAAAAAACTGAAACGCGCGGGCGTGAACATCGTCCCGTTTCTGCCGCTGAAATACGGTTTTTTCAACCAAAAGTTCAATTTCAGAAATCACCGCAAGATCGTCATCGTTGACGGGAAAACCGGTTTTGTCGGCGGGCTGAATGTCGGCAAGGAGTATATCGGCAAAGACCAAAATGTCGGCTTTTGGCGGGACACCCATATGAAAGTCGAAGGAGAAATCGTTCAGACGCTCCACAGCATTTTTATGCTTGATTGGGAATACGTTTCGGATGAGGTGCTGATTGATCAGAAAGCATACAGCCGCCCGGTCCCTGCAGAAAGCGGCGGCGTCTATCAAGTCGTTCCGACGGGACCCGATATGAAGGAGCGGATGAGCGATCTGTATTATGCCATGATAGCGGCGGCCGAATCATCTGTATGGATCGCGACGCCTTATTTCGTGCCGAATGAGCCGATCCGCACAGCGCTAAAGGAGGCTGCTGCCAGAGGCGTCCGGGTGCGAGTCATGGTGCCGGAAACCAATGACGGATTTTTAACCCAGTACGCGACGAGATCGTATTTCCCCGAGCTTCTTCGCGAAGGAATCGAAGTCTATTCCTATCAAAAAGGCTTTATGCATCAAAAGGTGCTCATCACTGACGGAAACCTCGCCTCTGTCGGGACGGCGAACATGGACATGAGAAGCTTTCAGCTGAACTTTGAGGTCAATGTCTTTTTTACAGATCAAAAGGCGATCAAAGATCTTGAAGCGCATTATCTGGAGGATATGAGAGAGTCTGAGAAAATCAGCCCCGTCCGTTTCTATAAGCGCACATTATGGGAAAGAACGAAGGAATCCTTCGCGCGGTTATTTTCCGGCGTTTTATAAAAAACGCTTTTAAAACTCCTTGTGTATAGTATAATTGAGAAATATTATCATTAGGAACGAGGCACAAGGAGGACGGAAACGTGCTGCGACAATTTTTTTCTTATTATAAACCGTACAAGAAGCTGTTTTTTCTCGACTTCTTTTCTGCCATCGCCGGCGGATTGATGGAGCTGAGTTTTCCTCTGATTGTTAATTACTTTATCGATACATTGCTCCCGGGGCGGGATTGGCGTCTGATTATTTTGACTTCCGCTGCTTTATTCGGAGTCTACGCCCTCAGCTCGGCGCTTCAGTATGTTGTGACGTATTGGGGCCATATGCTCGGCATTAACATTGAAACCGATATGCGTAAAAAGCTTTTTGACCATCTGCAAAAGCTTTCGTTCAAATTTTACGATAACAACAAAACGGGCAGTTTAATGTCCAAGCTCACCAATGATTTGATGTATATCGGAGAAACCGCCCACCACGGGCCTGAAGACCTGTTTATCGCGGTCATGACGATTTTGGGCGCGTTCGGTGTGATGCTGTTCATTAACTGGCAGCTCGCGCTGTTGACCTTTATCATTATGCCGGTCGTCATATGGCTTGCTTTGTATTTTAATAAAAAAATGACCTCTGCGTTTACAAAACTGAACAAAGACGTCGGAGACTTCAGCGCGAGGGTCGAAAACAATATCGGCGGCATCCGTCTTGTTCAGGCTTTCAGCAATGAAGCGTTTGAAACGCAGCGGTTTGACGTGAACAATCAGCGTTTCCGCAAAACAAAGCTGAAGTCATATAAAATCATGGCGAAAAACGGCTCGATCAGTTACATGCTGACAAGATTCGTAACGCTGTTCGTCCTGTTGTGCGGGACATGGTTCGTGATCCGCGGATCGTTATCTTACGGGGAATTCGTCGCTTTTGTGCTGCTGACGAACGTTCTGTTCCGTCCGATTGATAAAATCAATGCGATTATTGAGCTGTATCCGAGAGGCATAGCCGGTTTTAAAAGCTTTATAGAAATAATGGAAACGGAGCCTGATATCAAGGACGCCCCGAACGCGAGACATGTGTCCGGTTTAAAAGGGAATATCCGTTATGATGGTGTGTCATTCGGTTACGAAGAAAACAGCCCGGTTCTGTCGGGAATCAATTTGTCCATTCATGCAGGGGAGACAGTCGCATTCGTCGGGCCTTCGGGAGCGGGGAAATCAACGCTGACAAGTCTGCTGCCGCGCTTTTATGAGCCGTCTGAAGGCGTGATTTCCATCGATGGAATTAATATTAAGGACATGACGCTGTCATCATTGCGCGGACAAATCGGCGTCGTCCAGCAGGATGTCTTTCTGTTTTCCGGCACATTGCGGGAAAACATTGCGTACGGGCGGCTCGATGCGTCTGAGGAAGAAATCCGGCAGGCCGTCCGCCAGGCGCATTTAGAGGAGCTGGTAAACGGGTATCCCGACGGTTTAAACACGGTGATCGGCGAGCGCGGCGTGAAGCTGTCAGGCGGGCAGAAGCAGCGGCTTTCCATCGCCAGAATGTTTTTGAAAAACCCGTCGATCTTAATTTTAGACGAGGCTACATCAGCCCTCGATACAGAAACGGAAGCCGCCATTCAAAAATCGCTGCAAGAGCTGTCTGAAGGACGCACGACGCTTGTGATCGCCCATCGGCTGGCTACGATTAAGGATGCGGACAGGATCGTCGTCGTCACGAAAGAAGGCATCGCTGAACAAGGTCATCATAAGGAACTGCTGGCATCCGGCGGCATATACCAGAGACTCCATCAGGCCCAATTCGGCGAGCTGATACATAAATAATGGAAAAAGGATAGACGAGCGGGGGCCGGGCAGCCTCCTGTCTATCCTTTTTTTATGTAGTCCGTATTTAATGGGCTTCTTTTTGCGCAGGTTCGATGATATGTTTGAAACGGTCAACAAGCTGCACCGCTTTCTTTCCTTCCACTACAATTAAATATTCTTGTTCTTTATGAGCCATTCTGAACGTTTCCAGCTCAATGATATCTTTGATTTTGCACATTGTTTTTTTAGAGTAGATATACAGCTCGTGGCCTCCCGTGTGGCAAAGCTGATAAAGCTGAAGCATGTTTCTTAAAGTGAACTTCTTAGCGGCTATTTTCAAAGATGTAATGTTTTTCATGTGTTTTCTCCTCCGTCTGATGGTCTGTTATTTCGGAAATTCCCCATATGAACGGGTGATAAACCTGGTTATGCCTTCCACCTCAGCACTCCGCCCGCCAGGCGTTTAACTCCGCGGATGGCGCTTAATTCTTCGACGAGCCGGAGCAGCGCCCGGTCTTTCTCTTTCGCCTCAATCATAAAATCGATGTCCGCATCCCATTGTCTGAACCGCTCCAGCACCGGCAGAATAAAATTCGCGTCCACATAGTCCGCATGACTGCGTACGGCTGATTCTGATTTTGGCGAGGAGAGATGGACCTTCGGCTTTAAGCCGATCCGCTGCCATGTTTTGATCATCCGCGGAAGAATGTCATCTAAATCAGCGTCATCGGCCGGATTGGCGTAAAAATGGTGATAATCAAACACAAACGGAATGCCTTCTTGCTCACATACACTGAGTGTTTCCTCGGACGTATATGTTTTATCATCGTTTTCTAAAGTCATCCGCTGTTTGATGACATCGGGAAGTTCTTTCAGATTCACGCGGAAACGGGCAAGCGCGCTTTGTTTGTCACCGTAAGCGCCTCCGACATGGATGTTTATGACGGAACGGTCCGCGATGCCCATTGCGTCCAGCATGTCATAATGATAGGCCATATCCTTGACCGCATTTGCGGTAATCTCCCGTTTCGGGCTTGTAAAAAGCGTGAATTGGTTCGGATGAAAGCTCGTTCTGAGGTCATATTTTCTGACCAGCCCGCCGATCTCACGAAACTCCTGGCGAAACGGCGTGACAAAATCCCACAGTACATCCGGGTGCGTGGCGAGCGGCACAATTGAGCTTGAGAACCTGTACAAAGGGATGCCGTGGCCGACCACATAGTGGAGGGTGCGCAGCGTATTGGTAAGATTTGCTTTCGTCACAGAAAGCAGAGCGTCTTTCCGCTCACTGCGGGAAAGCTTGGTATAGCGCGCATATGTTAAGGTTTTGGCGGGGGACGCGTCCCAAAGGCACATGGCGTTTGCGACGAATCCGAATCTGAACAGCATATGGTTTCTCCTTTATAAAAAGTAAGATATGGCCTTTCCCAGCCATTCTGCAGGAAGCTGTCTGACGGAGCGCTGTTTCACTTTTTCTAATGTGAGAAGCTCGGATTTTTCGATGTCCTGCTTTATGGTTGAAAGCACTTCCTTTGTAAAGGCCTCATCATGAATGATGACATTTACCTCTTCATTCCAGAACAGGCTCCGTTTATCAAAATTCGGCGTGCCGATAATGCTGATGCGGTCATCTATAATGAAGGCTTTAACATGATAAAAGCCTTGATAATACCGATAGATGAGGCAGCCGGCCTTCAGGAGCTCGGGATAATAGGTAAAAGCTGTTTCCCGAACGAGCGGGTGATCTGATTTCATCGGAACGATCAAGATGACTTTGACGCCTTTTCGGCAGGCTGAAATAAGCGCTTCCTGAAGCTTTTTGCTCGGTACATAATAAGGCGTGCCGATGATGATTTTTTTCTCCGCCTTACGGATGCAGTTTTCATAATGCGATTCAAGCGAAAAACCGTCAGATGCATATGTCCTATGAGAGATATTCCCTTCGGATAATGCCGGATAAACCCCGGGTGATTCGGGTGTTTTTCCGGTGTTTCGTTTCAGGTCGCTTACAAAAAGAGTCTGAAGATCCGCCGTGCCTTCGCCGGTCATCCGCAGGTGATAATCCTCCCAGTTTCCGAACTTCGCTTTTTTGCCGAGGTACTCTTCAGCGATATTAAAGCCGCCGACATAGCCGATTTTGCCGTCAATGACGGTCACTTTCCGGTGATTCCGTTTTTGCAGCCTGAAAAAAAGAAAGGGAAATGCCGGTTTATTTAGAAAATGAACGTGAACGCCGGCTTTTTTCATCGTTTGAATGGAAGGCTTTTTCACTTGGCGGCTGCCCGCCCAATCGAGCAGCAGATATACGGAGACGCCGGCCCGGGCCTTTTCTTTCAATAAATCAAACATCTCATGGCTGACTTGGTCGTTCTTCATAATAAAAAACATCATATGAATAGAAGAGACGGCTTGGCGGATATCAGCCGTCATCTGCTGCACAAGCTCGCTGCCGCAGTGAATGAGTGTGATATCACTTTTTTTGGGGTCAAAAACGGGCTCATACGCCTGTTTTTTGTACGCCGCCCGGCCAAGCAGCATATCAAGCAGCATAAGTGCGATCAATATGATAAAAATGACAAGCAACACAAAAATGACCTTCATACCGACGCTCCTTTCCGAAGTATCCGTAGTGTGCCCTGAGAATGTGAATTTAATTATTGACTGAACACTCATTCATTATTTATGATAAAGTAAAGATATGACAATGAAGAGGGGAATCAGAACAAAGGGGGAGACAAGATGAACGCATTTCTCATGGTAAACGCGCTGCTGTTTTCAGCTGTAACCGCTTACGCCGTTTATTTATTCGTTTACCTGATCAGAACGAGGATCGCTTATATTAAGCTCGGCCAAAGGGAAGAATTTGATAAACGCCTGAAAGAACGTCTTCAGAAGATATGGGTGAATGTGTTCGGACAGAAAAAATTGCTGAAAGATAAAAAGAGCGGAATCATCCACGTTCTGTTTTTTTACGGTTTTATACTCGTTCAGTTCGGCGCAATTGATTTTATTCTGAAAGGGCTGCTTCCTGACCGGCATCTGCCGTTCGGCCCGCTTTATCCGGCATTTACCTTTTTTCAGGAAATCGTCACGTTTCTGATTTTAATCGCCGTAGTCTGGGCGTTTTACCGGCGCTACATTGAAAAGCTCGTCAGATTGAAACGCGGGTTTAAAGCGGGGCTTGTCCTGCTGTTTATCGGCGGACTGATGGTGACGGTGCTGCTCGGGAACGCCATGAACCTTTTATGGCACGATCATTCTCTGTCTTGGACGGAACCGATCGCTTCCTCCATTGCGTTTGTGCTCGGCGGTCTTTCAGCGCCGGCGGCCGCCGCCGTATTTTATGTTTCATGGTGGCTTCATCTGTTGTTTTTGCTCAGCTTTTTAGTGTACGTGCCGCAATCAAAGCATGCGCACTTAATTGCGGGTCCGGCGAATGTGTTCCTCAGCAGGCTGGATTCAAAAGGAAAGCTGGAAAAAATCGATTTTACCGATGAGACGAAAGAAAGCTACGGCGTCGGAAAGATTGAAGACTTCCGCCGCTCTCAGCTTGTCGACCTTTACGCCTGCGTCGAATGCGGCCGCTGTACAAATATGTGTCCGGCCTCCGGTACGGGCAAGATGCTCTCGCCGATGGACCTCATTTTAAAGCTCAGAGACCATTTGACGGAAAAAGGCGCTGCCGTGACGTCAAAATCTCCGTGGGTGCCCGCGCCCGTTTTTCAGCACACGAAGGCGAATCAGCTCGCCGCGGCTTCCTCTGGGGGAGGATCGCGTGAAGCGGCGGCAGCCATTGATTACAACCCGAGCTTAATCGGCGAGGTCATCACGGAAGAGGAGATTTGGGCGTGCACCACTTGCCGCAACTGTGAAGATCAATGTCCGGTCATGAATGAACACGTTGATAAAATTATCGATCTGCGCCGCTATCTTGTGCTTACGGAAGGGAAGATGGACAGCGACGCGCAGCGGGCCATGACAAGCATTGAAAGACAGGGAAACCCGTGGGGCTTAAACCGGAAAGAGCGGGAGAACTGGCGGGAGCAGGCTGATACAGAGATTCCGACAGTGAAAGAAATGAAAAAACAAGACAAAGAGTTCGACTATTTGTTTTGGGTCGGCTCAATGGGTTCCTACGACAACAGGAGCCAAAAGATTGCCGTTTCATTTGCAAAGCTGCTCAATGAAGCGGGCGTATCCTTTGCGATTCTCGGCAATAAGGAAAAAAACTCAGGCGATACGCCGCGCCGTTTGGGCAACGAGTTTCTGTTCCAAGAGCTGGCGGAACACAACATCGGCGAATTTGAAAAACACGGAATCAAAAAAATCGTCACAATTGATCCGCACGCCTATAATATGTTCAAAAATGAATACCCTGATTTCGGATTCCGGGCCGAAGTCTATCATCATACTGAATTATTAGCCGAGCTTGTGTCACAGGGGAAACTAAAACCGCTTCACCCGGTCAATGAAACGATTACCTTCCATGACTCGTGCTATTTAGGAAGATACAATGAAGTGTATGAGCCGCCGAGAGCGATCTTAAAAGCCATTCCGGGCGTTCAATTGAAGGAAATGGAGCGCAGCCGCGAAAACGGGATGTGCTGCGGCGCCGGGGGAGGGCTCATGTGGATGGAAGAAGAAACGGGAGCGAGGATCAACACGGCCCGGACTGAGCAGGCGCTTTCTGTCAGTCCGACGGTCATCAGCTCCGGATGTCCTTACTGTCTGACCATGCTCGGTGACGGGACGAAAGCGAAAGAAGCCGAAGACGCGATCGGCACTTATGATGTCAGTGAATTGCTCGCCATGTCTGTATTCGGCGCCGAAAAACAAGAGTCTTTATAGAAAGAAGCGGGCCGCCGGCGCATATGCCGGCGGCTTTGTTTTCGCACATCAGCCGATTTATGAAGGGAAGGCTCTAAAATTTCTTAAATTACGCTGTTTAGGGTAGCATATTCTGTTTTAATTTGTTTATAATGAGAGGTATGGTTTATGAACAAAACAATACAAATTCGTTCTTATTATAGGATAGAAACAGATACATATAAGTAATAGAAAGGGAGTGTCCGACCTTGGGTATCAAACAATATTCTCAGGAACAGCTGAAGCAGATGGCTTTAGTTGAAATCGCTCACGAAATTTTCTCAGAACATAAAAAACCGGTTCCGTTCCAGGAGCTGCTGAAGGAAATGATCTCCTTGCTCGGTGTTACGAAAGAGGAACTGGGCGACCGTATCGCCCAATTTTATACAGACCTCAACATTGACGGCCGCTTTATTGCTCTGTCAGATCAGACATGGGGGCTCCGCAGCTGGTATCCGTACGATCAGCTGGACGAAGAAACACAGCCGACTGTAAAAGCGAAAAAGAAAAAAGCGAAAAAAGCCGTTGAGGAAGATCTCGACCTTGATGAATTCGAGGAAGTTGATGAAGATGACATCGATCTCGATGAAATGGAAGAAGATATTGACCTTGACGCAGACAGCTTTGACGACGAAGATATCGATGAAGAAGATGACGACGAGCTTGAGATTGAAGATGAGATGATTGAAGAAGATGAGGAAGATTATGATGATGAGGAAGAGGATCGCAAAGACTGATTTTATATCAGCAAAACGATCTTGACTTTCATTGTCGAACTATGTAGTATGTATTTTGGGCTCTTCAAAAAGAAGAGAATTCATAAGAGTGCTACGCTCCCTTTCAAGAAATTGAAAGGGAGCTTTCTTATTTTCATCTCCCAAATTCTTTTACACATCATTTGTTTTTAGTGAAATGATTTTCTATAAAACGGCACATTTTAAGGAATGTAGCGCAGACCGAAGAGAGGAGCAAACGAAATGACGAAATATATTTTTGTAACCGGGGGAGTTGTATCATCACTCGGAAAAGGAATTGTGGCAGCATCACTTGGCCGCCTTTTGAAAAACAGAGGCATGAGCGTCACCATCCAAAAATTTGACCCTTATATCAACGTTGACCCGGGAACGATGAGCCCGTACCAGCACGGTGAGGTATTCGTTACCGATGACGGCGCTGAGACTGACCTTGACTTAGGGCATTATGAGCGGTTCATTGACATTAATCTGAACAGATTCAGCAACGTGACGACCGGTAAAATCTATTCTGCCGTATTGAAAAAAGAGCGCCGCGGGGACTACCTCGGCGGAACGGTTCAGGTCATTCCGCACATCACAAATGAACTGAAAGACCGTGTGTACCGTGCAGGCAAAGAAACAAACGCAGATGTAGTCATTACTGAGATCGGCGGAACAGTGGGAGACATCGAATCCCTTCCGTTCCTTGAAGCCATCCGTCAAATGAAAAGCGACATCGGCCATGAAAACGTGATGTACATTCACTGTACGCTTGTTCCGTACATCAAAGCGGCGGGCGAGCTGAAAACAAAACCGACGCAGCACAGCGTAAAAGAGCTGAGAAGCCTCGGTATTCAGCCTAATATCATCGTCGTGCGCACGGAAATGCCGATTTCTCAAGATATGAAAGATAAAATCGCGCTCTTCTGCGATATTGACACGAAAGCGGTCATCGAGTGCGAAGATGCGGACAACCTTTACTCCATCCCGCTTAACCTTCAGGAGCAGGGACTCGATAAGCTTGTCTGCGATCATATGAAATTAGAATGCAAAGACCCGGATATGACGGAATGGAAAGACCTTGTCACGAAAGTGAAAAACTTGTCTAAAACCATTACAATCAGCCTTGTCGGTAAATACGTCGAGCTTCAGGACGCTTACATTTCAGTCGTTGAATCACTGCGCCACGCGGGCTATGCGTTTGACGCTGATGTGAAGATCAAATGGATTAACGCCGAAGAAGTGACAGAAAGCAATATTCAAGAGCTGACTGGCGGCACAGACGGAATCATCGTGCCCGGCGGTTTCGGGGACCGCGGCGTAGAAGGGAAAATCATTGCCGCCAAGTATGCGCGTGAGAATAAAATTCCGTTCTTCGGCATCTGCCTCGGTATGCAGATTGCATCCATTGAATATGCGCGAAATGTATTAGGTCTGGAAGGGGCTCACTCTGCGGAGATCGATCCGTCCACTCCTTATCCGATCATCGACCTTCTGCCAGAACAAAAAGATGTCGAGGATCTTGGAGGAACGCTTCGTCTCGGACTGTACCCTTGTAAGCTTCAGGAAGACACGAAAGCCTTCGAAGCGTATGCGGATGAAGTGGTATACGAACGCCACCGCCACCGTTATGAATTCAACAACGAATACAGACAGCAAATGGAAGAGAACGGTTTTGTGTTCTCAGGAACAAGCCCTGACGGCCGCCTTGTGGAAATCATCGAGCTGAAAGATCATCCTTGGTATGTCGCTTGCCAGTTCCACCCTGAGTTCAAATCAAGACCGACAAGACCTCAGCCTTTATTCAAAGACTTTATCGGCGCTTCCGTACAAGCTGCAGAACAGAAGTAATAAAAAAAGACTTGCCTCCTTTAAAAGCGGCAAGTCTTTTTTCTGCATCAGGCATATTCCTGCATCATTTCCTTTAACGTAAAGGATAGCGCGTGATAGACATACAGGCCTGTCATTAATGAAGGAAAGCCGTATCTTGTCCCGTCTTCATCGGGCAGAAGCGGCATTTTTAATTTGCTGTCAATATGAACATCACAAAATTCCTCAATCCCGGTTTGATCTTTGATGACAGGAGATACGCAAACGAGGCCGACCCCTTTTTCATAAAGCTTTTGAGCCAGCGTCTGTTCTTCAGCTGTGCCCGGACCTGAACAAAACATCAGCACCCTGTCGCTTTCTGTAATCGAATCAGCTGTATCCGGAAACGCTTTGACGGAAGGCATCGGTTCTGAGCCGAGTTCCGCCTCGCACAAAATGCCCTGCATCTCATTTGCGCCGTATAAATAAATGGTATGACCGCTGACGGCTGCCTGCGCCAGCAGGCGCGCGCCGTCTTCTATTGCTTCGGATTCCTTATCCTGAATGCGGGAAAAAATGCCTGCAAGCTGTGTCGTAAATATCTTTAACATGAGTGAAACCTCCTTTACACATACAAGAACAGTATACAACAAAAGAGAAAATGCTCAGAAAATGTCGGAAAGTAGACTATTATAATTAAAGGAAATGTGAAAATCAAACAGAATACATAAACAACTGCTTCCTTTTGACGAAAATGATAATATTGGGGTGTAAAATGATGAATGAAAAGATTTTAATCGTAGATGACCAATACGGTATACGCATATTGCTCAATGAAGTGTTTCATAAAGAAGGGTACCAGACGTTTCAGGCCGCCAACGGCATACAGGCGCTGGACATCGTAACGAAAGAACGGCCCGATCTCGTGCTTTTAGATATGAAAATCCCCGGCATGGACGGTATCGAAATTCTCAAGCGCATGAAGATGATCGACGAATCCATCCGCGTCATTATCATGACCGCTTACGGAGAACTCGATATGATTAAGGAATCAAAAGAGCTCGGAGCGCTGACTCATTTTGCGAAACCTTTTGACATTGATGAGATCAGAGACGCGGTGAAAAAATATTTACCTCTAAAATCGAATTAATAAAATTAGAAACAATTATGTCATTGTGTTGCCGATTTGTCGAAAAGTTGGTATCCTAGAGATGGAGAAAAAGCGATCTGTTGTTTTACATATGACAGGTTTTTATGGTCATGCTATAGGTGGAAAGCTTTTTTCGAGAAGAAGCAAATCAGGCTACATAAGGAGGACTTTCGACATGCCTTTAGTTTCAATGACGGAAATGTTGAATACAGCTAAAGAAAAAGGATATGCTGTTGGACAATTTAACTTAAATAACCTTGAGTTCACTCAAGCTATTTTACAAGCAGCAGAAGAGGAAAAATCCCCGGTTATTCTTGGTGTTTCAGAAGGCGCGGGACGCTACATGGGCGGCTTCAAAACAGTGGTTGCCATGGTTAAAGCTCTTATGGAAGAATACAAAGTGACAGTTCCTGTCGCGATTCACTTAGACCACGGTTCAAGCTTTGAATCTTGTGCGAAAGCGATTCATGCAGGTTTCACTTCTGTAATGATCGACGCATCTCACCATCCGTTTGAGGAAAACGTAGCAACTACAGCTAAAGTGGTTGAGCTTGCTCATTTCCACGGCGTTTCAGTTGAAGCTGAGCTTGGAACTGTAGGCGGACAGGAAGATGACGTGATCGCTGAAGGCGTAATCTATGCTGACCCTAAAGAGTGTCAAGAACTTGTAGAGCGCACTGGCATCGACTGCCTTGCACCTGCACTGGGTTCTGTTCACGGCCCTTACAAAGGCGAACCGAACCTCGGTTTCAAAGAAATGGAAGATATCGGCAAATCAACCGGCCTTCCGTTAGTACTTCACGGCGGTACAGGAATTCCGACTGCCGACATTAAAAAATCAATCTCACTTGGTACGGCTAAAATCAACGTAAACACTGAAAACCAAATTTCTTCTGCAAAAGCTGTCCGCGAAACATTGGCAGCTAAGCCGAACGAATACGATCCTCGTAAATATCTTGGACCTGCTCGTGAAGCGATCAAAGAAACGGTTATCGGCAAAATGCGTGAGTTCGGTTCTTCAAACCAAGCTTAATCCAATGTAACATCCATAAACCGCCTGACAGCATTGACAGGCGGTTTTATGTCTTACCTTTAGAAAGCGCAATCATGTTTTACAGTTCTGAAAATTTATTACTGGGGAGGCTTTCCTTATGTTATTTTTCATTGATACAGCAAACATTGACGAGATTAAAGAAGCTTATGAACTTGGCGTTCTTGCCGGAGTTACGACAAACCCTAGTTTAGTGGCGAAAGAAGCTGACGTGTCTTTCCATGACAGACTTCGTGAGATTACGGAAGTCGTGAGCGGATCAGTAAGCGCGGAAGTCATTTCCCTGAATGCTGAAGAAATGATTGAAGAAGGTAAAGAACTTGCGAAAATCGCGCCGAATATTACGGTGAAAATCCCGATGACGTCTGAAGGGTTAAAAGCCGTAAAAGCGCTGAGCGACCTGAACATTAAAACAAACGTAACGCTCATTTTCAGCGCCAACCAGGCGCTTTTGGCGGCAAGAGCCGGGGCGACTTATGTATCTCCGTTCTTAGGCCGTCTGGATGACATCGGCCATAACGGTCTTGAACTGATTTCAGAAATAAGACAGATTTTTGACATTCATGACATTGATACTCAAATCATCGCAGCTTCCATCCGTCATGCGCAGCACGTGACTGAAGCCGCTTTACGCGGTGCGCATATCGGTACGATGCCGCTGAAAGTCATTCACCAGCTGACGAAACATCCGTTAACGGATAAAGGCATCGAGCAATTCTTGGCTGACTGGAATAAATAAGGGGCGAAAAGGGCGGCAAACCGGTTGCATCCGTTTGCCGCACCCTTATGTTTTCCTGTTTGGCAGCGGGCCTTCAGTATCAAAGTGAAGAGTGTGTTTCCCCGGAATATGAACCCGGCGGGCCTCTGTGCATCCTGTGTTAAAAATGCCCCGCAAAGCTTCGCTATTTTCTTCCTGTTATTTTATAATGTCCTTGTATTCTTTCTCTTCGAATTGGCTACATTTTGGACAAGAGCTTTATTTGCAGAGACAGAATAAAATGCCATTTTATTTACGCTCCGCAGCTATCTTCTTATGGAAGGAGACTATCATGGAAAAGTTGAATATTGCCGGCGGCGATCCGTTAAACGGAACCGTACATATCAGCGGTGCGAAAAACAGCGCCGTCGCATTGATACCCGCAACCATTCTGGCAAATTCCGAAGTAACGATCGAAGGGCTTCCGGAGATCTCAGATATTGAAACGCTGCGTGACCTGCTGAAAGAAATCGGCGGAAACGTCCATTTTGAAAAAGGAGAAATGGTCGTTGACCCTTCCCCGATGATCAGCATGCCGCTTCCCAACGGCAAAGTGAAAAAACTCCGCGCTTCCTATTACTTAATGGGCGCGATGCTCGGCCGCTTCAAACAGGCGGTCATCGGACTGCCGGGCGGATGCCATCTCGGTCCGCGGCCGATTGACCAGCATATCAAAGGGTTTGAGGCGCTTGGAGCGGAAGTCACCAATGAACAAGGCGCGATTTATCTGCGCGCCGAAAGGCTGAGAGGCGCACGGATTTATTTAGATGTCGTCAGCGTCGGAGCGACGATTAATATCATGCTTGCCGCTGTACTGGCTGAAGGTAAAACCGTGATAGAAAACGCCGCCAAGGAACCTGAGATTATTGATGTTGCAACATTGCTCACCAGCATGGGCGCAAAGATCAAAGGTGCGGGAACCAATGTAATCAGAATCGACGGCGTAAAAGAGCTGCACGGATGCAGGCATACGATCATTCCGGACAGAATTGAGGCGGGCACCTTTATGATCGCCGGCGCCGCGATGGGGAAAGAAGTCATTATTGATAATGTTATACCGACTCACCTGGAGTCTTTAACGGCGAAGCTCAGGGAAATGGGTTTTTACATTGAGGCGAGTGACGATCAGCTTCTTATGCTCGGCGGGCAGAAGCAGATAAAACCGGTCGACGTGAAAACGCTTGTTTACCCGGGATTCCCGACTGATCTTCAGCAGCCGATGACATCTCTGTTAACGAGAGCCAGCGGCACGAGCGTCGTAACCGACACCATCTACTCGGCCCGATTTAAACATATAGATGAGCTGAGACGGATGGGGGCCAATATGAAAGTGGAAGGCAGGTCGGCCATTATCACCGGTCCGGCCGAGCTTCAGGGCGCAAAAGTAAAGGCGAGCGATCTGCGTGCAGGCGCTTGTCTGGTCGTCGCCGGGCTCATGGCTGACGGCGTAACCGAAATTACCGGTCTTGAACATTTAGACCGCGGCTACAGCAATCTTGAGAAAAAACTCGAAGGTCTGGGCGCCACAATCTGGCGGCAAAGGCTGACGGACGAAGAGATAGAACAGCTCCAAAATTCATAGAAATGCGGACTTTTGAGAGGAGATCGTGTTGAAATGGAAAGAAGCTTATCGATGGAATTGGTTCGAGTCACTGAAGCGGCGGCTTTAGCATCTGCCAGATGGATGGGCCGCGGGAAAAAAGATGAAGCTGATGATGCGGCGACAAGCGCAATGCGTGACGTGTTTGACACGGTGCCGATGAAAGGCACGGTCGTGATCGGGGAAGGCGAGATGGATGAAGCGCCGATGCTTTACATCGGCGAAAAGCTTGGAAACGGATACGGCCCGCGCGTCGATGTCGCCGTCGATCCTCTTGAAGGCACAAACATCGTAGCGAGCGGCGGCTGGAATGCGCTGACGGTGATCGCGGTCGCCGACCATGGAACATTGCTGAACGCCCCGGATATGTATATGGAAAAAATCGCGGTCGGTCCCGAAGCGGTAGGCTGCATCGATATCGAAGCGCCTGTCATTGATAACTTAAAAGCCGTTGCGAAAGCGAAAAACAAAGACATTGAAGATGTCGTGGCAACCATTTTAAATCGTGACAGACACGAAAAAATCATCTCTGAATTGCGTGAGGCGGGCGCCAGAATCAAACTGATCAACGACGGCGATGTCGCGGGCGCCATCAATACGGCCTTTGACCATACGGGAGTAGACATTCTCTTCGGTTCAGGCGGGGCTCCTGAAGGCGTGCTGTCTGCCGTTGCGTTAAAAGCGCTCGGCGGCGAAATCATCGGCAGGCTTCTGCCACAAAGTGCGGAAGAGCAGGCCCGCTGTGAGCGAATGGGCCTTGATGTATCCAAAGTGCTCCGGATGGAGGACCTTGTGAGAGGGGATGACGCCATTTTTGCCGCAACGGGCGTCACGGACGGAGAGCTGCTGAAAGGCGTTCAGTTCAAAGGCTCCGTCGGCACGACTGAAAGCCTGGTCATCCGGGCGAAATCAGGAACGGTCCGATTCGTTGACGGAAGACACAGCCTGAAGAAAAAACCAAATCTTGTGATCCGGCCATAAATAGAGAAAAGCGGGACGGAAAGTCCCGCTTTTCTTTTGCAAAAAAGAGTCAACCCTATCATTTATATGTCAAAGCATTATTTAAGTTGAATAATTTTTTGAAATGAGGTAAAAATAAAGAGTGCTGCGATTTTTCTGTGTCATTCCTTCTTTTGAGTACTGGGAAATTTTCAAATTCTACCGCATACAGACGATATAAATATTGATCTTCTCAAGTTTTTGTCCTCGCTTCCTTCAAAACTCATTAAGACATTCCTTTTTTAAAAAAGCGCCGATCATGGGTGGAAGTGTTACCGATAGAAGTTCCTGAACGTTTTATAAAAGAATGTGCTTTGGCGGAATCATGCGAAGCAGCCGATTTGAATGAAAACAGCAATACATTGACTATGAAAAGCGTGGTGTTTTTATGAAAGACGTATCTATTTCCTCTTTGGAAAATATGAAATTAAAAGAACTATATGAACTGGCCAGACATTATAAAATCTCCTACTACAGCAAACTGACTAAAAAAGAATTAATCTTTGCCATCCTGAAAGCCAACGCCGAGCAGGAGGATCTTCTGTTTATGGAAGGCGTGCTCGAAATCATCCAATCGGAAGGATTCGGCTTCCTCAGACCGATTAATTACTCGCCAAGCTCAGAAGACATCTACATTTCTGCTTCCCAGATCCGCCGCTTTGATTTAAGAAACGGTGACAAAGTATCCGGCAAGGTGCGTCCGCCGAAAGAAAACGAACGCTATTACGGACTTTTGCACGTTGAAGCGGTAAATGGAGACGATCCGGAATCTGCGAAAGAGCGCGTTCATTTTCCCGCGCTGACTCCGCTTTATCCGGACCGCCAAATGGTGCTTGAGACGAAACCGAATTATCTCTCAACAAGAATTCTCGATATGATGGCTCCCGTCGGTTTCGGCCAGCGCGGTCTGATCGTGGCGCCGCCGAAAGCCGGTAAAACCATGCTGTTAAAAGAAATCGCTAACAGCATTACGACAAATCAGCCTGACGCTGAATTGATCGTTCTCTTAATTGATGAAAGACCGGAAGAAGTAACGGATATTGAACGTTCCGTAGCGGGCGATGTCGTCAGCTCGACGTTCGATGAAGTGCCGGAAAATCACATTAAGGTAGCGGAGCTTGTGCTTGAACGGGCGATGCGTCTCGTTGAACACAAAAAAGACGTTATCATTCTGATGGACAGCATTACCCGCCTGGCACGGGCCTACAACCTCGTTATCCCGCCAAGCGGACGTACGCTTTCCGGCGGGATTGACCCGGCTGCGTTCCATCGTCCGAAGCGCTTTTTCGGTGCCGCGAGAAACATTGAAGAGGGCGGCAGCCTGACCATTTTGGCGACGGCGCTCGTAGACACGGGCTCCCGGATGGATGACGTCATCTATGAAGAGTTTAAAGGAACGGGCAACATGGAGCTTCACCTTGACCGTTCTCTTGCGGAAAGACGGATTTTCCCGGCGATCGATATCCGCCGCTCCGGCACGCGGAAGGAAGAGCTGCTCGTGCCGAAAGAGCATCTTGACCGTCTATGGGCGATCCGCAAATCGATGTCTGATTCTCCGGACTTCGCAGAGAAGTTTATGAGAAAAATGAAAAAAACAAAAACGAATCAGGAATTCTTCGATCTGATCAACCAAGAATGGAAGCAGGCAAACCTTTCATCATCAGCCCGCCGCTGATAAAAAATGTATTTGCAAATGCAGTAAATGACTGATATAATTCTCTCATATGCGTTCCGGATTCGCTCCGGAATAATAACTCTGTTTCCACACGGGATTCAGGGCGGAAGGAGATGGATACAATGAAAGCAGGAATTCATCCTAATTTCAAAAAAGCAACAGTTAAATGCGCTTGCGGAAATGAATTTGAAACAGGCTCAGTAAAAGAAGAGGTACGCGTTGAGATTTGCTCTGAATGCCACCCATTCTACACTGGACGTCAAAAATTCGCTTCTGCTGATGGTCGTGTTGATCGCTTTAACAAAAAATACGGTCTTAAGTAATAATAGATTTTACAGGCAGGCAAGAATTGCTTCTTGCCTGTTTTTTATGTCCATAAACAGGAAAAAAAGGGGAGCGGATAGCCTATGTACATAATGAAGCAAAGCGGATGGCTTGAGCTGATATGCGGCAGCATGTTCTCTGGGAAATCAGAAGAGCTGATCCGCAGAGTGAAAAGAGCGACATATGCGAAGCAGGAGGTCAAGGTGTTCAAACCTGCCATTGATAATCGCTACAGTGAGGAGGCCGTCGTTTCTCACAACGGCACATCCATGACAAGCCACGTCATCTCGTCTTCGGCTGAAATATGGGATCATATCAGTGAAAGCACGGACGTCATCGCGGTAGATGAAGTGCAGTTTTTCGGCGAATCGATCATCGGCGACTTATCCTTGCTTGCGGATAAAGGCTATCGTGTCATCGCGGCCGGACTTGATATGGATTTCCGGGGAGAGCCGTTCGGTGTGGTGCCGAATCTGATGGCGGTTGCCGAATCAGTGACGAAGCTGCAGGCGGTCTGCTCCGTTTGCGGGTCGCCGGCAAGCCGTACGCAGCGTTTGATTGACGGGAAGCCCGCTTCCTATGATGATCCGGTCATTTTAGTCGGCGCGTCGGAGTCATACGAAGCGAGATGCAGACATCACCACGAAGTGCCGAAAAAACAGACTGATAAATAACCCTTTTCATGAAAACATCGGTAAAAAATCCGGTGTTTTTTTGACGGTTTTTCAAAAATTGTAGTTAATTAACTTAAAAAAGAGTATGAAAAAATTAAGTAATTTTCATCTCTTGAATTTTCATTTTTACAGGCATAAAATGACTAAGTAATGTAAATAGTTATGAGACATTGTTCGAATAATTGTCAAAAAAAGATATAGCAGATCGCGATCACACTAGCCAAAATGGGTAATTACTTAACTTTGTTAACTATTTGAAGAAAGAAGGAGATTTTCTTGAATAATATTAAAGTAACGAAGGAAGGCAACTTAGAAACTACTTTAAGAGGAAAAGAAGTTCTATCTATCCCTACTTTAAATAAAGGTGTTGCGTTTTCAGCAGAAGAAAGAAAAAGCCTTGGATTAGACGGGCTGCTTCCTCCGACCATTCTGTCTCTTGATGAGCAGGCAAAACGCGCATACGAGCAGTTTCAAGCTCAGCCGGACCGCCTTCGCCAAAACGTGTATTTGAATGATTTGCAAAACCGTAACGAAGTTCTTTTCTTTAAATTGCTTCAAAACCATCTTCGTGAAATGCTACCGGTTGTTTACACACCGACTGTCGGTGAAGCGATTCAAGAATACAGCCATGAGTACAGAAGACCTCAAGGGATTTACCTTTCTATCGACAATGTAGAAGGAATCGAAGAGGCATTTGAAAACCTTCATGCCACTGCCGGAGATATTGATCTGATCGTTGCGACAGACTCAGAAAGCATCCTCGGAATCGGTGACTGGGGTGTAGGCGGTATCAACATCGCCATCGGTAAATTAGCCGTATACACAGCTGCTGCCGGTATTGACCCAAGCCGTGTTATTCCTGTCGTTCTTGACGTCGGTACGAACAATGAAAAACTTCTGAACGATCCTTTATACATCGGTAACCGCCATGAACGTATCCAAGGCGAACGTTATGAAGCTTTCATTGACGCTTATGTAAAAGCTGCGCTTAAATATTTCCCTAAAGCTCTTCTTCACTGGGAAGACCTTGGAAACAAAAACGCGCGCAATATCATGAAGAAATACAATCATGAAATTCTTACATTCAACGATGACATTCAAGGAACAGGCGCGATTACGCTTGCAGGTGTGCTTGCGGCTATGAAGAAAACAGGCGCGTCTATTAAAGACCAGCGTGTGGTTGTCTTCGGTGCGGGATCTGCCGGAATCGGAATCGCTGACCAAATCCGCGACACTATGGTGCTTGCCGGTCTTTCTGAAGAAGAAGCCAACAAAGCGTTCTACACAATGGACTACAGAGGCTTGTTAATTGAAGGTATGGAAAACATTCTTGATTTCCAAGAGCCGTACCTGCGCACAGCTGAAGAAATTAAAGATTGGAAACGCGATGAAAACGGACAAATTCCTTTCATTGAAGTGATCCGTCAAGCGAAACCGACAATCTTAATCGGTACATCAGGCCAAAGCGGCGCGTTCAGTGAAGAAATCGTCAAAGAAATGGCAAAACACGTTGAGCGTCCGGTCATCATGCCGATGTCTAACCCGACACCGCTTGCTGAAGCCGTTCCTAGCGATCTATTCAAATGGACTGACGGCAAAGTGCTTGTGGCGACAGGAAGCCCGTTTGACAATGTAGAGTACAATGGCGTTTCTCATGAAATCGGACAATCTAACAACGCATTCGCGTTCCCTGGACTTGGTCTCGGTTCAATCGTTGTAGAAGCGAAAGTGATTACTCCTGCAATGTTTGCGGCAACTGCTGACGCAATCGCAGAAAGCGTTGATTTTGAAACACCGGGTGCAGGCCTTCTGCCGAGCATGAGCGACTTACAAGAAGTTTCAATTAAAGTTGCGATCGCCGTAGCGGAAACTGCCATTAAAGAAGGCGTGGCAAACCGCATTCCTGAGAATGTAGAACAAGCCGTTCTTGATGCAATGTGGAAACCGCAATATAAACAAGTTATCGCTAAATAATTTTTACGATTAATTTTACAGTCCGAGGGAAAGCTTTTATGTAAAGGCTAAAGTATACGGACATTAAGGATTTGGAGGAGAATATTTTGAGCTTCTTAGATATTTTAATCCTCCTGGCGCCGATCTTTTTCGTGATCGTGCTGGGATGGTTCGCAGGTCGCTTCGGAAGTTATGACGCGAAGTCAGCAAAAGGGGTAAGCACCTTAGTTACGAAGTACGCGCTTCCGGCGCATTTTATCGCAAGTATTTTAACCACTTCAAGAAGTGCGTTTTTATCACAGGTTCCTTTAATGATCGCTTTGATCATTGGGATTGTCGGATTCTTTATCGTCATTTTGTTGGTTTGCAAATTTATCTTCAAGTATGATTTAACGAATTCATCTGTATTTTCTTTAAACTCTGCACAGCCGACATTTGCATTTATGGGTATTCCGGTACTCGGAAGCTTATTCGGAGCAAACGAAGTAGCGATTCCTATCGCCGTTACGGGTATCGTGGTTAACGCCATCCTTGACCCGCTTGCGATCATTATCGCTACAGTCGGTGAGTCATCTAAGAAACAAGACAGCGAAAACGAGAACTTCTGGAAAATGACTGGTAAGTCTATTCTTCACGGTCTTTCCGAACCGCTTGCGGCTGCACCGCTTATCAGTATCATCCTGGTACTCTGCGGTGTAACACTCCCTGGCTTGGGTGAAAAAATGCTTGATCAGCTCGGAAGCACAACATCAGGTGTTGCACTCTTTGCCGTCGGTGTAACTGTCGGTATCCGCAACATCAAGCTCAGTCTGCCGGCTTTCGGTATCGCTTTGTTAAAAGTTGCCGTTCAGCCTGCGCTGATGTACTTGATCGCTCTTGCAGTCGGACTTCCGGCTGACCAGATCACTAAAGCGGTATTGCTCGTCGCATTCCCTGGATCTGCGGTAGCGGCGATGATTGCCACACGTTTCGAAAAACAAGAGGAAGAAACTGCGTCCGCGTTCGTGATCAGTGCGATTTTATCTCTTATCTCACTGCCGATCATCATTGCGCTGACTGCATAATGAAAAGCTCCCTGTTTCAGGGAGCTTTTTTGATTAGAATTGAAATTTAAAAGGCGAAAATCTCGTTTTTTTTCTGGGTTTCTTATGTTCTGAAGAAGCGGCTGTTTCTGAGAGGGGAGCTGTCTGGGCAAGTTCCTGGATGCGGGAGGCCAATGTCTGCAATTCGGTATTGAGGTCGTCAATTTCCCGTCTGTGCTGAAGAAGCTGATAAGACACCCCTTCATCCGCCTTTTGTTTCAGCTGGCGTTCAAGCTCCTCTATCCTTGAAAGCAGATGGTTCTCATCCTGTTTCTCTTTCGTGAGAATGTCCAGTTTACGCTCCAGCTCTGCCAACCTTTGTTCAGCGCCGCCATTGATTTTCGGACGCTGCAAAATGAAGCCCGTCCGTTTTTTCGGCTGCCGGGGCACTTGAACGTCCAGAAGGGCAGTGCCTTCAGAAATTTGCCGTTTGACCGATTTCAGCACATCAAGATCCTCAGGTGTAAAGGAATAATGTCCGAGCTCATTCCGTTCAGCCGGAAGATTCAGCTGCTTGACCCACCTTTGCACCGTTTTTGCGGAGACGCCGAGCTCTTTCGCGGCCATGTTTGTATTCATGATCACATACCTCCTTTTTGCTAGGTATTCGACCATGAGGCGGCGTTCCCTTCATGTTAGACAAAACAAGAAGGAATTCGCCAAAGAAAGCGGCATTTCTTCAAAAAACGTTACGCTTCATACAATTCAAGCGGAAGCTTGTCGGGATCGAAGAAAAAGGTAAACCGTTTCCCCGTCAGCGGATCGGTTCTGATCGGTTCTGTGCCGACGCCCTTTTCCTTTAACTCCCTGACGGCTGCTTCAAGATCGTTTACGGTGAAGGCGAGATGCCTGAGACCCGCGGCTTCCGGTCTGGTCGGCCGTTCGGGCGGATCGGGAAAGGAAAACAATTCAATCGCATACGCGCCGTCCAGCGCCAGATCGAGTTTATAAGATTCCCGTTCCTTTCGGTATGTTTCTTTTATAATGCCAAAACCGAGTATCTCGGTGTAAAAAGCTTTCGACTTTTCATAATCAGAGCATATGATTGCTATATGGTGGATGGATTTCAGCATATCCGCCCCTCCTTTTTTGCTTCAGTATAACAGAGGCGAATTGCTTTTGACTGGTGATAAGCCCTATACTATAATGAGAATGTTACGCACAGGAAAACAGAGGTGAAGACCGTGTTAGACCGTTTACAGTCAATTGAACAACGATACGAAAAATTAAATGAGCTTTTAAGTGATCCGGAAGTGGTCAACGATCCGAAAAAGCTTAGAGAATATTCGAAAGAGCAATCTGATATACAAGAAACCGTTGAAGTCTATAGACAATACAGAGACGCATCAGAACAGCTTGCCGATGCGAAAGCGATGCTTGAGGAAAAGCTTGATGCCGATATGAGAGAAATGGTGAAGGAAGAAATCTCCGAACTGCAGGGAGAGACGGAAACCTTATCAGAGCGTTTGAAAGTGCTCCTCATCCCGAAAGACCCGAACGATGACAAAAACGTAATCATGGAGATCCGCGGAGCAGCGGGAGGAGAAGAAGCCGCGCTGTTTGCGGGAAATCTCTACAGAATGTACTCCCGTTACGCTGAAATCCAAGGCTGGAAGACTGAAGTCATGGAAGCAAACGTGACCGGAACGGGCGGTTACAAAGAAATCATCTTTATGATTACGGGAAAAGGCGCATACTCCAAGCTGAAGTATGAAAATGGCGCGCACCGCGTACAGCGTGTGCCGGAAACGGAATCAGGCGGCCGTATTCATACATCCACGGCGACGGTGGCGTGTCTTCCTGAAGCGGAAGAAGTAGAAGTGGACATCCACGAAAAAGACATCCGCGTCGATACATTCGCATCAAGCGGACCGGGCGGACAAAGCGTAAATACGACGATGTCGGCCGTACGCCTGACGCATTTACCGACCGGTGTCGTCGTATCCTGTCAGGATGAAAAATCTCAGATTAAAAATAAAGAAAAAGCGATGAAGGTGCTCCGCGCCAGAATCTATGACAAATTCCAGCAGGAAGCTCAGGCTGAATATGATCAGACCCGTAAATCAGCCGTCGGATCAGGCGACCGTTCCGAGCGTATCCGCACATACAATTTCCCGCAAAACCGTGTGACGGATCACCGTATCGGCCTGACGATTCAAAAGCTGGATCAAATCCTGGAAGGCAAGCTTGATGAAGTGGTTGAAGCGTTAATCGTAGAAGACCAGTCAAGCAAGCTCCAGCAGGCGGAAAATTAAGATGAAGACCGTTTTTGAAGCCCTAAGCTGGGCTTCTTCTTATTTAACCGAAGCGGGAAGAGAAAAAAACGCGGCCGAGCTGCTGCTGTTAAATGATACCGGAATGGATCGGAGCAAGCTTCTCGCAAGTCTGCAGGAGCCCGTCGGCGAGGACGAGCTTTACCGATTCAGACGGCATGTGGAAATGCATAAAGAAGGCGTTCCGATTCAATATATTATCGGGAAAGAACAGTTTTACGGCAGGGAATTCTTTGTGAATGACGATGTTCTCATTCCGCGTCCGGAAACGGAAGAAGTCGTCTTTCATCTGCTGGACAGACAGAAGCGGGTGTTTTCTGAGGGAGAACGCCTGAACGTCATTGATATCGGTACGGGGAGCGGAGCCATTGCGGTGACGCTCGCGCTTGAATGCGGACATTTTTCAGTATCGGCTTCGGACATTTCAAAAGAAGCGCTTCAGGTGGCGGAAAGAAATGCGCAAAACCTTGGAGCGGACGTCCGCTTTTTGCAGGGAGATCTGTTAACTCCTTTTATTTCATCAGGAATAAAAGCGGATATTATTGTTTCCAATCCGCCGTATATTTCTGAAGAAGAAATGGCGGATTTGTCGGATATCGTCCGTTTCCATGAGCCGCTTCATGCTCTTACGGACGGCGGTGACGGTTTGAAATTCTACAAGCGGTTTATGGAGGAGCTGCCTCTTGTCATGAAAGATAAAGCGCTTGTCGTCTTTGAAATCGGATATAATCAGGGAAAAGCCGTGAAAGACCTGTTCCGTCATTCCTTTCCGAATGCGGAAGTGGAAGTCGTACAGGACATCAACGGAAAAGACAGAACCGTATCCGCGGTCATCACATCATGAAAAAAGCCCGCCGGTGACGCACACGGCGGGCTTTTGTTACAATGGAAAGAAAATGAAAGGGGCATCCGCCTTGAAAAAAGCGTTCGCCTTCGGATGTATACTCGCCGCCGCAGCTTATGCGGCTGGATTTGTCCTGCCGTTTGGCTTTGACATCATTTTCGGCGCCGTTACGGCTGTTCTTATCGTCGCAGCGGTCATCGTTTCCGGGCTGGCCGTAAGCGGAGCGGAGCAGCGGGCCAATTATCATTCTGAAACAGAAGAAGGACGGCGCGCCCGTTTAAAGATGGCCGCCGTTTTCTTTTGCGCCGCTCTCCCTTCAGCCGGCTGTCTGCTGATTACGCTTCTGTAGCCGGATTTTGTCTTTGCAGCAATACGGAATCCCATACCCAATAGACGACGGCTGTTAAAACCGCAAAGATATAAAAGGCTGAATTAGAAAACAGAGATTGGCCTGACGGCTGCAAAAGACCGAAGATGATCCCGTTTGCAATGAACGACACCCCCAAATAATAAAGAAAATACAGCGGATGAAATCTCTTCGGCTTTTTATTCAGAAAGTATTGAAGCGGCAGCGCAAAAATCAAATAAGGAAACAAAAAATAAAACGCCATCGAAATGAAAGCCGCGATAATGAATTGATGAACATACAAAATAGAATAAATGACAGACATACATGCCGCCGACAGCAGCACGGTGTAATTATATTTCATCTGAAAACCTCCTATCAAAATAATATCGTACCATATTTTGAATCTGTCAATGCAGATTATCAGCTTGCTAGATTTTTTTCTTCCCGCCGGTTTAAACCTTTTCCGTCATGTCCATAATGGGACTAGATAAAAAAAAGCACGGAGAGGAACGGTGGGGACCGATGAAACAGACAATGATGATCTGCATATATATTTTTCTTTTATTATCAGGAGCGCTTGCGGGTTTGACAAAAGAAGAAACGGCGCGGGCATCAGCCGATGAGCCCGTCGTCATACCGGATGAAGCGATCCGGCTCAGAATTTTGGCCAACAGTGATAACGATGAAGATCAAAAGCTCAAGCGCCAGATCAGAGATGCTGTAAACAAGCAAATCACAGACTGGGTGAAAGATATCACTTCCATTGAAGAAGCGCGGCGGCTCATTCGTTCGAAGCTTCCTGAAATTAAAGAAATCGCCAAACAAACGATGAAAGAAAAGGGTGCGCATCAATCCGTTTCAGTTCAATTCAATAAAATCTCGTTTCCGACAAAGCTGTACGGCAATATGGTCTATCCGGCCGGAAAATATGAAGCCATTTTAATTACACTCGGCAATGGCGAGGGCGCCAACTGGTGGTGCGTCTTGTTTCCGCCGCTGTGCTTCCTTGATTTCTCAAACGGCGAAGCGGTGAAAGATCAGGAAGACGGCGGACAGAAGCAGGAAGAAACGCAGAAACAGACAGAAAAAGTGCTGGATGACGTAAAAGCAAAGGCTGATAAAGCGAAGAAAGAAAATAAAGATGACGATGATACCGAAGTGAAGTTTTTCCTCGTCGATTGGATTTCAGATCTATTTTCCTGAAGCAAAAGGCATAAATCCGGATTCGATTCATAGATTGGAAGAAAGAGTTGATCGAAACGGAGGGAAATATATGTTTTATCAGCTGAGAGTGGCAAGAGATCAAGATACGGAGGCGCTGGAGGCCTTTTTGAAAAAGTCTGATACGGCACATGCGGAAATCGATCAGCAGATCAGCCGGTTTATCGTGCTGGAAGACAGCGAAAAAAAGATTGCCGCCTGTCTCGGGATCGAAAAATTCAGCGGCGGAAAAGGACTTCTCCGTTCACTCGTCATGTCGGACAGGCTGAATCAAAGCCATATCGTTACACTGTTTCAAAGTATGGATGTGCTGTGCAAAAAACATGAGATTCAAGATGTCTACTTAGTCGCCAATCAGCCCTCATCTGCTGAGTTTCTGAATGTGATGGGATTTGAAGCGTGCGCCGATGCGCCTGATGAACTGTATACGTCCGAACATTTCCGCAACTCGTTATGCACAGAAGGTTCGTTTTTAATGGTGAAAACCTCTGCCTGATCTAACTTATACACAAGGTTATCCACTTATTAAAAAGTGTTGTCCACAGTTTGTGGATAACGCTTGTTTTATTAAAGGACATCTTTTATACTTTCAAAAGGAATACACGAGAGAAAATAAAGTTTTACCGCTTTAAAATAAGGAGTTTGGTTATACATGAAAACAAGAAGATGGTTTGTGGATTGTTCCGCAGAATTATCCACAACCGATCCCCAAATTACACAAGCCGCGGAATTGCTCCGGCAGAATGAGGTTGTGGCTTTTCCGACAGAAACCGTTTACGGACTGGGCGCTAACGCTGAAAATACGGAAGCCGTAACGAAAATATATGAGGCGAAAGGAAGGCCGAGCGATAACCCGCTGATTGTGCATATATCCCATATCAGCCAGCTTGATCGTTTTATCAGCCATATTCCTGAGACGGCGAAAAAGCTTATGGAGCTATTCTGGCCGGGGGCGCTGACCCTTGTCCTGCCGTGTAAGCCCGGTGTGCTGTCACCCCGTGTCACCGCGGGACTTGAGACGGTAGCGGTCAGAATGCCTGATCATCCGGCAGCATTAGCCCTCATCAGCTCGGCCGGACTGCCGATCGCCGCGCCGAGCGCCAATTTATCAGGAAAACCGAGCCCGACGAAGGCCGAGCATGTAGCTCATGATTTAAACGGCCGTATTGCCGGTATTGTGGACGGCGGCGCGACGGGAATCGGAGTGGAATCAACCGTTCTGTCCTGTACGGGGAAACAGCCCGTGCTGCTTCGTCCGGGCGGCGTGACAAAAGAGCAGATTGAATCCGCCGCCGGTCCGGTTCTTGTGGATAAAGGGCTGACCGAAGAAGATGAGGTTCCTATTTCTCCCGGTATGAAATATACACATTACGCGCCTTCTGCGCCGATGGCTATTGCCGACGGCGGCGCCCGGAGAATTCAAGAACTGGCAGACGCATATAAAAGCCGGGGAAAACGAATCGGCATTTTGACAACTGAAGAGAACGCCGATAGTTACCAGGCTGATTATATCAAGGTCTGCGGCAGACGCGCCGACCTTGAAACAGTGGCGTCCGCCTTATACGATGCGCTCCGCAGCTTTGATGAAGCGGAAGTGGATATGATTATTTCTGAGTCCTTTCCGGATACCGGAGTGGGGCTCGCCGTTATGAACAGGCTGATGAAAGCCGCAGGCGGCACCGTTATCCATTAACTTGTTCTACCCCTTATCGGACATGCATAAGCTAAACAAGCGGGCACGTCCAAGGGGGTTTTTATTCATGTCGAATCTATTCATCGGGGAACTTGTCTCCTTAAGCATCATGGCATTTGCTTTGGGGACGGATGCCTTTTCCGTCGGGCTCGGAATGGGAATGATTCAGCTGAAGAAAAAACAGATTTTTCATATAGGGGTTGTCATCGGGCTGTTTCATGTCATGATGCCGCTTGTGGGAATGGCGGCCGGGCATCTGCTGTCCGGTTTTCTGGGGATGCTCGCCGTTTACATCGGCGGATCTCTTCTTTTCATTTTAGGGGTGCAGATGATGATCGCCGCGTTTAAACAGTCAGACGGGCCGCTCATATCTCCGGCAGGCTCGGGACTGTTGCTGTTTGCGGTCGGTGTCAGTCTGGACAGCTTTTCTGTCGGGCTCAGTCTCGGGATGAACGGCTCCAATCCGTTTCTGGCCGTTACGCTGTTCGGGGTCTTCAGCACCGTTTTAACATGGGCGGGCCTTTTGGCGGGAAGAAAGGTGCAGTCATGGCTCGGCTCCTACAGCGAAGCGCTTGGCGGAGCCATTTTGATCGGATTCGGGCTGAAACTGCTTTTACCGATATAAGATACGTAAAAAAAGAAACGAAGATGCCGTTTCTTTTTTCTTCATTTATAATAGGCAGTAAGAGGTGACGGACATGAAAATAATCTTTGTTTGTACAGGCAATACGTGCCGCAGTCCCATGGCTGAGGCTCTTTTTAAATCCATAGCAGAAACGAAAGGGCTGGATGTCAGCGTAAGCTCGGCCGGCGTATTCGCGTCTCCGCACGGAAAAGCGTCGGCTCATGCCGTAGAAGCGCTGTTTGAAAAACGGATCGCCCTCAATCACAGTTCATCTCCCTTATCGGAAGAACATATCGAGACGGCCGATCTGGTGCTGGCGATGACCGAACAGCATAAACAGCTGATTGAAGGCCGATATCAAAACAGTCAGGGCAAAGTCTTTACCATTAAAGAATACGTAACGGGGGAAAACGGCGATATCTCTGACCCTTTCGGCGGTCCGCTTGATGTTTATAAACAGACGCGGGACGAACTGGAGGAGCTGCTAACCCTTTTGGCTGATCAATTGCTTGACGGGAAAAGCAAGTAATCTGTCAGAAAATCTGCAAACAGGTCATTTGCAAAACGAATGTGAAAGAGTAGAATGAAATCAACGGATTTCGTAATAAAAAGGACAAGCACACTGGGCTGTCTTCGCCCAGCCACACCTAGGAGGTAAATGAATGAAAGTAGCTATTGCGTCAGATCACGGCGGCGTCCATATCCGCGAAGAAATAAAAAGTCTTTTGGATGAATTGCAGATTGAATACATTGATATGGGCTGTGAATGCGGCGCCGGCTCTGTCGATTATTCAGACTACGCTTTTCCGGTAGCGGAAAAAGTGGTGAACGGCGAAGCTGACAGGGGAATTTTAATTTGCGGCACAGGCATCGGCATGAGCATCTCCGCAAATAAGGTAAAGGGCATACGCTGTGCGCTTGCCCATGACACCTTCAGCGCAAAAGCGACGCGTGAACACAATGACACGAATGTTCTTGCGATGGGCGAACGCGTCATCGGCCCGGGGCTGGCGCGCGAAATCGCAAAAGTCTGGCTGACGACTGAATTTACGGGCGGCCGCCACGAACGGCGGATCGGCAAAATCGCAGATTACGAAGAAAAAAATCTGTAAGAGGTGCTGGACAATGGAAGAGATGAAGCAAAAATGGACGGACATGCTGACTGAGTTTCAAGAGCAGGCAGGACTGACGGACGGCAGTCTGCTGGTGATCGGGTGCAGTACAAGTGAAGCCGCCGGAAGCCGGATCGGCACCGCCGGAAGCGGGGATTGGGCTGAATTGATATACGGCGGACTTAACCGGTTTAAGGAAAAAACGGGTGTGCATCTTGCTTTTCAATGCTGCGAGCATTTAAACAGGGCGCTTGTCATTGAAGCGGAAACGGCCGAGCGGTTCAGGCTCCCCATTGTTTCAGCCGTCCCCGTCCCGAAAGCGGGCGGAGCGATGGCCTCTTATGCATACCGGCAGATGCGTTCTCCAGTGCTCGCTGAATCGATTCAGGCTGACGCCGGGATTGACATTGGTGATACGTTCATCGGCATGCATCTGAAACCCGTTGTCGTCCCTGTCCGGATATCGAGCCGTGAGCTTGGAGAAGCACATGTGACGATGGCCCGGACAAGACCGAAGCTGATAGGCGGAATTCGCGCCGTTTATGAATGCGAATGATGAAAATACTTTTCCTCTATAATGTTCGTGTTTTCTAATTAAATTTCGTGATTTTTTTAAATAAGCTGTTACATTCACCTGAAAAACCATGTACAATAAGGTGGTAAAAATAAAGAACAGGAAACGGATAGGAGAGGATCTCGCTGATGAAACATTTACCTGTACAAGATAAACAAGTGTTTAACGCCATCAAAGATGAGCGTAAGCGTCAACAGACTAAGATCGAATTAATTGCTTCTGAAAACTTCGTGACGGAAGCGGTAATGGAAGCACAAGGCTCTGTTTTAACAAACAAATATGCTGAAGGCTACCCCGGCAAACGCTACTACGGCGGCTGTGAGCATGTTGATGTCGTTGAGGACATCGCCCGCGACCGCGCGAAAGAGATTTTCGGAGCTGAGCATGTAAACGTTCAGCCGCACTCAGGCGCTCAGGCGAACATGGCTGTTTACTTCACGATTTTAGAGCACGGCGACACGGTGCTCGGGATGAACCTCTCCCACGGCGGCCACTTAACACACGGAAGCCCGGTTAATTTCAGCGGCGTTCAATACAACTTTGTAGAATACGGTGTCGATAAAGACACGCAATATATAGATTATGAAGATGTGCGTGAAAAAGCGCTGGCGCATAAGCCGAAACTCATCGTTGCCGGAGCGAGCGCATACCCCCGCACGATCGACTTTAAAAAATTCCGTGAAATCGCTGATGAAGTCGGCGCTTACTTCATGGTAGACATGGCGCATATCGCGGGTCTTGTCGCAGCCGGCCTTCATCCGAATCCGGTTCCTTACGCTGACTTTGTAACGACAACGACTCACAAAACACTTCGCGGACCCCGCGGAGGAATGATCCTTTGCCGTGAAGAGTTCGGCAAGAAGATTGATAAATCCATTTTCCCGGGAATCCAAGGCGGACCGCTTATGCATGTTATCGCGGCAAAAGCCGTTTCTTTCGGAGAAGTGCTTGAAGATGATTTCAAAACATATGCGCAAAACGTCATCTCGAACGCGAAGCGCCTGGCTGAGTCTCTGAACAAAGAGGGCATTCAGCTCGTATCAGGCGGAACGGATAACCACCTTGTGCTTGTCGACCTCCGTTCTCTCGGACTGACCGGAAAAGTCGCTGAACACGTTCTTGATGAAATCGGCATTACATCTAATAAAAACGCGATCCCTTACGATCCGGAAAAACCGTTCGTCACAAGCGGAATCCGTCTCGGTACGGCGGCTGTGACAAGCCGCGGCTTTGACGGTGACGCGCTTGAAGAAGTCGGCGCCATCATCGGCCTCGCGCTGAAAAATCATGAAGACGAAGCAAAACTTGAAGAAGCGAAAAAGCGCGTATCTGCCTTGACTGAAAAGTTTCCTTTATATAAAGAACTGGACTATTAATAAGGAAGAAACCCGCCGGAACCTTAATCCGGCGGGTTTTTTTATGATTTTCTTGAAACTGTTTGTCTTTTTCTGTAGAATCAATAGAAGTGTGAAAAAGTCACTCGGACAACAAAAAAGGAGCTGAACACAGTATGGGAAAGGTTTACGTATTTGATCATCCTTTAATCCAGCATAAGCTGACATATATTCGGAATGAAAATACAGGCACAAAGGATTTCAGAGACCTTGTGGATGAAGTCGCATCACTGATGGCGTTTGAAATTACACGTGATCTTCCTCTTCAAGAAGTGGAAGTGAAAACACCTGTTCAAACAGCGACATCCAAAGTGATTTCAGGGAAGAAACTCGGTATCGTGCCGATCCTGAGAGCGGGTCTCGGAATGGTTGACGGCATGCTGAAATTAATCCCGGCCGCTAAAGTGGGACATGTCGGATTATACCGTGATCCGGAAACCTTAAAACCGGTGGAATACTATGTCAAGCTTCCTTCTGATGTAGAAGAACGCGAATTTATTGTCGTGGATCCGATGCTTGCTACGGGAGGCTCTGCGGTGGAAGCGATCAACAGCCTGAAAAAGCGCGGCGCGAGAAACATTCGTTTTATGTGTCTTGTAGCGGCTCCGGAAGGCGTGGAAGAGCTGCAGAAACATCATTCTGACGTTGATATTTATATCGCCGCCCTTGATGAAAAACTGAATGAAAAAGGCTATATCGTTCCGGGCCTCGGTGACGCGGGTGACAGACTGTACGGAACCAAATAAATCGGAAAACCTCATTCAGGGGGTTTTCTTTTTTTTATCCAGATTTTAGCTGAATGGGCAGAGTTCATACATTTATAGGTGAATTTGTGAACATTCTGTGTATGCTTCCGGTATAAAAAGTTTTTTAACTTTAAACAGATTGACACATGTTAGGGGCTATTGTATGCTAAACGAGGGTATTATGAGAAGGTTTTCATCCCTTTCATTTCTAGTATCCATCCTCATTTTAAATCCTCCAAAAAAACCCGTTATATGAGGATTTATCTAAGCGAATGAAACAGCATCCCGTAGCATCAGGAGGATGAGTGGTTTTTTCGAACAGGCCGTTTTGCGGACAAAAAAGGCCTTCTGCAAGGGTTAACCGCATGTTTTGCCGTATCCAGGAATTATATTACATTTTCATCAGGAGACAGATAGTTGATGGACGATCCCAATCTTACATTCAGCAGACAACGGAGATATGTATTTGTAATCTTAGCAATCTATTTGCTGGGATATGGTCTTACGGCGTATAAAACTGTTTTTTTAGGCCTCTTTTTGGGAACTGTTTTCAGTTTGTTTAATTTGTGGCTCTTGACCAGAAGAATGAATGCTTTTGACAAGGCCGTGGCGAAAGGAAAGTCCATACGATCACTCGGGAGCGCAGCGCGTTGGTGCAATGCGATACTTGCGATGGCTGTCGCCTTTAAATATCCCGATAAAGTCAGTGTGGCAAGTGTGATTATTGGATTAATGACAATTTATCCCGTCATTATGATAGATTCCATTATTCAGCTCAAACGTTCATCAATGGAAGAGAGGTGAAAACCCATTGAATCACGATTACAGAACTATTGATTTGTTTGGTCTTACTTTTAATCTGACAAACATTCTGATGATTACTGTGGCAAGTGTGATTGTGCTGCTGATTGCGATTCTTACTACAAGAACGCTGTCCATCCGTCCGGGAAAAGCCCAGAACTTCATGGAATGGATTGTTGATTTTGTCCGCAATATTATAGGCAGTACAATGGATTTAAAAACAGGGGCTAACTTCTTGGCGCTTGGTGTAACCTTGCTGATGTACATATTTGTATCAAATATGCTAGGGCTGCCGTTTTCTGTAACGGTCGGACACGAGCTTTGGTGGAAATCACCGACGGCCGATCCGGCTATTACTCTGACTCTAGCCGTTATGGTTGTGTCGTTAACGCACTATTACGGCGTGAAGATGAAAGGTTTGAAGGAATACTCTAAGGATTACCTCAGACCGGTTCCGCTTATGTTCCCGATGAAGATCATTGAGGAGTTTGCGAATACGCTGACACTCGGACTTCGTCTTTACGGTAACATTTTCGCCGGGGAAATTCTTCTTGGCCTGCTTGCGAATCTGGCGACGAATTTCTACTCAAACAGTTTCTTTCTCGGTTTGGTCGGCACAGTCGGAGCCATTATTCCGATGCTTGCATGGCAGGCATTCAGCTTGTTCATCGGTACCATCCAGGCATTTATCTTTACGATGCTGACGATGGTGTACATGTCACACAAAATCAGTCATGATCATTAAAATCATATATCCATTCGGATAACATTTTAAAGGAGGAACTTTTTCATGAATTTAATAGCAGCTGCAATTGCAATCGGTTTAGGTGCACTTGGTGCAGGTATTGGTAACGGTCTGATCGTTTCACGTACGGTAGAGGGAATCGCCCGTCAGCCGGAAGCAGGAAAAGAACTTAGAACTCTTATGTTCATGGGTATCGCATTGGTTGAGGCCCTTCCGATTATCGCTGTCGTTATCGCGTTCTTAGCGTTCTTTGGCTAAGCAAAAAAGCCTTATATGAACTAAAAATGGCGAAGATCACTCTAAGAGAACCTTCGCCATTGCTTTATGTCTGATAAGCAGGCCGTCCCGAAACGGCTTTTTATCAGCAGAGAAAACCTGCAGAAGGGAGTTGCCGTAGTAGATGTCTCAATTACCTCTTGAATTAGGACTGTCGTTTAACGGCGGAGATATCCTATTCCAATTGTTAGCTATGTTAGTTTTATTAGCGCTTCTCAAGAAATTCGCTCTGGGACCGCTATTAAATATAATGAAACAGCGTGAAGATCATATCGCCGGCGAAATTACGTCCGCTGAAGAAAGAAATAAAGAAGCGCAGAAGCTGATTGAAGAGCAGCGCGTTCTTTTAAAAGAAGCGAAACAGGAATCACAATCACTCATTGAAAATGCGAAAAAACTGGGTGAAAAGCAGAAGGAAGACATTATCCAGGCTGCACGCGCCGAGTCTGAAAGATTGAAAGAAGCGGCGAGAACCGAAATTGTCAAAGAAAAAGAACAAGCGGTTTCCGCACTTCGCGAGCAAGTCGCATCACTTTCTGTCTTAATCGCATCGAAAGTGATTGAAAAAGAGCTTGATGAACAAGCCCAGGAACAACTGATTCAGGACTATCTTAAAGAGGTAGGAGAAAGCCGATGAGTGGATCTGCTGTCTCTAAACGATACGCGTCAGCGCTTTTCGACATTGCCGTTGAGACTTCTCAAATCAATGAAATCGAAGAAGAGCTTACCGTACTAAAAGAAGTGTTCCGGAACGAAGCCGGATTACAGGAAGTGCTAAGCCATCCGAAGGTATCGGCCGCTAAGAAAAAAGAGCTGATTCAGCAATCGTTCGGCGCACTGTCTGAGTCTGTGCTGCATACGATTTTTCTTCTGATTGACCGCCGCCGGTCTTCGATTGTGCCTGATCTCACAGACGAGTTTATCAAACTTGCCAATCAGGCCCGTCAGACAGAGGATGCGGTTGTTTATTCAGTAAAACCGCTGTCAGAAGCGGAAATGTTATCATTGTCTCAAGTGTTTGCAAAAAAAGCCGGAATCGCTTCGCTCAGAATCAGAAATGAAGTGCAGACGGATTTAATAGGCGGCATTAAAGTCCGCATTGGAAACCGGATTTATGACGGAAGCGTAAGCGGAAAGCTTGAGCGCATGGAACGTCAACTTGCCGGAGGAAATCGATAGAAGGGGTGAAACCTAAGTGAGCATCAAAGCTGAAGAGATTAGCACGCTGATAAAGCAGCAAATTCAAAATTACCAATCTGAAATTGAAGTTCATGACGTAGGTACAGTCATCCAAGTCGGAGACGGTATTGCGCGTGTACACGGCCTTGACAATTGTATGGCCGGTGAACTTGTTGAGTTTTCAAACGGCGTTTTGGGTATGGCTCAAAACCTTGAAGAATCCAACGTAGGTATCGTTATCTTAGGACCTTACAGAGATATCCGCGAAGGTGATGAGGTCAAAAGAACGGGCCGCATCATGGAAGTTCCTGTAGGTGAAGAATTAATCGGACGTATCGTCAACCCGCTCGGACAGCCGGTAGACGGACTGGGTCCGATTCTGACAAGCAAAACACGTCCGATCGAAAGCCAGGCTCCAGGCGTAATGGACCGTAAATCGGTACATGAGCCGCTGCAAACGGGTATCAAAGCGATCGACGCGTTAATTCCGATCGGCCGCGGACAGCGTGAGCTGATTATCGGGGACCGTCAGACAGGTAAAACATCTGTTGCGATTGATACAATCTTAAACCAAAAAGATCAAGACATGATCTGTGTGTACGTAGCGATCGGCCAAAAAGAATCTACAGTACGCGGCGTGGTGGAAACACTTCGTAAGCACGGCGCGCTTGATTACACGATTGTCGTGACGGCATCCGCTTCACAGCCGGCTCCGCTTCTTTACCTTGCACCGTATGCAGGGGTGACAATGGGTGAAGAATTCATGTACAACGGCAAGCACGTTCTCGTCGTATATGATGATTTATCCAAACAAGCTGCCGCTTACCGTGAGCTGTCATTGCTTCTTCGCCGTCCGCCGGGCCGTGAAGCATTCCCTGGGGATGTATTCTATCTTCACTCCCGTCTGCTTGAGCGCGCAGCCAAGCTGAGTGACGCTAAAGGCGCAGGATCAATTACGGCGCTGCCGTTCGTCGAAACACAAGCAGGAGATATCTCCGCTTATATCCCGACAAACGTCATTTCCATTACTGACGGACAGATTTTCCTTCAATCCGACCTATTCTTCTCAGGCGTGCGTCCTGCGATCAATGCCGGATTATCCGTATCCCGTGTCGGCGGGTCAGCCCAAATCAAAGCGATGAAAAAGGTAGCTGGAACATTGCGTCTTGACCTTGCTTCATACCGTGAACTTGAAGCATTCGCCCAATTCGGATCTGATCTTGACCAGGCGACTCAGGCGAAACTGAACCGCGGTGCGCGTACAGTTGAAGTGCTGAAGCAAGACTTGAATAAGCCGCTTCCGGTTGAAAAACAGGTAGCCATTCTTTATGCGCTGACAAAAGGATATCTTGATGATATTCCGGTTGCGGATATCAGACGTTTTGAAGAAGAGTACTACATGTACCTTGATCAAAACCATAAAGATCTGCTTGACGGCATTGCGAAAACAGGAAACCTTCCTGCTGATGAAGACTTCAAAGCTGCAATCGAAGGCTTCAAACGCACATTTGCACCAAGCAACTAACCCTTAGAAGATGAGAGAAAAAGGTTCTCTTTTTCTCTCTTTTTACGCAAATGAAGAATAAAGGTGGTGAAATCTTTGGCCTCATTACGCGATATTAAGTCAAGGATCACGTCAACGAAAAAAACAAGCCAGATTACAAAAGCCATGCAGATGGTATCCGCTGCGAAGCTGAACCGTGCGGAAACCAACGCGAAGTCATTTGCTCCGTATATGGATAAGATCCAGGAGGTTGTGTTTAACGTCGGAAAAGGCGCGAAAAACGCGAAACACCCGATGCTTGTCTCAAGAGAAGTGAAAAAGACGGCGTATCTCGTCATTACGTCTGACCGCGGGCTTGCGGGTGCGTTTAACAGTTCGGTTTTGCGAAACGCTTACCGCACCATTCAAGAACGCCATCAGTCTAAAGATGAATACACGGTGATTGCAATCGGCAGAGTCGGCCGCGATTTCTTCAAAAAACGGGAGATGCCGATTTTGTCTGAGTTAGTGGGGCTTGGCGACGAGGTCACTTTTGCTCAGATTAAAGATTTGACCCGTCAGACGGTTCAAATGTTTATCGACGGCGCTTTTGATGAACTGCATTTGGTGTATAACCATTTCGTCAGTGCGATTTCACAGGAAGTGACGGAGAAAAAAGTGCTGCCTTTAACGGATTTCGGAACGAGCGGCGGGAAGCGCACGGCTTCTTACGAGTTCGAACCGGATGAAGAAGAGGTGCTCGAAGTGCTGCTTCCTCAATATGCGGAAAGCTTAATTTACGGCGCGCTTCTTGACAGTAAAGCAAGTGAACACGCTGCGAGAATGACAGCAATGAAAAATGCGACTGATAATGCGAAAGAACTCATTGATTCACTTTCGCTTTCATATAACCGCGCGCGTCAAGCGGCGATTACACAAGAAATTACCGAAATTGTCGGCGGTGCAGCCGCTTTAGAATAGAAAGATTTTGTCAGGAGGGATAGCGATGAAGAAAGGACGCGTAAGTCAGGTGCTTGGACCGGTTGTCGACGTACGTTTCGAGGACGGCCACTTGCCTGCGATTTATAATGCGATTAAAGTTTCACAGCCAGCTACAGGCGAAAATGAAGTAGGCATCGACCTAACGCTAGAGGTTGCTCTTCATTTAGGCGATGATACAGTCCGTACAATTGCCATGGCATCTACGGACGGAATTCAGCGCGGAATGGAAGCCGTTGATACAGGTGCGCCGATTTCCGTTCCTGTCGGTGATGTGACTCTCGGACGCGTATTTAACGTACTGGGAGATAAAATTGATTTAAATGAACCGCTGCCTGCGGATGCTCAAAAGGACCCGATCCACAGATCAGCTCCTTCATTCGATGAGCTTTCAACTGAGGTTGAAATTCTTGAAACGGGAATTAAGGTTGTTGACCTGCTCGCTCCTTACATCAAGGGCGGTAAAATCGGATTGTTCGGCGGCGCCGGCGTAGGTAAAACCGTATTAATCCAGGAATTAATCAACAACATCGCGCAAGAGCACGGCGGTATTTCCGTATTCGCCGGTGTAGGAGAGCGTACTCGTGAAGGGAACGACCTTTTCTACGAAATGAGCGATTCAGGCGTTATCAAGAAAACAGCCATGGTCTTCGGACAGATGAACGAGCCGCCGGGCGCACGTATGCGTGTAGCACTGACGGGTCTTACAATGGCTGAGCATTTCCGTGATAAACAAGGACAGGACGTACTGTTCTTTATCGATAACATTTTCCGTTTCACACAAGCGGGTTCAGAGGTTTCCGCGCTTCTCGGCCGTATGCCTTCTGCGGTTGGTTATCAGCCGACGCTTGCGACAGAAATGGGTCAGCTTCAAGAGCGTATTACGTCTACAAACGTTGGTTCAGTTACATCTATCCAGGCGATCTACGTGCCTGCCGATGACTACACTGACCCGGCTCCGGCGACAACGTTCGCTCACTTGGATGCAACGACTAACCTTGAGCGTAAATTAACTGAAATGGGTATCTACCCTGCGGTTGATCCGCTGGCTTCCACTTCCCGCGCGCTTGCTCCGGAAATTGTCGGAGAAGAGCATTATGCGGTGGCGCGTGAAGTTCAGTCAACGCTTCAGCGTTACAAAGAACTTCAGGATATTATCGCGATTCTCGGTATGGACGAATTAGGTGAAGAAGACAAGCTTGTCGTTCACCGCGCACGCCGTATCCAGTTCTTCCTTTCTCAAAACTTCCACGTAGCTGAGCAGTTTACGGGACAAAAGGGTTCTTACGTGCCTGTTAAAGAAACGGTACGAGGCTTTAAAGAAATCCTTTCCGGTAAATATGACCATCTTCCGGAAGATGCATTCCGTCTTGTGGGACGCATTGAAGAAGTCATTGAGAATGCAAAAGAGATGGGTGTAGAAGTTTAATCTGGTCCTAGGAGGGTAAAAGCATGAAGACCGTTAAAGTCAATATCGTTACTCCCGACGGCCCAGTATATGATGCTGATATTGAAATGGTGAGTGTAAGAGCCGAGAGCGGTGATCTCGGTATCCTGCCTGGCCATATTCCGACCGTGGCTCCGCTTAAAATCGGCGCTGTCCGCCTTAAAAAAGACGGGCAGACCGAATTGGCGGCTGTCAGCGGCGGATTTTTAGAAGTCCGTCCTGATCAGGTCACTATCCTTGCACAAGCCGCTGAAACAGCGGAAAGCATTGATAAAGAGCGCGCCCTTGCTGCGAAAAAGCGGGCGGAAGACCGTTTGAACAAACGATCAGATGATACTGACATTCGTCGGGCTGAGCTTGCGTTACAGCGGGCTGTAAACAGATTGGATGTTGCAGGAAACTAAAAAAGAATCCTTCTCGGCTGTCTGAGAAGGATTCTTTTTCTATATTAACGCATAAGAGATTCATAGACGCCGATAAGCGGATGATCCTCTTCTTTTTGCAGATATAAATGTTCGCAGCAGTTGTCGGTGTGCCACGTTTTGTTTCCTCTCCGCACACCCGTCGTATAAGCGCCGTCCGTATACGGATAAGGTTTGACGACCCATTCGGCATCGTCATGATGTCTGATGGCGCAATCGATGACATACACACTGAGCATTTTCTCAAATTCGTCAATCGGCAGGTTCCAATCCGCCAAAAGCAGCTCTTTTATGCTGCGGAAGTAAAGAGCTTCCACTGCCAGCAGGCTGCCGGGTGAATAATCAAGAGAAATGTTGAAAAACTGACATAATTCTTTCAGTTCCTCTGTTTGAGACTGTCTATAATCATAGTAGAATGCTATCGCTTCCCACTCGTGGTCAAATACGGGAAGTGTTTCTCCATACTGCTTTTCCGGATGAAAAAAGGAATGATTCATATTCCCATCTCCTTTCCAAAAAAGTATATCATGCCGGAGAACGGACATTTAAGCGGGGATTGCCCCTAATTTTGGATAAAAATTCTGATGTAAAAATGATCATCTTTCTCTCTTCTTCTTATATAATAAGAGAGGATATGAGGGGCGGAAAAAATGAAAGGAGATGGAATTTGTGAATGTATTGGGGCAGCAGGCCGCAATCAGCATCCTGGTTCACCTGGTATGCATTGCGGTGACATGGTGGGCGCTTCAGGCCGTCAACTTTGATCCGCTGATCCGAAAAGGAAAAATAGTGCAGGCGAGGCTGCTGATCATTCTTCTTACCATTGCGATCGGTACGGCAGTCGCCAACTTCTTTTTAGATTATCTTACCTATTCGAAACAGCTTCCATACTTATTTTAAGATGTTTCGTCTGTTGAAATGAAGGGAATCGCTGGGTGAGAAACCAATTTTTCTTCACCCGCTTGGCGAGTTTTGACGAAGTTTTCCATGTATTGCTTTCCCCGGCTCCGGCAAAAATGGGAGTAAGGGGGAGAGATCGATATGAAGAAAAAAAGAGCAGGCCGTATCATCTTGTTTTTTGTTTTTTTAAGCGCCTTAATAGCGGTATTTCATTCCATTCATGCAAGTGAGCTGTCTCCGCTTGCCCAGATTGCCGAAGGAATGGAGCGGCAGCAGGTCACTGTGGATGAATGGACGCTTCATGCGAAAAAAAATCTGAACCTGTCACTGAGTGAATTTGATGACAAGGTAAAAGAACTGAAGACGCAGTATCCGCAATATCATTGGGAATCCGCGCGGGAAGATAAAATCGTAAAGGCCGTCGGCACGTATTCTGACAAAAAAAATCACACAACTTTTAAACTGCAGCTCGTCACTACCCTCAAAAAACAGAACCCAACTTCGTATTTATTATATGAGCAAATGAGCCCGGAGCAACCGGAAAACTGGAATGATACATATGAACAGTTTGAACGGCAGGCACATGACATATTTCAAAATAAAGTATTTATTTTTACTTGTCTAAAGGGTCATTTAAATGATAATATGAGTATTGTTTTGCAAAAAAAAGCAGAACAGCTCATGAAAGAATTTGAAGCAAGTCCAGTTGAACATGTAGTTGAGCCTCATTTCGTTTCTGTTTCTGCATTTACATATAAGTGGACAGATTACATCATGACATCGAAACATAAGATGAATGTGCAAGTTGCGCTTAGAAGTGCGGGAATGGGCGGAAAACATACCGTTACGGTTGGCACACCAATCGTGACAACTGAATATTAATATAGAGAATATAGGGACGCGGAGGGGAATACCTTGGAAAAAATCATCGTCCGCGGCGGTCAGAAGTTAAACGGCACAGTGAAAGTTGAAGGAGCAAAAAATGCCGTTTTACCAGTTATCGCTGCATCTTTATTAGCAAGTGAAGAAAAAAGCGTAATATGTGATGTACCTACGCTCTCCGATGTATATACAATTAATGAAGTGTTGCGTCATTTAGGAGCAGATGTGCATTTTGAGAATAATGAAGTTACCGTAAACGCTTCTTACGCTTTAGAAACAGAAGCACCTTTTGAATATGTGCGCAAAATGCGCGCGTCAGTGCTTGTTATGGGCCCTCTGTTAGCTCGTACGGGTCATTCAAGAGTAGCGCTTCCGGGCGGCTGCGCAATCGGCTCAAGACCGATTGATCAGCATTTAAAAGGCTTTGAAGCAATGGGTGCAAAAATCAAAGTAGGCAACGGCTTTATTGAAGCAGAAGTGGAAGGCCGTCTGCAGGGCGCAAAAATCTATTTAGATTTCCCAAGTGTGGGTGCGACAGAAAACTTGATTATGGCAGCTGCTTTAGCTGAAGGAACAACAACGCTTGAAAACGTGGCAAAAGAGCCTGAAATCGTTGACTTAGCGAACTATATCAATGCGATGGGCGGAAAAATCCGCGGAGCCGGCACAGGCACCATTAAAATTGAAGGTGTCGAGAAGCTTCGCGGCGTAAGACACAACATCATTCCTGACCGTATTGAAGCGGGTACTTTCATGGTGGCTGCGGCTATCACGGAAGGAAATGTATTAGTCAAAGGTGCGGTTCCTGAGCATCTTACGTCTTTAATTGCGAAAATGGAAGAAATGGGAGTCAAAATTACGGATGAAGGAGAAGGCCTTCGTGTCATCGGTCCTGCCCAGCTGAAGCCGATCGACATTAAAACGATGCCTCACCCAGGATTCCCGACTGATATGCAGTCGCAAATGATGGCGCTGCTTCTCCGTGCGAGCGGAACAAGCATGATTACTGAAACTGTGTTTGAAAACCGTTTTATGCATGCTGAAGAATTCCGCCGGATGAATGGCGACATTAAAATTGAAGGACGTTCTGTGATCATTAACGGCCCTGTACAGCTGCAAGGCGCAGAAGTTGCCGCTACGGACCTGCGTGCGGGCGCGGCGCTGATTCTTGCGGGATTAGTGGCTGAAGGTCATACACGCGTCACGGAACTGAAGCACTTGGATCGCGGTTATGTGAATTTCCATAAAAAACTTGCGGCTCTCGGCGCTGACATCGAGCGTGTCGTTGATGAAACGGCCGCTGAACAAGAAAGCAAAGAAGTCGTAACTGACCTAAACGCATAATGGCTGTAAAAACAGTATGTCAATCTGGCATACTGTTTTTTTATGGTTTATCATCATTATTATGCTCTGATTTTCAAAAAAGAATACGTTTTTCGCGTGAAAAATGGAATAAGATTCTGTCCAAAAGGAAGTCATATTAGCTTGTCCCTGCCCATAAGATGAAGTAGAGTCGAATCCCAAGCAGGAGGCAGCTGATATATGAAACCGATTGTATTTCTACTATCCGGGCTGTGTATACTTATTCTTCTTGTTCCCACCATTCTCGTTCTTCCGTTTCAGGCGGAAAAAGGAGCAGCCGTAAACAGAGAGCCCGGACACAAAACAACACACACCACACGAGAAACAAAAGGAGCAGAAACATTGAAAGAATCACCTGTATCCATTCCGGTTTATCGGACATCCAATCATTCTGTAGAGAACATTCCGCTTGAAGAGTACGTGATCGGTGTCGTGGCTTCCGAAATGCCCGCAACCTTTAAACCGGAAGCCTTAAAAGCCCAGGCGCTCGCCGCCCGGACCTTCATCGTCAGGCTGATGGTCGCTGACTCAGCCGTTCAGGCGCCGAAAGGATCACTGGTGGACGATACGCAAATGTTCCAAGTCTATCAAAGCAAAAGTCAGCTGAAAAAAGAATGGGGTTCTAAGTACGCACACAACCTCAAGAAAATCACAAACGCGGTCGCAGGCACGCAAGGAAAGATTTTAACGTACGACAACAAGCCGATTGAGGCATCTTTCTTCTCTACGAGCAACGGGTATACGGAAAATGCGGAAGCCTATTGGACAAGCGCCATTCCTTATTTAAAGAGCGTGAAAAGTCCGTGGGATAAGCATTCGCCGAAATATCTCGCCACCCAGACCTTCAGTGTGCCGGAGTTTCAGCAAAAGCTCGGCGTACAGCTCTCGGGACAAAACACGGTAGGGCAGATTACAGCCAGAACGCCGGGCCATCAAGTGGCGACGGCCGTCATAAACGGCAAAAAGCTGAAGGGAAGAGACATCCGGGAAAAACTCGGACTCCGTTCTGCCGACTTTGAATGGAAACGGAACGGCGGCAGCATCACCATTACGACAAAAGGATTCGGCCACGGCGTCGGCATGAGCCAGTACGGGGCCAATTACATGGCGGAGCAGGGGAAATCCGTGGCGGACATCGTCAAGCATTATTATCAGGGAGTGGACATATCCGAAGCAGATTCATTTTTAAACAAATATATGGCGAAAAAATAGACGCTTTCATGAGCGTCTGTTTTTTTGAAAACTATTCCATAAACGGTAAAGCAACCAACAGACTCATATAACGAAAGCCTAAAGGCTGACAAATGCCGTCTGAAGGCTGAGCGCCGGGTGAAAATCACTGATAAAAATGCCGTATCTATGTGAATATACGCAAAAATAATGAGGAACGCCGTCCTATTTATTTCCCTTTTCATCTCATTTACGATAAATATTGTTCGGCGTTGAACGTAAATCTATTGAAAAGGGGAAGAAGCAATGAAAAAAACACTTTCACTCATAATCATGCTCGGATTGATGCTGACTGCTGCATCTCCTGCTTTTGCTGCCGAGAATGCAAACGAGAAGACATTTTTATTTAAAAACAATATCGCCATTTTGCTTGATGCGAGCGGCAGTATGGCGAAACGGATTGACGGCGTTTCTAAATACAATATGGCAAAAGATGAAATCGTCCGTTTTGCAGATCGAATTAAGTCTACATCACAGGTCAGAATGACGGTTTTCGGTTCGGAAGGCAATAATAAAAACTCCGGAAAAGTTCAATCTTGTGAATCCATTCGCGGTGTATACGGATTCCAAAAGTTTGACAGACAGAGCTTCCTCAACTCTCTGAACGGAATCGGGCCTACGGGCTGGACACCGATTGCAAAAGCATTAGAAGATGCGAAGGCTTCTTTTAACGGCGTTCATAAATTCGGCTTTAAATCCGTTTACCTGTTGACGGACGGTGAGGAGACATGCGGCGGAGATCCTATTAAGACAGCGAAAGAACTTCGCAAACATCATATTAAAGTCAACGTAATCGGCTTTGACTTTAAAGAAGGCTTCAACGGACAGCTTCACGCAATTGCCGGTGCGGGCGGAGGAAAATATTACGAAGCTCACAGCCAAAAGGATATGAACCGCATCTTTACGATGGAAGCGAGTTCATTAGCGAAATAAGAAAAGGTGCCGTTTAGCGGCCCTTTTTTTTATTTTTATTTAACAAAAATTTCAAGAAAAGATGAAGAGAAAACTGTAAAAAGAATCAGATTCCGGACTTATATTACAAAAAGGGCGAAAAAGGCATTAAATCTGTCATCATTTATCCAATCTTTTTAGGATGATGCGCATAATTCTGTTCATTTTTAACGGCGTACAGCCGCTTATACAAAAGGAATCCCGCCCTATATCTTTTTGCATACTCCTCATCTAGCATAGAGAAGAGCCGGGGGCCCATCGGCCAAAAACAAACGGAGAGGAATGAAGGAAATGAAAAAAATGTTCACTGCGGGGATTGTCGGACTTTTGACGCTTTCACTCGGATCACCTGTTTTTGCAGCTGAGAAAAAGCACGAAGAAACAAACGTCGCCGTGCTGTTTGACGCAAGCGGGAGCATGATACAAAAAACAGGGGGAGAGCGTAAAATAGATGTTGCGAAAGAGTCTGTCACTTCTTTTGCGGAAGTTCTTCCTGAAGACACGAATCTGATGCTTCGGGTATTCGGGCATAAGGGCAATAATAAAAACTCAGGCAAAGCCGTATCATGTAACGCGACAGAAACGTTATACGGCCTTCAGCCGTACGCCGTGACTCCATTTGAGCAATCACTCAGCAAGATTAAACCAACCGGCTGGACACCGATAGCGAAAGCGCTTTCTGATACACGTGAAGAATTTGAGCGGGCCGGCGCTAAAGGGAAAAACGTCGTATATCTGATCACAGACGGTGAAGAAACATGCGGCGGGAATCCTCAAGCCGAAATTCAAAAGCTCCGTAAAGCGAATGTCAACACGGTCGTCAATATCATCGGCTTCAACTTCGGCATGAAAGGAAGCGAAAGCCTTGAAAAAGCGGCGGAAGCGGGAGGCGGCACATACGTCTCAGCTGACAGCGCGGACGAGTTCAAACAGGCTTGGGAAGACGCCGCAAAGGATTTAGCAAAAGAATAGGTTAAAAAAGGACGCCCGCGAGGCGTCTTTTTTTGTTTAGAAAACGGAACCGCGGGAATGATACGGATAAAAGGAGATGAACGCTGTTGTTAAAAGGAGCAGGCATTATATTGGTGCTGGCGGCAGTCGTTTTTGTTCTGATAGGGATTTTTCTGAAGCTTGCCGCCTTCATATTCGTCAGTATATTGGCCATTATCGCCGCAGTTATTTTATTCACCATTCTGAGCAGACATCATCGCAATGAAACATAGAGTCCGAAGAGGGCTCTTTTTTTAAACCGCAAATTCGACAAAATACAGGGATTGTGGAAGAATAAAAGAGAAGGATACTGCGGAGGGGAAAACAGTGGATGAAAAAACAACAGCGGTAAGAGACATATACCGCTATGAAAAAGGGGTATTAACAAAGACGGCAGATCGGATGGTTTCAGAGTATCCGCTTACCGTCATGGTGAACGGGCAGGAATTTGTTACGCTCGTCTGCACGCCTGACCATTTAGAGGAACTCGTCATCGGATTTCTCGCATCAGAAGGCGTCATTCGTTTTGAAAAAGAGATCAAAAGCTTTACTATAGATGAAAGTCTCGGGTTCGCATATGTTGAACTGACGAATCCCGGAGTGCTTGAGCAAAAAGACTATACGAAGAGGGTCATCGGTTCATGCTGCGGGAAAGGCCGCCATTTTTACTTTCAGCAGGATGTGAAAACGGCCAAAACCGCCGTCAGCCGGATTACCATAACTCCTGAGACGTGCCTTCGCCTGATGAAGGAGATGCAAAGCGGAAGCGGCACCTTCCGGGAAACGGGCGGCGTCCATAATGCAGCGCTGTGCGATACGGAAAAGCTGCTCTTGATGAGGACGGATATCGGGCGCCACAACGCGCTGGATAAGCTGTACGGCTGCTGTTTGAAAAACGGAATGCCCGTCCGTGACAAGCTGATCGTCTTCAGCGGCCGGATTTCCTCAGAGGTTTTATTAAAAGCCGCAAAAATCGGCGTGTCGTTTGTCATTTCAAAATCGGCGCCGACGGAGCTCGCGCTGCAAATGGCGGAAGAGCTGAACATCACCGCGATCGGTTTTGTCAGAAACGGATCATTTAACGTATACACACATCCTGAACGGGTTGAACAATAGAAAGGGGTCTTGGGCTTATGAATACAGAAACGCGCCGGGTGACAGACAAAAAGGAAAGGCCGCTCAGGGATCTTCGTATCTCTGTAACCGACCGCTGCAACTTCAGATGCACGTACTGTATGCCAGCCGAATTATTCGGACCGGATTATCCATTTTTACAAAAGACGGAATTGCTCTCCTTCGAGGAGCTTGAGCGGCTTGCGAAGCTGTTTGTCGGCCGCTTCGGCGTTGAAAAAATCAGGCTGACAGGCGGAGAGCCGCTCATGAGAAAAGATATGCCTGAATTGATCAAAAAACTTGCGCGCATCCCCGGACTTAAAGATATCGCGATGACGACAAACGGCTCTCTGCTTCCCGTGTATGCGGAAAAACTGAAGCAGGCGGGGCTGCATCGAGTGACAGTCAGCCTCGATTCTTTAGAGAATGAGCGGTTTAAGGCCATTAACGGCCGCGGCGTTTCGGTGAACAAGGTGCTTGAGGGCATTGAGGCGGCAAAAGCGGCCGGACTCGGTGTGAAAATCAATATGGTTGTTCAAAAGGGCGTCAATGAAAAAGATATCCTGCCGATGGCCCGCTATTTTAAAGAAAAGGGTCATATTCTCCGGTTTATTGAATTTATGGATGTAGGCAATACGAATCAATGGAATAAAAAAGACGTGATCACGAAGGCCGAAATTATTGATCTGATCAACCAGCACATGCCGACGGAGCCGATAGAAGCGAATTATAAAGGAGAGGTCGCTTCCAGGTTCCGCTATCTTGACGGTTCCGGCGAAATCGGCGTGATTTCCTCCGTCTCGGATGCATTCTGCGCCTCCTGCAACAGAGCGCGCCTGTCGGCGAGAGGCGAGCTGTTTACGTGCCTGTTTGCCTCAAGCGGCTATGATGTTCGGAAACTCGTGCGCGGCGGTCTGACCGATGATGAATTGACGGAATCCATCGCTTCTGTTTGGAGAAATCGCACGGATCAGTATTCAATTGACCGCGCGCTTTCTAAAACGGATGGAAAAAAGAAGGTGGAAATGTCTTATATAGGCGGATGAAGAAAAGCTTGCCCGGACAAGGGCAGGCTTTTTTATTCACATTATGAGAGCGGTCTGTTCAAAAAATACCGGTAACAGCCGAAATATATGATAGGAATTTTGATGCAGGACAATCAAGTTATGCAATTCCAAAGCCATACAATATGTTAAAATATAACCAATAGAAATTAGAAAAGGTTGTGAAAGGGGCATGACCGCATACGAGATTCCGTCATCTCAAGTTGGAGTCAAGATCAACAAATGGTACAAGCATATTTTAGCGTTTCAAGCGGCTGATGCCATAAAGCTGAAAGAGGAAATTGATGAGGATATACAACGTATGGAGGAAGACCAGCTGCTGCTGTTATATTATCAGCTGATCAGCTACCGCCATCATATTATGCTTGATTACGTCAAGCCGGAATGCACCGAACAATCACAGATTCAGTACAGCGAGCTGCAAAAGACAATCGAAAGCACGGACAGCATATCGGGACTGTCTGAGTATTATTTCCATTTGTTCAGAGGGATGTATGAATTCGATCACAATAACTATGTTGCGGCTATTTCTTTTTACCGGAAAGCGGAAAAACTCCTTTCATTTGTCGAGGATGATATAGAGAGGGCGGAATTCCATTTCAAGATGTCTGAAGTGTTTTACGTCATGAAGCAGACTCATTTTTCCATGAATCACGGGATTCAGGCGCTGGATACGTATATGAAACACGATTTTTACAGAGTGCGGAGAATTCAATGCCATTTCGTCATTTCAGGAAACTACATCGACTGCAAAAACTACGACAAAGCGCTTGAGCATTTAGACGAAGCCCTCCGCCTTTCTTTGCTTGAAGGACAGCCCCGCCTGATCGGGTCTTCGCTTTACAATCTGGGGAATTGTTATGCTGAAAAGCGGGATCTGGATGAAGCGGCCCGGTACTTTAGAAAAGCGGTTCCCGTTTTTGAAGAGCATCAGCTTGAACAGCTTCCGAAGGCGCTGTTCAGCTTAACGCACACCCTTTTCAGGCTGCATGATGACCAAGCGGCCCTTACCTATTATGAAAGAGGGATCATGATCGCGAAAGAACGCGGCGACCGATTCAGTTTAGAGAAGTATAAGTTTTTACAAGCGCTTTATTTGGAGTCACTCAATATGGATTTAATCCATGAAGTGTTTGACTATATGAATGAAAAATCGCTGTATGTGTATATTGAAGATTTCGCCTTGGAGGCCGCCGTTTACACAAGCGCACATGAGCAATATAAAGAAGCGGCGTATTTTTATGAAAAAGCGATTCGCATGAGAGAAAACATTCAAAAAGAACAGTGTTTATACGATATATAATTTTTCTTAACCATCTGATCAGCAGATGGTTATTTTTTTATGCACATCAGGACGTTTGATCATAGAAAAAATCGGAAAAATCGCAAAAGAGGGAAAAAAGTACGATGGGAAGGAGGGATTTGTTGTTCGGATTTAATGATATGATAAAGTTTTTCGTTTCATTTCTCATCATTCTCCCGATGGTGTCTGTCATCCATGTGTCGGGACACAGCTTTATGGCCATGCTGTTCGGAGGCAAGGCGTCGTTGGATATCGGAATGGGGAAACGTCTTTTAAAAGTAGGGCCGATTCAGGTTCGGCGTATCTACTTCATAGATTCTTTCTGCAAGTTCGGCGAATTGCGGATAGATAACCGTCTGACGAGCGCGCTCGTCTATTCCGGAGGCTGTCTGTTTAATCTCGCTTCTATCTTTTTAATAAATCTGCTGATCATAAAAGATTTCCTAGAGCCAAACTTATTTTTTTACCAATTTGTCTATTTTTCAACTTATTATGTTTTCTTTGCTCTTCTGCCCGTGCAATACGGGGATAATAAGCTGTCAGACGGATTGGCCGTTTACAAAGTGATCCGCTACGGGGAACGCTGTGAAATCAATAATTGAGAGTTGAAATGTTTGCTATCAGGCTGAAAGGGAAGAAAACAAGTACACAAAAACAAAAGGAGCTGAAGAGACCATGAGTGAAGATAACGGTTTAAAAGACAAAGTAAAAGGCGGCATGAACAAAATGAAAGGGGAAGCAAAGGACAAAGCAGGCGACATGGCAAACAAGTCCGACTTAAAAGCGGAAGGGAAAAAAGACAAAGCGAAAGGCAGCCTGCAAAAGGGTGTCGGTAAAACGAAAGATAAACTCAGTGATGATTAATTTGATCGTGAAACACAGCAAAAGCCCAAAATATTTTGGGCTTTTTGTTATGAGAAATGACAAAAATTCCAGTTCGTTTGGTTAATATTCACTAAATTTTTAAATATTCTATAAATTCCCCGGCGATTTCTTTATAATATTCACAAAGAATGTAACCTTTCTTCACATTTAATTAAACGTTTGTTGAAGAAAAAAATGAGAAATCGGTCATTTCTGCAAAAGGAATCGGGCAGTTCACTGTCGAATAACTTTTATCACTTAACATTTCATGAGGTGAAGGGGGTGGCGGCCGCCTGCATCGTTTCGGTATGACCATGCGGATTGTGTTTGACTATCACTAAGGGGGAATACAGATGAAACTGACACCGGTTGAACAAGAAAAATTGCTTATTTTTACGGCGGGAGAGCTCGCTAAGCAGCGGAAGGCGCGCGGCGTTCTGCTGAATTATCCCGAAGCCGCCGCATATTTGACCTGTTATCTGATGGAAGGCGCGAGAGACGGAAAAAGCGTTGCTGAGCTGATGGAATCCGGCCGCAATGTATTGACTGAAAAAGACGTTATGGAAGGCGTTGCGGAAATGCTGGACAGCATTCAGGTGGAAGCGACGTTCCCGGACGGGGTTAAGCTTGTCACCGTTCATCAGCCGATCAAAGCGGAGGTGAAGTCATGAAGCCGGGAGCGATTCAAGTCGCAAAGGGGACCATCACCATTAACGAAGGCCGGAAGACGCTGGAGGTGTCAGTCACCAATAACGGAACGCGGTCAGTGCAGGTCGGATCGCATTTTCATTTTGCCGAAGCCAACGGCGCCCTTTCCTTCAATCGGGACAAAGCCATCGGCATGCGCCTTGATATCCCGTCAGGCACATCTGTCCGTTTTGAACCGGGAGAAGAGAAAACCGTCACGCTCGTGGAAATCGGAGGGCGAAAAACGGTCAGAGGTCTCAACGGCATGGCCGATACGTACATGGATGAGCGGGGAAAAGAGAAGACGCTGTCAAATCTTAAAAAAGCCGGATGGATGGAGGAGGCGATCCGATGAAAATGTCGCGTGAGCAATACGCAGAACTGTTCGGACCGACAACGGGAGACAAAGTCAGACTCGGAGATACGGATTTATGGATTGAAGTCGAAAAAGATTTCACGAATTACGGGGAAGAAATGATTTTCGGCGGAGGGAAAACAATCCGGGACGGCATGGGGCAGAACGGGCGTATCACCGGGAAAGACGGAGCGCTTGATCTGGTCATTACAAACGCCGTCATCCTCGATTATATCGGAATCGTCAAGGCGGATATCGGGGTGAAGGACGGCCGGATTGTCGGCGTCGGGAAAAGCGGCAACCCTGATATGATGGATGGGGTGGACCCGCACATGATTATCGGTGCCGGAACAGAAGTCATTTCCGGCGAAGGGAAAATCGTAACGGCCGGCGGGGTGGATACGCATATCCACTTTATCTGCCCGCAGCAGATGGAAGTCGCGCTTTCTTCAGGCGTGACTACGCTTCTCGGCGGCGGAACAGGTCCTGCGACGGGAAGTAAAGCGACGACTTGTACATCCGGTGCATGGTACATGTCGAGAATGCTGGAAGCGGCCGAGGAGTTTCCGATCAATGTCGGTTTCTTAGGAAAAGGAAATGCATCCGATAAAGCGCCGCTGATCGAGCAGGTGGAAGCAGGCGCAATCGGCCTGAAGCTGCATGAAGATTGGGGATCAACGCCAAGCGCCATTAAAGCTTGCATGGAAGCAGCGGATGAGGCGGACATTCAGGTGGCGATCCACACAGACACGATAAATGAAGCGGGCTTTTTAGAAAATACGCTTGATGCGATCGGCGACCGGGTTATCCATACATATCACATAGAGGGAGCCGGCGGAGGCCATGCACCGGATATTATGAAACTCGCATCTTACGCCAATATCCTGCCGTCCTCTACGACGCCGACGATTCCATATACCGTCAACACGATGGACGAGCATCTTGATATGATGATGGTCTGCCATCATTTAGATTCAAAAGTGCCTGAAGACGTGGCGTTCAGTCATTCACGCATCAGAGCGGCCACCATTGCGGCGGAGGATATTCTGCACGATATCGGCGCGATCAGCATGACGTCATCTGACTCGCAGGCGATGGGCAGGGTGGGAGAAGTGATTATCCGGACATGGCAGGTGGCCGATAAAATGAAAAAACAGCGCGGCGCTCTATCGGGAGAAAACGGCAATGACAATGTGCGCGCCAAACGCTATATCGCCAAATACACGATCAACCCGGCTGTCACTCACGGTCTGAGCCATGAAGTCGGTTCCGTTGAAAAAGGAAAGCTCGCCGACCTCGTACTATGGGACCCGGTTTTCTTCGGCGTCAAACCTGAACTTGTGCTCAAAGGCGGCATGATTGCCCGCGCCCAGATGGGAGATCCGAATGCTTCCATTCCGACGCCTGAGCCCGTGTTTATGCGGCAGATGTACGCATCATACGGTAAAGCAAACCGCAACACCTCTATTACATTTATGTCCCAGGCCGGTATCGCAAACGGTGTGCCGGAAAAGCTCGGCCTTGAAAAAATGATTTCTCCCGTACGGAATATCCGTAAGCTGAGTAAGCTCGACATGAAGCTGAATGACGCGATGCCGAATATACATGTCGATCCGAAAACCTATCAGGTATTCGCCGACGGAGAAGAGCTGGCATGCCAGCCCGTCAGCTATGTTCCGCTAGGACAGCGTTATTTCTTATTTTAATCCCTCTCCGGCCGGTTTCCCGCCGGCCTGTTTACCCTCTATTGCCAACTTGATTTCATCCTGCCGCCCGTTTTAGTGTATATTAGTAGTTGACAAACAAATGAAATGTAACTATTTTGGTTACAATGGTGGTGAAAAACATGATTAACAGCCGTCTTGCTGTGGCCATTCACATTTTATCGCTGATCTCAAAGGATGAACGGGCGTCATCGGACATGATTGCGGGCAGCGTAAACACCAATCCCGTCGTAGTGCGGAGAACGATCAGCCAGCTGAAAAAAGCGGGTATTCTGACATCCCGGGCGGGTGTTCCGGGAGCCAGCCTGAAAAAAGATCCGTCGGAGATCACCCTCTTAGAGGTTTACAGGGCGGTGCAGAATAAGGAAGAGCTTTTTGCGGTTCACGACAATCCGAATCCCGACTGTCCGGTCGGCAAAAATATTCAGCGCGCGCTCGATGAGACGTTCGGAAGCGTACAGCGGGCAATGGAGAATGAACTTGCGAGCAAGTCCCTTTATGATGTAATGAATCATCTCTTTTGTTAAAAAGAGATGGGTTCATGCCGCTAGACGTGTAACGGAAATGGTTACAATGGGTAATGAGGAAATCACGGTTTTGGCTCCATATTCAGACAAGCCTGGATGCGGGATTGCGATCTGTTTAATGAAGAAAACCTCCGAAACTAAAGGAGGTGGTAACCGGGATATTTTTATTTTGCTTAAGGCTTATGTGAAGGTGTCTGTTGGAAGCGGGTTACCAAAAAAAGACGGAACTCTTATTTTAATACGCGCTAAAAAAACTGATGGAGAATATCCTGCCTCCGGTAATGCCAAAACCGTTCGCCTCTTCACAATCATTATAAAATTTCTCAAGGAACGATCAGCAGCCCGTTAGCTGCCCCTCATTAGAGATGAGCTGTTACCACACTGTTACATTAGAACTTCCGCTGCTTTTATATCCTTCTGTCGCTAAGACTTGATAAGCCCAATTACTGCCCAGATTCATTCCATGGCTCTTCCATGCGTTAACATGATTGCTGAAAGTGATTGCAGCGTTGCTTCCGGTCGGTCTCTTCGACTGGCGGACACTCCAGTACTGCGTAAAAGTAGTGTTATCGCCATCAATGGAAGGTGCGTTATAACGTGTCGTTGTATATATGTCATATGTACCTCCATCACTCTTTACAGTACCTTTATACGTTCCGGTAGGTCTGTAAGTACCCCATGAATCCACCACATAATATTCGATGAGGGGCGATCTCGTCCAGCCATATAAAGTCAAATATCCATTGCCGTTCGGCGCCCAAACTCCGGCATTATAGTTTATTGTTCTAAATGGCGAGCCTGTAGTCCAGCCTTTACCAACAACGAAATTCCCGGTATTTGACCAATTAACACTGTAATTTCCGCCAGAGCCATTGACTGCGTTTACTGTCCCGCCCCCGTCAGTCCAATTTTGCCAGTAATCTGTGCCAGCTGCAGAGGCGGTTGCCGAAAACATGCTGATACTCATGAAAGCTGCCGTTAATCCCACTAAGAATTTCTTTTTAAACTTAAACATATGTTACCTCCTATACTATTTTTTCTGACTTTGACATGAGGCAGCACTCGTAAATATTTAACGAACGCCAACGCTTTTGATCGTTCCTTTCAATATAATAGCATGAATACATGGGTGAATATTAAGAACAATTGTAATTTAATTACAAAGACCCAAAAAATTGTATGATGAGTGGTCTTGTACCGCCATAGCCTTATTTCGCAGAACTGAGTGATTTCAGTTGAAACTCTGAGGAAACGTTTCATCTGAAAAGACATTTTCGATTTGATGGGGACACATGGGCCGAAGCCGGAATGTCCGAAAGAATATCTGCAGACAGCGCTTCAGCAGGCGAGAATTTACAAGACCTTGAGAGCACGGAGTCCATGACCCGAACGGAAAGCGCGCTGGAGCATACAGCGTCAATGCTGTTCGCCGCCGTATTGGCAAATCCAAAGCAGAAAAACTTTACCGTTGTCGGAGAAGCGGAATAAGAAAAAATCCCGGGCGGATGCGCCGGGATTTTCCTTTTTAATATGTATTGGCATCAATATTATTAAACGCGTCGTCCACGATGCCGAGCGTCATGAGGACAATGAATAGAACGATACCGAGTACGGACAAGCCGACCGTCACGATCAGATAGATCCCCTGCATTTTCACGAACTTTGCATAATTCTCCAGCATATGTTCCTCTGTCAGTTCATTGAACTGCGCCGCCATCTGTCCCGCTTCATTTGCCGAGCGCATCAGAAAAATGCCGGCAATGATCTGCAGAACGCCGGGAATGGCTCCGATTAAAAAGAAAAACGCGCCCGAAAGCGCCGCAAACGCGCCTATAATAATAAACAAAATACCTGTCGCTTTTCCCCATTTCGAAATAGAAATAAGCGAACGATTCACTGATTCAGGTTTCAAACCATGGCACTCCTTTACAAAAAAATACTCACTTTTCATTTATACACTATTCGGTCATTCTTTTGAATATAAAATGTGTTTTTTCAAGCCGTGTCCGTTTTTATATCAGAAAATTCCCGGGAAACATCCCGGGAATTACAAAATCGGCGACAGAAGTCTTGAAATCGATTCTTTAATGCGGATCCGCAGCGAACGCTCCTGATATTCTTCATACGTATATTTTCTGGAGACGAGCAGATCTTCTTTAAATGAGGAAATGAGTTTTTTCGCGATGGTGACGTCATAAATAAAGGCGTTGACTTCAAAATTAAGTCTGAAGCTTCTGACGTCGATATTCGCCGTACCGACTGAAGCCGTCTCATCATCGACGACAATCGTTTTTGCATGAATAAAGCCGTTATCGTAAATGTAGACTGAGGCTCCGGCTTTCAAAAGATCGCCGATGTAAGATAAAGTCGCCCAGTAAACGAAAGCGTGATCCGGCTTGTTCGGAATCATGATTTTGACGTCAATGCCTGACAGACAGGCGATCCTGAGGGCATCCAAAAGACTTGAGTCAGGAATAAAGTAAGGCGTCTGAATCAGGATCGACCGTTTGGCCGTTGAGATCATCTTGATATAGCCGTTTTTAATTTGTTCCCATTCTGAATCCGGTCCGCTCGTGACAATCTGCATCCCGACATTGCCCTTCGGCTCGCATTCCGGAAAATGATTCGGAACGTAAGTGAGCGTATGGTGATGGGAAGCTTGGTTCCAATCGAGAATAAACCGTGTCTGAATGGCGTGTACCGCCGTGCCTTGAAGTCTGAGGTGCGTATCGCGCCAGTAGCCGAATTTCGGATTCAGGCCGAGATATTCATCTCCGACGTTAAAGCCGCCGACATAGCCGGTTTCGCCGTCAATGATGACGAGCTTGCGGTGATTCCGATAATTGAGCCGCAAATTAATCGGACGAAGCCTGGAAGGAAAAAAGACTTCCACATGGCCGCCGGCGTCCCGCAGCGGTTTGAAGAATTTTTTTCTGAGTGATCTTGAACCGAGTTCATCATATAACACTCTGACCTTTACGCCTTCCCGTGCTTTTTTCACTAAGGCATCGCGCAATTTTTTTCCCAGTTCATCACCTTTATAAATATAGTATTGAAGGTGAATGTGATCTTTTGCGTTGGAAATGTCCTTCATTAAGCGTTTGAACTTATCGCGCCCGTCCGTTAAAATCTCCACCGAATTATCCTCTGTAAAGACTGCGTGGTTGTTCATGACAAGCATATAGATGAGGTCTTTATTATCCACAGTCGCCCTGTTGTTAAATTGGAATTGCCTCGACTTCAGATCTTTCAGCTGAAACTTCAGCAGCTTTTCTATTCCGATTTTTTTACGGTCTTCCCATTGAAACAGGTGCTTGCGTCTCAGGTTATGGCCGAATAACAGGTATAAAATAAACCCTAAAATGGGAATAAAAAAAAGAACCAAGAGCCAAGCCCATGAAGCGCTGGCATCGCGTCTTTCTTTGAAAATCATGATGACGGCCAAAAGTATATTTAAAACGAAAAAAAATCCGAATAAAATAAATGAAATGCTCACTTTGCAACCCCGCTATATCATATTTATCAAGACTGTGCCCATTAGTATTCCGACAAGTGCAGCAATCTGATTCCCATTTCAAATTATAACATTGACATTTTGAAAGAATAAAGAGCCGGAATCAAAGATGAATGCAGTTTTCTTTCAAAGAAAGTTCCGGGTGCGGTAAAATATGCATATATGAAAAAGAAGACAAAAATGACAGCAAAGGGGAGAGGGCATGAAGCTGGAGCATGCGGAACAATTGCCGAGATTCATAAAAAAAGAAATTCAGAAAATACAAATCGCCATCGCGCCGCTGATGAAAAAAAGCATCATTTACCGTTTTCTTGCTTTCCCGCTCGCCGCTTTTAGTCTGTTTCATCTGGCATCGCTTTTGATTCAGGCCCCTTCCGGGAGAGGAGCTCTCGTATCGGCCGGCATTTTTGCCCTCCTTGCGGCTTTGGGTCTTGCGTTTTTTAATGAAGCCGGCTATCAGCGGAAACAGGTGCAAAAAACGATCCGCCTTTATATGCTGAACAGGATCAGAAAAAGCGATATTCTGTCCGAGGAACGGAAAAGCGCCTATACCCGGCTGATTGCCGAGGAGCCGTCTGCGATGAAGAGCTTTATTGAATTTTTAACGGAAGAAGACCGGAAAAAAGAAATGCTGTATTAAAAAAGAGCTGACGCGCGATCAGCTCTTTTTGTCATTCAAATACAGGATCGTTCTCATAGTAATATGAATCAGGCGTGTCATACGTATCAGTGCTGTAATAAGCCATAATTCCGATGACAGCGAAGATGACGACTAAAATAAAAGCGAGAATGCCCAGTACCACACTGGATGCCGCGTAAAAAAACTGCATTTTGATAAATGACGCGTAATGTGCAAGCATATTTTCTTCCGCGTTTTCTTCTAGCCCTTCCTGAAGGGCGGCAGCCGCTTTTGCCGAGCGCATCAGCATGACGCCGGAAATGATGAGCAGAACACCCGGAATGGCTCCGAGCAGCGTCACAATGGCTGACAGAGCGGAAAGAGAACCTGTGATGATCAGAAACACGGCGGTGATCTTTCCCCATTTGGCGATGTCGGCAAGGGAACGGGCTTTTTTATTGAGCGGCTGGTTTTCGTCTTTGTCTTTATCGATGGTGATCATGACAGTTCTCTCCCTAAAATGTTCAAGTCATATCGTTTTCCGTCCATTTCGGCGATACCCGGGAATACGCCCCATTCGGTAAAACCGAATTTTTCAAACAGCTTAATGCTCGGCACATTATGTCCGAAGATAAAAGCCATCAGGCTGCGGATGCCGATTGTCGGAGCGAGTGCCAGGGCTTCTTTCAGCAGAAAGCTTCCTGCTCCTTTGCCGCGGCAATCCTGATGCAGATAGATGCTGATCTCCGCCGTTTTGTCATAGGCCGGACGGCCGTAAAACGTTTCAAAGCTGATCCAGGCCGCCACTTTGCCGGTTTCATCTTCCGCGACCATCAGCGGGCGCCGGTCCGTGTGCCGCAAAAACCAATCCATCCGGTCTGCGGGCGTCACTTCTTCCGTATCAGCCGTTACCATTCGTGAGGCAATCGTCGAGTTGTATATGGCCACCACCGCATCTAAATCCTCCAATACGGCTTTGCGCAGGGTTAAATTCATATTCCGGGATCTCCCTTCACATTTCATTACATAATTAAGTGCAATCCGCACATACTACTTCCAAAAAAGTTTTTTATGGATGTGTATATATTTTCAGAAAAGTGTTCAGAATGTTGCTGAGGTGATGAACAAATGAGAGAGGAAGAAAAGAAAACTTCTCAAGTCAAAAAACTTCAGCGGTTTTTTCGCAAACGCTGGATATTCCCTGCAATCTACTTAGTCAGTGCGGCCGTCATTTTAACAGCTGTCCTTTGGTATCAATCCGTTTCGAATGATGTGAAGGACAATCTGACGAACAACGGCGGAAACTCCGCGTATGACAGCGGCAAAGACGATGCCGTCGAAGTAGGCAAGTCAATGGAAAACGTCGCAATGCCGGCTGCTCATTCTGAAAATGTTTCTGTTGTGAAAAAGTTTTACGAATCTGATGCCGCAAAAAAAGAGAAAGAAGCAGCACTTGTTAACTATAATAACACGTACAGCCTCAGTAAAGGAATTGACTTAGCTGAGAAAGACGGAAAATCATTTGATGTTTCTGCTTCTCTGAGCGGTACGGTTGTTAAAGCTGCTAAAGACCCGGTACTGGGGTATGTGGTTGAAATTGAACACTCAGACGGCCTGTCTACTGTCTATCAGTCTTTATCTGAAGTCAGCGTGGATCAGGGCGACAAAGTAAAGCAGAACCAGGTCATCGGTAAATCCGGAAAAAATCTTTACAGTGAAGAAAGCGGAAATCACGTGCACTTTGAAATCCGCAAGGACGGCGTAGCGATGAACCCGCTCAATTTTATGGACAAGCCGGTAACATCTATTGAAAAAGCGGCGGCTGAAGAGAAAAACGCTGTGACAGAAGAAACGGAAGGGTCAATTCAGCAGTCTTCCGAGAAAAAAGATGTGACGCCTAAAAAAGAAACCGAAGAAAAACCAGGTGACAAAGAAGACGGCACAAAAGACAAGACAGATGGTAAAGATGACGGCTCAATGAAAGATTCGGGCAAGTAATCTTGATCCCAAAGCGTCTATCAGCTCTGATAGGCGCTTTTCATATTGCTGCATGTGCCTTTATACTAATAGAAAACGAAGGAGATGCTGAATGAATAAATGTCTGGCGGCCGGGTGGCTCGTCTTTGTTTTCGTTTCTGCTTTGACTGAAAGCTTTCACGATATGATTGTGTCGCAGACGGTGTCCTTCCGTTTCACGTCCCATCCGGATGTGTCCGGTTTCTTTGTGTTCGATATGGCGGAGCTCGCCATACCGGAAGCGGCGATTCAAAAGCTCGGGCACGCGTTTTCATTTTTTGTGCTCGCCTATTTGTTTTTCAGGGAGCGCAGGCGCATGAAGAGGGCGGTGCTGTATGCATTGGCCGCCGCTTTCCTGACAGAAATCGTCCAGCTCTTTTTCGGCAGAAACGGATGCCTCCGCGATGTGCTGATTGACAGTCTCGGCATTGCCGCATTCTGTGCTTTACAAAGGAAAAAGCATACAGCCAAACATACAAAAACCGGCAGTCTGTGACAGACGCCGGCTTTTTTTATATATTATGGTTTGTCGATTTGCTTTTATGAACGATACTTTCATAGATTCGCACGATCAGATCGACAATCGGACGAAGTACATTTGAAAATCTGAACAGCAGGAATCCGACAATGAGGGAAACGATAATGCTTCCGAGCACATCGATCGGATAATGATGGCCGACCCAAATTCTTGAGAAGCCGGTCAAAAGGCCGAAAATCACAAGCGGCCAGCCGAGTTTTTTGTTGCGGAACAGAATCGCAATTGAAATCGCCAAAGCGCCTGTCGTATGGTCACTCGGGAATGAAGCATCCGCGGCATGAGGGATCAGCGTATGAACCGTATGCTCGACAAAGGGGCGCGGCTCGACATAGACTTTCGTGATGAGGAAGTTGATGATAAGCGCCGCAACACCCGTGAAGCCCGCGTACAGGGCGTTTTGTCTGCCTTTTGTGCTTCCGAACAGCCACATGGCAAGCAGGAAAAGGGCGTAGGCGTAAATGGCGTATTCCGTTATAAATACCATGATAGAGTCGAGAATGGCACTATGGTGCGACAAACCATTGATCGCTTTAAATAGTTCGTAATTCACAAATATCACCTTTTATCTTTATTTTATATGAACAGTGTAATGCTTTTTTCTATGAGACACAATTGGTATTAAAAATAATCATAAAAAAGTAAACAGAATGAAACGTGACTGTATTACTGTGCGTCAAGTATGCGGGAAAAGAATAGCCGAAGGAGTTTTGTCCGTTGCTGAAACGTTTGAAAAACGCCGATCTGCCGCTTGTGTTTGTCATTATGCTGCTTTGCGGATTCGGCTTGTTAATGGTGTACAGCGCCAGTGATGTGATGGGGTCTCAGCGGTACGGAGATCCATCCTATTTCTTCCATAAACAAAGTGCCTCTTTACTGATAGGATTATGCTTATTTCTATTTGCCGCCTGTCTGCCGTATAAGCGGTATGCGCGGCTTGTACCGCTGTTTGTGGTCGGTTCGCTGGTATTGCTGCTGCTCGTATTGATACCGGGAATCGGGCTGGAGCGGAATTTTTCCCGCAGGTGGCTGGGAGCGGGCCCGCTTGTCGTACAGCCGTCTGAATTGGCGAAGATCGCCATGATTTTGTATTTCGCTTCGATTTATACGAAAAAGCAGCCGTACATTCATCAATTTGTGAAAGGGGTTCTGCCGCCTTTAGTAATTTTGGGGACCGCTTTTCTGCTGACTTTGGCGGAGCCTGATTTAGGGACGGCTTCCTTAATCCTGGCGGCGTGCGGGTCGATTTTATTATGTGCCGGCTTGAAAAAGCGCCATCTGTTCGTGCTCGGCGCGACGGCGGTGTCGGGGGTTGTTTATCTCGCCTTTTCTGCATCCTATCGTGTGAAGCGCCTCGTTTCCTTTACCAATCCGTTTGGTGACGCGAACGGGGACGGCTATCAGCTGATTCAATCCTATTTTGCTATTTCCGGAGGCGGGTTTTTCGGAAGAGGGCTTGGAAACAGTGTTGAAAAAATGAACTATCTGCCTGAGGCGCATACCGATTTCATTATGGCCGTGATCAGTGAAGAGCTGGGGATATTCGGTGTTCTGATCGTTTTGGGATTATATTTTGCGTTAATGCTTCTCGGCGTAAAAACGGCCGTGCGGGCTGAGGACCCGTTCGGGAAGCTTCTTGCCATCGGAATTACGTTTCAATTAATGTTTCAGGTTGTCTTGAATTTGGGAGCGATGAGCGGACTCCTCCCGGTTACGGGTGTGCCGCTTCCGTTTATCAGCTATGGCGGTTCTTCATTGATTATGACGCTGTTTTTGTGCGGCATACTGGTCAATATCAGTACATATGCGAAAAAACAAACCGTACGGCATAAGCGTCCTGCCCCGCATGAAAAAAAGGCTTCTTCTTTTTAATGAAGCGAGAAAAAACGCCCGGGATATTTCTGTCTCCGGGCGTTCTGTCTGTTTATAAAGCTCCTGGTCCTTCTTCTCCGGTGCGGATATTAATCGTGTTTCCGATTTCATAGACGAATATTTTGCCGTCTCCGGGCTCTCCCGTTTTCAGCACTTTTTTCGCCGTTTCCACCACTTGATCAACGGGGACCTTGCTGACAACGATTTCCACTTTCAGCCGTTCATACACATTGCTTTCAATTTTGACTCCGCGGTACAGTTCGGTGTGAGCTTTTTGAAGGCCGCAGCCGTGTACGTTGGAGAAGGTCAGCGATGTGACTCCGATTTTACCGAGTTCCTGTTTTAATGTTTCAAACTTAGCCGGACGCGTAACGATTTCTACCTTGAACATTTGACCGCTCATCTAAGCCACTCCTCACTTTATAAGTCCTGATATGCTTTTTCCCCGTGCATCGTTAAATCAAGCCCAAGTGACTCTTCTTCTTCGCTGGCGCGGAGGGGAATGAACAGACCTACAATTTTAATGATAACGAAAGTGACAATAAATACAAATACATAGGTTGCCGCAATGGCCGCAATCTGCTTCCAGAGCAGTCCCGGATCGCCGTAAAACAGTCCGTTTGCCCCGCTGTCATTGACGGAAGTGGTGGCGAATAAACCGGTCGCGATGCCGCCCCATGTCCCGCCGATTCCATGCAGGCCGAAAGCGTCAAGCGCATCATCGTATCCGAAAGTCTTTTTGAGCCAATACACGCCCCAGAAGCAGACAAGCCCGCCGATGAAACCGATTACGATGGAAGAGAACGGCGTAACGAACCCGGCAGCCGGCGTAATGGCGACAAGCCCGGCAATAGCGCCTGACACAGCACCCAGCATGGTCGGTTTTTTATTCAGCATCCATTCGATTAAAATCCAGCCGATAATTCCGGCTGCAGCCGCGGTGTTTGTGTTAATGAAGGCAAACATCGCGATACTGTCAAGCGTGAGGGCGCTGCCGACATTGAAGCCGAACCATCCGAACCAAATGAGCGCCCCGCCCAAGAACGTGTAAATTAAGTTGTGAGGCGAAGCCGCCGTGCCGTCCTTGCGTTTCCCGAGCACAATCGCCAGCACGAGCCCGGCGACCCCGGAAGAAATGTGGACGACGTTTCCGCCTGCGAAGTCAAGAGCGCCCATTTGGCCGATCCAGCCGCCGCCCCATACCCAGTGCGCAACGGGCGTATATACGAGGGAAGCCCACAAAAAGGAAAATACAAGAAAAGCACTGAATCTCATACGTTCAGCAAATGCTCCGGAAATAATGGCCGTCGTCAGTACGGCAAACGTCATTTGGAACATCATGAATAATGAATGCGGGATCGTATCACTATAACTTCCGGGTTCAAAGCCGACCCCCTTCAGTCCGGCCCATTCAATCCCGCCAAGCCATGTATTCCCGGGGGCAAAAGCAAGTGAATATCCGTACAAAACCCAAACGACGGATACGATGGCGAGGGAAGAAAAACTGTGCATCGCCGTGCTGAGCACGTTTTTGCTTTTTACCATTCCGCCGTAAAACAAAGCCAGCCCGGGGGTCATCAGCCACACGAGTAAAGCGCAAAAGAACATAAATACTGTATCGCCCATCTGCATGTTGTATTCCTCCGTCTCATTCAAAATGTAATCGTGATTAATTCATTATTATAGAGAAAAAAGAACGATAAAACATTTTCGTGTAAGGTTATCTGACATGGTTTTTTGCGTTCATAATGTCGCTTTTTCAAAGGGGTGTCATGCGACTTTATATCCATAAAAAGAGCGCTGGAGCATGGCGGAAGAAATCCTGTCCGGGAAAGAGTAAAATAAACGGGGTGAGAAACACTAACTGCATCAGGAGGAATCATTATGACAACATCATTGAATCTGCAATTTGAAAAAACGGCTTTGGTCCTTATTGATTTACAAAAAGGCATTGTGCCGATGGATAAAAGCGGTACCGTTGTGCCGAACGCGAAAAAATTAATTGATGTGTTCCGGGAAAAAGGCGGATTTATCAGCTTTGTGAACGTAGATTTTCATGACGGAGCGGATGCGCTGAAGCCGCTGACGGATGAAGAGGCGGCGGGCCATTCGGCTCCGCCGGCGGATTGGGCTGAATTTGTGCCTGAAATCGGAGTGAAAGAAAACGATTATACGGTAACAAAACGGCAGTGGGGTGCGTTTTTCGGCACGGACCTGGACCTTCAGCTCAGAAGACGGGGAATCGACACGATTGTGTTATGCGGGATTGCGACAAACATCGGTGTGGAAAGCACGGCGCGGGAAGCTTTTCAGCTCGGGTATCAGCAGGTTTTCGTAACTGACGCGATGGCGACATTCAGCGATGAACAGCACGAAGCGACACTCAAGTTTATCTTCCCGAAAATCGGCAGAAGCCGGACGACGGAAGAATTTATCGCACAGACAAAATGACAATCTCCAAAAAAAGCCGCGTCCTGTTCTTGACGGCCGTGGCTTCGGGGACGATGCTGAACCCATTGAACTCGTCGATGATTTCTCTTGCGCTTCACAGTATTCAGCATGAATTTCACCTGTCGTTTACAACGGTGTCCTGGCTGATATCGTCCTTTTATCTTGCCAGCGCGGTGGCGCAGCCTGTTACCGGGAAGCTCGGTGATATGCTCGGCAGGAAGAAGCTGTTTTTGATCGGGCTTCTGCTTGTTGCCGTCTCGGCGGTCGGCGCGCCGTTTGCGCCGACTTTTATGACATTGCTGATCATGCGGCTTTTTCAATCGATCGGAAGCAGCGCGATATATCCGTCCGGCGTCGGATTGATCCGTTCAAATATACAGGAGAAGCAGGCTTCGGCGCTGGCCGTCCTGTCAATCTTTGCATCAGCCATGACGGCGCTCGGTCCGACTCTCGGCGGTTTTCTGATCGTTTGGGGAGGGTGGCCGGCGATCTTTTTCGTCAATCTGCCGTTTATCATCCTCAGCTTTTTTCTCGGAATGTATATGTTTCCGAAAGATGAAAAACGCGAGATCGGCGGCTTGAAAGGCGTGCTCCGCCAGCTTGATACGATCGGGATACTTCTGTTTGCCGGAGCGATTATCCTTCTCCTGTCGTTTTTATTGTCCTTCAGTACGAAGCCTCACTATACAGAAGGCGTATTCGGGCTTTTGTTTGTCGGGCTGTTTATCTGGCGCGAGCTGAAAACGGAGAAGCCGTTTATAGATGTCAGGCTGTTTAAAACGCATCGGAAACTATCGTCGGTGTATATTCAATTTATTTTGCTGAATATATTCTTTTACTGCATCTTTTTCGGGCTTCCGAGCTATTTTCAGGATGAAATGCATTTGTCCGTTCAGACAAGCGGATTGATTATGCTGTTTATGTCGGGCATGAGTATTCTGGTGTCGCCTTTGACCGGAAAATGGATAGATAAAAAAGGGCTTCTTCAGCCGATTGTTGCCGGAACCTGCCTGACCGCGATCGGAGCGGTGCTGTTAACGTTTTTCTTTCTTCAGGCGCCCATGATAGGAAAAGGGCTGATCCTGTCCGTGCTTGGTGTCGGCTACGGCTTCGGAAATGTCACGTTTCAGGCGGCCATGCTGAAAACGAGTCCCGCCGACATGGTCGGAACAACGTCCGGCCTGTTTCAGACCTGCCGGTATCTCGGTTCGATTTTGTCTTCTGTCATTTTGGGCATTCTTTTCGGGAAAGAAATTACCGCCGGCCATTTTCATATGCTTGGGACGATTCTTATCGTTGTCGGCGCCGTAAGCCTTTTGATGGCGTTCCGGTTTTCGGTTCTCCTCAAAAAAGCCTCTTAACAGGCGCGAAAAAAAGAGACGGGCTCTCCCTGTCTCTTTTTTTGTGTAATGTGCTCAAAAATCAAAACGATTATTGTCGACAGCGACCAATGTTATTTGCGGAATTTTCAGTTATATTTTTTCACATGTGATGTAAGGAAAACGTACATGCGGGAGGGAGAAAATGACAAAAATAACGAGTGATCGGCTAAGCAACAAAGATTTACTGCCTTTAGAAGACGGCGAACGGACATGGAAGGCGGTGAATTTTGCATCCATCTGGATGGGTTGTATTCATAATATCCCGACCTACGCGACTGTGGGCGGGCTCATTGCGATCGGCCTTTCTCCGTGGCAGGTGCTCGCCATTATCGTGACGGCGTCACTGATTTTGTTCGCCGCTTTGGCCTTGAACGGCCATGCCGGAACGAAATACGGCCTGCCTTTTCCGGTCATTATCAGGGCTTCTTACGGAATATACGGCGCTAACATTCCGGCGCTTCTCAGGGCATTTACAGCCATCATGTGGCTCGGAATTCAAACATTTGCCGGGAGCACTGCCTTACACATTCTGCTTTTGAACATATGGCCGGGCTGGGGGAGTCTCGGCGGAGATTGGAATATACTCGGGCTTCATCTGCCGGGCTTTCTGTCGTTCATTTTCTTTTGGGGCATTCATCTGCTTGTGCTGCGGCACGGCATGGAATCGATCAAAAAATTTGAAGTGTGGGCGGGCCCGCTTGTTTATCTCGTCTTCGGCGGCATGGTCTGGTGGGCGATAGATATTGCCGGCGGGCTCGGTCCGATTTACTCACAGCCGGGAAAGTTCCATACATTTTCTGAAACGTTTTGGCCGTTTGCCGCCGGAGTGACGGGCATTATCGGAATATGGGCGACGCTGATTCTGAATATCCCTGACTTCACCCGGTTCGCCGCGTCGCAAAAAGAACAGATTCGCGGCCAGTTTTACGGGCTGCCGGGAACGTTTGCGCTGTTTGCGTTTGCAAGCATCACGGTGACATCCGGATCACAGGTAGCATTCGGAGAACCGATCTGGGATGTGGTGGAGATTTTGGCCCGGTTTGATAATCCTTTCGTTATCGCTCTTTCGGTCATCACACTTTGCATCGCCGCCGTCTCGGTTAACGTGGCGGCAAACATCGTGTCACCGGCCTATGACTTGGCGAATGTCCTGCCGAAGTATATTACATTCAGAAGGGGAGGGTATTTGACCGCCGTTTTGGCTCTGTTCACAATACCGTGGAAGCTGATGGAGAGCGCCACGAATGTATATGCGTTTCTCGGACTCATCGGCGGGATGCTCGGACCGGTGGCCGGGGTGATGATGGCTGATTATTTTATCATCAGAAAAAGGCAGCTCTCAGTTGAAGACCTTTATTCAGAAACCGGACAGTACACTTATTACAAAGGCTATAATTACCGGGCCTTTGCCGCGACGTTTCTCGGCGCGTTTATTTCTTTAATCGGGATGTACGTCCCGGCGTTCGCCGGCATCTATGATATCTCCTGGTTTGCGGGTGTCATTTTGTCATGTCTCGGTTATACGGCGCTTATGTACATTCATCCTCCTTATGCAAAAGCGGAGGGACGAATCGTGCGGGAAAGAGCGGCCGAATAAAAAAAGCCGGGGGCTGTCCCCGGCTTTTTGTCATATCAGTCTGCGATTGAAACGTTTCCGTCCGCTTCAAGCGGCGTTCTTTTTTTCTGGCTCCAGCCATACAGGAGCAAAGCAATCAGGACGAACAGCCCCGCTGCCAGATAAATCGAATGGAATCCGGCCGAAGCGACGAAGAGGCCGAATACATATGACCCGCCGGCAATCCCGCTGTCAAAGAAAGTGAAGAAGGTCGCCGTCGCAAAGCCTGAACGGTGTCCGGGCGAATTCTGAATCGCCAGCGTCTGCATACACGGTACGATAGAGCCGTATCCGAGACCGATTACGGCACCGGACAAGAGAAGCATGAGGGCGCTGTTTGTCATCGCCAGCATGCAAAGCCCCGCGGAGAACACGATAATCGACGGATAGATGACGATTCCCGGCCCCACTCTGTCAAACAGCTTTCCTGTGAAAGGACGGGCGGCCATCATCGTCACGGCGAAACAGACGAAGAAATAGCCGCTGACATCCAACAGGTGGATCGTCTTTGCATAAACGGATAAATATGAAGTCACACTTGAATAACAGAAAGAAATGGACAACCCGACAATCGCGATTTTAAGCGCGCCTTTTTCAAACATGTCGGAGAAAGAAAAACGGAACACAGTCGTTCCGCTGTTGTTTTGATCAGGCACACGAATCATAAAAGCAATCAGCAAGCCTAAAGAAACAAATACAGCAAAAAGCGTAAAGAACACCGGGAACGATATGACTTTCACAAGGCTCAGTCCGAGAAACGGACCGATCGCCATGGCAAGGTTCATAGACATCGCAAAATAACCGAGCCCCTCGCCGCGCCGCTTGGCGGGAATAAGGTCAGCGGCAATTGCGCCTGTGACCGTCGTTAAAATGCTGAACCAGATGCCTTGGAAAAAACGCAGTCCGAGCAGCAGATAGAAATTGTGTATCGGCAAATACAGATAAGAAGACAGGGCGAACAGCGCCAGAGATACAATCGTCATTCTTTTCTTGCCGAACCGTTCAATAATCGCCCCTGAAAAAGGACGGGTGATAATAGCAGATAACAGGAACAGGCTGATCAAAAGCCCTCCTTGCGATTCACTGCCGCCAAGCTCCTGAATCATATAGATAGGCAGCACGGCCAAAAATGTATAAAAGAACACAAAGACAAATAAATTCACGAGTACGACCATAATAAAATCTTTGGTCCAGATCGAGTCAGATTTACTCAAAAGTACAGCACTTCCCTTTCTTTATTATTTCGTTAAAAACACATTCAGAAACTCAGAAAAAGCTTCCTTATCTCCATCTTGGAAATCCGCAAGCATGTCTTCCTCGAACTTCAGCATCTCTTGATTGATGCTGTTGTATTTCAATTCAGCTTCCTTCGTCAGGACGACGAGCTTTTCCCGCTTGTCTTCTCCCTGTTCCCGCTGAATCCAGCCGTTTTCTTCAAGGCGTTTGATCGTTCTGGTAACGGTCGGCGCCTCTACGTTCAGATAGGACCAGATTTCTTTTTGGGTCATCGGTCCGATCGTTTTTAAGCAATATAGGATTGACCATTGAGAGGAGTACAGGCCGAATGGTTCCAGCCGTTCATTGGCTTTCTTCGTAATCAGGCGGGCGCATTGATTGATTTGGTGAATGAGGCGTCTGTTGACGTGGATCATTTCCGTTCTCCTTTTCAAAAAACTTACCTAAGTAACTAATTGTGCTGTTTCATTCTACAGCAGGATCGCGCGGATGTAAACCCCCCGTTCAAAAAGCAGAAAATTATGACCCGCCCCTTGTCCTTATTGAGTTTTTAGCATATTCCCAATTCATTGCTAATACACTGTTACAAACCTATCAAAGAGAGTGTTTGAGGTGAGGGATCGTGGGCATATTTCTAAAACCTTCTTATATAATCGGACAACGAAGAAGCTGCATCATCAGTGAATCTGTTACAGAATACGGATCTCATTTCACACTTCTCACATCCAACTGGGGAGGTCGAGTGGTGTGCACGATTACATCAAAGAGCGAACAATCAAGATTGGTAAGTATATCGTGGAGACGAAAAAAACCGTTCGTGTCATTGCGAAAGAGTTTGGTGTTTCCAAAAGTACCGTACACAAAGATCTGACAGAACGCCTGCCTGAAATCAATCCTGACTTGGCGAATGAAGTAAAAGAAATACTCGATTATCATAAATCCATCAGACATTTAAGGGGGGGCGAGGCGACAAAATTAAAGTACAAGAAGGATGAAATTCTTGAAGGGGAGCCCGTTCAGCAGCCGTAGCGCCTGACGTCTGCCGGGCCCTTTTTTCTCCTCCGGGCGGTTTCGCGAATATCCGCAAAATTTTGTCAAGAACTTATATCGTTCAGCAGCTTTTTTTTGATAAATTATGATAATATATATAATTAGGGCACAATGTGGATATTTTACTGTGAAACAGATATCAAGGAGGATATAAATAGATGTTTGCAAGGGATATTGGAATTGACCTCGGTACTGCAAATGTACTGATCCATGTAAAAGGAAAAGGAATTGTTCTGAATGAGCCTTCCGTTGTGGCACTTGATAAAAACAGCGGCAAAGTGCTGGCTGTCGGTGAAGAAGCCAGACGAATGGTTGGACGTACACCTGGGAATATTGTTGCGATCCGTCCGCTGAAAGACGGCGTAATCGCAGACTTCGAAGTAACTGAAGCCATGCTGAAACATTTCATTAATAAGCTGAATGTAAAAGGACTTTTCTCAAAACCGCGCATGCTGATCTGCTGCCCGACGAATATTACATCCGTTGAGCAGAAAGCGATTAAAGAAGCAGCTGAAAAAAGCGGCGGAAAGCATGTGTACCTTGAAGAAGAACCGAAAGTTGCCGCTATCGGCGCGGGTATGGAAATCTTCCAGCCGAGCGGTAACATGGTTGTTGACATCGGAGGCGGTACGACAGATATCGCAGTTATTTCTATGGGCGATATTGTCACCTCCTCTTCTATTAAGATGGCTGGGGACAAGTTTGACATGGAAATCTTAAATTATATCAAACGCGAGTATAAGCTGCTGATCGGTGAACGTACCGCTGAAGATATTAAGGTGAAGGTCGCAACGGTTTTCCCAGACGCACGTCATGAAGAAATCACCATCCGCGGCCGTGACATGGTTTCAGGTCTGCCGAGAACGATTACAGTAAACAGCAAAGAAGTGGAAGAAGCCCTTCGTGAATCAGTTGCCGTCATTGTGCAGGCCGCCAAGCAGGTTCTTGAAAGAACACCGCCTGAATTGTCCGCTGACATCATCGACCGCGGCGTTATCATTACCGGCGGGGGAGCGCTGTTAAACGGGCTTGATCAGCTTCTTGCCGAAGAGCTGAGGGTGCCGGTTCTTGTCGCTGAGAACCCGATGGATTGTGTTGCGGTCGGAACCGGCGTCATGCTGGATAACATGGACAAGCTTCCAAAACGCAAACTGAGCTGATGATAAAACCTCATTCTGAAAAAGAATGGGGTTTTTTTCTGTCAAACCCTTCACGAACGGGAATGTAAATCCGATAATAAGAAAAATGCTGATTTTCATTATAGAACAAATGTTCCGGTGAGGCAACTGGAAATAATGCTATTTCAGAGGTGGAAGACTTGTTAAAAGGATTATATACCGCAACGTCCGCAATGATTACACAGCAGAGAAGAACGGAAATGCTGTCAAATAACATCGCAAACGCGAATACGTCAGGATACAAAGAGGATCAAGGTTCAATCCGCGCCTTTCCCGAGATGCTTCTGAGCCGAATAGAAGGCGATAAAAAAACGAAAATCGGTTCCGTCAACACAGGCGTATACATGCAGGAGCTGAAACCGTTGTTTACGCAGGGAAGCCTGAAAACGACCGATCAGCCGATGGATATCGCGCTTATGGAGAATCAGGTTCCCAAGAATGCCGAAACGAATGAAAACGCCGAGCTGTTTTATCCCGTGCAGACTGCGGGCGGCGTCCGCTATTCAAAAAGCAGCACTTTCTCATTAAATGAAAACAATCAGCTTACGATAAACGGAAACCTTGTTTTATCAACAAACGGACAGCCGATTACAGTAGACAATGAAAAATTCACCGTATCAGAAAACGGAACGGTCACGACAAACGGCCGGCCGGCGGGGCAGATTGACATCAGAATGGAAGAAGACGTGCGCAATCTGAAACGGGACGGCAATGACCTATACAGCACGGCCGACGGCTCTGAACTGCCGAGCGCGGCGGCGAATCCCCAGGTCTCGTATTCATTAAAGCAAGGCGTCTCGGAGCTTTCGAACGTGGACGTGACGAGCACGTATACAGAAATGACGGAAGCATACAGATCATTTGAAGCCAATCAGAAAGTCATTCAGGCTTACGATAAAAGCATGGATAAAGCCGCAAATGAAATCGGCAAAGTGTAACAAAATGGGGGACGTTCAATTATGATGCTCAGATCAATGCTGACGGCTTCAACAGCCTTAAATCAGCTTCAGCAGCAGATGGATACAGTCAGCAGCAACCTTTCAAACAGTGATACGACAGGCTATAAAGCGAGGGACTCCCGCTTTTCCGAGCTGATCAGACAGCAGTATGACCATATAGATGACAAAAAGGAAAATTCGCCGAACATGCGGAAAACGCCGCCCGGCCTTCGTCTCGGCGCCGGAACGGTCATGACTCCGCAGCTGGACTCAGGTCAGGGCAGCATCAAAAAAACCGACCGTGACCTTGATATCGCGTTCACCTCACCTTATCAATATCTTCAGGCAGAAGCGGACGGACGGCGGGTGTATACAAGGGACGGCTCACTTTCCCTCAAGCCGGCCGGCGGAAATGACCGGGTGCTTCAGCTGATGACAGCGGGAGGCAATCCCATTCTCGATGAGAACGGCCAGCCCATACAAATTGACAGTTCGCTGAATCAGCTGAAAATCAGCAAAACCGGAACGCTGACTGCTTCAGACCAGGCAGGAACCCGTTCGCAGACGTTTAATCTCGGCATCGTCAATGTCAATAATCCTCAGGCGCTTCATGCGGAAGGGGATAATCTGTTTTCCGTAAACGGTGCGGGGGCTTCAGCGATTGAAGAGCTTACCGGCGCAAACCGGCAGGCAATCGGCATGGAGCAGGGCGCGCTTGAAGGTTCAAATGTCGATATGTCAAAAGAAATGACCGACCTAATCGTGTCTCAGCGTTCCTATCAGCTGAACAGCCGCACGATTACATTGGGAGACCAAATGCTGGGCTTAATCAACTCAGTCAGATAAAAGAAGGGGCGTTTTGATCAGCCGCGCATGATAAAAAATGCGGCTTTCTCAAAATCGCCCTTTTTTTTGTAGTAATCAGTAATATCCTGAAGCAGCACTTCCAAATCCACCCACGCTTCAATTTTCTGCAGCTCCAGCACGAGCTTCTGCAATCGGTCGTACGGGTCCTCCTGAGCGGTGTACAGTATGTTGAGCGCGGTCAGCTTCAATTTCATAATCTTGTTCTGCACTTTTTCAGATATGTATAAACCTTTCTGCAGCACGGTTTGTCCTTCGGCGGCATATCCGGTTTTAAAAAGTGCTCTGACCGCTTCGTATACACAATGCAGGTAGGAAACGGGAGACTCTTTCTCGAAACGCTGATTGCCCAATACCTTTTTGTAAAAAGGGAGGGCCTCTTTATCTTTTTTCTGGGCGGTCTTTAAAAAACCAAAATTATAATAGGCGTGGCACAGCAGGTTATTGTCATTGATCCGGTCCGTTATCTTTATGGATTCATTAAAGAGCTGTTCTGCGTCTTCATAGCGTGCCTCGTCTATGTAATTCACGGCGAGAAGCAGCCGGCAGCTGAGCGTTTTTTTGATGTAGCCGAATTCACCTTGATAGATTTCCAGCGCTTTATTGACATATTGAATGGAGAGCGCAGGCGACTTCATCATGTAATATGCACCCGCTGTTTTATAATAAAATTCAGCGGCTTCGAAACGGTCCTGAATGGCCGGCAGGTACTGTTCAGCTTCTTTAAAGCGGCAGACAGCACGGTTCGGAGCGCCATTCACCATATGGAATAACCCTTTGAAAAAATAGAAATAATAAGTTAATTCATGATCCATCTCATCTTTGCGCCGCTTCAGCTCGCAGAACAATTTAGTCAGACCGTCTTTTTTCTCAAACAGCAGCTGAAACCGTGCGAAAAACAGCTGATATCTGAGTTTGAGCTTTGCGTTCTTTTGTAATTTGGGGAGATGCTGATTGATTTGTTCGTGAAGGGAACGGGCTAGATCGAATTGGCGTTTTCCCATGGCGTCATACCACTCATTCAGCATCACCAGCGTACGTTTTTCAGTAAACTTAGCAATCATCTTCCAACCTCTTTGCATAGGGTAAAAATCTTTATTTATCATAACACATTAATGGACGAGGCTCATTGCCAGCTGGTTACAGTTTACAGCGCGGTTGAAAAAGAAATTGATTCATAATATACTTCCAAATGTACAGATTGGTTAGCGCATATACCTTCTATACATACTATTGTCGATGAAGGAGATGTCAAGAAAATGCTTGATACTCAGCAAATTAAAGAAATTATTCCCCATCGCTATCCGTTTCTTCTGGTAGACAGAATTACAGAAGTCGAAGAAGGAAAACGGGCGGCGGGATATAAAAATGTGACGGCGAATGAAGATTTTTTTAACGGCCATTTTCCTGAATACCCTGTTATGCCGGGCGTCTTAATCGTAGAGGCTTTGGCGCAGGTCGGAGCGGTTGCGATGCTGATTAAAGAAGAAAACCGGGGCAGACTCGCATTTTTTGCGGGGATTGATAACTGCCGTTTCAAAAAGCAGGTAAAACCGGGTGACAAGCTGGAGCTTGAGGTTGATATTACCCGCGCGCGCGGTACGATCGGACGCGGCAAAGGCGTTGCCAAAGTTGACGGCGAGCTCGTGTGTGAAGCTGAATTAACATTTGCGCTCGGAGAATAAAAACAAACGAATGGGCTTATAAAAAAGCCCATTTTGTATAGAAAGGGGTGAATGTAATGTGGTCAGAATTTAAAAGCTTTGCGATGCGGGGCAATATCATGGATCTGGCAATCGGTGTCGTCATCGGCGGCGCTTTCGGCAAAATTGTGACGTCGCTCGTTGAAGACATCATCATGCCGCTTGTCGGCCTGCTTCTTGGCGGTCTTGACTTTTCAGGGCTGGCCGTGACATTCGGCGATGCTCATATCAAGTACGGAAGCTTCATTCAAACGATTGTGAACTTCTTCATTATTTCATTTTCTATCTTTATCGTGATCCGCACAATAGGCAAGCTGAGACGTAAAAAAGAAGCAGAAGAAGAGGCTGAAGAAGCAGAAGAAACAGATCAGCAGACAGAACTGCTGACTGAAATCAGAGATCTGCTGAAACAGCGGGCTCCTCACAATGACTAAGGCACAAAAAAAGGCTGGATGATTAACGTCCGGCCTTTTTTATGATTATAATTTTTGTTTAAACGCTTCAATCAGCCGGCTGCCCGAGTAGCCTTCTTTCACGAGCGACTCCAGAATGCTTTCTGATCCGGGGTGGTTTCTTGACACCATTTGACCGTAAATTAAAACTTGTATACTCTTTTCCAGCTCCACAATATTTTTGATGCTTCCCGTCAGCTGGGCGGGGCGGTTGCTTTTTTTCGTAATCGTTACAAACACCTTCGCTTCTTTCTGGCTTTTCATCAGCATGTCAAAAAAAGAAAAGTGTTCGGCCGGGACCAGTGCTTCAATTAACCAGTGGTTTTCTCCGTCCTCTTTGTTGATAATCAATCCGTCTAAAAGGGGAAACTGTTCAATCGGCTGATCGTCTTTATCTAAACGTTCCACATTCAGATCAACCAGTTTAAAGGTTTTCATCTCTTATTTTCACCCCTGTTGTCCATGTTTTTCGTTCATTTATTATAACACATATCATTTTTCCCGGGAAAATGCTGTAAGACATGCTTCATCATTTTTGTAGGCGGTCAACATTTAATCATTTCTATTTTTTCATTATAATGTAAAAGAATATGGTCATGGAGAGATGCTTATGAATCAATTGCGCCTGAAGGAAATCTATATAGAAGACGGTTCAAGGCGAAAAGACGATCATTCCTACTTGGTATGCAAAAAGGAAGATTGTGAGGTGCATCTTAACAGAAGGGGAAATGTCGTCTTTTTATATGAAACAAAAGACCGCATGGAACAGTATAAAATTCAGCTTTCATTGACTGATAAAAAGCTGAGTTTTTACTGGTTCGCATGGGACGGCGGAAAGTTTGTCCGCATGTTTGAGAAAGACTGGCTCAAAACGAAACTTTTCTCGCGGCTGCTCAAAAATACATATTACATAAGCGGTCAAAAACAAAAGTTTTTTTTATCAGAAAGAAAAACAAAAACATAAAAGCAGCCCAAACGGATAACGGCTTTTTCCGCTTTTTGCTTTCATAAGCCTTTGTACTACAATGAAGCCAGCCTCGAAAAAGAGAGGAGGAGACGGCTTGTTTAACCACGTTATGCTTGTCGGCCGGCTGACGAAAGACCCGGAGCTCCGTTTTACATCAGCGGGCATTCCCGTCGCTCATATTACGTTGGCGGTAAACCGCAATTTTAAAAGCGCGTCGGGTGAAACCGGAACCGACTTTGTCAACTGCACCATCTGGAGGAAAAACGCTGAAAACACGGCATTGTACTGCCAAAAAGGGTCAATGGTCGGTGTAAGCGGCAGAATCCAGACGAGAAGCTATGAAAAGACAGACGGCGTAAAAGTTTATGTGACCGAGGTCATGGCTGATACCGTTCGGTTTATGGATCAAAAACGGAAAGAGCCGCTGGCTGAATAGCATGCTTTTTTCCTCGATTTCCCGCCTTTCAGCGGGCCCCGCAATACCTCCTTCCCATTCGCCAGTCGAAAGACTGGTTTTTTTGTGCGGGAGCTGAAAAATGGTTAAAAAGAAGTGATTTCGCTTATAAATACTTAAAAACATTGAATATATTGGGATAAAAACTTATAATTACTTACAGATAAGTGACGAAAAAAAGGGAATGAGGACGTGTATCAAGAAGAAAGACTGATTGCGATAATGGAATATTTGAAACAGCACCGGCGGATCACCGCTGAACAGATATGTTCGCTGCTTCATATTTCAAGAGATACCGCAAGAAGGGACCTTGTAAAGCTGAAAGAGCGAGGGGCCATTATCAGAACACGGGGCGGCGCGATTCTGCCGTCAGTGAATCAGGAAGTTCCGGGCTATTCGGGCCGGCTGAAAACCGTTTCTGAAGAGAAAAACAAAATCGGCAAGCTGGCCGCATCCCTGATTCATAAAGGAGACCGGATCATCCTGGACACATCGACAACCGTTCAGGCCTGCGCGGAGCATTTAAATGTCACCGGCTGCACTGTTATTACAAATTCGATCAATCAGGCCGATATCCTTTCCGCAAAAGAGGGAATTGATATTCACCTGCTCGGCGGAAAGCTCCAGAAGGAACACCGGTTTTTATACGGGGCTTCCGTTGTAGAAAAACTGGGGGATTATCACGCTGATAAGGTGCTGATCGGCGTTGTCGGCATCTCGGAAAACGGCCTGACGATTCCGCATGAAGAAGACGGCATGGTAAAGCGTAAAATGATCCGTCAGGCTGAACAGGTGATTGCGCTGAGCGATCACTCGAAGCTTGGCCGTACGAGTTTTTATCAGTATGCAGACCTGCACGAGGTTGACCTGCTGATTACCGATCGGCTGCCTGATCAGGATTTTTGCGATCTGCTCGACCGGCACGGCGTAGAATTGCTTGTAACTGAATCTGAAGAAGAGGATGAGGACATGTGAAACTGATTGCCATAGATCTGGACGGCACACTGCTGAACAGCAGTCATCAAGTAAGCGATGAAAACAAGCGGGCTTTAAGGGAAGCCCGGCAAGCGGGAATTGAAATCGTGGTTTCCACTGGACGCGCGCATTTTGATGTGCACTCCATATTCGAACCGCTCGGCATAAAAACATGGATTATCAGCGCAAACGGAGCCGCCATTCATGCTCCTGACGGCAGCCTGTACCATTGTGAAGCGATTGAAGAAACAAGAGCCCGGGGGATTTTGTCATGGCTTGAAGAGAATCAATATTATTATGAGGTGTTTACAAACAAAGCCATCTATACGCCTGAAACCGGCAGGCAGCTGCTCGATATCGAAATGGACCGGGTGAAAAGCGCCAATCCGGAAACCGATCTTTCCGTTTTGGAACAGGCGGCTTCAGTGCAATACAGCCAGTCCGGCTTTGCTTACATTCATTCATACCGTGAGCTCTTTGAGAAAGAAGAGCATCTGGATTTTTATAATATTCTCGGATTTTCGTTTGATGAGCGGAAGCTGAAAGCGGGCTGGGACCGATTCAGCGGTCAGAAAGATCTCACCCTTGTCAGCTCTGCCGATCACAACTTTGAAGTGGCGTCTCGAAACGCCTCAAAAGGGCAGGCGCTCAAACGGCTGGCGCAAAAGCTCGGCATTCCGATGGCTGAAACCGCCGCGGTCGGTGACAGCTTAAATGACTATTCAATGCTTCAGGCGGCCGGAAAAGGCATAGCGATGGGGAATGCGAGAGAAGATATTAAAGAGATCGCTGATGCCGTTACATTGACAAATGATCAAAACGGCGTTGCGTATATGATCAGGAATTTACTGTGAAAGGTATGGCGATACTGTTCATGACTGGCGTGACGCATTCATGGCAAATGCGGCGTAACAGTAAGGACGACATAAAAGACCGGCTCTTCCGAGAGAGCCGGTCTTTTTGCGTTTAATGTGATTGCGCCGATGCGCTGAGGGTGAATAATTCTTCAAGCTCATCGGATGACAGCTCGGTAATCCAATTTTCACTTTGGATAATCTGATCGTTCAAAGTTTGTTTCGTTTCGAGCATGGCATCAATTTTTTCTTCAATCGTTCCCGTCGTAATGAGTTTGTGAACGTGGACGAACCGTTCCTGGCCGATTCGGTAGGCGCGGTCGGTCGCCTGGTTTTCCACCGCCGGATTCCACCACCTGTCATAGTGAATGACATGATTGGCAGCCGTCAGATTCAGGCCGGTTCCGCCCGCTTTCAGTGACAAAATCAGCGTCGGGTATTCTTTCTTCTGGAACCGTTCGACGAGAGAATCGCGTTCCTGCTTGGACAGGCTTCCGTTTAAAAACTGAACCGGTTCTCCGAATGTTTTTTCCAGGAGGCGCTTCATCATGTTGCCCATCTGAATGTATTGGGTGAAAATGAGGCAGCTTTCCCCTTGTCCGCGGATCGCCGCCATTAAGTCAAGCAGCTTTTCCAGTTTGACGGACCTCCCGTTTAACAGCTCTGTCTGTTCTTCCTTCAAATAGAGCGCAGGATGGTCGCATATTTGCTTCAAGCGGCCGAGCATGCTCAGAATCAGCGCTTTCCGCTGCATCCCGGTCAGAGAAGCCATATGTTCAAATGTATCTTTGACAAGCTGTTCATAAAGGGATGCCTGTTCGGCTGAGAGCGGGATAAACTCTTTTTGTTCCAGCTTGTCAGGAAGATTAAGCGCCACTTCTTCATCCCGTTTTGTCCGGCGCAGTAAAAACGGCCGGATTAACTGCTGAAGCTGGTTGATTCTTTTTTCGTCACGGTCTTTTTCAATCGGCAGCACATAGCGTTTATGAAAGCCGGTCAGACTGCCGAGATAGCCTTTGTTCATAAAATCAAAGATCGACCAAAGCTCTGTCAGGCGGTTTTCCATCGGTGTTCCGCTCAGCGCGATATGATGGACGCCTTTCAGCTTTCTGATTGCGCGGGACTGCTTCGTATGCGCGTTTTTAATGTTTTGCGCTTCATCAAGGCAGACGGTGCTCCATGTCACGGAAGAAAGCTCTTCCTGATCGGCGTGCGAGAGGCCGTAAGAAGTAAGAACGACATCCGCGTCCTGATAGGCCGGGACAAATGCTTCCCCCTTCGGCCTGCGGGGGCCGTAATGAAGCACGGCCTTCAGCTGCGGCGCGAAGGTCTGGAGCTCACGCTGCCAGTTGCCGAGCACCGATGTCGGCGCAATGATTAAGGCAGGCGCTTTTTGCCGGCCGCTTTCCTTCACATGGAGAAAATAAGCGATCATCTGAATCGTCTTTCCAAGTCCCATGTCATCTGCGAGACAGGCGCCGAAGCCGTTTTCCCGTAAAAACAGAAGCCAGTTCATGCCGTACATCTGATAAGGGCGGAGCTGGCCCTGAAACGCGGCGCTGACTTCATGCTCCGGCAGATCCCCGGCATCCGTCAGTTTGCGGATCAGGCTTCTGAGATGCTTTGATAATTCGATCTTGATTCCGGCAAATGCCGATGAGTCAATGATGTCCGTGTCCTCGGCTCCGTTTTCCCCGTGATCCATCAGTTCGCGCGCCAGCACGTCGGACATGTGGAGGCCCTCAGATTCCGCTTTTTCCATCAGTATTTTCATCTGTTTAATAAATTGCGGATCAATTTTCACCCATTGGCCGCGAATGTTGACGAGACGTCTGTTGTTTGCGACGAGCTCATTGAATTCATCCTCTGTCAGCTCAATCCCGTTTGTGGCGAATCTCCAGTTGAAATCAAGCAGAGCGTTCATGCCGACGAAGGACTCGCCCCGCGGGGAGGATGACACTTTCGCCTTAAGCATCATATTGCTGTCCCGGACAATCTGCCACCATGATGGGAGAAGAATCTCCACACCCATATCGACAAGCGTCTCACTCGCTTCCGATAAGAAGATCCAAGCCTCTTCTTCAGATATCAGCGTCGTTCCTGAATCAAACGAAAGCCAGGGAACCGTTCTGCGGAAGCGGTCCTGTTCACGCGCGATTTTTCCGCTGTATGCCTGCCACGCTTTTTTCAGCCCTTTCAGTCCGTCGAAAAAGGTGATGGAGCCGGTTTTTTTCTCACGTAAAAACATCTCGATTTTCCAGTCGTCACCGTCGAAATCAGGCTCGTTTAATCGGAGGCCGACGGTAAACGGCGTCAGATCGTCATGCCAGCCGATTCCCTCCAGAAAATCCTCTTCATCCAAAAAGGAGCCTTTAAACGTATGAACGGCCGGCGAACGGGTTTCGATCCGCCGCCATTTTTCCAGCAGATCATCATTGTACTGAATGTAGTCCTGTACCGCGGCTGAGAACCAGTCTGCCGTAAAGCCTTCCAGCAAAAGCTCGCGGTCTTTGAAGCGCAGGACGCCATTTTGCCATGCGTCATAATCCGGAAGAAAATCGCCGTCAGCAATAAATTCGTATATCGTCGAAGCCGCTTCGATTAACGGTTCCGTTTCCTTTGTCAGCTGCACGGTGCTGAATGAATTGAACGAGTTTTTTCCAAGAAGCTCGACGGTCATCCAAGGGCTGAGCAGAACGGCCGGAGTGCCGATGAAGCTGACGTCTTCAAGAAACGTTCCGTAAAAGGTGGACTCATGCCATTGGAACAAATGAGTCTTCATCTGACTGAGAGTAAGCGGCTGCTCCTTCTCATCATGGCTTGACAGCGTAAATGTCCAATCTTCCATTTGTTCTACATGAATGAAAATTTCCTTAAGACTCGCCATCAATCAACTTTCCTTTCTGCAATTCTTCTTGAAGGGCGCGCAGCCTCTTGTAGCTTGCGCTCAGCCGGCTGATATAACGCTCCCATACCTGCTGTTTTTTTGCCTTTTTATAAAGCGTCCGCAGTTTTTTCAGGTGGCGCGCAGCCTCTTTATAGGCGCTGCGGTTTTTTTGGTCGATAAAAAAGGCCGCCGCCCGGTGATAGGAGGGGATGAGCGCTTCCGGATCACTGGCGGCAATTTCCTTCAGGATGTCCTTTTCAATTTCCCAGACGGAAAAACCGACGAGGCTGTGAATCTCGACCCATTCCGCGTGCCGCCGTTTTTCGTACAGGTACTGGCTGTATTCGGTAAAGGTATAGGGAAGGCAGCCGGAAGCAAACCGTTCAAACAGCTGATCATCCCGTGAGTGCCGCGCATAATCCGCCAACAGTGCAAACAGCTCTCCGATGATGTCGCGCATTTCTTTAAACGGCTTATCAAGCTTCGTATAGTTCACGGCAAGCGGTTCGATCCGGCCATACCATGTTTTCAGCCGTTTCCAGTCTTTTTTCGCGGTGAGTTCACCGAGCCATTGAAAAGTGTACGGCAGCGCTTCAGGAGGGAAGCGGGACATATCTTCAAAGACCGCTTCATCATCTTTTTGCAAAAAGGCCAGATGAAGCCGTCCGAACCGCACTTCCGGCGAAAAACGGCGCCCGCTTTCCTGTTCGAGAATCTCCTGTTCACGCGCGACCCATTTCGGCCGGTTCAAAAGCGCGCTCCACATTTCACCGAATACCCGGAGGCGTTCGTATTGAAAAAGCTCTTCTTTCACAAGCAGTCTGCGGAGCACCGGGGGCGTCCGGTCTAAAAAAGGATCGAGTGAAAAAGACAAGGCGTACGTTTTCAGTCTGTCAATGGAGGAATAAATCGTATCCATCAGCTGTTCCACGTATGGATTAATGCTGTAATAATCTTTTTCGGCATCCAATCTGCCTGACTCAATCAAAGTGAACATGTGAAGCCAGACGGCAAGCGCCGAATGAATCTGATATAAGCTTTTAAGCTCGGGTTTTTTCGGGGCGTGTTTTTTGAGCGCTGACAGATAGCCGTAATAAAGGCCCTGCATCGTCTGGCTTCCGGCCGGCGTCCGCGCCTCCCACAGCGAGAATTCCGAATCAAAAAAAGCGAGCCAGCTTGACAGCGACTCTTCATTCGGCAGCACTTTTTCCTGAAACTGCCGGCGGACAAGCTCCCTGCTTTCCTCAAGCTTTTCTCTTTCCAGCCAATGTTCGGTAAAGGTACCGACCCGCTCGAATTGGGCATATACGTAAAGAAAAACGGCGAGCACGTGGCGGCAGATCGCCTCAGACGGGCATGCGCAGCCGCTTTTCACCATGAAAAATAAGTTCAGCGTGACCCTTACAGGCACAACATCCTGCACATATGCGGAAATCTCTGTCGGGGTTTGAACCTGTATACGATAGACGGAATCCTGCCGATATAAAATGAGTGCTTTCTTCATCAGCTGAACATTGTCTTCATTGTAAGGAAGAAGTTCTTTAAGCTGTTCAGCCGCTGCGAGCACATCTTCTTTAGCAATCATATCCTGAAGCATGATTATCGCTCCTAACGAGTCACAAAATAAAAAGATTCCAATTCCTCTATTATATCGCAACACATGGCCCGGAAAAAGTTTTTCCTAAAAAAGGACATAAAAACCCGAATGTGTCGAATGATGTATTAGAGATTGCAAAACAGCACCCGACAGCATATAATAATCTTGTTTTCAATTTAATGGAAGCCGAAAGGAAACGAATGATGAAGAAAACGAAGTTAGATCAAGAGGAGTTTCTGAAGATTTTAATGCATGCGCACGACATCGGTGAGCAGTCCTCTGAGATGACCACAAAAGAAATGCTTGAGAATTTGATTTCTTATATTAAAAATGGATATGCAACATAAAATCCCGCAGCCTCCTGGCCGCGGGATTTTTTAATCTTCCTGTGACACCAGCATTTAAAGCGCTTACAAATATAAATCAGATTGAAGTGATTGTCTATTTTTGTCGAATTTTGTCATTTGAAAAGGTTAGAAATGACAGTTTAAAGCTGTATAATCGTAATTGGAAAAGATCATTGGAGGGAATGGGAATACACGGAAAGTGATATGGAGGTTATATGGGAGAATCTGCAAGCATAAAGGAAATATTCGCAATACTGAGAAAGCGTCTGCTGTTTATACTTATTATTACCGCGGCGGCATCTTCCGCAGGCGGTCTCATCAGTTTCTTCGCTCTTACGCCGGTCTATGAAAACTCAACTCAAATTTTGGTCAGCCAATCCAAAAACAATCAAAAAGAAGTCCAATTCAATGACGTTCAAACCAACCTCCAATTAATCAACACGTATAATGTCATCATCAAAAGCCCGGTCATCCTCGATGAGGTGATTAAACAGCTGCATCTGTCCATGACTTCGAAAGAGCTGGAATCGAAAATCACGGTATCCAGCGAGCAGGATTCACAAGTCGTGACGATTGCCGTTCGGGATACGGATGCTAAGCGGGCGGCCGTTATGGCAAATGCGGTTGCATCCGTTTTTCAGGACAAGATCACCGCCATCATGAACGTGGATAATGTCAGCATCCTTTCAAAGGCCGAAGTGTCGGACAGCCAGTCACCGGCAGAGCCTAACCGTAAGCTGAACATCGCGATTGCGTTTGCCGCCGGACTTTTGGGCGGAATCGGTCTCGCCTTTTTGCTGGAACATCTGGATAATACGATCAAATCGGAAGAACAGCTGGAAGCGCTGCTCGGCATCCCGATCCTGGGAACGGTTACTTCAATCAGTACTAAAGACAGCGTTGCCAAAAGCTTGAGGATGGCGGAAACCAAACAAGCGGGAGGCGGACATGTTGACGCGTAAAAAAGACAAACCCGGAAAACGAAGCGTGATTGCGATGTCTGAGCCGAAATCCATCAACTCAGAACAATATCGCACGATTCGCACAAACATTGAATTTTCTTCCGTTGATACGGAGGTGAAGTCCCTTTTGATCACATCCGCCGGTCCGGAAGAAGGAAAATCGACAACCGCGGCCAACCTTGCCGTCGTATTTGCACAGCAGGGGAAAAAAGTGCTTTTAATTGATGCGGATCTGCGCAAACCGACGGTTCATTTCACCTTCAAATTGGATAACGGAACCGGATTAACGTCGCTGCTGTTAAAACAGATGCCGTTTCAGAATGCCGTCCTGCCGGCTGATGAAGCAAACTTGGATATTTTAACGAGCGGGCCGATCCCGCCCAATCCGGCGGAGCTTTTATCGACGGGTGCGATGAAAGATCTTCTGTCAGAAGCAGCCGCAGTTTATGATAAGGTGATTTTGGATACGCCTCCCGTTTTGGCCGTAGCCGATACGAAAATATTAGGCAGCTACACTGACGGAGCCATTATGGTGATCTCAAGCGGGAAAACGGACAAAGAAAAAGCGGCCAAGGCGAAAGAAGCGCTCGATTACTGCCCGTGCAAGCTCCTTGGGGCCGTTATGAACGGGAAGAAACAAACGAAACATTCGGACTACGCCTATTACGGACAATAATGTCACAATGGGCGCGGTCCATTCTTTTTAAGGAGGGATTGAAATATGATAGATATCCATTGTCACATCCTTCCTTCCATAGACGACGGCGCGGCGGATGATACAGAAAGCCTGAAGATGGCGAGAGAAGCGGTCAGACAGGGGATTGATATGATCATCGCGACGCCGCATCATGTGAAATACCGCTATGACACGGATCGGCATACGGTCAACGAAGCGGTCAGCCTGTTAAACAAACGTTTGAATAAGGAAGGCATTCCGCTGACTGTTCTGCCAGGCCAGGAGATCAGAATAGACGGAGATCTGCTGGCAGGTCTTCAAAGCGGCTCGCTTGCCCCGCTCCATAATACAAAGTATGTGCTGGCGGAATTTCCGGCGGATCATGTCCCGGCCTATGCTGAAAGGCTGTTTTATGAACTGCAGCTGAACGGATATGTCCCCGTCATCGCCCATCCGGAGCGGAACAGGGAAATTCGCGAAAATCCTTCCGTCCTTTACAGTCTTGTGAAGAAAGGGGCGGCCGCCCAAGTGACGGCCGGCTGCATTGCCGGAGCATTCGGGCGGAAAGCGAAATCCTTTTCGCTGCAGCTGATGGAAGCGAATTTGATCCACTTTCTCGCATCTGACGCCCATAATCTCGGACCGAGAAATTTTTATTATCAGGAGGCGATCAGCGTTCTGAAAAAAGAAGCAGGAGCGGAGCTGATTTACATGCTCACGGAAAATGCGGCGCTTCTCGCTGAAAACAAAGCCGTTTATAAGGAACCTCCGCTGCCTGTGGCCCGCCGTAAGCGCTGGGGTCTTTTTTAATCGTCGTCTCCATCCCGTTTAAATGAAGCGTAAGCGGCTGTTTTGCAAGATGATTCTTTTATGCTTATGCTATTATCAGCGGCCGGCGCCGTTTTTTCCTATCATGACCTCAGGCTCCCGGCATTCCGCCGGCGCCGGGATCATATGATAATAGCGGTAAGCTGCCCAGCAGCAATTTCTAAACGGTTGGGGGAACACGATGAAAATAACAGTGATCGGAACAGGCTACGTCGGTCTTGTGACAGGAGTGTCTCTTTCAGAAATCGGCCATGACGTAACATGCATAGATATTGACGAACGTAAGGTTGAGCAGATGAGAAAGGGATTGTCCCCTATCTTTGAACCGGGCCTTGAAGATATGATGAAACGAAATATCGGCCGGCATCGGCTGGCATTTGAAACGAGCTACGAAAAAGGGCTTGCGGAAGCGGACGTTATTTTTATAGCGGTCGGAACGCCGCAAAAAGAAGACGGGCACGCAAACCTTACTTATATTGAAAATGTCGCCGAACAGATTGCCGAACATATTTCTAAAGATGCGATCGTCGTGACAAAAAGCACGGTTCCCGTGGGAACGAATGACAGAATCAGCGAAGTTATTCATTCACGGCTGAGAGCGGACGTGAACATTTCAATCGCTTCGAATCCGGAATTTCTCCGTGAAGGTTCGGCGATTCACGATACCTTTCACGGCGACCGCATCGTGATCGGGGCTGAAGACCGGCAGACGCGGGAAACGCTTGACCGGGTTTTCGCGCCGCTTGCGATTCCGGTATATCATACGGACATCAGAAGCGCTGAGATGATCAAATATGCGTCAAACGCATTTTTAGCGGCAAAAATCAGTTTTATTAATGAAATTTCTCATATATGTGAAAAAGTCGGTGCGGATGTGGAATCAGTCGCACACGGAATGGGATTGGATAAACGGATCGGCAATCAATTCTTAAGAGCCGGCATCGGTTACGGCGGTTCCTGTTTTCCGAAGGATACAAACGCCCTCGTGCAGATCGCGGGACATGTGGAGCATGATTTTGAATTGCTGAAGTCCGTCATTAAAGTCAACAATAACCAGCAGTCCATGCTGGTTGATAAAGTGCTGAACAGGCTGGGCGGTGTGACGGGGAAAACCATCGCGTTATTAGGGCTGTCTTTTAAGCCGAATACAGATGATATGCGGGATGCCCCGTCCATTGTCATTGCGGATCGTCTGGCGGCTCTTGACGCCCGGATGACAGCGTACGATCCGATCGCTTCATTCCGGGCTTCCGGGCTGCTTCCGGCTGCGGTTTCCTATCGGGAGTCCATAGAAGAAGCCGTCAGGGGAGCGGATGCCGTCCTGATTCTGACAGATTGGGAACAAATTAAACACTTCCCGCTTGAAGCGTACAAAGAGCTGATGGAAACCCCGGTTATTTTCGACGGGAGAAACTGCCACTCGCTTGAGGAAGCGGAACAGGCCGGCGTGGAATATATCTCAATCGGAAGAAGAGCCGTCGTGCCTCAGACTGATTCTGTCACTTGAAAGGCCGGCGGTCCGCGCCGGCCTTTTATCATACAATCATTAGAGACGAAGGAGATATTAATCGTGGAAAACACATGGAAATTGCCGAAGCAAATGGAATCATCCCGCGGTCTGCTGGAAACGTCAGCACGGCCCTTTATCAAACTGCACGTCAAAAAAGCTGAAACGGGACGGTATGACAGTAAAATTGCCGGAGACCCCTATTTTCCGAAACATGAACCATACCCTGAAGATGAAAGCGGCAGGCCGATGAAGCTTCTCGCCCAAATCAATTTTGCGGATATGCCCGGACTACCTGATTTTCCGGACACCGGCATTCTTCAGTTTTACATATCGGTCAGTGATGACGTATACGGTTTGAATTTTGACGACGGGTGCGCGCAAACGGGTTTCTGCGTCAAATATTTTGAGCACGTGACAGATCGGGAAGAGGAGCTCATGGATGATTTTTCTTTCGTTCAGGTTGAAGAGGAGTACGATTTTCCGATTCAATCCGAAGCGCTGATCACCCCTGAGCTGTCTGCTGAATGGGTGCTCCCGTCTGATTTTCAATTCAGGCAATATGCCGGGATGGATGCCTTCGGCTATTTCGAGCAGTTTGACGATGAGGTGTATGACGAATATACGGTGAACGCATTCGGCCATAAAATCGGCGGCTATGCGTCCTTCACCCAGGAAGATCCGCGGTCTTATTCCCATCAAAACCATACGATTCTGCTCTTGCAAATTGATTCAGATGATGACATTGATTCGATGTGGGGAGATGTGGGAATCGCCAATTTCTTTATCAGACCGGAAGATTTGAAGAAAAAAGATTTCTCAAACGTTTTGTACAACTGGGACTGCAGTTAACGACATTATTAGAATCATGATACAAGGCAAAGGAGACGGTTAATCACTGTCTCTTTTTTTTTAGGGAATTTATCATGGATACATAGAGGAGATCAATGAATGGATATGCTGTTTAAGTGAGTCTTTTGGCGTTAATGATGAGCATCTCGGCTGCTGAAAATAAGTCATTTAACCTATTTAAGCTGCTTTCTGTCTATTTTAAAATATAATATATGGAAATATAGTATGGAAAAGTCTGTGCTTTTTGTACGACTTTTTGCGTAAGACGAGGTGAAAACAGATGAGCCATTCAAGCACATTAAGCCATATTAACAGCACCATCAGCCATAAACTGGGCGAGATCGAACACCAAATTGATAAATTAAAAGAAGCGAAAAGAGAGATAGAATCTCTGCAGGAAGAGGGCGTGTCTGAAATCAGGGACATCCTCAGGCCGCACCTGGATCATCATTGGACCGGCACTTTTGCTGAAGAATTTGATGACCGGCGCGATCAGGCCCATACAGAAGCATACAGAATCGTCACAGACAAATACGACGGTTATATTTACAGAATCGGCTTAAAGATGACACAGCTTGAAATTGAAAAAGGAGGGCTCCTTGCCGCCAGAAGCATCGCGAGAGAGGCAGAGCACCTGCTGACGCTGGGAGAAGAAGCCCTTGACACGGTCGGAGAAAAAATACAATCAATCAAAAAAAGCTGGAGTTGGTTTTAATGGCAGAAATAAAACTCAAATACGGAGCCGTCATGAAGCAGCTTGAATCCGTCAGCAGCGCTTTGGAGGCCGTTTCTATCGGGAACGCCGGTTCAAACGGAAAAAACAAGCTCGACTATACCTCCAAATACCAATCCCGCGAGGCAAAGCTTGTATCGATGATCAGCGAATACAAGCAGGCCGTTCATAAGAACATCGCGGACGTTAAAGACAACGTAGATTCTTTGAAGGAACAGGACGAGGCGATCGCTGTAAAATAACGAAAGAAAGGACTTGCCGATGAGCAAAGTGTTTGAATCACAATCGTTAACGGACGAAGCAGATAAGAGAAAGAAACAATACGAAGCCCTTGAAGAACAGCTGCGTGCGCTCAAACAAGCCTTTCAAGGCGTGGCCGATCTGGGTGATGCTTTGAAAGGGAAAGGCGCAGACAATATAAAGGATTTCTTTCAGGGACAAGCGGAAATCGCCGACAGCTGGCTGACGCTTGTCTCTGCTCAAATTGCGTTTTTAAATGGCATTTCAGGTGACATTAAAGATCAAGAGCTCAGTGATTCATATGCGGAGACTTCATTTTTAGAGCATGAGCTGCCCAATGCGGATTTGAGAGCTTCAGAGATTGTCTCCGCTCATAAAGCAGAAATCGATTCGATTTTGTCTGGCATCAGTGATATTATTCATCTCGATACATATACGCTGGATGATTACGCAGATAAAATGGGTGATGCCCAGAAAACCAGACGCGACACGATCACGGCAGTCGATACGCTTGATGAATCCCTGACCGCTGAATATCAAAACTTAGAATCTCTGGACAACGCAGTGCTCAGCAAATATTCCCTTCTCATGCAGGCCACCAGCAACGGGAAAAGCGCCTCCCCTATGTACTATGACAAAAAAGCCTTCCACAGCAATGAAATCTACAAAAGCGTCATGGCGACAGAAAAACAGGGCACGGACTATATTGACGCAAAAGCCCAGCAGGCCGAAGCAAGACGGCTTCAGGAAAAGGCTGAAGAAGAAGCCAATAAACCATGGTACGAAAAAACATGGGACGGCATCTGCAACTTTACCGGCGAAGTCACCGGCTATTATGATTATAAAAGAGCAGCCGAAGGCGTTGATCCGGTGACCGGCGAAAAACTCTCCACCGCAGAACGCGTCACAGCAGGAGCGATGGCCGCCGCCGGATTCATACCGGTCGTCGGCTGGGCGGGCCGCGCTTTCAAAGGCGGAAAAGCCATTTACAAAACCGGAAAAACCGTCATTGCCGCAGAACATGCTTTAGATGCCTATAAAACCGGAAAATCCTTAGACATTCTCAAAATGACAGAAATGGGCGCATACGGTCTTGTCGCCTCAAACGGATTCTCAGAAGCCGTCACAGGACGGGATATGTTCGGAAACAAAGTGTCTGAGGAAAAACGGAAGCAAGGGGCGTTGGAAGCTGCGCTGAGTTTGGTTGGTGCCGGCGCATTGGCGAAGCATGTAAACAAAGGCATACCGCTTGCAACCCATTCAAAAGTTCAAAAAGCTAACAAGACACTAGAAAAAGTTAAACAATTCAAAGTCCCGACAAACGTCCGCGTGTACGCAGAACGCCCAGTAACAGCGAACGGCTTTACGTACGGATTCCCAACAGTCCGTGTCGATGTGGAAAAGACGGCTGTGAAGGATCTTGGGATTGTGAAGATGGCTAGTAGCCAGTCAAAAAAACCAAAATGGTTGGAAAAACCTGAGGGGATGACTCAAAATGATTATGTTGCTCATAATGGTACTAACTACAGTAAAAAGAAACGGACTGAAGAATACTATGCTGCGCTAGCTGATAGAGAGAAGATAGTTGGAGACAATTCAAATGGATATCGTTTAAAAGAACCAACTAACTGGATGGAAGAAAGAGGTATGATACAAATAAAAGAAAGATTAAAAAGAAAATCTTGGTCAGATAGAGATGGGTTTAATTGGCAATGGGATTCCCAGCATGGTAAATTAGAAAAGTGGAACCGCAGAAGAACAGAGCATTTAGGAGAGTTTGATCCTGTAACTGGTAAGCAGACGAAAAAAGGCGAGCCTTCAAGAAGATGGGATGGTTAAAACTATGGAACATGGAATCAGATTTATTAATGAATACCCTGAAATCGGTGAATTGCTTCATCGTCTATTTGTGAATAGGGAATTAGACGAATGGTACAAGAGCAAATGCGCAGAGAAAATAAAAGTACCTGATGAATTTAATCAAATAAAAGGTTTGAAAAAAATTGAAGTTAGAGATTTAAACAATCCTTCAGGAGAAATTGATATCCATTTGCAAGATCTTTCTGGGGAAAATGGTTTTCATTTAGAACAGCAAATCAATATGAAAGTATCTAAATTGGTTCCTGTTTATGTATTAGATTATAGTTATTCCCTAAGACACGATTTAATAGATGGCGCTTATGACATTGTAGGAACCGCTGAATCTTTAGAATTCATTCAGGGAACGAACTATATTAATAAAATAATGCAAGAGAAAGGGTTTATCGAACTCAGTTATTTGTATGATTACTACGATACTGTGTATGAGTGGAGTGAATTGCCACATATACAGCCTTTCAACAGGAGATTAACATTAGGAGATGCCTTGTTTACTGATGTATTAGAATTGCTATAGTTAAGAGCTTGCCGTGTTGTTATCGGCAAGTTTTTTTATAATAATTTAACAATGTGGAATACAAGGAGAAGCAGGCTGCCGATCCCTGTCCGTCTGGCTGACCTTGAAACGCATGTTTTGCGAACGTTTTATCGGAAAAATCACATGTAACACTTGGAGCTTTAAGCCACCAAGTGTTTTTTTGTATGCCTGGTGTCTGCTTTATTAAAAACTTTGTCGTCCTTGCAGCAGGTTTTTATTTGAATGTTTTTCGCGTCAAATCGATAAATGCCTTTAATGGCGCAGACATCCACTTGTCCTTATGCCATGCTAGTTGAGTAAAAACGGGGCATTCATTCTGCCAGTTGAGTTCTTTCATCCGTCCTTCGGCAATATCGTCTTTTACTGTCATTTCAGGCAATAGTCCGATTCCGAGTCCGGCCATCACGCATTGTTTGATGGCTTCTATGCTGACGAATTCTAATTTATTAGGGTAGACTCCGGCGTCATGTAAAGTGTTCTCAAAGAGCGTGCGATATGAACAGCCGTCCTCTGTCAGCAGAAGGGTTTCATTTTGAAGATCCTTCAATGTTGCTGGTGAGTCTGCTGGAAAAGGATGGTCATTGGCGGCTACCATTTTGATTTCATCCTGAATCAGAGATTCAACGTGCAGTGCGTCTTCCGACCGATTCACATCCAAAATGAAAGTGATATCAAGCTGGCCCTGCAAGAGCTGTTCTTTCGCTTGTTCGTTGGAAATATACGGTTTGAATATAAGCTTTACTTGAGGAAAAGCCTGTTTGAATTCTTTTATGATAGGCGGAAGGCGGTATGTGCACTGGCTTTCCGTCGCGCCGATTTTCAAGGTTCCGGTTGTTTCTCTTGCTTGATTTGCGGCCATTTTTGCTTCTTCTGTTAACGCAATGATCTTCTCCGCATAGGATTTGAACGTTTTGCCGGCTTCTGTCAGGAAAAGCCGCTTGCCCAGCCGTTCAAATAAAGGAGTCCCGATTTCTTCTTCCAGTGATTTGATCTGAGAGGTAACGCTTGATTGTGCGTAGTTAAGCATCTTGGCGGTTAGGGTGAAGTTTACATGTTCTGCTGCGGTAATAAAGGTGATCAGCTGCTTCAATTCCATTTGATCTCGCCCTTTCTAAATCGGTTTTATCGATTGAAACAATCGAAATAATTATCTGTATTGATTGATGAATCCATTATATGATGAAGAAAATCATTCGTAAACAAAGGAGCAGATGCATCATGAACATTGCGGTTATTCATGGCGGAACGAGGCCTGGCGGAAATACGGATATTCTTGCGGAGAAGGCTGTTCAAGGATTCGATGCGGAGCACATTCATTTGCGGAAATATCGGATCCGGCCAATTGAAGATCTGCGTCACGCCCAAGGCGGCTTTCGTCCTGTTCAAGATGACTACGATTCTATCATTGAGCTGATATTACCGTGCGATATTCTTGTATTCGCCACCCCAATTTATTGGTTTGGCATGTCAGGGACATTAAAGCTGTTTATTGATCGCTGGTCACAGACGCTGAGAGATCCGAGGTTTCCTGATTTTAAACAGCAAATGTCAGCGAAGCAGGCATATGTAACAGCAGTGGGCGGAGACAACCCTAAACTAAAAGGGCTGCCGCTGATTCAGCAATTTGAACATATTTTTGATTTTATGGGGATGTCCTTTAAAGGCTATGTGTTGGGAGAAGGCAATCGTCCCGGTGATATTCTTCATGATCAACAGGCGCTGTCCGCTGCGAGCCGTTTATTGAAAAGGAGTGATGCGATATGAAGCTGCTGCTGGTTATCTCTGGTATGTTGATTCTTGCACTCTTTCTAGCTTGGAAAGCGCCGACTTCTGTTTGGATACAGGCTGAAACCAATTCGCCTCAGGTTCAGCAATTTGTGAGAATGGCAGGCGCAACGCTGCAAGTCAAGCAAATCATCAAGAGTGATGCAGGCGATGAATCTGTTGTCATATCAAACGGCATTGTGGGGCCAAAATAAAAAAGCACCTGTCCAGGTGCTTTTCTTTATAAATGAGGAATCACAAGCCCTCCATACAAAAACGCCGCGATAATCAGAAAGGCCGGATGCATCTTGAATTTTGTCAAGGCAAGGAGGGAAATCCCCGCAATCATTATCGCTTGAACCCAGCCGATCGCTTTGATGCCGTCTGCGCCGATTTGCCAGGTAAGAATGAGCATCATGACGGCGATGACAGGCTGGACGGACAGCGTCATACCTTTGATGACGGGGGATTGGCGGAAGCGCTGAATGACGCGCAAGAGGATGATCAATGCGAGCGCCGACGGTACGACGGTGGCGATCAGCGCAATCAGGAATCCGGGCCATCCGCCTGCGCTGTAGCCGACATACGCCGCGATTTTGGTTGCGATCGGGCCCGGCAATGCGTTCGCAAGTGCGAGCATATTTGAGAATTGATCGTTTGAGAGCCAGTTGTATCTGTTGACGACTTCTTCAAACATCAGCGGGATCGACGCCGGTCCGCCTCCATATCCGAGTACGTTTGCGACAAAAAACGCCATAAATACATAAATCAAGATCATGAGGCCGGCATTCCTTTATCTTTTGAACGTTTCTTTGTGATTTTGTCCTTTAATTTAAAATGAAACGCGCCGTATGCCAAGAAAATGATAATGACAAAGCCGGGATTGATCTGTAACGTTTGCAGGCCGATAAAAGCGATGATAAAAAACAGGATGCCCGTGACCCAGCCGAAACCTTTAAGCGCTTTTTGGCCAAACTCGTACGCCATGATGCCGAGCATGACGGCGATCACCGGTGTTACGGCGCCAATCATGCCGGCAACGATTGCTGAGCGGCTTAAGACATTGACAGCCGCAAACAAGCCCGCCATAGCGAGACATGTAGGCAGAATATGTGCGAGGGTTGCCGCGATTGCGCCTAACGTGCCTTTCAGCTTGAAGCCCAGATACGCCGCCATTTTTGTGGCAATCGGTCCGGGAAGCGCATTAGCGATCGCTAATATTTCTCCGAATTCATCATCATCTATCCATTTGTATTTATTGACGGCTTCATGGCGGATGAGCGGGATCACCGACGGGCCGCCTCCGAATCCGAGAATGCCCGTTCGGACCATCGCCGCCGTAATGTCCCAATAGGGATGTTTCATGGCTATGTCCTCCTTACAGCTTCATGCCCGTTCTGCTTTTATAGCGTTTAATCAGCATTTGGCAGTCGACGCTGACGACGCCTTTTTGCGTATAGAGCCGTTTTGTCAAAAACTCTTCCATCTCCTGATCATTTGCGAAAATGCCGTGCATATGCAGCTTGCTCGGTCCGGTCATATGATAAAGGCTTGTCACCGCCGGCTCCTTTTCAAGCTTTAATGCGGTTTCCTCCAAATACTGCGGCTCCACCTCCACGTTAAAAAACACGGACACATGACGGCCGATTTTCGCCGGGTTGATGACAGCGGTGAATTTTTCAATCACACCGGCATCCAGTAAATGCTGAATGCGGTGCTGAACCGCCACTCGCGACAGGTTAACCCGCTTTCCTAAGTCTGTATAGGAAATCCTCCCTTCCTCGTGCAAAATCGAGAGAATCTGTTTATCCGTTTCATCAAGGACAAGATTCGGAATGCTGTACTCATGTTCCAACCGGCTTCACCTTCCTTCATTTGGTGGATATTATTGTATCATGAAATGTTACGGTATGAAGGGGAAATTTTTTTATTGTTTTCGTTACGTAATAACTTAGGATTATTTCTTATCGGAAAGTAAATAGTGTGTGAGCTTTTCTTTCAGGAAAGTGGATACCGGTGAAGCCGCTTTTTATACTTAGGAAAATTTGTAAAGGGGCTTGCCATGAATACTTCAACCATCGGAACGAAACAAATGGTCGTCAGTCCGCATTATCTTGCTTCTCAGGCGGGGGCCGGCATTCTGGAAAAGGGCGGAAACGCGTTTGACGCGGCAGTGGCGGTCAGCGCCTGCCTGGCAGTCGTGTATCCGCATATGACGGGTCTTGGCGGGGATTCATTTTGGCTCACTTACCATAAAGAAACGGGACGAATCAAAGCTTATAACGGGAGCGGCCGTTCAGGGAAGCATGTGACGAGAGACTTGTATCGGGGCAGAGAAGCGATCCCTCTGCGCGGGCCAGAAAGCGCCATTACCGTTCCGGGAATGGCGGACAGCTGGGATGCCGTGCTTTCGGCGTACGGGCGTCTTTCGCTCGCTGAGGTGCTGAAGCCTGCTCTTGATTATGCGGCAAACGGATTCCCGGTGTCCGCCGACCAGTGCGCCCACACAGAACACAATCTCGCTCTTTTAGCCTCGACGCCTTACACCTCGGCCATTTTTACGAGAAACAAAAAAGCGCCCAGGCCCGGTGAACGGTTTGTCCAAAAGGATTTGGCGGACAGCTTGGAGCAGCTTGCCGAGAAGGGCAGAAGCGCTTTTTATGAAGGAGACCTCGCTCAAAGCATCACATCCTTTCTGCAAAACAACGGCAGCCGTCTGACACTTGATGACTTTAAAGCCCACCGCGGCGAGTGGACGAACCCGGTATCCTCTGATTACCGCGGATACCGCATCTATCAGGCTCCGCCGAATTCACAGGGCTTTACAGGCTTAATGACGCTCAATATATTGGAAAACTATGATTTTTCTCAGATTGAACACGGCTCCTTTGACTATTATCATCTGCTGATCGAGGCGCTGAAAAAGAGTTTTCAGCACCGGAATGAAGTGCTGACTGATCCGGCATTTTCTCATATTCCGCTGGATCGGCTGCTTGATAAACGGTATGCAAAGCAGCTGGCGGAAGAAATCGGTGACACGGCTGCGCCGGCGCTAAGCCGTCCGGTCGGAAGCGACACTGCTTATGCCGCCGTCAGAGATGCGGAAGGAAATGCCGTTTCCTTTATACAGAGCCTTTATTTTGAATTCGGGTCAGCCGTTACGGCGGGGAAGACGGGCATTCTGCTGCAAAACCGCGGGTCATTTTTTTCGCTGGATGAATCCCATGTCAATACACTTGAACCCGGCAAGCGGACGTTCCACACTCTCATGCCGGCGATGGCCTGTAAAGAAGGAAAGCCGCACATCCTGTACGGAACCCAGGGAGGAGAAGGCCAGCCGCAAACTCAGACAGCGATGATTACGCGCATCATTGATTACAAAATGGACCCGCAGCAGGCGATCAATGAGCCGCGCTGGGTCTGGGGGCGGACATGGGGAGAGGAGTATGAAGGGCTGAGGGTTGAAAGCAGAATCAGCCCTGAAACGAGAGAAGCCTTAAGGCAGAGCGGCCACCGCGTCGAGACCGTTGGTGATTTTGACGGGCTTATGGGCCATGCGGCAGCGATCGTCATTGATGAAGAAGGCTTTCTCCAAGGCGGGGCCGACCCGCGCGGCGACGGAGCGGCCGCAGGAGTATAGAGCATGATACGCTAACTGATGAAAAAAATAAGCACGCCAAGAGCGGCAGAAAGACCTGCGTAAAACGAATCGTACACATATTGCTTTTCCTCCCGCCGGTGCCGCCATTCCATTAAGCCGCTGCAGCAAAATAGCATGAAAACAACTCCCGCAAATACGTACATTTCATTGAACAAAGTCACCGCTGCGATGCCCGTAATAAGCAGTGTGATTTCGATTAATCGATGTGTGCCGTTTATCGGCTTCTGCTTTTTAACAGCCTTTGGAAAATGAAGAACTTTGACGGCAAATACTTGAAACATAAGGCTGAGCAAAATAAATACGGCTGAAAAAATCAGTAACTGAATGAAATCCATCGTCTCCTCCTAAAAATGTGTCACTCGTTTCATACGGGTGAGGGCCTTGTAAGTTTCAGCATTCTATAAGACATTAGGCTGAGTTTAATGGTAAAAGATTCAAAAAAGACCCCTTTCGAAAGGGGTCTTTTTGACTAGTTTCTTCTATTATAATGGTTCCTGCTTCAGGTCGGGCGGACAAGTGTATATGTCTTCCCGAGTCTGACGTATTCATTCCCCGCGAGCCTTGCCGCAGGCTTCAGCTCATCTGTCCGTATGTAGCCTTTATCGGCGTCATATACTTGGTCATTCAAATGAAAACAAACGACTCTGCCGATGATGAGGTCTGTCGTCGTTTCTCCGCTGTCATTTTGAAACGGAAGATGGCGTTCGAGTATACATTCAAACCTGACTTTTGCTTCTTTTATACCGGGAACGCTGATGCAGGCGCTGTCTGTCACAGAAAGGTCTGTCATGCCAAGTTCACTGACATCAGGATCAAGCCTTGCCGCCGTTTTGTTAATGTCTTCAATAATGGACTCATCACTGACGTGCACCACGAATTCCCGATGAGCGATTGCGTTTCTCGCGGTGTCTTTCTGCCGTCCGTCCGCGCGGCTGACAGAGATGGCCAGAAGCGGCGGTTCTGCGGAGACAACGTTATAGAAACTGAAGGGCGCCGCGTTTACGGCGCCATTGATGGATGACCGCGTCGTGACAAATGCGATCGGCCGGGGAACGACTGTGCCCGAAAGCAATTTGTAGGTGTCTTTTGCGTTCAGTTCGTCTGCTCGTAAGATATGCATGATTTCGGCCGCCTTTCTTTATCGTATGACCTGATTATACAGAAAGAAAATTCGGAAACACAACAAAAGAAAACCGGCTGCATATCTTATCACGTGGCATATATCTGATTGAGGAAAAAGGCTTCCGTTTAGCCGGCAGCCTATTTACAAATGGCGTTACTTGTAGTTTTTCTTTACAACCCAGATGTTCCCGTCTTTCCAGTACTCTGTTTTGCTGCAGTAATCGTCTTTTTTGCAAGGGTCTTTTTTATGAGGACGGTAAGGTTTTTTCTGCGTGCGTTTTTTCTTGCGGCGGCAAGATTTTTTGTGGCTGCGAGATTTTTTGTGAGAACGGCAAGATTTTTTACGGCTGCGAGATTTTTTGTGAGAGCGTCGCGATTTTTTATGGCTGCGAGATTTTTTGTGAGAACGGGATTTTTTATGACTGCGAGATTTTTTGTGAGAACGGGATTTTTTATGGCTGCGAGATTTTTTGTGAGAGCGGCACGATTTTTTATGGCTGCGAGATTTTTTGTGAGAGCGGCACGATTTTTTATGACTGCGAGATTTTTTGTGAGAACGGGATTTTTTATGGCTGCGAGATTTTCTCTTCTTACTGCTTTTTGGTTCTTGGTACAAATAATCTTCCAATCCCTCGGTGCTTGCGGACTTTACTGCTTCTTCGATATCAGAATGGGAATAGTGGCCCATTTTGAAACCTCCTCATGATATATGTTTTAAGGATGCGATCCTTACTACCACATAGTACGCATGAATGAAAAAAGTGTATGTGTGATTCGCTGAGTTTTATATAAATAGCACAGCCTAAATTAATACAGGGAGGGTTACTGATGAAAGACCAATCAACATTGCCTCTATACCAGCTGTTTATTCACCCGAAAGACTTAATGGAGCTGAAAAAAGACATTTGGGATGATGATCCGGTGCCCGCGGTGCTGAGAGTGAATCAAAAACGGCTTGACATTGATCTGGCGTACCGCGGCTCTCATATAAGAGATTTTAAGAAAAAATCGTATCACATCGCTTTTTATTCGCCGAAAACATTTCGCAGGGCGAAAGAGATACATTTAAACGCTGAATACAAAGATCCGTCGATGATGCGGAATAAGCTGTCTCTCGATTTCTTCGCGGAGCTTGGGACGCTGTCACCAAAGGCGAATTTCGTAACCCTGCAAATCAATGGCAGACATGAGGGGGTGTATCTTGAGCTGGAGTCAGTGGATGAATATTTTCTGGCGAAACGGAATTTGGCGGACGGGGCTGTTTTTTACGCGGTTGATGACGACGCCAATTTCTCCCTCGTCAGTGATCTGGAGCGGGATACGAAAACATCGCTCGAACTTGGTTATGAAAAGAAAACGGGAACGAAAGAAGACGATTTATACTTGCAGGACATGATCTATAAAATTAATACCGTTCCGAAGTCAGAGTTCAAGGGGGAGATCGTCAAACACTTGGACGCCGATAAGTATTTGCGGTGGCTTGCGGGCATCGTGTTTACCTCAAACTACGATGGATTTGTTCATAATTACGCTTTGTACCGGAATCATGAAACGGGACTTTTTGAAGTCATTCCGTGGGATTACGATGCGACGTGGGGAAGAGACATTCACGGTGATCGGATGGACGCCGATTATGTCAGAATACAAGGGTTTAATACCTTGACTGCAAGGCTTCTGGATGAACCGTATTTCCGCAAAGCGTACAAACAGCTTTTGGAAGAAACGCTTCAGACCCGGTTTACCATTGAACATATGAAGCCGAAGGTCATGTCACTGTATGAGCAGATCAGGCCGCATGTCGCGAAGGATCCTTATAAGAAAGAGGAGATTGATTGCTTTGACCGGGAGCCTGATGTGATTTGCGAATACATTAAGGAGCGGTCCGCCTTCATCAGCAGTGAGTTAGAGCGGTGGAATATCTGATTTGGAAATGAAGAAAGATTTTTTACAAATAGGCTGGTGAATCAGTTCCCGAAAATAATCGTGATACGTATATATGCATTATGCTTTTTACATTATGAGAAAAATGACTAGGAGGACAATAGATGAAACGCAATACGAAGCGGCATCGGTCTGATGACAACTTTTTGCATGCGATGGAAGGAAAAGTAATTACTGTCTACCGGGGAGGCCCGGAGTCCAAGACAGGGAGATTAGCAGACATTCAATCGGATTATATCGCTCTTCAAGTTGATAATAAAATCGTTTATTATCAATGGAAACACGTGAAGAGTGTGACGGAAAATACGAGTGAAACCGTAACGCCGGCCGAAGCGGCAGAATGTGAAAAAGCTGATGATTTTCAAGATCTGATCAGCCGGATGACCAATCGCACGGTGCAATTGAATCAGGGAGGTCCGGAATCGAAAAGAGGAAAGCTTCACGAAACAGGGGATGATTTTCTCGTGCTGGAAACGGAAGATGACGGAATCGTATATTTTAACGCCGATCATGTCAAAAGCATCAGCGCGGAACAAGAAGAGGACGGCCAGGAGGAGGAGCGCCCGGAATTTGAAATGGCTGATGATTTTCACGGCATATTTAAACGCCTGATCCACAAATGGGTATCCATCAACCGCGGAGGTCCTGAAGCCGTTGAAGGTATACTTGTGGATAATTCCGACGGCCACTACACTCTTGTGAAAGATAAAGAAGTGCTGCGGATCTATCCTTTTCATATCAAGAGCATCAGCGAAGGGGCAAAAGGAGCAGCCAAAAAAGAGGAGAATAAAGACGACGAGAATAAAGGCGGGAAAGAGAGCGCCGAAGAAGAAAAGTCACATGAAGAAGAATCATGCGAAGAGCAGCGTACTTCCTCTAAAAAGTCGAAAAGATCGTCAAGATCCGTTCGATCCTCAAAACGGGAGGAAGAGAACTCTTATAGCTACGCCACTGTATTAAGGACAATAGATTATAGGTGGAAACACGGCCGTAAATGATTGGAAAGATTGTCCGTAAACGCGGGAGAGGGGGGAATGAAATGGCTGGATTAAGCAGATTTCTTGATAAACAAGTCGATATTGAGATATCGGGGAATACGACATTTTCAGGAACTCTTTTGGATATCGGTCAGGATATCATTGTGATTCATGACGGCCGGACGTTTCTTTATATTCCGCTGCTGCATCTTCAGCGGATGACATTGACGCTCCCGGACGAAGAGAATAAAGAACCGTACGCAAGAAAAAAAAGTCCGCATCCCGAAAAACAGGAACATTCCTTTTCTTACCGGAATACCCTCCAGCATATAAAAGGCAGATTTACAGAAATTTTCGTTACGGGAGACCGTTCCATTCATGGGTATGTGACAAGTGTTTTAAATGATTATTTTGTTTTCTTCTCTCCGGTTTATAAGACTCTTTTCATCTCGATGCATCATTTGAAATGGCTGACACCCTATTCCGATGAGCAGACGCCGTATACATTAAACAGTTCAGAGCTGCCGGTTGTTCCCGCTAATGTGCCCCTTGTCCGGAATTTTGAGGAGCAATTAAAAAGATATGTCGGGAAGCTGATTATTCTGGATTTAGGAGATATACCGAATAAAGTGGGGCTGTTACAGGACGTCTCAGATAATATTCTTGAATTGACCAATGCAGACGGGGATACTGTCTTTTGGAAATTGAATCATTTAAAAACCATGCACCTGCCATAAATGATAAAACTGCCTCTCTTATACAGCAGGCAGTTTTTTTCATAGCTAAAGGTAAATCCAGCTGATCCAAACATATAAAACGGTAATGGTAAACACGACGGTGAGAGGGACAACGACAATGGTCGTTTTGATATATTCTGACCAAGAAACTTTTTCGCCGTGCTGTCTGATGATATGCATCCAGATCAGTGTGGCTAATGTCCCGATCGGCAGAAGCAATGATCCGATATCACTGCCGATAATATTAGCCAGATAAATGATTTTTACGGTTAATGGGTCGATGGACATTTCAGTTAATGTCAAAGTGCTGATCATTAAGGCGGGATGGTTATTGAACAAATTAGAGAGGACGGATGTAGCAATGCCCATAATAGATGCAGCGTGGGCAATGCTTTGTGAGACATAAGGCTCAATAGACTGAACAAGCAATGCCGTCAGTCCGATATTATGCAGTCCGTAAATGATAATGTACATCGTGAAGGCAAAAATAAAGATATGCCAAGGCGCTTTCCTTAATAAGTCCGCCGGTCCGATTTTTAAATAAAACCATCTCCAGCAAAGCAGGATGACTGAACTGATGACAGCCACGAGCGAAACGGATATGCCGTTGTAAGAAGCTGCAAACAGACTGATCCGGACAAACAATACAAATACCAAAACACAAAACATGATGTTCGTACGGCTGTTTTTTTGGGACAAGTCTGGCGGAGGCTGAAGCGGATGATATCGTTTGTGTTCCAGCGATTCAAAATGAACCGGAATATCGGGGAGCTGTTTCGGCAAACGGCGGTAGAAAACGGCAAACAGCAGAAAGGCCATAAACACCAGTCCCAGCGTGCCGGGGATAAACATCATATTGGTGTACAAATAAAGGTCCATGCCTATCATTTTGAGAGAAATTAAATTGACGATATTACTGACGCCGATCGGGGTGCTTGCCGCCGTCGCAATTAATACGCCGCTTATTAAATACGGTGTTTTCTGATGTCTTTTAAGTCCGAGATATTGTAAGACCAATAGTAAAATAGGAGTGGTGATTAAGACGCTGCCGTCATTATTCAGAAAGAGCGTCATTGAAAAACAGAGCAGGTTGGTCAGCCAAAAAAGCCGGATGCCTGATCCCTTGGCGCGGTGAAGCAGTTTGGCCGCCGCCCAGTTAAAAAAACCGAAGCTTTCCAGCGCGATCGCCATTATCATTGTGGAGATAATGGTTATTGATGCTCCGGTGACTTTTGACCCTATATCCCCCAAATCATGAAAGGAAACGGTTCCGCATAACAAAACGAGAATGGCGCCCAGCGACGCCGGAACGGCTTCATTTAATCCCCCGGGTCTCCAAAATATAAAAATAATGGTCACAAAGAAAGAAATCAGGGTCAAAATGACGGTAATATGTGTAATGTGTTCTGCCTCCTTTTCGATGGGTCATTGCCGCCCCGTTATTTTTATCCCTCCTGATCAGTTGTACTGTATGTATACGGGTACAGGTCGTAAGGTGTACTGAGCGTTTCTACCAATTTAGTAAAAATCCATAAAAGCACAAAAAAAAGAGGCTGCTTTCGGCGGCCCTCTTTTTTATGCATTTTCCTTATCCGCCTGCAATAAAGCCTGGCGCTTATTCATAATATCCAGAAAATGTTTCAGGATCGGATTTTGATTATCCTTGCGGTAGGCAATGACCCATTCGGCAGTGAGCTGCGCCTGATTAATGCCGCGGTAGGCGACTTCGAGATTAAACAGCTTTTTAGCAGAAGAAGGCACGAAGGTTACACCGATACCGGCACTAACCAATCCGATCACCATTTGATACTCCGTCGCTTCCTGAACGATTTTCGGTTTGAAGCCCGCCTGCTCGCAGTAGTTTACAAACTCCAGGTATAAAGTCGGCCATGTTTCTTTCGACAGTGTGATAATCGGTTCATTTTTTAAATCCTGAATGTCGATTGTCTGTTTAGCGGTAAGCGGGTGCTGCTTCGGCAAAGCCAGAATGCACGGGCTGCTCTGCACCTTTTCCATATGTAACGCGGAATGTTGTAAAGGCGGATGAAGGATGCCGATATCAATGTTCCCCTTCAGAAGTTCTTCCTGCTGTCTGAAAGAAGAAATTTCACGCAGATCAAGCTTGACGGAGGGGAATTTTTCGCGGAATTCCCGAATGATCGGCGGCAGAAATTCATATGTGGCCGAGCCGACAAAACCGACGACAAGGCGGCCGAGCTCTCCCCGCGCCGTTCTCTGCGCCATTTCAATCGCTTTGTCTATTTCTTCGATCGCGTTTCTGCTGTGTTTTAAAAAACTTTCTCCGGCAGCTGAAAGCTCTACAACCCGTTTCGTGCGCTTTAATAAGGTCACGCCGACTTCCTTCTCAAGCTGTTTGATCTGCTGGCTGAGAGGCGGCTGTGTCATATTTAACCGAAGCGCCGCTTTGCCGAAATGAAGTTCTTCGGCAACGGCAATAAAGTATTGAAGATGGCGAAGCTCCATCCTTATCCATTCCTTTCTCTTTGTTAATTATTCGTGAAACATATTAATCATACGGCGAATTGATATTGGAGGTCAATTTCCAAAGAGTGTATAGTGAATAATATCACAAATTACTTAAAATTTTATATTTAATATGCATAATAAGGAGTGAGGGTGTTGGCAAAAGCAACAAATGAACTAAAAACCTCTGAAAAAAATCGGGGGGCGGAGCTTGTTGTTGATTGCTTAGTGGAGCAAGGTGTCACACATGTTTTTGGCATTCCGGGTGCAAAAATTGATGCAGTATTTGATGCGTTAAAAGATAAAGGACCTGAACTGGTTTTATGCCGTCACGAACAGAACGCTGCATTTATGGCTGCGGCTGTCGGAAGACTGACTGGAAAACCAGGCGTTTGTCTCGTTACTTCAGGCCCGGGGGCATCCAACTTGGCGACCGGCTTGTTAACGGCTAATACAGAAGGTGATCCGGTAGTGGCGCTGGCGGGTAACGTAATTCGCGCAGACCGGTTAAAACGGACACACCAATCATTGGACAATGCGGCGCTATTTCAGCCGATTACAAAATACAGTGTAGAAGTACAGGAAACAGGGAATATACCAGAAGCGGTAACAAACGCCTTCAGGGCAGCGTCAGCAGGTCAGGCAGGCGCGGCTTTTGTGAGCTTTCCGCAGGATGTTGTGAATGAAATCACAAATGTGAAAAACGTACGCAGCGTGCCGGCGCCGAAACAAGGCCCTGCACCGGAAGAGGCGGTCAGCGCGGCTATCGCGAAAATCCAGACGGCGAAACTTCCCGTTCTGTTAGTCGGCATGAAAGGCGGAAGACCGGAAGCGGTAAAACAAATCCGCAAACTGCTTGCCAAAACAAAACTGCCTTTCGTAGAAACGTACCAAGGGGCCGGCACATTGTCCAGAGAGCTGGAAGACCAATATTTCGGCCGGATCGGACTGTTCCGCAACCAGCCGGGCGATCTTCTGCTTGAACAGGCGGATGTCGTATTAACGATCGGTTATGATCCGATTGAATACGATCCGAAGTTCTGGAACGTAAACGGTGACCGTGCTATTATCCATCTTGACGAAATCCAGGCCGATATCGATCATGCCTATCAGCCGGAATTAGAATTATTAGGCGATATCGCCGCTACGGTTAAACAAATTGAACACGACGCTGTGACATTTGATATGGGCAGCCGTGAAAAAGAAGTGCTGAGCGAGTTAAAACAGATGCTCACAGACAGCGAGAAGGCGCCAAGCGATCATAAATCCGACAGAGTGCATCCTCTGCAAATCGTCCAAGAACTGCGCAATGCAATTGATGACGACGTAACCGTCACTTGCGATATCGGTTCTCACGCGATCTGGATGTCCCGCTACTTCCGCGCTTATGAGCCGCTGAAACTGTTGATCAGCAACGGCATGCAGACATTGGGCGTAGCGCTTCCTTGGGCGATTGCCGCCACATTGGTGAATCCGGGTGAAAAAGTCGTATCCGTTTCAGGAGACGGAGGATTCCTGTTCTCTGCAATGGAATTGGAAACGGCAGTCCGCTTAAAAGCGCCGATCGTTCACCTTGTATGGAATGACAGCACATATGATATGGTCGCATTCCAGCAAATGAAAAAATATAACCGTACATCATGCGTAGATTTCGGAAACATTGACATCGTAAAATATGCAGAAAGCTTCGGCGCCACCGGCTTGCGCGTTGAGTCACCGGAACAGCTGGCAGACGTGCTGCAAAAAGGCTTGAACACAGAAGGCCCTGTCATCATTGACATTCCTGTCGATTACAGTGACAATGTCCATTTATCAAGCGACATGCTTCCGAAGCAATTCAAAGAAAAAATGAAAGCAAAAGCTCTCTAGCACTCTGCGCACCATGACCTGTTTTCTAAAACAGCCCAATTTAAAAGGAGTGAAGGGAATATGAAAAATGCAAGCGACATCCATATGATGAGCCGCGGAGAAAAAGGCTCACCTGAGGATCAAATCTATCAAGTATCCACCATGACATCTCTGCTGGACGGAGTGTATGACGGAGATTTTGATATGGCTGACATTCCGAAGTTCGGTGATTTCGGGATCGGCACGTTCAATAAACTGGACGGCGAATTAATCGGATTTGACGGCGAATTTTACCGTCTGCGCGGCGACGGAACGGCTACGCCTGTTAAAGGCGGAGACCTGTCACCATTCTGCTCATTCACATTTTTCACGCCGGACATGACGCATACGATCGACGGCGAAATGACCCGTGAAGAATTCGAGCAGGAAATCGCCAGCCTTCTGCCTAGTAAAAACTTATTTTATGCGATCCGTTTAGACGGCGTATTTAAAAAGGTGCAGACAAGAACGGTAGAACGCCAGGAGAAACCGTACGTTCCGATGATTGAAGCGGTGAAAACACAGCCTGTGTTCAACTTTGACGACATTCAGGGTACAATCGCCGGCTTCTGGACGCCGGGTTACGCAAACGGCATCGCTGTTTCCGGATATCACCTGCACTTCATTGATGAAGGACGCAATTCCGGGGGACACGTGTTTGACTATGTCATTAAAGATTGTAAAGTGACCATTTCTCAAAAAATGAATATGAACCTCAAGCTTCCGAATACGGCGGACTTTTTCAACGCAAATTTAGATAATCCGAATTTTGCGAAGGATATTGAAACAACCGAAGGAAGCCCGGAATAAAATAAAAAAGAAAGCCTCATTTTTCTCGGGGGCTTTCTTTTTATTTGGCTGAACCGGCAAAGATTAGGTAAAATACAGTCAAAAGGGAAAGGTGTGGTAGCTGTGAAAGTATTGGTATTAGCGGTTCATCCTGACATGGACAACTCAGCGGTCAATAAGGCGTGGACAGAAGAATTAAAAAATCATGATGACATCACGGTCCGTGAGCTTTATAAAGAATATCCGGACGGGAAAATAGATGGGGAAAAGGAACGGCAGCTGTGTGAACAGTATGACCGGATCGTATTTCAATTCCCGCTGTACTGGTACAGTGCGCCTCCGCTTTTAAAAACATGGATGGATCATGTGCTGGCGTATGGCTGGGCTTACGGTTCCAAAGGAAAGGCGCTGCACGGCAAAGAATTGCTGCTGGCTGTTTCTGTAGGTGCCGGAGAGGATGCATATCAGGCAGGCGGGTCCAACCATTTTTCACTGAGCGAGCTCTTAAGGCCGTTTCAGGCAATGGCTAATTTTACGGGAATGACCTATTTGCCGGCTTTCGCGATGTACGGGGTTAGCAGCGCCGATGCTGCGGCTATCCGTGACAACGCCAAACGCCTGGCGGATTACATAAAGAAGCCATTTTAGAGTCGTATGCATTCATCTTCATCCGACAATATTTCCTGAGAAATATTTCGAACCTTAGACGTTTCTGGGACTGCTCAAGAAAGAAAAAACGGATTTCGCGCTGAATTTGCGAATTCCGTTTTGATATTATGTCAGTTTTTGCAGATCTTTTGTGCTGATATATCCCGTTGCGCCCCCGTAATCGACAAGCGCCCAGCCGAAATCAATGCCGCCGCCGGCTGTCTTTTTCCATCCGAGGAAAGAAACGCTCGTGTTTTTGGCAAGGGAAGCTTTGACCGCTTGTTTGTCTGTATATACTTTTGTTTTTGCCGTCGTTTTTACGGTTGTTGCTTCTTTAACAATATAATGAGTAGATACAAATCCTGTTTTTCCGTTTTTATAATGTACTTTTGCCCAGTCAGCGTTCTGGAATGAAACGATCTTTAAGCTGTCGCCTAAATGAAGGGTATCAGCTCTCGGACTGGCTGCTGATGCTTTTGTTCTCACGTTCAATGCTTCCGCGGAAACAAGATAAGAGTCAAGCGGGTAGCTGTACAGATCGTTAATTTTGACCGCTTCTTGCGCGTGTGTCTCGGGAAGAGGCGTTATTCCGGCAGCTGAAGCCGCTGATATTCCCGCTGCAAGGGTCAGGATGGATGCCGCTTTGGCTGTTTTCTTCATCTGTATCTCTCCTTTTACTTCATCCTTTCACGTTTTACCGGAAGTCTAAACATCGGCCGGTTATTTTTGCGTTTGAAGTTTCAATGGAGCGGAAATGGTTTTTTTGACTTTTTTTCCTTTGAGCACCTGCTCCGCCGCTTCGGCCGCCAGTTTTCCGATCAGCTCCGGCTGCTGGGCGACCGTGGCTGTCAGCTTCCCATTATTAATGGAAGAAATCGCATCTTTATTTCCGTCGAAACCGACGACCAAAATGTGTTTGCCCGAGCTGTTAATCGCTTCGAGCGCCCCGAGTGCCATTTCATCATTATGGGCGAACACGGCTTTGATATCCGGATGTCCCTGCAGCAGGTTTTCCATGACGGTCAATCCTTTTGTACGGTCAAAATCTGCCGCTTGCTGTGTTACGACATCCAGCTTTTTGTCGGCAATATGATGAAAGCCCGTTCCGCGTTCCCGTGTCGCGGATGCGCCCGGCACCCCTTGCAATTCAGCCACTTTGGCGCCTTTTCCGAGCTGATCGGCGAGGTAGTCAGCCGCCATTTCTCCTCCTTTGACATTGTCAGAGGCGACAAGCGTTTCGACTTTGCCGTGTTCGGCTGAACGATCCAGCGCAATGACGGGAATGCCGAGGGAATTTGCCGATTCGACGGCTGTTGAAATCGCTGATGAATCGGTCGGATTGATCAGCAGCGCATCGACTCCCTGCTGGATCAAATCTTCTACGTCATTTGACTGTTTAGATGAATCATTTTGGGCATCGACAATAATGACCTTCATGCCCCGTTTTTTGGCTTCCTTTACAACGCCTTCTTTTAATGAAACGAAGAACGGATTGTTTAATGTGGAGACGGAGAGCCCGATAGTGAATTCTTTTTTATGTTTTGTGTTTGACGGTTTTGCCCATTGCGGCGGTTCAAGTGAACAGGCGGACAGCAAAAACAGTGATAATGCCGCGATCGTGATGATGGCTTTCTTCATAATGGTCCTCCTACTATGCCGATTTTTTGCGGTCCAGCAGCACCGCGATTAAAATGACGATTCCTTTGACGACAAGCTGATAAAACGATGATACGCCGAGAAGGTTCAAGCCGTTGTTCAGCGTACCGATAATCAAAACCCCGATCAGCGTACCGATGATGCGCCCTCGACCGCCGGACAGGCTCGTTCCGCCGAGAACGACCGCTGCGATGGCGTCCAGCTCGTATGATTCTCCGGCCGTCGGCTGTGCGGAATTTAAGCGTGATGTCAGAATCGCTCCCGCCAGCGCCGATAATAAACCTGTCAGAGAATAGATCATGATCTTGATGCGGGGCACTTTGATTCCCGATATCAGCGCCGCTTTCTCATTGCCGCCGATGGCGTATGTCCGGCGGCCGAACGGTGTTTTGTGCAGAAGAACCCACAGGGCCGCAAATGCAATCAGCATCGTAATGGCAGGTACGGGGATGCCGAGAAAATAACCGCGCCCGAATAATTGAAATGCGTAATTTGAACCGAGCCCCGTAATCGGATTTCCGTCCGTATAGACGAGGGTCAGTCCGCGAAAGACGGTCATTGTCGCCAAAGTGGCGATGAACGGCGCCATTTTTCCTTTTGTGATTAATAATCCGTTTATCATGCCGAGTACGGCGCCGATCACGCAGCCGATGATGACGGCTAAGATCGGATCGATGCCTGATACCATCATACCTGCGACCAATGCGCTCGATAAGGCGAGGATGGCTCCGACAGAGAGATCAATGCCTCCCGTTAAAATGACAAACGTCATTCCGAAGGCAATCAGAGCGTTAATCGCAACCTGCCGAAGAAGATTGAGAATATTGAGAGGTTCAAGAAAACTCGGGTTTAAAACGGAAACGATCAGCACAAGAATCAGTAAGCCGAGAAACGGACCGAGTTTTTGCGTGAAGGTATGAATGGAAAATCGCTTTTGTTCAGTTGATGTTATTGGTTCAGTTTTCATACTGCTGCCCTCCCGTGGCAAGTGTCATGATGTGTTCTTGTGTTGCATCTGCCGCATTGATTTCTCCGCTGATGCGCCCTTCGTGGACGACGATGATTCTGTCACTCATGCCGAGAATTTCCGGCAGCTCGGAAGAAACCATGATGATGGCGACTCCGCGATCGGTCAGTTCATTCATTAATGAATAGATTTCCCTTTTCGCGCCTACGTCGACGCCTCTTGTCGGTTCATCAAGGATGAGAACTTTCGGGCCGATTCCGATCCATTTGGCGATGACGACTTTTTGCTGATTTCCTCCTGATAAATGCCGGGCGGCGGTTTCCGGAGATGCAGTCTTAATGGTCAGACGCTTGATGAGCAGCTCAACGAACTCCGCCTCGCGTTTTCGGTCAATGATGCCTTTCGGAGAGAAGCTGGTCAGGTTCGGCAATGAGATATTTTCACGAATGGACGTATCCAGCAGCAGCCCTTCATCTTTGCGGTTCTCCGTAATCAGGCCGAGTCCCTTGCGGATGGCATCGTACGGACCCCGAATGCCGGTTTTTCGGCCGGAAATCCAGACCTCTCCGGAATCGAGCCGGTCAATTCCGAACAGCGCCCTCATGATTTCTGTCCGTCCGGCACCCATTAAGCCGGAAACGCCGAGGATTTCTCCGGCGCTCACATGGAAACTGATCTGTGAAAAGCTTCCTTTTTTTGAGGCGTTTTTCACTTCGAGGACCTTATCGCCGAGTGACGGCGTGCGGGTCGGATACCGATCGGTCAGCTCCCGCCCGACCATTTTTTTGACCACTTCATCAAAATGAGTATCTTTCATATGCGCCGTATCGACAGTGAGGCCGTCCCGCATAATGGTGATCCGGTCGCAAATTGAAAATATCTCTTCCATTCGGTGCGAAATATAGACAATGGATACGCCGTCCCGCTTTAACGCCGTCATCACGTCAAACAGTTTGCTGATTTCCCGTTCGGTCAGCGCCGCGGTCGGTTCGTCCATAATAATGACTTCAGCGTTTGTCATCAGCGCTTTGGCAATCTCAATCATTTGCTGCTGGCCGACGGAACATTGTCCGGCTTCCCGGTCAAGAGGAAGAGAGACTCCCAGTTTTTCAAGCTGTGATTTTGCTAGCGCTTTCATTTTCTTCGTTTCCAAAACGCCGAACGCCGTCGTCAGCTCTTTGCCGATAAAAAGATTTTCAAGCACCGTCATGTCCGGCCATATATTCAGTTCCTGATGGATAAAGGCGATTCCGTGCTTTTCGGCTTCCTTTGGATTGGAGAAATTCATATTTGTTCCGTTTATCGTAATGTTTCCCTTGTCGAGCCGGTAGAGCCCGGTGAGCAGATTCATTAACGTCGATTTGCCCGCTCCGTTTTCTCCCATTAAAGCGTGGATTTCTCCCGGCAGAAGCTCAAATGAGACGCCGGATAGCACTTGGTTTTTGCCGAATGCTTTATGAATGTCTGTCATGCCGATGTGCATGCTGGATCCCTTCTTTCTAGAAAATCACACCCGCCTGCAGGATGCAGTTGGCGTATGGTGTCATTTCACCCGTCCGGATGACGGCTTTTGCTTTCTGTGTGAGCCGTTTGAATTCCGAGTGGGACATGTACTCGATCGTCTGCGCTGAGAAATGGCTTTCTATGAAACTTGCATTCTCAGGATTTTCGTCTTTGATCTCGGAGGCGGCCATCACCTTTTCGACGGCCATCTCCCGGGCTACCAGGCTGGTCACATCCCGAAAGGCGGGAATGCCCGCCGTTAAGGACAAATCAATTTTAGGGACGCCGTCAGGGACGGGGAGACCCGCATCGGCGATCGCGATGAGGTCTGTATGCCCGAGATCGGCTAATACTTTGGCAATGTGGCTGTTTAACATTCCGTGTTTTTTCATGACAGCAGCTCCTCAACTTCTTTTCTGACCGGCATCCCGCCTTGGGCGCCGAAGTGCTGCACGGACAGGGAGGCGGCGCGGTTGGCGAACAGGAGCGCTTGCTCGATGTTCCGTCCTTCCGCGAGCGCGACGGCAAGTGCCGCATTAAAGGTATCGCCGGCACCCGTCGTGTCGACCGCTTCTGCAGGGAAGCCGGGAACAAGCCGTTCCGCGGTGCCGTCTGAGTAGCGTACGCCTTGTTTTCCTTCGGTAATGAACAGTTTGCCGGGATAGCCGGCGAGCGCTTCTTCTTTCGTCCGGTCAGGAAATAAAATGGATGCTTCATGTTCGTTCGGCGTAAGATATGCGGCATTCTCAATCGTCGATTGTTTCAGCGGGCGGGCCGGCGCGGGATTCAGGATAACCGGAATTTGGTGCGCGCGGCAGTAGCTGCACACTTCTTCAACAGTTTCTTCAGGAATCTCCTGCTGGATCAGCACGATATCAATGCCGGGAAGTTTTTCCAGCGCACTTTTGGCATAATCGGGTGAGATGTCATCGTTTGCGCCTTTTACGACGACGATGCTGTTGTCTCCTTCTGCGAGCACAATATGAGCCGTTCCGCTTTTTTTATGTGTAACCGTTTCCATATAGTCCGTATTGACACCGTTTGCCTTCAGGTTTTCAATAATCGCTTTTCCGTAGCTGTCACTGCCAGCTTTTCCTACCATATATACGTTCGCGCCAAGGCGGGAAGCGGCTACGGCCTGGTTTGCGCCTTTTCCCCCGGGCACGGTTTGAAAGTCTGTGCCCAGTACGGTTTCTCCGGCTTTCGGACGCCGTTCGGATGTGACGACCAGATCCATAGAACAGCTTCCGATAACACAAATTTCACTCATGGTGATCATCCTTTCTCGTCGTTTGTCTTTTTATATAAGTCACGGGCATTTGAATGGCCGTCTCTTTCGGCGGCTCTTTCTTTATCAATTGCAGCAGCAGGTTTGCCGCTTGTTTTCCCATCTCATATGCAGGCTGGCGGATGGTTGAAAGCGGCGGAAACAAAAGCCTGCTCTGCGGAATATCGTCGTATCCGATGATCTGAATCTCCTCCGGAACTTTTTTGCCGAGCCGCAGCGCCTCATGGAGGACGGCAGCCGCCGCAATATCGTTGCTGGCAATGACTCCGTCGGTTTCGGGGTATGCTGCAAACAATTTTTCTGCTAAAACGGCGGCATCCTTGATAGAAAATGAAGCGGCGGAGATGACATTGAACTGCGCGCCCGCTTTATACAGCACATCAAGTGCGCCGTTAAAACGTTCCTGAGCGGTCGGAAGGTGGCCTGGGCCTTTGACAAGCGTGATGCTTGTGCTTTTGCCGCGAAGCATTTCCTCAGCCGCCCGTTTTCCGCCTGCCCGCCCGTCACTGAATACGGATGGGGCGCCTTCTTTTGTCCGGTCCAGAAATACGACCGGGTAAAGGCTGCCGCTGTATTCGGGAAGGTCGGGGTAATGGGTGGCCGCCAAAATACCGGCAACTTGATTTTGTTTAAATGTTTGCAGGTAGTCTAGTTCTTTTTCCAATTCTTCATCGCTGTTGCCGATGATCAGCCGGTATCCTTCCCGCTGCAGCTCGTCTTCAGCGCCGCGGGCAAGCTGCGGGAAAAAGGGGTTCGTAATATCCGGAAGCAAAAGCCCGACCAGTCTGGATTCTCTTTTATAAAGAGAGCGGGCAACTTCATTCGGATAATAATTCAGCTTCTCCATGGCAAGCATGACCTTCGTTCGTGTATCTTCATGGACGTAGCCGTTGTCATTGAGGACACGCGAGACCGTGGCAACAGAGACGCCGGCAGCGCCTGCGACATCTTTAATCGTTGCCAACAAACACTCCCCCTTCATTTATGTAACCGTTTACACAGAAAGAGTACCACGAATCATTTCGGTTGGCAACAAAAAAAGAGACCGGGGTCTCTTTTAGTTCACGATGCCGATTTGCGAGATATTCACTTTGATATCAGGGATTATCTCGATAGAAGGATAGACCTCACGCCAATTGAGCCGCTTGCCCCGCTCATAATAATGGGTTTGATATTTCCGGCCGATGCCGAGGATATCCGAGTTGTGCTCCTGAATATGGCTGATCACCGATCTGGCCTGGCTGTTCAAATTTGCTGATGCTTGTTTGTTCATTTGGTCGATTGCCGTATAAGAATTCAGTTTGTCCTTCGGATATTCCAAGACGCGTGCGTTCAGCTTTAAACGGATTTTCACTTTTATATGCTGCGGATCTGTATCTATAAATACAATCTTTCGCGTGGCATCCGTGATGCCGAGAGAAAGATAATTTTCAATATCCATTTTGTATTTGTCCCACAGCTTCAGATTAATATTAGCCGATTTATTAAATTGCCCGCTTAAAAGGGTCAGGAGGGTCGAATCCTGACCGAGCACCTCAGTCACTTTCCGCTGGCCGCTGAACAGGGCAGAACCCTCTACCTTTATCGTCTGTCCGTTAATCGATAAATAAGGAAGGGCGAAATCCTTATCAGCCGTCAGCATGCTTGAACGGATGGATTGCAAATTTTCCATGCTGATATTTGATTCCGCATTAGCGCTTGTTAATAAATTCGTTAAATACTTGCTGACGATCAATTTCTGCCGGACGATCAGCTTCAGCACTTCAATCGCCTCGCCGTCTTTTACAACCGCCGGATGAGCGAGAAGCGGACTTTTCGGATCTCTGTAAAAGACATCGAGATAAGGAAAAAGCGGTTTTTCCGCCATTTTCTCACCGATTAATAAGACTCTTTGCTTGGACGTGTCAATGCGCTGGTCGACAAGCTTATCCAATTGAAACCGCGCTTCACGGATGGTGTGCCCGGAAGCGCTGAGCACCGTCGTAATGAATGAGCCGCCCGTTTCCTGTTCCGCCTGGGAGGACTGAACCTTCCGATAGGTAATGCCGATTTTATTTTTACCGTCATGATCAACATCAAGGCTTGCGGTCAGCACGAGAGAAATATCTTTCAACAAATTTTGATCCCAGCAGCCGGCAAGTGTCAGGCTTGCGCACATGAGACTGATAAGAACCGCTTTTTTAATGCGCATGGCGGACACCCTTTTTGCGTACAAGGACAATCAATACCATAAACAACGGAAACAAATACACAAACACAATATCGGAAATGCGGAAAAACTGATCCAGCTGCTGTATCGTTTTATCTGTGCTTGTGGCCCAAATAGACAGAAGGAAGACGAGCAGGGCCGGCGGATAAACAAACCGGCTGTGATCTTTTTGATTGAACAGCTTGGCGATGCCGGTGCTTGCCAAGTAAAACACGTTGGCCAGCGTTGAAAAGACGGTCACGAACCAAAACGTCAAAAAGAGCAGATCCGTCCGTTCGATAATTCTGAATGAAACGGTTTTTAACAGGTACAGCACAGGCTCCGGGATCATTTTTATTTCTTCGGGGCTGATGGTGACAAAGCAAGTAAGAGTGATATACAGGTAATAAAGGATAATCAAGATGTTTGAAATCGTCAGTATTTTGTAGCGCTGGCTGACGGTGCAGTTGATAAGGGGCCCGATCACAAGCGCCGCCTGAAAGCCGGTAATGCTGACAAGTGTTTGCTGCACCCCGGTAAGCATGTCTTTTGCGGTTCCGTGAAAAATCGGCATAATGTATGTGATATCGGCTTTTCCCAGCGTGTATAAAAGCGGCAGAGAGATCAGCAGCAAAAACGGCGTTAAAATAAAGCTGAACCTCGCGATCGCATTCAGCGGGGCTTGGGCGATATAGACAGAACCGAGGATCAGCATTAAGCTGATCACCCAATTCGGAGTCTGAGGGAGCACCCAGATATCCAATAACCGTGTAAATACAGAAAGAATGAGCGTGCAGAGAAACGCGAAATATAAAATATACAGCACCTGCACCCCTTTGCCGGCAAGTGTTCCGAACACCTCCTCCAGCATTTCATACAGGTTCAGCTTCGGAAACCGGTGAAATAATATCATATACAGGCTGAAGGTAAGCTGGACGAGCAATCCGGTAAGCAGAATGGAAATCCATCCGCTGCTTCCCGATTTCATCATCAGTAAATGGGGCAGCGCCAAAATGCCGATGCTGATCTGCGTCTGATTAATGAAAAACACGCCTTGAAGCCGGCTGATTTTTTTAGGCTTCATCTTTTCTCCACCCCCGAACATGTTTTATCTGCTTTGAATCTTGCGGTCTCAAATAAAAAGGCCTTCTTTTAATAAACCAGGCCGGCAGCCGGATAAATGCATCCTTTAAGTCACTGAAATGAAACGGCGTCAGAGATGATAAATACGGAACGCCGAGGGATTCAAGCTTGCACAGGTTCATCAGAATAAGTCCGAAGCCGAATGCGATGCCGATAAAACCGAACGAGGATGCCAGAAACATAAGCGGAAATCTGAGCGTTCGAATGGACGTGCTCATTTCATATGAAGGAAGCACAAAAGAAGAAACGGCCGTAACGGCCACGACGATAATCATCATATTAGAAATGAGTCCCGCCTGAACGACTGCGTCACCGATCACGAGACCGCCGACAATGCCGATCGTCTGACTGATCGGTTTCGGCAGCCTGATACCGGCTTCGCGGATCAGCTCAATCGTAATCTCCATAATCATGGCCTCTATCAGCGGAGGGAAGGGAATATCAACAATCGAATTTTTCATGGTGATAATCAAATCGTTGGGAATGACTTCAAAATGAAACGCAATCAGCGCGATATAAAAAGCGGGCAGTGTAATCGCGATCATAAAGGCGAAAAATCTCAGCACTCTCAAAAAACTGGCGGAAATCCACCTCGTGCTGTAGTCATCCGGCGATTGAAAAAAGGAAAAGAACGTGATCGGCGCAATCAAGGCCGACGGGCTGCCATCCATCATGATCAGCACACAGCCTTCCATCACGCATGCTTTTGCTTTATCCGGCCGTTCCGTATGAACGATCTGCGGAAAAATGGAAAACGAATTATCTTCTATCGACTCCTCGATAATTCCGGGCGCAAGCACGCTGTCTATACGCAGGTATGACAGGCGCCGCTTCACTTCCTCCACAATCTCCGGATTGGCGATATTCTCAACAAAGATAACCGCAACCTTTGATTTGGCTCTTTCCCCGATATCCATATAATGAACGGAGAGATGGCGGTCCTGTATGTGAAACCGCAGCTGATGAATGTTCGTTTCCAAACTTTCCACAAACCCGTCATGGGCGCCGCGGACGATACTTTCAGATTCGGGCTCCATAATGGAACGCAGCGGATTCTGCCCGACGGAAAACAGCTTCGCTTTCCTTGATGCATCGCTGAGAAAAACAACCTGGCCTGCCAAAATCGCGTCAATGAGTTTTCTGGTTTCATCCGTTTCCGCACTGCTGACGGCATTCATCGTTTCCTCAAGCGGACCGTTCTGCAGGGTGTCGCTTAACAGAAACTCATTCAGCTTCTGTTCTTCTATCATTTGTTCAATATAAAAGAAAGCGGTATGACGGTCCTGCAGTTTGATCCTTCGTATTTTAAAATCACCGCAAACACACATCAGCTCCTGCATTTCCCGTACAGCCGATTCAAAATCGCCGGAAATCCGTTTGTTTTGTTTATCCGCAGACATCAGACCGCCTCCTTTCCCGGTTATTTGTAGTTTTCAGCGGGTATTCCTTTTTTATGCATTTTATAAAATAGAGGAGTTTCTCGACGTTTTACCAAGAACTTCACAATTATGGATGAATATTTCTTGAACGAATATAAAGATTTATTAAAATTATTTCAAAAGAGTGATAAATGTCCTGTAAATGCTTTAAAAGGAGATAGGCTTTCCGCATATAAAATGTGTATTTCTTGTAAACACTCCGGACCCGTCTTTTTCTGTCACGTACCAGTCATTCCGCTAGTTATTTTGGAATGGGACTGAAAGCAGGATACGGGGGAAAAATGAATGACTTTAAGACCTTATCCTTAACAAAACAGGCAGTCTGCACACAGCGGACATAGAGTCCCGAAACGTATGCGCAGTGCGGAAAACGCTGATATAACAGGCTGTAAAAGATGGATTATCATTACATCTTTTTCTTCCGGAACGCGTATAGTCCCATTGGTCCAAATGAATTTCTGTGTGGAAATGTAAACGCATACATTTTTCTTTTGAAAAATTGAAGTAAGGTTTAAGTCCTGCCTATTCCCAAAAAAAGCAATTCGATAATAGGAAGAATAGCGTCACTAATAGAGAAGTTTGGCTCAGTGAAAGCGGGAAGATTATGTTACATAATGCCGATTGAGAATTCATAGTGAAGCTATATACTGATGAATGAATTTATCAATACAGAAGGAGATGTCAAAAATCAATGTGGTTACTCATTATAGCCTGTGCTGCCGTACTAATCATCGGAATCATTGAAAAAAGGCGGCATCAGAAGAATATCGATGCTCTGCCAGTACGCGTCAATATTAATGGTATCCGCGGAAAGTCAACCGTAACGAGGCTGACGACCGGAATACTGATGGAGGCGGGCTACAAAACAGTCGGAAAAACGACGGGAACAGATGCAAGGATGATCTATTGGGATACACCTGAGGAGAAACCGATCAAACGGAAACCGCAGGGCCCGAATATCGGCGAGCAAAAAGAAGTAATGAAGGAAACCGTAGAACGGGGCGCCAATGCCATTGTCAGTGAATGTATGGCGGTAAACCCGGATTATCAGATTATCTTTCAGGAAGAACTCCTTCAAGCCAACATCGGCGTCATCGTGAATGTGCTTGAAGACCATATGGATGTCATGGGGCCGACGCTTGATGAGATTGCTGAAGCTTTTACCGCGACGATACCGTATAACGGTCACCTTGTCATTACAGACAGTGAATACACAGACTTCTTTAAAGAAAAAGCCGCAGAGCGGAATACCGAGGTCATTATTGCGGATAACTCTAAAATTACAGATGAATACCTTCGAAAATTTGAATATATGGTCTTTCCTGATAACGCTTCCCTGGCGCTCGGCGTTGCCCAGGCTCTTGGGATAGATGAAGAAACGGCGTTTAAAGGAATGCTGAATGCGCCGCCTGATCCTGGCGCCATGAGAATCCTGCCGCTGCTCAGCACGAAGGAGCCCGGTCATTTCGTAAACGGCTTTGCCGCAAATGATGCATCTTCTACTTTAAATATATGGAAACGTGTAAAGGAAATCGGCTACCCGACAGATGAACCGATCGTCATCATGAACTGCCGCGCCGACCGTGTGGACAGAACGATTCAGTTCGCAAACGACGTGCTTCCGTACATTAAAACGAAGGAACTCATACTCATCGGTGAGACGACAGAACCGATCGTCAGAGCTTATGAAGAAGGCAAGATTCCTGCCGATACACTGCACGATCTGGAATATAAATCAACAGACGAAATCATGGACGTGCTGAAAACAAGAATGCAAAACCGTGTCATATATGGCGTCGGCAATATCCACGGTTCAGCGGAACCATTAATTGAAAAAATCCAAGAGTATAAGGTGAAACAGCTCGTTAGCTAGGAGGAAAAGGATAAATGTTCGGATCAGATTTATACATTTCACTTATTTTAGGCGTGTTAATCAGTTTAATTTTCGCGGAAAAAACAGGTATCGTACCTGCCGGTTTAGTTGTGCCGGGTTATTTAGGGCTCGTTTTTAACCAGCCGGTCTTTATTTTACTCGTACTGCTGGTGAGTCTTCTTACATACGTGATCGTCAAATACGGTTTATCCAGATTTATGATATTGTACGGACGCAGAAAATTCGCAGCTATGCTGATAACGGGAATCTGCTTAAAAATCGCCCTTGATTTTCTTTACCCGATCGTACCGTTTGAGATATCAGAATTCCGCGGAATCGGTATCATCGTACCGGGTCTGATCGCCAATACCATTCAGAAACAGGGATTAACGATTACTTTCGCCAGCACGCTGTTCTTAAGCGGCGCAACTTTTGCCATTATGTTTGCTTACTACTTAATCTAATGTAAGGTGTGTCAAACGATGAAAAAACAATTAAGCTTTCAAGAAAAACTGCTGAAGCTGACCAAACAGCAGAAAAAGAAGACCAATCTTCACGTTTTTATCGCGCTGCCGATCGTCTTTTGCCTGATGTTCGTCTGCATCCTGACAGGGAAGGCGGAAACGCCGAGTGTGAAAAGAAATGCCGATGACCTTGTATCAGCCTCGTTCGTCGGAGATATTATGATGGGCCGGAATGTCGAGAAAGTGACAAAGCATAAAGGCACGGAGAGTGTCTTCCGTTATGCAAAGCCATTCTTCGAATCATCCGACTATGTGTCAGGGAACTTTGAAAACCCGGTTACATATAAAAAGAACTACAAAGAAGCAGAAAAAAATATCCACCTTCAGTCAAACAAAGATGCCGTAAAAGTATTGAAGGACATGAATTTCACAGTTCTCACGGCAGCCAACAACCATGCGATGGATTACGGCCCTCAAGGAATGCGGGATACGGTTGAAGAGTTTTCAAAGCAAAATCTTGAACTTGTCGGAGCAGGCCTCACGCTGAAGGAAGCCGAGCAGAACATTTCTTATCAAGATGTAAACGGAATCAAAATCGCAACACTGGGTTTCACTGATGTTTCCGGAAAAGGTTTTGCAGCTAAACGAAATGCGCCGGGTGTGCTTCCGGCCGATCCAGAGCTGTTTATTCCGATGATTTCTAAAGCCAAAAAGAAAGCCGATCTTGTCATTGTTCAAACACACTGGGGACAGGAATACGATAATGATCCGAATGACAGACAGCGCCAATTGGCAAGAGCAATGTCCGATGCCGGAGCGGATATTATCGTGGGACACCATCCGCACGTGCTGGAACCGATCGAAATGTACCACGGCACCGTTATTTTCTACAGCCTGGGCAACTTCGTATTCGACCAGGGGTGGACAAGAACGAGAGACACGGCGCTTGTTCAATATCATCTCCAGAAAAACGGCACGGGACGCTTTGAAGTCACGCCGATGAACATTCATGAAGCAACGCCTGCACCGGTTAAAAAAGGCAGCATCAATCATAAAACGATCGTACGTGAACTGACGAAAGAATCGAATTTCAAGTGGAGCGTCAAGGATGGAAAATTAACGTTTGATGTGGATCACAGCGATATCTTAAAAAAGAAAGCGGAGTGAAAAACAAATGAAAATCATTAAAGCGGGATGGCCGTTTGCCGCGATCATTATGGTATTTATGTTTATGTCTGCGTTTAAATACAATGATCAGCTCACAGATCAGGAAAAACAAAAAATTGACACGGAAATGCAAAAAATTCAGCAAGAGGACACAGCGGGCGCAAAATAAGCGCATGATTCCGCTTGCCGGCATATTGTTTGTTCCGAATCCAGTAAAGAATGCCCATATCGGGCATTCTTTTTTTGTGTGCTCTCCTAAACATTTGTTAAAAGTTACCGATGTAAAAACTACTAAAAATGAGGAGAGTGAATAGAAAACATGCTCACAAGCTGGAGGAAGTACATCCTTGCCGGCCTTATGATTTGTCTTGTGGCACCTGCAGTAACGAGAACGGAAATTGCCGAAGCGGATTCTCAAGTTTCTGTCCTGATCGTTTCAGACGCGCAAAAACTTGTCGGAAATAAATATGTTTACGGAGGCGAAGAGCCTGAGGACGGTTTTGACCCGTCCGGATTGATGCATTATCTTTTCAGCAGGCAGAACATCCATCTGCCGAGAACGGTCAGTGATCAATGGAAAGTCGGAGCCGCCGTCAAAGAAAATGACCTTTTACCGGGAGATCTTGTGTTTTTCAAAAAGTCAGATTCAACACAAAACGCGGCCGTCCATGACGGTCTGTATATCGGAAACGGAGAGATGATACACAGTTCTCCGTCAGAAGGCGTAACCGTCACACGCTTTCAAAAAAGCAGTTATTGGATGAATTTATATCTTGGCGCAAAGCGGATGACAAAAGATCCGGAACTGGCTGATGATCCGATCGTTCAGGAGGCAGCCCGTTACCTCGACATTCCGTATGTATTCGGCGGAAGCACGCCTGAGGCGGGATTCGACTGTTCGGGGCTGGTCCAATATGTTTTTGAAAACAAGCTTCACATTTACCTGCCGAGATCTGCGGAACAGCAGTGGCTGGTCGGTGAGAAAATCAAACTGAGCGACATAAAGCCCGGGGACGTGATTTATTTCAGCGATACGTATAAAAAAGGAATTTCCCATACGGGCATTTATGCGGGAGAGGGAAGGTTCATCCAAGCAAGCCGCTCCGAAAAAGTCACCATTTCTTACTTGGCGGAAGATTATTGGAAAAAACATTTCACAGGGGTGCGCCGATTCAGCAATTTAGCCATTTCTAAAGACAATCCCGTTGTGTCCACAGCGGCCGATCATATCGGAATTTCTTATCTGAAAGGCGGCGCTTCACCGGAAACCGGCTTTGATACGGCGGGATTTGTTCAATACATCTATCAAAAAGCGAAAGGAATCAGCCTGCCGCGTTATGCCGACAAGCAGATGCAGGCGGGCGTTCCGGTCGATAAACAAGATCTGAAGCCCGGCGATCTGGTCTTCTTTAAAGCGGAAAGCCTGAATCCGGCCATTTATATCGGGAACGGACAAGTGATTCATGTCACCGTGTCCGCAGGTGTTACCATAACAAATATGAACACAAGCGCTTATTGGAAGGACAAATATGCGGGCGGCATCCGGCTTCCGTAAAAAAAGACGTCAGAGAGTGTCTCTGACGTCTTTTTCTTTTACCGTTTCGGCGCTCTGTATCCGGCCGCTACCGCATCCTCTACAGAACAGAACATTTCCACGGGATCTGTCGTCCGGTCGTAGTATGTACTTCCCGGCGTGTGATAAATGCCGTTCCGGCTGCCTTTAATGTCGCATCCCTGTGAGGTGCCGGCTGCTTTCGTTTCGGCATGTCCTCCGGAGGAAGAGGCGTTGTTTTGCGCCGTTTCCGCATTTTCGGATGTTTTTGTTTCTGCTTTCTGCCGCTTTAAAGTTTTATTTTCTGACTGAAGCGTTTCAGCGGTCTTTTCGAGCTTCTTTTGTGAATTTTTTAATTTCTCATTGTCTTGTTTGAGTGATTTGTTTGTTTTTTTCAGCTCGCTTATCTCTTGGCTGAGTTTGCTGAGTTTTTCTTCATTGCCGGCTTCAGCTTCGGATTTCTCCTTTTCGGCTGCGGCACTGATGCTTTCATATTTTTTCTCAAGCGCCTGGTGTTCCTTCGTCAATTTTTGATAAGCCGTATCAAGGGTGCTGTATTTCTCCTCTGCCTTCACGGCCGAGGCGTCCGGCTCTGCGAGGGATGCACTGGTCAGAAGCAGGATAAATCCGCCGATGAGAAGAGGCCAAAACAGCTTTTTTGAAAAATGTTTTTCTTTTTTTGCCGCTTTGCATATGAGATGAAAAATTCCGTATCCGACTGCGCAGAGAAAAGCTAAAAATCCTATAATAGCGATTGCATTCGACATCATGAAACTCCTTTTTTCTTTATCTTACAATTTATTTTCAATTTTGGAAATTCCTTTTTTAGAAAACATGAAAAAGCCAGGCCGTGAAAGACCTGACTTTTACCTTTTATTGCCCATTGTCGAGAAGCCGGTTGATGAAATATGCGACGCCGTTTTCATCGTTGCTTTTTGTAATATAGGTGCTTTTTTCTTTCAGTTCATCAATCGCATTGCCCATAGCGATGCGGTTTCCCGCCGCTTCAAACATGGAGAAATCATTCGGGCTGTCGCCGATGGCGTAAATATCCTGTTTTTCAATTCCGTACAGTGAGGCAAGCTCCGTCAGAGCACGTCCCTTTCCGGAACCGGCAGGGAGGATTTCGATAATGTGTTTTCCGGAAGATGTCTGGGATAATTTCCGATGATGTGTAATTTCTTCTTTGGCGTTTCTCAGTTTTTCCATATCAAAAGAGAAACAAAGAAGCTTGTAAACATGTTCGTCTCCGTTAAAAATCGCCTGTATATCCTGTACGGGTTTAATGCCGAATTGTTTGAACTGCGTCTTTGCGCCCTCCCATAATGTCTGAATATCTTCCTTAGGATTGGCGCTTTTCAGAATGTCCAGTTCTGCCTGCAGTTTGGACTCGCCGTCAAACGGGGACAGCAGATGATCATCTGTATAGACCTCAAAGTAAATGTCTTTGTCCGTTAAATAAGCGGCGATATCCTTCCCGGCCTGCTGATCCATTAAGAGCCGGCTGACGAGGCGGTATCCTTTGTCATGGACTGTCCCGCCGTTTGCCGCAATGATCGGAATATCCAAATCCTTCAAGAGCGCTTTTACATCAAACGTAGCTCTGCCCGTGCAGATGGCCACGAGAATGCCCGCTTCATCCGCTCTTTGTAAAGCCGCTCTGTTTTCCGGAGAAATCACACTGTCCGAATTCAGTAATGTGCCGTCTAAGTCAATGGCTATCAATTTCATATGTATGGATGCCCTCCTTAAAAATAAAGCTGCTTCATGTAGTATGTTCAGCTTTGTGCGAAATCAGCAGAAAGCCGTCAGTTAAAAGGCTATACCTTCATGTCCTTTTTTTCAACAGAAAAACGGCGGGATTTGCTAATCCCGCCGTGACATCTTACGCGTCTAAATCATTTTTTAATTTCGTTTTTACTTCTTGAAGGTTTTCCTCATTCAGCTTGAAGTAATAAATATTTTTGCCGTACTGAGGAGTGTAAATGTAGCTGTCTGAACCTGTCAGCTGCAAAGAATTCACCGATTTCAGCGATGTGATAAACGGGAACAGACCGATGGCGTCATTAAGAGATAAGTTCATTTTCAAGTTTTTCCCTAAGCTGTCGACGATATCGTCATAAGATGGGATCGAGCTTAACGATTTAGATTTTTTAATAATGGCGCTCAGCACTTCCATCTGTCTTTGTCCGCGCATCAGATCGGTGTCCGCTTTGCGTGTTCTTACATAAGCCAGTGCCTGCTCACCGTCAAGCGTCTGGACGCCCGGCTTCAGCACGACTTTTCCTTTAGTATCGACTTTAATGCGATCGGCAATTTTCTGGCTTTTCACATTTACCGTAACGCCGTTCAACTCATTGACGACATCGCGGAACGCGTCGAAGTTGCTCTCAACCACATAATCTACCGGAATATCAAACATGTTTTCTACTGTTTTATAAGTTAAATTATAACCGCCGTAAGCATGTGCGTGCGCGAATTTGTCATAGCCGTGTCCCGGGATGTTGACATAGGAATCCCGCGGAATGCTGAGCATCGTCGCTGTTTTCTTTTTCCGGTTGAAGGTGACGAGCACGTTGGCGTCACTTCTTGCGTCATCTACTGATTCACCCTTATTGTCACGGGCGTCTATTCCTAAAAGCAATACGGTGAAAGAATCCTTCTTCGGGTCAAATTCTTTGATCCGTTTTACGGACTGGTCGCCGCGGTCAAGGCTGACGTGCGCTTCTTTGGTCGCATTATTCAATTTCACAAATGCGTAGGTGCCGACGGAACCGGCGATCACCAATAAGAAAGCGGCGAATACCAGTACAAATTTCACCCATTTTCTGAGGCGTCTTTTCTTTTTTCTGCGTTGAGATCGTTCTTCCATATCATTACCTCTCGTTTCTATTCTTTGTGAAGCGTACCATAATTGTTGACTCGGAGCAACTCTGCAAATGAGAAAATTCTAAATCTTTCTCTCTATTTCGACAACATCTACTGTTATTTTTGCATCAGGTTCACATTATATTGGACGGCAGGAAGCGGGAAATGTTTCGTCGCTTTGTGAAAAATAATCAGTAAAATAATGGATATTAACGGTGCGGAAGGTTTGAAACGATCGGAAACAGGCAAAAGAAGCAGTAGAACAATTCCGCGCGGATACAGCGTTGGATGAAGGGAGTCTATATAACATGAAAAGCATACACTCGAATAAATGGCTCTATTTTTTCGGCGCTCTCGGGGGCGCGTTATACGGATATGATACCGGAGTCATTTCCGGAGCTATTTTATTTATGAAAAAAGAACTGGGACTGAACGCCTTTACAGAAGGCCTCGTCGTCAGTTCGTTATTGGCGGGGGCGATTCTCGGATCGGGATTCGCCGGCAAACTGACCGACCGGTTCGGCAGGCGGAAGGCCATCATGGGAGCGGCGCTGCTGTTTTGTATAGGCGGATTAGGAGTCGCTTTTGCCCCGAATACAGAGGTGATGGTTCTTTTCCGGATCATTCTCGGACTGGCTGTCGGAACATCGACAACGATCGTCCCGCTCTATTTATCGGAGCTGGCTCCGAAGCATAAACGGGGGGCGCTTTCTTCGCTGAATCAGCTGATGATTACGGTCGGAATCCTCGTTTCTTATATCGTGAACTATATATTTGCCGATGCAGGCGCTTGGCGCTGGATGCTTGGACTTGCGGTTGTGCCGTCAGTCATTCTGCTGATCGGAATCTTATTTATGCCGGAAAGCCCGCGCTGGCTGTTTACGATCGGCAAAGAAGAGAAAGCAAGAGAAATCCTTTCATCATTGCGGGGAACGAAGAATATTGATGATGAGATTGATCAGATGAAAGAAGCGGAAAAGGAAAACGAAGGCGGCTTGAAAGAATTGTTTGAGCCGTGGGTGAGACCCGCGCTGATTGCCGGCCTCGGACTTGCCTTTTTGCAGCAATTCATCGGGACAAATACAATTATTTATTACGCACCGAAAACATTTACCAGTGTCGGGTTCGGCAATTCCGCGTCTATATTGGGAACGGTCGGAATCGGCGCCGTCAATGTCATCATGACGCTTGCGGCTATTAAAGTCATTGATAAGATCGGCCGGAAGCCGCTGCTGCTGGCCGGAAATGCGGGCATGGTCATCAGTCTGCTCGTATTGGCCGCGGTCAATCTTTTCTTTGAACATTCAGCAGCCGCATCATGGACAACAGTGATTTGTTTAGGCCTGTTTATCATTGTGTTTGCGGTCAGCTGGGGGCCTGCCGTGTGGGTCATGCTTCCTGAATTATTCCCGCTGCATGTCCGGGGTATCGGGACGGGTGTCTCCACTTTGATGCTGCATGCCGGAACATTGATTGTCTCATTAACCTATCCGATGCTAATGGAAGCAGTCGGCATCAGCTATTTATTTCTCATTTATGCCGCTATCGGAATAATGGCATTCCTGTTCGTCCGGTTTAAAGTGACCGAGACGAAGGGGAAAAGCCTTGAAGAAATTGAGCAGGATCTGAAAAGCCGTAACGGAGGCTCGGGATCAGAATCAAATCGGCGGACAGTTCATCCGTAATATTCAGTTTTAGGGGGGCGGTTAATCACCGGCCCCTCAAAACGGATGCGTGCGGGCGCCCGCACGGTCACATAAATGACGGGGATATGTCATACGTTGTATAAAGTCACGATAAAGGCGGGGATGCCGGTGAAAACGAGTATTATTATCCTTACATATAATGAACTTGAGCTGACGAAAAAATGTCTGGCCAGCATTAAACGATACACCGACAAAGATAAGATTGAACTGATTATAGTTGACAACGGTTCCTCAGACGGAACGAGAGAATACATATCAAATCTGCCTGACGTCAAAGTCATCCTTAATGAAAAAAACCTCGGGTTCGCCAAGGGGTGCAACCAGGGAATCGAAGCGGCAGGGGGAGAAAATCTGCTGTTTCTGAACAACGATACGATGGTCACGAAAAATTGGCTCACCTCCATGCTGAGGGTGCTGTATCAATCTGAAAAAACCGGTATGGTCGGGCCCGTCAGCAACTATGTCAGCGGCGCGCAAATGATCCATGACGCGTATCAATCGCTTGATGAGCTGGAGTCATTCGCGGAGGCGTATTGTGCACGGGAAAAGCATCAAACAAAGCGGGTGCTGCGCCTTGTCGGCTTCTGTCTTCTGGTGAAAAAAAGCGTCATTGAAGACATCGGCCCGTTTGATGAGCAATTCGGATACGGTTCTTTTGAAGATGATGACCTATGTCTGCGCGCCCTGCAAAAAGGATACAGCCTGCACATCGCTCTCGATGCCTTTGTGCATCACCACGGGCATGCGACGTTTACGGCTAATCAGGATATCAATATCAATCAGTTATATTCGGAGAACCGCCAGCGTTTTACGGAAAAATGGGGCACTGATTTTACGTACTTTACTCATCCGAGACCGGAAATTGCGGAGCTCGTTCCCCGGGAGGCGAAACGGATACTTGATGTCGGCTGCGGTGCGGGAGCTACGGGGCTGGAACTTCAAAACAGACAGCCTTGCGAACTGTACGGAATAGAACTGCACCCGCTGGCGGCGCAAGCGGCAAAAGGACATTATGAAGCGGTGCTGCAGGAAGATGTCGAAAAAGTGAAGCTGCCTTATCCGGAAGGCTTTTTTGATTGCATCATTTTCGCGGACATCCTTGAGCACTTAAAAGACCCGTGGCGCGTCATTGAAACGTACTCATCCTATTTGTCGCCTGCCGGATCAATCGTTTGCAGCATTCCGAATATTTCCCACGCCGAAGCGCTGTTCCCGCTTCTGCTCGGGGACTGGACATACAGAGACGCCGGGATTCTCGACCGCACCCACTTGCGGTTTTTTACGCCGCAGACGGTGCGCACGCTCTTTCCGGAAGAGACATTTGACGTGAAAAAGCAGTCCTATACGTATGTTCACGTGGATGAGCGGGTGCAGCTGTTTTTACAGGAAATCACACGAATGGCGCAATCGATGCAATTTCCGGTGACACAGCTGCCCGAACAAAGCCGGATTTATCAGATTCTCCTTCGTGTCGAAAAAACACGCTGAAGGCTACCGCCCCATCGTTCCGAAGTTGGTAATCTGAATGGAAACATCATAGTCAAAGGCCGCTTCGGAGAAGGTTTCATCCCAGTGATGCTTCACTTTCTTCCAATAGTCGGGATATTGAATGCGGACTCTGTCAGAAAAGAAGACAGGGTCCGTTTCATATTGATTCTGCAGCTTATCGATGACTTCTTTCATATCGCTTTTCAGTTTTTTTTCGAAAATCTTTTCCAGCCCGTTTAAATAGTGCTGATCGAATGAATCTTCTCCGGCATATTGATCCTCTGACAAAAGTCCTTTTGTTTTCACCGCTACGTGAAATGACAGCTTCCCGTTTTTCAGCAGGGGGGTGATGGAGGATGTTGATTTTTTGATCTCGAAGGTAATCGGGTGCCCTCCTTTATCCAAAGCGGGCAGCACGCCGCCCTGTATCGTCCCCGTCAGCCAATTTAGGCTTTGTACTTCGTATGATGACAGAAAGCCTGCCAATCTGTTTTGTTTTCCGTTTTTGATAATGGCCGCTCCGTCATACACCGTTTTTCCTTTTTGATTGCTGACGGCCTGAATGAGAAAACTGAGTTTATTATGGCAGTAAATCGAAGCTCTCCCGATTCGGAGCGGTTTTAAAATCTTCCCGTTGTAGCCGCCGTTGTTCGTAAGGTCGATCAGCTTTTCCGCGGGCATGGGCTGCTGCTGATTCGGCGTCGGCTCTGTCAGAATATCGGACGCTTTGCCTCTTGCCGCGAAGAGATAGCTGCTCCGCCTTAATTCATCATCACGGATAAAATGGTTCATCATCTGCAGTATATTTTGGTCGGCCAGCAATTTGTCGCTGAATATCAGCACTTTTAAATGATCGCTGTAAACGGGCGGATCTTTTAAAGCGACTTCACTGACGGCTTCAAGAATGGTATCCCCCCGCGACGTCACATTGACAAACACGGGCCGGCCGGAAGCCTGGCTGTTTTCACTTTGGGGCAGCAGATTTTGATAGGTTAATTTATATCGGCGGTCACTCGTCTCGTCTATCGCCAGCCCCCGGGCGAAAGATAGCTTTTCGACTTCCTTCGCATCCCAGCACCCTGAAAGCGTCATCAGTATGAAAAGCGCCGCCGCCCATTTTACGAAATGTGTCATGACGTCTGTTTCCTCCCGGCTATTTTTTTCATCCAGCTGACAAACCAGATGAGAAAAGGAATCATAATGACGGCAAAAAACGCATATCCGAGAATATTCGCGAATGCAAACACACTGTTGATATCATCGGGGTACATTGAAAGGCCGAATGTCACTGCCAATAAGCCCCCCAGCAGCCAGGCATTGTTTTTATTTTTCAGTCTGAAAATGGTGTTTAATCCGAGATGCGCTCCTTTAAAAGAACCGAGCATACAGGTGAACTGCTGGCAAGTCCACGTAATTAAAAGAAAGATATCAAACCTTTCGATGAAAATACCGCGGATTTCCAAGGCGTGAATCAGGGAAATGGTCGGATATGTCACCGTTTTGGCTTCAGCGATCGACATACAGCCGATTACGACAAGCAGCGTAAAGCTGTAAAATAAGCCTGCGCATGCGATGCCGAAGACGGCAGCCTTTTTCGCCTGCTTCGGATTTTTCATAAACGGCACCAGATAAAGAATCACCTCAAGTCCTGAAAAATACAGAAGGGTACGCGGAAACAGCTCAAAAAAGCTTTTGTAGCCTCCTTCCATGACCGGGCGGATGAAATCCAGTTTAAACAGTCTCAGGCTGAATATGAGCAGCGTAATCAGAATGACGATCGCAATCGGAAAGAGATAAGCATAGAGTTTTGAAATGGGATACACCCCGCCGGTCACATGGTAGATGCCGACCGCCAGAAAGATGAATATGACGACACCCATCGGCGTATTTTTCAGTAAAAAGTAATTGATGACCTCACCGAGAAAACGGGCTTGAAAACAGACGGTGACGACAAAATAACAGCTGATGAATAAATTCAGAAGAGAACCGATGGCGCGTCCCATAATGCTTTGATTCAGCTCATAAATGGTTTCCCCGCTGTTTTTCTGCAAAAATGGCATAAAGAGCAGGACGATGCCGATAAACACGAGACTCTGCACAAGAATAATGATCCATCCGCTCGGACTGTCCGCTGCTGCGGCGGAGCGCGGCAGTGTTAACACGCCCGCTCCGATCATTGTTCCGCTTACCATGAGAAGTGTCTGCATAAACGACAGCTTGTCTTCCGGTTTTTTCATGGTGATCACCTTTGCTTGATTTTATCTTTCGTCTCTTTTCTGGTCGGCCGTTTTTTCAAAAGAGGCGTCGGCAGTCTGACGATCGTATCTTTTAAGTCCTGTCCCGGCTGCGCCATGATCGGAATAAGATAGTCCTGGCCGAAGCTTTTCAGGCGCATCAGATGGCCGACGACAAGCAGATAACACATGATCAGTCCGTATAAACCTAATATCGCCGACAAAATCATCGAAAAAATACGGATGAGTCTCAGCGGAAAATTGAACGCATAGGAGGGCGCCGTAAAAGAAGCCAATGCCGTAACGGATACGATAATGACCATCATCGCGCTGACGATGTTCGCCTGAACGGCGGCCTGCCCGATCACCACGCCCCCGATCAGGCCGATCGTCTGTCCGATCGGCTTCGGCAGCCTGAGTCCGGCTTCTCTGATCATCTCAATCGTAAAAATCATAATAAACGCTTCAACAAAAGGGGGAAACGGAACATTCAATCTGCTTCCGGCAATCGTCACCGCCATTCTCGTCGGCAAAAGCCCCGTGTGAAACGTAACGAGCGATATGTAAAGGCCGGGTAAATAAATCGTGATTAAAATGCATGTATACCGAAGCAGCCTGAGAAAGTTAACCGGAACCCACCGCTGATTATAATCGTCAGGTGAGTGGATAAATTCATCAATGGTAGCCGGCACCAAAAGGGTAAAAGGCGTTCCGTCTACAAGAATGGAGACCCTTCCTTCCAAAAGAGCGCCCATAACCCGGTCGGGCCGTTCGGTCGTCAAGACGGTCGGGAAAATGGAATACGTGTTATCTTCAATAAGCTGCTCGATCGTTCCTGATTCCGGAATGTCATCAATGGTGATCGAATCCAGTCTTTTCATCACTTCTTTTACAACATCATCAGGCGCAATATCCCGAATGTAGGCAACGGCGATCCGCTTTTTTGTCCGTTCGCCGAGTGTGATCTCTTTGATCTGGAGGTTGGGATCACCGGACTGCTCGCGCAAAAGCGCCGTGTTCGTTCGGAGCTTTTCGACAAAACCTATTCTCGGCCCCCGTTCAAGCACTTCTGAAGCCGGTTCTTCAATATCACGCATTTTAAATGTTTCCGTCTCAAACGAAAGGGCTTCCTCCCATCCCTCCGCCAGCAAAACCGATTTGCCGGAAAAAATGTCTGCCTCCGCGTCCTTAAGTGAAGAAAGCCGGGTGTGACGATAGCCGAAAGAGATGGATGACGGCGGTATTTCAGCCGGTTCCTCTTGATGCCGGGCGGCCGCCTGCACGGGCGAAATAATATATTCCGCAAGCAATTGATTCTCGGTCAGTCCGTCTATATATATAAGACAGGCGTCACATTTGCCGTTTCCGTACGTAAACGAATAAAACATCATGTCATCGCTTTGGCCGATCCGTTTTTTCAGCGCTTCAAGGTTTTTGCCGAGCTCCGCATGTATCGTCATAATGTTCCCCCCTTTCCATCAGTTATTTTAATTTGCGACAAACAAGGCATTTTATTCTGGAATAGGAAATGACTGAGCATTCCGCCCCATCCGAATGGTATAATGAGCAGGTCAGCCATTTTATACATATTGTTTTTAACCGCGGCTCCCTCCGTGTTTTAAAAAAGACACAGGGGGAATGGGATATGAGCCGCTTTTTAAGGGGAGGGGAACGAACATGACGCAAGAGCCGATTTTTCTACAGCCTGTATGTAAAGAAAAAATATGGGGCGGCACGTTATTACGCGAACGATTCGGATATGACATACCTTCAGAAACAACCGGCGAATGCTGGGCGATATCAGCCCATCCGCACGGAATGAGCACGGTCAAAAGCGGTCCGTATCAAGGGAAAACCTTGATGGACCTGTGGGATCAGCATAGAGAGTTATTTGGCGGAACGGAAGGGGACCGGTTTCCGCTGCTGACGAAAATACTGGACGCCAAACATCATCTGTCCGTTAAAGTCCATCCTGACGATTATGACGCCGAGGAGCATGGACAGGGCGAAACGGGGAAATCTGAGTGCTGGTACATTATTGACTGTAAAGAAAATGCGGAAATCATATATGGTCATACGGCCCGTTCGAAAGCGGAACTTGTCACCATGATTAACAGCGGTGACTGGGAAGGCCTGCTGCGCCGCGTGAAGATCAAACCCGGCGATTTTTATTATGTGCCGAGCGGAACCATCCATGCCATTTGCGCCGGAGCGCTCGTGCTGGAAATACAGCAGAATTCAGACGCCGCCTACCGGATATATGATTACGGGCGTACAGATCAAAACGGCGGGGCGCGTGAGCTGCATATCCGCGATGCCGTCAACGCCGCCACCGTTCCTCATGTGGACGGATTTTTGGATGAATCAACTGAAACGAGAAAAGGCATCACCATTAAAACCTTTGTGCAGGGAGAATATTTTTCTGTATACAAATGGGATATCAGCGGGACGGCGGAAATGACCCAGGACGCTCCGTTTATGTTATGCAGCGTCACAGAAGGAAGCGGCTCCATCATCTTTGAAGGCAAGTCCGCCAAGCTTGAAAAAGGCGCGCATTTCATACTGCCGGATCAGATGCCTGACTTTACGATAAACGGAGATTGCACGATCATCGTTTCTCATATATAAAACCAAACTTAATCCCAGCTCTGGGATTAAGTTTTTTTTATTTGGATAATTGGATGATTTCTCTCTGTAAAAATGAAGAAAGCGGGCCGATAAATAAACTAGTTTGATAGAAACCAATTGAATCAGAAAGAGGAGAAGGAATGAAAAAGAGATTCGTTGCACCTATGTTATTGTCCGCCGTTTTCCTTGTCTTTAGCACCGTTACACAGCACGCCGAGGCCGCATACAGCGACTACTCCGTTTACGAGCTGGAAACGAAGCAGCAATTTGCTTCTGAGAACGAGGCGCTTCAAGCGGCAGCGAAATTGAAAAAGGATACGGGGTGGCAGGCTGACGCAAAGAAAGCCGGAAATGCGCCGCTCACTTATCAAATCTCAGCTTCAGGCTTACACGATGAAACGGATGCTAAAACCGTGCTGAAAGATTTTACGAAGCAGACGGGCGTGGCGGGCACTTACAGCGCAAGCGGAAGCAAACAGCCGTACGTGACCGTCACATCAGGCGTTCTATCAGACGAGCGGCAGACGAAAAATCTTCTTGCCGGACTGACGAAAAAAACGGGCGTGACCGGCGCCGTCAAGCCGGCGGGGACAAAACAGCCGTATAAGCAGGTCGTGACTTCTGAGATGGCGGCCGATGCGGATGCAAAAGCACTCTCGCAAGCGTTGACGAAGCAGACGGGCGTGAAAGCGTCATACCGTCAGATCAAACGGGAAACAGCCCGGTTTCAGATCCAATCGGGAACAATCTCCGGCGATCAAAAAGCCGCTCAAATTCAAACTGATTTTCAAAAGGAAACAGGATTGCAGTCGTCGCTGAAAGTCACGGCAAAGGCCAGTCCGAATATCACCGTGACAGCCTCTGGCATTTCAAATGCAACTGATGCGGCAGGTTTAGCGAAACAGCTGCAGCAGAAAACAGGCGTCAAAGGGAACGTTCAAAAGTATGCCCAAAGCAAAACAGCAACCGTGTATAACGTGCAGTCAGGATATTTTAACGGAGTAAGCGCCGTACAAAATGCTATCACCCAAATCAAGAAGAATACGGGTGTCAGCGGAAGCTATCAAAAAGCCAGCAAGAAGAATAATTACACGGTCGCGATGAGCGGACTGACGGCTAAACAGCTGCAAAGCGTGCAAGCTTTCTTTAAAAAGAAAAAATGGCATTGCGACGCATCGCCTGTCAAAAAGACAGCATCAGTGTCCGTTTACCGGATCACGGCAGGGCAGCTTACCGCTGCCAAGGCAGAACAAACGGAGGCGTTTTTCCGCCAGCAGCATGTAAAGACGGCAAGAACAGCGGAGGGAAAAACAGCAGAAAATGAATATCAGCTGCTTTCTCAGCAGACGGCAGACCAGTCGAAGATAAAAAAAGGATTGAATCTGCTGGCGGGATATAAACTGACTGCCATTTCAAAAACGATATCCAAGCAGACGGACACAACGTACCAAGTCACAACCGAATCATTGCTTGATACGGCAAAGATCAATCAATCGCTGGATTTTTTCAAAGGGAAAAAAGTATCCGCCTCCGCACAGAAAACAGGTGAAGCGGCGTATACACAATTCAGAATTGAAACGGCACCGCTGCTTAAGAAGGAAGACATTGACCGCGTGACTGCTTTTTTCAAGCAAAACAAAGCGGCCGGCACTGTGAAGGAGACGGGGAAAACCGGCTCTGCACAATACGTCATCAAAACCGAAAAATTCAGCAGTAAAACCGTTTTAAATAAAAGCATGAGCTTTTTCAGCGCCAAACAATTACAGGCCGGCTATACGAGTGAAAGCCATCCGGTTTATGAACTCCGCATTCGCAATCAATTCACGGGAGCGCAGTCAGCGGACGCCGCCTCCCAAAAGCTGAAAAAGCTGTACGGATGGACGATGGCTATTCTGAAAATAAAAAACGGACCGCAAATCATGAACACCAATTACAACATCTCGCTGGCAGATATGGTCAAAAAACAAATGACGGTCAGCCCGCAGACTGATGCCGCGGCTTATGCATCGCTTACGTACATCAATACGGCTTCCGGAACGGTCACAGCCGACGTCCTGAACGTCCGGTCAACCCCGGAAGTCAGCTCCGGCAATATTATCGGGCAGTTGAAAAAAGGCGATAAAGTCAGCATCACAGGCCAGACAAACGGCTGGGCCAAACTCAGCATGGGCTGGAGAAACGCCAGCAGTGACGAAGTCGGGCAGTACGTCAATCCGGCTCACTTCGCACAAGACAGCAAGTATTACTTTCAATTTCTGAAGCTCTCTCAGACAGCCGGACTGAACGCATCGGAACTGAATCAAAAAGTGCTGGTCAATAAAGGAATACTGACAGGGAAAGGCCAGGCCTTTATTACAGCCGCCGGCAAATACAGCATTAATGAAGTGTATTTGATTTCGCATGCTTTGCTTGAAACGGGCAATGGCACGTCAGAGCTTGCGAACGGCATTATGTATAATGGTAAAAAGGTTTACAACATGTACGGCATCGGGGCTTATGACAGCAACCCGAATTACTACGGCGCACAATACGCGTATAAGCAAGGCTGGTTTACTCCGGAAGCCGCGATTATCGGCGGAGCCCAATTTATCGGTGCGTCTTATATTCACAATCCTTCATACGAGCAGGATACGCTGTATAAAATGAGATGGTCTCCAGCCGCGGCTCATCAGTATGCGACAGACATCGGCTGGGCGTATAAGCAGGTAAACCGCATGTACAGCTTATACTCACTGCTGGATGACTATACGCTTTACTATGATGTTCCCGTGTATATGAAAGTATAAAAAAAGGGCTGAAGTGTATGCTTCAGCCCTTTCTTCATGCAAAAAACACCCGCCTCAGATTCAGGCAGGTGCTTCAGCACAATTTTTCATTTTTGTTTCCGCAAATTTCAATAACGCTTCACTCGAATTCCCATCTGAATACATATTCCATTTGTCCGAGAACCGCTTCATTTCTTCTGCATCAAATGGCTTTTTCGTCATTTCCTCCAAAAGAGCTTCGCTGTCATGACAAGCCTTTCCGGGAATGACGGAAGTATAATTGTCGATTAAACCGCGTTGTCGATCATATTCCTCCAGATCATACGTGAAAAAGAAAATCGGTTTATTTAAGAGCGCGAATTCAAAAGGCACGGAAGAGTAATCCGTAATTAAAATATCAGCCGCTTTCAAGAGATCATGAAGACGCATGTCAGACACGTTCTTGATCAATTCGCTTTCAAACGAAGCCGAAATATGATGCAAAACGGCAGGATGAAGCTTTACAAGCAGCATATACTCTCCGTTTAACGCGTTTGTGAGCTGTTCTTCGGTGAATGGCAGCCGAAAGGACTGCATATCATAATCCCTGAATGTCGGTGCGTACAGGATGATTTTTTTCGGCCATTTGTGCTTCGGTTCGGGCTTGTGTTCTTCATAATAGACGTCAGTCAGGGGGACACCCGTTTTTAACAGCTGGCCGTCCCGTATGCCGAACGACTTTTTAAAAACGTCAGCCATCGCGTCTGAACCGACGGTGACAAAGTCAAACGAGCGGTACACTTTTTTAAAACGGCTGATATCTGATGCCGGACGGTTTTGATTCGTCACATCCTCAAGGCCGAACTTTTTCAAAGAGCCGTTCGCATGCCACACTTGAATACATGTCGTTTGCGGCCGGCGGTTTAAGACGCTTGTCATAAGGAAATAGTTATCTGTTATCACCGCTTTGCTCTTAAAAAGGATCAAAACCGCCTTCAAAAGATGCAGCGGATGTTTTTCGTTCAGATAAAAAGAGCCGAGTCCTTCCAGCTCTTTTTTCAGACTGACGGCGTGTCTCGTATACAAAACCGTCACTTCATAAGAAAGCGATTCAGCGTGCGCTTTGTAAGAACGGATGAGAGCCTGTGCATTCTCTTCGAAAGATACCAGCAGGGTCAGATGGTTCTTGGGCTTTACAGGCTTGAACAAAACGCCCAGAACAGACAGATATATAGAATAAAAAGCGGCGAATAAAGATCGCAAGTTCATAGATTACCAATCTCTTTTGCTGTTTTATTTGTTTAAAGCTGTTTCGTTTGATCTTCTGCCTGCTCGGAATACAGGCTTTTATTTGATTTATTATTTCTCAAAACGGTAAAAGCATACTTCGGAATGTTCAGCATCCTTTTCCATCTCCACGGATTCGTCACCAGTCTGTACAGCCATTCCAGATTCGTTTTGATCATCCATTCAGGGGCGCGTTTCACCGTTCCGCTGAACACATCAAAGCTTCCGCCCAAACCGATCGATACAGCCTGAGGGAAAAGATGTTTGTATTCATAAATAAATTGTTCCTGATGGGGATATCCTAAGGCGACAAACACGAGATCGGGTTTCGCCCGGGAAATCTGTTTGGCGACGAAGCGTTTATCCGCTTCATAACCGTTGCTGGCTCCGACAACCTCAATATTCGGATACTCTTTGCCGATCCGGTTCAAAACGGCGTCAAGCACGTCTTGCTTAGCTCCGTATAAAAATATTTTTTTAGACTGCCGGTTTGCGAGACCGAGCAGCGACAGAAACACATCGAATCCCGCAATTCTTGATTTCAGCGGGTGCTGCGTCAAACGTGACATTAACACGACGCCGATACCATCCGGCAGGACGAAATCCGCGGAAGAAATGACTTGATGATAACCTTTGTCTTTCGCCGCAGCGTATCCGATCTCAGGGTTGACCGTCGCAATGACGGCTCCTTGCTTTTGTGCGATATAATAAGTGTCTAAATATGAAATAAACTCCTGTAAATTTCCATTAACATAAGAAAGGTTGTGCACCATTTCAGTCTGCATCTGCCGTCCTCCTTTTTGTACGGGATTTTCTTTCATTTTTTCGTGACTTAAGCTAAGCTTTATTTTAACATAATACCTTCAGATAAACTTAACAATAGTTTTACAAAAATATAAATAAGATAACAATTTCTTTAATCAACCGCGCAAAAACCCTGCTAAACTCCTATTGCAATAACATTTGTTAATAAGTGGAATTTAACTTCGTTTTACATTAGCTTAACCTTTTCAGGGCTATGTGATATAATGAGGTTCCATGAGTACGAAATTGGCACTTTAGTGATTAAGGATACAGCTGCGCAGCATTTCAGGGCAGTTGCTTGTTATACGTATGATGATAGAAAGGAGCTTTTGTTTCATGAAGAAGGTCATTACTTACGGAACGTTTGATTTACTGCATTGGGGTCATATTAAACTGCTTGAGCGCGCAAAGCAGCTTGGAGATTACCTAGTTGTTGCCATCTCAACAGACGAGTTCAACCTGCAAAAACAAAAAAAGGCCTACCACAGCTATGAACACAGAAAGCTGATTCTGGAAACGATCCGTTATGTCGACGAAGTCATTCCGGAAAACAGCTGGGATCAAAAAGTACGTGACGTAGCGGATCACAACATCGACGTGTTCGTAATGGGAGACGATTGGGAAGGCAAATTCGATTTCCTTAAAGATCAATGCGAAGTCATCTATCTCCCTAGAACCGAAGGCATTTCCACCACACAGATTAAAAAAGAAATTGCCGGGGTGTAATTGAAACATTCGGATATACAGATGATAAAGAAGTACTCCCTCCGGATAGGGAGTACTTCTTGTAATATAAGGTTATTTTCGCTATATTTGTTATGCGCTTTTGAAAAAAAGCTAGACAATAAGAGGAGAATTTAAAGATGAATCTTAGTAACTTTTTTAAGTTGAATAAAAAAGAGTCCAAGCCGTCCATAGAAGAACGCGAATATACCATTTTAAACAAAGAAGCATTGGCGGAAGAGAAGAAGGTAGCGGTAGTCGTTCCTGTTTATAATGCAGAAGAATATGTAAGGAAAACAGTTGATTCTGTGATCCTTCAAAACATCGGCTTTCAGCATATTTCTTTAATTCTGGTAGATGATTGCTCTACCGATGATTCCAGAAACATCCTGACTGAGTACGCCGAATTGTATGAAAATATTACAGTCGTCTTTTTGAAAGACAACACGGGAACTCCGGCTTATCCGAGAAACTTGGGAATTGAGCTGGCAAATGCGAAGTACATTACATTTTTGGATGCGGATGATTGGTTTGCGCCGAACGGGGTTAAAATCTTATTCGACATGCTTGAAAGAGATCATGTAAATTATGCGGTCGGAAAAACGATCGAAATGCAGGTGAACGGTCAAAAAACGATCGGGAAACATGAGTCTTCGCTGAACAGAGCGAAGGTATCGCCTTTTTCAATCCGGCATATTTTCTATCATCTGGGCCCGCGGGCAAGAATGATGAACTTACAATTTCTAAAAGATAACGATATCAGATATCCGGAAATGAAATTTGCTGAAGATAAGCAATTTTTTATGGATGTTCTTTTGGCGTGCGGAGATATTTCAACGTCAACCGAACCGGTCTATTATCTGAACAGAATGGACAATAATGAGTCGCTGACAAAGCAGACCAATATAATGGAAAAAACCGACACGAACATAGCCGTAATGAAGTATATTCTGAACAAAAAATTAGATACTGAAAAAGAGAAGATGGCGATGAACCGCCTGATTGAATTCGATTCCATTACGCGGCTTTTCGATCGGATGCACTTCCTGAAAAGCGAAAACAAAGAAGCCTACTACAATAAATTCAATGAAATTCTGAATGTGTTAAAGAAGACGAAATACGATATTTCCGAGACATTTTTTCATCCGATTCATAAAACAGCCTACCGTCTGCTGACTCAAAAACGGTATGATGAGGTCGAAAAGCTGTTCCGCTGGTCCAAAAAAGAGCCCGATAAAAACATCGTGACGAAAGACGGACTGGCTTATTTAGAAAGCCCGCTGACGGATGAAGAAAATAAACTGGTCGAACTTCGCATGCACGGAGAAACGGAAAGCGCGGTGTTCGCCGATCATAAATTCACCGTTACGTTCCGCTTGTTCGGACAGGACAGAAATAATGCCCAATATATTCAGTTTCAGCACAGAGATAACATGAAAGTACACCACCAGTTTCCGGTTCAGTCACTGGGAGACGGGCGGTACGTCCTTGAAATCCCGTTAAGTGACATTGAAAAAGTCGGACTTGGCGGTTATATTATGTATGTCATTTATAACGATTATGAACGTGTCATGTTAAACAGAGAAGACGGTGAAAAGGTGACGGCAGAAGCGAACGGACTGCAATATCAATTCTACCGGACGGTGAAGGAGAACCTTTCACTGAAAGTAACAAAATGATGATTGTGATTGGATATGTTTAATTGAAACAGAGGAGTAGACTTATTTTATGGGTATAGAAAATCCTGTCAGATACAAGTTAAAACATCTTAACATAAAGGAAGAGACATTCAGCATTACGATATCCTGTGAAAATGTCACTGCAGGGGAAGAGCCTTCTCTTCAGATTATAAATCGTAAAACAAAAGCGGAACTTTCCGTCCCTCTGAAACGGTTGGCCGGAGAGGGCGGAGAGTACCATGCTGTCATGAGCACGGATCTGCTTTCTGACCATACGGACGGCAAAGGATGTCTGGATTTCTATGTCTCCTTTATCAATGATGACAGTGATATCAGTAAAAAACGGTTAAAATCCAGCCTTGAACCTATTGAACTGTCTTCTTATAAAGATGAGGCTCATCATATGTACTTTTTCCCTTACACGACGAAGAAAGGGAATTTCTCCTTAAAGCTGCTGCAGAAAAAGTTCGTCACGCGGATTGATGAAATGGAGCTCGAATCTAACGGCAGCTTACATCTGAAAGGTTTTGCATTCCGGCTGAATGCGGCAGAAACCTTAAAGATAAAAGAAAAAAACCTGATTCTGAAAATGAAAAAAGGAAAAGAAGAGGAGCCTCTCATTCTGAAGTATCCGCTTCACGACGTGCCGAGACACGACCTTGATGAATATGTTCAGGACACAACGATGCTTGACACGATAGGCTTTGATACAAAAATTGATTTGAATGCCGTTTATAAAGAATTGAATCAGCAGCTCATCTTTCAATTCCATATTCAATTCATTTTTGAAGATGCCGGGACAGGTGAAGAGATTATCACCAACAGCAAACCGTTAAAGGTTCTGAAATCTGAACATGTAAACCCTAACCAATTCACGGTTCTGAAAACGGAAAAAGGGCCTGCCAGATTTCACGTTTTCACGAAAAAGAAAACGAAAAATCTCCACCTGAGAATGAACGATTACAGCTTCAGCACCCGCGTGGAGTATTTTGTGAAAGGAAAGCTGAAACGGGGCGCTTCCTTTGTACGCAAGAGAAAGAATAAGCTGAAAAAGTTCATTGAGAAAAGAATACAGAACACTTACAAAGCAGGATTCAGATTTGCAGGAAAACTGCCTGTCAAACAGAAACTTGTCATGTTTGAAAGCTTTGCCGGAAAACAGTACAGCTGCAACCCGCGGGCGATTTATGAATACATGAGCAAAGAGATGCCGGAATACCGTCTCTGCTGGAGTGTAAACCCCGCTTACTCACAGACATTTAAAGATAAAGGGATTCCTTATATCGAACGCTTCACGTTCAAATGGCTGTTTGCCATGGCAAGAGCCGAGTACTGGGTTGTCAACAGCCGTATGCCGCTGTGGATTCCGAAACCTGAGCATACGACATATGTCCAGACATGGCACGGCACGCCTTTAAAGCGCCTTGCCGTAGATATGGATGAAGTGCATATGCCCGGAACAAACACTGAAAAATACAAGCGCAACTTTACGACAGAGGCTTCAAAGTGGGATTACCTGATTTCACCGAACGCATATTCAACCGAAATATTCGCCCGGGCGTTTCAGTTTAATAAAACCATGATTGAATCGGGATATCCGCGGAATGACTTCCTTCAGACGGATAACAGCCCTTCTGTCATTAAAGCGCTGAAAGAAAAAATGAATCTTCCGCAAGATAAAAAAGTGATTATCTACGCACCGACATGGCGGGATGACCAATTTTATAAAAAGGGAAAATACAAGTTTGACCTTGATTTAGACCTTCACCAATTGAGAGAAGCGATCGGCGACCGTTATGTCATTATTTTACGGATGCATTATCTCGTGGCGGAAAACTTTGATCTCGGACCGTATGAAGGATTTGCGTATGATTTCTCCAGCTACGAAGATATCCGTGAGCTGTATATGGTCTCTGATTTACTCATAACGGACTATTCCTCTGTCTTTTTTGACTATGCGAATCTGAAAAGACCGATGCTGTTTTATGTGCCTGATATCGAAACGTACCGGGATAAACTCAGAGGGTTTTACTTTGACTTTGAAAAAGAAGCGCCCGGCCCGCTTGTCAAAGAAACAGGTGACGTTATCAAATGGGTCAATGAAACGGAATCAGATGATTATAAGCTTCCGGATTCGTTCGGGCCTTTTTACGAGAAGTTCTGTTATTTAGAAACCGGAGAATCGTCTGAAAAAGCCGTAAAAGTGATTTTCGGGAACAAGTAAATAAGTGCAAAAAAGCATAATTTAACCATGTTAATTATGCTTTTTTGCTTAAGTGACGGCATGTTGCGCTCATGGGACTCAGGCTTGTTATGAAGTGAAAAATACATCGTAATCTGTTACAATTATGAGCGGTGCTTTTGTAAGTCAAAGCTATTACCTAAAACTTACGACTAAGGAAGATTAGAATGAATGCATTGGTAAAAATTCTGAAAGAGCAATTCAACTCATTTCCGCTGATTATGCGGCTTGCAGTGTACGAAACGAAATCAAAGTATCAAGTGAACTATTTGGGTATATTGTGGCAGTTTCTCAACCCTATGATTCAAATGCTGGCTTACTGGTTCGTATTTGGTCTCGGGATTCGCGGCGGACATGATATGGTGCTTGGAAATGGAGACAGCGTACCGTTCATCGTCTGGATGCTGGCCGGCTTAATTCCTTGGTTCTTTATCAGTCCGACGATACTGGATGCATCTAACAGCGTTTTTAAACGGATAAATTTAGTGTCGAAAATGAACTTTCCGATCAGTTCACTGCCTTCTGTAGTGATAGCATCGAATTTATTCAGTTACTTTGTGATGATGGCGATTTATATTATTGTGCTGCTGAGCAACGGACTGTTTCCGACGCTTCACTGGCTGCAATATATTTATTACTTGTTTTGCATGATCAGTTTTATGTTTGCTTTCGGCCTGTTTAATTCAACCATCAGCGTATTAATCAGGGACTATCAGTTTTTGCTTCAAGCCGTCACAAGGCTTCTCTTTTTTCTTCTGCCGATTTTCTGGGACATTGCGGAGAAATTTGGAAACAGACCTGAAGTTTTGACCATCTTGAAGTTAAACCCTCTTTTCTATATTATCGAGGGCTTCAGAGACAGCTTTATGGAAGGGCAGTGGTTTTTCCACGATGTGAAATACACGCTGTATTTCTGGTTCGTCACACTGCTGCTGTTAACAGTCGGTTCACTTCTTCATATGAAATTCAGAGATAAGTTTGTTGACTTTCTTTAATATAGTAAGGAGATTATACGATGAAACTAAAAGTTTCGTTCAGAAATGTTTCAAAACAGTATTTTCTATATAAAAAACAGTCTGACAAAATTAAAGGATTGTTTTTCCCAAACAGAAATCAAAAAGGTTTTTTCGCTGTCCGAAATGTTTCTTTTGACGTCTATGAAGGGGAAACGATCGGATTCGTAGGTATCAACGGCTCGGGAAAATCAACGATGTCCAATCTGCTTGCAAAGATCATTCCGCCGACAAGCGGTGAGATTGATATGAACGGGCAGCCGTCTTTAATCGCGATTTCTGCCGGATTAAACAATCAATTAAGCGGCAAGGACAACATCCGTTTAAAGTGCTTGATGATGGGTCTCAACAATCGGCAGATAGACGAGCTTTATGAAAAAATCGTTGAATTCGCGGATATCGGCGACTTTATAGATCAGCCTGTTAAAAGCTATTCAAGCGGTATGAAATCCCGTCTCGGTTTTGCCATATCGGCGCACATGGACCCTGACATCCTTATTATTGATGAGGCGCTCTCAGTAGGGGACCAGACTTTCTATCAGAAATGTGTGGACCGCATTACGGAATTTAAAGAACGCGGCAAAACGATCTTTTTCGTCAGTCATTCCATCGGACAGATTGAGAAAATGTGTGACCGGGTGGCTTGGATGCATTACGGCGAAATGCGTATGTTCGACGAAACGAAAGCCGTTGTAAAAGAATATAAAGCTTTTGTGGATTGGTTCAACAAGCTTTCAAAGAAAGAAAAAAAGAAATATCAAAACGAGCAGATTGAAGGCAGAACGCGGGCAGCCGAGGAACAGAAAATCACTCAGGCGCAGCAAAAGAAAGCGAAGCCTAAATTCATTGCCAATACGATACAGATTACGCTGCTTGCATTGCTGGCTGTCGGCGCAGGCGCTTCGATGTTTTCAGACAAGCCTCTGCGTGCGATCACATCTTTCGGTGACGTCAAACAGAGCGATGCCGGCCTTTATGAGTCTGTGAATAAACCTGCTTTGGTAAAAGCTGAAAAGGCGGACCTTTACACTGAAAAAGATATAAAAGGAAAAGCCTCCGCAAGTGTAAGTTTCGGTACGAAGGTGCAGATAGAAGCCGAGAATAACCAGGCGGCTAAAGTGAAATTAAACGATAAAGAGTACTTTATGAAAAAGACTGATCTATATAAAGTGAACGCTTTAAAAAAGACGGATGTTCAGCTGAATGATTTCAGCGGCAGTTTATCAAGCCAAACAGCAGAAGAGTTTCTCTCATATCTCAATAAAAGCCGGGACGATGTGCAGCGTAAATTGAAAAATCCAGCTGCGGGACAAACGGCTGACGGACGGAACGTATTAAAAGCATCCGATGCAAAAACGGATGTAGTGATTGACAATGATACAGTCTCCGAAGTGGTTTTTCATTTATCGCGTCCTGCAGACATCTCAGCTTTAAGTGAAAAAGGCGGCAGCAAAATCAATCAGAATTTGCTCATGCTTAAAAACCAGGAATATACTTTTTCTGTGAACAATGCTGATAAGACACTGACGGTAACGTCTAAAACGTAAAGATCACATAAAAAAAGCTGCCGGATTCGGCAGCTTTTTCTATTCGTCAGCTTCTTCTTTTTCAAGAAGATCCTTCATGAACGGAATTAATTTATGGCGGATATCCTGATCCTGTAAGGCAAATTCAAGCGTCGTCTCGATAAATCCAAGTTTTTCACCGACATCGTAACGTTTTCCTTCGAAATCATAAGCGAAGACACGCTGAATGTCATTGAGCTTTTGGATGGCGTCCGTTAATTGAATTTCTCCTCCTGCACCGACTTCCTGCTGTTCAAGGTACATGAAAATTTCAGGAGTGAAAACGTATCTTCCTAAAATAGCCAAGTTGGAAGGAGCTGTGCCCGGTTCAGGCTTCTCTACAAAATTTTTGACCTGGTAACGGCGGCCTTCATTTGTTAACGGATCGATAATTCCGTAGCGGTGTGTGTCGCTTTCAGGAACTTGCTGAACACCGATGATGGAAGACAATGTTTTTTCGTATTCATCCATCAGCTGACGAAGTCCCGGTTTTTCAGCCTGGACAATATCATCGCCGAGAAGAACGGCGAAAGGTTCATCGCCGATGAAGTTGCGTGCGCACCAAACGGCATGACCGAGTCCTTTTGGCTCTTTTTGGCGAATATAGTGGATATCCGCAATATTTGACGATTTTTTCACTTTTTGAAGCAGTTCGATTTTCCCTTTTTCTTCTAAATTGCGTTCCAGTTCAGGGGCATTGTCGAAATGGTCTTCTATTGCTCTTTTTCCTTTTCCGGTTACGATAATAATATCTTCGATGCCGGATTCGACAGCTTCTTCGATAATATACTGAATTGTCGGCTTATCAACGATTGGAAGCATTTCTTTAGGCATTGCTTTTGTGGCCGGCAAAAAACGAGTGCCTAAACCTGCTGCCGGAATAATGGCTTTGCGTACTTTCTTCACTGAATAACACCATCCTTGTTTCTGCAAAATCTTTTTTTCAGAACTATAACCTAGTCTTTTTCCACTTTACCACAATTGATTAAAATTCACACCTTTTAATCCGCTTTCAAAGAGTCTTGTAACGGTTTTTGCTTTGTTTGCCATTAAGCTTTACAATATCTAAGAAACGGCATAAATATGTTAACATGAAGGGATATCCGACATATAAAACGAGGTGCAGACAAACCGTTGAAAAAACTAAAAGTAATGACCGTATTCGGTACAAGACCTGAAGCAATTAAAATGGCTCCGCTCGTATTAGAGCTTGAAAAATATCAGGAAATTGATTCGCTGGTGACTGTAACCGCACAGCACAGACAGATGCTGGATCAAGTGCTTGAAGCATTCAGCATCACGCCTGATTTTGATTTGAATATTATGAAAGAGCGTCAAACGCTTTCAGAAATTACATCTCATGCTTTGCTGAAACTGGACAAGCTGTTTCAAGAAGTAAAACCAGATATCGTTTTGGTCCACGGAGATACGACGACAACGTTCGCCGGAAGCCTTGCCGCCTTTTATCATCAAATCGCCGTCGGCCATGTGGAAGCCGGTCTGCGTACGCAAAATAAATACTCTCCTTTCCCTGAAGAAATCAACCGGCAGATGACGGGCGTGATCGCTGATGTGAATTTTGCGCCGACAAGCCAGGCAGAACAGAATCTGCTTGCTGAAAATAAAAAGCCGGATTCTATATTTATCACGGGAAATACGGCGATAGACGCGCTTCAAACGACAGTGCGGGAAGACTATTCTCATCCGATTTTTGACAAGCTGGAAGGAAGCAGGATGATTCTTTTGACAGCGCACAGACGTGAAAATTTAGGCAGGCCGATGGAACAGATGTTTAAGGCCGTCAGAAGAATCGTTGAAGAGTTTGAGGACGTACAAGTCGTTTATCCCGTTCATTTGAATCCCGCAGTTCGTGAGGCCGCAGAAGCCCATTTTGCTGATTCGGACAGGGTGCATTTAATAGAACCTCTGGAGGTCGTGGATTTCCATAACTTCGCTGCGAAAGCAAATTTCATTTTGACCGACTCAGGCGGGGTTCAGGAGGAAGCGCCTTCTCTCGGAAAGCCGGTCTTGGTGCTTCGGGACACAACCGAGCGCCCCGAAGGAGTGAAAGCCGGGACATTGAAGCTGGCGGGTACAGATGAAGAAACGGTGTATCAGCTGACAAAACAGCTCTTAACCGATCAGGCCGAGTATGAACGGATGTCAAAGGCGTCAAACCCTTATGGTGACGGATCGGCCTCAAAACGGATTGCGGAAGAACTGCTTTATCGGTACGGCTATAGAAAAACCCGTCCGCAGCCTTTTACAGAATAAAAAAAACTCTGCATCATATGCAGAGTTTTTTATTATTTCAGGCTTTCTTTTAATTCTTTTTTGACTGAAGCGAGGCTTGCTTCATCTAATTTGTAATAATAGATATTGTTGATTCTCGTTCCCGTTCCCTTCAGTTCATGCTGAGTGACTTTGCTGCGGGCATTTTTATAGTCAGTCATAACCGTCCACATATCATCGAATGACATGTTTGTTTTCATATTGTTTTCAATGACCTTAAACATATCTCCGAATTTCGTGACAGACGAGATGTTTGCCCCCTTAGAAATAATCCCTTCAATCACTTGGCGCTGCCGCTGCTGTCTGCCGAAATCCCCCCGGGGGTCTTCTTTTCTCATGCGGGTGTAGGCAAGTGCTTCTTCGCCGTTCAGGCTGATGTTCCCCGTTCCGAAAGAATGCCCGTCGTAGTTGAAGGCGAACGTGCTGTTCACCGTAATCCCGCCGAGTGTATCCACGGTATCTTTGAAGCTCTCCATGTTTACTTTCACAAAATAATCTACCGGCACGTCGAGCAGGTCCTCGACGGTATCCGCGGCCATTTGGGTTCCGCCGAAGGCATAGGAGTGGTTGATTTTATCCATCGTACCTTTGCCGGAGATTTTCGTATACGTATCGCGCGGGATGCTGACCATTTCCGTTGTATTCGTTTTAGGATTGACGGTCATATAAATCATCGTGTCCGCGCGCCCTTTGTCATTTTTCCGCTCATCGACTCCCATGATTAAAACAGAAATCGGATCCTTCTTTCCGAGATCTATATCCGTGTCACGTTTGTCCGATTTTTTTAAGTCTTCCTGAATGCTTGCCACCGTTGAAGCCGCTTTGTGCCACAAGTAGTAGACGTAGCCTCCTGATGATAAAACTAACAGCCCGATGATTGTTACGATTGTCAGAAGAACCTTTTTCTTCTTTCTTTTTCGTTCAGCTCTCATTTGTCATCACCTTTTCTATTAACTTTCATGATGCAATTTACTAATCTTTATAAACCCAGTCATATTTTTACTTATAACCATGTAATAGACGAAATTCTTAAAAAAAAGGTTACAAAAAGACCTTAAAATTACCTTAAAAAAAAGTTAGTATAAGACGATACATAAAGATGAGGTGAAAAAAATGAAAAAAACTATTGCAGCTTCGTTCTTAATACTGCTTTTTTCTGTTGTATTGGCAGCGTGCGGAACGGCGGAACAATCAAAGAAGGGAAGCGGTTCTTCGGAGAACCAGGCTCAAAAAGAAACGGCATATTATGTCGGTATGGCGGATACGCACACAATTGAAGTAAAAGTGGATGATCAGCCCGTCAGCTTTGAATTTTCTGATGACTTCTCTGATGTTCTGAATAAATTCAGCGAAAATGACAAAGTCAGCATTACTTATTTCACAAATGATAAAGGCCAAAAAGAGATCAAGGAAATCGAGAAAGCAAAATAATACACCATGATCAGCAAAAGGCGGGATAAAAATTGAAGAAAACAATATGGGCTGTCTGTTTTTCTGTGATATTCAGCCTGGCTTTATTACCGGAAAGCACTTTTGCGGCCAGTTCTGATATCTCAGTAAAACTGACGAATTATATTGGTAATAAATCGACTCTGAATATCGAACCTTCAGGAACTTATAAACTGACGGGAAGCGATGTGTCCTCCGTTGTCAGATTGGGAGGCGCGTCCAAATATGATACAGCTAACGCCGCGACATCTAAGTATTGGAAAAACCCGTCCAACGTAGTCGTCGTGAATACGGACGCTTATTTTGCGGACACGCTTTCCGTCATTCCTTTAGCGAATAAACTGAAAGCGCCTGTTCTGCTGACTGAAGCGAAAAAACTGAGCAGCAGCACAGAAGCGCAAATCAAGAAATTCAATCCGGATAATATTTTAATCATCGGCGGGACGAACAGTATTTCGTCAGCCGCGGAAAAGACATTGAAGAAATACGGCCGTACGAAACGGATCAGCGGAAAAAACAGATATGATCTGTCCAAAAATATTGCGGCCGAAATGGGCAGCTATGACCAGGCGGTCGTAGTAACGGGGGATGTATATACGGATGCGCTGGCAATCGCGCCATATGCCGCGCAAAACGGCTATCCGATCCTTCTGACGAAAAAAGACTCCCTTCCGAGCTACAATCTGCCTAAAAAAGTGATCATCATGGGAGGCACTTCAAGCGTCAGCAAAGATGTGGAGAATCAAATTAAAAAGAAGGCCTCGGTCACCAAACGAATTACCGGATCAAACAGATATCAAATATCAGCAAACGCAGTCACTTCGCTTGGCATGGATGCAAGCAAAACGGTGGCTGCCAACGGGACTAAATTAGCGGACATCGTAGTCGGATCAAATATTGCCGCCGCAAATCACATGCCGCTTGTATACATCAAAAAAAGCGAAACACCCGCCGACGAGGCCGGCCTTTTTAAAACGAAAGGCACCTATTCTTATACATTAATAGGCAGCGCGAATTCAATTGCCGATTCAGTTAAGGCTGCTTACGCAAAAGAGTTTTATCTCGTAAACGGAAAGACGTACCGTATTGAAACGTCCGGCGGCAAATTAGGCGTTGCAGGCATTAACAGCGGAAAAACGTCTTTCAAGGCGGTTCCTGAAAAATATTCAACAGCAAACACAATCAGCATTGACGGGAAGCCATATCTGGGGAATATGAGTTTCACTGCTGAATCCGGCAAATATGTAAGACCCGTTAATGAAAACATTCCTTTTGAGGATTATCTGAAAGGTGTCCTGCCGAATGAAATGCCGGGAAGCTGGCCGACAGAAGCGCTGAAAGCCCAGGCTGTTGCCGCCCGCACCTACTCTATCGGCAAGATGGGACAAACAGTCGCGGATACAACGGCCTTTCAGGTTTACGGGGGATACAGCTGGTATCCAAACGCCACCGCAGCCGTTAACGGAACAAAAGGGAAAGTGCTCACTTATTCCGGCAGATTGATAGATGCCACTTACTCATCAAGCAATGGCGGTTACATGGAAGCCGGCGATGAAGTGTGGGGATCGAAAGTGCCGTATTTAGTAGCCAAAAAGGACACAAAAGATCCGGAAATCAGCTGGTCTTTAACATTGCAGAAGCAGCAGCTGCCAGCGGGTCTGGATATGAAAAATCCCGCATCCTGGTGGTCTAAAACAAACGAAGCAAATGCTGCGCAGCTCAACGGAATAAAAAATTGGCTGATGAAAAATAAAGAAACCAATGCAAGTTCCATAAAAATTGCAAGTATCTCTGATCTCTCGCTCACCGGAAAAACAAAAGGCCAGCGCGCGGAAGACGCCGCGGTGAAGGTCACGTACCATGTGAATGACAAGTCGAAGGGCTATGTCATGAACAAGACTGCATCTGTTGAGGTGAAAGCGTCTGAACTTAGGACGATGATCGGAGCTTCATCTTTTAAAAGCACATACGCCAGTGCGTCCGGTAATTCTTCGCAAATCACGATATCAGGAAAGGGATACGGTCACGGCGTAGGAATGAGTCAATACGGAGCAAAAGAAAGAGCGGAGGCCGGAGAGCCGTATACTTCTATTCTTGCGTTCTATTATCCTAATACAGCACTTACAAACTACTAAACTTCTGTGGAGGAGATCGGATTGAAATTCATCATAAAATGTCTCCCCGTCTTTATTCTCGGGGTCATTCTATTTGTCCCTTCCGCTTTGGCTGACAACACGGTTAAAAGGATCGGCGGAAGCACCCGGTATGATACGGCTGTACTGGCGGCAAAACAATCATGGGGTGAAGCGAAAACGGTAATTATCACCGGCGGAACTTCATATGCCGATGCAATTGCCGCTGCGCCGCTTGCATATCAAAAAAATGCGCCGCTGCTGTTTACAAATAAAGATCAGCTGTCTGCCGGCACAAAAAAGGGATTAATTGATTTAAAAACGAAAAATGTGATTATCGTAGGCGGCACACCTGCCGTTTCGAAAAATACCGCAAATCAAATTGCTAAATTAGGCATCAGTGTCAAACGGTTATCAGGGAGCACGAGATATGCCACAGCCGCAAAAGTGGCGGGTGAAATGACAAGATCTTCTACAGCCCTTGTGGTCAACGGGTTTGTTGATGCGGATGGAATGGCTGCGATTTCTTATGCGTCCGCTAAAAAATATCCGATTTTATTCACTAATGATTCAACGTTAAATGGTTCTGCGTCCAATGCGATCAAAAGCTTAGGGATTAAAAACACGATTGTCATCGGCGGGACAAGCAGCATCAGCAGCTCACTTTATAATAAGCTGCCGAACCCTTCGAGAATCAGCGGCAAAAACCGCTATAACCTGTCTGTGAATCTTGCAAAAAAGACAGGCTTAAGCACAGGCTATACGTTTGTTACCAATGGCTTTAAAGAGGCGGATACCATCGTCGGAGGCGTGCTGAGCGCCAAACAGGGAAGAGTTCACCTGCTGACGAATGGAGACAGTCTGTCAAAAGACGTCCGGACGTATATCGGAAGTAAAAACATCACCAGCTTCACCGTCATAGGAAGTGCTTCATCTTTAAGCAACAATGCCGCGTCGCAGCTTAAAAATCCCGTTGTCGGCAAAACGGTCTTTATTGATCCGGGACACGGCTATCAGGATTCAGGTGCAACCGGAAACGGCTTGCTTGAGAAAAATGTAAACCTTGATATCGCTACGCGTCTTAACAATCAATTATACGGCGCGGGCGCGCTTACTGTAATGTCAAGAAAGGGCGACACCTTTGATTCGCTTGAGGAGAGAGTGAACAAAGGGGCGAAGGCGAACGCCGATATTTTCATCAGCGTCCATGCAAATGCGAATGATAACAGCAGTGCAAACGGTACGGAGACGTATTATGATAAAACCTACCAATCGGCAAACAGTCTGAGGCTTGCCCAAAATATTCAGCCGAGAATGGTTTCTGCTCTCGGCACGCGTGACCGCAGTGTGAAAACTGCCGGATTTTACGTCATTAAGTATTCTAAAATGCCGAGTGTCTTGTTAGAAACCGGTTTTGTCACAAGCCCGATTGATGCCAATATTCTAAAACAATCAACGAAAAAGGACAGACTCGCGGCGGGGATCACCCAAGGCGTTTCCTCCTATTTCAGATAATTTTTTTCATGGAAACAGACCGGTTCATACCGGTCTGTTTTTTTATTTTTTCATTATGCTTTGTCTCAAATATGGATATGAATAGATTTACAATAAAAAAACAATAATCGAAACATTCTAATAAACATTAACGTTTCCTTTACTTCCAATTAACATCCATCTGCTAAACTCACGGCATAGGTCATCAAACATCCCAACAAATCGTGAGGTGTGTGTCAGTGGGAGCAGAGAAAAGCATGAATGTAAATAATAACTATGCAGTGCGGCAGGGGACTTCCGCTGCCGTTACGGAAAGAACGGCCCGTTATTTGGCTTTTAAGCGATTCATGGACATTGTGTTTGCGCTTGCGGGGCTTTTGGCGGCGCTCCCGGTGATGGGCCTGTTCTCCATACTGATTCGTTTGGAGTCGCCCGGCCCGGCTTTTTACAAGCAGGAGCGGGTAGGCAAAGACGGGAAGCCGTTTTATTTGTATAAGCTCCGCTCTATGAAAATAGATGCTGAAAAATCGGGGGCGGTCTGGGCGCTGAAAAAGGATCCCCGCGTGACAAAGGTCGGCGCTTTTATCAGAAGGACCCGTATTGATGAGCTGCCGCAGCTGGTAAATGTCCTTCGGGGAGAAATGAGCCTGATCGGCCCGCGTCCCGAGCGTCCCGTGTTTACGGAACAGTTTCAGGCTGAGATTCCGGGGTTTACGGAGCGGCTGGCCGTTAAGCCGGGATTAAGCGGCTGGGCGCAGGTCAACGGGGGATATGACATGACACCGAGGGAAAAACTGATGTTTGACTTATATTATATCCGCAACCTGACCTTTTCATTGGAACTGAAGATTATGCTCAAAACGTGCAAAGTGATCTGGACCGGTGACGGGGCGCGATAAAAATTCTGGTCAGCAGACAAAAAAGTAGGGAAAACGATGCCTAGTATTACAAATCAAATTTTGAGCGGCGCCAAATGGACAAGTATTTCGACAGCGTGTATTACGGTCATTCAAATCGTCCAATTCGCCCTGCTCGGGCGGGTCATGTCACTGGCTGAATTCGGCCTTGTCGGCATGATCACAACGGTAGTGGTGTTTGCCCAAATTGCGCTTGATATGGGTTTTGGCGCCGCGCTCATTCAAAAAGATCATGTGACTGATAAACAGATGTCTTCCTTGTACTGGCTGAATATCATAACGGGGCTTGCGCTGTTTGCGCTGCTGTTCTTCAGCAGTCCGCTCATTGCCGATTTTTATCGGCGGGAGGAGCTTGTCTATTTAATCCGCGTGCTGGCCGTCATGTTTTTAATCGCGCCGATCGGTCAGCAATATCAATATATGCTGCAAAAAGCGCTGGCATTTAACACGCTAAGCAAGATTGAAATCTTTTCAAATGTGCTGTCCTTCGTTTACTTGGCGGCTGCGGTTTTTTATACGGACCCGATTCTCGCCTATGTGATTTCCCAGGTGCTGCTGCAATCGTCAAAAGGTATTCTGTACTGGGTGTCCTGCAGAAAAACATGGAGACCGGCGTTCGTTTTTGATCTGAAGGGAATGAAAGGCTTCTTTTCTTTCGGAGCCTTTCAGCTGTCTTCCCGGCTTGTGAACCGGCTCGGGGCGAATATTGATATGATTCTGATCGGCAGTTTTATCGGCGCCGAGGCGCTCGGCATTTACAATCTGGCCTACCAGATTGTCACGCTTCCGGTATTAAAAATCAATCCGATCATTACGAGAGTCGCGTTTCCCGTCTTTGCGAAAAACAAGCATGAAAACAGCGTGATCAGAGAAGGTTTTCTCAATATGACCAAAATACTCGCGCTGATATCCTTTCCGCTTTTGCTCGGTTTGGTTTCAGTATCGGATGCATTCGTGGCTTCGGTTTTCGGAGAAAAATGGCTGGCGGCTGTCCCGGTTTTAAACGTTCTCGCCATCGTCGGGATTTTAAGGGTTCTGATGAATCCGAACGGATCTGTGCTGCTGGCAAAAGGGCGGGCCGATCTGGCATTTTATTGGGACGCCGGGGTGATGCTGCTGTATGGTGCATCTTTGTACGCCGCCGTGCTGTCCGGAAATCTCTTGACGGTAGCCTGGACGTACGCTTTCATCAGCATCCTGAATTTCCTGATCGGGCGCTGGCTGCTGGCATATGTCATTAAGCTGCGGCTGTCGGCTTACTTCAAAGCCGTGGCCAAACCGTTTCTGCTTACGGCGGCAATGGGTGTCATCGCCTTTACAGCCAGCTTCGGGACGGAGCGGATCAGCCTTGATGTCAAGCTGCGGCTGGCGATCTCCGTATCCTGCGGAGCGTTGTGTTATTTGTTCCTGTTAGGAAAAGCTTATCCGCATATGAAAAGTAAATTAAGAAAAGGACGTTTGCTATGAAGGTATTGTGGATGACAAGTGTATATCCGAGCAGTGAGAAGCCGGGAGAAGGCGTTTTTCATGAGACGCAGGCCCAAGAACTGAGAAAGCTTGGCGCGGAGATGACTGTCATTTGTCCCCGGCCGAAACTCGCCGCGCCATTCCGGGTGCTGAAAAAGACGTATCGGCAAAAGGATATAAGGCCGGCGCATGAATGGCGGAAAGGCGTGTCCGTCCACCGGCCGTTTTATCAGGCGGTTCCCGGGCAGCTGAAATGGGCGCAGCCGCATAAAAGAATGGCGTCATCGGTTCTTTCCGAAATTAAAAATCATGGCCTGAAGCCCGATCTGATTCACGCGCATTTCGCCATGCCGTCAGGCGGAGCGGCCGCCATTGTGTCAAAGGCTTTAGGCATCCCGTATGTGCTGACCTTGCATGGCAGTGATGTCAATGTCTATCCGCATTACAGCAAAAGTGCTCATCGCGCATTTACATTTGCGGTGCGGGAAGCAGCCGATATTTACGCTGTGAGCGGCAGTCTGCGGGAACAAATGAAAAAGCTCATCGAAGCGGAGTGCAGCGTGCTTCCGATCGGCATCACGCTTGACGCCTTCCGAAAAAGGAACGAGACGAAAGAAGCCGTCAGAAAACGGCTCGGCCTTCCTCCGGATAAAAAACTGATCGTGTTCATCGGCAGGCTTGTCAAAGAGAAAGGTGTTTTCGACTTATCAAAAGCCGTTCAGTCATTGGATGAAAGATATGAAGCTGTCTTTGTCGGTGACGGTCCAGCCGCATCTTCATTACGTGAAGCCGCTCATATCGTCACGGGGCAAGTGCCGAACGACAAGGTACAGGACTATCTGCTGGCCTCAGATATAATGGCGCTGCCGTCCTACAGCGAAGGCATGCCGACTGTGGTCATTGAGGCGCTCGCTCTGAAGGTGCCGGTGATCTGTACCGATGTCGGAGGATTGGCTTCTTTATTTGGGAAATATAGAGGTTTGCTGATCAAGCCGGGTTCACCTGGCACGCTGGCAGAATCCATTCTGCTATATGACGAAGGAGAGGCTTGGACGCCGCAAACAGCCGAGGAACTTTATCAAACCGTCCGCACGTATTTTGACGCAAGCCAAAACGCGAAAACGCTGAAAGAGAAATACCGGTCCGTCATGAACCGGCTCGGGCAAGAGGAGAACCTTTCGAAAGAGGGATGAAGCTGTGAAAAAAATCGCTGTATTAGGAACAGGGTATGTAGGTCTTGTATCTGGAACTTGTTTTGCGGAAATCGGCCATCATGTGACTTGCTGTGACATCAATGAAGCGAAAATCAGAAGCTTGCAAAACGGAGTCATCCCGATATATGAACCGGGGCTTGAGGAATTAGCCGAAAAAAATGTCAGTGCCGGGCGGTTATCCTTTACGGCCGATATTGAGCCTGCTGTGAAAGCCGCTGATATCGTCTATATCGCCGTCGGTACGCCGATGTCAAAGACGGGTGAAGCCGATCTGACCTACATTAAGGCAGCGGCGCAAACAATCGGAGAACAGCTGAACGGATACAAAATCATTGTCACCAAAAGCACTGTTCCGGTCGGGACGGGAAAGCTCGTTTACCAAATCGTCAGCGAAGCGTCAAAGGGAACATATCCGTTTGATGTCGCGTCAAATCCTGAATTCCTCCGCGAAGGTTCGGCGGTGCGGGATACGATGCAGATGGAGCGGGCGGTTATCGGCGCCACAAGCGAACATGCCGCTTCGGTCATTGAAGAGCTTCATAAGCCGTTCCGTACGAAGATCGTAAAGACCAATCTTGAAAGCGCGGAAATGATTAAGTATGCCGCAAATGCTTTTTTAGCCGCCAAAATATCTTTTATTAACGATATCGCCAATATTTGCGAACGTGTCGGGGCGGACATTTCTCACGTGTCAGAAGGCGTCGGTCTTGACAGCCGGATCGGGAATAAATTTCTGCAGGCGGGCATCGGATTCGGCGGATCCTGCTTTCCGAAGGATACAACGGCTTTATTGCATATCGCAAACGCCGCCGGCTATCCGTTTGAAATGATGGAAGCCGTCATTGAAACCAATCAGAAGCAAAGGGTCCGTATTACGGAAAAATTGAACCGCGCCATCGGTCCCTTAAAAGGGAAAACCGTGGCCGTACTGGGGCTGGCCTTTAAACCGCATACAAATGACGTCCGCTCCGCCCCGGCTCTTGATATCATCACAAGTCTTAAAGAGCAGGGCGCTCACGTGAAAGCGTATGATCCGATCGCGATTCCCGAAGCGGCAGCGATATTAGGAGAAGGCGGCATTGAATATCACGCAGAGATGTACAGTGCCATCAAAAACGCGGACGCATGCCTGATTACAACAGATTGGCCGGAAGTCAAGGAGATGGATCTTCAGAGAGTGAAGCAGCTGCTCAAACAGCCGGTCATCATTGACGGCAGAAATATGTTTCCGTTGGAGTATATGAGGGTTTCAGGATTCACTTATCATTCCGTCGGACGTCCGGCGGTTCATGCCGATCGGCAAATAAAAGAACTGGCAAGATAGAAAAAGATTTGTCTTCAGGCTCTCGGCAGCCCGGCTCGGCTGCCGGTTTTGGAAAGGGGTTTGCCATGTGAGTATCAAACGTTCAGCGGCACATGTTCTTGTGCTGCTTGCCGCTGTCATTACAGGAGGATTCATCATGCTGGAGGCGGTCAGGGCGGATGCCGGCCTCGGAAAAATCACCGTGCTGCTGCTTGCCGCCATGATCGGCATTGCCGGACTTGCTTTGCTATCCGCCTTTACAACAAACGGTCAGATGTTTATGGGGCTCATTTATATACTGATCGCGTGTACATTTTTAAACCAGGCCTTCTTTGCGGTTCATCTCGGATTTTTCAGCTTATTTATATACCGGCTGTTATTAATCGGAGCGGGCGCCCTACACATCGCCGGCATCCTGACAAACCGTCATCATATTGACAGATGGAATCGGGTGAATGTAAAAGGGGTTCTGATGTTTTTCGCCTTATGGTTTACATACGGTCTCCTATCGTTATTGTGGGCAAAATCCGTGACGTACGGGATTAAATATTTAGCTTTAATGGGAATGGGCATGTTTTTGATTTATCTTATTGTCATGTTCATTCAGCGCTTTGATCAGCTGATGGTTTTTTACGGCATATGGCTTGTGATGACCATTTTTGTGATGGCGATCGGCTTTTACAACCATTTTACACACAACCATCTGCCGAGCTCCACGCTTTATAACGGCCCGCAGTACAAACAGCATTATCCGACGTCCGTTTTCTTTAATCAAAATGATTTCGCGACGTTTTTGTGTATCAGTTTCTTTCTGTATGCGGCGGCGGTGAAAAATTTGAAAAACGGCTATGTGAAGGCCGTCAGCCTGCTCTTAGCGATCTGCGCTTTGTATTTAATCATTTTGACCGGTTCGCGCGCGAGTCTGCTGGGCATATGCGCGGGGGCGGCTGTATACGTCTTCATCCTGCTGCCTTATCTGTTGAAAAAATTCGCGCTGTACGCTGCGGGAGCGGGTGCTGCGCTGTTTGCGGTTTTATTTGCGGGCCGTATCACCAATGCCGTCTTGAATCTGTTTTCAGCTCCGCAGGCGATGCCGGGACAGCAGCCGCTTCCTTCCAACCTCGCGAGGGCGAATCTTTTAAAGAACGCCTTTCACTATGTAATTGATTCCTGGGGGTTCGGAGTGGGTGCCGGAAACGTCTCTTACTATTTAAAAGCGGAGCCCGTTTATGATACGGGCGGCGTAGTTGAGGTGCACAACTGGCTCGTCGAGATTATGGCGAACTTCGGCGTGCTTACGATGCTCGGTTACCTGACAGTCTATTTGTTCCTTTTTTGGACACTTTATAAATGTCATGAAAGAAAATCGGAAAATCAGTCAAGACTGATCACAGAAGGACTTATCACGGCGATGGCCGGTTTTTTGGTAAGCAGCATCAGCCCAAGCTCCGTATCAAATTTATTTTTCCACTGGGTATTTCTCTCGCTCGTGATCGCGGCGGTCAATATATTGAGGCGTTTACAAAAGGAGCCTGCCGTCACGGCGTACTATGAAAAACAGGGAGATGCGAGATGAAGGATATGTTGACAAGAATAACCCGGCGTATCAAAAAGAATATCATTTGGATCATTGCGCTGCCCGTTGTGTTAGGGGCGGCGGGATATGTATTGCCGTCAAAAATCAGCGGAAACAGCAGTTTTACATCAGAAGCCGCGATCGCCGCGGGAAATTATGATCATCCGCTTTATAACAATACAAAAGAAATCCCGCTCCTTTTGACGAGCGATGCCTTTTTAAAGCAGGCTCTGCCTGATAAAACAGACGAAGAAAGAGCGGCCGTGAAAAGTAAACTGACTGTCGAAACACAATCAGATTCATTGATCACGGTCAGCTACAGCGGCCAAAACAAACAGGAAACCGAATCGGTGTTTCAAGCCGTCATAACAACTTTTCTGAAGAATGATCAGGACCTGTTTGAAAAACGGGCAAAAGTAGTGCGGCAGAGTATTGCTGCGCTTGAAGGAGAAACCGTCAGCGCGGACGCCAAAGTGGATAAGGAACGATTTTTATACGAATTGAAAAATACGCAGCTGAACCTGAAAGCGGCCGGCGTCATCAATTCAGAGCCGATGAATGAAACGGCTGGTCAAGGCATGCCGCCGAAAAAGAAAGCGGTTCTGGGCGTTTTAATCGGCATTGCAGTTGCCTTTATGTTCATTGTCATTCCTGAGTTTTTTAGAGAGTCCTTGTAAAAATCTGCGATGGAGATGTGACCATGACAAACTGGAAACCTTTCGTATCTGTCATTACACCGTCTTATAACGCAAGTGAATATATCGAAGATACGATTCAGTCCGTTTTACATCAAAGCCACCCGCATTGGGAAATGATTATCGCGGATGATTGTTCAACGGACGGAACGAGAGATATTTTACGGCAATATGAACAAAAAGATGAGCGGATCCGCGTCGTTTATTTAGATAAAAACGGGGGAGCCGCAGCTGCCAGAAATACAGCCCTTAAACATGCCAAGGGCCGTTATGTCGCATTTCTGGACAGCGATGACAGATGGAAAAAGGAAAAGCTTCAAAAACAGCTTGCGTTTATGGCAGAGCGGTCCTGCGCTTTTTCATTTACGGGCTACAGCGTCATGGAGCAGGACGGAACGCCGACGGACAAAACGATTCAAGCCCCTGAAAGCCTGTCATATGATGAAGCTTTAAAAAACACGATTATCGGATGTTTAACGGTCATGATTGACAGAGAGCAGACGGGGCAGATTCAAATGCCTGATATCAGAACGCGGCAGGATTTAGCGACATGGCTTTCCCTGCTGAAAAGGGGATTTACGGCTTACGGCCTGAATGAGTGCCTTTCAGAATACAGGCTTGTGCAGAATTCGATTTCAAGCAACAAGTGGAAAGCCGCAAAAAAAACGTGGTTTGTTTATAGAGAAATTGAGCGCCTGCATTTTATCAAGGCTTCGTGGTGTTTTATGCAATATGCGAAAAACGCGGTCTTGAAAAGACTGTAGGCGTCAGAGGAGCTGGGTGATGAAGGTGGAACCGATTATTCACGTAATCGTCGGAGCGGCGGAATGGGGGCATGACCGGCTGAGATACAGACGGCATCGGCTGGCTGAATTTCTTGCCCGGCAAAAAGAAACGAAAAGCGTCATTTGGGTATGCCCGTCCCCGCGAGCCAATGATGATCAGATGGCCGGGATCGCCGAGGGAATCCGGCAGTTCACTGTAAAGGATCTCATGCAGCAAAAAGCATTCCGTTTCGGCAGGTATACAGACATGTGTTACAGGCATAAACTTTCACCATTGTTGCACATGCTGAAGGAAGAAGGAGAAGGGGCCCGCTGCTGCTTATGGTACACCTTCCCCGGTTTTCCGCTTCTGGCAGATCTGTTTCCTTGGGATGAAGTGATTTACGATTGCAGTGATCTGTGGGCCGCTCCGATCAGCGGCCGGGCCGGTGTGCTGTCAAATGTAAGAAGAAACATCATTAAACAGGCGGAAATGAGAATTATTCAGCGTGCCGATTCCATCACCTGCACATCTGACTGTCTGCACCGGGAGGTCGGGAAAAAGCTTGAGAACCCGCACCAGAAAGTGTTTACCATTGAAAACGGAGTGGAATATGACCTGTTTTCACGGGAAAATAAACAGCCGGATGAAGACATTTTACGGGGAAGAAACGGAACGGTTCTCGGTTTTATCGGCGGAATCAAACCGAAGCTCGATTTTGCGCTTATGGCGGAAACGGCAGATTTGCGGCCTGACTGGACGATTTTATTGGTGGGCCCGAACACGGCTCAGGACGATCCGGATTTCGAGTCGCTTCTGGAACGCCCGAATGTCATCTGGACGGGACCTGCCGCGCCGAATGAAGTGCCGTCCTATATGCAGCTTGTCGACATCGGCATCATGCCGTATAAAAATTCACCTTATAATGACGCGGTATTTCCGCTTAAGCTTTTTGAATTTTTAGCCGCCGGGAAACCGGTTGTCGGCTGCAACCTTTCTTCTACATCAAAAATCAAAAGGCCTTACGTTTATGAATATGTTGAAGGGAGCGACCCCGCAGATTTCATCGCGGCCTGCGACGCGCTTCTGGCAGCGGACCGCCGCGGATCATACGAGGCTTTGCGCCGTGAATTGGCCCGGGGACGGGATTGGAATGTTTTATTCGGCCGAATGCTCGAATGCACGGGTATATTGAAAAATGCGCAATCCCATTAAAAGGGAAAGCGCATTTTTTGATTTGCGTGTTTCTTTTTGATGATGCTTGTTATAATAACTAGTAAGAATTATAATGGAAGGAACGGTTCAATATCAGAAAAGACTTCATATAATTCCAAAGGAGACTTCTTTATGCTTGACGAACGCATGTTTCGCATAGTTGTTGCGTTTTTTGTCTCTCTGCTAACGGTTTTAATCCTAACTCCTATCGTAAAAAAAATTGCGATCAAAATAGGTGCAGTTGACCAGCCCAGCAACCGAAAAGTACATGATAAAATAATGCCCCGTATGGGCGGCTTGGCCATCTTTATCGGCGTAGCGGCGGGTGTGCTCGCGGCCGGCATATATAATGAAACGAAAATGACCGCCATTACGGTGGGTGCGTTTATTATTGTTATTTTAGGAATCCTTGATGATAAATACCAATTAAGCGCAAAGGTAAAGTTTTTCGTCCAGCTGGCCGTGGCCATTATGATTGTGAGCACGGGACTGAAAATGGACTTTTTCTCCGTACCGTTTTTAACGGAACGTTTAGAATTGGGATGGGTCGCTTACCCGCTGACAGTGTTATGGATCGTCGGTATTACGAATGCGATGAACCTGATTGACGGTTTGGACGGACTCGCTGCCGGCCTGTCGGTCATCGGACTCTCCACTATCGCCGTTATGGCGTTGTCCGGAGGGAAAATCCTTATTCTGTCACTTTCACTTGTCGTGATAGGAAGCACACTCGGATTTTTATTTTATAATTTTCACCCGGCAAAGATATTTATGGGAGATACCGGATCGCTCTTTCTCGGATACGTCATCTCAGTACTCTCATTATTAGGTCTTTATAAAAGTGTTACTTTATTCAGTATCATCATTCCGATCATCATTTTGGGCGTGCCGATTTTTGATACGACATTCGCCGTCATCAGGCGGATTTTAAACAAACAGCCGATCTCAGCGCCTGATAAGTCACATATACACCACCGGCTGATGGCCTTCGGGCTGTCACACCGCACGGCTGTCATTATCATTTATTTAATCGGCTTTATTTTCAGCGTCAGTGCCATCCTGCTGAAAAGCGCGACCATTTGGCTTTCGCTGTTTATTATTTTTGTATTGATTGTATTTATGCAAATCATAGCAGAGGTCACAGGGTTAGTAAATGAACAATTTAAACCATTTACCAAGTTTTACAAAAGATTGGTAAAGAAAAATTAAAAAGAGCAGATCATGCGAATGGTCTGCTTTTTTGCTATTCTCTTATTATATAGAAAAACCCGATCCTGCTCAAAGGATCGGGTTTACTCTTAATAGCCTGTTGTGCCGCCGGACTGTGTGCTGTCCGTACCGTTTGCACCTGCAGTACCGTTGGTTGAATCGGTTGTGCCGCTTGTTCCTGTGCTCCCGGAAGTCGAATCAGCCGTACCGCCTGTTCCCGTGCTGTCGGAAGTTGAATCAGTCGTACTGTCCGTTCCGGTGCTGTCAGAAGCGGGATCGGATGCCGTGCTGTTTCCGGACGGGTAATCCAGGTGCTTCTGCAATTCCTGCCGTACTTTCTCGAGATTGGTTGGATCCGGCTGGAAATAATATGTTCCGCGCGTAGTTGCGGTTCCGCCTAAATATAAATCTGATCCTGTTATGGTCAGTGTATCAATCTTTTTGCTGGTAAAGCCGCTGTAAATCTGCTGAAGAGCGAGTCCTTCAGTGATTCGGATATTCGTTTGGACATTATTGCTCGCTGTTTCAGCGATTTTATCGATTTTAGCAATATTTCCAGCTCTGGACATTTGGTCGATCAGTGCGTTTAAAATTTGCTTTTGGCGGTCATTCCGGCCGAAGTCTCCGCGCTTATCCTGCTTTCTCATCCGCGCGTAAGCCAAAGCCTGCTCACCGTTCAAATGCATGTTTCCTTTCTTGAAATAGATCCGTTTCTTTTTACTGACGTCACTCATCTCGTCGAAGTCAAACGGCACTTTTACATCGACCCCGCCTACTTCATCAATAACATCCTTAAAGCCATTGAAGTCGACAGTGACATACTTATCAATCGGTATGCCTAATAAGTCTTCGACGGTTGAGACGGTTTCATCCGCTCCGCCCTTAGCAAAAGCCGCATTGATTTTTGTTTTGTTGCCGGTTGTGTCGCCGGCAAGCGTCACCCGCGTATCACGCGGAATACTCATCATTTTCATTGTTTTATTTCTCGGATCAAGGGTAACGACAATAAGAGAATCTGATCGTCCGCCTTTTCCGCTGGTGGCATAATTTTCGATCCCCATAAACAAAATGGAGAACGGTTTTTTCTTCATATTGATGACTTTATCCCGCAATTTTGATTTGTCTCCGCGGGAAAGGGCATCATATGCATTATCTGCCGCATTGATCGTTTTGTATACTTTGTATCCGCCAAATCCGGCAGCAACTAACAAAACGAGGGTAAGCAGCAGCAAAATCCGTTTGAATATGATCTTTCGTTTGCTTTTCTTTTTCTTTCGAACACGCACTCTTACACGTTCAGCCATTACATTAGTCTCCTTTAGGGCTGACGTCTGTTTCTAAATACGTCAGTTCTCCCTCTGTATTCTTACTCTTGCCGTTCGTCAGTTCTGTCATCCATTTTAGAAACGCTTCTTTGTCTTTTTCTTCAACGTACGTTTCAAATTCGACATGATCCGCATAATGGATATCTTTCAGTAAAAAAACTGATTCTCTCAGTTCGTTCTCTATCTTGCCGAGCCACGTATAATCCGCTGATGTATGCATAATCCGCATCAGCTTCCGCTCCGTAACTCCTATATGATTTAAGCCTTCAGACACTGACTTCCCATATGCACGAATCAATCCGCCTGCACCGAGCTTTATTCCGCCGAAATACCGGGTAACCACCGCGCAGGTATCTTTCAGACCGCGTTTTTTCAGCACTTCCAGCATGGGGACGCCGGCTGTGCCGCTTGGCTCTCCGTCATCATTGGCCTTTTGTATATGGTCGGTTTCGCCGATCAGATAAGCTGAGCAGTTATGAGTCGCATTCCAGTGCTGTTTTTTTATCTTTTGTATAAATTCCTGCGCTTCCTCTTCAGAAGCAGCACGGCTCAGGTGACAGATAAAACGTGATTTTTCAATCACAATCTCATGTTCACCCGTTTCTTTAACAGTTAAATAGCTGTGCAGCATGATTGCTGGACCCTCCTGACAAGCATTAAAAGACTTGTTTCTACAAATTCGAACAGACTTTAGAATTTTTGCGCATATTTTGGTATCATGAAAGAGTAAGATACTATATAAAAATGTTTTTTTCTAGAATATACGCATTCTTTCATTATAATTCGACATAAATTGCAGTTCAATTACATTTATAATAAAAATACATAACAACACCGTTACGGAGGGAGACAGATGAATAAATCGAAGATGGACTCCAAAGTTTTGGATTCTATACTTATGAAAATGCTGAAAACCGTGGACGGGAGCAAGGACGAGGTTTTTCAAATCGGAGAGCAGTCGCGCCAGCAATATGAGCAGCTGGTTGAAGAACTCAAACAGATCAAACAGCAGGTGTACGAAGTCATTGAGCTGGGCGACAAACTTGAAGTTCATACGCGGCACGCACGAAACCGCTTGTCTGAAGTAAGCAGAAATTTCCATAAGTTCAGCGAAGAAGAAATTCGCAACGCCTATGAAAAGGCGCACAAACTTCAAGTGGAACTGACGATGATCCAGCAGCGTGAAAAGCAGCTGCGGGAGCGCAGAGATGATTTAGAACGCCGGCTTTTGGGGCTTCAGGAAATCATTGAACGGTCAGAATCATTGGTCAGCCAAATAACCGTCGTTCTGAATTACCTGAATCAAGACCTTCGCCAAGTAGGGCTTCTTCTTGCCGATGCGCAGGCTAAACAAGATTTCGGCTTAAGAATCATTGAAGCCCAAGAGGAAGAAAGAAAAAGAGTTTCCAGAGAAATTCATGACGGTCCCGCGCAGATGCTGGCAAATGTCATGATGAGATCGGAATTAATTGAACGGATCTTCCGCGACCGCGGCACGGAGGACGGATTTCAGGAAATCAGAAATCTTCGGCAGAATGTGCGGAATGCCCTTTACGAAGTCAGACGGATTATATATGATTTAAGACCGATGGCATTGGACGATCTCGGGCTGATTCCGACACTGAGAAAATATCTTTATACAACTGAAGAATACAACGGAAAGGTGAAAATACATTTTCAGTGTATCGGAGACACGGAGAACAAAAGGCTTGCCCCGCAATTTGAAGTGGCGCTTTTCCGTCTCGCTCAGGAAGCCGTCACAAATGCACTCAAACATTCAGAGTCAGAGGAAATAACAGTAAAAGTGGAAGTAACCGCTGATTTTGTCGTTCTTATCATTAAGGACAACGGAAAAGGCTTTGATATTAAGGATGCTAAACAAAAGAAAAACAAGTCATTCGGCTTGCTGGGAATGAAAGAAAGAGTAGATCTGCTTGAAGGAACGATAACGATAGACTCTAAAATAGGTCTTGGGACATTTATCATGATTAAGGTTCCGTTATCTCTCGGCCTATAATTTGTTAAATAGAGCCAAAAGACATATTGACCGAACAGCGGCGTATATAGAACAATAGGATAAGGAGGCGTAGCGTGTGACTAAAGTAAATATTGTTATTATCGACGACCATCAACTATTCCGTGAGGGTGTAAAAAGAATATTGGATTTTGAACCTACCTTTGAAGTGGTAGCAGAAGGTGACGATGGAGATGAGGCGGCTCGAATCGTCGAGCATTATCATCCCGATGTTGTCATAATGGACATCAATATGCCGAATGTAAATGGAGTAGAGGCTACTAAACAGCTTGTTGAGCTGTACCCTGAATCTAAGGTGATTATCCTCTCCATCCATGATGATGAAAACTATGTGACTCATGCTTTAAAAACAGGTGCAAGAGGCTATCTCCTGAAAGAGATGGACGCAGATACTTTAATCGAAGCAGTGAAAGTGGTAGCCGAGGGCGGTTCTTACCTTCACCCGAAAGTAACCCACAATCTTGTCAACGAATTCCGCCGTCTTGCGACAAGCGGAGTTTCTGCTCATCCTCAGCATGAGGTTTATCCGGAAATCCGGAGACCATTACATATATTAACGAGACGGGAATGTGAAGTGCTGCAAATGCTTGCAGACGGAAAAAGCAACCGCGGAATCGGTGAATCATTGTTTATCAGTGAGAAAACAGTGAAAAACCACGTGAGTAATATTTTGCAGAAAATGAACGTTAATGACCGGACACAAGCCGTTGTCGTAGCCATTAAAAACGGCTGGGTAGAGATGCGTTAGTCATGTATGAGAAGACTTGCCATAATAGGCAAGTCTTTTTTTACAGCTTCATATCTATTAAAATACTTATTAAGTACTTAATAAGGCAGGTAAAGTGATGAAGATTGCAGTTGTAACAGACAGTACAGCATATATTCCGAAAGAGATGAGAGAAGAACATCATATTCATATGATCCCTCTTCAAGTGGTTTTCGGTGAAAAAACATTCCGCGAAGAAACAGAACTCGACTGGAGAAGTTTTTATAAAGAAGTAAAAAATCATGATGAGCTGCCGACTACGTCCCAGCCTTCTTTCGGTGAATTAATCGCATTGTACGAAGAACTGGGCAAAACATATGACGCAGTCATAAGCATACATTTGTCCAGCGGAATCAGCGGAACTTATAACAGCGCCGCCTCGGCAAACACTATGGTTGATCATATTAAAGTTTATCCCTTTGATTCAGAGATCAGCTGTTTGGCGCAAGGTTTTTATGCATTAAAGGCAGCACAGCTCATTAAAGACGGTGTTGACTCACCGGAAGAGATTATTAAAGAGCTGGAAGAAATGAAAAAAACAGTCCGTGCGTATTTTATGGTGGATGATTTATCACACCTCCAGCGGGGCGGGCGTCTAAGCAGTGCTCAGGCTTTTATCGGCGGTCTGTTAAAGGTAAAGCCTATTCTTCATTTTGACAATAAGGTAATTGTTCCTTTTGAAAAGATTCGGACACGCAAAAAAGCGATTTCGAGAATTTTTGAACTGTTTGGGGAGGATGCAAGTAAAGGAATCCCGATGCGGGCCGCTGTCATCCATGCAAACAGGGAAGAAGAAGCGGCGGATATTATACAGGAGTTAAGCGGTAAATATCCTCATGTCGAATTCTATAACAGCTATTTCGGTGCCGTGATCGGAACCCATTTGGGCGAAGGCGCCATCGGAATCGGCTGGTGCTTTAAAAACTAAGTGAAAATCTCCGTTTTCAAGGGCGGAGATTTTTTTATTATTAAATTTTCGTGATTCGACAAAAAAATTCTCGGCAGGCATACTTTGAGCAGAAAGGAGGCAGGGAGATGGCCGAAGGTGCTTCAGAATTTTCAGAGGTGCGGGATTTCTTTTACGGCCGGCATTTATTGAGATCTGAGATACCGTTTTCAGATCATTGCATCAAGCGTTTTATAGAAAAAGAATATATAACGGCCGAGCCGTCAATCATCCGCCGGAAAAACCGTTACGTCTGCCAACGATGCGGTCAGTCTGATCAAGCCTGCTTTGCGGCATTTTGGGCGCCCTCTGCCAAAAGGCAGATTACCTATTGCCGTGCCTGTGTCATGATGGGAAGGGCTGATGAACTGACATTATTATATTCTTGGAATCAAGCCCCTGAAAACAGATGGAAGCCTGTAAAGCTTTCTTGGGAAGGAACACTGACAGACGGACAGAAGCAGGCCGCCGCCGCGCTTACAGATGCGATAAAAGAGAGACAAGAGCTGTTAGTATGGGCGGTTTGCGGATCGGGGAAAACAGAGATGCTGTTTCCTGGTATCGAGTTTGCCCTGAATCAAGGTTTGCGCGTCTGTGTCGCGACTCCGCGCACAGATGTCGTACTTGAACTGCTGCCGAGACTGAAAAAAGCATTTGAGAAAGTCGACGTTTCTGCTTTGTACGGCGGCAGCGAGGACAAAGGCCGCTTGACTCCGCTGATGATTTCAACCGCTCACCAGCTGATGCGCTACCGAGACATTTTTGATGTCATGATAATAGATGAAGTAGATGCGTTTCCTTTTTCAGCCGATGAGACATTAAGGTTCGCTGTTGATAAAGCGAGGAAGAAAAACAGCGCCCTTGTTTATGTAACGGCAACTCCTTCAGACACATTAAAAAAGAATGCTGAAGCCGGTTTGCTGAAAAGCGTTCGCATACCGGCCAGATATCATCGGAAACCCCTCCCGGAGCCGCGTTTTTTGTGGTGCGGCAATTGGAAGAAGAAGCTTCAGAAAGGAAAACTGCCGCGCTCTGTAACGGATTGGGTCCGCCAAGAACTTCAATCACAGCTGCCGGTTTTCTTATTCGTTCCGTCTGTACACGTATTGAAAAAGACAACGGATTATTTTCAGAAATTAAACATACGGGCAGAAGGCGTACATGCGGAAGACACATTCAGAAAGGATAAAGTGAAACGGTTCAGAGACGGCCGGCTTGATCTGCTGGTAACGACTACGATTTTAGAAAGAGGGGTTACCGTGCCTAAAGTTCAGACATGTGTCCTCGGCGCAGAAGCACCTATCTTTACTGAGAGCGCGCTCGTACAGATCGCGGGCAGAACGGGAAGGCATTATAAACATTTCAGCGGTGATGTCGTCCTGTTTCATTTCGGAATTACAGTCGGAATGAAAAAAGCAAAAAAACATATAGAACATATGAACAAATTGGCACAAAAAAGTAAATTGTTGGACTAGTTAATTTCAGAAAACATGATACAGTATACTCATACTTTCCTATGAGGAGCTGTCAGCATGCTTGTCAATTCTAAAGAAATCATATTAAAGGAACTTCTCGACCGCCATATGCCTAAGCTTCATATGAAATGCACATGCCGGGTATGCAAAAATGATGTACTGGCACTTTCATTAAACCGGGCTGAGCCGGCATATGTTACAGATAAAAAGAAAGTTGCTTATGCAAAAGCAGAGATAGTTGATAAACAGAAAAATACGGCGCTGCTTGTCATTCTGGCTGAATCAGCGGCGATTGTTTCGGTTAATCCAAGCGAGTTCTGTGAAACTCGGGAAGGAGCGTAATATCTCTGAATTGTTTATTGTGTGACTCACCAATTTCAAGTTCATTGACTTGGAGATCTCTGTTTTCTCTGGCGCCCGAGCAAGAGGTATGCACCATATGCAGCAGCCGATTCGAAAAAATTGAAGGCTCCGTATGCAGTATATGCGGGAGGCCTCAGGAGTCAAATGAAAAATGCGCTGATTGTGCGGCCCGGGAATCAAAAACGGAAAAGCGCTTTTTGCTGCGGCAAAACCGTTCGGTATATTTGTATAATGATGCGATGAAGGACTCATTAGCCCGGTTTAAATTCAGGGGTGATGCGAAAATCATTCAAGCATTTGGACGTGACTTTGCTGCCGGCTTTAAATCGGCATATCCATCAAATACACATACTCTCATCCCTATTCCGCTGAGCGGCGAACGGCTGGCGGAACGCGGATTCAATCAATCCGAGCTGCTGGCCTCTCTGCTCGGAATGCCCGTCATTTTCCCCCTCATCCGACTGAACAATGAAAAACAATCCAAAAAGAGCAAAACAGAAAGGCTGTCCGCAGAAAAAAAGTTTTCAGCAGCCGAAAACTCGGCCGAAGGTATGAACGTCATCTTAATAGACGATATTTATACGACGGGCGCCACACTGCATCAAGCCGCCGAAGTCCTGCTGACAGCGGGTAAAGCGTCATCGGTCTCCTCTTTTACTTTAATCAGGAGCTAAATCATTCTTTTTTTCTGCCGATATAATTGATAGAAATATAAGGCAGATTAAAGAAGGAATAGGAGTTAATACGATGGGTGAATTGGCGAATTGTCCAAAATGCAATGCTTTATTTTTTAAAACGAACCTGCAGACCGTGTGCCAGGCATGTATTAAAGAAGAAGAAAAAGCATTTGAAACCGTCTATAAATTTTTGAGAAAGCAGATCAACAGACAGTCGACGATGCAGCAGATCACTGAGGAAACAGGTGTGGATGAAGAGCTGATCCTCAAGTTTATCAAACAAAAAAGGATTCAGATCAGCCAGCTTCCGAATTTGGCATATCCTTGCGAAAGGTGCGGAAATCCGATCAGGACGGGAAAATTTTGCAAGTCCTGTCAGACAGATATTGAGTCACAATTAGACCATATGAACCAAAAAACAGCCGCTGAATTCAAAGAAAAAAACAGTACAAAAGACACATACTATGCCTATAATACCAAAAACACCTGATTCCCTAAACTAACTGATAACGCAGTCGATAAAAGAATTAGACTGCGAACAGAAAGCGAGAGGAATCCTATGAAAATCAATCAGTACGGAACACAATCCGTTAATCCATACCAAAAAAATTACGAAAAGCAAGCCGTACAAAAAGAGGCTGCAAAGCCGAAGGACAAAGTGGAAATTTCTTCTCATGCAAAAGAGCTTCAAAATGCGTCAGATGCGGTCACTAAAACACGTCAGGAAAAAATCGCTCAGCTTAAAGCGGATATAGAGAGCGGAACATATAAAATAGATTCAAACAGCATCGCTGAAAACATAGTGAATTTTTATAAAAAGCAATAAAAAGGAGAAAGTCAATGTCTGCAAAGCCAATTATTGATCAACTGAAGCGACTTTGCGCACTGCATGAACATCTGCTCACGCTGTCTGAGGAGAAAACGGAAGCGCTGAAAGCAGGTAAAACAAAAGAGCTCTCCAACATATTGACTAAAGAGCAAAAGTATATTCAGGCAATCGGGCAGACTGAGGAAGAACGAATCAGGTTAACTTCTCAGTTTCTCAGCCGCGGTGAGGACAATACAATTGCTGCATGCATCTCCAGAACTTCAGGCAGTGAAAAACAGGAGCTTGAAGGGTTATTTCACTCTCTGTCTGCGCTTCTTGACCGTCTGAAAGAAGTGAATGAGATGAACAAACAGCTCACGATTCAGGCTTTACAATTCATCTCCGGGGCATTCGATATGATCATGCCGGGTGAAAAAGAGAATATGAATTATAAAGAGCCGCAAGCGGCGCGCAAGCCTGTCAGCCGTTTGACATTATTCGATTCAAAAGCTTAGAACGGAGGATTTTCAATGCCATCGACTTTTATGGGGCTCGAAACAGCAAGGCGTGCATTGAGTGCGCAGCAGACTGCATTGAGCACAGTTTCAAATAACGTTGCAAATGCAAATACAGAAGGATATACGAGGCAGCGCGTCACATTACAATCGACGAGCCCTTATCCCGCGGTATCAAAAAACAGTGATCTGACGGCCGGCCAAATCGGAACAGGAGTAAAAGCCGGTTCAGTTGAGCGCGTCAGAGACAGTTTTTTAGACTATCAGTACAGAACGGAAAATACAAAATTAGGGTACTATACAGCCCGTTCCAATTCATTGTCGCAAATGGAAGGCGTCATGAAAGAGCTTGACAATAACGGATTAAACGGATCGCTCAGTTCATTTTGGAATGCCCTTCAGGATCTGGCGACGAATCCGGAAAATACGGGAGCGCGCTCAGTTTTGCAGGAGCAGGGGAAATCTCTTGCCGAAAGTTTTAACTATATATCTACCTCTTTGACTAACATTCAGGGTGATATTAAAAAGAACCTGGATAACACAGCTGATCAGGTCAATTCCATTCTCAATCAGCTGAATGACCTTAACAATCAAATAGCGGCAGTTGAGCCGAGCGGTATGCTCCCTAATGATTTGTATGACCAAAGAGACAGATTGATTGATCAATTATCTTCTATGGCAAATATAAAAGTTTCATATAATAAGTCGGGCGGACATGCCTTGGCGACTGCTGAGGGCACGGTTAACGTCGAATTGCTGAACGGGAACAACAATTCTCTCGGAACGCTGCTCGACGGTAACACAAAAACAGTTTCAGAAATGAAAATCAACTACGACAAGGACAGCGGACTCGTGTCGAGTGTGTCAGTCGGCAGCAGTACGGTCAATGCGGATGCATTTACCGGAAAAGGCTCACTTTTAGGTCTTATTGAATCATACGGCTATATGTCAAACGGAGAAGAAAAAGGGCTTTATCCTGAAATGCTGACGGCTCTTGACAATATGGCGCTATCCTTTGCTGACGCGTTTAATGCAGTTCATGAAAAAGGGAAGACCTATACAGGCGAACAGGGTGCAGCATTTTTTGATTTCAGCGGTGATGAAGCGGTGCCGGCAAAAGGTGCGGCAGCGAAAATAAAAGTCAGTGACAAAATCCTTGCGTCTACTGATAATATCGCAGCGTCGTTAAACGGAGAAAAAAGTGACGGCACAAACGCGACAAATCTTGCAGCCGTACAGAACAGCAAGCTGACTATTAACGGTGAAACCACTACAATTAATGACTTTTATGAATCCCTTATCGGAAAGCTGGGCGTTAATTCACAAAAAGCGGCCAATCTTATGAACAACTCTGAAAGCAACACCCTTTCAGCCGATGAACGGAGACAATCAGTCAGTGCAGTGTCTTTAGATGAAGAAATGACAAATATGATTCAGTTTCAGCACGCTTATAATGCGGCTGCGCGGATCATAACGATGCAGGATGAAATATTCGATAAAATTATTAACGGTATGGGCACCGGAGGAAGATAGGAGATAAGTAAATGAGAGTAACTCAAGGGATGATCGCAAAAAATTCTCTTCGATTTATCGGCTCAAGTTATGACAAGCTCGATCGGCTTCAGCAGCAAGTGTCTACGGGGAAAAAAATCACGAAAGCTTCTGATGATCCGGTCGTCGCAATGAAGGGAATGCAGTACCGTACTCAGCTTGCGCAGGTAAACCAGTACCAACGGAATGTTTCGCAAGGTTTTACATGGCTGGAAAACTCGGAATCAAGCGTAAACTCGGAAACGGATATTATGGGGAAAATCCGGGACTTGATGGTTCAGGCGAAAAGTGATTCGAACGGTGAAACAGAATTGAAAGCAATCGGTACAGAAATCGGCCAGCTGAAAAAGCAGCTCGTTTCTGTCGCGAATACTCAGGTAAACGGACGTTATCTGTTTAACGGAACGAATTCAGATGTCCCGCCGATCACTGAAAATGCCGACGGCACATATACGTACAACTATGAGAATTATACCGGTGCTTCGGATGTTAACATCAACATCTCAAACGGAGCAGTGCTGAAAGTGAATTCTGATCCAAACTCAGCTTTCGGAGGCGTCGCACAAAATGGAGATAATGTATTTGAATTTCTCAACTCCTTAGAAGCTTCTTTAAGCAAAGGCACGCTGTCCGAAGCAGATTCAAATCAAATTCTGTCAGATATCGACGGTTTTACTGACAAAATGAATGCTGAAAAATCCAATATCGGCGCACGCACAAACCGGTTGGAACTCATTCAGACAAGATTGGAATCACAAGCGGCAACCGCTGAAAAAGTATTGTCGGATAATGAGGATGTAGAAATGGAAGATGTAATTGTTGATTATTTATCTCAACAGACGGTTCATAGAGCAGCGCTGTCAGTGAATGCGAATATCATTCAGCCGTCACTGATCGACTTCCTGAAATAATATAACTATCGTCTTCAATATATAAAAAAAGCGACTCACAACAGGGAGATCGCTTTTTTTACTAAAATACTATAAACAGGAGGGATCTCTGTGCAGATGCCGAGATTGATTATTGACAGTGTGCCTGCTAAAATCGGTATAACCTTTCAAAAGGAAGAAATCGAGATGGAACAGCCGCCCGCTGACCTGGAAATCGAGCAGCCGCCGGCAGAGCTGAACATTGAAAGCACGCCGGCCAAACTGACGATTGACCAGACGAGGGCGTGGGAGAACTTGAATCTCAAATCATTTGAAAAGCTGAACGCTGAAGCCGCTCAAAAAGGTGCGGAAGCCTGCAGCGAGTTTATCGCAAAAACAGTCAGGGAAGGGAAGGAAATGGCGGCTATCGAAAAGAAAACGGGCAATGTGATGGCCCGGCAGGCAGCAGATGTCAGGCCGCCCGATCCATTCGGCGAATTCAGCGATTTTCTGCCTGCGCAGTTTCTCGTCGACATTGACTGCATTCCTTCAAAGCTTACGATTGATATTGAAGCCCGCAAACCTTCAATTGAAGCAGCCGTCAATAAACCTGTATGGAATTATACGCCGGGGAAAGTTCAGATTGATATGATGCAAGACCCTAAGGTGACGATTTCGGTTGATGATGGCAACGCAGAATAAAAGATGAAAGTGGTAAAGGATTGTGAAGCATGATAATTAAAACAAAATATCACGGAGAAATCAGAATAGATGAAGGGCAGATTATCTCATTTGAAAACGGCCTGCCGGGATTTAATGACGAGACTCAATTTGTTGTTCTTCCTTTGTCGGAAGATTCACCGTTTTTGGCGCTGCAGTCTGTGAAACAGGAGCACATCGCCTTTATTGTCGCCAGCCCGTTTATTTTCTTTAAAGGGTACGAATTTGACATTGACCAAGCGACGCTTGAGCTTTTGCATATTGAAGATATAGAGGACGTCGAAGTGATGGCGATTTTAACGCTGGAAGAGCCTTTTGAAAACACGACCGCCAATTTAAAAGCGCCGATTATCGTCAATAAAAAGGAAATGAAGGCGAAACAAATCATTTTACATGATGCTTCCTATGAAACAAAACATCTGATAGGAGGAGGATCATGCTAGTTCTCTCAAGAAAAGTGAATGAGTCCATTCAGATCGGGCCGGATATTGAAATAAAGGTGATCGCCATCGAAGGAGAACAAGTGAAGCTGGGAATTGAAGCGCCTCAGCACGTAGATATTCACCGGAAAGAAATCTACTTGTCGATCCTGGAAGAGAACAACAGAGCCGTATCTTTTAATACTGATTTATTACTTAACTTATCCTCACAAAAAAAGTGAGGATTTTTTTATTTTCAATATAAACAATGGAAGCGGCCGTCCGATATATATATTGTAGCCAATGAGAGGAAAAATTTTCTTCAGAAATGACGCTGCGCAAATGCACAAGGACGTGCGAAAAACAATTCAGGGAGGAAATACAAAATGAGAATCAACCACAATATCGCGGCTCTTAACACTAGCCGTCAGCTGAATGCAGGTTCAAACGCTGCTTCTAAAAACATGGAAAAATTATCTTCAGGTCTTCGCATCAACCGCGCTGGTGATGACGCTGCGGGTCTTGCGATCTCTGAAAAAATGCGTTCTCAAATCCGCGGTTTAGACATGGCGTCTAAAAACGCTCAAGACGGAATCTCTCTTATCCAAACATCTGAGGGTGCATTGAACGAAACTCACAGCATTCTTCAGCGTATGAGCGAGCTTGCTACACAAGCAGCTAACGATACAAACACAGATTCTGACCGTTCTGAGCTTCAAAAAGAGATGGACCAATTAGCGTCTGAAGTAACAAGAATCTCTACTGACACTGAGTTCAACACGAAGAAACTTCTTGACGGAACTGCGCAAAACCTGACGTTCCAAATCGGAGCTAACGAAGGCCAAACAATGAGCCTGTCTATCAATAAAATGGACTCTGAAAGCCTGAAAGTAGGTACGACTTACACAGCAAATGATGACGGTTCTAAGCTTGTAACTGCAGATGGAAAAGAAGCAACACTTGTCACTGACGGTTCTAAAGGGCCGAATGGCTACTATGACGATGCTGATAAATTAGTTTATCAAGCTGACAGTGCATTAGCTAAAGATACAAAAGTAACAAAAGGTATCGACATCTCTTCTTCAGCTAAAGCTGCATCTTCAGCTCTTACAACAATCAAAACAGCTATCGACACAGTATCTAGCGAGCGCGCTAAACTTGGTGCGGTTCAAAACCGTTTAGAGCACACAATCAACAACCTTGGTACTTCTTCTGAGAACCTGACTTCTGCTGAATCACGTATCCGTGACGTAGACATGGCTTCTGAGATGATGGAGTACACGAAAAACAACATCCTTACTCAGGCTTCTCAAGCTATGCTTGCGCAAGCTAACCAACAGCCTCAGCAAGTTCTTCAATTGCTTAAAGGTTAATGACGGAAAGATCCTGGTTCTCCAGGGTCTTTTTTTTATTTCTTCAGCTAACTCCTCCTTCAGCAAGCCAAAGAACCCTATTGACAAAATGAAACATTATATTTTGCAGTTAAATTATTGAAAACCTTTTAATATGACCGATATAAGAATAAGATCATACATTTATGGAGCTGTGATATGATAAACAGTCGGAAACTCACTGTTGTCATAGAGCCGTCTACGACTAAACGCCGAAAAGGAGAGGGTACATATGGTCACAAGAATCACAGGCCTTAATTCCGGTCTTGATGTAGATTCTCTGGTGAAAAAAATGATGGATGCCGAAAAGCAGCCGCTTAATAAATTAAACCAGCAAAAGCAGACGCTTGAATGGAAGCGCGATGCTTATCGGGAAATGAATACCCAGATTGCCGACATGTATTCTACTACATTTAATAATATGCTGATGTCCACAAACTGGAATAAAAAAACAGTAACAAGTTCGGATTCCAGTGTCAGCGCGGTGGCCGTCAGTGCCGAACAGAATATTTCAACGAGCATGTCTGTACAGCAGCTGGCTACGCCGACGACTTATAAATCCTCAGGGGCCATCAATTTCACTTCGGGTCAAAGCCAAACATTGAAATTCAATGTCACAAATCCGGGGGAAACGAAGCCGACTGAGGTAAACGTCACGATCGCCGCAACCGATACGATTGACGATGTCATTTCTAAACTGAACAGCTCGGGTCTCGGAGTGACGGCTTTAAAAGAGAAAATCTCTAACGGCTCGGATTATGTGGACACGATTGCGTTCACTTCCAATAAAACGGGGGAAGGGTTTACCCTTTCAGCAGGTGATGACGCGACCAAAAGCTTTCTGAAAGATCAGCTCGGTTTTGCCGTTGATGATGCAACAAATGAACTGACGGCCAATGCCGAAGGGAAAAACGCGAAGTTTACGTTCAACGGGCTTGAAATGACAAAAACGTCAAATAACTTTACGATCAACGGCATCAAATACACGCTGAACAGCGTGACGGACAGCAACAAAACGGTTACGATTAACAGCACGACTGATACGGACGGCATTTTTAACAACATTAAAGATTTCGTTGATAAATACAATACGTTAATTAAAAGCGCAAATGAGAAGGTGACAGAATCAAAATACCGTGATTATAAGCCGCTAACCGATGAACAAAGAGAAGCGATGACCGATAAGCAGATTGAGCAGTGGGAAGCAAAGGCCAAAAGCGGTTTATTACGGAGCGACAGCACGCTGCAGAACGGTTTGGCGGAGATGCGGCTTGATCTGTACTCAACGGTTACGATTGACGGGAAAAAATATCAGCTTGCCGATTTCGGAATTGAGACGTCTGATAGTTATACGGATCAAGGAAAGCTTGTCATTAAAGACGAAGCGAAACTGAAACAGAAAATTACCGAGAATCCTGCTCTCGTGGCTAAACTGTTTAATGCAGACAGCCCTGATACAGCGAAAACCAAAAACCCGGAGGAACAGGGGATTGCCCGGAGATTAAAAGACACATTAAACAAAATGCAGATTCAAATTTCAAAACAGGCGGGTACGGAAAGCTCGGTATCAACCAGCTTTGCCATTGGAAAAAGCTTGGATGAAATAGAAACAAATATTTCCAATATGAAAACGAAGCTGGATGACATCGAGACGAGATATTATAAAAAGTTCAGCGCACTGGATACGGCATTGGAGAAATTGAACAGCCAATCTTCATATCTCACGTCAATGTTAGGATCTTCAACATCATAACCTTGGAGGTTTTATAAAAATGGCAATAAATAATCCTTTTGCTGCTTACCAGCAGACATCCGTCTTTACAGCCGCTCCGGAAGAGCTGACCCTTATGCTTTATAACGGCTGCCTGCGATTCATTAAGCTGGCCAGGCAGGCGATGAAGCAAAACAACCTTGAAGCCAAAAATGAAAATATTGTAAAGGCGCAAAACATCATTCAAGAGCTCAGCATCACGTTAAACCGGGAGATTGAGATTTCCGAGCAGATGTCATCCATTTATGATTACATCCGCCGCCGGCTGATCGACGCGAACGTGCAGAATAACGGAGAGTTTTTAGATGAAGCGGAAAAGCTCGTTACTGAATTTCGCGACACGTGGAAGCAGGCCATGCAGAGTGAACGGAAAAACAGCCATGGCGCGGGCGGCCTTGCCTGATGAACAGAAATGTCTTTTCTTTGTATAACGAAACGAAGAACATGTACGCCGCACTGAAGGACGCCCCGGAAAGCGACGGTCTTATCAGCAGCGTTACGGCATTTACGGAGAAAAGGGAGGAGATGCTTGCGGGCATAAAGCCGCCTTTTTCCGAAGAAGAAAAAACGCTGCTTCGGCAGGTGGCCGCGATGGACCGTCTGATTACCGGCGAAGTGAAACGGATTCAGGATGGTATCCGAAATGAAATAAAAACGCTTAAGAAAAAACGAATCTACCATAATACGTATTTCAATCCGTATCAGCAAACGACAAGTGACGGCCGTTATTACGACAAACGCAAATAGGTGAGTGTTTTGAGAAGTTTGAACGATTACCATTTGGTGTCAGCCTATTACCAGCTTCTTTTTACGATTGATGAGGGGCTTTGCTACCTGTTGGACACACAGGATGATTTTTTTAAGACGGAGGGCGAGCGGATTTACAACGATTTGATTCAGGCTTTTTTTCATCTCGATTCCTCTCATGCGCTTCTGCTGTCTATCATTGAGTGCCGATGCGTGGAGACGGCGATCCGCTCATTTGACGAGATCTTTCAGGATTTCAGCATGTTAAATGATTATGATTTCCCGTCCGCCCCTTTTCAGGAGTTTTTAAAAACCATATTTCTGCCGCATTATAAGCTATGGATGGAGCAGACGCACGACTGTATCAAACCGTATGTTCTTCACTAGACCTGCTGCAAGCGGCAGGTCTTTTGCCTGCGTCCTTTGCATATACTTATAATCCTGCCGGAAGCTGCCGGATAAAACCGACACCATTCGTCATCGTTCACCGAATTTACACATTATTTTAACGTTTCAGCAGGGATCAGAAGGGGTAAAAGAGAAATAGTTACATATCCTTAGATAAAGGGAGGCGTTCTTTGATGAACTACAATATCAGAGGAGAAAACATTGAGGTTACACCTGCGTTAAAGGATCATGTGGAGAGAAAAATCGGCAAGCTGGAACGATATTTCGAGCAGAGCGTCAATGCCGATGTGAACGTCAACTTAAAATTCTATAACGATAAGGAATCCAAAGTTGAAGTCACCATTCCGATGACTGATCTGGCGCTTCGTTCTGAAGTGCATAACGAGGATATGTACAATGCAATTGATCTCGCAACAAACAAGCTGGAACGTCAAATCCGAAAGCATAAAACAAAAGTCAACCGAAAATTCCGCGAGCAGGGTCTTCCGAAACATTATTTCGAGAACGGCAGCGCTGCTGATACGGGCGTAGCGGTTCAGGACGAAATTGAAGATGACAGCCCGGAAATTGTCCGTCAAAAGCGTTTTAATTTAAAACCGATGGATAATGAAGAAGCGATTCTCCAAATGAATATGCTCGGACATAATTTCTTCGTATTCACCAACGCGGAGACGAATCTCACAAATGTCGTTTACCGCAGAAATGACGGCAAATACGGATTAATTGAACCGACTGAATAAACCCACCCAGCCTTCCGTGAACGCGCGGAAGGTTTTTCTCTATCTTTATCTGCAAATTCTTTGGAAATAGCAAAAGGTATGTTATGATAATGAGAGGTATACATGGACAGAAAATTATCATTTATTCCATGCAAAATCTGCATGTGAACATAGAGGAGCGTTATAGATGCTTGGGATTTTAAATAAAATGTTTGATCCGACCAAACGTGCGCTGAACAAATACGAAAAAATAGCAAATGACATTGATGCCGTAAGAGGAGATTATGAAAATCTTTCTGACGAGGCGCTTAAAAATAAAACGGCAGAATTTAAAGAGCGGCTTGAAAAAGGAGAAACGACGGATGACCTTCTTGTCGAAGCGTTTGCCGTCGTTCGTGAAGCTTCCCGCCGCGTAACCGGCATGTTCCCGTTTAAAGTGCAGCTGATGGGGGGCATCGCCCTTCATGAGGGGAACATTTCCGAAATGAAAACAGGGGAAGGGAAAACGCTGACGTCTACGCTTCCCGTGTATTTAAATGCCTTGACGGGAAAAGGCGTTCACGTCGTAACGGTCAACGAATATCTGGCAAGCCGTGATGCCCAGCAAATGGGAGAAATCTTTGCGTTTCTCGGGCTTACAGTCGGCCTGAACCTGAATTCAATGTCAAAAGACGAAAAACGCGAAGCTTACGCAGCCGATATCACGTATTCAACGAACAATGAACTCGGCTTTGATTATTTGCGTGACAACATGGTGCTCTATAAAGAACAAATGGTGCAGCGCCCGCTTCATTTTGCCGTTATTGATGAAGTCGATTCAATTTTAGTCGATGAAGCGAGAACGCCATTGATTATTTCCGGACAAGCTCAGAAGTCCACAAAACTGTACGTGCAGGCAAATGCGTTTGTCCGCACGCTCAAGAAAGATCAGGATTATACGTATGACGTCAAAACGAAAGGCGTTCAGCTGACGGAAGAAGGAATGACGAAGGCTGAAAAAACGTTCGGCATCGACAACCTGTTTGACGTCAAAAACGTGGCCTTGAACCACCATATCAACCAGGCTTTAAAAGCCCATGCGGCGATGCAGAAAGACGTGGATTATGTTGTTGAGGACGGCCAGGTCGTCATCGTTGATTCCTTCACCGGCCGTCTGATGAAAGGACGCCGCTACAGCGAAGGTCTTCACCAGGCGATTGAGGCGAAAGAGGGCCTGGAGATTCAAAATGAAAGCATGACATTGGCGACGATTACGTTCCAAAACTATTTCCGTATGTACGAGAAGCTGGCCGGTATGACCGGTACCGCAAAAACGGAAGAGGAAGAATTCCGCAATATTTATAACATGCAGGTTGTATCCATCCCGACCAACCAGCCGGTCATCCGTGACGACCGTCCGGACTTGATCTACCGCTCAATGGAAGGGAAATTCAAGGCGGTGGCGGAGGATGTCGCCCAGCGCTACATGACCGGACAGCCGGTTCTTGTCGGTACGGTTGCCGTTGAAACGTCTGAATTGATTTCTAAACTTCTGAAGAATAAAGGGATTCCGCACCAGGTACTGAATGCCAAAAACCATGAGCGTGAAGCTCAGATTATTGAAGAAGCGGGACAAAAAGGCGCTGTCACGATTGCGACCAACATGGCGGGACGCGGAACCGACATTAAACTCGGCGAAGGCGTAAAAGAGCTTGGCGGTCTTGCGGTCGTCGGTACGGAACGCCACGAATCCCGCCGGATTGACAATCAGCTCCGCGGACGTTCAGGACGTCAGGGAGACCCGGGCATCACACAATTTTATCTTTCAATGGAAGATGAATTGATGCGCCGTTTCGGAGCTGAACGGACGATGGCGATGCTTGACCGGTTCGGTATGGATGACTCCACGCCGATTCAGAGCAAAATGGTGTCACGCGCCGTGGAATCATCTCAAAAACGTGTCGAAGGAAACAACTTCGATTCACGTAAACAGCTTCTTCAATATGACGACGTGCTCCGTCAGCAGCGCGAAGTCATTTACAAGCAGCGTTTTGAAGTCATTGACTCTGAAAACCTGCGCGACATTGTGGAAGGCATGATCAAGTCTTCTCTGGAGCGTGCGATTGCAGCTTATACGCCGAAAGAGGAGCTTCCGGAAGAATGGAATCTTGACGGCCTCGTGGAGCTGGTGAATTCAACGTATCTTGATGAAGGCGCGCTTGAAAAGAGCGATATCTTCGGAAAAGAACCGGATGAAATGCATGAGATGATCATGGACCGCATCATGACAAAATATAATGAAAAAGAAGAGAATTTCGGTACAGAGCAGATGCGTGAATTTGAAAAAGTCATCGTATTGCGTGCCGTTGATTCAAAATGGATGGATCATATTGATGCGATGGATCAGCTGCGTCAAGGGATTCACCTTCGCGCTTATGCGCAGACAAATCCGCTGCGTGAATATCAAATGGAAGGCTTCGCAATGTTTGAGCACATGATTGAGTCCATTGAGGACGAAGTTGCGAAATTCGTCATGAAGGCCGAGATTGAAAGCAATCTGGAACGCGAAGAAGTTGTTCAGGGCCAAACGACGGCTCATCAGCCGCAGGACGGCGATGAGGCCAAACAAGCGAAAAAAGCGCCGGTCCGCAAAGTTGTGGATATCGGACGCAACGCGCCTTGCCATTGCGGAAGCGGAAAAAAATATAAAAATTGCTGCGGCCGGACAGAATAGTCTCGACTGTATGAAGCGAACATGACCGGGTCTGCGTCTTATGGCGCCCCGGATCTTTTAATGAGGTGAATGGAATGGAATTATCAGAAATCAGGGCAGAGCTCGAAAATATGGCTTCTCGTTTAGCGGACTTCAGGGGGTCTCTTTGACCTCGAATCAAAGGAAGCCCGCATTGCAGAATTAGATGAAAAGATGGCGGAACCGGAATTCTGGAATGACCAGCAGAAGGCCCAAACCGTCATCAACGAAGCGAACGGTCTGAAGGAATACGTGAACTCCTATCATCAGCTGAGCGAGTCTCACGAAGAGCTGCAAATGACACATGATCTTTTAAAAGAAGAACCTGACCAGGACCTTCAGCAAGAGCTTGAAAAAGAGCTGAAGTCATTAACGAAGGAATTGAATGAATTTGAGCTTCAGCTGCTGCTCAGTGAACCATATGACAAAAATAACGCGATTTTAGAACTTCACCCGGGCGCCGGCGGTACGGAATCCCAGGATTGGGGTTCCATGCTGCTCAGAATGTATACCCGCTGGGCGGAAAGACGCGGCTTCAAAGTTGAAACGCTTGATTATCTCCCGGGAGATGAAGCAGGAATTAAGTCAGTCACACTGCTTATTAAAGGCCACAATGCATACGGCTATTTAAAAGCGGAAAAAGGCGTACACCGCCTCGTGCGGATTTCTCCATTTGATTCATCAGGCCGCCGTCACACGTCATTCGTGTCATGTGAAGTCATGCCTGAATTCAATGAAGAAATCGACATTGATATTCGTACCGAAGATATTAAAGTTGATACGTACCGGGCGAGCGGTGCCGGCGGACAGCACGTCAATACGACTGATTCAGCCGTTCGGATCACCCACCTGCCGACAAATGTAGTCGTCACATGCCAGACGGAACGCTCCCAAATCAAAAACCGCGACCGGGCGATGAAAATGCTCAAAGCGAAGCTGTATCAGCGCAGAATTGAAGAACAGCAGGCGGAGCTTGACGAAATCCGCGGCGAACAGAAAGAAATCGGCTGGGGCAGCCAAATCCGCTCGTACGTCTTCCATCCGTACTCCATGGTGAAAGACCACCGCACCAATACGGAAATGGGGAACGTGCAGGCGGTTATGGACGGAGATATCGATATCTTCATTGACGCCTATTTACGTTCTAAACTGTCGTAATCCGGGAACACACCTGCCTTTGGCAAGGTGTGTTTTTTTATCCGTTCTCTTTTTCCATTTTTCACAACAGCGCTTTAGCAAATTAATACGGTATTTGGCTGTTATTTACTTCTAAGCCGGGAAGACTTAAAATGCTATCGAGAGAAAATCGGAGAACGGAGGATTTTGCATGGATGTGAATCACAATAAGCCGCTCCGTCTGATCAAAGATTACATATATATCATGATCGGCGCGGCGATTACGGGGGTCGTGTTTAACGTATTTTTGCTGCCGAACCGTATAGCAGCGGGGGGAGTAAGCGGGATCAGCACCATTTTAGAAACGTTTGGTTTTGAACCGGCTTATGTGCAGTGGATTATTAACATCCCTTTGTTTATCGCCGGAGTGATCATTCTCGGCGGGAAGTTCGGAATGAAGACACTGGTCGGTTCCATCGTTCTGCCGCTTGCCGTCTTTTTAACAAGAGATTTGCCTGCCGCGACGACCCATGAACTGCTGGCGGCGATTTTCGGAGGCGTCGGGATCGGAACGGGAATCGGCATCGTGTATCTCGGCAAAGGCTCCACGGGGGGAACGGCTCTGGCGGCGCAGATCATTCACAAATACACGGGGCTGTCGCTGGGAACGTGCCTTGCCATCATGGATGGATTAATTGTGCTGAGCGCGATGCTCGTTTTCGGAGTGGAGCAGGGACTGTATGCGATGCTCGGGGTATTTATTTCAAGCAAAACGATTGATGTCGTGCAGGTCGGGTTCAACCGCTCCAAAATGGCTTTAATCATTACGCAGCATGAAGAAGCCGTCAGATCAGCTGTGTTTAAAGAAATCGACAGGGGTGTGACGAAGATTTCCGCAGTCGGCGGGTATACGGAACATGACCGGCCGATCTTAATGTGTGTCGTCGGTCAGACCGAATTCACAAAACTGAAACAAATCGTCAAACAAATTGATGAGTCAGCCTTTGTCATTGTCGCAGACGCAAGCGAGGTGCTCGGCGAGGGTTTCAAACGCGCGTAAACGAGGTTATAATAGCGAAGGGGTGCATCTTACATATGAAATCAAAATGGGCGCTGCTGGCGCTGGTTCTGACCATGTCCGTCCTGCTGGCGGCATGCGGCGGATCCAATGAATCGAAAAAAGAAAGCTCTGACAGCTCAGGCGGATCAAAAGCATCTGCGTCAGCGGGTGAAGAACTTTATCAGCAAAGCTGTATCGGCTGTCACGGTAAAGACCTAGAAGGCGGCGGAGGTCCGAATTTACAGGAAGTCGGCGGGAAGTATGATGAAGCTAAAATTGAAAGCATCATTAAAAACGGACGCGGCAATATGCCGAGCCATCTTGTAAATGATGAGGAAGCCGCGAAGATCGCAAAATGGCTGTCACAGAAAAAATAACAGAAAAACCTTGCCTGTTATAGGGGCAAGGTTTTTTCTCGGTCTGGGAATGAAAAGAAACTGTAATAGTAATATGTCTAAATTTGACGTATAATGAAGTGTACTGAGGAAAAGGAACTTTCAGATTTTTCATCTGTTTCCTGACGAATCGGCCATAAACCGCTGTATGTTTGCGAACTCTATGGCTGCAAGACATAAATAAAAGATTAGGTGATTTCATGATAGAGATGAAAGAAGTATATAAATCCTATCCGAACGGTGTAAAAGCGATTAACGGGCTGTCAGTCATGATTCATCCCGGGGAATTTGTATATGTCGTAGGACCGAGCGGAGCCGGTAAATCTACTTTTATTAAAATGATTTACAGAGAAGAAAAACCGACAAAAGGGCAAATATTGATTAATCATAAAGATCTCGCGGCTGTGAAAGAAAAAGAGATTCCTTTCGTGCGGCGTAAAATAGGTGTTGTTTTCCAGGATTTCAAACTCCTTCCGAAATTGACGGTATTTGAAAACGTAGCGTTTGCGCTTGAGGTTATCGGAGAGCAGCAGTCGGTCATTAAAAAACGCGTGCTCGAAGTGCTCGATCTTGTGCAGCTGAAGCATAAAGCGCGGCAGTTTCCCGACCAGCTTTCCGGAGGAGAACAGCAGCGTGTTTCCATCGCAAGATCCATCGTCAACAATCCTGACGTCGTGATAGCTGACGAACCGACGGGCAACCTTGATCCGGTAACATCATGGGAAGTGATGAAGACGCTGGAAGAGATTAATAACCGCGGAACGACCGTCGTGATGGCGACACACAATAAAGAAATAGTAAACACCATGAAGAAACGGGTCATCGCGATCGAAGACGGAATTATTGTGCGTGATGAGTCAAGAGGGGAGTATGGTTCTTATGATTAAAATTCTCGGGCGCCATTTGCGTGAGAGTTTTAAATCTCTCGGAAGAAACACGTGGATGACATTTGCATCCATCAGTGCCGTTACCGTTACATTGATTTTGGTCGGCGTGTTTTTAGTCATTATGCTGAATTTAAACAACATGGCTAAAAATGCTGAAAAAGAAGTGGAAATTAAAGTATTAATCGATCTGACGTCAAATAAGAAAACGCAGGATACGCTGCAGAATGAGATAAAAGACATTTCAGGAATCCAAAGCGTAGAGTTTTCATCTAAAGATAAAGAGCTTGATCAATTGGTCAAAAGCTTCGGCGACAGCGGAAAGGCCATGAAAATGCAAGATCAGGAAAACCCGCTGAACAACGCGTTTATCGTCAAAACGACAGATCCGCATGATACGCCGAAAGTTGCGAAAAAAATTGAGAAGCTTGATCATGTGTATAAAGTGACATACGGGAAAGAAGAAGTCAGCCGTCTGTTTAAGATCGTCGGGGTGTCACGCAACATCGGGGTTGCGTTAATCATCGGCCTTCTGTTCACGGCGATGTTCTTAATTTCGAATACGATTAAAATCACGATTTTCGCCAGAAGAAAAGAGATTGAAATCATGAAGCTTGTCGGCGCGACAAACTGGTTTATCCGCTGGCCGTTCTTCCTGGAAGGGCTGCTGCTGGGGGTATTCGGTTCTGTCATACCGATCGCTCTCGTACTGAGTACGTACCAGTCGATGGTCGCTTGGGTGGCCCCGAAAGTTCAGGGATCATTTGTTTCACTTCTGCCGTACAGTCCGTTTGTGTTTCAAGTATCACTTGTGCTCATTCTGATCGGCGCGGTGATCGGAGTATGGGGAAGTCTGACTTCCATCCGGAAATTCCTTCGTGTATAAAAAAAAGCCAGTCTGATACAGACTGGCTTTTTTTAATGGTTTCGTTACTGAATGACGGGCAGGGCCGGTGATCCGGGCTTTAATGTAAAGTCATAAGACGATTCGTCACGGTACATCGGGTCCGCATAAATGGAATCCGAATCGTTTGCCGTTCCTTTTCGGTACGCTGTGAATGAATCATATTCTCTGTTCTTCCAATTCCAGATGCCGTCTTTTCCCGCTTCTTTGTGATAGACGTTATGATTAACGGTATTTTCTTCGTTTTTCGTAAAATCATTTGCGATAAAAATCCGTGAATCGCTTGCCGTCATGATGTTTTTTTCGATCGTGTTCCCTTTTGTGCCGTACTGCAGGAGCAGCTGGCCGCCGTCAAGGTCCTTCGTGTCATTTCGGTACATGATGTTGTGAGCGATCACCGAATTGATGGTGCCGCCGCGTTTCGTGTCATAGCCTCCGATTGAAATACCGGTGTATGCATTGCCGTACACCTTGTTATCCGTAATCCGGATATCTCGTGCGTATTTCCCTTTATGCTCAGAGGTGGCTTCAATCCCAAGGTCATTGTTGTAAACGGTGTTTTTCTTAATGTCCACATGTTCTGCGCCGTCAACGTAAATACCGCCCGCTGAATATTCATCTCCGTAAGCGGGATTTCCGTAAGAAGAGTTATGGCTCACCGTATTGTTTTCAATGACGCCGTTTCGCGCATAGTCGTTTTGCTTGGACGTTCCTTCGTATCCGATCACGTCAATCCCGATATTGTTATTGTCCCGGATGGTATTGCCGGCAATCTTAAATCCGTCGACATTCCCGTTCAGCACGACCGCTTCGCTTGCGCCGAGCGTCAGTTTTTCAACCGTATTATTTGTAATGCTGACATCCTTCATGGCACCTGTGCCGTAAAATGCGATGCCGTGTGCATTTCCTTCATCAGCCGTGGTTTTAATGTTCCGGATATGGTTGCCGTCAATGTTGATATGACTGCTTGATCCGGTGACGCAGATCCCCATGGCCGTCGCATCTTCTGATGATACGGAGAGATTCTCAAGCGTAACGCCGTGAATGGTAATGTACTGTTTATTGCGGATTTGGATTAACGGAGTTTCAGAATCGCTTTTTGGCGCAGATTTGCCGCTGATTGAGACATGCTCATTCTGATAGTTCCGAAATGTAATCGGCTTTTCGGCCGTGCCGCTGTGCTTTACTTCAAACGTTTCATCATATGTCCCTTCCCGAATCAATACGGTTGTCCCGGCCTCTGCCTTTTCAGCCGCATGTTTTAATGTGCGGAACGGCTTTTCTTTCGTTCCTTCATTTTGGTCGCTGCCTGCGGGAGAAACATACAAGGCGTCCGTCTGCGCTTTCTCATTGGCCTCTGTTTTTGGCCAGACAAAGGCGGTAATGCCTGCGGCCAGAACCGCCGCGGATAAAATCGATAATTTTATTTTCATATCGCATTCTCCTGTATATTTAATGAATTGCATACAAAATATTATACGTTACCCATATATATGAAACAATCTCGCATTTTCATTTTTTTGTTGCCGTTACATGAATTCTTTGCAATTTACACATACTATCTCCAGGTTTTCGTAAAAGGACTAAGAGGAGGTAAACGATGAAGCAGAAAATGATCGCAGTGATAGCGGCCCTAAGCATGATGTGCGGCGGAGCCCATATTGCCGGGGCGGCACAGCCGAATTCATCAGACGCAGAAAGAACCCGGGCAATGGAAAAAATCGAAAAAGCATATGAGCTGATCTCGAACGAATACGTGGAAAATGTAGATAAAGAAAAGCTTCTTGAAGGAGCGATTCAGGGGATGCTGTCTACATTAAACGACCCTTATTCCGTTTATATGGACAAGCAGACCGCTAAGCAATTTTCCGATTCTCTTGATTCTTCTTTCGAAGGGATCGGAGCTGAAGTCGGTATGAAAGACAATAAAATCATTATCGTATCACCGTTTAAGCAATCTCCGGCAGAAAAAGCGGGCCTCAAGCCGAATGATGAAATCATCAGTATAAACGGCGTGTCAATGAACGGGAAAGATTTAAACGAAGCCGTGCTGAAAATCAGAGGAAAAAAAGGATCGAAGGTTTCTATTAAAATACAGCGTCCGGGTACTGAAAAACAGCTGTCATTCCGGATTAAAAGAGCGGAAATCCCGCTTGAAACCGTATTTGCTTCCCGCAAAGAATCAGGCGGTCATCATGTCGGCTACATCGGCATATCGACATTTTCCGAGCATACCGCCGAGGACTTCGCCGCGGCGCTGAAAAAGCTTGAAAAACAAGGGATTGACGGTCTCGTCCTTGATGTAAGGGGGAATCCCGGCGGCTACCTTCAAAGCGTCGAACAAATTTTAAAGCATTTCATCACAAAAGACATGCCGTATATCCAAATTGCGGAGCGTAACGGCGATAAAAAACAATATTTCTCAACCTTAAAACATAAGAAGCCGTATCCCGTCAATGTTATAACAGATAAAGGAAGCGCCTCCGCTTCAGAAATTCTTGCGGGCGCGTTAAAAGAAGCGGGACATTATGACGTTGTCGGCGACACTTCTTTCGGTAAAGGAACGGTTCAGCAGGCCGTGCCTATGGGAGACGGGAGCAACATTAAATTGACGCTTTACAAATGGCTGACACCGAAGGGCAATTGGATTCACAAAAAAGGCATTGCTCCGACAATCGCTGTGAGCCAGCCGGATTATTTTGCGGCGGGACCGCTTCAGCTGAAACAGCCGCTTCAGCCTGATATGAACAGCGCGGATGTCAAGCACGCCCAAATCCTGCTGAAAGGCCTAGGCTTCGACCCGGGCAGAGCGGACGGCTATTTCAGCAAAACAATGAAAAAAGCCGTTCTGGCGTTTCAAGACCGGTACAAGCTTGATAAAACAGCGGTCATTGATAAAAAGACAGCGGAAAAAATGAATCAGCTGATGAATGAAAAGAAATCTGACGAAAAAAATGATTTGCAGCTGCAAATGGCGTTAAAATCATTATTTGTAAAATAAATGAAAAGGAGGCGTTTTTTGCGTCTCCTGTTTCCTTTGTCATTCATAAAAAGTGAACCAAAAGACATATAATTATGACGGTTTTGACAAGATATTAAAAAAATTTTCACATTTAAACATTTATAAAGGACAAACATTACCCGATATTTATAGAGAAGAGAGACTTTATGCCGATTTAATATGTATTCAAAATGAAACTTTTGAAAGTTGCCTCAGTCAGTTTTAGTTCTTACAATAAAAGAAGGTTCTAATAGAGAACAGTTTTAGTTTGGCAGCTGCATTTCAGTATCGAAAGCAGAAGTGTTTGCGGCGCTTCAGCACGGCAGCTGTAATCACCCGTGCTTATCTGGATAAAAAAATGGGGGTTCACAATTGAAGAGGGCAAGTATTGTGCGTGAAAAAAAATATTATGAATTAGTGGAACAACTAAAAGACAGAACAAAAGACGTCACATTTTCATCAACAAAAGCACTAAGTCTTCTTATGCTGTTCAGCAGATACCTGGTCAATTACACAAATGTTGAATGCGTTCACGAAATCAATGAAGAGTGTGCGAAGCATTATTTCACTTACTTAATGAAAAACCATAAACGTTTAGGAATCAATCTGACGGATATTAAGCGGTCCATGCTTCTGATCAGCGGCGTGATCGAGGTGGAGGTTGACCACTATCTGAAAGATTTCTCTCTCTCAAATGTAACGCTGTGGATGACGGAAGAGAGATAGACGTTTGAGATATTCAAGCCAATGATTATTTGGTAGAATAGAATTAAAATGTTTGGCTTGAGGCGGTGAAAGCAGTGTCTGTTCAATGGGGAATTGAACTTCTGAAAAGTATCGGTCTGTTTTTTTTGCACCCGATGTTCTGGTTTTTTATCATCATAAGTCTCGCATGCGGATATTTGCGGATCAAACGTGAACGCCATACGTTTCATACAAAGATCGCGGATATGTATGACGAGCTTATCTTTACATACATAAAAGGACTTATACCGGGTATTCTTCTCTCCATATTATTTTTTGGACTGGGAATTTCGATTCCATTCGGTCTTCTCGGCATAATCGCGGCCGTGACGGCTTTGGCTTCGCTGACGTTCCGTATGAATTGGCTGTCCTCAGCTTATATTGTCAGCGCCGGCATGTTCATTGCGTTTATCCTTCAGTATACCCACACAGTGCCGTTTGCGGATCGGTTTCCGCAGGCATTCGGCGTGAATTGGGCATCGGCGGCCGTGTTTATGGGCCTTTTGATTATCACGGAGGGAGCGGCTGCCTGCCGTTCAGCGCATCTGAAAACATCTCCGGCGCTTGTCGTCAGCAGCAGAGGCCTGCCCATCGGCCGACAATTGGCGAATCGCGCATGGCTGCTTCCGCTTTTCTTATTGGTGCCGGGCAGCGGGCTTGAGTCACACCTTTCTTGGTGGCCTGTCTTTACCGTACCGGGCGGCTCTTTCCATTTGATCTGGATTCCTTATATCGCCGGCTTCGGACAGCGTGTGCAGGGGTCACTTCCGGAAGTCAGCATAAGGATAACGGCGAAACGCGTCATGATTCTCGGGGTTATCGTGACCGCATTCGGGGCAGCTGCCCTTTGGTGGACTCCGCTTGCCGGAGCTGCCGCTTGTATTGCGGTGCTCGGACGCCTGTTTTTATCATTAAGACAGCGGCTGAACGATAACGCGGCTCCGTTTTATTTCTCTAAGCGGGATCAGGGCTTAATGGTGCTCGGCATCATTCCGAATACACCCGCGGACGATCTTGAGCTGAAGATCGGTGAGATTATTACGAAAGTAAACGGCATCCCCGTGAAACATGTATCGGATTTTTATGAAGCACTTCAAAAAAACCGCGCATTTGTAAAAATGGAGATCATCGGCCTGAACGGTGAGATCCGTTTTGATCAGCGCGCGTCCTATGAAGGCGAACATCATGAATTAGGTATTTTATTCGTGCAGGATGAACACGAGCACGAAGAAATGACAGCATTATAATGTGATTTTTCATAATTATTCGGAATAGTTTCAAGAACTCCTAAACTAGATTTCAAAATCAGTTAGAAAGTAAAACAGCTAAGAAAATTATATTTTCTTAGCTGTTTTATTTTGAAATAATAAAAAAATAAATGAAGGAGAGGTATGGCTTATTGGAAAGGTTATTGCTAACTCCAAAACCTTTAGAAGATGAATCTTTAGCGGGATATATATTAAGAATAACTGATTATAATGGTTATGTTGGATAGGGGGAGTACATTATAAAAAAGCTTTTACTTAAGAGATTACCGTTGATTTCACTTGGAGTTATAGCTTACATACTGACAAAATACGCGCAGAACCATCAGGATTGGGCGGAAAAATACAGTAGGTCTGTATATCCGTTATTGTCAAAAATAGTAGGATTTGTACCTTCTTGGGTCAAGTTTTCTGTTAGTGAATGGCTCGTCGTGTTGGTTGTGTTACTTTTTCTATTTTATATCGTTTATTATGTGCGCAAGGTTATCATGAGTAAAGGTGTACGTAGGATGGTAGTTTATCGTGGTGCTCTAGGAATCGTTACGATCTGTAGCGTGATATATTTTTGTTATACTATTTTGGGTGGAATAAACTATTACAGATATTCTTTTTTGTCTTATACCGAATATAAAGAAGAGAACTACAGCAAGGAGGAACTGGTCAAATTGAGTAAGTCGCTTGCCGTTGAAATGGAATTGGCAAGGGAAAAGTTAGCGGACACTGATCTTTTGGCTCAAGTACCAGAGGTTTTTGATTATTATGCACAACACGCAGTGTTCTCGATGCAAATGTTATCAAAGGAATATCCTATTTTGGAGCATTCTTTATACTCAACACCAAAACCAGTTGTGATGTCAAAGCTAATGTCGCATGCAGGGATAAATGGCATCTTTGTCCCTTTTACTTATGAATCCAATATCAATGTTAATGTGCCCGTTTTCTTGGTGCCTGCTACTATGGCACATGAATTGGCACATCAGAGTGGTTTCATGCATGAGGATGAGGCAAATTTTATAGCATATCTGGCATGTAAGCAGCAGGATGATCCAATGATACTTTACAGTGGTTTTTTTCTAGCATTTGTTTATTCTATATCTGAGCTAAAGAAAGTGGATCCAGATCAGGCGTCTGATATAATGTCCAGTCTGTCCAAGGCGGTGCAGCATGATATAGAACAAAATGAGCAGTACCGGGATAAGTATGAGGGTGTTATTTCAAGTATTTCAAGAAATGTAAATGATGTATATCTGAAGGCAAATAATCAGACAGACGGTTTGAATAGCTATAGTGATATGGTGAATTTGTTGCTGGCAGAGCAGCGAGATAGAGAAGTACAATTAAATGTATCTTGAATACTTATAGGTTTATATAGTAATGATAGTGGGCTCAAGTTGAACATAGGAGTGAGTGAAATAAATAAAATAAAAGTATTTCCTATTCCATATGCTGGAGCGTCGGTAAATGCATATTATGAATGGAAAAAACTACTGCCGGATAGATATGAATTGTGTATATGTGAATTGGCTGGAAGAGGAACTCGATTCACAGAGTCTTGTTACCAGTCTGTTGGTGAAGCAAGTGAAGATATCGCCAAAAGAATAAGTGAACAATTAGAATATGACGATGAATATGTTATATTTGGACACAGCATGGGAGCCTTATTGACTTATGAGTATATTATAAACTTAAGCAAATGGGAACTAAGGAACCAAGGCATCTGTTTTTTTCTGGGCGAGATGCTCCACATATTTTTGAAAAGAGAGAAGACATTGAAAATATGACTAATGAAACTTTCTTGACAAAGGTGGAACAATATGGGGGAATACCAGAGGAGTTTTATACAAAAGAGATTATGGATATGTTTCTTCCGATTTTGCGAGCAGATTTTATAATTTTGGACAATTATAAGTTTCAGCTCAAAGCAGAAAAAATAAGTTGTGGAGTAAGCGTTTTTTATGCGGATAGCGATTTTTCGACTCATATCAATGAAATGCATAAATGGAGTGAAGTTGTTGAAGGAAACGTGAAATTTCATAAGTTTAAAGGAGAACATTTTTTTTTGAATCGGTATCCTAATGATATTGTAAATACTATTGTTAAAGATACAGAGACTCAAAATATTTTCCAGGCCACCCACCTGGATCGCCTGGAAATACGGGGGTAATCTCCCCCATTAATTCTATTTTGAATTAATTCAAATGAGAGAAACGTTAAAGTCTCAAGTAGTGGTCTAAAAAAGAACTGTGCCTTTTGACAAGGGAAGCCACGGTATGATTCTACTAAAGTGACGCGACTCAACTTTAGAAGGAGGATCAAAACCGTGGCTTCTATAGATAGAATCTCACTTTTGGAGCTGTTACGCAAGAGCGGAAATGAAGGCAATGTCGATTTTTTAAGAGAAGCAATGCAAGTGCTGGTGCAACCCCAGATGAAGGCGGAAGTAGTCCAAGACATTGGGGCAGAACGCTATGAGCGGAATACAGAACGTGTGAATCAGCGTAATGCATACCGCGAACGCCGGTGGGATACACGGGTGGGGACACTGGATTTGAAAATTCCTAAGCTTCGTAAAGGCAGTTACTTCTCATCCTTGTTGGAACCCCGTAAACGAGCAAGAGAGGGATTGTTGGCTGTGGTCCAGGAAGCGTATGAGCATGGCGTTAGCACACGCAAAGTGGATGATTTGGCCGAGGCACTGGGGATGAAAGGGATTAGCAAAAGCAAGGTCTCCCGGATCTGCAAGGAGCTAGATGAGACCGTATTGGCATTCAAAAATCGCCCTTTGGAGGGTGGTACCCGATGTTTGGTTTGACGCTACGTTTCCCAAAGTACGGGAAGGTGGCAGAGTATACGGCATGGCATGGGTTGTAGCCATTGGCATTCGGGAAACGGGTGAGCGTGAAGAAGCCGTGAGTCTGCCATTCGCCTATTAGGAGCAATCCTGATGGAACAACAGATGAGTGGACGGTTTCACGCCGCTATTTCAGCCTGTAATCTGTGGCGAAGGTTACCGGGAAGGAATGGATTGTCAACATTAAATTAGACAGCTTTTTTAAGGGTTGCTTGGCGATACTGAACAGGCGTCATGTATCCCAGAGATCCATGAATTCGATGCTTGTTAAACCAGTTGACGTAGTCGTATAATTCCAACTGCAGGTGATCAAGGTTCTGGAACTCCATCTGATGGATAAACTCCGTTTTCATGACCTTGTACGTAGCCTCCGCCACAGCGTTGTCATAAGGACACCCCTTCGCGCTTAACGAGTACCGATCTCAAAGGTTTCCAGAAGCTCGTCCATCTTCTGGTTTTTAAACTCACTACCACGATCCGTATGAAACCACTTGATTTGGCTCAGGTCGCCTTCTACCGTAGCAAAGGCGCGTGAAACCAGAGCAGCGTCCTTATGTGAACCTGCACTACGGCCAATGATCTCTCGATTGAATAGATCAATGAGGACGCAAACGTAGTGCCAACGGTGCACGGAGGATATAGTAATGGAAGAACAATTATTAAGACAAATTGAAAGTATTGTTAAAACAAAAAAATACATTTGAAAGTGAAGTAACAGATATTTTAGAATCTATTACTTTTATTAAAATTATTGTAGCGATCGAAAAAACATATGGTTTTGAATTTGATGATGATATGTTGCTATTATCGGAATTCCCTACTATTGGGTCTCATAGAGCAAAACCGCATTGCGATACTCTATGCATCGGGGGAGTGCGGTGACACTTTGAGAGAGAAAATGAAGAAGGAAAACTAGAAAAGGTTCCGGAAAGCTGATGCTTACGGAACCTTTTTCGTTATGCCGAATGGCTTTTTTTCGTCTGAACGGTTTCCCCGGACTTAATTCCAAGCGATACGAACAAGCCGATCACAGAAACTCCGATCAATATGATAAACAGAATATGAAACCCGGAGATTAAACCGATCAGTGCTGAAGAAATAATGCTTCCGAAATAACGGAAGGTGGAGAAAATCCCGGATGCGATGCCGGACATGCCCGGTTCTACCGTCGCAAGAGAAGATACCTGCATGCTCGTCAGCCCCGCACCTGACGCGATGCCTCCTACAATAAGCGATGCCATAAGAAACGGAACGGAATGGGAATAAACCAAAAGCAGAAATAAGAGATTGGCTGCGGCCATCAGCCCGAAGGACAGAAAAATCATTCTTCGCGCGCCCCATTTCTGATGCAGCTGAGCTCCGCCCCAGTTGCTGGCGGACATGAAAACAGAAAAGACTGACAGCGCCATGCCGCTGTGCGACGTGTTCATGCTGAAGTGGCCTGTCATAAAGAGCGGCATAATCAATAACACGGCGTACATCATTAAATTACTTAACAGAACCGACAGATTGGCGCTCGTAAAGGTCGTGTTTTTAAATAGGTCAAAATCAATAATCGGATGTTTCGTGCGCAGCTCCCGTCTGAAAAATAGCGGAACCAATACGAGAATGAGCAGCGCGTACACCCAATAGCCCAAAGAGCTTTCATTTTTCGTCAGAAGAATAATAGATACAATGCTTCCGGCAAGCAAAACGGACCCGATGATATCAAGCGGAGCGTCAGACGTTTCTTCTTTATATTTAGGAAACATCACTAATGCCGTCACGAGTGCGATCGCAAGAAACGGAATGTTGACCCAAAAGATCGAATGCCAGCTGAAGCTCTCAATTAAAAGAGAGCCGATAAACGGACCGAGAGCCGCGCCCAGCCCGGCACCGAGGCCGAAAAAGCCGAATACTTTCGGAAGCCGTTTTTCAGACACGACATGGCGGATGATGGCGATGCTGTTTGGCGTAAGCAAAGCGCCGCCGGCAGCCTGAAGCGCCCGGAAGAAAATCAATAAGAAAAGACTTGGCGAGAGGGCGCACCCCAATGATGCGATGAGAAAAAGGCCGACGCCCCATAAATACATTTTTTTGTTTCCGTACATATCACCGAGTTTGCCGGCAATGGGCTGTGTCACGGCCATCACGATTAAATACACGGTCACTACCCATGTGATGCTGGCAATTGATTCGCTGAATGAGCGGGAAATGGACGAAAGGGCGACTGCGATCATCGTAGAATTGATGGGAACGAGTATGGCTCCCAGCAAAAGCGAAACGATCAGCGCCCATTCTTTCTTTGAACCCATCCTTCATCCTCCTTGGAGCCGGAAAATGACCGGCCGGTAATGCCTTTCATGAAAATCTCAGTGCTGTGTTTCAGCATCGTTTCCTCAGAGAGAGTAATGACTCTTTTCCCCAGCTGCAGCCGGTGTATAAAATAACCGAAAATCATCGTCATAAAGACGTCTGCATTAGCTTCTTCGCTGCCGGGGCTTATCATATTTTTCTTTGTCAGCTCCTTAAAGTAAACGATTAAATGCTTTTTCACGGATTGCGGATATACGACAATATCCTGCAGGACGTCTTCGAATAGTTCCGGTTCGCGCAGGCAGATGCGGAACACTTCTTTTTTTTGTTCCAATTGCTGCAGAAGGGTCGCGGCGAAATGAAGAAGATCCTCATACAGATCGCCTTCCGCCTTGGTGATCATGCTTTCCGGAACCGGCGCCTGCTGTTCAATCATGGCTTTCATTAATCCTTGTTTGTTTTTAAAATTACGGAAAATCGTTGCTTCGCTTACTTTTGCTTTTTCTGCGATTTCCTTTGTTGTCGCTGCGCGGTATCCTTTTTGGATGATCAGATTCATCGCGGCGTCAATAATTCTCTTGTTCGTCGTTCTCAACATGTTTCACCTCGCGTAAATACTGGCAGGACAAGTATACACCCGCCCTGCCCGTCAATAAAGAGGGAAACCTAGCATGAAGCGCGTTTGACAATCGTAATCTTGCCGTTTGTCCCGTCTACCGTGACGATATCTCCGTCGTTCAGCCTGTCAGTCGCGGCACGTGTGCCGAGAACGGCCGGGAGCCCGTATTCTCTCGCGATGATCGCCGCATGTGACAGGATGCCGCCCGTGTCCGTAATGACGGCCTTTGCATCCTGGAACAGACTGGTCCAAAGCGGTGTCGTCATTTTGCAGACAAGCACGTCTCCTGTTGAAAAACGGGAAAATTCACTTGCGTCACGAATGACTTTCACCGGTCCGCTTGCGATTCCGCTTGACGCTGCAAGTCCGTAAATTTGATGTTCAGTGTTTTTTTCATCTTCTGTGATGGAGCCGGTAATCTGTTCAGCCGTTTTCAGCTGTTCCGAAGTCGGAGTCCCGAGATAAGCGGGGGCTTCAAGCAATTGATATTGCTGGAAGAGCCGTTTTCGTTCAGCGGCTTTTTCCTGCATCGGAACCGGCGACGCCAGCGCTTTCTCGACTTCATCGCTGTATAAGTACCACATATCCTCCCGATCATCGATTACGCCTTGTTTTTGAAGCAGCTCGCCGATTTTCAGAAGGCAAAGGCGCGCTTTGGCGTCCAGCATCGCATCAATATAAAAATGGTGATCATCTTTGATGACGGATGAAGACAATGTCCACTGATAATAGCGGTCAAACGTCTCCCGGAAGCCGTCATCTTCAATTCTATCCATAAAGTCGGCGTAGAGCTGTTTTCGTTTTTCTATCGTTTTATGAAACTCACTGTCAAAATCGTATCCGTTCCGGACATAGTTCTGAATGTTGGCCAAAGCGAAATAAGGGTTTTCCGCCCAAGTTTCTTCAATGAGATCATGACTTTTCACGGATCTCCAGCCGTATTCCTGTAAAAATTCGCCGACTTGTTCGAGAAAGCGTTTTCCCTCATTTGATTGCAGAAGCGTCTGATGCAGCTCATCGGCATGAGAAACCGTAAAGACGCGCCGCAGCTCAGGGCTGTCTTTTACTTGTCCGGAAAGCAGCCAGAGCTGTCTGTCGGTCTCCAATGACTTATTCATGACGCCGGCCAGCATTTCATACAGAAGGGAGGTGTTTTCTTTCTCAACCTGTCCGTACATAGATTCCAGTATCATGTTTAACGCAACCTGCGGAAAGACAATATTGAAATGTTCTGCGTATCCTTTTAAATAGAAGTCTTGCAGGTTTCGGAACGCATCAATGGCAGTCTCCGGCGTATGGTCTGTATGCGCCAGTTTGTCCAGCTTTTGATAAAAAGGCAGAAAGGTTTCCTGAATAATATCGTACATGCGGTCAGCCAAGACGGGGAAAAGCGCTTCTAACTGTTCTGCGGGCAGCTTGTCGTCCGTCTTATGCTGTCTGGAAAAAACATGACCCTGATGAAATTTGACACGCTCAATCTCGATGCCCATCACAGGGAAGGTCTTCGTGCTCTCTTTGAGGCCGTATTCCAAAGCCGGCACAATGAGTGAAGCGAATAACGGGCTGACGGGACCTTCTATATTGGACTCCATATTGAGCCAAAAATCTTTCTGATCCCGGGGCGTCATGATAAATTCCCGTTCTTCGTCTGCCGCTTTCTGATCCTGCGCGATCGTTGTAATCGGTCTGGCCTGAAGCAGATAGAGCCTATTTTCGGCAAATCCGAATTCGAGATCCACGGGATAACCGTACAGTTCCTCCGTCTTTATTGTCAGCATGGCAAGCTCTTTGACGCTCTCGTCATCAAGGCAGAAGCGGTTTCTCATGTCAGCGGACGTCTCTTTTTCCGTCACGCCTTCGTCTTTAGAGACGATATACATTTCTTTTAAGCCGATTTCTTTTTCAACCTGAAATGTGTCTTTATTGACGATAAATGTGTCGGGCGTCACGCTGCCGGAGACGATTGCTTCTCCGAGGCCGTAGCTCGCGCTGATCATCAGTTCTCCGTCATCATGTGTGACGGGGTTGCGGCTGAAAATGACCCCTGAAACCTCGGAATTGATCAGACCTTGCACGACAACGCCCATTAACGGTTCTGCGGTGTCATTGTTCATTTTCTCTTTATAACCGCTGACCCGCGCCGAGAAGAAGGAAGCCCAGCACTCTTTCACTTTTCCGAGAAACTCTTCTTCAGTTTTGATATTTAAATAGGTTTCGTACTGTCCCGCGAAAGAAGAGCCTTCAAGATCTTCGGACGCGGAGGAGGAACGTACGGCGACAGAGGCGTATGATTCTCTCAATTCATAAAACGATGCGGTCAGTTCCTCCCGAAGCTCTTTTGAAAACGTGCCGTTCATAATGGCGCGCTCCAGCTGTTCCTGATCTGCTTGAAGCCCGTTGTCTTCCATAAAACGTGTCAGGGCATTCGTCTGAATGATAAAACCGCCGGGAACGGGCAGCCCGTTTTTCGTCAGTTTAATCAGGTTCATTCCTTTTGCTCCTGCAGAGCGGCTCGATTCTTCCGCTTTTTGAAATCGCACTGAATACATGCGGTATGACCCCCTTTTTTTCTTCATCCAAGAAAATGATAGTAAACACTATCATTACATTGTAAAGAGGGAGGAAGAAACTGTCAAAGATACAAAGACCTAAACCTTCTCATCCTTTCGGCTGAAGAAAGGTAATTCGATTCATCTGGTTAATGGTTCAATGGATTTATATTCACATTTTCTTTGACAGATGATTGAAGACTGCCGAAAAAGGGTATTGTGATAGCAGGGGAACGATTGTCCGATTCTTCATTTTTTACTATAATCAGATGAGATGAAGAATTCCCGAGGAGGGTTTTTGTGATTACAAAAGCCGTTTTTGCATTATGTTTCCCTTTTATGCTGGTCGTCCTTTTTACGCGCGTCACGTTTAACCACTATGTGGCGATCGCTCTCACAGCCGCACTGCTTTTCGCATCCTATTTAAAGGGTTACACCGAAACGTATTTTATCGTTGGATTGGATGTCGTATCGCTGGTGGCCGGAGGGCTGTACATGGCCAAAAAAGAAGCAGACAAAAAGAAAGACAATGCCTGACATGGTGAATATGAAATAGAATGCCTGCTTTTACGCCATAAAAGCAGGTTTTTTATACAAAAATTGACTTGGTAAAAATAAACCATCGAACTTTAGTTCGTATTTTTAGTGATTTTGCCCGTCATTGTGTTACTATATCAATAGGAAGATTTCGTAAAGAAACGGAGGCTTTTTTGTGAAAGATCGTTTTGAGTTAGTCTCGAAATATCAGCCCCAGGGAGATCAGCCGCAAGCGATTGAGAAGCTTGTCAAAGGCATACAGGAAGGCAGAAAACACCAGACTCTCCTGGGTGCGACAGGGACGGGCAAAACCTTTACCGTGTCCAATCTGATTAAAGAAGTGAATAAACCGACACTGGTCATTGCCCATAACAAAACCCTTGCCGGACAGCTGTACAGCGAGTTTAAGGAGTTTTTCCCGAACAACGCTGTCGAGTATTTTGTCAGCTATTACGATTACTATCAGCCGGAGGCGTACGTGCCTCAAACGGATACTTTTATAGAGAAAGACGCAAGCATTAATGATGAAATTGATAAACTGAGACACTCCGCGACATCCTCTCTGTTTGAACGGAGAGATGTCATCATTATCGCGAGTGTGTCATGCATATACGGCCTCGGTTCGCCTGAAGAATACCGGGAAATGGTCGTGTCGCTCAGACCGGAAATGGAGATTGAGCGGAACGAGCTGCTGAGAAAGCTTGTGGATATCCAGTATGCCCGCAATGATATCGACTTTCAGCGCGGGACGTTCCGCGTGCGCGGAGACGTTGTGGAAATCTTTCCGGCTTCCCGTGACGAACATTGTATCAGAGTGGAATTTTTCGGAGACGAAATTGAGCGGATCAGGGAGGTCGACGCTTTGACCGGAGAAATACTCGGCGACCGTGACCATGTCGCGATTTTCCCGGCTTCCCACTTCGTCACCCGGGCGGAAAAGATGGAAAAAGCGATTCTGAATATTGAACAGGAGCTTGAGGAGCGCTTGAAAGTGATGCACGAAAACGGCAAGCTCCTTGAAGCGCAGCGGCTTGAGCAGCGGACGAGGTATGATCTTGAAATGATGCGGGAAATGGGTTTTTGCTCAGGGATCGAGAACTATTCAAGACATTTGACGCTCCGTCCGCCGGGCTCTACGCCGTATACGCTGCTTGATTATTTTCCGGACGATTTTATGATTGTCGTTGATGAATCACATGTGACGATTCCGCAGGTGCGCGGCATGTTCAACGGTGACCAGGCGAGAAAACAGGTGCTTGTCGATCACGGGTTCCGCCTGCCGTCAGCGCTTGACAACCGTCCGCTCCGATTCGAGGAATTTGAAAAGCATATGCACAATATCGTGTACGTGTCGGCGACTCCGGGACCGTATGAAATTGAGCATACGCCGGAAATGATCGAGCAGATCATCAGACCGACGGGACTCCTCGATCCCCTCATTGACGTCCGTCCGATCGAAGGACAGATTGATGATTTGATCGGCGAGATTCAGGCGAGGATTGAACGGAATGAACGCGTTCTCGTGACGACTTTAACGAAAAAAATGTCAGAGGATCTGACCGATTATCTCAAGGAAATCGGCATCAAGGTCAATTATCTGCATTCCGAGATTAAGACGCTTGAACGGATTGAAATCATCCGTGACCTCCGCCTCGGAAAACATGATGTGTTAATCGGCATCAACCTGCTGAGGGAAGGGCTTGATATTCCGGAAGTGTCACTTGTCGCCATTCTCGATGCGGATAAAGAAGGCTTCCTCCGTTCTGAACGTTCGCTGATTCAGACGATCGGACGGGCGGCACGAAACGCGGAAGGCCGCGTCATCATGTATGCCGATAAAATCACGAATTCGATGGAGATCGCGATTAATGAAACGAAGCGCCGCCGGGAACAGCAGGAGCGCTTTAACGAGATTCACGGCATTACGCCGCAAACGATCAATAAGGAAATCCGCGATGTGATCCGCGCGACGCAGGCCGCTGAGGATAAAGAAGAATATAAAACAAAAGCCGCGCCTAAACTGGCGAAGATGACGAAGAAAGAACGCCAGAAAGTCGTTGAGCAAATGGAGCACGAAATGAAAGAAGCGGCCAGAGCGCTTGATTTCGAGCGGGCGGCAGAGCTTCGTGATTTACTGTTAGAGCTTAAAGCGGAAGGATGATGAACACATGGCAATTGACCGGATCGAGGTGAAAGGCGCAAGGGCGCACAATTTAAAAAACATTGATGTAACGATTCCCCGGGATCAGCTCGTCGTCGTGACGGGGCTGTCCGGATCGGGAAAATCATCCCTTGCCTTTGACACCATTTACGCGGAAGGACAGAGGCGGTATGTTGAATCGCTTTCTGCCTATGCGCGCCAATTTTTAGGGCAGATGGATAAGCCGGACGTTGATGCGATCGAAGGGCTTTCTCCGGCGATCAGCATTGATCAGAAAACGACGAGCCGCAATCCGCGGTCAACCGTCGGAACAGTAACGGAGATTTATGATTATCTCCGGCTCTTATACGCGAGAGTCGGGAAGCCGCACTGCCCGGAGCACGGCATTGAAATTACGTCGCAAACGATCGAACAGATGGTTGACCGGATTCTTGAATATCCGGAGCGGACGAAGCTTCAAGTGCTTGCGCCGATCATCTCAGGCAGAAAAGGCGCCCATGTCAAAGTGCTTGACCAAATCAGAAAGCAAGGTTACGTAAGGGTGCGGATTGACGGAGAAATGGCCGAGCTTTCCGACGATATTGAACTTGAAAAAAACAAAAAGCATTCCATTGAAGTGGTCATTGACCGGATTGTCGTCAAGGAAGGGGTTGCCGCCCGGCTTTCCGACTCACTGGAAACCGCGCTCCGCTTAGGGGAAGGCCGTGTCATGATAGATGTCATCGGTCAGGAAGAGCTGATGTTCAGCGAGCATCACGCCTGTCCGCTGTGCGGTTTTTCTATCGGGGAGCTTGAACCCCGGCTGTTTTCGTTTAACAGCCCGTTCGGTGCCTGCCCGACTTGTGACGGTCTCGGTTTGAAGCTGGAAGTGGACCCTGAGCTTGTCATTCCCAATCCTGAACTGTCATTAAAGGAACACGCCATCGCGCCGTGGACGCCGATCAGTTCACAATATTATCCGCAGCTGCTTCAGGCGGTCTGCCGCCATTACGGCATTGATATGGAGACTCCGGTCAAAGACCTGCCGAAGCATCAGCTTGATAAAGTGCTGTACGGCAGCGGCAATGAACGGATCTACTTTAAATACGAGAATGATTTCGGACAAGTGCGCGAAAATGAAATTGAATTTGAAGGTGTGCTGCGCAATATTGAGAGACGGTATAAAGAGACAAGCTCCGATTATATCCGTGAACAGATGGAGCAGTACATGTCACAGAAGCCGTGCCCGACGTGCAAAGGCTACCGGCTGAAGAAAGAAGCGCTTGCCGTTTTGGTCAACGGGCGCCACATCGGCACCATTACCGAGCTTTCCGTCGGCGATGCGCTGGAATTTTTCAAAAACCTGACGCTGTCTGAGAAAGATATGCAGATTGCCGATTTAATTTTAAGAGAGATTGTGGAGCGTCTCAGCTTTTTAGATAAAGTCGGTCTTGATTACCTGACGCTGAGCAGGGCGGCGGGAACGCTGTCAGGCGGAGAAGCCCAGCGTATCAGGCTTGCGACGCAGATCGGCTCCCGTTTGTCAGGCGTCCTGTACATTCTTGATGAGCCGTCCATCGGCCTTCACCAGCGTGACAATGACCGTCTGATCAGCGCGCTGAAAAACATGAGGGATCTCGGCAACACACTGATTGTCGTGGAGCATGATGAAGATACGATGATGGCTGCCGATTATTTGATAGATATCGGTCCGGGCGCCGGCATTCACGGCGGCCGCGTCATATCGGCGGGGACGCCTGAAGAAGTGATGAATGATGCGGATTCTCTGACCGGACGTTATTTGTCAGGGGCTCAATTCATCCCGATGCCTCCGGAGAGAAGAAAGCCTGACGGCCGGTTCATTGAAATCAAAGGCGCTTCAGAAAACAACCTGAAAAAAGCGAACGCCAAATTCCCGCTCGGCACTTTTACGGCGGTGACAGGTGTGTCCGGTTCGGGAAAAAGCACGCTTGTGAATGAAATTCTGCATAAGGCGCTTGCGCAAAAGCTTCATAAAGCCAAAGCGAAACCGGGAAGCCATAAAGAAATCAAAGGCCTTGACCATCTTGATAAGGTGATCGACATCGACCAGGCGCCGATCGGCCGGACACCGAGATCAAATCCGGCAACTTACACGGGTGTGTTTGATGATATCCGCGATGTATTCGCGCAGACAAATGAAGCAAAGGTGCGCGGCTATAAAAAAGGCCGGTTCAGTTTTAATGTAAAAGGCGGGCGCTGTGAGGCCTGCCGCGGCGACGGCATCATCAAAATTGAGATGCACTTCCTTCCTGACGTGTACGTTCCGTGTGAAGTGTGCCACGGCAAACGTTACAACCGGGAGACGCTTGAGGTCACATACAAAGGAAAAAGCATTTCCGACGTTCTGGATATGACGGTGGAAGATGCTCTGTCTTTCTTTGAAAATATCCCGAAAATCAAACGCAAGCTTCAAACGCTTGCTGATGTCGGACTTGGGTATGTGACGCTCGGCCAGCCGGCGACGACGCTGTCAGGCGGAGAAGCGCAGCGCGTCAAGCTCGCTTCCGAGCTGCATAAGCGTTCCACCGGCCGGACGCTGTATATTCTGGACGAACCGACAACAGGCCTCCACGTTGATGATATCGCAAGGCTTTTGGTTGTGCTTCAAAGACTCGTCGATAACGGTGATACCGTTTTGGTCATTGAACACAATCTCGATATCATTAAAACGGCGGACTACATCGTCGATCTGGGACCTGAAGGCGGTGCGGGCGGCGGCACGATCGTAGCCTCCGGAACGCCTGAAGAAGTTGTGGAAGTGAAAGAATCATATACGGGCCGCTATCTGAAACCGGTAATGGAACGCGATAAAAAACGGATGAAAACATTGCTGGCCGAAAAAGAAACGGCAGCCACGTAATAGATCAATAACAACAGCCCAAAACTCATCGGTTTTGGGCTGTTGTTGTTACAGGCTTTTTTTCTGTTGGGGAAGCTGTCTGCTTAAATGCATTAAGTCCTGCAGAATATGGGTGCTGCTGCTGTCCAGCAGCACTTTTATATATTGGATATCATGGGAAATGGGAAGAGGGGCTGCTTTGATCTGTTCTAATTCAGCCAGCATTTCGCTGTTCATTCTTTTCTGTTCGCGAATTAAATTTCGAAGACTCTCTTCCGTTACTTGGGCGTTTTCGGGATCTTTCTCCATTTGTATGTCCTCCTTGCATACGGTCAGGCTTTGTTACATATTGTAATCGGTTCGGGGAAAAGATTCTATAGTGAAATCTCTGAAACCAAAAATTACGTATAACGAAGCATGTCCTTAGCATGAAAATGAAACCCGCTCATTCGTCATACGTATGTATAAGGAATGGTTTTTTATATCACGGCACAGGGAGTGTTTTTATTGAACCGAAATCAAGCGATTATCGCATCAATCTGTTATTTCAGCGTGTTTCTCGCGCCGCTCATTCTTCCGATTGTGGCTTACTTTGTCGTCGATGAAAAAGAGACGAAGCGGCATGCCATGCGTGCTCTGATTTCCCATATCATTCCGTTTGCGGGCTTGCTGATTGTGACCGCCGGTGTTGTCGGCGGATTGATTACGGCCCAGGGGGAGAGTATGGTGCCCGTTTTTGTTATGATAACAGGAGCAGCTGTTTATTTTCTGATCCTCATCGGAATGGTCATTTGGAATATCGTGCAGGGAATTAAGGTGTTACGCCAGGTGTAAGAAAAGTCGGGGGAGGAGTTTTGTATGAAACAGGAGAAAGAACGGATTTTAAAGCTTGTGGAAGACGGCATGCTGACGGCGCAGGAAGCACTGACGCTCATTGAAAAACTGGATCATGAATATAAAGAAAAAGAAGATCAGATCACCGCGTTATCTGCGGAGGTTCAGGAACCTGCGGAAGATTTCGAAAGCGGTGCAAAAGGAAGCCAAAAGCCGTCGCTCGGGGCGAAGCTGTTCGACTGGATTGATTCTGCCGTCAAAAAAGTGAAGGAAGCGGATCTTGATCTGAATTTCGGCCACGCACACGAAGTGCAGCATATTTTTCAATTTAAAGACAGTGAATTCTCGGCCATTGATATGCAGATTGCAAACGGCAGCGTCAATATCGTGCCGTGGGCGGATGAAGATATCAGAGCGGAGTGCCAGGCGAAAGTGTACCGGGCGGACAGTCAGGAGGCGGCGCGCACCGCATTTCTTCAGCATATTGAGTGTGAAGTGAAGGGCAATAAGTTTTTTGTCCGCACGGAAAAGAAAACGATGAAAACCAATGTTACGCTTTATGTTCCCCAGAAAGAGTACGATAAGATAAGAGTGAAGCTGTTTAACGGACCGATCAGAGGGGAACATTTACATGTAAAAGAATTCTCGGCGAAAACAACAAACGGCGTTCTGTCATTCTCTCATTTGACGGCTGAGAAAGCGTCGGCGGAAACGGCTAACGGACAAATCAAGCTGGCCGGACATCAATGCGGCGCGATTGAAGCGGAAACGATCAACGGCTTGATTGATTTGCGCGGATCGAGTGAATCCATTGACGTTCAAAGCTTTAACGGCAATATCATGCTTACCGTGACAGCGCCGCACTGCCGCTCCATCTACACGAAAACGACGACCGGAAACGTGGAGATAGCCCTGCCTGATGATTCGGCGGTGAAAGCGGAGCTCAAAAGCAATCTCGGCTCTCTCAGCCATGAGCTGATTGATGCGGAAATTTTAAAGGAAAAGAATGATACCATTCAAAAAGAACTGATGCTGGCATCAAATCAAGGCCATGATCAGCATCTCTCGATTTTCTCAGAATCGTTAACAGGAGCCATTAAGCTCAAGCATACTCAGAGGTGATTGGATGAAAAGACTTTACCGTTCAGAAAAAAACCGTAAAATCGCCGGCGTCGTCGGCGGTTTGGCGGAGTACATCAATATGGATGCGTCGCTTTTGCGCATTATCACCGTTGTATTAGCGCTTGTCACGAGCGGAATCGTGCCGATTGTATATATTATCTGGTGTTTTGTTGTACCTTTAGAAGGAGATTTGAAATAAATGATCAAATGGGCAGTCAGCATTTTAGTAAATGCTTTATTATTAATCGTTATCGCGGGATATTTTGATTCCGTCCATATCAGCAGTATCGGAGCGGCTGTCATCGCCAGTGTGATTCTTTCTGTGTTAAATGTGCTGATCAAACCGATCATCGTCATATTGACATTGCCTGTCACGGTTGTGACCCTCGGCCTCTTTCTGTTTGTCATCAACGCTATTACGTTAATGATGACCGCAGCCTTGATGGGAGACAGCTTTCAGATTGACGGGTTCGGCACCGCCATTTGGGCATCCGTCGTGCTGTCCGTTTTCCACTTGCTGATCCAAAAAGGCATATTGGAGCCGCTTAGAAAAGGATAAAAAACAAGCTGTCCCGAGAGGGCAGCTTTTTTATGTGCGGTTTACATAAGCGGCAGCCTCCTGACGCAACATAATGCATAGGGAGGTAATGAGATGAAACTTGTGATGACGCTCTTTTTTCTGATTGGTTTGCTTTGTGTGAGTCCTTCTGCGGATGCGGCGCGCAAAGAATCGGCGATCCCCGTGAATCAGCAGGAATTCGGACAGCCGCCTCATTACATACCGCTTCTGGAGAATCCTCCCCAAATCGAAGTAAAGGCGGAAATGAAAAGAAACCTGTTCATACAGGCTCATGTACGGAATGCTGACTATCAAGCGTTTTCGGCGTTTCTTTTTTATAAACAAAGCAATGAGCTGGGGTTTAAGATGGTGCCGATGGAGCCCGCGCCAGGCGCAATCCGGCTTTTTACGGCCCAGGTTTCAAAACGGGATATCTGGAATGGAGAATTGGAATATTACCTCGTTTTCACCAACGGCAGACAGCGGGCGGAATCGGAGAAAAAGCGGCTGAAGCTGGACGGCTATCAAGCCGATTTGAATCATATTCCCGAGCTGATGATTACGGAGCTTGCGGTTGATACGAAAAATGAAGACGGCGCTGATGCCTATGAATTTATCGAGGTGTATAACACGACGGACAGGCCCATTCATTTTAAAGACTATCATATCCGCTACCGCTATCCGAAGGAAGGGCCGGAATCAGATATGATATGGAGGCCGAAAGAAGATACCGTCATTCCGTCAGGCGGGACTTACGTGTTTTGGCTGAGACGCGCCGCATCAGAACTGACGATAGATGATTTCAACCGCTATTACGGGACACGTCTGAAGGAAGGAGAACATCTCTCCGTCATCGAAGGGACAGACGGAATGTCCAACGGCCGCCCGCGTACGGTCGTGCTGTCGGCAAATACCGGCAAGGATATCGCCTCAGCGCAATACCGGAAACACGCTTTCCGCCGGCTGACTTCTTTGCTGTACAAATATCCGCTGAACGGAACGGGAGAATTGCTGAAGATCTCCACGAGCGAGCATAAGCCGTCACCGGGCTCCGTTTTTCAGGCGCAGATTCCGCAGCAGAAAAGGGTGATCAAACCGGACAAGGAAAAACCGGTCATCGAAGACCTTACAGACAGAAAGCCCGTCCGGCCCGCTGAAAGCATTGAATTAAAGGCTGACATAAAAGACAAAAACCTTGTCAAAACAGCCGCGTTTTATTACCGGACCAATGAGAAAAAACCATTCAAACGAATTCTGGCCGAAAAAGACCGCAACGACAGCTTATACCATCACATTCTTTATTCCCCGGAACTGCTCGGCCAGGATCAGCTTGAGTATTATATCGCAGCCAGTGATGGAGAAAATGAAGCAAAAACGCCCGTCAAGATGATTGACATTGAACAGACGAGCAAATCACACGGACTCAGAATGAATGTTGAACCGGAAGATACGATATCCGGCACCTATCTGCTCAAAGCGACTTCCGACGTCAGCGCCGATGAGATCAAGCTGTGGATTGACGGCAAGCGGCAGGAGACCCGGCCGGCGCTGGAAAAAGAGGTCTATTTCGCCTTCGATGCCCGGAAAACGAATCTTTATTTTCAAAACACCGTCATGATGGAAAACGAGGTGCTGCACATTTTTGACGATCCGTCTCACCGCTACAGAACGCACTCGGTTCTGCTTCCGGAACGTCTGCTGCTAAAAGGGGGCAAAACACAGAAAGTATCCATCCGTTCGGGCTCAAAGGTTTCTCCGTATGACACGGGAGAGAATCGGGATGATTTTGTCGTGAAACATGCCCGTCTGGTGCTTTCGGACGGAACGGTGATCAAAGACGGGAAGACGGACCCGTCCGAGCAGCTGTTTATCGGTGACGGCAAGCGGGCGAATCAGCAGAAGACCTTCTCATTCAGCCTGCCGGATCATTTGTTTACGTCACGGCTGCTGCTGTGGAACACGGCGAAGCTTTCGGAAGGCTATCACCATATTTTTGTCAGTGACGGTGAGGAGCAGCTGAGCCAATCTGTGAGGGTGGACAATTCGGGGCCGAAGATTGTCCCGGGTATTAAAGAAGGAGCGGCGCTGAAAGGTAATGTTGAGCTGAATGCGGACATCCGTGATAAATGGAGCAAAGTGGAAGAGGTGAAAGCGTTTTTGGACGGAGAAAGCATTACGCTCCCGCATCACACGTCATCAGCCGATCTCAAGCCCGGAAAGCACACCCTTACTATCATTGCGGCAGACCTTGCCGGAAATGAAACAACGTCCGTCCGCACCTTCCATATCAAACGGGAGGAGCCGAACCAGCCGGAGCTTGCCGGTCAAAAAATCGGCGCCCGCAAAGCAAAGCTGTCCGTCCGGGTAAAAGACCCGACGAAGGATGACATGAATGTATCATTTTATCGCGGCTTCCGTTATACCGCGCGGAATCCGGGCAGCGTGAAAGTGTATAAACACGCCTCATTAACGGAACCGCCGAAGGGCATAAAAGAAAATGAAATGCCGTTTACCCTGCCGGAAATGAACCGTATCTCGGCAAATGACGGAAAAACCGTTTCGGCGGAAAGTATGGAGCGTTTTCCTTATCACCGGTTCGAAGTCTCCGTTGACCCGTCTATCGACGAAACGGATCTGGCCGAGGCGGTCTGGAAAGGAAGCTCTCTGCCCGGCCGAAAGGTAACCATGTATATTTGGAATTACCGGACAAGCCGCTGGCAGGAGGCGGACAGCGTCCTTGCCAAAGATAAAAAGCCGTTTACATTAAAAGCCGCCGTTTCCGCAGCGGATGTGGTGAAGAACTCAAAAATGAATGTCATCGTGCAGGATCAAATACCGGCGAAAGGCAATTACACGTTTGTCTGGATGTCGGATACACAGTATTACGCACAAGGGCACCCGCACATTTTTGACAAAATGACGGAGTGGATCAAAGAAAATAAGGAAAAGCACAATATTAAATATGTCTTTCATACCGGTGATATTGTCGATGATTCAATGGTGATGAAACAGTGGAAAAACGCCGATCACTCCATGCGGACGCTTGACAAGGCGGGGATTCCGTACGGAGTGCTTGCCGGCAATCACGACGTCGGCCATAAAGACGGTACATACCGAACCTTCGGGGATTTCTTCGGGAGCCGCCGGTTTGAACAGAACATGCATTACGGCGGATCATACAAAAATAACCGCGGGCATTATGATCTGCTGTCGGCAAGCGGGAACGATTTTATTATGATTTATATGGGCTGGGGCATTACGGAACAAGAGATTGACTGGATCAATCAAGTGCTGAAGAGGTATCCGGACCGAACCGCCATCTTATGCTTTCATGAGTACTTGCTTGTGAGCGGAAATCGAAGCCCGATCGGGGAGACGATCTATCGAAAAATCGTCAAGCCGAATCGCAATGTGGCGATGGTATTAAGCGGCCATTACCATAACGCCATGAAAAAAACCGATGCGCTTGACGATGACGGAGACGGAAAACCGGACCGCCTCGTCCACCAAATTCTGACCGACTACCAGGACGGTCCGGAAGGGGGACAGGGCTTTATGCGCATAATGCAATTTGATCAGGCCGCCAATCAGGTTCACATGTTCTCCTACTCGCCGTACACGGATGACATCAATTACTATGACACCGATCTGTTCGCTGATAAAGACGAATTCTCAGCAGAAATGGATTTACAGCCGAAGAGGAAACGGGTAGCGACTGATTATTTTGAATGCAACGTTTATACGAACGAACTGCTCGGTCATAAAAAACACGTAAAAAGCGGAAAAACCGCAAATTGGGTCTGGGACGGCCTGCAGCCTGATTCCGTTTATTACTGGTACACCGTCGTGAAGGACCCGTACAACGGCAAAACAATATCACCGCTGTGGATGTTCAAAACGGGAAATACGCCGTATCACCCGGCTCCGGATCAGTTTGATTTCAGGCATGCCTCAAACCCATAGCAAAAACATACAGCCTGCCGATCGGTCAGAAGAAAATCTGACGGTCAGCAGGTTTTTTTCTGTAACATGCATGGCGATACTAAGTGTTTTTGACTTTTTTATGTCCCTTTTCTATACTAAAATCGATTGGTTTTCGTAATATGCAGGAGGAAACATAATGAACAGTAAAACCGGGACAAAAGAAAGAATTATTCAAACCTCTGCATATCTTTTTCAGATTCAGGGATACCATGCGACTGGTTTGAATCAAATTATAAAAGAGAGCGGAGCACCCAGAGGGTCAGTGTATCATCACTTTCCAAACGGAAAAGAAGAACTCGCCATTGCGGCGATCAAATATACGGGAAGATGCGTTGAAAAGCAGATACAGAATAGTATGTCTCAATCCGCGGACCCTGTAGAAGCGATTCAGCACTTTATTCATGTAACGGCTGAACAGTTTAATGATCCGCAGAATATTGAGGGCGTGCCGGTTGGATTGCTGGCGGGTGAGACCGCTCTGATCAATGAAACGTTAAGATGCACATGTGTTGAGGTGTTCAAGAAGTGGACGGATGTGTTTGCGGCAAAATTTCTTGAGCATGGGTTTGAACAAGAGGAAGCGGAGAAGCTTGGGATGACAATCAACTCGATGATTGAAGGCGCAATCATGTTTTCATTGGCTCATAAAAACAAAGAACCGCTGCTGCTGATTTCAAAGCAGGTTCCGTATATTGTCCAAAACAGAGGATAGCATTTTATTACTCTTTTCTTTATAAAAATAGATACCGGGACCCCAGCCTCTTCTTTTTGACAGAGTCATAGAGAACATTCACCGGCTTGATTTGAAAATGGCAGATCAAAAAAACATCTCCAACCCGTAACGGTTGGAGATGTTTCATTTCACCCTGTCCATATAATGCACGAATGTGTAGCGGTCTCCTCTGTAGGCGGATTTGACGTGCTCAAAGGCAGTGCCGTCCTGCAGATAAGTGGTCCGCTTGATATAGAGGACGGGGGCGCCGGGCTGGATACCGAGCAGCTCAGCTTCTTCCTCGGAAGCGGTTCCCGGTTCAAGCTCTTGTTTTGCCCGTGAGATCGGCATCTGATTGTACGCTTCAATATGCTCATACATGGATGATTGAAAATGGGAGGCATCCAATTTTCCCGCCTTGTCAAACGGGATATACGACGCCTCAATCGCCATCGGGATATCATTTGCCAGCCGGACGCGGATGATTTTATGAAGCGTTGCCGGATAGCCGCATCCCAGGATAGAAGATAATTCTTCCGTCGCCTGAATCAGCTGGTATTCGGCAAGTCTGCTCCCCGGCTTCATGCCCCGGCTTCTCATATCTTCGGTGAAGCTTGTCAGCCCTTGAAGCGGCTGTTCCATCTTCAGTTTGCTGACGAACGTTCCCCGGCCTTTCTGTCTGTATAAAAATCCTTCATTCACCAAATTGGAAAGCGCCTGGCGCACCGTCATGCGGCTGATGCCGAATTGTTCGGCGTATTCCCGCTCCGACGGAAGCAGCGCATCCGCTTTCAGCTCGCCGTTTTTGATTTGTGTTTTTAATTGTTCCATAATCTGAAAGTAAATCGGAATCGGAGATTGTTTATCAATCTGCATAGGTCAAATCCTTTCAATCGCCGCCCGCAGCCTTTTCATCAATCAAGACCGTCACATCCGGATGCGCGTGCAGGGCGGAGGCGGGGAATGCTTCGCTGACGCGCCCGTCCAGAAGCTGCTTCACCGCTTGGGCCTTGCTTTTTCCGGATGCCATGATCAGAATCCGTTTGCCGGACAAAATCGTCCCGATCCCCATTGTCAGGGCTTTTTCAGGGACTTGATCGATTGACGGAAAGTACCGCGCATTCGCCTGTCTTGTCTCTTCATTCAGCTCAACAACATGGGTTCGGGATTCAAATGGCGTCCCGGGTTCATTAAAGCCGATATGGCCGTTGTGTCCGATGCCTAAAAGCTGTATATCCGCTCCGCCGAGTGTTTGAATCAATCGGTCATAGCGCCCGCATTCGGCATCAAGATCGTCTGCCCGTCCGTCAGGGAGAAAGTGGCGGTCCTTTCGGCTGTCGATATGTGCAAAAAAATGTGTATTCATATAATAATGATAGCTGTTTTTGTCCTCGGGAGAAAGCCCGGCGTATTCATCAAGGTTGATCGTCGTGACATTCCGGAACGACAAGCCTTCTGAGCGGTGCATCCGCACAAGTTCTTTGTATACGCCTTCAGGAGTGCCTCCCGTCGCAAGGCCGAGAACGGCATCCGGCTTTTGTTTCACTGTTTCAGCGATAATCGCTGCGGCTTTTTCACTTAATTCTTCATAATGTCTGCATGTGATAACGTTCATGTCCAATCAGCCTCCCTTGAGATATATGCGGTGTTTCCGCGGCAAATCGTGGCCAGCACGCCGCACTGTCCGTCCGTCAGAACAACGTCGGCGTCTTTTCCTTCGGCGATGCTTCCTTTACGGTCGAATATGCCGAGGCGGCGGGCCGCATTTGCCGATGTCATATTTGCTATATCCAGCCATGAGCAGTTTGTAAACCTGCGCATGAGCGCCGCGCCTTCATTCATTTTTAAAATGGAACCGGCCAGCGTCCCGTCAGAGAGAAGCGCCGTGTCCCCGCGAACGGTGACTTTTTGTCCGCCGAATTCGTATTCTCCGTCCTTAAGCCCTTTTGCCCGCATGGAGTCTGTAATCATGATCAGGTTTTGGCTTCCTTTCGCCAAATAGGCAAGCTTAACAGCCAGAGGATGAGAATGAATGCCGTCAGTGATCAGCTCCGCCGTGATGCGGCCGCAGGCGAGAGCCGTACCGATGCCCCCCGGCTCACGGTGATGAAAGGAGCTCATGGCGTTAAAGAGGTGCGTCATATGCACCGCCCCGGCATCCGCCGCTTTTTGTAAAAGCTCGGCTCCTGCGTCTGTGTGTCCCATTGAGGGGATGATGTTTTGGTTTTTTAAATAACGGATCAGGCTGAAATCAGGATCTTCTTCCGGCGCAAGCGTCACGATTTTGATCAGCCCTCCCGAGAGCCGCTCCCATTTCTGAAAGAGCCCGGCATCAGCAGGAGTAATCCATTGTTTCGGCTGTGCTCCCGCCTTTTTCGGAGAGACAAACGGTCCTTCTAAATGAATGCCGATCAACTCAGCGCCTTTTTGGGTCTCCGGTGAGGAATACGCCCATTTTTTGGCGTTGATGAGCGCTTTTTCAATGTTTTCGTGCTGCTGTGTGATCGTTGTCGCTAAAAAAGCGGTTGTTCCTTCTTCGGGCAGCCGGGCGGACAGTGTATCAAGAGCCGCAACATCGGCATCCATCGTATCCGCGCCGTATCCGCCGTGAATATGGATATCAATCATTCCGGGAAGCGCATACGAGCCCTCGGGCGCCTTCCATTCCTTCTCATACGTTTCTTGCGGCCTTGTTTTTCCCGCGTAAGAAATGATGCCGTCCTTTATACCGAGAAAACCGTTTCGGATGATTTCTTTTTCTGTTACGATGTCCGCACCGCTGATTAACAAGCTTTCAGCCACTTTAAAACACGCCTTTCTGGTTAGTTGTTAGTTTTATTTTACTCCTTTTCAGACTAGTTATCTAGACCAGTTATGCCGGAATTGTATAAATCTGTTTTGGTTCAGACGGTAAAGTGATAAAATATAACTGTTCAAAGCTCGGAACATCCCAGAACAGGAGGAACATATCTTGGCAAAGGTTCGGACCAAAGACGTAATGGAACAGTTCCATTTAGAATTAATCAGCGGAGAAGAAGGGATTAACCGCCCGATTACGATGAGTGATTTATCACGGCCCGGTATTGAAATCGCCGGTTATTTTACATATTACCCGAGAGAACGGGTGCAGCTTTTAGGAAAAACGGAGCTGTCATTTTTCGATCAGCTTCCCGAGGAAGATAAGAAACAGCGGATGAAATCGCTGTGCACCGATGTGACGCCGGCTATCATACTTTCCAGAGATATGCCGATCCCGCCGGAGCTTGTAGAAGCTTCCGAGCAAAACGGCGTGCCTGTGCTCAGATCCCCTCTGAAAACAACCAGGCTGTCAAGCAGGCTGACGAATTTTCTTGAAAGCCGTCTCGCGCCGACAACGGCCATTCACGGCGTGCTTGTGGATATATACGGCGTCGGCGTGCTCATTACGGGAAAAAGCGGCGTCGGTAAAAGTGAAACGGCGCTGGAGCTTGTCAAACGAGGCCATCGTCTTGTCGCGGATGACTGCGTTGAAATCCGGCAGGAGGATCAGGATACCCTTGTCGGGAACGCGCCTGATCTGATTGAGCATCTGCTCGAAATCAGGGGGCTCGGCATTATAAATGTCATGACGCTGTTCGGGGCGGGCGCCGTCAGAAGCAATAAAAGAATTACAATCGTCATGGACCTTGAGCTTTGGGAGCAAGGAAAGCAATACGACCGTCTCGGACTTGAAGAAGAAAAAATGAAAATCATTGATACGGAAATTACAAAACTGACCATTCCCGTCCGCCCGGGGCGGAATCTCGCCGTTATTATCGAAGTTGCGGCGATGAACTTCAGATTGAAGCGGATGGGCTTAAATGCTGCCGAACAATTCACGAATAAGCTGGCGGATGTCATTGAGGACGGCGAACAAGACGAATAGGAGTTGGCAATAATATGAATGAAGCTGGAACACCGATCAATCCGATTGCCTTGCAGCTCGGGCCTTTATCCGTGCACTGGTACGGCATCATTATCGGCGCGGGCGCGTTATTAGGGCTTTGGATGGCCATGAGGGAGAGTGAAAAGCGGGGGCTGAAAAAGGACATTTTTATTGATCTTGTTCTTTTCGCCATCCCGATCGCAATCATTTGCGCAAGGGCATATTATGTGCTTTTCGAGTGGAGCTATTACTCGGAACACCCCGGGGAAATCATTAAAACTTGGAAAGGCGGCATTGCGATTCACGGCGGATTAATCGGCGCGATCGCAACGGGAATTGTCTTTTCAAAAGTAAGAGGCATCTCATTCTGGAAGCTGGCGGATATTGCCGCGCCGAGTATTCTGCTCGGACAGGCCATCGGACGCTGGGGGAACTTTATCAACCAGGAGGCTCACGGTGGAGCGGTCAGCCGGTCATTTTTGGAAAGTCTGCATCTTCCGGATTTCATCATTAATCAGATGTACATAGACGGACAATATTATCACCCGACGTTTTTGTATGAATCGCTGTGGAGTTTTGCGGGCGTCGTGATTCTGCTTCTGCTCCGCCGCGTGAACCTGCGCAGGGGCAATCTGTTTTTGACGTATGTGATCTGGTATTCAATCGGCAGATACTTTATTGAGGGAATGCGGACGGACAGCCTGATGCTTACGAGCCAGCTTCGGATCGCGCAGGTCATTTCCATTGTGCTGATTGTACTTGCGATTATTTTAATGATTTTCAGACGCATGAAGGGGTATGCCGATAAGCGGTATGCTGACACGGACTGACGACTGAAATCGGAAAGGACATAAGATGACTGATAAACATGTAACCGCCATTTTATTCGATCTCGACGGCACGCTGATTGACACGAATGAACTGATTATCGCTTCTTACCTTCATACGCTTGATCATTATTGCCCGGGGCAGTTTAAAAGGGAAGATGTGCTTCCGTTTATCGGCCCGCCTCTGTACGAAACGTTTTCAGGCATTAATGCCGAAAAGTGCGATGACATGATCAGCATGTACAGAGCATTCAACCATGAAAAGCACGATGAGCTCGTCACGGAGTACGAAACGGTTTATGAAACGCTGGATGAATTGAAAAAAGCGGGCTATCAGCTTGGTATTGTCACTACTAAGCTGAGGGATACAGTCAATATGGGATTGAAGCTGACAGGCATCGGGGCGTTTTTCGATACTGTCGTCACGCTTGATGATGTAAAGCACCCGAAGCCTGACCCCGAGCCTGTGCGGCTTGCGCTCAGCCGGCTTGGGTGCGATCCGTCGGAAGCCATCATGGTCGGTGACAATTATCACGATGTCATGGCGGGAAAAAACGCCGGCACGAAAACAGCCGGCGTCGCGTGGACGATTAAAGGCGCACAGACGCTTTCCGCCTATGAACCCGATTATATGCTCGAGAAAATGAGTGATTTATTGCACATCACCGGAGTGAAGTAATCCGTGAGAAAAACAGACCGCCATCCGGTTGCAGGTGCAAATTCATTGTGGCATGTTTATCAGACGGTTCCCTTCCTGAAGGTGATGAAAAATTTCATCATCATTCAGATTGCAAGGTATACGCCGTTTTTAAGCGTGAAAAACTGGCTGTACCGAACCTTTTTGAAAATGAATGTCGGAAAACAGACGTCATTCGCGCTGATGGTGATGCCGGATATCATGTTTCCCGAAAAAATCACTGTCGGAAAAAACAGCATTATCGGCTACAATACGACGATTTTGGCTCATGAATATTTAATACATGAGTACCGGACCGGTTTTGTCACAATCGGTGACGAGGTGATGATCGGGGCAAACACAACCATTCTGCCCGGCGTCACCATCGGGAGCGGAGCCGTTGTATCAGCCGGCACGCTGGTGCACAAAGATGTCCCGGCCGGGGCGTTTGTCGGAGGAAATCCGATGCAGGTGATTTATACGGACGAAGAAATGAAAAAACAAATGGAAAACCCCGCAGATTAACGTCAGCGGGGTTTTTTTATGACTTGATCACAATGGCCTGGCTGCCCATCTGCTTCCAGGCTTTTTCAAAGTCAGACCGGTCTGTTTTTCTGTTTTTATAGCCGTAAGGATCATTAACGTATACATAATCGTGATCATAACCGGTTACGGCTACGCTATGCATGCTGAACGTAATGTCGATCTTTCCGTTCGGCGTATCCCAAGTCTGCATATGATCAACCGGCTTAAAGGATGTGGTGGTAATCACCCAGACCGGCCGCCCTTTTTCAAGCTGGCGGTACACTGAAGAAATGTCTTTTCCCGTAAGATCGTATACTTTGTTTCCCGCATATTCTTTGGCAAGTTTATCAATCGGCTCATGATAAACGCCTAAACCCGGGCCGTTTTCCATATCTCCGGCAAATCCTTCATTCGGATCTCCCTTCAGCCCGCTGCTGTATGTGAGCGGAACTTTATTGATTTTATCCGCCAATGTATTTTTTGACACATGATATCCGGCATTGTTCAAAATCATGGCAAGGCTGGTCACCTCACAGCCATTGTACAGTCTGGGAGAATCCATCTGTCTGTACAGAACGACATTCAGCGGTGACGCGCTCCCTTTTAACGGTGTTTTCTCATCAGGCTCGTCGGACTGCTGATTGAAAAAATTTAAATGAATATCGTTTGTATAGATGTTATATCCCAGATAGACAAGGATGGCTGTCAGGATCAGCACACATAATGTTCCAAGCGTCTTCATTATCAATTATTCTCCCTTGTTTCTGATGAAGCTGTTCTATGTATTATAGCACTTCTGCTCAATATGATTCGATCGTTCCGATATGTTTACAGGTTTGTTCATTCTTTAGCCATGTTTATGGAAAAGAATAGGCGGACATTGGGCGTTGCAATCCATTCTTTTATCTGCTAACATATTATCATATTAGCGAACTAAAGGATTCGGAATTTTCCTTCAGATAAAGCGGAGGTGTAAAAGGCAAATGTTTATGTTTGAGAAACCGCATGGCATGAGAGATACGCTGCCCGGTTTATACGAAGCAAAGAAAAAAGTCCGTTCCACACTGACGGATTTAATTGATAAATGGGGTTATCAGTTTATGGAGACGCCGACCCTTGAATTCTATGAAACAGTAGGCGTCCAGTCAGCCATTGAAGAACAGCAGCTGTTTAAGCTTCTCGATCAGGACGGAAAAACGCTTGTGCTTCGGCCCGACATGACCGGACCGATTGCCAGGGTGGCGGCATCTAAGCTGCACAAACACAATCATCCGCTCAGAGCGGGGTACGCGGCAAGCGTCTATCGCGCTCAGGAGCGGGAAGGCGGACGTCCGGCCGAATTCGAACAGGTCGGCGCGGAGCTGATCGGCGACGGATCAACAAGCGCGGACGCCGAGGTGATTGCGCTGGCGGCCGGCGCTTTGAAAAACGCGGGATTGCACCGGTTTAAAATCGCGATCGGCCATGCCGGACTCGCTGATGAGCTGTTTGTCGAGGTTTTGGGCAATGCCGAGCGGGCGGATGTTCTGCGGCGCTTTCTCTTTGAAAAGAATTACGTGGGATACAGGGAACATGTCAAATCGCTTCCGCTTTCTTCAATAGACAAAAGCCGGCTGCTCGCACTTTTGGAATTGCGAGGCGGGAAAGAGATTTGCGCGAAGGCGGAGGAGATCATCGGAATCTCCGGACAAAGCTTAATTCAGGAGCTGGAAGACCTGTGGGACATTCTTGAGGATTACGGATGTGCCGAGCATATTCGCCTTGATCTGAATATGGTAAGCCATATGAGTTATTACACGGGAATTTTATTCGAAGTGTACGCGGCAAATGTCGGTTTCGTCATCGGAAGCGGCGGACGCTATAACAATCTCCTCGGCCATTTCGGCAGTCCCGCTCCCGCCACGGGCTTCGGGCTCCGTATCGACAGGCTGATTGAAGCGCTCGGCATTCAGGAAGAAACAAGTGAAGCGGACGCCGTGATTTTCAGCAAGGAGCAGCGGGCCCAGGCCATTTTATTCGCGGAGGAAGAAAGGGCGAGAGGCAGAAAAGTCGTCCTGCAGGATCTGGCGGGCATTGAAAATATCGATCATATGACAAAATCATTCGCAAACGTCACATACTTTATCGGTGCCAGAAAGGAAGAGAGGAATGGGTAAGGTACTCACAATGGCAATGCCAAAAGGACGGATATTCGAAGAAGCGGCCGGGTTGCTGCGGCAGGCCGGATACAGGCTGCCCGAGGAGTTTGAAGAATCGAGAAAACTGATCATTGACGTTCCAGAAGAAAATCTCCGCTTTATTCTGGCAAAGCCGATGGATGTTACGACTTATGTCGAGCATGGCGTCGCTGATGCCGGTATTGCCGGAAAGGATGTCATGCTTGAGGAAGAGCGTGACGTGTATGAGGTGCTCGATCTGAAAATCAGCAAATGCTATCTCGCCGTTGCGGGGCTTCCCGGGGCGGATTGGAACGGAGTCGCACCGAGGATTGCGACGAAATATCCGAATGTTGCGTCGAGTTATTTCAGAGAGCAGGGCGAGCAGGTGGAAATCATTAAGCTGAACGGTTCCATTGAATTGGCCCCTTTAATCGGGCTTGCTGACAGAATCGTAGATATCGTATCAACCGGGCAGACATTAAAGGAAAACGGTCTCGTTGAATCAGAACATATTTGTGACATCACATCGCGTTTTATCGTCAATCCGGTCAGCTACCGCATGAAGGATGATGTAATCGACGAAATGGCGGCCAGGCTGGCACGGGTTGTGGAAGGAGAAACGGCAAAATGAACATAACCGCAGTAAAAAGAAGCGAGCGGTTTTCACTGAAGCGTTCCATCGACAGCGGAACCGAAGAGCAGCGGAAAACCGTCAGGGGGATTATTGAAGACGTCAGACAAAACGGTGACAAAGCCGTTTTGGCCTATACAAAAACATTTGACGGCATCAGCCTGAACCAAATGGCCGTGAGCGCAGAGGAAATCACCGAGGCATACCGTCTGCTTGATGATCAGCTGCTGGAAGTGATCAGACAGGCGATTGCCAATATTAAAGAATATCACGAGCGCCAGCTGCAATCCTCTTGGTTTTACCATCGCAAAGACGGCTCGATGCTCGGACAGAAAATAACGGCGCTCGATTCCGCGGGCGTATACGTGCCGGGCGGGACGGCCGCTTATCCGTCTTCCGTTTTAATGAATGTCATCCCCGCGCTCGCTGCGGGAGTGGAACGGATCGTTCTCGTCAGTCCTCCGGGAAAAGACGGCCGCCTTTCGCCGGGCGTTCTGGCGGCGGCCTCTGAGCTCGGCATAAAAGAAATTTACAAAGCGGGAGGCGCGCAGGCGATTGCCGCGCTCGCTTACGGAACGGAAACGATACAGCCTGTTGATAAGATCACGGGCCCCGGAAATATATTTGTAGCACTCGCGAAGCGCGAAGTCTTCGGCGTTGTGGATATTGACATGATTGCCGGGCCAAGTGAAATCGTGGTCCTGGCAGACGATACGGCGGTGCCCAAAGAAGTCGCCGCTGACCTGCTTTCACAGGCCGAACACGATATGCTCAGTTCAAGCGTGCTTGTCACCGATTCACAGAAGCTTGCCGAAGCGGTATCAGATGAGGTGAATAAACAGCTTCAGACCCTGCCGCGCAAAGAAATAGCCGAAGCGTCGATCAGGGATCACGGCCGCATTTATATTACGGAATCGATGGAAGATGCGGTGGACACGGTGAATGAGCTGGCGCCCGAGCATTTAGAAATCATGACGCATTCGCCGGAGGCTTTGCTTGGAAGCATCAGACACGCGGGGGCGATTTTCTTAGGACGATACAGCGCTGAACCGGTCGGCGATTATTTTGCCGGACCGAATCACGTTTTGCCGACAAACGGAACGGCGCGGTTTTCAAGCCCGCTGAATGTAACAGATTTTCAAAAGAAATCGAGCATCATCTCTTACAGCCGGAAGGCATTTGAAACGCACGCGGACAGCATTTCCGCCTTCGCGAGACTGGAAGGGCTTGAAGCGCACGCAAGATCGATTGAAGCGAGAAACGGAGGAATGACCGATGAGAAAAGCGGAACGCGCCAGAACAACAAATGAGACGGATATAAGGCTGGCTTTCGAAATAGACGGAGAAGGAAAAGCCGACATCAGCACGGATGTGCCGTTTATGACTCATATGCTTGATTTGTTCACAAAGCACGGGCAATTCAATTTAACGGTTGACGCAAAAGGCGATACGGAGATAGATGATCACCATACGACTGAAGATATCGGCATCTGTTTAGGGCAGGCTTTTTTGGAGGCGCTCGGTGATAAAAAAGGGATCAAACGGTACGGATCAGCGCTTGTGCCCATGGACGAAGCGCTCGCCCAAGTCGCCGTAGACCTGAGCAACCGGCCGCACCTTGAGATGCGCGCTGCATTTCCGCAAGCGAAAGTCGGAACGTTTGATACCGAGCTGGTACATGAATTCCTATGGAAACTGGCGCTCGAAGCGAGAATGAATCTGCACGTCATCGTTCATTACGGCACGAATACCCATCATATGATAGAAGCTGTATTTAAGGCGCTTGGCAGAGCGCTTGATGAAGCGTCATCCATTGATCCGCGCGTCAAGGGTGTGCCGTCTACGAAAGGAATGCTGTAAATGATCGGTGTAATTGATTACGGTATGGGCAATTTATTCAGCGTGTCGAAAGCGCTGGAACGCGTCGGCGTCCCGTATATCGTATCAGACCGGCCGGAAGAGCTTGAAAAAGCGGATGCTTTTATTCTTCCAGGTGTCGGATCATTCAGTGACGCCATGGACAATTTACGCAGCACGAAGCTTGATCAATTCATACACCGTATGGTTGACGAGGGTAAGCTGCTCCTCGGCATCTGCCTCGGCATGCAGCTCATTTTCGAAGAGAGCGCCGAAAACGGCTCTGCAAAAGGACTTGGTTTATTAGCCGGAAAAGCTGTGAGACTCAAAGACAGAGATGCCGAAGGAAACAAGCTGAAGGTGCCGCATATGGGCTGGAACCGGCTGACGTTTCACCAAACGTCTCCTTTGCTTTCGGAAGCGGAAGAAGGCTTCGTTTACTTTGTCCATTCCTATTATATAGACGGGATGGAAGACGGCGATCTTCTGGCAAGCGCTGAGTACGGCGTTCGTGTTCCGGCTGTCGTCGGGAAACGCAATGTTTTCGGTGCACAGTTTCATCCGGAAAAAAGCGGTACAGCCGGAATGGCGATCTTAACACAATTTACAAAAATGGCAGCGGAACAGAAGGTGAAGAAATGAACGCTTTTACATTATATCCGGCAATCGATATGAGAAACGGCAAATGCGTCCGCCTCATCCAAGGCGATTACGGCAAGGAAACGATATACGGTGACTCTCCTTTAGACATGGCGGCGCAATTTGCACAAGAAGGCGCCGAATGGATTCATCTCGTGGACCTTGACGGCGCGAAAGCAGGCAGGAAAGTAAACGACAGGCATGTTCTTGACATTGCGCGGCAGCTTGATGTCAAAGTCGAGATCGGCGGCGGTATCCGTTCTGAAGCGGATGTGTACGGTTATTTATCACAAGGCGTTGATCGCGTCATTCTCGGCAGCTCGGCCGTTTCCGATCCGGCATTTGTGAAGAGCATGCTGAAACAATACGGCGGCAAAATCGCGATCGGCCTTGATGCAAGAAACGGTTATGTCTCGACGGAAGGCTGGCTGGAAACATCCTCGGTAAGGGCGGCCGATCTGGGCCGTGAATTGGCGGCCGAAGGAGCGGAAACCTTCATTTTCACGGATATTGCAACTGACGGCATGCTGTCAGGACCGAACATCGAAAGTACCGTTCAGCTCGCAAAAGCAACGGGAAAAGACGTCATTGCTTCAGGCGGAGTCAGCTCAGTCGCCGATCTCAAAGCACTGGCCCGCTTCAAAGACGCCGGCGTATCGGGAGCGATTATCGGAAAAGCGCTGTATACAAAACAATTTTCATTGGCTGAAGCGCTCAGCGGGGTGAAGGACGCATGATCACGAAACGAATCATTCCGTGTCTCGATGTGAAAGAAGGACGCGTCGTCAAGGGCATTCAATTTCTCGGGCTGAAAGATGCGGGCGATCCTGTCGAGCTGGCCGAAGCCTACGACAGGGAGGGCGCTGACGAACTTGTTTTTCTCGACATTTCCGCCTCTCACGAAGGCCGCAAGACGATGACAGACGTCGTAGAGCAAGTTGCGGCAAAACTGGCGATTCCGTTTACGGTCGGCGGCGGAATCAATCAATTAAGCGATATGAAACGAATGCTTCGCGCCGGCGCTGACAAGGTATCCGTTAATACAGCGGCCGTTCTCCGTCCCGAGCTGATTACGGAAGGAGCTGAGTTTTTCGGCTCGCAATGCATCGTAGCGGCGATTGATGCAAAGTATGACGAAGATTCGGATTGCTATAAAGTGTACACGCACGGCGGCAGACAGAAAACCGAGCGGGAAGTCACGGCCTGGGCAAAAGAAGCCGTCAGCCGGGGAGCGGGTGAAATCCTGCTGACAAGCATGGACGCAGACGGTGAAAAAACAGGCTTTAATCATACGCTCACACAGCTTGTCTCACGTGCCGTCCCGGTGCCCGTCATTGCGTCAGGGGGAGCCGGCAGCGCGCGCCATATGCTTGAAGCCTTCACAGTCGGTGAAGCGGACGCCGCGCTTGCAGCTTCTATTTTCCATTACAAAGAGACATCTATAAAAGAAGTGAAAGATTATATGAAGAAACACGGGGTGAATGTGAGATGAAACAGGCAGATGAACTGCGGTTTGACGAGGCCGGACTGATACCCGCCATCATACAGGATGCGGCAAGCAAAGAAGTGCTGACACTGGCTTATATGAACCGAGAATCCTATGAAAAAACGATAGAAACGAAAGAAACCTGGTTTTACAGCCGTTCACGCGGGGAGCTGTGGCATAAAGGAGCGACATCGGGGAATACCCAAAAGGTGAAAGCCATCCGCTATGATTGCGATCAAGATGCCCTTGTCGTGCTTGCGGAGCCCTCAGGACCCGCATGCCATAAGGGAAGCTACAGCTGTTTTTCCACGGAAAAAGCAGACGCGCAGGATCGTTTCGGCATCTTAAATGAACTGGAAAGCGTGATCGCCAAACGGCAGGCGGAGATGCCTGACGGAGCCTACACAACGTACCTGTTTCGGGAAGGCGTCGATAAAATCCTCAAAAAAGTCGGCGAGGAAGCCGCAGAGGTTATTATCGCCGCAAAAAACCGCGACCATGAAGAATTAAAATGGGAAGCGGCGGATTTGCTGTATCATTTGCTCGTTCTTCTGCGTGAGCAGTCGCTTCCTTTGGATGACGTGCTTGACGTCCTTGCGAAACGCCATTCAGCATCTGAGTAAAAACAAACCTCACGGAGAGATCCGTGAGGTTTTTATTCTGTCAAACTTAAACATTCAATAAAATATTCCTTATTTCCGCAACCGAAGGCAGATGAATTTGATAATATTGACTAATAGAGTTTATTTTGGTTTTTATCAAAAATATACGTTTTGTTCATATTCCGTTCATGCACATCCGTTATAGTATAAACAGTGATATAGGAGGAAAACATATGCCGAATAAACAACCAAAACCAAAAGGGAAATTCAGCTCATTCTTTTCATTAGTCAAAAAAACAAAACCATCATACGGTATGCTGGCCTTCGCGCTGTCTCTCAGTATTGTGACAACGCTCGTCAGCCTGCTGATTCCGCTGTTGACAAAGCAGCTCGTTGACGGCTTTTCCGTGTCGTCGCTGTCAGGCGTGCAAATCGGAATCATCGCAGCCGTGTTTATCGTACAGGCCGCATTAAGCGCCTACGCCACCTACGCCCTGAACTACAGCGGCCAGAAAATCATCTCGGGACTGCGTGATTTGTTGTGGCAGAAATTAATTAAACTGCCCGTCTCTTATTTTGACAAAAACGCCACGGGAGAAACGATCAGCCGTGTCACCAATGACACAATGGTGGTAAAAGAGCTGATCACAAACAATATCAGCGGATTTATTACCGGAATCATTTCCGTTATCGGGTCACTGACGATCTTATTTTTCATGAACTGGAAGCTCACATTGCTCGTGCTGATCGTCGTGCCGCTGGCTGCGGTGATTTTAGTGCCGATCGGCCGGAAAATGTTTAAAATTTCTCGGGAAACACAGGATGAAACGGCGAGATTCACCGGATTATTAAACCACATCCTCCCGGAAATCAGGCTTGTAAAAGCGTCAAACGCTGAAGAAGCGGAATACGGACGCGGAAAAGCAGGCATCATGGCGCTCTTTAAACTCGGGCTGCGTGAAGCGAAGGTGCAGTCGCTCGTAGGCCCGCTTATTACACTTGTATTAATGGCGGCGCTGGTCGCTGTCATCGGGTACGGCGGGATGCAGGTGTCATCCGGTGAATTGACAGCCGGCGCACTCGTTGCCTTTATCCTGTATTTGTTTCAGATCATTATGCCGATGGGCCAGATCACTTCATTTTTCACACAGCTTCAAAAATCCGTCGGCGCAACGGAACGGATGATTCATATTCTTGCAGAAAAAGAAGAAGATATCCAAACCGGAAAAGCCATTGAAAACGCAGATCAGCCGATTAAGCTCGAACAAGTCTCATTCGGCTACAAAACAGATCAAACCATCTTAAAAGACATTACGGCTACGATTGAGGCCGGCAAAGTCACCGCGATCGTCGGACCGAGCGGCGGCGGGAAAACAACGTTATTTAAGCTGCTTGAACGATTCTACAACCCGACTGCGGGCAGCATCCTGCTCGGAAATGAACCGATTGATGCGTATTCCCTTGAGTCATGGCGGGAGCATATCGGCTACGTGTCGCAAGAAAGCCCGTTAATGTCAGGCACCATCCGCGACAATATCTGCTACGGATTAAAACGCGAGGTGACTGATGAGGAACTGAGGCAAGCGGCTGACATGGCCTACGCCCTGCAATTTATTGAAGACTTACCGAAGAAATTTGAAACAGAGGTCGGTGAGCGGGGAATTATGCTGTCAGGCGGACAGCGCCAGCGCATCGCCATTGCCAGAGCGCTCCTTCGCAACCCGAGCATTCTGATGCTTGATGAAGCGACATCAAGTCTGGACAGCCAATCTGAAAAATGGGTGCAGCAGGCGCTGGAAGTTCTAATGGAAGGCCGCACCACGATTGTAATCGCCCATCGTTTATCCACGGTTGTGGATGCAGATCAGCTTCTCTTTGTCGAACAGGGTGAAATCACCGGACGGGGCACACACCATGAATTAATGGCATCCCATTCGCTGTACCGCGATTTTGCGGAGCAGCAGCTGAAGCTGAATGCCGACTTAGAAAACAAAGCTGTGTAAAGCAAGACTTTATGAATAGAAAGCAGCTGAAAAAGCTGCTTTTTATTTTGCAGCCGGAGTTCTCTTCATAGAAAGCGGGGGTTAAATTATGAAAAAACGCACAAAGATTTTTTATTGGCACGCGGCCTTACTGCTCGTATTCATGACTGCCGGGTGTACGGACGGTAACGATGAAGAGCCGAGCCATTCTTCAAGTCCGGCCGGAGAAAGCAGCGGCATCAACAAGGCTGAAACAGCATCAGCGGCAGAAAAAAAAGAACCAGTAAACAAAGATTCACATCACATCTCTGCGGACAAAAGCCTGTCGGCAGATTATTCTCCTCTGCAAATTGAATATGCCCGCATCTGGCTGCAGCTTGGGGAAAATCAGCAGATAGATGAATTGAACGTTCGCCGCATTCCGGCCGGGGCATACGTCAACCCTGACGATCATACGAGCGCCCGCTATCCCGAAGATGTTACGCAGTTAGCAGGCTCCCGGTTAGTCGATGGGTCAGTCACTTACAGCAGCAATGGTGACGGTACCATTCAGGTATACAATGTTCCTTTGCGCTGGGAGTCTCGTGAAGATACTGATCAAGGCGTAATGAAAGAAGTGACGGAGGAAATGATCCGCCATACAAAAAAAGTGTCTGTCGATACAGGAGACAATGAAAAAATAAGACGGTTAATAGACATCATGTCGATTCATTAAAAGAAGACAGGCAAAAAAGCAGAAGGAGGGATTTTTATGGCTGTCATATTGGTTGCGGATGACGACCGCCATATCCGTGAGCTTGTCCGACTCATGATGGAGCAGAGCGGCTTTGACGTCGCAGAAGCGGAAGACGGGGAAGCGGCGGTGCGGCTGATCGAATCAGCACCTATTGATCTCATCATACTGGATGTGATGATGCCGAAAATGGACGGGTTTGAAGTCAGTGAAGCCGTCCGCAGCTTTACGGACATTCCGATTTTGATGCTGACGGCAAAAGGCGAAACGCTGGACAAAGTGCAAGGTTTTACTTCCGGAGCGGATGATTATCTCGTCAAACCGTTTGAGCCGCTTGAACTGGAAGCAAGGGTCAAAGCATTGCTGAAACGGTACCGGATCACCGCTGAAAAACTGCTGACCATCGGAAATATCACATTAGATAAGCAATCCCGCACCGTAACGCGCGGCGGCGGAGCGGGATTGACGCTGCCCCGGCGTGAATTTGAGCTTTTATTTAAGCTCGCCGGTTATCCGAATAAGACGTTTTCAAGAGAACAATTAATAGAAGATATTTGGGGCTTTGATTATGAAGGTGACGAGCGGACGGTTGATGTGCATGTTAAAAGGCTGAGGGAACGGTTTCCGGAAAAGGACTATCCGTTTGCCATCCATACGGTGCGGGGGCTCGGGTATCGGTTTGTGGTGACAGAATGAAACGGATCTTCAGAACGGCTGGAAAAATCATCATCCTTCTCACCGTTACCGCATTCTTATGGCTGGCGGCTCATCTGATCGTTCAGGGATTCGGTCTCATATGGCCGATTTTGCTTGTGCCGTACGCCGAGCAGATTCTGACGCTCTGGCTTGTTTTCGGTCTGCTGTTTATAACGATGTTTATCTTTTCAAAGTCAGCACGTGAAAGACATCATGCGATCTGGGATTCACTGACCGCCACGATCAAGCAAATGTCGAGCGGCAACTTCACAGCGGCCGCCTCCAGGAAAATGGAGAAGATTGAACGGGACCACCCCGTGACGAAATTGGCTGATGAACTGTCGACACTCGCCGCGGAACTGAGTGAAATGGAAAAGCTGAAACAAGAATTTATTTCGAACGTTTCCCATGAAATCCAAACCCCGCTTACTTCATTAAAGGGCTACGCGCACCTCCTGAAAAAACCGGATTTATCATATGAGGAGCGGGGGCGCTATTTACACATCATCGAGACAGAAACAGAACGATTATCAAAAATCAGTGAAAATCTGCTGAAGCTCACTGCGCTTGAACGCCAAACCGAACCGATACAAAAAAAACCGTTCCGCATTGACAAACAGCTGCGGCGCACCATATTGACCTGTGAGCCTGAATGGTCCGCCAAACAGATTGAGTTTCTCATTGATTTACAGGAGTCGTATGTGTACGGAGATGAAGCGCTGCTCAGCCAAGTATGGATGAATCTGATTCACAATGCCGTAAAATTTACCGGTGAAGGCGGCAGCATTTCCGTTAAAATTGTTGATCTGCCGGGAGCGGCGGCTGTCGAAATCGCCGACGACGGAATCGGAATGGAGCCTGAACAGGCGGAGCGGGTATTTGAACGGTTTTATAAAGCGGATAAGGCGAGAAACGCAGGGGGAAGCGGGCTCGGCCTGTCCATCGCCCAAAAAATCGCAGAGCTGCACGGCGGTTCGATAGAGGTTGAGAGCAAGCGCGGCGAAGGAACCCTTTTCCGCGTCATTCTTCCAGCCGAGCCTCGTGAAAAAAACAGCTAAAATCTGGTCGAACCAGCCAGTAAAAAACGAAGCCGATCCTGTCTTTTGAACTATTGAGGCGAAACCGTTTTATGGTATACTACTGACGGTAATACGTATAAAACGGAGGATATTTGTGGGAAAACACACTTCTGAACAGAAAAAGCACGCGCAAATTGTCCAGCTGCTTCAGGATGGACAATATTTTTTTCATAAAGGCTTAAAAGCATATAAAGAGCGGAATTTAAAACGGGCCAGCAAACTGATTCAGCGGGCCGTCCATCTCGAACCGAATGATTCCAAAATGCTGTCACGGCTGGCCGTCATTTATTCTGAAATGGGCCACTACCAGCAGTCAAATGAGCTGTTCGACTTTATTTTGGTGAACCTGAAAGAAGAAATGCCCGAGTGTCATTATTTTAAAGCGAATAATTTCGCGCATTTGGGGCTCTTTCAGGAAGCATACAAAGAAGCGGCGGCTTATTCAGATGCCGATCCGGACGGGGAATTCAGCGAAGAGATTGAAAATCTGATGGAGCTTTTGGATTTCGGCGAAGCGGGTGAAAACGAATCACTCTATGACCAGGATGAGCTGCTGATCAGGCAGGACCGGGCAAAAACGCTTCTTGAGAGCGGCCAGCTTCATGAAGCGGTTGTCATGCTTGAAGAGATTACGGCCGATTACCCCGAGCTTTGGTCTGCATACAACAACCTGGCGCTCGCTTACTTTTACTCAGGCAATGTTACAAAAGCGAAACAGACGGTATTCGAAGTGCTTGAGAAAAATGAAGGCAATCTCCATGCCCTGTGCAACCTCCTTGTATTCTGCTATTACGAGAGGGAAGATGAAAAAGTCGGAGAATTGAGCGGAAAACTCGCCAACGTGTATCCGATTTTATTCGAACAGCGCTATAAGCTGGGGGCGACGCTTGCGCTTGTCGGCAGACATGATCTCGGTTATAAATGGCTCCGTTCTCTTTACAAAAGCGGGTTCGAAGGCGACGAAACGTTTTATTACTGGCTTGCCGCCTCAGCCTACGGGACAGGCCGCACAGAATTTGCAGAAACCATTTGGAAGAAGGCCGAAGCCGAATTTCCCGAATCAGACCGGCCCGCGCCTTGGGCGGAGCGGCAGGAACCGCTGCCTGCTTCACTTGAACAGCGGCTTGCCGCCTATTATATCAGCAGCGCTGAAGGAGAGCGGAACCAGCTTGAAAAAGTTCTGACGGCAAAACGCGCCGTTTCACCGTTTGAACAAGATTTCGTCAGACTGCTGCTTTCCGGTGAAAAAGGCGCTTCAGGCGTCTCCGGTGACGCGCTGTTCACGTATCGGACGGTCAAGCTTCTGGAGAAAGCGGAAGCCGACAGTTTAAAAACTGACGTCATGAGCTGCTGGGTTTTTCACGTCATTCAGCACATCCGCGCCGCCGCTGCCGTACAGAATGAGCGGGCATGGGCCGCAGCCATCGCATACGTATGGAAAGAAGCAAACGGCGAAAAAACGACGAAAAAAGAAACGGCCGCCGTTTACGGTATAACCCCGGCAACCCTTTCGAAATACATCAGACAAATAGATGATATATTAGAATAAAACCGATTCTTTCTATATAAAGAGTCGGTTCTTTTTTTTATCATAAAGGGGCAAAACAGAACTTTACCGCCGAAAAAAGAGGTATTCATACGTATTTTTTTGCTTTTTGAATCGAAATCAGGCCGTAATCACCGTTTATTTTGCAAAATATGAGATTTGCAATCACATTGAAATATAACTGTAATAAAAATTGTCGAAACATGATGGTATAATGAGTCTCGTACATAAGAGATTAGTTTATTTTACATGTGCTGTATAATCTATACCAATTAACCAGTTTCAAAGAATCGTACATAAAAATCATCAGCCTCACGGGCATGTGAGGGAGCGTAACTTTGATGTTCATAATAGAATTCCAAATGAGAACAGGTTTAAAGTAAAAGGGAGGAAAGAAAAAGTGAAAAAGAGTTTATTAACACTTGGTTTGGCTTCCGTCATCGGGACAAGCAGTTTTTTGATCCCGTTTACAAAAACTGCATCGGCGGAAACATTAGACAGCAAAAAAGCGAAAATTGAAAGCAAGCAATCTGAGGTGGCTTCAAGCCTTGAAGCAAAAGAAAGAGAATTGTCCAAGCTTCAGGACAAGCAGGCTAAGATTGAAAAAGAACTGAAAGACATTAACGCTAAAGCGTTGGATACAAGCAATAAAATCGAAGATAAAAAAGCTGAAAACGAAAAAACGAAAAAGCAGATCGCTGATTTGAAAAAAGAAATCAAAGAAACAGAAGCGCGTATTGAAAAACGCAATGAAATCCTGAAAAAACGCGTTCGTTCTTTACAGGAAAACGGCGGTTCTCAAGGATACATAGATGTACTTTTAGGGGCGACAAGCTTCGGAGACTTCATTTCCCGTGCGACTGCAGTATCTTCTATCGTTGATGCGGATAAAGACCTGATCAAACAGCAGGAGCAGGATAAAGCGAAACTCGAAGACGCAGAGGCTGAACTTAACGTGAAGCTGAAAAAAGTTCAAGATGATCTTGCGAAACTCGAGTCTATGCAAAAAGACCTGAACAAACAGCTTGATCAGAAAGACAAGCTTTTCGACGAAGCGAAAAACGGTCAGAAAAAAGCGGCTTCCGCTATCTCTGATCTGAAAAAAGAAGCATCACAGCTTGCAAACCAAAAAGCTGACACTGAAAAAGAGCAGAAGCGCATTAAAGCTGAGCAGGCTGCTGCGGCTGCCCTGATCAAAAAACAGGAAGAAGCGCAAAAAGCTTCTGAAGACCAAAACCAAAAAGATGACAGCCAGCCGGCACCGGCGGTTAAAACTGTGAAAAAAGCGGCTGTTTCAACATCATCTGATTCATCTGACAGCTCAAGCAAACCGAAGAGCACTTCAGGCGGATCATCTCATAACAGCGGCGGTTCAGATGATTCTGACGGCGGATCTGTTATTTCAAATTCAGGCGGTATTGAAGGCGCGATCAGCGTAGGATCAAGCCTTGTGGGTCAATCTCCGTATAAATTCGGCGGCGGACGCACTCAATCCGATATTGACAACCGTATCTTTGACTGCTCTTCATTCGTACGCTGGGCTTATGCTAACGCAGGCGTTAATCTCGGACCTGCAAGCGGCACAAACACAGATACATTAATCGGAAGAGGTAAAGCAGTAAGCGCGTCTGACATGAAACGCGGAGACTTAGTATTCTTCAACACGTATAAAACAAACGGCCACGTCGGCATCTACTTAGGTAACGGAACGTTCCTGAACGATAATACATCACACGGTGTATCCATTGATTCTATGAGCAACCCTTACTGGAAGAAAGCATTCAACGGCAATGTAAGACGTGTCGTGCAATAATGAATAAGACAAGGGCCTTCTATCCCGGAAGGCTCTTTCTTTATTTGTATACCCGCTCAGGAGCTCCCTAATCACGGTTTCTCAGAAAAATGAGCAAAAAAATAGCGAATTGCCCTCAGATTTAATAGGATATGGGTAAGGAATACGATTGATGGGGATTCTTAGTCATATAGGGTGCGCCCCATTTCGAAAAGGAGTGAATCATGGTGTCAGAAGAAAAAATTTATGATGTGATCATTATCGGCGCGGGTCCGGCGGGGATGACCGCTGCTGTTTACACATCACGAGCGAACTTATCCACATTAATGATCGAAAGAGGAATTCCGGGCGGCCAGATGGCCAACACGGAGGATGTTGAAAACTATCCGGGTTTTGAAAGCATTCTCGGCCCTGAACTTTCTAATAAAATGTTTGAACATGCGAAAAAATTCGGTGCGGAATATGCGTACGGCGATATTAAAGAAATCGTTGACGGTAAAGAATATAAAACGGTCAAAGCCGGTTCAAAAGAATATAAAGCGCGCGCCATCGTCATTTCTGCCGGAGCGGAATACAAAAAGATCGGCGTTCCCGGCGAAAAAGAACTGGGCGGCCGCGGCGTATCGTACTGCGCGGTTTGTGACGGCGCGTTCTTTAAAAATAAAGAGCTTGTCGTTGTCGGCGGCGGAGACTCCGCCGTTGAAGAAGGCGTCTATCTGACACGCTTCGCTTCAAAAGTCACCATCGTTCACAGACGTGACAAATTGCGTGCGCAAAGCATTCTTCAGGCGCGTGCCTTTGACAATGAGAAAATTGACTTCAAATGGAACAAAACCGTAAAAGAAATCCATGAGGAAAACGGAAAAGTCGGCAGACTTACTCTTGTGGATACCGTGACGGGAGAAGAGGAAGAATTCAAAGCTGACGGCGTCTTTATTTATATCGGTATGCTTCCGCTTTCTAAACCGTTCGAAAACTTGGGCATCACAAATGAAGAAGGCTACATTGAAACAAATGCCCAAATGGAGACAAAAGTCCCAGGCATTTTCGCTGCGGGAGACATCCGTGAAAAAACGCTCCGCCAGATCGTAACGGCGACAGGCGACGGAAGTATTGCGGCTCAAAGCGTTCAGCATTATGTGGAAGAGCTTGAGGAAACGCTCAAAACCGTTAAATAATCACTGTAATGTTCAGTTTTTGAATCGTTACTGTGTTTTAATTACGCTGTAACACGGGTGAAATACTGATGTTTTAAGATGAATGTAGTAATTGACCCCCTTTTTAATGAATACACTTTGGCACGGATTCCAGTATCCGTGCCCTTTTTTTGCGATTTTTTGTTTTCTGTCAAATAAAAGAAAAGGATGTCGGTGTCTCTGCATTGTGAGAGACATGCCGAAACGGTATAATGAAGAGACGATGATTTGTTGAGAAGGTTAGGTGACGTACTTGTGCAAAGAGTGACAAATTGTGTGCTGCAGACAGATGATCAGGTTCTCCTTCTCCAAAAGCCGAGACGGGGCTGGTGGGTCGCGCCCGGCGGGAAGATGGAAAGCGGCGAATCCGTCAGAGATTCCGTCATCAGAGAGTACAGAGAAGAGACGGGCATTTATATACTAAATCCGCAGTTAAAAGGCGTGTTTACCTTTATTATTAAGGAACAGGAACAAATCGTGTCAGAGTGGATGATGTTTACTTTCGTCGCCGACTCCTACACGGGGCGGAATGTCGCTGAATCAGAGGAAGGCGTTCTGAAGTGGCATGACGTAAAAGATATCCACAGCCTTCCGATGGCCCCCGGAGACGGGCATATCCTTGATTTTATGATCAAGGGCCAAGGGCTTTTGCACGGCACCTTTACGTATACGCCGGACTTCGAGCTGCTCAGCTATCGTTTAGATCCGCAGCTTATCAAATAAAAGAAAGACCGCAGGGGGGAGAAAGATGAGTATGAATGAAAACCATGATATTCAGCTCGTCATCATTACGGGAATGTCTGGAGCGGGGAAAACCGTCGCCATTCAAAGCTTTGAGGATCTCGGCTATTTTTGCGTCGACAATCTGCCGCCTTCCTTGCTGCCGAAATTTTTGGAGCTGATGAAAGAATCAAGTTCAAAAATGAGCAAGGTCGCGCTTGTCATGGATCTGCGGGGACGTGAATTTTTTGACAGGCTGATTGAGGCGCTGGATGAAATGGCGGAAAATCCGTGGATTACACCGCGCATTCTCTTTTTAGACGCTAAGGATTCCATCCTTGTGACGAGATACAAAGAAACGAGGCGTTCTCACCCGCTGGCCGCTACCGGGCTTCCTCTTGAAGGAATCGCGCTGGAACGCCAGCTGCTTGAAGAATTGAAAGGGCGCTCTCAGCTGATCTATGACACATCGGATATGAAACCGCGTGATCTGCGTGAAAAAATCGTGGCGCATTTTGCCACGAACCAAGGTGAAACATTTACAGTGAACGTGATGTCATTCGGTTTCAAATACGGGCTTCCGATAGATGCCGACCTCGTGTTTGATGTAAGGTTTCTGCCGAATCCGTTCTACATTGAAAGCATGAGGCCGCTTACGGGGAAAGATGAGGAAGTGTCATCCTATGTGATGAAGTGGAACGAAACACAAAAGTTTATTGAAAAGCTTGTTGATCTGCTCGGCTTTATGCTTCCGTCTTATAAGCGGGAAGGTAAAAGCCAGCTTGTCATCGCGATCGGCTGTACGGGCGGCCAGCACCGCTCCGTCACGCTCGCTGAGTATTTGGCTGACTATTTTAAAAAAGATTTCTATACTCATGTCACTCACCGGGACATTGAAAAGAGAAGCCGGAAATGAATAAGAAGCCGAAAATCGCAATCTTCGGCGGCGGAACGGGTCTGTCCGTGCTGCTTCGGGGGTTAAAGCATAAGCCCGTTGATATTACGGCGATTGTGACAGTTGCTGATGACGGTGGAAGTTCAGGCCGTCTGCGGGATGAACTTCAAATTCCGCCGCCGGGTGACATTCGTAACGTACTGGCTGCTTTGTCAGATGTTGAGCCGCTCGTTGAAAATCTGTTTCAGCACCGTTTCAACAAAGGAAGCGACTTAACCGGACATTCGCTCGGCAATTTGATTTTGGCAGCGATGACAAATATAACCGGTGATTTCTTTCACGCTGTCACCGAAATGAGCAAGGTGCTGAATGTCCGCGGCAGAGTGCTGCCTGCTGCCAACACCAGTGTCGTTCTTCACGCTGAAATGGAGGACGGGCAGGTCGTCTCCGGAGAATCGACAATCCCTTCTTACGGCCAGCGGATTAAACGGGTATTTCTTACGCCTGAGAAAATTGATCCGCTCCCGGAAACGATTGACGTCATCCGTCAGGCCGATTTAATCATTATCGGTCCGGGAAGCCTGTACACAAGCATTCTTCCGAATCTGCTCGTGCCGAAAATCGGAGAGGAAGTCGTCAAGGCCGCGGCCAAAAAAGTATATATATGCAACGTCATGACACAGCCCGGCGAGACGCTTCAATACAGCGCGGCCGACCATGTCAAGGCGCTGAACGATCATATGGAGCAGCCGTTTATCGACACGATCTTAATCAACAATGAGGAGATCCCTGACGAAATCAAAAGCAAATATGCGAAAGAGCTGGCCCGGCCCGTCGACTTCAATGTTGAAAAGCTGAAATCCATGGGGCTTGAGGTCATCAGGGATCAGATTATCACGTATAAAAATGGCGTAATCCGTCACGATACACATAAAGTGGCTTCTCTTCTTGTCGATTTATTAAGGGACTAGAGGCCTTTTGAAATGAGGTGGCTAATATGTCATTTGCATCGGAAACAAAAAAAGAACTGACGAATCTGGAAGTGAAGGACTGCTGCGCCAAGGCGGAGCTGTCCGCGCTGATTCGGATGAACGGTTCCCTGTCATTTTCAAACCGCCATCTCGTGCTTGACGTTCAAACCGAAAATGCGGCGATTGCCCGCCGCATTTATACATTGCTGAAGAAACAATATGATGTATCGGTCGAACTGTTAGTCAGAAAAAAAATGCGGCTGAAAAAAAATAATGTTTATATTGTGCGCTTTTCTGAAAATGCAAAGCTGATTTTAGAGGAATTGAAAATCCTCGGGGAGAACTTTGTATTTGAACGGAATATTTCTGAGGAACTGGTGGCGAAACGGTGCTGCAAACGTTCTTATATGAGAGGGGCGTTTTTGGCGGGAGGATCTGTGAATAATCCCGAAACATCGTCGTACCACTTGGAAATCTTCTCGCTTTATAAGGAACATAACGATTCATTATGCGCCCTGCTGAATGATTTTCATCTGAACAGCAAAACGCTTGAACGGAAAAAAGGCTATATTACGTATTTAAAAGAGGCGGAAAAAATCACTGAATTTCTGAATGTCATCGGCGCTCACAATTCACTGCTGCGCTTTGAAGATGTGCGGATTGTCAGAGATATGAGAAACTCAGTGAACCGCCTCGTCAATTGTGAAACAGCAAACTTAAACAAAACCATCGGGGCTTCTCTCAGACAGGTGGAAAATATTAAATACATTGATGAACGGATCGGTCTTGAAGCGCTGCCGGAAAAGCTTCGCGAAATTGCGCAGCTGCGGATTGATTATCAGGAGGTCACGCTGAAAGAACTGGGGGAAATGGTTGCAAGCGGGAAAATCAGCAAATCCGGCATCAATCACAGGCTGAGAAAGCTCGATGAAATCGCAGAACAGCTGCGTACAGGACAAAGCATCACTTTGAAATAACCGTACAGAAAAGGGGAGATCTTATGGTTCAGGGGAAAGTGGAAGTGCGTTTAAAGACGGGATTGCAGGCGCGCCCCGCTGCATTGTTTGTACAGGAGGCAAATCGTTTTGCATCAGATGTGTTTCTTGAGAAAAACGGCAAGAAAGTGAATGCCAAAAGCATTATGGGATTAATGAGTCTGGCGGTCAGTACGGGGACGGAAGTCACTCTGATCGCTGAAGGCGACGATGAAAAGGAAGCGCTGGAAAAGTTGTCCGCTTATGTGCAGGAAGAAGTGTAAACACTTTGTAAGGGGGACGGAACGATGAATGAGTTTCTGAAAGATTGTTATCAAACGATAGGCTGGGAAAAGGATTCCCTCGATTTCAGCAACCTGCCGGAGTTTTTAAAGGCGCTCGCGTATCGGTTTCCGTTTGAAAACCGCGCCGTTTTGTCCAAAAAAGAATATGACGTCACGAAAGAAGGACTGTGGCGGCACATGGTGAAGGAACCTCACGGCGGTCTTTGTTATGACTTGAACGGACTGCTTTATTTCATCCTGAAAGATGCCGGATTTGATGTCAAATTGATCCGCGGAACGGTCTGGAAAAACGGCTGGGCGCTGCCCGGCACACATGCGGCCGTACTTCTTTCCGCCGGGGGAAATGAGTACATCGCTGATGCAGGCTTCGGCCTCAATCTCGCCATGCAGCCTGTGCCGATGTCGGGAGACGAGACGGTATCAGCGGCCGGAGCGTTCCGCGTGAGGATAGAAGAGACGGAATTCGGGACATACGTGCTTGAAATGAACAAAGGGGACGGCTGGCAGACAGGCTACGCATTTTCGCTTGAAGAAATCGATGAAAAGGACCTCAAGTCTATGAAACAAACAATCTTTGAACATGAACGTTCTCCTTTCAACAAACGCCTGCTTGCTTCTAAGCGGACACCGGAAGGGCACATGGTTCTGTCTGAACGCAATATAACAATAAAAAAACACGATGGCACGGCGGAAAACAGCAGAATAGACCGCTCAGAGTTTGAAGAAAAATTTACTGCTCATTTTATATGAAGCTTGCAGATTCTCTGCAAAAAAACGGCCTCCGCAGGGAAGCCGTTTTTTGTATGTGTTTATCTCATTTTTGTAAAGGTTTGATAGTGGTCTGTCGTCTTATAAATCAGCCAGTCGCTTGAGTAAAGAATCCGGTCTGAATTTCTGAAGCCTGATGTATAGTTAATATCCGCTTCACGCCACGTCCGTCCGCTTTTTGCAGGGAGTTTGCCTTCCCTGTTTGAGAAGATGTCTCCGCCGATGCTTTTCCCCGGGGCGACGTCCGCCAGATTCCCCTTTGATGCCACCCAGCCGAGGGCCTGTGCTTCTGATTTTGTAATGTAATTATCAGGAAGCTTATGATAGGTCTGAAGATAATCCGCAACCCCGTCAAACGTGTTGATAACCTGTGCTTCAGTGTGCGCCTTGTGAGAAGATGTATCCGTCTTGGCAGCCGTTGAAAACAGCATCCCCGCCGCGGAGAACAGCACCAGCAAACAAACGGAAATCCACGATAATCGTTTTTTCAAAGCAATACCTCCCATTTTTATCATGTGAAGCTGATTCCTTTTCATTGTATCAGCATCAAGAGAAAGGAATAGAAAGAATTTTAAAATAGTACTTTTGATCTAGTGAAAAATAAACCCCGGCTGAAACGGCCGGGATTTTTCATCTCATTGAAATTCCTTCGTGAGGTTTTTCGGTGTTTTTCCGTATACGGCGTCAATCATGTTCTGTGCGGCTTGCTTGAACATATTCAAACGGATTTTTGCGGTTGCTGACCCGATATGCGGAAGCAATGTGACGTTTTCCAGCTGCAGGAGCGGATTGTCTTCGGCGATCGGCTCTTTTTCAAACACATCTAAACCGGCGCCTTTTATCCAGCCCTCTTGCAATGCGCGGATGAGCGCTTTCTCATCAACTGTCTTTCCCCGGGAAATATTGACGAAACATGCCGTATCTTTCATCAATTTAAATTCCCTCTCTCCCATCATATGATACGTTTCGTCAGTAAGCGGGGTAATTAAAAGCACAAAGTCTGATGTTTTCAGCAGTGTATCTAAGTCGGCATATGTAACCCCGAGTTCCTTCTCGGCATCCGGTTTTCTGCTGCGGTTATAATACAGCACGTCCATATCGAAGCCGAATTTTGCCCGTTTGGCAGCTTGTTCACCGATTCTGCCCATGCCGATAATTCCTAATGTCTGATGGTGGACATCCATACCGAAAAGAGATTCCTCCTCAACGGTTCCCCATTTGCCGGCGCGGACGAATCGATCCAATTCGGCAACCCGTCTGGCGGAAGACAGAATTAATGAAAAAGCCAGATCAGCGACAGTGTCATCTAAGGTGTACGGTGTATGCGTGCCGACAACCCCGCGTCTTTTCATTTCTTCAATATTAAAATTATCATAGCCGACTGAATTATTGCTGACGACTTTCAGCTTCGGCGCGTGATCCAGCAAATCACTGTCAATTGCCGTTCCGGATGTCAGCAGCCCTTCAGCATCTTTCATTTTTTCGTACAGTTTCTCTTTTGGAATGGTATCTTCTTTCCAGATGTCATAGCGGCAATGCTCGCCTATCATTTGTTCGACTTCGGGCGGTATCGGTTTCGCGATGAATACATAGGGTTTCAACGGGCTTCTCCTCCTTTGTCTTTCTTCTCTATTTTATTATATAAGAGAAGCGGTAACGTGAGAAATAATCAAACGCATTACGATAAATTTCTGGTTCTTTTGAACTTAAAATGAAAGAAAAAGGAATGTACATGCTTGATTTCTCCAAACAATAACAGAATCCGCCTATATTTCTGAAGGCAAAATGAGCGGAACCGCTGTTTTCAAAAGCTTTATAGGTTGGTGTAAAGATAAATTTTATTATTTTTGAAAGATATAAATGAATATAATCTGAATTTACAGTCAAATTATCGTGTCTTTTTTTGAAAGCGCTTTTGAGGCCTTTTTCTGTGCTATAATTCCTTACTGTAAGCTGGGTAAGAAGGCTTGCAATACAATCGGATGGGAGATGAATAGAAAAATGGTTTCTTTAACAAGCATTTTGGAGCACAACCAGCAGTTTGTTCAAGAAAGGAAATATGAACCTTACCAAACGACAAAATTCCCGAAAAAAAAGCTTGTCATCGTATCCTGTATGGATACAAGGCTGACGGAGCTTCTGCCGCAGGCGATGGGACTCAGAAACGGCGATGCCAAAATCATAAAAAACGCGGGAGCCATTGTTTCTCACCCATTTGGAAGTGTCATGCGGAGCATTTTGGTTGCCGTTTATGAACTGCAGGCAGAGGAAGTCTGCATCATAGGCCACCGCGAGTGCGGAATGTCGGGATTAAATGCGGCTTCCATATTAAATAAAGCAAAAGAGCGCGGGGTGGAGGACAAATGTCTCAGCCTTCTGCAGCATGCGGGAGTCGATTTGGAAACATGGCTGACCGGTTTTCACAGCGTCGAAGAAAGCGTGGCCCACAGCGTGAATATGGTCAGGCATCATCCGCTCTTGCCTGAAGAGGTGCCGGTGCACGGGCTGGTGATCGATCCGGGAACGGGGACGCTGGATGTAGTCGTTGACGGTTATGAAACAGTCAAAGGAGGATGCAGCTGACGATGCAATTTACCGGCAGATATCAGGGATACAATTTGCAGAAATTTCAGAAAGACCTAATCGCGGGAATTGTGGTCGGAATTGTAGCGATTCCACTGGGGATGGCCTTTGCCATCGCCTCGGGGGTCGGTCCGGAATACGGGCTTTACACCGTTATTGTGGCCGGAATTCTGATTTCGCTGTTGGGCGGCTCTAAATATCAGATCGGCGGGCCTACAGGGGCGTTTGTTCCCATTTTATTTGCCATTGTGATGCAGTATGGTTTTGAGAATTTACTTGTAGCCGGTTTTATGGCAGGCGTCATGCTCGTCCTGTTTGGCGTATTTAAGCTCGGAAAGATTATGAAATTCGTGCCGAAGCCGGTGATCGTCGGATTTACGGCGGGGATCGCGGTGCTGATTTTCTCGGAGCAGATTGCCCATTTTCTCGGTCTGCGCGATATCCAAAAGCATGAAAGCTTTATCCTCAACATTGCGGAAATAGGCAAGAAGATCGGAACCTTTAATTTGTACAGCATCCTCATCGCGGGAATTGCTTTGGCCATTTTGCTGTTATCAGCCAGGCTGATGCCGAAGATCCCGGGCGCGCTTGTGGCGCTGCTTGTCTCTACAGCCGCGGCGGTCGTGTTTTTTCCTGACAAAATGGCGACAATCGGTTCTGCTTACGGAGAAATTCCGCGGCAGCTTCCGGCTTTCCAGCTTCCGAATTTCTCAATTGATAACATGGTGATGATGTTTCCGTCGGCTCTGATCATTGCGCTTCTCGGCGGACTTGAATCCATATTATCGGCGATGGTCGCGGACAATATGAAAGGATCACGGCATGACAGCAATAGGGAGCTTGTCGGGCAGGGCATCGCCAATATGGCAGCGCCGCTTTTCGGCGGCATACCGGCAACGGGAGCGATTGCGCGGACCGCAACAAATATTAAAAACGGCGCAGTTTCTCCGATTTCCGGTGTTGTCCACGGAGTCACCGTCCTCCTCGTCCTGCTCGTCTTCGCCCCGCTTGCCGTTCACGTACCGCTGGCAAGCATGGCGCCGGTATTGATGGTTGTGGCTTGGAACATGAGTGAGCGGAGGGAAGTCGCCAATATGATGCGGCTGAAAAACACTGATTCATTCGTACTGGCGGCAACCTTTTTGCTGACGGTTCTGTTTGATTTAATTATCGGCGTTTCTGCCGGTCTTGTGCTCGCTTTTGTTTTCTTTATCAGAAAAATGAGCGAATCAACAAGCATTAAAACACCGCATGCCGCGGTCAAATCGGTTAAAAATGATTCGTCCGTCAGCACATATTCCATTGAAGGGCCGCTGTTTTTCGGTTCAATTGATTCACTGGAATCATCGCTGCTGGAGAGGCTTCAGGAAAAGCCGAAGACGCTTATTCTGCTGATGAATAATGTGCATTACATGGATACCTCCGCAGAAGCGGTGCTGGGGAATGTGATGAACCGGATCAAACGGCATAACGGGAGATTGATGATCGTCGGATTGCAATCACAGCCGAGAGAGCTGATCCGGAAGACGGGGCTGTTTCATAAAATCGGGAAACAGCATTTCTTTGAGCATCAGGACGAGATAACGGGATAAATTCAGATACGGCCTGTCCATGAAAAAGCGGACGGGCCGTGTTTTTATTCGGTTTCAAAGCGCTTGATCAGTTTTTCCTGATGGGCTTTCATCGCATCTTCTAACGTGATTCCGTACTTATCGGCAAGGATAGCCAGATTTCCGAGGACGTCACCCATTTCTTCAATCAGCTCCTGCCTGCGTTCAGCCTGGGTCGCGTCCTTTTCATCCGGCCGGTCTCTGCCGATTTCATATGCTCTTACCGCCCGGGCGAGCTCACCCGCCTCTTCCATTAAAAAGCCGATTCTGATAAATGGCCCGTACGCCGTCCATCCTCGTTTTTCGTAAAAATCTTTCGTCCATTGTTCTGCTTCAGCCATCTGCATGTGAAACACTCCTTATGTCCTGTATGATTCTTATTGATATTATCATATAGAGATGGGACAATATATAGTGTATTTTGATTTATTGATGTACATATATAGATACGGAGATGAAAAAATGAAAACCATTTGTGTATTTGCGGGGTCAAACCCGGGGGTAAATGAAGAGTACAAACGCAAAGCGGCCGAACTGGGTGAATATATGGCGGAGCAGGGAATCGGCCTTGTTTACGGCGGTTCACGGGTCGGTCTGATGGGAACCGTCGCTGATGCGTTAATGGCAGGCGGCGGAAAAGCTGTCGGCGTCATGCCGAGCGGGCTTTTCAGCGGAGAGATTGTTCATCAGAATCTGACGGAGCTGATTGAAGTCAGCGGCATGCATGAGCGGAAAGCGAAAATGAGTGAACTTGCCGACGGGTACATTGCCATGCCCGGCGGTTTCGGAACATATGAAGAGTTATTTGAAGTGCTGTGCTGGGCGCAAATCGGCATTCATCAAAAACCGATCGGGCTGTACAATGTGAACGGGTATTTTGAGCCGATGATGAAGATGGTCAAGTACAGCATCCAGGAAGGATTTTCGAATGAGTCTCATTTAAAGCTGATACATAGTTCCTCCCGGCCGGATGAGCTGATTGAGCAGATGAATCGGTATACATACCCGATTTTAGATAAGAAATGGCGTGAATTGTAAGGCAGCGGTCTGAAATATGTTTCGGCGGCTGCATCTAATTCATTCTGACGGAAAGTTCTTTTCTCCTTCTCATGCGTACCACGCCTTTCTTCGTAATAAGAGATATGTCTGAGAATAAGAGGCGAATGAGAATGCTGTTGGGGTTGAAAGAAGAACATCCATTTCCTCAAAGGAGATGGATGTTTTGCGGTTTCCAGACTGTATGCGTTTACAACTTTTGTTGCACGAAAGTTTCTTCCGATATGAAATCATCCTGCTCCATCTTTTGTTTTTTTGAACCGATTCCAAATATACCGACTGTCAGTGCACAAAGAAACCAGCAGCCTGTAAAGAATAAGAAAACACTTAAAAATCCGTAGCCTGAATACAGGAAACTGACGACAAAGGGACCGGCTACATTTGCAAGGCGTCCTACGCCGTAAGTGAGGCCATTTCCAGATGCCCTGGCTTCAACCGGATATAATTCCGGCGTATAAGCATATGCGATCGAACTGAAAGTACGCTCAAACATATGCATGAGAAATCCGCATACGATAATGACCATCGGCAAAGGATTGATGCCGTAAAAGAATCCAAGCGCCATAATAATTAACGATAAAACAGAAATGGCCCACTTTCGATCCACACGGTCAGAGATTTGCGCCGCAATGAGAGCGCCCAGCGGGGCACCGATCGTTCCCAGAGTGACGTATACGATAGACTCATCCATTGATACGCCTTCTTTCACCAGAAGGGTGGGAACCCACGTGCCAAAGCCTTGAATTGCAATGGTGGAAGCTGCCCACATCGTCATTAAAACAAAAGTTCTTCCTGCTAAAGGCTTTTGAAACAGCGTCCGATATGGAACGGATTTTACAGCGGTTTGTCTGCTTTGCAGAGCCGGAGCTGGTTCAGGCAGTTCACCCTTTTCATTTTCTGCTTTTGCCTCCAGTTCAAGCAGAATGCGGTGTGCTTGTTCGCTTTTTCCTTTCGTGTCCAGCCATTTCGGTGATTCTTCCAGTTTTCTGGCGATCAGCGGAAAAAAAATACCGACCGCGCCGAATAGAAAGACAAACCGCCAGCCGTAAGAGGCGGACGGCACGACCAATTTAGCCACCCAGCCGGCCGCAGGAATTCCGCATATGCCGATTGTAATACAGATTGCCTGGTATTTGCCTTTAGTTGCGGATGGGAAAAATTCGCTGATATACGTACTCGCCACAATCGTTGTGGCGCCGATACCTAAACTCGTAAAAAATCTAAAAACACCGAGTATTTCTGGGTTCCAAGCCAGAGAAGAGAGGAGGGAGAAGGAAGAGAAAAAGGTGACAACCAGAATTAAACCTTTTTTCCTTCCGAAACGGTCTGAAAACCATCCTCCGGCAGAGGCGCCGATAAACATTCCGAAATAGGAGACAGATGTAATAAAAGCGATAGTATGAGTGGATATGTTCCATTCCTTTAAAAGTGAAGGCGCCGCATATGAAAACGTATTTAAATCGATAAAATCAAAAAAGTAAGCGAATGAAAGGATAACGAGCACTGCTTGATGGGCCCTTGAAAAAGGCAGTCTGTTTAATCGATTAGACGCATTTACATTGATCATCTCGTATTCCTCCGTTTATCTTTGACTTGTCTGAAGACGGTATTAACCAATGTGATTGAGCGTATTCATGCTGTAACTTTGTTTAGTAAACACATAGCCTTCAGAGATTTTTCTTGCTGTGCGTACTACTTTAATCGTTGTTCCGTCCGGATCAACATCTGCCTCGGTTTTTAAAATACCGCTTGGATGCCCCAATCGGATCGTTCTCCCGGAGAATGAAAATTCAGATAATATTGTATCTTGCAATAGCATGCCGGCAGTCGTACATACCGCCCCTGTAATGGCTAAAGCTTGATGCGGTTTTTGCATGGACATCATACGAATGACAAGATCCATCTCTTCTGCGTGTCTCTTTATCCCTTTTGTATCGATATAATCCGCTGGAGATGAGATTAATGTCAGTTTTGGTACGGCCGGTGATTTTGCAGCAGCCTCATGTCTCGGAGCGAATCTGCATTTCTCGGCTGCAATCGATCGGATCATTTCGAGCTTTTCCAATATATCCGGGGTATATTCATCCGGAAGTTCTAAGCCGGTAAGCCCCGTGTCCTCTGCTTTTACAAAGACAAGCGGATTGGCGTAATCAATAATCGATACCGAGATATTTCCATACGGGGTATCGAGAACATCAATAGGCTGACCGGTGGGAAACAGCTTACCGGTCACCGCTCCTTCAGCCTGGTGAAATGAAAGATAAATAGGAGAAGCTGTACCTGGAACCCCCGGAATAGAGCAGTCCCCCTGGTAATGAAATGTTCCATTTCTGACTTCGACTTCTGCTGCGATCACTTTTTGAGTGTTTGTATTTAAAATTCTGACTTTTGTAACCGGCTCTTCAGCTTGAACGAGCCCTTTCTCAATAGCATAAGGGCCTACGGCAGAAGAGATATTTCCGCAATTGCCTTTGAAGTCGGTAAATTTGTCAGTCAAACTGACCTGAGCAAACGTATACTCAACATCTGCATCCTTTCTGGCGGATTTCTTAATAATGGCTGCCTTGCTTGTGAGAGAATGGCCGCCGCCGAGACCGTCAATTTGTCTCTCGTCAGGGCTCCCCATAATGTCTAAAAGAAAATCGCTCCATAGGTTTGTATCGTCTGGCATGTCTTTTTGAAGAATAAAAACGCCTTTGCTGGTGCCGCCTCTCATAACGGTTACAGGAACTTTTTCCATGCTGTCTCATCCTTACATCATTTTGTGTGGATAAAAAGGTACCGGTCCCTTTGGAAGATATCGTATGATAAATAAGGATTATAAGTAAAACATATAATTTTTATAAAGTTGAATAAAAAATTTTTATAATAGGAGAAAATTTTATAGCAGAAAAATATTTTGGGGGATTTCATATGGATGAAAAGGATTGGATTGTGCTCATTACATTATTCGAAGAAAAAAATATGACGAAGGCGGCAGAGCGATTATATATGACACAGCCGGCGTTAAGTTATCGGCTCAAAAACCTGGAAGCACAATTCGGAGTGCGCCTTTTTTATAAAAGAAAAAAAGGGATGGAGTTCACTTCAGAAGGTGAACATCTGGTTGATTATTCGAAAGAGATGCTGCAGGAGTTCAGAAGAGTGAAGGATGATATGCTCAATATGAGCCATGAAGTCAGCGGGGTTCTCAGATTAGGAGTCTCAAGCAATTTTGCTCAGTATAAGCTCCCGGCGATTCTAAAACGGTTTTCTGATCAGTATCCGTCTGTACAATTCCACGTCAATACGGGATGGAGTGCGAAGGTGATGGATCTGCTTCATCATTCGGCGGTACACCTTGGGATTATGAGGGGAAATTATGATTGGCAAGGGGAAAAACAACTGCTGAATGAAGAGAGGCTGTACCTTATTTCAAAAACTGAAATCAACAGTGAGGACCTTCCCAAATTGCCGATGATTTATTATCAAACTGATGCTTCTTTGAAAAGTTTGATTCAAAAATGGTGGAATAACCAATTTACTGAACCGCCTTTCATTGCAATGGAGGTAGACAGGCAGGAAACCTGTAAAGAGATGGTGAAAAACGGCCTCGGTTATTCTGTTGTGCCGGAAATCTGTCTTCAGCCTTCTGATGAATTATACACATTGGCGCTATCCTATAAAAATAATGAGCCTGTGATACGCGATACTTGGCTCATGTATGATTCTTCAGCGTTAGAATTATCTGTCGTCAAAGCATTCATTACTTTTTTGAATGGGAATAAAGCATAAAAAAACCTGCAAGAGACATCATCTCTTGCAGGTTTTTTGGGCATTACTTCTGGTCTTCCGTATTGCGTGTCAGCACTTTATCGATTAAGCCGTATTCTAAAGCTTCATCAGCTGATTTGAAGTTGTCGCGGTCTGTATCGCGCTCAATGACTTCAAGCGGCTGGCCGGTACGTTCAGCAAGCACTTTGTTTAATTTGTCGCGAAGCAAGAGAATGCGTTTTGCGGCGATTTCAATTTCTGTCGCCTGTCCTTGCGCTCCGCCAAGCGGCTGGTGAATCATAACTTCACTGTTAGGAAGCGCGTAACGTTTGCCTTTTTCTCCGGCTGCAAGTAAAAATGCTCCCATAGAAGCGGCCATACCGATGCAGATCGTGGATACTTTCGGTTTAATGAACTGCATTGTATCATAGATTGCCATACCGGCAGTGATTGATCCGCCAGGGCTGTTAATGTAAATGGAAATATCTTTTTCAGGGTCTTCCGCTTCAAGGAATAAAAGCTGTGACACGATGGAGTTCGCAACGTTGTCATCAATCGCAGATCCAAGCATGATAATACGGTCCTTCAAAAGACGGGAGTAAATGTCATAAGCTCTTTCTCCGCGGTTCGTTTGTTCAATGACTGTAGGTATTAAATTCATAATGCTCCTCCTTCACCTTTTAGGTAAGTATGTATTTACATGATACATTTTTGGTCAATAAAGGTCAAACAAAACGCTGACCAAAATGCCAACCTTTTCTTCTAACACCATTTTTCCCATAAAACAAAAAGTTCAAACAGCAAAGTGAAAATGATGATGATCAGCGCCGGAGCCTTGAGAAAATGAGATGGCCGGAGCGCTCAAAATAGACCGCAGTCGCGTCGGTACATACGGCTGAACGATCTGACTACGTTGTCCGTCCTTCCAAAAGCCGTACCGGCAAATACGTTTCCAGCGGCAAATCATCAAATTCGCCTTCAATTTCTTTTGCTAAAATCTCGATGGCTGTTTTGGAAATCAATTCGATCGGCTGCTGGATGGTTGTCAAGTCCGGCAGAACCGATTGAACGGTTTCAGTGCCGTCATAACCGATCACTTTTAATTGATTCGGGATGTCTTTCCCCCGTTTTTTGGCCTCGCTCATCACGGCAGCCGCCATGATATCATCGCTGGCAAAAATTCCGTCGGTGTCAGGCTGTTCATCGAATAATGTTGAAATAATATCATGGTAATGCTGATAAAAGGGTACTTCATATGTAATAGGCTTCCGTCCGTGTTCATGCATGACGTCTTCGTATGCTTTTCTTCTGAGGTTTGCCGGTGTTTCGAGTTCAATCGGGCCGTTGAGATGGACGATGTGCCGGCACCCTTTTTCAATCAGCAGTTCAGCCGCCTTTTTTCCGCCGTCATAGTTGTCTGAGCCGACGACGGGAATCGTGTCCGATAAGTAATGATCAATGGCGACAATCGGCAGATTCTGCTTGTGATAATTGAGAATTCCCCGGTTATAAGTCACGGCGATCACGCCGTCCACTTGGTTTCTTATCAGCATCTCCAAATATTTTTCTTCCTTATCCTTTCGATGTAAACTGTTGCAAAGCAGCAGTTTGTAGCCCATGGACGTACAAATGCTTTCAATATGAAAGGCGAGTTCGCCGAAAAACGGGTTGCTGGAGTTTGGGATGATAAGTCCTATTAAATTGGTTCGTTTTCGGAATAAAGAGCGGGCCAGATCGTTTGGAAAGTAATTGATTTCTTCCATCGCCTTGTACACTTTTTCTTTTGTTTTTTCGCTGATATAGCCGCGGTTATTTAATACCCGCGAAACGGTTGTAGATGAAACTCCCGCTATTTTCGCAACATCATGAATGTTAGGCTTCATTCCCGTGCCCTCCTGCTTACTGAAATGGCTTACAATTTCCGTCACGCACTTATTTTAGAGAATCAGGCTGACATGTGCAAGGACATTCCATGTTTCTGTTTTCATATAAAGAGGGTGCGTTTTGTTTGATTGGAATAATCAGAAAATCACATGTCAACCGATTGACATATGAAACCGGTTGACATACAATTCTTTTTGAAAGCGCTTTATTTACGGAGTGAAGGGAAGTGACGGGTATGGAGAGATGGCTGGCGGCAATAAAGTGAAAGAATCAAGCAGCGGCGGAAAGTAAGCGCTTACTCGGAGCTCGCATGTATGTGATGAATATGAAGAAGGAAGTATGCGGCTCAAAATGACTATTAAAAGGTCCTATTAAAGGAGCGGTGCAAATGAAAAGCTCAAAAAGTCTGTATTGGAAACTGAGTGCTTATTTCTTCTTTTTCTTTTTTACTTGGTCTTCCAGCTATTCTTTATTTGCGATTTGGTTAGGGCAGGAAATCAATTTAAACGGATCAGCGACAGGCATTATCTTTTCTGTAAACGCCGTATTTGCCCTGTGCATGCAGCCTCTTTACGGTTTTATCTCTGACAAATTGGGGCTGAAGAAAAAGATATTGTTTATGATCAGCTGTCTTCTCATATTCACGGGTTCGTTTTATATCTACGTCTATGGGCCGCTTTTACAATACAACGTCTTTCTTGGCGCCGTTGTCGGAGGCTTATATTTGGGAGCCGCTTTTTTGGCGGGAATAGGCGCGATTGAAACGTACATTGAAAAGGTCAGCCGTAAGTATGATTTCGAGTATGGAAAATCAAGAATGTGGGGCTCGCTGGGCTGGGCGGCGGCTGCATTTTTTGCAGGGCAGCTTTTCAATATCAATCCCAATATCAACTTCTGGATCGCGTCTGTTTCAGCCGTCATATTAACGGCCATTATCATGTCCGTGAAAATAGAAATGACCGATCATGAGAAAAACAGAGCGGAATCGGTCCGGTTAAAAGATGTGGGGCGGCTCTTTTTATTAAAAGATTTCTGGTTTTTTATGATGTACATTATCGGGGTGACTTGCATTTACGGCGTTTATGATCAGCAGTTCCCGATCTACTATGCATCTTTGTTTCCTTCAGTGTCGATGGGGAACCAAGTATTCGGCTATCTGAATTCATTCCAGGTGTTTTTGGAGGCCGGCATGATGTTTCTTGCGCCTTTTATCGTCAATAAGTTCGGAGCGAAAAACAGTTTGATTTTAGCGGGGTTTTTAATGGCTTTCCGCATCGTCGGGTCCGGAATTGCAGTTGAGCCTGTAGGCATTTCATCAATGAAACTCATCCACGCACTGGAATTGCCGATTATGCTGATCGCCGTTTTTAAATATTTGGCCGCCAATTTTGATACGCGTCTGTCGTCCGTCCTTTATCTCGTCGGTTTTCAATTCGCATCTCAGGCAGGCGCGTCGATTCTGTCGCCGCTTGCGGGAGGATTATATGACAGTGCGGGGTTCCGTCAAACCTATCTCATCATGGGATTCGTCGTCTTTGGTTTTACCGTCATTTCCATATTTACTTTATTGGGCCCGAAACAAAACAGCAGGCGTGTCCAGCGTCTGCAAAAAATCGGATAGAGAGGATGTTGCAAATGGACAGAATTCAGCAGGCGGAAGAAGCTTTGAAGGAAGCCGAGGGTAAAGTGAAACAAAGATATCGATTGGGGTATCATATTATGCCGCGGGCGAATTGGATCAATGATCCGAACGGGCTTATTCAGTTTAAAGGAGAATACCACGTCTTTTTTCAGCATCATCCGTATGATGAGCATTGGGGGCCGATGCATTGGGGACATGTAAAAAGTAAAGATCTCATTCATTGGGAGCACCTGCCGGTTGCTTTAGCTCCGGGGGACGAATTCGATCAAAGCGGCTGTTTTTCGGGAAGCGCGGTCGATGATCATGGAAGATTAGCCCTTATCTATACAGGACATAATATAATTGATCAAGAGAAAGACCTATTCTATCAAACTCAAAATATCGCTGTCAGCCAAGATGGAACCGTGTTTGAAAAGCTTCAGGAAAACCCTGTTATTGCGGAACCGCCGGAAGACAGCGCCCGTCATTTCCGCGATCCGAAAGTATGGAAGCATCTCGATGTTTGGTATATGGTCATCGGCAACTCTTCAAAAGAAAACGTCGGACGGGTCGTTTTATACCGTTCACCTGATTTGCGTGATTGGGAATACGCGGGGGTTCTCGCCCAAAGTGACGGTAATCTCGGCTATATGTGGGAATGTCCAGATTTCTTTGAATTAGGCGGCAAACATGTCCTGCTGATTTCGCCCCAGGGTATCGAGGCGGACGGCGATTCATATAACAATTTACATCAAACCGGCTATTTAATCGGTGACTATAATAATGAAACAAACAAATTTACACACGGCGCTTTTAAAGAACTGGATCACGGCCATGACTTTTACGCCGTGCAAACATTATTAGATGATAAAGGACGCAGAATTGCCATCGGCTGGATGGATATGTGGGAATCTGAGATGCCGACAAAAGCGGACGGATGGTGCGGTGCATTGACTTTGCCGCGGGAACTGACCTTGCGTGATGATCATAAACTTTTGATGAATCCCGTGGAAGAAACCAAGCAGCTGCGGAAAATGGAATATCGGGAATGTGCCGGACGATCGGTTTCAGGGAGTTACTTGGCAAAGACGTCCGAAGACCTGCTTGAAGTCCAAGCCGTGTTTGATGTAAACAATTCTGATGCCGAAACGGCAGGTTTTAAGATTCGCGGCCTTGACGAAGAAGAACTTGTGCTGACATACAATCTAACGGATAAAAAGCTGACACTTGATTGCACCAAGATGGGGAAAGAGAAAGACGGTGTGAGAAGGGTGCGGCTGGATGCAAACGGCAAGCTGGCGCTGCGTATCTTTATTGACAGATCCTCGATTGAAGTATTCGCCAATCATGGAGAAACAACGATGACAAGCCGTATCTATCCGAATGAAGGCAGATTGGGGATTGAGCTGTTTTCTGAGAAAGGCGCCGTAAAGGTTGAGGAATTCACCTATTGGACGTTAAAGGACATTTGGAAAAAAAGCTGAAACGGGTGATTATCGCTTTTTCTGACGCGGCTGGAAATGGACCGAGCCGGGGGCAGTCCGCCTGAAATAAGTTTTTGTGAAAATCAATGCCGTTAAAAGATGCAGGATTATGCAGCGTCCTCGTGCAGCATAATCCTGTTGTGTATAATCAAAAAAGAGTTGCTTTCTGTGCGTTTCTTTATTATAATATAAAGGTATCTGATTGAAAAAACGTGCGCTCGTAGCTCAGTTGGATAGAGCGGTGGTTTCCGGTACCACGTCTGTCGGGGGTTCGAATCCCTCCGAGCGCGTCTCAGTTAAGACGATAGGAAAAACCTCGCAGATGATAAATCTGCGAGGTTTTTATTTTATCTTGTTTTGAAACTGTTAATGAATGTGTCTCTGTTATGTTCGGTGCCGGCAATCAGCCGCGCACTTTCACTGATCCGCTGCGCAAGAGCTTTTTGCGCCTTGCCTTCAAAGCTGTTCAATAGTGCTGAATACACTTCATATAATTCATCTTTCAATGTGTCCATTTCGAATGTCGGTTTCAGCGTTTGGCGCACTGTTTCCAGTTTTGTCCCCGCTGCCTGCGTCATGGCGGTTTTCAGCATCTGCCGCTGCAGCCTTTTCTTCATCGGGTCGTCCTTGTGTTCTAAAAGTTCGTCTAATGTCGGCATTATGTATCCACCTCTATCATCATCTTAACCAGTTTGCGAGCATCTGGTCTTTTTCCTGAAATTCGTCCGCTATTTTATGTAAGAATCCGCCGATCTCTTCAAGGTCCGTGATCGCCGCCTGCAAAGAATCAATAAACGCCTGTTCAGCCTGTGTGTCGTAAAAAATCGGTCCTTTATCGTAGGATTGCGCAATATCTTCAATTGTATTGGTCACGTCCTGTGCTTGAAGCTGATCAAACAAGCCGTGTCCGACTTGGCCGTAAAATTCCGTTTTCAGCTCGGCGATTTTTTCATCGTGCTCCTGATAGGCGTTCTGCGCTTCTTTTTTCATCGTCCGCAAATCCTCAGTCATGGCCTGCACCTTTTCAGCCAGCTTCTTTGCGTTTTTCGGCGTTACTTTTATCGCGTCTCCGCTTCCGATCGCACCGGCCGGCAGAAGAGCGCCGAGATTTTTATTGAAGACTAACTCATTTCCGTTCGGATTTGTGATGTTTCCGTTTCGGTCAAATATGAAATTCGCTTCGTTTAAGCCGTGTGTATCCGGATTTCTCAGAATGACGGTAGTAAAGAAATAAGCGAGATTTTTGCCGATCTGCTCGTTCAAGTTCCCATCAAGCCGCTGCTTCCGGCTGAACTGTGAGAGCGAGGGGTTTTTCGTATAAATCGTTGTCCCGTTGTGGCGGTCATATTCGTTCCAATAACCCGCCCCGACCATGTCGTCCGGATTGATAATTGACCGGATGTATGGATCGTATATGCCGCTGTTGATGTCTTTCTGTGTTTCCTCATCGTGCAGTTTCACGACGGAAGGGCTGTTAAACGCGACGGCGTACACATCATTATTCACCGCGCTGTATTCGGCCTCAGCGCCGCCGAGTGAATGGCCGGTTGTTGAAATAATCGTTGATGTTCCGGCATACTTTTTCTTTACGCTGCGTACCAGCTGATCGGCTTGATCGATTTGCGATGTTTTCGTTATCAGCTTATACTTTCCGGTTGTGAGCATGGCGTCTTGAGAGGGCGTTCCATTATATTTTCCGAGTGTTTTCGAGGTATCCTCCGCGCCTTTTTTTACAATATAATACACTTCTTTTTGCGGATCATTTCCGAAAACAATATTCCCGCCGTCCGCTTTTACGCCGTCATTGATCGGGTCTTTTCCGATATCGGTTCCCGCAAAAGCGACGACCACGTTTTCGGGATTTTTTGATTTTATCCATTTTCCGTTTTTGGACTTGATGCCTTTTGAGAATACAAAGGCATCAAGACCCGTATCAGAATCCTGCTTCACTTTCTCAACGTACCAATATGACGTCTTACTTATTTTATAAGGAGTTTTATATTTCATATGCAGGGCTAACATTTTATAATTGTAAGCTGCTTGACTCAAACGGTAATATTCTTTATCTGTGACATCAGAGACGGTTATTTCTTTTCCTTTTGGCATATATACATCACCTTTCTTATATTGTAAAATAGTTCCGAAAGGATGATACGCATGAGAAAATACATTATTATCCTAATTGTTATAATTATAGCAGTGGGAGGTTTTTTCGTGAAGCATCAATATGATAAACATAAAAACGAAGAAAAACTTGTGATTGAGGCGCAAGATCATATGAGGAATTACTTAAAAAAAGACTATAAAAATGTACAGGAAGTTCACTTTTCAAAAGACTACAATATCGATCCGACAGGCGGAGTTGAAGTTTCAGGCTACATAAATAATAATAAAGAAAAAGAATTTTCCGGTATATATGATCCAACGAACAAGGAGATAGGTATTTCAGTGGTCAATGCCGAAGAAAGGTAAAATACCCACCTCAGGATGAGTGGGTATTTATTTTGTTTAATTATCTTACAAAATTCGTGATATGTTTCTCATACAGTTCAAACCTATTCCTGAGATCAATCGCCTCTACCGTCTCATTTGTCGAGGTATCCCCGATATTAACGGTAAACGCGTACAAATATCATGACAACTCAACGACAGGAAAACGTCAGATCAGCATTTTACTCGCTTTAAGTTCCAATCTTAACTTGTCAGCAACAATCGCGATGAATTCTGAATTGGTTAGCTTTGCTTTTGACATGCTGAAAGTATATTCATATCAAGTTTTCGCTCATTTCGTTTACTTAAGAACGACAGTTATTTATAGGAAGGGTTTGATTTCCAAATGAAAAAGAAAAAGTACATAATTATCCTTATTTTAATAATTATAGCAGTTGGGGGACTTTTTATGAAGCATCAGTATGATCAGAAGGAAAAAGAGATTGCGTTATTCGAAGAAGCCCAGAATCATATGGAAAAGTTTTTAACAATGAACTATAAAAATGTGGATAATATCCATTTTTCCGATGATTACCATATTAATCCAATGGGTGGTATTAGTATTAAGGGTTATACGAATGGAAAAAAAGAGTTTGAAGGTCTATATGATCCAGGCAATAAAGAAATATTATCATATACGGTTGATGCCGAACCCAAAGAAGAATGTAAAGATAAGCTTTGTACAAGATAAATTAGCCAGCTCAATCGAGCAGAGCTAATTTTGTTTTATTGCTCTTACTCTATCTCCTCGACATAAAACAAATCTTCCATAGGTACATTTAATCCTCAGTTAATAATGAATAGTGTTGTGATATCATATCTTGTATTTGTTTTAAATCTGCTTATCGCAGCCTCAGTAGAACCAACTAAATCAGCCAATTCCTTCTGGATTTGAATTCCTTTCTCCTTCATCACTTCATTTAACCTAGATCTAACTATAACTAACGCTTATAAAAAAGTATTCTCGATCACTGATACTTGATACGTTGATGTTTTTTAGACATGTACAACACCCCGAGGTTGATATAAATTTAATCTAAGAAAGGATGAGTTTGTGAAGAGATGCAAAATTGCCCTAATATTTGTGATAACTATAGCGTCAGGAAGTATCTACATGAAGTACCACCATGATTAAAAAGAAGCAGAACAAGAACTTTTTATCCAAGCGAAAAATAAAATGGAAAGTTATATAAAAGCTAATTACAAAAATATAAAGCGGATTACATACATTAACAATTATAAAATAAATCCTATGGGTGGTATTTCCTTGAAGGGGTACTTGAATGGTAATAAGGAAAAAGAATTTTTCGGACTTTATGACAAAACGAATGATGAAATAGGAGTTTCGTCAGTCGATGCAGAAGAGAAACCCGAATGTCAGGAAAAAGAATGTGAATACTAAAAAGACGCTGGAATAAAGAAGTACTCTGGATTGCCGCTTATATGATCCTCTGCGGACATTAAAGAAAAATCTTAAGACCCTAAATGCATCGGATGTCACCACCATTTTTCCATTCCGCGAGCTTCATCATAACTGATGGGACGGATGATTCTGTGAAAAAATATATTATTATCTTCATTATCTTAATAGCAGCCGGAGGTTTTATAATGAAGAGTATGAATGATAAAAATGTTCAGGCTGAAGAGATAAAGATTGCTCAAGAACGAATGGAGAAATTTATCAAAGCGAATTATGAAGGCATACATAACGTTACATTTAAAGATAAATATGAAACAGATCCAATGGGCGGGATAGAGGTATTTGGCTATTACAACGATGATACATCAAATAAATTTGACGGTATTTATGATAAAGCAAATGACAAGATTATGGGACACACTATAGATGCTGTGAGAAAGAAAGAATGCAGAGATAAAGATTGTGATTACTAAGAAGACGCTCGTCTGCGTTTTTTTATAGATGAGCTTAATGAAAAAGACAAGGGTTTCGGCATGTGCCGCCCTTGTCTTTTTTATTGAACACTGTAAAACATAACCGGAAACAGCTCATTATTTGACAGTCCATTTTAACAGCGTTACAATTAATCATGTAAATAGTTACATGTTTAAACAAACATATTGTCTCGGGAGGTGATACGTCCTTGAATGAACCTTCTTTAAAAAAGTCATTTATGAGTCAGTGAAACGCATCATTGATCCCGAGCACGTGTATTTCCTGTTTGAAACAAGCAATGAGGCATATCAGCATCTGCAGGACCGGCTGTTTATCGGGGCTGCGGTCAGATTGCCGGATGACATTCGGTTAGATATTTATGAAATTCAATAATAAGATGGAGAGTGAGTCAACATGGAAAACTTTATCGGAAGCCATATGATTTACACGTATGAAAACGGCTGGGAGTATGAAATCTATATTAAAAATGATCATACGATCGACTATCGGATTCATAGCGGAATGGTAGGCGGCCGTTGGGTGCGCGACCAGGAAGTGAATATCGTCAAGCTGACAGAAGGCGTATACAAAGTGTCATGGACTGAACCGACAGGCACAGACGTTTCCTTAAACTTTATGCCGAATGAAAAACGGATGCACGGAATTATTTTCTTCCCGAAATGGGTGCATGAGCATCCGGAAATCACGGTGTGCTACCAAAATGATTACATTGACGTGATGAAAGAGTCACGTGAGAAATATGAAACGTACCCGAAATATGTCGTTCCCGAGTTTGCGGATATTACGTATCTTAACAATGCGGGAATCAATAACGAAACATTGATTTCAGAAGCGCCATACGAAGGAATGACCGATGATATCCGTGCGGGAAAATTAAAATAAGAGAAAAAACCCGGCAGCTTGGCCGGGTTTTTTGTATCCTTTTACGAGAGGGTTTTGGTCATGATAAAGTCGACTTGTTTATCATCCCCCATATAAAAAGAGTGTTCTCCGGTTTGGACAAACCCCATTTTTTGATAAAAGGCGATTGCATTTTCGTTTTTTTCCCATACGCCCAGCCAGATGTTCTTTTTATTGTGTGCTGTTGCGATTTTCACAGCTTCATTCAGCAGATATTTGCCAAGCCCGTGTTTCTGATGGCTTTTTCTTATATAAATTCTCTCAATCTCAAGAGAATCTTCCCCCATTTTTTCTGACTGTGCTTCGTTCATGTTGACTTTTACATACCCCGCAAGGTCATGATGATAATAAACAAAATAGAATTGAGAAGACGGATTGGATAATTCCTTTTTCAGCTGTTCAGAGCGGAATGCATTTTCCAAATAAGCTTTCATATTTTCAGGTGAATTTTGATCTTTAAATGTATCATTGAATGTTTCAATGCTTATCTCCCGGAGCTCTGTTATATCGTTAAGGCTGCACTTTTTTAATTTAATACTCATGGTCATACAGCTCCTTTCTTCATTTATCATACCAGCTGAATTTTGTTGTATTTGCAATGAAAATACCGTATAGTAAACATACCGTAATTTTGTTGTATTTGCAACATAAAATAAGAAAATGAGGACGATAAAGTGAAATATGTTTTTTATGTTTTAGGAATCATGATCTTGACCTTTGGTATTTCTGTCACGATTCAATCAGATCTTGGAACATCGCCTTTTGATGCGCTTATTGTGGGATTGTCCGTCCATGCAGGGCTTACCGTGGGAAGCTGGGAAATCATCATCGCTTTCCTGTTAATTTGCTGTAATTCAATGTTAAAAAGGCAAAGACCGGAATTTTCAGGGATGATTACGGCGTTCATAACGGGAATCGGGATTGATATGTGGCTTTTTTTTCTGCATCGAGTCATAACGCCTGAACTATGGTACGGAAAGGCGGGCTGTTTTGCAATCGGTTTAGTTGTGATAGGGATAGGAACCGCAACCTATCTGCACACAAATTTCGCACCGATCCCGGTTGATCGGTTAACGCTAATTGTCCGTGATTTAACCGGGAGAAGCATCTTTTTTTCAAGAACGGTCATTTACTTCATATTTTTCATACTGGCCTTGATGCTAAAAGGTCCGGTAGGCATCGGAACGTTATTAACCGTTTGTTTAGGCGGGATCTTCCTTCATTTCTTTATGCCGATTACCGGAAGATGGATAGACGGCATATTAACAGCATCTCCAAAGCAGGAAAAAACGAAAACCCGGTAACGGCGGTTTTTACCCGATTCTATCATTTTTCATTTCACCCGCATGTTTAAGGTATAATAAAAAAGGGGAGGGATTTTTATGAGCGGTCAAAGAAAGCTCGTTTTTTACGGAGCTGTCAGCGCAGATGGCTATCTTGCGCGGGAAAATCATTCTTTAGATTGGTTAATCGGAACTGAAGGTGAAGACAGCACCGATTATGAAGCTTTCTATGAATCTGTCGATACGATCATTATGGGCAGAAAAACATACGAGGAAATATTGGTTTTATTGCCTGAGGAATTTCCGTACAAAGGTAAAGAATGCTATGTGTTTTCGCGGACATTGACCGGGCGTACTGAACATGTGCGGTTTATTCATGAAGAGCCTGCCGATTTTATAAATGCATTGAAACGCCAAGAAGGCAAGCGGATTTGGATTGTCGGCGGGAGTGATCTGCTGCACCCGGTTTTGGAGGAAAAACTTGTCGATGAGTTTATCATTCAGATCGCCCCCGTTCTGCTCGGCCGCGGAATTTCTTTGTTTAAACCCGGAGACCGGGAGACAGGACTGAAGCTGACTGATGTCAGGCGTTACAAACAATTTGCGGAGTTGCATTATGAAGTGAGATAAAATGAAATGTATGAACGAAACCCAGTAAAGGTTACCGGGTTTCTTTTTCATGTTTGTTTTTATGTTTTGAAATGGTGTGGGCCGGACCGCATGAAAATCCTGCAACCATGATAACAACCCCTATCCACCTCACGGCATAGAAATCAGTGTCGCGCAGGAAGATAAATGAAACTAAGATAATAAGCGCCCCGATTATAACGGCAGCTGTGCCGATAATACTTGATTTCTCCATATAGAAACTCCTTTATGAATGTTTGGTTAACGTATTGGGTTGGAATATAACATATCAGGGGTAATGCGGAAATGGATATGCTGCGAAGCTGACTGATGTCTGTAAGATGAAAATGAAACGCCAAGGGAGCCGGCTCCCTTGGCGTTTTTTATGCTTGAAACAGGATGCGGCGTTTTGCTGAATCGGGATCACTTTCGACAGCGGTATCCGTGTTGAAAAGCAAAGTTTCGCGTGAATCGGTTTCATATTCAGGCCAATTGAAGTGAGAGGTGTTCGGGTTTCCGGTTTTTGCAAAAGCGAGCCATGCGGATTGAATTTGTTTGGAAAGCTGTTCTGCGTCATCACCGAGCGGCTCTTGCAGCGTCTTTCTCAAAGAATCAAAGTTTCCGAACACAAACGGCAATTCCAGAGCGTGAACGGCTTTATGAAACGGCGGTGTTTCGCCATGCCAATCAAAGCGGTACATCCAGACCGGTGCGTGTTGCGACTGTCCTTGTGCGAAAGCGACAGCCGGCCGCCAGAAAATCAGATCCGTCATCATATCGATTTGTCCCTTTAATGAATGCGGATATAAATCTGCCGCTTGTTCGGTGCAGTTTTCTCCGAGGTGATAATGCAAATAATCTTGCTGTTTTTTCTCGGAGTGAATGTCTGTATCAGGGGTGAAAAACAAATATGCTTCATCACGATTGGTTCCGATGATCATAGGTATGCCTTCTGCGGCTCCGTCTGCTATGGCTTTCACCGGTTCCGCAGGCAATGTGGCCGGATCGATGGCGGGCTGAAACAAAAGCTGAAAAATGTTTTGATCCAGTGAGCGCCGCACTTTATCCGCAGTCTTAAGCAGGTCATTAACGGAAAGCTCCTGCAATTGATCAGTGCCGGCTTCATGAATAAATGCCGCCGCGATGTCTTTTGCCATATCCGCCGGCATCGTATGAGAGGCGCCGCTTTCTAAAATGGCTTTATGAAACAGGCCTTTTGCGTCAGGCATTGCCATAAGCGCAGCGATGCTCATGCCGCCTGCCGATTCACCAAATATCGTGACGTTATCCGGGTCTCCTCCAAATTCGGAGATATTGTCCCTCACCCAGCGCAGCGCGGCGATCTGATCGAGCAGCCCGATATTGGCGGAATACGCGTCATGAATAGAAGACAAATGTAAAAAGCCTAACGGTCCGAGCCTGTAATTGAGTGTCACGACAATGACATCTCCGTCAGCGGCAAGGGCAGATCCGTCGTAAAGCGGTTCGCTTCCGGCACCTAAATAAAATGCCCCGCCGTGTATCCATACCATGACAGGCTTTTTTTCGCCCTCTGAATCGGGGGCGAAAACGTTGAGGTAAAGGCAATCTTCAGATTGAGGCGGTATATCCCCGGAAAACGATATGGACAGCATATCATCCGGCTGCGGACAAATCGGCCCGAACGAATCGGCATGTTTTATGCCGTCCCAAGGTGCGGGCGGCTCCGGCGCTTTAAATCTCAGCTCTCCGACGGGCGACTTCGCGTACGGTATGCCCTTCCATGTGCGGGCACCGCGGCCGGCAGTTCCTTTCAGTGCGCCGCAGCGGGTTTGAACGGTAAGTTTTGTCATGATTTCATCCCCTTTTTTCTCTTCATTATAAACAGAGATGAAGGCATGAAGCGAATAAAAGCCCTTTCATCAGCATATCATCAGTAACGCTTCCGTTCTAAAAATGATCTGACTTCCTGAACGGACAAGCCGAGTTCTTTTGCTTCCTGCATCAGCGCTTTCCATTCTTCAATGTTGGATTCAGTCAGTTTTCTGTTGCGGTAGGGTGCGGGCTCCGGGCGCTTTTCAGTCAGTTTGTTCGTAAAGGTGAACAGTTCTTCTTTCGCCATGCCCGACTGCACGGCCTGCACAAGGTGGATGCGCCACTCATCTTCCGTGCCTCCCATGTGATGCAGCATCGTTTCGGCATCAAAAAGCTCCGTCAGATCGACCTGCAGGGTGGCGGATACTTTTTTCAGAAATTGGATGGACGGATTTGAGTGAACCCCCCGTTCTATCTTGCTTAAATAAGATTTAGAGACACCTGCTTCAACTGCTAGCTGATTAATAGAGTAGCCTTTTCTTCTGCGGTATAAACGAATTATTCTTCCAATCATTGTGCTGAATTCTCCCCTGTATACTGGCATTTTTTTGTTCATTATAAGAAATTTTTCGTTCTTTATAAAATTTAAAATTATAAGGGAAGTGCAGTAAATAAGAGGAAAATCATGATAATGTTCTCTAAAAAGAACTAAATGGCTTAATTTGAAATTTTCAAATTTCGACCTTTTCTTTTATAATCCAATCATTAACAGAAGGGGGCGTTTAAGCCTGATGCAATAAGGATGAGGCTGTAATTACATGAATGAGAATATGAGTTTTAAAGAGTTATTTGACATTATTAAACACAGATTTTTACTGATTTTTATCATGACAGCAGTTGTAACGCTGGTGACGGGATACATCCAATTCCGGGTGATTTCGCCCGTTTATCAGGCATCGACCCAAGTGCTCATTCATGAAACAAGCGGTGAAAAAAATTCGAATCTCAGCGACGTTCAGCTGAATCTTCATTACAACAATACGTTTCAAACGATAATGAAAAGCCCGGTTGTGCTTGAGAAAGTGAAACAGAAGCTGCATCTTTCTGAGACGGCATCCGCTTTAAAAGCAAAGATCACGACAAGCAGCGAAACCGATTCAGAGATCATTAACGCAGCGGTGCAGGACGAGAACCCGAAACAGGCCGCCGCTATAGCGAACACGCTGATGAAGACATTTAAAAAAGAAGTCCGTGACAGGATGAATATAAAAGGCGTCATTGTTTTGTCCGAGGCAAAAGCATCGGAAAGCCCGATGGTCAAGCCTTCGCGCATCAGGAATATCATGATGGCGTTCGGTGCGGCTCTCATGGCGGGTGTGACGCTTGCGTTTTTTCTCCACTTTCTTGATGAAACCGTTAAAAGCGAGCGGCAGCTCAGCGAAAAAACAGACTTGCCTGTTTTAGGGGTTGTGTATGACATCAAAAATCAGCAGACACGGTCTGATGAAAAACATTTCGGGGAGTGAGGCGTTTGGGATTCAGAAAAAAGAAATCAAGAAGGGGACTGGCTCAAATATCCGTTTTACATCACAAATCATTGGTGGCTGAACAATACCGCACCATTCGGACAAATATTGAGTTCTCCTCTGTTCAGACCCATTTGCGCTCTATTCTCGTCACTTCCTCCGTTCCGGGAGAAGGAAAGTCATTCAGCGCCGCCAACCTTGCCGCGGTATTTGCGCAGCAGGAAAAAAAGGTGCTGCTTGTCGATGCCGATTTACGAAAACCGACGATACACGAGACCTATCAGCTTGAAAATGTACAAGGCCTTACGAATGTGTTAGTCGGAAACGCTTCCCTCGGCGAAACGGTGCAAAAAACGCTGATTGATAACCTTTACGTCTTAACGAGCGGGCCGACGCCGCCGAATCCGGCCGAGCTTTTATCTTCAAAGGCGATGGGAGAGCTGATTCAGGAGATGTACAGCCGGTACAGTCTGGTTATTTTCGATTCACCTCCGCTTTTGGCGGTGGCGGACGGCCAGATTTTAGCGAACCAGACAGATGGAAGCGTTCTCGTCGTCTTGAGCGGAAAAACGAAAATGGATACCGTCCAAAAGGCGAAAGACGCGCTCCAGCAGTCAAAGGCAAAGCTTTTGGGGGCGCTGCTGAATAAAAAGAAAATCAAAAAAACAGAGCACTACTCGTATTGAGCGGTGCAGGTGATGTCTCCTTACCTTTATCAACGGAGGCACTCGGCTCTGCTGTGGGCGGCGTTTTCCGCCGCCTTAGATGCTGGTCGTCGGTGGCGGGGTGTGAGGACGGGTTAAATGCCCAATTTATCTTAAGATGATGCATTGTTATCGGCTTAGCTGTTATGTCTGTTTTTACGAAAACCGTATCAGCTAAACCGATAAATGAGGAGGGGAAAGATTGACTTACCGGAGAAGACTTTCAATGATTTTTGCATTGGATACGTATCTCGTTTTACTTTCCGTTGTTATAGGATATCAATTTTTTGAGGATTCTTATCACTTTTATGACTCCGGAGCGTTGCTGCTGACCGCCGTGACCATGCTGATCAGCCATCATGTATGCGCTTTTATGTTTCACCAGTATAAGCAGGTATGGACGTATACGGGAATTGGCGAGCTGCTTGATCTGCTGAAGGGGATCACGCTGTCCGCAGCTGTCACAGCCGCCGTCCAATACGGGGTGTTCCACACGATTTTGTTCCGGCTGTTAGCCGTCAGCTGGATGGTTCAGCTATTGTTCATCGGAGGGAGCCGGATGATTTCGCGCGTGCTGAAAGAAACGATCGGAAGGAAGCAAAATGACTCTTCCCGGGCGCTGATCATCGGCGCAGGCGCGGGAGGAACGCTGCTCGTCCGTCAGCTTACCCAGAAAAATGATCTCGGAATCATGCCTGTGGCTTTTATTGATGATGATCAGACGAAGCATAAGCTCAAAATCATGGGCCTGCCCGTCATCGGCGGAAAAGAAAGCATTATGCCGGCGGTGCAGAGGCTGAGAATTCACCACATCATCATTGCCATTCCGTCTCTTTGCACCCATGAGCTCCAGACGCTGTACAAAGAATGTGTACAGACGGGCGCCCATATTAAAATCATGCCGCAATTTGATGAGATCCTGCTCGGAACGCAGGCTGCCGGACACATCAGGGATGTGAAAGCCGAAGATCTCCTCGGCAGAAAGCCGGTCACCCTTGATACGAGCAAAATTTCTGACAGCATCAAAGGGAAAACGATTCTGGTCACGGGCGCCGGCGGCTCTATCGGTTCTGAAATCTGCCGCCAGATCAGCTCGTTTCTTCCGCATGAAATCGTCCTTCTCGGCCACGGGGAGAACAGCATTTATTCGGTGCATAACGAACTGTCCGCACGCTTCGGCAAAGAGGTGCTTTTTCACGCGGAGATCGCCGATATTCAGGACAGAGATAAAATCTTTACGTTGATGAAAAAATACGAGCCGCACGTCGTCTATCATGCGGCCGCCCATAAACATGTGCCGTTAATGGAACATAATCCGGAAGAAGCCGTCAAAAACAATATTATCGGCACGAAAAATGTCGCCGAAGCCGCCGATATGTGCGGAACGGAAACATTCGTGCTGATTTCTTCTGACAAAGCGGTCAATCCGGCCAATGTCATGGGCGCGACGAAGCGGTTTGCGGAAATGGTCATCATGAACCTCGGAAAGGTCAGCAACACCAAATTCGCCGCCGTCCGTTTCGGGAATGTGCTCGGAAGCCGCGGCAGCGTCATTCCGATTTTCAAAAAGCAGATTGAAAAAGGCGGACCCGTCACCGTCACGCATCCGGCGATGACAAGATATTTTATGACGATCCCCGAAGCGTCAAGACTCGTCATTCAGGCGGGGGCGCTTGCAAAAGGGCGGCAGATTTTCGTTCTGGATATGGGAGAACCCGTCAAAATCGTCGACTTGGCAAAAAACCTGATTCATTTATCAGGCTATACGACAGAACAGATTCCCATTGAATTCTCCGGCATTCGCCCGGGAGAAAAGATGTATGAAGAACTGCTGAATCATAATGAAGTACATACGGAACAGATTTTTCCGAAAATCCATATCGGGAAAGCGATCGACGGGGATTGGGCCGTGCTCATCCGTTTTATGGAGGAATTCAGCCGTCTGCCTGAAGATGAGCTGAGAAAACGTCTGTTTGAGGCGATCGAATCAGTACATGAAGAAGCGGCCGCAGGTGTGTGATGGGAGGACAGAAAGATGACGAAAAAAGTATTATTCTGCGCCACTGTCGATTATCATTTTAAAGCCTTTCATCTTCCGTATTTTCAATGGTTTCAGGATATGGGCTGGGAGGTGCACGTCGCGGCAGGCGGCAATATGAATCTTCCGTTCGTTGATGAAAAGTTTTCCATTCCGATCCGGCGCTCGCCGTTTCATCCCGAAAATCTTTCTGTTTACAGGCGGCTGAAACGGCTCATTCAGGACAACGGCTACGACATGATTCACTGTCATACGCCGGTCGGCGGCGTGCTTGCACGCCTTGCGGCGAGACAAGCGCGCCAAAAAGGGACAAAGGTGCTGTACACCGCGCACGGCTTTCACTTCTGCGACGGAGCGCCCCTGAAAAATTGGCTTCTTTATTACCCGATCGAAAAATTTCTCTCTTCTTACACGGATTGTTTGATTACGATTAATGAAGAGGATTACGAACGGGCCAAGCAAATGAAAAAAACAGCTTGCGGCGCGAAGAAAATACACGGCATCGGCGTGAATACAGACAGGTTTCGCCCTGTGAGCCGGGCAGAGAGTGAACGTCTGAGAGAAAAACACGGCTTCGGCGCCGGGGAATTTATCCTCATATACCCCGCTGAATTAAACGGCAATAAAAACCAGGGACTTCTCATTGAGGCTGCGGCACTGCTGAAGAACCGCATTCCGGAGCTGAAACTCGTATTTGCCGGAGAAGGCGCGATGGAAGAGCCGTACAGAAAAAAGGCTGAATCACTCGGGGTATCCGACATTGTGCGGTTTTACGGTTTTTGCCGTGACATTCATGAGCTGATTCAGCTTGCTGATCTGTCCGTCGCCTCAAGCATCCGCGAAGGGCTCGGTATGAATCTGCTTGAGGGGATGGCTGCCGAAAAGCCCGCCGTTGCCGCAGACAACAGGGGGCACCGTGAGATCATCGAAGACGGTGTGAACGGTTTTCTCGTGCCGGCAGGGGACAGCGCGGCATTTGCCGATCGGATTGAAAAGCTGTACCGATCCCCGGGTCTGCGAAAAGCAATGGGACAAGAAGGGCGCAGGACGGCGGAATGTTTTTCAGAAACACGTACGGTAAAGGAAATGGCGCACATTTACGCCGGTTATATGGATAAAAAGGAGAAAAGCTTATGAATGCAGGAGCACAACCGAAAATTTCCGTCATCATGGGAATTTATAATTGCGAAGAGACTTTAGCGGAGAGTATTGAATCCATCCTGAGCCAATCGTATAAGAATTGGGAACTGATTATGTGTGATGACGCGTCAACTGACGGAACGTATCAGATTGCGCGCCGTTACGCGGATCATTACAGCGACCGGATCACGCTGATTCAAAATAAGACGAATCAACGGCTTGCCGCTTCGCTGAACCGCTGTCTGACATACGCAACGGGGGATTATATCGCCAGGCAGGACGGTGATGACATCTCCAACCCGAGGAGACTGGAAAAACAGGCCGCTTTCTTAAACAAGCACGCCCACTATCAAGTCGTGGGCACGGGGATGCTCGTATTTGATGAATTCGGCGTCAGGGGCGCCCGGCTTTTGCCGCCCGTGCCGAAACCGGGAATTATGGCGAAAGGCACACCGTTCTGCCACGGCACCATTATGATGCGGGCTGAAGCGTACAAAGCGCTTGGAGGCTACCGGTCAGTCAGGCGGACGCGGCGGATGGAGGATATCGATTTGTGGCTGCGCTTTTTTGAAGCGGGTTTCCGAGGGTACAATCTCCAGGAAACGCTGTATAAAGTAAGAGAGGACAGTGATGCGTTCAAAAGGAGATCGTTTACGTATTCCATTGATAATGCGGTGCTCGTTTTTCAGGCATGCAGACGGCTGAAGCTGCCGATTTCCCATTACGCGTATATCGCAAAACCGCTCATCCGCGCCATTACGCCGCCCGCGGTCATGAACCGTTATCATAAAAACAAGGACATCCGCCAAAAAGAAGGGCTTGCCGAACATGACTGACAAACCGATGCGGGTGCTGCACATCTTCAGCGGGATGAACAGGGGCGGCGCAGAAACGATGATGATGAATTTGTACCGGAAGATGGACAGAACGAAGGTGCAGTTTGATTTTTTAACCCATAGGAACGATCCGTGCGCTTATGACGAGGAAATTCTCGCTCTCGGCGGACGGCTTTTTTATGTGCCGAGCATCGGCAGCACAAACCCGATTACATTTGTAAAACAGGTCAAGCGGATGATTCAGGAAAAAGGCCCGTTTGCCGCCGTGCACGCCCATACCGATTTTCAGTCTGGATTTATCGCGCTTGCCGCTCGTTTAGCCGGCGTCCCGGTGCGGATCTGCCATTCGCACAGTACGTCGTGGCGGGGGCGGGCATCGCGGCTTGCCGGGATGCAGCTGTTTGTTTTCAGACGGCTGATCACGGCAAACGCCACGGCACTGTGCGCCTGCGGAAAAGAGGCGGGCCGTTTCTTATTCGGGAAAGAAAAAGACGTGCATCTTTTGCCGAACGGCATTGATCTCGACTTATTTGCCGGCGGGTGCGCGGACACAGAAGCTGAAAAAAGGAAGCGGGGCATTGCAGACGGCCGTTTGGTGATCGGCCATATCGGCCGCTTTACAGAAGAAAAAAACCACGAATTTCTGCTCCGGCTGGCCGCTGATATGAAAGAGCGGGGCATCGGCTTACAGCTGATTCTCGCCGGAGACGGTCCGCTTCGCACCGATATGGAAAATCTGGCGGCGAAGCTGGGGCTTGATGATGATGTGCGTTTTATCGGTATAGAAGACCGCGTTCATGATCTGCTGAAAACGCTGGATGTATTTGTCATGCCGTCTCTTTATGAAGGGCTGCCCGTCACGCTCGTTGAAGCGCAGGCCTCCGGGGTGCCGTGCGTGATATCAGACGGCATAACGGAAGAAGCCGATGCCGGGCTCGGGCTGGTCAAAAGGCTCAGCCTCAAAGAACCGCCGGGACAATGGGCATCCGCGGTTTTACGGGCAGCAGAGGCGGCAAAGCCTGACGGGGCGCGCATTAAAGAAACCCTCAGGCGGCTGGGATATGACGCGAGAGAAAATACGGGGGCTGTTATGAAGCTTTACAATATGAATTGGAAAAAGGAACAGTAACGAATGATTGTATATGTAGTCAATATGGGAATTGTTTATATTTGGTCATGGTTCGCGAAAATGTGCGGCGGGCGTGATCAATCGCTTTCGACCGGATACCGGCCGAATCAGCTCGTCATGCTCGTTCCGCTGCTATCGCTGGTATTGGTCTCCGGTTTGCGCTACAGAGTCGGGACGGATTTTCAGACGTACGCGCTAATGTACAAGCTGGCGGGAAATTACGGCAGCATTTGGGAGATCTTCGGGTTCGGAGCGAAAAAAGCAGCCGTTGATCCGGGGTTTACGGCTCTCATCTGGCTCATGAATTTTATCACGAAAGATCCGCAAATCATGTATTTCACCGTGGCGGTCGTGACATGCAGCTTTATTTTAAAGGGGCTCGTTGAGTTCGGCCGTCCGTTTGAGCTGAGTGTATTTTTGTTTTTGGGCACGTATCACTATTACGCTTCCTTTAACGGGATCAGGCAGTATATGGTGGCGGCCGTTTTGTTTTGGGCCGTCCGCTACGTAATCAGCGGAAGCTGGAAGCGTTATATGTCAATCGTGCTGCTGTGTTCGCTTTTTCATTCCTCAGCGCTGATTATGATTCCGGTTTATTTTCTCGTCAGAAAAAGAGCCTGGTCGCCCGCGATTTTCGGACTGTCGGCATTGTTTCTTCTTATGACGTTTCTGTATCAGAAGTTCATTTCGCTGTTTGTCGTCGTGCTGGAAAACAGCTCGTACGGCCATTATGAGAAATGGCTGATGACGAATACGAACGGGATGAACGTCGTAAAAATCGCGGTGCTGCTGCTGCCGCTGTTTTTGGCTTTCTGCTACCGGGAGCGGCTGCGGAAGCTCTGGCCTGACATTGATGTCATCGTGAATTTCTGTCTGCTCGGCCTGCTCTTCGGTCTTTTGGCGACAAAGGATGTTATTTTCGCCCGGTTTAATATATATTTCGGCCTGTACCAAATGATCCTGATCCCTTATTTTGTGAGAATTTTTGATGAAAAATCAAATGCGCTGATTTATATCGCCATTATTGTCTGTTATTTTCTTTACAGTTACTTGCTTATGCCGGTCGATTCGTCTGTGCTTCCGTACAGAACGATTTTTTCCCGGTAATGGACACTGGAGGTTTATATGGAAACACCCGCGGTCAGTTTATTAATTGCTGTGTATAATACGGAAACTTATTTAGAAAGATGCTTAGATTCATTGCTCAATCAGTCGCTCGCCAATATCGAAATCGTGGCCGTTAATGACGGGTCAACGGATCAAAGCCCGGCGATTCTTGAAACCTATCAGAAGCGGGATGAGAGAATCAGGGTCGTTCATCAGCAAAACCGGGGGCTCGGCGCGGTCCGCAACAAGGGCATCGAGGCGGCGCACGGCGAATTTATCGCTTTTATTGATGCGGACGACTGGGTTGAACCTGATTATTGCCTGCGCATGTATGAAAAAGCGAAGGCTGACCAGGCTGATCTCGTGATTTGCGAATATGCGGCTGAATTTGCGGATACGGGGAAGACCGCCGTTTCAACGATCGCTTCAGCGTACGAGGGCCGCCCGAAACAACGGTACCTGAAAGATTTATTTGAAGGAAGAGTCAGCGGTTTTTCATGGAACAAGCTGTACAAAAGATCTATGATCGAGCATCATCAGCTGCGCTTTCCGCTTCGTGATGAGCTGGAGCACGTGGAGGATCAGTATTTCAGCCTCCGGGCGCATGTTTTCGCAGGTGCGGTCTCGTACGTGGATCAGCCGCTCTATCATTATCGGATTCACTTGACTTCCATTGTGCAAAGCTATCAGAAAAAGCTGTTTGACTCAGGTCTCGTTCTCTATCGGCTGAACGAGGCTTTTTTGCGTGAAAACGGCTGCTTACACGAATACCGGCAGGAGCTGGATTTTTTCATCGTTCAGCACGGAACAGTCTGCCTGCTGAATGAATGGAAGCGGAATAACGGCGGCCGGTTTTCTGAGAAGTGGAAGAATATCAGCCGGATATGCGCTGATCCCGTATTCCGCATGAGCCTTTCCAAAACGGGAACGGCGCCGTTTGACGCCAAACGCTCATGCCTTCTGCTTTTGGCGAAGCTGAAGCTGATTCCGTTCGTGTCGCTGGCATCAGCCGCGTATCAGCGGGCAATCGAGTACAAAATGAAAATCAGAGGGTGAAGACATGTCGATACAATCTTTAAAAATCAATCTCGCGGAATGGCTTTTGCTTAAGGTCAAATACCCGTCCCAATTTCATTTCGGAACGGGAGCGGATGGGGCGGGGCTTACAGCGGCAAGAAAAAAGATCATTCTGACGCTGCTCCCGTCCCACGATAATCTCGGCGATCACGCCATCGCCTACGCAAGCAAAACGTTTCTTGAACGGGAGTATCCCGATTTTGACATTGTCGAGGTGGATATGAAGGATATATACAGATCGGCAAAAGCGCTGATCAAAAAGCGCCACCCCGAAGATATGGTATTCATCATCGGCGGCGGGAACATGGGGGATTTGTACCGGTATGAGGAATGGACGCGCCGCTTTATCATAAAAACATTCCGGCAATATCGGATCGTTCAGCTTCCGGCGACGGCTCACTTTTCTGAATCAAAAAAGGGACGGAAGGAACTTAAGCGCGCCCGAAAAGTGTACAATGCGCATCCCGACCTTTTGTTGATGGCGAGAGATGAGACGACGTATCAATGGATGAAGCGTCATTTTCCCGGAAAAACAGTGCTCAAACAGCCTGACATGGTCTTATATTTGGATAAAAGCGAGCGGGGCATAGCGCGGGAAGGGATCTACCTCTGTTTACGGGAGGATAAGGAGAGCGCGCTGACGGCTGAGGACAGAACGATGGTAAAAGAAGCTTTGGCCAAAGAGTACGGAGAGCTGTATTCCTTTACCACGACGGTCGGCCGGAGGGTCAGCCGCCATACACGCGAAAAGGAGCTGGAAGCGCTTTGGAATACGCTGAAAGGCGCGGAAGCCGTCGTCACTGACAGGCTTCACGGGATGATTTTTTGTGCGCTGACGAAAACGCCTTGTGTCGTCATTCGTTCGTTTGATCATAAGGTGATGGAAGGCTATCAATGGCTGAAAAACATACCGAACATGACATTGCTTGAACATCCCGACCCTGAAGCCGTAACATCCGCCGTAAATCGGCTGCTCAGCGGCAAGCATGAGGAAGGCGGTTCTTTGCGAAGTGTTTATTTTGCCGGGCTGCGCTTGAAAATCAGCGGTGATGCCCAATGACCGCGCCGCTTGTGAGCGTGATCGTGCCGATGTATAAGACAGAGCCTTTTATTAAAGAATGCGCGGTTTCTTTAACAAAACAGACGCTGAGAGACATCGAAATCATTTTCGTCAATGACGGTTCACCGGATCAGTCAGGCCGGATGGCTGAACAATTCGCCGCAGAAGATGCGAGAATCCGGGTGATTCATAAAGAAAACGGCGGCCTCAGCTCGGCCCGCAATGCCGGAATAAAAGCAGCCCGCGGCCGTTATATCGGTTTTGCGGACGGCGATGACTATGTGACGGAAATGATGTTCGAGCGGCTTTATGAAGAAGCGGAGAAGAACCGGCTGGATATCGCCGGCTGCGGTTATTACAAAGAAACGCCGTCTAAAGAAAGAACGTATATGCCGCCGTCCCTTCCGCCGGGCCGTGTCTTCACAGCGGATGAAATGACCGCATTGCTGACCCGCGCGCACGAACATCGGTTTATTTGGTATGTGTGGCGCTATATATACCGGCGAGAAGCATTGCAAGGGCTGTTGTTCCATGAAGATATCCGGTTTGCCGAGGACTCTCCGTTTAACTTGGCAGCGTTCCGCCAAGCCGCGCGTGTCAAAGTGATAGACGAAGGGCTGTATATCTACCGGGAAAATCCGCAAAGTCTTACAGAAACACCGTTTAAGCCCCGCTTAGATCACGAACTGCAAAAGCAATATGCAGCGAAAATGGCTTTTTATGAGGCAAACGGGCTGACGGACGCCTGCCGGAGCGATATTGATACATATTTGTGCAAGCATCAGATTCCGATGCTGATCGCCAACGCATGCGCCGCCCCGCAGCCGTCACACCAGATTACGGCGCATATCGGCAGAATCTTAACGTATGACATGGTAAAAACGGCCGTGCGCAGGACGCCGTGCCGCCATAAACAGCTGCTGGCCGGGGAGCGCGTGGTGCTCGGTCTGTGCAAAATGCGCCTTCCTCTTCTTCTTCATGCGTTTTTCGAACGGAAATCGAAAGAGAAAGGCAGTGCGGAAGGAGCATGAAATTTGCCATTAATTTCGGCGCCAATGTGACGGCGTTTTTACTATCGGTGTTTTTATCAGTGTGGATGACGCCCTTTATTGTGAAAACATTAGGTGTTGAGGCTTTTGGGTTTGTCCATCTGACACAGAATATCATTAACTATTTCTCTATTATTACCGTTGCGCTGAGCTCAGTCGTTGTGAGGTTTTTCTCCGTCGCCGCCCACAGGGGGAACAGGGACGAGGCCAATGCGTATGTAAGCAATTATTTAGCCGCGTCTGTCGTGATATCTCTATTACTCGCTGTGCCGCTCGCCGGGACTGCTTTTTTTATTGACAGGATTATGAATGTACCGGCCGGGCTCTTAACGGATGTGAGGCTGTCTATCGTAATCGGCAGCGTGCTGTTTATGCTGACGTTTTTTATGGCGGGGTTCGCGACGGGGCCGTTTTTTGCCAACAAGCTTTATATCACAAGTTCCATTCAGGCCGTGCAAATGCTGGTCAGGGTGCTGTGTGTGCTCGCTCTGTTTACGTGCCTGCCGCCGAAGATCTGGCAGATCCAGCTTTCGGCATTAGCGGGAGCCGTCTGTGCAGCTGTGCTGACTTTTTTCTTCTTTAAGAAATTGATTCCGTGGTTTTCTTTCAGCCGTAAAACTTTGTCATTACAGACGAGCAAAGTGCTGTTTTCGGCCGGTGCCTGGAGTTCTGTCAACCAGATCGGCGTGCTGCTGTTTCTGCAGATTGACCTCATGACGGCCAACCTTGTGCTGGGGCCATCTGAAGCGGGTGTCTATGCGGCGATTATTCAATTCCCGCTTCTGCTCAGAAGTCTTGCCGGGACGCTTGCTTCACTGTTTGCGCCGGTTTTGACTTCCTATTATTCAAAAGGCGATATGGAAGGTCTCCTGTCTTACGCCAATAAGGCCGTGCGGATGAACGGGCTTCTCCTCGCGCTTCCCGCTGCGTTATTAGGAGGGCTTGCCGAACCGTTTCTGGCGATTTGGCTGGGCCCGTCGTTTGTGCAGACGGCGCCGCTTTTATATATTCACGCCGCGTATTTGGCGGTCAGTCTCTCTGTCATGCCGCTTTTTTACGTATGGACGGCTTTTAATAAACAAAAAACGCCCGCCGTCGTTACTTTATGTTTAGGCGGACTGAATGTCATATTGGCCGTGGTTCTCAGCGGACCGGCACATCTCGGGCTGTACGGCATCACCATTGCCGGGGCTGTCTCCCTCATTTTGAAAAATGCCGTCTTCACGCCGCTGTATGTTTCGCATATTACCGGCTTTCAGAAAACCGCGTTTTACAAAGGCATGTTCGGCCCGTTGGCGGCGGCCGTATTTGCCTGGGCCGTCTGCCGGGGTATCCGGCTGTTTTCACCGCTTGACAGCTGGGCCGGTCTGATCGCCGCGGGGCTTGCCGTATGCATAAGCTATGCCGCATTCGCTTTTTTCTTCATTTGTACGAAAGAAGAAAGGCGGCTTGCTTTACAGAAATGCCGAAAAGTGAAAGGAGCTGTTCAGATTTGAAGGTGAAACGTGTATTTGATATAGCGGCCGCGACGCTGTTATTGTGCGGCGCGAGTGTCATTCTTCTCTTCGCCATGGCAGCCGTCAGATGCGCCATCGGGTCTCCGGTATTGTTCAAACAGACGAGACCGGGGCATAATGGGCGTCCGTTTACGTTGTATAAACTCAGAACGATGACGGATGCGCGTGATGAAAACGGTGTGCTGCTTCCGGATCATCTGCGCCTGACCAAAACGGGAAGGCTGATCAGAAAACTGAGCATCGATGAGCTTCCCCAGCTTTTTAATGTGCTCAAAGGCGATATCAGTCTGGTCGGCCCCCGCCCTTTGCTGATGGATTATCTGCCGCTTTACACGGCGGAGCAGGCGCGGCGGCACGAGGTGAAGCCGGGGATTACGGGCTGGGCGCAGATCAATGGGAGAAACGCGATTTCATGGGAGGAGAAATTCAAGCTCGACGTGTGGTACGTCGACAACCGCACCTTTCTGCTCGACTTAAAGATTCTGCTTTTAACAGTGAAAAAAGTTCTCGTGTCAGAAGGCATACACCAAGCCGGCCATGTGACGGCAAAGCGCTTCACAGGCAGCGGAGATATGTCATCGTGAAAAAGGTCGTGCTGATCGGAAACGGCGGACACGGAAAAGTCGTGAAGGAAATCGTGCAGGCCCGTTCCGATATGGAGCTTGCGGGCATATTGGACGACGGATTCAGCGGTTTTACCGCTCGGAACGGTTTATATACGGGCCGGACGGAAGACGTGCACATGCTTCGGAAACTCGTCCCCGAGGCCGTGTTCACGATATGCATCGGCCGCAACGGCGTCAGAAAGCAGTTCGCTGAAACGCTTGGGATTGAAGCTGCCGATTATGCTTCACTCATTCACCCCGGGGCGATCGTCAGTGAAACGGCTTCCGTCGGACACGGAACGGTTGTGATGGCGGGCGCCGTCATTCAGGCGGGCGCTGACATCGGCGCCCATTGCATCATCAATACGGGGGCGGTTGCCGATCACGACAATGCAATCGGAGATTACGTCCATCTTTCACCGCGCGCGGCGCTTGCCGGCGGAGTGAAAGTCGGGGAAGGAACGCACATCGGAATCGGCGCGTCCGTCATACCGCAGATGGACATCGGCCCTTGGTCCGTTATCGGCGCGGGGGCTGCGGTCATCAGCAGAATTCCCGGCCATGTGACGGCGGTCGGCGTTCCGGCCCGCGTCATCTCCCCTATCCATAATGAAAAAGGATGATTTCATGCAAACAAACAAACGGATTTATTTGTCTCCGCCTCATATGAGCGGAAAAGAACTGGAATACATCGCAGAAGCCTTCCGAACCAATTGGATTGCCCCGCTCGGTCCGCTCGTCAATTCGTTTGAAGCGCGGCTCGCGGAATATGCGGGAGTGAAAAGCGCGGCGGCCGTAAGCTCGGGAACGGCCGCCATCCATCTTGCCCTGCGGCTTGCGGGTGTGAAAAAAGGAGACGTTGTATTTTGTCCTTCCTTTACGTTTGTCGCCACGGCGAATCCGATTGTGTATGAGCAGGCTGAGCCCGTTTTTATTGATTCGGAATGGGAGACGTGGAATATGTCGCCCGCTGCGCTTGAGCGGGCGCTCCGGGATGCAAAGCGGCGCGGCAGACTCCCGAAAGCGGTGATCGCCGTCAATCTTTACGGCCAAAGCGCGAAAATGGATGAATTAATGAGCCTTTGTGACGCATACGGCGTCTGTCTGATTGAAGACGCTGCCGAGTCCTTAGGATCAACATATAAAGGCAGGCAGAGCGGCACGTTCGGCCGTTTCGGCATTTATTCCTTTAACGGCAACAAAATCATTACAACATCGGGAGGCGGCATGCTCGTGTCTGACGATGAAGCCGCGATTGAAAAAGCGAGGTTTCTTGCGTCACAGGCGAGAGATGCCGCCGTTCATTACCAGCACAGCGAGCTCGGTTACAACTACAGGCTCAGCAACATTCTCGCGGGCGTGGGGATATCGCAGCTGGAAGTGCTTGAAGATCGCGTCCGGGCGAGGAGAGAAATCTTTCACCGGTATCGGGAAGCGCTCGAAACATATCCGGGCATCCGCATGATGCCGGAGCTTGAAGGAACGGTTTCAAACCGCTGGCTGACGGCTCTGACGCTTGATAACGGCGTGACGCCGGAAGAAGCCGTCGCCTGTCTTGCGGAACAGAATATTGAGGCCCGGCCGCTGTGGAAACCGCTGCATACGCAGCCGCTTTTCTCATCTTCCGTCTTTTATCCTCACAGCGACCATGAGCGTGTCTCTGAGAACCTTTTCAGCCGGGGGATTTGTCTGCCGTCCGGGTCTGACCTGTCTTCTGAGGAGCAGCAGCGTGTCATTGACGCACTTGCGCAACTGTTTAAAACGAAAGGGGAGAAAACATGGACAGCCGCCATGTTATGAGCCGATTAAAAGAGACGCTGACGGGTCTGCTCAGCGTTATACCGCCGCAATCCGACATCATATATGCCGACTATCCCCTCTACGGAAATGTAGGGGATTTATTGATTATGAAAGGGACGGAGGCGTTTTTTAAAGCGCACGGCATCCGCGTGAAACAGCGCTGGAATCCCGACAATTTTCCATTCGGGCGCCGGGCGGACAAAAAGACGATCATCGTCTGTCAGGGTGGCGGAAATTTCGGGGATCTCTATCCGTACTATCAGACGTTCAGGGAAAAAATCGTCAAATCCTTTCCGGAAAACAGGATCGTCATCCTGCCGCAATCGATTTATTATCAGGATGAGACACGGCTGCAAAAGACATCGGCGCTTTTTGCGGAGCACAAGGATCTCCACCTGTTTACGAGAGATCATGTGTCATACGAGACTGCGAAACGCTTTTTTTCGGCGAATCATATCGGGCTTATGCCTGATATGGCCCATCAGCTGTATCCGATCGCGGCGTCAGCGGTTCCGTCACGCGGCAGGCTTTATTTTATCCGCACGGATGGGGAAATCAACCCGAAGCTGCAAAACAATTCTTCCGTTAAAAACTGTGACTGGCAGGATGTTCTGTCAGCAAGCGACCGCAGGGGAATCGCTTTTTTCCAAACGCTGAATGTTTTGAATAAAAAAGCAGGAAACCCGCTGCCGATTGCGCGGTTTTGGAAACGCTATTCCGATTACTTAACGAAAAAAGCGGTCCTGTTTTTCAGCAGGTACGAATCGGTGGAAACGTCAAGGCTCCACGGCCACATCCTGTCCTCGCTTCTCGGGAAACCGAATACCGTCATTGATAATTCATACGGGAAAAACGCGAACTATTATTACACCTGGACGCACGAAGCGCCGGACGTCCGGCTGATCGGTGAAACCGCCGGCACGAAGGAAAACCTTCCGCTTTGAATGAGCGGAAGGTTTATTTTGTTTCTCCGCGTTTTACTTTGTTGTACGCCTCATCCAAATGCTGAATTCTTTTGAGCACAACCGAGTTTTTCGTCAGCTGATCCTGTACAAGGGTTGAGACGACGGAGCGGTAATAGCTGTTCATCGCATGAATTCGGTCTTCATTCGGATTCATTTCAATGTGCTGTGTAAAGTTTTCAATAAAATAGGGAACAGAAAAAAGTTCTGACATCTATAAAGCAACTCCTTTTAATAAGTATATACGGTATGAAACCAATCATGTACAATGAAAAAAGGGGAGTGAGCATGATGGATATCAAACTTCAGCAAACACAAATGTTAAAGCCTCAATTAACGCAAGAGCTTAAACAGGCCATCACATTACTCGGATACAATTCCGCGGAGCTGGCCGGATATATTGATGAGCTCTCACTGGAAAACCCTCTGATTGAACGAAAGGAAACAGACACGCCGCCACTATCTTACCATAAAACAAATAAAAACAGGATGAAAGAACGGGACGGAAGCCAGCAGATCAGACTTACCCGCAAAACGCTGCAGGATTCGCTCAAACAGCAAGCCTTAGACATGAAGCTGTCCGATGACGAGAAAAAAATTTTCAATTATCTGATACATTCATTGGATTCAAACGGTTATTTAAAAGAGGACATACCAGCCGCCGCCGACCATGTATCCGCTTCACAAGAGGAGACGGAAGCGGTTCTGAAAAAGCTTCAATCCCTTGAGCCCGCGGGAATCGGCGCCCGGTCTTTGCAGGAATGCATCCTTCTTCAGCTCCGCCGTCTGCCCGAGCGGAACGAACAGGCGGAATGGATTGCCGAAGCCTATTTTGAGCTATTTGCAAGAAAGAATTGGAAAGCGCTTACACTGAAAACGGGTATTCCGCTTAAAGACATTCAGGACATCGCTGACATGATCAGCGCGCTTGATCCGAGGCCGGGGCTCCGTTATGCGCATGAGGAGCCGGGTTTTTACGTAGAACCGGATATTTTCATCACGGTGAAAAACGGCATCATTCAAGCGCGGCTCAACAGCCGTTCGTTTCCTGACATCCAGCTTCATGCCCATTATCAGCCGCTCCTGTCAGCCGCCGGGTGCCGTGACACGAAAAATTATCTGTCGGCAAAATATCAGGAATGGCGCTGGCTGAACCGGGCTTTGTCGCAAAGAAAACAAACGATCACGAGAATTATCGGCGTCCTGACTGAACGGCAGGAATCCTTTTTTCTCACAGGAAAAAGCGGAATGCAGCCGCTGACCCTAAGAGAGGTGGCGGAAACGCTGGAGCTCCACGAATCAACGATCAGCCGGGCCATCAAAGGGAAGTACGTTCAGACGCCGTACGGACTGTATGAAATGAAAACATTTTTCTCGGCGAAAGCTGAATCATCGGGGGACGGCGGCGCCTCCAATTATGCCGTAAAAGCGCATCTGGAAGCATTGGTCCGTAAAGAAGATAAAAAGAAACCTTTTTCAGACCAAAAGCTTGCCGATCTGCTGCATGAACAATATGACATCCGAATCTCAAGGCGCACCGTCGCCAAATACCGTGACCAATTAAATATTCCGCCGTCATCGGCGAGAAAACGGTACAGCTGAAACCTCCCCGAGCCAAACCCCGGGGAGGTTCTCCGTGTTACGGGATCATCCATGAAAACAGATGATGCTGTAAAAATGTAATGAGACAGACGAGCAGAAGCAAAAACAGACTGTGCTTAATCGTAAAGCGGAAAAGGTCGGCTTCCTTGCCCGCCAGACCGACAGCGGCACAGGCAACCGCAATGGATTGCGGAGAAATCATTTTTCCGGTGACACCGCCTGATGAATTGGCGGCAACGGAGAGAACCGGGTCCATCCCGACAGATAGCGCCGTCACCTTTTGCAATCCGCCGAACAATAGGTTGGCCGATGTATCAGAGCCGGTAATAAATACGCCGAGCCAGCCGAGCACCGGCGAAAAAAAGGTAAACATCGCGCCCGTCATGGCAAGCGCAAGACCGAGTGTCGTGCTCATGCCGGAAGCATTCGTCACATATGCAAAGCCGACAACAGAAACAATGGTCACGACCGGAAGCGTTAACTCTTTCACCGTTTCTATAAACGCTTCGCCCCACGTCTTCCACGACATGCCGAGGGCGAACTTGGAGATGACGGCGGCAATCAGAATCGCCGTTCCCGCTGAACCGAAAAGCTCAAGTTTGTACACGGCTTCAATCGGCGTGCCGTCCGCCTGAAGAATCTGCTGATTTACAAATGGGACGGGAGGCGTGAAGGTCAATGCTTTCCCGGCTGCATTCAGCCAGGAAAGCCACATTGACGTTCCTTCATAATGACCGGTTAAAGCAGCCTTCACGCCGGGAATCCCCCAAACGGATATCATGGCCGTCAGAAGAAGGAAAGGAGACCACGCTTTAAACACCGCGGCGCCCCCGTACTTGATCGGCGCCCGGTCAGCGGCCGCTGCTGATTCCCGTTCTGCCGCGAAACGAAAGGCCGTTTTCGGTTTCCAAAATTTCAAAAATACAGCGAGCGCGGCCATGGAAACAAGCGCCGACAGCACATCCGGAAGCTCAGGCCCTAAAAAATTCGAGCTTGCGTACTGCACGGCCGCAAAGGAGACGCCGGAAACAAGAATGGCCGGCCATACTTCAAAAGCCTTTTTAAACCCGCTCATCAAAATGATTAAGTAAAGCGGAATAAAGACGGATAAAAAAGGAAGCTGCCGGCCGACCATTTGGGAAATTTCCATTGCCGGTATCCCGGTCGGACCTTCGACGGCGGTAATCGGAATGCCGATCGCACCGAAGGCAACGGGCGCCGTATTGGCAATCAGGCAAATTCCCGCCGCATACAGCGGTTGAAAACCAAGTCCGACGAGCAAAGCGGCCGAGATCGCGACGGGAGCGCCGAAACCGGCGGCGCCTTCTAAAAATGCCCCGAATGAAAAGGCGATGAGCAGCGCCTGCAAACGCCGGTCATCTGTAATTGAGAGCACCGAACTCCGGATAATCTCAAACTGTCCCGTTTTCACGGTGATTTTATACAGAAAGACCGATGTGACGATAATCCAGCCGATCGGAAGCAGCCCGTACACCGCTCCCTGAGAAGCGGACATCACCGCTTTTTCCGCCGGCATGCCGTAAACAAATACCGCGATTAAAAGTGAAACGGCTAACGTTAAAAGCCCCGCTATGTACCCCTTCATCCGTTTCACCGCAAGCGCCCAAAAAAAGAAGATAATCGGCACGAGCGCGCAAGCTGCCGATAAAAGCAAATTTCCCCCTAAAGGAGCGTACCCCTGTGTCCATTGCATCCCTAAAAAACCCCTCCTTATGTCATGTAAACGATTACTTTTTATGATAAGGTCATCTGATGACCGGGTTAATTAGCATTATATTTTGAAAGTTTTGAAAGTACAATACTTTTCTTGAACAAATTGTCTGAACCTGTCGGCAACACAAAAAAAGAAGTATAATAGACGATAAACATCAAGATTCACAAGTGACGGGGTGATCGCGTTGAAATATAAACAAATTAAAACGAAAAAAATCTACGAGGAAGTCGCTGACGCATTGCTGGAGAAGATAAAAGCGGGCGAGCTTAAGCCGGGGGAAAAGCTTGATTCCGTTCAGGCGCTTTCCGAGAGTTTTCAGGTCAGCCGCTCGGCGGTCAGAGAAGCGCTGTCGGCTTTGAAAGCGATGGGGCTCGTCGACATGAAGCAGGGAGAAGGCACATACATAAGAGAATTTGAGCCGTCTCATGTTTCCCAGCCGCTTTCTTCCGCCCTCTTGATGAAAAAAGAGGACGTCAAACAGCTGCTCGAAGTCAGAAAGCTGCTTGAACTCGGCGTCGCCGCCATGGCCGCTGAAAAACGCACCGAAGACGATTTACAAAAAATCCGCCAAGCTCTCATGGAGATGAAAGACATTGACGGAGACGAAGAATTGGGCGAAAAAGCAGATTTCTCCTTTCACATGGCGCTGGCGGAAGCATCACAAAACGGGCTGCTTAAGCATCTCATGAATCATGTCTCCGCGCTCCTTTTGGAAACAATGAGAGAAACGAGAAAAATTTGGCTGTTTTCTAAACGAACGAGCGTGCAGCGATTGTATGAAGAGCATGAACGCATTTACAGCGCCGTCGCCGCCGGAGACGCGGATGAAGCGGAAGCCGCGATGACGGCGCACCTGACGAATGTGGAAGAAGTGCTGGGGGCTTATTTTGAAGAAAATGTATAGAAGCTGACTTGTGAAAGGGGATAACATCACATGCAGGCCGAATCTTTTTTTTCTGACCATGTAAAGAAAGCTCTGACAAATGATCCTCCCGGGGAATGGATGCCGGCAGTTCCGAAAGCGTGCATCCCTCTGCATTCCGGCTATCCCGATCCCGCGCTCGTTCCTGATAAGGAGCTGAAAGAAGCCGTCTCCCGCCTTCTGGATGAGGAGCGCGATCTGCCGCTGCATTATATAGGAAGCCCGAGGACGGCCGTTTTCAAAAAGCAGATTCAAGAACGGTTAGCCATCCGCGGCATTCACTGCCGGGACGATGAGCTGATCGTGACGTCAGGCGCCTGTCAGGCGATAGATCTGGCTGCGCGGGTTTTCCTCGATGAACAAACCGCCGCTGCCGTTGAAGCACCGGTCTATATGGAAGCGCTCGAGATTTTTAAAAATTATACACCGCATATCATGAGCATTCCGACAGATCAAGAGGGTCTGCAAACAGAAACATTAGCGTTTATGCTTGAGGAAAGAAAACGAAAAGGGCTTCTGCTTCCCCGTCTTCTCTACACGATACCCGCTTTTCAGAATCCGGCGGGAACCGTAATGTCATCGAAGCGGAGAACCCGCCTGCTTCAGCTTGCCGAAACGTATGATTTTCTCATCTTGGAGGATGATGCATACGGCGAGCTCGGATTCACCGATATTCCGCCGCCCTTGAAAGCCATGGATCAAAACGGCCGGGTGCTGTACGCCGGTTCATTATCAAAAGTCATCGCGCCGGGTATGAGGATCGGCTGGATTGCAGGGGACGCCGCATTCATCACGGCATTGTCATGGTTAAAAAAAGACTTAGGCCATCCGTTTTCCCAAGCGGTGACCGCCGTCTATCTGGAACAAACGAATATTGAAGAACGGCTCGCCGCCTTGCGGGAAGCATATCGAAGCAAACGTGATGTTTTGCTCGCCGCATCAGCGCGATATCTTCCGGAATCCGCATCCTGGCACGTGCCTGAAGGCGGTTACTTTGTATGGGTGAAAGCGCCGGGGGCTGATACGTCCGCACTGCTGGCGAGGGCTCTGTCTCACGGCGTTTCCTATGTACCCGGAAAATATTTTTTTCCGCATCAGGAAGACGGTGCCGAATATCTCCGCCTGTCGTTCAGTTTTCCCGGTAAAGCCGCGATAAAAGAGGGTGTGCAAAAACTGGGACACCCGCTGAAAAACGGGATCTAGAGGAGCATGGGAAGCTTTCAGGCTTCTCTTTTTTTGCACCCTTCAGCGCATCAGGCGAAAGGATTTTTCAGAAAAACCTTCCAATCCATATTCAGAATAGTGTAGGATATTTATAGAGCTTTCCAAAAACAGGTCATCAGATGACCGGATCACATACTGAGGATGAAAGAGGGGTTCATCATGAAAGTCTCATTATTTGTCACGTGCCTTGTGGATATGTTTCAGACCAATGTCGGAAAGGCGACGGTTGAGGTGCTGGAACGGCTCGGGTGTGAGGTGGATTTTCCCGAGGGGCAGATTTGCTGCGGGCAGCCCGCATACAACAGCGGGTATGTGACGGATGCGAAAAAAGCAATGAAGCGGATGATTGCCGCGTTTGAAGAAGCGGAGTACGTCGTCAGTCCGTCAGGTTCCTGTACGACGATGTTCCGTGAATATCCGCATCTGTTTCAGGACGATCCGAAGTGGGCCGCAAAAGCGCAGCAGCTTGCGGACAAAACATATGAGTTAACGGATTTTATCGTCAACGTTCTCGGGGTGGAGGATGTCGGGGCGGTGCTGCATAAAAAAGCGACAGTCCATACATCGTGCCACATGACGAGGCTGCTCGGCGTGTCGGAGGAGCCGATGAAGCTTTTGCGCCATGTCAAGGGGCTCGAGCTGACCGCGCTTCCCGGAAAACACCAATGCTGCGGATTCGGAGGAACATTTTCTGTGAAAATGGCGCAAATCTCTGAACAAATGGTGGATGAAAAGGTCGCCTGCGTGGAAGACACGGAGGCCGAGGTGCTGATCGGGGCGGATTGCGGATGTCTGATGAATATCGGCGGGCGTCTTGACCGTAAGGATAAAAACGTCAGAGTCATGCACATCGCAGAAGTGCTGAACAGCAGATAAGACGAGAAACAACAAGGGGGTAAAATCATGGCGATGAAAATCGGTACCGCCGCTTTTAAAGAGCGGGTATCAGAAGGAATAGATAATGAGTTTATGAGAGGAGCCGTCTCCGGAGCGCAGGAACGGCTCAGGACAAGGAGGCTTCAGGCGGCCGAGGAATTGGGAAACTGGGAGGATTGGCGTTCACATGCGGAAGAAATCAGACAGCATGTGCTGGACAATCTTGATTTCTATTTGGAACAGCTCGCCGAAAACGTCGCCAACAGAGGCGGGCATGTCTTTTTCGCCGAAACGGCGGAAGAAGCGTCCTCCTATATCCGCGATGTCATCCGGCAGAAAAACGCCAAAAAAATCGTAAAATCCAAATCCATGGTGACAGAAGAAATCAATATGAACGAAGTGCTTGAGGAAGAGGGCTGTGAAGTCACAGAAACGGATCTCGGCGAATACATTCTCCAGATTGACGATCACGATCCGCCGTCACATATCGTTGCTCCCGCTCTTCACAAAAACAAAGAGCAGATCCGTGACGTGTTTAAAGAGAGACTCGAATACAAACAGACGGAAAAACCGGAAGAGCTCGTCATGCACGCGCGCAGCGTTCTCCGGAAAAAATTTCTCGAAGCGGATGTTGGCATCACGGGCTGCAACTTTGCAATCGCGGATACCGGATCGGTCAGTCTCGTGACAAACGAAGGAAACGGCCGCCTTGTGTCCGCGCTGCCGAAGACGCAGATCACCGTGATGGGAATGGAGCGGATCGTTCCTTCATTTTCTGAGTTTGAAGTGCTTGTCAGCATGCTGACGAGAAGCGCGGTCGGCCAGCGGCTTACAAGTTACATTACGGCGCTGACGGGCCCACGGCAGCAAGGAGAAGCTGACGGGCCTGAGGAATTTCATCTCGTGGTTGTGGATAACGGGCGTTCCCGCATACTCGGCACGGAATTCCAATCGGTGCTGCAATGTATCCGCTGCGCCGCCTGCATCAACGTCTGTCCCGTGTACCGGCATGTCGGCGGACACTCGTACGGGTCCATCTATTCGGGTCCGATCGGCGCCGTCTTATCGCCTCTTCTCGGCGGATATGACGAATACAAGGAGCTCCCGTACGCATCTTCCTTATGCGCGGCCTGTACGGAAGCGTGTCCGGTTAAAATTCCGCTGCACGAGCTGCTGCTCAAGCATCGGCAGAACATTGTGGAAAAAGAGGGAAAAGCGCCGATCAGCGAAAAACTGGCGATGAAAGCCTTCGGGCTCGGCTCGTCATCCCCGTCCCTTTATAAACTGGGATCGAAATGGGCGCCTGCCGCCATGACGCCGTTTACGGAGGATGACAAAATATCAAAAGGGCCGGGGCCATTAAAAGAATGGACGGCAATACGGGACTTCCCGGCGCCGCATAAATCGAGATTCAGAGATTGGTTTAAAGACCGGGAAAAACAAAAGGGGGAAGAATGATGATGAAAGGGACGGTTACACATCAGGAATCCTTTCTAAACCGGATCGCCGGAAGTCTGGGCAGAGAGCGCAGGAAATCAGGCGTGTCCCTGCCTGAATGGAAGTATCAGCCTCAATATCAAACGCATGCGGACTGTACGGAAGACGATCTTGTCACGATGCTGAAAGACCACTGCGTCAACATTCATACCGAACTGATCGAAACGGATGCAGTCGGGCTTTACGACGCTTTGCGCACGCAGGTGAACCGCTTTGAAGGAGGGCCTGTCATCATTCCGAAGGACAGCCGGTTTGAAATGTACGGCTTGCAGACCCTTATGACAGAAGAGTGGCCGGACGAAGGGATTCCCGTTTGGGAATGGGACGCGGAACAAGGAGCGAAAAATATTGAAAAAGCGGAACAAGCGAATGTGGGCATCACATTCAGCGAGATCACGCTTGCGGAATCAGCCACCGTCGTTTTGTATGCGTCAGAGCATGCCGGCCGTTCCGTCAGCCTGCTTCCTACCACCTATATCGCAATCATCCCGAAATCTTCCATTGTGCCGAGAATGACACAGGCCAGCGATATACTGAAACAGCAGATCAGAGACGGCGTCACCGTTCCTTCCTGCATCAACTATATTACCGGACCGAGCAACTCGGCCGATATCGAAATGGATTTGGTTGTCGGCGTCCACGGACCCGTTAAAGCCGCTTATATCCTCGTGAATGACCGATAAAAAAACAAACCCCGGTTTGCGGCCGGGGTTTGTTTTTATATAAACGCGTTAATGATCATGATAAAACAGATCGCACTGACAGAAATAATCGTTTCCATCGCCGTCCATGTCAGGAACGTTTCTTTTACCGTCATTCCGAAATACTCTTTAATGAGCCAGAAACCGGAGTCATTGACATGTGACAGAATCAAAGAGCCCGCTCCCGTTGCCAAAACGAGAAGCTCGCTGCTGACGCCCGGCATGACAGATGCAATCGGAGCAACAATGCCGGCCGCCGTCATCATGGCGACAGTCGCTGAACCTGTGGCGACACGGATGACCGCCGCGATCGTCCAGCTTAAAAGAACGGGAGAGAAGCTTGAGTGCTTCGCCATGTCAGCGATATACGTGCCGACGCCTGAATCAATCAGGACGTTGTTAAAAGCGCCGCCGGCTCCGATCACAAGCAGAATGGAAGCGATCGGTCCCAGACAGTCATTGCTGAATTTTAAAATGCTTTCCCTGTCAAAGCCCTGATAAAAACCAAGGCTGAAAAAGGAGTAAACCGTGGCGATCAAAAGCGCCGTGACAGGGTCGCCGATAAATTTAAAAGTTTCATAGAGCGTGCTTTTTTCCGGAAGCGCAATTTCGGCAAGCGTTGCCATAAGCATCAGGATCACCGGTACCAATATCGTAAACAATGTATTTGCGAATCCCGGAAGCTTGCGTTTTTCATTCCGTTCAATAAATTGTTTTTTCAACAGTTCGGGAACGGGTTTATGAATGCGCTTACCAATCCATTTTCCGTAAAGCGGCCCCGCGATGATGGCAGTCGGAATACCGACGATTAAAGAATACAAAATCGTTTTTCCGACATTGGCGTGATAAATGCCGACAGCCGCCATCGCCGCCGGGTGGGGCGGAACCAATCCGTGCACGACGGAAAGTCCCGCAAGGAGCGGAATCCCGATCGTCACTAATGAAACCCCGGTTTCAATCGCAATCGTAAACAAAAGCGGCACGAGCAGGACGAAGCCGACCTGGAAAAAGACCGGGATGCCGACAATAAAAGCGACGGCCATCATCGCCCAATGCACTTTCTTTTTGCCGAAGCGGCCGATCAGGGTGTGGGCGATCCGCTCCGCACCGCCTGATTCAGCCATCATTTTTCCGAGCATCGTACCGAGGGCCAGCACGATCGCAAGCAGAGACAGCGTATTGCCGAGCCCGGTTTTCATCGAAGTGATAATGTCCGGCAGATTCATGCCCGTTGCGAAACCGACAAGGATGGATGTAATCAAAAGACTGATAAACGGATTTAATTTAGCGACCGTAATCAATAAGAGTAAAACGATAATAGCGGCAATGACAATAAACAGTAACATGACCTTTTCACCCTTTCAAAGAAGAATTAACGGCTTTGTTTGAGCTGAAATCCACTGATGACGTCAAATTCATCTTTGAGCTTGTCATACAGCCGCTCGTATAAGTAAAACAGCTCAATATATGTTTCGCTGTTTTTGACGTTCGGTTCATGGCGGTGCGAAATTCTGATCCAGTCCTGAACATCCTCGATCCGTTCCATTTCGCCAAGGCTGTGCAAAGCGAGAACGGCCGCTCCGAGCGCAGAGGCTTCGTAACTTTCCGGAACGAGGACTTCCCGTCCCATCGTATCGGACAAAATCTGCCTCCACAGCGGCGATCTCGCAAATCCTCCCGAAGCCCGCACGTCTTTTGCGGGGCCCGCCAAATCTCTCAATGCGACACCGATTGAAAAGACGCTCATGATGACGCCTTCCAGCACCGCTCTGATAAAATGCTCCCGTTTATGGCGGAGGCTGATGCCGAAAAACGTTCCGCGGGCATTCGGGTTCCAAAACGGCGCGCGCTCCCCTGATAAAAACGGCAGAAACAGCAATCCCTCAGAGCCTGCGGGCACTTTATCAGCAATATCAATCATTAAATCGTACGGATCAATGCCGAGCCGCTTCGCCGTTTCAACTTCCGGAGAAGCGAATTCGTCTCGAAGCCAGCGCAGCATAATGCCTCCGTTATTCGTCGGGCCTCCGATGACCCAATGCTTGTCAGTCAGCGCGTAACAGAATGTCCGCGCTTTTTCATCCGTAATCGGCGCATCCGTCACCGAACGCACGGCTCCGCTTGTTCCGATCGTAACGGCCACTTCGCCTTTGCCGATCGCGCCGACTCCCAGGTTGGCGAGCACGCCGTCATTTGCGCCGATAATAAACGGTGTATCCGCATGGATGCCCATCCGTGCAGCGATTTCCGGCGCAAGGCCGCGCAGCTGATGAGTGGTCGGCACAATGTCCGACAGCTGATCTTCCCGGATTCCGGCAATCCTGAGCGCTTCTTCATCCCAGGAAAGCGTATCTAATCGGAACAGTCCCGTTGCCGAAGCGATCGAATAATCAACGACATAAGTTCCGAAAAACTCGTGCAGAATATATTCTTTAATACTGATGAATTTGGCGGTTTTCGCGAATGTCTCCTTGTCCTGTTCTTTCATCCACACAATTTTGGAAAGCGGAGACATCGGATGAATCGGCGTACCCGTTCTTTTATAAATATCAAAACCGTTCATCTCTTTTAAAATCCGTTTTGATTGCTCGGCGCTGCGGTTGTCCGCCCAAATGATGCTTTTGGTCAGCAGGCCGCCGTTTTGATCGACAGCTATCAATGAGTGCATGGCGGTGCTGATGCCGATTGCAAGCAGATTGTCAGTACTCAGTCCGGCCTTTGTGACGGCGCCCCTGATGCTTCCGATCACCGCTTCCAAAATGTGCTCAGGATCCTGCTCGGCCCATGCCGGCTTTGGCTGTATTAAATCATAGTGAACCGAATGCTTGGCTAACACTTTGCCTCTTGGTCCGAACAGAACGGCTTTCGTACTGGTCGTGCCGATATCCAGACCGATAACAGCTTGGGTTTCCTTCATAATATATCCCGCCTAATCTGATTGAATAATAAGATAGATTTATAATGTATGCCCTTACAAAGTCAATTATAGGAATAATTTTTTTATAAATCAACGATGAAGAAGAAAAATTTTTTCATAAAATTGCCTCAATTCCCGCTGTATCGGCTTTCTCTCTTTTGAAAAAAATATTTAGAAAACGATTACAAACGTTTGTGCGCGATCATTTTTCTGATTTGCTGCAAGTTGGCGAGCGTTTTCTCCTGCCGCAGCCGGGCCGTGGCGAAATACAGTGTATCAATGACCGACAGCTGGGCAAGCCTTGCGGACATCGCCTCCGTTCTGAAAGCCGTCTCCCTTGTTGATGTATACAGCACAACGTCGGAAATCTGGGTGAGCGGCGACTTTTGGTAGCTTGTAATGCCAATCGTGCCGGCGCCGAGCGATTTGGCCGTTTTCACCGCGTCGAGCACGTCCTTGTTGCTCCCCGAATGAGAAATGCCGATGACTGCGCTTTCAGGACCGAGAAGACCCGCTGACATCGCCTGAAAGTGAGAATCCGTATGCGCGATGCAATTTATACCCGTACGCATAAATTTATGATACGCGTCAGTGGCGATCAGCCCGGAACCGCCGTTTCCGTAAAATTCGATTCTGTCTGCGCGGTGGATCATTTCTACCGCTTTTTCAACGTCGGCCGGATCTAATAATTGAAAGGTATCGGTCAGACCGGAAATGTTTGTGCGGAAAACTTTCCGGATGATGACTTCGATATCGTCGTCGGGGCTCATTTCTTCATGAATGTGCTGCACCGGCTCCTGAACGATCTCCTGAGCCAGCGCGATTTTTAAATCCTGATAGCCGGAAAAACCGAGCCGCTTGCACAGCCTGAAAATCGTCGCTTCAGAGCTTTTCGTTTTTTCGGCCAGCTGAATGATGGAAAGGTGAACCACGTCTTTCGGTTCCTTCACGATATGGTCTGCAATCGCTCTCAATTTTGGCGACAAACCTTTGCTGGCCGCCTGAATCTTCCCGATGCTGCTTGAATTCACAGGGGTCATACTATAACCTCCCTACTCGAATGTAAACGCATACTTTTATGATAAAGCAAGTTTCAATATAAGGAAAACAGAATTTTAAAATTGTTTTTTCAATTTTGTGTATAAAAAAAGAGAAAAAGCCGCCGATGATAGAAAGTGAGGAGGCATCTGAATGAAAAAAGCATGGATTCTCGTCATATCATTCGGCATTGCGCTTGCGCTGTTTTTATACGCAAACACAAAGGTGAAAGCGGAAAGCGCGGCGCCGGAAAGCAAAGCCTTGTGTCCGGATTTCAGCTGAAATTTCCGAATCACCGGGAAGGACAATAGACGGAAAAAATTAGTATTGACTTTGAAAATAGAAGACTGTATATTATGTTACTATATTCAGAAAATAAAAACTCAAGAGATTCATTTAACATAAAACACTGTGAACGGGAGCAGTAAAAGAATCCAGTCAGAAAAAGAGAGCCGCGGGTTGGTGAAACGCGGACTGATTGTTCTTTGAACTCGCCCGGAAGTGGCAGGGCGGAACGGAATCGTCGGAATATTCCCTATGTCCTAACGGCTGACCTTCGTTAAAAGGTTTTTAAGCTGGATTCCGGATATTCGGGATCAACAAGAGTGGTACCGCGGCTGCCTGAGGCACGCCGTCTCTTTTCCTAAAGAGGCGGCGTGCTTTTTTATGTGATGAACACTTTTTGCGAGAGGGCGTGTGATAGATGGAAAAGGACAAGCAAACGTTAAAACGGACGATGTCGTCCAGACACATTATGATGATGGCGCTTGGAGGCGCAATCGGGGCCGGGCTCTTTAAAGGCAGCAGCACGGCGATTGATGAAGCGGGGCCGTCCGTGCTGTTGGCCTACCTCCTCGGCGGAATTATTCTGCTGTTTATTATGCAGGGGCTGGCCGAAATGGCCGTCAGAAACAAACATGCAAGGACGTTCCGTGATTTGGTTCAGCAGTCTCTAGGATCGTACGCTGCATACTTTTTAGACTGGATCTATTGGAAAATGTGGGTGCTCAATATTGCCGCGGAGGCGGTCGTAGCCGCCATTTTCATTCAATATTGGCTGCCGGAATGTCCGATATGGATACTGGCTTTGATCATTTCCATCGTGGTGACGGTCGTAAACATGCTTTCTGTGAAACTGTTTGCCGAGACGGAGTACTGGCTCGCGCTCATTAAAATTACGGTGATTGTCATCTTTATATTATGCGGGATTCTGCTATTATTTTTCTCATTCGGCAATCACACGGCGCCGGGGCTGTCTCATTTAACGGATCACGGAGGGTTTTTCCCGCATGGAGCGGGGGGCGTCATTACGGCGATGCTCGTCGTGATCTACTCATACGGCGGAACGGAAATCATCGGCGTCACGCTGGCGGAGACAAAAAACCCCGAAAAGGTGATTCCGAAAGCTGTCCGAAGCACGTTAACGCGGATTGTCGCTTTTTACTTGCTGCCGTTTTTCATCATCGTCAGCCTGATTCCTTGGAATCAAGTCAACAGCGTTCCCGAAAGCCCGTTTGTCATAGTATTTAAGATGATCGGAATTCCGGGTGCCGACCATATTATGAATGCCGTCATTCTTCTTGCGATTATCTCGTCTATGAACTCGGGACTGTACGGATCATCCCGCGTCTTATTTACGCAGGCTTCTGACGGCCGGGTGCCGAAAATCTTTTCAAAACTATCGAAGAAAAAGGTTCCCGTCTATGCGATTCTGACTTGTACGTCATTTTTATATGTAGGCGTCCTGATTTCTTTATTCGCAGGAAGCCGGACGTTTAATTATTTGATGGGTTCCCTCGGCTATACCGTGCTGTTCATCTGGCTGATTATCGGATTCGCCCATTTAAAATCAAGAAAACATTCAACAGAACAGCCGGCTTATTACGTCAAATGGTTCCCGTACACGACATGGTTCGCGGTGCTTGCGCTTTTGGCCATCCTGATCGGCGTAATTGCGACGACATCCATCGTCATCACATGCATCACTGCGGCCATCTATCTCCTCATTACGGCTGCGTATCTCGTAAAAGGGAGACGTCAATAAATAAAAAAACTCTTGCCCCGCGGCAAGAGTTTTTTTAATGAACGGCCTTTTTTTCTGCGGCCAGAGCAGGTGTTTTCAGTTTCTTCGGTGTTATATTCACAAAACAAATGCTTGTGACGATCAGAAGCAGTCCGGCTAAAAGGCTGACGGTCAGCGGCTCATGCAGAAATATCGAGCTGACGACAATGGATATGAGCGGGATCAGGAAGGTGTAAGAGGCAACCTTGCTTGCTTCCCCTGAACCGACAAGCGTAAAAAAGGCGAGCCAGCCGAGTGCGATGACAAATACCGAAATGAACAGAAGGCTGAGAATGAACGGAGCTTTCCATTGAATCGCTGAAAAGCTTTCTGAAAAATGGCCGGAGCTGACAAGCAGCACGCCGCCGATCAGAAGCTGAAGAGCGACCATCCAGATAGAGTCCGCGCGTCCGCCCGTTCTTTTCACATATACCGTGCCGAGCGCCCAGCTGACCGCGGAGCCTAGAGCCAAAAGAATGCCGGCGATGGAAATATGGCCTCCGAAACCGGCTGCGCTGATGACGGCGACACCGGCAAAGCCCAGAATAAGACCGGCTATTTTTAAAGGATACATCGATTCCCCGAGCCACAGCCAAGAAAAAACGCCCATTAACACCGGCTGGAAAAACACGATGGCTGAAAATAAGCCGGCAGGCAGGTAATTCAAGCCGACCGTTTGCAGGCCGTAAAATAAAGTAATATTTAAAATGGCAGAAATAAGATAGATCGGCCACGTTTCTTTAAAACGCAGCTTTTTAAAACGGGGCAGCGCCACCATTAATAATAGAAGTCCGCCGATCAGCGTGCGGATTCCGGCAAACAGAAGAGGCGGCGAATAGGCGAGCGCGGCTTTTGTCAGCGGCCAGTTAATTCCCCATACCGTGACTAGAAACGCCAGCATAAGAGCCGTCTGTATTTTCGAAAGCTGTTTCACGTCGTTCACTCCTTGTAGAACAATTCCATCATATGATACGGTAATCAGTAAGATAAATAAAATGAATCTTTTTTATGAGGAGCATAAGTAAAACGTTATGACGATTACACAACTGCGGGTTTTTGTTCAAATCGCTGAAACGGGAAGCTTTACAAAAGCGGGGCAGGCGCTGAATATGACGCAGCCCGCCGTCAGCCATGCCATCTCGGCGCTTGAGTCAGAGCTCGGCATCAAGCTGATCATCCGCGAGCGCCGCAACGGCGTAAGGCTCACGGACACGGGCGGAAAAATTCTCGTTCATATCAGAGAGGTGCTCAAAGGCATAGAAAAAGCCGAGCAGCTGGCGGCCGCGGAAAGAGGGCTTGAACAGGGAACGATTCACATCGGCACATTTCCGGCCGCTTCCGCTTATTTCATTCCAAAACTGATCAGCGTGTTTAAAAAACGGTATCCGAAGCTTGAGTTGGTACTTCATGAAGGAACGGTTAACGAAGTAAAGGAATGGCTCCGCTCCCGGGTAATAGATGTGGGGATCACTCTTTTTCCTACGGAAGACATGGAATATCTGCCGCTGAAAAAAGATAAAATGGCCGTCGTGCTTAGAAATGATCATCCGCTTTGCAGCTGTGAGTCTATCACTCTGAAAGATCTTGACCGCCAGCCGATGATCATCTGTGACGGAGGATACGAATCACCGTTTATTGATATGTTTAAGGAGGCAGGGTCTGTGCTGACTGCCGCATTCACTGTTTACAACGTCAATACGTCCATCAGCATGATCAAAGAGGGGCTGGGAATAGCGATATTATCACAAATGTCTATGTCCGGAATATCGCTGCCGGAAAATGTCGTGACAAGGGAACTCAATCAGGCGGTGTACCGTGATGTTCTGCTTGCCGTTCCTTCTGTAAAAGAGGCTTCATTGGCGGCAAAACTTTTTATTCAAATCGCGCAGGAGCTCACAAAGAATGAATAAAAAGACCCTAATGATCTTAGGGCCCTGAATCTTATCGGTTAATTTTAAAAGAGTTTGTCGTATTGACAAGTTTTGAACCGCTGAACGTAGCTTTGACACGATAATAACCTGTCTTGCATCCTTTTAAAGAGAATGACTTAGTCACCCTTACTGAGAAAGAAAAGGTTGTTTTTTTGCAAGTCGTCCATTTCTTTCCTGACTTTCGCTGTAAGTATAGGTTTCCTTTAAAAGTTCGATCTGACGGATACGCTGTACTGAGAGTAAAATCGACACTTTTCGCTTTTTTCGTGTAGTAGGAGGCATCGGTAAATCCGCTTACATTTAAATGCTGCTGAGTGCCGGAATAAAAGTCTGCGGCATATGCCTTATCGGTGTTTCCGGTAAAGAAGATTGCTGCCAGTAAAGCTGTTGTGAGTGCCATTAAGATTTTTTTACGCATATAGACTATGACTTCCTTCCTATTCAATATATGACATATGTTAACATTATTGGTTCTGTTCTTTCAATGATATCTTTTCATTTTTATATCATTCTAGGCTCTTCATATCTGAATGTAATAGATTCATTCATACAGAGTTCACTAGTGACGACCGCTGACTGATTGTTCGAAGATCATCGAATCAAATTGTTTAACTCACGGGAAAAGCTGTGGTAAGGTGTGTGGTAGAGACCTTGTTTAAGATCTGCTTACACTAAACCATAAAGGAGAAAACGATGGCTGAACATACATTGAAAGATACTGCGTTTTCCGTATTGAATTTATCGCCGGTCGTACAGGGGGGAACGGTTGCTGAATCGTTCCGCAACAGCATGGATTTAGCGCGCCGCGCCGAGGAGTGGGGCTATAACCGCTATTGGCTTGCGGAGCATCATAATATAGAAGGAGTCGCCAGCTCGGCAACGGCGGTGCTGATCGGCCACATCGCCGGCGGCACGAAAAAAATCCGCGTCGGTTCAGGGGGCATTATGCTGCCGAATCATTCGTCACTTATAATCGCGGAGCAATTCGGAACCCTTGAAACGTTATATCCGGGGCGGATTGACCTCGGACTCGGGCGTGCGCCGGGTACCGACCAATTAACGGCGAGGGCCTTAAGAAGAAACATAAACAGCGGGGAGGATTTCCCGGAGCAGCTTGAAGAATTGAGAAATTACTTCAAACCGTCAGGCAATGTGCGCAATCAAGTCCGCGCCATTCCGGGCGAAGGGCTGGACGTGCCGATCTGGCTTTTGGGATCGAGCGGCTTCAGCGCGCGTCTTGCGGGAGAGCTCGGGCTTCCGTTCGCCTTTGCGGCTCACTTCTCACCGAAAAACACCGTGCCCGCCCTTGAGCTGTACCGAAGCTCCTTCCGTCCGTCAGACGTACTGGATAAACCGTACGCGATGGTCGGCGTCACCGTCATTGCCGCCGATACGGATGAAAAGGCGGAGCATCTGGCGACATCGCATTATCAAAGATTTTTAGACCTCGTCCGCGGCACGCCGAACCAGCTGAAGCCTCCTGTTGAAGACATGGATCAAATCTGGTCGCCGTATGAAAAAGCGATGGTCAATGAACAGCTCAGTTCAACGATCGTCGGCGGACCGGAGCGTGTGAAGGAAAAGCTGGAAAGCTTCATCCGGACAACACAGGCGGATGAAATCATGGTGAATTCAGAAAGCTTTGAGCATGCCGACAGAATGAGATCATTTGAGATCATCGCCGAATTAAAAAGCAGCTGAGCAAAAAAGCAATGTGCCGCGCACATTGCTTTTTTTATTCGCCGATCCGCCTGACGGAATTCCGGATGACGAGTTCCGGTTCATACACGACGTCATCCTTCTTCGGTTTTTTATGCTCTAAGCAGTCGATGACGTATTTTGCCGCCGCTTTCCCCATAATGGATTTCGGATGCTTGACAGAGGTGAGCTTCACCTCGGAAATCTGGGCGAAATGTGAATCATCATAGCCCATGATTGACACGTCATCAGGCACCTTTAAGCCGAATTCTCTGAGAAGATTAATCGTCTTCAGCGCAATTTCATCATTATAACAAAGAATGGCCGTCGGGTATGATCCGCTGTTTTGCTCAAGGGTATGCTTAATTTTTTGAAGAAGCACGGTTTCTTTTTCTTCAGTCGTGTAAGTCACGATCATGTCCGGAGACGGAAAAATCCCGCGCTCCCGGTGCGCCTGAAGATAGCCGTTCATCCGTTTGACGCCCTGCGTGTCATCCGCTTTAAAGATTCCCATAATGTGCGTGTGGCCGAGGGACATGACGTATTCGCAAGCCATCATGCCGCCTTTGACATCATTGACGGAAAAGCTCGGTGCGGCCAGCTCCGCATAAGAGGCGTTAATCATGGCAAACGGAATGCCGTTTTTCTCCAGGTTGAGATAGTAGCCGATGTTGGGCGTCTGCAGCGCGCTTTTCGTAGGCTCGACAATCAGCCCGTCTATATTTTTGGACAGCAGGTTTTCAAGGCCCCGCCGCTCACTTTCTGTATTGTTGTTGGTGCTCGTCAGCAGCATGGAATAGCCCTGTTCGCTTAAATAAGATTCAATTCCCCTGATGATGCTCGGGAAAATATAGTCTGATATGTACGTTGTAATGACACCGATCGTTTTGTTTGAATGCATGGCTGATTTCGCCGTGCGTGAAGCGACAAAGGTGCCTCCGCCCTGAACGCTGTACAGCAACCCCTGCGAGACCAAATCTCCGATCGCCTTTCTGATGGTATGGCGGCTGACCCCGAACTGCTGCATCAGCTCATTTTCCGTAGGCAGCTTTTCGTCCGGCTGTATTTTTCCCTGATTCAGCCATGAACAAATTTCTTCTTTTACTTGAGCATATTTCGGTAGCATATCAATTCCTCCAAAATGTATACGGACAAATTCCAGTATAACATAGTAAGCCCTTTCATCAAGCTGTAAAAATAATTGACAGATTGTGAAAAACTGCTTATTCTTTATTTGTACGTACTAATTTTCCTTATTTTTAGATAAAATTCTTTATAAGTACGTACAAATGTGGCGGTTCTGAAGAAAACAAAGCAACTCAAGCGCCGCACTCTGTTTTGTAAGCGTTTTTATTCTATTATTCGCGGGAGGGTAAAATTCATGAAGAATCACCCGGCACCAATTGGCTCAAATGTACCTGTCACTCGGCAGCATTCGAAGTGGTTTGTCATTCTCATCTCATGCGCGGCCGGACTGGGAGGGCTTTTGTACGGTTATGATACGGCGGTGATTTCCGGCGCCATCGGTTTCCTGAAAGATTTGTACCGCTTAAGTCCTTTTATGGAAGGGCTCGTGATTTCAAGTATTATGATCGGCGGTGTTTTCGGCGTCGGAATTTCCGGATTTTTAAGTGACCGGTTCGGACGGAGAAAGATATTGATGGCAGCGGCGCTGTTGTTTGCGGTGTCAGCGGTTGTCTCTGCGCTTTCTCAAAGTGTGTCTTCCTTAGTGATCGCCAGAGTCATCGGCGGTCTGGGAATCGGCATGGGCTCCTCGCTTTCTGTCACGTATATTACCGAAGCCGCTCCGCCGGCCATACGCGGCAGTCTTTCCTCACTGTATCAGCTGTTTACGATATTAGGGATCTCCGGCACTTATTTTATTAACCTTGCCGTCCAGCAGTCCGGCTCGTATGAATGGGGGGTGCACACCGGCTGGCGGTGGATGCTCGCTTACGGCATGATTCCGTCCGTCATCTTTTTTATCGTGCTGCTTATCGTGCCGGAAAGTCCGCGCTGGCTTGCGAAAGCGGGGCGCCGGAATGAAGCCCTCGCCGTGCTGACGCGCATTAATGGCGAGCAGACCGCGAAAGAAGAAATCAAACAAATCGAAACGTCTTTACAATTAGAAAAAATGGGTTCATTGTCTCAGCTGTTTAAACCGGGGCTGAGAAAAGCGCTTGTGATCGGGATTCTGCTGGCTTTATTCAATCAGGTCATCGGCATGAACGCAATTACGTATTACGGGCCGGAAATTTTCAAAATGATGGGCTTCGGACAGAATGCGGGGTTTATCACGACATGCATCGTCGGTGTCGTTGAAGTGATTTTCACCATTATCGCGGTTCTTTTAGTCGATAAGGTAGGCCGGAAAAAGCTGATGGGGGTCGGATCTGCCTTTATGGCGCTGTTCATGATCTTAATCGGGGCATCCTTTTATTTTCAGCTGGCGAGCGGTCCGGCTTTAGTCGTCATCATATTGGGATTCGTCGCCGCTTTCTGTGTATCAGTCGGGCCGATTACGTGGATCATGATTTCGGAAATCTTTCCGAACCACCTCCGCGCACGCGCCGCCGGTATTGCGACGATATTCTTATGGGGGGCCAACTGGGCGATCGGCCAGTTCGTGCCGATGATGATCAGCGGGTTGGGGCTCGCGTACACCTTCTGGATATTCGCCGTCATTAATATTCTCTGTTTCTTGTTTGTCGTGACGATCTGCCCTGAGACGAAAAATAAATCATTAGAAGAAATAGAAAAACTCTGGATAAAATGAAAGCGTTTTACGACAAAAGTCCGCTCCGGCGGGCTTTTGTCTGTCACCTTCATTCCGTTTCTGTATATAATGACTGTATAAAGGAGATACTGGTAAATCCTGCGAAGAATGTCGAGGAATTGACCTTTAACAGTTGAATTAACAATGTCATCCTGTTAAAATAATTAAAGAAAGCAGACATAATTTTTTTTGGCTATGATGGGACGTTTTTTGTCATAGCGGGACATTTTCTGTCCAGTATGAATAGGAAGGAACGTTTGAGTCATGAACCAGTTAATACAAGCTCAAAAAAAATTATTGCCTGATCTTTTGCTTGTGATGCAGAAAAGATTTGAAATCTTGCAGTATATCAGGCTTACAGAACCGATCGGCCGCAGAAGTCTTGCAGCCAGTCTCGGATTGACCGAGCGCGTTCTCAGAAGCGAGGTTCAGTTCTTAAAAGAACAAAATCTCATCGATATTAAAACAAACGGCATGACAATGACGGAAGAGGGCTATTCACTGCTTTCGATTCTGGAAGATACGATGAAGGATGTTTTAGGATTGACGCTTTTGGAAAAGACATTAAAAGAGCGGCTCAATCTGAAAGACGCCATTATCGTTTCCGGAGACAGCGACCAATCTCCTTGGGTCAAAAAAGAATTAGGGAGAGCGGCCGTTGCATGTATGAAAAAGAGATTTTCAGGCAAAAATATCGTCGCTGTAACCGGCGGTACGACAATTGAAGCCGTCGCCGATATGATGACGCCGGATTCAAAAAACCGCGAGCTCCTGTTTGTGCCCGCAAGAGGCGGTTTAGGCGAAGATGTGAAAAACCAGGCGAACACCATATGCGCGCATATGGCGGAAAAGGCTTCAGGCACTTACCGGCTTTTGTTCGTTCCCGGCCAGCTGTCACAAGGCGCCTACTCATCTATTATTGAAGAGCCTTCCGTAAAAGAGGTGCTTCACACGATTAAATCAGCGAGTATGCTCGTTCACGGAATCGGCGAAGCTAGAACAATGGCGGAGCGAAGAAACACGCCTTTGGAAGATTTGAAGAAAATAGATGACAATCATGCGGTGACAGAGGCATTCGGCTACTACTTTAATGCGGACGGAGAAGTCGTTCACAAGGTGCATTCAGTCGGAATGCAGCTCGATGACCTCGATGCCATTCCCGACATTATCGCGGTAGCGGGCGGATCATCAAAAGCAGAAGCAATCGAAGCTTATTTTAAAAAGCAGCGAAACACGGTTCTCGTCACGGACGAAGGAGCCGCAAAGAAGTTATTAAGGGATAACAGTCCCTCAATATAAATATCTCTCACTTATTTAAAGGAGGAAATAATCATGGCAGTAAAAGTCGGTATTAACGGTTTTGGTCGTATTGGACGTAACGTATTCCGCGCAGCATTAAACAATCCTGAAGTTGAGGTAGTAGCAGTTAACGATTTAACAGACGCTAACATGCTTGCTCATCTTTTACAATATGATTCCGTACACGGAAAATTAGATGCAGAAGTTAAAGTTGACGGCAGCAACCTTGTTGTTAACGGCAAAACAATCGAAGTTTCTGCTGAGCGCGATCCTGCGAAACTCAGCTGGGGCAAACAAGGCGTTGAAATCGTAGTTGAATCTACTGGTTTCTTCACAAAACGCGCAGACGCTGCGAAACACTTAGAAGCAGGCGCGAAAAAAGTTATCATCTCTGCACCTGCTAACGAAGAAGATATCACAATCGTTATGGGTGTTAACGAAGACAAATACGATGCGGCTAACCACCATGTTATCTCTAACGCATCTTGCACAACAAACTGCCTTGCGCCGTTTGCAAAAGTACTTAACGACAAATTCGGCATCAAACGCGGTATGATGACAACTGTTCACTCTTACACAAACGATCAGCAAATTCTTGATCTTCCGCACAAAGACTACCGTCGTGCGCGTGCAGCAGCTGAAAACATCATTCCTACATCAACTGGTGCTGCTAAAGCAGTTTCCCTTGTTCTTCCTGAACTGAAAGGCAAACTGAACGGCGGAGCTATGCGTGTGCCGACTCCAAACGTTTCTCTTGTTGACCTAGTTGCTGAACTTAACAAAGACGTAACGGCTGAAGACGTAAACGCAGCTCTTAAAGAAGCGGCTGAAGGCGATCTTAAAGGAATCCTCGGCTACAGCGAAGAGCCATTAGTATCCGGAGACTACAACGGCAATGCTAACTCTTCTACAATCGATGCTCTTTCTACAATGGTTATGGAAGGCAGCATGGTAAAAGTAATCTCTTGGTACGATAACGAAAGCGGCTACTCTAACCGCGTTGTTGACCTTGCAGCTTACATCGCAAAACAAGGTCTTTAATTCATAGCTCCCGGAAAGGGCCGGACTTGGTTCTTTCGGACAGAAACGCTATAATGAAAGCGGACAAGGGAAGGGGACGGACTCCCTTTCCCTTTTTCCATGAGAACCGGCTTTCAGAAAGCGCCGGATTGCTGCAGAACGTCCGCGTTTTGAAGTTTCCGCGGCACTTTCGTTTTCTGAGCCGCCTGCCCTGGCTCAGAAGACGATCTGCCCCGTGCCCGGAAGCTGCAATCTGCCCCGCGGCGGAAGCATCATGAGGCGGTTTCACGTTTCACGTTTTTCGTGCTATGCAAACCATTTTGAAGGAGGATCTCCTAAGGCATGAATAAAAAAACAGTAAAAGACATCGACGTAAAAGGCAAAGTCGTATTCTGCCGCGTTGACTTTAACGTTCCAATGAAAGACGGGGAAGTAACAGACGATACTCGTATCCGAGCTGCGCTTCCAACAATCAAACACCTTGCAGACCAAGGCGCGAAAGTCCTTCTTGCGAGCCACTTAGGCCGCCCGAAAGGCGAAGTGGTTGAGGAGCTTCGTTTAACTCCTGTCGCTGCACGCTTAGGCGAACTGCTCGGAAAAGAAGTGAAAAAAGCGGATGAAGCTTACGGCGATGCTGTAAAAGCACAAATTTCTGATATGAAGGACGGAGACGTTCTTGTATTGGAAAACGTACGTTTCTACCCTGGTGAAGAGAAAAACGATCCTGAGCTTGCTAAAGCATTTGCTGAGCTTGCGGATGTATATGTCAATGACGCATTCGGTGCTGCCCACCGTGCTCACGCATCTACAGCCGGAATTGCCGAGCATCTGCCGGCGGTTGCAGGATTCCTGATGGAAAAAGAGCTTGACGTTCTCGGCAAAGCCGTGACAAATCCTGAGCGCCCGTTTACGGCAATCATCGGCGGCGCGAAAGTAAAAGACAAAATCGGCGTAATCGAAAGTCTGCTTGATAAAGTGGACAACCTGATCATCGGCGGAGGTCTTGCTTACACATTCGTAAAAGCGCTTGGCTATGAAGTCGGTAAATCTCTTCTTGAAGAAGATAAAATCGAACTTGCAAAATCATTCATGGACCGCGCGAAAGAAAAAGGCGTTAAATTCTATATGCCGGAAGACGTTCTCGTTGCTGATGATTTCTCTAACGATGCAAACGTTCAAATCGTGCCGATCTCTGAGATCCCAAGTGATTTAGAAGCGATCGACATCGGAACGAAAACCCGCGAAACGTACGCTGAAGTTATCAAAAACAGCAAACTTGTCGTATGGAACGGACCTATGGGCGTATTCGAAATCGACTTGTTCGCTCAAGGCACAAAAGCAGTGGCTGAAGCATTGGCAGAGGCAAACGATACATACTCTGTCATCGGCGGAGGAGACTCTGCGGCAGCCGTTGAAAAATTCGGCCTTGCTGACAAAATGAGCCATATCTCAACAGGCGGCGGCGCATCCCTTGAATTCATGGAAGGCAAAGAGCTTCCGGGTGTAGCTGCGCTGAACGATAAATAAAAACTGCTATAAGGAAGTGGAACAGATGAGAAAACCAATTATAGCCGGTAACTGGAAAATGAACAAAACACTCGGCGAAGCTGTCAGCTTCGTTGAAGAAGTGAAATCTTCCATTCCAGCAGCAGACAAAGCGGAAGCCGTTGTTTGCGCACCAGCTCTTTTCTTAGAAAAGCTGACTTCTGCTGTTAAAGGAACTGACCTGAAAGTCGGCGCCCAAAACATGCATTTTGAAGAAAACGGTGCGTTCACAGGTGAAATCAGCCCGGTCGCTCTGAAAGACCTTGGCGTGGATTACTGCGTCATCGGACACTCTGAGCGCCGTGAAATGTTCGCTGAAACTGATGAAACAGTTAACAAAAAAGCGCATGCCGCTTTTAAACACGGCATTGTGCCGATCATTTGCGTAGGTGAAACGCTTGAAGAGCGCGAAGCCGGAAAAACAAATGATCTTGTTGCCGATCAAGTGAAAAAAGGGCTTGCGGGTCTTTCTGAAGAGCAAGTAGCCGCTTCCGTTATTGCGTACGAGCCAATCTGGGCAATCGGAACAGGCAAATCTTCTACAGCGAAAGATGCAAACGACGTCTGCGCGCATATCCGTAAAGTCGTTGCTGAAAGCTTCAGTCAGGAAACTGCTGACAAGCTCCGCATTCAATACGGCGGCAGCGTAAAACCTGCAAATATTAAAGAATATATGGCAGAGTCCGATATTGACGGTGCTTTGGTCGGCGGCGCAAGCCTTGAACCGCAGTCATTCGTTCAATTATTGGAGGAAGGTCAATATGAGTAAAAAACCAGCTGCACTCATCATTCTTGATGGGTTCGGATTACGCAATGAAACAGTCGGAAACGCAGTCGCACAAGCGAAAAAACCGAATTTCGACCGTTATTGGAACCAATACCCTCATCAGACGCTGACGGCATCAGGCGAAGCAGTCGGACTGCCTGAAGGACAGATGGGGAACTCTGAAGTCGGTCATTTAAATATCGGCGCCGGACGTATTGTGTACCAAAGCTTAACACGCGTGAACGTTGCCATCCGCGAAGGCGAATTCGAACGCAATCAAACGTTCCTTGACGCCATCAAAAACGCGAAAGACAACGACAAAGCGCTGCACCTGTTCGGCCTTCTTTCTGATGGAGGCGTACACAGTCACATCAATCATTTATTCGCGCTGCTGAAACTTGCGAAAAGTGAAGGACTGACGAAGGTGTATATTCACGGTTTCCTCGACGGCCGCGATGTAGGTCCGCAAACGGCGAAAACTTACATTCAGCAGCTGAATGAGCAGATCGAAGAAATCGGTGTCGGCGAAATCGCCAGCATTTCCGGACGCTACTACTCCATGGACCGCGACAAACGCTGGGACCGTGTGGAAAAAGCGTACCGCGCAATGGCTTACGGCGAAGGCCCGTCTTACCGCAGCGCGATGGATGTAGTCGACGATTCTTATGCGAACGGCATTCATGATGAATTCGTCATTCCGTCCGTCATCACAAAAGAAAACGGTGAACCCGTTGCGAAAATTCATGACGGCGATTCTGTGATTTTCTATAATTTCAGACCAGACCGCGCCATCCAGATTTCAAACACGTTTACCAACAAAGATTTCCGCGATTTCGACCGCGGTGAAAATCATCCGAAAAACCTGTATTTCGTCTGCCTGACTCACTTCAGTGAATCTGTTGACGGATATGTGGCTTTTAAACCGGTAAACCTTGACAATACGGTCGGTGAAGTATTAGCACAGCACGGGTTAAAACAGCTTCGCATTGCAGAAACTGAAAAGTATCCGCACGTTACGTTCTTTATGAGCGGCGGCCGCGAAGAAGAATTCCCGGGCGAAGAGCGCATCCTCATTAACTCGCCGAAGGTCGCGACATATGACCTGAAGCCTGAAATGAGCGCGTATGAAGTGAAGGATGCTCTTGTAAAAGAAATCGCGGCTGACAAGCACGACGCGATCATCCTGAACTTTGCAAACCCTGACATGGTCGGCCACTCCGGAATGGTCGAACCGACGATTAAAGCAATTGAAGCAGTGGACGAATGCTTAGGCGAAGTGGTTGACGCCATTATCGCTAAAGGCGGACATGCCATCATTACCGCTGATCACGGTAATGCGGACATTCTGATTACAGAAACAGGCGAACCGCACACTGCCCATACGACAAACCCAGTCCCTGTCATTGTGACGAAAGAAGGCGTGACGCTGCGCGAAGGCGGAATCCTAGGCGACCTCGCACCAACGTTATTAGACCTTCTCGGTGTTGAAAAACCGAAAGAAATGACCGGAACATCTTTAATTCAAAAATAAGCGTAAATCAAAAGGAGAGACAAACTCATGCCATACATTGTTGATGTTTATGCACGCGAAGTCCTTGACTCCCGCGGCAACCCGACAGTTGAAGTTGAAGTATATACAGAAACAGGAGCTTTCGGCCGCGCATTAGTGCCAAGCGGAGCTTCTACAGGTGAATACGAAGCGGTTGAGCTTCGTGACGGCGACAAAGACCGTTACCTTGGAAAAGGCGTGTTAACTGCTGTTAACAACGTAAACGAAATCATTGCTCCAGAGCTTCTCGGCTTTGACGTAACTGAACAAAACGCAATCGATCAGCTTTTAATCGAGCTTGACGGTACTGAAAACAAAGGCAAACTCGGTGCGAACGCAATCCTTGGCGTATCTATGGCTTGTGCGCGCGCAGCTGCTGATTTCTTACAGATTCCTCTTTACCAATACCTTGGAGGATTCAACTCAAAAACGCTTCCTGTACCGATGATGAACATCGTAAACGGCGGAGAGCATGCTGACAACAACGTAGACATTCAAGAATTCATGATTATGCCTGTAGGCGCGCCTAACTTCCGTGAAGCGCTTCGCATGGGCGCTCAAATCTTCCACAGCCTGAAATCAGTTCTTTCTGCTAAAGGAATGAACACAGCTGTAGGTGACGAAGGCGGATTCGCTCCGAACCTTGGTTCTAACGAAGAAGCGCTTCAAACAATCGTTGAAGCAATCGAAAAAGCCGGCTTCAAACCTGGCGAAGAAGTGAAGCTTGCTATGGATGCTGCATCTTCTGAGTTCTACAACAAAGAAGACGGCAAATACCATCTGTCTGGCGAAGGCGTTGTGAAAACATCTGCTGAAATGGTTGACTGGTACGAAGAAATGGTTTCTAAATACCCAATCATCTCTATCGAAGACGGACTTGACGAGAACGACTGGGAAGGCCACAAACTTCTTACAGAGCGTCTTGGCAAAAAAGTTCAGCTTGTCGGTGACGACCTTTTCGTTACAAACACGAAAAAGCTTGCTGAAGGTATCAAAAACGGCGTAGGCAACTCTATCCTGATCAAAGTAAACCAAATCGGTACATTGACTGAAACATTCGATGCGATCGAAATGGCGAAACGCGCAGGCTACACTGCCGTTATCTCTCACCGTTCCGGTGAAACTGAAGACAGCACAATCGCTGACATCGCTGTGGCAACTAATGCAGGACAAATCAAAACAGGTGCTCCGTCCCGTACGGACCGTGTTGCGAAATACAACCAGCTTCTTCGCATCGAAGATCAGTTGGCTGAAACTGCTCAATACCACGGTATCAACTCTTTCTATAACTTAAATAAGTAATGTAATGGACGCCGGGAGAATATCTCCCGGCGTTTTTTTATGGTCCCGGGCTTTTCCCTCCTTTTTCATCATCTTCATTTGGTCAATAATATTCATTTTTCCCCTTTTTAAAGGAATCAGTGTTCTTCAATCGAAAGGGAAGAGGTGTTAATAAGAGGAGGGATTATGATGAAATTTTCATTTATGTCAGCCGCGGTGGCAGCAAGCGTCATATGGGGCGCGTCTGCCGGGCCGCTGTCCGAAACTCATGCTTATTCAACTGTGACCGCGCCGGTTTTTGATGCTGATGAGGCATTGGACACTATGCATGATCTGAGTGAAACCATCGGTCCGCGGGAAACCGGAACTGCGAAAGAAAAGGAAGCGGCTGAATACATATCGAATCGTCTGCGGGCTCAGGGCGCCAGTGTCAAAGTACAGTCATTTCCATTGAAAAAGTACTTTTCAGGTTCAGTCACAGCGGGAGATCATGAATTCCCGCTCCGCTCCGCTGATCAATCCGCTGTTGAAAAAGAGCTCAAAATAGAAGGCGGGATTTTTGACGGCGGCTGCGGATCACGCAATGACGTAACAGGAGCCAAAGGAAAGATTGCAGTGATACGCGAAGGAAAGATCCCCGTTTCTCAAAAGATCAAACATGCCGAACAAGCGGGAGCCAAAGCAGTCATTATTTATAATCAGACAACAAAACCGCTCGCCGTCCGTCCGCATACCGATAAAGGAATCACGATACCGGCGGCGGGTATGAAAAAAGAAGACGGTGAAGCATTGCTTCAGGAAAAGAAGGCAGTCATTCAATTTAAAAACTATAAAAACCGCACCTCACAAAATATTATAGGAACGCGCAAAGCGGCACAGGCCAACTCTTCTGATGCTGATATTATTTATGTCACAGCGCATTATGACAGCGTAAAAGGCGCGCCCGGAGCGGATGATAACGCCTCAGGCACATCTGCCGTTCTGGAAATCAGCAAGCAACTCAAACATATACCGAAAGACAAAGAGATCCGCTTTATCCTGTTCGGTGCAGAAGAATTATGGTCTGCGGGTTCATCTTATTACGTCAGTACACTCACGAACAATGAAAGAAAGCACAGCCGGGCCAATTTTAATGCCGATATGATTGCGACTGACTGGGAAGAAGCGAGTCAAATGTGTGTCACGACTCCTGACGGCAGGGAAAACCCGAGTGTCCGGTATGCTGAAAAAGCCGCTGAAAAATCCCGGTTGGTCAAGCCAAACCTGATTCAGCTCGGTTACTCAGACCATGTCTCTTTTTATGAAGCGGGGATTCCGTCGGCTAACTGGATTTGGCTCAGCCCCGATACACAGGAGCCGGGGCCCTGGTACCACACCGAAAATGATAATATGAAACACATCAGCAAAGAACGGCTAGAGAAAGCTGGAGCACTCGTTTCCGCGGCAGTAACTGAGGCAATGAAGGAATAAAAAACAGGCTTCGGCCTGTTTTTTTATATTATTTTCTGTATATTCTATCAATTAAGGGAGATTTTCTCACTCGTTACCAGATATATACCATTTAACAGGATTTTATTTTACAAATAAAAGAAAAATAAATAGATAATACCTAATTCACAAAAGGATGTAAAACTCATTTATCAAATTTTAACTTTTGTTATAATTGCGATATCGATCGATATTTGTTTTAAATTGTAAAAAACAATACTCTTTTCTATCTATTAGGGGGCGAAAAATGAATACTGTCACAAAAGAAGCCAGCAACCTTGGTCAAAAACGGCTGTTACATCTGATTGAAACGAAGCAGGCGATAGTAGGCGTGTTAGGCATGGGATATGTGGGATTTCCTCTTGCGCTGGAATGTGTCGATAAAGGATACAATGTTATCGGATTTGACAAAAACAGTGAAAAGGTTTCCTTGTTAGCCGCCGGAAGCAGCCATATTCAAGATATAGAGGACGGCAGACTGAACTCGGCTTTACAAACAAAACGCTTTCAAATCAGCGCCGACATGTCGCTCATCCAAAAATGCGACATCATTGTGATATGTGTGCCGACACCCCTGAACAAAAAAGACAAGATCCCCGATTTAACCTACATCGACAGTGCAGTTGACAGCATGATCGCTTATGGAAGGCAGCATCAGCTTTTAATTTTAGAAAGCACCACCTATCCCGGAACAACGAAAAAAAAGATTGCCGACAGAATGGCATCAAGCCGCGGCATGAAAATAGGAACAGACTTTTTTACGGCTTATTCTCCGGAAAGAATCGATCCGGGCAACAGGCAATATGAAGTTTCAGATATTCCTAAAGTAGTCGGCGGAACCACACAGACTTGCACAGAACTTGCCTCAGCGTTTTACAACACCATTGTTACAAGCATTCACCCGGTCACCTCACCCGAAGTAGCTGAAACAGCTAAACTCCTAGAGAATACTTATCGTTATGTCAATATAGCTCTTATCAATGAAATGGCGCTTAATTGCCGTGAACTTGATATTGATATATGGGAAGTCATCTGCGCGGCGGACACGAAGCCGTTCGGCTTTCAAAAATTTATCCCTGGCCCCGGAGTCGGAGGCCATTGTATCCCGATTGATCCTTTTTACTTCAAATGGATCGCGAATGAAAAAGGGCTGCAGACAAAATTAATTGATCTGGCGGACGAAATCAATTCTAACATGCCGATTTCTGTCTCTGACTATGCTTTGAAACTGGCGGGCAAAGACAAATGCAGCATCTTAATAATAGGGGCCGCTTATAAAAAAAATACAAATGACCCGCGTGAATCCTCAGTGTTTACGATAATGGAAGAATTGATGGACAAGGGATGCGCGATTGATTATCATGATCCGTTTATCAGCGAGATCCGCTTGAATGACGGAAGCCGCAAACAATCTGTCCCTTTCACAAAAGAACAAATCAATCAGTACGACGTCATCATCATTCATACAGATCACGATGTAATCGACTACAGTATTTTGAAGGATGCCTCACCGATTATCTTTGACACAAGAAATGTATGCAGGGAAAAATCAGCCGACAATTGCAGAGTTGTCACTTTATAGGAGGGAACGGTCATTAGTAATCGATTTATCTCTTTTCACAGACCTGATATGACAAACGAAGAAATCGCAAGCGTAACCGAAACGATTCAGTCGGGCTGGATTTCGAAAGGCCCGAAGGTAATCGATTTTGAAAAAAAGCTGGGAGAATGTATTGGAGCCGAACACGTCATCAGCTGTAATTCAGGAACCGCTGCCTTACATATGGCTTTATTGGCGCTCGGTGTGGGAGAAGGCGATGAAGTCATCGTGCCGAGCTTCACGTTCTGTTCCAGCGTCAATGTCATCCTGCACGCCGGAGCCGTTCCGGTGTTTGCGGATATATGCGAGAAAAGTCTATGTGCCGATCCTGAAGATGTCAGGAAGAAAATAACGCCGCGCACAAAAGCGGTAATTGCGGTTCATTTTGCCGGCTATCCGGCTGATCTGGAAAACTTGCAGTCCATTTGTAAAGAAAACGGATTGTATCTGATTGAAGACGCCGCTCATGCGCTCGGTACAAAATATAACGGAAGCATGATCGGCACTCACGGTGATGCCGTGTGCTTCAGCTTTTATGCCACCAAAAATATTACAACGGGGGAAGGCGGAGCCCTCGTCATGAAAGACGAACAGGCCGCAGAAAGAGCGAGGCTGTACGGCTGGCACGGCATCACAAAAAATGCCTGGAACCGGTACGGTGAAAAAGGCAGCTGGAGATACGACGTGTTACTGCCGGGCTTTAAATATAATATGACGGATATTCAGGCCGCGCTCGGTCTGGTTCAATTGAAGCGCGCAAACGAAATTCAAGAAAAACGGGCACAGATCGCTCAATTTTATGTACGTGAACTGTCGGGCCAATCTGACAAAGCAGCGCTTCCGCTTTCTGACATTCCGAACGGCATAACGCACTCATGGCATTTATTTATTTTGCGGATCCGAGAGAACGGCGGCATGGACAGAGATCTGTTTATTGAGAAAATGAAAGAAAAACAGATCGGGCTGAGCGTGCACTTTATTCCCGTGCATATGCATCCTTACTATCAAAAACATTTTCCGGCCGAGCTTCCGGTTACTGAACGTGTTTTCCTGGAGATCGTGTCACTGCCTCTTTACAGCCAGTTATCAGATGAGGATTGCAGCTATATTGTCAAGTCTATAAAAGAAGTTTTGACTATCAGCCAGGAGGTAGGATCATGAAACATATTGCGATTATCGGAGGAGCCGGTTTTATCGGAAGCGAATTGGCGGCATTATTACAGGCTAAAGGTTATCACACCATTATTGCAGACCAAAAAGAGCCGGCTTTTGACACTGAATACCGCCAAACGGATATCCTTGACCGGACGTCCCTCCGCGAATCACTGCGGGGAGCGGATGCGGTTGTCCATTTGGCGGCAATGGTCGGTGTAGACAGCTGCCGAAGCAATGAAGAAGACGTCATACGGGTTAATTTTGAAGGAACGAAAAATGTCACCGAGGTATGCGGTGAATTGGGAATCAGCACACTTCTTTTCTCATCGAGCTCAGAAGTATTCGGAGATTCACCTGATTTTCCTTATACCGAGACAAGCAGAAAGCTTCCGAAATCGGCTTACGGAAAAGCCAAACTGCAATCAGAGGAATATTTGAGAGAACAGGCATCCGACGAGCTTCATATTCGGGTCGTCCGGTACTTTAATGTATACGGGCCGAAACAGCGCGAGGATTTTGTCATCAACAAGTTTTTCAGCCTGGCCGAGAATGGCTCTGAGCTGCCTCTTTACGGGGACGGCGGACAAATACGCTGTTTCAGCTACATCAGTGATATCGTCACCGGAACTTATCTCGCGCTCATTCATGAAGGGGCCGTCTTTGAAGACTTCAATATCGGGAACGACCAGCCGATCACGATAAAAGAACTGGCTGAAAAAGTCAATGTGCTCTCAGGCAGAGAGAAGGATAACTATCTGTTTAAAAAGCTGGGCGAAGACGGCGTGAGGGGAAAAGACATCGAGATTTTTAAACGGGCGCCGTCAATCGAGAAGGCGAAACGTTTACTCGGTTACGCTCCAAAAGTAAGTCTGAATGAAGGCCTGGAGATCATAAAAGATGAAAGACAAAAGCACAAACTTTCACTTTCCTGAAAACCCGGAAGTAGTCAAATATCCCGTTTATCCCGGACAGCTTTCCGTCAGGGGCCGTCTGCGCGCGGTGAAGCACTTGCTTACTGGCGGACAAAGCGGACTGACTGAAAAACTGGAAAAACGGTACGGAAAAGGGGTTGTGCTGACCTCCAGCGGCAGTGCGGCACTGGTGCTCGCCTTAACTTATTCGGGAGCCGGGCCGGGGAAAGAAGTGATTTTCTCATCCTTCAGCTGCCCGAATGTCATTGATGCCGTATTGCAATCCGGTGCAACGCCTGTTTTTGCGCAGCTGGATGAGCATCTTTCTTTATCGTTTGAGGATGTCAAAAAAAGAGCGACGCGGCAGACGTGTGCGGTTATCCTCACGCACGTATACGGCCGGAGAGAAAATACCGCCATCATTGACTGGGCGAAGGAACACGGTATTTTTGTCATTGATGATGCCGCTCAAGCCATGTTTACAAAACAAGCGGATACATATGCCGGCGGTCTGGGCGATTTCGGTGTTTTAAGCTTCGGCCCGTCAAAACCGCTTGCGAGTATCGGAGGCGGCGCGTTAATCGCGCCGAAAGAATGGCTTCGGCAAAAAGCAAATTTCCCGATGGAACAGCGCAGCCAAGTGGCAGCTGACTATCGAATTTATATCAGAAATCAAAGAATACAGGCTGTTATGAAACGGAAACGGCATCATCCCGTTTCATATATTTATAGGAAAGCGGGCATCATGCCTTCCATGAAAGCCACTAAGCTCGAAGCTCTGCCGGATAAACCGGCTGTTGTACCGGTGCTTCGCATGCATCCGGCAAGGGAAGCCATTATTGAAGATCAGCTTTCACTTATGGATCAGCTTGTAACAGCTTCGCTCCGAAACTTACAAGCGGCGGGAGAAATCTTTATAAAGGCGGAAGAGACGTACGGCATAAAGATGATCCAGCCCCAAGAAGGAGAACATCTGAATTATTTAACGATTGTATTCCCCCGGGATGAAGAGCGGTACGGGTGTTCCGTTTATTTAGCTGAAAGAGGCATCCAAACATGCTGGAACTATCTTCCCCTCGAACGTATTCCGATTTATGAAACATATGCGGCGGAAGAAGGGGAAGATCCGCTTTGGAAAAGAGTTCTTTCTCTGCCGTTTAAACCTCCTCTTCAAAAGGAGCAAGTCAGATATGTAGCCGAATCCGTTTTATCATATTGTGAGCAACAGAATAAGACTGAATAGTGGTGATAACTATGCAAAAAACAGCAGTATGCACGACCCGTCAGGTATGGGATCGGGCCGCTGACATGTATCAGGCGGGGTTGTTTCAAAGCTATGATTGGGGAATTCTCATGGAAGAGCTTCCCGGCACGTCATTTCACCCTGTCAGACTGACAACGGACGGAGGACAGGTCATCTATCTTCCGCTTTTTGAACAGAAGGGCGTATTATCCGGCAATATGATCGGATACGGCGGCGTTATTTCAGATCGCCCCATCTCATTTGAATGGCTTCAAAGTGAAATCGAGGCCATATTCGGCCGGAACATATCCCGGATGCTGCTGCCGTACGGTCAGACTTCTTTTACAGAAGAAATCGGGGAAGGGTGGACGGAAAAGGCGACACGGATTCTTACGCTTCCGGACACGTTTGACGAACTTTGGACGGGCATTTCCGGAAAAGCCCGGACGGCAGTCAGATACGCTGAAAAAGAGAATATTGTCACCCGGCTGATTGGGCGACAAGAACTTGGCGCGTTTTATGACCTCTACAAAGAGCATACGTCGGCAATCGGCGCGGCTTATGTGCTGAGCCAGGGATTTTTCCAAAAACTGCTTGACACGTTTGCTGACCGGATGTTTTGGGTCGGAGCATATCAGGATGAGACGCTGATCAGCAGCAGTATTTTTCTCTATGACCGCTCTCATTTCTATTATTGGCAGAATGTAAACAGCCTGGCGGGAAAAAAAGCGCAGGCCTCTTACTTGTTGATGCGTGACGCTTTGCAATTCGCCATCAGCCGCAAGCTTCAATGGGCTGATTTTGGCTATTCACACAGTAAAGAAATCGCAAGACCGAAACGATATTGGGGAGCTGAAGAAAAACAATGCCGACTTTTTACGAAACCGGAATGAAAACAATAAGCGGCCATCAATCCAGTTATCTGCCGTGGTACGGTTTTTTTGAAAAAATGTATAAGTCGGATCTGTTTGCCATTCATGACACGGCTCAATTTGAGAAAAAAGGGTTTCTGAACCGCAACAGAATCAAAACGCCGCAGGGCCCCAGATGGCTGACGGTGCCTTTGCAGATGAAACAATATAAAGACATAGAGCTTCGGCATATGAAAATCGACCAGACGCAGGATTGGCGGAAAAAACATTGGATGGCGATTAAGATGAACTATGCGAAAGCTCCCTATTTTGAGCGGTACCAGCATTTTTTTCAAGATGTCTATCAGCGGGAGTGGGAATATCTCCATGATTTGAATATGCACATCATTGAATTTTTCCGAAAAGAGCTCCGAATTGAAACGCCGCTCTGTTATGTCTCTGAGCTTGAATGCCGGAAGGAGAAAAAAAGCGATTTTGTTTTAGCGCTTTGTCGGGAGCTGGGGGCGGATCGTTATTATTCAGGCAGTCAGGGTTCCGACTATTTAATAGAAAGCGATTTTGAAAGAAACGGAATTGTCATTGAGTATCAGCAGATCCGGCATTTTGACTATCCTCAATTATTCGGGGAGCATATCCCTCACCTCTCCATGCTTGATATGCTGATGAACTGCGGAGCGGATACAGCTGAAATGTTAGTTAAAGGAGGGCAATATGATGAAAGTAATGGTATTTGCAGCGCATCCCGACGATGAAATTATCGGCGTCGGCGGCACGCTCGCCAAACATGTCCGCCAAGGTGACAGCGTGTCGGCAGTCATTATGGCGGAAGGCAAGTCATCAAGAAAAACGGATTATGAGAAGCCTGAAGAGTCCGTTATGCAGCATTCTGCTCAAGAAACGGAACAAGCGCTCAGCACTTTGGGCATCCATGATTTTGTCAGGCTGAACCTTCCTGATAACAGAATGGATTCAATGGATTTGTTGGATGTCGTGAAGGAAGCGGAGAAACAAATCAATCGTTTTCAGCCTGACATTGTGTATACCCAGTACGGCGGTGACATTAATATTGACCACTCCGTCGTATTCAGAGGGGTCATGACCGCAACCCGTCCGCTTCCCGGCCATACGGTAAAACGGGTTTTTGCCTATGAAACATTGTCTTCGACGGAATGGAATTACTGTCAGAAGGATCAGTTTCATGCCAATTTCTTCGTTAATATTGAAGACGAGCTTGAAACGAAATTGAAATCGATGGCGTGTTACGGTTCCGAGCTCAGAGACTTCCCTCATCCCCGCTCTTTGCAGGCGATTGAACAAAATGCCCGTGTATGGGGAGCAAAATCGGGTTTTTCCGCTGCGGAAGCGTTTATGCTTGTGAGAGGAACATGGTGACTGTCCTATGATTGCTCAAATTCCGTTTTTCGGACTTGATCCGAAGCAAATCGATGAGAAATGGGTGGAAGCGGGATACGGTCTGGAAGCCAATATTTTTGACGGCCGCTCCTTTAGTGAAGCGGATTATCTCAAAACATTCAATCAGACGCTGGAATATGCAAAACAGCTTGATCCTTCATTATTGACGCTGCATTTCCCGACAGATCATGCCGATTATGTGCATGAAGATCACATCAAAAAACAGCTTTATCACTTTGCGGAGCTCGCTGTGAAATACGGCGCCAAAGGCATAACCGTTCATGCGAATCAATTTATGACGGTTGAGGAATTTCAAGTCTATGACCTGGAAGGAAACCGTAAAAAAATCATTGAGTTTTTCGCGGAGTTTGATGAGCAGCTGAAAGGGACGGACATTTGGATCGGTGTGGAAAACCTTCCGATCATCGGGAATCTGGGAGAGGATTTTGATCCGATTTTCATTTATCCTGAGGATTTTACAGAGCTGGTTCAGCTGGATCTGAAGCATGTCGGTATTACGTGGGATCTGTGCCATTGGGCGATTACCTATCAGACTCACTTGTCTTCCGCGCTTATGTTCAGAAATGACCAGCTGAGATACCCGGATTTCTTTCAGTTTCTCTCGATAAAAGAGAGCATTAAACATTATCACTTCAGCTCATTTCGCCAGCTTGCGTTCCCGCATGGCGGCGTCCGCTGTTTTGAGGGCCGCCATCCGAGTGAAGGGACGATCGCTGAGGAGCTGCTGAGACGGGCTGCCGATACTTTGCAGGAGCTTTATCGGAATCAAGATACCGGCATTGTATTTGAGGTGATGGAAGAGGATTATACGGAAAGACGGGAATCATGGAGAACGCTGGAATGGTTCGGCGGTGTTTCTGATGCCGAGGATCAAAAAAGGGCCTGATATGACATATCGAACACCGAACTATGCAAAGCTTTGGTGTGCGCAGGTGTTTTCTTCAGCGGCGGACGGTATCTGGCTTATTGCACTGCCGCTGTTAGTGCTGGAATTGACCGGCAGTAAAATTCTTGTCGGCGTTATTTCTTTTATCGAACTCGTGCCGTTGACATTTGGCGTGCTGGCGGGACCGCTGATTGATTTATTCCGAAAAAAATCGATCTTGTATTTGTGCAATACGGGCCGGGCCGTCATCATGATCCTCTTGGCGGTGCTCAGCGCGAACGATTTATTAACCGTGTGGATAGCAGGGGTGTGCGCCTTTTGTCTATCTCTGCAATCGATGCTGTTTGCGCCGGCGAAAGTCGCGATCATTCCGCTGCTCGTCCGCAAACAGCATCTTGATCAGGCGACATCTCTGATCAATACGAGTGACTTGATCGGACTCATCGTCGGAAAACTGATCAGCGGAATCATGATTGCGGCTATTCCGTTCGGGCTGCTGTTTGCCATAAACGGAACTGCTTTTTTTATCTCCGCGGCATTTATCGCGTTCATTCGTATTTCAGAACAGCCCAATGAAAAAAGCAACGGGGCTGAAGATGTAAAAGCCGGCTACAGAATGCTGAAAGGAAATGCGGCATGGCTGACATCGGTCGGATACTTTTTCGTCGTAAATCTCGTCATTGCCGGTCTTATTTCAGTAATGGGGCCGATTCTTGCTGTGGAACGTTTTCAGCAGAACTATTCTGTATGGTTTGCCGTCATGTATTCAATGTTTCAGGCGGGGATGCTTTTGGGCAATCTGGCCGTATTTTTCAAATGGAATACAAAACGCTTGAACCGGCTGTATCCGCGGACGTTAACGGCAGCGGGACTGCTCATTTTGGTGCTGTTTTTTCCGCTTCACGGGTTTGAGTGCATCATTTTCCTGGTGCTTGGCATCATCATCTCGTATATTGATGTGCAAACGGTGCTGTATTTCCAAAAGACGGTTCCGGCCGCATATTTCGGAAGGGTTTTTGCACTGATTTTTTCCATTGTCAAAATGGGTGAACCGCTGTCTGCCGCTGTCTACACAGGGCTTCTGCTGTTGATGAATGCGGATTATATTTTTGCGGCGGTCGGACTGACCCTTACGATCGTTTTTGCTGTTTTTTCAGTCAGACAAGGGAGTCAAAGAAATACAGAGAAACAAGCGGATCAATCCGTCTGAATGGTAAACGAAGGGGCGCCGGTATCAGCCGGCGCCCTTTTTATCATAAATCCAAATAAAGCCGTATCATATCCCGGCATTGAATGCCGTTTTCAAAAATGTCTTCATCATAATGTCTGATAAAAAAATCATGGTCGACAGCCTGAATGCGGAATCCGCATTTTTGATAGAGTGACAGCTGATGAATACTGGAATTTCCGGTGCCGATTTCAATCGTGTCAGCTCCCGATTGTCTCGCTTTTTCAATGGCATCTTGCACCAGCTGTTTTCCGAATCCCCTGTTTTGCAGCGATTCTTTTACCGCGATGTTTACGATTTCTATCGTTTTAGGCCTTGTTTGCAATAAAACGTAAACCCCTGCAAGCTCGTCTGACGTCCAAGCCGTATAGCATTCTCCTCTTACAAGATAATCATCGACAATCTCTTTCGACGGATCGGCCAGCAGCAATAGTTCATACAGCGCTTCATCCGGATCCGCGGCTTTTCGGATGCTCAGTTTTTGCATGTCCGTTTCTCCTCCTCCGTTATGATCGACAGCTATTTTTCAAAATAACTCCAAAATCATTCTACTTTATTATAAAATATGAAACATAGGAAAAGTTATACAAGTTTTGTAGATTGAATAGGAGGAAAGTCATGTTTTTTTGTAAGTATTGCGGCCGACAGAACAACGAAGAGGCGCATTTCTGTAAAGAATGCGGAAAACCGATCGGGAAAGGAAGCCGGCTTGAACGGCAGGCGGCTGTAAGAGCGGCTGAACCTGCTTCACAAATGAGAAAGCCGATCCCTAAAAAAACGCTCTTCATATGGGGCGGCATAGCCGCAGCGCTGATCTTATTGATTGCCGCATATAAAACCGGAGCCTGGCTGACATCTGAAAAAAGGCTCACGGATCAATTCGAACAGGCGGTTCATGACGGGGACACGAAAAAGCTCGCAGCCCTGCTCACTCCTTCAGACAAAAAACTGAAGCTGAATGAGACCAATGTCAAACCGCTCCTTGCATACGCAAAGAAACACGATGAACTGCTGGAAACGCTTCGCGGCAATTCATCAGAAAAAGATGCGGTATACGTCAAAAAAGAGGGTAAAACCCTTCTTTTGTTTGACCATTACGAACTGAAAGTCGATCCGGTTTATTTCCGCGTCACCAGCAATTATAAAGGCGCCGATCTTTATATCAACAGCGAGAAAACAGGGACGGTCAAAAAAGCCGATGAAACCCAAATCTTCGGCCCGTATGCACCCGGTGTCTACACGGCGGAAGCCAAGCTTAAAAATGACACGGTTGACGTTGTCAAAAAGCAAGAGGCAGAGGCGGCCGGCAGCCGGAATGTTGATTTTGATCTGCCGTTAGACGCCGAGGATGTGACGTTCACTCCGGCAGACAGCTTCAAAAGCGCGAAAGGCGATCTGCTGATAAACGGCAAGTCCGTCCATAAAGATCCGTTTACATCCGTTACATACGGTCCGCTCTTAACTGACGGTTCCATGACAGCCGCCGTGGAGGCTGATTTTCCTTGGGGAAAAATGAAAACTGCCGATGTTCCGATCAACGGTACTGATATGGAATTAACGCTTATCCCGGATCAAGATACACAACAAACAATCATGGACACGATTGTCAAAACAACGAAGCAGTATACAAAGGCGATGGCAGACGGAAATACCGATCAGATGACCGAGGCTGGTTCCGCCTGGAAAGAGCAGACGAAAGAAGTGGTATCCGGCATGAAGAGTTCCGGCACCTTTTTGAAAGATCAGTATAAAGAGACAAGCTTTGATCTGGATTCATTTGCGATTTCTCAAGAGAACGGCCGCTGGCAAGTAACTGTTACGGGTAAAGAGCTTCATGAGTCTGCTTATTTCGACGGGAATACGAAGCCTGATATGGAAGAGGCTGAGCCGAGCTTTCATTATGTACTCTCATATGATACAAAACATAAAAAATGGGTTTTTGAAAAAGCTGATCCAGCCTCAGATTCTTCTGGGACAAATGTAAAAAAAATAAAAAACGACCAGCCGAAAACCTATACATCCGCATGGGCATCTTCCAAAGGAAATACAGCTTCAGGCAGCGTGACAAACGAGCAAGTCACATCGTTTATGACTGATTACCTGACAAATCAATCAAGCGCCGTCAGCCTTAACAATTTTGCCATCATGGCGGGCAATTTAGAAGAGGGAAGCCCTTTGTATGCTGATCAGCAGAAACTGGTCAAAAAACTGTACAGCGAGGGGACGACTGAAGTATTTAATAAAGTGAATGTCAAAAGCTTTTCACAGAAAGGCTCTCATCTGACGATTCATACGTACGAGGAGTTTTATATTACGAAAGCCGGCGGCAGTCCGAAGCTCAGAACATACAATTGGACGTATGGCGGCGTTGTCAAAGACGGAAGAATTTATTTAACATCCATTCAATAAAAAAACCCCCGCGCCAATCAGGCGGCGGGGGTTTCCGTTTTTAAAAGAAGAAATAATTCATGAGTTCTTTCATATAATGCTTGATCGTGAATTGAAACGTTACGCAAATGATCAAATAGATGACGATAACAGAATAAATGATATCCGCCTTAGCAGTGAGCTGATGCTGATAGCTCGCCAGCATGAGCGGAGGCACGGCAAACGCCGCTCCTAAAAGACCGACAGCCAGAATGGTAAAGCAAACGGTTGTATGAAGCAGCATAAAAATGAGGGCAAGAAGCAAAATAGCTGTAAACGGAATCAAAAATGCTCCGAATCTGGACAGCGAATCTTTAAATGACACCTGCGCGCCGCCGGCCTTCAAAGCGATAAAAATCAAGAGATACAGGCAGAAAACGCATAATGCAAAGGTAAGCGCCGGTTTGATCACAACCGCGGTAAAACTGACGTCACGAAAGCCGTCTGATAAGAGAATATAAAACATAATCGGCGTCACCAGGCAGAAAAGCACCATGTTGATGATGCTGCTGACAAGCTGTTCGCCGCCTGTCGTTTTACATGTTTGATACGGTCTCTTTAACACATCAAGCACGAATAAGGCAAATTGCTTTGAAGCCTGCTTAGCCGCGGCGCCGGCCTGAGCGGCCTGACCCTGTGTTTGGCCTGCGCCTCCCTGCCCGGGCTGGGGCGCACCGCATTTTTCACAAAATTTTCCGCCATCAGTATGATGGCCGCATTGAGAACAATACATTCTAAAACTCCTTTTACAAGTAATATAGGGATTTTGTTCAATATTTACATTATAAAAGAAAATAGGACGGATGTAACGGAGTTTTCTAAAGATATATAAATCACCTTCTCTATGAATTGATAATAGAGAAAAAGTACCCATTATGGTAGAATTTTATTGGAGCTGATAGATATCATGTCTCTCGGCGCATTGATTCAGAGTGAAAAAGGAAATTAACGCATGCTAAAAAAATTGAAAATGCTTTATCGGCTGTTGAAATTCGGAAAAGGCTTATGGAGATAGCAAACAGAAAAAAACCGTCCTTACAAGGACGGTTTTTTTCTGTTTTCCGGATCGTCCGGCTGAGGTTATAAAAAGCAGACCCCGGGGTAAAAATCATGCATAAGAAACAGCGGAGAACAAAACATAACTCAATAACGGCAAGTCATAAGGAGGTACGCATGTTTTCATTCATCATTCATGTCTTCATTTCACTGTTTGCAGTCTCCAATCCCATCGGAAACGTGCCGATTTTTCTTTCACTGACGGAAGGATACCCGGAGAAAGAACGGACAGCGATCGCACGCAAGGCTTCCGTGCTGTCGTTTATCATCTTGGCTGCTTTTTTAATTTTCGGCCATCTGATCTTTAAACTGTTCGACATTAACATTCATGCCTTGCGTATCGCGGGCGGCATTTTTATTTTCGGCATCGCTTATAATCTTCTGAACGCGAAGAAATCTCATGTACAGTCTCTCCATCATGAAGAGAAAGGGGAGAGCAAGGAGAAAGCCGATATATCCGTGACGCCTTTGTCGATTCCGATTATCGCCGGACCCGGTACGATCGCGACGGTGATGAGTCTGTCGGCCGGCCATGGCGGCATCATCCATTACATCAGCGTGCTTATCGGCATTGCGGCCGTCATCGCGATGACGTTCATCTTCTTTCACTATTCTTCTTTCATCAGCAATAAGCTCGGGAAAACCGAAATGAACGTCATTACCCGACTGATGGGGCTGATTTTGGCGGTGGTGGCGATCGGCATGATCGGCGCCGGTCTGAAAGGCATGTTTCCGATATTGGTTTCCTGACTTAAAAAAGCAGCGCCCGGTTATCTTCGGGGGCTGCTTTTTTCTATTTTCGGCACATGCTGAAACACTTCTTCACTCTCAAAAAATTCTATCAAACGGCTCAGCCAGTCATAATAATGGAGCCAATCCGTCAGTTCATCCAAAAGCTGACGGGCTTTTTCTTCAATATCGGGACTGAGATTTTCCGATTCCAGAAGCTCAGTCAGCTCGCGGTTCAGCTTTTTATAGAGCATTTTGTTTTTGCTGACCGCCTTTGTCCAATTTGCCGTAAACAGGGAGATAAACGTCTGGTAATAATCACGCTCCACGTCGTAAAGGTCTTTGCGAACGCCTTTTTCAAACACTTTTTCCGCCAGATTGGCATCAGTCATTTCACGGACCACCTGGCTCATCCTCGTTTTGCTCATCCCGGTCGCCTCTGACAGCTCATTTAACGTCATCGGCTTGCGGTTCATATAAATAATACCGAGCACACGACCAAGTGTGGCCGGCATTCCGAATGTATGCATATTCTCGGCGATTCTCTCAATGAGATGCTCTTCAGCATGCCCGATGATATCAAGAGCGTTTTTTTCCACGGCTGATCATCCCTTCACTGGCTTTTCATGCTGACAATATATCATATTTTTTACAGTTGATGAAAAAGATGATGCGGCAGGATATGCGAGCTATCGGGAGCGATTGTAAGAACATCCGCATTGTCAGCGGGATAACATGAAAAAATACGTATATTGTATATAATTTCAACACATTGTAAACTTTTTATTTTACAAATTTCATCTTATAATAAAGATTATACTTTTCAGAAAAATAACGGAACCCTTCGGAGGTGCACGGATTGCTGAGATTAGAAAATGTATCGAAAGTCTATAAAGGCGGAAAAAAAGCTGTCAACAGCATTGATTTAAATATCGAAAAAGGCGAGTTTATTTGTTTTATCGGGCCGAGCGGCTGCGGAAAAACGACGACGATGAAAATGATTAACAGACTGATTGAGCCGTCATCCGGAAAGATTTTTATCGATGGCGAAAACATTATGGAGCAGGACCCGGTGGAGCTGAGACGGAAAATCGGCTACGTCATTCAGCAGATCGGACTTTTCCCTCATATGACCATTCAGCAGAACATTTCTCTCGTGCCGAAACTGCTGAAATGGCCGGAACAAAAGCGGAAGGAACGGGCGCGGGAGCTTTTGAAGCTCGTCGATATGGGCCCTGAATATTTAGACCGCTATCCTCACGAGCTGAGCGGGGGACAGCAGCAGAGAATCGGCGTGCTGCGCGCCCTTGCAGCGGAACCGCCTCTTATTCTTATGGATGAACCGTTCGGAGCGCTTGACCCGATTACACGGGATTCCCTTCAGGAAGAATTCAAAAAACTGCAAAGAACATTGAATAAAACGATTGTGTTTGTAACCCACGATATGGATGAAGCCATTAAGCTGGCTGACCGGATCGTCATTTTAAAAGCGGGAGAGATCGTTCAGGCCGGCACTCCTGATGACATTCTCCGGAATCCGGCTAATGAGTTTGTCGAAGAATTTATCGGCAAAGAACGGTTATTGCAATCAAGACCGGACATTGAGCGCGTCGAGCAGATGATGAACAAAAAGCCTGTCACCGTTACGGCGGACAAAACACTTTCGCAGGCGATCCAAGTGATGCGGGAGCACCGTGTCGATTCCCTGCTTGTCGTTGATGACCTGAATGTGCTGCAAGGGTATGTCGATGTCGAGATCATTGATCAGAACCGGAAAAAAGCGAGCCTCGTCGGCGACGTGCTCCGCTCTGATCTGTATACGGTCGAGCAGGGTACACTGCTGCGTGATACCGTACGCAAAATTTTAAAGCGCGGAATGAAATATGTACCCGTAGTTGATGGACAAAGGCATTTAGTCGGAATTGTCACGCGGGCGAGCCTTGTCGACATCGTTTACGATTCAATCTGGGGCGAGGAAGACCAGCTGGTGACAGGCTGACAAGGGGAGGAACGCTTACAATGAATGAAATGATCAAGTTTTTGCAGACGAACGGCGGAGAACTGTTATATAAAACGTGGGAGCATTTATACATTTCGATCATCGCCGTCATATTAGGCATTGTCGTCGCCGTTCCGCTCGGAGTGGCGCTGACGAGAATGAAAAAGGGCGCAGGCGCCGTCATCGGCGCCGTCAACATTGTGCAGACCTTGCCGAGTCTCGCGATACTGGCGTTTTTTATCCCGCTGTTAGGCGTGGGAAAGGTGCCCGCGATCGTCGCGCTGTTTTTCTATTCGGTGCTGCCGATTCTCCGAAACACGTATACCGGCATTCAAGGCGTAAACAAAAATCTGCTGGAATCGGGAAAAGGCATCGGGATGACGGTCTGGGAGCAGATCAGGCTTGTGGAACTGCCGCTTGCGGTTCCGGTGATCATGGCGGGCATCCGCACATCCACCATTTATCTGATCGGCTGGGCGACGCTTGCTTCCTTTATCGGGGGCGGCGGGCTCGGAGACTATATTTTTATCGGCCTGAATCTCTATCAGCCTGAATATATTATCGGCGGCGCCGTGCCCGTCACCATTTTAGCCATTATCATTGATTATCTGCTGGCGGCGACGGAACGGAAGGTGACGCCGAAAGGGCTGAAAGGACTGAAGGAAGTATCATAAGGAGTTGGCTGTTTTGAAAAGAAACCAAAAGAGATGGATGTGCGCACTGGCGCTGTCGGCTGCTCTGCTTCTGGGCGGCTGTTCCCTTCCCGGCCTGAGCGGGGCTTCCGATGATACGATTAAAATCGGGGCGCAAAGCATGACGGAATCAGAAATTCTCGCCAATATGCTCGCACAGATGATTGAGCATAATACAGACTTGAATACGGCATTAATTAAAAACCTCGGATCGAACTATGTCCAGCAGCAGGCGATGCTCGGCGGTGAAATCGATATCGCCGCGACGCGCTACTCGGGAACGGATTTAACGAGCACCCTCGGCATGGAAGCGGAAAAAGACCCGAAAAAAGCATTATCTATCGTCCAGAAGGAATTTGAGAAACGCTTCCATTACAAATGGTTTGATTCTTACGGATTTGAGAACACATACGCTTTTACCGTCACGAAAGAGCTTGCGGAAAAAGATCATTTAGACAAAGTGTCCGATATTAAGAAGCATGCGGATCAATTTAAGCTAGGTGTAGACAATGCGTGGCTGAAAAGAAAAGGCGACGGCTATAAGGGCTTCACCGACACGTACGGTTTTGAATTCGGCACAACCTATCCGATGCAGATCGGACTTGTATACGATGCCGTGAAAAACGGGAAAATGGACGCCGTCCTCGCTTATTCAACGGACGGAAGGATTAAAGCGTACGATCTGAAAATTTTAAAAGACGACAAGCAGTTTTTCCCGCCGTATGACTGTTCGCCGGTCATTCCCGACAGCGTGCTGAAGCAGCATCCTGAACTGAAGGGCATTGTGAATAAACTGATCGGCAAAATCGATACGGAAACGATGCAGGAATTGAATTACGAGGTGGACGGCAAGCTGAAAGAACCGTCCGTCGTCGCTAAAGAATTTTTGGAGAAACATCATTATTTTAAATAAGAAATGAGGTGGGGCAAATGGAAGTGCTGCAGCAGCTCGGCACTTATTATTCTCAAAACGGCGCCTATGTGCTTCAGGAGTTTTACCGCCATTTTCTCATGTCGGTATACGGCGTTTTATTTGCGGCGATCGTAGGTGTCCCGCTCGGCATCTTCATTGCCAGGTACAGAACATTAAGCGGCTGGGTATTCGCGGTGACAAACGTGATTCAGACCGTGCCGGCGCTTGCGATGCTTGCGGTGCTGATGCTCGTCATGGGGCTCGGCGCCAATACGGTGATTTTGTCGCTGTTTTTATATTCGCTTCTTCCGATCATCCGGAATACGTACACAGGAATCGCCAGCATTGAACACGCTTATCTTGAATCGGGAAAAGCGATGGGCATGACCAAATTTCAGGTGCTCCGCATGGTGGAACTGCCGCTTGCGCTTTCCGTCATCATGGCGGGGCTGCGGACGGCCCTTGTCATCGCGATCGGCATTACGGCAATCGGAACGTTTGTCGGCGCGGGCGGACTCGGTGACATCATTGTCAGGGGCTCAAACGCCACGAACGGAACAGCGATTATTTTAGCCGGCGCCATTCCGACAGCGCTGATGGCCGTTATCGCAGATCTTGTGATGGCATGGCTGGAGCGGGCGCTGAGTCCGGTGAGAAAGAAAAAACGAACCAAAGCGCCGAATGCGGCATGAAAAAAACGCCTTGCGGGTCAGGGCGTTTTTTTTCTTATGGCTTCGGAACATGCTTGAATATTTCTTCGCTTTCAAAAAACTCGATCAGACGGCTGATCCAGTTGTAGTAATCAAGCCAATCCTTTAATTCTTTCAGCAGTTCGTTGATTTTTTCCTCAGCTTCTTCCGGCACGCCGTTTTCAAGGACGGCCGTCAGTTCGCGGTTCAGTTTTTTATGCATCATTTTATTTTTGCTGACGACCTTGCTCCATGTGGCCGTAAACAGCGTAATAAAGGTTTGGTAGTAATCCTGCTCGACGTCGTATAAATCTTTGCGGACGCCTTTTTCAAACACTTTTTCCGCCAGATTGACGTCAAGCATTTCACGGACCGCCTGGCTCATTCTCGTTTTGCTCATGCCGGTCGCTTCTGATAATTCAGTTAAGGTCATCGGCTTGCGGTTCATATAAATAATGCCTAAAATGCGCCCCACCGTCGCGGGCATTCCGAATGTATGCATATTTTCAGCGATTCGTTCTATCAAATGATCTTCAGCTTGTTCGATTACGTGTAACGGATCTTTCTCCAACAGTTTCAATCCTTTCAGTCAGCAATTCCGATGTCAATATACCACATTTTTAAACCGGCGGAAATGCTCTTCCGAGAGAATTTGGCAGTAATTCGGAGCAATAAGAAGAACTTTGCCGGTCAATACGGGTAAATCAGTGCTTACACATACTTTATATATAATATGGACAAATTGTAAACTTTTTAATTTACAAAGTTTAATTTATAATGGGAAACGTTCAATTGTCTGAAAAGTTAAATTTGAATTTAACGATTTGAACAAATTTAATATCGGAGGTGTGAGTGTTTGCTGACATTAGAAAATGTCTCGAAAACGTATAAAGGCGGGAAAAAAGCCGTCAACAGCATCAACCTGAATATCGACAAAGGCGAATTTATTTGTTTTATCGGACCGAGCGGCTGCGGCAAAACGACGACGATGAAAATGATCAACCGCTTAATTGAACCGACAGAAGGCAGAATCCTGATAGAGGGCCGAAACATTATGGAACAAGACCCGGTGGAACTCAGAAGAAGCATCGGCTATGTCATCCAGCAGATCGGGCTGTTTCCGCATATGACCATTCAGCAGAACATTACGCTCGTTCCGAAGCTTTTAAAGCATTCTGCCGAAAAACGGAAGGAACGGGCGCGCGAGCTTTTAAAGCTCGTTGATATGGGGCCTGAATATTTAGACCGTTACCCTCATGAACTGAGCGGAGGACAGCAGCAGCGAATAGGTGTATTACGGGCACTTGCCGCAGAGCCGCCGCTTATCTTAATGGATGAACCGTTCGGGGCGCTTGACCCGATTACGAGAGATTCCCTTCAGGAAGAATTTAAAAAACTGCAAAAAACCTTACATAAAACCATCGTATTTGTTACCCATGATATGGACGAAGCCATCAAGCTTGCAGACAGAATCGTCATTCTGAAAGCGGGAGAAATCGTCCAGGCCGGAACGCCTGATGAGATTCTCAGATTTCCGGCGAATGAATTTGTTGAGGAGTTTATCGGCAAGGAACGGCTGATTCAATCATCCAGCCCTGATATTGAACGGGTGGAGCAGATCATGAATCCCGATCCCGTGACGGTAACACCTGAGAAAACACTGTCAGCCGCCATTCAGCTGATGCGTGCCGAGCGGGTGGATTCGCTGCTCGTCATTGATGAAAAGAACGTTCTCCAAGGTTATGTCGATGTGGAGATGATTGACCGCAAACGAAGACAAGCGGTAACCGTCGCGGAAGTGCTTGAACGGGATCTGTACACGGTCAGAAGCGGCACTCTGCTTCGCGACGCCGTCCATAAAATTTTAAAAAGAGGCATGAAATTTGTGCCGGTCCTTGATGAGGACGGCCGGCTAACGGGAATCGTGACAAGGGCAAGCCTCGTTGACATCGTCTATGACTCCATCTGGGGAGAAGAGAATCAGCTCGCGGTGATGTCATGAGGAGGCTTCAATTGATATGAATCAGACCGTGCAATTTTTACAGGCAAATGGAGGAGAGATGCTTTATAAAACATGGGAGCATCTGTACATCTCATTAATCGCCGTCATGGCGGGCATTCTCGCCGCCGTTCCGCTCGGCGTCCTGCTGACGAGGATGAAAAGAGGAGCCGGCGCCGTCATCGGCATCGTCAACATCATTCAAACCTTGCCGAGCCTTGCCATTCTTGCGTTTTTTATTCCGCTTTTAGGCGTAGGAAAGGTCCCGGCCGTTGCGGCGCTGTTTTTCTATTCCATGCTGCCGATTCTCAGAAACACGTATACGGGGATTCTCGGCGTCAATCGGCACCTTCTGGAATCGGGAAAAGGAATCGGCATGACGGCATGGGAGCAGATCAGGCTTGTAGAGCTCCCGCTTGCCGCCCCGGTCATCATGGCGGGCATCAGGACGTCTTCGATTTATTTAATCGGCTGGGCGACGCTCGCCTCCTTTATCGGCGGAGGCGGGCTGGGAGATTACATTTTTATCGGCTTGAACCTTTATCAGCCGGAGTATATTATCGCAGGCGCCGTTCCGGTCACGATGCTGGCGGCCGCCGTCGATTACATGCTGGGGATGACAGAACGGAAAGTCACGCCTGACGGGCTGAAAAGCATAAAGGACGCTTCATAAGGAGGAGGTCTCTCATGGGGAATAGATGCAAAAAACGGCTGCTCGCAATCGCCTGTATCGGCATGCTGCTCCTTGGCGGATGCTCGCTCCCGGGATTGAGCGCCGCATCGGAGGACACCATTAAAATCGGCGCGCAAAGCATGACCGAATCGGAAATCATCGCAAGCATGCTCGGACAGATGATCGAACATCACAGCGGGTTGAAGACAACGGTTATTAAAAATCTCGGCTCCAATGCCGTACAGCAGCAATCCTTGATCAACGGTGATATTGATATCGCCGCGACGCGCTATACAGGAGACGCGCTGACCGGGACGCTTCGCATGGAGCCGGAAAAAGACCCGGACAAAGCGCTGCGGCTCGTTCAGCGTGAATTTCAAAACAGATATGACATGAAATGGTTTGATTCTTACGGCTTTGATAATACATACGTCTTTACCGTTTCCGGACAGCTTGCCCGCAAGTACCATTTAGAAACGGTATCCGATGTCAAAAAAGAAGCGTCTCATCTGAAATTCGGCGTAGATAACTATTGGATGAAGCTGAGAGGCAACGGATATCAGGATTTTATGAAAACATACGGAATGTCATTTGAAGGCACGTATCCAATGCAGATCGGCCTCGTATACGACGCGCTGAAAAGCAGAAAGATGGATATCGCGCTCGCTTATTCCACCGACGGAAGAATCATCGCTTACGGACTGAAAACGCTGAAGGATGATAAGCGTTTCTTTCCTCCGTATGACTGTTCACCTGTCGTTCCGGATCATGTATTAAAAGAGCATCCCGAACTGGAGGTCGTGATCAATCAAATGATCGGCGCGATTGATACGAAGATGATGCAGAAAATGAATTACGAAGTTGACGGCCGATTAAAAGAGCCGTCCGTCGTGGCCAAGGAATATTTAGAAAAACATCATTACTTTGAATAACGGAAAGGAGATGTGCGGATGGACACGATGAAAGAGCTGTTTACGTATTACGCTCAAAACGGCAGCTATGTTCTGTATGAGTGCTGGCGGCACTTTCTCATGTCGGCGTACGGCGTCGTTTTCGCCGCCGTTTTCGCCATTCCGGCCGGAATTGTGACAGCCAGGCACGGGCGTCTCGCCGGCTGGGTGTTTGCTGTGGCGAACGTGATTCAAACCGTTCCGGCGCTTGCGATGCTCGCCGTCCTGATGCTTGTCATGGGGCTCGGCGCCAATACGGTCATCACGGCTTTGTTTTTGTATTCACTGCTGCCGATTCTCAGAAATACGCACACGGGCATTATCAATATCGAGCACGCTTATCTCGAGTCGGGAAAAGCGATGGGCATGACGAAATATCAAATCCTTCGTATGGTGGAGCTGCCGCTTGCGCTTTCCGTCATTATGGCGGGTCTCCGAACGGCGCTCGTCATTGCCATCGGCATCACGGCGATCGGCACTTTCGTCGGCGCCGGCGGTCTCGGGGATATGATCGTCAGAGGCTCGAACGCGACAAACGGAACCGCCATTATTCTGGCGGGCGCCATTCCGACCGCGCTGATGGCGGTGGCCGCAGACCTGCTGATGGCGTGGCTGGAACGAGCCCTCAGCCCTGTGAAAAAACAAAAAAGAAAGCTGATCGTACGCTCAGCCTCATGAAAAAAAGCATTCTTCCGCGTGAAGGATGCTTTTTTTGATTTCTTGATTAAATTTTGATAACTGCGCTGTAAAGTCTTACATATCAAATAACAAAGCAGAGGGGTAATCATATGAGCAACATCATAGAAACGAGACAGCTGCAAAAATCATTCGGCAGACAACAGGCAGTGGCTGATGTGTCTCTATCGGTTAAGCGCAACAGTATATACGGCCTGCTCGGTCCGAACGGCGCGGGAAAATCGACGACTCTCAAAATATTGACCGGCATGCTGCAGCAAACATCCGGCGAGGTTCTGTTCGAGGGACATACATGGAAGCGCGAAGATTTGAAAAGCATCGGTTCCCTGATTGAAGCACCGCCGCTTTACAGCAACCTGACAGCCGCTGAAAATCTGAAAGTCCGCTGCGTGATGCTCGGACTGCCTGATTCAAGAATTGCGGAGGTGCTGGAAATTACGGGATTAACGGGAACCGGAAAAAAGCGCGCCGGACAATTTTCCATGGGAATGAAACAGCGTCTCGGCATCGCGTTGGCATTATTAAACCGTCCGTCGCTCTTAATTCTTGACGAGCCGACAAACGGATTGGACCCGATGGGGATTCAGGATTTGCGGGAATTTATCCGCTCCCTGCCCGGACAGGGAATGACGGTGATTTTATCAAGCCACCTGTTATCAGAAGTCGAGCAGATCGCAGACCATATCGGAATCATCAGTGACGGCGTTTTAGGATATCAGGGAGAAATCAGCCGGGAAGACGATCTGGAGCGGCTGTTTCTGGAGGTTGTCAAATCAACACGGGAGAAAGCGGGGACTGGGAAATGATTCAGTACATGCAGGCGGAACATCTTACATCTAAAAGAACATTTATCAGAAAGCTGATCATTCTGATCCCGCTTCTGAACACGGCTTTTTCTTTTCTGCTGAATGCCGCCTATTTTATGACGGGCACGTTCAATTGGTGGGCGGTTATTTTCATGCCGCTCATGATTGCTCTAATGTGCGGTTTATCTGTTAAAAAAGAGAAAAAATCAGCGAATGACCGCGCGGTGTACTCATTGCCGGCAGATTTAAAAAGCATATGGTTCTCAAAAATAAGTTTGATCGCGCTGTATTCACTCCTGTCGCAAATCGTCTTTTTCATCATCATGTTTTTACTTGGCCTTGTATTTCCGGCAATTGCTGCGGTTCAGCTGAAAGGTATTGAAGCAAGCTCCCTTTTGTGGCTGACGACGCTTTGGGAAATCCCATTGTGCTTATGGATTGCCAGACAGTTCGGATTTACGGCAGTCATTCTCATCAATATGATCGCCGCTTTTGTTTTGGGTATTGTGCCGGCGTCCGGTTCATTGTGGTGGCTGAGTCCGTGGAGCTGGTCAGTCCGAATGATGTCACCGATTCTTGGGATCCACCCGAACGGAATTCCGCTTCCCGCAAACAGCGGCTTATTAAACGGAAACGTGATCATTCCGGCTATTATTCTTTCTATTCTTTCTTTTATCGCAATAAGTTTTGTTTCCGCAGTGTCATTTTCAAAAGGAGGAAACCGGTCATGACCGTGCTTTTACGATATATGTGGGCCGATGTATTAAAAATGAAGCGCACGCCGCTCATATGGATGCATGCTGCGGCGCCGGTTTTATGCGCGGGATTTTTCCTGTTATATATGTATGGAAGGGTTCAGGAGTCTTATATGCTGTACAGCGTCTTTTTCAGCGCGATTGCCGTTTTATACCCTCTAATCATCAGTATTGTCTGCGGCATTTCTGCCTCCGTCGAGGAACAGGCGGGTTATTTTCAGATGATGCTGGCGGTTCCGCATTCGAAAATCGTCAGTTTTGCGGGCAAGCTGCTTCTGCTGCTCCTATTGAATGTGTTATCGGCAGGTCTCGCCATCTGTCTTTATTTGGCGGGGTTGAAATTTGTTCTTCACATCAATGATCTCCCGTATCTTCTCTTTTTAAAAGGAGGGGCGTGGCTGATTGCCGGCAGTATTCCGCTTTATATGATTTCTTTTTCTGTCGGCATACAGTACGGCATGGGACCGTCCGGGCTTTTAGGGGGGGCGGGATTATTAATGGCGGCGCTCATGAATACGGGACTTGGCGATATCATCTGGCGTTTTTTCCCGTGGGCATGGAGCGTGCGGCTTTCAGGCCTTGCAGGACTGCTGCATTTTGACAAAGTCAAAAAAGAGTTCCTCCCTTATGTAAGATACGATATGAGATTCGGAGAAATAATGTTATATTTTTCTATAGTGATATTATGTCTGGCCGGCCTCTATTGGTGCAGAAGATGGGAAGGGCGGCGTTCATATGAATAAAGGCAAGGAGCGATTCGGCCGGTGGCAAACATTTTAGCAATTGATGATGAAAAAGATATTCTCGTTCTGATCAGAAACATTTTACAGCGTGATCAGCATACAGTAACGATTCTCGAAAAAGCGGAAGATCAGTCATTGGATTTTTTTCAAGGCTATGATTTGATTCTTCTTGATGTCATGATGCCCGGAACGGACGGGATTGAACTCTGCCGGCGGATTCGGCCGCTGGTGGACAGCCCGATCCTGTTTTTAACGGCAAAGTCTGACGAAGAATCCATTGTGAAAGGCCTCATGACAGGCGCTGATGATTACATCACAAAGCCGTTCGGCGTACAGGAATTGATGGCAAGGGTAAACGCGCATGTCAGAAGGGAACGGCGGGAAAAGCATCAGACGAAACGGCTGATATCAGGCTTCATGTTTGATTTTGACAATAAAGAAGTATGGATGGATGACCGGAAACTGCCTCTTACGAAAAACGAATATAAAATCGTTGAATTTCTGGCACAGCATAAAAACAGAACATTCTCACGGGAGCAGATTTACGAGGAAGTGTACGGCTTGGACGGCGATGCGCTCTATTCAACCATTACGGAGTTTATCAGAACCATCCGGAAAAAATGTAAAGAACACGGGGCTGATCCGATCAAAACGGTGTGGGGTGTCGGATACAAATGGGAATAGCAAAAGGAAAATCCAGCATCCGCAAAGAGCTTGTCAAATTTACCATCACTTTGTGTCTGAGCACGATGGGGGTGGCGGCATTATGCGTCGCCTTAAATGCCATTGCCATGAATGCCGGAGCGATCCTGCCCGCAAACTACAGCGAGCATGAGGCGGAACAGATCAAACCCCGCCTGAAATCAGCGGAAAAGATAACAGAAGACATGATCCCCGCAGGTATGACATACGCCGTTTTTGATAAAAAAACAAAGCGGATGACAAAAGGAACGATGACGGAACAAGATGCGGCCAACGCCAGAAAAAAGATTCAGCATCAGCCGTATTTTAATTATGCTCAAAAAGGATTCATGGTGATAAATCGGAAAGATGAATACGGCGTTCTCCAATATTCACTCAGGTCGGAATTTCAGTCGCCGCTGTTAAGGCGCTATCTGCCGAATTATGAATGGACGGGTCTTACGATTCTGATCACTTTGCTTCTTTTGACTGTTTTTATCGTGACGACGCGTTTCGCCAATCAGCTGAGACGGCATTTCAGCACACTCAGCTCCATTACGGCAAGCATTCAAAAACAGAATTTAAATATCAATCCAAAAAGGTCGCGTATAAAAGAATTTGACGATGTCATTGACTCTCTGCTGAAAATGAAAGACGCGCTTCAGGCATCTCTGGCGGCGCAGTGGGAGGCGGAGCGGATAAAGAAAGAACAGATCGGCGCGCTTGCGCATGATATTAAAATTCCGGCAACGATCATTAAAGGAAATGCCGAGCTGCTCCAGTTAACAGAACCTGATGAGGAGCAGGCGGAATATGCGCAGTATATCCTGGATGCCGGAAACAAAATCGAGCATTATGTCGGACAGCTGATCCAGCTTTCCAAAGCAGAGGAGGCAGTTGCCGTTCATGTCGAATATACCGACCTCAAAGAGTGGATTCAAAACATATATCGTGACGCGGCGGCGCTTGCGGGGCCGAAGCAGATTGATCTCGTCCTCAGCGAACGGGGAATTGACCGAATAGAAGCGCCGATCGATCATGAGCTGCTCCACAGGGCGGTCATGAATATCGCGGCAAATGCCGTCGACTATACGCCGGAAGGAGGGGAAATCCGTGTGGACGTCCTGTGCACCGATTCCGCCCTCCATCTTGCCGTATCCGACAGCGGAAGCGGGTTCTCGCCGGAGGCGCTGAAAAGAGCGACACAGCTTTTTTACACGGAGGATAAAAGCAGACATTCGGCGGGGCATCACGGCATGGGGCTTACATTCGCCCATCACGTCGTACATCTTCATCACGGCGAATTAATACTTGAAAATCAGGAGTCTGGAGGAGCCCGGGCGGAGATTCGAATTCCGCTGGAAGGCGTCAGACAAAAACAAGCCCTGCACGCCTGAGGGCTTGTTTTTCTGTATAAGAAAAGCAAAAATAAAAACGGCTGTCCGTTTGAGAGATCAGCCGCTTATGCGGAAAAGAGTTTATCAGGAAGGATCAATCCATGTTGAAGACCACTTGGAAATTTCCTCTAAAATAGGGGCTAATGCGCAGCCTTTTTCCGTTAAAGAATACTCAATGCGGACAGGCGTTTCGGGGATAACATCCCGTTTGATGACACCTTCTGTTTCAAGTTCTTTCAGACGTTCTGACAAGACTCTTCCGCTTAAATTCGGAAGCGCCGCTTCAATTTCGCTAAATCGCTGCTGTCCGTTCAATAACTGAAAGACGATTAGAGCCACCCAGCGTTTACTTAGGATGTCGACCGCTTTTTCGAATCTGGGGCACATTTCTGATTGGTTCATGCTTTTTCACCTCGTCTTCTGCTATTATACCGCAAAATCGGAGGGAACGTACGTCTGGCGCTTGTTAAGTTGAGGAGAGGATCAAAAAGAGGATGAGGAATCCGGGGAGCGTTTTTTCGCTTCAGCCGCAATAAAATCAAAGTATTTGCTGACGCTTTCAATATCTTCTTTTGTGAAGTGCTGCCACTTTTTGCTGTCAAACAGCGGCAGATGCTCCGCGCCTCTGTCAACGGCGGTCTGATAGATGGCGCAGATGGATTGATAGCTTTCGGAGGTTTCACGGATTTCCTCCTGAAATGCCTTGATGTGTCCGGCCCGCGCCATTAACTCCTCGTACGGGATTTTTAATGTGTCCGCCAATTTTCTGATGGTCGCGGGTTTAGGAATGCCGCGGTGCCCGTTTTCAATTCTGGAAATGGTCGCCGAGCTGACGCCGGAATAGACGGCAAGCTGATTGACGGTAAGCTTCCGGGCGCGGCGCAGCTCTCTTAATTGCTTTCCGAATGTGTTCAATAAGATCGCCTCACATGTGCAAAGTCATGAGTTTTCATTTGTTCTTTTTTTGGCTTCCGCCGCTAAGAACGCAAAGTATTTATCAAGCAGAACCAAGTCTTCTTTCGACAGGTGCCGCCAGTTCTCCCGCTCCAAAAGGGATAAATCATGCAGCTCATACGTTTCGGCTTTTTCCAGCAAGGTGCAGCCCGTGTCGTACGGGGCTCTCGTTTCCTGGACGGTCTCTATGTATCCCGCCGTCTGCATCAGTTCCTCATACGGGATTTTTAACGCATCTGCGAGCTTTTTAATGGTTGCAGGTTTCGGCACCCCGCGTTTGCCGTTTTCAATCCGCGAGATTCCCGCGGCGCTGACGCCTGAATACGTTGCCAGCTGATTCACTGTCAGATGCCTTTTTTCCCGTAATGTCCGCAATTGTTTCCCGAAGCTTTCCACAGTCTCTCCCCCTCCCGCGGTCTATATATATTCTAGTATGTTTATTGACTAAAGGGAATAGCCAGGCTGGAAAAGTATTGACAAAAGTTAACAAAAGCCGTATCTTATGTATAAGAAAGAAAGTATTTGACAGAACGGAAGGTGAAGAAAGTGGTCGAAAAGATACAGATCAGAAGAGATTATGTGCTGCAGTATATGGTCAATAATGACTACTCGTTAAACCAGCTCGCCCTGGAGATCGGAATATCTCCCGCCACACTGAGCCGTGTACTGAATGGAGAGCGGAGGCCGGGCCAGCTGGTCATCGGAAAAATGCTCTATTACTTTGACATGAAATTTGAAGATCTTTTTTACTACGACTTCGTTGACAAAAGTCAATGATGATGGAAGATTCAAACGCATTTCCGTTTTTCTGACATGATGTACACCGATACGGCGTGACATGCCTTTGTTTTTCATGTAAAATAGAAGCAATGTAGGCCAGTCAGTCTGGAGGTGTATGGGATGCACACATTATTGATTACCTTATTGGTTATCGTCAGTATTGCACTTATTATTGTCGTATTGCTTCAAACCAGCAAAAGCGCCGGTTTATCGGGTGCAATTTCAGGCGGGGCGGAGCAGCTTTTCGGAAAACAGAAAGCAAGGGGCCTTGATCTGATTCTTCACCGCACAACCGTTGTGCTGGCAGTCTTGTTTTTCGTGTTGACGATTTCGCTAGCGTATATCGTATAAGGCAATGTTTGTATAAGGTCTGATTTAATATCAGGCCTTTTTCTTGTTGAGAGACGGCGTTTGTTTCTCGCAAAACTGTGGAAAACTAAATTGAATGTGCAAAAAAGGGGTTATGAGCATGAAAATTGTGACACCAAAACCATTTACATTTAAAGGCGGAGACAAAGCGGTGCTTCTGCTGCACGGATTTACGGGAAATACGGCAGACGTCAGAATGCTCGGCCGCTACTTGAATGAGCGCGGCTACACTTGTCACGCGCCTCAATATAAAGGGCACGGCGTTCCGCCGGAAGAGCTGGTACATACGGGACCTGAAGATTGGTGGAAAGACGTCATGGACGGTTATGAGTATTTACGGTCTGAAGGCTATGAAAACATTGCGGCGTGCGGACTGTCGCTTGGCGGGGTTTTTTCATTGAAATTGGGTTACACTGTACCCATAAAGGGAATTGTTCCTATGTGTGCGCCGATGCACATTAAAAGTGAAGAGGTTATGTACGAAGGAGTTCTCTCCTACGCGCGCAATTATAAAAAATTCGAAGGAAAACAGCCGGAGCAGATTGAAAAGGAAATGAAGGAGTTTGAAAAAACGCCGATGAATACGCTCAAATCGCTCCAGGAGCTGATTGCCGATGTGCGCAAAAACGTCGACATGATCTATTCCCCGACATTTGTGGTTCAGGCACGGCATGACCATATGATTAATACAGAAAGTGCGAACATCATTTTCAACGAGGTGGAAACGGACGACAAACAGCTGAAATGGTATGAAGAATCAGGCCATGTCATTACACTCGATAAAGAACGGGACCTCGTTCATCAGGATGTGTACGAATTTTTAGAGAAACTCGATTGGTAACAAACAGGAGGTCGAATAATGGAAAAAGAAGCGTTTATGGACCGTCTTCTCGCGTTTATGAAGGAAGAGGCGTACAAGCCCCTTACCATTCAGGAACTCGAGGAGATGCTGAACATCACGGAAGCCGATGAATTTAAAGAGCTGGTAAAAGCGCTGGTGGCGCTCGAGGAGACGGGACAGATCGTCCGCACCAGAAGCAACCGCTACGGGCTTCCGGAAAAAATGAATTTAGTAAAAGGAAAAATTTCCGCGCATGCGAAGGGCTTCGCGTTTCTGCTGCCGGAGGATACCTCTTTAAGCGACGTGTTTATTCCGCCGAACGAGCTGAATACGGCCATGAACGGCGATATTGTCATGGTGCGGCTCAATTCCCAGTCAAGCGGATCGAGACAGGAAGGCACGGTCATCCGCATCCTGGAAAGAAGCATCGACCGCGTCGTGGGCACATACACAGAAACGAAAAGCTTCGGCTTTGTCATCCCGGATGATAAGAAAATCACGAGTGATATTTTTATTCCGAAACATGCCAATAACGGCGCTGCGGAAGGCCATAAAGTCGTCGTCAAACTGACAAGCTATCCTGAAGGCAGAATGAACGCCGAAGGGGAAATCGTTGAAATACTCGGCCATAAAAATGATCCGGGCATCGATATTTTATCCATCATCCATAAGCACGGCCTGCCGGGAGATTTTCCGGCTGAAGCGATGGAGCAGGCAACAAGCACGCCCGATACCATCGATGAAAAAGACATCAAAGACCGCCGTGATCTCCGCGATCAGGTCATTGTCACCATTGACGGCGCCGATGCGAAGGATCTGGATGACGCCGTCACCGTGACAAAGCTTGATAACGGCAGCTACAAGCTCGGCGTTCATATTGCCGACGTCAGCCATTACGTCACGGAGAATTCCCCGATCGACAAAGAAGCGCTGGAAAGAGGGACAAGCGTGTACTTGGTTGACCGGGTCATTCCGATGATCCCGCACAGACTGTCTAACGGAATCTGTTCGTTAAATCCGAAGGTCGACCGGCTGACGCTTTCCTGCGAAATGACAATCAACCAGCAGGGACAGGTGACGGAGCACGAGATCTTCCAAAGCGTCATCAAAACGACGGAAAGAATGACCTATTCAGATGTCAACCGGATCCTCACAGAAGACGACGCCGAGCTGAAAGAAAGATATGAGCCGCTCGTCCCGATGTTTAAAGACATGGAACGTCTGGCGGAAATTCTCCGGGCGAAACGGATGGACCGCGGCGCCGTGGATTTTGATTTCAAAGAGGCGAAGGTGCTCGTCGATGAGGAAGGCGCCGTAAAAGACGTCGTCATCAGAGAGCGCTCAGTAGCGGAAAAGCTGATTGAAGAATTCATGCTTGTGGCAAACGAAACGGTGGCCGAACACTTCCATTGGATGAACGTGCCGTTTATTTACCGGATTCACGAAGAGCCGAACGCCGAAAAACTGCAAAAGTTTCTCGAGTTCGTGACGACATTCGGTTATATCGTCAAAGGGAAAGCCGGAGACATTCATCCGCGCGCGCTGCAAAGCATTCTTGATGAAGTGCGGGACCGTCCGGAAGAAACGGTGATTTCAACCGTCATGCTCCGTTCCATGAAGCAGGCGAAATACGACCCGCAAAGCCTGGGCCATTTCGGGCTGGCGACTGAATTTTATACGCACTTCACATCGCCGATCCGCCGATATCCTGACTTAATCGTTCACAGGCTGATCAGAACGTATTTGATCAATGGACAATCGGACGAAGCAACTCAGGAAAAGTGGGCCGAACGCCTTCCGGAAATCGCTGACCATACGTCAACGATGGAACGGCGCGCCGTTGATGCCGAGCGGGAAACGGACGATCTGAAAAAAGCGGAATATATGCTTGATAAAATCGGCGAGGAATTTGACGGCATGATCAGTTCCGTCACGAATTTCGGAATGTTCGTCGAGCTGCCGAATACGATTGAAGGGCTTGTGCACGTCAGCTTTATGACGGATGATTATTACCGTTTTGACGAGCAGCATTTCGCCATGATCGGTGAACGCACGGGCAACGTTTACCGCATCGGAGACGAAATCACGGTCAAAGTCGTCGACGTCAATAAAGATGAGAGAAACATCGACTTTGAAATTGTCGGCATGAAAGGCACCCGCCGTCCGAGAGAAACAACAGGCGACCGCAGAAAACGAGGCAGACCGGCGCGGAAACGCGTGTTAAACAGCAATACCCCGGCTTCACCGCCGAAATCGGAGGAAAAAGGGGAATGGTTTACAAAACCGAAGAAGAAAAAGAAAAAACGCGGTTTCCAAAACGCGCCGAAACAAAAACGCAAAAAGAAGAAGTAAATGCGAAAAGCAAATGGGGCAAAATGCTCTGTTTGCTTTCTTTCGCAAGCCGCATTTTCATTGTCGCGGAACGTTCCATTTGCTAAAATAAAGCGTATCGCACACATGAACGGTTTTTGCGGAGAGAGGAGGATAAGGCATGCCAAAAGGATCAGGCAAAGTATTATCGCAAAACAAAAAAGCAAACCATGATTACTTTATAGAAGAAACCTATGAAACAGGCATCGTGCTGCAGGGAACGGAGATTAAGTCCATCCGCGCCGGCCGCGTAAACATGAAGGATTCCTTTGCGAAAATCGAGCGCGGCGAAGTGTTCCTCCACAACATGCACATCAGCCCGTACGAGCAGGGAAACCGCTATAACCACGACCCGCTCCGGACGAGAAAGCTTTTGATGCACCGGAAAGAAATCAATAAGCTGATCGGCCTGACGAAAGAGAAGGGCTATTCCCTCGTGCCGCTGAAGCTGTACTTGAAAAACGGCTTCGCCAAAGTATTAATCGGCCTCGGAAAAGGGAAGAAAACATACGATAAACGTGAAGATTTAAAACGAAAAGACGCCAAAAGAGAAATCGAAAGAGCGTTCAGAGACAGACAAAAAGGCTTCTGATGCCTGAGCCTTGATGTGATGATATGCCCTGTGCTATACTGTTCACACATCAGATTTACAGGCTGTTTGTTGAAGATATTCCCAATTGAATTTGCCTGTGATCATGGTATAATAACAGTACAGCCAGTTGAGCTAGAGCTTGATAGATCTCCCGTATACCCTTAACAAGGGGACGTTACGGATTCGACAGGGATGGATCGAGCTTGAGCTGCGAGCCGAGAGGCGATCTCGTTAACACGCACCTAAATATAACTGGCAAAACTAAAAGTTTTAACCAAAACTTAGCACTAGCTGCCTAATAAACGCAGCGAGCTCTTCCTGACATTGCCTATGTGTCCGTGAAGAGCACATCCAAGTAGGCTACGCTTGCGTTCCCGTCTGAGAACGTAAGAAGAGACTGACAGACTAGCTCTCGGAAGGCCCGCCCGCAGGCATGAAGACGAGTGAAACACGAAATATGCAGGCTACGCTCGTAGACGCTTAAGTAATCGATGTTTCTGGACGTGGGTTCGACTCCCACCGTCTCCATACATAACAGAGGAACCGCAGTGCCATCACATGACGCACTGCGGTTTTTTCATGCCGAAAAAAAGGAGTGAATGTAAATGGAAATCGTCATCATAGACGGAAAAGATGTTACAAGCACAGAAGCTTTACACCGAATCTTAAAAGATCAATTAGATTTCCCGGACTTTTATGGTGAAAATCTGAACGCCTTATGGGATTGTCTGACAGGCTGGATAGAATATCCGCTGACTTTGGTGTGGAAGAATTTTGAGATCAGTCAGAAGGAATTGGGTTCGGACGCTGATGATGTCTTGGAGCTGTTTCAAGAGGCTCAGGCAGAATTAGATGGTGAATTTTTCATTCAAATTGATCAGCCGTCAGCCGGGACAACGGACAGGCACTAAAAAGTGCGTACTTCCCCTCATCCATTTTTCTATCCGATAATAGGGACAGAAGGTTTTAGGCTTTCGATTTCTGTCCATATATAAGAAGAGACTTGCGATAGGGAGGAATGGATGATGGATTTGCAGTTGAAAGGGAAGACGGCGCTTGTGACGGGATCTACGTCAGGCATCGGGAAAGCGATTGCGGCTTCGCTGATTGCAGAAGGTGCGGCCGTGATCATTAACGGCCGCCGTGAAGAAAAGGTAAACGAAACGATCCGGGAACTAGAGAAAGAGACGCCGGATGCCCGTCTCTATCCGGCCGCATTTGATTTAGGCACGGCGGAAGGATGCGGCGCGATTTTTCAGCAGTATCCGGATGTGGATATTCTCGTCAACAATTTAGGAATCTTTGAACCTGCGGAATACTTTGATATTCCTGACGAAGAGTGGCTCCGGTTTTTCGAGGTGAACATCATGAGCGGCGTGCGGCTGACACGCCGGTATGCAAAGCGGATGATTGAGCGGAAGGAAGGACGGGTGATCTTTATCGCGAGTGAAGCGGCCGTCATGCCTTCTCAGGAAATGGCTCATTACAGCGCTACGAAAACAACGCAGCTGTCGCTGTCACGCAGCCTGGCCGAGCTCACGGAAGGGACGAATGTGACGGTGAATACGGTCATGCCCGGCTCCACGAAAACAGAGGGCGTCGAAACAATGCTTGAGTCGCTTTATCCCGGTGAAAACTTGACAGCGGCTGAAGCGGAGAGACGATTTATGAAGGAAAATCGTCCGACGTCCATCATTCAGCGGTTGATCCGTCCGGAAGAGATCGCCCACTTTGTCGCCTTTTTAAGCAGCCCGCTGTCGTCTGCCATTAACGGATCTGCATTGCGGATCGACGGCGGCTTGGTGCGGAGCATTATATAAGATGAACATAAAAAACCCCCGCAAAGTGGCGGGGGTTTTTTTAATGCGGATCACGCTGAAACCGGCTGATGATCCTGCTGATTAAATCTTTTGTTGCACAGTCAAAGTGCTCTTCTTTTTGGTTTGTCAAAAGCCCGACAGGCGGTGAAATTGTTAAGTTATGGATCGGAATGACCTTCGTGCCCTCGATCGGCTCTGAATGCGCCGTCGCCGTAAAGATTGAGACGCCGATATTTTCCCTGACATAGTATTGATGAGCCATGCTGCTGGTCAGCTCCATTTTTCGATAGCGGCTCCCGATGGCCCGCTGCAGGTGCTGTTCAATTTGAATCCGGATCGGGCAATTGGCGGGCGTAAAAATCAGGCATTCATTTTCTAAATCTTCGAGATTAACGCTTGCTTTGGCGGCAAGGGGATGTCTGTCTGACACGATGACATTGAGCGAGTCATGGAAAAACGGATCGAAATAATTTTCCAGAATCAGCTCCGGCTCGCCGCATACCGCAAAATCAATGGCGCCCTCCAGCAGTTTGCGGCTGCATGTATTGGCATCATCCACGCTGACATTGACCGACATGTCCGGATAATCATTTAAGAAACCCCGCAGCACGGCAGGGAAGATCAGGCTTGCCGTCGGTTCGGATATGCCGATCTGAATAAGGCCGGCCTGGCCCTGTCTGATATCGGCCAGAGTATGGTCAAGCACCTCGTATTGCGCGAGAAGCTGCCCGGCCCGCTCATGAAACAGCCGCCCCGCCCTTGTCAGCTTCAGCTTCTTTCCACGTTCAAACAGCTGCGCGCCTACATCCTGTTCCAGCTGTTTAATCCGCATTGAAATCGTCGGCTGTGAGTAGTTCAGAATTTCTGCGGCCTTATAAAAGCTGCCTGACTGTACGATGGTATGAAACGTTTTAATGGTTCGTAGTTCCAACGAAATCCCCTCCCGGCTGTTCATTAATTTTCTTGAACCTTTCCTTTACTTTTTTTGATTAGTCAAACAAATCAGTTTGCTTTATAGTATAAACAATCAAAGCTTAGTAAACAAATTGGAATTATATATTTTTTGCGGGGAGAGTGACCGGAATGAGTGAAGACATATTTCGATTGGCTGAGAAAAAGGATGCGCCGGAGTTTTTAGAGCTGCTGTACAGCGCGTTTCAGCCGATCCGCAATTTGGAGATTGACTGGCCGTCGGCGCGGGCCGACATCGATATGGTAACGGAAAATATTGAAAATCATTCAGCCGTCGTGCTCGAACGGGATGGACGGCTTCTTTCAACCATTACGATCCGTTTTCCGTGGGAGAGTGATACGCCTCCGTCAAAATATCCGTTTGTCTGGTGGTTTGCGACGCTTCCTGAGCTAAAGGGGCAGGGCATCGGCAGCAAACTTTTGACTTATGTGGAGGAACATGTGCTGCGGGATACGCTGAAGGCCCCGGCCATCACGCTCGGCACTTCGGCGCGCAAGCATCCCTGGCTTGTAGATATGTACAGACGGAGGGGATATGAAGTGTATTTTGAGCAGGAGAAAGACGGAGACATCGGAGTCATGATGAGAAAGGTGCTCATACCGGAGCGGTTTGACGCGTCGCTGTTAGGCACACCGAGCTGGGCGCAATGATCAAAAAACGGATCAGAGCCGGCTGTCTGCTTCTGCTGCTCGGCGTGCTGGCCGGGTGCGGGCAAGGAGAAAGCACAAAAGCGGAGAGCGGCGTGCAGACCGTCATCGTCGGCACGGGAACTGATTTTCCGAACATTGCTTTTATGAATGAAAAAGGCGAGCTGACCGGCTATGACATTGAAGTGATGAAAGCCATTGATGAACAGCTGCCGCAATACAAATTTGTCTTTAAGACGATGGATTTTTCGAATCTGCTTACAAGTCTCGGAAACCGGAAAATTGACGTGATCGCGCACAATATGGCGAAAAACAAGGAACGGGAGAAACGCTTTTTGTATCACAAAATCCCGTATAACTACTCGCCGATGTACATCACGGTGAAGGCGGATAATGACGCGGTACGCACGCTCCGGGATTTAAAAGGGAAAACCGTCATCGTCGGCGCGACGTCAAACGCGGCGGATTATATGACGGCATACAACAAAACCCACGGCAGCCCGATACATTTGAAATACGCCGGGCAGGGCGGCAATGATACAGCGAACCAAATTGAGACAGGACGCGCTGACGCCACCGTATCCACGCCATTTGCCGTCGATTTCCAAAATAAGACGCACGCGTTCAAACAAAAGACGGTCGGTGATGTGCTGCTCGATACCGAGGTGTATTTTATGTTCAATAAAAACAGCCAAACCCTGGCGGACGATACGGATCGGGCGATTCAAAAGCTTGAGAAGGACGGCACATTGAAAAGGCTGAGTGAAAAATGGCTCGGCGCGGATTATTCAAAATCAAGTTTCACGGAATAATTGAAGCAGAAAACGGGGCGATCACATGAAAATAAGACTGGCGGTCATGTCATTAACAATTGCGGCAACGGCGGCGTTATCAGCCTGCGGCGCGGGGGGGGAGGCGGCATCAGGCAATCAGAAAAACGTGAAGAACATTACGGTCGGCACGGGGACTCAATTTCCGAATATTTGCTTTATTGATGATAAAGGCAAATTGACGGGCTACGACGTTGAGCTGGTGAAAGAGCTTGACAGGCGCCTGCCGGACTATCGATTTACCTTTAAAACGATGGATTTCTCCAACCTGCTTGTCAGCCTCGGCCAGCATAAAGTCGATATCGTGGCTCATCAAATGGAGAAAAGCGCCGAACGGGAGAAAAAATTTCTGTTCAATCAAGTCGCGTATAACAACTTCCCGCTGAAAATCACGGTGCTCCAAGATAATGGGGACATTCACGGCATTAATAACTTGAAAGGAAAGCGGGTCATTACAAGTCCGACGTCAAACGGCGCGCTTGTCCTGAAAAAATGGAATGAAAAACACGGCAGTCCGTTTGAAATCGCCTATGCCGGCCAAGGTTCAAACGATGCGGCCAATCAGCTGAAATCCGGCCGCGCCGATGCAACGATTTCCACGCCGTTTGCTGTCGATTTTCAAAACAAAACGAGCGCGATCAAAGAAAAAACGGTCGGCGGGGTGCTGTCAAATGCCAAAGTGTTCTTTATGTTTAACAAAAATGAACAAACGCTGAGCGATGACATTGATAAAGCGCTCAAGGAAATCATTGATGACGGCACGCTTAAAAAGCTGAGTGAAAAGTGGCTCGGCGCGGATTATTCAAGGGAGCAATATTAAGTGAAAAAGAGAGGGACCGGCAATGGAAAAAGCGTTTGATATCAGTATGATCGCGTCCTTTGTGCCGACATTGCTCGGGTATTTGCCCGTCACGCTGTATATATTGGCGGTGTCTTTGCTGTTCGGCTTTCTATTGGGGCTGCTTTTGGCGCTGCCCCGCATCTATCGCATTCCCGTTTTGAATCAGTTTGCGAAGCTGTATATCTCTTTTTTCAGAGGAACGCCTATCATGGTGCAGCTGTTCATTGTATTTTACGGCATTCCGGCGCTCACGGCGCTCGCCGGAATTGATACCTCTAAAATGGACCCTTTGTATGCGGCCATCGCCACGTATGCGCTGAGCAGCGCGGCAAGAGCGGCCGAAATCATCAGGGGAGGTGTGAACAGCGTCGGCCGCGGGCAGGCGGAGGCGGCGTTCAGCATCGGGCTGAACAGAGGGCAGACATTCCGGCGCATCATTCTGCCGCAGGCGCTCGTGCAGGCCTTTCCCAACATCGGGAATATGGTGATCGGTTTCTTAAAAGATACATCACTCGCTTTTTCGATCGGGGTGATGGATATGTCGGGCAGAGGACAGACCTTGATTACATCGAGCAATCATTCTCTTGAAGTGTATATCTCGCTGTCTGTTCTGTATTACGCGGCCGCCCTTTTATTTGAATGTGTCTTCAGATGGGCCGAAAAACGAATCAAGAAAGATGAGACGCGCCTTGTGACGGTTTTTGACATGAGTGCGCACGGCTGAAAAGGAGGGAGAACAGTGGAGCTGGACATTCCGTTTATCGGCACTGCGATAAAACAAATGTTGAAAACCGTTCCGCTTACATTGGCGATGACGATCATTCCGATTATTGCCGGATTTTTCATAGCTCTCGGCAATATCACGGTGCGTATATTCCGCATCAAATGGCTGCTGGCCTGCTCAGCGTTTTACGTGTCTTTTTTCCGCAGCACCCCGGCGATTCTCCATATTATGCTGATTTATTTAGGGGTTCCGCTGATTGCCGATCAATTCAGACGCGCGTTTCATCTCGGCTGGTCGGCCAATCAGATTCCGGTCGCCGTGTTTGTCATCATGGCACTGTCATTAACGGCAGGCGCTTATATGACGGAAATTCTCCGATCCGGGATCATGGCCGTCGATACGGGGCAGGCGGAGGCGGCATATTCAATCGGTCTGACGCGGGGCCAGATGATTCGGCGCGTAATTCTGCCGCAGGCGTTCATGATATCGCTGCCGAACTTCACCAATATAGGCATCGGCTTTTTGCATACCACTTCCATCGCGGCAATTGTTGCAGTGCCTGAAATTACAGGAACGGCGACGATTGCGGCATCCGATAACTATGCGTTTCTGGAAGCATTTATCGGGGCGGCTGTGATTTATTGGGGATTAACGCTGATTCTCGAAGCTGTAAACAGTCTGGCGGAAAAAAGAGCGGCCAAATATCAAGGAGGCGCATTATGATCGAAATCCGAAACATTCAGAAATATTTTGGCAGTCATCACGTGCTAAAGGGGATCAATTTAAGTGTCCGGAAAGGAGAAGTCGTGACCATCATCGGCCCGAGCGGTTCCGGGAAAACCACTTTTCTGCGCTGCCTTAATTTGCTTGAGCGGCCGGATGAGGGCGCCATTTCACTGCACGGTGAAGTCATTAACTGCAAAAAGCCTGCCAAAAAAGACATTCTCAGATTGAGGAAACAGACAGCGATGGTTTTTCAGCAATATCATTTGTTTTCGCATAAAACGGCGATTCAAAATGTCATGGAAGGCCTGACGGTCGCAAGGAAAATGAAAAAATCAGATGCGTACGCCATTGCCGAGCGGGAACTGGCCAAGGTGGGGCTTCAGGATAAACTACACGCCTATCCGAATCAACTGTCGGGAGGACAAAAGCAGCGGGTCGGAATTGCCAGGGCGCTTGCCATTCATCCTGATGTGATGCTGTTTGATGAACCGACCGCCGCCCTCGATCCGGAGCTTGTCGGCGAGGTGCTCGAGGTGATGCTTAACATTGTGCGGACCGGCGCCACCATGATCATTGTCACACATGAGATGGAATTCGCCAGAAGAGTGTCCGACCGAATTGTGTTTATGGATGAAGGAGCAATCGTGGAACAAGGAACGCCTGAGGAAGTTTTTCACAAGACGAAAAAAGAAAGAACGAAGAAGTTCCTCCGCCGCGTGCTGCCTGATTACGGTTATGACATAAAAGAGCGCATAAAGGAGCCTGTCGTATGATTCGTTTAAGCATTTTAGATCAAAGTGTCACCGCGGAAAACCAAACCGCAGAAGAAGCCTTGCGGCAAACGGTGAAATTGGCTCAGGAGGCCGAACAATACGGATATGACCGTTTCTGGGCGGCGGAGCATCATAACAATGAAGAGATAGCGGGATCAGCGCCGGAAATTGTTCTGGGGTATCTTGCCGCAAGCACGAAAAAAATCCGTCTCGCATCCGGCGGGGTGATGCTGCAGCATTACAGTCCTTATAAAGTGGCGGAGCAGTTCCGGGTTCTGTCCGCCCTTGCTCCCGGCCGTGTGGCGCTCGGTGTCGGCAAAGCGCCCGGCGGATTTCAGCTGTCAACCGATGCGCTGCAGCGGGAGCTTATCCAGCCCGCCCGTTTGTTTGAAGAAAAACTTGAGGAGCTGACTCATTTCATCCGAAATGATTTTCCGGACTCGCACCGCTACGCGTCATTGCGGCCGACGCCGCATACTGAGTATGCGCCTGACATCTTTTTGCTCGGCGGCAGCGCGGAAAGCGCGATATCCGCGGCCAAACTCGGCATTTCCTTCGTTTTCGCCTATTTCATAAACGGTGAAGAGGCTGCGTTAGAAAAAGCGCGCCACGCCTTTGACGAGCATCTGCCGAAAGGATCGAAGGCGGAGTTTCACCTTGCGCCGATGGTATTTACCGCGCATACAAAAGCAGAAGCGGAAAAACACGTCGTATCGCGTGAGTCGGTCAAAATCATTCTCGAAGACGGCAAAAAGGTGAATGTCGGTTCCCGGGAACAAGCGGAAGCGTTTCTGGAACAAGTCACGCAGCCATATAAGCTGATCACACAAAAGACGGGTGTGATTGCCGGGACAAAAGAAGAGACCGCCGCCGAGCTGAGACGATTATCCGTTCAATACAGCATTACCGATTTTGTGATTTTGTCGCCTATCAAAAACGCTGAGGAAAAACGATTGTCTTACCGGCTGTTAAGCGAAGCGGTGCAGCCGGCCCCACAATTATAGGAGGGATGAACATGAGTCATGAAGTAAACGTAGTGGTCTGGAGCAAACAGGGCTGCTCCTATTGTGATGAAGTGAAAGGATATTTGCGGGAAAAAGCCGTGGCATACGATACAATTGATGTGACAGAGCGGGACGAATTGCGTGACGTGCTGCAGACGAAGTACGGCATCCGTCATGTTCCCGTCGTTGAAATCGGCAGCGGTGACAGCCGTGTGTATCAGGCCGTTACTCAAGTCGGCATTGAACATGTAGAACGGGCGCTTGCCGATTACGAGGGGAAAAAGGGGGTGAGAAAATGAGCCGGACGGATCTAATTCAATTCGGAGTCATGATTCACGGTGTCGGCGGCACAACGGACGGCTGGCGTCATCCCGACGCCGATCCGACAGCAAGCACGAATGCGGCGTTTTACAGGCAAAAAGCGCAGACTGCTGAAAGAGGGCTGTTCAGCTTTGCTTTTATTGCGGACGGCTTGTTCATTTCTGAAAAGTCCATCCCGCATTTCTTAAATCGGTTTGAGCCGATCACTATTTTATCGGCGCTTGCCGCCTCTACAACCCATCTTGGTTTAATCGGCACTTTTTCCACCTCGTTCACTGAGCCGTTTACCATCGCAAGACAGCTGATGTCTCTTGACCATATCAGCGGCGGCCGGGCGGGCTGGAATCTCGTCACTTCTCCGCAGGCGGGAGCCGCGCGCAATCACAGCAAAGAAAGTCTTCCCGACCACAGCCGGCGCTACGCCATCGCCCAGGAACATGTGGACGTGGTGCGCGGTCTGTGGAATTCCTGGGAAGAAGATGCCTTCGTCCGCAACAAAGAAACCGGGCAGTTTTTTGATCCTGACAAACTGCATCGCCTGTATCATAAAGGCGAGTATTTTCAAGTGGAGGGCCCGCTGAATATCGGCCGGTCCAAACAGGGAGAGCCGGTCGTTTTCCAAGCGGGGTCTTCAGAGACCGGCCGGTCGTTTGCCGCGCGTAATGCCGATGCAGTCTTTACGCACTCCAATTCACTTGAGGAAACGAAGGCTTTTTATGATGATGTGAAGAAGCGGGCGGCGGATTACGGCCGCGACACTTCCAAGCTGCGGATCTTTCCTGGAATCAGTCCGATTATAGCCGGTTCACAAGAAGAAGCGGAAGCGAAATATCAGGAATTCGCCGAGCTGATACCGATAGAGAACGCCGTTAAATATGTGGCCAGATTTTTTGACGATTATGATCTGAGCCGTTTTCCGCTGGATGAGCCGTTTCCTGATTTGGGCGACGTCGGGAAAAACGCGTTTCAAAGCACGACAGACCGTATCAAAAGAGAGGCCAAAGCCAGGAATCTTACGCTGCGTCAAGTGGCGCGCGAAGCCGCGTTTCCGCGAACGAACTTTATCGGGACACCGGAACGTGTGGCATCATTAATTGAAACATGGTTTCAGCGGGAAGCGGCGGACGGGTTTATCATTCACTCTGACATCCCGGGCATGCTTGAAGCCTTTGTGGATCAAGTCATACCGATCCTTCAGAAAAAGGGGCTGTACCGAAAAAGCTATCCGGCGGATACATTGCGGGGGAATCTCGGGTTGGATATTCCGATCTGCAAATCAAATCCGATTTTGAGCAGAAACTAAATGTTTCTGCTTTTTCTGCTGCTTGCCATTCCCGTCATTAATAAGAAAAGAGCCGAAATTTACCCCGTTTAGAGTAAATCGGCTCTTTACTATTTAAAAGAAGGAATGAAAACCTGTTGAATGCAATCCTTCAAACTTATATTCCCTCTGAAATTGTTATAAAAATAAGTTAAATATTTAAGAGATTAGCAATGTTCCCGCCCAGTACTCGTTGTACGACTTCTTCACTTGAAGCATGGCGTTCAACTGCCAGCTTATTTAGGAATGGATCACCATATGGAAAATCAGAACTAAATAAAGTTTTCTCTGGGAGTTCTTTTATGGCCAAAGATAATGCATAGGTTGTATAAAATGCAGAGATATCCAGGTAGGCGTTTTTTGTTTCTTTTGTTAATGCAATAACTTGCAGCCAATGTATCCCTCCCAAATGGCCAAAGATTACAGGGACAGTAGGATATTTTCGAGTTAAAGCGAACAATTCACGAATATCATTTAAATTGAGTGGATGGAATGTATGCACCCAAATCGGAAAGGAATTATAATCACTAGCTGCCTGGAATACAGGCTCAAGCATTTTAATTTGGCCTGAACCCAGGGTGAATTCTCCAAGTCCCTTCATTTTGTAATATTTTACAATCTTATCCATCCAATCACGCAGTTCCCCGGAGGAACTTAAAAGGGGAACTGATCCAAATCCAATAAAACGGTCAGGATATTTTGCGATAGCATCCCTTAATTCTTCTAGAGCTTTTGATCGTGCTTCTAGGGGATTTATCTCGTTATTTAAAATCTGATTCAGTACATCCATTTCCTGAATAAATTCATCGTAGCTTTCACTTTTTTCTGGATGAACAAGCGTAGAGAATAAAATAGTTTTATCTATCCCGCTTGAATCCATCATTTCAATGTGTTTTTCTACAGGTAGAACTACGTGGGCATGACTATCAATAATCATTTTTTACTCTCCTTCCAATAAATTGGCTGACAGCTGATTTCGTCTTTTAGAAAATACTTCGTTAGCTATTGTTAAAATGGTATTTAATGCGACAGGAAAGCCTGCATAAATTAACATTTGCATCATAGCTTCCATAATTTCTTCTTCGGTCCATCCGACATTTAAAGCTCCGTTAATATAAAACTTTAATTGTTCCGTATTTCCTAAAGCAGTCAGACCAGCAACTGCTGCAAGAAGGCGGGATTTTAAATCTAATCCCGGTCTGGAAAAAATTTGACCGTAATTAAATTCCACAGCCAAAGTTCCCAAGTCAGGTGCTGCTGAATCTTTAAAACTGTTCACGATATTCAGGTAGTTGTCCGGATCTATTTTTGATAATACTTCCAATCCTTTTTTAAAGTTTTCTTTATTTTCAGACATTAGATATGACTTCCTTTCTCGAACTCTCTATTTTTTACTGTTCTTTTTTTAGGCAAGCTAAATAAGGAACTAAAAGCAATACCTATCATGAGTATCCCAACTGTACATACTCCATACCAATGCCATTTGCTCCAAGCAAGTACACCTAGATATGACCCTAAAGATCCGCCTAAGAATGTAGATACCATGTATAAACCATTTAATCTGCTTCTCTTTTCAGGAGATAGTTGAAAGATAGCAGCTTGACAAGCAACTTGATTTGCTTGCGTGCCAACTGTTACTAATAGTGCGCCAAGAATTAATCCTGGTAACCAAAATCCTAAGAATATGAAGATTAGAAAAGCGATTAAAGAAATAAACATACATAAGGTATTAGCAAATTTTGATCCTTTTTTATCGATCACCCGGCCAATCATGGGAGTTGCAAAGGCTCCAGCTATTCCCACTAAACCTATTAAACCTGCCGCGGTGCTCCCATAAGAATACGGAGAAGTATTTAATAAAAAAATAAGAGTTGTCCAGAAGGCACTAAAGGAACCAAACATCATTCCTTGACTAAGACAAGCTTTTTGCAACACTTTTTCCTTTTTAAATAACGTGCCTAAAGATGCAAGTAATGTTTTATACTGCATTGCATGATTTCCTTTGCTTTTTGGGAGATACATTGCCATTAAAATGATCATTATCATTGTGCCGGCAAAAGAAGCCCAATACATTGATCTCCATCCAAAATGGGAATCTGCAAAGCCGCTGATAAATCGAGCGCCTAAAATCCCGCACACTAAGCCAATGGCAACATTCCCTAACACTTTTCCTCTGTTCTCTTCTGAAGCTAAATTAGCAGCAAGAGGAACAATAATTTGAGGGACTATGGTAACAAATCCAAGAATTAAGTTTGCTGCAATCAGCCACGTTACATTCATCGATAAAGCTGTTGCGGCTAAAATCATACATACAATTGATAATAAACTTAGGATCAATTTTCTTCGTTCAAAAATGTCACCTAATGGTACCAATAGAAGATTTCCCAATGCATATCCCACTTGAGTTAAAGTTGCTACAATTCCTATATAGTTTTCAGAAACGTGAAAAGTATTTGCCATACTGACTAAGAGCGTTTGATTTAAATAGACATTAGCTACTGTAAAACCGCATGCTGCAGCCATGAGAAGAACTAATCCTTTCGGAAAAGGTTCAGCCCTATTTTTGAAAACCATAAACTCACCTCCTTCATTTATTAGAATAGATGAAGGTTTATAATGGGAATAGGAGTGTGTTTATCCTATTATTAAAACTACTACTTATAAGGGGAGAAGTTCATGTTAAGTGACAAAGAAAGAAGGAAAGAACTAGGGGATTTCTTAAAAACACGACGGGCGCGATTATCTCCTCAAGACTTTGGTTTACCGATTGGGCCGCGCAGAAAAACAGAAGGACTGCGCCGAGAAGAAGCAGCTCAGCTGGCAGGAATAGGAGTAACCTGGTATACATGGTTAGAGCAAGGGCGTGATATACAGGTATCTTCAGACGTATTGGAGGCTATTTCGCGTGTATTCAGGTTAAATGAAGAGGAAAAAGAGCATCTATTTTTATTAGCGAATCAGCCATTGCTATCTAAGGCGGGAAGACCGCTCGTTGAAAGTGTAAATAGCGTCCTGAAAAATGTATTGAGTCAATTAGAATACTGCCCTACCTATGTAACCGACGAAAAATTGAACATAGTAAGCTGGAATAAAGCTGCTGCGGTGGTTTTTGGTGATTTTGATAAAATGAATGATCGAGATCGTAATGCAGTCCGGCGTTGCTTTACGTCTAAAGAATACCGAGAGCTCTTTCTTAATTGGGAAGATCATGCGCAACGCTTGATTGCTCAATTTCGTTTAGCCTATACACGTTTTGTCGGTGATGAGTGGTTTAAAGATATCATTAAAGAACTTACCAATAAGAGCCCTGAGTTTCGTAATTGGTGGCCTAAGCATGAAGTTCTAGGTACTCCTTGCGGCAAAAAAACACTTCTGCACCCTTTAGTTGGAGAAATGATTATGGACCATATTACTCTTCAGGTGTACGATGCGCCTGAACTAAAATTAACCATTTACCAACCTCGCCAAGAAGGTGAAACAGAACAGAAAATGAAGCGTTTGTTAAACTGGCAAGCAGACCTGCAATAAAAGAGTGTGATAAATACGAACGTATTAAGCGGAAATCGTTTGTCTCTAATATAAGAGCAGGAACATTTTGCACGAATACATTATCTGAAATGAAACAGCCGATTTAGCCTTAAGGTGGTCAAGATCGGTCTTTTCTTTGTCGAAATTTGCTTAACTCGGGTTTTTTTCGATTTGCTGGAGGCACTTCTTGCAGCCTTTTTTAAAAAATATACTGATTTCGAGATATTATTGTTGCGAAAAGAATTTTTTGTAACTATAATTATTACAGAACTGATCAGTATAAAAAAACATTCATATTTCATAATAAATGTGTGTGTAATTTGAAAACGAAAGGGCTGTTTACAATGGCAAAAGTACTTTATATCACTGCTCATCCTCATGATGAAAAGACATCTTACAGCATGGCGACAGGAAAAGCGTTTATCGATTCTTATAAAGAATCAAACCCGAATGATGAGGTTGTACATATCGACCTTTACAAAGAGAACATTCCTCATATCGACGCGGATGTATTCAGCGGCTGGGGAAAACTTCAATCAGGCACAGGATTTGAAGAGCTTTCTGAAAACGAAAAAGCGAAAGTCGGCCGTCTGAACGAGCTGAGCGATCAATTCGCGTCAGCTGACAAATACGTATTCGTCACACCGCTTTGGAACTTCTCATTCCCGCCTGTTATGAAAGCGTACTTTGATTCTGTGGCTGTAGCCGGAAAATCATTCAAATATACAGAGCAAGGCCCGATCGGTCTGTTGACTGACAAAAAAGCGCTCCACATTCAGGCGCGCGGAGGCTATTACTCTGAAGGCCCGGCGGCTGACATGGAAATGGGCCACCGTTACATCGGCATCATGATGAACTTCTTCGGCGTTCCTTCTTTTGACGGTTTAATCGTTGAAGGCCATAATGCTGAACCGAATAAAGCACAGCAAATTAAAGAAGATGCGATTGCCCGCGCGAAAGAAGCCGGAAAATCATTCTGATCTTAAAAAAACCTCCCCGCCGTCGGCAGGGAGGTTTTTTATATTAAAGGGCAATCGTCCGTTTTTGCTCGCTGCTTTTCATCGCCGCTTCAATGACACGGATGACATCGATGCCTTCTTTTGCCGTAACGGGAAGCGGTTTTCCGTTTAAGATGCTGTCCGCCAGCAGTTTGTAGTACGTAAGGTAAGAGCCGTTCTCAGAGGGGATTGTTTCTGTATGCCTTTTTTCATCCGCTGCGATTGTCAGCTCTCCGAAGTTGTCAGGGTCATCGGCGCCCCAGCTGTCGTCAATCGGCTTTTGGCCGGCTGAAAGCGCCTCTTCCTGTCCGTCCTTTCCGTATTTGATAAAGCTTGCATTCCGTCCGTGAATCTGATAGCGCGGGCCGTTTGCCGCATTCATAGAGCCGGATTGAAGAATGACCTGAAGTTTGCCGTAATGGAGCGCGGCCAGAAAATAATCGACGGTTTCACTGTTGTCCCGCTGTTTCATCACATGTGCCGTGACGGATTCCGGCATTCCGAAAATCAGGAGTGTCTGGTCAATAATATGTGAACCGAGATCATACAGCGTTCCCGTGGCGGGTCCGCTTTTTTCGCGCCATCTTTCTTGGACAACCGGATTGTACAGATCGTAGTTGACTTGATATGTATGAATGTCTTGAAGCGCCCCGTCCCGAATCAGCTTTTGTATCGTTAAAAAATCATTGTCCCAGCGCCGGTTGTGGTACACACTCAGTAAGACGCCTTTATTTTCAGCCGTTCTTCTCAGTTCCTCCGCTTCTGCTGAAGTCGCCGTCATCGGTTTTTCCACGACGGTGTGTTTTCCCGCCAGGAGACATTTCATCGCTGATTCATAATGCATTCCGCTCGGTGTCGTAACGATGACGAGATCAATGTCAGGATCACCGGTAATGTCTTCAATCGCGCGCACGGCTTCAGCCCCCGGCAGATCACGTCTGACCTCATCCGTTCTGGAGGTCATGACTTTTTTGATCTGATAATCATCAAGGACGTCCAAAAGCGGCGCATGAAAGACTTTACCCGACAAACCATATCCCAATATGCCAACCTGTATCGTTTTCAATGAATTTCCCCCTCTTGATATGTGATAACATTATATACCCCGCGGGCGTACTGGTAAAACTTGTGTGTTGAAAATTTTTTACACCGGATTTTCAAGTCTGTATAATGAAGATAACGAAGAAAAAAACCGAGGTGGAAAATGGACAAACATACCGAGCATCAATCGTTAAATCATAAAAGCGCCAAGGAAAAAGACCAGATTCTGAACCGGCTGAAACGGATTGAAGGCCAAGTCAGGGGCATTCAGAATATGGTGGAGAACGAACGATACTGCGTGGATATTCTCGTGCAGATTTCAGCCGTGCAGGCGGCCATGCAGAAAGTCGCGTTTCATCTGCTGGAAGATCACGCCCATCACTGCGTAGCCGGCGCCATTGAGAGCGGAAACGGGGAGCAGGCGATTGCCGAGCTGCTTGATGTTGTGAAAAAAATCGCAAAATCGTAAAATAAAATGTTTTGAAATACCCTACAGGGGTATGGTAACATGAAGAAGAAAAAACAAGACGTGGAGGGAATCATCATGGAACAAAAAACACTGCAAGTCGAAGGCATGTCCTGTCAGCACTGCGTAAAAGCAGTAGAGACCGGAGCGGGAGAACTGAACGGAGTGACGGCGGTTCAGGTGAAATTGGAAGCCGGACAGGTGGATGTGACGTTTGATGAGAACAAAGTCTCCGTATCAGATATAAAAGACGCAATTGAAGATCAAGGGTATGACGTCGTATAAGGTTTATCGCGCTGCGGGAACGGGCGCGGTTTTCTTTTATCATAATTATACCCCCGTGGGGTTTATGAAGAGAGATGAGGACATTGAGTGAACCGAAAGAAATGACCATTCAAGTGGGGGGCATGACATGCGCCGCCTGCGCTTCAAGAATTGAAAAAGGGCTGAAACGGATGGACGGCGTCAATGACGCTTCCGTCAATCTTGCGCTTGAGACCTCAAATATTTCCTATCAGCCTGACAAAATCGAAGCTGGCGCCATAAAGGATAAAATTGAAAAACTCGGCTATCACGTCGTGACGGAAAAAGCCGATTTTCAGATTGAAGGCATGACGTGCGCCGCTTGCGCCAACCGGATTGAAAAGCGCCTGAACAAAACAGAGGGCGTTGTGAGCGCACCGGTGAATTTCGCCCTGGAAACAGTCACCGTTGAATACAATCCGAAAGAGGTGACACCGAAAGAGCTGAAAGAGACCGTGGCAAAACTCGGCTACCGATTAGACGGGAAGAAAGCGGTTGATGGAGACGGCGGATTATCCCAAAAGGAGAAAGAGCAGCGAAAGCAGCTGATCAGGCTCATATTTTCTGCCGTTCTCTCCTTTCCGCTTTTATGGTCGATGGTCAGCCATTTTTCTTTTACTTCTTTTATCTGGATGCCGGATATCCTGATGAATCCGTGGCTGCAATTTGCGCTTGCCACCCCGGTGCAGCTCGTCATCGGCTGGCCTTTTTATACGGGAGCGTACAAGGCGCTGAGAAACAAAAGCGCCAATATGGATGTTCTCGTTGCGCTCGGAACGACGGCCGCTTACGCATACAGCCTGTACATGACGATTGCGTCTCTCGGGCGAGACGGACATGCTGAGGGGCTTTATTATGAAACGAGCGCCATTTTGCTGACTTTGATATTGCTTGGAAAGCTTTTAGAGATGAAAGCAAAAGGCCGCTCATCAGAAGCGATTAAAAAGCTAATGAAGCTTCAGGCGAAGACGGCGGCGGTTGAGCGGGAAGGGAAGGTACAGGTGATTCCGATTGACGAGGTTCGGACGGGGGACATCGTATACGTGAAACCGGGAGAACGCGTCCCTGTCGATGGCGAAGTGATTGAAGGCCATTCCGCGATTGATGAATCGATGATTACGGGAGAGAGCATGCCTGTCGATAAGTCTCCCGGAAGCACCGTCACAGGGGCGACGATCAATGCAAACGGCTTTCTCAAAATCAGAGCGGTGAATGTCGGGAAAGATACCGCGCTTGCACACATTATTAAAATCGTGGAAGAAGCCCAAGGATCAAAAGCCCCCATTCAGCGGCTCGCGGATCACATTTCAGGCATTTTCGTCCCGATTGTGCTGGGGCTGGCCGTGCTGACTTTTCTCATTTGGTATGTATGGGCGGCGCCGGGACAGTTTTCTGAAGCGATCGGCAAATTCATCGCCGTGCTTGTCATTGCCTGTCCGTGCGCACTGGGGCTCGCCACTCCGACGAGCATTATGGCGGGCTCCGGCCGTGCAGCTGAATTCGGCATTCTCTTTAAAGGCGGGGAGCATCTAGAAAAGACCCAGCGTCTGACGACAATCGTACTGGATAAAACAGGAACGGTGACAAACGGCAGACCGGTTCTGACAGATGCCGTACCGGCAGAGGGAATGAACGAAGAGGAACTCCTGCGGCTGGCGGCGGCCGCCGAAACGGGATCAGAGCACCCGCTCGGAGAAGCCATCGTGTCAGGAGCCGAAAAACGGGGGATTTCCATCCCGAAACTCACCCGGTTTCAAGCCCGGATCGGTTCCGGAATCTATGCAGAGGCTGACGGCAGAACGATTCTAGCCGGATCAAGACGGCTGATGGAATCAGAGCATATTGAACATGAAGCGCTGCTTCCGCAAATGGCCCGCTTGGAGGCGGAAGGAAAAACGGTGATGCTTATTGCGGCAGACGGCAAAGCGGCGGGGCTTATCGCAGTCGCCGATACCATTAAAGAAACATCTCCGGCCGCGGTGAAACGTCTGAATGATATGGGGCTTGACGTCATCATGATGACCGGTGACAACAAAAAGACCGCGGAAGCCATTGCAAAAGCCGCGGGCATCGGCAGCGTGATCGCCGAAGTGCTTCCCGAACAAAAGGCGGCGGAAATTTCCCGGCTGCAAAAAGAAGGCCGGCGCGTGGCGATGGTCGGTGACGGCATCAATGATGCTCCGGCGCTGGCTGTGGCCGATATCGGAATGGCCATCGGCACCGGCACCGATATCGCAATGGAAGCGGCGGACATTACGCTGATCCGCGGAGACCTGAACGGCATTGCCGACGCCATCGGCATGAGCCGGCTGACCATGAGAAACATCAAGCAGAATTTAGGATGGGCATTGGGCTACAACAGCATCGGCATTCCGATTGCGGCAGCCGGCTTTCTGGCTCCGTGGGTGGCAGGCGCCGCCATGGCGTTCAGCTCGGTATCGGTCGTGCTTAATGCTTTGCGTTTACAGAAGGTGAAAAAAGACAAAATCGGCTGATGCCGGTTTTGTCTTTTTTATTGACACTTTATTCAAAGCCTGCATATAATAGAGAAAACACTTATATGAGTATATGTTCATATATATAAATTCGTTTACCTGTATTGATGTTATGGGAATCCTATTACGGAAAGTAGGGTGAGTCGAAAATGAAAGCAGCCAAAGGTGAATTTGTATTAGACGGACTTGATTGCAGCAACTGTGCAAAAAAAATAGAAAACGGCGTAAAAGCCATTGACGGCATAGACGGCTGTGCTGTCAATTTTGCGGCAAGCACCATCACGGTCTCAGCCGGCGGGAAAAACGAGCAATGGATGAAAGATGAAGTCGCGAAAAAAGTAAAGTCCATTGATCCTCATGTGACCGTTCGTTCGAAGCACGAAGACAAACCCGGTGAGGATGAATACCGCAAAAAGCTGCAGCTGATGTTAGTGAGATTGGCGGCGGGCGCCGTTTTGGCCGTCATCGCTTACTTCGCGCACACGGGCGCCGTTCTTGAGTTTCTGCTCTTTTTTGCTTCATATTTGATCATCGGCGGCGATATCTTAGCCAGAGCGGGAAAAAATATTGTCCGCGGCCAGGTATTTGATGAGCATTTTCTGATGGCGCTTGCCACAATCGGCGCATTTATCATTCATCAATATCCGGAAGGCGTCGCGGTCATGCTGTTCTACCAAATCGGTGAATTGTTTCAGGGAGCGGCCGTCAGCCGATCCAGAAAATCGATCAGCGCGTTATTGGACATCCGTCCTGAGTACGCCAATGTGAAAACGGAAAACGGCATGGCTGCCGTTCCCCCGCAGGACGTCAAAGTCGGACAGGTCATCATCGTGAATCCCGGAGAACGGATTCCGCTGGACGGAAAGGTGCTGAGCGGTTCCTCGATGGTTGATACATCCGCTTTAACGGGCGAATCCGTGCCGAGAAAAGCGGAGCCGGGGCAAGATGTGATGGCCGGATTTATGAATCAGAACGGCGTGCTTCATATTGAAACCTCTAAAGGGTATGAAGACTCTGCCGTGTCAAAAATATTGGATCTGGTCGAAAATGCGGCCGGACGCAAAGCGAAAACGGAAAACTTTATTACGAAGTTTGCCAAGTACTATACACCGGCCGTTGTCATTGTTGCGGTGCTTCTCGCCTTTTTACCGCCGCTTCTCGTGCCTTCAGCCGCGCTATCCGACTGGGTGTACCGCGCGCTGATTTTCCTTGTGATTTCTTGTCCGTGCGCACTCGTCGTCTCCATTCCGCTCGGGTTTTTCGGCGGTATCGGGGCTGCGTCTAAAGCAGGGGTGCTCGTGAAAGGCAGCAACTATTTAGAAGCGCTCAATCAGGTGGCATACGCCGTGTTTGATAAAACGGGAACCTTAACGAAAGGCAATTTCGCCGTTACTGATATCAAGCCGGCGGCAGGGTTTACGAATGACAGCCTGCTTCATGCAGCCGCGCTTGCAGAAGTCCATTCCAATCATCCGATTGCTTCTTCCATACGTGAGGCTTACAATCAACCGCTCGCGGCTGAGGAGATTGAAGAATATGAAGAAATACCCGGACACGGCATTCGGGTGAAAACCGGCGGATCAACGATTTTGGCCGGAAATCAAAAACTGCTGGCAAAAGAACAAATCGCTTCCGGCACAGCTGAAAATAACGGAACCGTCGTCTATGTCGCCGTTGATCAGCAGTATGCGGGGGCGATCGTGATCGCCGATGAAATCAAAGAGGACGCCAAACAGGCCATTGCCAATTTAAAAGCGCTCGGCGTGAAGCGGACAGTGATGCTGACGGGTGATTCAAAGCAGACCGGAGAAGCTGTCGGCCGAGAGCTCGGTATTGATGACGTGTACACAGAGCTTTTGCCGGGTGACAAGGTAGACCGCGTCGAAGAACTTGAAGCGGCGCTTTCACCGAATGAAAAACTGATGTTTGTGGGCGATGGGATTAATGATACGCCTGTGCTTGCCAGAGCTGACATCGGAGCTGCCATGGGGGCTCTCGGCTCTGATGCCGCCGTCGAAGCGGCCGATGTTGTCCTGATGACAGACCAGCCGTCAAAAGCAGCCGAAGCCATCCGGATTGCACGCCGCACACGCCGGATCGTCTGGCAGAACATCGGATTTGCTTTAGGCGTAAAAATCATTTTTCTCTTGCTTGGCGCATTCGGATTCGCCACCATGTGGGAAGCGGTCTTTTCAGATGTAGGCGTCACGCTGATCGCCGTTGCCAACGCGATGCGCGTCATGAGAGTGAAAGCGGAATAATTGTCAAAGATAATTCGTTTTTCAGGGTTTTCTTAAACAAGGTTGTCTTGGTAAAATAGAGAAGCGGGCCATCCGGCATCCGCTTCTTTTTTATTTTAAAAACAATGAGGTGTCTGAGTGAAAAAGAAACAATCGTCTGCGAAATTTGCGGTGATTCTGACGTTAATCGTTGTCGTTTTATTTGCGGCCATCGTAATTATTAACAACCAAACGGAAAAAGCGGGCGAAACAGTCGCCGAACAGCCTTCCATTAAAGGACAGCCCGTGCTCGGCAAAGACAGCGCGCCTGTTACGGTAGTTGAATTCGGAGATTACAAATGTCCGTCATGCAAAGTATTTAACAGCGATATCTTTCCGAAAATCAAAAAAGATTTTATCGATAAAGGCGACGTGAAATTTTCATTTGTGAACGTCATGTACCACGGAAGCGGCTCGCGTCTGGCGGCTCTTGCTTCAGAAGAGGTGTGGAAGGAAGACCCGGCATCATTCTGGGCTTTTCATGAGAAGCTGTTTGAAGAGCAGCCGTCAAGCGAACAGGAATGGGTCACGCCTGCATTGCTTGAAAAAACGGTCAAAAGCACCGCGAAAAAGGTTGATCCTGACAAGCTGAAGGAAAACCTTGATAAAGAAACCTTCGCAAAAGAGCTGAAAGCTGACACTGACCTGAATGATAAATTAAATATTACGGCGACACCGACGATTTACGTAAATAACAAAGTGATTAAAAAATTCTCTGATTATGAGGAGATTTCAAAAACGATTAAGAAAGAGCTGAAAAATGAAAAATAGAATCGTATTTTTATATGCTTCTTGGGTGATAGCTCTTGCTGCCATGCTCGGCAGCCTTTATTTCAGCGAGATCAGAAAATTCATACCGTGCGAGCTGTGCTGGTATCAAAGAATTCTCATGTACCCGCTTGTCCTGATTTTAGGAATCGCCACCTTCCAGGGTGACACGCGCGTGAAAAAATATGTGCTGCCGATGGCCGTCATCGGCGCGTTTATATCGATCATGCATTACCTTGAGCAGAAGGTGCCCGGTTTCAGCGGCATCAAGCCGTGTGTGTACGGCGTGCCTTGCTCATCTGAATATATTAACTGGTTCGGTTTCATTACCATTCCTTTCCTGGCATTGACGGCATTTATTCTCATTATTATCTGCATGTGTTTTGTTAAAACGGAACGCACGGCAAAATAAAGAGCCTGCTCCATAGGAGCGGCTCTTTTTCTATTATTTGTACCAAGCTTTATTTGTCGCAATCTGTCTGTTATGGGAGCTGTCCCAAATATCCACGGAATAGGCATAATCATAATTCATGACGCAGCGGATGCCGCTGCCTTGGGCGTCATGCTGAAGTCCGAAGTTATGGGAAAACTCGTGCTGTGCCGCTTTCGCCGTGTTGGCCGTTCCTTGATCAAGGTTCACGCTGAAAGCCGGGCCGCTCGGTTTGCCGTTATATACATACGCGATACCGCCGGCGTCAAAACTTGATTTTGCGGTAAAACCGACGACAAAATGATAATTTTGATTTCTGAAGCTGCCTTGGAGATTCGATAAAATCTGAGAACTGTTTGAGCCGGAGGAATTCCAAGCCTGCACGGCCTGTACGACGAAATCAATGTTGTGATCACGGTTAAAAGCGACATCCGCCTGCTCCACGATCTGGACGATTCGTGTTTGCCAGTCGCTGTATTTGGCGCGGTATTCAGCGTCCGCCACCGCCAGCACTCTGACCTTCTGGCTGCCCGTACTGGCTTTAGTTGAGGCTTTATCCTGACTGACATTGGCATTAAATCGTTTCGTGCCGGCCTGCTTGCCGTTTTCATCCAGAATTTTTGTGTCAACCGTCTGTTCAACTTGGACCGGGCCCTTCAGATCTTTAAAATGATCGGCTTTCGGAAGCGGGTCCGTATACACCGTTTTCGTCGGCTCCGCATGAGTGTGCGAATGCGTATGGCTTTCAGCTGACGGCAGGCCGGGAATTAATCCGGCGGCCAATAAAACAGGAAAAACAAGTGAACTGATTTTCATCTCATAACCCCCTTTTTGTTAGAGAAAGTATTCAATGAAACTTCTAATAAACCTTCCATTAAAGTATAAAATAGGAAAATAATCTCGCTCTCAGCCGTTGCGGGTGAGGTTGTCCCGGATCAGGAATCAGAATCTTTCAAAAATAAGGTTGATTTTAAGAGAAAGCGATTATAAAATCTAATGGTCGTCAGAAAATTTAACAAATAAAAAGGAGCATATGGAATGGCCTGGGAGCTGCTTAGTGTAATCGGCATCATTGCGTTTGCGGTCAGCGGAGCGATTGTTGCGATGGAAGAGGAGTATGATATTTTAGGCGTGTATATCTTGGGGATTGTAACGGCGTTCGGCGGCGGAGCCATCCGAAACCTGCTGATCGGTGTTCCGGTCTCCGCCTTGTGGGAGCAAGGCGCGTTTTTTCAAATCGCTCTCGCATCAGTTACGATTGTCTTTTTGTTTCCGAAGCTGCTGTTAAGGCATTGGAGTAAATGGGGCAACCTATCCGATGCCATCGGGCTTTCGGCGTTTGCCATCCAAGGCGCTTTATATGCCGTGAAAATGGGCCACCCGCTCAGTGCGGTGATTGCGGCAGCGGTCCTGACCGGCAGCGGGGGCGGCATCATACGGGATCTGCTCGCGGGCAGAAAGCCGCTTGTGCTCAAGGCGGAAATTTATGCAGTCTGGGCCGCGCTCGGAGGGTTAATCGTGGGCCTCGGCTGGCTGGGAAATTCGTTTGGCTTGTACGTTCTGTTTTTCGTGCTTGTTGTTTGCCGCGTTTGTTCCTATATGTTTAAGTGGCAGCTGCCAAACCGTTCTTTTCGTTTAGATAACTAACATCAAAAAACCGATTTCAAAGCGAAATCGGTTTTTTTGCATATAAATAACCCATATCTTGATTGATATTGGGTGAATGTGCTAAGATGAATTGTATTTGCCTATTTTATTATATATTAAATATATGTATCCAATTATATTTTACAGTATTTCGTATGTGTTTGTCAACTATTTTTTGGAGGTGCCGTTCATGAATCAGCAGGATAAGGAATGGAAGGAAGAGCAGTCAAGAATAGATGAAGTGCTGAAGGAGCTCCGCAAAAAAGAGCGGTCTCTGGAAACATCATCGGGCGGATTGAAGCAGGATATTGTCGGCCTGAGAAAAACGTTTTGGGATGATGTCACCGTGAATATGGATGACGCCCATGAAGCGGCTGAGACATTTTCAAGCATTAAACAGCAGGCGGAAATGCTTTCAGAACGTGAACGGACGCATCGGCTTCAATACCGGCAGCTTCAAAAAATCCAAAAGCTGAAAACCTCTCCTTACTTCGGCCGTGTCGATTTTACGGAAAAAGGGGAGTCCTCTTCCGAGCGGATTTATATCGGGCTGACTTCTTTGATGGATGAAAACAACGAGCAATTTCTCATTTATGATTGGCGCGCGCCCATCTCATCTCTTTACTATCAATATTCCCCGGGAAAAGCCCGCTATGAAGTTCCGGAAGAAACGATAGAGGGAGACATCACACTGAAGCGGCAGTTTATCATTAAAAACGGGACGCTTAAAGCGATGTTTAACACGGATATGACGATTGGTGACGAAATGCTGCAAGAGGTGCTGAGCGGCCATTCCGGACAGCATATGAAAAACATCGTGTCAACCATCCAAAAAGAACAGAACGAAATCATCCGGGATGAAAAAAGCAAATATCTCATCGTTCAGGGAGCCGCCGGAAGCGGGAAAACATCCGCGGCGCTTCAGCGGGCCGCTTACTTGCTGTACCGCGGGCGCGGGGTGCTTGATGCCCGTCAGATTGTATTGTTTTCCCCGAACATTTTGTTCAACAGTTATGTGTCCGCCGTATTGCCGGAATTGGGAGAAGAGAATATGGAGCAGGCCACCTTTCAGGAATATATCATCCGCCGGCTCGGACGAAAGTTTGATTGTGAAAGCCCGTACGAGCAGCTTGAATATTGCCTGACTGAACAAAATAAGGACGCACTTTCCGTAAGGCTCGCAGCCATTGCTTACAAAGCGTCATCAGCTTTTCAGGCCATGATTGACCGCTATGCCGGGTCGCTTTCGGTCTCGGGCCTGAAATGTAAACAGATCAGCTTCCGGGGAGACATCCTGATTTCAAAAGAGCGGATTGAAGCCTATTTTTATTCGCTTGATCAGCAGCTGCCGATTCCGAACAGAGCGGAGCTGACGGCGGAATGGCTTCTCGCGGAAATCAGCGCTCTCGAAAAAAAGGAGCGTAAGAAGGAATGGGTCTTGCAGGAGAGCGAGCTGCTTGATAAGGAAGACTATGCTGAGGTTTATCAAACACTCAAGAAGCAGGCGGCAGATGATGAACCTGCATTTGACGACCATCAGCGCGAACAGCGCCTGCTTGGCGCCATTATTGTCGGCAAAGCCTTTAAACCGATTAAGCAGGCCGTCAGACGGCTCGGCTTTCTCGATATAAAACGGATGTATCTCCGGCTGTTTTCAGACTGGGGAGCTGATGAAAAGCCCGATCATTGGGAGAGCATCGGCGCTTTGACCGGAAACGCATTTGCAGAACGGTCGCTTCCGTATGAAGATGCCGCTCCGTATCTGTATTTGCAGGATCTGTTAGAAGGAAAAAGAAAAAACACACAAATGAAGCACGTCTTCATTGATGAAGCGCAGGATTATTCCCCATTTCAGCTCACGTATATTCAAACCATCTTCCCGGCGGCAAAGATGACGGTGCTCGGTGATGTCAGCCAGTCGATTTATGCCCATACCATTACGGGCCCTTCTTCCCTCGCCGGCTGCTTTCGCAATGGTGCAGAAAAGTATGTCAGCCTGAAGCGGACTTACAGATCGACGCGGCAGATTGTTGAATTTACGAAAGCGCTGCTGGCTGACGGCGATGACATTGAGCCTTTTAACCGGAACGGGGAAAAACCGCGTGTTTTGCGGACGGATACAGAAAATGCGCGGCGGGAACAATTGGCGGATACAATCCGGGAGCTCAGACAAAAAGGCTGGGAGACGGTCGCCGTCATCTGCAAAACGGCCGCGGAAGCCAAAAAAGTGTTTCAGGCGGTCAGCGCCGAGAGCGGTGTCCGTTTAATCAATAAAGAAAACCAGCCTTTTCAAAAAGGGGTATGCGTCATTCCCGTTTATTTGGCAAAAGGCATTGAGTTTGACGCCGTCATCGCCGCTGACGCCTCTGCTGCCCAGTACAATAGCGAACATGACCGTAAGCTGTTATATACGGCCTGTACGCGGGCGATGCATCATTTGACCGTATTGTCTCCGGGAGAACCCTCTCCTTTTATAAAAGAAGTGCCCGCCGGCTTATTCGTATAAGCCCTTTGCTGAGTGCAAAGGGCTTTTTATCATTAGTAATCTTAATCGTTGTCATCATGATTATATATTTTACTTACATACAAACTTTCGGTAAAGTTTCAATTAGAATATTATTTTGACAATTCCTATAGAAATAACGTACGTTACGTTTAATTCCTTGTGAGGTGGATATCGTTGCAACTTCAGGTCATGAACAGTCCGTTTAATCAGGAGCAGGCAGAGCTCCTTAACCGCCTTCTGCCGACCTTGACAGAATCACAGAAAATCTGGCTGAGCGGCTATTTGGCTGCGGCCCGGTCCGAATCCGGTGAAACAGCCGCGCCCGCTGCTCAGGCTCCTGCTGAAAGCCCGGCAGTCTCGAAAGAAGTGACCGTATTATACGGATCGCAAACGGGAAATGCGGAAGGTCTTGCGAAACAGACGGTAAAGACGCTTGAGGAACGGGGATTCCAGGTCACCGTCGCGTCGATGAACGATTTTAAGCCGAATAATCTGAAAAAAGTAAACAATTTACTGATCGTGGTGAGCACACACGGAGAAGGCGATCCGCCGGATAACGCGCTGGCCTTTCATGACTTTCTTCACGGCAGACGCGCGCCGAAGCTTGAAGAGCTCCGTTACTCCGTTTTGGCGCTCGGGGACAGCTCGTATGAATTTTTCTGCCAGACCGGCAAAGAGTTTGACGAGCGTCTTCAAGAGCTCGGCGGCACCCAGCTTGCGCCGCGGGTTGATTGCGATCTTGATTATGATGAGCCGTTTTCGGAATGGCTTGAAGCGGTCATCGGCGGTTTGAACGAAGGAGCGGGAAATCAAACAGCCGAAGCGCCTGCCGAGACGCCCGCTCTCGGTGAATCCGTTTATTCCAGAACGAACCCGTTTCGGGCGGAGGTTCTTGAGAACATCAATCTGAACGGACGCGGTTCAAATAAAGAAACACGTCATCTCGAGCTTTCGCTTGAAGGGTCGGGCCTCGCGTATCAGCCCGGAGACAGCCTCGGCATCTATCCGGAAAATGATCCGGCGCTCGTTGATGAGCTGATCAATGAGCTGAAATGGAATCCGGAACAGGAAGTGGCGGTGAATAAACAAGGAGAGCGCCGTCCGCTGAAAGACGCGCTTACTTCTCATTTTGAAATTACCGTCTTAACAAAGCCGCTTTTGCAAAAGGCCGCACAGTTTATGGCTGATCAAAAGCTGAGTGAACTTCTGGCCGAAGGAAACGAAGAGCAGCTGAAAGCATACACCAACGGCCGTGATCTGCTTGATCTCGTCCGGGATTTCGGTCCGTGGGAAGCTTCCGCGGAAGACTTTCTTTCGATCCTGCGTAAAATGCCGGCCCGGCTCTATTCGATCGCAAGCAGTTTAGAAGCGAATCCGGAAGAGGTGCATCTGACAATCGGAGCGGTCAGATATGACGCGCACGGCAGAGAACGCAAAGGCGTCTGCAGCATTCTTTGTGCGGAAAGACTCCAGCCGGGAGATACGCTTCCGATTTACATTCAGCACAACCAAAACTTCAAGCTGCCGGAAAATCCGGATACACCGATCATTATGGTCGGGCCGGGGACAGGCATCGCACCGTTCCGTTCCTTTATGCAGGAGCGTGAAGAAACCGGAGCTGAAGGGAAAACATGGCTGTTTTTCGGGGATCAGCACTTTGTCACTGATTTTCTGTACCAGACGGAATGGCAAAAATGGCTGCAAAACGGTGTTCTTACAAAAATGGACGTCGCTTTTTCCCGGGATTCGGAGGAAAAAGTATATGTGCAGCACCGCATGAAAGAACAAAGCAAAGAGCTGTATGAATGGCTGCAGCAGGGAGCCGCCGTATACATCTGCGGTGATGAACAGCATATGGCGCATGACGTGCACCAGGCGCTTCTCGATATCATTCAGGAAGAAGGCGGCATGAGCCGTGAAAAAGCGGAAAGCTTCCTGGCAGACATGCAGCAGAAAAAACGCTATCAGCGTGACGTATATTGATTTTGGTTTGAAAGGAGCTTATTCAGCATGGTGAACAACATTTTAAAAGCGCCGGAAGGCCCTCCAAGTGATGTTGAGGAAATTAAAGAAAAAAGCGATTATTTGCGCGGCACATTGAAAGAAGTCATGCTCGACCGGATTTCAGCCGGCATCCCGGACGATGACAACCGGCTGATGAAGCATCACGGAAGCTACTTGCAGGATGACCGCGATCTCCGTAATGAACGTCAAAAACAAAAGCTTGAACCGGCTTATCAGTTCATGCTGCGTGTCCGGATGCCAGGCGGCGTGTCAACTCCGGAACAATGGCTTGTCATGGATGAGCTGGCGCAAAAATACGGAAACAATACATTGAAGCTGACAACGCGTGAAACGTTCCAAATGCACGGAATTTTAAAATGGAACATGAAAAAAACGATTCAGAAAATCAATGCGGCGCTGCTTGATACCATTGCGGCCTGCGGAGATGTCAACCGAAACGTCATGTGCGCTTCAAATCCCCACCAGTCTGAAATTCATGCGGAAGTATACGAATGGTCGAAGAAATTGAGCGATGACCTTCTTCCGCGCACGAGAGCCTATCATGAAATCTGGCTTGATGAGGAACGTGTGGCGGGAACTCCTGACACGGAAACGGAACCGATGTACGGGCCGCTGTATTTGCCGAGGAAATTCAAAATCGGAATCGCCGTGCCTCCGTCCAATGATATCGATGTCTTTTCTCAAGATCTCGGCTTCATTGCCATCGTGGAGGAAGGCCGTCTTATCGGGTTCAACGTGGCAATCGGCGGCGGTATGGGAATGACGCACGGCGATACGGCCACTTATCCGCAGCTTTCAAAAGTCATCGGCTTCTGCAAACCGGAGCAGCTGTATGATGTAGCGGAAAAAACCATTACGATTCAGCGCGATTACGGAAACCGTTCCGTCAGAAAGAATGCCAGATTCAAGTACACCGTTGACCGTCTCGGGCTGGAAAACGTAAAAGCCGAGCTGGAAAACCGCCTCGGCTGGCAGCTGGATGAAGCGAAACCTTATCATTTTGACCATAACGGCGACCGTTACGGATGGGTGAAGGGCGTAAAAGGGAAATGGCACTTTACGATGTTCATCGAAGGCGGCCGCGTCACGGACTATGAGAATTATAAGCTGATGACGGGATTGCGTGAAATCGCCAAAGTCCATACGGGAGATTTCCGTCTCACCTCTAATCAAAACCTGATTATCGGCAATGTCTCGAGCCAGAAAAAGAAACAAATCAGCGCATTAATCGAACAATACGGTCTGACAGACGGCCGGCAGCATTCCGCCCTCCGCCGCAGTTCAATGGCTTGCGTCGCGCTTCCGACATGCGGGCTCGCCATGGCCGAAGCCGAGCGGTATCTGCCGAAGCTGATTGATAAGATTGAAGACATTGTTGACGAAAACGGGCTGCGGGATGAAGAAATCACCATCCGTATGACCGGGTGCCCGAATGGCTGCGCCCGCCATGCGCTTGGCGAAATCGGATTTATCGGAAAGGCGCCCGGAAAATATAATATGTATTTAGGAGCGGCGTTTGACGGCAGCCGTTTGAGCAAAATGTACCGGGAAAATATCGGTGAAGAGGAAATTCTGAATGAGCTTCGCACCATTCTCCCGCGCTACGCAAAAGAGCGTGAGGAAGGCGAACACTTCGGGGATTTCGTCATCCGCGCGGGCATCATTAAAGCGACGTCAGACGGCACGAATTTTCACGAATAAGATGAGCACTTAAAACCAAGGATAGAGACACACTGACAGTGCGTTCTCTATCTTGAGCGCATAAACGCTGCACCGCGTCATGAAACAGATGACGCAGCTTGCGAAAAAGCCTGTTTTCAGAGAAAACAGGCTTTTTCTTTTTCCGGAAAAAATGTAGCTGAAGGCAAAAAAAGTTCGCCGTGAGCGCGTTATGAGAAATTTTAAATAAAAACGGGTAAAATAAAAGAAGAATGGTTGCGTGCGGAAAATATATTGAATCTGCCCGATTATCGGCTCCGGCCTTTGACAAGGGCAGAGAACAGGCAATAATGATATGATGCAGCAGATGAAGGAGGTCAGCTTTGGACATATTTTTAGTCGTACTCGTACTTTTAACCATTATCGCGATCTCAAATATCGTAAATCGGTTTGTCCCCTTTATCCCGGTGCCTCTGATTCAGGTGGCGCTCGGTATCATTGCGGCGTCATTTCCGCAGGGGCTTCATTTTGAACTGAATACTGAATTGTTTTTTGTTTTGTTTATCGCGCCGCTGCTTTTTAATGATGGAAAACGGACGCCGCGTGCGGAACTTTGGAATTTAAGAGCGCCGATTCTGCTGCTTGCGCTCGGGCTTGTGTTTGCCACGGTAATTGTCGGCGGTTACACGATTCATTGGATGATTCCGAGCATTCCGCTGGCCGCCGCGTTCGGGCTGGCGGCGATTCTGTCACCGACTGATGTTGTCGCGGTCAGCGCACTGTCAGGGCGTGTGAAGATGCCAAAAGGCATTCTGCGTCTCCTTGAAGGAGAAGGGCTGATGAATGACGCATCCGGCCTGGTCGCTTTTAAATTTGCGATTGCGGCTGCCGTGACGGGCGCATTTTCGCTGGCGCAAGCCGCGTTCAGTTTCGTTCTGATTTCAGCCGGCGGTTTACTCAGCGGTGTGGTCATTTCTTTTTTGATTATCCGTTTCCGGCTGTTTATGCGGCGCCTCGGCATGCAGGATGTCACGATGCATATGCTGATTCAAATTCTGACGCCGTTCGTCATCTATCTCGCGGCTGAAGAAATCGGCGTTTCCGGCATTTTAGCGGTTGTGGCCGGCGGCATCACGCATGCGGTGGAGCAGGACCGTCTTGAATCAACGATGGTCAAACTGCAAATCGTCTCTTCAAGTACGTGGAATATTATTTTGTTCATTCTGAACGGTCTTGTTTTCGTTATTTTAGGTGCGCAAATACCGGATGTGGTTTCCGTCATCTTTAATGATACCGCGTTTAACAATATGATGGTCATCGGGTACATTATCGTCATTACGCTGACGTTAATGATTCTCAGGTTTTTGTGGGTGCTGTTTTTTTGGAACGGCAAGTGGTTTTTTAACAAGGATCAGAGCATTTATAAACCCGGCCTGCGCTCGACCCTGCTGATTTCGGTTTCAGGCGTCAGGGGAGCGGTCACGCTTGCGGGTTCCTTTTCCATTCCTTACGTGCTCTCTGACGGCTCACCGTTTCCTGAACGGAATTTGATTCTCTTTTTAGCCGCGGGCGTTATTTTGTGCACATTGGTGCTGGCGACAATCGTTCTGCCGATTTTGACAGATAAGCCGGAAGACAATGTGAAAGAGAAGAAAGTCAAATTGCTGACAGCGAGACGGAAGCTGATAAAGGCTGCCTTAACCGCCATTAAAGAAAATATGAATGAGTCAAACAAAACGGCTTCTTTTGCGGTCATTGCCGAATACAATGAGAAAATGAAAAATCTCAGGTTTCAGCAGTTCACCGTCAAAAACCGCACGAAAAAAGATGAGCGGAAAGTCCGCGCCCAAGGGATTCAGGCAGAACAGGAAGAATTGCTGCGGCTGATTGAGCGGGGCGACATACCGGAAGAAACGGCTGACAGCCTTCAGGAACGGTTTGATGAACTGGAAGTGCTTTATACGAACCCGTTTAAAGTCGGCTTATCTAAGAAAAAGCTGAAACGCCTGATGTACTGGATCTTTTTCGGCGAACATAAAAAGCCGGAAATGTCGATTTTAAATGAAGAAGGCCTCATTCGCTCCACAAGGGTTAAAACGGCAAAAGCGGCCATTGAAAGCCTGAAAAAACACATGACTGAAGAAAATAAAGATGTGACGCTTGCCGTCATTTCCTTTTACAATCACTTGATTTTCAGGCTGGGGCACTCGTATCATGAACAGAGTCCGAGCCGCCGTTTTGAAAATCAAAAACTCGAAATCAAACTGCGGGCCGTGCAGGCCATCCGCAACGAAATCCAAACATTATTCGAAGAGCGGGAAATTTCCCGCGACATGTCGCATGAGCTTCGCCAATACATCAATGATGTGGAAGCGGCCATGCTTGACGGAGATGAATAAAAAAAGTCCGGCATCTGTTCGCCGGACTTTTTTAGATTACGGACGATGGAATTCGACGTGATCGCCGTCGCGGTCAAACCAGCCTCTGAAGGCCCAGTTGATCCAGCCGCCATCTCCTTTGTTGGTGAAGCTTCCGTCTTCAAACACCCAAATGCCGTACGTGATGCCGTCATAAACGGCGGAACCGTAAAACTGAACGCCGTTAAAATGATCTTCATATTCCTGGCTTAAATTAAACACCATGACATTATATTTTTGTCCGGAAGCGTAGAATGAAGATTCCATTAAGTTTTTGACGAAGCCGTCACGGTTTTGCGCCGACTTAATCGCGTCAGCAATCGAATTGCCGATGCCGAGCAGGTCAACGTCAATGTTTAATCCGACATCTTTTGCTGAGACATCTGATGTTTGCTGAGCCATGTTTTGAGGGGCCGGGTTTTCTTTTGCGGATACAAAGGACAGAGGAGTCAGAGACAAAGCGGCGCCAAGGGCAACGGACATCGGGATACGCATACGTTTCATATGATTTCCTCCTTCAATTGTGTGGTGGCTACAGTAGCGATTTACCCGGACAGTTACCCAATTAACCGTAATTTTTGAAAAATAGGAAAATAATAACGTAAGTGGTGCTTGGGCACTAAAGATGGTTTTTGTGATAACGATGAGCGTATAATTGGTTTCTTACGGCGGAAATGTGAGATAATAATAACCGTTTACATAATGACTAGAAAGGATGGTTCAACGTGGCAAAAAGCTTAAAAGATACTGTAAAGCTTCATAATGGCGTTGAAATGCCGTGGTTCGGCCTTGGCGTCTTCAAGGTGGAAAACGGAAGCGTAGCGGCGGACTCCGTCGAAGCGGCAATCAGAAACGGCTACCGCAGCATTGATACGGCGGCTATTTATAAAAATGAAGAGGGTGTCGGCGAAGGCATCAGAGCTGCGGGCGTTGCCAGAGAAGAGCTGTTCATCACGTCAAAAGTGTGGAATGAAGATCAAGGATACGAAACGACACTTGACGCGTTTGAGAAAAGCCTTGAGCGCCTCGGCCTCGATTACCTCGACCTTTACCTGATTCACTGGCCGGGCAAGGATAAATATAAAGACACATGGCGCGCTCTTGAAAAGCTGTACAAAGACGGAAAAATCCGCGCCATCGGCGTCAGCAACTTCCAAGTGCATCATTTAGAAGAACTGCTGAAAGATGCTGAAATCAAGCCGATGGTCAACCAGATTGAATTCCACCCGCGCCTGACTCAAAAAGAAGTAAGAGATTTCTGCAAAGCGCAGGGCATTCAAGTGGAAGCGTGGTCTCCATTGATGCAGGGACAGCTCCTCGATAACGAAGTGCTGTCACAAATTGCGGAAAAACATAACAAATCGGTTGCTCAAGTGATTTTGCGCTGGGATCTTCAGAACGAAGTCGTTACCATTCCGAAATCGATTAAAGAGCACCGCATCATAGAAAATGCCGATATTTTTGATTTCGAACTGTCACAGGAAGAAATGGAAAAGATCAGCGCATTGAACAAAGACGAGCGTGTCGGCCCGAATCCGGACGAGCTTCTGTTCTAAGAAAAAACAGCCCTTTACGGGGCTGTTTTTCTTTACATAAATGTCTGTGTCTGACGTTTTACGCTGAACCTGTATGCGGCTATTAATAACAGGGCGGCGGCGAAGGCTCCCAAAATGATGATGTTCAGCGTCAGGCTTTGGAGCGTGCGGCCGTGCTGCAATTGATCGACCGTATCAAGCACCCAGCGCTGAGGCAGAAATTCGGCGATTGTCTGCACTGTTTTCGGCATAATATTGCCCGGAAAAAAGCAGCCGGCGAGCAAGCATGTCGGTACAACGATCAAGTTCAAAAGCGCCGATGCCGAAGAGCTGCTGTTGGAAAAACCGACGGCAATAAAGGCGATCCCGATTGCGCTTAATGCAAACAGCATCATCAGGACGAACAGCTGCCACAGCGGGAATGACGGATGAATATGAAAAGCGGCGCCCATAAAGAGAACGGCGAATATAATTTGGACGGCCATGATAATGATATTCACTGCCGCATTCGCCAATACATACTGCTTTGACGTGATCGGCGTTGACAGAAGCCTGTAGTACGTCCTGTTTTCTCTCTCTTTAATCATCAGTTCCGTCAGGTTGCCGGCGGAATAGAGCATAATGATAATGAGATACCCGATGACTGAGTAAGTCATTTCTTTATGGTTCGAAGTATCTTTCAAAACAGCGGACTCCGTTTGAATCGGAGAATGCTTGAAATCGGCGTACATCGCCTGAAAGGCTTTCTCGTCTCCGCCGGAAGATTTGCCGATTGAAGCGGCGCTGTTCATATAATTGTACAAATAAGAGCTGACATATCCGGTGACCTGGGCGCCCTTCAGCGAGGTCATGCCGATGTGAGACGGTTTCCCGTCTTTTACGCTTTGGGAGAAGCCTTTTTCAAACGTAATGAGCGCCTCCATTTTTCCTGAAGCGATCTTTGATGAGGCGGACGCATCCGTTTCCTCCGAAATCTTCACATGATCCAGTCCTTTTAAAAACGTGACCGTATCCTGTGCCACTTCTCCGCCGTCCTGATCGAGAATGCCGATATTGAGCGTTTCGGCTCCGCCGTTGGCATTGGTCATGAAGGAGAGGAAGACGCCGATCAGCGGAGCCCCGATATAAAGAATGAGCTGTTTTTTGCTTTTTGTAATTCCTTTGAGAGTGTGTGCAAACAGCCACCAGAAGTTTTTCATATTACAGTCCCTCCCGTCTTTGAAACGTAAATGCGGCGATCAGCAAAAAGAGTGCCGCCAATGCTGTATTTAAACCGAGTGCAGGCCATGCCGCTGATACATCATTTGCGTAAATGATGTTGTTAATCGCCTTATTGATCCAGGATAAGGGCGACAGGGCGGAAATCCCCCCTCCTTCATATTTGTAATAGGCGCCGCCGATAATGGACATCACCTGCACGATGATGACGGTGATTAATCTGGCGCTTTCGGGTTTTCTGGTCAAATAGCTCAGGCTGAGCCCGAAGCTGACGGCCAAAAGAATTTCAGAAACGAGAATCAACAGCACAAGTCCCATGTGGCTGCCCCAGTTCGCTTTCAAGATAAATTTGCTGAAGGCGACAACGGCAAGAATCGTCAGAACATTCACAGCCAAAATGCCGAGCATCTTTCCAAGAAAGATATCGCTTTTCCGGAGCGGGGCGGCGATCAGGCGATCCGCGGTGTGCCGTATTCTTTCCCCGCGGAATAAGGAGCTTGCAAAAATCGAGGCGTACAGCCCGATCATCGTCGTCATGGATATCGCGTAAAAATCTTTCGCCTTCGGTTCTTTTGCTTTGTGTAAAGACGTCTGCTTCATATAATCGCTTTTGATTTGTCCGGCGGAAGGTGGCTTATGCGCCTTGTAAGCGGCGGCGCCTGCTTTGTATTGATTGGTAAAAGCGGTCAGCATGCCTTGGACGATCGTGCCGTTGATGCCGCTCCGGTCATTTGTATAGACTTGAAAACCGGTGTTTTTTACAGTGACGAAAGCATCCGCCTGATTTTCACGAACCTCGTTTTTGCCTTTTGCCTCCGTGTCCGCTTTTTGAAAATAGACATGCTCTTTTTTGGCGTTTTTCATAAACTCAGTAAAGTAATGAGAAAGTGTCCCGTTTGATTGGTCCGTATATACGACCTTGATGTTCCCGACCGTCACCTCTGAATCAAAGGCGTTTGATAATGCCGCGGTAAAAATCAGCATGAAGACGATCGGAAAAGCAAGCATGAAAATAAAAGTCCGTCTGTCGCGGAAACTGATTTTGATTTCTTTCCCGGCGATGTGCAGAATATTCATTTGCAATCCTCCTTTCAATAGGGTCAGTCGCGCAGACTTCTGCCTGTCAGCGTGAGAAATACCGTTTCTAAGTCAGGTGCCTGTTCCTGCAAGGAGCGGATTTCAATGCCTTTGTTCATGAAGTACCGGATCAGGCTGTTTAAATTGTTGACCCCTGTGTCAGAGCTGATTTTCACGCTGTTTTCTTCCAGTGCGGCGGCTCTGACGCCGGGCAGCTCCTGAATATCGCCGAGGCTGATGCCGTTTCGGGATGACAGCTCAATCACGACGTCCTTCGTGTCGGTAATGATGGAGGTCAGCTGTTCTTTTGTGCCTTCTGCGATGACTTTTCCGTGGTCGATGATGGCGATGCGTGTGCATATTTCTTCCACTTCCTCCATGTAGTGGCTCGTGTAAATGATCGTGCAGCCCATTTCATTGAGCTTTTTCACTGATTGCAGAATATAATTTCTTGATTGCGGATCAATGCCGACCGTCGGTTCATCCATGATGATCAGTTTCGGCCGGTGGGCAAGGGCGCAGGCGATATTAAGCCGGCGTTTCATTCCGCCGGAAAAATGCTTCGGCAAATATTTGTGTTTATCGCTCAAGCCGACGAATGTCAGGGCTTCCTCGACCCGTTCTTTCAGAGCCGCCCCTCTCAGGCCGTACAGACCTGCGAAGAACTTCACATTTTCATAGGCGTTTAATTCTTCGTAAATCGCGAGGTCCTGAGGGACGATGCCGATATTCATTTTCGTTGCTTTGCTATATTTGAAAATATCTTTTCCGAGAAACAGAATGTCACCGCCTGAAGGTTTTAAAAGACCTGAGATCATATTGATCGTCGTGCTTTTTCCGGCTCCGTTTGCGCCGAGAAACCCGAAAATCTCACCTTCTTTTACGGCAAGCGACATCTGGTCAACGGCGGCATAATCACCGAATTTCTTACTCAGCTGTTTGAGCTCCAAAATGTTCATGTTTCCACCTCTATGTCTTATGATGCTCTTATTATAAAAAAAAGAATGAACGGCCGTTAGTGCAGCTGTTCATTCCTTTGACATGAGAATCTTCATATTTTTCACATGAAAACATTCACTTATTCAACCGGAAGCAATGTCGTGACGGAAAAACCGGCCGTGCCGTCAAAAATAACGGTTCCGTGCAGGACGGCCGCCCGTTCTTCCATACCGAGCATGCCGAGGCCTTTTTTAAAGCGGACGGCGCCGTTTCCGTTATCTTTCACTTCCGCTTTCACGGCTTTATTCAGCACATGGATATCAATGAAAATCTGCGTGGCATCGGCGTATTTCATCGCATTGGTTAAAGCTTCGGTTACGTTTTCCTGAATGACTCTCCAATGCATTTGCGTCAGCCTGTCCAAATCGCCTTGATGCGTAAACGGAACCGGCATCCCGTTTTTGGCCGAAAATTCATCAATAAACGTTCTTAATCTGTGAATGCCCATTTGTTCAGCGGGCGGTTTCATATTTTTCAGCGTTATGCGGATATCCTCTATGCCCTCTTTGGAAATGGTAATGGCGTTTTGGAGCAGTTCAGCCGCTTTGTCCGGATGGGAGCCGAGCATCCGCTTCGCCGCTTCCATCTGAATGAGCGCGCCGGTCATCGAATGGCCGATTTTGTCATGGATGGCTTGGGACAATCTGTTTCTTTCCTCGAGTTTGCCGGTGTACTCCGATTGTTTGATATATTCTGTGCTGCTGTGCAGCTGTTTCGTCAGTTTTTCAATGCTTGAGCGCATGCTGTCCGACTGTTCTTCATATTTCTTCAGCCGATTGCCGGACCGGGCGGCCAAAACGAAAATCGCCAGACAGAACAAGGTTATGACGATATAAGTCGGAAGGTCGCCGTACGGGATAAATAAAAACGGCAAAAACACGAGCAGGCAGAACACATAGCGGTGAACCGGATATTCGGCAAGAACCGCAAAAATGGCGGGCGGCAAAAGAAACAGAAACGCCGGATGGCCTAAGGCGGAAAGCCAAGCGGTCAATGCCAGCGTCATGAGGGTGATCCCGCGCCTCCAAGCGGGCGGCCTGATCATGCAGACCGCGATGCCCAAAGACAGATAAAGCAGCAGAAATAAGACGGCGTACGGCGTGTAAGGGCGGTCTACCGATACGAACAAAAAAGCCGTATAAAAAATAGCGATCAGTCTGCTCATCAGCATCCAAAAATCCATACCGTTCAACGCCCGTTATCCACCTTCCCGGTGATATAAAAAATGGCGATCTGCGTTCTGTGCTCAAGCCCCGTTTTCCCTAAAATAGATGAAATATAATTGGCCGTCGTCCCTTCAGAAATGAAAAGCTGTTTTGAAATTTCCCTGTTCGAGAATCCTTTCGCAATAAGCGACATGATGCTGAGCTCTCTTTCAGTAAACTGGCTTTCATCAATCTGATGCGCGGCTTCCGCCGGCCGGAAAAGGCTGTCTTTTATTTTGTCCAGCACGGTGTCCTGAAGAATGCTGTGCCCGTTGAAAACGCTTTTGATCGCATCGCGGATCCGTTCCGGTTCGGTGTTTTTTAATAAATATCCTTTCGCGCCGTTTTTAATTGCTTCTAAAATATACTCATCGTCGTCAAATGTCGTCAGGATCATCGGCTTCGTATCCGTTTCCTCAGCGATCCGTTTTGCGGCTTCGACGCCGTTCATCACCGGCATGCGGACGTCCAGCAAGGCGATATCGACGGGGTTGTGCTTACAATACTCTGCCGCCTCGAGTCCGTTTTCCAACGTTGCTGATACAGTAAATTCCTCATATGTATGCAAAATGATTTTCATTCCTTCTCTGATGAAAGAATTATCATCCGCGATAATGACATTAATCTTCATAGCCGCACCCTTTGTGTGTTTTTGTTTCATTATATACCATCCGATTTTAAATCAAAAAGCCTCCCGGCGAAAGGTGCGCGGAAGGCAGATCGGTCAAGCGGGCTTTTTCAATTGGATGAAAAACAGCATCAGAAAAGAAATGATCACAATACAGATCACCCACACCCAGGCGAGTGTTTCATTGCCGGAGTCCATCGCGACGTAAATCGCCGTCGGCAGCGTTTGGGTGACGCCGGGAATATTTCCCGCAAACATTAAAGTCGCCCCGAATTCACCTAGCGCCCTTGCAATACTGAGAATGCTTCCGGTCAAGAGGGAGGGAAAGGCAAGCGGGACGGAAATACGGGTGAACACCTGCCACCTGCCGGCTCCGTCTACTTTCGCCGCTCCCTCGATGTCAGCATCAACCGCGGCGAAGCCGGTTTTAGCGGACTGATACATAAGCGGGAAGGCGACAATGGCCGAAGCGATCACCGCGGCCGACCACGTGAAAATGACGGGCTGGTGAAAAATCCGCTCAATCGCCCGGCCGATAAAGCTGTGTTTCCCGAAAATGATAATGAGAATGAAGCCGACAACGGTAGGCGGAAGAACGAGCGGGAGCATAAACAGGGTCTCCACAGCCGTTTTTCCGGGAAATCGCGCTTTCGCCATCCAGGCGCCGGCAAGCGTTCCGAGAATGATGACGGCGATGCCCGACGCCAAAGCCACCTCAAATGACAGTACGACGGGAGTGAAAAACTCCGAAGCCGTAATGTTACTTGGCAGTAAATCCATATTTCTTAAACACTTTCATCGCTTCATCTGACTGCAGATACTGATAAAACGCTTCTGCTTCTTTACGGTGCTTTGTATCCTTGACGATGCCGACAGGATACACGATCGGATCGTGCGTTTTCGCCGGCGCTTCATCGGTGATTTTCACCTTTTTCGAAATCAGCGCGTCTGTTTTATAGACAAGCCCGGCATCGACATTTCCGGTTTCAACATAAGAAAGCACCTGGCGGACGTCTTTTGCATAGACGGCTTTATCTTTTACCTTGTCCCACAGGGATAATGCCGTCAGTGACTGTTTGGCGTATTGTCCGGCCGGAACGGATTCAGGCGTGCCGAGCGCGATTTTTTCCGTGCTGTCTTTTTTCAGGTCATTCAGATGTGTCAGGTGTGCGCTGTTTTTCTCAGGCACGATCATGACGAGATCATTTTTCAAAAGATCCGTGCTGTCCTTTTTGTCGATATCTCCGTCATGAACGAGCTTTTCGAATTTATCTTCGGCTGCCGAGAAGAATAAATCAGCTCCCGCGCCTTGTGAAATTTGTTTTTGCAATGTGCCTGATGATCCGAAGTTGTCTTGAATGGTTACGTTTGAATGTGATTTTTCGTAGTTGGTCTGGATTTCTTCAAGTGCATCCTGAGCGCTGGCTGCTGCAGAAACGGTCAGCGTGACGTTTTCGTTTTGTCCGCCTTTGGACGATTGTCCGGAAGAGCAGCCCGCAGTTGCGAGGAAAACGGCCATAGCCGCAGTTGTGAGTAGTGTCGCTTTCTTTTTCAACATTGTGCACCCCTTATAGCTAAATATCATTAGATCAAACTAATTATAACGCAATTGTACGTGATGGTGCGGTTTTTTTTCAATATCTGAACAGTTATAATAAAAACGGAGCGTGATAATATGACAGAAGCCACTTCCTATACAATAGAAGAAGTTGCGGGCCTTTTGAAGGTCTCCAAACTGACAGTATATGATTTGATAAAAAAAGGACTCATTCCGGCGTACAGGGTCGGAAGACAGATGAGGGTCGATGAAGAGGACTTAAAACAATATAAAGCAAACATGAGAATGTCAAAAAAGCCATCCGCAGCAGAAGCGCCTGACCCGTCACGCGGGCGGGAGCCGGAAAAAAGGCAGTCTGTTATCATCAGCGGGCAGGATGTGTCGATGGACCTCCTCAGCAAACAGCTGGAACAAACAATACAGGCAGCTCCGCTCCGCAAGTACAGCGGCAGTTTGAACAGCCTGATCGAGATGTACCGCGGGGCTTGTGACATCGTCAGTCTGCATTTATACGATGGGGAGACGGGGCAGTATAACATCCCGTATGTGAAGCGCATTCTTTCAGGGGAGCCGTTTGCGCTTTTTCATGTCGTGCTGCGGCAGGCCGGATTATATGTGAAAAAGGGCAATCCGCTGAACATTCAGGGCTTTCAGGACATGAGCCGAAAGGATGTCCGCATCGTCAATCGCGAAAAAGGATCAGGCGCGAGGGTGCTGCTGGATGAACAGCTCAGATCATTCGGCATCACGCCGTCTGATGTCGCCGGATATCATGACATTGTCACGGATCATCTGTCAGCGGCTTCACAAGTATCAAGCGGAAAGGCGGATATCGGAGTCGGGTCGCTGCATGCGGCGCATATGGCAGGCACGGACTTTATCCCGGTGATCAGTGAGCAGTACGATGTGGTCGTCTTAAAACAAAACCGGGAGCTTGTTCAAAGCGTGCGGGACATTCTTAATTCTGAGGAATTCAAGTCTCAGCTTTCTCAATTATCCGGATATGATACGAAAATGACAGGACGGCTCATATATGAAACATGAAAAATCCCTCCATATAACGGAGGGATTTTTTTATTGCTTATAAAACCGCAGCAGGTCGCCGTTTAATATTTTATCGGAAAGCATCAGCTCTTGTTCCGCTTTTTCTTTCTCATCGCTGCACGCGCTCATGTCAGAAAGCGGTTCACCCGTTTTACGGCTGTAACACGTATTTTTCGTATAAATATGGTCATCCGTGATAAAGCTGCCGTTTCTCAGCACCGCAAACGGAGTCCGCTCTCCGGAAAACAGATCATTGCCGAACTGAATGCTGCCTTTCGTTTCAATGCCGAGCAGGTGAAGCAGCGTCGGCCTTACATCAACCTGTCCCGCGGCCGAAGCAATCGTTTCCGGCGCACGGTCGGTCACCCCGGGAATATGAATGATAAACGGCACGCGCTGAAGCTGAACCGTATCAAACGGAGTGATTTCCTCTTTCCCTAAGAATTCGGCAAGTCCTTGATTATGGGCTTCGGATATACCGTAATGATCTCCCATCAGGACGATCATCGCGTTGTCATACAGCCCTTCTTTTTTCAGCTTCTTGAAAAAGTGTTTCAGAGCCTCATCTTCATAGCGGACCGTCGTCACATAGCGGTTTAATAACTCGCTGCTTGTGTCCGGTTCCTCAATGAGCTGATCCTGTTGATCAATTTCAAAAGGGAAATGGTTGGTCAAAGTCAGCAGGCTTGCGTAAAACGGCTGCGGAAGCTTCTTTAATTTTTCCGCTGACTGTTCGAGAAACTCCTTATCCTTCAGGCCCCAGCCTGTTGAATTTTCCTGTGTCACCTTAAATTCATCCGCGTCGAAAAAACGGTCGATTCCGAATGCCCCGTACATCTCATCCCGGTTCCAAAAGGCTTTATGATTGGCATGCAGAACGGCTGAATAGTATTGACGGTCTTTTAACATATGGTACATCGTATTGAACCGGTGGCCGCTTTTTGTGAAAAAAACGGCGCCGCTTGAAGACGGATACAGCGAATTCGCAGTAATGAATTCTGAATCTGATGTTTTTCCCTGTTCAGTCTGCTGATAAAAATGAGTGAAGTCATAACTTTTTTTTCGCAGTTTGTTTAAAAACGGGGTAATCTCCCGTCCGCTGACCCGCTCATCCATTACAAAACGCTGTGTTGATTCGAGCGTAACAAAAATCACATTGCGCCCCTTTGCAAGCCCGAATTTTGAATCGGACGGCCTGCTGTAGCCGGCTTGAGTGTAATTCGCGACCGCCGCAAGGCTGTCTTCATCGGCAAACGCTTTAGCCCCTGCATTCAGCGTCTGCGAAATGGTGTCATACAAATGAAAGTGGAACAGGCCGATTCCTTTTACGAGCGCTTCACGATCAAAAGGGTGCTTGAACAGCTTCGGCTGCTCGGCCTCAGACAGCGCAAGGTTGCACAGCATGAGGCCGGCTGATGCCCACGCATACGCTTTAACGGTACGGGCGCCCGCTTTTCCTTTATCGGCTTTATGCCTTTTTCCAAGATAAAACAAAATCGCAATATCCAAAAATAAAGCGATATAAAGCGGGTGAAACAGCTCTTGGACGCTGCTTCCCATATCACCCATATTGCTTGCCTGAAACAAAACCGGTATGGTGATAAAATCAATATAAAACCCGTAAAACACCGTATTCGCGATTAAAATTCCCGTCAGCATCACATTTGCCGAAAGCAGAAAGATCCGCTGTTTTTTTTCCGTCAGCAAGAGGGCGATGCCGAACAGCGGCACAATGAAGCTCAGCGGATTAATAAGGAGCAGACATTCCTCAAGAACCGAATTGTTCTGCAGACCGAAACCGAGCTTATACACGGCATAGGTTTTCATCCACATGAACAGGATGGACAGGCATAAAAACCGATGATTGCTGAAAAAGGTTTTCTTCATATGTATGACTCCTCACCCTAAAAGCGAAAAGACGCTTTTTGTTTAAGAGATGCGGCCGTGAACCAGTTCGTATAAATAATAGCAGGATACAATCGTTAAGCCGGCCAGCACAAGCTGCTCCGAAAAGCTCCCCGTTCTCATATAAAGGGGAAGACGGAAGCGGATGGCGGACGGAAACAGCAGTTTAATGCCGTTGACAGTCCATGCGTCAAGTACAAGATGGCTTGCCATTCCGATCATCAGTCCGGCGGAAATGCTCGGATTCGGAATATACGAGGCCGTAATGAAAAACATAATAAGCATAAACAGCAGGCTGTGTGTAAACGTTCTGTGCCCGAACACCGTGCTTACGACTTTGGACAGAACGGGCAGCGTCCTGCCGATTTTGCTTTTCGTATGGCATATGTCGGGAATCAGCGCCCCGAGGGCACCCGCTGAGGTCATAAGGACCGGATCATACCCGTAATAATACGCAATTGCGGAACAAGAAGCGATGCCTCCCATGATGTGTGTTTTTCCTGTCATTTTTCGCTGCTCCTTTTTATTTTTGCCAAAATCCCCTGAATTACAAATATATCAAGAGAATGCATGTTTGATCAACAAACTTTACCTGTTCCGCCAAAAGGAAGGAGACGCGGATTCCGCATATTCTGCCGCGGAAAAAGACACATTATAGGTGTACCTATATTTGATAAAGAGGTGATACAGATGGCTTTCTTTAACAAAGAAAAAGGAAAAAACAGCGATAAAAACAAAAACGTCATTCAAGGCGCGCTTGACGACGCCAGTGCAGCTCTGAAAGACGATCCGCTTCAAGAAGCTGTTCAAAAGAAAAAAAACAACCGCTGACCATATAAGACGGGTAGGGCGAACGCTCTATCCGTTTTCCATCTAATATTTCCCTTTGACAGATCTTTTTATCTCTGATAACCTCTGAGTAGAATTGAATGATAAAAATCCTCACTCTTTCTCGGTGAGGTAGAGGTTGCGCTTGATGATGAGTCGCACATGCCAGGCTGATAAGGGGCCGCAAAACATGTGTTAAAGGCATCAGCGCCGAAGTGTAAAGAAAGCCGATCCTTCTTTATGCTGGGACTGTATCTGAATAAGTGCAGGACTGCCGCGTGCTTTTTCGCGGAGGGCTATCCGGAGATCAAGGGTGTGTGTGTTTCTTTAAGCATGGACTTTTGTTCAGGCTTTTTTTGCGTGTAAATATGGTCTCGGGGTCTGGTCCGTACGAATGAACAACCAGGAGGTACAGGAATGGAACAGACGAAAAAATGGGGTTTTTGGTTATTAACGGCGTTTGTCGTAGGAAATATGGTAGGCTCGGGCATCTTTTCGCTCCCGAGTACGCTCGCAAAAATCGCGAGCCCGTTCGGCGCCACATCGGCATGGCTTTTAACGGGAGCCGGTGTGTTAATGATCGCGCTGGTCTTCGGCCACTTATCCATCCGCAAGCCTGAGCTGACGGCGGGGCCGCAAAGCTATGCGCGTGCGCTGTTCAGCGATCGGAAAAAAGGGAATGCTGCGGGCTTCACGATGGTGTGGGGCTACTGGGTGGCGAGCTGGATCAGCAACGTGGCGATCATCACGAGCCTTGCCGGATATTTAACATCATTTTTCCCGATTTTAACGGATAAGCGTGAAATGTTTTCGATCGGCGGTCAGGCGGTTACGCTCGGCCAGCTGCTGACGTTTGCCGTATGTACGGTTTTATTATGGGGCACTCACACGATCCTCGTCACCAGCATTAACGGTGCGAGTAAATTAAATTTCGTCACGACGTTTTCAAAAGTATTAGGATTTATCTTCTTTATCATTGCAGGTTTGTTTGTATTTCAAACGTCGTTTTTCGATCATTTTTATTTTCCTGTTCAAACAGGTCCTCACACGGTTGAGGGAATCGGCGGACAGATCCACAATGCGGCGATTTCAACATTATGGGCGTTCGTCGGAATTGAATCGGCAGTCATTTTATCCGGGCGCGCCCGTTCGCAGCGCGACGTGAAACGCGCCACCATTACCGGATTATTGATCGCGCTTGGCATCTATATCATCGTGACATTGATTACGATGGGCGTGCTTCCGCATGGTAAGCTTGTCGGCTCGGAAAAACCGTTTGTTGATGTATTGTACGCGATCGTCGGCAGCGCGGGAAGCGTCATCATGGCGATTCTGGCAATTTTGTGTCTGTTCGGAACGATGCTCGGCTGGATTCTTCTCGGTTCTGAAGTTCCGTATCAAGCGGCGAAATCAGGAGACTTTCCCGCTGCTTTTGCAAAAACGAATAAACAGGGAAGCCCGGTTGTGTCGTTAATCGTAACGAACGTGATGTCACAGATCTTTATCTTTTCGGTTATTTCCCGGACGATCAGTGACGCGTTTACGTTTTTAACGACGGCGGCGACGCTCGCTTATCTGATTCCATATCTCGTGTCAGCGTTTTACAGCCTGAAGCTCATTTTTACGGGTGAAACGTATGACGAGATAAAGGGTTCAAGAGTAAGAGACGGTATCATCGCCATCCTTGCCTGCATTTATTCTTTTTACGTCATTATTACCGGAACGGCCGATTTAACGACCTTTATTCTCGGTATCGGGCTGTTTTTCGTCGGTTTGCTGTTATATCCTTTCGTCTCAAAGAAATTTGCAAACAACAGACCATCGGTATGACAAAAAGACATCTCACGTCTGTGAGATGTCTTTTTTTGTTTGCGGCAGCGGATTACTTTTTGACGGCGTGTATATAATGAATGGTCTCAAATGCGGTTAAATGGTCAGTGCGTCCGCTGAAAAAACGGTCATTGACGTCCGCCGGAGATACATGTTCATAAATAAGCAGACCTGATGATTCTAATATTTTTTCGATTTCTTTATAACTGAAACACGATAACATCGGTTTTCCGCCTGCTGCAGCCATTTTCACCATGTTTTCCACTCTGTTTGACAGTCCTCTTTCTTCAAAGAGCGACTCATCTGCATAATCAAACACGATAGAGCTTCCCGGCGGGACTTCGGCAAATAATTGTGTGAGCAGGCGTGCGAGATGCTCTTTCGTAAGGTAGTATGACACACCGAGCAGGCTGAAAAAGGTTTTTTGGCGTGAAAAACCTTCCTGATACAGACGGCTGAAAGAAAGCGAAGCGGCGAAGTCCATCGGTACAAAATGAAGATGATGGGAAATGTCGAGATTCAGATGTTTCAATCTCTTTATTTTGTCTTCCTGTGAAGCGGGATGATCGATTTCAAATATGTCTAACGCGTTTGTCACCTCAGGATGTCTGAAACAGAAAGTATCCAGTCCCGCGCCAAGGATGACATACTGTTTGGCCCCGAGCTTCACTTCATTCAAAAGCACTTCTTCACAATATGCGGCACGGGCTAACGGTGTAGGAGACAGCTGTACTTGAGTCACCCATTTTAAGATGTCATCCGGTTGGCCTTGAAGCCTCTGTGCCATGTCTTTATTGAAAAATGATATACCTTGAATGAGATGATCGCGGATGTCCGAATACTCTTTTTCAGAAATCAGATCTTGTGCCAAAAAATCATCAAATATCACCGGGGTGTCGTATTTACTGTGGTACGCCCTTCCGAAAGCGCACAGCAGGGAAGTCATACTCGCCTTGTTTTCTTTCATATAAAGATCCTCCGTTATTTACATCAATCTCCGGCCGGGAGAATCTTATTATACATGTTAATCTAAAAATGTAAATTATAGCATAAATGAATTTTTTTGTCAAGTTTTAAGCGTAATAAAAAGCCGCTGTGACAGCGGCTTCGGGGTTACTTCGTTAAGCTTTTTGTGATGTAGTCGAGCTGGCCTTCAAGTGAGATCGGGTCTGAGAAATAGAAGCCGATCGGATCAATGCGGTAGACATGGTTTTGTTTGACGGCATCGAGGTTCTTCCAGATTGAGCTGTCAAGCACGCCTTTGTCGTCACCGCCGGCCTGCCATGGCCCCATAAAGATGTAGTCTCCCGCGAAGTCAGGCAGTTTCTCGAGTGAAATGCTGGCGTAGCCCGGCCCTTGATTAATGGCTTTTTCCTGCGTCAGTTTTGTGGCCTTCAGCCCGAGTTTGTCATAAATGATGCTTCCGCCGCGGCCGAAGTCTTTACCGAATACATAGATGTCTTTTCCGTTTGTCTGCATGATGGAGATGGTTTTTGAGCCGACCGCTTTTTGAACCTTTGTTTTAGCGGCAGCGGTTTTTTTATCCCATTCAGCCAGCCATTTGTCTGCTTTATCTTCAGTGCCTGTCATTTTCGCAAACTCTTTGAATTGATCAATGTTGCTGAGCTTGTCATATTTAATGGCGATGGTCGGCGCGATTTTTTCCAGTTTTTCAATATCGGCGCCTTGTGTCGTCCAGACCACGATTAAATCCGGCTTTAAGTCAATGATTTTTTCAACGGACGCGCCGTCGCCGATGTTTGTCACACCTTTTGTTTTCCCTTTGTAATAAGGGTTTTTAAATACGTTTTGCGGCGCGCCGACAACATTGATGCCGAGCTGTTTAAAGTCGCCGTAGTAGCCGTCAGCCATGACGACGACCCGTTTCGGGTGCTTCGGAATTTTAATATTGCCGTTTTCGGCTTTATACGTGATGGTTTCTTCTTTTTCAGAAGAACCTTTTGTGTCTGAAGAATTGCCGCATGCGGCCAAAGCGGCGATGAGCAGCATGGCAATCAGCGCTGCGCCGATTTTCTTGTATGTATGGAACATCTGACATTCCTTCTTTCATAAAAATTAGTGATAAAGAGAATCATTATCAGTGTGATTATATCACTGCTTTCATAGAGAAGCACGCTCTTTTTTAAGAAAAACTTTCTTTTTTTATATGAAATTAGGTCTATTAAAAGAGAAGATAAAAGTGCTATACTGAAACAAGTCATTGATAATCATTATCATTACCATTCTTGTTTTGAGAAAGGAAGAACGAGTGTTGGGTCTATTGAAAAAGAAACAGACAATGACGGCTCAAGGGGCATCGGGGAGTGAAATCCAGTGGACGGCGCGTTCATTCAGAGCGGCTGTGCTGCTGTGTGCCGGTATTGCGGTTTTATTGATCGGCGCCGCTCTGTCTGTTTCCATCGGAGCTGCCGATATTCATCTGCGGACGGTGTGGGATGCTCTCTTTCACTTTCAGCCGCAAAATACATCTCATCAAATCATACGCGATCTGAGGCTGCCGAGAACCGCCGCCGCCGCGCTCGTCGGGGCTTTTTTAGCTGTGTCCGGAGCGATTATGCAGGGGCTGACGCGGAACCCGCTTGCTGAGCCTTCCATTATGGGCGTGACGTCGGGGTCAGGATTTGCGATCGCATTGGCATTTGCTTTTTTTCCGGGTCTGTCTGCGGCGGGACTTGTTTTGTGGTCCTTTGCGGGAGCGGGAATCGGAGCGCTTATTGTGTTTGGCATCGGCCTGTTTTCAAAAGGCGGGCTGACACCGGTGAAGCTCGCGCTGGCCGGTACGGCAGTCGGCTATTTCTTAACGGGGCTTTCAAGCGCGATTGCGATCCGTTTTGATGTCGCCCAGGATGTGAAGTTCTGGTATGCCGGAGGAGTTGCTTCTGTGAAATGGGAAGGCGTGCAGCTGCTGTTGGCGGCCGGTGTTATCGGACTATTGCTGGCATTTCTGATTGCGCGCTCAGTGACGGTGCTGAGCTTGGGTGAGGAACTGGCCAAAGGGCTCGGGCAGTACACATCGCTTGTGAAAGTAATCGGAATGTTTGTCGTTGTCCTCTTGACGGGGGCTTCAGTCTCAGTCGCCGGAGCCATTTCTTTTATCGGCTTGGTGATTCCGCATATCACCCGATTTTTAGTCGGGGTAGATTACAGGTGGATCATTCCCTGTTCGGCGGTATTCGGCGCCGTTCTGTTAGTTTTCAGTGATATTGCCGCAAGACTCGTCAATGCGCCGTTTGAAACACCGGTCGGCGCTTTAACCGCCCTTATCGGCGTTCCCTTTTTCTTTTATTTGGCGCGCAGGGAAAGGAGAGGGCTGTAATGAATGTAAAATCGAAAAAACCGCTGGCGGTCATGGCCGTTACGTTTGTGCTCATATGCATCGTCTTTTTTATCAGCTTAAACATGGGTGTGATCCGGATTGCGCCACTTGATACGATGCGTGTCTTTTTCGGACAGGGGGATGCCCGGGATCAGCTCGTTTTATTTGAATTCAGACTGCCGCGCATGGTGCTGTCATTGCTTGTCGGCGCAGGAATCGCGGTTTCAGGCGCGATTTTTCAAAGCGTGTCTCAAAATGACTTGGCGGAGCCGGGCATTCTCGGTATTAACGCCGGGGCGTCTTTGGCGGTCGTTCTGTTTATCTTCTTTTTCCAAGGGTCAGCTGTTGATCTAAGCATGGCCAGTACATGGCTGCTTCCGGTGAGCGCTTTGGCGGGGGCTTTTCTGGCTGCGCTGCTCATCTATGTGCTGGCTTGGAAAAAAGGCGTTTCACCTGTCCGGCTCGTTTTGGTCGGGATCGGCGTCAATGCGGGGTTTAATGCGCTTCTCTTGATTTTTCAGCTGAAAATGGACCCGCGGGATTTCATGCAGGCGCTTGTATGGATTTCCGGTTCGATTTGGAACGCCAATTGGAAAATGGTGCTGTCCATTTTGCCGTGGCTGCTGGTTCTTTTACCGTTCAGCCTCTATAAAGCCAGGTATTTAAATGTGCTCCAGCTCGGTGATCAGCTGGCGGCGGGGCTTGGCACCAAGGTTGAAAAGGAGCGGCGCGTTCTGCTGATGTCCGCCGTTGCCCTGACCGCGTCATGTGTTGCGGCAGCCGGCGGAATCGCTTTTCTCGGACTCATTGCGCCGCATTTGGCCAGAAGGCTTACCGGGCCGCGCCACCAGACGCTTATCCCGGTTTCAGCTTTGATCGGAGCATTTTTATTTCTGCTTGCCGATACGCTGGCGAGAAATGTGCTTGCACCGTCCGAAGTTCCCGTCGGCCTGGTGATTTCCGTGCTCGGAGCGCCGTATTTTGTATATTTGCTGATGAAAACGAAATAGAGGAAGGAGACTGCCGCGATGAACTCATTATCGGCGGAACAGCTTACTGTCGGTTATGGCGACCGTTTGATAGCGAAAGAATTGGATATCGCCATCCCGAAAGGAAAAATTACAACGCTGATCGGTCCGAACGGCTGCGGAAAATCGACGGTTCTCAAAACGATGTCAAGAATCATGAAACCGAAATCCGGCGCCGTCTATTTAAACGGACAGGCGATCATGCAAAAATCCACGAAGGACATCGCCAAGGAAATGGCAATTCTTCCGCAGACGCCTGAAGCGCCGAGCGGGCTGACGGTGTACGAACTTGTTTCTTACGGCAGGTTTCCGCATCAGTCCGGAATGGGCCGCTTGAGTGATAAAGACCGTGACATGATCAAATGGGCGCTTGAAGAGACGGGGATGGCCGAATTTTACGACCGGCCGATCGAAGCGCTTTCCGGGGGGCAGCGGCAGCGTGTGTGGATCGCCATGGCGCTCGCTCAAGAAACGGAGCTGCTGCTTCTTGATGAACCGACCACTTATTTAGATCTCGCCCATCAGCTTGAAATTTTGCAGCTGCTGGACAAATTAAACAAGGAGCAGGGCCGCACCATTTTAATGGTCATTCATGATCTGAACCATGCCGCCCGTTTTTCCCATTACATGATCGCCCTGAAAAAAGGGCGCGTCATCAAGGAAGGAACGGCGGAGGAAGTCATGACTCCCGGCATATTGGAAGACGTGTTTCAAATTGACGCACAGATTGTAAAAGATCCGCGCACGAACAAACCGGTCTGCTTAACCTACGATTTAATCCGGCATGAAAACGCAACGGTAAGATGAAAAAAAAACGCAGAGCCATTCCGGCCTGCGTTTTTTTATTGCGCCCGGGGCTGCTTTTGTCCGGAGACGCATTTATCCAAAACGAAAAAAACCCCCGCCACAATCAGCTCCTCCGTCGTTGACAGCCAAATCTTTTCAATCAGTTTATCCGTCGTATACGCGGTCATCCAGAGGAACAGCAGCTGAACGGTGCCGGCTAAAAGGAGAAAAGGCAGCCTGCCCGTCCCAAAAAAGGTAAAGCTATGTATCATCAGCCGTTCAAGCGGTTCAAAACATAAACCGAGAAGAATAAAAAGCACGGAAAAAAGCAGGACGTACGCCATCGATCCGTAGCTCGTCCCGGCTAATGAAAATACGGCCATCATCACGATGAAATACCCGAATAATACAGCAGCGGCTGCCAGGGCATACCGGAGCACCTGAAGAAAAAACATTTTCGTCCCGTTTTGATTGATCATCTGTTCAGCTCCTTTTCACACAGAGGAGACTTGCAGAGACGGAACTCTGCAAGTCGGGTGTGTATCTTCAGCATTTCTTTTTGACGACAGGGTGTTTCTCTTTCGAAAGAATATCCGTAAAGTCTTTGCCCAGATCCAGATGCTGCTGGACGAATTTCTCAGGAAGCATGGCAAGCCATTGGTTCAGGGACACATCGGCATAGTGGTCATCCTTGAAGATTTCCAGGAAGACGAGCGGCTCATCCCCCAAATTCTCCACATAGTGGCCCATTGCGAACGGGACGTAACCGACATCCCCGGCCTGATAGTTAAATGTTCTTGCATGGCCGTCCGATGCAAAAACCGTCATCCGCCCTTTACCGGAAATATAATACTGCCATTCATGCGTATTCGGATGCCAGTGCAGCTCTCTCATTGCGCCCGGTTCGACCACGACAAGCGCTGAAGCGATCGTTTTGGACACTTTGAAGTTTGTGGAATCCGCGATATATACTTTGCCGCCGTCCGTCTCAGCAGTCGGACCTTCATCGAGCAGGCGGTAAGTGAACGGATAAGGCACTTCGCCGTTCGGGCCTTCCACAATGTCGTCTTTCAGCTTCCCGGGAACCGGCTCTTCAAAGATGTATTTTTCTTTCCGAGGCAGGCCGGCGAGGTCTTTTTCTGAAACCCCGAAATTGTTGGCGATGACATCAAGCGGCGTGTGGGCAAGCCAGTCAGTCACTTGGAATGTGCTGTTTTCTGAGAAGGAACCGTCATCAAAAACCAAGAGGAATTCACAGCCTTCTTTCAGCGCCTGAATGGAGTGCGGCAGGCCTGACGGGAAGTACCACAGATCTCCTTCCTTCACGTCATCGATAAAACTGCGTCCCTGTTCATCAACGATCGTGACCCGCGCTTTGCCCGTCAGCATATATGCCCATTCGGCTTCTTTATGCCAGTGCAGTTCACGGATGGCGCCCGGTTTTAAACGCATGTTGACAGATGCCAGATTTTCAGAAATCGGCAGCTCGCGAACGGTTACCTCACGCGCGTACCCGCCCTTTTCCAGCCGGTTATGCACATCTGAGAAAGAGAATTTCATATTATCCACTGTGCCGTGATCCGTTTCCGGCGGCGTCAGCATATCCGGATTTTGGCGGTCTCTTTCGAGGTTGCGCGGAATCGTGACGGTCGCTCCTTTGTCTCCTCTGATCGGCTGCGGGATATTGCAGTTGTTTTCTTTTGACATGTAAATCGTCTCCTCTCAAGCTTTGTTTTTTCAGAAAGAGAATGTGAAAGGCCTTTCGTTTTCCCTTCTGCTTTGTTAAGTGATGCGTTCCGATGAAAAGTCAACTTCGTGTGAAAATTAATTTTTCATTTTCTGATCTTTCAGTTCCGTCATCAGTTCGATCAGGGCGTCAAACTTCTTCTCAAACCGTGTGAGAAGATACATGGCAATCAGAGCCGGAAAGCCGAGATTGCCGATCTGTCTGACCGCTTCTTCTATAAAAACCTGATCCATTGTCAGCCACCTCCTGACTTGACCTGCAGTCATGTATATAAGTGAAAGAAAGAGCGGCTCCTGTAAACCTGATATCCCGGTTGAGGGTCTTTTTTTTGTTCCGGCAAATCCGGGACATAAGGAATGCGGAATCTTAGTCGGAAAGGAGTAGTTTACTTTTTTTTGCTTTCTTTCATTTAATTTAAATAGGGGGCGGTTTTATGGACTATCAAGTTCTTTTACGGTCAAAATGCAAGGAAATTATGAAACATCCGATCGTTAAACATTTTTTAAGTGACCCAAAGCATTACGAGAAATTTAAAAATGTGCTGGAACATTCAGACGAGAAGGATGCAAAATCATTGGACGACCATTTTAAACAGTTTTATAAGGAAATCCGGATCATCAAATATATGAACTCTATGATCCGGATTTTCTCCATCGATTTTGACAAGCGCATCCGTAAAAATCAGAATCGCTATCCGCTGACGGTGGATCAGCCGGAGGGAGGTGAAGCGCTTCCCTATGAAATGGGAAAAGACGCGTATGAAGAGTTTCTGCGGAAGCAGGGAGATTTGAGCCAGCATGTCCAAAACCGTGATTTATACGAAGCGCTTCAGACGTTAACCGATAAACAAAAAAGCGTGCTGACGAATATTTATCTTCACGGAGCGACGATGAAAGAGATTGCCGAGTCGCTGGGTGAATCACGGCAGAACATTTCCAATATTCATAAAAAAGGGCTCGACAATCTCAGAAAGCAGCTGGACAAGCAAAAAAAGGGGGAAAATAAGCAGTGAACGGGCCATTTGACTTCAACAAAGAGAACACAGATACCGACGAAATGGAACTTTTGATTTCACGTTTTTCGCCAATGATAAAAAAAAAACTGAGCAATACATCATACCAGGAAAGAGAAGACCTTGAACAAGAATTGAAGATTAAAATAGTTGAAAAAGCGGACATGCTGTTATGCCAGGAAGTGCCGGGTTTTTGGGAATTTATTCTTCATCTTATAAATGAAAGCTCCTGACAAAAGCGGCGGAATGATGGATATTCCGCTCTGACAACGTGAGAAAAACGAGAAGAGATGTCCGTCTCGTTTTTCTTTTCTGTTCCCCCGCAAGACCTCCGCACTAAAAAGGTACCAAATCTTATCCATATAATGATATGATGAAAAAAACAAAGAGAAAGGAACGTCCAAGGTGGAAAATGCGTCAATTTTAATTGTAGACGATGAGAAGGCGATCGTTGATATGGTCAAACGCGTTCTCGTCAAAGAAGGCTATCACAACATTAAGACAGCCGGAAGCGCTGAGGAAGCGATTGAGTTTGTTAAACATGAAACTGCGGATCTGCTCGTGCTGGATGTGATGATGGAAGGCATGTCCGGTTTTGAAGCATGCACCGAAATCCGGAATTATACCGACGCTCCGATCTTTTTTCTGACTGCCCGTTCTTCTGATGCGGATAAGCTGTCAGGATTTGCATTGGGAGCTGACGATTATATAACAAAGCCGTTTAATCCGCTCGAATTGGCGGCGCGGATCAGAGCGACGTTAAAGAGAACCTATAAGCGCGAAGAGAAAACGGCGGTAAAAACGTATTCATACAGTCATTTTTCCTATTCGCCGCAAAACGCCGAGCTGATCGTCGGGGGCGAGCCCGTCAGCTGCTCCGCACAGCTTCTGCAATTGCTTCAATATTTCTGTGAACACCCTGATGTGGTGCTCTCAAAAGATCAGATCTATGAAAAAGTGTGGGGATATCCGTCTTACGGCGATAACAACACCGTCATGGTGCATATCCGCAAGCTCAGAGAAAAGATTGAAAAAGACCCCAGCAATCCGTCTTATATTGTAACGGTGCGCGGCCTCGGCTATCGGTTTATTCCCGATCAAGGAGAAAAAGGAACCCGCTCATGAGAATGCGCGGAAAATTTCTGCTCCACTTTTTCGGACAGCTTCTGCTTGTCATCCTGCTGATGTCCGTTTTGGCCGTCGCTTCTTTCTTCTATTTGGATTGGCGTTTCAGCGAAGCGGAAGCCAATGCGGGACTGACCAAAGCGACGGCAGACTCGTTTGAAGCGTGGCTTGATAAAAACGAAGACGGCACATGGGATGTCGATGAATTTTTAAAGATGTCGGTCAGAAAGCAGAAGGGCTGGCTGCAGATCATTAATGACAAAGAAAAAACGGACTACGCATACAGAGTGCCGAAAGACGTCCCGAGCCATTACAGCAGAAAAGACCTCTTATCCATTTACCAGTACCGGAATTTTGACAACTACAAGCTGAATTACTGGACGGTCACGATAAATGATGAGACCTATTTGATTCTGTTCGGCTGGAAATCCGCCAGTGAGCAGCTTCTCACTTACATCGAATCACAGGAGCCATCCCTCGCTTCCCTTTCTCAATATAAAAAAAGCACGGTTGATTATATTAAACGGGAAAAAGGGGCGGTCTACCTTCTCGAAAACAGCGGCAGACTGCTCGGGGATATCAACAGCACGAAAAAAGAACGGAACACCGTCAATGAGCTTGAATTGCTGAAATACAGTTCCAAGCCGTGGAATTACAAACGGGAAATTTCTTTTAAAAGACTCGATAAAACGAAATGGATGGTCGCGTCGGTGCCGAACCCCGTGTACATCCCCGATCACGAGTTTAACAAATCATTTTTGAGAAATGTGATGAAAACCCTCTTCCTCTTGATCGGAATCTTAGTATTTATGATCTGCATCCTGACCATCTGGTACTCTTTCCGTTTCGGCTGGCCGCTGTTTCATACCATCAAATGGCTTGTCAATTTATCAAAGGGCCGGCTTGAAGAGCCGAAGAACCGCAAAGGACAGCCGGTCAGCAAAAACAAAAAAGGCAAAACAAAACAGCCGTTCCGCTTTTTCGCCGAGATTTTCGAATCGATGGATCAGCTGACCGACACGCTGAAGCGGGATAAGAAAAACAGAGAAAAAATCCAGGCGACAAGGGAAGAATGGATCGCCGGGCTGAGCCATGACTTAAAAACTCCGCTGAGCACGATTTACGGCTACAGCATGATGCTTGAATCGAAGCAATACGACTGGACACCGGAAGAAGTCAAAGAAATGGGGCAGATCGTCCGGGAAAAATCAGAATATATGTCGAAGCTGATTGAGGACTTAAACTTAACATACCGCCTCAAAAACGCGGCTCTCCCGATCGAACGGCGGCTGATCAACGTCGTGCCGTTTATCAGAAACGTCACGAACGATTTTACGAAAAACACGTTCTCGGAAGGCTATGACATCGCCTTTGAAACCAAAAAGGAAGACATTCTTTTCGCCATTGATGAAGCGTGGTTCCGCCGTATTCTGGAAAATCTGCTGGCAAACGCGGTTAAGCATAATAAGAAGGGGACCGCCATTCGGGTCGTGCTTGAGGAATCAGCCGAACAGCTCATTCTGAAGGTGAAAGATAACGGAAGAGGAATGGACGATGAAACGATTCACCAGCTGTTTAACCGTTATTACCGGGGAACGAATACGAAGGGGCCGTCAGAAGGAACGGGACTCGGGCTCGCTATTGCCAAAGAGCTGGTTCACCTTCATAACGGAACCATCCATGTCAACAGCAGAATCAGCGCCGGAACGGTGATTACGATTCTTTTTAAAAAAGATTGAGTTTGGACGCCGCTTTGTCGGGAATAACAATAGAAGACTGACAAGCAAAAGAGGTGTTCACACATGGAAGCAGCATTACGAGCAGATACGAGAGCAGTTATCGGAGAAGGCCCTTTATGGGACAAGGATAAGGAATGCCTGTACTGGGTGGATATACTGGGCAGCCAGCTCCATATCTTCACTCCGGCTGACGGAATCAACCGTTCCGTTAAATTCAAGTCATTTGTCACGGCTCTGGCCTTGTATTCAAAGGAAGAGCTGGTGATGACGATGAAAGACGGGTTTTACCTGTACAATCTGCGGGAAGATACATTGACGAAGATGAAGCAGCCGAAAGACATGCGGGAAGATATCCGTTTCAATGACGCAAAATGCGACCCGTCCGGCAGATTATGGGCGGGAACGACGAGCATGGAAGGCAAAGAAGAGGAGGCTTCGCTGTACCGTCTGAATACGGACGGCAGCCTTGCCAAAATAAAAGACCAGGTCTCCACCTCGAACGGTTTGGATTGGGATCGGGACCGAAACCTGATGTACTATATTGATACTCCGACGCAGGAAATCGTCTGTTATGCATATGATCCTGAAACCGGAGCCGTATCAGATCCGAAAACGGTCTACCGCTTTCCGGAGTCGCAAGGATCTCCCGACGGAATGACCATTGACCGTGACGGAATGCTGTGGGTGGCTTTGTTCGGAGGCGGCCGCGCCGTCCGGATTGATCCGTTTTTGCATAAGGAAATTGCATCTATCGAAGTTCCGGCGAAATACGTCACCTGCTGCGCGTTCGGAGGCAGCAATTTGAACACGTTATACATTACGACCGCGACGGAAAAATTGACGGAAGCCGAAAGACTTGAGCAGCCGCATGCGGGCGGCCTGTTTTCAGCAGAGCTTGAGACGGGCGGCTGGGAGCCGGTTCCGTTTGCAGGCATGATGTAAAAAAAGCCCTGGCATATGGGGAAGTTCCCCTTGTGCCGGGCTTTTTTGTGTTAAATGGAGCGGATGATGCCGCCTTCAACCCGCTGTGCGGTGCCGTTAATGGCAGAAGCAGCTGATGAAGCGAGAAATACAATCGTATTGGCGACTTCTTCCGGGGTTGCATAGCGCTGAATTAAAGATGTCGGTTCATTCACTTTAAAATAATCCCGGACGAAGCTGTCCGTGTCTTCTCCGGCAGCCTTTGCGGCTCCTTCCATGTAAGAAGCGACGCCTTCGGTCCATGTCGGTCCCGGCAGCACGGAGTTGACCGTGACATTCGTGCCTTTCGTCATTTCCGCCATTCCCCGGGACAAGCTGATTAACGCCGTTTTCGTCATTGAATACGGAATCATTTGCGCAAGCGGTTTGACTCCGGCTTCACTGGAGATGTTCAAAATCCGTCCGCTGTTTCTTTCAAGCATTTGCGGCAGAAAACGCCGGCACAGGCGTACGGCGCTCATAACATTCACTTCAAAATACCGAGTCCATTCGTCATCAGACACCTCAGCGAAGTCCTTTACTTCAAAAAAACCGAGATTATTGACGAGAATATCGACTTCCCCGATTCCGCCGGCGCGCTTGATCAGGTCATCCGCCTCATCCTGACGCGATAAATCAGCGGCGATGCCGTGAACCGTTCCGTAAGCGGAAAGCTCCTCAACCGTCCGTTCCACGGTTTCTTTTTTTCTTCCGTTTACAATCACCTCGGCGCCTTCGTCTAAAAAGCTTTTTGCCGCGGCTTTTCCGATCCCTGAAGTTGATCCTGTAATCAACACGAGCTTTCGTTCAAGCTGTAATTCCATGATAATCCTCCTTATTACACCATTGTGTAACAGTATACATGATGAATTTTAGTGTGTACGAACAATTTGCTTTCATGCAAAAAGGCCGGATATACAAGCCTTAAAGACTTATAGTATAATTACTGCGAAAAAAGGATACGAATGTCAAAGAGACAATCGTTTACCATAATCAGGGGGAGTTAAAAGAATGAAGAAGATCACTGCCGTCTGGGCGGCGCTCTTGGTCACCGCCTTTGTGATCGCCGGCTGTTCCGGCGCACAGGAAGAAGGAAGCGCGGCCAAACAAAAAGCCGTCTCAACCGAAGCATTCCCGGTAACCATTAAGGATGCCGCGAACGAAAAAGTAACCATAAAGCAGGCACCGGAAAAAATCGTTTCCCTCATGCCGAGCAATACGGAAATTACATACGCGCTCGGACTGGGAGATAAGGTCGCAGGCGTCACGACAAATGATACATATCCGAAAGAAGCCGTAAAAAAACCGAAAGTCGGAGATATGAATGTGAACGCTGAAAAAGTCATCGCGCTGAAGCCGGATCTCGTGCTTGCCCACGCGTCCTCTATGTCCTCTTCCGCCGATGCGATGAAGCAGCTGAAAGATGCGGGCATCACCGTCTTAACGGTCAATGATGCGCAATCGTTCCAAGATGTGTACAAATCAATCAGCATGATCGGAAAAGCGGCCGGCAAAGAAAAGCAGGCGGATCAGCTGATCCAATCGATGAAATCCGACCTTACCGGCATAGAAAAGAAAGCGGCGGCCATTTCTGAAAAAGACGAGAAGAAAGTATTCGTCGAAGTGTCTCCTGACGGCTACACGACGGGGAAAGGCACGTTTATGAACGAAATGCTTGAAGATATACATGCGAAAAACGCCGCCGGCAGCCAGACCGGCTGGGTGCAGCTGACGGATGAAGCGATTGTCAAAATGAATCCGGACGTCATCATTACGACAGACGGCGTAAAGGCCGCTGAAGTGGAAAAACGCGCCGGCTGGGGTGCCGTCAATGCGGTCAAACACCACAATGTCTATTCTGTTGATCCTGACCTTGTCACACGCTCAGGCCCGCGCCTTGTCAAAGGGGTCGAGAAGCTTGCAGAAAGCGTTTATCCTGAAACGTTTAAAAAGTAACCGCCCGCTGGCCTACACGGTCAGCCTGCTGTTTTTAGCCGTTTGTACGGCACTCGGCATTTCAATCGGCAGTCTGCATATTCCTTTATCCGACGTTTTTTGGATCGGGATCGGCCGGACATCCTCTGTCGATCCCATGAATGTAAATATTATGATCAATATCCGCCTGCCGAGAGTCGTTCTGGCCGCTCTTGTCGGAGCCGCGTTATCCATTGCGGGGGCGGCGTTTCAGGGACTTCTGAAAAATCCGCTCGCCGACCCTTATACACTCGGGGTATCTTCGGGAGCCTCGGCGGGAGCCGTTATCACCTTGTTTTTCGGCATTCAGATTCCCGTCATCGGCCGGTTCACACTTCCGGTTGTCAGCATCGCCGCTGCCATTGCGGTTATGGCGGCGGTTCTGTTTTTCAGCCGCCTCGTTCATGCGTCGATGTCGGTTTCGACGCTCATTTTGACAGGCATCATTATGAATTCTTTTCTCGGGGCTCTCATTTCGCTTGTGATTGCTTTAACGGGAAATGATCTGCTCCCGATTGTCCGCTGGCTGTTGGGAAGCGTGTCAATGAGGGGCTGGGGCTATGTCGCGCTGTTTCTGCCTTTTTTTCTGGCCGGGACGGCGCTTCTGCTTATCAATGGCAGAGAATTAAACATTATGACTTATGGAGAAGAAAAGGCAAGGCTGTTAGGCGTCAGTACGGGAAAAAGAAAACTGCTGATGATCGCCGCCGGATCTCTGCTGACGGGAGGAGCGGTTGCCGTCTCGGGGACGATCGGGTTTGTCGGCCTTGTCATTCCCCACGTGACACGGCTTTTGTGGGGGACGGATCATCGCCATTTACTGCCGCTGTCAGCATTGACGGGCGCCGGGTTTCTCATTTTGGCGGATTTGTTTTCCCGCACCGTCATTGAGCCTGTCGAATTGCCGATCGGCATTATGACGGCCTTGGCGGGAGCGCCTGTGTTTGCCTTGATTCTGCTTCGCCAGCATCATGGAGGGAAACGCTTATGATCAGAGTGAGCAGCCTGTCCGGCGGGTACGGGGGCCGGATGATTGTAGAAGATGTCAGTTTTACCGCCGGAAAAGGTGAATTTGTCGGCATACTCGGTCCGAACGGCTCGGGAAAAACAACGCTGATGAAATTGCTGACGGGAATGCTCTCTCCGTCAAAGGGCGAGGTGCTCGTCGCAGGCAGGCCCGCGGGCAGATACAAGCCGCGGGAGCTTGCGAAAATTATGGCCGTTTTGCCGCAGCATACGGAGCAAGCTTTTACATTTACCGTTAAGGAAACGGTGTCCTTCGGCAGATACCCGTATCAAAAAGGACTCTTCAGACAGATGGATCAACATGACGAAGACATTGTCCGGGAAGCGATGGAAATGACGGGCATCGACCGATATGCACAGCAATCCGTCCGCAATCTGAGCGGAGGGGAGCGGCAGCGCGTCTATCTGGCGCAGGCGCTGGCTCAGCAGCCTGAGGTGCTGTGTCTGGATGAGCCGACGACCTTTCTTGATCTCAAATATCAAAAAGACCTGCTTGATACGGTGAAGCGGCTGACGAGAGAAAGAGGCCTGACGGTCATCAGTATTTTTCACGACCTCAACGCCGCAAGCCAATATTGTGATCAGCTCCTGATGATGAAAGACGGACGCGCTTTTCCGAAGCAGCCACCGGATCAGGCTTTGAAAAAAGAGACGATTGAAGACATTTACGGCATTACCGTCAGCGCTGTTGCCCGGCAATCGTCGCCGAAACCGCTGATCGCTTTCATGCCGGAAGCGCGGGAGGAAAGAGAGCCCGCCGGCGTTCCATTCGCCTCTCTGATAAACAAAAGCGGAAATACCGTAACGCTTCATACAGAACGGCCGTTCAGAATGCTGTCAACCGCATCTGACGGCCCGGGCTTTTCGTGGAGCCGCCGGCTTTCCGGCTCGGCGGCAGCTGGTTTGATCTGCCGTACGTTTGATTCGGTTACGATAGCCGTGACTGCGCAGTATACCGTTTGGGTGCTGATCAGCGGACGTTTATCGGAACAGGGATTTGTTCGGCTGTTAACGGCAGCGGCTGAAGCGAGAATGCAGGCTCTTTCCGGCAGACAGGCAAAAGGCGACATTGCCATTTGTGCCTTGCAGACAGGAGAGGCAATGGACGTCCCTCACGCGGAAAGAGCCGTCAGAAGAGGAACCGCGGTATGTGTAAAAGCGGCGGAAGAAGGAGGAATACAACAATGAAGCTGTATACGAAAACCGGCGATAAAGGACAGACAAGCCTGATCGGCGGCAGAACGGATAAAGACAGTCTGCGGGTTGAAAGCTACGGGACGATCGATGAGCTGAACAGCTTTATCGGGCTTGCGCTTGCGGAGCTAGATAATTGTGAGAATTGCGGTGATGTGAAAGCCGAACTCCGAAACATTCAGCATGAGCTGTTTGACTGCGGCGGCGACTTGGCGACGGTCACTGAACATAGAAGCTATACATTAAGAGAGACATCTATTTCCGCATTGGAAGACTGCATAGACCGTTACACGGCTGAAGCGCCCCCGCTTGAGAAATTTATTCTTCCGGGCGGGCATAAGGCGGCTGCTCAGCTTCATATCGCGCGGACCGTCACAAGACGGGCTGAGCGTCTCGTCGTGAAACTGGGCAAAACAGAAGAGATAAACGATACGGTGATGCGTTACTTGAACCGCCTGTCTGATTATTTTTTCGCGGCGGCAAGAGCAGTTAACGCAAGACAGGGCGTTCAGGATATAGAGTATGAAAGAAGCGCCGCGGTATTCCGTGATGATGAATAACGTTTTGTTCAGCCGGCAGCAGCAAGCCGGCTGTTTTTTTATAGAGATATCCATCAATTGAACCTTTATTGACAGAAGGAAAATGTATCTTATGCATTATTGACTGAAAAATTAAAAAATGAGATATTATAAGAAACATTGTAAAATAATGGGGGATTTGATAGATGGATACATATAATAAGAGCGAGAGCATCTGGAATAAAAATTTCACCCTTCTGTTTATCTCGAGGCTTGTTAAATTGTCGGGCGACGGTTTTGCCTTTAATTCCATTCTGTGGTTTTTGATTTTTGACGGGGAAGGCGCGATCGGCACGTCCCTGCTCATTGCGGTCACGTTCCTTCCGGAGGCGATGCTGGCGCCGATTACCGGGCCTTTTATGAAGCAGCATACGCTGAAGTTCTGGATGTATTTCTCCGATCTCACGCGCGCGGCGGTCGTGTTGATCATTCCGGTCTGTTACTTTAACGGTTTTTCTCCTTTATGGTTTGTCATGCTTCTCATGATTTTGCATTCAGCCACGGGAGCCGCTTATAATCCTGCATCTATCTCATTAATCCCCAATATTGTCGGAGAAAACAGCCTGCAGAAAGCGAATGCGGTCATCCAGTCATCAGGCCAGATCGTCAGACTTGCCGCCATTACGCTGAGCGGGGTGTTCTTAACATTTATCAGTCCCGCTTATTCTTTGTTTATCGCTCTTATATTCTATCTTCTATCAGGTTTTCTCGTACTCTTTATGTCATACCAAGTCCAGCATGCCAAAGAGGATACCGTCGCCGTCAGACAGCGCGGGACGTATTTCGGAAGGCTCAAACGGGGTTTCGTTCTTGTCAGGAAACACCAGATTTTATACCCGCTCGCCATCTATTGTATCTTCATGAATTTTGCGGCCGCTCCGTGGGAGGCGCTCTCTGCCGTTTATGTCGCCGAAGATTTAAACATGCCGCCGATCATCTACTCGCTTTTGAAAGCGACAGGCACGGGCGGAGCCTTTTTAATGGGTTTTATTTTGGCTAAGGTGAAGGTGAACAAATACGGTCTCCTGTTTGTGTCAGCGGGAATCATAGAAGGGGCGGCATTTTTCATCACCGGCCTCAACACTTTTCTGCCGCTCGTCTTCCTCGCCGCGTTTGCGTTCGGATCTGCCGTCAGCGCGATTAATGTGCCGGAATATACGATTATTCAGACGTCTGTGGACCATGATGATCAGCCGCAAGTCTATGCCGTCATCCATATGATCTCAAACATATCCATTCCGCTCGGCGCGGTTCTTTGCGGATACGCGGCTAACGCCTTCGGTCCCGGAAAAGTCATTGCCGCCGGCGGTCTCGTTGAAGTCCTGTCCGGTCTCGGAATATTGCTCTTTACGAAGCTGGCCAAAGCTGAACGCTCAGATCTCATCAGGGAAAAAGAAGCGAGCATCAGAATATAGATTTTTCGTGAAACGCCCTGCGCCGTCCGGTGCAGCGGTGTTTTTTTATGCGAAGGTCCGGGGGGTTATACGACTCCGGTCTGATATGAAAATCAATCTCTGACTCGTTTTGCCGGCCGCGGGATTTGTTTATAGTAAAGACAAGGAAAACGAAAGGAGGATCTGCATGAATATAAATGTAAAAACGGCAGGCGGCTTTCTGCTGATTGTGTTCGGACTTTCTGTCTTTTTCGGAGGAGGCCATTTCGCATTTATCATCCCGCTGGCGATCGGAGGCCTGATGCTTTACTGGGGAATCAAACGTTTTTCAAAAGGCCGGGCGGTATCGGGCATCATCGCGGGCTTCATCGGAGCTATGATTCTCGTCGGTTCTCTTCCATTTATCGTTGCCATCGGACTGGCCGGCGCCATGGTGTATTTCGGGTGGAAGATGATGAAGCAGGGCGGCTCAGACACCGCTTCCCGCCAGTATGAACCGGAAGCGGCATCACCGGGCTATCAATCCGGATTTGACACTGAATGGGAAGAATTTCTGAAGAAAAAATAAGGAGGAAGACAAAATGGTCTTAAAAAGAATAAGAAATATGTTCGTCGCATCTGTTAACGAAGGGCTTGATAAATTAGAAAATCCGAAAGTCATGCTGAATCAATATGTGCGTGATATGGAAAGTGACATCGCTAAGGCGAAACAAACGATTGTCAAACAGCACACGATCGTCCATCAGTTTAAGAAAAAACAGGAAGACGCCTCCGAAACGGCGGCAAAACGGAAAAACCAGGCTCAGCTTGCTTTTGACGCCGGGGAAGAGGAGCTTGCGAAAAAGGCGCTGACTGAAATGAAATACCTTGAGGGAAAAGCGGCCGAACATGAAAAAGCGTATGAGCAGGCGAAAACACAGCTGGCAGAGCTGAAAGAGCAGCTGGAAACTTTAGAAACGCGCCTCCGCGACGTAAAGGATAAAAAACAGGCGCTCATCGCCCGCGCCAACGCGGCAAAAGCGAAGGAACATATGAACGCTTCTTTCGACAAAATTGACAGTGAAAGCGCCTACAGAGAGTTTCTTCGAATGGAAAGCCGCATTGAAGAAATGGAAGTCCGCGTCAAATACGGCACTTCAGCTGAGGCGAACACAGAATACAGCCGCTCCCAATATTCAGACGAGGTGGAAGCTGAGATTGAAAAAATGCGCTCGCTTTCTCTGGAGAAAACAGAGCATCAAAAAGCGGCTCATGAATAATGTGCACAAGGGAAGATCGGCGCTTTTACGCCTCTTCCCTATACGCACGTATCAATTCTCCGGCTTTTCCTTTATAATAAAATGAATGAAAAAGGATGGAACGTAATGAAGCGTAAGATTGCCAAAGGACTGATGGCGGCGTCCGTTCTGATCTGCTGTCTGTTTTTGGTGAAAGAAGTGTTTGCCGGGCGTTTTTTTCCGCTGTACGAAACAGAAGCGGAATCGGCAAGCATACCGCCGCGTGCCGTCAACAGCCTGTCGGTTTCATCGGAACAGACGGATGTAAAAATCATCGCGGAAGCGCGGAATGATATCGCGGCAAACATGGCGGGACCGGCGGGGAAAATGTTTGTCCAAAGCAGGGGAAAAACCCTCAATCTCAAAGCGAAGGAGAAAGGGTTCCAATTTCTGAATCTCTTTCAGCGTCCCCTGCTGATTGTCCGCATTCCGTATGATTATCACCGGGACATCACCGTCCATACGTCAAGCGGCACCATTGCCGTTGACGGAAACAAGGGGCTGTCTCTTGCGCACCTCGGCGTCCGTTCTGTAAGCGGGAATATGTCGCTGAAGCACGTGAAGACGGATGTGTTTGAAGCGAAGGGGCTGTCGGGCAACCTCACAGCATCAGGCCTTGCGGCGAAAACGGGGGATATCCGCTTATCCTCCGGACATGTCGGGCTTCAACATGCGGCGGGCGCCCTTGACGTGCGGGTCGCTTCCGGCAGTGTCGACGCCTCGCTTGAGACGGCGGATGCTCCCGTATCCGTCAGGCTTGCGAGCGGCAGCGCAGCGATCAGCCTGCCGAAAGACGGAAGTTTTACGGTGAACGCCGAGACGGCAAGCGGAAGGATTCAGCCGTCTTATTCCTTTGAGAAAACGAGTAAGGACGGCGGGGCATTCACCGGTATGAAGGGCAGCGGCGCCAGGCCGATTGATATAAAAGTGACGAGCGGCAATATTGCACTGCAATAGTCAAGGAAAGGAGGGGCAGGCAGCTGATGGCAAAAAAACAGATTCTCGGACTTATCATCGCCTTATTAGGCGTCAGCATGTTTTTGCGTATTATCGGCATCGGCGACTTCTTGTTTTGGCCGCTCTTTTTTCTGATCACAGGCTATATTTTTAATAAATATTCCCGCGGCTGGCTCGGCTCCGTCCTGTATATCTTCGCCGCTTTTTTATTTTTGAGGAACCTGTTCAGCGCCACCTTTAACCTGTTCGGCTATGCCTTCGCCGCCTTTCTCATATACGCGGGCTACAGGCTCCTGAAAGGAAAGCGCGTGTATGAACATAAAGAGAAGAAAATCAATCTTGAAAAAGAAGAGCAGCCAAAGCCTTCCGCCCAGACGGAAAGCAGACAGCCGGACCTCCGCAGCTTTTTTATCGGCGAGCTCCGGATGATGAAGGACCCGTTTGAGCTGAATGATTTAAATGTTTCCGGATTCATCGGCGATGTGAAAATTGATTTGTCAAAAGCGATGATTCCCGAAGGAGAAAGCACGATGACCATCAGCGGTGTCATCGGCAATGTCGATGTGTACGTCCCGCCGGATATCGAAGTGTCCGTCAGTTCATCGGCTTTTATCGGCGATATGAACCTGCTCGGCTCTAAGAAAAGCGGCATGAGCCCGAATCTTTATAAAGTATCGTCTGAGTACGGCGACTCGCCGCGGCGGATTAAAATTTCAATTTCTTTATTCATCGGCGATGTGGATGTGAAGTATTTATGAGGAAAAAATTACTCGCCAATATTCAGTGGCGCGCCATGCGGATGACTGCGGGGCTCAGTCTGCTCCTTTGTGCGGTGTTTATTACGCTGATGCTGCTGTATTACGGGCTTGACCCGATGCTGCTGTTTTCTTCCGGCTGGTTCGGTATTCCGTTTGTGGTCATCCTGCTTCTGGCGTCTCTTTCGGCCGGATTGATTTCCGGTTATGTATACGGCGGCCGCCTGAAAACAAGAATGGATACACTGATTGAAGCGGTTTTGAAATTTGAAAACGGCAATTTCGCTTATCGGGTGCCGCCGCTCGGCGATGATGAAATCGGCCTGGCGGCAGATCAGCTTAACGAAATGGCCAAGCGGGTCGAGCTCCAGGTCACATCGCTGCAAAAGCTCTCCAACGAGCGGGCGGAATGGCAGGATCAAATGAAAAAATCGGTCATCACTGAAGAACGCCAGCGGCTGGCGCGCGATCTGCACGATGCCGTCAGCCAGCAGCTCTTTGCCATTTCTATGATGACATCCGCCGTCTTAGAGCAGGTGAAAGATGCGGATGACAAAATCGTCAAACGGATTCGCATGGTTGAACATATGGCGGGGGAAGCGCAAAACGAGATGAGAGCGCTGCTATTGCATCTGCGGCCCGTCACTTTAGAAGGAAAAGGCTTAAAAGAAGGGCTGATTGAGCTGTTAAAAGAGTTCAAAGCGAAGCAGCCGCTGGATATTGAGTGGGACATCAGCGATACGGGTGTGTCAAAAGGTGTTGAAGACCATCTGTTCCGCATCGTGCAGGAGGCGCTTTCCAACGTTTTCAGACATTCAAAGGCGACCAAGGTCACCGTCAGACTCGGCGCGAAACATCAAAAGCTGCAGCTTAAAGTCATTGATAACGGGGCGGGTTTTACGATGGATCAAGTGAAAGCATCCTCATACGGGCTGCATTCCATCAAGGAAAGAGCGAGTGAAATCGGCGGCATAGCGGAAATTATCTCCGTGAAGGGAAAAGGCACGCAGATCGACGTGAAAGTCCCGATTTATCAGAAAACAAAAGGAGAGAACGACAGTGATTCGAGTGTTACTGATTGATGATCATGAGATGGTCAGGATGGGTCTGGCCGCATTTTTAGAAGCACAGCCGGACATTGAAGTCGCCGGTGAAGCATCAGACGGGCAGCAGGGCGTCGATCTGGCCGCAGAGCTTTTGCCGGATGTGATTTTAATGGACCTTGTCATGGACGGCATGGACGGCATCGAAGCGACAAAACAGATCTGCGCGAAACTCAATGACCCGAAAATCATCGTGCTGACGAGCTTTATTGATGACGACAAAGTGTATCCGGTGATCGAAGCGGGAGCGCTCAGCTATTTGCTGAAAACGTCCAAGGCGGCAGAAATAGCAGAAGCCATCAGAGCGGCTGCCAAGGGTGAACCGAAGCTTGAGTCGAAAGTGGCGGGAAAAGTGCTGTCAAGGCTGCGCCATTCAGAGAATCAGCTTCCGCATGAAACGCTGACGAAAAGAGAACTGGAAATCCTCTGTCTCGTCGCGGAAGGCAAGACGAATAAAGAGATTGGTGAAGAGTTGTTCATTACGATTAAAACGGTGAAAACCCACATTACGAATATATTGTCAAAGCTTGATGTCAGTGACCGCACGCAGGCAGCCGTATATGCCCACCGCAATCATCTCGTGACATAAGAAAAGGAGAGCGGCGCCGGCACACTCTCCCGAGGGACGGGGTCATTGGGACATTCCCTTTGTTCCGAAATCCCTGATGGCGACTTTGACTTTGTATTCAATATCCGATTCACTGAAGTGATGATCCCAGTCAGAGGATATCTTTTTCCATTTATCAGGATAATGAATCCGGACTTGATCGCCTAACCCGGTAATATCCACTTTCAACTCATGCTGCATGTAATCAATGAATGCCATAACATCTGAATGAATGCTGCGTTTTACCGCGTTTTTGATTTCATTTATATAGGACTCCTTGAAAGAATCTTCTTTCGGATTCCAATCCTCAGACAGACGGCCTTCAACAAACCGGGTGACGATAAACTTGAATTTTCCGTTTTTATATTGTGTTTTTACATTATATTTGCTGGAAAATACCTCGAAAGATAAATAATAATTGTCATGCTTTGCAAACGTGACGCCTCCCTTTACCGTGCCTGTGAACAGGTTCATATTCTGGACTTGTAAAGGCGTTAAATTCGCATACCAGAATTTATTTTTAATAATGGTAGCGCCCCAGATTTCCAGTCTGCTGCCCACTTTGCGCACTTGAGGAAGGGCAAAGGTTTCGCCCTTGGCGATTTTCTCGGATATTTCCCCCAATGTCACGGGCTCCATCATCCGGATGGTGACCGAATTATTCTCCGTTAAGTCATAGATCGTATTTGACGCAGGTTCTCCCTGGTCACTGATATTGAAAATATCTTTCGTTTTATCCGGCACCGTCATCACATTGCAGCTTCTTCTCGTACCGTTGTCTCTGATAAATTGGTTCATCAATGCGTCAAGCGGAATGTCATCCTTTAACAGCGCTTCGGAAAACAGCATGATACGCAAGTGCTGGGAGAAGGCGGGGTGATTTTTTAACGATGCCGTTCTTAATGCTTGATGGACGGTTTCCCCTGGAGTGGAAGTCACCTTTGTCGTGTCACCTGACGACGACTGCTGAGCACTTGCTTTTTGCGGAACCAGAATCTGCTGTGTCACTTCCACATTTTCTTCCGCGGGTTTATCGAGCCCGACTCCGATAACGAGGCTCAAGTCTTCTAAATTGCGGCTGTCCCAGCACCCGGCCAAAAGCAATGTGCAAAATATGATTACGATGTATTTCTTCATTGCGCTTTTTTCACCTTCCTTTTCACAGCGACGACTGCAAACATCAGTAAAGGCAGCAAAAAGAAAACCAAGAAGATATAGCCGAGAATATCACTGAACAGCATCAGCTTGTTTCCGTCTTTTGGCAACAATGATCCGAAGAATGTCGCGATGCCTACGAAGATGATGCCTTTTTTCTGTTTCAGCCCGAAAATTTTATGAAGAGCTGATGTCGCGAAATATCCGTATGATACATAGGTGGCGAAAAACTGGATGATCCAGACAACAAGCAAAAAGGACTCGAACCTTTCAATAAAAAGCCCTTTGATTTCAAATGATTGAAAGAGCGCGATCGTTGGCCAGATCATTGTTTTGACATCCTGGGTGGTTAAGGCGCCGACGACGAGAACGTAGGTAATGATGTATAAAATAATCGGGATGCCAAAGCCTATGGCCGACATGCGGAATGTGTGCTTTTTATTTTTGAGGTACTCGGGGAGAAACAGCATAATCTCAATTCCCAAGAAGGAAACAGAAACGACGGTCAAGGAAGCCATAACGGGAGAAAATCCCTGCCCGAGCACCGGCCGCAGGTTGTCCAGATCAAATATTTTAAAGCTGAAAGAAAACACCACCAGCAAAATAATGATCGTAATCGTTAAATAGAAAGGAAAGAGCCTGCCGATATCGCTCATGCCGCCGATAATTAAATAAACGGAACAGGCGATAAAGATAAACAGCGTGACCGGCACGGGCGTTCTTTCCAATAAAAAGAACTTGACCATTTCCGCCATCGCCCGGGCTTCGAAGCTGGCGACTCCTATAAAATAGAGACAGATCATCAGATTGACGATATTTCCCGCCCATTTGCCGAGTCCTTCATTCATATAATCAAATAATGATCCGTACTGATGCTTTTTCATAATGAGCGTATTGAGATAAATCAAAAAGATAAAGATGACGCCTTCCAGACATAACGCGATCCAGCCGTCCGGCGAATTTGCCCTGGATGACAGCGCCCGCGGCATGGTGAGGAGCCCCGCGCCGAGCATCGTGTTTGCAATCAATGCTGTCCCTTGATAGCTTGTAAGCTTATTGTGAGTTGTTTTCTGGCTCATTTACGTTTTTCGCCTCTTTTGGTTGATTTTTAATAGGGAGACGGAGAATAGAGTCGTTTGCGTTTTTTAAGCTGAAAAATCCATTCGGCGAGAAATACGGAGAACCGAAGCTTCGCTGTCTCGATAAATGAGTGTAGATCGCCAGCATAAATAAAATCATGCCGTACAGCCCGAAAGCTGCCGCGGTAAACATCGAAATAAAACGGAGCACACGGAACGACAGACCCATCCCGTATTGCGGCACCGTAAATGAAGCGAGCGCGACAATGCTGACCACGATGACCATGATGGAGCTGACAATATTCGCTTCAACGGCCGCCTGGCCGATGACGACTCCGCCCACCAATCCGATCGTCTGGCCGAGCGGGCTGGGAAGCCTCAAGCCCGCTTCCCTCAGCAGCTCGATTGTAATTTCCATTACCATCGCTTCAATGATAGGCGGGAAGGGGACGTTTTCTCTGTTCGCCGCGATGGTGACTGCAAGCGACGTCGGCAGCAGCCCTTGGTGAAACGAAACGAGGGCGATATAAATGGACGAAAAAAACAGCGTGATAAAAATAGACGTAAACCGCAGCACCCGGATGAGCGAGGCGGAAATCCACCGTTCATAATAATCATCGGGAGACTGCATTAAAATTCCTAAAGAAGCCGGAACCACCAGCGCAAACGGCGAGTTGTCGACAAGGATGGCGACGCGGCCGTTGAACAAGGCGGAAGAGACTTTATCAGGCCGTTCCGTATTTTGTATTTGCGGAAAGGGCGAATACTTATTATCCTCAATAAGCTCCTCAAGGGTTCCGGAATCCTGAATGTCGTCCATCTTCACTTCGCTGAGGCGCTTTACAACATCGCTGACGACAGATGGGTCCGCCTTATCATCTATGTACATGACCGTGGCGTATTTTAACTTATTTTCTCCGATCGGAACCTTTTTCGTTTTCAGCTTCGGATGGTTCGTGCGCTGCCTGATCATGGCGACGTTTGTATCAGAATCTTCTATGAAGGCGATTTTCGGACCTCTTACGACCTTTTCGGATGTGGGTTCATTCACGCTTCTTTTTTCTCTTTTTCCCGTGGACAAAATGTATACGCTGTCAAGTCCGTTAATAAACACGGCGCATTTTCCCCGCAGAATGGAGATGACGGCTTCCTTCGACGTAAAGACGGGACGGGCGTTGATCTTATCAAGACGTTTCGCCACCGTATCCAGCGTCAGAGTGTCTTCCTCCTGAAGCAGCGTTTCAATCGCCTCTTTTATTTTGTCTTCGTCGTTCATTTCACTCAGATACATATAATAAAAAACAAGCCCGTTCGGAAGCATCTTTTTATTTTGAACCAGGTCATCATTCTGCTCTACGTGGGGAAGCACCAGTGCCAGGTTAATGTGTATGTATTCCTTGAATTCCGATTGCGCCATCGACAGTCACCCGCCTTCCAATCCTTAATTGAGGTTATCTTTTCCTGTTAAAAAAATGATATACTATGATAAAGTATTTAATGGTACAAGTTTTTTTATGAAAGCGGAGGAGAGATGTGGCACAAGTCAGACTGGCAGGGAATGCCGAAGAAATTGAACAGCTCATCAAATCATTTGAAGCGCATTACGAAGTGGCTTACACGTCGAAAGAATACCGTAAAACAAATCCGAAGTATAAATACTCTAAGGATTCGCGCGTCTATCTTGAGCTGAAATTAAAAACGGCCAAGGCCGAAAAATAAAAAGGGTTTCATCTGTTACTGGCGAATAATACTCAGGGTGAAGCAACTGTTATGGAGGGATACATAAATGGACTACAGAATTGAAAAAGACACCATGGGAGAAGTTAAAGTTCCGGCAGATAAATTTTGGGGCGCTCAGACACAGCGCAGCAAGGAGAACTTCAAAATCGGTTCAGAAAAAATGCCTCAGCGTGTTGTGAAGGCGTTTGCAATATTGAAAAGAAGCACAGCGATCGCCAACGAACGCCTCGGCAACTTAGAGTCTGAAAAAGCACAAGCGATTGCCGCTGTATGTGACGATGTTTTAAACGGCAAATACGACGATAACTTTCCGCTCGTTGTCTGGCAGACGGGAAGCGGCACGCAAAGCAACATGAACATGAATGAAGTGGTGGCCAACCGCGCGACTGCTTTATTGAAAGAAAAAAATTCCGAGCTGAAGATTCATCCGAATGACGACGTCAACCGCAGCCAAAGCTCAAACGATACATTCCCGACGGCGATGCACGTTGCGGCGGTTCTTGCCGTATATGAGCAGCTCGTTCCGGCGCTTGATCAGCTGCGCGCGACGCTTGATGAAAAAGCGAAAGCTTATCAGGATATTGTGAAAATCGGACGCACGCATTTGCAGGACGCCACTCCGCTGACGCTCGGACAGGAAATCAGCGGCTGGGTATACATGCTTGACCGTTCGAAAGAAATGATTCTTGAGTCAACGGAAAAAATCCGCGCGCTTGCCATCGGAGGCACGGCAGTCGGCACGGGAATCAACGCCCATCCGCAGTTCGGTGAATACGTCGCGGAAGAAATAACAAAAGTAACGGGGCAGACATTCAAAAGTTCGCCTAACAAATTCCACGCGCTCACAAGCCATGATGAAATCACTCACGTTCACGGCGCGTTAAAAGCATTGGCTGCCGACCTGATGAAGATTGCCAACGATGTCAGATGGCTGGCTAGCGGCCCGCGCTGCGGAATCGGCGAAATCGTCATTCCTGAAAATGAGCCGGGAAGCTCTATCATGCCGGGCAAAGTCAACCCGACGCAAAGTGAGGCGCTGACAATGATCGCCGCGCAAGTGATGGGAAATGACGCGACAATCGGATTTGCGGCCAGCCAAGGAAACTTCGAGCTGAATGTCTTCAAACCGGTTATTATTTATAACTTCCTCCAGACCGTGCAGCTGCTCAGTGACGGAATGAATTCCTTCCATGACAAATGCGCTGTCGGTATTGAGCCGAACCAAGAGACGATTCAGGAAAATCTCTCTAACTCATTAATGCTTGTTACGGCGCTTAACCCGCACATCGGTTATGAAAACGCCGCGAAAATCGCCAAGCTTGCTCACAAAGAAGGCCTGACGCTGAAAGAAGCGGCATTACAGCTGAACCTTCTGACAGAAGAACAATTTAATGAAATGGTGCGTCCGGAAGATATGGTGCACCCGAAAGCATAAAAAGAAAGAACGGCTGCAGTCATTGCGGCCGTTCTTCTAAATAAACTGCTGTTTCAGTAAAAATCTGAGCTGTTCTGCATCTTCAGCCAGCAGGTCGGATTCCTTCAAATTCAAAATCATTCCTTTGATGATTGCCGGTTTCGGCGACTTTTTCTTCATTTCCGCTTCCAGAATATCCAAGCTCTCGGTGAATTCGGATGCTTGCGCCTTGTCCATCGTGCCGATGCGCGTGCGGAGGGTCTGCAAGATCGATTGGCTTAAAGGATCGGGCTGCCCGTTATGAAGGGGCCCAAACAGTGAGCTTGCCTCATCAAGAGAAATAAATGCTTCATCATGTCTGTCCGCCATTCCGTTTACGATGTCATCAATTCTGTGAATCACGGTATTTGCCAGAAGCGAAGGCTGTACGGACCGGCCGGTCAGAATGAGATATTCAAGATACATCTGACTGATTCCTTCTATTAAAAAACAAAGCTCGGCTGTGTATGGTTCAGCTTTTTCTCCGTAAATAGCAAGAAGACTGTCGATATGAAACTGCAGGATCGACCGGCGGATTCTCTTTCCGCACTGCGCCGCTTCTTCGGTATAAGGAAGTGAACCGTCTTTCATCTGCATGGTAATAAAATCCTGATGGGCGAGAATCGATTCGTAAAACACCGCAAGCTGTTTTTGATAAGCGGCTCTCGGACTGTCACCCTCCGTTTGGATCGTCGTGATTCGGGTAAACGTTTTATCATAGTAGTAATTCAGCATGGATAGGAGCAGTGCTTCTTTGGAAGGAAAGTAAAGATAAAAAGCGCCTTTTGAGATTTTGCATTCATCGGCGATTTCCTGAACCGATGTAGATTTGTACCCTTTTCGGGCAAACAGTTTGATTGCTGCTTCAATGATCAGCTTTTCTTTTTCCTTCAATGGTTCCACCCTTTCGGAGCCAGGAGGCTGGCTTGTGCTTCTCATGTATGACTATATGGTCATATTGATATTCCGTAAATTTAACCTGATTGTAACTTGTTTTTTTGTTTTGTTTTATTTATATTATAAAGTGAGCTGACCGAATGGTCAAAGTTCTGGCGAAAGGGTGAATCTGAAAATGAAAGAATTAGATGAAATGATCAGCCGCTTGCGAAACAGAGGAATTAAAGTCGAAAAGGTGAAATATCCGAAAAAGACAATTTGTGAAAAGAAATGGGTTCATCAATGCCAAAAACCGCTGAAAGCAAACTACAGAGATTTTAACGGCTATTCCTTCACATAAAAAAAGACTGCAATGAAACACTACAGTCTACTTTGGTATGATAATTCGGTAGATTACACCCGATTGGTCATTTTCAATTGAAATTGATGCTTTATGCAGGGTTAAAATCCGTTTTACGATGCTGAGTCCTATGCCGAACTCGCCTTTCTTCCCTTTATTAAAAGGCTCGTACAAGCTGGATAGCATCTCATCCTCAATCGGAGGCCCGTCATTTTTAACCGTCATGACAATCTGCTGCTGATTTTGGCTGATCCGAATGTGAATCGCCGTTTCTGCATAGCGGATTTGATTTTCGAGAATGTTTTCAAGAAGTTTGCTCCATTGTTCCGGATCACCGGGCATCATTAATGCATCTTCTGTATCAACGCTCCACAATAATTCCTTCCGGGCCCATTTGAGCCGTTCAATGACTTCTTCCGTGACCTTCACAATGTCAAATGTCTCATGGTGCACCCGCTGCTTCATTAAATAATCAAGCTTCGTTAAATATAATAAATCCTTAATTTTCTTCTCAAGTTTTTCTGCTTCGCCTTCAATGACATCAATTGTGGTTTCCAGATCCCCCTTAGGAAAAATCCCGTCCTTTATTGATTGAGTATAGCCCCTTATCACCATGACAGGCGTTTTTAAATCATGAGAGATATTTTGCAGGAGCGTTCTTTCCGTTTCATCCTTTTGCACCAGCTTGCTCCGCATGTCTTCAATGGTATGGCCTAATTTTCCGATTTCGTCTTTTCTGTCGACGATGACCGGATCATCCCAGTCCTGTTCGGAAATCCGTTTGACATGCTTCTCTAAGGAAACGAGCGGGCGTGAGAGATATTTGGCAAGCCAAATCGCCGGAATCCAGCTTAACAAAATCACGCCGGCAATGATAAAAAGCAGCTGCTTGAACAGGGTGAATGCCAGATCATCACGATAAGAATCAAGGGCGTAAGACAGCATCATCGCATCCTGGCCGTTAATGGTGAGGCCTTTTTTAATGACGAAAAATACTTTTTCACCGCTGATGTCCGCGCTGTATCGTTTCGTGACGCTGTGCTGGCGGCCCGCGAGCTTGTACACCTTATGGATAAAGGAAGAAGAAAAATAGTTCAAGTCTTTGTCACTGGCCGATTCCTCCCGCTCCGGCAGAAGAACGTGCTGAACGGATCGGAAAGTCGTCGGAGCGGTCGCATCCTCGCTGTAATATCCCCGCTCGATCGATCCGGGCAGCCGGTACTCCGTCAGTACATGCTGTTCATTTTCAATAGTCGTATACGTTTCATCCGTGAAAAAATTACGCAGCGTATTTGAGAACAGCACGAGAAGCAGAATCGAGATGGCTAAGAGGATGCCTGAGATGACCACCCATATTTGAAAAGCAAGCGGCTTATTTTTCATGACGTCATCATCCTGTAGCCGAATCCGTAAATGGTCTCAACCTTTAACCCGGGCATTTTTTTTCTCAGCCTCCGCACAAGGTCATCGACCACCCGGTCAGTGCCGAAATAATCATGGCCCCATATTTTCAGCAGGATATCTTCTCTGGAAAAGGGGTGTCCTTTATGGTGAAGAAATAAAAGCAGCAGATCAAATTCCTTAGACGTCAAATTGACCAGGCTGCCGGTTTCATCATAAACCTCCCGGGCATCTTCGATCACATTGTAGGAAGAAACGGTGATGCCGGTTTTCTTTGCGGCGGGCTGTTCTTTATACACGAGCTCGAGCAGTTTCTGGACCCGTATAATAAGCTCTCTCGGCAAAAAAGGCTTGGCGATATAATCATTGCTTCCAAGCTCTAACCCGAGGACTCTGTCAATATCGGCATCCCGCGCGGAAATGAAAATGACCGGCACATCGGGATCTTTTTCTTTTATTTCTTTTATCAATGTATAGCCGTCCGTATCCGGAAGCATGATGTCAAGAATCCACAAGTGGGGAGACGGCTGCATCTGCTTTCTGGCATCTTCGCCTTTTGTGAAAGATGTAATGTTCCAGCCTTCATTCTCTAAATATTTTGTGAGCAGTTCATTCAGGTTATCCTCATCTTCAACTAGATAAATGGTGTATGACAAGGCATTTCACATCCTTTCAACGTCATTATACTAGTTTTAACATACTCAAGCCGCATTTTCATAATTTCACATATTCTTTTCATTTTTATCCCACAATGTTTGTTTATGATGTGTATAAGGGAAGAAAGGAAGAAAAAAAGCGGGGAAGATAACATGTTCAAACACATTTTGTTTTGGAGCTTTGCTTTTCTCCTTATTATTGGGACAATAGAACTTGTACATGCGATGAATATGTAATCGATAGAATGAAAACATGCTGAAGGAGTGTGCGTGAATATGAACGATCATCGAGATGACGGCAGAAGCCGCGATCAGTCAGATCTTTCACATACGGAACAAAACAGAAATGAACAGCAGCAGATCAGCCATCAGGAGCCCGAGCTGCTTGAAGGGCCCGTCTCGAAAGAACCGGAAAACGAGACGGCTGCCGGTACGGAATTTGAAAAAACGGCTGCCGTGAAAAAAGAAAAAAAAAGGAGAGCCGCTTGGCTGAGCCCGATTTTAGGCGGCATTATCGGCGGAGGCCTCGTGCTTGGCATTGTGCCGAACCTGCCGGGTGAGCAGCATAAGACAGAAGCCGTTTCTGATACGAAACAAGTTCAGTCTTCGAATTTTACGTCAACGCCTTTGAAAAATACCTCAAGCGTAGCGGATATGGTGGAAGAATTGGAGCCCGCGATTGTCGGAGTGTCCAACTACCAAGCTTCGCAAAGCAGCCAGTTCGGACTTGACGGCGGTTCAAGCTCTGAAACGGAAAGCGGCACGGGGTCAGGCGTCATCTTCAAAAAAGACGGCGAAAAAGCGTACATCATTACAAACAATCATGTCGTAGAAGGGGCGAACAAACTGTCGGTCACTCTTTACAATGGGAAAACCGAAACGGCAAAGCTTGTCGGAAAGGATGCCATCAGTGACTTGGCTGTATTGGAAATCAGCTCGTCCAATGTCAAAAAAGCGGCCAGCTTCGGGGATTCCTCCAAGCTCCGCATTGCCGATAAAGTGATTGCCATCGGCAACCCGCTCGGCCAGCAGTTTTCCGGCACCGTCACACAAGGTGTCATCAGCGGGCTGAACAGAACGGTGGACGCCGATACATCCCAAGGCACGGTGGAAATGAACGTGATTCAGACGGATGCGGCGATTAACCCCGGAAACAGCGGCGGCCCGTTAATCAACTCAAGCGGCCAGGTCATCGGGATCAACAGCATGAAAGTCAGTGAAAACGGCGTGGAGTCGCTCGGCTTTGCCATTCCGAGCAATGATGTAGAACCGATAGTCGACCAGCTGCTTGCAAAAGGAAAAGTCGAGCGCCCGTTTTTAGGTGTGCAGATGATTGACATGGCGCAAGTTCCGGAAACCTATCAGGAAAACACGCTCGGACTGTTCGGCGACCAGCTGTCTAAGGGTGTTTACGTAAAAGAAGTGCAATCCGGCTCACCGGCTGCGAAAGCGGGCATCAAATCAAATGACGTCATTGTACAACTGAACGGCAAAGATGTCGACAGCAGCGCCGATATCAGACAGATCTTATATAACCAGCTGAAAATCGGCGATAAAACGACTGTTCAAGTGCTCAGAAGCGGAAGCAAAAAGACGCTGAACGTCACATTAACGAAACAAACTGAAAGCGCAAGCTGAACGCAAAAAAAAGCTGAACCTTCAACTGAGGTTCAGCTTTTTTCGTCATTCTCCCAAGTAGGCTGACAGCATCCACACATGCTTGTCCGCTTCTTCAACTAATCCGACAAACAGGTCGGCAGTTGACGGGTCATTTTGTTCCTCTGCGATGCCGATTACAAATTTTGATTCGCGGCTGATTTGTTTATAGTCTTGAACCAGTGATTTCACCATTTCAGAAGCCGTTTTTTCCTGACCTTCATCCGTAATGGAAGCTTGTTCAAGGTAAGTGTGCAAAGTCGCCGCAGGCTGTCCGCCGATGGCCAGAAGACGCTCTGCGATGGCGTCCGCCGTTTCCGCCGCTTCGTTATACAGTTCTTCAAATTTTTCATGAAGCGTAAAGAAGTGAGGGCCTTTTACATACCAATGGAAGCGGTGCAGTTTAGAGTAAAGGATAAACCAGTTTGATAATTGTGTGTTCATTGATTTCTCAACAAGAGTTTCAGTTTTTTTCGCGTTTTGTGTATTCATATTCATCGTCCTCCCTGTGATCTGTTAATTTAATTATATCACGTATCAAATAAAAATCAATACTAAATTATAATTATTATAATTTAGTTTAAGTGAACAGCTTTTTCTTTATAATCGATTCCCAAGCGGACCACGGAAAGAGTGAGCGGAAAGCCAATGTCAGCTTAACGCCCCTGCCGATCGGATACCGCAGTTTCTTCAGCCGTTTCCTTTGTGCCAATTGATAAATCAGCTCCGCTACGTCATCAGGATCGCCGCTTTTGGATGCGTTGGCTTTGAAGTAAGCTTCAAGGGGCTGATAAAAGCGATAATAAGGCGAGTCTTTGCCGGGCGCCGTAATATGGCTGGAGAGAGACGTCTCCCAAATAGACGTTTTATAGGAGCCCGGTTCTATTAAAGCGGCATCAATTCCTAAAGGCAGAAGCTCGAGGCGCAGACACTCTGTAAACCCTTCAACCGCGAACTTGGAAGAGACATACGGAGATAGAGCCGGGAAACCGGTCAGTCCGCTGATACTGCTGATATTGAAGATTTTCGCCCCGCCATGTTTCCGCATATAAGGCAGCACGGTTTTTGTGACGTGAATCAGACCGAATACATTTGTTTCATACTGCTGTCTGTAATGTTCCATCAGCACATCTTCAATAAACCCTCCGTACGCAGTGCCGGCGTTATTGACAAGCAGCTCAATCGGTCCGAAACCGCTGATGGTGTTCCCGAAGTCAGACACCGACTGCTCATTTGTCACATCTAAAGAAACGACCGTAATATATGCGGATGCACCCGCTTGAGCGGCGGCCTCTTTCAGTATTACAGCTTTCTCCGGCTGTCTGGCTGTTGCGATGACGTGATAAGACCGGGAGAGCTTCAGCGCTGTCAGCATCCCGAATCCGCTCGTCGCACCGGTTACAATGGCAACTTTTCTGTTCATCTTATAATCCTCCCCGTTTGTCGTTTGTTCTTATCTCATAGTGTATAACATCTCGCGGAAAGAAGGAGAAATCGTTCGGAAATATGTCAGAATTGTTTTATAATGGAGTCAGCTTCGGATAGAAAGGGGTAAAGAAAAGATGGCATTAGAGGGATTGAAGGAAACATGGGATTTAAACTCCATTTTTGAGGGCGGGAGCCGGTCGGAAGAGTTTCAGCAATACATACAAGAGCTCAAAAAGCATCTAAGCGCTTTTCAACATGCGGTTGAAGCATTTACAGTTCCGACGCACGCGGATGAAAGCCGGGAGCTGATCAATCTGATTGATAGGTTTGAACGGTCAGCGATCATGATCAGGCAGGCGGGAGCGTTCGTCGGCTGTCTTCAGGCTCAGAACACTCATGATCAGAAAGCGAATGAATGGAGAGCGCGGATCAATCAGCTGAGCAGTGATTTTAAATCCGCTCTGGTCACCCTTGACGATACACTTGCCCGGATTGACGAGCGGGTCTGGGAGGAGCTCCTGCAAAAACCGGAACTTCAGGATCTCACATATGTTTTAAATGAGAGAAGAGACCGGGTCAGAGAGAAGCTCAGCGCTTCAGAAGAAAGGCTGATTGAAGGCCTGGCCGTTGACGGCTATCACGCATGGGGCGACCTGTATAATGCGGCTGTCGGCAGAATGAAGATTCCGTTTGAGGATAAAGAGCTGTCGGTCGGCCAAGCGGAAAATATGATGGCGCACCCGGATCGCCGCATCAGACGTCAAGTGTTCAAAGAGCTTAATGAAGCCTGGAAAGGAGAAGAGGAGCTTTTCAGCAGCACGCTGAACCATCTGGCCGGCTTCCGCACGGAAATCTATAAAGCGCGGGGCTGGAAAAGCGCTTTGGAAGAGCCGCTTGCGATCAATCGGATGAAAAAAGAAACGCTGGATGTCATGTGGCAGGTCATTACCGATCATAAAAAGCCTTTTGCCGAATACCTGAATCGAAAGGCGTCTCTTTTAGGGCTTGAGCGGCTGAACTGGTATGATGTGGGCGCGCCGATCGGCGAGGCTTCGAAAGAATACACATATGATGAAGCGGCTAATCTGATCGTCAGCCAATTTTCGACGTTTGGCAAAAAGCTGTCCGCATTCACGGAAAAAGCGTTCCGCGATCGGTGGATAGAAGCGGAAGACCGCAGCGGCAAACGGGTCGGCGGTTTCTGCACCAGCTTTCCCGACAGCGGAGAATCCCGGATTTTTATGACGTTTTCCGGAAGCGCTTCGAACGTATCGACGCTGGCGCATGAGCTCGGTCACGCGTTTCATCAGGAGGCCATGCTCCAAGTGCGGCAGCTGAACAGAGCCTACGCTATGAATGTGGCTGAAACAGCCTCGACCTTTGCGGAAATGATCGTCGCCGACGCCGCTTTGAAACAAGCGGAGACAAAGGATGAAAAGGTGTTCTTGCTTGAAGATAAAATTCAAAGAAGCGTAGCCATGTTTATGAATATTCATGCGAGATTTTTATTTGAAACGCGTTTTTATGAAGAGCGGAAGCAGGGCGTCGTTCCGGCTGAGAAACTGAATGAACTGATGGAAGCGGCGCAGAAAGAAGCATTTTGCGATTCATTAGGGGAATACCACCCTCATTTCTGGGCGTCAAAACTGCATTTTCATATTACGGGAGTGCCGTTCTACAATTTCCCGTACACGTTCGGTTATTTATTTTCGCTTGGAATATATGCAAGAGCTCTTCGGGAAAAAGCGGATTTTGAAGAAAAATATATCGCGCTTTTGTGTGACACGGCTTCGATGACCGTTGAGGATTTGGCGATGAAGCACCTTGGAGCGGATCTCACGGAACGGTCGTTTTGGGAAGACGCGGTCCGCCTTGCCGTACAGGATGTGCAGGAATTTTTAGAGCTGACTGAATGATAATCTGGAGATGAACCGGCCGGAGCTGTTACCGCTCCGGTTCTTTTTTGTTCCGTGAATGACAGCCGCCTCCCTTGGAAATACCTAAAAACGATCGGAATGGAATGGGAGTGAATCGCATGAAATGGATCAGAACGGCGGGCGTTTTATGTCTTACGCTGATGCTGATTGCCGGCTGCCGATTGAATGAAGAAAAACGGGAAGCGGAACAAGACAGCACACCTGTGTCATCCGAGAAGCCGGTTCCTTACAGCAGCTTTTCCCTGCGCGTCAGCTACGGAGCCGGAGAGCATAACCGCTATGAAGGTTTGTATGAAAGAAAAAGCGGTCATGAAAAGGCGGACATCCGGGACAAGCTCTCAGGGGTTCACAGAGAGGGCGAGGAAGCGCTTGATGAAATGAAGATGATCCTCGGAGAACTTGCCGTAAACGGCCGGATGCAGGAAAGCGAGGTCGTCCGGCAGGTGCTTTCGGCTTTTAATTTGGACAGCCGCTATGACCATTTTTATCTAAAACTGAAAAAGAACGATGGAGAAATGACGGAAATAAAAAAATAACCGCCGCCCGCTGCTTTTTTACCCAAAACTAATTGATAATGATATTCAGAGTCATTAATTTCTGTTACAATATAATCATGATCTCACGTTGAATGTTTAGGCAATTTGTTTATATACATAGTGTTGGGAAACTCAAAAAAGGAGCGGTTAGCGGTATGAGTGCAATTTCTACAGAGACGCTGAGCTTAGGGTACGGAGAGACTGTTATCATTGACGAATTGGATGTCGCGATTCCAAAAGGCGAAATCACTGTATTGATCGGAAGCAACGGCTGCGGAAAATCGACGCTTTTACGTTCATTGGCCCGGCTGATGAAACCGAGGGGCGGTTCTGTGCTTTTAGAAGGAAAAGCCATCGCTAAGCTTCCGACGAAGGAAGTGGCAAGAGAGCTCGCTATTTTGCCGCAGAGTCCGTCAGCTCCCGAAGGCCTGACGGTGCATCAGCTTGTGAAGCAGGGAAGATACCCTTATCAAAGCTGGCTGAAGCAATGGTCCAAAGAGGACGAAGACGCAGTCACAAAAGCGCTAAAAGCGACGAAGCTTGAGGAAATGGCCGACCGTCCTGTGGATTCCTTGTCAGGCGGACAGCGCCAGCGTGCATGGATTGCGATGACACTCGCTCAGGATACGGATATCATTCTGCTTGACGAGCCGACGACTTATCTCGACATGACGCATCAAATTGAAATTCTTGATTTGCTGTTTGAATTAAATGAAAAAGAAAAACGCACAATCGTCATGGTGCTGCACGATCTCAATCTGGCATGCCGTTATGCCCATTATCTGGTCGCCATAAAGGATAAACAGATTTACGCAGAGGGCCGTCCCGAAGAAGTCATCACTTGCGAGCTTGTACAGCAGGTCTTTGCAATGAACTGTCAGGTAACGCAAGATCCGCTGTTCGGCACGCCGCTTTGCATTCCGCACGGACGCGGCAGATGTATCGTGCAGGAAGCGGCCCTCACCGCCCGATTGTCATAATCATGAAAAAGGGAAGGAAACGGTATGGAAGAAAAACTGCAGCAGCAGCTGGACGGCCTGCTTGAGAAATACACGGAACTATTGCTTGGCGAAACAAACCCGGATGTAAAGGAAGAAGTCAGGCAGTGGATTTTGTATACACATATCGCAAAAAGCATGCCGCCGCTCGTCAAACATTGGAATCAATCCTACCCGGACGCCAAAGAGGGCATCAAAGCTGCGATACAGCACATTAAACAGCTCAATGAAGCTCACAGAAAAAAACAATAAAAAGCTTTCGGCATCAAAGAGAGGTGCCGGAAGCTTTTTTTGCTGAAAAGGAATCAATAAAGGCGCCGTTCAATTCATAACGAAGAACTTTAATGTAACTAACACACCCGTTTGTTTACTTGCTGAACCAAGAAAAAAGGACCGCCGCAGCAATCCCTTACTCTTTCCTATATATCACATTTCCTTTCGGATACGTAATAACTCTTCAAATGCTTTTATATTTGTATCAAAATTGGGCACTGTTTGAGATTCCTCGGCACATTTGACTTGTGCTACAACCAAATCATTAAAAGGTGTTGAAATTCCAGTACCTTCTGCCATTTTGGGAATAACTCCATTAATATAATCAATTTCAGTTTTGCGTTTTTTCTCAAGATCCTGAAGCATACTTGCTCTTAAAAGCCTGGATGGTTCCATGGCTGCCCTAAATGTTTGAATACGTTCAGGAATCTCATTTTCACTTTTTAATTCCAAAGATTCTAAATCAAGGCCGCCCATTTTCGCAAATGTGACACCATTGGCGTGTCCAACCTTAATCGTCTCATCTGCGATATGAACTGCGCTGACAATGCCGATTTCATGGTCAAGAATATCACCGTATTCTCCGTTTAATGCTGCCGATAAACCACTGAATGCATTATTGATAAGTAATTTTGACCACTTCGTTCCAACTAAATTATCGGAAATATGTGTTCCGCCGATAAGGTCTAAAACCGATTTAATACGCTGGATTCTTTCTGTTGTTTCACCATTTAATTCTCCAATTTGAAAAGCGTACTCTTTAAATTGAGTATACTCAGTTGTAAGTCTGGATACGCCTGGTTCAATAAACGTAGCACCAAATTCAACAGAACCTGCAATAACACGTTCACCACCAACGATCGAAGCAACTTTCTGTTCAGGTATACCGTTTTGCAAGGAACATACTACACTATCATCCTTTAAAAAAGGCAGTAACTCTTTAAGAATGGAGTCATTATATAATTGTTTCGTCAGGAGCAATATGAAATCATACTTGCCTGACTTGTTTTCAGGGGTAATGGCTTTTACCTTTGCCTGAAATGCCGTTGTACCAACTACTTTAGCACCTATTTGATTTAAAGTATCTACATGTTCTTTGTATGAATCAATTAATTCGACATCCATTCCGCCAGCAGACAGATATGCTCCAACTATGGTTCCTAAAGAACCTGCTCCTAAAATTGCAATTCTCATTGTAAACGTCTCCTTATTTTTCCTCTAAGTAGTTATAAACCGGCTGTGCTGCATTTAAGGTTAAATCCGTAATAATATGAGATGCTGAAACGACTTCTAATACAGGCAAATCTGCAAGAGGCGCCAGAGCATGTTCAAATAATTGAAGCCGCGCCGGTCCAGACCAGGCACCTTTAACTTCTATATTCGTTATTTGCGTGCGCACCAAATCGCAAACCCTTAAATCACCATTGTAATCAGTAGCAATCTTAACCATAAAATTAGGTCGGCAAATTTCCCTTTTCGCTTTTTCCTTGTCCATTTCGAAATGTTTATATCCCATAGTCGCAGCTGCCACACGAAGACTGCCATAATCTAATGTGCCAACGAGAGTATCAGAGTCTATATACAGCTTAGGGGCGCCCAATTTCTTTGGATATGCAGTAAGTTCCCGTCCGCTTGCAATAGCCGGGAAATTGTCTACATACATAGAATGTACATAATCTCCTTCTTCACCATTAAAGCTGACAGGGACGACTTGTCCCGCCTCTGTATAGGCACCAAGTCCGGAAACATCGGGCATCCGCATCACTTCGAATTGCACTAAAGGTTCAGTAATTTCAAGAGGTTCCGGCACTGCCGCACGCAAAGCTTTTTCATCCGTTCGGTAAATAATATTTAAATATTCACGGTTAACAAATTTATAATTTGGGATAGGATAAGCAGGAGCCGTTAGCGGTGTATTTAAATTTTTTGCTATATCTTTCACATCAATTTTCATTGCATGACACCCTTTCCTTTCCTTTTCTTTAACTATGCTATTATCTTACATCCGCATTTACATTTAATCTAATACATAATAAGGTATATATATATTTATTGAAATAAATAAGGGGGATGCAGACAGATGGAATTGCTGCAGCTAAAATACTTTCAGACAGTTGCCTATACTGAGCATATTTCTAAAGCAGCAGAACAATTAAAGATTGCCCAGCCTTCTTTAAGTCTCACTATAAAAAGACTTGAGAATGAACTGGGAACAGCTTTGTTTGAGAGAAAAGGCAGAAATATTAAGCTGAGTTCATCAGGGAAAATTCTTTTAAAACATGTAAACAGGATTTTTACTGAGATTGAAAATGCACAAACGGAAATTCAATTGGAGGAACATCAAATGTCTGACACCATCAGAATATCTATTTCTAATCCGAGATTCCTTGCAGGACTGATGAGTGAATATATCAACCGCTCCCCTCAATCAAAAATTCTCCAAGCCATCGGAGTTAAAAGCGGGATCCTAACAAGTTTAAAAAAAGGGGACATTGATTTAGGAATAACAGGTCATCCTATTCAAGATGAAGAGATAGAAAGTTGTATGCTGGTAAATGAAGATATTGTTCTGGCTTTGCCCTCAAACCACCGATTTACGGGTAAAACCGAAATTTCTTTACGTCTTGTCGCCGATGAACCATTTATTACCCTTGCTAATAATGAAGAGTATAGCGGTTTTACAGCCTCGCTTTGTGAAAAAGCCGGTTTCACCCCAAATATTGCATTTGAGGCGGATTCTCATTTACTGGCCGAGATTATAAAGCTGGATCAGGGGGTGGCGTTGCTTCCTATTTCGGTTTGCAGAACATTGGGGCTGAATTTTATAAAAGTGACTGATCACTCTGCTTCATATCCAGTCGGCTTATCTTGGATGAAACATAAGCTGTTATCTTCTTCGGTAAGAAATTTTCGTGACTTTATTTTGTCGTACTATAAAGATAACGATGAAATGTTTAAGGTTTATTAAATAATTTTCACCCCCGATTTCCAATGAGGCGGAAGACTGGTCATTCGGAAACGGAGAGGCCCAGATGATATAAAAAAATCCCGCGGCATCCGCGGGATTTTTCTTTGTTAAACGGCTTTCGCCTTTTCTTCTTGTTTGCCTGTCTTTTTGTTTGTCAGCTTAATTGATTTAACAAACAGCGTGAGGATCAATCCGGCAGCGATAAAGGCCAGGCCTGTGAAAAACACGCTGTGAAGCGAATCCATCAGTGACGTTTTCAAAACCGGCACGATATGGGAAGAAAATGCGGCCGGGATCTGCTTAATCGATTCCTGACTGAACAAGGATTGAAGCAGCCCTTCAGGATTTTTGTCAATCATACCTTTAAACTGGGCGGCAAAGGCACTTGCCTGTTTCGGGAGTGAGTCTAAGTAAGGCACCAGTCTGTCGGTTAAAAGGCTTCCTGATCTGGCATTCATGACAGCGCCGAGCACCGTAATGCCGAACGTTCCCCCGATCATCCGGAAAAATTGGCTTGATGAAGTCACAACGCCCAGCTCTTCTTTTGAAAACGTTTCTTGCAGAGCGAGTGTGAGAAGCGGCATGACGAGCCCCATTCCCAGACCGATCACTGCCATATAGCACGTAGCCGCGAGCTTGCTTGTATCCAGCTGTAAGGTCGTTAATAAGAAGAAGCCGACGGCCATGATCAGCATGCCGATCATGATTTGCGGTTTAATACCGATCTTATAAACCAGCTGGCCTCCGATAATACTTGTGATAATCATAGATACCATCATCGGCGTCATAATCGTGCCTGACGCGGTGGCGCTGACTCCGATAATTCCCTGCATAAAGAAAGGAACGAACGTAACGGCGCCGAACATGCCGATACTCATGAAAAACCCGATCAGATTCAGTACGGTAAACGTTCTGTTTTTAAACAGGTACATCGGCAGAATCGGTTCTTTTGCTTTGATTTCAGCGAAAATGAATCCGACAATCCCGGCAAGCGCAAGCGCAAAGAGACCGAGAATCTGCCAAGAGCCCCATGCGTAATCTTTTCCTCCGAAGCTGAGCGCGAGAAGGAGGCTGACGATTCCGACAATCATTGTGAAAATGCCGGCGATGTCAAAGTTAATCGGCCCAGTCTGTTTTCTGCCTTGAAGTCCTCTTGCGATAAAGATCACGGCTAAAATTCCGACAGGCAGGTTGATATAGAAAACCCATTTCCAATTTAATGAGTCAACAATCCAGCCCCCGATTTGCGGGCCGATAACGGAAGCAAGGCCGTAAATCGCTCCGAAAAGCCCTTGGAACTTGGCACGCTGTTTCCCTGTGAACAAATCCCCAATGACGATCATGGCCATCGGCATCATGACACCGCCGCCGATTCCCTGAAGTCCGCGGAAAATAATCAGTTCCGTCATGTTGCTGGCCATTCCGCACAGTGCGGAAGCTCCCATAAAAATCAATAAACCTGACACATAGACGACGCGGCGCCCCAATAAATCTGCAAGTTTCCCCGCAATCGGAACGATCGTCGTCGAAGTTAAAAGATATGCCGTGGTCAGCCACGTCATCATGCTTAATCCCCCGAGGTCACCCACGATTTTAGGAATCGCCGTTCCTACGATGGTGCCGTCAAGGGCTGAGAAAAACATGGCGATGATTAAGCCCGTTATTAATAATGTGCGTTTTGGATCTTTCTTTTCAATGCTCATGTTTCGGCAGCTCCTCTTTCTATTCGTTTTCTTTTTGATCAGCCGCGTATTTCTCGGCGGCTTCCGCTACTTTGCGGATGATGTTCACGGACTGAATCAGTTCATCGTCAGTCAGAACGGACAGGTTACGCGCCAGTATCGCTTTCCGTCCTTCCACAACATCTTCGAATTTTGTTTCGCCTTTTTTGGTGAGGCTGATGTCGATGACGCGTCTGTCCTGCTGGTTATGTTTGCGGACGATAAGTCCTTTTTGTTCGAGGCGGTCTGCCATCAGCGTCACTGCGCTCGGCTTTACCTCCATGCGTTCCGCAATTTCGGAAACTTTGCAGCTCCCGTGTTTTTTCAGGCTGGCTAAAACAAATAATTGGGCAGGCGTCACCTCGTGTTTTGCCATGCTTTCCACCATTTCAGGCTGTATGTTTTGCAGCAGCGTCTGAAGAGATTTCTGGATGTCAGACACATATTGATCCGCGTTTTTCATAACTCCTCCTCATCTTGTTCCTCGAGAAAATAATTAACATTAGTTAAATATAAATAAGGATTAATGATAAGTCAATCTTTTTGTGCAAAAATAAAAAAAGGACTGATGCTTGGCGAAAACATCAAATCCTTTTTCATTTTACTGCTGGTAGGGAGACTGCTGCTGAATGGTCTGCCGGAACTTCTGATACGATTGCTGAAGCTTTTGGGTATCGGCGGCTTCAATGGAATACCAGCCATTTTGAAACATCACATCGTATAATCTTCTTTGCGCTTTTTGTGACTCATCGAAAATCGCCTGAATATCTTGATAAAGAGACTCGTGGCTGAACTCGTGCAGGGCTGTGCAATATGAAGCCGTGATGTATTTTTCCGTCGTCAGCAGCTCATTGACCAAGTCTCTGTCATTCATTTGCGCCGTATTGGGCACGGGCGTTTGCGGATTCGTGATTTTTTGATTTTGCTGTTCCATGTATAGTCCTCCTATTGCATATAGCCTGTTGTTGTCTGTCCGCCTTGACCGGGGTTCAAGCGGCCCAATATGTGCTGATAATGTTTCTCATGCATCCGGCCGATCTGATCAAGCTCTTGTTTTAACGTCTGATTCTGGCAGTGTTCCGCCATAAAATGCGCTTTTTTCATGGCAAGCAGATTCCAGTTCAGCATGTCCTCAAGATACAAATGGTCTTTCGTTGAGATGACGGCAGGCGGCAAGTTTCCGTGCTGCTCTTGGTTGTTCATATAAACGCCTCCTTCAATTCTGTTCTTTTTAGCTTTCTCTGCGATCGGAAATTCATACACGAATAAAAGAAAAAGGAGGGAGTTCATCTTTGCTGCGGAGCATATGTTTATTTTTGTCGAAAAATAAAATGCTTACAAAATTCGCCCAGGCTTACGGAATCCGCTTCGGCGCGGGAAGGTTCGTTGCAGGGGAAACGCTCACGGAAGCTGTGAAAACGGTAAAGCGGCTGAACCAAAAAGGGCTGTCGGCTTCGATTGATTATCTAGGTGAATATGCGGGTTCAGAGAAGGATGCGAAAAAGACGGCGGAAGAATGTAAAAAAGCAATCAGGGCGATTGCCGAGAATCAACTGGATTGTGAGCTGTCGCTGAAATTAACATCCATCGGTCTGGATATTTCCGAGGAACTCGCGGAACAGCATGTCAGAGACATATTGACGGAGGCAAAAGAACGCGGCGTGCCTGTAACGATTGATATGGAGGACTATTCAAGATGCGGCCGTACGCTTGAGCTGTATAAGCGGTGCAAGCCGGATTTTCCGATGCTCGGCACCGTCATTCAGGCTTATTTATACCGCGCAGCTGAAGACATCAGCGGTCTGATGCCATATAAGCCGCGGCTCAGGCTTGTAAAAGGCGCTTATAAAGAATCGGCGGCCGTTGCGTTCCCTGATAAAAAAGCAACCGATCTTCATTTCCAGCAGCTGATTAAGCTGCAGCTTTTGAGCGGCTATGAAACGGCGGTGGCGACACATGATGATGACATCATTTCTTATACGAAAACACTCATCAGCGAGCATCAGATTCCCCGGGAGCAGTTTGAATTCCAAATGCTGTACGGCATCAGAACGGAGCGCCAGAAGGAGCTTGCCGAAGAAGGATACAGGATGAGGGTGTATGTCCCGTACGGAACCGATTGGTACGGGTACCTGATGAGAAGAATTGCCGAGCGCCCGGCAAATGCGGCGTTTGTGCTGAAAGGAATCTTCAAAAAATAACGGCTGCTCCAAAAAGCAGCCGCAGTATGTTATTCCATGTTGTCTTTTTTATATTGCTGATTTTGGCTCGTCCGTTTGCCGCCGCCGTATTTTTGCTTCGGTCCCGCATTTCCTTTCATGCTGGCCGCGCTCACTGCGGCAGAAGACGGATCTTTTCTCCCTCGCACCATTCCCTTCACCTCCGGGTTTAAGTTTCCCGCCCGCGCCATGGAACATGCGGAAGCCGAAAAATTTAAAAAAATTCCATATTTGCTATTGAAGTCATCCTGAAAATCTTTTAAGATGAAAGAAGAAAAGGGTTTCATTTTTTTTGCCGAAAAAATGAATGACTATTCATTCAAAGTTCAAGGGGGATGACTCATGCACAAGTTTATAAAGAAAGCAGCCGTTCTCGGATCAGGCGTCATGGGGTCCGGAATTGCCGCGCACTTGGCTAACATCGGAATTCCCGTCCTGCTGCTTGATATTGTGCCAAACGAGCTGACAAAGGATGAGATGAAAAAAGGGCTGACATTAGAAAGCCCGGAGGTCCGCAGCAGACTGAGCCGATCGGCCATGCAAAAGCTGCTGAAGCAAAAACCGGCGCCGCTGACTTCGGCTGCCAATCTCGACTATATAACGGCGGGGAATTTGGAAGATGACGCAGCTCAATTGAAGGATGCTGATTGGATTATTGAAGTCGTCGTCGAAAACCTTGACGTAAAAAAACAGATTTTCTCACTCGTTGATGAATACCGGAAACCGGGAAGCATCGTGTCGAGCAATACGTCCGGTATCTCCGTCACAAAAATGGCGGAAGGCCGATCTGCCGATTTTAAGGCTCATTTCTTAGGAACCCATTTCTTTAATCCGGCCCGCTACTTGAAGCTTCTGGAAATCATTCCGATTCAGGAGACAGATCCTGACGTGCTGGAGTTTATGACTTCATTTGCAGAAAACACGCTTGGGAAAGGTGTCGTCATCGCAAAAGACACGCCAAACTTTATCGCCAACCGCATCGGTACGTACGGCCTGCTGGTCACGGTAAGAGAAATGCTTTCTTCCGGCTGCCGCATCGGCGAGGTGGACACTGTGACCGGACCTTTGATCGGCAGACCGAAAAGCGCGACCTTCAGAACCCTTGACGTTGTGGGGCTTGATACTTTCGCTCATGTGGCAAAAAACGTATATGATAAAGCCGACGGCGCTGAAAAAGACATGTTTAAGCTTCCTGAATTTATGAATGACATGCTGAAAAACAATTGGCTGGGCAGCAAATCCGGCCAAGGTTTTTACAAAAAAGAAGGTAAAACAATATATGAACTCGATCCACTGACCATGACATACGGTGAGCGCTCGAAAATGAAGACGCCCGCTTTAGAAGCCGCCAAACAGGCAAAGGGTGCCAAAGGAAAAATGAAAGCGCTTGTATATTCCGATGACCGCGCCGGACGCCTGCTTTGGAATATCACATCGCAAACACTCTTATACTCAGCCCGGCTTTTAGGTGAGATCGCTGATGATATAAAAGCGATTGACGACGCCATGAAATGGGGCTTCGGATGGGAGCTCGGACCGTTTGAGATGTGGGATGTCATCGGCGTCAGAAAATCAGCGGAGCGGCTCGAAGAAGAAGGCGCAGCACTCCCCGGCTGGGTGAAAGAAATGCTTGATCAGGGTCATGAAACATTTTATATGAAGGAAAACGGAACACAATTTTATTATTCAGACGGCCAATACAGGGCTGTGAAAGAAAATCCGAAACGGATCAGCCTGCAGACGTTAAAAGAAACAAAAGGCGTTATCACTAAAAACAGCGGCGCAAGTCTGGTTGATCTCGGCGATGATGTCGCGCTGCTGGAATTTCATACGAAAAGCAACGCGATCGGCTTAGACATTATTCAGATGATTGACAATGCGCTTGAGGAAACGGAGCGGAATTATAAAGGTCTTGTCATCGGAAACCAAGGCAGACATTTCTGCGCGGGAGCAAACCTTGCGATGATTTTAATGGAAGCCCAGGATGATAACTTCATGGAAGTCGATTTTGTCATCCGCCGTTTTCAGCAGACGATGCTGAACATCAAATACAGCGCTAAACCCGTTGTAGCGGCGCCATTCGGGATGACACTCGGCGGCGGCACGGAAGTCTGTCTCCCGGCTGCACGCGTTCAGGCGGCGAGCGAATCGTATATGGGTCTCGTTGAAACCGGCGTCGGCCTTATTCCGGGCGGCGGAGGAAACAAAGAGCTGTACATGAATTATTTGGACGGCGGAAGTGAACTCATGGACGCAGCGATTAAAACCTTCGAAACAATCGCGCTTGCCAAGGTGTCCGGTTCGGCACACGAAGCCCGTGACATGAAGATTTTGTCCGCGGCAGACCGTATCAGCATGAATCAGGATCACCTGCTGCACGATGCGAAACAGCTGGCTGCTTCCTTATATGACAGCGGATACCGTCCGCCTGCCCGCAAAAAAGTGAAAGTCACCGGAGAAACCGGCTGTGCGGCATTACTGCTCGGAGCAGACCAAATGAGACGGTCGGGTTATTTATCCGATCACGATATGAAGATTGCGAAGAAGCTGGCCCATGTCATTGCCGGCGGAAGAGTCCCGTTCGGCACGGAGGTTTCAGAAGAATATTTACTCGAGATTGAAAGAGAAGCCTTTTTAAGCCTCGCTGGCGAGGCGAAATCTCAAGCGAGAATGCAGCATATGCTCGTCAAAGGCAAACCTTTACGGAACTAGGAGGGTGTTTATGAGAGAAGCAGTCATTGTGGCCGGTGCGAGAACCCCGGTCGGTAAAGCGAAAAAAGGATCGCTTGCAGCCGTTCGTCCTGATGATTTAGGCGCGCTTTGTGTAAAAGAAACGCTGAAACGGGCAGGCGGCTATGAAGGAAATATCGATGACTTAATTATCGGATGTGCAACACCTGAAGCCGAACAAGGATTAAATATGGCGCGGAATATCGGTGCGCTGGCGGGGCTTCCTCATACGGTGCCGGCCATTACGGTGAACCGCTACTGCTCTTCCGGGCTCCAATCCATCGCTTACGGTGCTGAAAAAATTATGATCGGCGCGGGTGACACCGTCATTGCGGGCGGTGCGGAATCCATGTCGCAAGTTCCGATGATGGGGCATGTGACACGGCCGAATATCGCTTTGGCGGAGCATGCGCCTGAGTATTATATGAGCATGGGGCACACAGCGGAGCAGGTCGCCGAAACGTACGGGGTATCCAGAGAAGACCAGGATGCATTTGCAGTCCGCAGCCATCAGAATGCCGCAAAAGCCCTTAAGGAAGGGAAATTCAATGACGAAATCGTGCCGGTTGAAGTATCGCTGACAGAAGTCGGTGATGACCATAAGCCGCGGAAAAAACAATTTACCTTTTCTCAGGATGAAGGCGTTCGTCCCGGCACGTCGGCTGACGTCTTGGCGAAGCTCCGCCCGGCTTTTTCTAAAACGGGAACCGTGACGGCCGGGAACTCTTCACAAACAAGTGACGGCGCGGCGGCTGTCATGCTGATGGATCGCGAAAAAGCATCGTCGCTCGGATTGGCCCCGCTTGTCAAATTCCGTTCCTTTGCCGTAGGCGGCGTTCCGCCTGAGGTAATGGGAATCGGTCCGATTGAAGCCATTCCGCGGGCGCTCAAGCTTGCCGGACTCGAATTACAGGATATCGGGCTTTTTGAATTGAATGAGGCCTTTGCTTCACAGGCCATTCAAGTCATCAGATCGCTCGGGATAGATGAAGAAAAGGTGAACGTCAACGGAGGCGCCATCGCGCTCGGACATCCGCTCGGCTGCACGGGGACGAAGCTGACCCTGTCACTCATTCATGAAATGAAACGGAGAAACGAGCAATTCGGCGTTGTGACGATGTGCATCGGAGGCGGCATGGGCGCTGCCGGCGTATTTGAACTCATTTAAAAAAAGGGGGAAATGAACATGAAACAGGAAACGGTCAACGTCAAAAAAGGCGGCAGCTTTCTGATTGAAGAGACGGGATATGATCAAATATTCACTCCGGAGGACTTTACAGACGAACATAAAATGATCGGCAAAACGACAGAAGACTATGTCGTCAACGATGTGCTTCCTTATATCGATGAAATTGAAAACCATCAGTTTGAGCATTCGGTCAGACTGCTGAGAAAAGCCGGAGATCTCGGCCTCCTCGGAGCAGACGTGCCTGAAGAGTACGGCGGAATCGGCCTGGATAAAATCAGTTCAGCCTTCATCACGGAAAAGTTTTCACGTGCCGGCAGCTTTTCGCTATCTTACGGCGCTCACGTCGGGATCGGTTCATTGCCGATCGTGTTCTTCGGAACGGAAGAACAGAAAAAAACCTATTTGCCGGACTTGGCTTCAGGACAAAGAATCGCGGCATACGCCTTAACTGAGCCCGGTTCAGGTTCAGATGCCCTCGGCGCGAAAACGACGGCTGTTTTGAATGAAGCGGGCACACACTATATTCTTAACGGAGAAAAGCAATGGATTACAAACTCCGCCTTTGCAGATGTCTTTGTCGTCTACGCTAAAGTGGACGGAGATAAGTTTTCTGCATTTATCGTAGAAAAGAACTATCCGGGCGTATCAACGGGACCGGAAGAGAAAAAAATGGGGATTAAGGGTTCATCGACAAGAACGCTGATTTTAGATCAGGCGGAAGTCCCGAAAGAAAATCTTCTCGGCGAAATCGGAAAAGGCCATGTCATCGCCTTTAATATCCTGAATATCGGGCGCTACAAGCTTGCCGTCGGCACAATCGGCGCTTCAAAACGGGTGATTGAGCTGTCTGCCGCTTATGCAAACCAGCGCCGGCAATTTAAAACGCCGATCTCAAGCTTCACGCTCACTCAGGAAAAGCTTGCGACGATGTCAGCGCGGCTTTACGCCATGGAGAGCTCTGTATACAGAACAGTGGGCTTATTCGAAGATAATATGAGCAGACTGACGGAAGAGGAGCAAAAAGACGGACGCGAAGTCGCGAAGTCCATCGCCGAGTACGCGATTGAATGCTCGCTCAACAAAATGTGCGGTTCTGAAACGCTTGATTACATTGCCGACGAAGGGGTTCAAATTCACGGCGGTTACGGATTTATGCAGGAATATGAAGTGGAGCGCGCCTATCGCGACTCAAGAATCAACAGGATTTTTGAAGGCACAAATGAAATCAACCGCCTGATCGTAACGAGCACGTTTCTGAAAAAAGCCGTAAAAGGTCAGCTGCCGCTCTTTGAAAAAGCAAAAGCGCTCCAAGAAGAACTCATGATGCTGATGCCTGAAGAGCCGGGCTCAGAACCTCTTGAACAGGAAAAATACATTGTCAGACAGGCGAAAAAGATCGCCCTCTTGACAGCGGGTCTCGCGGCGCAGAAATACGGCAAAGAGATTGAAGGCGAGCAGGAAATCATGGTGAACATTGCCGATATTGTCAGCGCGCTGTACGCTTTGGAATCCGCCGTCCTCAGAACGGAAAAAGCAATTGCGGCGGACGGTGCCGAAAAAGCCGCGCAGAAGCTGTTATATACGGAAATCTTTGCCCAGGAAGCCCTTCAGAACATTGAAGCGCACGCCAAAGAATCACTGATCGCCATGGAGGAAGGAGATTCCCTCCGCATGATGCTTTCCGTGCTGCGCAAACTGACGCGCCTGACGCCGAAAAACCTCATTCAGAAAAAACGTGAAGCGGCAGCCGCCGTCTTCCGTGAAGAAAAATATACAGTCTGATTACATGCTGAAAGCGCTCCTTCATCAGGGGCGCTTTTTCATGAAGCAACGTTATAGGTTTTTACAAGTGATTGTGTTAAAATAACGACGATCATTTACAAGGGGTGAAGAAGATGTCGTTAAATTTTTACTGGTACCCTAAATGCGGAACGTGCCGTAATGCGAAAAAATGGCTGGAAGACCGCGGTAAGGAAATAAACGAAATACATATCGCGGAGGAAACTCCGTCGAAAGAAGAAATTAAAGACCTCTATGAAAAGAGCGGTCTTGAGCTCAAAAAGTTTTTCAACACGAGCGGAATGAAATACCGCGAGCTGAACTTAAAGGAAAAACTGTACCATATGTCAGAGGATGAACAGCTCGAACTTCTGGCATCAGACGGTATGCTCCTGAAACGCCCGATTACGACAGACGGCGAAAAAGTCACTGTCGGCTTTAAAGAAGACCAATTCGAAAAATATTGGATGTAATGCCAGGTTCAAAGAATTATGGTATCTTCTTATTATAAGAAAAAAATGGAGGGATTTAGATGAGCACACCGAAAGATATGCGTTATTCCAAAGAGCACGAATGGGTCAAAGTTGAGGACGGAAAAGCCCGTATCGGGATTACACATTTCGCGCAAGCCGAACTTGGCGACATCGTATTTGTCGAGCTTCCGGAAGTCGGCGCCGAAATTAAAGCGGACGAGCCATTCGGCAGCGTGGAATCCGTCAAAACCGTATCCGAACTGTACGCACCGATTAACGGAACGGTGACGGAAGTGAACGAAGACCTTGATGACAGTCCTGAATTCGTAAACGAGTCTCCGTATGAAAAAGCGTGGATGATCGTCGTGGAACCGGCTGATGCTGAAGAAATCGAAAACCTCATGACTTCTGAGCAATATGACGAAATGACACAGGAAGACTGATCGGATAGCAAAGGGGCCATTTGGACACTCTATCTGTAACGGGAGGTGTCTAAAATGGCTTTTGATAAACAAAAGGTCGATGTGACGGAGAACGTCACGGGCCGCTTTCAAAACGGCCGGTTTTCCTTGTTTCATGAAAATGAAGCCATCGGCGAGATGACAGGCATGGACCAGTACGAGCTCAAACAGGGCTTTTCATTTGAAAATCAAAAATTTTATAAAACAGCCGATGTCATAAACGGCAGCGATCCGAAATATGTCGATTGCGATTATGAGAATGGCTGGTGTTAACAGTTGGCGGTGAATTTCACTGCCTTCTTTTTCAATCTGACGCTAAAACAATCGGCAGGTGACGCGCTTATGTACAACGGAGATGAAAAGGTCATTATCGTAGAAGGAAAATCTGATAAAATCAAAGTCAGGGAAGTGCTCATCGAACCCGCGGAAATCGTCTGTACAAACGGGACGATCGGCCAAACCGAACTGGAAGAGTTGGCGGACCGCCTGTTTGACAGAGACGTCTATATTTTAACGGACGCAGATGACTCCGGAGAAAAATTAAGAAAACAGCTGAAACGGGAGCTTCCCGAAGCGCGCCATATTTATATAGACAGAACATACAGGCAAGTCGAGTCGTGCCCGGGCCATCATCTCGCATCTGTGCTGATCAGAGCCGGCTTTGATGCTGACACTGTATTTTTGAAAAAGAACGACCTGAGGTGGTAATCATGAAAGAACTCCAAGAAAATGAACTCGAATCGATTCAGGATGACGTTTATCTCCTGTATTTGTACACCCCGTTTTGCGGCACATGCCAGCTGGCGTCCAAAATGCTTACTGTCGTCGAAGAAATGCTGCCCGGTGCCGCCTTCTATAAAAACAACGTGAATTATTCCCCCGCATTCGCCAAAGCCTATCAGATTGAAAGCGTTCCGTGCTTTTTGCTGTTTAAAGGCGGAGAGCTTGTTGAGAAAGGATACGCCTTCCGCTCCGTTTCCTATTTATATGAGCTGATTAAACAAAAAACATCGCAAACGTTCCCGATGTGACAATATTTACAGGAAAATGTCGTGCGGTTTATAAAGGGTTCTGTCCGTTAAAAAGAGAAAGTGTATGTATGGCCATTAAAACGGGAGGTTATACGAGTGGAGAAAATAGAAGTTTCAGAGAATGACGGACAGCATCTGTTTTTGAAACCGCTATTAAACGCCTCAACGCTGCTGATTACATTCCAAGGAGAAACAGAAGCCTTAACGGTCTCAATTAACGGACAGGGAGAAATGAGAAAAACGTCGGCTTCAAAGGAGAAATCTAATTTGACCTTTTACGGAAACCAGACGGAAATCATCCATCTCCTGCATGGTGATGTCTCTTTGCAAAAGCTTATCCAAAGCGGAAAACTCAAAGTGAAAGGATCATTCAGAGCCCTGCTGAAGCTGGAGGCCATCCTCTGGCTGACAAACGGATTTTTTCAGGCGATCAGTAAACGGCCGTAACTGCCAATCTACTATGTGACAATAGCTTCCAATATTTATTTTATTGACTTTTTATCATTCGCCGTGCTATTCTACAGTAAGAATTTCCGGACGAAAATACGATATGTTTTCTCTTATCAAGAGAGGTGGAGGGAAGTGCCCTATGAAGCCCGGCAACCATCAACAATGTTGAAATGGTGCCAATTCACTCAAAGCGGTCTGCTTTGAAAGATGAGAGAAAGGCCTTTTTCAATAAGCCTTTCTGCTCATTTTTGCAGAAAGGCTTTTCTTTTGCGGAGAAACCCGGAAGATTTCTTAGAATAGTGTAAGGCGGGTGATTGCTTTGATCCATCTTCAAAATGTTTCAAAAATTTACAAAGCGAAGCACGGGGATGTCAATGCTGTCCAAGATGTCACTCTTGATATCAAAAAGGGCGAAATATTTGGAATTATAGGATATAGCGGAGCTGGTAAAAGTTCCTTAATCCGTCTCCTGAACGGCCTTGAAAAGCCGACGTCGGGAACCGTGGAAGTCGCGGGGACGGAATTAAATAAAGTAAGCAGCCGCGGGCTGAGAAAAGCGCGCCAGGAAATCAGCATGATCTTCCAGCATTTTAACCTTTTGTGGTCGCGCACCGTCCGGGAGAACATTATGTTCCCGCTGGAAATCGCCGGCGTGAAAAAAAGCGAACGGGTCCGCCGCGCTGATGAATTGATTAAACTGGTCGGATTAGAGGGGAAAGAAAAATCTTATCCGTCGCAGCTGAGCGGCGGTCAAAAGCAGCGTGTCGGCATCGCCCGGGCGCTCGCCAATAATCCGAAAGTCCTTCTGTGCGATGAAGCGACATCAGCGCTCGATCCGCAGACGACCGATTCAATTTTGGATCTTTTATCCGATATAAACGACAGACTCGGTCTGACGATCGTGCTCATTACCCATGAAATGCACGTCATCCGAAAAATCTGCAACAGAGTCGCCGTCATGGAAAACGGGAAAGTCGTTGAAGAAGGCGAAGTACTCCAAGTTTTCAGAAACCCGCGCGAACCGATGACCAAGCGTTTCGTTCAGCAGGTGACAGAACCGGAGGAGACGAAAGAAACCATCCAGCATTTTCTGCAGGAAACAGCGACAGGGAAAACGATTCAGCTTTCATTTGTCGGGCAGGCCGCCGAGCAGCCCCTCATTACGGAAATGATCCGAAACTTTGATGTGGACGTCAATATTCTGCAGGGGAAAATTTCACAGACGAAGGACGGAGCTTACGGTTCATTATTCATTCATATTGACGGTCAGGAAAAAGAAGTAGAAAACGTGATCCGGTTCATCAAAGACAAACAGGTAGAAGCAGAGGTGATCACAAATGTTTGAAAAATGGTTCCCGAACGTTGATATAACCGAGCTGTGGACGGCCACATATGAGACCCTTTATATGACGGTCATCGCTTTAGTTTTTTCATTTATCATCGGAGCGATTCTCGGTCTTCTGCTCTTTTTAACGGGCAAGGGAAGCTTATGGGAAAATAAAATCATTAACACCGTGATTGCGGCGGTCGTTAATATTTTCAGGTCTATTCCGTTTCTTATTTTAATTATTCTGCTTCTCGGCTTTACTAAGATTCTGGTCGGATCGATTTTAGGACCGAATGCCGCATTGCCGGCGCTGATTATCGGCTCCGCGCCGTTTTACGCCCGTCTTGCGGAAATTGCGCTCCGGGAAGTCGATAAAGGAGTCATCGAAGCTGCCAGATCAATGGGAGCAAAGACATCGACGATTATCTTCAAAGTGCTGATTCCTGAATCAATGCCTGCGTTAATTTCAGGCATCACCGTGACGGCCATCGCCCTGATCGGATCTACCGCCATTGCCGGCGCCATCGGTTCAGGCGGACTCGGAAACCTTGCATATGTAGAAGGCTACCAGTCCAATAATACGGATGTAACGTTTGTAGCGACAGTATTTATACTCATCATCGTCTTTATCATTCAGATTATCGGTGATGTAATTACAAATATAATAGACAAAAGATAAGGGAGGATTTACATTGAAAAAGATTGTATTAAGTGCGCTGCTGCTTGTGTTCGCGGGAGTTTTAGCCGCCTGCGGATCAAACGGCTCGAATAAAAAGGAAATCGTTGTCGCCGCGACAAAAACACCGCATGCTGAAATCTTAAAAGAAGCGGAACCGCTCTTGAAGGAAAAAGGCTACACATTAAAAGTAAAAGTGCTGAACGATTACAAAATGTACAACAAAGCGTTAGCTGATAATGAAGTGGATGCGAACTACTTCCAGCACGTTCCTTACCTTGAACAGGAAATGAAAGAAAATAAAGATTACAAACTCGTGAATGCCGGAGCCGTTCACCTTGAGCCGTTCGGAGTTTACACGAAAAAATACAAATCACTGAAAGACCTGCCTAAAGGCGCGACCATCATCATGACTAACAATGTCGCTGAACAAGGCCGTATGCTGGCGATGCTTGAAAAAGCCGGACTGATCACACTTGATCCGAAGGTAAAAACGATTGAAGCGACTACGAAAAACATTACGAAAAACCCGAAAAACCTGACATTCAAAAAAATCGCCCCTGAATTAACGGCGAAAGCATATAATGAAGAAGAAGGCGATGCAGTCTTCATTAACGTCAACTATGCGATTCAAAACAAACTGAATCCGTTAAAAGATGCGATTCAAGTGGAATCAACGAAAAACAACCCGTACGCAAACATCATCGCCGTACGCAAAGGTGACGAAAAATCAGAGAAAATCAAAGCGCTTATGGAAGTGCTTCACTCTAAGAAAATCAAAGACTTTATTGAGAAAAAATACGACGGAGCCGTGCTTCCCGTATCTGAATAAAGCGAAAACCCCGGATGAATCATCCGGGGTTTTTTTTCGGGTATTAATCGGAGAACTGTCCATAATAAAAAGGAAGGTTAACGATTGGAGGGAATGGCAGTGGCTCAATACCAGGATAACGGAAAAAGCGTGCATGACGCATTGAAACAATATAAAGAAGGTTTAGGCATATTCGAGCAAAAAATGCCGATGATGGGGCGGAAGTTTAATGAATTTACAGAGCAGTGTTTCTCAGCGGATTCATTAACTGAAAAAGAGAAACAATTAATCGCTCTGGGCATCAGCATCAGCGCTCAAGATGAATTTTGCATGATTTATCATACGAAGGGCTGCCTTGACCAAGGGGCCACAGAAGAAAACATCCTTGAGGTCATCAGCGTCGCGGCGGCATTCGGGGGCGGCGCGGCTCTCAGTCAGGGAGTGACCCTCGTGCAGCAGTGTATTCAGGAATTCGGACATACGACGCATTAGAATGAGCAATCGTGTGAATACCGTTTTTCAGATAAAGCGAGCGCCGGTTTCCGGCACATTCGAAAGGATTCAGGGGCACACCCTCTTTGGCCGGAGCAGCGGATCATTGTTACAATAGAAACAAATATATGAAGGGATTGATTCATTATCTGCACCAGCCACGAGAGACTGGACCTTGACTATACGCCTGAAATGGAAAAAGCGATGCAGAAGTCACACGGCATCGGCTACGAGGAATACGGACGGCGTCTTTCAAAAAGGATGGAAGTCGAACGGCAGAGGGAGCTTGAATATCAAAAAAGCAAGTTCCTCGCAGCGCAGCTTAATGAGAAAATCGGTCAGTAAAAAAGGGTGGATTTCCGCCCTTTTTCTGTTTCAAACAGCTTTAATTACGCCTTGATCTTTGATAAACTTTAGGAATGTTCCGGGTAATATAAAAAGTTGTATTTACTTTTCATTTGTTATAAAATTAGAATGAGAATAAATTGAGAATAATGATTATATATTTTGGAGGTATAGATATGGCTGCTTCAACATTAACGATCAAGGATCTTCACGTTGAAATCGAAGGAAAAGAGATCTTAAAAGGTGTAAACCTTGAAATAAAAGGCGGCGAATTCCACGCTGTCATGGGGCCGAACGGTACCGGTAAATCCACGCTCTCAGCAGCGATTATGGGACACCCGAAATACGAAGTTACAAAAGGCAGCATCACGCTTGACGGCAAAGATGTACTGGAAATGGAAGTGGACGAGCGCGCTCAGGCGGGTCTTTTCCTTGCGATGCAGTACCCAAGCGAAATCAGCGGTGTGACAAATGCCGATTTCCTTCGCTCTGCGATTAACGCACGCCGTGAAGAAGGCGATGAAATTTCTCTTATGAAATTCATCCGCAAAATGGACGAAAACATGGAGTTCCTTGAAATGGACCCTGAAATGGCGCAGCGTTACCTGAACGAAGGTTTCTCAGGCGGGGAGAAAAAACGCAACGAAATCCTTCAGCTTATGATGATCGAGCCGAAAATCGCCATTCTTGACGAGATCGATTCAGGTCTTGATATCGATGCGCTTAAAGTCGTTTCTAAAGGAATCAACAAAATGCGCAGCGAAAACTTCGGCTGCTTAATGATCACTCACTACCAGCGCCTTCTGAACTACATCACGCCTGATGTCGTTCACGTTATGATGCAGGGACGCGTAGTGAAATCCGGCGGCGCGGAGCTTGCACAGCGCCTTGAAGCGGAAGGTTATGACTGGATTAAACAGGAACTAGGCATTGAAGACGAAACTGTAGGCCAAGAAGCGTAAGCGTTAGGGGGATAATCATGACATTGGAAACGAAACTATCCGTAGATCAGGAATATGTCAAAGGCTTTTCCGAAAAGCATCAAGAACCTGCCTGGCTGAAAAACCTGCGCTTACAGGCTCTTGAAAAAGCTGAAGATCTGCCGCTGCCTAAGCCTGATAAAACAAAAATCACAAATTGGAACTTTACAAAGTTCAACAAGCATACAGTAGAAAACGCGCCGCTTGCTTCTTTAGAAGATTTAGCTGATGAAGCAAAAGCGCTGATCGATATCGAAAACGAAGATAAAACGTTATATGTGCAGCGTGATCAAACGCCTGCTTTCCTTTCTCTTTCAAAAGAACTGAAAGACAAAGGCGTTATTTTCACGGACATCTTAACGGCTGCCCGTGAGCACAGCGACCTCGTTGAGAAATACTTCATGAAAGACGGCGTAAAGGTCGACGAGCATAAACTGACTGCGCTTCATGCGGCATTAATGAACGGCGGGGCATTCCTTTATGTTCCTAAAAACGTTCAGGTGGAGACGCCTGTTCAGGCCGTTTACGTTCATGAAAGCAATGACACGGCATTGTTCAACCACGTGCTGATCGTCGCTGAAGACCACAGCTCCGTCACTTACGTTGAGAACTACATCAGCACGGTGAATCCGAAAGAAGCGGTATTCAACATTATCAGTGAAGTGGTCACAGGTGATAATGCCAGCGTGACGTACGGCGCCGTTGACAACCTGTCAGCAGGTGTCACAACATACGTCAACCGCCGCGGAGCCGCGCGCGGACGAGACAGCAAAATCGAGTGGGCGCTCGGACTGATGAACGACGGCGACACGATTTCTGAAAACACGACAAACCTCTACGGAGACGGCACATACGGCGATACGAAAACCGTAGTTGTCGGAAGAGGAGAACAGACGGAAAACTTTACGACGCAGATCATCCACTTCGGTAAGGCTTCTGAAGGCTATATCCTGAAGCACGGAGTCATGAAAGATGCCGCATCTTCCATCTTTAACGGAATCGGCAAAATCGAGCACGGCGCGTCTAAAGCAAACGCTGAACAGGAATCCCGCGTCCTGATGCTGAGTGAAAAAGCACGCGGAGATGCAAACCCGATTCTCTTAATTGATGAAGACGATGTAACTGCAGGACATGCGGCATCTGTCGGCCGTGTGGATCCGATCCAGCTTTACTACTTAATGAGCCGCGGAATTCCGAAAGAAGAAGCGGAGCGCTTAGTCATTTACGGATTCCTTGCTCCGGTGGTAAAAGAGCTTCCGATTGAAGGAGTTAAGAAACAGCTCGTCTCCGTCATCGAAAGGAAAGTAAAATAATGAATATCACCGATATTCGTGAACAGTTCCCGATCCTTCATCAGCAAGTGAACGGACATGACCTCGTGTACCTTGACAGCGCGGCGACTTCCCAGAAGCCGCGTGCTGTCATTGAAGCAGTGGATCAGTATTACAGCAAATACAATTCCAATGTTCACAGAGGCGTTCATACTCTTGGCACGAGAGCGACAGACGGCTATGAAGGTGCGCGTGAAAAAGTCCGTAAGTTTATCAACGCGAAGTCAATGGCTGAGGTCATTTTCACAAAAGGCACGACAACTTCACTGAATATGGTGGCGCTGAGCTATGCCCGCGCCAGCTTAAAACCCGGTGATGAAGTGGTCATCACCCAAATGGAGCATCATGCGAATATCATTCCGTGGCAGCAGGCAGTAAAAGCAACCGGCGCGACTTTAAAATATATCCCGATGCAGGAAGACGGCACGCTTTCGCTGGACGACGTCCGGCAGACTGTCACAAGCCATACGAAGATCGTGGCAGTCGCTCATGTGTCAAACGTGCTCGGCACGATTAACCCGATTAAAGAGATCGCCAAAATCGCTCATGACAATGGCGCTGTCATCGTGGTGGACGGGGCGCAGAGCACACCGCACATGAAAATTGACGTTCAGGACCTGGATTGCGACTTCTTCGCGCTTTCTTCCCATAAAATGTGCGGCCCGACGGGAATCGGCGTGCTGTACGGCAAGAAAGAACTGCTTGAGAATATGGAACCGGCCGAATTTGGCGGCGAAATGATCGACTTTGTAGGGCTTTATGAATCAACTTGGAAAGAGCTTCCGTGGAAATTTGAAGCAGGCACGCCGATTATCGCAGGCGCGATCGGATTGGGAGCCGCGATTGATTTTCTTGAAGAGATCGGACTCGACGAGATTTCCCGGCATGAGCATAAGCTTGCAGCCTATGCGCTTGACCGTTTCGAGCAGCTGGACGGCGTGACGGTATACGGTCCGAAAGAGCGGGCGGGACTTGTGACATTTAATCTTGATGAGGTTCACCCTCATGATGTCGCGACTGTCCTCGATGCTGAGGGCATTGCGGTCAGAGCCGGCCATCATTGCGCCCAGCCGCTCATGAAATGGCTGGATGTATCTGCTACTGCGAGAGCGAGTTTTTATCTGTATAATACAGAGGAAGAGATCGATAAGCTCGCGGAAGCCCTCCAAAAGACAAAGGAGTACTTTACAAATGTCTTTTAATGCAAATTTAGATACATTATACAGACAAGTGATCATGGATCATTACAAAAATCCGCGCAACAAAGGGGTTTTGGATGACAGCATCGTCGTCGATATGAACAACCCGACTTGCGGCGACCGGATCAGACTGACAATGAAGCTTGACGGCGATACCGTTCAGGAAGCGAAGTTTGAAGGGGAAGGCTGTTCCATCTCCATGGCTTCAGCTTCCATGATGACGCAGGCCATTAAAGGAAAAGATATTGATACCGCCCTTTCCATGTCTAAGATTTTCTCAGACATGATGCAAGGGAAAGAGTATGACGACTCAATAGATCTCGGGGATATTGAAGCCCTTCAAGGCGTTTCGAAATTCCCGGCCCGGATTAAATGTGCCACCCTTTCATGGAAAGCACTTGAAAAAGGAGTCGCTGGCGAAAAAGGCGGCAATTAAAAGATTGGAGTGAAAATGGATGGCTAAAAAAATGCCTGAAATTGGTGAATACAAGTACGGTTTTCACGATAAGGACGTTTCCATTTTCCGTTCAGAGCGCGGATTGACAAAAGAAATCGTAGAAGAAATTTCACGCATGAAAGAAGAGCCTCAATGGATGCTTGATTTCCGCCTGAAATCTCTTGAGCATTTCTACAACATGCCGATGCCGCAGTGGGGCGGGGATTTAAACTCTTTAAACTTTGACGAAATTACGTATTACGTAAAGCCGTCTGAGCGTTCAGAGCGTTCTTGGGATGAAGTGCCTGAGGAAATTAAACAGACATTTGACAAACTCGGTATTCCTGAAGCTGAGCAAAAATACCTTGCCGGTGTTTCTGCACAGTACGAATCCGAAGTTGTGTACCACAATATGAAAGAAGATCTTGAAGCGCAAGGCATTGTCTTCAAAGACACAGACAGCGCGCTGAAAGAAAATGAAGACATTTTCCGCGAGCACTGGGCGAAAGTCATTCCGCCGACTGATAACAAGTTTGCGGCGCTGAACTCAGCTGTTTGGTCCGGCGGATCTTTCATCTACGTGCCTAAAGGCGTGAAGGTTGAAACACCGCTTCAAGCTTACTTCCGCATCAACTCTGAAAACATGGGTCAGTTCGAACGTACGCTGATCATCGTTGACGAAGAAGCAAGCGTTCATTACGTAGAGGGCTGTACGGCTCCTGTGTACACAACAAACTCGCTTCACAGCGCGGTTGTTGAAATCATCGTCAAAAAAGGCGGCTACTGCCGTTATACAACAATTCAAAACTGGGCGAACAACGTTTACAACTTAGTAACGAAACGTACGGTTTGTGAAGAAAACGCGACGATGGAATGGGTTGACGGAAACATCGGTTCTAAATTAACGATGAAATATCCGGCTGTCATTCTGAAAGGTGAAGGCGCGCGCGGCATGACGCTCTCTATCGCTCTTGCGGGCAAAGGACAGCATCAGGACGCAGGTGCGAAAATGATTCACCTTGCACCGAATACGTCATCCACAATCGTATCAAAATCGATTTCGAAACAGGGCGGAAAAGTAACATACCGCGGTATCGTCCACTTCGGACGGAAAGCGGACGGCGCCCGTTCAAACATCGAGTGTGATACGCTCATTATGGATAATAAATCAACTTCTGATACAATCCCTTACAATGAAATCCTGAACGACAACATTTCATTGGAGCACGAAGCGAAAGTATCAAAAGTTTCTGAAGAACAGCTTTTCTACTTGATGAGCCGCGGTATTTCTGAAGAAGAAGCAACAGAAATGATCGTTATGGGCTTCATCGAGCCATTCACAAAAGAACTTCCGATGGAATACGCAGTTGAAATGAACCGTTTGATCAAGTTCGAAATGGAAGGCTCCATCGGTTAATAGTAAAACCCCGCCATATGGCGGGGTTTTTTTGTTTATTGAATAGTGAAATTTCCGTATTCGCTTGACCGGACATGAATCGGCCCGTTTAAATTGTAGTTCTTCTCTTTGACAATATCGCGGAAAACGTCGACACGGGCAACCGATTCTCTCCATTCATCCTGGGTGTCCTCATCTGACGGATTCATCAGATCGTCATAGCGTACATCCAAGAATTTATTGAGCCATTTCTTCTCGTCCGTTCCGTCTTTCGGTGACCCGCCCATTTTTTTGTTCGTGCGTTTAATCAGGGCATAAAAGGAGTCTGGATCATCACCGTCACCATGCTGAATCACCGTATCGTACATCACCGCTTTGGCCAAGGCCGTTTTCAGTCCGGCATTTTCTGAACGTTTCATCGCCGGCTGATAATACAAGCTGTCGTTTACCTTATCCTGGGCAGCGCGGAAGGCTTTATCATTGCCAAGTGAGCGCCAGGCAGAAGCGAATCCTTTCAGATTGCTGATGTCATCGCTTTCGTCCTTCGCAAGACGGCGCAATTCAGGCAAATACTTTTTCAATTTGTTATTCGGCACCGCTTTCGTATATACTTCGACTACTTCCAGCGCATCTCCGGTAGCCGTCGTAAAGCCGGCCCGCCCGCAAGTGTAACCTCTTCCGTCATCCAACGCTTCAACATATCCGTATTGGATTTCCGTCTTTCCGTTTTCAAAAATGCTGGTCAGCTGTTCCGCCCGGCGCTTCTGATCCTTATTCAGCCCGGCCGCAAAAACCGTACCGCTCATCATCAGGGTAAAAAACATGGTGAAAATAAGAGATGAAACCGCCGTCTTCTTCCAAAAACCTGCTTTTTTCTTCAAACTGATTTTCATTGCCATACCCCTTTCATATGTAAGTTACGCACTCAGTATACATGAGGGGGTGATTTTTTTGTTGAAAACACACGAATTTGTCAATATTTTGAATCCTAAGCCCTATCCAGCGCTTCATAAAAAGAACGCACCACCTTCACCAGACAGACAATCCCGTTCTCGCATCATTCTTATCTGTAACATAGTCAACGCGGTGAAACCCGCATTGTACAGCCTGCTGAAAAAGGGCTTCGAGCATGTCCGGATCTTTGCAATATAACGTTACATACGAGCAATCTGCGATGAGAAGCACAAGTTTACAGGAACTATCCAAATATTCCTCATACGTATTGATTTCCGTACCATTCCGCTCGGGAAAGCTTTCAATTCAGCAAAAATCATATAATAAGGGTTTCCTTTCAGACGATGACGGAGTTCTTGACCCTGAATGATGCCTGATTTTGCGTAAACAGGTCTGTATCGGTGTCTTCTTTGAATTCAGTATACGCCTCTCCATCACCGATAAACCACGTATAGGAAGAGATGGGGAACGGTTGTAATATATCTGCCGCAAACCGTCCGAATTGATTTGGGATGTTAAATGTAATGCCGCGTTTCACATGGTCGTATCTCCTTTCGGCTTTTGAATATTATGGTATAATAGTTGGATAAAAATTGAAAGGACTTGACAGTATGACAACACGATACGGAATTGATGCGCCTTATGGAGCGTTTGGATTTATCTTTCTTGCGCTCCTTTATGCTGCAGCCACGTTATGCGGTATGATTCCTCCTTACTGGGGCTGGCTGACGGGCACCTTGTTTTTATTGCTCGGTCTTTGGATGCTCTTGTATTCAACGGCCATTAAACTTTCACACCGCCATCGCATTCTTGCGCTTTCCGGTTTAAGGCCGGACATGAAGGTGCTTGATATTGGGACGGGACGGGGGCTGCTAGCCATCGCCGCGGCTCAAAAAGGCGCTGACGTCTCAGCGATTGACAAATGGTCAAGCTGGGATCTGGGCGGAAACGGGAGAGACGCATTTGAAAAGAACAGACGGGCAGAAGGAGCGCCGGAAATTGATTTGTATGACGGACTCGCGCAAGCCATGCCGTTTCCTGATAAAACGTTTGACCTTGTCATTTCACATTTTACCTTACACAACATTTCAGGCAGAAAAGAGAGGGAACGGGCGATCACGGAAATGGTGAGGGTGCTGAAGCCTGGCGGCACATTGGCCGTGTCAGATATAAAAAATACATCACAATACAGAGCAATTCTTGAGGAAAACGGCTTTCAGACAAGAACGTATTCCTTTTATTATACGTTTCCGTTTTCGAAACTTATCATTGCCGTCAGGACTCCGGTAGGAACCGGGCGCTCTATTTGTTAAAATAAATAAGACAAAACAGATAGAAAAGGTGTTACACATGAAGTCTTATATGATTATCGGAGCCGGCATTCTCGGTGCGTCCGCGGCTTATCATCTCGCAAAGGCAGGTGCGGATGTAACGGTCTTTGACAGGAAACACCCGGGGCAGGCGACTGACGCCGCGGCAGGGATCGTCTGCCCGTGGCTGTCGCAGCGCCGCAATCAGGCATGGTATGCGATCGCAAAAGGCGGAGCCCGCTATTATAACCAATTGATACAGCAGCTTGAAGCTGACGGAGAAACGGACACCGGCTATCAAAAGGTCGGTGCCGTCAGTCTCCATACGGATGAAAAAAAGCTCAGCCAAATGGAGGAAAGAGCTTATAAAAGAAGAGAGGACGCTCCTGAAATCGGTGACATTACGAGACTGACTCCGGCAGAAACGAAGGCACTGTTCCCCGCGCTGTCGGAGGAATACGGGGCGGTTCATGTCAGCGGCGCGGCCCGGGTGAACGGGAGGGCGCTTCGTAAGGCGCTGTTAAACGCGGCCGTTAAGCACGGCGCGGCTGTTTACAATGAAGAAGCGTCAATATTGACAGAGGACGGTGCCGTTATCGGTGTGAAAACCGCAGAACGCACGCTTACTGCCGGCCAGGTTCTCGTAACGGCCGGCGCTTGGGCGAGAGAGCTGCTTGAACCGCTCGGCATCCGTTTTTCAGTATCATACCAAAAGGCACAGATCGTTCATTTAGAGCTTCAGGGAGAGGATACGGGCGGCTGGCCCGTCGTCATGCCCCCAAACGATCAATACATTCTCGCGTTTGCAAACGGTCGGATTGTAGCGGGCGCGACTCATGAAAACGATACCGGCATGGATTTGCGGGTGACGGCCGGCGGCCTCCGTGAGATTTTTGACAAAGCATTAACCGTGGCGCCGGGCCTTTCAGACAGTACTGTGATAGAGACAAGAGTCGGTTTCAGGCCGTTTACTCCCGGTTTTCTTCCCGTCATCGGCAAAGTGCCGAATATCAGCGGACTCCTCGTTGCCAACGGGCTGGGCGCCTCAGGGCTGACGAGCGGGCCGTATCTGGGGGCGGAACTGGCAAAACTCGCACTCGGCCAGCAGACGGAAATTGATTTGAGCCTTTATGATCCGGCCGGGGCGCTTGAATAAAAAATAGCTTTTGGCGCATTCTTATGATAGGATGGAGCTTTAATGAATAAGAGGACGTGACCCATTTTGATAAAAATAAACCTTCCTGTTCCTGATGTAACCATTACGGAACGGCAGCAGTCACCGTCGGAAAATGAACCGGCGATTAAAGCGATTTACGGTTTCATTGATTTTCACCAAATTCCGAGAGACAAAGGCGGCATCTTTATGTTTTATAACATTCATGATGAGCTGCTGTTTGTCGGGAAAGCCCGTAAATTAAGACAAAGAATCAAAAAGCATTTTGAAGACAATGTGTCGCCTGTTAAACATCACAGGGACGAAGTGTATAAAATTGAAGTATGTGTCGTCCATGATCCGATGGAAAGGGAGATTTACGAAACGTACGCGATCAATACCCTTCAGTCGAAATACAACATTGAGAAAGTATTTTATAAATAAGAAAAACCGGAGCTTAAGGGCTCCGGTTTTCTTTATGTTTACAGTGCCAGCCACATCACTGCAATATGCACGATCAGCAGACAGTAAACGACGAGGAACAGCTGGACGACCTTTTTTCTGAATAACATGCAGATCATCATGAGCACAGGAAAAATCAGGACGCCGGCCGTTTTATTGATTGATGTATTCGGACGGTTCGACACGTCATAGTGAATGGCCATATCAGCAGGAAGAAACGGATAAAACACAATCGACAGAATAAAGGCGAGAACCACAGCTCCCCACAGCACCTTATCATTCATCAAAAACATATGAACACTCCCTTTTTTACCTATAATAGTATTTTAGTGTGAAAAAGTTCATTTTTCAGTATTTATTTGATGGCTGTGTGCTGTATGGGTATTTTTAAACGCGGCGGCCGCCATTGAGACGATCGCTCTTGCGGTAGCGGCCATCATTTTGACAGTAGCAAGCGTTGACGAAGATTCCGATTTAGGAAAAGAGCAGCTCATCGCTAATGTCGTTGACCGCATTAACGCACAGCACTGAGGATGAAGAAAGAAAACGCTAAGGAGACGAGCCTTAGCGTTTTTTTGATTGAAGCATCTGTTTTAAATATGCTTCTGAATCAAAGCCGAGTTCCTCGTCGGCTTCTTTTTTCAGTTCAAGCTGAAGTCGCACATACGTGTCATATTTCGGGCTGAGCTTTTGAAGTAGATTGCTGAAAGGCGATCCTTCCTTCAGCGCGGGCAGATCAGAAGCGGATTCTCCGATCTTGATCAGGCTTTCTCTGTACTCTTCATCTGTCTCCACTCTTTTCACAAGCTGAATGATGATGTTTTTATGAGTGTCCCAAGTGGCGGGGTCTCTCTCCAAAATCCGCTCGATAAATTGGTCATGCTGGACTTTGTGCTGCTGGAGCTGAGCCGGGTCCTCCTTACCGACCAGCTGCATCATCGGGTGTGCAGCCGGAACTTCTTCCATATCATCCAATACTTTAATAAGCTTTGCCCATATCGTTTTTTTCTCATCTGTATCAATAGAAAAGTCGAGGAACGGTTCAAACAGCGCGGCGATAAATTCTCCGAAATCTCCCGGGAACAGTTTTTTCAGCTGAAGTCCCATATACTTCGGTTCATCTATTTTGACCTCGCCGATATCATGCAGAATTGAATCGACATTTTCCGCATCTTCCACGCGCTTGATCAGCATTTCAGTCAGTTTCCGTTCCTGCTCAAGCTCTTCAATCTGCCGGCTGAGCTTTTGATGCTGCTGGCGCAGTATATCATGCAGACTGCTGCCCTCTAAGAGGAACGCTTTAATATCGCTTACAGACAGTGCCAGCATTCGGAGGGCGGCAATCATTTTCAGCGTATTCACGTTCTGAGCGGAATACTCACGGTATCCGTTATCAGGGTTTTTGCTGACGGTGATTAAACCTTCCTGCTCATAATATTTGATGGCTTTTTTCGTGAGACCCGTCTGCCTGGCGGCTTCTTTTATATTCATTCTGAATCACTCCCTGCTTTTCATTCTAAACGTGTCTCTAAGGGTCAGGTCAAGAGAGGGCGGGAAATTAGACGGGTTTATTCTATATTTTAGAAATTTCAGAAAATATGATTGACAACGCACCTTTGTTGCGATTAATATAACGTTATATAATGTTATATAACATTATATAATAAAACACTGAGGAGTGAAGGATTTGAGTCAAACTGCCGCACAAGTGAATCACAAGGTTCAGGCTTTCTTGGATGATCTGAAAGGAAAAACGATTGACCACGTCTTTTTCGTCGCTTGCGGGGGTTCTTCAGCCATTATGTATCCGAGCAAGTACGTGTTTGACAGAGAGGCGAAAGCCATCAGCTCTGATCTCTACAGTTCAAATGAATTTATTCAGCGCAATCCCATTCAGCTCGGAGAGAACTCTCTGGTGATTTTATGTTCTCAGTCAGGCAATACGCCGGAAACGGTGAAAGCCGCCGGTTTCGCCAGAAAAAAAGGCGCGCTTACGATTGCAATGACCTTTGAGCCTGATTCGCCGTTAGCGAAAGAAGCCGAATATGTCGCGGTGTATGACTGGGGTGAGAACGCACAAGCGATAAATACGAATTACGGGGTTCTGTATCAAATCGTGTTCGGCGCTTTACACGTGCTGGAAAACCATCCCGCGTTTGAGCAGGCGATCGACGGACTCAATAAGCTCCAGACCGTATATGACAAAGCGCTTAAACAAGAAGCGGATCACGCAAAGGCATTCGCGAAAGCCCACGAAAAAGAAGATATCATTTACACGATGGCAAGCGGTGCGAACTACGGCGTCGCTTACTCCTACAGCATCTGCATTCTCATGGAAATGCAATGGATTCATTCCCACGCCATTCATGCCGGAGAATATTTTCACGGACCGTTCGAAATCATTGATGAATCCGTTCCATTTATTATCCTGCTCGGCTTAGACGAAACAAGACCCCTTGAAGAGCGGGCGCTTTCCTTCTCAAAAAGATACGGCAAAAAACTGACTGTGCTTGATGCGGCAGCATATGATTTTTCCGGAATTGACGATTCTGTAAAAGGCTACCTGGCTCCTCTCGTATTAAACCGGGTGCTCAGAAGCTATGCGGATGCGCTGGCGGAAGCAAGGAACCATCCGTTAAGCCAGCGGCGTTACATGTGGAAAGTCGAATATTAAGAACGCGCATTATATTTCACCGGACTATAATGATATATAACGTTATAGTCCGGTGACAAAGGAGGAAAAGCATCTGAAAAAGCTCATCTGCCTGTTCGTTCTGTTAGCTGTATGTCTGTCAGCCGCCGCCTGTTCAAGCCAAAGCAGTTCCTCTGACGGAAAAGTGACCCTGAAGTTTTTTCACAGGTGGCCGAAGGAGCCGGAAAAAAGCTATTTTGAAGAAGCGGTCAAAGATTTTGAAGCCGCTCATCCGGATATTCATATCCAAACGGAAGCGGTCTTAAACGATTCTTATAAAGACAAGGTGAAAGTCATGCTCGGAACAACGAGCCCCCCTGATATTTTCTTTTCATGGAGCGACCGGTTTGCTTATAAATTCATCAAAGGAGATAAAGCCCTCGATCTGTCGTCTTACTATCAGCAGGATAAAGATTGGTCCTCACAGCTTGTGCAGTCACAAATCAAACCCTTTACGCATGACGGAAAACAGTACGGTGTTCCGTGGCAAATGGACGCTAAATCATTCTTTTATAATAAAGACATTTTTAATACATTACATTTGAAGCCCCCGGCGACATGGGATGAACTGATCACAGTCTGTGAGAAATTGAAAGAGAACGGATATATTCCGATCAGTTTCGGCACAAAAGCGCCTTGGACCATTTCTCATTATATCGGGACGCTGAACCAGCGTATGGTGGATGAGAAAACGCGGGCGAAGGATTACAGTCCGGAAACCGGGGAGTTTACGGACGAAGGCTATGTCAAAGCGCTTGAAAAGCTTCAGGAACTTCTGCCGTACTTTACAAAGCACGTGAACTCCGTCGATCACGAATATGTGCGCCAGCAGTTTACGAGCGGCAAAGCGGCGATGATTTATGCGGAAACGGCAGAAATTAAGCTCGTCGAACCGGTCAATCTGGGCTTGTTTCCTTTCCCGAAAATCAGCGGCGAAAAGGGATCTCCCCGTGCACTGACCGGATCTCCCGAAGGATTTATGATTTCCTCAAAAACGAAGCACCCGAAAGAAGCCATGGAATTTCTTCAGTTTTTAACCTCGAAAAAAATGGGAGAGAAGCTGATAAAAGACGTCGGTAAATACAGCGCGGTTCAGGGGACGGCGACAGAAAACAATTCCACCCCGATCCAGCGCGAAGCCGTGCAGGATATCGTCCGCGCCGAAACAATGGTGCCGTGGTTTGATATGGATGTTGACGTTGAAATCGCCGATGTGTATGCGGCAGGCGTTCAGCAGATGCTCGGCGGCACAATGACACCGCGCGAGGTGATGAATTCCGTGCAGAAAGCGGCGCGTCAGGTCAAAGCGTCATCTGAATAGAACAGATTTCTTTGGAGAAAGGAGATGAGGATTTCCTTGGTCAGCCGAAAACGTTTCATTCCGTATCTGTTTCTCGCGCCCGCGCTGGTTTTTCTGCTGTTCGTTTACATTCCGATTATTGAGAATGTGTTTTTCAGTCTGTTTGAATGGAGTTCATTTCAACCCGAAAAGACGTTTATCGGTTTGAAAAATTATATTGACCTGTTCCACGATCCCGTGTTTTTTACAGCACTCCGCAACAATGTGCTGTATGCGGTCATATCGCTGATTTGCCAGGTTGGCGGCGGCTTAATTCTGGCGGCCGTGCTGGAAGACAGATTGGTAAGAAAATGGTCGCCGTTTTTCCGTACGGTATTTTTTCTTCCGGTCGTCATTTCCATGACCGTCATTGCGCTGTTGTTTGATTTTATTTATAACCCGGAAATCGGGCTTTTGAATCAGCTGCTGGAAGCCGTCGGACTTGATGAACTGACCCGGGCGTGGCTGGGCGATGAAAACACCGCTATGCTGTCTGTCATTTTTGTGTCTCAATGGCAGTCTGTCGGTTACATCGCCATGCTGTACATTGTCTCGATTCAGAGCATTCCCGCTGAATTATATGAATCGGCGCAGCTGGACGGAGCCGGAAAAATCCAGCAGTTTTTTCACATTACGGTGCCGCAGACGAAAGAAATGTCGTTTGTTGCCGTGGTGATGACGCTGACCGGCGCATTTACCGTATTTAATGAACCGTATATTCTGACCGGCGGAGGGCCGGGCAATGCTTCAGAAGTGCTGAGCACATTTTTGTATAAGAGCGCTTTTACAAAGGATATGATGGGCTACGCTTCTGCGATCGCGACGGTGGTGCTTTTGCTGACGCTTGCTCTGTCGCTTATTCAGATGAAATTCTTTAAGACCGGAAAGGAGGAGTAGGCCGATGCTTCCTGAAAAGACGGACTTGCGTCATGCCCGTCAGGCCGTCAGAACAGGCGGAAAACCGAGAAAATGGTATGTCGGGGAAACGTCTGTGTGGCTGTTTCTCTTTATCTACCTCATTGCCGTTGCTTATCCGCTGTTATGGATGGCGGTCAGCGCCTTTAAAAGCTCGGATGAGATTTTTGAGCACAGCTGGTCGCTGCCCTCTGTCTGGCATCCCGAAAACTTCGTATCCGCATGGAACCAAGGGATTTCCGCTTATTTTATGAACAGCGTCATTGTGACCGTGCTGACTTGTCTCATCACCGTATTTGTGAGTGCCTGGGCGGCATACGGGCTGGCCCGTTTTCAATTTAAAGGAAAAGGGTTTGTGCTGATCATTTGTCTTGGCGGCTTGATGCTGACGCCGCAGGTCAGTCTTGTGCCGCTGTACTCCATTATCCAGTCATTGGGACTGTACAATACGTATTGGGCATTGATTCTTCCGTACGCAGCCTACCGTATTCCGTTTACCGTGATTCTGATCCGTTCCTATTTTTTGTCGATTTCCAAAGAGCTTGAGGAAGCGGCCTATCTGGATGGATGTACAAGTTTCGGAATATTTTTCAGAATATTCTTACCTATGAGCGTGCCGATTCTGGTGACATCAGGCATTTTGACGGCTTACCATACATGGAATGAGTTTATGTTTGCGATTATTTTTATCGATGATGAAAATTTACGGACGATTCCGGCCGGGCTGATGCAGTTCAGAGATGCGCTGCAGACGGATTGGGGCGTGCTGCTGGCCGGGCTGACGATTTCTGCTGCTCCGATCATCGCGCTGTTTTTATTAATGCAGAGATATTTTATCCGAGGCATTGCAGCGGGAAGCGTGAAAGGATAAGGGGGATGAAAAGATGAAACTGATAGCGGCCGGAGATAATGTAGTAGATTATTATCAGGATCAGGAGACGTTTTACCCGGGCGGAAATGCGTTAAATGTAGCCGTGCTTGCCCGGCGCTTAGGCCACGAAACTTCTTATATCGGGATTCTCGGCAGTGATGAAGCGGCGGATCACGTATTGAATGTGCTGAAACTGGAGAAGGTGAATGCCGATCTGATCCGCCGGGCATACGGAGAAAACGGGATGGCGGTCGTCACGCTTGATGAAAGAGGGGACAGGATATTTGCCGGATCAAATAAAGGCGGCGTGCAATCGCGTCTGACGCTCGCTTTTCAGGAGAATGACATCTCATTTATCGCCGGACATGATCTGCTGCATACGAGCGTATACAGCAGGATAGAACGTGACCTTCCGATGCTGAGCGGCCATGTGCCGATTTCCTTTGATTTCTCTGTAAAACGTGACAAAGCCTATTTAGAAGCGGTCTGTCCGTATGTGACGTATGCGTTTTTTTCCGGGAGTGATTTGAGTGAAAGTGAATGTGTGCGGCTTGCCGAAAAAGCCCGCGGTTTCGGAGCGAAAATCGTTTGTCTGACAAGGGGAGAACATGGCGCGGTGTTATCGGATGGGGAACGCGTCTATCATCAGCCGGTGGTAAGAGCTGATATCATAGATACATTGGGGGCGGGTGATTCTTTTATCGCCGGGTTTCTTACCGATTTCTTCGAACATCAGGATATTCGGCGAGCGCTTACTGCGGCCGCCGGGACGGCTGCCAAAACATGCGGGGGGTTCGGAGCGTTCGGTTACGGGCATCCCTACAGGCCGGACGGCGGGAAAAGCAGTGAAAAAACGAGAATACGATAAGCATTGTCTCGTTTTTTATACTTGTTACGCATAGGGGCTGTTAATGGTAAACGTGACGCGGTCGGTATGCATTAAAAACAGCGAGCTGTATATCGGCTGTTCTTTTGACATAAAAGCGGTTTTGTCAATTTCAAAAAGCGCATCCCCGATATCACAAGCCAGATAGCGGCTTTCTTCCTGCTTGGCGTATACGACATTTAACAGTTTCGTATTATGGGTGGGCACCACCTGATAGTGCTGTTTCAAAATGTCATGCATCGACACGCCGCCTTTAATATGCTTGCCGATGTCGGGAAATAAACTGAGCGGATAGTGGGCGATTTCGAATGAGAGCGGCTGGTCGTCGTGAAATAAAATGCGTTTTAATTCAAGAACGGGACTTTCGGAAGCGACGCGAAGTTTTTGAGCGATGGATTTAGGCGCTTCAATGATTTCATGGGAAAGGATCTGGTGTTTCGGTTTTTTTCCCGTTGATTCCATAAATTCAGAGTAGCCGTTGACCGCGATGAGCTCCCGCTTCAGTTTAGGGCTTTTAACGAACGTTCCCTTTCCCTGCTGCCGGACGAGCCAGCCTTCTTCCACAAGATCAAGGATGGCCTTCCTGACTGTTATGCGGCTGACGTTGTACGTTTCGCACAGCTCATTTTCAGTCGGCAGTTTTACGGACGGCGAATAAACGCCCTTCTTGATATCGTCCGCGATAATTTGTTTCAGCTGAATATATAAAGGTTTCGAGCTCCCGTTATTTAACAATGGGACGGACCTCCTTTGTCAAGTAGTAGTACTATTATATGTATTATGACGTTATAATACAAATTTGCTTTTCATTTATGAATCTGTCAGAAACCCCGAACATTTTTAACATAACAGAAAGATGTGGCGGTTTCCAGTATTGGAGGAGGTTTCGAATGGCATCATTAACATTTGACCATATCAAAAAAACATACGGCGCCCAATCGGCGGCAGTGAAGGATTTTCACTTAGATGTAAAGGATGAGGAGCTGCTGGTGCTTGTCGGTCCCTCCGGCTGCGGCAAATCTACGACACTCAGAATGATTGCCGGACTGGAGAGCATTTCTGAAGGGAAGCTTTATATCGATGGAGACGCGGTGAACGATCTGCCCCCGAAGGATCGTGATATCGCAATGGTTTTTCAGAATTACGCGCTGTATCCCCACATGACGGTGTTTGATAATATGGCGTTCGGTTTGAAGCTCAGAAAGCTGCCGAAAAAAGAAATCGCAGAGCGAGTCCGGACGGCCGCTGATATTTTGGAAATCGGGCATCTGCTCAAGCGGAAACCGAAGGCTCTTTCAGGCGGACAGCGGCAGCGGGTTGCGCTCGGCCGGTCGATCGTGCGGGAGCCGAAAGTGTTTCTGATGGACGAGCCGCTTTCCAACTTAGATGCGAAACTGCGTGTGACGATGCGCGCCGAAATCAGCAAGCTCCATCAGCGTTTGAAAGCGACCATCGTTTATGTGACGCATGATCAGACGGAAGCGATGACAATGGGCGACCGGATTGTCGTGATGAATGAAGGAGATATTCAGCAGGCCGCAAGCCCCCATGAGATTTATCATTATCCGGCAAATATGTTTGTGGCGGGTTTTATCGGTTCTCCGAGTATGAATTTTATAAAAGGCGTCATAGAAGAAAGTCACGGGCAATGGTATTTTGCCGGTTCGTCCGTTCGTCTGCCCATTCCGAAAGAAAAAGCGGCCGTTCTTGTGCAGAAAGGATACAGCGGTCAGGAGATGACTGCGGGGCTGCGTCCGGAGCATTTGACGCTTGCCGGACAATCAGAGCACCCGCCTGAAGCGGTGTGCCGCGCTGTGGCGGAAGTATGTGAGAACTTAGGCGCGGAGATGTACGTTCATGCGGTGAGCGGAGATGACCGCATGACGATCCGCCTTGACGGCGCTTCAGAGGTGAAACCCGGCGATGCCATTCTGCTTGCGGTCAATATGAACCGGGCCGTGTTTTTTGATGCCGACACTGAAAACGCCGTATATTGAAAAAGGGAGCCTGATGATGGGGCTCCCTTATCACTTCTTATGATACGATTACCAGATTTCGTCCGCCCATTCCGGGTGGTCGATAAACGGATTGCGGTTATGCTGATAGTCTTCGTAAATGATTTCGTTCCGCCGTTTTTCCTTACTGTCGACGGGGTCTTGTTTATTCCATTTGAGCAAAACGGACAGTTTTCCCATGTAAGGAGCTGAGCCGTTTCCGGTTTTATCATTCAGCTCAAGGTCGGGATACCCGTCGCCGCCTTCATAACGCACCGCCATGTAAAACAGCATGCGGGCGACGTCTCCTTTGACCTCATCGCGCGGCTCCCAGGAATCACCGTCATAATAATTGCCCGGCGCTTTCGGGTATTCTGAGCCGCCGTTATCAAAATCCATGTTTCCTCTGGCGCTGTTCACCTGGACGTCTGCAGGGCGCAGATGATGAATGTCCGTCCCGGGGCCGGCAGCTGTTCCGAAGTTTCCGTGTGACTTTGCCCACACGTGTTCACGGTTCCAGTCCCCGACGCTGCCGCCGTTTTTACTTTTGGCCCGTGATTCCTGGGTGTAGAGCAAGATGACATTGTTCGGGTTTGCCGGATCTTCGTCAGTTTCCTTCAATGCATTCCATACTTGGCTGTAAGACAGCTTTGTATGTCCGCTGATGATGCGGTGCAGGGCGCTCTTTAAGGCTGTTCCGCTTTTTCCGGAAGCTTCTTTGTAATATGTCTCCGTATCCGCAGACGGAGTGATGACAGCTGAGGAAGTTTGCGGAAAAAGAGTTGTGCCGCCGGCAGTTGAAACCGCCAGCCGGCTGTACAGATTCGTGTCAGCCGGCGCGCCCGCAGAGGCTGACGGCGCGGTCCAACCCAAAATGAAAAACAGGCAGACAATCGGCAGAAACCAAAGTTTTTTTGTCATGACTTGCCCTCCTTTACCTCTATTATCCAAAAAATAAATCTAATATTCTATCTTTTTTGAAAAATGGTTCCTTCGGCTTATGGGACAGAGGGGCGGTTTCTTGGTCAAAGTATCCGGAAAATCATTGATTTTTTGGAAGATATGATAATGAACTCGTTATGCGCTCCTTCTATAATGAAGATCATCTTGTCAGTTTTTCAGTTTAAAAGGAGGGCGTGTATGGAACATCAGCAGCTTTCGGCGGCGAATATCGGGATTTCCGATGACATACAATGGCTGTCTCAATTCGGCGCTTCCGCTTCCGGCGGAGTGACGAGGCTTTTATATACGAAAGAATGGATGGACGCCCAGCTTGCCGTCAAAAAGAAAATGGAGGCGTTCGGGCTGGAAACGGCATTTGACGATGTCGGTAACGTGTTCGGCCGTCTGAACGGCACAGAATCGCCTGATGAGGTGATTCTGACCGGGTCGCATATTGACACCGTTATTGACGGCGGCAAATATGACGGTGCGTTCGGCGTGCTGGCGGGCATGCTGGCGATCCGGCATTTGCATGAGACGTGCGGGCGTCCGAAAAAAACGCTGGAGGCTGTGTCGCTCTGTGAAGAGGAAGGGAGCCGTTTTCCCATCACCTATTGGGGCTCAGGCAATATCACCGGTGCTTTCTCGCTTTCAGATGCGGAAACGCCGAAAGACGCGTCCGGCATTTCTCTGAAAGAAGCCATGCGGCAGAACGGCTTCGGTGCAGGCCGTTATCCGGCGCCGCTGCGCACTGATATTAGTGCCTTTCTGGAAATTCATATAGAACAGGGGCAAACGCTTGAACGATCGGGAAAGGATATCGGGATTGTCACCGGGATTGCCGGACAGAGACGCTATACCGTTACGCTTGACGGTGAATGCAACCATGCGGGGACCACTTCAATGAAATGGCGGAAAGATCCGCTCGCGGCGGGAAGCAGCATCATCCACGAACTCATGCTCTCAGCGGAAAGACAGCCGGAAGAGCTCCGCCTGACGTGCGGAAAAATGACGGTTGAGCCGAATATGGCGAATGTCATTCCGGGCCGTATCCAGTTTTCCGTTGATATTCGCCACCAGCAGGAAGACGTGCTGGCAGCCTTCCATCAGAAACTGGTGTCGATTATTGAAAACATCAGCCGCAGCAAAGGAGTCAGACCCTTTATTGATGAATATATGAGGATAGAGCCGGTTCAAATGGATCAGACACTGACACGAACCGCAGCAGAGGCTGCAAAAGAGCAGGGGGCGGACCCGGAGAAGATCGTAAGCGGAGCGGGACATGACGCCCAGATGCTCGGCAGAACCTTTCCGGCCTGCATGCTGTTTGTGCCGAGCCGTGGCGGGATCAGCCACTCCCCGCTTGAATTCACACCCGCACATCAGCTTGAAACCGGCGTCCTTACGCTGGCGAATGTATTACATAAACTTGCCTATTAACGTAAAGGGGGAATCGGCGTGCCGACCAGAAAAGAATTGTGCATTCCGCAAAGAACGATTATGACACCGGGACCGACTGAAGCTGAACCGAGAGTGCTGAGGGCGATGGGCGCTCCGATCCTCGGCCAGTTTGACCCGGCATTTACCGGCATCATGAACGAAACGATGCAAATGCTCCGTGAATTGTTTCAAACGGAAAACCGCTGGGCCTATCCGATTGACGGCACATCAAGAGCGGGGATTGAGGCTGTTCTCGCAAGTTTGATAGAACCTGGCGACAGCGTGCTCGTTCCGATATACGGACGCTTCGGACACCTGCTGACTGAAATCGCCGAGCGGTACGGAGCGGACGTTCATACGATCGAGTGTGAATGGGGAACGGTCTTCCGGCCTGAAGAGATTATCGGCGAGATGAAAAAGATTTCCCCGAAAATCGTCGCTATGGTGCACGGAGAAACATCAACGGGGCGGATTCATCCGCTGAAAGAAATCGGGGAAGCGTGCCGCGCCCAAGATGCACTCTTTATCGTGGATGCTGTGGCCACGATTGGCGGATGCGCCGTAAAAACGGATGAATGGAAGATTGACGCAGTCATCGGGGGAACGCAAAAATGCCTATCGGTCCCTTCCGGAATGGCGCCGATTACTTATAATGACCGGACGGCCGCAGTCATTGCCGCGCGTAAAAAGGTAGAACGTGGCATTGCAACGGCAGCTGACGGTAAAATGCTGTCCGGTCATCGGCCGGTTACGAGCAACTATTTTGATCTGAGCCAGCTCGAAGATTATTGGAGTGAAAGAAGGCTGAATCACCATACAGAAGCGACAGCAATGCTTTATGCGCTGCGGGAGGGTGTGCGCCTTGTCCTGGAAGAAGGACTTGAAGAACGGTTCCGCAGGCATCAGGGCCATGAAAAAGCGCTTACGGCGGGACTTGCAGCGATGGGCCTTGATTTATTCGGCGATCCGGAGGCGAAGCTGCCTGTCGTCACATGTGTGAAGATTCCGCCGGAAGCAGACGGCGAATCGATCAGGAGTATGCTTTTGTCTCAATTCGGAATTGAAATCGCCAGCTCGTTCGGTCCGCTGCAGGGGAAAATTTGGAGAATCGGAACGATGGGCTACAGCTGCAGAAAGGAAAATGTGCTGTTTGTGCTGGCCGGACTTGAAGCGGTTCTGATCAGACACGGAGTTGCAGTTAAAGCCGGGGAAGCGCTGCAGGCGGCCCTTAACATATATGATCTGCCGGCTGAAACCGGTGTGCTGTCATGAGATATGAAAACGAGATTGAAATCATCTGGACTTTTTTCCCTTTTCCCCGTTATACTGAATGGTATAAAAAATGACAAATATGGAATGATCATCTGTTTGTCTGGGGAGAAGGTAAGAAATCATGGCGTACATGGGGCGATTGTCAATTTTAATGCTGAATATGTTTATTGCGATGCTTGGGATCGGATTGATTATTCCGATTATGCCCGCATATATTACCGAATTCGGAGCGACGGGGAGCACGATGGGTCTGCTTGTTGCGGCGGCGGGGCTTACACAGCTTTTATTTGCGCCTATTGCCGGGGAAATAACCGACAAATACGGACGGCGGAAACTGATTATTTTCGGCATTGCCGCCTTTGCCGTGTCACAATTGATCTTCGCCTTTGCCGGAAGCCTGTGGCAATTGTTCGCATCCCGCCTTTTGGGCGGAATGGGCGCGGCGTTTTTAATGCCGTCAATGTTCGCTTACATTGCGGATATTACGACCGAGGAAGAACGCGGGAAAGGAATGGGGCTGTTCAGCGCGGCGATGACGCTCGGTGTCGTCATCGGGCCCGGTGTCGGCGGTTATTTGGTTCATTACGGCATGTCTGTGCCGTTCATCGTGTCCGCAAGTCTCGCCTGCTTTTCAACCGTTCTTTCATTTTTCTTTCTGCCCGAAACGCTGGGGCGTGAAAAGCAGCTGGAAGCCCGGTCAAAAACGGAAAAACGTGAGCATCTGTTTAAGCAAATGTCACGCGCGCTCAAATCGCCGTTCGCGTTTATGCTGATTCTGGTTTTTGTGCTGAACTTCGGAATTATGAACTTTGAATCCGTTTTCGGCCTTTACGTTGACCATAAACACGGATTTAAAGCCTCTGATATTGCCTTTATTATTACGGCTGCGGGTCTCATCGGCGTGTTTGTGCAGGCGGTCGGCGTCAGTTATCTCGTCCGCAGGTTCGGGGAAAAGCGCGTCATTAACGTGACGTTGATCGGGGCTGCTGCAGGACTTGTGTGGTGCCGGTTTGCGGGTTCATATTGGGCCGTTTTTGCCGCGGCAATCTTTTTCCTGACGCTGACATCGCTGCTCCGGCCGGCCGTTAATACGATGCTGTCGAAGCTCGCCGGTGACCAGCAGGGGTTTGCCGGCGGGATGAACACCTCATTCATCAGCTTAGCGAATATCGCCGGACCGTCAGCCGCCGGTTTTCTCTTTGATGTAAATATGGAATTTCCGTATATGCTGGGAGCGGCCATTCTCGCCATCAGTTTTCTGGCCGCGCTTGGCTGGGGCAAAAAGACACAGACCCGGCCGTTCACGCAGCAAGGATAAGAATCAAAAGCCTCCGGGTATCCGGAGGCTTTTTGCTGATTGTTGTTTATTCTGCGGCTGTCTGCATCTCTGAAATTGCAGAGATGCGCATAGAGGGAAAATCATATAGGAAAAACAGTTGTTCCGTATGCTCAAGCATGGGGCGAATGGAAACCGGAACAGGTGTAGATAAAGTAAAACCAGCTTTATCGCTTGACGAGTCTGATGAATTTGATCTGCCGGAAGTTGATCAAAAAAGAAGGCAGTCAGGCAGGCAGGGACAACATTGAGCGGCGTAAATGCTGAGAAGGAAAAAGCAGGGTTTTGGAACTTGCTGTTTCGTATGCAGGGGGAGAGCATTCTGATAAAACGGGTCATTGAAATAATACGAACTGTTCAGAAGGGGGCGATTGGTGACAACAAGGAGAGGTTATCTTATAAAACCTCTCACGGAAGATGTTGTGTCGGTTCTCCTGTACGAATTTTGCAGATTAAAACCCGCAATTAGGCCAACACACAATTATGCAAGAGACAATCATCTAAAAAGGGTGTCGGTAAGTACAATATGGTGTACGGAAAAGGAGTTGAAAATGTTGTATTATTACCCGTCATTCCATTTGTATCAGCGGCAAGAATTTAATTATTATCCATGGGCCCATCAATTGACTCATTCAGGGGGCTCCCCCTATGTTTCCGCGCGCCCTCCTTTTTATAATTCCCCATGTTACAGAGAGTGCATAAGAAGCGGAGCGGATAGTTATTTCTGCTGCTATATCTGCGGTTTCTGTTAAAAAGAAAGACTTATAGAAGTAAGTGATCTTTCCAGGATGACAGTGAGACCATTATCCAGACAGCCATTAGCCAACACACGAAGCTTTATTACGGTTCACGGAGGGGAAGCGCCCCTCCTTTTTCAGAAATTTTATAAAATCCCCTTGCGCGGCCTGTCAGAAGCGGTTTTTGGTCTTGATGTGTTCGACTGTTGGTGTTGACGAAGAATTCAAGATACCAGGAAGCAGCGAAACCTGTATGTATCCGCGAGACACAAAGCTTTCCGCCGCTGAGCGGGTTCATTGTCACTGCGTTCTGTCTCGCTGTAGTAGATAACGAGATTTTGGGACTGTCAGTTGAGGAAAAATAAAAAATTCAAAACGTCGCAATCGTTTAATTAAAAAGAAGAGATAGAATCTATCTCTTCGGATTATTACTGAACTACAAAATGGTATCGGGTTTTCCAAGTGGAGGAATCATCATAGAATTCAATCCAGGCTTCTCCTTTAGCGACTGCAAATACCTGAATGGTTTTGTAGTCAGTACCTAAAGCTTTCCATGTCACAGCAGGAGGGTTATAACCCATAGGATTAAAGGTAATGCGATTACCAGAAGTAGAATAATTCCTTATCTCTCCTACTTTTAAATTGACGCGGGTTTCAGACTGAGATTGAAACAAATTCTTATTCACTTTAGTAGAGGGACCGACGGCTGATGCTGAAGAGTTAAAAAAAGGCGCGAAAACGAATGAAACAATTGCAAGTGATAACAAAGCATTTTTAGCTAGTTTCAACGTAAAACCTCCTTTTGGTATTTATAGGATAACAATAACACTTAATGGAAATATAACGATGGAGAAATTGTTAAATATTCTTTGAAATGAGTGAACACATGCCAAGTGAATTGATAAATGCAAACATCATACATGTTTCTTACGTAGATAAGGCTGCTAATCAAAAGCGGTTTTTTTATGAAATCAGAAAAGGAAAAGCAGCATGACTTTCAGGGCGGCGTTGGGGAAGTGGTTGAGTCTTGTGTCGCTCCCCGCTGATTTTCAAATGAATGGCGAAACCATCAAAAAAGGGTCATGGATACTTGTGACAAAGGTTCCGAGGCAGTTTAGGATGAAATCAAAAAGGGTGAGATTATCGGTTGCATCCCGAATATCGAAAAAGCCTGATGATATCAATGGCAGCATTTTTTGAGGATTTAGCTGAATGTTCTCCCTTAAATAAGATGCGGGAGAACACCCGCATCCTGGTCTATGGCTAAATTTTAACCGATCAGCCGCTGCATTCTCAGCGCGAGCCGCAGGCGCATCGTCGTCTCTGGATCTTTTAAGCTTTTGCCGAGCAGTTCCTCGCATTTTTCTAAACGATAGATCACCGTATTTCGATGGACGTACAGGCGCTTAGCCGTTTCTGAAATCTGGCAGTGGGTTTCCAGGTAAACAGACAGTGTATGAAGCAGGCTCTGGTCCTCCTTTTGCCGGTCGGCCAGGCTTTGGAGGGTGGCTTCGTAAAACTTTTTCACATCTTCCGCCGGAAGCAGGCCGAGCAGCTCCGGCACGTCTTTGGCATGATAGATTTGAATAAACTCCGCGCTTCTGGACAAATGCCCGGATGAAATGGCGTCTGAAGCTTCAGTAAAAGCGTCAGGGACATCGATCAGCTTTTGGCATATGTTTGAGATGCCGAAGGAGACAGTCCGTTTAAACTGCGTCCGGACCTGTTTCTGAAACTGCTCCAAAAAGCTGATGACAGACGCGTGCATTTCATTCCAGCTGTCTGTCGCTTCAATTAAAAGAATACCGACATTTCCTTTAATAAAGAGATGAGGGGGAAACGGAAAGGATGACAGCTCCCCTTCAAGCAGATCAAATACATGATCGGAAACGAGCTGATTTTCGGTAAAGCTGATCGTTTTCTCATTTCGGTCGAGTTTTCCGCAAATGCACATGTATTTCTGATCCCAGCGAAGCCGGAATTCTTTGGCGCGGCTTTTGATTTCTTCATGGCCGGTAAACGAGCGGTCGATGAAATTGCTGAAAAATTCATTGCGCGCCCGTCTGCCGAATTGTTTGACGGCATTTTCTTTCAGCAGTTCAAAGGAAATGACGTTGGCCGCCTGTTCAATTGTCAAAATCATGCCTTTATCAGCGGTCTGCACCAGCTCCGGAATCACCAGATAACCGCAGTTTTTTTCAACATTCAGAATCGGCAGGACAGAATACGCCTTTCTGTCGGAGAGCATGGAAAAGCAGGTGAAATAAGGACCGGAAAGGGAATAACAGATGTTTTTCAATAAAGACGTGTCAATGGGTATGCTGTGGGACGATGATAAGAGTTTTGTATGCTGATCCAAAAGCAGCACGGGAAGCCGGAGGATGTCTGAGAGCTTCTTAAGCAGGGATTGCAGCCCTTTGCCGCTCATGATGTGGTTTGTAAATTTTTTATGGGCGTAAATGGCCTGCTGCAGCTCATTTGAACGCATATCAAGAATATGGCTCAGTGTAGCATTGACGATATCTCCCAGCCTGATGTCTTCCGGAAGCTCAATAATCGGAAATTCATACCGGTCGGCAAGCTCCGCGGCATCTTTCGGAATGACATTAAGATAGCGCTTCGTTTTGATCCCCAGTCCCGCGCATCCCCGTTTTGCCATGAGGCGGATTAAATCTTTCAACAGCTGCGGGCGGTCCTTCAAGTGGTAAGCCGTCGTGACGAGCAATTCGTTTTTATGTAAAAAATCAGCGATGTCCGGCGCATCCATCATGTTGACGTGCTGCACCTCCCTCCAGCCGCCGGATCTGCCTGCGATTAATGCGGCCCGCTCATAAGCGGGAATCTTCATCACATCATAAATATTCATCAGTCAATCTCCTTTCAGGTTCTAAAGACAACCATTGGTTAATATGAATAAAAATCATCAAAAATTATAGCGGTTTTGCTGATGTATTACGATCATAGTAGCAGTAAACTGGCAATCATAGACGCATGTTGTGATAAAAACTGACAGAAAATCGTCATCCTTACAGGGAGGAAGATAAAATGGCCTATGACGTAATTGTAAAGGGTGCGAAAGCTGTGCGAAAAGGCGGGACAGAGCGGGCCGATATCGCCGTCAAGGACGGGAAAATTGCATTGATCGAGCCCGGCATTGACGAAAACGCGGAACAAGTGGTGCAGGCAGACGGCATGTATGTGTTTCCGGGCGCGGTCGATTGTCACGTGCATTTCAATGAACCCGGACGCGAAGAATGGGAAGGCATTGAAACCGGCTCAAACATGCTTGCTGCCGGCGGCTGTACGGCTTATTTTGACATGCCGCTTAACTGCATTCCTTCGACGGTAACTGCTGAAAACCTGCTGGCAAAGGCGGAAATCGCCGAACGGAAGTCAGCGGTTGATTTTGCGCTTTGGGGCGGTTTGATGCCCGGGTATACCGAACATATCCGGCCGATGGCAGAAGCGGGGGCAATCGGGTTTAAAGCGTTTCTGTCTAAATCGGGAACGGATGAATTTCAATCAGCCGATGAACGGACTCTTTTAAAGGGAATGAAGGAAATCGCGGCGTGCGGCAGGATTTTGGCCCTGCACGCAGAAAGCGACGCCCTCACCCGATTCCTTGAAGCCGAGTACGCGCTCCAAGGGAAAATTGATGCCCGCGCTTACGCTTCCTCCCGTCCGGAAGAAGCCGAATGCGAGGCTGTGCAGCGGGCGATTGAATATGCAAGAGCGACGGGATGCGCGCTTCATTTTGTACATATCAGCACGAAACGGGCCGTGCTCTCCATTCAGCAGGCGAAAAAAGACGGATTGGATGTCACCGTTGAAACGTGTCCGCACTACTTATTATTCAGCTTTGAAGACTTCCTCAAAAAAGGGGCGGCTGCCAAATGCGCTCCGCCGCTCCGCTCAGAGGCTGATAAAGAGGAATTGATCGGGGTTTTGGCTGAAGACCTGATTGATATGGTGTCTTCGGATCATTCTCCCTGTCATCCGGCTTTGAAACGCGAGGATAATATGTTCCTGTCGTGGGGCGGGATCAGCGGAGGCCAATTTACGCTTCTCGGCATGATTCAATTAGCGATCGATCATGGGATTCCGTTTGAACATGTGGCCCGATGGACGGCCGAAGCACCTGCCAAGCGTTTCGGTTTAACGAATAAAGGCCGGCTTGAAGAAGGATTTGACGCTGATTTTGCCATTGTCCGGCCGGAACCTTTTACCGTCACAAAAGAAACGATGTTTTCCAAACATAAGCAAAGCCTGTATGAAGGCCGCACCTTTCCATACCGAATTGCTGCGACCTACAGCAAGGGGTGCTGTGTGTATCAGGATGGCGGTCGTAAGCAGAGCGGGTCTTTCGGAACATTCCTGAAGCCTTGTGAAATAAAAAAGCCGATTCTCTGATGAGAATCGGCTTTTTTTGTCGTTTGGAAAGCGGGTCTCGTGGTATCTTTTTATAAAAAGGAGTAAAACACATTGTATGATCAAATCTTGAACATATTAACGGCATCCTGGTCGCGCAAGACCAGTACAAAATGGACGGAAGATTGCCCGGCCACAGGCCAGTGCGGCGTGACGGCTTTAGTCATCCAAGATGTTTACGGCGGTGACATTCTCAAAACAAAAACCGGCACAAGCTGGCATTTTTATAATCGAATAGACGGGGAGATATATGATTTCACGAGCGGTCAGTTTTCAGAGCCGATCGTCTATCAGCATATTCTTTCTTCCAGAGATGAGGCATTTTCGGACACCAATGAACATCAGTACCGTTACCTGCAAAGTGCATTCAGAAAAAACATGGAAACGGAAAGAGAAAAACACCTGTGATAAACTAGAATGAGAGGTGAAGGATTGTGATTTATATCGGACTGACGGGGTGGGGGGATCATGACAGCATCTATCCGCCTAAAACAGCGGGCCCGCAAAAACTGCAGGCGTATTCCTCCCATTTTCCCATCGTTGAGCTGGACGCGAGCTTTTACGCGATACAGCCCGCCCGCAATAACGAAAGATGGGTCAAAGAGACGCCGGAATCTTTTCAATTTGTCATTAAGGCATTTCAAGGAATGACGGGCCATCAGCGCGGTGATATTCCCTTTGAATCGAAGGAAGAAATGTTTGAGGCGTTTAAGCTGTCATTATCGCCGTATATAGAGCATGGAAAGCTTGCCATGGTGCTGTTCCAATTCCCGCCGTGGTTTGACTGCAAGAAAGAAAACGTCGCATATTTAAGATGGTGCAGGAAGCAGATGGGCGATATCCCGTGCGCGCTTGAATTCCGCAACCGATCTTGGTTTTCCCCGCCATTTTACGAACAGACGCTTTCCTTTATGAAGGAGGAAGGCTGGATTCACAGCATATGTGACGAGCCGCAAATCGGCGAGGGCAGCATTCCGACCGTCCTGAAAGCAACGGATGAAGAAAAAACGCTTGTCCGTTTTCATGGACGGAACAAGCAGGGCTGGATTAAACCTGACGGCGGACAAAACTGGCGTGAGGTCAGATATTTATACCGCTATAACAAACAGGAGCTCAAAGATTGGAAAAACAATCTTCAGGAGCTGAAAAAGCAGTCGCGCAATCTGTATGTGCTCTTCAACAATAACTCAGGCGGAGACGCCGCCGATAACGGGCTTGAGATGCTTGAAATGTTAGATATCTCATATACCGGGCTTGCTCCGAAGCAGCTCGACCTATTCAGCTAGAAAAGAGGTTTCAAGACACATGTCTTATCTTATTTTGATTATATTGGGATTTATCGCGGGAACGGTCGGCAGCCTGATCGGGCTTGGGGGAGGAATTATCATCGTGCCGGCGATGCTCTATTTAAGCACGATGACCCCGTTTTTCCATGACGTAACACCGCAGACTGCCATCGGCACGTCCCTTTTGGTGATTATTTTTACGGGCCTGTCATCAACTCTGGCCTATATGAAATATAAAACCGTTGACTACAAAAGCGGACTGATCTTTTTTATCGGTTCCGGCCCGGGAAGCATCATCGGCGCGTATTTGTCTAAACTTTTTAATGCGCATACGTTTTCCGTCTGGTTCGGACTTTTTATGATTTTGATTTCTATTACATTAATGCTGAAGGCGAAAGCAAAACCGGTCAATAAAGCGCATAAAGGCATGATCCGGACATATGAGGATGAAACGGGTGAGCTTTATACATATTCGTACCGTATTTTTACCGGTATCGCCATTGCCTTTTTCGTCGGTTTATTGGGCGGTCTTTTCGGCATCGGCGGCGGCTCTCTTATGGTTCCGGCCATGATGCTGTTATTTTTGTTCCCGCCGAAAGTGGCTGTGGCGACGTCAATGCTCATCATTTTCTTATCCTCCGTGACGGGTTCCGTGTCACATATCGCAGAGGGCCATGTCAATTGGCTGTATGCGCTGTGCCTCGTTCCGGGCGCGTGGTTCGGCGGGAAAATGGGCGCGTGGGTCAATAAGCGGGTGCAGACGAAAACGATCGTGCTTTTCATGCGGGTCGTCTTGATTTTGATCGGCTGTGAATTGATTTATCAAGGGATATTCAGCTAAAAGGTAGGAGAGATGGTATGTTAGAGAAACTCCGTTTATATCATACGAATGATTTGCACAGCCATTTCGAAAATTGGCCGAAAATCGTACATTATATTGAGCAGAAGAGAAAAGAGCATGAAAAAAACGGGGAGGAAACACTCGTATTCGACATCGGCGATCATATGGACCGATTTCAAATGATAACGGAAGCGACCTTCGGCAAAGCGAATGTCGACTTGTTAAACCGGCTTGAGATCGATGCGGCTGCCGTCGGGAATAATGAAGGAATTACGCTGCCTCACGATGAGCTGGCGGGTTTATATACTCATGCCGCGTTTCCCGTCATTGTGTCCAACCTGTTTGACGCGGACGGACATCGGCCGGAATGGGCCGAGCCCTACGTGATCAAAACGCTGAAAAACGGGATGACCGCCGGCATACTCGGGGTCACGGTGCCGTATTATCCCGTCTATCAAAAACTCGGCTGGACGGTGACGGATGCGGAAAAAAGCATTCAAGAATCACTTGACGATATCAAGGGCAAAGCGGACATCATCATTCTGCTTTCTCATTTAGGCCTGATCGATGACCGGGCCGCAGCGGAAAAATTTCCCGACATCGATGTCATTCTTGAATCACATACGCACCACCTTCTTGAGGACGGACAGGACATAAACGGCGTATTGCTTGCATGTGCGGAGAAATACGGGAACTATGTCGGCTGTGTCGAGCTGACGATAGAAAGTGAATCACGGACCATTGTCAGCAAACAGGCATCTGTACAGAAAATGGCTGATTGGCACGGTGAATCTGAAGATACGGCGGCTTTTCTGAAAGAGAAAGAACGGGAAGCGGAAAACCTGCTCTCCGTACAAGTCGCCAATCTGAATGAAGAAGCCGGCGTGAAGTGGTTTGAGGAATCGCCGCTCCCGCTTCTATTAGCCGAAGCGCTGAAAAGCTGGTGCGGCTGTGAAGTCAGCATGGTGAATTCAGGCGTCATTTTGGGGCCTTTACAGAAGGGGCCTGTCACAAAACTTGACTTGCACCGCATCTGCCCTCATCCGATCAATCCGGTCGCCGTTCGTCTTTCAGGCAGGGAACTCCGGGAAACAATCAGCCAGGCCGCCTCGGAACAAATGGAGCAGCTGCGGATTAAAGGCCTCGGCTTCCGCGGGGAAGTGATGGGCAGGATGGTATATGCCGGAGCGGAGGCAGAGGCCGGCATCCTTGAAGACGGTGTGACGCATCTCCTCAATGTGAAAGTGAACGGAGAAGAGGTGGATCCGGAGCGGATATACTCGGTTGCCGTTCTCGACATGTTTACACTCGGCAAGCTGTTCCCTTACATCCGCGATTCAAAAGAAAAACAATACTTTATGCCGGAGTTTTTAAGAGATCTGCTCGCCTGGAAGCTCGCGCGGCAGCCGTAATGTCAAATATCCGCCGGCCGTTCCATCTCACCCGAATGAAGGTAAGCGGGACTTTTTAAGAGTAAAAATAAAATACTATGTCCCCTCTTACAAGCATACATTGTGATATGTAAGGGGGGATTTTTCTTGCCTAGATACCGGAGCGCTCTTCGCAAGAGAGGGCCTTTGCCTTTTCGATATGTGCTTCTTCTGTCGTTTGCTTTTTTTATCATATCGACGGTCATCAGCCTCTGGATGATCAACTCCTCAATCAAACCGGTGCTGATGAACATAGGAGAAATGGAAACCAAACGGGTGGCGACAGAGGTCATTACGGAATCCATTGAAGAATACATGTCTCACAGCGACAATGTGAAAGATATGGTCGATATGAAAACGGATGAAAACGGAAAAGTCACAACGATGGATTTTAATACACAAATGGTCAACAGCATGAAGGCGAAAGTGACAAAGCAGCTTCAGGCTCATTTGAAGGAAGCGGAGTCGAACAATAAGCAGCATGAAACGGAAAAAGGCGCGAAAACGGCCGATGAAATTATGATTAACATCCCTTTAGGGCAGGTCACGGGAAACAGCGTTCTCGGAAATCTGGGGCCGAAAATCCCCGTGCGCTTTAACCTGATCGGTGATGCGTTAACTGATGTGAAAACAAAAATAAAGCCGTACGGCATTAACAATGCCCTGATCGATATCAGTATTTTTGTGGAAATTAAAGTGAAGGTCATTATTCCGTTTGCCAGTAAGACATCAGTCGTCACAAATAATATTCCGGTCTCCATTAAAGCGATTCAAGGAGAGGTGCCGCAGTTTTATAACGGAAGCGGCGGATCAGGTGTGACGCCTTCTGTCCAGCTGCCGAGTGAAAAACAGAAGAAAGATAAATAAAAACACACAGCCGCAATCTTTCCTGGCGGCTGTGTGTTTACTTTTTCCTGCGGATTTCTTTTCGCTCCCATGCCCTTAAATGGGGATACGGGTCAAAAGACCATTCCGATCTGCCGTTATCTTTATACATCCCGTAGTGAAGATGCGGCGGAAATTTTCCCGCGGTGCCCGGCGGTCCGTATCCGGAACTGCCGACAGAGCCGATCACCTCTCCGGGTTTGACGATCTGGCCTTTATGCACACCTTTTGCAAAGCCGTTCAGGTGAGCGAAGTAGTGATACGTATTATTGATATCCCTGATGCCGATTCTCCAGCCGCCGAAACGGTTCCAGCCCTTCATTTCAACAATACCGTAGCAGGTCGATCTGACGGGAAGTCCGTAATGAGCGAACAGATCCGTTCCTTCGTGAATCCGGCGCCCGCCGAAACCCCGTGCGGCGCCCCATGTGCTGCGGTAGCTGTAATCCGTCTTCACGGGAAGCGGAAAAGCGTGCTCTCCGAGATCAAGGCGGCCGAACGTTTTAAACAGTGTCATGAATTCGGTGATAATGCCGACCGTCTGATCACGGCGGTAATAATTCCAGAGGCCGATGCGGATATGGTCAAGATCCGTTCCGAATCCCGCTAAATACTGTGCAAATGTATAAAGGATATCCTCATCATTGCTGACCTCGGCTTTTCCGTCGCCGTCGCCGTCCAGGCCGATCCCGTCAAATACTTTAATGCTGAGGGGCGCCTCGTCCTTAGGATTTGGATTTTCAGGCCCGCTCCACAAATGATCCGGAATATAAATGCTGATGATTCCCGCTTTTTCCGGCAGATCCTTTCGGTTCGAGCGGACATTTTCTTCATATTGATCAACCGCCGCAAGCACATACCAAGGAATCTGCGTGACTGCTTCGGCTTTGCGGTACAACTGCATCCGTTCACCGTAAACAGGAGCCGATTGTTCTTTCCCGCTTGCAGCCGGACAGAAAAATGATAAAAGGAGAAGAGCAGATAACAGAACTTTCACAACATGATCTCCTTTCAGGATTAATACAACTAGTTTGCGGCAACAATCCGAGAAAATGTAAGTAATTCTCTTCCCTTGTCGAGAAATTTTTCCTATGTTAAAGTGACTATTGAATAGAAATCTGCAAGTTTTATATCCATCGTGAAATAGAAATTTTTCGCACACGAACATGAATAAAGGGATAATGGAGATGATGGGGAAATGGCAAAGAAAGACGAGCATCTGAGAAAGCCGGAATGGCTCAAAATAAAGCTGAACACGAATGAAAACTATACGGGTCTGAAAAAATTAATGCGTGAAAATAATCTGCATACCGTATGTGAAGAAGCAAAATGCCCGAACATCCATGAATGCTGGGCTGTCAGACGTACGGCGACGTTCATGATTCTCGGTTCCGTCTGTACGAGAGCATGCCGCTTCTGCGCTGTCAAAACGGGTCTGCCGACTGAGCTGGATCTGCAGGAACCGGAACGCGTAGCTGATTCGGTTGCACTGATGAACTTAAAGCACGCCGTCATCACGGCCGTGGCGCGTGATGATCAGAAAGACGGCGGAGCAGGCGTCTTTGCGGAAACGGTCCGGGCGATCCGCAGAAAAAGCCCGTTCACGACAATTGAAGTGCTGCCATCCGATATGGGCGGAAATTACGACAACCTGAAAACATTAATGGATACCCGTCCTGATATTCTGAACCACAACATTGAAACCGTCCGCCGCCTGACACCGAGAGTCCGGGCCCGCGCAACATATGACCGTTCTTTGGAATTCTTGCGCCGTGCGAAAGAAATGCAGCCTGACATCCCGACGAAATCAAGCATTATGATCGGTCTCGGCGAAACGAAGGAAGAAATTATTGAAGTGATGGACGACCTGCTTGCGAACAATGTCGACATCATGGCGATCGGCCAATACCTGCAGCCGTCGAAAAAACATTTAAAAGTCCAAAAATATTATCATCCGGACGAATTTGCCGAACTGAAAGAAATCGCGATGCAAAAAGGCTTCAGCCACTGTGAAGCAGGCCCGCTTGTCCGTTCTTCCTATCATGCGGATGAACAAGTGAACGAAGCGTCTAAAAAACGCCAGGCCCAAGCATAAGATAAGCCGAAAAAACCCAAAACGCCGCAGGTTTTGGGTTTTTTGTGATGGAGCCGTCTGTGCAGGGAAAAAGTCATTCTTGAATAAGGATCGTCAGAACCGCTACACTGGATATAAAAGGGGAAAATTTTTCCGTCCGTCCGAACCGTCTCATTTTGCAATTGATGGACAGAAGTCAATGAATTATGATAGTAAAGAGTGATAAAAGAGGTGAAGACATGATTCTTATTCAAAATGCCGAGTTTGAACTCGTACACGATTTTAAAAACGGCTTTAATGAAGAAGCGTTCAAAGCCCGCTATTCGGACATATTAAATAAATATGATTACATTGTGGGAGACTGGGGATACAGTCAGCTGCGGCTCAAAGGCTTCTTTGATGACCAGAATCAAAAAGCAACCTTTGAAACGAAAATCAGCACATTGGACGAATACATTTATGAATACTGCAATTTCGGCTGCGCGTATTTTGTTTTAAAACGAATCAGAAAATAATTGATGCAGAAGGGGATGCTGTCACGTGTATTTTGTTGACAGAAATAATATCGAACAAACACTCCGTTTTTTTGAGACCCAGCTGGCGCTGTTTGACAGCACGCCCGCATGGCAGAGCGAAATCGAAAAAAGAGCGCTTGAGCGGATCAGCCATCTTATGATCGAATGCATTCTCGATGTCGGAAATGATATGATTGACGGCTTTATCATGCGCGATCCGGGGAGTTATGACGACATCATGGATATTCTGACGGATGAAAAGGTGGTAGCTGAGGATGAAGCGAATAAGCTCAAGCAGCTGATCTCTTCCAGAAAGCGGCTTGTTCAGGAATATCAGCAAGCCGATCATCAGGAGCTGTTTACGCTGATCACGTCAAATAGGGATGTGCTGAAAGCCTTTCCGGCCCGTGTAAGAACCTACCTGGAAACAGAATTAGGGCCTGTTTCCGCATTTAAATAACAACGAGTGAGAAAATCCACAGGAGTGTTGAGTATGAAGGATTATAAAGGATATTTGATAGATTTGGACGGCACAATGTACAACGGGACGGAAAAAATCGAAGAAGCGTGTGAATTCGTGAGAACGCTTAAAGCGCGCGGCATTCCGTATTTATTCGTGACGAACAATTCTTCCCGGACGCCGAAGCAGGTGGCGGACAAGCTGATGAGCTTTGACATCCCGGCAACTGAAGAGCAGGTCTTCACGACGAGCATGGCGACTGCGCAGCATATCGCCCAGCAGAAAAAAGACGCGTCGGTGTATGTGATCGGCGAAGAAGGCATCCGCCAGGCCATTGAAGAAAACGGGCTGAGCTTCGGAGAAGAAAACGCGGACTTTGTCGTTGTGGGAATCGACCGCGGCATTACATATGAAAAGTTGGCAACGGGATGCCTTGCGATCAGAAACGGCGCCCGGTTCATTTCAACAAACGGCGACGTCGCCATTCCGACTGAAAGAGGGCTTTTACCAGGGAACGGTTCGCTCACATCCGTCTTGACGGTGTCAACGGGCGTTGAGCCTGTCTTTATCGGCAAGCCTGAATCCATTATTATGGAACAGGCGATGCGTGTGCTCGGAACGGATATTTCAGAAACACTCATGGTCGGCGATAACTATGCAACGGATATTATGGCCGGCATCAATGCGGGCATGGATACGCTGCTGGTTCATACCGGAGTGACAAAGCGTGAGCATATGGCAGATTACGACCGGAAGCCGACATATGCGATTGACTCTTTAACCGAATGGATTGAACATCTATAAAAAAAAGGGACGGCCATGACGGCCGTCCTTATTCTGTATTTCTGGCGCTGTGGGCAAGCCGGCTTGAAGCCGCTGCTGCGATTGCGCCGACGATATCATCAAGAAACGTATGGCATTCCCCCGTAGATTTATCATTTAACCGCCCGAGAATGCCGGGTTTTTCTTTGTCAATGTAGCCGTAATTCGTAAAGCCGATTGAGCCGTATATATTCACGATAGAGAAGGCGAGCACCTCGTCAACCCCATACAGGCTTTCATCAATCGCCAGAATGGTCTGAAGCGGTTCAGACAGTTTTTTTTGTTCGGCGAGCACATCTAATTCTATTCCCGTTAAAATGGCGTTTTGCACCTCGCGTTTTGCGATGACACGGTCCACATTGAGCCTGCATACTTCCATCGTCAAATCAGGATGATATTTTTTCTGAAGGAAATACACCAGCTCGGCAATATCGTCCGTCTCAACCCCCCGTTCTTTTAAACGCGCTCTGGCGACAGCTTCCACCTGATTCAGTTGTTCCTTTTCTGACATTTGCTTCACCCAATCTTTTTTTACTAGTTTATACAACACCCTTCCGATGTGTACGATGTTTCTCCACTTGATTCAAAGGATTACAATATGTATTCATAATTCCGCCGGCGTATGACTACGATGTGAATAGCTCTAATTTTTCAGGCAGGTGATTATGATGAAAAGCATCATTAAAGAAAAGTACGGCATCCACGTCAGACAGCTTTCCGTTTATCAGAAATACCAATGCTTCCAGACGCCTAATTCCTTCTTTCTTATTATTCCCGTTTCCGGGTTTTCGCAATCAGAGCTGACGGAGCTTTACTACATGAGTCAGTATTTACAAGAACAAAGTGACCCATACGTTTCAGTGTTTATCTTTACGAAGGAAGGAGAACTGACCTTTGAGGACGAAGGCAAAACGTATGCGCTCTTAAAAGCGCCGATCCCCGTCGCAAACCGGTCGTTCTCTGTCGGAGGGGAGCTTGCCGAATTTCACAGAAAAGGACGGGGTTTTCCGTACGAAGTGAAAGAAGCGGGCAGGATCGGCCAATGGAAGGACTTATGGGGAAAACGGGTGGATCAGCTGGAATCATTCTGGATGCAGAAAATTCATATGTCTCCGCTTGAACCGTTCGAAAAGAAAATGATCGAAGCATTTCCTTATTATTCAGGCTTAGCGGAAAATGCGATTCAATATTTAGTGGATACGGAGCTGGATGACAATCCCGGCGCAGAAGACTCGGGGACAATCTGCCATCAGCGGATGGAACGGGATACCTGGTCGGAGGAATCATTGATCCGCATTCCGGGCGATTGGGTATTCGACCATGCCGCCCGTGATATTGCGGAATATATGCGCAGCACATATTTGTATCATCGTGACGACTTGCTTAACGAAGGGTTTTTGTTTTTGCAGGAATATGAGCAAGTTACGCCGTTATCCTCCTTTTCCAAGCGCCTGTTTTACAGCCGCCTGCTGTTTCCGCTTCATTTCTTTGAGACGGTGGAGAGCTATTACATTTCTCATGATTCTGAAAAACAGTTTTACGAAGAGCAGCTTGACTACATTCTTGCAGACTGCACCCGCTATGAACAGTTTTTACAGACATGTCACGACATGATGAATGTCAGGTCGGCGCAGGTTTTTGTCCCGCCTGTGGCGTGGCTCGGAAAAGGAATCAGTTCGTAAGAAAATATAACGTAAAAATATTTAGAAAATAAGGAATCTTGTCATATCAATGTGTTAAGCGTTTTCATGGCCGTAGAAACAATATTCAGCCGCTTGTCAAAACAAATACGGGCTTATATAATATTTGTAACTTAAATGTCTGTGAAGGGTTAACAATTGTCCTTTTCTAGTGGACAAAAGGAAGAAAGGTGGAGTTTCTCTTTGGAAGCGATTCGTATTGGACTGTTAGGACTGGGAACCGTGGGAAGCGGAGTCGTCAAAATTATACAAGATCATCAGGATAAGCTTATGCACCAGGTCGGCTGTCCGGTGACGATTAAAAAAGTGCTGGTTAAAGATATTGATAAAAAACGAGACGCAGACCTGCCGAAAGAAGTGCTGACGACAGAAGTCTATGATGTGATCGATGACCCTGAGGTCGACGTGATTATTGAAGTCATCGGCGGTGTCGAACAGACGAAGCAATATCTTCTTGATGCCTTGAAAGCGAAAAAACATGTTGTGACCGCAAATAAAGATCTGATCGCCGTATACGGGTCAGAGCTTTTAGCCGCCGCAAAGGAAAATGGCTGTGACTTGTATTATGAAGCGAGTGTCGCCGGCGGAATCCCGATTTTACGCACGCTCGAAGAAGGCCTTTCCTCTGACCGGATCACAAAAATGATGGGAATCGTCAACGGAACGACGAACTTCATCTTAACGAAAATGATTAAAGAAAAAAGCCCGTATGAAGAAGTGCTGAAGGAAGCGCAGGATCTCGGATTCGCGGAAGCGGACCCAACCGCCGATGTAGAAGGACTCGATGCCGCACGCAAGATGGCGATTTTAGCCCGTCTCGGCTTCTCTATGAACGTCGATCTGGACGATGTCAAGGTAAAAGGAATTTCCCGGATTACGGATGAAGACATCAGCTTCAGCAAACGGCTCGGCTATACGATGAAGCTGATCGGCATCGCCCAGCGTGATGACAATAAAATCGAAGTCAGCGTTCAGCCGACACTGCTCCCGGATCATCATCCGCTCTCTGCCGTGCATAACGAGTTTAATGCCGTTTACGTGTACGGAGAAGCCGTAGGCGAAACGATGTTTTACGGCCCCGGAGCCGGAAGCATGCCGACTGCGACATCAGTCGTTTCCGATCTGGTCGCGGTCATGAAAAACATGCGTCTCGGCGTAAACGGAAACAGCTTTGTCGCCCCGCAGTTTGAAAGAAATCTGAAGCAGCCGTCTGATATCTACGCCCAGCAGTTTTTAAGAATTCATGTCAAAGACCAGGTGGGCTCTTTTTCAAAAATCACATCGGCCTTCTCAGAGCGCGGCGTCAGCTTTGAAAAAATTCTGCAGCTGCCGATCAAAGGACATGACGATCTCGCGGAAATCGTCATCGTCACGCATCATACATCGGAAGAAGATTTCAGTGACATTCTGCAAAACTTAAATGATCTAGAAGTTGTACAAGAAGTAAAAAGCACATATCGTGTAGAAGGGAACGGTTGGAGCTAATGTGGAAAGGACTCATCCATCAATATAAAGAATTTCTGCCGGTGACGGATCGGACGCCGGTCCTGACATTGCATGAAGGCAATACGCCGCTGATTCACCTCCCGAAGCTTTCTGAAAAGCTCGGAATTGAACTGCATGTGAAAACAGAAGGCGTTAATCCGACGGGATCTTTTAAAGACCGCGGCATGGTCATGGCGGTCGCCAAAGCGAAAGAAGAAGACAATGATACCATCATGTGCGCCTCAACAGGCAACACATCCGCTGCGGCTGCCGCATACGCGGCGAGAGCCGGCATGAAATGCATCGTCATCATCCCGGACGGGAAAATCGCCTTCGGAAAGCTTGCGCAGGCCGTCATGTACGGTGCGGAAATCATCGCGATTGACGGAAACTTTGACGACGCGCTGGCCATCGTCCGGTCGATTTGTGAAAAATCACCGATTGCATTAGTGAATTCAGTAAACCCTTACCGGATTGAAGGGCAAAAAACAGCGGCCTTTGAAGTATGCGAACAGCTCGGCGAAGCGCCGGACATTCTGGCGATCCCGGTAGGAAATGCCGGGAATATCACGGCCTACTGGAAAGGGTTCAAAGAATATCATGAGAAAAACGGCACCGGACTTCCGAAGATGCGCGGTTTTGAAGCGGAAGGTTCTGCGGCTATCGTCCGCGGCGAAGTCATTAAAAATCCAGAAACCGTTGCGACGGCAATCCGGATCGGGAATCCTGCCAGCTGGGACAAAGCCGTGCTCGCTGCGGAAGAATCAGCCGGAAAAATTGATGAAGTCACAGATGGAGAAATCCTTCACGCTTATCAGCTGATTGCCCGTGAAGAAGGCGTATTTGCCGAGCCGGGCTCCTGTGCATCCATCGCCGGCGTTTTGAAACAGGTGAAATCCGGTGAAATTCCAAAAGGAAGCAAGGTTGTCGCAGTTTTGACCGGAAACGGCCTGAAAGATCCGAATACGGCTGTGGACGTATCTGACATAAAACCGATCACGCTGCCGACAGATGAGGACAGTATTCTGGAATACTTAAATGGAGCGGCGCGTGTATGAATGAGGCGGAGATGCTGTTTTCCATTACGGTTCCGGGAAGCACCGCCAACTTAGGACCTGGGTTTGATTCCATCGGAATGGCGCTCAGCAGATATTTGAAGCTTTCGGTTTTCCGAAACGATGAATGGCAGTTCTCGGCGGAAACCGAAACTGTCGCGGGCATCCCTCAAGGAACGGACAACCTCATCTACCAAGTCGCCAAACGGACGGCTGACCGCTATCAGAAAGAGCTGCCGCCCGCCCATGTCAAAGTTTGGAGTGACATCCCCCTTGCGCGGGGTCTCGGAAGCAGTGCGGCCGCTATCGTCGCCGCCATTGAGCTTGCGGATGAGTTATGCGGCCTGCAGCTGTCGGAAAGCGACAAGCTGCACTTAGCCAGTCTTGAAGAGGGGCACCCTGATAATGCCGCTGCTTCCCTTGCAGGAGGGCTTGTAATCGGCCTTCACGAAGAAGATGAAACACATATCGTGCGTGTTGCCGAAGCGGATATCGATGTTGTGGCAGTGATTCCGTTTTACGAAGTTCTGACCAGGGACGCAAGAGACGTGCTCCCGAAAGAGCTGCCGTACCGACGCGCCGTTAAAGCAAGCGCCGTCAGCAACCTTCTCGTTGCTGCGATCATGTCAAATGACTGGGCGCTCGCCGGGAAAATGATGAGAAAAGACATCCTCCATCAGCCGTACCGCGCCATGCTTGTTCCTGAGCTTTCAAAGGTGGAACATGCGGCCGAAATGAAAGGCGCTTACGGAACGGCGCTGAGCGGAGCGGGACCGACGATTCTTGTCCTGATTGAAAAAGGAAAGGGAGAAGGGCTGAGAAAACAGCTTTCTGAGCATTTCCCTCACTGTGAGATTGCGGCGCTTACCGTCCCGTCAGAAGGAAGCGTAATTGAACGGAATCCTTTAGAGCAGGTGAAAAGTGTATAATGATAAAAAAGCGTTCTTCCCATCAGAGAAGGACGCTTTCTTTTTCTGGAGAAGGATTTTTATTTAGGGAAGCGAAATAAAAAAGAAAAGGAGGAGATACGATTGAAAAAACTCATAACCGAGGAGGACATTGCGTCACTCGTATCCGTGACAGACCCGCAATATGCCCCTGACGGCAGAAGAGCCGCTTACGTCCGGACAACAGTCAATCATAAGCGTGATTCCTATTCCTCAGCCATTATGGTATATGACACAGAATCCGGCATCTCAAACCCGTGGACTTTCGGGGACGATAAACATACAAGTCCGCGGTGGTCGCCTGACGGTCGGCGCCTCGCCTTTGTTTCTGACAGGGAGGACGGCATCCCTCAGCTGTACATCATCGACGCTGCCGGCGGAGAGGCGGAACAGGCTGCCGATATTCCTTGGGGCGTATCAGATCCGATATGGGCGCCCGACGGCAGATCCGTGCTTGTGTCCGTCAGTCTGACATCAGCGGAGCGCGCCGATGAGAAAGAAAAAAAGAAGCATGACGAGTATGAGCCGGTTGAGATTCAATCATTAACATATAAACGTGACGGGAAGGGCCTGCTGAACGGAAGCCGGACACAGCTTGTGCTGATTCATCTTGAAACGGGGGAGATTCAGCAGCTGACGGATCATGAAGCTGATCATTATGGCGCGGCCTTTTCACCGGATGGCAGGCAGCTTGCGTTTACCGCCAATTTATGCGAGCCGGGTGACGCCGGAAAGCCGAGCGATGTCTATCTGATGAATCTGGCGGACGGAAGCCTGAAGCAGATTACGCCGCACCGCGGTTCTTTCGGTTCCTGCGTGTTTTCACCGGACGGTTCTTATATCGCGATGCTGGGCCATGAGAATGAATTTCGCAATGCGACTTTAGAGAAAGCGTGGCTGTACGACGTGAAAACTGAGCGGCTGTCCTGCCTGACCGACATGCTGGATGTTCATTTGAGCGATGCGCTGATTGCGGATTCAATCATAGGAGGAGTGACGCCCCGGCCGGTATGGACAAACGACGGGCAGGGCTTTTACGTTCTCGGGAGCGAGCAGGGAAGCACCGGTATTTATTATATCTCGATTGACGGCCTCGTATATCCGATCCGATTAGAAGAAGAGTACGTGAACGGTTTTGCTTTTCATCCTGATCAGAAAAGCTGTATCGCTGTCATTGCCAAACCCGCACAGCCTTCCGAGCTTTACAGCATTTCACTTGAAAATGGGGAAGAGAGGCAATTGACATTTTACAATGATCGGTTTATAGAGGAGCGTATCATATCCGTGCCGGAAAAGCTGCAATATGAAACAAAGGACGGGCTGACGGTAAACGGCTGGTTTTTAAAGCCTGCCGTTTTTGAAGAGGATCAAACATATCCCCTCATTCTATACATACACGGCGGGCCTCACATGATGTACGGCCATACGTATTTTCACGAATTCCAAGTGCTGGCCGCACAAGGATATGCTGTCGTGTATGTCAACCCGAGAGGAAGCCACGGCTACGGACAGGATTTTGTCAATCGTGTCAGGGGTGATTACGGAGGCGGAGATTACCGTGATGTCATGCAGGCGGTGGATGAAGCCGTTCAGGCGTATCCGTTTATAGACAGCGGCCGTCTCGGTGTGACGGGCGGAAGCTACGGAGGGTTTATGACGAATTGGATTGTCGGACAGACAGGCCGTTTTAAAGCTGCCGTCACGCAGCGTTCTATTTCAAATTGGTTCAGCTTCCACGGTGTCAGCGATATCGGCTTCTTTTTTACCGACTGGCAGCTCGGACATGATTTGTTTGAGGAAGCGGATAAGCTTTGGGATCGTTCTCCTGTAAAATATGCATCCCGCGTTTCGACGCCGCTTTTGATCCTGCACGGTGAGCGAGATGACCGCTGTCCGATAGAGCAGGCGGAGCAGCTCTTTACCGCATTGAAGAAACTGAACAAAACGACGTCGTTCATCCGATTTCCGAAAGCTACGCATGAGCTGTCGAGAAGCGGCCATCCCGAACAGCGGATGAAACGCATCCGTTATATTTGTTCATGGTTTGATGACTATTTGTAAAAATAAAAAAACCAGGCTGTCATGCAGCCTGGTTTTATGATTAAAATACTTGTTCTACTTCAACGACACCCGGTACTTCTTCAAGAAGGGCGCGTTCAATTCCGGCTTTCAGCGTAATCGTTGAACTTGGGCAGCTGCCGCATGCGCCAAGGAGGCGAAGCTTTACAATGCCTTCGTCTACATCAACAAGCTCACAGTCACCGCCGTCACGAAGCAGAAACGGACGTAATTTATCCAATACTTCCTGTACTTGCTCTTTCATTTCAACCTCAGTCATGAGATTCGCTCCTTTCATATACATAAAACCATTATATTCACAGTAACGGTAAAAATCTAATGTTTGGTTTGCAAAGCTGCTTTCTCCATTATAGCATATTTAAACTTGAACATAAAAACCGTTTTTTATACAAAAGCTGCCCCGTCCTTTGTATACTGGTGTAAAGGGGATGATATACATGACAAAGCCGGTTACGCTCAGTGTTTACGGCGCTGAAACGCTTTGCGCAAGCTGCGTGAATATGCCGAGCGCCAAAGATACGTTTGAATGGCTGGAGGCGGCGCTGAAACGGAAATACCCGGAGCAGCCTTTTAACATGCGGTATATTGATATTGAGGCACCGCCTCAGCAAAAGGAGACAGAAGAGCTTGCGGAGCGCATCAAGAACGATGAATTTTTCTATCCGCTCGTGCTGGTGGAGGATGTCATTGTGGGGGAAGGGAATCCGCATTTAAAAGATATATATGAAGAAATGGAAAAGCGCGGCTATGTGGCGGGCTCTTAAAAATGGCCGCTGATCGCAATCAGCGGCTTTTTTCTTATCAGCCGTTATGATGCTTGTACATCCATAAAAGGCCTGATTTTAATAAACGGGGCACACGCCCGATGAGCGGACGGTCGTTGACAAGACCGAAGCCCGCTTTTTTTCCGAGTGAACCGAGGACGCCTTTCAGCTTAAATTGCGGCATTGTTTCCGGCAGCTCTTCATTGTTCCAGCGTTTCAGGAGGATCTGCACAATTTGTTCCGCCTGCGCTTCAGCCAGCTGGGCGCTCGGCGCATGCGGCAGGCTCGCGCAATCACCGACGACGTAAACATGCTCATCGCCCGGAAGATTGTGATGCGGTGTTAAAACGATGCGGCCTTGCGGGTCTTTTTCAGCGTCCAGTTCTCTGACGGCTTTATTCGGCTGAATTCCCGCCGTCCACACGATGGCATCGGCCGGTATTCCTTCATCATGATTATAAACGATGCCGTCTTCCACTTTTGTAATATTCGCATTATTGATAATGGTGACGCCGTGTTCTTCAAACCATTTCTGAACGTACTTGCTGAGTCTTTTCGGAAAGCTTGATAAAATCAGGTCGCCCCGGTCAAATAACATAATCTTCAGATCGTCACGGCTCTCTCTTAATTCACTGGCAAGCTCCACGCCGCTTAATCCCGCTCCGACGATAGCGACAGATGCATTGGCGCCGAGGTTGTTCAGCTTTTGATAGGCTTCGCGTGACTGATCAATGGTCTGAATGCTGTAAGTATGTTCCGGCGCGCCGGGCACGTTATGATACTTATCCTCACAGCCCAGTCCGATCACCGCGTCATCGTAAGAAATCGGTTCGCGGTCATGAAACAGAACCTGTTTGTTTTTCGTGTCGATGGAAGCCACCTCACCGTACTGAACATCCAGATTCGGATGCTCAGGAAAAGACACCCTGATATGATGATCAGAAATCGTGCCGGCTGCGAGCGCATAATATTCTGTTTTTAAGCAGTGATACGGGTTTCTGTCAATCAGCGTGATGGATACATCTGACGGAAGCTGGTTCGGCAGTAAGCGGTGCAGCACCCGCATGTTTCCGTAACCCCCGCCGATCAAGACCAATTTTTTCATAATGATTCCCCTTTTGCCCGAAAAATATGGTAGTCAATATTGTTACAAAATAACGAACTATGTAAAATAACATCTAGAATTATATCGAATTTGATCTAAAACCACAATAATAGTTTTAAAATAACCTACAAATTGACCAGAAAACACGCAATAGTAAAACCTTTAACCTGAATTAATATGTTACGATAACATTGAGCGTGAAACCGGATCTTTGACGAATAGAGGAAATTCCGTTAGGATAAGGTACATATGTGAGGTGAAACCGCATGAATCCGATGATTGAATTCTGTGTCAGCAATTTAGCGCGCGGTTCCCAGGAAGCACTTGAGATCTTAGAGAAGGATCCGAACTTGGACGTGCTTGAGTACGGCTGTTTAAGCTACTGCGGAAAATGCATGGAGTCCCTGTTCGCCCTGGTTAACGGCGAAGTGGTCACGGGGGGCACGCCTGCTGAGTTGGTTGACAACATATATACATTCATAGAAGAAAATCCGATGTTTTAATCAGAGGCTCCGAACGGGGTCTCTTTTTTATTGCGCCCGGGTTTTGGCAAAATAAAAAATTTGTAGACAGCAAAAATAAATATTGTTATCTTAATAAAGACTTTTTTTAAATAAAATTTTAGAGGTGGATTCATTGAATATCGTTTGGGGGCTGCTCGGGGCAGTTGCTATATTAGCCATTGCTTTTTTGTTATCAGAGAAGAAAAGCAAAATTAACCTGCGAACCGTCATTGTGGGTTTATGTTTACAAATGGCCTTCGGATTCATCGTATTAAAGTGGGACGCCGGCCGGGCCGTATTTTTATGGTTCTCAAGCCGTGTGCAGCTTCTCATTGATTATGCGAACGAAGGCATCAGCTTTATTTTTGGCCCGCTGTTAAAAGTGGGCAGCAGCCCGGCTTTCGCGCTGAGCGTTCTGCCGGTCATTATCTTTTTCTCAGCGCTGATTGCCGTTTTGTATCACTTGAAAATCATGCAGCTCATCTTTCGCGTCATCGGAGGCGGACTGTCAAAACTTCTTGGGACAAGCAGAACGGAATCGCTTGCGGCGGCTGCGAATATTTTTGTCGGACAGTCTGAATCACCGCTTGCCATTAAACCGCTGATTGCGGGATTGACCCGTTCCGAGCTGTTTACGATTATGACGAGCGGCCTTTCGGCTGTAGCGGGTTCGACGCTTTTCGGTTACGCCCTGTTAGGCATTCCGATTGAATACCTGCTGGCGGCCAGCTTTATGGCGGCTCCCGCCGGTCTCGTGTTCGGAAAAATGTTAATACCTGAAACAGAAAAAACGCAGACGATAAAAGGCGATTTTAATATGGACGAAGAAGGCGAAGGCGCCGCTAATGTGATTGATGCAGCGGCAAAAGGCGCGTCCACGGGCCTTCAGATTGCTCTGAATGTCGGCGCCATGCTTCTTGCGTTTGTCGCGCTCATCGCCGTAGTGAACGGAATTCTCGGCGGAATCGGCGGCTGGTTCGGTTTCAAACATATTACATTAGAATCCATTCTCGGTTACGTGTTTTCACCGATCGCATTTGTAATCGGCGTTCCTTGGCATGAGGCGCTCGGAGCGGGAAGCTATATCGGACAGAAACTTGTGCTGAATGAGTTTGTCGCTTATTCAAACTTCGGTCCGCATATTGCGGACTTTTCTAAAAAAACGTCTACGATTATCAGCTTTGCGCTGTGCGGATTTGCCAACTTCTCTTCGATTGCGATTATGCTCGGCACACTGGGCGGTTTGGCCCCAAGCCGCCGTTCGGACATTGCGCGCCTCGGATTAAGAGCGGTTATTGCGGGAACACTCGCAAACCTTCTCAGCGCGGCGATTGCCGGCATGTTTATTTAGTAAACGATAAAAGCTCCCTGCATATGCAGGGAGCTTTTATGTATGAAAAACGGGGGATATTTGTATTGTGTCCGAGGGGAAGAGCTTTTATACTAAGTAAAAGAAAAAAAGTTGGAGGCCGATATGAATTCATTCCGTTTTACCAAGATGCACGGTCTTGGAAACAGTTATATATATGTAAATCAATTTGAAGAACAGCTGCCGGAAGAACGGCTGGCTGAGATTGCCGTTAAAGTGTCCAGCATTCACACGGGCATCGGCTCTGACGGAATGATCCTCATCTGTCCGTCAGAAAAAGCGCCGGTCAAAATGCGGATTTTTAATAATGACGGCTCAGAAGGGAAAAATTGCGGCAACGGCCTTCGCTGTGTGGCAAAGTATGCATACGAACATAAGCTGACAGAAGAAACGTCCTTTTTCATTGAGACGCTTTCAGGCCTTGTGAAAGCAGATATTACGGAAGAAAACGGGATTGTGCGTGAAGTCGCCGTCGATATGGGCGAACCGCGCCTCACCAAAAAAGAGCTGCCGATGCACGGCAATGAAGATGAACGGACGATCGATGAAACCTTTGTTTTTGGAGAAACGGAGCTTTCCGGAACAGCCGTATCAATGGGAAACCCCCATATTGTTTTTCCGGTTGCGGATATTAATCAAGCGCCTCTTACAACGCTCGGTCCCGTCATTGAAAAAGACCCGAGATTTCCGGAAGGCGTCAATGTCGAATTTGTGGAAACCGTCAGCGCCGATGAACTTCATTTCCGCGTATGGGAACGCGGCTCCGGCATTACACAGGCTTGCGGAACGGGCGCCTGTGCGGCGGCTGTTGCATCCGTATTGAACGGTGTTTCCGAACGAAACCGGGATATCACCGTTCATTTAGCGGGGGGCGATCTTGTGATTAATTGGCAGGACAACGGGCACGTGCTGATGACGGGACCCGCCGAAACCGTATGCAGCGGCGTCTATTATTTGTAAACAGCTCGTTTGAGAAATACGCTCCTCAAGGTTTATAATAGATATCAGCATCCGTTTTTAAAAAAGGAGGTCTACCTATGAGTGTTCCAGTAACTATTACTGAAGCAGCGGCTTTGCATATAAAAGATATGATGAAAGAGCATGAAGAAGAAAACGCGTTTCTCCGTGTGGGCGTAAAAGGCGGCGGCTGCAGCGGCCTGTCTTACGGAATGGGATTTGAGCACGAAAAAGGCGAAAAAGACAGCATGTTTGAACAGCACGGAATCACCGTTTTGGTTGACAGCGAAAGCCTTGATATTATGACCGGCACGATCATTGACTTCAAACAGTCCATGATGGGCGGCGGTTTCACCATTGACAACCCGAATGCCATCGCTTCCTGCGGCTGCGGATCTTCTTTCCGCACGGCCAAAAACGCCGGTACGCCGGAAGAGTGCTAAGGGTCAGCCCGCCATTCTCAGGGTGAAAAAATAGGACGTCTTTCTTTTCGATGGCGCTTGCACCATTGTTAAAAAAGGCGTTTATCTGTTTAATAAAAGCAAAACCCGCTCAACAGAAGCGGGTTTTGCTTTTTCAAAGAGGCTATTCAATTGTATGTTTCATCGCATTGTACATATTTGCCGTATGTTCATCGGCTTTATCCCGTGACATGCGCAGCCGTTCCGCTGAAGAACCGTAACCGATTTCTAGTTTGCCCTCTTTCAGTCCTTTAAAAATCCCATCAGCGAATTCATCCAGCGGTTCTCCTTGAGTATGCAGCCCTGCTCCGCCTAAATCTGTATTCACCGCCGGAGGCGCAACTTCAATCACTTCTACAGATGAATCAGAAAGCTGATGTCTCAGACTCATTGTAAATGAGTGAAGCGCCGCTTTCGTTGCTGAATAGATCGGTGCAATGGCAAGCGGTGTAAAAGCCAATCCCGAAGAGACGTTAATGACAGCCGCATCTTCTTTTCCGGCAAAAAACGGAGCGAACAGCATAGACAGGTGGAAGGGAGCTTCAATGTTCGTTGTGATTTCTTTATTAAAATAGTCCCAATTGTCCTTCGCGTCCGCTTTCAGCACATGAAAACGTTGTTGAATCCCCGCGTTGTTTACTAACACATTCACTTCCGGATAATTTTCTTTCACCCAATCAAACAGTGATATACGTTCAGATGGAATGCTCAAATCACTGACATAGGTAATAAGATCCGGGAATGTTTCCTTTGCTTTTTGAAGAGCGTGCTCACGCCGTCCGGTCACGATGACTTTATTTCCCGCTTTTAAAAACCGTTCTGCGAAAGCCAATCCTATTCCGGCATTTCCGCCTGTGATCAGTATTGTATTTCCCGTCAGTTTCATATTAACTCCTCTTTTCCGATTGTTTTTACTTCAACAAACTTACGTCTCTTGAACAGAGCTTTTGATATAAGCCTTTGTCATTGACGACATTTCATCCAGTACTGACCGCTTGTGTCTCCTCATCATGTCAAGCCGGAGTTTAATAGGACTCTCTCCTTCAATTACCCAATCAATATATTGCTTAAAGCCTTTGATGGTCATGCGGGTATTTTTTAAACAAATCACGATTTCAAGGAGCGGCATTTGATCTGCTGAAAATAACCGCCGGCTGGCTTCATCACGTTCAATCAGCGGCAGCAGTCCCTTTTTTTCATAATAACGTAACGTTGATTCTGTCATATTACACTTTGCTGCTGCTTCACGAATTGAACAACATGTCTTCGAAAGACCTCCAACAGTATTTTTTCCTTGTCACTGGGTGATGATACGACTTAAACCATGTTTTAAGTCAATAAAAAAAATGTGATGAATTCAGACATATGTCACAAAAGGAAATGGGCAGATTTTCAATAGGTTTAGGAGTGACGGCCTTCACAAAAATCCTCAAATCAACGGTTCAAATCATACTATTTGCAAATTCGAAAAAAAATAAAGGGTATATAGAATCAAAAAATCTGAAAGATGTGCTCTTAGTCAACACGTTCTAAAGTCATATTTTTCGAAAGGATATTGATTTTTTGATAGGAATAAACTAAATTGTAAAAGTATAGAATAGTTAATTTATTTTGTAAGAAAAGGATGATAATATGATAGGTCAATTGAGCAGTAAAAAAATATTTTTAAGTTCTTTTTTCATCATTTTGATCTGTTCATTACTCTTCCAATTCAGTATTTCCGATAAAGTTCTGCAGTCGTATTATTCTTCCGTCGGAGAAAGTACCTACGATATCGGGGAGAAAAGTGTTCGTACGATTGTCATGTTTCTGCAAGGGTTTATGATCTTCACAACTTTTGTGGAAATTCTGATAGGCGGATTTCTGTTATTCGTTGCCGCTTTTATTCTCGGTACAAAAAAACCGAAAAAAATATATTTGCTTCTATATACACTGACTTCTTTAATTTCGGCATTTAAAATGTTGATTCTTTCAGTTGTTAACTACTTAACGGCTGATTCCTCGCTTATATATTCTGCCGGCGGCACCAGCTTGAGTCTGCAGCTGCTGGATCCATTTCTGCTCATATCAATTGCGGCTCTTTATGCTGCCGCAGGAAAACTGACCGATCTCAGTAAAGGCAAGAGAATCATTTTGACTGGATGTTTTGTTTTATTAAAACTCTTTACTATTTTCTTTAATTATTTTATGGCGGATAAAATTTAGCTCGGGAGAGAGTCAATTAAGCTGAATTTTATTATAAATTAAAAAAACAGAGTAGGGAGATGTTATGATGAACTTAGTAAAATCTAATAAAAAGTCTTTCATTTTGTTTGGCGCGGCTCTTGCTGCAGCAACATTGGTTTATGCACTATTATTAACGGGAACTGAATTAAACGTGGCGGCGGCTCATGCATTCTCAGCCAATGCTGAATTAGCTTCGACTCTGGGCATCTCTACAGCAGCAGCTAAAAAAGCAATTGATATTATTGATGCGGCATCAACAATTGCTTCTATCATTTCTCTCATCGGTATCGTTACAGGCGCAGGCGCGATTTCTTATGCAATCGTTGCAACAGCAAAAACAATGATTAAGAAATACGGCAAAAAATACGCAGCTGCTTGGTAAAATCGACCAATAAATAATTGCTCTTTTTGTACAAGCTGCAAAAAGAGCCTCTCTCCCAAATACATATGTAAGGATTGAAAGTATGATAGTCAAACAAATTGCGGCTCTTATCAAATATAATACCCTGTCATCGTTTCGAAAAAGAAAGGAAGATTGGGGCATTCCTCAACTCAACAGCAAACTGCTGTCTGCCATTATTATTTCTCTGTTATGTTTATATCTCGTTTTCCTGGGATGCGGTGTTGTATTCGGGACAAAACTGATTCAGCTGCCCCTCAGCGCATGGGGGCAATTTGTTTTAATCGCCGTTTCACTTGAGCAGCTTTTTTGGGCTGCCGGCTTCTTTAAAGAACATCACAATGCCTTTCTGCTGGATACGCGCAAGGTCATTCATCAATTAAAAAAGGTGCGTTTTTTACAGCTGTTTTCTGTTTTTGCCGGCCAGGCGATCAAAAAAACCATTTTCGTATGGTATCTTTTTGTTTTTCCGGTCTTTTTGTTTTTATCAAGCGCAGGCATGACCGGGTCTGCGGCGATCATCGTATTTTTCTTGGGCTTCGTTTATTTTCTTCTCAATTTATTTTTATCTATGCTGTTTTCTTATGTTGTTTATCTTCTTACAAATATATGGAGCAAATTGTTTTACTTGAAAATCCTGAAAGGCATTTTATTCAGCGTCAGCCTGCTGGTTCCGCTTGCAGTCGGGTATGCCGTTTATCTTCTCGTGTTTGGGGAGTATACCGCAAAGGATATTTCAAGCTTTACGGAGTCACCGGCTTTCCGGAACATCCTCATGAATACGCCGTATGTATGGTTAGCATTCCGCTCACATTCCGTGCTCGTTTTCGCTGCGGTGTTTGCGGCCGCCGTCCTTTTAACGGCGGGGATGTTTAAACTGTGGTCGGCCACGCTGAAGAAAATGGACCTTATTCCTTATATGTTTTTGACAAACGCTGATTTTGCGCCAAAGCTGAAATTATATAGAAATAACAAAATATTTCATGCCGTTTTTCAAAAGGATCTGCTGTTTTTATCGAGAATTGACGGGTTTTTTATCAGGAACTTCGGCAGTATGCTGTATTTGTTCATGCTGTTTTTAGGTTTTTGTATTCCGCTTCTATCGCATCACTTTATCGGGTATTCGGCAGCCGCCATCGTGTCTGCGGCGGTTATCATTGCGAACTTTTCGTATCAGCTCGTCGGAGATGCGCTCAAAACAGTATTATCAGTTGACGGGGAAATAAAAAATCAGCATCTGTTTCACCGGAATATCAAACATGCGTGGCAGCTGGTGTTTCCGAAAGTATGTATTTATAATCTCGCCGCTCTTATCTATTCGTTCATCATTACCATTTTGATTACGGTGTTTTTTCCGTCTTCCGCGGCGCTGACGATTTACCTGTTTATTGTGTTTTTATGTTCGGGTTTTTTATACAGTCTTGTCCAGATTTCAAGCACCGCCCTGTATCCTAAGAAAAACTGGGAGCATCTGTACGAAATTGGAGAAGCGGGGAAAGCAAAGACGTATAACAACTTATACAGTTCTTTCATTTTCATTGTGTCGCTTCAAATCGCTGCGATCACGTCGTATTTTATCTATAAAAAGCCGGAACTTGAAACGATGCTTATTCATTCTGCATCAGGTATTTTTGTCCTGTTCACACTATTAAACTATGGAGTCATGTTTCTGTTTCTTCGCAGAATCAATATGGCGGAAAGGTTTGCGAACAATGATTAAATTAGTGAATATACAAAAAAACTATAGTGAAAAACAGGTATTGAAAGATATTTCGTTTGAGGTGAAAAAAGGCTCAATCTATGCTTTGCTGGGGACTAATGGAGTCGGGAAAACAACGACTTTGAAAATCATTTCGGGCCTGCTTAAACCGACTTCAGGCCGCGTCATGATTGACGGCAAGGAACTGGATTCAGAAGAGGGGGGGCAAATATCGGCTGATATCGGTTTTGTGCCCGACCATGCCTTTTTGTATGATTATTTAACGGGAGTCGAATACTTGCGCTTTACAGCGGAGATGTTTCAAGTTCCGTCTCAGCGGACAAATGATTATATAAAGAATATGTTGGAGACGCTGAAGCTTTCTCAAGACGGAAATCAGCTGATTAAAACTTATTCACATGGAATGAAACAAAAATTATCAATTGCGGCAGCGCTCATTCATCAGCCAAAGATATTAATTCTTGACGAGCCGCTGACGGGCATTGATTTAATCAGCGGTAAAACGATACGGACGTTATTAAAGGAGTACGTCAAGCAGGGAAATACAGTCCTGTTATCGACTCACCTGCTGGAGCTGGCGCATTCGCTGTGCGATACGATCGGTATTATACATGAAGGCGTTTTTGCGGCGGAGTATCAGTCATCCGAGCATTCATTAGAAGAGATTGAAGAATTGGCTGAGCGTATCTATACATGATGAACCGCATGTTGCCGGCAATCAGAACGTCCGCCATTCCGTTAACCGCGTCAGTGCTGTTTTTTTCAGGCGGTGTGATCGCTGCGTTTTTTTCCGATCACTTTGTTTCATCAGCGTCTTACAACGGCTCGTCAGGCGCGGTTGAACTGCTGAAAAACAATGCAATCGCTTGTCTGTTTTTAGCCGCGGGTTTTTTTACCTTTGGGTTGACCTCAATCTTTTATTTATTCACCAATGGGTTTATTTTAAGCGGCTCTATTATAGAAAATCTGCATAGCGGGGTTCCTTTTTATCAGATTTTTTTACTGCTAATTCCTCATGGTATATTTGAAGTTCCTGCGTTATTATTAAGTGGCGCCATTGGTTTTAAGGGCGTTGAATTGGTCATCAGGCTGTGTTTTTCTAAGGAAAAAAAGATAATGGCTTCAATGTTCAGGCATATTGGAATATTGGTGCTGCTTATTATTTGTCTGCTGATCGCCGCTGCCGTTATTGAAGCTTACATCACACCAATTTTTAAGTAAAAGGGGCAGAAATCATATGAGAAGTAAATTATCATTAATCGGTGTGCCGATTGTTATGATTATCGGTTATATCATTTCTTTATCCTTTGAGTGGCTGTTTCCTGTTCTTACTTTTGGGGTGGCAGGACTATATCTCTTTATATTTGCTCCGGTGCAAAATAAATTCATTCGTTACATCTTTTTGTTTATTTTTGTGATTAATCTGTTAGCCAGTGCGGCTCTTTATTTCGGTATTTAATAAAAAAATGACATTCAATATGAATGTCATTTTTTTTTATCTTCGAGCGGCTCTGCTGCGTGTTAAAATCTGTCGCCGTTGAAAATAGAGTTTTTTACGATTACATAGTCGACATTACGGATGGCTTCGAGTGTATTGCCGCCGGCGTAAGAGATGGAAGATTGCAGATCCTGCTCCATTTCAACCAGCGTGTCCTGCAAAGACCCTTTATGTTCGACATGCATTTTTTTGCCCTCGACGTTTTTCTTTTCGCCTTTTTGAAATTCAGAAGCGGAGCCGAAATATTCTTTGTACAGCTTTCCGTCGATTTCGATCGTTTGTCCCGGTGATTCTTCGTGGCCGGCGAATAATGATCCGATCATGACCATAGACGCGCCGAATCGGATGGATTTCGCGATATCGCCGTGCGTGCGGATGCCGCCGTCAGCAATGATCGGTTTGCTCGCCGCTTTTGCGCACCAGCGAAGCGCGGCTAATTGCCACCCGCCGGTTCCGAAGCCGGTTTTAATTTTTGTGATGCAGACTTTCCCGGGGCCGATTCCCACTTTTGTCGCGTCAGCGCCCGCGCGTTCCAGCTCTCTTACGGCTTCAGGCGTCCCGACATTCCCTGCAATGACAAAGCTTTCCGGGACATGTTCTTTAATAAATTCAATCATGCTGATCACGGCATTGGAATGGCCGTGCGCGATATCAATGGTAATATAATCCGGCACCAGCTCCTGTTCTTTCAGCTCCCGGATGAATTCATAGTCATTTTCCTTCACGCCGACACTGATGGAAGAAATCAGTCCGCGCGCTTTCATATCCCGGACAAAAGCCAGACGTTTTTCCGGCTCGAAGCGGTGCATGATATAAAAATACCCGTTTTCCGCGAGCCAGGCCGCGATGTTTTCATCTATAATCGTCTGCATGTTGGCCGGTACGACCGGAAGTTTAAACGTGTGTCCGCCCAACGTAACTGATGTATCACATTCAGATCGGCTTTCAACAATGCATTTTGCAGGAATCAGCTGAATATCTTCGTAATCAAATACATTTTCCATATATAACACCCCTAAAAGCGAATAATATAATTAAATAAAATTAAAATGTTCGTCTTTTTATAATGTACTTTGTTTTGTCAGGAATGTCAAATGATTTCATGCTGCCTCATATGCGGTCAGCTTGTCATCCATTTGCAGTTTGGTTATCATAGTAGTATTGGTTGTTGTAAGACATTTGTTACGATAGATAGATTTGCAGAAGAAGGGAGGGGCCGGTATGGAACAAAAACAGCCCGGGCACAGTCCGAAAGCCCAGAAAATTCAGGACCGGATTATTTTAGGCACGATTTGGGTCGTGTCGGCGCTTGTCATTGCGCTCGTTGTCGGAACCGTCATGAATTATATTTGGATGTTTAAATAAAAAAGAGTCTGTGCCGGTATGACACAGACTCTTTTTTATATTATTTTTCAAACATGCTTGTAGAATGCAGTGGCTGGACGCGCGCTTTCGGGTCCATGTAAGCCTTCGCGTTGTTCACGGCTGTCGGAGCTTCGCCGAAACCGCTGGCGATCAGCTTGACTTTGCCTTCATATGTGCAGATATCTCCGGCGGCAAAGAAGCCTTCAATATTCGTTTCCATCGTGCTTTTGACGACGATGGAATTTTTCTCGATGTCAAGGCCCCAGTTTTTAATCGGGCCGAGAGAAGAAACAAAGCCGTAGTTTACGATCAGGTCATCAATTTCAATGATTTCTTTACGGTCGCCTTTCACTTCTTCGAGAACGAGCTGTTCGATCCGGTCTTCACCGACAAGTTCAGCGGGAACAAACGGTGTCAGCACGTTGACTTTAGAATTATGCAGGTTTTCGACACTGTGCTCATGCGCGCGGAATTTATCACGGCGGTGGATGATGCTGACTTCTTTGGCAATCGGCTCAAGCATGAGCGCCCAGTCAACAGCGGAATCGCCGCCGCCCAGAACGGCAACGCGTCTGCCTGCGAATTGATTGAGGTCGTCAATGAAGTAGTGCAGGTTTTTGCCTTCATATTGTTCCGCTGATTCCAGCTCAAGCTTTCTCGGCTTAAATGCGCCGTTTCCTGCGGTGATAATGACCGTTTTTGAATAATGCGTTTCTGAATTCGTGACAAGCTTAAACACACCGTCCGCCTGTTTTTCAACAGATTCAACGGCCTGCTCTAAGCAGATGGTCTGATCGAACTTTGCCATTTGCTCTTTTAAGTTGTTCACAAGTTCCTGGGCGCGGATTTTCGGGAATCCGGCTACATCATAAATATATTTTTCAGGGTACAGCGCGCTGAGCTGGCCGCCAAGCTGAGGCAGGCTCTCGATGATTTTGACGCTCGCCTGTCTCATTCCCCCGTAAAAAGCGGTAAACAGGCCGACCGGGCCGCCGCCGATGACCGTAATATCATAAACCTTTGAATCCTCTTGCATACCAAATTGCCTCCTAATTGAAAATTGTTATTAATTATAACATACAATTTGAAAGGATGACGAGTGCCGAAAACCGCCCGGCCGCTTCATTCTTTAAAAAAATTGCGGCCGCCGCTAAGATGGGGACAAATTCCAATCTGTTTTTTCCTGAATGTTTTCCGATTCTTCCGGATAGTATGGTGATATGCAGACATGTGCGGTTTTCTAAAAAATTTTATATTTCATTTCATAAAATCCCGCCAATAAGCTGAAGCTAATACAAATGTTGATTTGATTATGCGTCTAACAGCAAAAAAAAGAAGGTGGATGTGATGGCATTGAATAAACCCAAAATCGTGGTTTTAGGTGCAGGTTATGGTGGATTAATGACAGTAACAAGGCTTCCGAAGCATATCGGGGCAAATGACGCCGACATTACTTTGGTCAATAAACACAATTATCATTATGAAACGACATGGATGCATGAAGCGAGCGCAGGAACGCTGCATCATGACCGCTGCAGATATCAAATAAAAGATGTAATCAATGAATCACGGGTTAAATTTGTGCAGGATACCGTAAAAGCGATAGATGTGCAAAATAAAAAGGTGACGCTTTCACAAGGGGACATCCCTTATGATTATCTCGTCATCGGGCTTGGCGCCGTCCCTGAAACATTCGGGATTAAAGGTTTAAAAGAATTCGCTTTTCCGATCGCGAATATTAATACGTCGCGACAGCTGAAAGACCATATTGAGCTCCAATTTGCGACATACAATACGGAGGCCGAAAAACGCCCTGACCGCTTAACCATCGTTGTCGGCGGAGCGGGCTTTACGGGAATTGAATTTCTCGGTGAACTTGCGAACCGCAAGCCGGAGTTATGCAGATATTATGATATAGATGAAAGTCTCGTCCGGATCGTCTGTGTCGAGGCCGCCCCGACGGTTTTGCCGGGATTTGATCCGGAGCTTGTCGATTACGCCGTTCAATACCTTGAGAGCAAAGGCGTTGAATTTAAAATCGGCACCGCGGTTCAAGAATGCCGCGCAGACGGTGTCACAGTCGGCAAGAAAGATGAAGAGCCGGAAGAAATCAAATCGCAGACCGTTGTCTGGGCCGCGGGTGTGCGCGGACATCCGATCGTGGAGGAAGCGGGTTTTGAAAATATGCGCGGCCGTGTCAAAGTCAACCCTGATCTTCGGGCGCCGGGACATGATGACGTTTTTATTCTCGGCGACAGCTCGCTCTTTATCAATGAAGAGACGGAACGGCCGTACCCGCCGACTGCTCAGATCGCGATGCAGCAAGGAGAAACGGTCGCCAAAAATCTGGGCGGTTTGATTAAAGGAGGCCAGCTTGAAGAGTTCAAGCCTGACATTAAAGGAACGGTCGCCTCCCTCGGTGAGCATAACGCCGTCGGAGTCGTATACGGCAGGAAGCTCAAAGGCACGCCGGCGTCCTTTATGAAAAAGGTCATTGATAACCGCTCGCTCTTTATGATCGGCGGGCTGGGCCTGACGCTGAAAAAAGGGAAGTTTAAATTCTTCTGAAAACCCGCAGCCGCGGGTTTTCTCTTCTTTTAAAAAAGAGCGCTATAAAAAGCATGTAAAAGAAAAAAATGAATGTTTCCGCTTACATGAGTTGTTATGTTACATATTCTGACTTGTTGCTTGACAAGTAAATATGATATATTATCAGAAAATTAAGAAAAAGGGTGATCCGCATGAAAACGACAGCAAAAAGCACGGCGGCGTGTCCGTTCTGCTCAGGTAAAGGGTATTTTCAATTGCTTCTTGGCGGCTCCGAAACATGTCCCTCCTGCCAGGGAAGCGGCAAAGAGAGACGCTGATTTTTCCAGACGTTGACTTTTTTACCGCCCCCGAGGTACACTGAAAGTGCTGTAGGGGGTGGATGTTTGTGATTAGTTTGCCGGTTGTCCTGATCTCAATCGTACTATTTTTTGTACTGTTTTTCGGCATAGGCTTTCTGTTGAACATGCTGCTTAGAATGTCGTGGATTATGGCTGTTGTCTATCCGATTGTATGCCTTTTCATTATCAGCAATAAAAAGATGATCAGTTACGTGCAGGCGCCGGGGGAATCCTTTCAAAGCCTGTTTCAGCGCATCATGTCATTAGCGGTTGCGGATGTCGTGATTTTGGCGGGCGGACTGGCGGGAGCCATCATGTCAGGCATTGCCATAAAGGCGCTCAGAAAAAGAGGATATCAAATGTTTTAAACCGCTTTCTTATTCAAGAAAGCTTTTTTTGTGTCACGGCGCTTTTTGTATAGCACCTCACCGAGTTGGGAACAATGACTCGGAGGAGAGTGATTTCAGATTGACGATAATCAGACGCGTATTCATGATCGTGCTCTTTTTGGGCGCATGCCATGCGACATACTTTTCTATAACCGGTGTTGAAGCAAAGGATCTGACAAATTGGATGACGGAACATCGCGGCGCCGTTTTGAAAAACATCGGCACTCCGTTTCAATCCTTACAGAATCAGCCGGAAAAGAAGGCATCAGGCAGGGTAAAGCCGCTGGAAGAAGCTTTTGACTGGGAACGCTATCCGTCACAAAAAGTGACGGCCACCGGTTATACCGCCGGAGCGGAATCTACCGGAAAATCTCCGGGTCATCCGCAGTACGGAATTACATATTCAGGTGTGAAGGTCAAACGCGATTTATATTCAACTGTTGCGGCCGATCCGTCTGTTTTCCCGATCGGGACGATTCTGTTTATACCGAATTACGGTTACGGGGTTGTCGCCGATACCGGCTCAAAAATTAAAGGCAGCCGCCTTGACCTCTACTTTGACACCGTCAAGGACGTCTATAACAATTGGGGCAAAAAAACACTTGAGGTCTACATTATTAAAAAAGGGAACGGCACAGTGACCGAGGACGAACTTGTAAAGCTGAACGAAACAAAGTCGCTGCAAGTGTTCAGAAATCAATACAAAACGGTAAAAGAATAAAAACGCTTCAGCATCCGCTGAAGCGTTTTTACATAAAGAAATAATCTAAAATCAATGTCAGCACAATACCGGTGACGCCGCCGAAGAACACTTCAATCGGCTGATGGCCGAGCAGTTCTTTCAGTTTCTTCTGTTTTTCTTTCTCTTCCGCTTTCTGAAAGTCCTTCGCTTCGCTGACAAACCGATTAAAGTCGATGACAAGTTTATTAATGACTGTCGCCTGTTCACCCGCATGCCGCCTGACACCTGTAGCATCGAACATCGTAATGACGGCGAAAATCGCGGCGACTGCAAACAGGGGCGAGTCCAGTCCCTGTTCCAAAGCGATTCCGGTTGACAGCGCGGTGACGGCGGCGGAATGGGAGCTCGGCATGCCGCCGGTGCTCGTCACAAGAGACCAGTCAAGTTTTTTGGATACGATAAATTGAATAGGCACTTTTACAACTTGGGCAAAAATAATGGCGGCAAAACTCGCCAGTAAAGGAAAATTCATAAGTACATCCATATGCGACATCCTTTCTGTATCTGCTGATTCCGATCGTATCGAAAAACTGCAGAAAACGCCCTTAGTTTGGTAAAATAAAATCAATGAAAAATGTTTTTTCATTATACCACTTTACATAACAAATACCCACATAAGGAGTGTGTACTCATGTTTTATGCATCTGATCAACTGCGGCATCCCGAAACACTGGTCATCGGTCTTTTTCAAAAAAGCACGCTGAACGGATTTACGAAGGAATTGGATGATAAATTAGACGGTCATCTGACCCAGCTGTTAAAGGATGGTGATGTGTCCGCCAAACGCAATCGTGTATCAAAAGTATACCCTCCGGCTGCGACCGGTATGAAACGTATTTATTTTATCGGCCTGGGAAGAGAAGCGGATTATTCGTTTGAAGATACGAAAGAATGCTTTGCACGAGTATTTCAGCAGATTCATCAAGATAAAAAACAGGAAGTATCCGTGTTGCTCGATACATTCGTCTCCGGGGAAGTGCCTGCCGCCGATGCCGCTCATGCGCTTTCGGAAAGCTGTCTGCTTGCGGTTTATGAGGTGCAGGATTATAAACATAAATCGAATGAGCCGGATCAGGAACTGAAATCAGTCTGCGCCGTGACCGAAGAAGACCTGAGGGAAGTGCAGGCCGGCCTGAACGTCGGCGCGGCATACGGCCAAGGGACGAATTCAGCCCGCACGCTTGTGAATATGCCGGGTAATATGCTGACGGCCACTGATTTGGCGTCATATGCCGCTGAGCTTGCGGCAAAATACGATTTCGAGTGTGAAATTTTAGAAAAAGATGAAATGGAAGAGCTCGGCATGGGCGGGCTGCTTGCCGTTAACAAAGGCTCATCCGAACCGCCGAAAATGATCGTTCTGAAGTATCAGGGCAAAGATCAGTGGGAAGACGTCATCGGCCTGGTCGGTAAAGGAATTACCTTTGATACGGGCGGATATTCAATTAAGCCGAAAACCGGCATCGTCGGCATGAAAAGCGATATGGGAGGGGCCGCCTCAGTATTGGGCGCAATGGAAATTATCGGCGAACTCCGGCCTGAACAAAACGTGCTCGCCGTCATACCGTCTACGGACAACATGATTTCGTCCGATGCTATGAAGCCGGATGACGTCATCGTTTCGCTCAGCGGAAAAACCATTGAGATCCTGAACACCGATGCGGAAGGGCGTCTCGTGCTTGCCGACGGCATCACATACGCCAAGCAGCACGGAGCCTCTGTCCTTGTAGACGTCGCAACGTTAACGGGCGGTGTCATTGTCGCCTTAGGGAACGAAATGACGGGCGCCATGACCAATCACGCCGCGTTTTATGAACAGGTGGCGGAATCGGCGAAAGAATCCGGCGAGCCGATCTGGCAGCTTCCGATTACAGAAAAGGATAAAAAACGGGTGAGAAACAGTCAGATGGCTGATTTGAACAATTCTCCGGGAAGAGAAGGCCACGCGATTATGGCGGGGGCATTCCTTGGTGAATTCGCGGAAAACACGCCGTGGGTTCATCTCGATATTGCGGGAACCGCGACGGCGAATAAAGCGACATGCTTCGGCCCTGCCGGCGCAACAGGCGTCATGGCAAGGACGTTGGCTGTTTTGACTGAGCGGTTTACGCCCGAAAGATAACAGCATCCCGCTGCCTTGATGCAGCGGGTTTTTTGATTTCCAGAATCTTTAGTTGACTAAAGCGCGGAATGTATGTTAACTTTAATTATCTACTACATTAGCAAACTAAAGGATTTTTGGAGGGACTCATCAATGAATGCTGTTGTTGTCGCAGTATTGCTTATGCTCGTCTTAAGCCTGCTGCGTGTCAATATTATTATAGCTTTAATGATCGGCGCGCTTGCCGGCGGGCTGACCGGCGGCTTAGGCCTCGGAGAGACGGTGAAGGCTTTTACGGACGGTCTCGGCGGAAATGCCACCGTCGCGGTCAGCTACGCGCTGCTCGGAGCATTTGCCGCGGCGCTGACGAAGACGGGGCTTCCCGATGCAATGGTGGAAGCGTCTGTCAAACTAATCGGAAAAAAGGAAGATTCGCGGAAAAAAGCACTGTCAAAAGTGTTAATCGTACTGGTTATTTTAATCATATCCTGTTTCTCGCAAAACGTGGTGCCCGTTCACATTGCGTTTATTCCGGTATTGATTCCGCCGCTTTTAAAAATATTTAACGAACTTGAAATAGACCGCAGGCTGATCGCGTGTGTGATGACATTCGGACTGACTGCGCCGTATATCGTTCTGCCTGTCGGATTCGGACAGATTTTCCAGGGGATGCTGAGAGATAATATGGCGTCAGCCGGTTTAAAGGTGCCGCTCAGTGATATTCCGTATGCTTTAATCATCCCGACGGCCGGGATGGTAGTCGGTTTAATTTTATCCGTCATCGTCTTCCGGAAACCGAAGAAATATGAGACGAAGGAGATTGCCGGACTGTCGTCTTCTCCTTATACGAAAAAAAGCATTGCCATCGCCCTGATCTCCATTGCCGTGTCGCTTGCCGTTCAGCTCTATCTGTCACAAGTGCTCGGAGTGGAAGGTATGATCATGGGCGCGCTTGCCGGCTTGTTTACGCTGTTTATCAGCGGAGTCATGAAGCGCAATGAAGCGGATAAGCTGATCACGGACGGCATGATTCTGATGGCTTTTATCGGGTTTGTCATGCTTATTGCGGCCGGTTTTTCAAATGTATTGAACAAAACGGGCGATGTGGCTTCCTTGGTCAAAGCATCAACAGGCTTTATCGGTCACAGTCAATCATTAGGCGCGCTCTTGATGCTGGTGGTCGGTTTATTAATCACGATGGGAATCGGATCATCATTTGCAACCGTACCCGTCATTACGACCATATTTGTCCCGCTGTGCGCTCAGCTCGGATTCAGCCCGATGGCGACGATCGCCGTAATCGGAGCGGCCGCCGCGGTCGGTGATGCGGGTTCTCCTGCAAGTGACAGTACGCTCGGGCCGACGTCAGGCCTCAGCGCCGACGGACAGCACCACCACATTTGGGATACGTGCGTACCGACATTTATTTTCTATAACATTCCGCTTGTGATATTCGGCTGGATTGCCGCACTTGTTCTGTAAAAAAAGGCTCCCGGAAAGGGGAGCCTTTTTGTATGCTGAGAACATCTTACGCCGGATTTCTGCTGAACCCCGTCGCTTTATGAATAGACCTGTATACGGCAGGCGCGATAGATGCCAATAACAGTGCTAAAATGATATCTTTTATGAAAAACCATATCATGTAAAACCAGGCCATTCCGTAGCTGATCGGAGCATGAAGCCATAATTTCAGCGCAATATACGTATAGGTCGTGCCAATGATATAAATGACGGCGGTACCGATCAAAGAGGCCCATGCATAATGCAGGCGGCCGGGTTTTTTTGTTTTTTCCAGCAGCCATCCGGCTGCAAATGCCGCCGGGATGTAAGCGAGAATAAACCCGCCGCTCTTTCCGATAAACGGCGCAAAGCCTGCTGAGAATTGAGCGAAAACAGGCGCCCCAGCGAGTCCGGCCAATGCGTATACCGTCATGGCAATGGCTGCCCGTCTGGCGCCGAGAAGCATCGCGGCTAACAGACAAAAGAAAGGCTGCAGCGATAACGGAATTCCCGCAACTTGCAAAAAAGGAGCCATTGATGTAATGTTGGCGCCGACGGCCATCAGGGCGGCAAACATGCCGATCAGCGCCATATCGCCCGCGCGAAGGTTGCGTTGTTTCATTTGTTTTTCCCCCTTACACTTGTACCAGATTAGCGTAATCGAAGGGTGATTGATTGTCAACAAAGATTTAATACAGGTTTACTAAATGGAGGGAGCCATATGTTTTTCGGGAAAACGAAGCAAACAAAACAGTCGGAACGGATTCCGCCAAATCAAAATGTCACAACGAAGTTTCCCGTGCTTCACGCCGGAAATGTTCCTTATTATGAAGATATGTCAAAATGGAATCTGCAAGTGTACGGGCTTGTTGACCGTCCTATGCTGTTAAGCTTTAAAGATATCAAAGCCTTTCCGGAAGCCGAAGTGAAAAATGATATTCATTGCGTCACGGGCTGGTCCCGTCTTGATAATATCTGGCAGGGAATACGCGCCAAAGACATCGCTGAGAAAGCGGGTGTGCACAAAGAAGCGGGATTCGTCATTCTGCACGCTGAAGAGGGCTGGACGGCCAACCTGCCGCTTTCTGATTTTACGCGGGAAACATCCCTGCTGGCATATGCGCATAACGGCGAGCCGTTAACGCCAGAGCACGGCTATCCGCTCAGAGGCGTTTTCCCCCATCTTTATTTCTGGAAAAGCGCAAAATGGCTGCGCGGCATTCAGTTTACAAAGGAAAACCACCCCGGCTTTTGGGAGAAAAACGGCTACCATATGAGGGGAGATCCATGGAAGAATGAGCGCTTTACATGGGATTAAGCCCCTATCCCTATATAGTTCTTAGGTACCTTATTAAAATAAGGTGCTTTTTTTATATCAAAAATCCATTGACTTTGTTTGGCAAAAAACCTATTATTTGAGGTGTCTTTTGATATTGAAAATCATTATCAATAAGGATAGATAAAGCAATTGCCACAAAGGGGATGAACACATAATGGACGGAAAACAAATAAACCGGGGGTTCGCGCCGGCCGGCCGATACGCGGTTCCGGGCACAGAAGTAAAAGAAATGCGCTCAAAAGGAGGCCGTACGTATCGTATCTTTGTCTCTTTTCCTCAGGAAGAACCGCCTGCCTCCGGCTTCCCCGTCATCTACCTGCTTGATGCAAATTCCGTGTTCGGCACTATGGCCGAAGCTTTGCGGGTGCAAAGCCGGCGGCCTGAAAAAACAGGCGTTGTGCCGGCGGTGATTGTCGGAATCGGCTACCCGACAGATCAGCCGTTTTCCGCCGAACGGCACAGTGATTTTACGATGCCGCTATCTGAATCGGAACTGCCGGTGCATCCGCGCGGCGCGGCATGGCCCGAACAGGGAGGGGCGGAAGCGTTTCTGGAGTTTATAGAAGAAGAAGTAAAGCCCGCGATGGAGCGGGATTATCCGATCGACAGAGGCAGGCAGACGATTTTCGGCCATTCGCTGGGCGGTCTTTTTGTGCTGCAAGTGCTTTTGACGAGGCCGGACATGTTCCAGACCTATGTTGCGGGAAGTCCGTCAATTCATTGGAACAAGCGTTTTATTCAGGAAAACGCAGAACGTTTGTCAGACCGGCTCTCTGCGGAAAATCTTCAAGTCAGTGTATTGCTGGCTGCGGGAGAAATTGAAAAAACACATAAAAGCAGAATCCCGCAGCACGCAGAGGCGCTGTACTCTTTATTATCCGGATTTGAAGATGATGGAGTTCGTGCTGAATACAGCGAGTTTGAAGGAGAGGGCCATATTTCTGTCCTGCCCGTTTTAATCAGCAGAGCCCTTCGTTTCTGCCTGAATCCGGGAGGGCCGCATACCCCGTATTCTCCCGCATGAGAAAAAACAGGCCCTTCGAACTAAATGCGGCTGATTCTAATTTTCTAATTGACTGCGTGTTTTGATTTGGATATGATTGTCTTGAATCATAATTGATAATGATAATCATTATCAATGCAGAAAGGGAATGATAATATGGACGCATTGGGAATGAAAGGGAAAACGGCCGTTGTCACCGGCGCCGCTCAAGGCATCGGAGAAGCAACAGCGCTTGCCCTTGCTGAACAAGGCGTAAATGTGGCAGCTATAGATACAAATGAAGACCTGCTTCCCGGGCTAACTGACAGACTTCGGCAAAAAGGCGTGCAGGCGCAGGGGTTTGCCGCAGATGTATCTGACAGTGCGGCTGTCAATGATATCATCGCTGCCGTTGAACGTGACATGGGGCCTATTGAAATATTGGCGAACGTTGCGGGCGTGCTGCGGCCGGGTCCGGTGCAATCCCTCAGTGATGAAGATTGGGATCAAACATTTTCTGTTAATACGACCGGCGTATTTCATGTATCGCGGGCTGTCAGCCGGTACATGATGGAGCGGAAAAAAGGCGCCATCATAACGGTCGGTTCGAATGCAGCCGGCGTTCCGCGTGCTTCCATGGCAGCTTATGCGGCGTCGAAAGCGGCTGCCGCCATGTTTACGAAATGCCTCGGACTGGAGCTTGCGGCCTATCATATCCGCTGCAACATCGTATCTCCCGGTTCAACGGAAACCGACATGCAGCGGGCGCTGTGGCGGGATGAAAACGGAGCACAGGACGTTATCAGAGGTTCGCTTGATACATATAAAACGGGAATTCCGCTTCAAAAGCTGGCAAAGCCTTCTGATATTGCAAATGCCGTTTTGTTTCTGGCCTCTGAACAGGCAAGCCATATCACGATGCATGATTTATGCGTTGATGGCGGCGCTACTTTAGGCGTTTGATGTAACGAAAAGGAGGGACAAACATGACAAATCAACCTGTATTGACGGAAGTGGCTGCAAAAAAGGTGCTGGATACTTACAAGCCCGGGGCGTTCTTTTTAGCTTCCCCGAAAAGGACGATGCTTGCGGAAGGTTTGTTTGCAAAAGTGCCGGATGCAGACGCGGAGAATCAGCTGGATTCACTGCCTGAACGTGTGAGACAGACGCTTCTTGAGGCAAAGCAAGCCGGCATCAAACATCCGATTGCGGCCGGCGCCATTCCTTTTGACGGAAGAAAAGCTTCCCGGCTTTTTGTACCGAAGATTGTCCATACGGCAGGCCCGCTTTCGTTTGCGGAATCTTCCGCAGAAAAGCCGCAATCCAATACATATGACATCCGTCCCGTTCCGGAGCCTGAGGGCTTTATGAGCGGTGTGGAACAAGGCGTATTCAACATTACGGACGGTCCGCTCAGCAAAATCGTGCTGTCAAGGACGCTTCATCTGACCGCTGAAAAGGATATCGACATTCCTCAGGCCGTCAAGCATTTGGCGCAGCACAACCCGCGCGGCTATACATTCGCTGCGGATGTGACGGGAACGTCAGAAACAAGAAAAACGCTTTTCGGCGCAAGTCCTGAACTGCTGCTGTCCAAAAACGGAACATCGATTCTGTCCAATCCGCTGGCAGGTTCCAGACCGCGCAGCACAGATCCCGCCGAGGATCAGAGAAGAGCGGAAGAACTGCTGCAATCAGCAAAAGATCTGCATGAACATGCCGTAGTCGTGGCCGCCGTGGCCGCCGCCCTAAAACCGTTCTGCCGTGTGCTTGATGTGCCGGAAAAACCGTCACTCATTAAAACTGAGGCGATGTGGCACCTGTCCACCGAGGTAAAGGGAGAGCTTAGTGATCCGTCAACGACATCGCTTGAGCTGGCCATTGCTCTTCATCCGACGCCCGCTGTATGCGGAACGCCGACGGATGCGGCGAGAGAAGCGATTCAGGATATAGAGCCGTTTGACCGCAATTTCTACACGGGAATGGCGGGCTGGTGTGATGCTGAAGGTGACGGAGAATGGATTATCGCACTTCGCTGCGCCGAAGCGGAAACAAGGTCTCTCCGGCTCTTTGCGGGTGCCGGGATTGTCGCCGGATCAAAGCCGCAGGATGAACTGGACGAGACATCGGCGAAATTCCGCACCATGCTCCGGGCGATGGGGCTTTACCAAGATGAGTTGTAAAAAAGGAGGGAACGGATCGTGCTGACTGGATTTACGCCATGGCCGGAAGAATGGGCTGACAAATACCGAAAAGACGGCTGCTGGAAGGGTGAGACGTTCGGAGGAATGCTGAAAGAGCGCGCGGCTTTATACGGAAATCAAACTGCCGTGACGTGTAAAGATGTACATTGGACCTACAAAGAATTAGATGAAAGGGCCGATCGTTTAGCGGCGGGGCTGCATAAGCTCGGAATTCAAAAGGAAGACCGCGTTGTCGTTCAGCTGCCGAATATCGCTGAGTTTTTTGAAGTGATTTTCGCGCTGTTCCGACTCGGAGCACTGCCCGTTTTCGCGCTGCCTTCTCATAGAAGCAGTGAGATTACGTATTTCTGCGAGTTTGCAGAGGCGAAAGCATACATCATTCCTGATATGCATTCAGGTTTTGATTACAGGGCGCTTGCCAGACAGGTGAAAGACAAACTTCCGGATTTGGCGCATGTCATTGTGGCCGGCGAAGCTGAAGAGTTTCAGGAACTGAGCAGCCTGCATAGAGAGCCTGTTCAGCTGGAAGAGGTAAGCCCGGCGGAAGTCGCTTTTTTACAGCTTTCAGGAGGCAGTACGGGGCTGTCCAAGCTGATTCCGCGAACACACGACGATTACATATACAGCTTGCGCCTCAGCGCGGAAATATGCGGCTTGGATCATCACAGCGTTTATTTGGCCGCTCTGCCGACAGCGCATAATTATCCGCTCAGCTCGCCGGGTGTGCTGGGAACTTTATATGCCGGAGGCCGGGTTGTTCTGTCACCGACGCCGAGTCCGGATGACTGCTTCCCGTTAATTGAAAAAGAACGTGTCACGATTACAGCGCTCGTTCCGCCGCTTGCGATGGTGTGGATGGACGCATCCGGTTCGCGAAGTGATGATTTATCAAGCCTTCAAGTGCTGCAGGTGGGAGGGGCCAAATTCAGTGCTGAGGCGGCCCGCCGCGTAAAGAGCGCTTTCGGATGCACCCTTCAGCAGGTTTTCGGAATGGCGGAAGGATTGGTGAATTATACGAGACTGGATGATCCTGAAGAGATCATTGTCAATACGCAAGGCAGACCGATGTCACCTTTTGATGAGGTAAGGGTTTTAGACGATGACGGGCGGGATGTCGCCCCCGGAGAAGCGGGACATTTGTTTACACGCGGCCCTTACACGATTCGCGGGTATTATAAAGCGCCTGAACATAATGAAAGATCATTCACAGCCGACGGATTTTATCAGACCGGCGATATCGTCAAACTGACGGCGGACGGCTATATCATCGTCGAAGGACGTGCGAAAGATCAAATCAATCGGGGCGGCGAAAAGATTGCCGCTGAAGAGGTGGAAAATCACCTTCTGGCTCATCCTGCCGTTCATGATGCGGCCATGGTTTCAATGCCGGATGACTTTCTCGGAGAGCGGTCCTGTGTGTTCGTCATTCCGAAAGGAGAAGCGCCGAAACCGGGAGAGCTGAAAGCGTTTTTACGGGAGCGCGGGCTGGCGGCATATAAAATTCCCGACCGGGTTGAATTTATCGCTTCTTTCCCGAAAACCGGCGTCGGCAAGGTCAGCAAAAAGGACCTTCGCGAAACGATCGCCCAAAAATTGAAGCCTTCTGAAATCAAACAATCTTAAAAAAGGAAGTGTTTACATTGGCTATACCGTCTATTCTCGCATATGCGCTGCCGACAGCGTCAGATATGCCTGAAAATAAAGTATCGTGGACGCTGAACCCGAAACGCGCGGTGCTTCTGATCCATGACATGCAGAATTATTTCGTCGATGCTTTTGAGAAAGGGAAGGCTCCGATCACGGAGGCGGCTCAGAATATCAAGAAAATAAAAGAGCAATGCAAAGCGCTCGGCATTCCGGTGGTGTACACCGCGCAGCCGGGCAGCCAAGACCCGGCGGACCGCGCGCTGCTGACGGATTTTTGGGGACCGGGGCTGAAAAGCGGGCCTTATGAAGAAAAGGTCATTCCGGAGCTTGCCCCGGATGATCAGGACATTGTCCTCACAAAGTGGAGATACAGCGCGTTTAAACGGACGAATCTCCTTGACATCATGCGTGAAAGCGGCAGAGACCAGCTCATGATTACGGGAATTTATGCACACATCGGCTGTCTCGTCACAGCCTGTGAAGCATTTATGGATGATATCCAAAGCTTCTTTATCGGAGACGCCGTTGCTGATTTTTCTTCAGAAAAACATAAGATGGCCATCGAATATGCGTCTCAGCGCTGCGCTTACACGGCTTTGACAAACGAAGTGCTGGAGCTGCTGGGCGGCGCGCCGGTTTCTGAAGGAGAAGGGAAGACTTCCGCCGTATTGACAAAAGACCGGGTGCGGGAACAAATTGCGGCGATTCTTCAAGAATCACCGTCTGATATTCCGGATCATGAAGACCTGCTGGACAGAGGCCTTGATTCCGTCAGAATCATGAGCCTTGTCGAACAATGGCGCCGTGACGGAGCTGAAGTGACGTTTGTTGAACTGGCGGAGAACCCGACGCTTGAAGAGTGGTGGAGACTTCTTTCTTCCCGATCTCAAAAAGTCTTGCCGAACGCAGATTATTTATAAAGGGAGAGAATAGAATGCATGATACACAACAGCTGCCTCTGACAGGCGCACAGGCCGGTATCTGGTTTGCGCAGCAGCTTGATCCTGATAATGCGATTTACAATACAGGCGAGTATGTTGAGATAAACGGCGCGATCGATGTGAACATATTTAAAACAGCTCTCGAACGTGTGCTGACGGAAGCCGTGTCATTACACGCCCGCTTCGAAGAGGGAGCAGACGGGCCGAAGCAGATCATCAATCCTCCATTTGAAGCTGCGATCGATGTCATAGATGTGAGTTCAGAAGCTGATCCGAAGCAGGCCGCACTCAGACTCATGCAGACAGATTTGGCTGAGCCCGTTGATATGGCGGCCGGGCCTTTGTTCCGCGACATTTTATTTCAGGCGGGACCGGAACGCTTTTTCTGGTATCAGCGCATTCACCACATTGCGATAGACGGCTACGGTTTTTCACTGCTGGCACGGCGTACGGCGCAAATATACACCGCAATACGGGAAGGACGTCCGGATAACGGGCGCTCCTTCGGCTCTTTGGAGGAACTGGTAAAAGAAGATCAAGAATACCGCGCGTCTGATCAATTCCTGAAAGATCGGGAATTTTGGATGGAGAAATTTGCGGATGAACCTGATGTCGTCAGTTTGGCAGAAAGAGCGCCGAGAACGTCAACAAGCTTTCGGAGAAGCACGGCTTATCTTTCTGAAACGGCTTTGCAGCATGTAAAAGCGATTCCGAACTGGCATGAAGCCGTCACAGCCGCAGCGGCGGTATATGTCCACCGGATGACAAACGCAGGGGATATCGTGCTCGGTTTACCGATGATGGGACGGATCGGCTCAATTTCACTGAATATTCCGAGTATGGTCATGAATCTTCTGCCTTTGCGGCTTTCTCTCCGTCCGGATATGAATTTTCATGAGGCCGTCAGCCAAGTGGCAAAAGAAATCCGAAACATCCGGCGCCATCAGAAATACCGCCATGAAGACATGCGCCGCGATCTTAAATTGCTCGGAGAAAACCGCAGGCTGTTCGGCCCGCAAGTCAATGTGATGCCGTTTGACTACGCGCTTGATTTCGCCGGAGCGCCAGGCACCGTCCATAACTTATCAGCCGGGCCCGTTGATGATTTGTCAATTAACGTTTACGACAGAGCGGACGGAAGCGGAATGCGTGTGGACTTTGATGCGAATCCGGAAGTGTACAGCGCCGAAGATATTGAAAACCATCAAAAACGATTCCTGCTTCTGCTGGAATCCGCTGTGAAAGACCAGACACAAAAAATCGGCACACTCAACCTTCTGCCTGAAAGTGAACGTCTCCGCGTACTGGAAAGCTGGAATGACACGCGCAAGGCCGAGAAGCAGAAAAGTCTGCCGGAGCTGTTTTACGAACAGGCCGTAAAAACACCGGACTGGCCGGCAATCATCACCGAAAACGAAGAGCTCAGCTATGCCGAATTGAACAAGCGCGCGAACCAGCTTGCCGGCATGCTAAAGGAAAAGGGGCTCGGACCGGAACAATTTGCCGCTTTGCTGCTTCCGCGGTCACAGGAGTTGGCCGTGAGCATGCTGGCCGTTTTGAAAACGGGAGCCGCATACCTGCCGCTTGATCCTGATTTTCCTTCTGAGCGGATCACATACATGCTCAAAGATGCACAGCCTGCATGCCTGATTACAACGATGGAATTATCCGGCCGCATGCCGGAAGACAGTGATGCAAAAAGGATCATTCTCGATGACCCGGATACGGTAAAAACCGTTGCCGCTCAAAATGCTGACTGTCCCGCTCAGGCTGAATGTTCGCCTTTGCACCCCGCTTATATCATATATACGTCGGGTTCAACGGGCAAACCGAAAGGCGTAGTCGTGACATTAAAAAGCGTAAGCAATTTCCTCTTATCCATGCGGGAAATGTTCCCGCTCGGCGCACAAGACCGTCTGCTTGCCGTTACGACTGCGGCGTTTGATATTTCCGGACTTGAGCTCTTCCTTCCGCTCATCAGCGGGGCAGGGTGCGTCATCGCACGTAAAGAGACGATTCAGGAACCGCGGGCGCTTGCGAACATGATTCACTCATACGGTATTTCAATCATGCAGGCAACGCCGACATTGTGGCATTCATTAGTCACCAATGAACCTGATTCCCTCCGGGCGCTGCAGGTGCTTGTCGGAGGTGAGGCGCTTCCGAACGCGCTTATGCATGCTCTGCTTGAATCAGGCTGTACGGTGACGAATCTGTACGGGCCGACTGAAACAACAATCTGGTCGGCCGCACAGCCGCTTGCAAAAGACCATACAGGGGCGCCTCCGATCGGAAAGCCGATTTGGAACACGCGGGTATACGTGCTGGACGCCGCATTGCAGCCAGTCCCGCCGGGAATTGCGGGCGAGCTTTATATAGCGGGCGAGGGGCTTGCCAGAGGTTATTATAACCGTCCTGATTTAACAGCTGAAAGATTTATTGCCGATCCGTACGGGCCCGCGGGCGCGAGGATGTACCGGACGGGAGATCTCGTGCGCTGGCGTGAGGACGGCTCGCTTGATTATATCAGCAGAGCCGATCACCAAATTAAAATCCGCGGGTTCCGGATAGAATTAGGAGAAATTGAGTCAGTGCTGTCGAAATACCCGGGTATTTCGCAGGCCGCTGTTATTGTCCGTGAAGACCAGCCGGGAGATAAGCGCCTGGCGGCTTATGCTGTCGCGGATCAGCCCCTTGATATCGGCGGACTTCGTGAATATATGGGCGAAAGCCTGCCGGATTATATGGTGCCGGGCGCGTTTGTACAGCTGAAAGAATTGCCGCTGACGCCGAATAAGAAGCTCGATCGCAGCGCTCTGCCTGCACCTGATTTTTCAGCTGTCCTGTCTGACAGAGGGCCGCGGACGCCGCAGGAAGAAATATTATGCGACCTGTTTGCCGAGGTTCTCGGTCTCGCGCGGGTCGGAATTGATGACGGGTTCTTTGAATTGGGCGGACATTCGCTCTTAGCCGGACGCCTGATGAGCCGGATCCGGGAGACGATGGGCGCAGAGCTTGGCATCGGCCGTCTGTTTGATACGCCGACCGTTGCCGGGCTCGCCGCACAGCTTGACACCGCAAAGAGTGCGCGGCCTAAGCTCAAGCCGTTTGACCGGCCGGAGCACATCCCGCTGTCATTTGCGCAGCTGCGTCTTTGGTTTCTCTACTGTCTTGAAGGGCCGAGCCCGACTTACAACATTCCGGTGATTGTCCGCATGTCAGGCAAGCTTGACCAATCAGCGCTGAAACACGCCTTTTACGATGTTGTCAGCCGTCATGAAAGCCTGCGCACCGTTTTTCCGGAAAATAAGGGATCATCTCATCAGCTTATTTTACCTGCTGAAGAAGCCCGCCCTGTGTTTACAGTGACACGTGCAGACAAAAACGAGCTCCAAGACATGCTTGCCGCTGCGGCAAGATATCGGTTTGATCTCGCTAAAGAGCCGGCCGTCCGGGCTGAGCTGTTTGATCTTGGTGACGGCGAATATACGCTGATGGTTCTCCTGCATCACATCGCAGGCGACGGCTGGTCCTTGAATCCGCTCATGCGTGACTTATCCATAGCCTATATCGCCCGGCAAACAGGTGAAAAAGCAGAATGGGCGCCGCTGGCGGTTCAATATGCGGATTATGCGCTTTGGCAGCAGCAGCTTTTAGGCAGCGCGTCTGATTCTGAGAGCTTAATTGCGCGCCAGCTGGATTTCTGGAAGAAAACGCTTGAAAATGTACCGGATCAGCTGGAGCTGCCGTCTGATTTTCCGCGTCCCGCTGAATCAAGCTACAGGGGCGGCGTCATTCCGGTCAACATCGGCCAAGAGCTTCATGCCCGTCTTCTCTCACTTGCCAGAAATCAGCGCGTAAGCCTGTTTATGGTGCTTCAATCAGGGCTTTCCGCACTGCTGACCCGGCTCGGGGCGGGAACCGATATTCCGATCGGCAGTCCGATAGCCGGCCGCAGTGATGACGCATTAGGAGACCTTGTGGGTATGTTCATTAATACACTCGTACTGAGAACCGATACCTCTGGCGATCCGAGCTTTTGTGAGCTTCTTGAAAGGGTCAGGGAAATGAATCTCGCAGCATATGAACATCAGGACGTGCCGTTTGAACGTCTCGTGGAAGAATTGAATCCGGTTCGCTCCCGGTCAAGACATCCGCTGTTCCAAGTGATGCTCGCATTCCAAAATACGCCTGACCCTGTACTCAGTCTTCCTGATATGGAAACAAGCCTGCAAATCAGCAGTGTCGGATCGTCCAAATTTGATTTGACATTGGAATTGGCTGAACAGCGCCATGATGACGGCACGCCTGCCGGTATTGAAGGCCTTCTGGAGTTCAGTACAGACTTATTCAGAAAAGAAACGGCTGAAGCACTTGCGGGACGCCTGCTTCTTCTGCTCGAAGATGCCGTATCACATCCGGATAAACCGATCGGAAGCTTAACCATTCTTTCTGATGAAGAGCGCCGGAAGCTTTTGCCGGTTAAACGGGCAAAACAGCATATTCAGCCTCGGCAGACACTGCCTGAACTGTTTGAAATACAGGCCGCCGCAAAATCGGATGAAACGGCGGCAGTATTTGAAGAGAGCGGACTCACTTATCAAGAGCTGAATAAAAGAGCCAATCAGCTCGCGCACATGATGATTGCCCTCGGCGTCGGCCCGGAGCAGTTTGTCGCACTGGCAATGCCGCGTTCTTTAGATATGATTGTCGGGCTGTTAGCCGTCCTGAAGACGGGGGCAGCGTATTTGCCGCTTGATCCTGATTATCCCGCGGACCGCATCGCTTTTATGTTACATGATGCCAAGCCTGTATTTATGCTCACCAACCGTGAAGGCGCAAGTAAGCTCTCTGGCGAAAACGGCATGCCGGCCTTCATCCTGGATGATCCGCAGAATAAGGAAACACTTCGGCAATATGCCGTCACGAACCCTGAGAATGCCGACCGGATTCGTCCGCTGAGACCGCTTCACCCGGCCTATGTCATTTACACGTCGGGATCAACAGGCGTGCCGAAAGGTGTCATCATTCCGCACAGCAATGTTATCCGGCTGTTTGAGTCGACGCGGCATTGGTACCACTTTAATTCTGATGATGTATGGACGATGTTTCACTCCTACGCTTTTGATTTCTCTGTCTGGGAAATATGGGGGCCGCTGCTCCACGGCGGACGTCTCGTCGTCGTGCCGCATGACATCAGCAGATCCCCGGAAGCGTTTCTGCATCTTCTCGTGAAAGAGCGAGTGACCGTACTTAACCAAACGCCGTCAGCGTTTTACCAGCTGATGCATGCGGAAAAAGAACACAAAGAGCTGGGGCATCAGCTCGCACTCAGATATATCATCTTCGGCGGCGAGGCGCTTGAGCTGAGCCGGCTTGAGGATTGGTACAGCCGCCACGCGGACAATCAGCCGGTGCTCGTGAATATGTACGGCATTACGGAAACGACGGTGCACGTCAGTTACCTTGAATTAGACAAAAACATTGCCGAACTGAGAGCAAACAGCCTCATCGGCTGCGGCATTCCTGATCTGAACGTATATGTGCTTGATGACCGGCTGGAGCCTGTGCCTCCGGGGATCACGGGCGAAATGTATGTTGCCGGAGGGGGCGTGGCACGAGGCTACTTAGGGCGGCAAAGCCTGACCGCCGAACGCTTTGTGGCTGATCCGTACGGCCCGCCGGGAACGAGAATGTACCGGACGGGGGATTTAGCCCGCCTGCGGACGGACGGTTCTCTTGATTATATGGGCAGGGCGGACCACCAGATTAAAATCCGCGGGTTCCGGATTGAATTGGGGGAAATCGAAGCGGTTCTCGTCAAACATCCGGATGTCGAGGATGCCGCCGCAGTCGTCCGTGAAGACCGGCCGGGAGATAAACGGCTGGCTGTCTACCTTGTCCGATCTGCCGGCAGCACCTTGGACACGGGGGACATGCGCCGGTTTGCCGAAGAAAGCCTGCCGGATTACATGATTCCGTCAGCTTTTGTCCAAATGAATGAACTGCCGCTGACACCGAATGGAAAGCTTGACCGAAAAGCGCTCCCTGCGCCTGACTTCCAAACGGAGGTCACCGGCCGGGGACCGAGAACGCCGCAGGAAGAAATGCTGTGTGAGCTGTTCGCAGAGGTGCTTCATCTGCCGCGTGTCGGTATTGATGACAGATTTTTTGATTTAGGCGGCCATTCTTTGCTTGCGGTTCATTTAATGAGCCGTATTCGGGAAGCGATGGGAGCCGAGCTCAGTATCGGAACACTATTTGAAGCTCCTACGGTGGCAAGCCTTGCTGAAAGACTTGAGTCAGGAACGGGCACAAGCGCGCTTGATGTTCTTCTTCCGCTCAGAACGGCAGGAGAAGAAACACCGTTGTTCTGTGTCCATCCGGCCGGCGGTCTCAGCTGGTGTTATGCCGGGCTGATGTCTTCTTTAGAGGCTGATTATCCGATATACGGCTTACAGGCGAGAGGCATCGGAAAAAAAGAACCGCTTCCGCAAAGCTTAGATGACATGGCGGCTGATTATATTGAAAAAATCCGCACCGTGCAGCCGAAAGGGCCGTACCGTCTGCTCGGCTGGTCTCTCGGAGGGAATGTCATTCAGGCCATGGCGACACAATTACAGAGCCGGGGCGAAGAGGTTTCGCTTTTGGTGATGCTTGACGCGTATCCGAATCATTTTCTGCCGATAAAAAATGCGCCTGATGACGAGGAAGCCGTTATTGCGCTGCTTGCCCTGGGAGGGTACGACCCGGACAGCCTCGGGGATCAGCCGCTTGATTTTGACACCGCGCTGACCATTCTCCGCCGTGAGGGAAGCGCATTAGCCAGCCTGGACGAGTCAGTGATGATGAATCTGAAAGACACGTACGTAAATTCTGTCGGGCTGTTAGGAACATACAAGCCAAAGCCGTTCCACGGAGATGTGCTGTTCTTCAGATCCACGATTATTCCGGAGTGGTTTGACCCGATCGAGCCGGATACTTGGAAACCGTATATTACGGGGAAAATCGAGCGGTATGACTTAGACTGCCGCCATAAAGATATGTGCCAGCCGGGCCCGCTTGCCGACATCGGCGCGATTCTGGCAGAGAAATTAAACGGACGGCGTACAGTCCGGTAAAGAAAGGAAAGAGATGATATGACAAATCCATTTGAACGGGAAGACGGTTCATACCATGTGCTCGTCAATGCTGAAGGCCAGTACTCACTGTGGCCGGCCTATCTGGATGTGCCGGACGGCTGGGAAACCCGCCTGACGAATGAAACCCGCCCCGTTTGTCTCGAATATATTGAAACAAACTGGCGTGATATGAGGCCGGAAAGCCTGAAGCGGACCGAAGCTGCTAAAATGTAATAAGAAAAGCCTGCCGTTATTTCGGCAGGCTTTTTATGCGGACATCAGCCGTTAAGCTGTGTATGATCACAAAATGTATAAGGGTGGCCTTCTTCATCCGTGCACCATGACTGAGACAGAAAAGCCAAAAAGACCGCGGCCCACTGGTCTGCAAACTGGATTAAAATACCGCCGTCGTGCCACGTTCCGTTATCCTTCTTCCAGCGTGTATCAATTGGGTTTCCCTGATTCATATGAATATTATGCATGCCGTTTGTCGGCTTGAACCCGAAAATCTTATCAGCGCCCGGCTCCGGCCCGAATTTAGAGCCGTAAATATAGACGGTGGCTTTTTCTGATTTGGCTTTTTGCATGTACGTCTCAATAAAGTCATTTAAGTCATTATCCGGCCCGGTGACTTCATGCGGAAGGGGCACCATGTTCCGGGGATCAAACAATCCGCCGCGGACATAATCCAGCGCCAGCTCACGTCTGGTTTCATCAATTGGGGTATATCCGTACGGAATGTTCGGCAGCAGGGTGATCGCGCTTGCGTCAAAATGATCGCGTGCCGCATACAGCACCTCTGATTCTTTTGAACTTGACATGACATTGATCGCACAGCGATAGCGCGTATCAGGCTCGCCTAGCACCTCGACTTGAAAATGCGGAGAATCATCATCTGTTTCCCTTTTCATATCTAACACAGTGCCTTTTAATACACCATAGTGCTGAACAGCCATATGAATCCTCCTTTTTCTTCCGGGATATGAATTGATATTCGAGACAGGGGGCCGTTTTTCCTTTTGTGAGAAAGAAAAAAGGACAGCCCGCTGATCAGGCTGTCCTCTTCATCTCTATTAAGCTTTTGCAGCCGAACCTTGCATTGCTTTTTCAGCAGGCACGTAGTCATAGCCTAAGTCTTTGGCTACCGCTTCATACGTGACATGTCCGTTAGCCGTATTTAAGCCCGCTTTAAGCGCAGGGCTGTCTGCAATGGCTTGTGCCGCGCCTTTATTGGCGATTTGAAGCGCGTAAGGAACGGTTACATTCGTTAATGCGAGCGTAGACGTACGCGGTACGGCGCCCGGCATATTGGCGACAGCGTAGTGAACGACGCCATGTTTTTCGTAAGTCGGATTATCGTGGGTTGTAATATGATCAACGGTTTCCACAATGCCGCCCTGATCGATGGCAACATCAACAATGACGGAACCCGGTTTCATTTGTTTAACCATTTCTTCCGTAACGAGAGTCGGCGCTTTGGCTCCCGGGATGAGCACGGCGCAGATCAGAAGATCCGCTTCCGCGACGGAATCTGCAATATTTACAGGGTTTGACATCAATGTTTTAATCTGATGCCCGAAAATATCATCAAGCTGACGCAGGCGGTCTGCGTTCAAATCGATCATTGTCACATCGGCACCGAGTCCGACAGCCATTTTCGCGGCATTTGTTCCGACGCCGCCCCCTCCGATGATCGTGACTTTTCCGCGGGATACACCCGGTACGCCGGCTAATAAAATTCCTTTTCCGCCTTTTGGTTTTTCAAGAAACTGTGCTCCGATCTGCGCGGCCATTCTGCCGGCCACTTCGGACATCGGCGTAAGCAGCGGAAGGGAACGTCCGTCCGTTACCGTTTCGTACGCGATAGCTGTCACGCCTTTTTCTGTAAGCGCTTTAGCTAATTCCGGCTCTGCGGCTAAATGAAGGTAAGTGAACAAGACCAGACCTTGACGGAAATACGCATACTCTTCAGCCAGCGGTTCTTTTACCTTCATGACCATTTCCGCATCCCATACTAGCTTTCTGTCCTCCAGAATTTCCGCCCCTGCTGATACATAATCTTCATTTGTAAAGCCGCTTCCGAGCCCCGCTCCGGATTCCACAAGAACCCGATGGCCGTTTCCGATAAGCTGTGAAACGCCTCCAGGTGTTAATGCCACTCGATTTTCATTGTTTTTGATTTCTTTTGGAACCCCGATAATCATGTCTGTTTCCCCCAATGTTTGTGTGATGCTTCAAGTGTAGCGCGATTTTTGCGAAAATTCTTTGTTTGAAACAGAAAATAAAAAAACACGGATTTGTGAAATTTCACGAACCCATGCTGCGAAGTTTGATATCCAGGTAAATCGTAAACTTCTCATTCACATTTTTTAAGTCGATTTCTGCGATCTGGCTGATTCTTTTCAGCCTGTAATTCAATGTATTGACATGGATGTTAAGCGCTTTAGCGGCGGTGTTGACATTGCTGTCGGCATCAATAAAATGTTCGAGCGTTTTTACCATATCGGCTTGGTGCTCCCTGTCATACTGCTCAAGCTTTGACAGGGAATAGTTCATATAGCCGCTGTGCTTGCGTTTTTCATCCAACACATCAAGGTACTGATAAATGCCGAGTTCAGAAAAGCTGAAAAGGTGTTTGGTTTCTCTCACAAACCGCTCTTTCGCTTTTAATACGGAAAGCGCTTCCTGATAGGATCGGTAAACGTAAGAAATCGATTCGTAAATACCGCCGATCGCAATCGACGCATCCTCAATTTTATATCGTTCCTTCAGCTGTTTTTGAATATGAAGAGCGAAGTGCTTTAAATCTTTAAAAGGCTGATCGGTTTTCGGCGCGGCTAATAAGATTAATTCATTTGAATCAACAGTCGCCAGCATGACATGAATCTGCTGTGTCGTTTCCTGCAAATATTGCAGCTGCTGTTCCGTCTTTTCAGTCAGCTCATCATGTAAACGGATGATCATGACGCTGAACACGGACGGCAGCGCCATTCCGAGCTTATGAAACCCTTCGGCCATCTCGGCTTCCTGATAAATATGGCCGGTCAGCATTTTCCAAAAAAACTCCTGGCCCCGCTCTTCGATTTTCGTTTTGCGGATCTGCAGGTGCAAAAGCTTGTTCCGCACCGCTTTGGCTGCCAGCTGAAGTGTCTTCAGATCTTCGTCATTGAGCTTTTTTTTGATCTCAAGCGCCCAAATAAATCCGAGAACCTGACTGTTTTTCCAGATGGAAATCGCCACGCGGTTGCTTAGGCCCACCTCGTCAATTTCTTTCACTTTGATCGGCTGGTCCGTTTTTAAAAGGGCCGGAATGGTTCCGTCTTTCCACAGTTTGTTGATGACTTTTTCCGGCACCCTCCGCCCGATAATCGTCGACGTCCGGGCCGGATCTGTACAATCGCTGTGCGTGCTGTATGCAAGCAGTTTATGATTAACGTCTTCTATTGTAATGGGGCATTGAAGAACTTCACTGATATGGTCGGCAACATCTTCAAGCCTGTCGAAACTGTACTTAAATGGATCTTTTGGATTGGTCATCTGTATCCCTACTTTTTCATAGCTTCATATCTTGATCTTACCATCTTGCTTTTCAGACTGAAAGATAATGATTTACCGGTAACGCTCTATAGCAGATATGGAAACGGAAGAGAAAAAGACTTCTTATCTGCTTCCTGCTATTTATGCCGTCTTGATCCTCCTCGGGATTGCGGCAATGATCTATCTGATCCCGAAAGTCACGGCGCAGGAAAAGGCAAAGCGGTAAAACGGATCGCTTGTGTTTGCGGGAAGACAGCCCGTAAAATAAGAAAAAAAGGAGGAGTTTCATGCAGTTTTTTCTTATAACAGGCGCGTCAAAAGGCTTGGGCCGGGCGCTTACGGAACAGGCGCTTCAAGAAGGAGCCGAAGTCGCCGCGCTTTCAAGAACGATAAGCGGGGAAAAGCGCGAGGGGCTGACAGAATACAGTGTTGATTTAACCGATCTCGCAGATACCGGGCGGCAGATGAAGGCGATTCTTGATCAAGCAGAGGAGAAGGGGTACTCCGCCGTCACACTGATCAACAATGCCGGAATGGTGGAACCGATCAAGCGGGCGAAAGAGGCTTCCGCCGAAGAATTGAACCGCCATTACACCCTTAACCTGACGGCGCCCGTTTTGCTCAGCCAAATGTTCACAAAGCGCTTCGAAGCGTTCAGCGGCAGCAAAACAATTGTCAACATCACATCGGGCGCGGCGAAAAATCCTTATAAAGGCTGGAGCGCGTATTGCAGCTCAAAAGCGGGGCTTGATATGTTTACGAGAACATTCGGGTTTGAACAGGAAGATGAAGAGCTGCCGGTCCGCATGATATCATTCTCGCCGGGAGTGATGGATACAGACATGCAGTCGGTCATCCGTTCTTCGTCAAAAGAAGATTTCCATGACATCGAACGGTTCCGCAATCTGAAAGAAACGAAAAACCTCAGAAGTCCTGAATACATCGCCGGCGTCATTCACTCACTGATCGCGGGCGAGCCGGAAAACGGACGGATATACGATATCAAAGAATTTTTGTAGAGCAGCTTTCACGCTGCTCTTTTTTTGTTTGTACAATCACTTAGGGGTCCGGCGGCATATGATGAATGAAACAACATATAAGGGGTATAAGAAATGTATCAGATGAATTGAGTTTCTTCTCGATTTATGTTAGGATTCTAAAAATATATGAAGGAGGGGTTTCCATGAGAAATGTAACGTTAATGGATGTCTTCACCCATCCAATCGCACAAAAGTATTTACAGCGTTCCGGTGTCGCCCATGCGATCGCCTGCGCGTTTCATGCATACCGTCTTGCCGTAAAAGCAGGTGTCAGCCCGGATCTGGCGGCGAAAGCGGCATTACTGCATGATGTCGGCCATTATGAATGGTACACAGACGGCAAATGGGATTATGAAAAGTACAGAAGAAATGATATCCATGCCATTAAAGGCGCGGAACGGGCGCATAAGCTGCTCATCCGGCTCGGTGAAGAACCGAAAGCGGCGAAGGACATTGCGCTGGCGATTCTGCTTCACACCGATTCCTATCTGCCTGAAGGCGAACTGGACAAGAATACGCTCCAGCAAATCGTGAAACAAGCGGATGAACTCGATGAAGAACCCGGCGGACATCACCATTACCGCCAAATGGATCACACGGCCGCGCTCAAACAAATCCAAAAGCTTGATCAGTTAATTGACCGAGCCCAATATCCCATAAGAAGCTCAGTCTAGGCCACTCATGCGGCCTTTTCCGCTTACATAACTCCGCATGCTCACTAACACCTTTTCCGCTCTGATAGACGTACTGTGTCAAAGCCTTTGTCCGCTGCATATGCTGAAGGAAAACATAGTAAAGGGGATCAGCGAAAATGGCCCATCAAGGAAGCCCGCAAATCGTCTCGTTAGTGGATCCTTACGTTTATCAGACCATCCATAAGCTTATCGGCTCAAGGTTTATCATTCAAACCGTCAGACGCATTGTCAGAGGACGGCTGATTGATGCCACTCCGGATCACATCGCCATTGAAGAGACGCATGACCGTGTATTTTATATCAGAAACCGCCATGTGGTTTCCGTCATGCCTGATTATACCGAACGCGTGTAACAGCCCGAAAAGGCGCAAACCGGAGGCGGCACTATAGAACCCCGGTGCGTCTTCTTTTTTGAGATACATAGATGCACGGCGGCTTTTTTTGGTACAATCACAGTACAAGTTCACACGACAATAGGAGGAAACCGCTTGTTGAAATCAAAGGTCCATTTTTGGACGCTGCAAATTTTGCTCGTTTTGCTCATTATTTACGTATCAACGAAAGTCTCGTTTATATTTCAGCCGTTTTTCGGTTTTATCACCACTCTGTTTTTTCCGATTTTGATCTCGGGCATTTTGTTTTTCATTTTTAATCCGATCGTGCGCCTGCTTGAGAAAAAAATCCCCCGGACATTGGCGATCCTGCTCATTTATCTCGTTTTCATCGGTCTGATTGCCTTTATGTTCACTGCCATCGGGCCGATTGTGGCTTCCCAGGTCACGGGGCTGATTAACAATTTCCCTGATTACATTCATCAGATTCAAGTCTTGACGGCGCAATTATCCCATTCCAAATGGTTTACGTGGATGATGACGCAGGATTATGTGTCGATAGAAAAAATCCAGCAGTCTCTGACGGGATTTTTACAAAGCCTTCCGCAAAATATTACGGCAAGCCTGTCGGCCGTGTTCGGCGTCGTTACGAATATCACGCTTGTCGTGATCACCGTTCCGTTCATTTTGTTTTATATGCTGAAGGACGGCCGGCGGTTTCCGCTCTTGGCGGTCAAAATTCTGCCTTCTTCCTACCGGGCGGAAGGTCGGAAAATATTTAACGACTTATATGTCACATTGGCCGCCTATTTCCAAGGCCAGCTGCTGATTTGTCTCTTTGTCGGAACGGCATGTTTTATCGGATATTGGATCATCGGCCTGCCGTATGCGTTAATTCTCGGGATGGTGATCGCCGTCACCAATATCATTCCGTACCTGGGGCCGTTTCTCGGGGCGGCGCCCGCGGTGATTATCGCGTTTATGGATTCGCCGGCTAAGGCGCTGTTTGCCGTTATTGTTGTCGTTGTCGTCCAGCAGCTTGACGGGAACCTGCTTTCTCCGCTTGTGATTGGAAAACGGCTGAATACCCACCCGCTCACCATTATTCTTCTGCTTATCGGAGCGGGCAGTTTCGGCGGCATTCTCGCAATGATCCTGGCCGTGCCGGTTTACGCGGTTTTAAAAGCTTTCGTCTTAAATATCGTCCGGCTTATCAAACTTCGTCAGCGGTCAAAGCTCGAAGACAGCCGCAAGCCGAAATAAAAACGGGCACAACTCCCGGTGCAGCGCATAAAATGCTGTAAAGAAAAGCGGAGGTGTGGGTATGCCTGCAATTGTGGGACCGATTTATATTATGAGTTTAGCCGGAGACGCTGCGGCGAGCTTCGGTGACGTGTTTGCCATTTCTCCCAAAGCCGTTGACCACTCAGGCGCGGGGGCAGGGGCGTTTCATTCCGGAGATTTTGTCAAAATTACTAATAAATTCAGCAAAACGCGCTTTGAAGACATTGATGTGTTTGACGAACCTGATTGGTTTAACGCGTGACAGCCTCCTTTTAGGAGGCTGTCGCTTTTTTGTAGTATAATAGAATCAGTCTTTATAAAAGGGGAATGTTTTATGAAAATCAGAAAAGCGAATATTACCGTGCAGTCCGGAATGATCGGTGATGTATATCTGCATGAAAATAAAAAAGAACAGCATACCCTTGTAGCCGTTCCGGAACTTGAGTGGAGCACGATCATTTCCTATGAGGAAGAGAAAAAGGCGCTGGCGCAGCGGCTTTTACAATCATTCAGCAAGCTGATTGAAGAAGAACCCGCCGGAGAGCTCGCCGGCAAGATCTCCCATTGGGTGGCTGAAATGTAACGAAAACGGTTTACCGCGTCCCGTCCGGGGCGATAATTGTAAAACAAGCTGGGAGGGACAGGCCGATGAGCGACAAAACGGTTGACCTTTATTTACAGCAGGGGATGTACGGCCCTTTGCAGACGAAACCGGATGAACGCCATTTATTTTTAGGCTCGCTGCGTGAAAGAGTCATCATTGCCCTGACGAAGGGACAGGTGCTGCAAAAGCAGCCGTATGAAGAAGTGAAACAGGCGCTGAAAAGCCGAAAAGACGCGGTGCTCTATATAAACGGAAGGCTCCCGTATCATGCTTATTCACCATATATGAAGCTTGCCGCACTTGCCGGTGTCCGAAGCTCCGTCATCTCGGACCTTCAATTCGAAACGCCGCTCGGCCTGGTTTTTGCCGCCGATTATGCCGTGAACCTTGACGGCATTTACGTGCAGGATGACATTTTTCAGCGCTCACTCCTGAAATCTTAAAAGGGCAAAACACCGTTTGTCATTTTACAATGCCAATTCACTTACAAGTGGAGATAGGATATAATGGTTTTCATATGAATGGCGGGGAGGCCGGCTATGAAAAAAGCATTTATATGCATTGATTATACGAATGATTTTGCAGCTGAGAACGGGGCATTAACCTGCGGAGAACCCGCGAGACAGATTGAAGATACGATTGTCAGTTTGACGCAAGCATTTATAGAAAACGGTGATTACGTTGTCTTTGCGGTAGATTCGCATGATGCAGACGATGACTTTCATCCCGAGACACGCCTGTTTCCTCCGCATAATATTAACGGCACGGAGGGCAAAGAGCTGTACGGAAGGCTATCGCCTCTTTATGAGAAACATAAACACGCAAAAAACGTAAATTATATGGAAAAAACGAGATATTCTGCTTTTGCGGGAACGGATTTAGAGCTGAAACTGCGGGAACGGCAGATCACTGAGCTGCATCTTGCGGGCCTGTGCACCGACATCTGCGTTCTTCACACGGCGGTTGACGCCTACAACAAGGGCTTTCAGATCGTCATTCATCAAAACGCTGTGGCCAGCTTTAATCCGGAAGGGCATGAATGGGCCCTGTCCCATTTTAAGAACAGCATCGGAGCGCAAGTGGCAGAGTAAGGAAGGGGAAAACAATTTTGGTGGAGCATGGTTTTAAAGACGACAGTTTGTCTTTACATACAGATCTTTATCAAATTAATATGGCCGAAACGTACTGGAGAGACGGCATTCATGAGAAAAAAGCGATTTTTGAGCTTTTTTTCAGAAAGCTTCCCTTTGAAAACGGCTATGCGGTATTTGCGGGCTTAGAAAAAGCAATCGAATACTTGGAGAACTTCAAATTTACCGACAGCGATCTGAATTATTTAAAAACGGAATTGCACTATGCTGATGATTTCATTGATTATTTACGGGATCTTTCTTTTACCGGATCTCTTTACAGCATGAAAGAAGGCGAGCTCGTTTTTAACAACGAACCGATTATGCGGGTCGAAGCGCCCCTGATTGAAGCGCAGCTGATTGAGACGGCTCTGCTTAACATTGTGAATTACCAAACATTAATCGCCACGAAAGCGGCCCGCATTAAAGGCGTTGTCGGTGACGAAGACGCCCTCGAATTCGGAACGCGGCGCGCCCATGAAATGGATGCGGCCATGTGGGGAGCGAGAGCGGCTTTGATCGGCGGCTTCAGCGCGACGAGTAATGTAAGAGCCGGAAAGCGTTTTAATATACCGGTATCCGGCACGCACGCTCATGCGCTCGTACAAGCGTACCGCGATGAATATACGGCATTTAAGAAATATGCGGAGACCCACAAAGACTGCGTATTTCTCGTAGATACGTACGATACGATCCGTTCAGGCATGCCGAATGCGATTAAAGTCGCAAAGGAATTCGGCGACCGGATCAACTTCATCGGCATCCGCCTGGACAGCGGGGACTTGGCGTACCTGTCAAAAAAAGCGCGTGAAATGCTTGATGAAGCGGGTTTCACAGACGCAAAGGTCATTGCTTCAAGCGATCTTGATGAGCACACGATATTAAATCTGAAATCCCAAGGAGCGAAAATCGATACGTGGGGCATCGGCACGAAGCTGATTACCGCATACGATCAGCCGGCTCTCGGCGCGGTTTATAAGCTTGTCGCCATTGAAGAGGACGGCAAACTGACCGACACCATTAAAATTTCGTCAAACCCTGAAAAAGTGACAACGCCGGGAAGAAAGAGAGTATACCGGATTATCAACAAGCTGAATCACCACTCGGAAGGTGATTATATCGCGCTTTATGACGAGCGGGTAAATGATCAGAAACGCTTAAAAATGTTCCATCCCGTCCACACGTTCGTCAGCAAATTCGTCACTGACTTCTATGCGAAAGACTTGCATGAGCCGATCTTTGAAAACGGCGTTTTATGCTATGATAATCCCGAAATTACCGACATCCAGCAATACGTGCAGGATAACCTCAAACTTCTGTGGGAGGAATACAAACGGATCAGCAAGCCGGAAGAATATCCGGTCGATTTAAGCGAAGACTGCTGGAGCAACAAGATGCAGCGGATTCATGAAATCAAAAGCAAGCTGAAACGGGAACTTGAATAGAAAACAAAGCGGCCTTTCCTATCTCTGGAAAGGCTTTTTTGTTGTGATAATATTTTTCACATTTAGACAAATTTCGTCAAGTTATTTGATATACTTATGTTCGAAGGCCGCATCTAAGGGGGTAAATGAATGAAGGTGTTTGTTGCGAGACAGCCTATCTTCAACAGAAACGAACAGGTTGTTGCTTATGAACTTCTTTACCGGGAGAGCGAAGAGAACCGTTATTCGGCCGCGGACGGAGATAAAGCTACGACGGATCTCATTATTAACAGCTTTATCAACATCGGAATCGAAAAGCTGACTGAGGGGAAACGCTGCTTTGTGAATTTTACAGAAAGCCTGATGTTTTCAGATCTCCCTACCTCCTTTGATCCTGACCAGCTTATTATCGAAATTCTTGAGGACATACCGATCACTCCGGCGCTCATCTCAAGATGCAGACAGCTGAAGAAATTAGGATATACATTAGCACTTGATGATTTTTACGCCATCAATCCGGAAAATGAAGAGTTAGTGGAACAGCTGATGAAATATATTGATATTTTAAAAATCGACTTTTTGCAATCCTCGCGTCTGGAGCGCAAAAAAATCATTCAGACGTACAGCTGTAAAAGTCTGATTTATTTAGCGGAGAAAGTGGAGACGAGAAAAGATTATAAACAGGCGGCCATAGACGGCTTTCACCTGTTTCAAGGATATTTTTTCAGTGAACCGCGTGTCATCAGCGGAAATGATCTGACGTTTCATTTTCATTCTTACTACCAGCTTTTAAGCGAATTAAACAATGACCAGCCAAATATACAGCGCGTGACGGAATACATAGAGCGTGACGTCAGCTTATCGTATCAGATTCTGCGTTTTTTAAACGGATCGCAAACAAGGCTGAAAAAAAAGATAGACAGCATCCAGCAGGCCATCATGATGCTCGGGCTGAATGAGATTAAGCGCTTGATTTACATTCTTTCATTCAGAGATTTAACGGCGAAAAGCCACTCAAGCCAAAAAGAAATCATTAAGATTTCCTTAATCAGGGCCAAACTGTGCGAACTGCTGGCGAAAAGAACCGGAAGGCCCCAGCCCTCTTCTTACATGCTGATCGGCATGTTTTCGCTCATCGATACGCTTCTCCACAGGGAACTGGAGGATATCATCAAAGAACTGCCTTTAATCGATGAAGTCGGACAGGCGCTGCTCGGTTATGAAAACGATTATTATAAGATGCTCGCGCTCGTCAAAGCCATTGAATGCAACAACTGGGACTGTGACGAGTGGGGAAAAGAACTGAACAAAGAAGAAGCGTATGAATGTTACTTACAGGCGATCGAATGGTGCCGGCAGCTGATCGATTGAGCCGCTTTAAGCCGACCATCTGAGGGCGATGATAAACCGGCTTTGCTCTCTGATCAGACTGACACGGATGCCGTCGGGATTATACGTCACGTCAAAGTCATTTTTGATGCCGGTCTGCTTAATGAGCCGCTTGACCGCTGCGGTGTCAGATGATTGCGCTGCGGTGAGGATGCTGCGCGCAAGCTCTTTTGACGCCGACAGCCGCGCAAGGAGCAGGCGCGCATCCTCCAGCATGCCCGCAGCTTCTTTTGCGGACGCTGTCAAAATATCTGCGTGAACCGGGGCACTGGGCGCTGGATGCCGGTATGGCGCGGCGAAAACAGGGCAGCATGGATACACATAATGCATACGGCGGCCTCCTTCCTGAGAAAACATTCGTTATACATGAGTATAGGCGGCGTGATAATGAGTTATGACATGCAAAAAGACCACAATGCGGGGGTTGCGGTCTTTTCGGTGTTTGTCGGTGGTTATGCGACGCTGTTCGCCCATTCTGTTTTGAAATTGTGACGGCAGGGACTATAGTCCCTGCCGGTTTGTCGGAAAACCGTTGAAAAAACAGCAGAACCGCCAGATTGGTCTGCTTTATCCTAAACGTCTGCCTTTGTGGTAGTTATATAGTCCCGTTCGCTAAATGCCCTGTTCGGGACTATGGAATTACCATAGTTTGCGGTGTCACGCAGATACTTTTACACATACTTTTCGGTGAAAAATCCCGCAAAAACGTTTACACTATTAGTAACAGATCAAATACCTAGGACTCGTTCACCATACACAATTCATTGATCTTTCAAAAAAAGGAGTGTGGAAACGGTGGAAAACAAATTAGAAGAAGTAAAGCAATTATTATTCCGACTTGAAAATGATATCAGAGAAACAACCGACTCATTACGAAACATTAACAAAAGCATTGATCAGCTCGATAAATTCTCATATGCAATGAAAATTTCTTAAAAAGACTTGGAAACAAGTCTTTTTTTTGTGCATTTGTTATACAATTAATGGATAAAGTATTATATGATTGTTAAAAAACAATAAACATGCTGTATTTGAACAAAAGGGTTTAGTAAAATAAAGTGAGGGATTCATATAGCTAAGAAATTAACTCTAGAAGCAGAAGATGTAAAGGACACAATAAACCATATTCTCAAAAAAAATGATGTGAATAAAGAAGTAAGTAAACATGTTTTGAATTTTGCTGATACAAAAAACAACTTTCCATTTGCTGAGTTAGCTTTAGATCATTATTTAGCTTTTGGAGGGAATGATTTTGAAGAAATACTAGATTTAGGAACAGGGATTGAACTGCTTATCTTAGCGGCTGATATTTTTGATGACATACAAGATAAGGATCGTCCAAATGCAGAGTGGATGAAAATGGATCAGGCTGTATCTTTAAATATTGCAACCTTAATTTATACAATAGCTCTCCAAGTTATATCATCTCGAGATCCGGACGGGTTATTACTCAAGACAGCTCTAAAGTATACAGTTCAAGCTATGGAAGGGCAACACATTGATTTGGTTGATAATACTTTAACTGAAAATCAATGCATTGAAATGATTAAGAAAAAGTCAGGGGCTTTGACAGCTTTACCAAGTATGCTGGGTGCTGTACTTGCAACTAAACGTTATCAATCAGATGTGGAGCAGTATGCTTTCTATATAGGGGTTGCAGCTCAATTAAAAAATGATTTATTTGAAATAATGTATATGAATAATACGGAAACCTTTTTCAAAAAGACAAATTTGGCAATTCAGTTCTTAGAGAAAAAATTCAACACAGTGTCCACAGAATTGTTAAACAACAACTTTCAACAATCAGAGTTAAAACGGCTTCTCTTAGAATCTGGCGTTATCCATTATATGTCAGTTATGATTAATGTATATAATTTGAAAGTGAAAAATGGACTCGAAAATTTAAATTTGACTTTAGAGAACAAAAACTATTTAATTAAAAAAATTTGCGAAAATGAGAAGGTGGATAAAGATGCAGGAAATAGTAAATTATTTAGTTCGTAATCCCGAAATTGTTCAAAAATTGAGAAGAGAAGAAGTCAGTATTATAGGTTTAGATAAAGAAGAGGTGAAAGGGGTATTGCTTGGATTTGATCAATTAATCTCAATGAGTTCAAAAGACGAGATATATTGGAAACCGTCATGAAACAGGGGTAAATATGAAGTTATCTAAAAATACGTATTCCATTTTATTGATTTTACTCAGCTTGTCTTATATTTTCTATTTAACTTATATAAATGTAAATAATTTGTTTGTAGGAGCCACCGCAAATGTTAATAACAAGAATCAAATAGAGATTACCAAAGTATCAGATTACACAATTGCTTATTATGCTGGTGTTAAAAAAGGTGACATTGTAATAAAAATTAATCAGAATAAGAGCGTTGAACCAAAAGATTTAAAACAAAATACATTGAAAAACGTTAGATCTATGACAGTTGAAAGATCTGGTGAAATAGTTGATCTCAAAAATTTAAGTTTATTAAGTGAAGACAACTTATTTGTTTATTTAATACCTGTTATTTTTTTCTTTGTATGCCTTAGTTGTATTATCCTTATTTTAAAAATTAATAAGGAGCAAGATTCAGTTTCAGCTTTTATATTGATCATCTTTTTACTCACTACAGGTATAGCATATGTGAGTGCGGGAGGTTCATCAAAAGGAGATATAATAAGCCGATACGTAAATGTCATAACTTTAATATCCGTACCGGTAAATTATCTCTTGTTTATTTATCAATATATCAAAGAATTTGGATACAAGATTTTTAACGGGAAAGTTTTTGTTGCTTTATATACAGTCCCTGTTATTAATATAATACTAGAGTTTTTTAGGCATTGCTTTGAAAGAGGAGTAGTGGGGAAAGTTAATTTAGTATCAATATCTCTCCTTTATTTAATAGCTTTATTTTTCATTACCATAGGTTTAATAAAGTACAAAAAAACAGAGCAAGCAAATATTCTTAAGACTTTTCTTTTAATTAATATTTTTGCTTTCTCACCATTTGTATTCTTGTATGTGGCACCCTACATCATTTTTAATGACTATTATGTTTCTTCTTTTTTAGTTGCGCCTTTTCTTTTATTAATTCCTTTTTCTTTAGTTTATCAATTTATGACTAATAAAATCTATGAAATTGATTTTATTATTGGGCGGTTGAAATATTATAGTCTTTTAGCTGTCACTCCTACTTTACTTATTATTACAATTTATGATCTTGTACAAGATCCAAACTCAGAGTTTTATACGTTTAAACTAACTTTGCTGACATATATTATTATGTTGGCTGTGTTTTATTCAAAAGAGATCTTAGATTTTCGTTTCCGTTTAAAGCGTTTTTCTGAAAAACATAATTATCAGGATAGCATATTCAAGTTTACTCAAATAATTAAAGGAGCTTCATCATTAAAACAAGTATTCACTGAACTTGAATCTACTCTACTTGAAGTTTTGATGATTAGTAAAGTATGTGTTTTAGAAGTAGAAGGAGACTTAAATATAAGGTGTTTTTTTAATGATAATGAGAAAAAATTATGGGAGCCGTATTCTCATCAATTAGCTGAAACGACAAGCGAAATTGGCAAAATAGTTCAGGTGGATAAAGGGTTTTTAATGAAAATAGGGGAACGGGGCAGTAAATCATACATTGTACTGTGTTTATCATTTATGAATACTCCGAAACTAACCTGGGATGAGATTTCTTGGTTAAAAACCTTATCATTCTACACCAGTATTACGATGGAGAATGTGCTTAAAATCGAAGAACTTATGAATCACCTCGAAGATTTAAAGAAACAGGAGACAAACCCGGTCTGGCTCAAAAAGCTGATGTTTACGATCGAGGAAAAGCAGCGTTCGGATTTGGCCCGTGATCTGCATGATTCAGTGCTGCAGGATTTGATTTCTTTGAAGCGCCAGTGTGAGCTGTTTCTGGCCGATTTTAAGAAAGAGGAGCCTTGCCAGTTAGAGGTGCAGGACAAGCTTCATCAGATGAATGAGCAGATGTCGGATGTCATTTTGATGACCCGGGAGACGTGCCATGAGCTTCGGCCTCAGCTACTGTATGATTTGGGTCTGGTCAAGGCGGTATCCAAGCTTGCCGCGCAGCAGCAGGAGCGTGCGCCGTTTCATATCCGTCTGAATACGGGCCGGTTTACGGCGGCGCTGGATTTGGATACGCAGCTGAATTTGTACCGCATTATTCAGGAATTTCTTTCGAACGCCATGAAGCATTCACAGGCGAATGAGGTGCTGATTATGCTGATCAGCATTCAAAATAAAGTGATTCTGCATTATGAAGACGACGGTGTCGGCTGCAATCAGGAAGAAGGCGGCGGACAGTCGATGAGCATGGGTCTTTCGGGTATTAAGGAGCGCGTCCGTGCGCTTGACGGACGGATGAAAATCGACACAAGTGAAGGAAACGGTTTTAAAGCGGATATTGAAATGGAATTGTAACCATTTTATCACCAAATCGACTTGGCAGAAGCCAAGTCTTTTTAATAAAATGGAAATGAGTGAGTAAAAGGGAGGAAACCATGAAAAAGATACTAGTGATTGATGATCATCCGGCTGTCATGGAGGGCACCAAGACGATTCTGGAAACGGACACGAATCTTTCTGTCGATTGCCTCAGTCCTGATGCCAGTGAACAATTCGTTCTCCGGCATGATTTTTCAGCTTACGATCTCATATTAATGGATTTAAATCTGGGTGATGACATCAGCGGCATCGAGCTTTCCAAGAAAATCTTAAAAGAGAATCCTCTCTGTAAAATCATTGTCTACACAGGCTATGAGGTTGAAGATTATTTTGAAGAATCCATCCGCGCGGGCCTGCATGGCGCCATCAGCAAAACCGAATCTAAAGAGAAAATCATGCAATACATATATCACGTGCTCAACGGACAGATTTTAGTTGATTTCTCCTATTTCAAACAGCTGATGACCCAGCAAAAAACAAAAACGTCTTCTTCCCCTCAAAGTGAGCAGGATCGGTTAACCCCGAGAGAGCGCCATATTCTCCAAGAGGTCGAAAAAGGTTTGACCAATCAGGAAATCGCAGATGCGCTTCACTTAAGCAAGCGGTCGATTGAATACAGCCTGACATCCATTTTTAATAAGCTGAATGTCGGCTCCCGAACTGAAGCGGTGCTGATCGCCAAGTCAGATAACGTACTATAAATCTTGAAGGGAGAATGACCTATGAATCTGAACAATACATTGCTCGGCGCACTCGGTATTGAAATCACTGAAAACACGCCGGAGAGATGCGTGGCGGTGATGCCGGTGGATAAGAGGACGGTGCAGCCTTTCGGATATCTGCATGGGGGCGCGTCAGCAGCGCTGGCGGAGACTGCTGCAAGTGTCGGGGCCCAGCATTTTATCGACCGGTCGAAACAGGCGTGTGTCGGGCTTGAGATTAATGCCAATCATTTAAAGTCCGTGAAAGAGGGCGGAACGGTCACGGCGATAGCGGAACCCGTTCACACAGGCAGGGCAACCATTGTGTACGGGATTAACATTTTCGATGAACGAGAAAGGCTGATCTGTGTTTCCCGCTGTACGCTGGCTGTTATAACAAAATAAACAAACAGCCGGAACCCTGAATCGTCCGGCTGTTTGTTTTTACAAATATGAATCTTCTTTTCGTTTGATCACAAAGTTTCTGATCCCTTTGTAATCATCCTGAACGCTTCTTTTATCAAGCGCCGCTCCCGAATTGTACGCGGCCCTGCATATGAGGTGCGCTCCGACCGGCGCCGTCAGCAGGATAAAAATGATGCCGAGCAGTATTTTTACAGAAATTTCTCCGGTCAGCATCCACAAGTAGCCTAACACCCCGAGCAATACCAAATTAACGCCGAGTGTCGAGCCTTTTGAAGAGGCGTGGGCGCGCGTATACACATCAGGAAGCCTGAGTGTGCCGAAAGACGCGACCAGGCAGATCAGCGATCCCATCAGAATACAAACGGCGACGGCCCATTTAACGATTTCGATCATTTTCGATAATCTCTCCTTTCTCCAAAAACTTAGCAAAGGCAATCGTGCCGATAAACGATAAAATGCCGAGCAGCAGAATGATGTCCAAAAAGGCCGATGTGTTTAAGAGAATGGATACAAGCGCGGTCATGGCAATCAGATTAATGCCGATCCCATCAAGCGCGACGACCCGGTCCGGTATCGTTGGCCCTTTCATGACGCGAATGACGTACAGAAGAGTCGAAACCGCCATAATGCCGAGTGATAATTGCAGAATAAACGTAAACATCAGCGGCTCACCTCCTGAATGGCTTTCTCAAAAGAGACGCGGATGTCGTGGATCGCTTTCTCCGCATCTTCAATATCCATGGCGTGTATATAGAGAATCGACCGGTCATCGGAGATATCCATCACGAGCGTACCCGGTGTTAAAGTGATTAACAGCGAGAGCAGCGTGATCTCCCAATCCTCCGTCAATTCCGTCTTAAACGCGAAAATGCCCGGGCGGATGTTCAGTTTCGGCGCTATAACGGTTTTCAGCACGCTGACATTGGCCAAATATAGTTCCTTTATAAAGATCAGCACCAGTCTGATGACTGACCATATTTTCCAAATGTAAAACGGCCGCGAGAAGAAGCGCCGGAAAAAAAACAGCGCCGCCAAGCCTGCGATAAATCCGGTTATAAAACCCGCCGTGCTGAGGCTGTTTGTGAGAAACATCCAGCAAACAGCGAGAAGAACGTTTAATAATAGTTGAAAAGCCATGCCATCTACTCCTTCAAAACAGCTTCAATGTATTTTTCCGGATTCAGCAGATTCTCAGCCGTCTGATTGACATACGGTGAAACCCATTCGGTTCCGAGCCCGAACAGAAGCGACAAAAGGAGAAAAGCGGCTGCCGGATAAAGAAGTCCTTTTGCGGACCGTCCGCCTGCGCCGGGGATTTCTTTTTCTTCGCCCCAAAAAGCCGTCGTAAAAACCTTCAGCACCGAATAGAGCACAAGCAGGCTTGATACAAGAATCAATACGGAAAACAATGTTTCCCCCTTATCGAACCCGCCTTCCGCGATCTTCAGCTTGCCCACAAATCCGCTGAACGGCGGGATGCCGGCCAAAGATATGGCTGAAATAAAGAACATCCATCCTAAAACGGGATAACGGGTGATCAGTCCGCCCATTTTATGCAGGCTGGCAGTGCCTGTCAATGCGATAAGCGTGCCGGCAAGCATAAACAGCGCTCCTTTAATCAGCATATCGTGAATCAAGTAATAAACCGCTCCTTGAATGGAGGCCGGCGTGTTCATGGCAATGCCGAACAAAATCACGCCGACGGCTGTAATAATATTGTAGATGACGATTTTCATGACATCCGAAAAGGCGATAGATCCGATTACGCCGAATAGCACCGTCAGCATCGCAAGCCACATCATCAATTGGTGGGTAAAGCCCGTATCGTGAATAAAGATCAGGGTGAATACTCTTAAAATGGCATACAGGCCGACTTTCGTCAAAAGAGACCCGAATAAAGCCGAAATTGCAGCCGGCGGGGCGTAATAAGAGCCCGGCATCCAGAAATACAGCGGGAATATCCCGCCCTTTAAACCGAAAACGACGAGAAGAAGGACGCTGATCACGGTTATCAGCCCGGTCTGGCCCGATTCGCTTATTTTTACGCTTAGATCAGCCATATTCAGCGTGCCCGTCACCGCATATAAGTAACCGACGCCGATGACAAAAAACGCGGATGACACAATGTTAAACACGATATACTTCAATGATTCTCTTAATTGAATTTTCGTTCCGCCAAGCACGATCAGCATGTAGGACGCGATAAGCAGAAGCTCAAAAAAGACGTACATGTTGAACAGGTCACCCGTCAAAAACGCTCCGCTTACGCCGGCCAGAAGAAACTGCACCCCTGAATAATAGAAAGCGCGCTCCCTTTTTTCTCCGATGGAGCGGAAGGAGTACAGGGTGACGAGCAGCCCGATTATGGCGGTTGTCAAAACAAGCAGTGCGGCAAGCTGATCCGCGGCGAGCACAATGCCGTACGGCGCTTTCCAGCCGCCGAGTGTCAGCGTCTGAATCCCGTGTGTGAAAACCGTCTGAACGAGAGCGGCGCTGATGACGATGGAGACACAGGAAGCGGCAGTGCTGAATATCCGCATCAGCATCACGTGCCTGTTCATAAAAATCAGCAGCACTGCGGCAAGCAGCGGCACCAGAATAGGCAATATCACAAAGTTATTCATGTTGATCATTTCCCCTCATTCGATCCATATCGTCCGTTTTCAGTTCCTGATAGGCGCGAAACGCCATCACAAGCAGGAAGGACGTGACGCCGAACGAAATAACGATCGCCGTCAGTATGAGTGCCTGCGGCAGCGGATCGACAAAGGACGTGCTTTTTCCGCCCAGTATGGGGGGAGCGCCTTTTTTCAGTCCGCCCATGGTCAGGAGCAGCAAATGGACGCCGTGGCTCAAAAGCGCGGTGCCGATAATCACGCGCAGCAGACTTTTAGAAAGCAGCAGGTAGGTTGCCGCCATAAACAAAATACCGGCAATGACAGACATTAAGATTTCCACTATTCTTCCTCTCCAATCGTTTGAATAATGGTCATCGTCACGCCGACAACAACGAGATACACACCTAAATCAAACAAAGTGGCCGTCGCAAGCTCCGTATTCCCGAGCACCGGGAGATGAAAATGGCCGAATGTATGGGTGAGAAAGGGCGCTCCGAATAAGAACGAACCTGCACCCGTTGCAATCGCGATAAGCAGACCCGCGCCCGCCACATAAATAAAATTGACGGGCAAAATCGATTTGACGGTTTTTAAATCAAAGGCCAAAAGCAGCAGCACGATGGCCGAAGACGTAATCAGTCCGCCGACAAATCCTCCGCCGGGGGCGTTATGCCCCGATAAAAATAAATAGAAAGAGAAAAGCAGAATGATAAAAGATACAAGCTTCGTTGCCGTCTGAAGGATGATGTCGTTTGTTTTTGGCTGTCTCAACGCTTTTCTCCCTCCTCTGTTACTTTTGTTCTGATCATGCCGTAAATCCCGAGTGCGGCAATCGACAGCACCGTAATTTCAAACATCGTGTCAAATCCCCTGAAATCAACGAGGATGACGTTGACGATATTGTTTCCTCCCCCGAGCTTATGGCTGTAAGCGGTGAAAAAGGAGGAGATGCTGTCTTTTGTTTTTTCGCTGGAAGACGCGATTCCGAGCATTGTCACGATGACGCCGACACCGAGAGAAATGATAAAATTCGTCATCCGGAATGTTCTTGTCTTCTTTTTCCGCCGCATTTTCGGCAGATGGTAAAAACAAAGAAGAAACAAGGCGACGGATATCGTCTCAATGACGAGCTGCGTGAGCGCCAGATCGGGCGCTCTGAAAATCACGAAAAACAGCGCGAGTGTGTACCCGACAACACCGAGTGAGATAATGGCCGTCAGCCGTGATTTGGCGAACACAGTCGCAATCGTTGCGCTCACCATAACGAGGGACAGCACGATTTCATACAGGCCGATCTCAGCCATTCCTTTCGCTGTCATGGAAAAGCCGCCTTTCATGACGAACGCCGCTCCGATGAGAATGATAAACGACGCAAAGATATACAGCAGATAATCCCGCAAAAATCCGGTCATATAAGATGACGTCAGCTGGTAAGATCTTTTTTCCATACTGCCCGTCACCGCATCGTAAAGCTTGTTCAGCGTCAGTTTTTTCGGAAACAGACCGTACAGACGCTCCCATTTAGACAGCGTTACGTAACCGATCGTGCCGACAATGATGATGCCGAGGGTCATCATTACCTCAGCCGTCACCCCGTGCCACTGGGAAATATGGACATGGAATGTATCTCCGCCGGTTAACAGAGCGGGATAAATGGAGTTCATCGCCGGTTCAATCAGGCTGTAAGACAAAACGTTCGGGGCAAAAAACAGACTGACGGCGCAAGCGGCAAGAATCACCGGCGAAATCAGCATGCCGAGCGGAGCTTCATGCGGCGTCTTTTCAAGCTGATCCGTTTTGCGCGCGCCGCTGAACGTTCTGAAAAACAGCTTCATGCTGTAGATGAAAGTGAAGACGCTCCCGATCCATGCGAGAACGGGGAACAGCACGCCCCACGTATCCAGGCTGAAAATATCTGCATGAGCAATCCGCAGCATACTTGTAAAGAACATTTCTTTACTTAAAAAGCCGTTAAACGGAGGGAGACCGGCCATGGAAAACGTTCCGATCAGTGAAACGGTGAACGTTACCGGCATGAGCGCCATCAGGCCGCCGAGCCTGCGGATATCCCGCGTTCCCGTTTCATGGTCGATAATGCCGGCCGCCATAAATAAACTTCCTTTAAAAGTAGCATGGTTAATTAAGTGAAACACAGCCGCGGTGACAGCCGCCGTAAAATACTCTGAATGCTCATAATGAAGCGCGGCGGCTCCTGCGCCGAGCATCGATACAATCATACCGAGCTGGCTGACTGTGGAAAATGCCAGAATCGCTTTTAAATCGGTTTGTTTAATCGCATTAAAGGAAGCCCATACCATCGTGATCAGACCGACTGAGGCAACCGTCCAAAACCAGACGGGTGAAAAAGCAAAAACCGGACTGAATCTGGCAATCAGATAAATACCCGCTTTCACCATTGTAGCCGAGTGCAGATAGGCGCTGACAGGAGTCGGCGCCTCCATGGCATCAGGAAGCCAGATATAAAACGGAAACTGCGCTGATTTTGTAAAGGCCCCCAATAACAGGAGAACCATCGCCGGAATAAAGAACGGGTGGCCTGCGATAATATGCACCTGGTTGACCATTTCCCTGATACTGAAAGAATCCGTCATCAGATACAGCAGGATAAAGCCGCCGAGCATGCACAGCCCGCCGCCGACGGTAATCAGCAGTGATTTTTCCGCCCCGTAGCGTGATTTCTTCCGCTTATGCCAATACCCAATTAATAAGAAGGATGACAGGCTTGTCAGCTCCCAGAACATATAAAGCACGATGACGTTATCGACGAGCACAACGCCGAGCATCGCGCCCATAAACATCAGCAGGTACACATAAAAAGGGCCGAGCTTTTCTTTGTCCTTCGATAAGTAAAAAATACTGTAAAGCGTCACCAAAGAGCCGATGCCCGTAATCAATAAAGCGAATAACAGCCCGAGTCCGTCAATATAAACGGTATAGTTAATACCGAGGGACGGAATCCATTCGGCCGCATACCGGACGGTTTCTCCAGCCATTGTGACAGGGAGCTTGCTGATAAAGTAAACAAACAGCACAACGGGCACTATCAGCACAAACCAGCCTGTATGGACTTGTTTTACCCGTTTATAAAGAAAGGGAACGATAAATGCAAATAAAAAAGGCGCCAAAATCGCGAAATGTAACAGCTGCAACAGAAGACCTCCTTTGCTTGTTTTTTCATCAAGCAACTGCTTTATGTAAGAATGAATCAATCAATTCACGGTCATAGGACCCAGTACAAATTATATCGCACTTTTTTTTACCCTGCTACGGCATAATGTATTCCTCTTTGTGTTTTTGTGGTCTTTTGAACCCAAAATAAATTTATCAAATATCCGGATCTTTGTATATACATTTCTTTTTCAGATCAAGCTTTACAAAAGGAGCTGGTCAGATGAAGAGAAAGGCGGCGGCCTGTATTGGAATATTTTGTTCTATTATTGCAGGAACATTCATAGTTGATGATTTCTGCAAAACGCGGCAGCAGACGGAAGCAGATGATTGGGAGCATTTTTTTCTCGGTGCGGAATACGCAGAAGACAAGCTGAGTGCGGCTGAATCAATGCAAACGCCGTTTCAGCCGCGTGAGTATATCAGAATCGTATATAGATGAAAAGAGTTCCGGCACCAGGGTGCGGAACTCTTTTTGTGTGGCAATCAGCGTTTTCCTTTAATATAAGGGATGCCGTTGGCTTTAGGCGCATCCGCGCGGCCGATGAAGCCGGCAAGCGCGAGAATGGTCAGAATGTAAGGAGCCATCAGCATGTATACATTCGGAATGTCTTTGAACAGGGGCAAAAGCGAGCCGATAATGCTCAAACTCTGCGCAAACCCGAAGAACAGCGCAGCCCCGAGCGCGCCGATCGGATGCCATTTGCCGAAAACCAGCGCGGCGAGAGCGATAAAGCCTTGTCCGGAAATGGTGGAGTGCGTGAAATCAAGCGCGATCGTGGAAGCATACACACCGCCGCCGAGCCCGCCGAACAGCCCGCTGATCATGACGCCGATATAGCGCATGCCGAACACGTTGATTCCCATCGTATCGGCCGCCATCGGATGTTCCCCGACAGAACGGATGCGAAGGCCGAACGGCGTTTTGAATAAAATAAACCAGGAAACAAAGGCCAGGACGATGGCTAAAATCGACGTATAATATACGTCTGAAAAGAAAATCTTTCCTAAAACCGGAATGTCGCTTAACCCGGGAATGTTCGTTTTGTAAAAGGGCTCCGGGATTTTATCAGTCTGCGCCTTTCCGTAAATCAGTTTGACGATAAACAGTGTCGCTCCTAACGCGAGCATATTGATCGCCACACCGGTTACCGTCTGATCGGCGCGGAAAGAAACCGCGGCAGCCGCGTGGATCAGTGAGAACAGTCCGCCGGCAATCATAGCCGCAGCCAGAGCGAGCCACGGAGCGGCGGCGCCAAGCTCGCGTCCGAAAAATAAGTTGAACATGACGCTTGTAAAGGCGCCGATAATCATCAGTCCTTCAAGACCGATGTTGACAACCCCCGATCTTTCAGAAAACACGCCGCCGAGAGCGGTTAAAATAAGCGGAGCCGCATATACGAGTGTTGCCGGAACAATAATGGATAAAATCTGCAGGAAGTCCACTTACTTCGCCCCCTTTTTCTTCAATTTATCAAGGATGAGACGGATGGCGTAGCTTGATGCCACAAACAAAATAATAATGGCGATGACGATGTCAACGACTTCAGAAGGCACCCCGGATTCAATCGGCATATTTAATGCCCCGACTTTAAGGCCGCCGAGAAGACATGCCGCCAGAACAACGCCGATTGCCGTGCTGCCGCCGAGAAGCGCAACCGCAATGCCGTCGAAGCCGACGCCGGTAAAGGCGCCCTTAACCGCCGCATATTGAAAGGTTCCGAGTCCTTCCATCGCGCCGGCAAGCCCTGCGAAGGCCCCGGAAATCATCATGGCGTACATCATATTTTTTCTGACGCTCATTCCGGCGTATTGTGCGGCGTGCTGGTTAAAGCCGACAGCCCGGAATTCAAATCCGCTTTTTGTTTTATGAATGATAAACCACATGAGGACTGCCGCAAACAGAGCGATCAGAATGCCCCAATGAAGGCGGGAGTAATCTGTCAGCTGCTCTAAAAACGGCGAGCGGAGCGACGCGCTTTCATGAATTTTGTCTGTTTTGTCCCGGTGGTCCGTCATGACATCGGAAATGAGATAATTGGTTAAATGAAGAGCGATATAATTCATCATGATCGTGACAATCACTTCGTGGACAAAAAAACGGGCTTTTAAAAATCCGGGAATCAGGCCCCAAATGCCGCCCGCAGCCGCAGCCGCCAATAACGAAAGCGGAAGGTGGATGTAAGCGGGGGCGTCAAAGGAAACGCCGACCCACACCGCGGCGGTCCAGCCGACAAGGAGCTGTCCTTCAACCCCGATATTAAACAGGCCGGTCCGAAATGCGAATGCCACGGCCAATCCGGACAGAATATATGGCGTAATCTGCCGGATCGATTCCCCGATGTAATACACTTCACCGAAAATGCCGCTCCAAAGAGCCGAATACCCGCTTACGACATTGTAGCCGCTGGCGAGCATGATGACCGCACCCGCAGCTAATCCAAGGATGATCGCAATCAGCGGCACAGCCAGATGAGAAAGTCGATTAATCATGTGTTTTCCCCACCTCCATTTGCTTGCTTCCCGCCATTAAAAGTCCGAGCTCCTGCTCGTTTGTTTCAAGCGGATTGACGTTTGCGATGATGCTGCCTTCAAAGATGACGGCGATGCGATCGCTGAGATTCATTATTTCATCAAGTTCAAAAGATAACAGAAGCACCGCTTTACCGGCATCACGCTGCTCAATGAGCTTTTTATGGACGAATTCAATCGCGCCGACATCGAGTCCCCGCGTCGGCTGGGCCGCAATTAAAAGATCCGGATTTCTGTCCACTTCCCGGCCGATAATGGCCTTTTGCTGATTCCCCCCGGAGAGAGCGCGCGCAGGCGTATATTCATCAGGTGTTCTGACATCGTATTCTTCAATCAGGCTTCGCGCTTTGTCATAAATCGTGTGTTTATTTAATATGCCGAAAGAAGAGTAGGGCTTTTGGTAATAACTTTGCAGCACGATATTTTCTCCGATCGGAAAATCAAGGACGAGCCCGTGTTTATGTCTGTCCTGCGGAATATGCCCGATTCCGGATTCAGTGACTTTCCTGGGCGGCATATTTTGCAGCTGTTTGCCGTTTAACATGATCGTGCCGGCATTTGTTTTTCTGAGACCTGTAATGGCTTCAATTAATTCAGACTGGCCGTTTCCGTCAACGCCCGCAATGCCGACGATTTCACCGGCTCTGACAGAGAGGGAGAGCTGTTTGACCGCCTCAACGCCGCGCGCGTCTTTCACCGTTACATCAGAAAGCGAAAGCACTTCTTGTTTCGGTTCAGCCGGCTGTTTATCCGTCTTGAATGACACTTCGCGTCCGACCATAAGGCTTGCCAGTTCATCTTGATCCGTATGTGCGACATCAAGTGTTGTAATGCCTTTTCCTTTCCGGATGATGGTGACACGGTCGCAGACTTCCATAATCTCTTTTAATTTGTGGGTGATGAGGATAATTGATTTTCCTTCATTGACAAGATTTTTCATAATCTGAATCAGTTCTTGAATTTCGTGCGGAGTCAGCACCGCGGTCGGCTCGTCAAAAATGAGAATGTCGGCGCCCCGGTAGAGGGTCTTTAATATTTCCGCCCGCTGCTGCATACCGACGGAGATATCGGCAACTTTGGCTTCAGGATCAATGTGCAGGCCGTAACGGTCGGAAATATCACGCACGTCCCGGGCGGCGCGCTGTCTGTCAATTCGGCCGAAAGTTTTCGGCTCTTTTCCGAGAATGATATTTTCTGAGACGGTGAAGGTATCCACAAGCATAAAATGCTGGTGCACCATCCCGATGCCGAGATCGTTGGCTTTGTTCGGACTGTTGATGTGAACGCGTTCGCCACGCACCCGGATCTCGCCTTTTTCCGGCTGATACAGGCCGAATAAAACGTTCATGAGTGTCGATTTTCCGGCGCCGTTTTCACCGAGAAGGGCGTGTATTTCGCCTTTTTTCACTTGAAGCGTGACGTCATCATTGGCGACGATTCCGGGAAATTCCTTGCGTATATTAAGCATTTCAATGATATAATCCACCGATTTGTCGCTCCTTTTCAGAGATACTTTGATGAGAAAGAGCTTGGCAAAAGAAAAGCTGCAAGAGATGCAGCTTTTCCTTCACCGCTCTTTTCAAAAAAGAGAGGGGATAAGCACGAAAGTCTCCTTATCCCCTGGTTCTTACTCAGCCTTGAAGGATTTCAATTCTTTTTCAGTTGAAGGGATCACGAGTCCGTCCGCGATTTTCTTCTTCCAATCGTCTGTTGCTTTGATGACATCGTCAGAAAGGTTCTCCTTGTGATCCGAGATGCCGACTGCATCTTGCGCCAAACCGTATGTTAATGTTTTGCCGCCCGGGAATTTACCGTCACTCGCTTTTTTCGTTAAGTCCTCCACGGCAGTATCCACTTTTTTGACCATTGATGTGAGAGTGACATTGTCTTTTGTTCCTTTGACTTGGCCTTCCGCATACTGGTCTTTATCGACACCGATAACCCATACGTTCCGCTTCGGATCTTCTTTTTTCAGATTTTTCGCTTCTGTGAAGACGCCCGTTCCCGTTGCGCCGGCCGCGTGATAAATGACGTCAACGCCTGATTTGTACATGCTTTCAGCCGTCGCCTTGCCGACATCGGCTTTGTCAAACCCGCCCGCATATTTCACTTCGACGGTCGCTTTCGGATTTGCGGCTTGTACACCCGCGCGGAAGCCGATTTCAAATTTTTTGATCAATTCGGACTCCATTCCGCCCACGAATCCGACTTTTCCCGTTTTGCTCGATAGCGCAGCGGCCGCTCCCATGAGGAATGAACCTTCCTGTTCCTTAAATGTAAGGCTCGCCACGTTGTCTTTTTTGACAACGGCGTCAATGATCGCAAAATGTGTGTCTTTGCGCTGATCGGCGATTTCGCTGATGGAATCCTGCATCAGATACCCGACGCCGTAAATCAGGTCAAAGTGTTCCCGCGCTAATTTATTTAAGTTCGTTGTATAATCTGCATCTGATTTTGATTGAAGATAGTCAAAACCGCTTTTGCCTTTTGTAAGCCCGTTGTCTTTTCCGAATGCCTGGATGCCTTCCCAGGCGGACTGGTTAAATGATTTGTCATCAACACCGCCGATATCCGTTACCATGCCGACGGTAAAGTTTTTGCTGCCGGAGCCGTTTGCTTTGTCACTTGAACCGCATGCGCTTAATATGGTTCCGGCCGCTGCGATGAGCGCCATCGCCATTCCGATTTTGCGTTTTTTCAAAGATATAACCCCCCCTGTAAAATATGGCTGTGCCGTTCAATTCAGACTTGAGTCCCCGTGCCGGATGCAGAATCGAAAAAACTTTCTGATAATAATGATGAGACGTCTCTCTTTTTCCCGCCTTGAGCGGCTGTCTCTTCCGGGTTCGGGACTTATGACTTATCTGAAAAGATCTGCTAACCAATCATAATTTATCATTTTACCCGCCATAAATAAATAGAAATTTGCTTATTTTTTAAAAAATATCAATTTTATGAATCGGCTTCCTCATCTGGTTAAAACAGAGGAGGATCAGCCGGGTCATTATCCTTATATAGCATATCAAAAAGGAATCTCAAGCCTTTTGTCACGGGATATGACAGTAAAAAAGCACCGTTCACAGCGAAACGGCGCTTTTTGACATTATAAATATTGTTTGATGCTGCTGACATTGCCGGTGTTGATATGATATTGAAAGACGGGTCTGCCGATCGTGCCGTACGCCATCTCTACATTCAGCACTTGTATGTCTTCCAGAAATTTAAGGTATTTCCGGATGGAGACTTGCGAGATTTCAGTATGCTTGGCGAGATCTTCCGTGGTAAAAGAGCCGTCGCCGAAAGACTCAATGCTCGCCCAGATGAGTTTAAGCGTGCTCTTTGTCAATCCCTTCGGAAGGTGAACCTTTTCCGCTGCTTCTTTCTTTTGAAAAAGCTCGGCATCCAATTCTTTCTGTGTCATGCTTCTGTGTGATTGATAAACTTTCTGCTTGCGTCTGTAGTCGGAAAGAGCGGTTTGAAAGCGGTCAAATTCAAATGGTTTGATTAAATAATCGACGGCGCCGTACCGAAGCGTTTTTTTAATGACGTCCAGCTCGCTTGCGGCCGAAATGACGATGACATCAACCGATTCATTCTGCTTGCGGATTTCCGTTAAAAGCTCAAGCCCGTTTTTTCCCGGCATGTAAATGTCAAGAAGGATGAGATCGATATGATGCTCGCTCAGCACGTGCAGCGCGCTTTGAAAGGATGATGCGATCCCTTTCAGCTGAAATCCTTCAATCTGGCTGAGGTAGCGCTTATTTAATTCACCCACCATGGGGTCGTCTTCAACTATGAGTACATTAATCATCATTTTCCTCCTTCGGTTCATACGGAATGCGAAGACTGAAAGTCGTTCCTTCATTCTTTTCACTTGTCACAATCATATGGCCTTTTAAATTTTCTGTTGCCTGCTGGGTGAAATAGAGGCCGAACCCCCGGTTTGTCCCTTTCGTGGAATAACCTTGTTCAAAAATACGGGCTTGGTCTGCCGCAGACATTCCGGCTCCCGTGTCCGTAATCTCTATGTCAAGCTGGCGATCCTGAAACCGCATCGAGCACGTAATGTTTTTTTTCGGCATCTGCGCCACCGCGTCGAGCGCGTTGTTTAACAGGTTTCCGATAATCGTAATGAGCTCATGGATGACGGCCGGATCCGCCGCATTCGGAATCAGGCTGCCGAGCTGAATGTCCAGATCAGCGCCCTGCTCGCGTATGTAGCTTTGTTTTCCCAGAAGAAACCCTGCGAGAACCGGACTTTTGACATCACTTATAATCTCGCTTGTTTCCGTCTTCTGCTGAATGGCAATGTCTTTAATGTAAGTGCCGAGATCATCGTATTCTTTTAACTGGACAAGCCCTAAAATGACATGAAGCTTATTCATGAATTCGTGAGACTGGGCTCTTAATGCGTTTGCATACATTTTAACACCGGACAGCTGTTCTGCTAAATGTTTGACCTCCGTTTTGTCCCTGAACGTGGCGATCGCTCCGACGGTTTGTCCTTTCAGATGAATCGGAACTTCATTAAAGACCAGCTCAAGTCCGTTAATGCGGATATCTCTGTCCTGAAGCGGTTTTTTCGTTTCAATCACCTGTTTCAGCCGGCTTTTCGGGAGAATATCGTTCACATCTTGATCGACCGGATTAGTCGGAATACCCATTTTAATAAAAAGTCGTTTCGCCTCTGCATTGGCAAGCTTAATTTTTCCCCGCGCGTCAACCGCCAGGATGCCTTCCTTCGTTGATTCGAGCATGGCGCTCCGCTCTTCCAGGAGGGTGGCGATTTCATAAGGCTCAAGACCGTACATAATGTTTTTGACGGTGCGGGCGACAATGACGGCTCCGATGACGCCGACAAAAATACTTACGCAGATAATGAAATAAAGCGGTCTCAAACTGTGGCTGACGACATCCTGTATTTTGTTAAGCGAAATTCCGACCGAAACGACGCCCACTTGTTTTTTATCTTTTCCATAGATCGGTACGAAGGCTCTCATGGATTTTCCGAGAGTTCCCGCTGATGTGCTCGTTTTGATATGGCCGTGCAACGCCGGCTGTTCGTCTCCGCCGGTGAATTTCTTCCCGATTTTATTTGCGTCGGGGTGGGTGAGGCGGATGCTGTTCATATCCATCACCACGACAAATTCGGTTCCTGTCGTATGCTGGACATCCAGTGTATAATTTCGGAGCTCTTTCAGCCCTTTTCTTGTTTGCAATGCCTGCGCGACACTCGGTGTTTCCGCGACCAGCTTTGCGGTTCGCAGCGCGGTTGTCCGTTCTTCTTCTTTCACGCGGTCCGCGGTCTGGACGCTGATCGTGAAAAAGGTGATACAAAGTGCGATAAGGACGACAATACAGACGAATATCGTTAACCGGGTTTGCAATTTTAATGTTTTTTTCATAACAGCCTTCCTTACGTTTATCATTCCCGCGTTCTACTTTACTCCGAAAAAGCCGGTTTGTGAAGATCAGGCCCTTATTTCGTAAAAGTGAGGAAAAATGGAATTTTTTATCTTGTCAATGTGTTTTAAGTCCTCCATAATAAGTGAGGTAGATTACAGAAAGGGACTTTTTATATGAAAAATACTTATTGGACGGGTTATTTTCCGCTCGTTGCGATTCTGCTTTTTAGTTCGTCATTATCCATTTCTACCTCGCTTTATGTCATGAAGATACTTCAGACGCTCGGCATGTATCAGGGGATGCTGGATTATTTCTCTGAGAAAGGGATCAGACTGGCGCTTTTTGCAGCGTTCGCCCTTGTGTATTTTATGCTTTTTTCGGCTTTGAAGCTGATTGCAAACACAGTGACAGAGCTGTCTCTTTTGTTTTTCACAAATGACCCTGAGGGGGACAATCTGAAAAAAATCAGATTAGGCTCTTTAATTTATGTAGGCGGAGGAATTCTTTCCTTTGCGCTCGTGCAGAATGGTTTTTGGATTGCGGCGTTATTTGCCGTTGTTACGCTCATTTATTTGATTTTCATGGTGTACAGAATCTATTCGACACTCTCGATCGTTTCGCTGATCGGTTTTATATTGCTTGAGATTCTGTTTTGGTTTACTTTTGTTATCGGTATTTTGTACATCTTTATCAAGCTTTATAATAGCATAATGGCTAGCTTACCTGTGTAAGCTAGCCATTTTTGTTAAGACAGAAATCTGTTTTTGATCTCAGGGGAGGGGAGCATGCATGCTTCCCTTTTTCCGAACCATTTGTAACGGCGCCGGGCGATGAAAGAATAGGCTCTGTCCCTGAGGGGGCGGGGCACTGCGAAAAAAACCGCTGACAGCCGCCAGGCTCCGCGGAGATGACGCGAAACCTTTAACACGGCTGCGGATTTTTTGTATATCCGCCCGTTTTCGATAAAAATCATGCTGTCAAATTGTTCTGTCGGAAGTCCTTCTGATGCCAAAAGCTCCCGGGCGGTATCTGATTGCAATGAAGCAAATGAGATTTTGCCGGCCGGATCGCGTTTAATGATGAATTGAACGGCGCCGCTGCATAAGTTGCAGACGCCGTCAAACAAAAGCACGCGGTCCGGAAGCTGAGCTGGTTTCAAAGCGGATCCCCTCCGTTATCTTTAATAAGCTGCCTGCAGCGTGTTTTTCCAGATCGAAAGCTGAGGGCTTGCGTCATGAAGGTATTCGACGCTTGACGGTGTATCCTTGCCGACCCATACCCCCATCGTATAAGCGTCCGTCAGGCCGACAAACCACATATCGTGATAGTCATTTGACGTTCCTGATTTTCCGCCGACGTACGGAGCTTTAAAGTTCGCTTTCTTTCCTGTTCCGCTTTTGACGACGGCTTTCATCATTTCTTTGACCTGCATGTTGGTCCGCACGCTGAATACCTGCGCCGGCTCATCTTTCCATTTTAATATCGTTTTTCCTTTTAAATCAGTCACTTTTGTAATCGCGTGACTCGGCGTATAAACGCCGTTGTTGCCGAACGTGGTATACGCATTGGTCATTTCAAGCGGCGTCATGCCGTTTGTAAAACCGCCCAGCGCCGCAGGCAGACGGTAATCCGCGCTGACCAGCTTCGCGAAATGAAACGGTTCAAGGTAGCTGAACGCCTTATTGACGCCGACGCGGTCCATGATTCTGATGGCCGGTGTGTTGTACGAGTATTTAAACGCCGTTTCCAGCGTAACCGTGCCGTATGTGCGGTTATTATAGTTCTGCGGGCAGTAATCCGCACTGCAGAATTTGCTTGCGTCAATTTTGCTGTGTGGCGTTGCGCCGGTCTTTTCAATGTAAGGTCCGTAATCAAGCAGCGGCTTAATGGATGAACCGGGCTGTCTGTATGCTTGATAGGCGCGGTTGAAATCATATTTATGATAATCTTTCCCGCCTGAAAGCGCGATAATCTGATGTGTCTGATGATTAATCACGGCCGCTCCGCCCTGGACACCTGCATACGGCAGATTTTGATTCACTTGGGCGACGACCTGGTTTTGCATATACGGATTCAGCGCCGTATAAATCTTCACACCGTCTTTTAACAATGTGCTGACTCTGTCGGAAAGCTCACCCTGTATTTTTTGTTTCGCCTTTCCGGAAGCTTTTTCAAGACGTTTGTCATAGCCTTCGGATGAGGAAACAAGCTGTGTGAATTCATCATTTACATAGGAAACATAGTCAGGATATTTATTTGTTTTTTCGTTTATATCAAGCTTGATCTTTTCCTTTTCGGCTTTTTTCAGCTGTTTCCCGGATATAACGCCTGCTTTTTTCAATCCGTTAAGCAATCTGACTTGTCGTTTTTTCGTATAATCAAAATGCTTGAGAGGATCATATAATGTAGGGTTATTAGGGATGGCGCAGATAAAGGCCATCTCTCCCAAAGTGAGAGATTTCAGCGGCTTGCTGAAATAAAATTGTGCCGCCGAACCGACACCGTATACACCGTTATTAAAATAAATCGTATTTAAGTAGCCTTCTAAAATCTCATCTTTGCTGTATTTTTTCTCAAGCTGATAGGAATAGGCCAGCTCCGTCAGTTTTCGGCTGAAGGTGCGTTCATGGCTTAAATACACATTCCTTGCCAGCTGCTGGGTGATGGTGCTGGCGCCCTGGTCAATTTTATGATCTTTGAAATTGGAGGCGGCCGCCCTGACCATCCCCATAAAGTCAAACCCTTTATGCTCATAAAAATGGCGGTCTTCAGAGGTTAAAAACAGCTGTTTTACCTCATTCGGTATTTTATTAAAGGGCACGATCACGCGGTTCTCATGATCGCTGACAATCTCAGAAACAAGGCTTCCGTCCCTGTCATACATGTAACTGTTTTGAACCAGGTTGATCGCTTTTAAATCAATATGTTTATCGAGCACCTGATCAAAAGGCTTGATTTGTTTTACCTCTTTGCCGGAAGCAATAACTGTAAATGCACACAACGGGATAATGCCGAGCAGCAAAATCCATCCGATTATTTTACGTACCATGGTCACTCTCTTTTCTCCTGATTTCTAGCCATATCGTATCATTCTTTTAAGAATACGAGAAGGTTAAATTTAGAAGAAATCGTGATCGCTGCCGGTCAGCCCGCATTTGACGCTGTATCCTTTTGCAGATGTCCCGCCATCCATAAAAGCCCCGCGCCTATTAAAAAGAGAAAGGCGGTGACGTAGAAAGCAGCCGAAATAGAAAAACCGCTTGAGACCGCACCTCCGAGCAGAGGGCCGAGCACGTTTCCGAGAAAACGAAAGCTGACGTTATAGCCGAGCACCTCTCCCTGGATGCTGCCCGGAGCCCTGACGCGGATCGCGGCCGTAATGCAGGGGAGCGTGCCGCCCATGACCATGCCGAACAGAAATCTGAAGACTAACAGAATGGAGAGGGAGGAGGCGAGCGCCTGCGGAATAAAAAACACCGCTGATGCAATCAAAAGCACGATTAAGATCCGGCTGTGGCCGAAGCGGTCGCCGAAGTCCCCCCATTTCCGGGCAAGCAATAAGCTTCCGAGTCCGGTCGCTGAAAACGCCATTCCGGAGAAAAAGGCTAAATTAACAGGTCCGTGCAGCTCATTGACATATAAAGCGAGCAGCGGCTGGATGCTGAAATTGCCGGTCTGCACGATCATGGTAAGCACCATCATCGCCCAAAGCGCGGGCTGGTGAAAAATATAGGAGAGCACCTGTTTTCTGGAATAGGTTTTCCGCTTGTTTTGTTTCTCGCCGAGCGGCTGCTCATTCACCTGAAATAAAACGAGAAGCACAGATGCGAAAATGACAAAAGACGTAATAAAAAATGTGTACGTAAATCCGAAGCTGTCAGCGAGCAGCCCGCCCAGCATCGGTCCGAATAAAGTGCCTGACACCTGACCCATCTGCAGCGTGCCGAGCGTTTTCCCGGCAGTCTCTTTCGGCGTCTGCGCCGAAATCATGGCAAGCGAAGTCGGAACAAAGCCCGTTACAAGGCCCATAAGCAGCCGGAGGACAAACAGCTGATAAACGGATGTCACAAACCCCATCAATAAAATGCTGACGGCAATGCCGGTGCCTGTGATCAAGAGAATTTTTTTGTAGCCGCGCTTATCGCCGAATCTGCCCCAAAACGGGGAAATCACAAACGCCATTAAAAACGTGACGCCGAACACATACCCGCTCCATCTCTGCACATACCCGCCCGAATGGGGGCTGATCGTTTCGATATATAACGAAAGAAACGGAACAATCATGGTCATGCTGGCGGAAATAAAGAAATTTGTAATCCAAATGACGACGAAGTTCTTCTTACGGACAGAAATAACATCACCTTCTTTAATTTTCGTGTGTCTAATCATTAGTATATAGGAATGAATCCGGTATTTGTATTTTCGATGCGGATATAGGAAAATTCATTATTTTTAGAAAATGAAGAAAGTTTCAGAGGGGAAACTGATATACTATCATAAAATATCATTTTTGATCGGAGGAAAGGCAGGTGTAAAAAAGTGGATCAGCGCAGTCTGCTCATTATTGATTTTGAATTTACGATGCCTGACGGAAAATACAGCCCGCAAAATTTCTTTCCCGAGATTATTGAAGCGGGGATTGTCAAGACGGTGAATGATGAAGTGACTGAAACGTTTTCGAGTTATATCAAACCGAAAAAATTTCCAAAGCTGACGAAACGATGCAAAACCTTTCTGAACATCACCCAAAAAGACGTGGACGGCGGAATCACGTTTAATGAATTCATCCGCAAATTAAATGAGCTTGATCCTGATAAAAATTGCACGATCGTCACCTGGGGCAATATGGATATGAAAGTGTTAAAGCAAAATTGCATGTTTAACCACATCCCTTTTCCGTTCAAAGGAGAACTTCGGGATCTGTCCCTAGAATATAAAAACTTCTTTGGCGACAGAACATTGACCGGCCTTTGGAAAGCGGCGGAGGAGTATGGCGATAAAGGGACGGGCACGCATCATAAAGCGCTGGATGATGCGCGGACGACATACAAATTATTCAAGCTTGTCGAGCGGGATAAACAATATCTTGAAAAACCGAAACCTCCGACGATCGGTGATCGCGTCGATCTGACTGAACTGTTTCGCCGGGCCACATAAAAAAACCCAATCATGCCGACTGGGTCAAGTTCTTTTAAAATAGTCACGCTCTAACGCGGCCAAGTTGGCGAGCGAACGTTCCGCCCATTCTGAGCCGTCCGCTGTAAGCTGATCTTTCAGCCGGGCAGACGCCGCTTGTAAGGAAGCCGTATAATCAGGAACTTCGCCATCAAACGGTTTGACCATCTGATGCGGTATGTTTGTCTGTTCCCCGAATGCAAGCGCTCTTCTTTCATGAAAGAACGGAACATCCGCCTGCTTCGGATGATGAAGATCTCCTTGAGCGGGATGCGTCAGAACGGCTTTAATTTTCACTAAATAGTGATTGGGCCTGACGTCTGTCACTTCCCCTATGTATGCTCCTGTTTTATAAAACCCTTTTACGATTGTGCCGATTTCAAACGAATTCATAGCGTTCACCTCTCTCTAGTTATTCTATAAAAGATCAACGCGATTGGCTAGTGAACAGCTGCCGGAAGCCTGACTGAAGCCGTTGTGCCCGAGTGCTCGCCGCTGGTGAAATAGACGGAGCCTTCATGATGCTGAATAATCGAGAATGTCACGGTAAGCCCGAGCCCGGTGCCATTCGTTTTCAGCGTATAATACGGTTTGCCGAGTTTCTGCAGTTCTTCATCGGACATGCCGATTCCGTTATCCGTAATCTGAATGAGAATCATCTCTTCCTGTTTTTGGACGGAGACCTCGATTCGGCCGTTTTCAGAGGGCACGGCTTCAATACTGTTTTTAATCAGATTAATGAAGGCCTGTTTCAGTTTTTTTACATCGCCGAACACATATAAATCAGGCTCGCTTTGAACAGTCACGGTCACCGATTTAAAATTGGCATAAGACTCCATTAAGGAACCTGTTTCCTTTACGAGCAGTGAAATATCAAACTTTTCTTTTTCATAGTCATCCTGCTTCGCCATATCGAGATAATTCGTAATGATCGTCTGAGCCCGGTCGAGTTCGGACAGCACAAGTTTCTGATATCCGGAGTGGGATTTGTCCTGAAGCTGCTCGCCGCTGAACAGCAGCTGCACAAAACCTCTGACGACCGTAAGCGGATTGCGGACTTCATGGGCGACGCTTGCCGCAAGCTCGCTGACGACGGCCATTTTTTCTGAGTGAATCAGTCTTGCCCGCATGGACGCATTCTCATCAATGATATCAATCAAATAAATGCACAGCAAAAGGGCGCTGACTTGAAAAAAAACGGATACTGCCGCCTCATAATAAACGGAAGATAGATTTTGAAAATTGAAAATATTGGTCGCGGAATAGATGAAGACAGATGCGGTTAATAAGGCGGTTTCAGTGCAGCCGATGAGAAGAGCGAAAAGCAGTTTCTTCCGCTTTGAGAAAAAAGGCCATTTCGTTTGGAGCTGGATAGGGATGATGATTAAAAAAGGAATTAAGGATAAGAAAAAAAGAGCGGAAGGTTCAAACCATATGAGCTGAAAAAAAACGGATGCCGCCCCTGCGGCAAGTCCTGCTGCGGTACCGGAATAAAGCAGGCAGACGATAATGGGAATCAGCTGCAAACCGTAACGGACGGAATGAAGCTCCTGGATGGGAAAAGCCGTACATAATAAGGAAGATGACGCTGCAAATACGGCGACCAGCAGGCGGTTCGCTCTCGGCACAAGCAAATCGGGCTTGCTGAGCCAGAAGACTTGATAGAGAAAAATAGGGAATAAAATAAAAGAGAAGTGAAGCAGGTAATCCTTTACAATCTCCATTTATGCGAAATCCTTTCCTATGTAAATATGAATCTATTATAACATCTTTACCGGCAAAAAAAGTATTTATTTCTCTAAAGCGAACGCCCTTATCTCATCTGATAAAGGCGTTCTTTCCGCTGCTAAGAGAGCGCTGCTTTCATTCTCTTAAGCCCTTCTTTTACGGCGGCGGCTGAACAGCCGACATTAAGTCTCATAAATCCTTCGCCGCCCGGTCCGTATTTCGTTCCCGGCTCTAATATGATTTTCCCTTTTTTGAGCATTCTTTCTTTGAGCTCGGCATCCGAAAATCCGTATCCGCTGAAATCCATCCAGATCAAATAGGAAGCGTCAGGTTTCATCATGCGGACTTTCGGCAATTCTTTTCTTAAAAAGTCCTCAGCCAATTTCATATTCCTTTCAATGTAAGGAATCAGTGCGTCAAGCCAAGGGCCTCCCTTTGTATAAGCCGCTTCGATTGCTGCAACCGCAAATGTGTTGAGGCTGGAAATCCCGTTCTGATGCAATGCGGCGGAGAATTTCGCCCGCTTATAACGGTCGGGAATGATAATGGCGGATGCCTGAATGCCGGCAATATTAAACGTCTTGCTCGGCGCGACACAAGTAATGGAAATCCGCGCAAACTCCTCAGACAGAGAAGCAAAAGGCGTATGCGGCTTTCCGTACAGCATCAAGTCGGAATGTATCTCGTCAGAAACGACGGTGACGTTATGGGCGGCGCACAGCGATCCGAGCTGGATGAGCTCATCCCGGCTCCACGCTCTGCCGGACGGATTGTGGGGATTACAAAGAATCATCAGCTTGACCTCAGAATCGCTCAGCTTTTTCTCAAGATCCTCAAAATCCATGCAGTAGACGCCGTTTTCTTCCCGTAATGGGTTATGTAAAACCTGCCGTTTGTTTTCCTTGATCATCTGATAAAAAGGCGTATACACCGGTGATTGAATCAACACCGGATCGCCCGGTTCGGTAAAGGCTTGTACTGCCATGCTGATTGCCGTGACAACCCCGGGACTGAACGTGATGCTTGCGGGATCGGGCCGGTAGCCGTGCCGTGTCTCAAGCCATGAAGCGACGGCTTCTCTTGTGTTTTCGTCAGGAGACGTATAACCGAATATGCCGTGGTCAAGGCGGGCTTTTAAGGCGTCAGTGACCGCTTCGGGAGCGCGGAAATCCATATCGGCAACCCACATCGGAAGTGCATCCGATACGCCGAATAACGCTTCCGCCTTGTCCCATTTCACCGATTGTGTGCCAAGACGGTTTTCTCGAAGATCAAAGTTCATGTATGTCACTCCTGTAGTATCATTATTTTGCACAGCGTATCTATGATAAAATAGATTTGCAAACTTTATTATAAGCGGTGATGAAAATGGAAGAAAGCCAAGCGGTCATGGAAATGATGAAAATCATTGCCAAGTGGGACCCGTTTAAATATGGAGAAGATTTTTATGAGACAGAAGCCGTCGACATCGTTCAGGCCGTCTACAGTGAAGACCGTGCCGACAAGCTGGCAGCAGCCATTCAGGATATCTTTGAAGCTTCATTTGAGCAAAAGCTACCGATCGAAGGCTGCCAAAAGGCCGCCGAGCAGCTTCTGTTCATAAAAGAAAGCAGCTCCTGCACCCCTTAAAAACCGGCGGTTCCGCCGGTTTTTTTTATTGAATAAATTCAAAAATCCGCTCCGAAACAAACTCCGGGCGCTCTTCGGGTACGAGGTGTCCCGTATCCTTGAGTGAATACAGAATGGAATCCGGCAGGTCGTCATGAAGCCGTTTTCCGACTGAGACCGGAACGACCCGGTCTTCTTCTCCCCATATTAAAAGAGCGGGGTTTTGCACTTTCTTCAAATCCTCGGGCTCTAAATCGCCCTCCCTGTGTCTGATGAACCTTGTCATCGCTTTGAAAATCTGGCGGTCTGTAAATGGTTTTTCGTAACCGTCAATCATTTCCTGATCGATAAGCGTCCGGTCGTGAACGACATTTAACAGGTTTTTCAGCACACCGTCTTTTGAAAGCCAATACTTAAGATACAGGTCAAAACAAGGGAGGTGCGTCCCGAATATAATCGACGGGTGCGAGCGCTTTAAATACCCCGAGCTGCACAGCAGGACGATTTTAGAAAAAAGCTCGGGTCTGAGAAGAGACGCGGATAAGGAAATCTGGCCGCCCATCGAATGGCCGATGAGTGCGGCCCGGCTGATACCGAGCTTTTCCAGAAGTCCGATCAGAAGCTTGGCGAGGTTTGCGTAAGTATATACGAAAGTCCGTGACTTTTCCGATTGCCCGAAAGGAGGCAGGTCAACGGCGATAATATCATAATGGTTTCTGAGCAGCGGGATCAGTTTTCTGAAGCTGAATGCCGAAGATAAAAAACCGTGTACGCAGACGAGTGTCTGTCTGCCGGGATTTTCATAATGCTCGTAATACAGTTCAACTCCGTCTATCGCGGCCCGTTTAATCGGTGAAACAGCTTCCATGAGAGCCTTCGCCGTCCTTTCTTTGTTGTAATGTAAAGGCTTTTTTGATTGTCAGATTTTAGTTCTGGTTTCTTTCGGGTTTTTCTTAGCATTTGTCGAAAATCGTGATATAATGTCATGAAGATTTTTGATAATGCAAAGGTGTGAAACGTATGAAGCTGACGGAAAAAGAAACAGAAATATTAGAAATTTTAGACGAAAACAGCCGCGTTGATGCGGAAACGATCGCGAAAATGGCGAACATTCCCGCCGAAGAAGTCAAAAGCATCATTGAAAAGCTTGAAAAGGAAAAAGTCATCATTGATTATGCGGCGATGATCGACTGGCGCAAAGTCGACGGTTTGGAAGGCGTCACGGCGATGATTGACGTAAAAGTCACTCCGAAACGAAATGTCGGCTTTGATGAAGTCGCTGAACGGATATACAGATTCCAGGAAGTTGAATCAGTGTACCTGATGTCAGGGGTGTATGACTTATCTGTCGTTATTCGCGGCAACACGATGTCAGACGTGGCAAGCTTCGTGTCTGAAAAATTGTCCACCCTTGAGTCCGTCGTTTCCACGACGACGCACTTTATCCTGAAAAAATATAAGCATGACGGCAAAGTCTTTGAAAGCGGAGACGATGACAAAAGAATCGTGGTGTCTCCGTAAATGGAAACGAAGACTTCTTATTTATCTGACTACGTGCAGCAGATTAAACCGTCAGGCATCCGCAAATTCTTTGATCTGGCTGCTACGATGGAAGGCGTCATTTCACTGGGAGTGGGAGAGCCTGACTTTGTGACGGCCTGGAACGTGAGGGAAGCGAGTATTCTTTCTTTAGAACAGGGTTATACGGCTTATACGGCAAATGCGGGTCTTTATGAACTGAGAGAAGAAATCAGCCGCTATTTAGATCAGCGGTTCGGCCTGAGTTATTCGCCTGACAGTGAACTGATCGTTACGGTAGGGGCAAGCCAGGCGCTTGATCTCGCTGTCCGCGCCATTATGAATCCCGGAGAGGAAATGTTAATTCCCGAACCGTGTTTTGTCGCATATGAATCACTCGTGACCCTGACGGGGGCGAAGCCGGTGCCGATTCAGACTGTAGCTGCAAAAGGTTTCAAAGCATCAGCAGCCGATTTTGAAGCGGCCCTGACGGACAAAACAAAAGCGCTGCTTCTATGCTCGCCGTCAAATCCGACTGGTTCCGTCTATTCGAAAGAAGAGCTTGAATCCATCGCTTCCTTCGCTGAAAAACATGACTTGATCGTGCTTGCCGATGAAATTTATGCCGAGCTGACGTATGATGAGCCATTCACGAGCATGGGAGCCATCCGCGGCATGAAGGAACGCACGATTTTGATTTCAGGTTTCTCCAAAGCGTTTGCCATGACGGGGTGGAGACTCGGGTTTACGGCGGCGCCTCCCGTGATCAGGGATGCCATGCTCAAAATTCATCAGCACGCGATGATGTGCGCGCCTTCCATGGCTCAGTACGCGGCGCTTGAAGGGCTGAAAAACGGTCAGGAAGACGTCGAAAGAATGAAAAAAAGCTACCGGAGACGCCGAAACCTGATTGTGGAAACATTGAACGAAATCGGACTCGGCTGCCACCACCCCGGCGGAGCGTTTTACGCCTTTCCTTCCATTCAGTCGACCGGCATGAGTTCAGAAGAATTCGCGGAACAGCTGCTCATTGAAGAAAAAGTAGCCGTCGTTCCGGGGAATGTATTCGGCCCGAGCGGCGAAGGCTACATCAGATGTTCCTATGCGACATCCATTGAGCAGATTCAGGAAGCGCTCGTCAGAATCAAACGGTTTGTTGAAAAAAGGGCATAAAAAAAGATACGAACCCGGTTCGCATCCAAATAAAAGGGGGGGAATACTAGAAAGCCTTCGTAATCATAGTATACCCCCCTTTATCTGCGCTTAAACATGATGATGTAAAAAAGTTCTCTTTGCGAAAAACAAACTTGTATGATATAATTTTAAATTGCGTATAATCTGTATTTAATTTAACTTAGGAGTTGTTATGAATGGCAGCAAAATTTGAAGTGGGCAGTGTTTACACTGGTAAAGTAACAGGATTACAAGCGTATGGTGCGTTTGTTGCATTAGATGAAGAAACTCAAGGACTTGTTCACATTTCTGAAGTCACTCACGGTTTCGTAAAAGACATTAATGAACACCTTTCTATCGGTGACGAAGTACAAGTAAAAGTACTTGCAGTTGACGAAGAAAAAGGCAAAATCAGCCTTTCTATCCGTGCGACTCAAGCGGCGCCTGAAAGAAAAGAAAGCAAACCAAGAAAACCGAAAGCGGCACAAGTTTCTGAAGAAACATCTGCTCCGCAAGGTTTCAACACATTGAAAGATAAGCTTGAAGAGTGGATCGAACAGTCCAACCGCAAAGACCTTATCAAAAAATAACCATCAAAAAAAGCACCGGATATGTATGTTCGGTGCTTTTTTTATGTTTATCTGACTTCCGGATTTGCCGCTTCCTCGCGGGATGTTTCTTCGTTCGGCTTAAACAGCAGGCCGAGATTGATCAGACCGGCGATGCCGACAAGACCGTAAATAATCCGCGACAGAGCTGATCCTTGGCCGCCGAAGATGGCTGCTACTAAATCAAATTGGAAAAATCCGATCAGTCCCCAGTTAATAGCGCCGATAATCGTTAATACGAGACAGATACGCTGAATAACACTCATGTAAACAACCTCCTCTATAAATTCGTGAAACAGTTATAGATTGTGACAAAGCAAAGAATCTATGCATACTACATTCTCCGCCGTGTAAATCACACACTGTCTCAAGCTGTACAAGTGCCTTTCCCGGGAAACCGCTGTCTGTAAACCGTGTGATGTGCCGTCAAAAAAGCGGATTGCTTTACATTGAACGTCAACTTTCTGCATAATATAAATCCAAAGGAGGAGATGTCATGCAAAACTTTACATATTGGAATCCGACCAAATTGATTTTCGGAAAGGGAGAGGTCGAAAAACTTCCTGAAGAAATCAAGCCGTACGGAAAGAACGTACTGCTCGTATACGGAGGCGGCAGCATTAAGCGCAGCGGTCTTTATGATCAAGTAACCGACCTGCTGAAAAAAGCAGGAGTTACCGTACATGAATTGGCAGGCGTAGAGCCGAATCCGCGTGTCTCAACGGTGAACAAAGGTGTTGCGATCTGTAAAGAAAACAGCATCGATTTCTTATTGGCCGTCGGCGGCGGAAGTGTCATTGACTGCACGAAAGCCATCGCGGCGGGCGCTAAATATGACGGCGACGCGTGGGATATCGTCACGAAAAAACACCAGCCGAAAGAAGCGCTGCCGTTCGGAACAGTGCTGACACTTGCGGCGACCGGTTCAGAGATGAACTCCGGATCAGTCATCACAAACTGGGAGACACAAGAGAAATACGGATGGGGGAGCCCGCTCGTTTACCCTAAATTCTCTATTCTCGATCCGGTAAACACATTTACCGTTCCGAAAGACCACACCATTTACGGCATGGTCGATATGATGAGCCATGTGTTTGAACAATATTTCCACCACACGTCAAACACGCCGTATCAGGACCGGATGTGTGAATCGCTTCTGCGCACGGTGATTGAAACAGCGCCGAAGCTGATCAACGATCTGGAGAACTATGAGCTTCGTGAGACGATTTTATATACAGGCACGATCGCATTAAACGGAATGCTGTCAATGGGCGCAAGAGGGGATTGGGCCACACACAACATCGAGCATGCGGTATCAGCGGTATACGATATACCGCACGCCGGAGGTTTAGCGATTCTGTTCCCGAACTGGATGAGACATGTGCTCAAAGAAAATCCGGCCCGCTTTAAACAGCTTGCCGTCCGTGTTTTCGATATTGACGAGACAGGCAAATCAGATGAAGAGATCGCACTTGAAGGAATCAGCAGGCTGTCTGAATTCTGGACGAGCCTCGGCGCTCCGAACAGACTCGCTGATTACGATATTTCTGATGAGAAGCTGGATACGATTGCAGATAAAGCGATGGCAAACGGAGCATTCGGACAGTTCAAGTCACTGCAGAAAGAAGATGTGCTTGCGATACTGAAAGCATCATTGTAATAACATAAAGGGGGGCGGCCGGATTGGCAGCTCCTTTTTTTCTGTGTTATAGTAATTCCCTTACGATTTTTTTGGAGGTCATGATAAATGGAGAACTTTACGTACTGCAATCCGACGAAACTGATTTTCGGAAAAGGTCAAATCGACCAATTGAAAAAAGAGCTGAAGCAATACGGGAAAAACGTGCTGCTTGTTTACGGAGGCGGCAGCATTAAGCGAAACGGCCTGTATGACCAAGTAACAGGCATTTTAAAAGAAGAAGGCGCAGCCGTTCATGAACTTGCGGGCGTTGAACCGAACCCGCGTCTGGAAACGGTAAATAAAGGAATTGAGCTGTGCAGACAGCATGAGATTGATTTCCTTCTCGCAGTCGGCGGCGGAAGTGTCATCGACTGTACAAAAGCGATTGCGGCCGGTGCGAAATATGACGGCGACGCATGGGACATTTACAGCAAAAAAGTAACGGCGCAGGACGCGCTCCCGTTCGGCACGGTGCTGACGCTTGCGGCGACAGGCTCTGAAATGAACCCTGATTCCGTTATCACAAATTGGGAAACAAACGAAAAATTCGTATGGGGCAGCAATGTCACTCATCCGCGTTTCTCCATTTTAGATCCCGAGAATACTTTCAGCGTTCCGGAAAACCAAACCGTATACGGCATGGTGGATATGATGAGCCACGTATTTGAACAATACTTCCACAATGTTGAAAACACGCCGCTTCAGGACAGAATGTGTTTTGCGGTCCTTCAGACGGTAATTGAAACAGCGCCGAAACTTTTGGAAGACCTTGAGAACTATAAGCACCGCGAAACGATTTTATACGCGGGTACGATCGCATTAAACGGCACGCTGCAAATGGGCTATTTCGGCGATTGGGCTTCCCATACGATGGAGCATGCCGTATCAGCGGTTTATGACATCCCTCACGCGGGAGGACTTGCGATTCTGTTCCCGAACTGGATGAGATACACGCTTGATACAAATGTAGACCGTTTTAAAAACCTCATGCTTAATATGTTTGACATTGATACTGAAGGCAAAACGGATAAAGAAATTGCGCTTGAAGGGATCGATAAATTGTCCGCGTTCTGGACAAGCCTCGGCGCACCGTCCCGCCTTGCGGATTATGACATCGGTGAAGACAAGCTTGAGCTGATCGCAGACATCGCCGCAAAAGAAATGGAATACGGCGGATTCGGCAATTTCCAAAAACTGAACAAAGATGACGTACTTGCCATCTTAAAGGCGTCACTGTAAGATACATTCCCGGCCGGAGTGATTTTCAAGCTGCAGATGTAACCGTTTTGGGAGTCCCTCTTTCCGGATTTTCTATTAGTTCATTAGGAGCAAGTGAAACACCCTTTTCCATGAGACAACTATGGAAATCGTTTCATCCGTAAAGGACCAATTAACTTTGCGATTGCCTGTCATCTATTTACACGAAATCTAAATCACGAAGATGAAGAGCCGCGAATTTAAAAAAGGGGCGCTGATTCAATCAGCGCTCCTTTTTATGCATTTTGTGTACTAAGGTCCCGCTGCGCCCCCATATAGCTTCCCATTAAGTTTTGATAACCGGGAAGATGACTGGAGATTAATGCGCCAAAACCTTCAACATCGTTGCGCCAATCACGCTGAAGCTCGCATGCTGTGCTGAACCAGTTCATAAGCTGCGCGCCGCCATGAGCCATACGGGTTAATGATGCATCTGCTACTTGCTTATTAAACGTCCCCGAAGCATCTGTCACAACAAACACTTCGTAGCCTGCTTTAATGGCAGAAAGCGCAGGAAAAGCAACGCAGACGTCTGTTACCACCCCCGCGATAATCAGCTGTTTTTTGCCGGTCGCTTCAATGGCTTTAACAAAGTCTTCATTGTCCCATGCATTAATTTGTCCGGGACGGGCTATTTTTGGCGCATCAGGAAAGAGATCAACGAGTTCTTGCATGAGCGGTCCGTTGGGTCCATTTTCAAAGCTGGTTGTTAAAATAACCGGTAAATCAAAGAATTTAGCCGTATCACCGAGAGCCAATACATTGTTTTTAAATTCATCAACGCCATAGTCACGCACGAGACCGGAAATAAGGCCGGTTTGATGGTCAACTAAAAGCACGGCAGCATCATCTTTTGAAAGACGGGAATAAAGATCAGACATTTTATCATCCTCCTTGAATTAAGGCAAGTCAGTTTGTCAATTGAAAACGGTAAATCTATTCATATACTGTATAGGTAGAAAGTTATTTCTGAGGTGACTTTTCGTGAGGGTGATGATCTTTCAATTAATCCGGAACGGGAACCGGAGCATGATCAATCCAATGGATGAACTGTTGTAAATAGCGTTGAAGATAACGTTTTGTTTGTTCATCCGTAAGTATGTGTTGAGCGGAATCAATTTTCTCATGGACTTGCGAAATCAGCATTTTTTGAAAGGGCAGAACATTGACTTGCATAGCTTCGAGTACTTCTCTCATTTGCATTTGACCAAAAGAGGTGCCGAACCCTCCGGGGGTTGCTCCGATTAAGCCAACCGGTTTTCTGTTTAAAACGGAAGAGGTCCGCGGTCTCGATGCCCAGTCCAATGCATTTTTTAATACCCCCCGGGATTCCGGAATTGTACTCTGGACTTACAATGATGACGCCGTCAACGTCTCGTATATCAGCTCTAAAGGATGTTACGGAGTCTGGTGCTCCGGCGATTTCTAAATCTTCGTTAAAAAAAGGAAGACTGTCTATTTCAACCCAGCGAAATTGAGCCGCATTATCGAAGTCAATCAATGATTGAGCAATCACTCGATTATACGATTTTTTTCGTAAACTTCCACAAATAAGACCAATGGTTTTAGTCATAAAATCACCTCCCGGTTTAAAATTATTTTCATCTTAACATGATAACCCAAATATAGACACTATTTTTAAAAATGGACATTTATACCTCAATATGCCTGCTTAGTAGCCTCTCAAGAGGAGTACTATATAAAAAGAACCGTCCCATGGGTATTGGCGATGGATGTCATCCTGCTCCAAAGTAAAAGTGATACGTTCCTGGATCACCAACATTCGATTCGTTACCTCTTTCACGATTATTACAAATATAACTATTTCGAATCCGGGATATTGTATAAAAAATGAACGCATCTTCAGCGCAAATCCCGTATTCATCATGCCTTCTTCATGACTTGATTTAGCGGGTGAGTTCATATAAAGTGAAAGAGAAAACAATTCACCGTGATGGAGGGACAAGCAAATGACGCATGTACGCTTTGATTACTCAAGAGCGTTACCTTTTTTCAATGAACATGAACTTACATACGCACGTGATTTCGTAAAAACGGCACACCATAATATCCATGAAAAAACAGGCGCCGGAAGCGACTTTTTAGGCTGGGTGGACCTCCCTGAAAACTATGATAAAGAAGAATTCGCGCGCATTAAAAAAAGCGCTGAAAAAATCAAATCAGATTCAGACGTGCTTCTCGTCGTGGGTATCGGCGGTTCATACTTAGGCGCCCGCGCGGCGATTGAAGCGCTCAATCATTCTTTCTATAATGTTCTGCCGAAAGATAAGCGCAAAAACCCTCAAGTTATCTTTATCGGCAACAATATCAGCTCAACTTATATGAAAGATGTTATGGACCTTTTGGAAGACGCTGATTTCTCTATCAATGTCATTTCTAAGTCAGGCACGACGACGGAACCTGCAATCGCTTTCCGGATTTTCCGCAAACTTCTTGAAGAAAAATACGGAAAAGAAGAAGCGAAAGCGCGGATTTACGCGACAACAGATAAAGAACGCGGCGCTTTAAAAACGCTTTCTAATGAAGAAGGCTTCGAATCATTCGTTATTCCTGATGATGTCGGCGGACGTTTCTCCGTTCTGACTGCGGTAGGCCTTCTGCCGATTGCGGTAAGCGGGGCTGATATCGATGAAATGATGAAAGGCGCTCTTGATGCAAGCAAAGACTTTTCCAGCTCGGAATTAGAAGAGAACGCGGCTTACCAATACGCCGTCGTCCGCAACGTTCTGTATAATAAAGGCAGAACCATTGAAATGCTCATCAACTATGAGCCTGCGCTGCAATACTTTGCTGAATGGTGGAAGCAGCTCTTCGGCGAAAGTGAAGGAAAAGATGAAAAAGGCATCTATCCTTCTTCCGCTAACTTCTCAACAGACCTTCACTCTCTCGGTCAATACGTGCAGGAAGGCAGACGCGATCTGTTTGAAACCGTATTAAACGTTGAAAAACCGAAGCATGAGCTGACAATTGAAGAAGCGGAAAATGATCTCGACGGCTTAAATTACTTAGCCGGCAAAACGGTCGATTTCGTCAACAAAAAAGCGTTCGAAGGCACGATGCTTGCCCATACAGACGGAAAAGTGCCTAACTTAATTGTCAATGTTCCGGAGCTTAACGCATATACATTTGGATATCTCGTTTATTTCTTTGAAAAAGCGGTGGCGATGAGCGGTTATCTGCTCGGAGTCAACCCGTTTGATCAGCCGGGTGTTGAAGCCTATAAGGTGAATATGTTCGCGCTTCTCGGCAAACCGGGCTTTGAAGAGAAAAAAGCAGAGCTTGAAAAACGCCTTGAAAAATAAAAAGAAGGGCTGGCCCTCAGCATGACGGGTCAGCCTTTTTTAAACCGTGAAAGGTGTGATGATGAATTGATGCGGCTTTTATGTAAGCATGTCTTCATTTCCGTCTGTTCCGCCGCTATCGTCTATTCGGCACTAAAACTGTCTCCCGAATCCCTCTTGCAAACCATCCTGTTTTTCGCTTTCCCTCTCGGCTTGTTTACGGACATGGTCCGGCTGAAACTGAAGATTGGCCGGATGCATACGCTGATCACGAAGTGCTGTCTCTATGCCGCCGTTTTCTATATTTCAACGGAAGCCGCTCTCTCCGCAATTGTGACGTATGTTCTGATTGAATGCGCCGTCACCTCTTTTCAGCGTCTGTCTGCCGCTCCCGGTTCTTCCCGGACGCCGTATGAAGATACCGCAGAGCGGGGACGCTAAAGACAAAAAGGAGCATATGCACATGATCAGCATACCATCTTCACTTGAAGGTCAATCGTTTTTACTCCGCGAACTGGAACAGGTGATGAAACCGATCGGTTATACCATCGGAGGCGGCTGGGAGTATGACCGCGGGTTTTTTGATTACAAAATTTCCGATCAGGACGGCTATTTATTTCTCCGTATCCCTGTTGAAGCAAATAAGGGACACCTGGATGAACGGGGGGCCGCCGTTACAATCGGCACACCCTTTTTGCTGAGGCACGTTTATCAGCAGGAAACGGATGATGCAGCAGGCGGCGGTGTTTTTGAGTCATTATTCAACCAATTCTCCGAGCCGAAACGGCGGGATGCGGCAATTGACCGCTCATATACAGATATCGGCATCTCGCTTGTGAAAGAGCTGGAAGACGTCCTGCTGCATTAAAGAGCCAAAAACAGATCAGTATCGAGCACCTGGTATGACAGGGGAGGGGTCAGCATCGGCCCCTCTTCTTTTTGTATGCCGATGATCGTGGTATTCCGTCTGAGATAATAGAGCGCGCAGTCATGATAAGATGAGCCCTTTAGTTCCTCGGGGACAGGAATGATGCGCACCTTTTTCTCCAGCGTCAGATCTGACAGCGTTTGCGGTTTGGCAAGCTGCAGCTTGACCCGGTAATGCTCAAACATCACCCGGCTCGACAGGTGTGATGTGCACAGAATCTTATTGGCTCCTGCGCGCTCGGCGTTTTTGACATACCGTTCCGTTAAAATTTCTACGATACAATAAACAGACGGATGCAGCCCTTTGATGGCGAGAAGCGTTAATACCGACAGCATATCAGCTTCGGATTCATTTTTCTGCTGGTCCGCTGTCAGAATGACGGTATCAGCTTCCGTAATATTCGCCTTATTGAGCGTGCTGTCATCAGCGGCATGTCCGCGGATGAAATGGACGTTTTCAATAAGCGGACCTTCCCTTAATGAATCATCAATCAGGACGACAGTTTTTGACGGTGCGATGTGCTGCAGCTCTTTCAGCAGCATATGCGATTTTTCGTTCCATCCGATAAGAATGACGTGCCCCTTGCCTTTAAAGGCGACCTTCCCTTCGACATAGCGGTGCTGTTTGCTGAACACGGCTGAAGAAAGCGTGGCGAAATAGGCGGTCACAAAACTCGCTCCGCTTAATACAAGCACCATGCCGGCAATCTGCCCGAGCGGCGTCTGCGGAACGTAATCGCCGTAGCCGACTGTGGCCACCGTAATGACCGCCCACCAAACCCCTTCAAACACAGACGTGAATTGCTTCGGTTCGAGCATGTAAATGAGTTGGCCGAACAATAAAATCAAGGCGATAATGATCAGCCCGATCCGAACATATAACGGCCATCTCAGCCAGGAAATAAAAATACGGTTTGATTTCATTCGTCCGGCTCTTCTTTCGACAGAGAGATGGATAAAATCTGCTTAATAATGGTGTTTAGTTTTTCGTCCAGCTGTTCCTGGCCGTATGAGTCACGCGCATGTCTGATTAAATCGGCCGTCTCATCTTCAAACTGAATGAGAGGTTCGTCGTTTTCTGATTCATTATAGAGCTGGATGAAGGCGTCAAGCCCTTCGTTCATTCTGTCTATCGCATTGCTCAGCTGTTCTTTCTCGCCATTTGTCACTTTCATGTCGATCACACCTGTATCTTTTTTTATACAGTATGTCCCAGTTCGTTTGATGTCTTTCAAAAATCGCCGAAAACATATTCACCCTTATTTTTTCATATGATAAAGAAAGCGGACCGAAAAAGGGTGAGTCAAATGACGGTCATTCAAAAACTGTTGGCGGCGCTGGCCGGAGCGCAGCTGCTTGCTTCGGCGGCCGTATTGCTTATTTTCGATTTGAATGGATACAATCACATGTCCGGCGGATTTTCATGGCTTGTTTTTGCAAAAGAGACCGCAGGCACGTTTCCGTTTTACATCGGAATGGCCGGGTGTATCCTCATCATGCTCGGAGGGTTGATTCCTGTCAGAAAAAAGAAGCGGATTTCTGTACAGGAAAGCGGGCAATCATTAAAATAATATATAAGCAGATCGTACGATATAAGAGAAAAAGGAAGAGGATAATATGCTGTTTATCTTTTTAACAATTGCTGCATTGGGTTTGTCGTTTTGGGCACAATTTAAAGTGAAAAGCAATTTTCAGAAATACTCAGACGTGGAAGCCTCCAGTCAGCGGACGGGGGCGGAAACGGCAAGACGGATTCTTGATATTAACGGTTTATATGATGTGCCGGTAGAACCGGTAAGAGGCACTTTAACAGACCATTACGACCCGACGGAGCGGGTGGTGCGTTTATCTGAGCCGGTATATTACGGCCGCTCCATTTCCGCCATTTCCGTCGCTTCCCATGAAGTCGGACATGCTTTGCAGCATCAGGAATCATACGGCGCGCTTGTGCTGAGGCACAAAATTTTTCCGGTCGTCAATTTTGCCTCCGGGGTTGCCCCTCTGCTTTTCTTGGGCGGGATGCTCCTGGGCAGCTTGAACTTAATCGGACTCGGCATTATTTTGTTTTCGGCCGCTGTTTTTTTCCAGCTTGTCACACTGCCTGTCGAGTTTAATGCCAGCGCGAGGGCGAAGCGGATTATCGTGTCGGAAGGATTCATTCGCAACAGTGAAGAACACGGCGTGAATAAAGTGCTGAACGCCGCCGCGCTGACGTATGTGGCTGCGGCGCTCGTTTCATTATTCGAGCTGCTTCGTTTTGTGATGATTTTCTTAAATGGTCGTGATGAGAATTAACACGAAGGAGGTGGCCCCTTACCGTTTGCGGTAGGGGTTTTTTTGCTTATATTAAAACTGATTCTCATTATGCTGTTAATCGGATTAACGGCCATCTTTGTCGCTGCGGAATTTGCGATTGTCAAAATCCGCGGTTCAAAAATTGCGGAGCTGGTTGAAACCGGAGACAGCCGGGCGCTCGCGGCGCACAGGGTGATTTCAAATCTCGATGAATATTTATCAGCGTGCCAGCTCGGCATTACGATTACGGCGCTCGGACTCGGCTGGCTCGGTGAACCGACGATTCAGCGGCTTCTTCATCCTGTTTTCAGCCTGATCGGAATGCCGTCATCTATTACGCACGTCGTCACGTTTATTGCGGCGTTTATCGCCGTCACGTATCTGCACGTCGTCATCGGAGAGCTTGCGCCGAAAACGATATCCATTCAAAAAGCCGAAGCCGTCAGTCTGTGGACGGCGAAACCGCTCATTCTGTTTTATAAAGTGATGTATCCGTTTATTAAGCTGTTAAACGGCTCAGCCGGATTTTTGGTCAAGCTGTTCGGTTTTCATTCGGTGAAAGAACATGAGGTCGTGGTCAGTGAAGAAGAATTGCGGCTGATTTTATCCGAAAGCTATAAAAAAGGTCAAATCAATCAATCTGAATTCCGTTACGTCAATAAAATATTTGAATTCGATAACCGAGTCGCCAGAGAAATCATGGTGCCGCGCACCGAAATCGCCGTCATCTCGCTTGAACAGTCAGTTGATGAAGCCATACATTTGATCATCAACGAACGGTATACGCGATATCCGGTTATTAAGGAAGACAAAGATCACATTCTCGGCATTATTAACAATAAGGATTTATTTAAAGCGTATTTTCTCGGCCGCTCCATTGAATTAAAAGAAATGATGCGCCCGGTCATCAGAGTCATTGAAAGCATCCCCGTTCAGGAGCTTTTGATCCGCATGCAGAAGGAGCGGATTCATATGGCGATTCTCGTTGACGAATACGGCGGCACGGCGGGACTTGTGACCGTCGAAGACATATTGGAGGAAATCGTCGGGGAAATCCGTGATGAATATGACCAGGATGAAATGCCCCACATCGTCAAAAAAGGTGAACACCATTATGTGATGGACGGCAAGGCGCTCATAGAAGAGGTGAATGATCTCCTTGATATCGCCATCGAAAATGAAGACATTGACACGATTGCCGGCTGGCTCTTAACACAAAAAATGGAGCTGAAAAATGGTGATGTGTTTCATGCCGAAGGGTGTGAATTTAAGGTGCTGGAAGCGGAAGACCATCATATCCGCTTCGTTGAGATTAAAAAAACTGATTTCTGAGCCTCCTGCTTTTGCAATGAGGCTTTTTTTATGGAAAAAATGCTTCTTCGTCCCGATCCTTCATATGCTGTAAAGAAAGGAGTGGCGGTATGAAAACGGATTGGTGGAAAACGGCGGCCGTCTATCAAATTTATCCCCGAAGCTTTATGGATTCGAACGGGGACGGAATCGGCGATATTAACGGCATCAGAGCAAAGCTTCATTACATAAAAGAGTTGGGGGCGGATGTGATCTGGCTTTGTCCCGTTTTTGACTCGCCGGGCGCGGACAACGGCTACGATATTCGGAATTATAAACAAATTGCCGGCGAATTCGGGACGATGGAGGATTTTGACCGGCTCCTTGCGGATGTCCATGCGCTCGGCATGAAGCTGATTATAGACCTCGTCATCAACCATACAAGCGATGAGCACCCTTGGTTTATCGAATCACGCTCAGCGAAAGATTCCGAAAAACGGGACTGGTACATCTGGAGAGACGGAAAAAACGGCAAAGAGCCGAATAATTGGGAAAGCATTTTCGGCGGATCGGCGTGGGAATATGATCAAGAGACCGGCCAGTATTACCTGCACCTGTTTGACAAAAAACAGCCTGATTTAAATTGGGAAAACGAAGCGATGAGGCAGTCCGTTTATGAGATGGTTCGCTGGTGGCTTGATAAAGGCATAGACGGCTTCCGGGTGGATGCCATTTCTCACATTAAGAAAAAAGAAGGGCTCCCTGACATGCCGAACCCGGACGGTCTCCCGTACGTCCCGTCTTTCCCGTATCATATGAATGGGGAAGGCATAATGGATCTCTTAAAAGAGCTGAAGCGGGAAACATTTTCGCGCTATCCGATCATGACGGTCGGCGAGGCGAACGGAGTGGCGGCTTGGGAGGCGGCTGATTGGGCCGGTGAAGAAAACGGCGTCTTTCAAATGATTTTTCAATTTGAACATCTCGGCCTCTGGGATACGGAAGATGATCAAAGCATCTCCATTCCGGCGCTTAAGCGCGTCTTGTCCGGCTGGCAGAACAGCCTTGAAGGAAAGGGCTGGAATGCGTTATTTATGGAAAATCACGACCAGCCCCGTTCCGTTTCGGTATGGGGTGACGAACGGTTTTTGACAGAAAGCGCCAAGGCACTCGCCGTGATGTATATGCTGATGAAAGGCACGCCGTTTATTTACCAGGGACAGGAGCTCGGCATGACCAATGTTTCGTTCCCATCCATTGAAGATTATGATGACGCCGCAATTAAATATCTGTATGAAAAAGAGACGTCCCGCGGCGTTCCGCATGAACAAGTGATGAAGATCATCTGGAAGAAGGGCCGGGATAATTCACGGACACCGATGCAATGGAGCGGTGAGGCGAACGGCGGGTTTTCTGATGCTTCTCCGTGGCTCGGAGTGAATCCGAATCACACATGGCTGAACGCTGCATCACAATTGCAGGATGAAACATCCGTATACCATTTCTACAAACGGCTGCTCGCCCTCAGAAAAGAACACGGCGTATTGATCAGCGGCACATATGAATTGCTGCTTCCGAATGACCGGCAGATTTATGCCTATCTAAGAAAAAACGGAACAAAATCCGCCCTGATCATCACAAATCTGTCCCGAACCCCCGCTTTATACAGGCATCCCGGTTATCCGCTTGACTCCGATTCTCTCGTGCTTGCAAACGCGGAAACAGAATCGCACCGCCATGTGACATCCTTCCTCTTAAAGCCTTATGAGGCCCGCGTATATATATGGTGAAAACTTCAGTCCCGAGGCTGAAGTTTTTTGTGATCTGCGTTTATCATCGCGATCCGACAGGAAAAGACAAATACAGAAACGAATATGGGAAAGGAAGAGAAAAAGAAAGGAGGCATTCATATGCTGAAAAAATTGCAGATTCAAACAAACAAAAGGGATGAAATGATCGACATCACACATGAAGCCGAATCGTTTCTCCGCGAAACAGGCGTAAGAAACGGTTTGGCGCTCATATACTGTCCCCATACCACCGCCGGCATTACCATCAATGAAAATGCCGACCCGGATGTGAAGAGGGATATGCTCAGAAGGTTTGATGAAATGTATCCGTGGGAGCACGAACTGGACCGGCATATGGAGGGAAATACGGCGGCACATATGAAAGCGAGTACAACCGGCGCCTCCCAGCATGTCATCATAGAAGACGGGCGCCTGATACTCGGAACATGGCAGGGCGTTTATTTTTGCGAATTTGACGGTCCGCGAAACAGAACATGTTATATCAAAATACTGGCTGAAACGGAGGAAAACAAATGAGTGAGTGGATGAGTCCGTTATCATTAACAAAGCCCGTCATTCAGGCCCCGATGGCCGGCGGGCTGGTCACGCCGCGTCTGGCTTCGGCGGTATCAAATGAAGGGGCGCTCGGAAGCCTCGCTTCAGGATACGTCAGCCCGCAAGCGCTTGAAAAACAGCTTATCGAGATGAAAGAGCTGACGGACCGCTCCTTTCAAGTAAATCTTTTCGTCCCGGAAGAAAGACAGATGCCTGAGGCGGAACTTGTTGAAAAATGGAAAGCCCGCATTCCGAGGGCAAAAGACGCCAAGCCGTTCTCTGATCTGAAAGAAGAATGGAATGATTTCGAGGAAAAAGCGGAGCTTCTGATCCGTTACGGAGTCAAAGCATGTTCATTCACCTTCGGCCTGCCGCCGGAAAAAACGGCGGAAAAGCTGAAGAAAAGCGGTTGTTTCCTTTTCGGCACGGCGACAACGCCGGAGGAAGCGAAGGCTTTTGAAGAACGGGGAATGGACGCCGTTATCCTTCAGGGAATAGAAGCCGGCGGGCATCGCGGGTCGTTTCTGCCGGTTAAAGGAGAACCGGCTCTCGGCCTTATGGCGCTGATTCCGCAGGCTAAAGACACGATGAATATCCCGGTGATTGCGGCAGGCGGCATTTTTGACCGCCGCGGGGTGCAGGCGGCCCGATGTTTGGGTGCGGACGGCGTTCAAGTAGGAACACCGTTTCTCCTTTGTGAAGAAAGCAGCGCCTCACCGGCATATCAAAAAGCCATTGCCGAATCAAAAGGAGCCGATACGCGGCTGACCACCCTGTTTTCAGGAAAACAGGCGCGGGGAATCGTGAATCAGTTCATGAAAACATATCAAGCTGACGAGGGAAAAACGCTGCCTTATCCGCTGCATAATACGCTGACAAAGCCGATGCGCGGGCACGCGGCTCAATCAGGAGACGCGGAGCATATGTCTTTATGGGCCGGCCAGTCCGCCGCGAAACTTGAGGGGCCGACAGACGTGAAAACCGTTTTGGACAGATTGTGCGAATCATAATCCAGAAATCGTGAGGTGATGGATGATGAAGATTCTTCAAATGTCCTATAAAAAAAGAGGGACTATTGAGTTTGTCTTTGAAGATTTTCCGCATTCCAAAGTCACCATGGCGCCGATTAAAGGGTATTACTTTGTCCGCGCCATTAAATGGAGCAGACGGGACAGAGCCGTCACCCGCCATGATTTAGAGAAGTTTGAATGGGCTGCAAACCAAGCGCTCGGCACGACGGCTTTTTACCGGAAAAGAAAAGCATTTCACATCCCATCGTCACAATGACAGACGATGGGATTTTTTTAATGCATGATCTGATAAAGCGCGGGTGCATCAAGCCTTGTTGCCTGGTTAAGCAGATAAGCCGGCTGCACGGCATTTTTTTTTCTTAAAGAATTCAATCTCTGGATGATTTGTTCAGCGGTCAGAATCCCGAGACCGTGGGCGAAATATTGATCATTCCCCATCACAATGACATTTTCTCCCCGCCACTGAGCCTTTGCAGGGTTAAAATCAGGATTTTTAAAATATAAACAATCTCCCCGTAAAAAGTGGCTGCCGGTTTCCGTGTAGATCGGCAGGTGCTCATAGTGCCAGTCATACAAAGTGATATCCCGGAAACGCCGGTTAAACCGTTCTTCACCGATTGTCTTTAAGACGGCCAGATAATAAATCACAACAATGGCGGTAGCGCATTCAAATGCGTAAAACGCCCCGTTTTCAATAATATCCCGAATCGCTTTTGAAGCGGGAATCCTGTACTTCAGCTCCAGGGCTCCTTCCGGCGTCAGTCTCCAATAAGCCGTATTTCCGTATGTTTTGGCGAAAGTTGCAAATTTCACACCTGATCCGTGCAGTTCTCTTGCGGCTTCCACAATATGGCGGCGCAGCCGCACCTCGAACATCAGTTCAGCAATCGACCCGTAATCGAATTGTACGGGAGAATTGAGCAGTTCATTTATATACGGAACAAGGCTTTCTTCCGTCTGCCAGTTCGCGATGTCCTGAGGCCGAAGCACTTGGCCGGATATGATAATCATCTGCGCGCCCCCTATCTTTTTTTATAAGATATGCAGGAAGCTTGGGCAATGAAAATCAAGTGATAAAAAAGGAGGAAATGTTAACAAAATGTGAAGACTGAGCCGATATATAAGGTATCACACTTGAGGGAGCAGCTTAATATGAAAAAATTCATTAATTGGTGCACAAAGGCATCGATTTCACGGAAATTAATCATTTCATTTATCGTGATCTTAATCATACCGATTCTCGTGTTAGAATTCAGTTCATACCATACGGCGAGCAATTCGCTGGATGATCAGATTTCAGGCAACGCGAAAAATAACATCGAATCTTTTAACACAACGATTACAAATGATATCGGCGCAAAAGCAAAGGCGATTGAATTTTTCAGTGAAACGTTAAAAGGATCATCCTTCTCAAAGAAAAACATGTCTGCTCTTGAAGAAAAGTTCGGGCAATACACGTCTATTCATAAGGACGTAGCCCGCATTTACGGAGGTACGGAAGACGGCAGCTACGCACAGGCGCCGAAAGAAAATACTCCGGCTGATTACGATCCGAGAACACGCACTTGGTATAAAGACGCTGTGAAGGCCGGCGGCACGCTCGTTGTCACCGACCCTTACACCGCGGCAAGCGACGGCAGCATGGTCATTACCGTGGCAAAGCAGATGCAGGACGGAACAGGCGTAGTGGCCATGGATATTACGATTGACCAGCTGCTGAAGCAGATGCAGGGAATCAAAATCGGGCAAAAAGGATTCGTGTTTATCACGTCCAAAAATAAAACCTATGTCGCGCATAAAGACCACAAACCGGGCGATAAAGTTTCAACCCCGTGGCTGAATGAGGTATACAGCAAAGACAGCGGCATTATTTCATACAAGCTCGATGATCAAAATAAAAAAATGGCGTTTACGACAAATAAACTGACCGGGTGGAAAATAGAGGGGAGCATGGAGCTCAACGAAATTAAAGACGCCTCACAACCGGTGCTGACGATGGGGATGATTGTCCTTGCAGCATCTATTATCATCGGGGGAATTTTAATTCTGTTGATTGTCAGATCCATTACGTCACCGCTGAAACGGCTTGTCCGCTCTTCTAAACAAATCAGCGGCGGAGACTTGACTGAAACCATTGATATCCGCTCGAAAGATGAATTGGGCGAACTCGGCGCGAGCTTTAATGAAATGGGAGAATCTCTGCGCGGACTGATCAGCGCGATCCAAAACTCTGTCGATAACGTGGCCGCGTCATCGGAAGAGCTGACCGCTTCAGCTTCTCAGACAAGCAAAGCGACGGAACATATTACAATGGCGATCGAGCAGTTTTCAAACGGGAACGAAGAGCAAAGCGAAAAAGTCGATTCAAGCTCAGCCAAGCTGAATCATATAAATGACGGACTCGCCGCCGTTTCCCGCACATCATCATCCATTACGGAGGCATCTAAACAATCGAAGGAAGCTGCCGGCACCGGGGAAGAATATGTGCAGCAAACCGTCGGGCAGATGAATCTCATCAATCAATCGGTCCAGCAGGCGGAAGCGGTTGTAAAAGGCCTTGAGGCCAAATCAAAAGACATTACTCATATTTTAAGAGTCATCAACGGTATTGCCGATCAGACAAACCTGCTTGCGTTAAATGCAGCCATTGAAGCGGCAAGAGCCGGTGAATACGGGCGGGGCTTCTCAGTAGTAGCCGAAGAAGTGAGAAAGCTTGCCGTCCAATCCGCCGGTTCTGCCAAAGAGATTGAAAAACTCATTCAGGAAATCACGGCTGAAATTAATACTTCGCTTCACATGTTTACATCCGTTAATGAAGAAGTGCAATCAGGACTTGCCGTAACGGATCGCACGAAAGAAAGCTTCCAGAATATCTTCGGCATGACGAACGACATCGCCGAAAAACTGCAATCAATGAACGGCACGGTTGAACAGCTGTCAGACAGCTCTCAGCACGTTTCAGCCGCAGTGACCGATATTGCGGACGTATCACGGGAAAGCGCAGCAAGCATTCAGGATATTGCCGCATCCGCAGAAGAACAGCTTGCATCAATGGAAGAAATCAGCACATCCGCCGATACTTTGGCGCAAATGGCCGAAGAACTGCGGGAATTAACGAAACAATTTAAAATCAACTAGTAAAAAAGGACGCTTTCCAGGTGGAAGGCGTCCTTTTTTATAGTGACAGCCGGATAATTAAATAAAAAGTCTTGCATACAAAGGGAGTACATAGAACTATTTTTCATTTATGACTTAATTTTCAATGTAATAAAAAGGGAGTCGGCCGATATAAACAGTAAATGATTGAAAGAGGTTTACAAAATTGAAAAAAACAGCAAAAAAAATCGCCAGAAAATCAATAGCCAAAAAACTTATCATTTCATTTTTACTGATCTTAATTATTCCGGTAGCAGTATTGGCCGCCGGCGCCTACCGTTCGGCGGCTTCATCCGTTGAAAAGCAAATGATGGAAAGCGCCGAAGGAAATGTGCAAATCTTAAACAATATGATTGATGACCGGATCGGAATGTTTACAAAAAGCTCTGCATATTTCAGCGAATGGGCGACAAGCGCTAAATTTAAAGAAAAAAACCAAACGGAAATGCAAGAAAGGTTCAAACAGTTTATTGAAAGCAATGATAAAGCGTCCGCCATATTTTCAAGCAGCAAGGAAGGAACGTTTACCCGTTATCCGCATGCCGATATGCCGGCCGATTTCAATCCGCTTGAAAGAAGCTGGTATCAGGAAGCCATGGAGAATAAAGGCCAAACCATCATCACGGACCCTTATGAGTCCATCTCAAACAAAAAGATGGTCGTCACCATGGCCCGCGCGGCGCAAGACGGATCAGGCGTCGTCGCCATTGATATAAAAATCGACGATCTCATCACGATGACAAAAGAAGTGAACATCGGAAAAGAAGGATACGCCTTTATCCTCAGCAAAAATAAAAAAGCCGTTGCCTACAGTGATGAAAAAGCCGGCGCGGCGGTATCGGGAAAATGGGTTGATACATTATACAGCGGGCAAAAAGGCGACTATGAATATACGCTGAACGGGAAAGCGAAAAAAATGGCGTACGTGACCAATGAAGCGACGGGCTGGAAGATCAGCGGAACCATGTCCGTGGATGAAATCAAGGATGCGGCAAGACCGGTTCTGACTCTGGCCGTTATCATATTGGCGATAGCCGTTGCCGCAGGGATGATTTTCATTTATTTTGTCATCCGCTCAATTACCAAACCGTTAAAACGTCTCGTAGCTTCAGCGGAAAAAATCAGCAGCGGAGATCTGACGGAAACCATTGATGTCAGCTCTCAAGATGAGCTCGGCGTGCTCGGTAAAAGTTTTAATCATATGACAGATTCACTCCGTTCGCTTATTCAGGGAATTCAGGACTCTGTTGAACATGTCGCTTCTTCCTCAGAGGAGCTGACGGCTTCGGCTGAGCAGACGAGCAAAGCAACGGAACATATCACCCTTGCGATTGAACAGTTTTCTAATGGAACGGAAGACCAAAGTGAGAGTATTGATAAAGCGACAGCACAAGTGAATGAGATGAAAGACGGGCTCAGCGATCTGGCGGAAGCGGCAGCCGTTGTGACGGAAACTTCAATTGAATCGGCGGAGATATCCGGCGCCGGTGAGCGGCTTGTCAAGAAAACAGCCGGCCAGATGGGCGCCATTGACCAATCCGTAAGTAAAGCGGAGCAAGTCGTACAAGGGCTTGAACTCAAATCGCAGGACATCACCAGCATTTTGCGCGTCATTAACGGCATTGCCGATCAAACGAATCTCCTTGCTTTAAATGCAGCCATTGAAGCGGCAAGAGCGGGAGAATACGGACGCGGTTTTTCAGTTGTTGCCGAAGAAGTGAGAAAGCTTGCCGTCCAATCCGCCGATTCAGCGAAAGAAATCGAATCCTTAATTCATGAAATCGTCAAAGAAATTCATACTTCGCTCGGAATGCTGGAATCCGTCAATCACGAGGTGAAAAGCGGACTTCAGTTAACGGACGAAACGGAAAAAAGCTTCCGGGACATTTCCGCTAAAACAAGTCAGATTGCCGGTGAACTGCAAAATATGAATGCAACCGTGGAACAGCTTTCTGCCGGATCTCAGGAAGTATCAAACGCTTCAGAGGATATCGCGGCAGTCTCCAGACAAAGCGCGGCCGGCATTCAGGACATCGCGGCTTCAGCTGAAGAGCAGCTTGCGTCCATGGAGGAGATCAGTTCCTCAGCCGTCACGCTGGAAAAAATGGCGGAAGAATTACGCGAACTGACAAAGCGTTTTAAGATAAACTCTTAATTAAGTCTAAAAGACTAATTTTGCAATAGGTAAAAAGTATGTTTCGTTATATTTCTTCTTTTTGGATGTGTATATTTACCCATAATTGCCGATATGAAGGGTAAACACGCAAGAGGAGATATAGCAGATGAAAAAAATTGTGCAAATCATCAAGCAGAGATCGCTTACAAGAAAACTGCTCATTTCTTTTTTGGCCATTCTCATTCTTCCTATTTCAACGCTGGCTTTTATCGCCTATCAATCGGCGGTAAGTACGCTTGACAGGCAGATGATGGGAAGCGCATTAGATAATGTGCAGCAGATTAACGATATGATCAACACAAGCATCAGCCAAAAGGAAGACGGAACGGCATATTTCAGCGACTGGCTCACAAAGGATCGGTACAAGCCGAAAAACCAATCGCAAATTACCGATAAATTCACAGAGTACATGAAGATTAATAAAGACGTGGAATCCATCTATACGAGTGACACGGAAGGACATTTCACACGGTATCCGGATCTGCAGATGCCTAAAGGATATAATCCGCTTGAAAGAGACTGGTATAAAAAGGCCGTGGAAAATAAGGGGAAAGTTGTTGTAACAGATCCTTACCGCACGGCTTCCACCAATACGATGGTCGTGACGGTCGTTCAGCAGACGAAAGACGGCTCAGGGGTCGTCGCCATCAATATGAAAATCGATGAGCTTCTGAAAACGACAAAGAAAGTGAACATCGGAAAATCAGGCTACGCTTTTATCCTGACGAAAGACAAAAAAGTGGTCGCCCACCCGAACCGTGCGTCAGGCACAGTATTAAACGGGGAGTGGGCTGAACAGCTGTTCACCAGCAAAAAAGGTGATTTTCAATACAAATACGACGGCCAGGAAAAGAAAATGGCTTATGATACGAACGGGCTGACAGGCTGGAAGATTACCGGAACAATGTATCTGGACGAAATTCATGAAGCGGCCCTGCCGATCCTTCATCTGTCCCTGCTCGTTCTCGTATTAGCGATTGTCATCGGAACCATCGTCATGGTGCTGATTATCCGTTCAATCACAAAACCGCTCAAGCAGCTTGTGACATCATCGAAACAGATCAGTGAAGGCGACTTAACAGAAACGATCGAAATTCAGTCAAAAGATGAATTAGGCGAGCTGGGCAAAAGCTTTAACAATATGGCCGCTTCACTCAGGTCTCTCATCCATGCCATTCAGGATTCCGTGAATAACGTCGCATCTTCCTCAGAAGAGCTGACGGCTTCAGCGGAGCAGACAAGCAAGGCAACGGAACATATCACACTGGCGATCGAACAATTTTCTAACGGAAATGAAAGCCAAAGTGAAAATATCGAAAGCGCGGCGGAACATATTTATCAAATGAACAGCGGGCTTAAAGATATGGCGAAAGCATCTGCCGTCATTACCGAATCCTCCGCCACATCAGCGGAAGTCGCCAATTCAGGCGGAAAGCTCGTCCACCAGACGGTCGGCCAAATGAACGTCATTGACCGGTCAGTGAAAGAAGCTGAACAAGTGGTGCGCGGACTTGAAACAAAATCAAAAGACATTACAAACATTCTCGGTGTCATTAACGGAATCGCTGATCAGACAAACCTTCTTGCGCTGAACGCGGCAATTGAAGCCGCGCGTGCGGGTGAATACGGCCGGGGCTTCTCAGTCGTCGCCGAAGAGGTCAGAAAACTTGCGGTCCAGTCTGCCGATTCAGCGAAAGAAATCGAAAGCTTAATTATAGAAATCGTCAACGAAATCAATACATCTCTCGGCATGTTCCAATCCGTCAACAAAGAGGTGGAGAGCGGACTGGATATTACGAATCAGACCGAAACGAGCTTCAAACGGATTTCTGAAATGACGAACCAGATCGCCGGAGAAATTCAAAATATGAATGCGACGGTAGAACAGCTGACAGCAGGATCACAGCAGATTTCAGGAGCTTCTGAGCAAATCGCGTCCATCGCAAAAGAAAGCTCCGCCAGCATTCAGGATATCGCGGCCTCTGCCGAAGAACAGCTGGCTTCAATGGAAGAAATCAGTTCGTCTTCGGAAACGTTATCCCAAATGGCGGAAGAATTACGTGATATGACGAAACGATTTAAAATAGATTAATAGATCATAGAACACCCAAATGTGCTGTTTGGGTGTTTTTTTTAGTTTTTTTAATAAATCTTTTGTCCTATCTGACGATATTAGATTTAGCTTTTCAAAGAAGGAGACTGAAAAAATGAAACAACTGATACATTGGATCAAACAGCCATCCATCAGCAAGCCGCTGATCGCGGCATTTTTAGCCGTATTGGTGCTTCCGGTCGGCATACTCGCCTACTTCAGCTACCAAACGGCGGGGAGTACATTAGAAAGCGAACTGACCCACAGCGCCCAGGGAAATGTCAGTGAACTGAACAGCGTGCTGGAAAACATGCTTGAGGGTAAGCTGAAAGCGATTGACTACTACAGCGAATCAATCACAAAGGAAAAACTGAACACGAAAAATAAATCGGTACTGCTCGACAATATGAAGCAGTATGTCACCGTAAATGGCGATGTCGCGTCAATTTACGCCGCGTCTCGCGACAAAGCGTTTGTGAAATATCCGTCCGCTGACATGCCGTCCGATTATAATCCGCTCACGCGCGAGTGGTATACAAAGGCGGTTGAAAAAAGCGGACAGCCGGTGTTTACCGAGCCTTATAAAGACGCTGCAACCGGACAGACGGTCGTTACGATTGCCCAGCAGACAAAAGACGGATCAGGCGTTGTGGCGCTTGATATTAATCTGGGCGACCTGCTGAACGCTTCCGAACGCGTCCAGATCGGTCATAAAGGATTTGCCTTCATTACAACGGGGGATAAAAAATACATCGCCCATCCGACTATAAAAGCGGGAACGGAAGGCTCCGGAGAGTGGACGAAAGAAGTATTTTCCAAATCAAGCGGATCGTTTGAATACATGTTTGAAGGACAGCAGAAGAAAATGGCTTTCACGACAAACAAACTGACGGGCTGGAAAATCGCCGGCACATTTTTTGTCAGTGAGATCCATGACGCAGCCTCGCCTGTCATGAAAATGGCGCTGATCATCCTGGCGGTTTCTCTTATCGTCGGCGGTATTTTAATCTTCTTTATCATTCGCTCGATTGCAAAACCGCTCAAAAAACTTGTCTCGACATCAGCTAAAATCAGTGACGGCGATTTAACGGAAGTCATTGACATCAAGTCAAAAAATGAATTCGGGCAGCTCAGCCAAAGCTTCAATGAGATGTCGGCATCACTCCGGTCTGTCATCGGCGTCATCCAATCATCCGTCGAACATGTCGCTTCTTCATCCGAAGAGCTGACGGCATCCGCCGGACAGACAAGCAAGGCGACAGAGCATATTACTCTGGCGATTGAACAATTCTCAAACGGAAACGAATCACAAAGCGAGAAATTGGAAGAAAGTGCCGATCACCTTTCCCAAATGAATGCCGGCATTGCCGAGACGGCGAATGTATCGGCGGAAATCACTGAATCCGCCATCCAAACCTCTGAAACGGCCGGAAGCGGAGAAGAATTAGTGGCGAAAACGGTCGGCCAGATGAAAACAATTGATCGTTCCGTACAGCAGGCGGAAGCCGTCGTAAAAGGGCTGGAAACGAAGTCGCACGACATTAAGAGCATTCTGAACGTTATTAACGGCATTGCCGATCAAACAAATCTGCTTGCCTTAAACGCGGCCATTGAAGCGGCAAGAGCAGGCGAATACGGGCGGGGCTTCTCCGTCGTTGCGGAAGAAGTGAGGAAGCTTGCCGTACAATCAGCCGGCTCCGCAAAGGAAATCGAAACGCTGATTCAGGAAATCGTCAAAGAAATCGCCACATCGCTTTCCGTATTCCAAGCGGTGAATCAAGATGTGAAGGAAGGCCTCGATATTACGGATCAAACGGCCGAAAGCTTCAAAAAAATCTCAGAAATGACGACTCAGATTTCAGGCGCCTTGCAGCATATGAACGGAACGCTTGAGCAGCTTGCAGCCGGGTCGCAAAATGTGACAAACGCAGTGGAGGACATTACCTCAGTCGCCAAAGAAGGGTCCGCCGGCATTCAAGACATCGCCGCCTCAGCTGAAGAGCAGCTGGCCTCCATGGAAGAAATCAGTTCATCCGCCGAAACGCTTGCGCATATGGCTGAAGAACTGCAGCAGGTCACACGGAAATTTACGATTCAGTCTGAAGACGAAGAACAGCTGTAACGAGCTGTTTCTTTTCCTCATCTGAAAAAAGCGATACACTAATATAAAAGAAGGGAGTGGCAGTGATGAGATTAGAAGGCAAAAAAGTTATAGCGCTTGTCAGTGACGATTTTGAAGACTTAGAGCTTTGGTATCCCGTCTATCGGCTGAGAGAGGAAGGCGCGATCGTTCATTTAATAGGAGAAGAAGCGGGCCGTTCATACAAAGGAAAATACGGCGTGCCCGCGACGGCGGATTACGATTTTAAGAGCCTGATTATTCAGGAGTATGATGCCGTGCTCGTGCCTGGCGGCTGGGCTCCTGACAAACTGCGAAGATATCCCGAAGTTTTGGACATCATCCGTACGATGAACGAGCAGAAAAAGCCGATCGGCCAGATCTGCCATGCGGGCTGGGTGCTTATATCTGCCGGAATTCTCGCAGGAAAAAAAGTAACGAGCACGCCCGGCATCAAAGACGACATGACAAATGCAGGGGCACAGTGGCTGGATGAAGCAGTCGTAACTGACGGCCACATTGTATCAAGCCGCCGCCCGCCCGACCTTCCGCAGTATGCAAAAGCGTTTGCTGACCTGTTAGCGTCCAAATAAAAAACATCCGCCCGAATCCGGGCGGATGTTTTTAGTTTTGATCGGCGGGAAAGACGATTCCGATTTGTTTTCTCGCTTCTTCCATAATGTTTGCCGTAATGAAAGAACGTTCAAATGTATTTTCGGAAGACTCCCGCTGTCCGTTTCGAAGAAGATTGATGAATTCAGCCGTTTCGTAGTACATCGAAGGTTTCAGATCAGGGACTGAAATGTCTTCCGTCCGGCCGTCACGATAGCGGATTTCCGCCCGTTCCGGTCCGTGAATGCTGTCCAGAACGATCGTGCCGTCTTCCCCCTGAATTTCCGCCGGGGCAAACGAATTTGAGATTTTCGAATGCATCAGCACCGCTTCAAATCCGTCGTATGACAGAATGACCGTGCCTTCGCCGTCAACGCCGGATGCTAGTTTATGACCGGTCGCAATGACGTTTTTCGGTTTGCCGAACAGGACGACGGCCGGATAAATGCAGTACACGCCGATGTCCATTAACGAACCGTTCGATAATTCAGGCTTAAACGCGTTAAGCACCGTACCGTTTTTATATGCATCATATCGTGATGAATATTGGCAGTAGCTTGCCGTGAATCTCCTGACGGGTCCGATTTTATGTAAGTGGTTTTGAAGCATGCTGAAGTTCGGCAGGAACGTCGTTTTCATGGCTTCCATCAAGAGAACGCCGTTCGTTTTGGCTGCGTGAATCATTTCATCCGTTTCCCTTGCGTTAGACGCAAACGGTTTTTCGCATAGTACATGCTTGCCGTGTTCCATAAAAAGGACCGCCTGCTCTTTGTGAAATGAATTCGGGCTGGCGAGATACACCGCGTCATAGGCTTTGCTTTCCGCCATTTCTTTCAGGCTGGTGAAATAATGAGCAGCGCCGTGTTTGCCGGCGAATTCCGCCGCACGTTCCTCAGTTCTGGAATAAACCGCCGTTAATTGAAAATCATCAATAGCAGAAGCCGCCTCCAGAAATCGTTCTGTAATCCAATTCGTTCCGACTGTTGCAAATCGAATCATTGCTATCGCTCCTTCTATGTATTGGCTTACATTATAGCTTTTTTTCAAAGAAACATAAATGGAAAAAAGGCTGCCAGCTAAACGGATAGGAAAAATTCCCATAGAGACCGGTTATTATTTTTCATTACAGGAACGATAGTGTACAATTTAAGTAAAATACATATGATGGAGGAACAATAGTGGAAACATTGCAAACATGGGGCGGCAGATTTAAACAGTTTTTCTTAGACAATAAATTTGTCTTGTTTTTGCTCGTATTGCTGCTCATCGGTCTCAATATCCTTGTCTTTATGAAGACATCATTTATTTTCACACCCATTATCGTCCTGCTCAAAACGATTGCGCTCCCCGTCATTTTGACAGGAATTGTTTATTATCTGCTTAATCCGATCGTAGATATATTGGAAAAAATAAGAGTGAAAAGAGTCTATTCCATCCTGCTCCTTTACCTCATTATTATAGGGCTGATTTCGATTACGGTCGTTTCAATTATTCCGTTTTTAAAGGAACAGATCATGAGCCTGATCGACAACCTGCCGAAATATGTGGACATCGTTGAAGATCAGACGAAAAGCCTGATCGGAAGCGATTTTGTAAATCAGGCGCAAAAGACGATGAATATCAACATTTCCGATCTTGCCAATAAAGTATCGGCGCAGGCGGCGACAATTGCAAACAGCACATTTACCGGAGTCGGGAATTTTATCGGCGCGCTGACTGAAGTGATTATTTCAATTGTGACCGTGCCGTTTATTCTGTTCTATTTGCTGAAAGACGGCAAAAAACTGCCGATCTATATCTTAAAGTTTGTGCCCACCCGTCTGAAAGAACAAACGTATACGATGCTGAGTGAAATGAACCACAGATTAAGCTCCTATATCAGAGGACAGGTCATCGTCAGCTTCTGCATCGGGTTTTTATTATTTATCGGCTATCTGATTATCGGACTTGATTATGCTTCCCTGCTTGCGGTCATTGCCGCTTGTACGAGCGTTGTTCCGTATTTAGGGCCGACCATTGCCATCACGCCGGCGATTATTATCGCGTTGGTCACTTCGCCTCTTATGCTGCTGAAACTTGCGATTGTCTGGACCGTTGTCCAGCTCGTGGAAGGGAAATTAATTTCGCCGCAGATCATGGGGAAAAATCTTCACATTCACCCGATTACCATCATCTTTGTTCTTTTAACTGCCGGAAAGCTGTTCGGGGTTGTCGGCATTATTTTAGCCATCCCGGGGTATGCGGTCATCAAAGTGGTCACGACCCATCTGTTTGATTGGTTCAAAATGCGCTCGCATTTATATGAAGAAGAAAAAAATGATGCTGTATCGAAGTCATAAAATCGGAACGGACATGATATTTATTATAAGACAGGCTTTCCTTCAAAGGAGAGCTTCTCTTTTGTAAATGATGAATGAAGGGAAGAATGGGATGACACTATGGGAAATGTTCACAGCAGCCGTTTTGGGAATCGTGGAAGGGCTGACGGAGTACGCGCCGGTTTCTTCCACGGGACATATGATCATAGCGGATGACATCTGGCTGAAATCCGGAAGCCTGATGAATCCGGAAGCCGCCAATTCCTTCAAAGTGGTGATTCAGCTCGGTTCGATTCTGGCGGTGGCCATTGTGTTTAAGGATCGGATATTACATTTACTCGGCCTCAAAAAAAACGTCACGCGCGATCAGCAGAAGGGATACAGGCTGACCATCGCGCAAATCGCCGTCGGTCTTGTTCCGGCGGCGGTGCTCGGCTTTTTATTTGAGGATTTCATTGACCGCTATTTATTCTCCGTCAGAACGGTCGCTTACGGATTAATTGCCGGAGCCGTGCTTATGCTTATAGCGGACTGGATCAATAAAAGGAAAGAAACGATCGATACGGTGGACAGAATCACCTACAAACAGGCTTTCTGTGTCGGATTATTCCAGTGTCTCGCCTTATGGCCCGGATTTTCCCGATCAGGCTCAACGATTGCCGGAGGTGTTATTGTCGGCTTGAATCACCGGGCAGCCGCAGACTTCACATTTATTATGGCGATTCCGATTATGGCGGGCGCAAGCCTTCTGAAGCTGGTGAAATACTGGAGCAGTCTTTCTTATGACATGATTCCGTTTTTTCTTGTCGGCTTTATCTGCGCCTTTGTCGTCGCCCTCTTAGTCGTCAAGTTTTTTCTTCGGCTCATTAACCGGATTAAGCTTGTCCCGTTCGCCATTTACCGTGTCATCCTCGGCATCATTTTAATCATGCTCGTGCGATAAACGAAGAGGCCCCCCGGAGGGTCTTCTTTTTATGTTCGAAAAACGTCTCAGGAAAATATGAGCAAACTGAATTTTCTGCTTGAAATTCATAGAAGAGTCATCTATAATAAAACATGACGTTACAGCACGGGGCCATAGCTCAGCTGGGAGAGCGCTACGCTGGCAGCGTAGAGGTCAGGGGTTCGAGCCCCCTTGGCTCCATACTAATAAAGCTTGATCTAAAGCCATTCTTGATACTTTCAAGAGTGGTTTTTTATTTGCTCTAATCTCTATTAGCAACAAAACGGCAACATTTGTGTCTGAGTTTTTAAAGTGGCAACACTGTATCTTATTTTAAGAAAAGAAACAAAAAAATGACCCCCATCATAGGTGGACAGTTTCATTGATCGCTGCAGGTTATCTATAAGTTTCTTTTGGGTTTAGACATAATGTGTTACATAGGTGTCATAAGTAAAGCCCGATTTTGCATGTCCAAGTCCAGAAAACCCCTACCTCCCCTCTAATTCAGTTGAGGTGAAAGGAAGTCTCAGCGGAAAAGTTAACGGACTTTATACAATATCTACAGAGACAAAGCCTATTGCGCCAGAAGCCGGAACAATTTGGGTCGATCCAAAGACTAATAAACAAGAGCTTTTTAATGGTGAAGAGTGGATTGTGTCTTCTGCGGGCTAGGCTGATTCATTAAATGGTTATACGGCTTCACCAGTATCCACGCCTAATCCAATACCTGTACGTAATGACCAAGGAATCATTACAGGTTCCATAGATGGCAACGCTGAGTTTTAGTGGTAAACTACACTCAGAATATGCGTTATCCTCTGATGTTCCTCAGATGGCAAAAGGAACGTATGTAGGTGATGGAACAATTAGTAAACAAATATTGCTGCCTTTCACTCCAACACATGTGAAAGTGTGGCCAGTCTCTTCTAATGATTCCATGTTATTAATTGATGAGACAGGAGGTTATACGTATCAGGTAAATGAAATGGGAATATCCCTAATTGGTGGAAACTCTACCTACGGAAGCATAAATGAACTAGGATTTATAACAGGCTCAGACAGCAATCAAAGAGGGAATAAATTAAATACAAAGTATATCTGGGAAGCATATAGGCATGTACATTAAAAAGGAGTATCCTTATTGGATACTCCTTTTTATCTATTAAAGCCCACTTTGTGGTAAAATTATAAATAAAAAACAAAGGGGCAATCTTTATTGAATACATCATCTTTAAAATATCAATTTAATATCAACTCTCGTCCTTTACAAGATGCCATGAAAGCAGTTTCCGAATCACAATTAGAGCTAATTAAATCTTATAAAAAACAAAATGTTGCTTTAAACAGAATAAGCTTCCTGCCTAAGATGTATACTTCAGATATCTTAAAATCATCAGGAATTGAATCTGCCATGGCTCAGCTGCGAATGACCTTAAAAGCAACAAATTATAAAGAAATATATTTTCAAGACATTAAAAACAAACTTGAAATCTCTAAAAAAAATTTAATGAACGCTGGTATCAATAAGCATAGAGTACAAATTGAAAGAGATTTAAAGCTAATTTTCAACGCATTAAACAGATCAAGTGATGATCTTCAAGCACAAATAAATGTTGTAAATGGTGAGGGACTATCCAATGATGAACTATTTAATGAATTAGAAGATCATCCAATAATCAATGAAGTCCAAGAAACAATAGACGCATTATCTAATAATGATGTGATCACAAGAGAAGAGTATTTTAGAGAATTAAATTTCATATGGAATTCATTTTTATCCGTCTTATCAAAAATTAAGCCGTATCTAATCCATACTTTTATAATTTTTATAAATATCTTTTATAATGACGTAGTATCTCCTGTTAACCAAGCGTTGACACAAAAGCATATAATAGATGAATTCACTGAGAAAAACCCAGATACAGTAACTGAAGCTAAAAACGTTTTAAAAGACATCCCAATGAATAAAGAACTTAAAATCAATTACAGAATGGTTATAAAAGATACATTAGTAGTTAGAACACATCCCAAAACAAAATCAAATGTAGCGTACGTATTAGACAAGTCATCAATTGTCTTTGTTGAAGAAAAGAAAAAGAATTGGAGCAAGGTTCTCTTTCGTAATGAAGCTGGTGAGGATCAAAGCGGATGGGTTTATACCCGCTATATTAAAAAACTTGATTAAAACTGATTCCCTTTTTTGTTTCAACTTTCTTTCTAAATAAAATTCTTCTTTTATGCAAAGACTTGACCGTTTTCGTACGATAATAAAATTACCTTGTAAATTATAAATTATTTTACCGCTTTATTCCATGGTAGAAATTGTGTCATGATGGATTTTGGTAGATAAAGTGTTTAACAGAAAGAGTGAGGGGATCAGCAATGAGTGACAAAAAATATGAATCTATACACTGGTTTACGTCAGTACTAGCGTTTTTATTAATAATTTTGAATAGTTTTTTTATAAAAATTGAGGGTGTAACTGTTGGTATCGCGATTGTATACATAGTGATCATGGGAATTGTTAGGAGTACATGGAAAAAAGCTTAGTGTGAAAAATATTTCTCTACCCAAAGGAAGTGTACCCATACCCCATTTGTTTATGGGAGCTTAAGTGCATTCATTTGTTTTATTACTGCCGTGGTTTTAGCTAATCATGACAACATACCTGGAATGTGGCTTGCTTTATTCGGAGTTTTTGCTGACATCATTACCCGCTTATTTGCAAAGAGTCAATATAACCATTTCTTCATTGTAATTCCTCCAAATTTGTTTGTTCTGTCTCTATATCGGACAAACCTTCCTAATTATAATTATAAAACCAAATATTGCAAAATTTCATTTTGGCATTTTAGGACAATCAAATACAGTTGTGTGGTTAAATTTAGTAGTATAACCTTAGAGGAGGGAATTTATATGGAAGAAGGGAAGTTAATTCACATGACTCTTAATGGAATAAAGGATGCTGTTTCTAAATACGGAACTTTTCCTATGTTCCAACATAGGGGCATGTCATGGAAGACGCTGCTTTTCAATTCAGAGATCCGGCCAGTCCTCAAGAAGTTAGCAATTTAGAAAAAAAGCTTGGGATGACTTTACCTAAAGATAAGGGTCGGCATCGGTATTGGCTAAGCGATAATTTTAGTACATTGGGCAAGTCCTTCACCATGCCGAAAACCGCCAATCATCGCGCCTAAAAAGTATAAACGCCATATTATAACTCCTGCTTTTGGAAAATTGCACAAGTGACAAATAAGGGTGCATTTATCTAGTTTTAATCTGTTTAGACAGGATAAGTCAAATATCGACAAAAAAGATTATGACCACAAATTCAAAGCAAGAAACGAAAGACCCCAAGCTAATATACCGAACATCACAGAGAACCTAAGACAAGTTTCAAATTTTGTAAGCCCTCGCTCTCTTTTTGTTTTACCTAATTTCCAGTAAAGAGCATAGCCGGAGAACACCAAAATGATTACTCCGAGTCGAGACACATTTTCCAAAAATTTTATACCATCCATTGATTTTCACCTCGTTTATTTATGAGAAAAAAATAAAGTAGACTTGTAGAGAGTCTACTTATAAACCTATTCCAAAGTAAACACTTTCATAGAGCTTAAAGCATTTGAGTGATAAAGTAATGCTCATTTTAAAATGACACATCCTTAATCCCTCCCATTTATATTCCCCATACATTAGTTTTATTATCGCAAATTGAAAGGACATTTCCAACATTTAAGTGAAAATAAGTAATCTGTAATAAGTCTAATAGTATAGAAATGATGTTCCCTTTATTCAACAAAACCATGATCATTTTCCGGTATACCGCAAAAAACTGTGTTTATTTGACTAAACATATTATGGAAATGTTAGAATATTATATAAAAGGAGGAGTGGCCTTGTGAGTTCTGTTTTACCTTCATCAGAGGTAGGCGTTAAGATTAATGAATGGTACAAAATGATACGTCAGTTCAGTGTTCCGGATGCGGAGATTTTGAAAGCGGAAGTGGAACAAGAAATAAATGAGATGGAAGAAGACGAGTATCTACTGATTTACTACACCCTCATGAAATTCCGCCATCAGCTCATGCTGGATTATTTAGAACCGGTGACTACCCGTGTGAGACCGACAATTGACGAGTTGCTGGAAAAAATCGAAGCATCAAATAAAGGAATTTCCGGCCTGCTGTGCTATTACTCTTTATTTTTCCGCGGCATGTATGAATTTGATCAAAAGCAGTATGTAAAGGCGATCGGCTTTTATAGAGAGGCTGAAAAACAACTCGTTCATGTGCATGATGAAATTGAGAGAGCGGAATTTCATTTTAAACTGGCTGAAGCATATTACGGTATGAAACAAAGTCACGTCTCTATGCATCACGTAAAGCAAGCACTCGATATTTACGAGCAGTATGAGTTGTATAAAGTCCGGAAAATTCAATGTCTATTCGTCATCTCTGGGAATTATGTTGACTTTAAACGCTTTGAAAAAAGTTTGCCTCATTTAGAAAAAGCTTTAGAGTTGTCGAAACAAGTAAACAATAATGAAAGGCTGCTCAGTTCTGCTTATTACAACATAGGAAAGAATTACGAGAGACCTAGAAGAATACAGTAAAGGCTGAAATCTACTTAAAAAAAGCAGCGGAGATATCTGAAAAGTATAAATTGGGTAACCTTCCGCATTCCTTGTTTACATACGCAAAGCTTCTATTTAAACAAGGGAAAACAAGCGAGGCGATTCAAATCAGTAAAAAGGGACTTTCATCAGCGATATATCAAGGGGATAAGCTGTTTGAATCTCTGCAAAAATATTTGGAGGCTTTATATATTAATGCAATAGACCAATTGGGAATCAAAAAAACAATTGATTACCTTGAGAAAAATAAAATCTATTCGTATGTAGAAGATATTGCTCTTGATACGGCTGCTGTTTATGCAGAATCAAAGCAATATGACAAATCTTATTTTTATCATCAAAAAATGATTCAAACGCAAAAACAAATTCAGAGGGGAGAATGCCTGTATGAATTTTAGAAAAGGCGTATTTATCATTGTATCGGCTGTTGTTTTAATGTCAGGGGCCGGTCTAACGGCATCGTCTGTTTCATTTGATGGATCTTATCAAGTTTCATCTGATCGTAATCAAACCTAAGAAGGAGAGTGCCAGTATGAAAAAAAGCATCTTCATTATTTTGGGTCTGTCGTTATCTTTTATATGCGAAGTGGGTGTGAACTCAGTAGAAAAACAAGCACAAGATACAATCAAAGTAGCTTCAGATCGCCTTCAAACTTGAACAGCTTAAGCCTTTTCTTCGGAAAAGGCTTTTTTCCTTTCTTCATTATATTGTTTCAAAACATCCACTTGTTTTTATGCTTATCCCACTTCAGCACACACTGCCTCATGAGGTTCTTCACTGCTTCCCGGATAGCGCGTTTATCCTTGCCGGTTTTTCTCTTCAATTCATCCAAGGAGGGGTTTTTCCTGAATTGGATCTAAAGATAATCCGGTACACTTTTCGTTCAAAATCAGTCATTTGATCATCTCTTAACTTCATAAGTCTCAACGGATAAAAGAGAATCAAATACAATAATGTATCCCCCTTTAAGTTCTTCACACGAAATTCCTTCCGTAGGTGGTCCCGTAATGAACTGCGCAGATAACCTCGCGTATGTATCCGCCGTCATAAAGCTCGAACGATAATTCTATGCTAATATTTAAAAAATATGGCACTCAATATTTATAAGTTCAATTTTCTTTTCAATTTAATGGAGGGAAAATAGAAAGGAGAGAAATGAGAAAGTATTTTGGGATCGTGTCGCTTATCATTCTTTTATTCGTATTGTGCTTTCTGCCTCATATTCATTGGGCGCTTGGAATCCTAGGAATTGTCGTGGGGAGTATTCTAGCAATCAAATCGCCTAAAGGAATTGCAAAGAATATTTCTTTTGTTATCCTAGCACTTTGTTTACTTTTACTATTATTATTGATTGTGATGGGCGTTTTGATGGCAGGTCTAGTGGAAAATTAACCTTTAATTTATTATCCTATTTGGGGACCAGCTTATTCATTTTTAGCCAAATAAAAGATTAGGGTTTGAAACAAAACGTCTGTTCCTATCAGAAAAGCATCTCCACACCGGCAGCGTAGAGGTCAGGGGTGCGAGCCCCTTGGCCCATACCTTTATAAGTTTTTAATCCTCTGCAGCAGCCTCTGTGTTCCGCTTCATTTCTAACAACTCAAAAAAAAGGAAAGAGAGAAAATGAAAAAGAAAATCTATCTTATATTATCTCTGTCAGCTGCACTGGCACTTCTTTTAACAGCGCTCCCGGTTCTTTCTCCTGTCATCTTCACGTCTGCTTCAGAAAAAGGAGCCATCAGGCATGACATTTATAAAAAAGGATATCCGTATCAAAGCTACTTTGCGATTCTTCAAAAGAAGAAGGAGGCGGAGAGGCCGGGAACCTTTATTATGTAAATTGGTTCAATTGGAAAGATGAAACCGGACAGACGCCGCACGTATGTTATTCAAAAAAATCGTCCGAAGGCGAGTACAAAGTAAGCTGCGGAACCGGACCGTAATGATCAAGAGCCCCTCTCCAATGAGGGGCTCTTTCTGTCGATGCGGATCCGCTTAATACCCCCTATAGAACGGCTGAACATAATGCCGATACGGATCATTCGGATAATGCGTATTTGGCTGATAAGGTTTATTCATATCATGAATACCCGTGTTTTCAGACTGTCCGCAGTATTTATCGGGACCTATCACAGTTGATTGCCGGATCGGTGAAACGGCTTTTTCCCACTCGTGCTCATTCAGACAGTACGTATGCGCCATGATCTCAGGCGGCGTCAGACGGAGAATATCCGAGCCGTATATCACTTCAGGCGAAGGGGCGTCAAATATGGCCAAAAGGTGGGTTTTGTCTGAAGTGGCGACTTCATAATGCCACCACCCCTGCGGAACATTCGCCACTTGTCCTGGAGAGATCGGATAATTCCGTATTTTCTGGGTGAACGGATTCAGCATCGACACCACCGCGGAACCCGAAATACAGTACACCAATTCAGCGGCGTTTTGATGGGTATGCGGTTCAATCACATTTGTTTTACTCAGAAAGATATCTAATAATGAAATATTTTCAAGCGTGTTTAACTGTTTAATCCCCAATACATTGATAAAGTTCCGAGCATCTTTCGTAAAAAAACGGCTCTCATTTACATCATAAGTGAACTGTGTATTCGGAGACGTGTAATCGATATCGGAAACCATGCAATCCCCCGCTTTCATCTTTAAACGTATATTCCCAAATATATGTGTCCCTGTTTCACCGGGTGATAAAAAAGGAGGTGAAATCCATAAATTCCAAATCCAACACAATATTGTGACGACTTTTTTAAAGATTCATTATAGATATATCTTTTATTCGAAATATCTCTTACTATAAAGATATATTAAAAATACATCTTTAGAAGGGTTGAGGATGAACATGCTGGATGAGAGAACAGTAGACATCATCAAAAGCACAGTACCCGTATTAAAAACACATGGAGAAAACATCACCGGACGCTTTTATAACCTGATGTTTCAAGATCATCCCGAACTGTTAAATATGTTTAACCAAACGAACCAAAAGAAACAGACTCAGCGCGCAGCATTGGCAAATGCAGTCATTGCGGCTGCGGCGAATATTGATCAATTAGAACAAATCATTCCGGCGGTCAGACAGATCGGCCATAAACACACAAGCATCGGTGTAAAACCGGAACATTATCCGATTGTCGGAAAGTATCTGCTTCTGGCGATTAAGGATGTGCTGCAGGATGCCGCAACTCCTGAAATTATGCAGGCATGGGAAAAAGCTTACGGTGTTATTGCGGAGGCTTTTATCGGCATTGAAAAAGACATGTACAATGAAGCCGGATGGCAGGGGTATAAAGAATTTACGGTTATACAGAAAACAAAAGAAAGCAAAGATATCACATCATTTTATATCAAACCGAGTGACGGCTCTTCGCTTCCTGGATTTGAAGCGGGACAATATATCAGCATTAAAGTGAGGATTGCGGATTCTCCTTATACGCACATTCGCCAGTACAGCCTGTCTGATGCTTCTCGAAAAGGCGCATATCGGATATCTGTGAAAAAGGACGGAGCGGTTTCTTCTCATCTCCACAATGAAGTTCAAGAGGGAGATAAACTTGAAGTCAGTGCACCCGCCGGGGATTTCAAGCTGTCTTCTTCCGAAAAACCGGTTGTTCTTATCAGTGCCGGTTCCGGAATCACGCCGATGATGAGCATGCTGAAAACAGCCGCCGAAAAACAGCCCGAGCGTTCCGTTACTTTTATTCATGCCGCGAAAAACGGAGAGTACGCCGCGTTCCGCAAAGAGGCTGAACAAGCTGCGGAGAATCATCCGAATATTAACGTCATTTATGTATACAGTGAACCGGCAGAACAAGACCGCTCAGGAGACAAGCCTTTTTACAGCGGCCGGATTGATCAAACCTTCTTGGAGCAGCTTCATCTGAATCAAGATGCTGAATGTTACTTGTGCGGATCAGCGCAGTTTATGACGCAAATGAAAGATATGATTCTTGCACTCGGGTTTGACTCTGATTCCGTTCAATTTGAATTGTTCGGCCCTCAGCTGAGCATGGCATAACAAAAAAAGACTCCTCAAAGAGGAGTCTTTTTTATTTGCACGATGTGTTCTTTCTCCGTCTTTTTCCCTATTTTATTGAAATTTTCATCAATGACCAGTAAAATTATAAATCTAGTGATTCCGGAATTAAAGGAAGGTTGATATGAAAAAGAAAGCAAAGACCAAAAGGGTGCTTGGGTGCCTTTTTGCTGTATCTCTTATATTCGGATTATTTCTGGTATCAACGGTATTTTCGAAATTCATAGTGACGGAAGAAAAACCGCCTGAAGAGGTGGACGAGCAGCAGGTCTTTATTGACAGCCTTTCCGGGCATGCTCAAATTTTATATGAGAAATATCATGTCCTTCCGAGCATCACCCTCGCACAGGCCATTCTCGAATCGGACTGGGGGAACAGTGAGCTTGCGGGGAAAGCGCGCAACCTGTTCGGTGTAAAAGGTGATTATAAAGGAAAACACGTCACAATGAAAACGGATGAATTTGAAAAAGGAAAACGAAAAACGATTCGGGCAAAATTCCGTAAATACAGCACGTTTTTTGAATCAATGGATGACCATGCCAAATTATTTGTCAACGGAACGTCTTGGAATAAAAAGAAGTACAAGCCCGTCATTGAAGCGGACAATTATAAAACAGCGGCGGCTGCCCTTCAAAAATCCGGCTACGCCACAGACCCCGGCTATGCTGAAAAAATTAAAGATGTCATAGAAACCTATAACCTGAATGAATATGACAAAATCAATGCCTCTCTTAAAGCAGTTGATAAGAAAGGCGCCATCAAAGACCACGCCATTGAAGACGTGTGGTCCAAGCCGTCGAAAGAGCAGCATTCTATTAAACTGGCATCGGCGCAAAAGTTTACCGGCCAGCATATTAAAGTCGTATCTGAAAAACAAAACGGAGAATCCGTCTGGTACCAAATTCAAGTGAAAGATAAGCTGATCGGCTGGGTTGACCAAACCGCCGTCCAGTTAAGTGAAGAAACATAAGCATCAAAAAAAGCCGGCAGCTTGCCGGCTTTTTTTACATTCCTTCAGTTTCAAACCTTTTAATATCACGTTTATGCCCCATCAGCACAAGGCAGTCACATTCATGAATGACAGTCTCCGGAGAAGGGGACAGCTGAATGTCTCCATTATGTTTCACGGCGAGAATGGTGCAGCCGAATCTGGCGCGGGCGCCGAGATCAAGAATGGATTTTAAATGCAGCTTTTTCGTGGCTGAAAGCTCCACAATGCTGTATTCATCTGACAAATCGATGTAATTTAAGACGTTTTCATCTGAAAGGCTTTGCGCAATCCGCACGCCCATATCCTTTTCAGGATGGATAATACGATCAGCACCGATCTTTTCAAGCACTTTGTGATGATAATAGTTTTGCGCTTTCACCCAAATATTAGGGATGTTCAGCTCCTTCAATAACAGCGTCGTCAGCGTGCTTGCCTGTATATTGGCTCCGATTGCTACGATGACATATTCAAAATTTCTGATGCCGAGCGACTGAAGCTCGCTTTCTTCCGTTGAATTTGCCCGCACGGCATGCGTGGCATAAGAGGAGTATGCGTTGACCCGCTCTTCGCTGATATCGATCGCAAGCACCTCATGCCCCATTTTAAAAAGCTCTTTACAGATGCTTCCGCCGAAACGGCCGAGTCCGATGACGGCAAATTGTTTATTTTTGATTTTTCCCAATCCTCATAACTCCTTAAGAAACTGTTTTCGTCACTCCAAATACAACAAACAAGAATGTACTCCTGTTTCAGGGGTTTGTCAATGCGAGGGCCGGAAGAAAGAAAACAGCACAAAAAAAGACCGGCTGACAAGCGATGAGCTTGTGCCGGTCCGTTTTTCGCAATTATTTGCAGTTGCATGGCTGTGTCGGCGGTGTGCTGCGTTTTTGAACAACAATTGTGTCCTCAGCATAGAATTTAGAGCCGATGCTTAATGATTTATTTTCTGCACGGAACTTATATGTACCTGCAGCAGGCAATGTTTTATTATTAAGAGAAAGCTTAAATTCCGCTGCGCCGAGCAAATCAATGTTTAACGGAAGTCTGACTGTTTTGCCGTTATTCAGAATCTGTCTTTCGCGCAAAGCGTGTCCGTTGACTGTATCTTTTGTTGTAGCCGCAAATCCGCTAGGAAGGGTAAATTCCATAACGCCTAAGCTCAGGATCGTGTTCGGACGGTACGTCAATTCGATATCAGAAAATGACCATTCCTGCTGGCTGGCACCTGTATATTTTGCAAATAAGGTAGCAGTCGCTTTCGTGGACATTTCCGGCTCGTGAACGGTTGAGCCTGACTCAGCGGCGAATGACGCTGTCGGCAGAGAAAGAAGCAAAACCAGGCCGAATAAACTTGCCATGACAGTTGAGAAAAACTTGTGTTTCATTTTTATAAATCCCCCTAAAAAAAATTTGCTGATTGTTCTTAAAAAAGAACGACCATACCTATAAAAATTTACCATCAATTTTAATGGAAGTAAATGGGGTTATGTTCCTATATTTTCTCAAAAATAATCAAATCACGACAAAAAACGCCTGAATCAAAATCAGGCGTTTTTTTCGTCCGTTTCTATCGGAATAAATTTAAAAATCTCCCCGCTCTGAACCGAGTCGGCGAGCCGCTTCAGCCAATGATAATAAGCTTTCGAGCTTTCAAGCTGATCATATAACTGCCGCGCTTCTTCCTGTAATTCCGCGCTGCCTTCCTCGGCCAGCAAAACGGACTGCAAATCCGCCTGAGCCTGTACGATGGCGGACAAATTCACCTGAACTTCACGGTCCCATTTCGGCGGAAAGAAATTCGTGAAAAACGTAAAGAAATCCTTTTCCGCTACAAATGTATGCTTCCGTGTGCCGCGGTGAAAGGTTTTTTTGACCACATTTAAATCCTGCAGCTTTTTAACGCCCGTGCTCATACTCGGTTTGCTCATCTGCAGCTCCTCACGCATTTCGTCAAGCGTCATTTCATCCCTCATATACATTGTTCCGTATAAAATCCCGACACTCCGTGTGATTCCGTAAAGATCCATCGTCTCTGCAATGGAATCAATGACAAGATCCCTGGCTTGTTCTATAGCTGCGAATTCTGGATTCTCATCCATACTGTCCCTCTTTTCCTCTTGAAGTTTAAATTTGTTAAGTCATTTCTTTATGTTCTTAATCTTAACGAATCATGACAAAATGTCAAAATCTAAACGGACTGACCGGGTTTTGACAGGCAAAAAAACATGTGTTAAATTAACATTGTTAAAAACATTAAATTTTTATTTAACAAACTTACTTCTCGGTAAGGAGGACTCTTATGAGCAAAACGCTTTATATCGGCGGCGAATGGATCAGTGCAGAAAAAAAACAGACCCGCCGCATCATTAATCCATTTAATCAAGAAGAAATTGCAACGGTATGCGAAGGAGACCGGAATGATGCGGTGAAAGCCATCGCCGCAGCCAGAAAAGCATTTGATGAAGGGGAATGGCCGGTGCTTTCCGGGCTCGAGCGCGGACAATTTGTTCTGAAAATTGCGGAATTAATCAGACGCGATCTGAACGAATTAGCTGAGCTGGAATCGCTTGATACAGGAAAAACGATTGAAGAAAGTAAAGCCGATATGGATGATATCGCAAATGTATTTCAATATTATGCCGGTTTGGCGGATAAAGACGGAGGCGAAGTCATTTCATCTCCGATTCCCGATTCAGTAAGTAAAATCGTCAGAGAGCCAATTGGCGTATGCGGACAAATTACGCCGTGGAACTATCCGCTCCTTCAGGCGAGCTGGAAAATCGCTCCCGCTCTTGCGGCCGGAAACACGATCGTTTTAAAGCCGAGCGAGATTACTCCGCTTACAACCATTAAAGTCTTTCAATTAATAGAAGAAGCCGGTATTCCGAAAGGGGCCGCCAATCTCGTGCTGGGGCCGGGCGCCTCTGTCGGCGATGAGCTGGCGAGAAACCTCGACGTCGATTTGGTCTCTTTTACGGGCGGAATTGAAACAGGCAAAAAAATCATGCAGGCGGCAAGCGGCAACGTGAAAAAGATTGCCCTGGAGCTTGGCGGCAAAAATCCGAATATCGTATTTCAAGATGCAGATCTCGAAACAGCTGCAGATCAAGCGCTGAACGCCGTGTTTTTCCATGCCGGTCAAGTTTGTTCGGCCGGGTCACGTCTTTTGGTGGACGAAGCCATTCATGATGAATTTTTAGCCGAGCTGATCAAGCGCACGAAACGCATCAAATTAGGAAACGGTTTTCATGAAGATACGGAAAGCGGTCCGCTGATTTCCGCCGAGCATCGGGCCAAAGTCGAAAAATACGTAGAAATCGGTATCGAAGAAGGGGCAAAACTGGAAACAGGCGGCAAACGTCCTGATGATCCCGCCCTTCAAAACGGTTTCTTCTATGAACCTACTATTTTCTCAAACTGCAAGTCTGATATGCGAATAGTCCAAGAGGAAATCTTCGGCCCCGTTTTAACAGTCGAGTCATTCTCTTCAGAAGAAGAAGTGATCAGACTTGCCAACGATACCATTTACGGGCTGGCCGGAGCGGTATGGTCAAAGGATATTGAAAAATGCGAACGCGTAGCCGCCAAACTGCGGATGGGAACGGTATGGATCAATGATTTCCACCCGTATTTCGCGCAAGCGCCATGGGGCGGGTACAAACAATCGGGCTTCGGCCGCGAACTCGGCAAAATCGGCCTGGAAGAATACACGGAAATCAAACATATTTACCGCAATACGAAACCTGCGGCTGTGAACTGGTTTCAAGCATAATTAGGAGGAGATACAATATGACATTAAATATGAAAGTAGAAAGCATGCATAAATTCCATACATTCGAAATCCCGACAGTCATTAAACACGGAATCGGCGCGATTCAGCACGCGGGAAGTGAAGTCAGAGCGCTTGGCGTCACAAAAGCGCTGCTCGTAACAGACCCGGGAATTTATAACGCGGGAGTGGCAAACCCGGTCATTGAATCTTTGCAGGAAGCGGGCATCGAAGTCGTCCTGTTTAACAAAGTGGAGCCGAACCCGCCTGTACGTCTTGTAAACGAAGGATCAGAACTGTATAAAAAAGAAAACTGCAACGGTCTTGTGGCTGTCGGCGGCGGAAGCTCCATGGATACGGCGAAAGCGATCGGGGTAGAAGCGACACACGAAGGAAGCGTGCTTGATTATGAAGCCGCGGAAGGCAAAAAGCCGCTGGAAAACCGCATTCCTCCGCTGACAACGATCCCGACGACTGCGGGAACAGGTTCAGAGGTCACACAATGGGCGGTCATTACAGATGAGGAAAGAGAATTTAAATTCAATACGGGCGGACCGCTTATCGCTGCGCATTTAACGGTCATTGACCCTGAGCTGCACACGTCCATGCCTCCGCATGTGACGGCCATGACAGGTATTGACGCACTTGCGCACGCCATCGAGTGCTATACGATGAAATTCGCGCAGCCGATCACTGATGCCGTCGCTTTAATGGCCATTGAATATGCGGCGCATTATATTAAGCGCGCGTTTGCGGACGGAGAGGATTTGGAAGCAAGATACGGCATGGCGCAGGCGGCGATGCTTGCCGGCCTTTCATACGGCAGTGAATCAGCAGGCGCGGCGCATGCGATGAGCCAGACGCTCGGCGGCATCATCCCTGTCGCTCACGGACAATGCGTCGCAGCTATGATGGGACCGGTAATGGAATACAACTGGAAAGGCTATCCTGAAAAATTCGCCCGCATCGCCAAAGCATTCGGAATCGATACAAGCAACATGACAACTGAAGAAGCGGCAAAAGCGTCCGTCAACTGGATGTATGATCTTGTAAAAGATTTAGAGGTGCCGAGTTTAGAAGAACAAGGTGTGTCTCCGGACATGATTGAACGGTTATCAAAAGAAGCCATGAAAGATCCGCAAACATTCGGAAATCCAAGAGATTTGAATGAGAAAGCATACAACTGGATTTACAAACGTTGCTTTGACTTAACGCCGAAAACGGTATAATAAATGAACCCCGCTCCTTTACAGAGCGGGGTTTTTTAAGGATAATGTCAAGAAAAAGGCGGTGGTGGCTGATGTGGAAACGCATAACAGCAAAGACGGAAGGCGTATATATAGCGGATACCGAACAATTTGTTACCAAAAAGATGGACAAGCTTCGCGCGGAATACGGCGGGTTTCCCGGTGACCTGCATTTCGGACTGACAAAAAAGGCCGGCGCGCGTGAGCCGATGTATGAAAGAGGAACAGAAATTTTTAACCGGAGACAAATTTCAATCGTGTCCATGGAGGAATGTGATGACATTGCGGAGAAGATGGGGATTTCTCATATCTTTCCCGAATGGCTCGGCGCTAATATAGCAATCAGCGGTTTTTCTGCGCTGACGCCGCTTAAAGAAGGAAGCAGAATGATATTTCCAAGCGGTGCGTCTCTGTTGTGCGAGGGAGAAAATGATCCGTGCATTCAGCCGGGAGAAGTCATTCAATCCTTTTATCCGGATCAGCCAAAACTCGCCGCGGCGTTTGTGAGGCACGCGATGGGCAGAAGAGGAATTGTCTGTATTGTTGAACGCCCGGGTGATATATGCACGGGCGATGCGGTCACCATCCATTCCTATGAACCGAAACGCGCCAAGAAAAAAATTGAGAAGGTCTGACTCAGACCTTCTCGATTTTTTGTTTGATTTCTTCTATTTGATCGATGTGACGCTTTTCATGATGGCCGATAAAATCAATCCACTGGCGGATCGTCAGTTCTTGAAAAACGGGATGCGGAAGCACACGTTCAAAGTCTTCCTCGTTTAATGATGAAATAACTGCGGTCAGCTGCTGTCTTGCCGTATCTAATTCTTGTTTTGCTTCAATGACTGAGATTCGGTTTTGCTCAGGTTCGAGGTGTGACGGCGCCGGCCGTTTATTTGATCTGTCCTCTATAAACTCCATCGGTTTGTCTTCGATTTTTTTAAACGGTGCGTCTTTTGCCTGCTTTGATAAAAGGGTCTGCGCTGTTTCGTCAATTTTCTTTAAATGGTCAAGGACTTCCCGCACGCTCCATTCATCAGCCGCGGGCTTTCGGTTGAATTCCTCATCAGAGAGCCCTTTCAGTACTTCCCAGGTCTGCTGTCTGGCTTCATTAAAAATGCTCATCCTATCTCCTCCTTTAGAGTAAACATATCATATCCGGATTGGATAATCATGTAATCAGCCTTACTTATCAGAAAATTGAAACCATTTACCTTTACATCCGTATATAAAGTAACACTCCGACACCTCAGCCGAAAGGAGGATAGAATGTGGACATATTTCATCTGCCGCTTGAAACGGTCTATCTTTACACATTGATTATTTCGGGAAGTCTCACGCTTTTGATTCTGTTTTTTCAAGATGTGTTTCACGGCCTCTCGGAAGCCATTCCTGTTTCATTTTTAAACCCTGCATTGATTCTGTCTTTTTTAACAATCTTTTCAGCCTCAGGTTATATCGGCGAAATTGCCGCTCCGCTATCAAGTCCTGTCATTGCGTTGCTTTCATTTGTTCTTTCGGTTCTTTTGGTCAGCCTGCTTCACTTCTTCGTCCTTGTCCCGCTTTCATCAGCGGAAGAATCGCTCGCATATCGGGAAACAGATTTAAAGGGCAGGGTCGGCAGGGTCATTACTTCCGTCCCGAAAGACGGCTATGGGGAAGTGATCATAGAGGGAATAGGGGGCGCCATTTCTAAATCAGCCGTCAGCTTTGATCAAGAACAGATCAGGTACGGAACGGCCGTATTAGTGATTGACGTGAAAGACGGAGTGCTTTTTGTGACGCCGCATGAACCAATCTGATATCTAAGGGGGAACTGTTATGACTATGCCGATTATCATTGTTATCGGAATCGTATTCTTTTTACTCATCGCACTTATTGCTGTATTTATTACGAAGTACCGGACAGCGGGGCCGGACGAAGCCCTTATCGTGACCGGAAGTTATTTGGGAAATAAGAACGTCCACATTGATGAAGGCGGAAATCGTCTGAAAATCGTCCGGGGCGGGGGAACGTTCGTGCTCCCGGTATTCCAGCAGGCAGAACCTCTCAGTTTACTGTCAAGCAAACTTGATGTCTCTACACCTGAAGTCTATACAGAGCAAGGGGTGCCGGTAATGGCCGACGGAACCGCCATTATTAAAATCGGAGGCTCCATCGGTGAAATCGCCACAGCAGCTGAACAATTTTTGGGGAAATCCAAGGACGACCGTGAGCAGGAGGCGCGGGAAGTGCTGGAAGGCCATCTGCGCTCCATCCTCGGCTCCATGACCGTTGAAGAGATTTATAAAAACAGGGAAAAGTTTTCTCAGGAAGTCCAGCGGGTCGCGTCTCAGGATCTTGCTAAAATGGGGCTGATGATCGTTTCTTTTACGATTAAAGACGTCCGGGATAAAAACGGCTATCTTGAATCATTAGGCAAGCCGAGAATCGCCCAAGTCAAGCGGGATGCGGACATTGCCACGGCAGAAGCAGATAAAGAGACGAGGATTAAACGCGCGGCCGCTGATAAAGACGCAAAAAAATCAGAGCTGGAGCGGGCGACGGAAATAGCTGAAGCGGAAAAAATCAATCAGCTGAAAATGGCGGAATACAGAAGAGAGCAGGATACAGCAAAAGCCAATGCCGACCAGGCATATGATCTTGAAACCGCAAAAGCGCGCCAGCAGGTGACAGAGCAGGAAATGCAAATTAAAATTATTGAGCGGCAAAAGCAGATTGAATTGGAGGAAAAAGAAATTCTGCGCCGTGAGCGCCAATATGACTCTGAAGTGAAGAAAAAAGCCGATGCTGACCGTTACTCGGTGGAACAAGCGGCCGCGGCCGCAAAAGCGAAGCAGCTCGCCGAAGCCGATGCCGAGCAGTACAGCATCGAAGCAATGGCCAAGGCGGAAGCGGAACGCGTGAGAATTGACGGTCTTGCTAAAGCGGAGGCTGAAAAGGCGAGAGGAGAAACCGAAGCGGAAGTCATCCGCCTGAAAGGTCTCGCAGAAGCGGAAGCTAAAGAAAAAATCGCCGACGCATTCGAAAAATACGGGCAGGCTGCAATCCTTGATATGATTGTGAAAATGCTGCCTGAATACGCAAAACAAGTCTCAGCGCCTCTTTCAAACATTGATAAAATTACCGTCGTGGATACGGGAGGAAGCGGTGAAAACGGCGGGGCCAATAAAGTCACAGGCTACGCAACCAATTTAATGGCCGGTCTCCAGGAAAGCTTAAAAGCATCTTCCGGAATCAATGTAAAAGAGCTGATTGAGAATTTTTCAGGCAAAGGAAACATAAAACAAAGCATAAATGAACTTACAAAAGAACTGAGTGATTCTAACGAACGGCACAGCCCGGAATAAAAAAACAGCAGGCGTAAACCGCCTGCTGTTTCAGTTCGTCCGCTTAGCTTCAAGAAGCCGCGGCGCAGTTATGAATAATAAGATAAGGACAATGGCCGAAAGGATAAAAGAAGGAATCATGTAAGTCGCGTTATAGACGGATGAATAAATCCAGACCGGCGTACCCTTCGGAGCATAGCTTCCGAAAAAGACCGCTCCGGAGACCACATGCGCCGCATACCGCAGCACACTGCCGATGAAAACACCGCCTATAACATACATCGTTAAAGCGCCTCTTTTTTTATTCAATGCCGATGCTCGTACACCGGAAGCGAACAAGCCGCTGAAACCGAGAACTGCAAATGCCGCGATGTAATCAAGAAATAGCTGCACCGGGTGCTGCAAAAACAAATTGCCGATGGCGATCTGGACAATCCCTGTTAAAAAGCCTGTCGTAAGCCCGGCCTTCACTCCCCAGCGGAATGAAATCAAAAAAATCGGAATCATCATAATAGAGACCGAACCGCCTTGGGGCATCCGGAGAAACATGCCTGAGACAATGTCCAGAATGACAGCCGCCCCGGTCATAATCGCTATTTCAATTAAGCGCACAAGCTGTGTTGAATGATTCATAGTTTTCCCCCTGGTCAGACAACCGTATCAAGGATAAACAAAAAAGCAGCGCGGGGAAGGATGGGAAAAGGTCCGTGCGCTGCTTACATAAACTGCAAATCATTTGGCTTTGCCACATCCCTACGCCAGCGTTAACTAACAGGTTCAAAGGGTCAGAACAAAACGTTCACTCTCAGCTTTAATGCTCCCCTTGTGGTCATCAAGTATTTAGTTCAATCTTACTATACAAGAAAATAGGCCAAACCACAAGACAGCTTATCTTTCTATAGAAGAGAAACTGAAATAAGTATGAAAGAAAATAACTAATGATTTTTTTAAAAAAACTATTGTCATATTTTCAAAAGGGTGTTATATTATTAAACGTCGCTGATGAACAGCAGACAACAACGAAAAGCTTCGGAAACAACTTGAAAAAAGTTGTTGACATAAAAGAAGCTGAGTGGTAAGATAATAAAGCTGCTTCAACAAGCGGTCATGATCTTTGAAAACTAAACAAGACAAAACGTACCTGTTAATTCAAAGTTTTAAATAAATCGCACAGCGATGTGCGTAGTCAGTCAAACTAAGGTCTGCACGATGCAGATCACACAGACGTTACTGCAGGATGCAGTGAACTTAGTCTGTGATCCATTTATCGGAGAGTTTGATCCTGGCTCAGGACGAACGCTGGCGGCGTGCCTAATACATGCAAGTCGAGCGGACAGATGGGAGCTTGCTCCCTGATGTTAGCGGCGGACGGGTGAGTAACACGTGGGTAACCTGCCTGTAAGACTGGGATAACTCCGGGAAACCGGGGCTAATACCGGATGGTTGTCTGAACCGCATGGTTCAGACATAAAAGGTGGCTTCGGCTACCACTTACAGATGGACCCGCGGCGCATTAGCTAGTTGGTGAGGTAACGGCTCACCAAGGCGACGATGCGTAGCCGACCTGAGAGGGTGATCGGCCACACTGGGACTGAGACACGGCCCAGACTCCTACGGGAGGCAGCAGTAGGGAATCTTCCGCAATGGACGAAAGTCTGACGGAGCAACGCCGCGTGAGTGATGAAGGTTTTCGGATCGTAAAGCTCTGTTGTTAGGGAAGAACAAGTGCCGTTCAAATAGGGCGGCACCTTGACGGTACCTAACCAGAAAGCCACGGCTAACTACGTGCCAGCAGCCGCGGTAATACGTAGGTGGCAAGCGTTGTCCGGAATTATTGGGCGTAAAGGGCTCGCAGGCGGTTTCTTAAGTCTGATGTGAAAGCCCCCGGCTCAACCGGGGAGGGTCATTGGAAACTGGGGAACTTGAGTGCAGAAGAGGAGAGTGGAATTCCACGTGTAGCGGTGAAATGCGTAGAGATGTGGAGGAACACCAGTGGCGAAGGCGACTCTCTGGTCTGTAACTGACGCTGAGGAGCGAAAGCGTGGGGAGCGAACAGGATTAGATACCCTGGTAGTCCACGCCGTAAACGATGAGTGCTAAGTGTTAGGGGGTTTCCGCCCCTTAGTGCTGCAGCTAACGCATTAAGCACTCCGCCTGGGGAGTACGGTCGCAAGACTGAAACTCAAAGGAATTGACGGGGGCCCGCACAAGCGGTGGAGCATGTGGTTTAATTCGAAGCAACGCGAAGAACCTTACCAGGTCTTGACATCCTCTGACAATCCTAGAGATAGGACGTCCCCTTCGGGGGCAGAGTGACAGGTGGTGCATGGTTGTCGTCAGCTCGTGTCGTGAGATGTTGGGTTAAGTCCCGCAACGAGCGCAACCCTTGATCTTAGTTGCCAGCATTCAGTTGGGCACTCTAAGGTGACTGCCGGTGACAAACCGGAGGAAGGTGGGGATGACGTCAAATCATCATGCCCCTTATGACCTGGGCTACACACGTGCTACAATGGACAGAACAAAGGGCAGCGAAACCGCGAGGTTAAGCCAATCCCACAAATCTGTTCTCAGTTCGGATCGCAGTCTGCAACTCGACTGCGTGAAGCTGGAATCGCTAGTAATCGCGGATCAGCATGCCGCGGTGAATACGTTCCCGGGCCTTGTACACACCGCCCGTCACACCACGAGAGTTTGTAACACCCGAAGTCGGTGAGGTAACCTTTATGGAGCCAGCCGCCGAAGGTGGGACAGATGATTGGGGTGAAGTCGTAACAAGGTAGCCGTATCGGAAGGTGCGGCTGGATCACCTCCTTTCTAAGGATTTTAACGGAATATAAGACCTTGGGTCTTATAAACAGAACGTTCCCTGTCTTGTTTAGTTTTGAAGGATCATTCGATTCTTCGAGATGTTGTTCTTTGAAAACTAGATAACAGAAGTAATTCACATTCAATTAGTAATGCAAGATATCACGTAGTGATTCTTTTTAACGGTTAAGTTAGAAAGGGCGCACGGTGGATGCCTTGGCACTAGGAGCCGATGAAGGACGGGACGAACACCGATATGCTTCGGGGAGCTGTAAGCAAGCTTTGATCCGGAGATTTCCGAATGGGGAAACCCACCACTCGTAATGGAGTGGTATCCATATCTGAATACATAGGATATGAGAAGGCAGACCCGGGGAACTGAAACATCTAAGTACCCGGAGGAAGAGAAAGCAAATGCGATTCCCTGAGTAGCGGCGAGCGAAACGGGACCAGCCCAAACCAAGAGGCTTGCCTCTTGGGGTTGTAGGACACTCTGTACGGAGTTACAAAGGAACGAGGTAGATGAAGAGGTCTGGAAAGGCCCGCCATAGGAGGTAACAGCCCTGTAGTCAAAACTTCGTTCTCTCCTGAGTGGATCCTGAGTACGGCGGAACACGTGAAATTCCGTCGGAATCCGGGAGGACCATCTCCCAAGGCTAAATACTCCCTAGTGACCGATAGTGAACCAGTACCGTGAGGGAAAGGTGAAAAGCACCCCGGAAGGGGAGTGAAAGAGATCCTGAAAACCGTGTGCCTACAAGTAGTCAGAGCCCGTTAACGGGTGATGGCGTGCCTTTTGTAGAATGAACCGGCGAGTTACGATCCCGTGCAAGGTTAAGCAGAAGATGCGGAGCCGCAGCGAAAGCGAGTCTGAATAGGGCGAATTGAGTACGTGGTCGTAGACCCGAAACCAGGTGATCTACCCATGTCCAGGGTGAAGTTCAGGTAACACTGAATGGAGGCCCGAACCCACGCACGTTGAAAAGTGCGGGGATGAGGTGTGGGTAGGGGTGAAATGCCAATCGAACCTGGAGATAGCTGGTTCTCTCCGAAATAGCTTTAGGGCTAGCCTCAAGGTAAGAGTCTCGGAGGTAGAGCACTGATTGGACTAGGGGCCCCTACCGGGTTACCGAATTCAGTCAAACTCCGAATGCCGATGACTTATCCTTGGGAGTCAGACTGCGAGTGATAAGATCCGTAGTCGAAAGGGAAACAGCCCAGACCGCCAGCTAAGGTCCCAAAGTATACGTTAAGTGGAAAAGGATGTGGAGTTGCTTAGACAACCAGGATGTTGGCTTAGAAGCAGCCACCATTTAAAGAGTGCGTAATAGCTCACTGGTCGAGTGACTCTGCGCCGAAAATGTACCGGGGCTAAACGTATCACCGAAGCTGCGGACTGTTCTTCGAACAGTGGTAGGAGAGCGTTCTAAGGGCTGTGAAGCAAGACCGGAAGGACTTGTGGAGCGCTTAGAAGTGAGAATGCCGGTATGAGTAGCGAAAGAGGGGTGAGAATCCCCTCCACCGAATGCCTAAGGTTTCCTGAGGAAGGCTCGTCCGCTCAGGGTTAGTCGGGACCTAAGCCGAGGCCGAAAGGCGTAGGCGATGGATAACAGGTTGATATTCCTGTACCACCTCCTCACCATTTGAGCAATGGGGGACGCAGGAGGATAGGGTAAGCGCGGTATTGGATATCCGCGTCCAAGCAGTTAGGCTGGGAAATAGGCAAATCCGTTTCCCGTGAAGGCTGAGCTGTGATGGCGAGCGAATTATAGTAGCGAAGTTCCTGATTCCACACTGCCAAGAAAAGCCTCTAGCGAGGTGAGAGGTGCCCGTACCGCAAACCGACACAGGTAGGCGAGGAGAGAATCCTAAGGTGATCGAGAGAACTCTCGTTAAGGAACTCGGCAAAATGACCCCGTAACTTCGGGAGAAGGGGTGCTCTGTTAGGGTGCAAGCCCGAGAGAGCCGCAGTGAATAGGCCCAGGCGACTGTTTAGCAAAAACACAGGTCTCTGCGAAGCCGTAAGGCGAAGTATAGGGCTGACGCCTGCCCGGTGCTGGAAGGTTAAGAGGAGCGCTTAGCGTAAGCGAAGTGCGAATTGAAGCCCAGTAAACGGCGGCCGTAACTATAACGTCCTAAGTAGCGAAATTCCTTGTCGGGTAAGTTCCGACCGCACGAAAGGCGCAACGATCTGGGCACTGTCTCAACGAGAGACTCGGTGAAATTATAGTACCTGTGAAGATGCAGGTTACCCGCGACAGGACGGAAAGACCCCGTGGACTTTACTGCAGCCTGATATTGAAGTGTTGGTACAGCTTGTACAGGATAGGTAGGAGCCTTGGAAAACCGGAGCGCCAGCTTCGGTGGAGGCATCGGTGGGATACACCCTGGCTGTATTGACCTTCTAACCCGCCGCCCTTATCGGGCGGGAGACAGTGTCAGGTGGCAGTTTGACTGGGGCGGTCGCCTCCTAAAAGGTAACGGAGGCGCCCAAAGGTTCCCTCAGAATGGTTGAAATCATTCGCAGAGTGTTAAAGCACAAGGGAGCTTGACTGCGAGACCTACAAGTCGAGCAGGGACGAAAGTCGGGCTTAGTGATCCGTGGTTCCGCATGGAAGGGCCATCGCTCAACGGATTAAAAGCTACCCGGGATAACAGGCTTATCTCCCCCAAGAGTCCACATCGACGGGGAGGTTTGGCACCTCGATGTCGGCTCATCGCATCCTGGGGCTGTAGTCGGTCCCAAGGGTTGGGCTGTTCGCCCATTAAAGCGGTACGCGAGCTGGGTTCAGAACGTCGTGAGACAGTTCGGTCCCTATCCGTCGCGGGCGCAGGAAATTTGAGAGGAGCTGTCCTTAGTACGAGAGGACCGGGATGGACGCACCGCTGGTGTACCAGTTGTTCTGCCAAGGGCATCGCTGGGTAGCTATGTGCGGACGGGATAAGTGCTGAAAGCATCTAAGCATGAAGCCCTCCTCAAGATGAGATTTCCCATTCCGCAAGGAAGTAAGATCCCTGAAAGATGATCAGGTTGATAGGTCTGAGGTGGAAGTGTGGCGACACATGGAGCTGACAGATACTAATCGATCGAGGACTTAACCAATTTGAATGTATGCTTACTGTTATCTAGTTTTGAGAGAACACTCTCAATGGTTTGGTGGCGATAGCGAAGAGGTCACACCCGTTCCCATGCCGAACACGGAAGTTAAGCTCTTCAGCGCCGATGGTAGTCGGGGGTTTCCCCCTGTGAGAGTAGGACGCCGCCAAGCTATTACACGTAAGTGTAATATACGGAGGATTAGCTCAGCTGGGAGAGCATCTGCCTTACAAGCAGAGGGTCGGCGGTTCGAGCCCGTCATCCTCCACCATTCCTATCATACATAAGTTGGCGTATTAGGCCGGTGTAGCTCAATTGGTAGAGCAACTGACTTGTAATCAGTAGGTTGGGGGTTCAAGTCCTCTTGCCGGCACCACTTTTATATGTTATACTATATAAGTCTCTTGTAATAAGAGCCATTAGCTCAGTTGGTAGAGCATCTGACTTTTAATCAGAGGGTCGAAGGTTCGAGTCCTTCATGGCTCACCATGTTTTTCTTGCGGATGTGGCGGAATTGGCAGACGCGCTAGAATCAGGCTCTAGTGTCTTTACAGACGTGGGGGTTCAAGTCCCTTCATCCGCATTGCCAAACGCGGAAGTAGTTCAGTGGTAGAACATCACCTTGCCAAGGTGGGGGTCGCGGGTTCGAATCCCGTCTTCCGCTCCAACTATACTATACCATCCATGCCGGGGTGGTGGAATTGGCAGACACACAGGACTTAAAATCCTGCGGTAGGTGACTACCGTGCCGGTTCAAGTCCGGCCCTCGGCACTTATTGTTGCGCCCGTAGCTCAATTGGATAGAGCGTTTGACTACGGATCAAAAGGTTAGGGGTTCGACTCCTCTCGGGCGCGCCATACATACTTTTGAAAAACGGGAAGTAGCTCAGCTTGGTAGAGCACATGGTTTGGGACCATGGGGTCGCAGGTTCGAATCCTGTCTTCCCGACCACTTTGGGGCCTTAGCTCAGCTGGGAGAGCGCCTGCTTTGCACGCAGGAGGTCAGCGGTTCGATCCCGCTAGGCTCCACTTGATTTTAATTGTTTTTGGCGGTGTAGCTCAGCTGGCTAGAGCGTACGGTTCATACCCGTGAGGTCGGGGGTTCGATCCCCTCCGCCGCTACCATTGGACCTTTAGCTCAGTTGGTTAGAGCAGACGGCTCATAACCGTCCGGTCGTAGGTTCGAGTCCTACAAGGTCCACCACTTATACGGAGGAATACCCAAGTCTGGCTGAAGGGATCGGTCTTGAAAACCGACAGGGGTGTCAAAGCCCGCGGGGGTTCGAATCCCTCTTCCTCCGCCATATCTAATTTAATTATCATCGCGGGGTGGAGCAGTTCGGTAGCTCGTCGGGCTCATAACCCGAAGGTCGCAGGTTCAAATCCTGCCCCCGCAACCAAAAAAATGGTCCGGTAGTTCAGTTGGTTAGAATGCCTGCCTGTCACGCAGGAGGTCGCGGGTTCGAGTCCCGTCCGGACCGCCATTTATAAAAAGGCTCGGTAGCTCAGTTGGTAGAGCAACGGACTGAAAATCCGTGTGTCGGCGGTTCGATTCCGTCCCGAGCCACCATTTAATTTAATATTGTTTTGGCGGTTGTGGCGAAGTGGTTAACGCACCAGATTGTGGCTCTGGCACTCGTGGGTTCGATTCCCATCAATCGCCCCAAACAACATGCGGGTGTAGTTTAGTGGTAAAACCTCAGCCTTCCAAGCTGATGTCGTGGGTTCGATTCCCATCACCCGCTCCATTTTTATATTGTCATGGGCCTGTAGCTCAGCTGGTTAGAGCGCACGCCTGATAAGCGTGAGGTCGGTGGTTCGAGTCCACTCAGGCCCACCATGATGATTTTTCCACAGTAGCTCAGTGGTAGAGCTATCGGCTGTTAACCGATCGGTCGCAGGTTCGAATCCTGCCTGTGGAGCCATACGGAGAAGTACTCAAGTGGCTGAAGAGGCGCCCCTGCTAAGGGTGTAGGTCGTGTAAGCGGCGCGAGGGTTCAAATCCCTCCTTCTCCGCCATAAGGCCCGTTGGTCAAGCGGTTAAGACACCGCCCTTTCACGGCGGTAACACGGGTTCGAATCCCGTACGGGTCATTAAAAAACCTTGCATACTATGCAAGGTTTTTTATTATGCGTTCATAGCGTAAATGGTAAAAGACAGGTATGTGGCAAAAGCGCTCCATAATAAATAAGGAACCAGAAGCCAGGCTGAAGCTTTACTGTATTTACCGGCAATGAGCAACAGAATGAGTGTTGTCACAGCCACAAGCAGGCAATCGATAGATGCAGCAAGCAAATTTTTCTGTGTGAATTGAAAATAGCTGAATCCTTGATTCACGATATAATTGATGAGAAGCATCACCCAAAAAGCTTTGGATTCTTTACATGAAAACTTTGCATATATTAAGGCTGCTGAGAGCGAAATAAGCGCAAACAAAACCGCCCATATGATGCCGATCACTGATCCGCCCGGCGTCCAGTCAGGTTTTTGCAGCGCGTCGTACCATTCCCGGTCGATGGGAAAGAGAAACCCTGCTAAAGAAAACAAGACATATGTAATGATAAATACAATAATCGCACCGATATACTTCTTTTTCATTTGTTCCCTCCGTCATTCAATGTCAATACGTTAGTTCCCTTTCTTGGAAAGATTAAACCGTTCAAAAGGTTCATGCACCATTAAGTGTATGAGTTTTCGGTGTGAAAATGCAGCAAACCAATTATTTGTATTCAAAAACCCCGGCCTGCCGGGGTTTTAATCAGCATGAAGGTCGCCAAAGGTCGTCATAATTCCTTCTTCGTCCAGTTCCTGCTCATATTTTTCATGTGCTTTGCTTGGATACACGGAAATGTTTTTTCCGGTAATATCTGTTGCGATAAAGTTTTCATAATCCTCGGCATAGCCGATGTTTTCTTCTGAGTTCATTGTCATATCCCCATAGCTGAGCGGCGGATCTTCTAAATCCTGAGGCGTTTCTGAGTTTCCGTATTCCTCAACATCCTGATAAGCATCTTCACTATCGTAAGCCGCCCGGATTGATTCATCATCATCAAATTCAAACTGTCCGAACGGTGTTTCCTCTTCAATCGGCCTGTCTTTGGAAACGGCATCCTGCGAGGAATATTCCGCCAATGTCGTAGCCGTCGGCAGAGCTTCGAGTCTGTCATAAGGAATGTCCTTGCCGCTGACTTCACAAGTGCCGTATGTGCCGTTTTCAATTTGTTTCAGAGAGTAATCAATATCGCGAAGGTGCTCCCTTTCATGGTCGAGCAGAGCCAGGTCTTTTTCCCGCTCGTATAATTCGGTCGCCTGATCGCCGGGATGATTGTCATAGGAAGACAATTCGCCGGATGATTGATACGGGAATTCATAAGTTAACTGAAATTGATCATTTTCTTTAAAGCGGCTTAAAATATCATCTCTGGCTTCTTCCAATTCTTTTTTTAAGTGTGTGATCTGTTCGTTTGTAAGCACATCGATCCCTCGTTTCTATGTGATGCTTACTGTTAGTATGAACGTTTTTACGCAGAAAAATGGTGGATAAAAATAGTCATTTTCCCACGAGGAAGTAAAAGGATACAGTGATTGCCGAGAGTGGGGAAAGAAAATTCAAGTTTGTTTCTTTATTCATTTGCGCAAAAAGGTTTATAATAAGAAATGCAGGCATTTTGTCGTGCTCAAATCTGTGTGTTTGACACAAATTCATCACAGGTGTATTGTATTAAAAGCATTTAACGGATTATGGAGGAATGTCTCATGGTGACAACGGTGCAGCATACGTTCCGAGAGGAAGCAGATCATGCATTACATAAAGCCAAACAAGTCAACCATGCTGTCTTATTGAGCTATTCAAGACGTATTGCGTCTTTAGACCCTCTATCATTTTTCAAAGACGGAGCAAAAAAATATAAAGGCAAACGATTTTTTTGGTCAGAACCCGGTAGTGAATTAACAATAGTCGGTCTTGGCACAGAAGCGCTGTTCCAATCGAATGAAAAAAATGGAAAACGTTATCACGACGTTTTTGAACAATGGGAGCGCTTTAAAAAGACGGCTTTTCATATTCATGAAGAAGAAGAGGCGGCGCATACCGCGGTCGGCCCTGTCTTATTCGGCGGTTTTTCATTTAATCCCGCTGAAGAGAGAGGAGACGAATGGAACGGGTTTGAAGAAGGACTGTTCTTTATCCCTTCACTCATGCTGACAAAGACGGCAGATGGCGATTATTTAACCGTCAATCAATGGGCGGCAGACGGTAATCAGGCAGAAGATACGCTGAAACGTCTGAAATCTTTTTCAGAAGCTTTTGCAGTTTCTTCAATTGAGTATGAAGAATATCCTGTTTTAACAAAAGCGGAAGAACTTGATGTGGAAAACTGGCTTGAAGCCATTAAAACAGCAACAAATGATATGAAGGCAAATCAATATGATAAAGTCGTGCTGGCAAGGGAAGTCGTTTTGTCATATGATGGGCCTATTCCGGCTGAGAGCGTTGTCCGCAAGCTTTTGACGGACCAAACGACAAGCTATGTTTTTGCGATTGAGCAGGGAGATAAATGCTTTGTCGGCGCTTCACCGGAACGGCTGATCAAAAAATCAGGCAAAGACGTTATGTCCACCTGTCTGGCAGGTTCAATTAAGCGCGGAGAAAATCAACAAGAAGATGACCGTCTCGGCAAAGAGCTGCTGCATGACGAAAAAAATCTCGCGGAACATGATTTTGTGGTTAAGATGATACACGATTCTTTCTTGTCGAGCTGCAGTGATGTGAAAAAGCCTGCAGGCCCGCAATTATATAAAACAAAAAGTGTTCAGCATCTATATACGCCGATCACAGGCCATCTGAAAACGTCCGCTTCGCTGTTTGATTTAATTGAAAAGCTGCATCCCACTCCGGCATTGGGAGGAGCTCCCCAGCAGAAAGCTGTTGAAGTTATCGCTGATATTGAACCGATGACACGCGGATGGTACGCGGCTCCGATCGGCTGGATGGACGGCAGGGAAAACGGAGAATTTGTCGTGGCTATCCGATCAGGGCTGATTGAAGGCAAAAGTGCGCGGCTTTTCGCAGGCTGCGGCATTGTTGAAGATTCAGATCCGCAATCAGAATATGAAGAAACACAAATTAAACTAAAGCCGATGATCTCTGCTTTAGGAGGTGAAAGGCTTTGACAAACCCGATTACACATTATATCGGAAGCTTTATTGATGAATTCGCTCTATCTGGTGTCACCGACGCGGTTGTTTGCCCGGGATCGAGGTCAACTCCCCTGGCGGTTTTGGCGGCGGCCCACCCGGATATTCAAGTCCATATACAGATTGATGAACGATCCGCAGGTTTTTTCGCACTCGGTCTTGCAAAAGCCCGCCAGCGTCCGGTCATGCTGATTTGTACGTCAGGAACGGCAGCGGCTAACTTCTATCCGGCCGTGATTGAAGCTCATTATTCAAGAGTGCCTCTTATTGTCCTGACTGCTGACCGGCCTCATGAATTGAGGGAAGTGGGGGCGCCTCAGGCGATTAACCAGCATTTTCTGTTCGGTAACTTTGTTAAGTTTTTCACAGACTCAGCTCTGCCTGAGGAAAATCCTCAAATGCTGAGCTATGTCAGAACATTGGCCGGCAGAGCCGTAAGTGAAGCCGGGAAGCGCCCGATGGGGCCAGTCCATATCAATGTGCCGCTCAGAGAGCCTTTGATGCCGGATTTATCAGCCGGACCTTTTGAAAGAATGAGAAAGGGGAAGCATGTCTCAGTCACAACAGGGATTCAGTCAGCTGATCAAGACTCTCTCTGTCATATTACAGAGCGTCTCGCGGGTACCGAAAGAGGTATGATCGTCTGCGGCGAAATTCACGGTGAAGCAGAAAAGCAGCAAATCATCGCGCTTGCCGAGATGCTTCAGTTCCCGATTTTGGCTGATCCGCTTTCAAACCTCCGAAACGGGGAGCATGATAAGACGCTGATTATTGATGCTTATGACTCGTTCTTAAAAGATGAAGAAATAAAAGAGGCTCTGCGCCCTGACGCTGTGATCCGCTTCGGTCCGATGCCGGTTTCCAAACCGCTCTTTTTATGGCTCAGAGACGATCCTGCCATTGAGCAGTTTATCGTCGATGAAGACGGAGGATGGAGAGATCCCACCCAGGCCGGCGCGCATATGATTCATTGCCATCCGTCTGTGTTTTTGGAAGCGGTCCGTTCAGCTGAAACCGGAAAACGGCCGTCCGGATGGCTTGAGAAATGGCAATTTGTCAATGACCGGTTCCGGAGTCATTTACAGGCCGCGAGCATGGATGATTTATCATTTGAAGGAAATGTATATCGTCAGCTTCAGCACCTTGTCCCTGAAGGCAGTTCGATTTTTGTCGGCAACAGCATGCCGATCCGCGACGTGGATACTTTCTTTGAAAAACAAGATCGTTCCTTCCGTGTTTATGCCAACCGCGGCGCTAACGGCATTGACGGAGTTGTCTCCTCGGCTATGGGACTGTGTGAAGGTACAAAAGCTCCTGTCACGCTTGTCATTGGAGATTTATCGTTTTATCATGATTTAAACGGGCTGTTAGCGGCTAAAAAACTTGGAATTCCGCTTACGGTTATTTTAATAAACAATGATGGCGGCGGGATTTTCTCGTTTTTGCCGCAGGCATCTGATAAGACTCATTTTGAAGAACTGTTCGGTACGCCGACGGGTCTTGATTTCCGGCATGCCGCCGCACTGTATGGCGGGACGTATACTTGTCCTGAGACATGGGAAGCATTTAAGGATGCGTATCAGCCGCAGGCGGACAAGCCCGGACTTCATATAATCGAGCTGAAAACAGATCGGACATCAAGAGTTCAATTCCATCGCGATCTGCTGCAGGCCGCAGTGCGGGAAGTGAAAAAAGAATGGAAACTGTAACAGTTAAAACGGCCGACAGCGTATGCTATCGTGCTGCTGATAGCGGACACGAATCGTGTGAAGCTATTGTTTGTCTGCATGGATTTACGGGCAGCAAAGAATCATGGATGTTTTTACGCGGCATGTTTCCCGGCGAGCGATTGGTGATGATTGACTGCCTGGGTCACGGGGAGACAGACGCGCCTGTGCAAGCGGCAAGGTATAGTGCGAGCCGGCAGGTTGCGGACCTTGCCGCCGTTTTTGATCAATTAAAACTTCACAAAGTGAAACTTATTGGTTATTCTATGGGGGGAAGACTTGCGTATTCCTTTGCACAGGCATTTCCGCATCGGGTGTCAGCGCTTGTTTTGGAAAGTACAACCCCGGGCCTCAGCACGCTTCAGGAACGCAAAAAACGGATTCAGTCAGACCGGAAGCTTGCTGACTTTATATTGCGGGAAGGTGTAACATCGTTTGTTGATTATTGGGAGAGCATTCCGTTGTTTGCCACGCAGCTTTCTCTTCCGGACAGCGTAAAGGCGTCCATCCGTGCCGGCAGGCTGAAGAATAATCCGTCCGGACTTGCAGGAAGCCTGCTCGGAATGGGGACAGGCTCACAGCCTTCCTGGTGGGAGGCATTACACCGCATCAAGGCGCCCGTCCTGCTCATATGCGGTGAATGGGATGAAAAGTTTTGCGCTATTAATCAAAAGGTGCATAACCTGCTCCCATCAAGTAAAATAGAGGTTGTCAAACAGGCGGGGCACACGGTACATGTGGAACAGCCGCGAATTTTTGGTAAGATAGTAAGTGAGTTTTTATACGGCTTGTAAAGCATAAAGAAAATAGCTTTTCGGCCGGACTCAGGCAAAAATGAAGGAGGTCATATCAATGGCTGCAGAATGGAAAAGTGAACGTCAGTACGATGAAATCCTGTACGAGACGTATAACGGTATTGCAAAAATAACAATTAACCGCCCGGAGGTACATAACGCATTTACTCCTAAGACGGTATCAGAAATGATTGACGCGTTTGCTTGTGCGCGTGATGACTCCAATATTGGTGTCATCGTTCTTGCGGGAGCGGGAGATAAAGCATTCTGTTCAGGCGGAGACCAAAAAGTCCGCGGTCACGGCGGATATGTCGGAGACGATCAAATCCCGCGTCTGAATGTGCTTGATCTTCAGCGTTTGATCCGTGTGATTCCTAAACCGGTCGTAGCGATGGTATCAGGCTATGCCATCGGCGGAGGCCATGTGCTTCATATCGTCTGTGATTTAACGATTGCGGCCGATAACGCGATTTTCGGTCAAACCGGCCCGAAAGTGGGAAGCTTTGATGCCGGTTACGGCTCAGGTTACCTGGCGCGTATCGTCGGACATAAGAAAGCCCGTGAAATCTGGTACCTGTGCCGTCAATACAACGCGCAGGAAGCGCTCGACATGGGGCTTGTCAATACGGTTGTCCCATTAGAGAAACTTGAAGAGGAAACAATTAAATGGTGTGAAGAAATGCTTGAGAAAAGCCCTACAGCCCTTCGTTTCCTTAAAGCGGCATTTAACGCTGATACAGACGGCCTCGCCGGAATTCAGCAATTTGCAGGAGATGCAACGCTTCTTTATTACACGACTGACGAAGCGAAAGAAGGCCGTGATTCCTTTAAAGAGAAACGCAGTCCCGATTTCGGTCAATTCCCTCGTTTTCCGTGATCAGATGACACTACGAAACAGCTTGAGCCGCTCTGGTCCAAGCTGTTTTCTTTTCAAAAACAGTACTTTTACCTCGGAGATGATAACATGCTGACAGAACAGCCGAATTGGCTCATTCAAAGGGCTCAGCTGACACCGGAGAGAATCGCTCTCATATTTGAAAACAAACAGATGACATTCAGAGAATTATATCATGCTTCTAAACAAATGGCCGCGCGGCTGTCCAAATACTGTTCGCTTAAAAAAGGAGACCGCGCCGCGATTTTGCTTTCTAACAGACCGGAAATGGTTTATGCCGTTCACGCCTGCTTCTTATTAGGGGCGGAAGCTGTGCTGTTGAATACGAAGCTCTCAAAACAGGAACGGTTGTTTCAGCTCGAAGATTCACAGGCAAAGCTTTTATTAACGGAGGACGGTTTTTGCCGCGAAGAATATGAATCTGCGGTCGCCACCGCAGATGTGGACGAGCTGCAGGCTGAAGAGGCGGGTGACATGGAGCCGGAAGCTTATGTAACGCTTGATGATACGGCGACTCTTATGTATACGTCAGGAACAACAGGAAGGCCGAAAGGGGTGCAGCAGACTTTCGGTAATCATTATTCCAGCGCTGTATCGTCTGCGCTGAATCTGGGGGTCACGGAGCGGGACCGCTGGCTTATTGCGCTGCCGCTGTTTCATATCAGCGGTCTGTCTGCGCTGTTTAAGTCGGTCATTTACGGCATGCCCGTCGTGCTTCATCAAAAATTCTCTGTCACTGATGTGCTGGACAGCATCAGCTCCCATCAGGTCACGATCATTTCAGCGGTGCAGACCATGCTCTCGGGCCTGCTTGCGGAAACTGAACAATGTCCTGAATCACTGCGCTGCATTCTGCTTGGCGGGGGTCCGGCACCGCTGCCGCTCCTTGAAGAATGCCGCAGGAAACAATTTCCGGTATTCCAATCTTACGGCTTGACTGAAACCTGCTCACAGATTGTCACACTTTCTCCGGAATTCAGCATGGACAAGCTCGGCTCGGCCGGTAAACCGCTGTTTTCATGCGAAATTAGAATTGAAAAAGACGGAAACCCTTGTGCGCCGTTTGAACATGGTGAAATTACGGTGAAAGGCCCGAATGTAATGAAAGGGTATTATCATCGTGACGACGCGAACCAGGCCGCTTTTCATAATGGATGGTTTAAAACGGGCGATCTTGGCTATTTGGATGATGAAGGGTTTTTATACGTGCTGGACAGGCGGTCGGACCTCATCATTTCAGGCGGAGAGAACATCTACCCCGCAGAAGTGGAAGCGGCGCTGCTTGCCCATCCGGCTGTAGCGGAGGCCGGTGTTTCGGGAGCCGAAGATCCGAAGTGGGGGAAAGTGCCGCATGCTTTTCTCGTGCTGACTTCTTCTGTCAATTCTGAGGAGCTGACCGCCTTTTGCCGTGAGCGGCTTGCTAAATATAAAATACCGGCTGCTTTTTTCAAGGTTGACGGGCTCCCGCGGAACGCGTCCAATAAACTGATGAGGCATCGGCTGAATGAGCTTCGTAAAGGAGAATTGTCATGATTAAGATTGAAAAAATCACCCTTTATCATGTAAGTATGAGGCTGAAAAAACCGTTTAAAACAAGTATTGAAACGCTGCAGGATCGTAAATTTTTGATCGTGGAAGCGATCGATGAAACCGGGAGAACCGGCTGGGGGGAGGTATCGGCGTTTTCTTCTCCGTGGTATACAGAAGAAACGATTCAGACATGCGCGCATATGCTGAGAGATTTTTTCATCCCAAATGTCGTAGGCCGCGAGTTTTTCCATCCGTCAGAAGTGCCTGACAGTCTCGCGCGTTTCAAAGGAAACCGCATGGCAAAAGCGGGGCTTGAATCAGCCGTGTGGGATCTATATGCCAAGAAAAAGGGGATATCTCTCGCAGAAGCCTTAGGGGGCAAAAGAGATAAAGTGCCCGCCGGCGTGGCGGTGGGTCTGGCTTCGGCTGATGAGATGCTTCGGGAAATTGAGCAATACGTAAAAGAAGGTTATCAACGTATAAAAATAAAAATTCAGCCCGGCCATGACGTTGATCTGGTCAGAGCCATCCGCAGCCGTTTTCCGAACGTGCCGCTGATGGCGGATGCCAACTCGGCTTATGAACTGAAAGACATCAGCAGGCTGAAAGAGTTGGATGAATTCCAGCTCATGATGATAGAACAGCCGCTTCAGGCAGATGATATTGTCGATCACCGCCATCTGCAGAAACACTTAAGAACCGCGGTATGCCTTGATGAAAGCATATGCTCTTATGATGACGCAAGGCGGGCGATTGAGCTTGGGAGCTGTAAAATCATTAACATAAAACCGGCGCGTGTAGGAGGCCTGACAGAGGCATTAAAAATACATGACTTATGCAGAGAGCATCACATGCCGGTTTGGTGCGGCGGAATGTTTGAAACCGGCATTTCGAGAGCGCAGACAGTCGCGCTTGCTTCGCTGCCGCAATTTACGATACCGGGTGATATTTCCTCATCAGACCGATACTGGGAGGAGGATATTGTCACTCCCGATATCCGTATCGAAGAGGGATTCATCTCTGTCCCGGACGGTCCCGGACTAGGTGTTGAAGTCAATCAGGAAATAATGAGAAAATACGTCACCCAAATGGACGTTTTTACGACAAACAACTGATAAAAAGACATTTCAGCGAGTTGAGCTGCCTGTACGCTGCTGTTATATTGAAGCTGTTCATTATCACCCCTTCCCCCGTTTGAACCGGCTGTATCAGCCGGTTTTTTTAATAGGCGGATGCGATGATTTTTTTATTCTTCAAACAGTGTCGGCTTTACAACACAGGTGCTGCTTTCCGGCTGGGGCAAACATGTACATCTTGATAAAAAATTCTGAGCTTGTCATGAATGCGATACTGATTGTATCGCATGCCGCCGCCTATATTTGCCGCCTAACCGCCTTTCTGCGATGCTTCTCATCCGCGCGGTTTTCCCCGGCTCAGGGAGGCTTGCGGCGGAAATGAAAAAGAGCTGTATAAAACAGCTCTTTTCTTTTATAAATCTTGCGGTTTAAAGGTTTTGCAATCCGTTTCTTCACTTTTTTCAGCGGTTTCGCCTGTATGGCTGACCACATAAATAGCGTCGGCCGTGCATTTGTTTCCTCTGCCCCAATATGAACAGTTATTGACTTCACACAGAATTTTTTGGTCCATGCTGGCTCCCCTCCAAGATAAAAGGTACGCCATTAGTATGAGCCGCCCTGATTTTTGTTATTCCTCCTGGCGGATATAACGTCTGTCTTTCATAAAGAGCTTCCAGAAGAAATAAAACCCGGGGAACAAAATGATGAAAGCGACGATATACGTCATAAACAGCGCCCTGAAGGTTGCCGGCTCCGTAAATCCTGACATGACCGTAATATCCGGATAAATCATATAAGGAAGATGAGCCCGTCCGTATGCATAGCTTGCCAGAAAGTATTGAAGCGCAATGGCGATCATGGCGATTCTCGGTTTGCCGAGGTTGCGGCCGAAGCGCTTATTCGGCAAAAACAGAGCCACGCCGGCAATGATAAATGTAATGACAGACAGAATGAGCCATGTCTTGTCTTTCATCATCCCCGTATACAGCCAGCCGGCTTCAGAGCGTAATGTCAGCATAATGAAGAAGGCAAACAGAAGCGACAGCGGCCCTGTTATTAAAGAGCTCCGTCTGTAGATGCGGTACGCATGCTCCTCTTCCGCAACATTTGAAAAATCGGCCAGAAGCAGTGAAGATAAAAATAAAGTGCTTAAAATGGCAAAGCCGATAAACGCATACGCATTAAGGCTTGTAAAGACATTTGCCAAATTCAGGTGATACACTCCGCCCGTCTTCTCAATAAACCCTCCGTGTGTGACCGGAAGGACCAAAATCAGCACAGCGGGAATAATGAAGCCTGAAATTCCGGAGATATATCTCATGATTTTTCTTTCCTTCGCCGTATTGGAGAAGACGAGAAAGCCGCTGCGGATGGCTAAGAGCAGCAAAATAATACTTCCCGGGATCAATAAAACGGTTCCCAGCACGAAGGTTGCCCCGGGAAAGAAGCTGAATAGGGCGACAACGATCGCGACGATAAAGACGTTGGTCACTTCCCATGTCGGGGACAAATAACGGTTGGCGATGTTTGTCGCCTTTGTTTGTTCTTTATTTAAATATATCATCGACCAAAAGCCGGCTCCGAAGTCCATCGTTGCCATGACCGCGTAGATAAACACGAAGCCCCATACGATTGATATCGCAATGAGAGCATCCATGGTAATGTCCATTTCAATTCAGCCCTTTCTATTGTTAGGATTCCGCCGCTTTTACATCCTCCTCAACAGGATGTTTGCGGAAATAATAAAGCAGCACATAAATGACTGCGGCTGCCAAAATGGCGTAAACCACTGTGAACAGGATGAACAGCAAACCGATTGAACCGGTTGTCGTGACGACATCAGACGTTTTCAGGAGATGGTAAATCACCCATGGCTGCCGCCCCGTACAAGCGAATATCCACCCGAATTCAATTCCGATCAGACTGAGCGGTCCTGCGGTTAAAAATAAAATCAAAAGCCAAGTCGGAAAGCTGTCTTTCTTTAAAATTTTTCTCCACACGATGCCGATGATGGAGTACAAAATGAGCAGCATCCCGATGCCGACCATTCCGTTAAACAGTGTATGGATGAATAAAGGCGGCCATTCGTCTTTAGGAAACGCGTTCAATCCTTTGACGACGGTATCAAAGCTGTTTGCGGCCAAAAAGCTTAAAGCCCACGGCACTTCTATCGCCCATTTTACTTTTTCTTCTTTTGCATCAGTAAAACCCCCGATCGCAAGCGGAGCGTGTGATCTAGTTTCAAACAGCCCTTCTGCGCCCGCAAGCTTCTCAGGCTGGTATTCGTAAAGAAGCTGGGCTGACTCGTGACCGTTTAAAGAAGCAATAATAGAGAATATCCCGCCGATCGTTAAAGCGAGCAGCAGCGCTTTTCGGTGAAAGCGGTATACCTGCTCCTGTTTTCTCGTTCTCAGCATTTTATAAGCCGCAACTGACGCGACGATAAATGCACCGGTCATGAAAGCCGTCAGTACGACATGGCCCGCGGTGGTGAAAAAGCTTGGATTAAAAAACGCTGCCCACGGTTCGACGTCAGTGATTTTGCCGTTTAAAATTTTAAAGCCGGCCGGCGTTCCTTCAAATGCGTGAACATTTGTGATTAAGACGGCTGATGCCGCGGCGCCGATCAAAACGAAAATAACGGCAATGATGCGCATCGCCGGAGTCAGCCGGTCAGCGGCGTAGACATAAATGGACATAAACAGCGCTTCAATAAAGAAAGCATAAATTTCAATCTGAAACGGAAGTGACATCACCCTGCCGATGACCTCCATGAATCCGGGCCACAAAAGGGCAAGCTGTGTACCCGCGATCGTTCCGGTCGGTATCGCCACGCCGAGCAGAACAGCCTGCGCCTTCGTCCACCTTTTCGCCATAATGGCATAATGCGGATCTTTTGTTTTTTGATAAATCAATTCGGCCATTAAAATCATCAGAGGCAAGCCGACACCAAGCGTCGCAAAAATAATATGAAAGCCCATTGTTGTCCCGAACAGACTTCTGGCTAATACTAAATCATCCACGATCATAAACCGCCTTTCTAAATTACCGTTTTATGTAATGTGGTTATATTATTTGCTGAAGCGATTAGATTATTCTTCCGATTCCATATATGTACAGGGTTTAGAAATCAAGGGATCAGGGCATATATGATTGACAAGCGCCTATTTAAGGTTTAGAATAAAACGTAATTATTACGATTTAAGAAAGGGAGATCACCATGAAAAAAGATATTCATCCGGATAACCACCAAGTGATTTTTCAAGATGTGAACAGCGGCTACCGCTTTTTAAGCCATTCTACGAAAACGTCAGAGGAAACGGCAGAGTGGGAAGACGGAAAAACATACCCGCTGATTAAAGTGGAAGTCAGCTCAGATACGCATCCGTTTTATACGGGCCGCCAAAAATTCAACGAAAAAGGCGGGAGAGTCGAACAGTTCAACAAAAAATACAATATGGGGAAATAAGACAAGCCCAATAGGGTTTGTCTTATTTATTGAGCACTTTATCATCTCGTGCGGGGAGTGACGAAATGCCCCGCCTTATGTTATATTGTGAATAAAAAAGCAGAAAGGAAACACCAAGATGAGTCTTCTAAACGATATCATGCAATTTAATGAGCAGTTCACTAAAAACAAAGATTATGAAAAATACCAAACATCTAAATTCCCGGATAAAAAGATGGCGATTTTGTCCTGTATGGACACACGTCTTGTAGAATTGCTTCCGCATGCGATGAACATGCGAAACGGCGATGTGAAAATTATTAAAAGTGCCGGCGCGCTTGTCGCCCACCCGTTCGGAAGCATCATGCGCAGCCTTTTAGTGGCCGTATACGAATTAAACGCTGATGAAGTCTGCGTTATCGGCCACCATGATTGCGGCATGAGCAAAATCAACAGCGAGGATATGCTTGATAAAATTATCGACCGCGGTATTCCGAAAGAGCGGATTGACATGCTGAAGCACTCAGGTGTTGATCTTGATCAATGGCTGAAAAGCTTTGATTCAGTAGAAGCGAGTGTTACAGACAGCGTAAACGTCATTAAACACCATCCGCTATTCCCTGACAATGTCCCAGTGCACGGTCTGGTGATTGATCCTGAAACCGGTAAACTTGATCTGGTGATCGACGGCTACCAGCATATGGACTAATGTTTTTGTTTTTTGTCCGGTACGGGATCAACACCGCCCGGATGAAAAGGGTGGCACTTTAAAATCCGCTTCAGTGTCAGCCATCCGCCTTTTAATGCGCCGTGAGTCTTGACGGCTTCGATTCCGTACTGCGAACACGTCGGATAAAAGCGGCATGACGGCGGCGTCAGCGGAGAGATGAACTTCTGGTATCCGCGGATGAGCGCAATCATTATGGTTTTCATTAAAAAACCACCTTTCTGATGCTAGTATAGAAAAAAAATTTCAGATTGAAAAGCTTCCGCCACAATTCTTATCGGAAAACTGTGTTATAATGGATGCATATTCTGAAAAAAAGGGAGTGCCATTATGCCTTCAGTAGAAAGTTTTGAGCTAGACCATAATGCGGTTGTGGCTCCGTATGTAAGACATTGCGGAGTGCATAAAGTCGGAACAGACGGCGTCGTGAATAAGTTTGACATTCGCTTCTGCCAGCCGAACAAACAGGCGATGAAGCCGGATACGATTCATACGCTTGAGCACTTGCTTGCGTTTACGATTCGCACACATTCTGAGAAATACGATCACTTCGACATCATAGATATCTCACCGATGGGCTGCCAGACAGGCTATTATCTTGTTGTCAGCGGCGAGCCGACAGCGGAAGAAATTGTAGACCTGCTTGACGCTACGCTGAAAGAAGCCATCGATATTACGGAGATTCCGGCGGCCAACGAAAAACAGTGCGGCCAGGCGAAACTTCATGATTTAGAAGGCGCGAAACGGCTGATGCGTTTCTGGCTGTCACAAGATAAAGAAGATTTGCTGAAAGTGTTCGGATAAAAAACAGGCCTTTTTGCTGACATGCAAAAAGGCTTTTTTACATATTTCTAAAAAATGTCACACCTTATGTGTAAGCGTTTGCTAAAATAGAAGCAAACATGAAGGAGTGATAGGATGAAACGGGCTGTATTGGCAGGTATGTGCGGTATGGTATTTCTATTATCTTCCTGCGGGGGCAATTCGGACAAAACCGCCGCGGATGAGGAGCCTAAAGCGCTTGAGGTCAAGCTTACAGGACCGGAAAAGGCAGCATTGCATGAAAAAACGGAATACAAGGCGGAGGTTTTTTACGGCGGCAAGCGTGTCACGGATGCGGATGAAGTCATGTTTGAAGTATGGAAAGAAGGAAAAAAAGGCAGCAGCAAAACAAGCAAGGCCAAGGAGGAAAAAGGGGCGTATCACCTGCGGACTGAATTTGATGAAGAGGGTGTGTATACCGTTCAATCCCACGTAACGGCAAAACAGCAGCATAATATGCCGACTGTAAAAGTGCGTGTCGGGGATGCTGAAGCTGCCGATGATTCCTCCGGCCATGAGGAACAGACGCATCATCATTAAGGATTGTTTTTATCCGTCAAGCCTTTTGATGCGTCCTCCGGCGGGTCAATCGTATGTTTTACGTTATAAGCTCTTACAGTCGACCAGATGGATAAAAGCAGCACGGCGAGCACGATAAGAAAGCCGAAGCTCAGAAGAAGCAGCATGAAATCCCTCCTTTTTAACAAATCATAACATATTTTCCATCCGTAAAATCAAGGGCTAAAAATTTATGTTTTAACACACGATATATAGGGTATATCAATAGTAAATCAAAGGAGGAAGATAGGCATGTCAGAAAAACTATTGGAAGCGGTCAATAAACAAGTTGCAAACTGGACGGTCATGTATGTGAAATTACATAACTATCATTGGTACGTCAAAGGGAAGGACTTTTTCACATTGCACGAAAAGTTCGAGGAGCTGTATAACGAAACGGCTACATATATTGACGATCTGGCAGAACGTCTGCTGGCATTGAACGGCAAGCCGATCGGCACAATGACGGAATCATTGAAGACTGCTTCTATAAAAGAAGCGGAAGGCAATGAGAGCGCAGAACAAATGGTACAGAACATTTATGATGATTTCACTGTCATTGCGGAAGAGCTGAAAAGCGGCATGGATCTCGCAGATGAGGTCGGAGACGAAACGACCGGAGATATGCTGCTTGCCATTCACCAGAATATCGAAAAACATAACTGGATGCTGAAAGCGTATTTAGGATAATCAACAAGGGAAGACCGGGGCTATAAAGCACTCGGTCTTTTATTTGGCTGCCGAAGAGAGGTGTTGTCCATTTTTCTGAAAAATCCAGTCCGTTCCATTCACTTTTCATAGAATAATGTAAGGCCGTTTCTGTGAAAGGATGTTGGATCAAGTGGGCAAAGACTTTGGCATCTTTTCGTTTTTTGCAGTGATCGTGTCGGCAGCGGGGTTTTTCTTTGGCGGTTTTCAGTATTCGTTTCTGATTTTGCTATCGGTCATGGCGATTGAGTTTATCAGTACAAGCTTAAAAGAATCTCTTTTGCAGCAGCTGAGCGCAAGAAAGCTTTTTGCGCGGCTGGTCAAAAAAATCGTGACCCTGGCATTAGTCTCAGTTTGCCATTTTTTTGATCAGCTGCTTCATTCAGAAGGCGCCATCCGCAATTTGGCTATTATGTTTTATATCTTATACGAATCGGTTCAGATCGTGATAACGGCAAGCTCGCTGGGCATCCCGGTTCCGCAGGTGCTCGTCGACTTATTGGATACTTTGAAAAATAAATTCAAGCGCAAACCGTAACATTTGCTTCAAAGGAGGCTATACTAGCGGGTATGATGGTTTTCCTCTGAATTTTTGATAAAGGGCTTCCGAACAAACGCAACTGTGGTATGATGTATGGAAGATATGAAGGAACGGATTAGAGGGATAAACATGTACGAGTTTAAAGACTATTATCAGAATACTGTTCAGCTCTCCTTTGAACACCAGCCTTTTTCAGACAGCCCGAAGCATGTATGGGTCATATGCCGATATGGAGATAAGTGGCTTTTGACTGAGCACGAAGACCGGGGGTTTGAATTTCCGGGCGGAAAAGTGGAGCCGATGGAATGTGCGGAGGAAGCGGCCCTGCGCGAGGTGAAAGAAGAAACCGGCGCCGCGGTAAGACATCTGAAGTACGTCGGACAGTATAAAGTTCTCGGCAGGGAAAAGGTAATCGTGAAGAATATTTATTTTGCCGATATTGAAAAGCTTGAAAAACAGGCGAACTATTTTGAAACAAAGGGGCCGGTGCTGTTCAGCGAACTGCCGGAGAATCTCCCCCGAAATAAAAAATTCAGTTTCATTATGAAAGATTCGGTGCTTCCGATCAGTATGAAAAAGCTGAAAGAGGACGGCGTATTTCAATCATAAAAAACGGAGACCCGGCGCTTACGCACGGGTCTTTTTTATATTTTTCCTTTCGTCCATTTTCTTTCTAACAGTTCGACTCCCTGATACATCAATGTCGCAAAAATCGCGATGATCAGAAGGCTTAAGAACACAAGAGTGAAATTGAAAACCTGGAATCCGTAAATGATCATGTAGCCCAGACCTTTTTCGGAAACGAGAAACTCGCCGACGATGACACCGACCCAGGATAAACCGACGTTCACTTTAAGCGCGGAAATAATCGCGGGGGCGCATGCCGGCAGAATGACTTCTTTAAACATGATGCTTCTTTTCGCTCCGAATGTTTTCATCACCTTAATATAGTTTTCATCCACTTCCTGAAAAGCCGTAAAGACGACGATTGTCGTGATAATGACACTGATGACTGCTCCCATGGCGACAATGCTTGTGAAATTCGGTCCGAGTGCCACGATGAGAATCGGTCCGAGTGCGACCTTCGGCATCGCGTTTAAAATGACGAGGTACGGGTCTAAAACCCGGGCGAGCCGGTTTGACCACCATAACAGAGCGGCGAGGCATGTGCCGAGAAGTGTGCCGAGCAAAAAGCCGAGAACGGTTTCTCCTAAGGTTACGCCGATGTGCGCCGCAAGGGATCCGTCCGCAATCTTTTCAACTAAAAGCCTGCAAACGGCGGAGGGTGAGCTGAAGATTAACGGATCGATCCAGCCCGCCCTGCTCGATATTTCCCACCCGGCAAAAAATACGATGAAAATGGCGGCCTGATACGCACGGATCCGGAGCTTTTCTTTTTGGTGTCTTTTCTTAAACTGCTGATGAAGCTGTTCAATCGTGCCGCTGCTGTTTTTCAAGGGAATTCAGCTCCTTCCATATGGTTTGAAACAGCGGCTGAAAGGCCGGATCCTGACGCGCGTCAAACGGATCTAAAGCCGCGAGCTCCTTAGGCACGGTGAATATTTGGTGGATGGTGCCCGGCTGATTCGAAAATAAATAGATCGTATCGCTCATGGCGATGGCTTCACCGATATCGTGGGTGACGAGCACGGCGGTTTTTTGAAAATCCTTTAATGTTCTGAAGACAAGGTTTTCCAAAGAAAGCTTCGTTTGAAAGTCCAGCGCGGAAAACGGTTCATCAAGGAGCAGCAGTCCAGGGTCCGGCGCAAGAGTTCTGGCAAGTGCCGCCCGCTGCCGCATTCCGCCTGAGAGCTCTTTCGGATATTTCTTTTCAACGCCGATTAATCCGAGCTTAGGCAGAAGGCTGAGAACTTCAGCTCTTTTTTCTTCTGTTAATGTTTTTGAAATGTGTAAACCGAGCAGCACGTTTTCCTCAATTGATTTCCAAGGAAATAAATAATCCTGCTGAAGCATATAACCGATTTGGTGTTCTTTATGGTTCGGCACGCTTCCTTCGATCAGCACCCGGCCTTGCGCAGGGGTGATAAGGCCGGCCAGAATGGACAGGAGTGTTGTTTTTCCGCATCCGCTCGGCCCGAGAAAGGAGATGAAATCCCCTTTTTCAATCTGAAAATGTATATCTTTCACGGCGGTTGTCTTTTCTTTCAGCGAGAAGTAAGTATGTGTTACATGATCCACATGTAAAAAAGACATTCATGTTCCTCCTATTGTTCTGAGGTGACTTTTTTGGCGATTTTTGTGTTGACGAGTTTGCTGTACGGAATGTGTTTCGGGAGCTCTCCGGCTTCATCCATAATAGATTGAAGCAGTTCCCATTCATCCTTTTGCAGAACTGGGTCTGCAGAGAATGACTTTTGTTTTTTATAGCGCTCTATCGATGTTTCGATAATGGCCGGGTCTGTATCGGCAAATTCCTTCTGAATCGTTTTTGCGATGTCTTTGGCCGGATGGCTTTCCACCCATTGCTGGGCGCGATAGATGGCGCGGGTGAATTTTTCCGCCGTCTTTTCATTGTTTTTCAAATAACTTTCTTTTGCCATAAAGGTTGTGTATGGCACTTGGCCGGAAGCTTCTCCGAAGGATGCGACGATATGACCGATGCCTTCTTTTTCAAATTGGGATGCCGTCGGTTCAAACAGCTGCACATAATCACCCGTTCCGGATGCGAATGCGTTGGAAATATTGGCGAAATCAATGTTTTGAACGAGGTTAATGTCTTTTTTCGGCTCTATGTGATTCTTTTTCAGGACGTACTCACCGGCCATTTGGGGCATGCCGCCTTTTCGCTGGCCGAGAAATGTTTTTCCTTTTAAATCGTTCCATTTGAATGATTTCTCATCCTTCCGCGACACGAGAAATGTGCCGTCCGTCTGCGTCAGCTGCGCGAAATTGATGACCGGATCTTTTGCTCCCTGCGCCTCCACGTAAATGGATGTTTCAGAACCGACCAGCGCGATGTCTGACCCGTTTGACAAAAGCGATGTCATCGTTTTGTCTCCGCCCCATGTTGTTTGAAGTGACACTTGGAGCCCTTCTTTTTTAAAGAAACCTTTTGCTTCAGCGACATACAGAGGCGTATAGAAGATGGAGTGTGTGACTTCCGCCACCTTTACCTTCGTCAGACTTTCTTCCTGTCTGCAAGCCGGAAGAATGAGCAGGAAAAAGGCGCATATGACAAAAACGCAGCCCGCTTTGAGCCATTTGTTCACGGTGTAACCTCCTTGTTTTAAGCGTTAAAATAACCTTTTCTGCTTTACATATCGTATGATGGGTATAAAAAATGTGTGAGTGCCCATATTCACGTTGGGAAAGAATAAAAAAACTGATGATCTAAGGAGGCGCATTGTATTGCTGGTAGAAAAGAAAAGGTTCCCGTCTCCGAGTCCGCATGTCCGCCTCTTTGCGGTATGCTATGAGTCAGAAGGGCTGAAGGTAAAGGGGCTCCTTGCCGAACCTGCGGCACCGGGAACATATGACGGTTTTTTATATTTGCGCGGCGGCATAAAAAATGTCGGCATGGTACGCCCCGGAAGAATCGTTCAATTCGCTTCCCAAGGCTTTGTCGTGTTTGCGCCTTATTACAGAGGCAACCAGGGCGGCGAGGGAAATGAAGATTTTGCGGGAGAGGACAGAGAGGACGCGTTTTCCGCTTTCCGCCTTCTTCGGGAGCATCCGAACGTCAGGGAAGGGCGGGTGCATATTTTCGGTTTTTCCCGGGGCGGAATCATGGGGCTTTTGACCGCGATTGAAATGGGGCATCAAGCGGCTTCACTCGTTTCATGGGGCGGTGTGAGCGATATGGTGCTGACTTATGAAGAGCGGAAGGATATGCGGCGGATGATGAAGCGGGTGATCGGCGGCACGCCGAAAAAGGTGCCGGATGAATACAGATGGCGTTCGCCGTTTGAAAAAGCAGACCGCATTCAGGCCCCTGTGCTGCTCATCCATGGAGAGAATGATGAAAATGTTTCGATCGAACACGCTCGGATGATCGAGGACAAGCTGAAAGAGGCGGGAAAACCGGTGGAAACTTGGTATTACAGCGGTTTTACGCATTATTTTCCGCCGCAGGAAAACAGACGCATTGTCCGGCGGCTGGCGGAATGGATGAAGACACGGTAAGATGCCTGATTTATGATATGATAATAAAGAATAAGAGAATGAAAGGGGATTTTCATTTTGGGAATGCCTGTTGAATTTAATACCATGATTGTGACAAAAGGCAATGAAAAACGGATAGAGGAAAATATCTTTTTATTGGAGAAAGAGGGCTACCGCGTCTATCCTCTTGATATTCCGATGGACGTGCGCAAAACGAAAACCGGAGAGAAATCCGGCACCGGCGAGGTCCAAAAGCTCGAATGGGCGAACGGCCGGACAAGCATTACATACAGACTCACTTCGCTTCATTCGACAAACTGAAAAAATAAAAGCCGAGGGCATAAACGCCCTTGGCTTTTTTGATTACACGAGAGGTCCGCCGGTTTTGGCAATCGAGTCTGCATGGGAAAACTTTTTAAAGTTTTCTTTAAACTCATTGGCTAAAAACAGCGCTTTTTCGTTGTATGCTTGTTTATCGCTCCATGTGTTTTCAGGCTGAAGAACTTCATCCGGCACGCCCGGAACATGAACGGGACTGTGCAGGCCGAAAATGCTGTCTGCCGTCATGTCAGTCTGGTTCAGTCTGCCGTCAATAGCGGCCTTGACCATCGCTCTTGTATACGAAAGTTTCATCCGTTCTCCGACTCCGTACCCTCCGCCGGTCCAGCCTGTGTTGACCAGGAAGACTTGAACGCCGTGTTCGTCGATTTTATGCCCGAGCATTTCGGCATATACATGCGCCGGAAGCGGAAGGAACGGTGAACCGAAGCACGTCGAGAAAGTCGTTTGCGGAGATGTCACGCCGCGTTCGGTTCCCGCGAGTTTACTGGTGTATCCGCTTAAGAAGTGATACATCGCCTGTTCCTTCGTCAGTTTGCTGATCGGAGGAAGCACGCCGAATGCGTCCGCCGTTAGAAAGACGATCGCCTGCGGATGGCCGGCAATGCTCGGCTGCACGATATTGCCGATCATCTCAATCGGATATGCGGCTCTTGTGTTTTCCGTGTAGAAGGAATTGTCGTAATCCGCTTCACCCGTTTTTTCATCAAGCACGACATTCTCAAGAACAGACCCGAAGCGGATCGCACGAAAAATCTGCGGTTCTTTTTCCTCGCTCAGATTGATACATTTAGCGTAACATCCGCCTTCAATGTTGAAAACGCCGGAATCTGACCAGCCGTGCTCGTCATCTCCGATCAGTTTGCGGTCCGCATCGGCTGAAAGCGTCGTTTTCCCTGTGCCGGAAAGGCCGAAAAACAGGGCGACATCGCCTTTTTCACCGACGTTGGCTGAGCAGTGCATCGGCAGTATATCCTGCTGCGGAAGCAGGAAGTTCATAATGGAGAATATTGATTTTTTCATTTCTCCGGCGTATTCGGTACCGCCGATTAAAATGACGCGCTTTTCGAAAGAGACAATGATAAATGTTTCCGAATGCGTCCCGTCCGTCTCCGGGTCTGCCTTAAAGTGCGGAGCTGAGAGAATGGTGAAAGGCTGCGCTTGCGGGTCTCTTTCATCCGTTTCCGGTCTGATAAACAGCTGGCGCGCGAATAAATTGTGCCACGCAAATTCATTTACGACCGTAATCGGCAGTCTGTATTTTTCATCCGCTCCCGCGAATCCTTCAAACACAAACAGTTCATCCCGCTGTTTTAAGTAGCTGACGACTTTGGCGTACAGCTTTTCAAACGCCTCTTCAGAAATGGGCTGATTCACCGCGCCCCAATCAACTTGATTTTCTGTGCTTTGTTCACGGACGATAAATTTATCTTTAGGTGACCGGCCTGTATATGCGCCGGTGGTGGCGCGTACGGCGCCCGTTGATGTCAGCGTTCCTTCATTTCGGCTGATCACTTTTTCGGTAAGTTTTGGAGCCGATAAATTATGATGCACATTCGGACTTGCAAGTAATGCTTGAAGATCTGCGGTTAAATCAACTAATTTCATAAAAACCTTCCTTTGCCGGTTTATTTGTATTTCGCTGAATGTGGAATTAGTATAACATATATCTGAAAATAGTCTATACTATTTACGGTTTTTTGTTTGTGTTTTTCCATTGCTTCCCGAAATAAAGGCGCGCAATCGCTTTAATTCATATTGACACTTTCCGCCCTTTTACGATAAGATATTTCATTGAGCGGATACTCTTATCCCGAGCTGGCGGAGGGACAGGCCCGATGAAGCCCAGCAACCGGTTTCTCTGTAAAAAAGCAGGTGAAAACACTGTGGGAAACCAAGGTGCTAACCTGATGCAAGGTTTAATATTTTCCTTGAGCGATAAGAGTGAAAGGCACACAGACCAAACCCTTTCCTCGAGTGGAAAAGGTTTTTTTATTTCATAAAATATGCCAATTAACATTCTCTGATATAGTATGACATTGTATTAAGAGGGAGCGAGTTCCGTATCATATGAGAAGGTCTTGCAAGAGATCTTTTTTCAGGAGGAAAAGTGAATGAGTAAAAACCGTCGACTATTTACATCTGAATCTGTTACTGAGGGTCATCCGGACAAAATCTGTGACCAAATTTCTGACAGTATCTTAGATGAGATTTTAAAAAATGACCCGAACGCGCGCGTGGCCTGCGAAACATCTGTAACGACAGGACTTGTGCTGGTAAGCGGAGAGATTACTACGTCAACCTACGTTGACATTCCGAAAACAGTCCGTGAAACGATTAAAGAAATCGGCTACACACGCGCCAAATACGGATTTGATGCGGAGACTTGCGCTGTTTTAACATCAATTGACGAACAGTCTGCGGATATCGCAATGGGTGTCGATCAGGCACTTGAAGCGCGTGAAGGCACAATGAGCGATGCTGAAATCGAAGCAATCGGAGCGGGAGACCAAGGCCTGATGTTCGGTTATGCGTGTAACGAAACGAAAGAGCTTATGCCGCTTCCGATCTCTTTGGCGCATAAACTAGCCCGCCGTTTGAGCGAAGTCCGCAAAGAAGACATTCTTCCGTACCTTCGCCCTGACGGCAAAACGCAAGTTACCGTTGAATATGATGAAAACAACAAGCCGGTCCGCATCGACGCGATCGTCATCTCAACTCAGCACCACCCGGAAATTACGCTTGAGCAGATTCAGCGCAATCTGAAAGAGCATGTCATTAACCCTGTCGTGCCTGAGGAACTGATCGATGAAGAAACAAAATACTTCATCAACCCTACGGGACGTTTCGTAATCGGCGGACCTCAAGGTGATGCGGGTCTGACCGGCCGTAAAATCATCGTCGACACATACGGCGGATATGCACGCCACGGCGGCGGCGCATTCTCCGGTAAGGATGCGACGAAGGTAGACCGTTCTGCGGCATACGCTGCGAGATACGTAGCGAAAAACATCGTGGCAGCAGGTCTTGCTGATTCTTGTGAAGTGCAGCTTGCATACGCAATCGGCGTGGCACAGCCTGTTTCTATTTCCATCAATACATTTGATACAGGAAAAGCTTCTGAAGAAAAACTGATCGAAGTCGTACGGAATAACTTCGACCTGAGACCTGCCGGCATTATTAAAATGCTTGATCTGCGCCGCCCGATCTATAAGCAGACAGCTGCTTACGGCCACTTCGGACGTCATGATGTGGATCTTCCTTGGGAGCGTACTGACAAGGCGGATGCGCTTCGCAAAGAAGCACTAGGAGAATAATTTTATAGCCGCTTACTAAGCGGCTTTCCCTTTTTGTAGATGCTGCCATGCTTATTTTTTACATAGCGTGAAACCAATGGCGTAACAAAGCGTCTATAAAAAGGGGGTCCAATTAGAAAATTACACTTATGGAGGCTATACTATGTGTGGATTTGTCGGTGTTTTTAATAAGCATCCATTAACTCAAACCGCAGATCAAGAAGAGCTAATCAAACAAATGAACCAAATGATCGTTCACCGCGGTCCTGACAGCGATGGGTATTATCATGACGAGCACGTCGGATTCGGCTTCAGACGGCTCAGTATTATTGACGTAGAAAACGGCGGACAGCCTTTATCATATGAAGACGAAAAATATTGGATCATTTTTAACGGCGAAATCTATAACTACATTGAATTGAGAGAAGAGCTTGAAGCGAAAGGCTACACTTTCAATACAGATTCCGATACCGAAGTGCTCCTTGCGACATACCGTCATTATAAAGAAGAAGCCGCTTCAAAGCTTCGCGGAATGTTTGCGTTTTTAATCTGGAACAAAGCTGACCGCGTCATGTACGGCGCGAGAGACCCGTTCGGAATTAAACCGCTGTATTACACAACCATCGGGGACAAAGTATATTTTGCATCTGAAAGAAAGAGTTTAATGGCCGCTCAAAACGGTATTGATCTTGATACAGCTTCTTTACAGCAATATATGTCTTTCCAATTCGTTCCTGAACCGAGCACGCTTGACGCTGAAGTGAAAAAAGTCGAGCCGGGCAGCCAGTTTACGATCCGCCCGGAAGGCGACATCGCGTTTAAAACATATTTCAAAGCGAACTTCAAGCCTGTTCAGTCTGATGAAGATAAATTGGTGAAAGAAGTCAGAGACGCAATCTTTGACTCTGTCAAAGTTCACATGAGAAGTGACGTTCCTGTCGGTTCGTTTCTATCCGGCGGTATCGACTCTTCTTTTATCGTTTCAGTTGCGAAAGAATTTCACCCGAGCCTTAAAACATTTTCCGTCGGTTTTGAGCAGCAGGGCTTCAGTGAGGTTGACGTAGCGAAGGAAACGGCTGCCGCGCTCGGTATTGAAAATATCAGCAAAGTCATTTCTCCTGAGGAGTATATGAACGAGCTTCCGAAAATCGTCTGGCACTTTGATGACCCGCTTGCAGATCCGGCGGCGATTCCTTTGTACTTTGTCGCGAAAGAAGCGAAAAAGCATGTAACGGTCGCGTTATCCGGGGAAGGCGCGGACGAGCTGTTCGGCGGGTACAATATTTACCGCGAACCGCTTTCGCTTAAACCGTTTGAACGCATTCCGTCCGGTCTGAAAAAAATGCTTCTTCATGTGGCGTCCGTCATGCCTGAAGGAATGAGAGGGAAAAGCCTCTTAGTCCGCGGCTGCACACCGCTTGAGGAGCGCTATATCGGTAATGCGAAGATTTTTGAAGAGCCCGTGAAAAAACAGCTGCTCAAACATTACAATCCAGAGCTTTCATACCGTGATGTCACGAAGCCGTACTTTACGGAAAGCCGTTCATACAGCGACATTAATAAAATGCAGTATGTTGACATCCATACGTGGATGCGCGGCGACATCCTGTTAAAGGCTGACAAAATGACGATGGCCAACTCATTGGAACTGCGCGTGCCGTTCCTTGATAAAGTCGTGTTTGACGTAGCTTCAAAAATTCCGGATGAATTGAAAACGAAAAACGGCACGACGAAATACCTTCTGCGCAAAGCTGCTGAAGGGGTAGTGCCTGATCATGTGCTTAACCGCAAAAAACTCGGCTTCCCTGTGCCGATCCGCCACTGGCTGAAAAATGAAATGAACGAATGGGTTCGCAACATCATTCGCGAAAGTGAAACAGATGCTTATATTGAAAAGGATTATGTCCTTCAGCTTCTGGAAGATCATTGTGCCGACAGAGCGGACAACAGCCGCAAAATCTGGACCGTGCTGATCTTCATGATCTGGCACAGCATCAATGTCGAAAAAAGACTGGTGCCGGAAGAGCTGAATCATCAGCCGAAAGAAGTCATTTTCGTTTAATCCAAAAGGCTTTCGAGTTATCGAAAGCCTTTTTTCTATTGTTTTTTGTAAACCGTCTATTCCGCTCTGTTTTCGACAAAGTATTACGCAATATTCAGAAAAAGGTTATAATAGGACTAATCGGGTAGATTCCGGAAAAAGTTTTCTGGCTATTTCGTCTCGGTTTGTTGTTTCTTTGTCAAAATCAGGGGGAGGGAGAGTTATGCAAAACAAAGAAAAAACGCTTCACCGCGGCTTGGAAGAGCGGCATATCTCGCTTATGTCGTTGGGCGCCGCGATTGGAGTCGGGCTGTTTCTCGGGTCTGCTTCTGCCATAAAGCTTGCCGGGCCGGGGATTTTAGCCGCTTACGCCTGCAGCGGACTGATTATGTTTTTTATTATGCGGGCATTGGGGGAAATGGCGATTCAAAAGCCTGTAGCCGGTTCATTCAGCCGGTATGCCAGAGATTATATCGGCCCGCTTGCCGGGTTTTTAACAGGCTGGAATTATTGGTTTTTATGGGTCGTTACCTGCATGGCGGAAATCACCGCGGTCGGCATTTATATGGGCTACTGGTTCCCTGACGTGCCGTCATGGATCTGGGCGCTTTGTGCACTCGTCATTATGACGGCTGTCAACTTTCTGGCGGTCAAAGCGTACGGTGAGCTTGAATTCTGGTTTGCGCTCATTAAAGTCTTGGCGATTCTGTCAATGATCGCGATCGGTCTGGTGATGATCGTATTCGGTCTCGGAAACGGAGGCGTTGCGCTCGGAATCAGCAATTTATGGAGCCACGGCGGCTTTTTCCCGAATGGGATTAAAGGGGTGCTGCTGTCGCTTCAGATGGTCATGTTTGCTTATCTCGGGATTGAGCTGATCGGTGTCACAGCCGGTGAGGTCAAAAATCCGGAAAAATCACTGGCGCGGGCCATAGATACTGTTTTTTGGCGCATTCTCATTTTTTACGTCGGAGCTTTGTTTGTCATTATGTCAATTTATCCGTGGCAGGAAATCGGTTCAGGCGGAAGCCCGTTTGTTTTGACATTTGAAAAAATCGGAATACCCGCTGCAGCCGGAATCATTAATTTTGTCGTATTGACGGCGGCTCTTTCTTCCTGCAACAGCGGGATCTTCAGCACGGGGCGTATGCTGTTCAATCTGGCGGAGCAAAATGAAGCGCCTAAAGCATACGGTACGGTCACAAAAGGCGGTGTGCCGGGAAAAGCGGTATTGGTTTCAGCGGGTGCGTTATGCATCGGCGTTTTGCTGAACTACGTGGTGCCGGCGAAAGTGTTTACGTGGGTGACGAGCATTGCGACGTTCGGAGCAATTTGGACATGGTCGATTATTTTGCTTTCCCAAATGAAATACCGTAAAAGCTTACAGCCGGAAGAACGGAAAAAACTCAAATATAAAATGCCTTTATACCCCTTTTCCTCATATATCTCGCTGGCATTTCTGGCTTTTGTCGTTGTGCTGATGGCTTTTGATGCAGAGACCAGGGTGGCCGTCATCATCGGTCCTGTCTGGTTCGGCATATTATTAGCCGCCTATTACGGCAAAGGTTTCCATAAAAGAAAAGACATAGATCTGGAAAACGGACAGACATTCGCCGAAAAAGCGTAAAAAAAGAGCCCGCTGAAATGGGCTCTTTTTTCATAGGATCGGGTAAAAGGGGGAAGAATAAAACAAATTCCTGAACATTTTGCTTCTGTTTCCTGACAATCGGGAGAATGCAAATGGTTTTTACTTAAATAATATTTTGAAAAATGGTACAGTAGTAAAACAAAGCTGATCTTTTTTATTTCTCTTGCATTGTTTTATAGTATCGGCCTTTTTCAACATATTCCGTTCTGATTCTTTCCATGTCCCGTATGTCTTCTTCTGTCAGCCGGCGGATAACCTTTGCGGGCCGGCCGAACGCAAGACAGCCGGGAGGAATGGTTTTGCCCGGAGGAACGAGACTTCCGGCGCCGATAAACGCGCCTTCTCCGATTTCCGCCCCGTCAAGAATGACGGAGCCCATACCGATTAAAGCATTCTTTCTGATGATTGCGCTGTGCAGTGTAACCTGATGGCCGATCGTGACGTCATCTTCAATAAGAAGCGGGCGGTTCGGGCTTTGATGCAGACAGCTCAAGTCTTGTATGCTGACTCTTTTTCCGATCCTTGTCGGCGCAACATCCCCCCGGATGACTGCCGAGAACCAGATGCTCGATTGTTCTCCGATCACGACGTCGCCCGTTATGACGGCGTTATCTGCAATGAACGCTTCAGGATGTATGTCCGGCGTAAATTGTTTATAAGGGTAGATTATCATGTCTCATCCTTCTTTCTCTAAATTTATGTAAGAGGTGAACTGCATGTGGACTTGGAAAGCAGACAGGCCCGTCGGTACCATTGTCATTATCCACGGGGCGAGCGAATACCACGGGCGTTATAAATGGCTCGTTGAAATGTGGAGATCTTCCGGATATAACGTGGTGATGGGCGATTTGCCCGGTCAGGGAACGTCGACCCGCGCCAGAGGGCATATTCGCTCTTTCCAAGAATACATTGATGAAGTAGATATATGGATTGATAAAGCGAGAACGCTTGAAGCGCCCGTTTTCCTTTTGGGCCACAGCATGGGCGGACTGATTGCGATAGAATGGTTTAAGCAGCAGAGAAATCCCCGCATTACGGCACTCATTTTATCATCACCTTGTCTGGGTCTGCAAATAAAAGTCAATAAAGTCCTTGATTTTGCGTCTAAAGGACTGAACGTCCTCGCTCCGTCCCTCAGAGTGGATTCCGGCTTATCACCTGATATGGCAACGAGGAATGCGGATATGATTGAAGCGGATCAAAACGATTCTTTATATGTCACGAAGGTATCCGTAAGATGGTACAGAGAGCTTTTAAAAACCATTGATGCCGCTATGGTGCCGACTGATGCGTTTTTAAAGGTGCCGCTTTTGCTTATGCAGGGCGGTGATGACAAAATCGTCGATAAAATGAAGGTCCGCAAATGGTTTTCCGGTGTGGCTTCCCATAATAAATCGTACCGGGAATGGGAAGGGCTTTATCATGAAATTTTTAATGAACCGGAAAGAGAAACTGTGTTTAAGGCGGCAAAAGCCTTTACAGATCAGTATATTTGAATTCGCTGGGGGTGCATATGTTGACAGTACCGGAACATCCTTTTAACCTTATGGCAAAAGTGTATCGGGAAATTTTTCCGCTCGTTCATCAGGAATTGAACATGTGGCGGGAAAAATCAGATTCCATTAAAAATACCGAACTGCGGCAGCAGGCGGCCGCAAGTATCCGCGATAAGTCGTTTCATTGTGAAGGAGGCGGCATTTTAGCCCTGCTTTCGGGAGAGCAGAAACAGAAATGCGTGCAATTTATCATCGCGTATCAGACAATCAGTGATTATCTGGACAATCTGTGCGACCGCAGCACCTCGCTTGATCCGGAGGACTTCCGCATGCTTCATCTTTCCATGCGTGACGCGCTGACGGTCGGTGCCGAGGTGCGGCCGTACTATCAGTACAGAGAGGAGCGGGATGACGGCGGTTATCTTCATGAACTGGTCAGAACATGCCAGCGGGTGCTCGGGTCAATAGAACATTACGGTATCATTAAACCTTATTTGCTTGAACTGTGTGATTATTATTGCGATCTTCAGGTTCATAAGCATGTCGTTGAGCATGAACGGGTTCCGAGGCTTAAAGCCTGGTTTGAGCAGTACAGGTCGCAGCTTCCGGAAATGGAGTGGTTTGAATTCTCGGCCTGCGCCGGATCGACGTTAGGCATTTTCTGTCTCGTTGCTTACTCATTCCAGCCTGATTTTAACGAACATACCGCTGAGAAAATCCGCAGCAGTTATTTTCCGTACATACAAGGCCTGCATATACTGCTTGATTATTTAATTGACCAGGAAGAAGATCTGCTTGAAGGCGATCTGAATTTCTGTACGTATTATCAGTCTCATGAAGAAATGATGCAGAGACTGCAGCATTTTATTGAAAAAGCGGATGAACATTTGCAAGGCATTCCGCATGAAAATTTTCACCGGCTGATCAACAGGGGGCTGCTCGGCGTCTATTTATCCGATGACAAAGTCGCCGGCCAAAAAGAAATGGGCCGCCTCGCGCGAAAGCTGATCAGGGCAAGCGGAAAAACGTCATTTTTCTTTTATATCAACGGAAGAGCCTACCGCAAATTTCAGAAGATGGCTTGGACGAAAAGTTCGTAATGGGTGAACTGCGCCTCTCGTGTACATCATGACGGCGCAGTTTTTTATTTATGATGTGAAGAATGAAACATTGTGTGCGCCTGCAGAATATGATACTTTAATTTTATGAAAAAATTAAAGTATTTAGCGGTCATAGCATTACTTTCCATTTCCGGAGGCTGCTCCGTCACCCATGCTTCCGCCGGCTATCATCCTGTCTTGATAGCGCACAGGGGCTCTTCTGCGATTGAGCCGGAACATACCGCTTTGTCTTATGCACGTGCGATTAAAGACAAAGCAGATTATATTGAGATAGACTTACGGGAGACGAAGGACGGCCGTCTGATTGCAATTCACGATAAAACGGTAGACCGGACAACAGATGGTAAAGGGATGACAGATGATCTGTCTTTGGCTCAGATTAAGAAACTGAATGCGGGAAAAGGAGAAAAGATTTTAACATTAGAAGAAATCATACAGAAATTCGGACAAACTGCCAATTACTATATTGAGACAAGAGAAAGCAACGGCAGCCTGGTGATGGAAAAGAAACTGATTGACATATTACAAAAACATAAGCTGATTTCCGGCCATAAAGCAGTCATTGAGTCTTTTAGCGGGAAGAGCTTAAAGAAAGTTCGTTCTATGAATAAAAAAGTTCCTCTTGTTCGATTATTAAAAGATAACGAGGCTGAGGAGATAAATGATAAGCAGCTGCAAACCATCAGAACGTATGCTGATACAGTCGGGATCAACGCCAAATTGGCAAATGAAGCAGTCGTGAAGCGCATTCATCACAATAAGATGAAAGTGCACGTGTTTTTTGATAAGGAAGACGAGCATACGCTGACGCCTATTATGCTGAAACAAAAAGCAGATGGTGTCTTTACGAACAATCCCGCTTATACACGCAGCGTGCTGCAAAACAGTAAATAAAAAGAGACATGCGCATTTTACGCTGTCTCTTTTTTTAACGGTTTCTTTTTTGCCGCAAGGTGCATTGCGAATTTGCCGATCAGCCCGATGACAAAAAATGCAGCAAACCACCAGTAATAGGTTTTCGCGAACTCAAATCCTAAATGTCTTGATAAAATGATGACAAACATCACATAGGGAACACTTGAAAATATGATGCGAAGAATATTCAAATTGCCGCTCCTCCCAGATGTTACACTTAAAAGATGAACTTTTTTCCATTATTTCATAGTAATTGATTTTTCTTGAAAAGTAAATACAAAAAGAATCGGCCCGCTTATGACAGGCCGATTCTTTATTTGCCGGCAGATTTCTTTTCAATCGCTATAATAAACGGCGGGTCGTTTTGCTGGTTGAGAAAGCCGTAGCTCAGCACGCGGGCTTTTTCCTGATCAAGATTGCTGCAGTATTCCAGTAATGCACTTTTTTCCGTCTTGCCTTCAGGATGCCCGTGGTACACAACGAGAACGATCAGCCCGTTCTCCTTCAGCAGTTCAAGGAGCTGTTCGATCGCGGAAATGGTTGAGTGACCGTTTGTCGTAATGCTTTTATCGCCGCCTGGCAGATAGCCGAGATTAAAGACGGCGCAAGCCACACGACCGTGCGCATCTTCAGGCAGCGATGCCTTTATTTGATCATGGCTTTTATGGTGAAGCGTGACGCGCGGGCCGAAGTCGGCACCGAGCCGCTCCTTCGTTTTAGCGAGTGCGTCCGCTTGAATATCAAAGGCATGGACATGTCCTGTCTCACCGACAAGGCCGGCCAGAAAATATGTATCATGTCCGTTGCCCATCGTCGCGTCAACCGTGATATCACCTTCCTGTGCGGCGGACTTCAGCAATTCTTTACTGAAAGGGAGGATGTGCATCAAGGTCATAGGGCGGTCTCCTCCCCGGTCTTTCTGAAGAGCTTTCCTTGATAGCTTCCCCGTGTTTCCAGCTCTTTTTGAATGGCGCCCAGTACTTCCCACTTATTGACGCTCCACATCGGCCCGACCATTAATTCGATTGGCCCGTCTCCCGTAATGCGGTGAACGATCATTTCCGGGGGAATGATTTCGAGCTGATCACATACAAGACTTACATATTCTTCTTGAGAAAGGAACTCCAGCTTTCCTTTTTCATATTGCTTCACCATCGGTGTGCCTTTTAATAAGTGAAGCAGGTGAATTTTAATGCCTTGCACATCCAAATCAGCGACGGCTTTGGCCGTCTCCATCATCATGTCCCTGTTTTCAAGCGGAAGCCCGTTAATGATATGGGAACAAACGCGGATGCCGTGTTTTCTCAGTTTATTGACACCCTCAACATAGCAGTCAAAATCATGGGCGCGGTTGATCAGGAGTGCGGTCCGTTCATGCACGGTCTGCAGCCCGAGTTCAACCCACAAATAGGTCCGCTCATTCAGTTCTGCCAAATATTCCACGACATCGTCCGGCAGGCAGTCCGGACGGGTCGCGATAGACATGCCGACAACGCCGTCAAGCTTGAGGACGGATTCAAATTTTTCACGCAGCTCCTCTACCGGGGCATGCGTATTCGTGAACGCCTGGAAATATGCGATATATTTACCGTCTTTCCACTTTTCGTGCATACGGTTTTTGATATCGTGAAATTGCGTGAGTAAGTCATCGGCCCGGTTGCCGGCAAAATCGCCGGAGCCCGCCGCGCTGCAGAATGTGCAGCCGCCGTGTGCAACCGTGCCGTCCCGATTCGGGCAGTCAAAACCGCCGTCAAGCGCGACTTTAAACACTTTATGCCCGAAATGCTCCCGCAGATGATAATTTAATGTATGGTACCGTTTTTCCGTATTTGAATAAGGAAAAGGGTTATTCTCGTTCAATGTTCAAAAAGCCTCCCTCACATCAGATGCATCCTAAAATTGTAGCATGAATGATGGGGCGGAACAATGAAACAATTATGGAACGGTCAAGGCGTAATATCTACCTGGTTTTTCTGTTGTTGTTTTAATCGTTTTGGAGAAATATCACTGAACAATGCAAAAATAATTCCTAAAATAAGAATTACACTGCCTACTTTGAATGTATTATTAAAACTGTCACTTATTTTTTCATTATATAAATTTGAAATTTTTTTCTGGATAGCGATAACTTCCTTCTTTTGAGTATTGAAACTTTTTTGTACCTTTTCTTTATATGGATCCGGGGTTATAGAAAGAATTTCTTCCTCTTTTTTGTTTAATTCAGCAATACTTTTTCTTCGATCGAAACCTTTACTGTCTGAATGCTTTAAGTGAGTTATTATCTCGTTTTTTGCATTTTTATCAAAAACCTGATTGTTTTCCACAATTGTTATGGCTTCTTTTTTTGCAGAAGCTGTGTGATCATTTATATTCATTGTAAGCACAGATGTAAGTATGGCAATGCCTAGCGCTTGTCCAACTGTCCGCATCATATTAAGAATACCTGAGGCAATACCTACTTTCTCAGGAGGAATAAGCCGTATCCCTGAACTCATTGCCGGTCCTATCACAAGCCCTAAAGCTAAGCCGGTCAAACATAACAGAATAACTACCGTTGTTACAGAACTGTCGTATCGTATGTATCCATATAAATATGTTGTGATTGTTAAACCGAGCATACCTAGACCCGAAAGCCAAATGCCCCCGAGTTTATCAGATAGCTTTCCAGAAAGTACAGAGGTAAACATAGATGATAGAGCTAATGTAGAAACAATTAACCCCGCTTCTAATTCAGTTTTTCCCATTAAATTCGTGAGGAGTAAAGTAATAATAAGGGTACCGCTTGTTAATCCAAGGCCCTGCATAAAGAGGGTGAAAGAACTGAAACTAAACGTACGTATCTTCAGCATGGATAAGGGAATCATCGGGTTTTTAATTTTAGATTCAATAAAGAAAAACAAACAGAATAATAATACAGAGATTACAAAAAGAGAGATAATTAATGGTGATGACCAGCCTAAATCAGATACTTTTGCAAAGCCAAAGGTTAAACAGAAGAGAGCTCCGGATAAAATAAGAATCCCCATGTAATCAATTTTTTTACTCACTGTTTCATCATAACTCTCAGTAATAAAAAATGCTGCTAAAAAAAGAGAAATCAGGCCTAAAGGAATATTTATGAAGAAGATAGCTTGCCAATTAAAATTTTCAGTTAATAATCCTCCAAGTACAGGTCCTAAAGTAGCTGCTAATCCTGAGAAAGCCCCCCAGATTCCAATGATCAATCCTTTTTTATTTTGAGGAACGATGGCCAAAGCAATAGGCATTGTAACTGGCACAATGAAAGCAGCAGATAATCCCTGAATCACTCTAATTGTGATAAGCATTTCAATTGAAGTGCTCAAACAGGCAATAACTGATGTCAAAATAAAAAGTGCTAATCCAAACATAAAAGCTTTTTTTCTTCCAAAATGGTCTGCCAGCTTTGATGCACCTACTAATAAAACTGCAAAAGCTAAAGTATAACCTGTAGCCACCCAAGCTACTTGAGAAAGGTTGCTCGAAAAGTAATCCAGCATCTTAGGTAATGCAATATTTACTATAGTGGTGTCCATTACCGAAATGAATGTACCTAATAATAATGCAGATAACATAATTAATTTTTTGAAATTCAAAACTACAACCTCCATCAGATATTAATCTAAATTAAAATTCGATATATATCTAAAAACATGATAAATGCAATCTTAAGAGGTGTCAATATTATTCATAAATTGTTTTTTCATCTACTTATCTCGAAATCATATTTTTATAATTCAACAATTTTGTAACTTGAAATAACTCAATAAGAGCTTAAATGGACCTGTAAACTAGCTGAGATGATTAAGGATTTCTGAAGAGTATGACATGAGGAGAATACTTAGCATGAGGTGAAGCAAGTCTAATAAATCTAGGACTGCTCATGATAATGCTCAGTCAGGTAAGTGCTAATTAGAAATGAATATTCTTTGAAAGTTTCCTTTTGATTGATAATATTAAAAATGTAAAATGTCTGGCATGAAGATAGTACAACGTTTTCCTTTGTGGAAAAAGACTTTATGGGGTGTGAAAAAGTGCGGTTAATAATAAATGACAGTGTTTCAGAATTCTTTGACAAGATATCCTCTATTCTATTCTTAAAACACGAGGAATTCTTCAAAGATTATACAACCAAATTGGGTTTGAATTTAGATAATGAATATTTTGTATTATTAGATGATCTTAAAAGAATAAAAGAGTTAGATAGTGAGTTTTTAAATTTTTATTTTGGCAGCTTTTGCGACTACAAAGATGTTAGGAATGCAAATATTTTTTGTTTAGCCACAACATTTTTTAAAATACCACAAATTTACACGAAAGATTTTTTTGAAATTATTGATTATTTGTCTGCAGTTACAGAAGAAGAGATAAGAAAAAATATTTTAGAGTCTCTAATTTATTTACAAGGAGATCTTAAAACCGAAACATCTACCCAACAGTATTTAAATGATAGGGAAAGTTTATTTGAGCTACTTAATAATCTAAATATAAAGCCCGGATACAAGTGGATCATATTTAAGGTAATGAAATCTCCTAAAACTTATGTAGATCAATTTTGCAATAAATTAATGTTGGTGAATGGTTATCTTAACGAGGCGATTTATAATTTAATTAAATTCAGAGATGAGTGGATGAATCAATTAAAAAACATAAATATAGATTTTCCAAAAAAGATAATCAGTACGTTAAAAGGTAAGGAATACTTATCTTGTAATTATATTAATATATATCCAACACTTTTACCTTGCACTGCAACTATTACGAAAAGTGAAGATAACATTTATGTTGGACTGGGTTATAAAGTTGATAAAATATTTGAAAATACATTAGAGAAAGCAGAGATTAATCACATCATTGATTTTTTGAAGCTTTTATCGGATAAAAGTAAGTTCAAGATATTAATCTTACTTAGTCATAAAAAAATGTATGCTAATGAGATTGCTGAACAGCTAAATTTAACCAACGCAACCATTTCACACCATATGAGAATTTTAACATTGCAAGGTTTAGTTGAAAGTACGAGAAATCAAAATAAAACATACTATTATCTTAATTCTTCAAAATTCGATTCACTTTTGAACGGTTTGTTGAAAAAATTTAAAGCTGTTCCAGTCTTAGATGGGGATGAGTAAGTTTTATAGTTGGTGTTAGTTTCGGGATGATAATTAAAGCTAATAAAAACAGATCTAAAAAATTTGATGAATCCCGGGTGTTTTACACAAAAAAGATAATTTAATGGTGAACAATTTAAAGCGAACCGAAGATCTTGTGGGTGATGTGGAAAAATTATGATGTTTTTAATAAAAGAAGAATTAAGTTATCGTTTTAAAATGAAGGATTTTTATAAAGACTTCATTCTGTCTTGATTAAGTTTTACATTTAATCGTATTTTATGCCATCTCTGTCTTGTGAATGAATTACCTGATATTTCTTGTGAGAATTAATTTGGAATAAGAAATACTATTGATATGACATTATCAATAGGAGGACTGTTTAATGGCAACAAGACAATCAGTAGATGAACATCTCCAAAGAAGCGAACAGGCGTATGAATTTGCGAATGAGCAATTTATGACCGCTTCAAAACAAGAGCATTATAATGATAATGAGTACAGTGAAGCGCAAATGATGCTTGAAAACGCGGTGAATGAATTAAACAAGCTGTCATTATCTGCGAATGATCAGCAAAGAGAGCAGCTTTACCGAATGAGATTGCAGCTGCAGACCTTGCAAAACAACATGATTTTGCAGCGTAATTTTGATTACTGACCGCGCCGTTTCAAATGGTTCAGCAAACCTGCCGGAATCCCGGCGGGTTTTTTTGTATTTCTTTTAAAAAAGAATTGACAATAGGCCTGAGTGTGTTTATTGTATTACGTGTACTACTTGATGTAATACACATAAAACACTCAAAAAATGAATCGACATATAAATGTTAAGCATAGGGAAGGGGAACTTTCATGAAAAACAAAAGATCCGTAAAACAAGATGTGCCTCTTATTATCGCCGCTTCGGTTTTAGCCAGCAGTCTGTTTGTCGTTCTTGTCGTCATCGGTTTTCAATGGCAGAACATTTAAAGAAAGAGAGCAGCTCGTAAAAGAAAGAAGGGAAGTAAATGATTCAAATCGATCCGAGAAGCTCAACTCCGATTTATGAGCAGATCATACAGCAATTGAAAGAGCTTTGTTTAAAAGGGATCATGAAGCCGGGGGATAAACTTCCTTCTGTCAGGGAATTGGCAACGATCATTATCGCCAATCCGAACACAGTCAGCAAAGCGTACAAGGAGCTCGAACGCGATGGTGTCATTGAAACGCTGAGGGGAAGAGGAACGTATATATCGGAGAATGCAAAAACGACATTGGTTGAAGGGAAGATGACGATGATAAAAGAGCAATTGAAACAGCTCATCATCGATGCCCATTACGCGGGAGTTGAGCTGGAGAAGCTGCAGGAATGGATAAAGGAAATCAGCGCTGATGTGAAAGGAGGAAAGGATCATGATTGAATTGCGGAATCTCTCAAAAACGATAGACGGTAAAGAAGTGCTCAAGGATATTTCGCTCACCATCGGAAAAGGGGAAATCTTCGGACTGCTCGGGCGGAACGGATCAGGGAAAACAACACTGCTCCGGCTCATTCAGCAGATTCTGCTTCCGGATCAAGGGACGGTTTTATTTAATCAGGTGGAAATAAAGCGTCATCCGAAAGTCAAACAGAACATTATTTATATGCCTGTTGAAAATCCTTTTTATGACAAGTATACATATAAACAGCTTGTTGCGATTGTAAGCAGAATCTATCCGAATTTTGATGTGACTTACGCCAATGAGCTGATGAACAGGTACGGCATTCCGGAAACGAAGAAATATCGTGAATTATCCACAGGCCTGAAAAAACAGCTTGCGCTCGTCCTTGCCTTTGCTTCACGCCCGGCTCTTATCCTTTTGGATGAACCGACGGACGGAATTGACGCCGTAACGCGTCATGACGTGCTTCAGCTTATGGTGGATGAAGTAGCTGAACGGGAAACGAGCATTCTGATTACCTCACACCGTTTAGAAGATATTGAGCGAATGTGCAACCGGATCGGGTTTTTGGAAGGAAATCAGCTGACGAATGTGATGGACTTGGATGATATGAAGGAAGAGTACATGAAAATCCAAATGGCATTTGAAGAGGACGTCGCCTTGAAGATCAGAGAACAAAATATACCGATTCTCGACCATGCCGGTGTGTTTTATACGGTGCTGATTCAAAAGAACGATGACAAGAAAAAGAACTTTCTGCAAGAGCTGCAGCCGAAAGTATGGAACGAACTTCCTGTGAACTTAGAAGAAGTCTTCATCGCGAAGTTTGGAGGGAACCGGAGATGGTAGACAGGGGATTGCTGTACAGGGAATGGGTGCAGAATCGAACTGTTCTTGTGATGGTCGGCATTTTTTTAGCGGCGGTCAATCCATTTGAAGTGTTAAATACCTATCTGGTTTATCAAGGCTGTCTGGACACCCACGAAGCATATTGTAAGTTTTATGTGAATTCTTTGGATAGCGGAATGCTGAACTTAAACTGGGCGCCCGCTGTGATTTTGGCGGTTTGCTTATTCGGACTGGAACGTACGAAAGGAACGATTGATGCGCTTTTCAGTCTGCCTTATTCCCGCGCTCAGGTGTTTCACACTAAATTTTGGCTCGGAGCGGCGGTCATTACCGGCGCTCAGGTGATCGGCTACGGGCTGGCTGAGCTGCTCATTCTTCTGTTAAAGCCTGAGCGCGTATATTTCTTCCACCATTACAGCGTCGGAGAGATTATTGTGAGTGTTTTGGCTTTTACATTGGTTGCGAGCGCGGGCTGCTTAACGGGGAATACTTTTGCCCAGCTGTTAACGGCGTTTGCCGTGTCGATAGCGCCTTACCTGATTATTACGTTGCCGCTGACAAATGCGGAAGTTATCTTCAGGGTCGGCATGCATGAGCTGATGCCATCAGTCAATGCTTACCTAAACGATTCGTTTCAATATCTGATTCCGATCATGTATGTTAATACGGACTGGGTATCTGCCAGCAAGTATATATTAATCATTCCGGCAGTGATGAGCATTGTATTTTATGCCATCGGGTACTTTTGCTATGTCAGGCAGCCGGTGGAACGGAACGGCCGTTTTTTTCTCTGGAGACAGCTTGACCGGCCCATTCAGATTGTGGTGATCATCATCGCCGTTCTCGGTTTTGGCCTGGCGGGGTACTCGACGGGACATACGATGACAGGGTATGTGGCCGGGATGCTGGTCGGAGGAGCGATCGGATTTTTGGTCAGTTATTTTGTGATTTATAAAAAAACGAAGCATGTGTAAGAGAGGAGGACCGGAATGATACCGCGGGGATTGTTGTACACAGAATGGAAAAAAAATCAGTGGTTGTTTTTATGCAGCGGCATTCTTTTAATGGCGGCAAACCCTTTTATGGTTTATAACAACTACTCAACATATCAAGAATGTTTGAATAACCCAGCTCTTCAAGATTGTGAATTCGTTGTCAATTATACGAATGGGTCGCCTCTTTCCTTCAGCTGGGTTGTGAGTGTCATCATTGCTGTCTTCTTATTAGGCTTGGAACGGACAAAGGGAACGATGGATGCTTTGTTAAGCATGCCTTACAGCAGAGGCCAAATCTTTCAGACGAAATTCTGGCTCGGCGGGGCAGTCATTGTTGTTCCTCAGGCGATAGGCTATGGAGCGGCGTCATTGCTGATATCTTTGCTGAAACCGAGCCATACGTACGATTTTGATCATTTTTCAATCGGAATGATTGTCATCAGTTTTATGGCTTACGCCTTGTTAATGGCATCCGGAGCAATAACGGGACATATATTCGCCCAGCTGTTAACGGCGTTTACCGTAACGATTCTGCCTTTTTTACTCATCGGTCTGCCGGCCGCGAATTTGGAGGTCGTTTTCGATTTTAGTGTCGGAGATCAATTTTCTTTTATCAGCAGTTATATCGAATCCCGTCTTTTTATATTTATAACCCCTATTGGATATGTGTTTAACGACTGGATCAGAGAAAGAGATTTGATTTTAATCATTCCGATTGTGATGAGCCTTGTCTTTTATCTGATCGGTTACGTCAGCTTTCTGAAACATCCGAATGAACGGAACGGCAGATTCTTTCTTTGGAGAAAATTGGACCGGCCGGTGCAGATCTTGGTGATTGCGTTTGCCGTTATGGGTTTCGGCGTTTTCGGATATGGGGTCACAGACACGATGTTCGGCTATTTAGCCGGCATTATCTTCGGCGCGGTTATCGGGTTTTTCATCAGTTATTTTACGGTTTACAGACAGTCAAAGCATATGTAGATCCGTTTGAAAATGAGCAGTTTGGAGGAAGGCAAGGTGCCGATTAGCGGTTTGCTTTATAAAGAATGTAAGCAGCGGCAGACGCTGCTGCTGCTTACAGCGGGGTTCTTATCTATCTTAGGCCCTTTGGCAATTATAAATGAGTATTTTCACTATAAGGATTGTTTACGTGCACTTCAGCTGTACCCGGGGTCAGTTTGTACATTCAGCATCGATTACATCAATTATCGGAATTTGATTGGGCTTCATTTCATTCCGCCGGTTGTTATGGGGCTTTTTCTGATAAGAGGAAGCCGGTCTGAAAGGATGTTTACACTGAGTCTTCCGTATTCGAGAAGCCGGATATTTCATACGAAGTTTTTCTTGGGAGCAGCCGTGTTAGCCGGCTCGCAGTTTGTTTCTTACGGAGTATCCGACATATTGTTCCTAGCGCTTAAACCTGACGCTGTCCATCATTTTCAATCATTCAGCGCAGGGATGCTGGTCATCAGCTTGATGATTTACGCATTAGTGACAGCTGCCGGCACGATAACGGGCAATTTAGCGGCGCAGCTGATCACAGCGTTCACGGTTTCCGTCTTTCCGATCGTGGTTATGACGATTTATCTGTTAAACGCCGAGTTCCTTTTTGGCAGGCAGGCTGTGCCGGATATTGATTTCCCTTGGAGCGGATTTCTGATCTATTTCATGCCTGCCGCTTACATCCATACATCATGGATGTATTACATGAAACACGCATTGTTCATCTCCGCATTAATGGGATTTTGTTTCTATCTATTCGGCTATGTGAATTTCCTGAAAATGCCGAATGAACGAAGCGGACATTTTATCCTGAGCAAACACATTGAACGCATCATTCAAGTGCTCGTCATGTCGCTCAGTATGCTGGGAAGTGCGGGGGTATGCGGATATGCTTATAACGGTTCGTATACCGGTTACATATTCGGCATGCTCATCGGTGCGATTATCGGGTTTTTCATCAGTTATTACTTCATCTATAAAAAAACGAAACAGATATAAGGGGGAGTGGTGTACGTGATAGAGGTACAGCATATCGATCATTCATTTAAAATCGGCAGGAAAGGCAGAGAGAGTGAGGTTCCGGTACTGAAGGATGTCTCTTTGACCGTTGAAAAAGGGGAAATTGCCTGTATCGTCGGGCGGAGCGGTTCCGGAAAATCAACGCTTCTGAATTTAATTTCGGGATACATAGCGCCGACAAAGGGCCGTATCGTCATTAACGGCACTGATGTGACGGGTTTCAATGAAAAAGAGTGGGCGCAGTTCCGCCTCGGGCATTTCGGCTTTATTTTTCAAAGCTTTCAGCTCATCCCGAGTCTGACAACCTATGAAAATGTTGAAATGCCGCTTGCCTTAAAAGGCGTCAAACCGTCTGAACGCAAGCAGAAAGTCGCGGATATGCTGAAACGGGTCGGACTTGAAAATCATGCGAATCATTATCCGAATGAGCTGTCAGGCGGCCAGCAGCAGCGTGTCAGTATCGCAAGAGCCCTCATTTTAAATCCGTCAATTATTTTAGCCGATGAGCCGACGGGAAGCCTCGATTCAGAAACGGAACTTGAGGTGCTTGCTTTAATTCAGCAGCTGAACCGGGAGCGCGGGATTACATTTGTCATCATTACGCATGACGATGAAGTCGCTTCGATCGCGCATTCAAAATTCCAGCTGCATGACGGTGTATTAAAAGGGGGCGTTACTGTTGAGATTTAAGGATCAGATTCACTTTATCAGAAGAAATATGAAGAAAAACCGGCTGCGTGTTTTCATGACGGTGCTGGCGACGACAATGGCGTGCGCGTTTTTAGTGGTGCTGGCTTCCGTCGGATTCGGCATCCAAAAAACGATTACAGACATTACGATGAGCCAGCAGATTGTTACGGAAATCAATGTGCTCGGCCAAGAGAACGGAAAAGCCGTGAAGAAATCAGACTTGGAAAAGTATAAAAATGTCAAGTCTGTCGTTGAGAGAACACAAGTGTATGAACCGAACAAAGCGTCATTGGGAAACCGAACAAATGAAGATTCAGCCATTGTGCTGACAAACATGAAAGATGAAGTCAAAGCCAATATGGAGCTTGATCAGGGAAGAGTCGCCCGTACAGAGAATGAAATCGTGGTCGGCTATGATTTTGCGAAGAACCTATTGACGAAAAAAGAGGCTGACGCTTACGACAAAGAGTTAAAGGATCACCAAGGCGACATGTCGGAGGTGAAAAAACCAAAAGGCTATACGAAAGACCTGCTTAATAAAACGATACAGCTGAGCATCTCCAAAACAAACAAAGACGGAGACGTTGAAAAAACGAAAACGTACGACTTCAAAGTAGTCGGAATTACAAAAAAACCGTCCCAAGATTGGATGGAGGATACAAATATTTTTGTGAGTGATCAATTCAAGAAAGACTTCTCGACATTCTTGGATCTGAAGAATGGAAATGCGGAAAAAAGCATCAATGTGTATGCGGACAAATTCGATCATGTCGATCAGCTTACCCATGACCTCACGGATGACGGCTTTTATGTCAGATCTGTCACAACCGAGCTGAAGGGCGTCAACACCTTTTTCCTCGTCTTTAAAATCGGCCTGATCTTTGTCGGCTTTATCGCCGTCGTGATTTCAGCCATCGGTATTTTCAATACGATGACGATGGCGGTGACGGAACGAACGCAGGAAATCGGGATTATGAAAGCGATCGGCGCAAGCCCGTCCATCATCCGCAGAATGTTCCTGATGGAAAGCGCCTATATCGGGATATTAGGTTCTGTCATCGGGATTATCATTTCTTACGGAGTGAGTTTTGCCGTCAATCTGGCTGTGCCGGTTATTTTGAAAGCGGTAGGGGGAAATACCGGAGCTGAAGATCTTCATTATACCTTCTCCTACATCCCGCTCAGCCTCGTTGTGATCGCAGTTGTCATTTGTGCGGGGGTCGCGGTGATTTCCGGTATGAATCCGGCCCGCAAAGCGACAAAAACCAACGTTCTGACCGCATTAAGAAGAGAACTGTAAAGGAAAAAAGCCGGCTGGACATCAGCCGGTTTTTCCTCTATCTATCAGAAAAGGGCGGATACCATGTTTCACATTTTGTTAATAGAAGATGATAACACTTTGTTTCACGAGATGAAGGAGAGATTAACGGGCTGGTCATTTGCGGTGCACGGAATAAAGGATTTCAGCCGGGTCATCCGGGAGTTTACCGAAATTAAGCCTGATTTGGTGATCATTGATGTACAGCTGCCGAAATTTGACGGCTTTCATTGGTGCAGAATGATACGCTCCCAATCAAACGTGCCGATTCTCTTTTTGTCCTCGCGCGATCATCCCGCGGATATGGTCATGTCGATGCAGCTCGGAGCAGATGATTTTATTCAGAAGCCTTTTCACTTTGATGTGTTAATCGCGAAAATACAGGCGGTGTTCCGCCGTGTGCACCAATACGGCACAGAACCGGCGCTGATGAAAAGATGGTGCGGGGCGGTCATTGACACAGAAACCAACACGGTCAGCCGTAAAAACGGTTCGGTCGAACTGACCAAAAACGAAATGCTGATCTTAAAACTGCTGGCTGAGCAGAAAAATAAAATCGTCAGCCGGGAAGAACTCATCAGAAGCCTATGGAATGATGAGCGTTTCGTCAGTGATAATACGCTGACGGTGAATGTCAACCGGCTGCGGAAAAAACTCGATCAATTAGGCATCGGGAAAATGATTGAAACCAAGGTGGGACAGGGATACATCGCAAAGGAAGAAGACGGTCTTTATGATTAAATCATTTCTGCTTGAAAGAAAAAGCTGGATCGCGATGTTTCTTTTGCAGCAGGCTGTGCTCCTTTTTGCGGCATATATTGATCCGTCTATTCCGTTTTTTTCGGTGCTGTATTTTGTTTACCTGTCGCTTCTTGTGTTTCTTGTATTTCTCTTGTTCCGCTATCGTAAAGAGACCGCCTATTATAAAAGCTTAAGAGAGTGGGACGCCAATTTAGACATGTCTTATCTTAAAGCGCCTGACAGTCCGTTTGAGTCTATCGTTGAAGAAAGCATTGAAGGGCAGACAGAGCAATTACGAAAAAGCTCACTTGATCTTCAGGCGGCGTCAGAGCATGAAAAGGATGATCTGATGTCATGGATTCACGAGGTCAAAACACCGCTGACAGCGATGCATCTCATGATCGAGCGCCTTGATGAACAGCCGCTGAAACCCCCTTTGCTGTATGAATGGCTGCGGATTCACCATCTCCTGGACCAGCAGCTTCATCAGAAACGATTGTCCTTTATTGAAAATGATTTATCATTCCAGCGCATTCAGCTCAGACCGCTCGTTTTCAAAGAAATTAAAAACCTGCAATCATGGTGCATACAAAAAGGGATCGGGTTTGACATTCAGCTTGATTCGCCGGACGTTCACAGTGACGGAAAATGGCTTTCCTTCATCATCAGGCAGCTGTTAAGCAATGCCGTCAAATACAGTGAAGCGGATGACATTACCGTAAAAAGCTATGAACAAAACGGCCGGGTGCATGTCGATATCGAAGACCGCGGCATCGGCATCGAGCCCAAAGATCTTCCGCGCATTTTTGAAAAAGGATTTACCTCGACGCGAATGAGGCGAGATCACGCGTCAACGGGGATGGGCCTGTATTTGGCTCAAAAAGCCGCGGCTCCGCTTCTCATCCAGATCAGCGTGCGCTCTGAGCCGGAAAGCGGCACGGTTTTTACCTTGGTGTTTCCAAAACAGAACGATGCCGTCAGCATGTTCAGCGTGTGACAAAAGTGTCACATGCTTTTCTCTTTTGTTCGCTTAATCAAACGAAAAAAACGGCTTCTGTTTTTAAAATAAAGATAACCAATGTAAAAGGAGAATCATAACGTGATGATTTTAGAAGCAGGCAATATCCAAAAAAGCTACGGAAACAAGCTGAATAAACAAGAGGTGCTGAAAGGAATTGATCTTCAGATTCACAAAGGGGAATTCGTCAGCATTATGGGCCCGTCAGGATCAGGGAAAACGACCCTTTTGAATGTGCTTTCCTCCATTGATAAAGTGAGCGCGGGCACCATTAAACTGAACGAGACGGAGATTACATCCATGAAAGAAAAACAGCTTGCCGAATTCAGAAAACGGCATCTCGGCTTTATTTTTCAGGATTATAATTTATTGGACACGCTGACCGTGAAGGAAAACATACTCCTGCCGTTATCCATTACGAAAATGTCTAAGAAAGAGGCGGACCTGCGATTTGCCGAGACGGCAGAGGAGCTTGGGATCTATGATTTGAGACATAAGTATCCGAGTGAAATTTCCGGCGGACAAAAACAGCGGACGTCTGCCGCAAGAGCTGTTATTCACGAGCCGGGCATTATTTTTGCTGATGAGCCGACCGGAGCGCTCGATTCAAAGGCTGCCACGGATTTATTGAATAAACTCAGCCGCCTGAATCAAAAACGCCGCGCCACCATTGTGATGGTGACGCATGATCCGGTTGCCGCCAGCTATTCCGGACGTGTGGTTTTCATTAAAGACGGCCGTGTGTATACGCAGCTGAATAAAGGCGGTCAGGACAGACCGGACTTTTTTCAGGATATTATGAAAACGCAAAGTGTATTGGGCGGGGTTCAGGCATGAGTATTCATCATTTGATCTTCCAGAACCTGAAAAAGAATATGAAAAACTATTATCTTTACGTTTTTGCGCTGGTGTTCAGCGCCGCCCTTTATTTCGCGTTTGTCACGATGCAATACGATCCTGCGCTTGATGAAATGAAAAGCTCCATAAAAGGAGCGGCGGCAATCCGGGCCGCCTCTGTACTGCTTGTGGCGATCGTGTCGGTATTTCTTTTATACGCCAACACCATTTTTATTAAACGGCGCGGCCGGGAAATCGGCTTATTCCGATTAATCGGCATGACGAAAATGCACATTTTCCGCATACTCAGCGCAGAAAATTTCATTTTGTATTTCGGATCGATTTGGATCGGTATTTTTGCCGGCTTTTCCCTCTCGAAATTATGTATGATGATGCTGTTTCATACAGTCGGTGTGAAAGCCTCTGTATCACTGTTTTTTTCAAGCAAGGCGCTCGTTCAGACGTTAATTGTGTTCGGGGCAATTTACGTGCTGATTATGATGATGAATTACTTATTTATTAAACGGCAAAGCATTTTGTCTTTATTTAAAACCGCGTCATCGTCAGAAAGCGGCATAAGACGGCTTTCTTGGGTGCAGATGTTGATCGGCGTTGTCGGTATTGCGGCCATTATCGCCGGCTATGCCGTGTCCGCGGATTTATTCGGAGGCAGTTTTACGAGCATGAATGAACTGTTTTCGGCCATGGTGTTTATTCTCGGCTCGGTCATTATCGGAACCTATCTGTTTTATAAAGGTTCGGTCAGCTTTCTGGCAAATCTCATCCGGAAATCAAAAGGCGGGTATCTGAATGTCAGTGAAGTGCTGTCTTTGTCATCCATCATGTTCCGGATGAAGTCAAACGCCGTATTGCTGACGATTATTACGACTCTTTCGGCGCTGGCAATCGGTTTGCTGTCTTTAAGCTATATCTCGTACTACTCCGCGGAAAAATCGGCTGAGCAAAATACAGCCGCGGACTTTGCGTTTGATAACCAAAAGGAGACTGACTCTTTTACCGCTTTATTGAAGAAAAACGGAATTGAACACAAAGTAAAAACAATCAAGACCATTCAAGCCGGTGTCAATATGAAGAACATTATAAACGGCGACATGAAAAGCTTTCAACAAGACCCGTCCAGCCTGGCGCTGCCGATTATAAGCGAGAAAGACGCAGAAGGGACGGAGCTTTCTGACGGAGAAGCCGTGTTTACCGGATATAATGATATGATGAAAAGATTTCTCGACCTGAAAACGTCGGGTTCCATTGATATAAACGGCAAAACGGATAAAATACCGCTGGCGTATAAGGGCTTGAAGAACGACTTCCTCCTGTCATATACATTTACAAGCGGAGGGCTGCCGACCGTTATCGTCACGCAGCAGGTATTCGACCGGATCGAGAAAGATATCGACCCGTCCATCCAGGGAAAATCAAATCGGTTTTTCGGCATTACACTCAAACGAGAAGAGGACATCCAAAAAGCTGATGGTCTGTTTCAGGCGCAGCACTATTCAGACGGTGCGCTTTCACAATTTGAAACGGCTGACACGCAAAAGAAAAACATGGGGCTGATCATGTTTATTGTCGGCTTTTTGGGATTAACCTTTTTGATCACCTCAGGCTGTATCCTTTATTTTAAACAAATGGGCGAGTGTGAGGATGAGAAGGCTGATTATACGATATTGCGGAAGCTCGGCTTCACAACGGGAGATCTGCTGAAAGGCATCCGCCGGAAGCAGGCGTATCATTTCGGGATTCCGCTCGTTCTCGGGCTGTTCCACAGCTATTTTGCCGTTCAGTCAGGATGGTTTTTATTCGGAACGGAAGTGTGGACGCCGATGATCATCGTCATGGCGCTGTATACGCTGCTGTACTCCATCTTCGGCATGCTGTCGGTGCTGTATTATAAAAAGGTCATTCAATCCGCCTTGTAAAACAATTGAGGAGCCTCCGCATAAGCGGAGGCTTTTTTTGTATGAATAGAAGAAAGCGATTTTTAAAAGAATAGACATACGTCATTTTTTCGCGCGGGGGAGCCTTATGCAGAAGTATTTTCAATTGAAATCTGAAACAGGGGCCTTTCATCTTTTTTCCAAGGAACACATTTTCACATTGTTGATCATCGGATTGCTGGGGGCGGGCGTGATCGTATTCCGGAAAAAGCTCAACCAGAGCCGTATGATCCGCTATGTACTATTCATTCTCCTTGCCGTGTCGCAGATCAGCTATCATATATGGCTGCTTTGTCATCATGCCTGGTCGCTGAAAACAGCTCTGCCGCTGCAGCTGAGCGACCTTTCCGTCTATTTGGCGATGCTGATGGTCATGACAAAAAGCAAAAAGCTATTCGCCTTCCTCTATTTTGCCGGTTTGGGCAGCGCCGTACAGGCGATGGCAACACCTGATTTAGGGGCGTATTCTTTCCCGCATTTTCGATACATCGTGTTTTTCGTCTCCCACGGCTGTGTTTTTCTTACCTGTCTATTCATGGCCGCTTCAGAAAGGTACAGGCCGTCGGCGCGCGGGCTGTGGGTGTCGGTGCTGATCGTAAATCTGTACGGGGCGTGTGTCTTTTTTATTGATCGTGTGCTGAATGCAAATTATCTATATTTAATGAAAAAACCGAAGACCGCTTCGCTTCTGAATGTTTTCGGACCTTGGCCGTGGTATCTTCTATCAATGGAAGCGGCGGTGATATTGAGCTTTTTCATTCTGTATATGCCGTTTTGGCTGCTGAGGAAAAGAGCATGAAGCCGGGCTGTTTTTGCGAATCCGATTATTTGTAATTTTTTCAACATTCCGGCATTATTTTTTTCAGATTCTGATGTTGAAAAAAGACGTCCGCGGCGATAGAATGAATGTGCTATGATAACGTGATCGATACGGAGCCGCGGCTTGCGGTTTCCGTTTTTTCATGGGGTTTTTTATAGAGAGAGGGGGATCGGTATGCCGCGCGCTTTGAAGATATTAATCATCGGAATGTTTATCAATGTGACGGGCGCATCTTTTTTGTGGCCGCTGAATACGATCTATATTCATAATCATTTAGGGAAATCGCTGACTGTTGCGGGGATTGTTCTGATGCTGAATTCCGGGGCCAGTGTGGCGGGGAATTTATGCGGCGGATTTTTGTTTGATAAAATCGGCGGATTCAAATCCATTATGCTGGGCATTATGATCACATTGGCAAGTCTTCTCGGACTCGTTCTGTTTCACCAATGGCCCGTTTATATTTGGCTGCTCATCATTGTCGGCTTCGGTTCCGGTATCGTGTTTCCGGCCAGTTACGCCATGGCGGGAGCGGTATGGAAAGAAGGCGGGCGGAGAGCTTTTAATGCGATTTATGTAGCTCAGAACGCAGGTGTCGCCGTGGGCTCGGCACTCGGCGGGATGGTTGCGGCGTACTCGTTTACGTACGTGTTTTTAGCCAATGCTTTGCTGTATGTGCTGTTTTTCCTTATCGTATTTTTCGGGTTTCGAAATATCAAAACCGGAAATGCGAGCCAGGTTTCTGTTCTGGACTACGAGCCTGTCAGCAGCAGAACGAAATTTACGGCGCTTCTCATATTGAGCGGCGGGTATGTTCTCGGGTGGATTGCCTATTCGCAGTGGTCCACAACCGTTGCGTCACATACTCAAAGCATCGGTATGCCGCTTTCATTATACAGTGTGCTCTGGACCGTAAACGGAATATTAATTGTCGCCGGACAGCCTCTCATAGGAGCTGTTCTGAAAAAATGGTCCGGCGCGTTAAAAACGCAGATGGTCATCGGCTTTTGTATTTTTATCGTTTCGTTCGGCGTGCTTCTTAGCGCCAAGCAATTTCCGATGTACCTCACCGCAATGGTGATTTTAACCGTCGGAGAAATGCTTGTCTGGCCTGCCGTGCCTACCATTGCCAATCAGCTTGCGCCTAAGGGGAAAGAAGGGTTTTACCAAGGATTTGTCAACAGTGCGGCGACGGGCGGCAGAATGATCGGGCCGCTCCTTGGCGGCGTGCTGGTTGATCAGTACGGCATGAGCGTGCTGCTGTTGATCCTGATGGTGCTTCTTGTTGTCAGCATCGCAGCGACGGTGCTGTACGACAAACGCCTGAAAACCGTTAATAAACAAAACGTCCAAGTGCGATGACGACATAAAAAATCCCGCTGTTTCGGCGGGATTTTTTTGTTTATACGACCGGAAGCACGTTGACGGCGTCCTTAACGTTTAAATACGTCTTTAATGAAGAAAAGCTGGCATCAAGCTGATTCATTCTCATGGCGAGGGAAGGCTTGATCCCGGTGATAATCAGTTCTGTGCCGATTAATTTAAGCAGGTGGTGCAATTTGAAAATCCGGTCTGCCGTCTGTTCGTTTACCTCGGCCAAACCTGATAAGTCTATAATTAAGTAATCATCTTTAGATGCGGTTAATATGTCCGTCAAAGTTGTCACAATTGAATCAAATCGTTCTTCCGTTAAGTTTCCCACTAACGGCAAGGCGGAGATGCCGTTTCGGATCGGAACAATCGGTGTTGACAGCGTCGTGATTTCTGTGAGGGAATCCTCCAGGAGCTTTTCGTATTCTTTCTGCTCTGTAATGTCTTTTTGAAAACCGACAAAATAGAGCTTGTCTTCAACATACAGAGGATCAATGTTGAGTTCATTCCAAAACGGGGTGCCGTCTTTTTTGACATTTTTCAGCCGCACCGTGATCTTTTCTTTCTGGTTTAAGCTCTTTCTTATTTTCGCGACTTGTTGACGGTCGGTTTCTTTGCTTTGCAGAAATCTGCAGTTCTTACCTAATATCTCTTCGGAAGCGTAGCCTGTCATATCCATAAATCCCTGATTTGTATATATGATGGGATTGTCCTCAAGAGAGGGGTCTGTAATCACCACGCCGATGCGTGCGTGATCAAGCGCCTTTTTGATAAGCTCCAGCTGCTCCAGTTTTCCGGATACATTTGAGTCAGCCATGTAAAACCCCCTTTTGGCCGTAAAGCTGCGCGCTTTTTTCAGCCGTTGTTTCTCCCCTTTTTAAATGAATCTACAGTAACCGTAGCATAACATATGTTCTGATTCAAGCAGCCGAAGTTTGCAATTTGTCATTCGGGCTTGTCCTCATATACACTGAATATATAAGGGGAAGGCACATCATCGCTAAGTAAGTGACTAGGTCATTGTCACTGGGTGAAAAATGAATCTAATGCATCAAGCTTACCGATCATGTGTTCACATATAATGGAAGAAACAAGCTTTTTACTTTCCTGCTCAATCGCCGGTATGTAGATATCGAAAATCATCGTATTCGTAAGGGGGCTGGATGGCCTGAAGTCGCTTTACTAAATAAGGGCTTTAGGAAGGTGATGAAGATGCTGCATCAGGTAATAATTGCTTGTGTAATTGGAGGCATCATGGGGGTTCTCGGTCATGTGAAAAAGAGAGGCAGGCTGGAGAAACCCAGAATGACAAAGCGGTTTATCTATCTCGGTTTTTTGGAAGATGGTTTTATCGGAATGGCTGCTTCCATCTTACTTGTCTTATCCGCGGACCCCGATTCAGGAATTCAACTCGTCATCTTATCCATAATCGCAGGCTACGGCGGAGAAGCTGTTCTCAGGAGCTTTGATTTTGTCAGAGAACAAAACAGTGATTCGGCCGAAGCAAAACCACACCAGCAAAAAAATCCTCCATCAAAATAATATCCCCGCTCACGACCCGTTCCGGGTACATTCCCATTGTATACAAACCTGCTTGCACTTATGAACAGAATTCTATAAAATACAGGTAAGATTACGGTAGCGATAAGAACAGTGAAGAGGAGCAGTAAGAAGCAGATTTCGCACTCAGAGAGTTGACGGCCGGTGCAAGTCAATCAAGTCTGTTTCCGAACTCGCCTCAGAGTTGCAGCGGCAAAACCGCTGACGCATAACTGCGTTAAAAGTATCAAGTGAGTGCGGCTTAAAACCGCGCTAACGAGGGTGGTACCGCGGGAAACAAAAATCTCTCGTCCCTTTTAGGGATGAGGGAGTTTTTTTTAGTTTTAGAATAATCTGAATATAATCTTCCTCATCCCGTCAATACTTGGACTACATACGCCGTATTCAATCAGAAGGAGGTTTTTACGTTGAGTTTTCAACACGAAAAAATAGAAAAGAAATGGCAGAATTACTGGTTGGATCATAAAACGTTCGCCGTCAGTGAAGAGAATGACAAGCCGAAGTTTTACGCGCTTGACATGTTTCCGTATCCTTCAGGAGCCGGCCTTCATGTCGGACATCCGGAGGGCTATACGGCAACCGATATCCTTTCTCGCATGAGACGCATGCAAGGGTACAATGTGCTTCATCCGATGGGATGGGACGCATTCGGGCTTCCTGCCGAGCAATACGCGCTTGACACGGGAAATGATCCGGCTGAGTTCACAAAACAAAATATAGATAATTTCCGCCGCCAGATCCAATCACTCGGATTTTCTTATGATTGGGATCGTGAAATCAATACGACTGATCCGGACTATTACAAGTGGACGCAGTGGATCTTCACCAAGCTGTACGAAAAAGGGCTCGCATACGTAGACGAAGTGCCGGTCAACTGGTGCCCGGCGCTCGGAACGGTGCTTGCGAACGAAGAAGTCATTGACGGCAAAAGCGAGCGGGGCGGCCATCCGGTTGAACGCCGCCCGATGAGACAATGGATGCTGAAAATCACCGCTTATGCGGACAGGCTTCTTGAAGATTTAGAAGAACTTGACTGGCCGGAAAGCATTAAAGACATGCAGCGCAACTGGATCGGACGCTCAGAAGGCGCAAACGTGCATTTCGCGATCGACGGCACTGATGACACGTTTACGGTGTTTACGACAAGACCGGACACGCTGTTCGGCGCGGCTTATGCCGTACTGGCTCCTGAGCATGAGCTTGTGGAGGCCATCACGACGCCTGAACAAAAAGAAGCGGTAGACGCTTATGTTAAAGAAGTTCAGGCGAAAAGTGACCTGGAACGGACGGATCTTGCGAAAACAAAAACGGGCGTCTTCACAGGTGCATATGCCGTAAACCCTGCAAACGGGGAAAAGCTGCCGATCTGGATAGCGGATTATGTCCTCGCCTCTTACGGAACGGGCGCTGTAATGGCCGTGCCGGCGCATGACGAACGTGATTTTGAATTCGCCAAAGTGTTCAGCCTGCCTGTCAAAGAAGTCGTAAAAGGCGGAAACACGGAAGAAGAAGCGTACACGGGAGACGGAGAACATGTCAATTCCGGCTTTCTGAACGGACTGAATAAAGCGGAAGCGATTGAAAAAATGATCGCCTGGCTTGAAGAAACGAAAAACGGTGAGAAGAAAGTGACATACCGTCTGCGTGACTGGCTGTTCAGCCGCCAGCGCTATTGGGGCGAGCCGATTCCGGTCATTCATTGGGAAGACGGCACGTCAACAGCCGTTCCGGCGGAAGAGCTGCCGCTGATTCTGCCGAAAACCGATGAGATCAAACCGAGCGGAACAGGTGAATCACCGCTTGCCAACATTAAAGAGTGGGTGGAAGTCACTGATCCTGAAACGGGCAGAAAAGGCAGAAGAGAAACGAACACGATGCCGCAATGGGCGGGAAGCTGCTGGTATTTCCTCCGCTTTATCGACCCGAAAAATCCGGATCAGCTCGCTTCACCTGAGAAACTGGATAAATGGCTGCCCGTTGATATTTACATCGGAGGGGCGGAGCATGCCGTGCTTCACCTTCTGTACGCTCGTTTCTGGCATAAATTCCTCTATGATATCGGTGTCGTGCCGACGAAAGAACCGTTCCAAAAGCTGTATAACCAAGGGATGATTCTCGGGGAAAACAATGAAAAAATGAGTAAATCCCGCGGAAACGTCGTCAATCCGGATGAAATTGTGGCGTCTCACGGAGCAGATACGCTTCGCCTGTACGAAATGTTTATGGGGCCGCTTGACGCATCTATCGCCTGGTCTGAATCAGGCCTTGACGGAGCGCGCCGCTTCCTTGACCGCGTATGGCGTTTGTTTATCGAGGAAAACGGCGAGCTGACGGGCAAAGTGACAGAAGGCGCGGGCGAAACTCTTGAGCGCGTCTATCATGAAACGGTCATGAAAGTGACAGAAAACTTCGAAGCCCTTCGTTTTAACACGGGTATTTCTCAGCTGATGGTGTTCATTAATGAAGCTTACAAAGCGAATGAACTGCCGAGAGAATATATCGAAGGTTTTGTGAAGCTGCTTTCTCCTGTTGCGCCGCATTTGGCGGAAGAACTGTGGGAAAAACTCGGCCACGAAGGTTCGATAGCATACGAGGCTTGGCCTGCTTATGACGAATCAAAACTGGTGGACGATGAAGTGGAAATCGTCGTCCAGCTGAACGGAAAAGTAAAAGCGAAATTAATGGTTCCGGCTGATGCTGATAAAGCAGCGTTAGAACAGCTCGCACAAGCTGACGAAAAAGTAAAAGAGCAGCTTGAAGGAAAAACGATCCGAAAAATTATTGCCGTACCGGGCAAGCTTGTCAATATCGTGGCAAACTGACCGGACGAAGCCCCTCTCCTACAGAGAGGGGCTTTTTTATCAGGCCTCTATCATAGAAATTGCACCGCGGGCTTTGGTATACTTAACACCATAAAGATGAATGGGAGTGTCACGCATTGAAAATAAATGAAATCAGCACAGCCGCACTGGAAGAAAAATTAAAAGCGGGAGAAGAGCTGTATCTGATTGATGTCAGAGAAGACGAAGAAGTTGCCGAAGGAATGATTCCGGAGGCCGTTCATATCCGCATGGGGGACATCCCTGAGAAGATGGATGCGTTAGACAAGGACAAGGAATATGTATTTATCTGCCGTTCCGGAAAAAGAAGCATGAACGTTTGTATGTATTTACATGAGCAGGGCTTCCGTACAGTTAATGTTGAAGGCGGCATGCTGGAGTGGGAAGGCGAAACAAAGCCGAAGAAATAACGCTTTGAAGTGAAAGAAGAAAAGGGACGTGCGTCTTTTTCTTCTTTTTTTATAAAAAAACGGGAGGCGAATCAGGTGAAACCGATGATCCGCGCGATGAAAACAAACGATATCAAACAGGTCCGGCAAGTCGCAGAACGCAGCTGGCATCATACGTATGAAGGGATTATTCCCAGACACATTCAGGATCAGTTTCTCGAATCCGCCTATCAGGATGAGATGATGGAACGCCGGCTCTTGCATTCTTTGTTCTTTGTGGCGGAAGAAGAGGGGCGAGTGCTCGGTTTTGCAAATGCCATCCCGGTTCAAAAAGACGGAAATGCGGAGCTGACCGCCATCTATATTGATCCGGATTGCCAGAGAAGCGGGATAGGCACGGCACTTCTTAAAGAATGCATCAGGCAGTCCGGCGGGGTAAAAAAGCTTTATGTCCATGCAGAAAAAGAGAACCGCATCGCCTTATCCTTTTATCAAGCGAAAGGGTTTCAAAGGGTATGTGAATTTGAAGAAGATTTTAAAGGACACACCTTACAGACGGTCAAACTGGTGCTGAACATATAAAAGCGTCCGGCCCGCCCAGGACCGGATCGCGAATGATCAGTGATAAGCCGGAAGCCGATCTTTGTGCGCTTCAAATAAGTCATCGCACAAAGAGATGATGTCATTCATGGAAAGCTCGGCGCTCGTATGCGGATCAAGCATGGCCGCTTGATATACGGCTTCCTTTTTTAGTGTAACGGCCGCTTCGATGGTTAAAAGCTGTGTGTTGATGTTTGTTCTGTTGAGCGCCGCGAGCTGCTCCGGAAGTTCGCCGGAATAGCACGGCATAATTTGGTTTTTAACGGCGGCGCACGGCACTTCAACGACCGCTTTCGCCGGCAGATTCGGTATCAGCCCGGTATTCAGCACATTGCCGCCGAATGTGAACGGACGGCCCGTCTCCATCGCTTCTATAATTCTCGAACCGTATTCTTTCGAGCGTTCATGCGTCAGGTTTTGGTTGTTGATGATCCCGTCTCTCATCGTTTCCCAGTTTTTGATTTGTTCCGCGCATCTCCTCGGATATTCATCAAGCGGAATTTGGAGTTCATCTATCAGCTCCGGATACCGGCTTTTTATAAAATACGGGTGATATTCGGCATTATGCTCAGATGATTCCGTCACGTAGCAGCCGAATTTATCCATCAGCTCAAACCGCACCATGTCCTTATGTTTCGTCTTTTGTTTTTCGCGTGCCCGTCTTTTAATTTCCGGATATAAATCAATTCCGTCTTTTTTAATCTCCAAAAGCCAAGCCATATGGTTGATGCCGGCAATGCGTTCTTCCGTACCTTCGTGATCCATGCCGAGTGAGTCGAACAGATCTTTGGTACAGACCTGGACGCTGTGGCACAGGCCGACCGTTTTGACATTTGTATGTCTGAGCATCGCTCCGGTCAGAGAGGCCATCGGATTTGTATAGTTTAACAGCCACGCATCCGGGCAGACCTCTTCCATGTCTTTTGCAATGTCAAATAAAACGGGGATGGTGCGGAGGGAACGGAAAATGCCGCCTATTCCGACGGTATCGGCAATCGTCTGGCGGAGACCGTACCGCTTCGGGATGTCAAAGTCAATGACCGTCGCGGGTTTATAGCCTCCGACCTGAATGGCGTTTATCACATAGCCGGCGTGTGTAAGCGCCTGTTTTCGGTCATCGTAGGAGATGATGGATATACTCGGATTGTAGCGGTCTCTCATGTTTTCCAGCATGAGCTGAGATTCTTTCAGCCGTACAGCGTCAATATCATAAAGCGCGAATTCAAATCCGTTTAATGCTTCAGTCAGTAAACAGTCCCCCAATACATTTTTTGCGAAAATCGTGCTCCCCGCTCCGATAAACGTAATTTTCTTCAACAGAAATTCCTCCCTTTTCTTCTCAGCCTTTGACCGCCCCGGAGGACAGCCCTGAGATAAAATATTTTTGAAGCGCCAAAAACAATACGACCATCGGCAGCATCGCCATAATTGCGGCTGCGGCGACTAAGTGAAGATTGTTCGCGTTTTCGCCGAAGAACCCCGCCATGGCCACGGTCAATGTCTGCACCTTTTGATCTTGTAAAAAGAAAATCGCAAATTGGTAATCGTTCCAGATAAACACGCAGGAAATAATGCAGACCGTTGCGGTAATCGGTTTCAACAAAGGAAACACGATTGTATAAAAAGTCCTGATCAATCCCGCGCCGTCCATCTTGGCGGCTTCCTCAAGTTCTTTCGGAATGGAAGAGCGGATAAACCCTGAATATAAGAAAACGGTCAGCGGCATATATGCAGCCGTATTAATGAGAATGGCTGCGGCATGCGTATTGACCAGCCCCGCATCAGCGACCATCTTGTATAAAGGAACCATGGAAGTCAAAGGCGGGATAATCATGATGGAAATCAAAAGGCCGAAGACGATTTTGTTCAGCTTTGTATTTCTTCTAGCGAGCGGGTATGCGGCAAGCGAACCCATGAAAATTAGCAAGGCGGCGGAAACGGCTGTAATAATGATCGTGTTCAGAAAGGATTGCCCGAGAGAGGCACGCTCCCATGCTTCACGAAAATTCTGAAATGAAAAGGCGGATGGCAGCGACCATTTTGAACTGTAGTCTCCTTTTGCTTTTAATGACGTGGTCAGCAAAATATAAAAGGGGACAATATGAACGCACGAGATAACGGCGGCCAACAGCGTAAAAATCCGCATTCGGGCTGTTTTCATGACATTTCCGTCTCCTTTCGCTTGAAATACACGAGAGCCGAAAAGCTGATGACAAGAATAATGACGGACATAAATACGCCTTGGGCGGCGGCATATCCCGCATCCTGCCGTTTAAAATATAAATCATACATAAACGTCGACATCGATTGAGAGGAATTGCCCGGCCCGCCTGCGGTCAGAGCGAAAATGACATCAAACAGCTTCAGCCCGCCGATGATATTGATGACCATGTTGATGGTGACAGCCGGCATCAATAATGGCAGGGTGATGGTGAAAAACGGCTGAAGACCTCCCGCGCCATCCATTTTTGCAGCTTCATAATAATCTTTCGGAATGCTTTGCAGCCCCGCCAAATATACAATCATCGCAATGCCTGCGTATTGATACGTGTTAATCATGACGATAATCCACGGGTTTGCCGCAGGGCTTGCCAAGGCGTTGACAGGACCGATTCCCAGTGCGCCCAGTACATCATTCAGCGCACCCCCGTCATATGAGAAAATAAAATACCAAATGTATCCCATAATCAGCGGACTGATAATGACGGGCAGGTAGACGATCGTTCTTGTGAGCGCCTTCATTTTTAAGCTCTGATTCAAAAGCAGCGCATATAAAAGTCCGAGCATATTCTGAAAAAAAGTGCTTCCGATGCCGTAAAGCAAAGTGTTTTTCACAATAAGCCACGTGTCCGGATCTGTAAAAAGCCTTTTATATTGAGTGACCCCCACCCATTGATAGGTCTGTGAGAAGCCGTTCCAGTTTGTGAATGTGATAAAAGCGCCTTTGACAAACGGAAAAATCATGAAAATAAAAACCGTGGCAAGAGCGGGAACGTACATCCACCACAGTGACGCGGGTTTTACCGGCTTTTGATGCTGAAATCCTTGGGTTTCTCTTGCAAGATCACTCATTCTTTGTCAGCTCCTTGTGAATCAGATTGAAGACGGAGCCGCTTATATTCCCTGCCGAGTTTCGCCGAAACTTCCGCGGGGGTTAAGATATCGGCCGTCAGCTCCTGCCCGGCTGTCCCCATCACATCCCACATTCCGTTCGGCAAATAAAGGCGGTCAAAATAAGGCTGCACCTTAATATGCTGATAGCGCTTATAGTCATTTGCGTAGAAAATGTCCGTTTGCACATTCACTAATCCGGCCGGAAGCGAGGTCGCTTCGGCAATTGATTTCGCATGCTCGGGACGGGCCATAAATGCGATGAACTGTTTCGCTTCTTCAAGCCGCGGGGAATCCTTGAATGCCGCCAGCGTGTAACGTTCGCCTCCGATCCAAACCGGCGCGTCTCCCTTGTGGACGGCCGGGGTCGGTATGATGCCGACTTTTACCTTCGGATTGATTTGAGCGACGTCTTGGCCGAGGGTGCCGCCCTGCAGCGTAAAGGCGATTTTGTTTTGCGCCATCAGTTCAATGAGCTGGGACCGTTTTGCCGTCACGGCATCTATATTGAGCAGGCTTTCCTTTTGCATCTCTTTCAGTTTGTCAGATAAATAGGTGAAGTGTGTCCAGCGGAAGGTTCCGTTTAACAGCTGTTTTTTGTAACGGTGTGCGGGATCTGTGATGAGAAGCGGTGCGGCGAATTGATCGTAATATTGGGCAAATGAGCTTTTCTCATAGCCGGCAAACCAGAAGGGGGTGACTGTTCCGCCGCTTTTTTCTTTAATCTGTCTCAGTGCCTTCATAAAATCATCCATTGTTTCCGGCGGTTTGATTCTGTATTTTTCCAACATTGTGCGGTTGTAGGCCAGTCCGTCCTTTGCCTGATTCAGAGGGAAGGCGTATATTCTGCCTTTGGCGTCTTTGAGCATGCTGTTTAAATTCGGATCGAGCCGCTTCGTCCAAGACATGCCGCTGAGGTCGGCGGTATATTCTCCGTAGCGGATTTTAGCCCAGCCGTGTGTGTCGAAAAGATCGGGCATGTCACCGGCTGCCATTCTGACCCTCATCATATTTTCGTAGTCATTGCCTGGGAAATGAACGTTTACTTGAATGTCCGGATGTTCTTTTTGGAATGAATCAGCCAACTTTCTGAATACGGCGCGTTCGCTGTCTGAGGATATTGTGGAATAGACTGTCAATGTTTTCTGCTTTTCTCCGGCGCCGCTCTGTTCTGCCGAGCAGCCGGGTAGTATCATGCAAGTAAAAGAAAGAAACAAAGCCAGTAAGCGTTTCATCTTTTCCTCCTTTAAATATGATATAAACGCTGGGGGACATGTCACCTCCTTTCTTGTGAGCCGCAGCTTTGTCTGACAATCAATGAAGTGGGGAGCGTCACGGCCAGCGGGACGGTTCTGCCGTTTAAACGGTCGAGAAGCAATTTGACACCCGTCCGGCCCATCTCTTCCGTGTATACTTTTACCGTTGATAACGGCGTGCTGGCGTATTCTGCCTCATCAATTCCGTTGAAGCTGACAATTGCCGTATCGCGCGGGACTTGAAGGCCGGCTTCCTGCAAGGCTTTTAAAGCGCCGACAGCCATCGAATCACTTGCGATAAAAAAGGCATCGGGGAGACTTCCGCCTTTGATGGCTTCATTCATCAGCCGGAACCCTTCGTGCATGCTGTATTCGCCGATCAGTACATGCTCCGGCCCGGCGCCGGCCATTTGTAAGAAAGCGGTCAAACGCTTATCCTCAATCGTTTTATTGCTGTTTACACCGTCTATGACGGTATGCTCCCGCTCCCGGCCGCCGATATAACCGAGCCGCTGATAACCGAGCGACAGAAGATGTTCGATCGCCTTTTGCGCTGCGGCATAAAAATCCACGCTGACGGAATCGTAGCGGGCGGGATCGGGGGTGCCGTTAACAAATACCGCGTGCCTGAAAGCGGCGCTGATATTCGTAAGCACCTCGTCTTGCAGGCTGCCGATTACGATCACGCCGTCCAGTTCGTGAAACATATGCTCTTGAAAAGAACCGAGATGGATAGAAGATGTGATAAAAACTTTTTGCCGAAAGCATTCTTCCTCAATGCCTTTTCGGATCGCTGAAAAATAAGGATCCTGCCGTTCTTCTTCCGGTGACAGGCAGCTGACAACGCCGATCAGGGGGGCTGAATCGCTGCGGCTGCGGTTCTTCCGTTTTTTTGCCGACGGCTGATAGCCCAGCTCATCGGCGATCCTCAGAACTTTTTCTCTTGTTTCATCAGTCACGGCCAAAGAGTCATCCTTATTCAAAATTCTCGATACTGTCGCGCTGGATACAGATGCCTGTAAGGCAATATCTTTGAGACGGACCATTTCGCATCTCCTTTTTACTAAATATTTACTAAACAGAAATGACCTGGTTATTGTTAAAATGATATTATCATATGTTAGTAAGCGTTTTCAATACCTATTTTTGGTTACTTTTAGTAAAAATCAGTAAAAAAGAAAATCTGTTTTTCTCTATCATATTTCAATTGAACCGGAATAAATTGATAGAGAAAGGAGAGGGTGATGTGCTGAAGATAGCTGTTTTTGATGAGGAGCATGAAAAGGATCTGCAGACTGAAGTCAATACATTTTTAAAGGGGATTTCTGATGAACAGCTCGTTGATATTAAATATACGGTAGCGGCGGCCTGTGATCCTGAAGGTGAGCAGCTTTATTGTTTTTCCGCTCTGATTTTATACCGAAAATAAAAAAGCCCGGATGAAATACCGGGCTTTTTTATGCATTATGCTTTTTTGACGCGGGGACTTCTCGGTTTTTGGTATTTCTCCGCTTGTTTGATTCCTTTTCTTTCGCTCGCTAATGACTTGTACAGAGACACGATCATCAGAAGGATCACGACTGAAAACGGAACCGCGGCGAGAATAGCCGTATTTTGCAGTGCGGCCAGACCACCGGAATATAATAATACAGCTGCCACGGCGGACTGGATGACGCCCCAGATGATTTTCACCCGGTTTGACGGGTCCAAAGAGCCGTAAGACGTTTGCATTCCAAGCACAAATGTCGCTGAATCCGCTGATGTAATAAAGAATACAGCAATCAGAATAAGCGTTAATACGGATGTCACCATTGTCAGCGGATAGTGGCTGAGTGCGCCGAACAGCATCGTATCCGTTGACATTCCCGCGACATTGAATACGCCTTTCTGCTGAAGATCCATCGCGGATACACCGAAAATCGCAAACCATAAGAAAGCCAATATACAAGGTGTCACCAACACCCCGATTAAAAATTCCCGGATCGTCCGGCCCCTTGATACACGGGCGATAAAAATGCCGACAAACGGCGACCAGGATATCCACCAGGCCCAATAGAAAATGGTCCAGCTGTTAATCCATTCGCGTTTTTGGGGATCATTCGGAGACAAGCGAAAGCTCATCTGCACGATATTTTGGATGTATTGGCCGATAGAATCGGTAAATGAGTTCATAATCAGCACCGTCGGGCCTGCAATGAGCATAAAGATCATTAAAATACCCGCGAGCGCCATGTTGGTATTGCTTAAGTATTTAATCCCTTTGCCGATTCCGCTCCACGCAGAAATCAAAAATAACACGGTCACGACAGCGATCAGGATAAGCTGAATGGAAAATGTTTTCGGAATGCCGAATAAATAATGCAGACCGCCGTTGATCTGAGTCGCTCCGAGCCCTAAGCTTGTCGCCACACCGACAACGGTCGCAAACACCGCGATACAGTCAATTGCTTTGCCGATCGGGCCGTTTACTTTATCGCCCAAAAGCGGTGTCAGAGTGCTGCTGATCAAACCGGGCGCGTCTTTTCTGAATTGAAAATAAGCGATACATAAAGCGACGACCGCATAGATGGCCCAAGCGTGCAGTCCCCAGTGGAAAAACGTGTACCGGAGCGCATCACGAAATGCTTGGGGTGTTTCTGTTTCACCTGAGGGAGAGCTGATGGCGTAATGGCTGATCGGTTCCGCAGCCCCGTAAAATACCAAACCGATTCCCATGCCCGCGCTGAAAAGCATGGCAAACCATGATAATAAGCCGAATTCCGGTTTTTCCCCGGGTTTTCCGAGTTTTATTGTGCCGATCGGACTCACAATGAGAAAGAGACAGAAACCGACAAATATAGAAACGACCAGCAGATAATACCAGCCGAAAGAATCCGTAATAAATTTTTGTGCCGTATCAGTGACTTGCTGCAGGCTGTCAGGAGAAATGGCCCCCCATAAAACCGCAGCTGCTGTGATGACAATCACAATCCAAAAAACACTGGAGATGTTCTTCTTCAAACGTTCTCACCCTCTGACTATTTTTTTCAATACGCCATTTTTTTAGTATGGTCGCACGATTGCAGATCATTCCTTTCTTCCTGTTCCCTCAATCAGGTGAAACAAAACGCAGAAAACTGTATCATGTTTTTGGTCAATTATCAACGGGGACGCTCAGGTAAATGCGCTTTAAACCATTTACAGCGAGCGTGAGAAACGTCCTGCATTCAAACCGGCGAGACGCCCCGTGACAAAGGCTGAAGTGATATTGTAGCCCCCGGTATAACCGTGAATGTCGAGTATTTCTCCGCAAAAATATAAGCCTTCCATTTTTTTAGACGCCATTTGTTTCGGCTCAATCTCTTTTACGGAAACACCTCCGCCTGTGACAAACGCTTTGTCCAAAGAAAGCGTTCCGTCAGCGGCAACCGTAAATTGTTTGCAGTCTTTGACAAAAGCCCTGAATTGATCCTTCGGCAGTTCCGTAAAGCTTGTCTGCGGATCAAGACCGTTCCGTTCCAGAAGAAAAAGCAGATACCGTTCCTGCATCCACGGCTTCAGCGCGTTTTTGAGCGCTTTTTTCGGTGCGTCTTTCAGTTCCTTGTGCATCTTTTGAAATAACTCTTCCTCGTTGATGCCGGGAAACAGATCGATGCGTAATTTGACATCGGGCTGCTTTTTCAGTTCTTTGACGACAAACTGGCTGCAGCGGAGAATGGCGGGGCCTGACAAGCCGAAATGGGTAAACAGCATGTCCATCACGTGTGTGACAATAGGTTTGCCTTTTTTATTCAGGACGCTGACGGCCGCGTTTCTAAGGGACAGCCCCTGAAGTGTTTTTTGTTTAATAAACGGTTCTGACGACGTAACCGGCACTTCCGTCGGAAAGAGTTCGGTCACGGTATGACCGGCCGCTTCCGCCCATGCATAGCCGTCTCCGGTGCTGCCGGTATGCGGGACTGATTTTCCGCCGACCGCGATAATGACGGCGTCTGCGTTAATGTGTTCGTCATTGTTTGTCGTAATGCCCGCTGTCCTGCCGTTCTCGTACCGCACCTCTTTGATTTTTTCATTTGTGCGGATGGTGACATTCAGTTGTTTTAATCGGTTCAAAAGCGCATCGACAACGCTTTGCGCTTTGTCCGTCACCGGGAACATGCGCCCGTGGTCTTCTTCTTTCAGCTGAATGCCGAGTTTTTCAAAAAAGGCGATGATATCTTCATTATTAAATTCGGAAAACGCGCTGTATAAAAAGCGGCCGTTGCCGGGGATGTGTTTAATGATTTCTTCAACAGGGAGGCGGTTGGTCACGTTGCAGCGCCCGCCGCCGGAAATCGCCAGCTTCCGTCCCAGCTTGTTTCCTTTATCGATTAATAATACGTCCGCCCCTTCTTCGCCTGCCGCAATCGCAGCCATTAAACCGGACGGGCCGCCGCCGATTACAATTACGTCATAATGTTTCATATTTCATCAACAACTTTCTTTTTCACGTATAATAGGCGGAAATGTCCGCTTCCTGCTATTATAGCGAAAGAAGGGGATTCCTTAAACGTATTTTGTTTTTAAGAGCTTTCCCAAAAAGTTTCCCGCTGTAATTATTACCGTCTAATTGCCCAGTTGTGTTAAAATAGAAAAGTTGAATCTTCGTAGAAAATGGTGATGAGGAAACATGTCAAGCAAATTGTTAAGGGGCACGTTCGTGCTGACGCTCGGCACCTATATATCGCGGATTTTAGGGATGATTTATCTGATCCCGTTCGGAGCGATGGTCGGAGCGACGGGCGGAGCTTTGTTTCAATACGGATATAATCAATATACACTGTTTTTAAACATTGCCACGATGGGATTTCCCGCCGCGGTTTCAAAATTTGTCTCGAAATATAACTCCAAAGGAGACTATGAGACGAGCAGGCGGATGCTGAGAGCGGGAATGTCGGTTATGCTCGTAACCGGGATGATCGCTTTTTCAATTCTTTATATTTCGGCGCCGTTTTTTGCGGAAACATCTCTCGGCGGCACGAGTAACAACGGACTTACGATTGACCACGTCGTTTATGTCATCCGGATGGTCAGTCTGGCACTTTTGGTCGTGCCGATTATGAGCCTTGTGCGCGGTTTTTTCCAAGGTCATCAGATGATGGGGCCCACAGCCGTTTCACAGGTTGTGGAGCAGCTTGCCCGGATCATCTTTTTATTGGGCGCAACGTATTTGATTTTAAGAGTGATCAACGGAGGCCTTGTCATCGCAGTCGGATACGCGACTTTCGCGGCGCTGATCGGATCATTCGGAGGGCTTGTCGTCCTTTATATTTACTGGAATAAGCGGAAGGGCGATCTTCTGGCGATGAAGCCGAATCTCGTCCCGTCTGCGAACTTAAGTTATAAAAAAATGTTCATTGAGCTTTTCAGTTATGCCGCTCCTTACGTATTTGTCGGACTGGCGATTCCTTTGTATTCATATATCGATACGAATACGTTTAATAAAGCGATGATCGCGGCGGGCCATAAGGATATCAGCCAGGACATGCTTGCGATTGTCACCCTTTATGTGCCGAAGCTTGTGATGATCCCGGTTTCTCTGGCGACCGCTTTCGGTCTGACGCTGATTCCGACGATTACTGAATCGTTTACGAGCAGGAATTATAAGCTTTTGAATCAGCAGATTAACCAGACGATGCAAATCATTCTGTTTTTGGTTATTCCCGCCGTTGTCGGGATGTCCGTGTTATCGGGTCCGGCCTATACGTTCTTCTACGGCTCTGAAAGTCTTCGCCCGGATATCGGACAGGATATATTGTTCTGGTACGCGCCTGTCGCGATTCTGTTTTCTCTGTTTACCGTAAACGCCGCGATCCTGCAAGGGATTAATAAGCAGAAATTTGCTGTCGTGAGCCTTTTCATCGGCGTCATTATAAAAGTGGTGCTGAACGTGCCGCTGATCAAGCTGTTTCAGGGAGACGGGGCCATCTTGGCAACGGCGCTCGGTTATATCGCTTCTCTTCTGTACGGTTTTATCATGATTAAGCGCCATGCGGGCTATTCGTATACGGTACTTATAAAACGGGTCATTTTAATCGCAGTCCTGTCCGTCGTGATGGGAGTCGCGGTCAAGCTGACTCAATGGCTGCTCAGTTTCTTTGTAACATACCAAAGCGGCCAGGTGCATGCGGCGATTGTCGTCTTTGTCTGCGCCGCTGTCGGCGGTGCGGTGTACATGTTTGCCGCGTACCGAATCGGATTTTTACAGAAAATGTTTGGAAACCGTCTGCCCCGCGTTTTGAGGAGAGGCAGGCATTCCGCCCATTGAGAAATAATGAATAGTCCGCTTATCGCGGGCTTTTCTTTTTAAAGGAGAGGATCAGGATGAGACTTGATAAGCTGCTTGCCAACAGCGGATTCGGCTCAAGAAAAGATGTGAAAAAAATCGTCAAGGCCGGGGCTGTCATGATTGACGGAGAGCCGGCGAAAGATGTGAAAACCCATGTCGATCCGGAAAAACAGGACATCACGGTATACGGAGAGCCGGCAGACTATCGTGAATTTATTTATGTCATGATGAATAAGCCGCAAGGAGTGCTGTCCGCTACAGAAGACAGCCGCCAGCAAACGGTGGTTGATCTGCTGACGCCTGAAGAACAGCGATTTGAACCGTTTCCGGCGGGACGTCTTGATAAGGATACGGAAGGCTTTTTGCTTCTCACCAATGACGGGCAGCTCGCTCATCGCCTGCTTTCTCCGAAAAAGCATGTGCCTAAAACATATGAGGTCCGGTTAACTTCACCTCTGTCACCGGAAGACATCGTTCATCTGGAAAGAGGCGTCGTCATTGAAGGAGGCTATAAGACGAAGCCGGCAGCCGTTGAAATCATTACAGAAAGCCCGGATGAAACGGTGATTCACTTGACCATTACAGAAGGCAAATATCACCAGGTGAAGCTGATGGCAAAGGCTGTCGGAAATGAAGTGGCTTATTTGAAGCGGCTTTCGATGGGGGCTGTTTCTCTTGACCCGGATCTTAAACCGGGAGAATTCCGCGAGCTGACTGAAGAGGAGCTCGAAACGCTGAGAGGCGCAGAAGTGTAATCGATATCAGAAAAGCCCAAAACAGATTTGTTTTGGGCTTTTTATATAGAGGAACAAAAAACAAGGCAAAGACGCTGCTTTGCCTTGCAGCATGTCAGGCCGAAAAGGGCCTTATGTAATTGTTCGCTTAAGATGTAATTTTCACTTTTTTTCGTGTTGTCTCCCACTTGCCTCGGCTAGGACTATGAACAAGATCATTGTATGCTAACACATTTAAGTCTCGCTGAATGGTTCTAGGTGTAATGCCGAATTCATCAACCAGTTCCTGTGTTGTCACAAGGCCTTTTTCCTGGATGAACATGTAAACTGATTTAATCCGAGTCAGCATACGATTTGTTGAAGGTTTCAAAAAACCACTCCCTATCATAAGATCGGATGGACTTGATATACCACAACTTTCGACTCTAAAACTTCGTACGAATAAGCAACAAAGGATGACATTCTGTTTTTTTTCTCTTTTAACTGCCTCCATTATACACGATATGGACGACATGAATCTAGGAATAAGCGCAGATAATTTTTTCCAAATGGGTGCAGCCTTGGTGCATTACTATGTCCGGACCGCTTTTAATATTATGGAAACTGAAACTTTTTTTATACATGTCCGTATGAAAGCGGGGGAGTGAGAAGTTTGGGAGAATTATTGAATGCAAACATTGTCTGCGCCGGTTATGCTGACAGGCCGAAGGTGATTTCTGATGTATCTCTGTCAGTCAACGCTGGTGAAATTGCCGGTTTAATCGGAGCGAACGGCGCGGGGAAAAGTACAGTGATAAAGGCGGTTCTCGGGCTGTCCCGGGATATTGAAGGCGGTATTGAGTGGAATGATTCATCTTATGCTTACATACCGGAGCGGCCGAGTTTTTACGATGAACTGACGCTTTGGGAGCACCTCGAGCTGACCGGGTCATTGCGGGGTATAGAAGGGGAAGAGTGCCGTGAGCGGGCAGGGCGGCTGCTTGAAGAGTTTTCGCTGACGTCTGTAAAACATGATTTGCCTTCCGGTTTTTCAAAAGGGATGCAGCAAAAGCTGATGCTCATACAGGCATTTTTGGCGAATCCGGATATTTACATCATTGATGAGCCTTTTATCGGACTTGATCCGATCTCAACGAAGCTGTTTACCGACATGCTGATTGCTGAGAAAGAAAGGGGCGCGGGGATTTTGATGTGCACGCATGTTCTGGATACGGCGGAAAAAATCTGCGACCGGTTTTATTTGCTGGATCAGGGCGCTCTGCTTCTTCAAGGCACGTTAGAGGAGCTTCAGGAAAAAACGGGGAGCCGTTCACTGCTGGATTGCTTTTATTCAGCGGTTCGGAGCAGTCAGCGATGACCGGTCGGGCTTTGTTTTTTCAAAGGCTGTTTCATTATTGGCGGTATCAATGGAAGGTGTTTCAGACGGTCATTGATTGGACGGTCGCGCTGTACATCGTTCTTCCCGCTGCCGCATTTGCCGTTTATCAATATGCTGAATGGCTGAACGGCAGGGGGCTTCTTAATGGAGCGGCAGGAGTATTAGGATGGGGCTGGCTGTATGTATTCAGTGCCCTGCTGTTGTGCACGGGTTTTATTCATACCTTTTTGCTGGAAGCGGATCACGTGTTTTTGGTGCATGCAAAACATCTGATGCAAAAGCTGAAACGGTACGCGCTTTTGTATTCGATGTTCCTTTCCCTTATCAAATGCGGTGCGCTTGCCGTATTGTTATTTCCCTTATGGCGCCAGTACGGTGACTGTACCTTACCGGCATATTCAGGTATGTTTTGCTGTCTGTTCGGCTTCCATACCGCGATATTAGCGGTGCACCGGCACAGAAAAAACAGCAGGCGGACATTCGGGAATCAGGCGGCGGGCTGGCTGAAAGTGATGGTTCTGACGGCGGGTGCGTTTTTTATGATCACCTTTGCCGCCGAATGGTATTGGCTTTGGCCGGCGGGATGTATATTGTTCATCTGTTCCGCTTTTTTGACTTGGAAAGGGACGGAGACATTATCAGCCTTTGAGGAAGAAGTGCTTGAGGAGAACAGGCGGAAGCTTTCACTCGCCGCCTCAGTTTTGATGCTCAGCCATGATGTGCAGCTCCCGAATGGTAAAAATAAAGGGCGGAGCAAGCCGTTTTTATATCCCGGCTCAAAGCACATCTTTACAAAACGGTCGGCGTATACGGCGTGGAAAGAATTGTTTTTTAAAGTGCTGATCCGAAACGGCGGGTATCTCCGGCAGCTTTACCTTTTAACCGCGGCTTTTACGGCTCTTATTCTCGTTCTTCCGCTCTTAGTGAAGCCGGCAGTCCTTATTTTATTTGCGATCGTCAGCCGCTATGCCGCGTCACTTTTATTTGACCGGATCACGGATAAACCGGTTTTAAGCGGTATCAAGAGAGACAGTGATGACTATTTCCGGTCGCGAAACAGTGCATTAACCGTCATTCAAATCATCTGTTCCGCCTGGTGTCTCATTGCCGCGATTCTTTCCGTTCTTTATATGTAAAAATCCCTTTCCGAAAAGGAAAGGGATTTTTCTTAATGTCCGTTCAAAATAAAAAGCTGAATAAAAAACAGCACGGCGAAGATGAGGACTAGAGGATGGATCTCGCGCCATTTTTTCTTAGCTGCTTTAACAAGCGGATATGAAATGAAGCCGAGTGCGATTCCGGTTGAAATACTGGACGTTAAAGGCATCGCCAAAATGACGAGAAAGGCCGGGAACGCTTCATCAAGCTCATTCCAGCGGATATTCGACACAGCACCCATCATCAGGCTGCCGACAATAATCAGAGCCGGTGACGTAATCGCGGACACTTCCGATAAGACGCTGACAAGCGGGCTGAAAAACATGGAAACGGCAAACATAACGGCAATCGTCAGCGCCGTCAGACCTGTTCTTCCGCCGGCGGCCACACCTGCTGAAGATTCAACGAACGCGGTCGTCGGGCTGGTGCCGAAGATGCTTCCGACCGTCGTAGCCGTCGAATCAGCCAACAGCGCTCTTCTGGCATTCGGCAGCTGATTGTTTTTGATCAATCCCGCCTGTTCGGCGACACCGATCATGGTGCCGGTTGTGTCAAAAATCGTAACGAGAAGAAAAGAAAACACAACGGCGTACAGACCGTGATGCACGACATCCCCGAGGGCACCGAACGGATTTGTGATCAAAAGACCCTCCGGCAGGCGCGGGAATGAAATGAACCCTTTCGCAAAATGGATCTGTCCGGTCAAAAAGGCAATGACGGCGGTCAGCGCCATTCCGATGAACAGAGCGCCGTTTACATTCAGCACCATCAGCACGATACTGATGATAAGTCCGATAAGCGTTAAAATGACGGCGGGCGAATGAAGATCGCCGAGTGCGACCAGATTGGATTTATCAGCCGTGATGATTCCGGATTGGCGTAGGCCGATAAAAGCGATAAATAAGCCGATGCCGGTCGTAATTCCGTATTTTAAATTGTCCGGAATCGCTTTTATAAGTTGTTTTCTTAAAGGCGTTAACGATAAAATAATAAAGATGACTCCCGCGATAAAAACGGCGCTGAAAGCCGTCTGATACGTAATGCCGCTGCCTGTGCCGACAACGTGAAAGGCGAGATACGCGTTTAAGCCCATGCCGGGGGCAATGGCGATCGGAAAATTCGCAGCGAGAGCCATCCATAAAGTTCCGACAATGGAAGCGATAATCGTCGCGGTGAACACCTGGTCAAACGGAATTCCCGCATTGGAAAGGATCACCGGATTGACGACAATGATATACACCATTGTGAAAAAGGTGGTCAATCCCGCGGTAATTTCTCTTTTTATTGTCGTTTGATGCTTGTCGAGATGAAACATAAGTACCTCCAATGACGAACATTTTTTCAAAACATCATCTATATTATTCGTTTTATCGACATTTTGCAAGTCTTTATCAAGAAAGGGGATTTGTGATGAACTGGGAAGTTGAAGTCATCAGAAACAAAGAAGATCTGATCCGTGACACGCAGAAGTTTTTGCAGATCAACAGCGTAATGGACGAATCAACAGCCGGTCCCGGCCGGCCGTTTGGAGAAGGCGTCAATGCCAGCCTGGCGTCACTGCTGGAATTCGGTAAAAAAGAAGGCTTCACCGTAAAGAATCTTGACGGCTATGCGGGCCATATTGAATGGGGAACGGGTGACAAAATCGTCGGTGTTTTGTGCCACGTCGATGTCGTTCCGCCCGGAGACGGCTGGACGAGCGATCCGTTTTCAGCCGATATCAGGGACGGCCGGATATATGCCAGAGGCGCCATTGATGATAAAGGGCCGACAATGGCGGCGTTTTATGCGCTGAAAATCGTCAAAGACATGCAGCTTCCTTTATCCAAACGCGTGAGAATCATCATCGGAACGGATGAAGAAAGTGATTGGAGATGCGTGGATCACTACTTCAAACACGAAAAAATGCCTGACATCGGCTTTGCTCCTGACGCAGATTTTCCGATCATTAACGCGGAAAAAGGAATTATAGATGCGTCACTGCGCATTGTAAAAAACGCTTCTGACAAAGACGCAAAAAACGTGCTTCTGTCATTCCGTTCAGGACTGCGCTTGAACATGGTGCCGGATGCGGCTGAAGCGGTTATTGAAGGGAACGGTCTTGATGGCGTGCACGCATATTTCAGCAAATGGCTTGAGCAGTCAAAAACACAAGGTGAAGCAGTTTCGGAAAATGGAAAACTGACGCTTCGGGTATACGGGAAATCATGCCACGCGATGGAACCGGATAATGGTATCAATGCCGGCTTAAAGCTTGCTGAATGCCTTAACGGAACAGAGCTGGATGGAGCCGGAAAGCACTTTGTCAAAACCGTCAGTGACTATTTTTTAAATGATACACGAGGCAAAAAGCTGAAAATTGATTGCAGGGATGACATCAGCGGAGAGCTTACATTGAATGTCGGCACCTTTACATACAGAAAGGGTGAGGATGGAGAACTCGGCATCAACATCCGTTATCCCGTCACTTCAGACAGCAAAGTCATCCGTGATGCTTTTACGTCTGCTGAAGAATTCCGGCTTGAAGAATTTAAAGACAGCAAACCGCACCACGTTTCTGCCGATCATCCGCTCGTAAAGACGCTTCAAAAGGTTTACGAAGGACAGACGGGAAAGAAAGCGGATCTGATTTCAATCGGCGGAGGAACGTATGCGAGATCCCTTTCGGCGGGCGTCGCGTTCGGTCCGCTGTTCCCCGGCCGGCCTGACAGCGCGCATCAAAAGGATGAGTACATTGAAATCGATGACCTTCTCAGGTCAACGGCTTTATATGCCGAAGCCATTTATGAACTTGCCAAGTGATAATAAAAAGGGACGCCGAAAGCGGCATCCCTTTTTATCATTCAAATGACCATAAATCCGTGGATAAATAACGTTCTCCCGTATCGGCCGTCATACAGATGACGATCTGTTCGGGAGGGAGGCGTTTGGCGGTTTCAATGGCGGCGAAGCAGGCGGCGCCTGAAGACGGGCCGACGAGTATGCCTTCTTCCCGGGCCAGACGACGTGTTGTCGTATACGCATCTTCATCAGATATTTTCATGATTTCATCGTAAACGTCCTGATTCAGTATGCCGGGAATAAATCCGGGGCTTGTCCCGACAAGCTTATGAGCGCCGGGTTTTCCGCCAGACAGGACGGGAGATCCCGCAGGCTCGGCGACATGAACAATCATATCCGGGAAAAGCTCTTTCAGCGTTTCTCCGGTTCCGGTAATGGTCCCGCCCGTTCCCGCCGTTGCCACAAAAGCACCGAGCGGTCTGTTGAGCTGCTGAACGGCCTGATAGATTTCAATGGCGGTCGTTTTTCGGTGGGCATCTGGATTTGCGCCGTTATCGAATTGCATCGGGATAAAACTTCCCGGAATCTGTTCGGCGAGTTCTTTCGCTTTTTTGATGCTGCCGGGCATTCTTTCCGCCCCCGGTGTTAACACAACCTCCGCGCCGTACGCTTTCAGGAGGTTGATGCGTTCTTTCGTCATCGTGTCAGGCATGACGAGGATTGCCTTGTAGCCGCGCGCCGCCGCGTTCATCGCCAGGCCGATGCCTGTGTTGCCGCTTGTCGGTTCGATGATGACAGAGCCGGGTTTTAAATGCCCGCTGTTTTCCGCTTCAATGATCATATTGTAAGCCGCTCTGTCTTTGACACTGCCGCTCGGGTTAAACGATTCTAATTTTAAATAGACCTGTGCTGCATGTTCTGGCTGAAGGCGATTGAGCTTTACGATCGGTGTGCCGCCGATCAGCTCCGCCGTGCTGTTTACGATTTTCAAGGCCGGCTCATTCCTTTCTGTATAAAACGTTCGGTACATAATATCCTATCATAATGAGCGGACAGGGTTCTCCTCTCCGCTTATCCGTTTTATAATAACACCATAACCAAAGAGGGGGAGATCCTCGTATGAAAGCTTCATTGCCGCATTATTTTATCGGCATTCCGATTCCGGCTGACATTGCTGAACCGATTTGGGAAGCAGCCAAAAAGGAGCCGGCGTTATCATTCAAAAAATGGGTGCACCCGCATGACTATCATATTACGCTCATTTTTCTCGGAGCCGCGGATGAAGAACGGCTTGCGAAATTATCGTCTCTGCTCGCAGATGCTGCGTCGGCAGCGCAGCCGTTTACCGTACAGTTTCAGCATCTGGATATTTTCGGCGACCGCAGACAGCCGAGAGTGCTTCACCTTGAGCCCGAACGGAATGAACTGCTCTTTGATTTGCGGGAAAAAACAAAACAGGCTGTTTTGAAAGCCGGTTTTCAAGTGGAAAAACGGCCGTATCACCCTCATATGACGATGGCGCGGAAGTGGGCGGGAGACCGGCCGTTTTCTGACGATGTGCCGTTTGAAAGCGGCAGGGTGCAAAGTGCCGTCAGCCGGTTTTCCCTGTTTCAGACCCATCTTGACCGGTCGCCTAAATACGAAGAAATCGCACAGTTTCAATTGACATAAACAAATATTCGGAGTGGAGAAATCACATGGCACAGATCATCAAAATTCACGACTGCATATCCAGATATGAACTTGATCCATACCATTATATGAACCAGTTTATCCGGCTGAAGAAAGAACGCTGGGAGGCGCTTCTTGAAGCGTTTGACCGGATAACGGGAGAAACGGAAACGGCTGCCGGCGGGGAAACCGATCAAGCGCCGGCCAGGAAAAAATTTTCCTTAAAAAAGAGAAAAGAAGAAAATACGGCCGATATAAATGAAAAGAGGCACCAATGGTTTGATGAACCGGAGGGAGAAGAGGCGCTGTTCGGGAATCTTCCGTCTCAAAAGTCTGAGCTCGCGCCTTTTTTCAAAGATCAGCTGTATGACTTTCAATTAAAATGGGCGAGCTCCACGCTTTCTCAAAAGTCTGAGCTTTCGCAGGCGGTCAAAAGGGACAGGATGTTAAAAATGCTGGCTCAAAAACTGCCCGATTCCTATTTTGTGATGTATCATCCGGTTCTGCAAATTCAGCAGGCGTCCGTCGAACTGAGCATTATCATCATCTCGCCGCTGGAGATTTTCTGCGCCGCTTTTATGGAAGCGGAAGAGGACAGTGTATATATCGGATCAAAACACCGTTTTTGGGAAGAAAGAGGCTCCGGCAGCACGCGCCAAGTATTGAATCCGTCTCTCAGCCTGCACCGGACGGGCTCGGTCGTTTCGCAAATCGTAAAAGAAAAGCAGGCCGACATTCCCGTGCGGAAGCTTTTGCTCAGCAGAACGTCTTATATTGATTACCCGGAGCCGCCGTACGGGCTGGAAATAGCTGATAAACGGACTGCGGCAGGGTGGCTGGAAAAGCAGCAGAAAAATACGGCGCCGATCAAGCACCACCAGCTGAAGGCGGCGAAGGCTCTTTTGTCTTACGGCTTGAGCGATTCAAGCCGGAGACAGGAATGGCTTGATTAAAGCGGACGTTTGCCGGCTGTCTCTTCATCTATGAAGCAGGTGAAAACAAACGATGAGTCAATGGTTTTTTATTATTAATCCGGTCTCAGGAGGCGGGCGGGGCCGGCGTGTCTGGAAATCAGTTCAAAAAGAGCTGACCAGGCGCGGGGTCAGCCACCGCTCTTTTTTGACCGGGCATCCCGGACATGCGGAGGTGCTGGCAAGACAGATTTCAATGATGCAGGATCATAAGCTTAAGCGGCTGTTCGTCATCGGCGGTGACGGGACGATGCATGAAGTCATTAACGGACTGAAAGGAACGGATCAGATTGAGCTGACCTTTGTGCCCGCCGGTTCGTACAATGACTTTTCCAAAGGGCTCGGTATTAAGAAGTCGGCGCTCCTCCAAGAAATCAAAAGTCTGCACCGCCCGCTCACACGGAAATTTTTTGCGGGAAACATCAACTTTTTTCATGACAAAGCGCAATCACTCTATTTTATTAACCACCTGTCTGTCGGCTTCGATGCCTCAGTTTTGAAGGCAGCCGCGAATTTTCCGTTTTCGCGCGTTCTTCGGTTTTTGCGTCTCGGCTTTGTGATTTACCCGCTCGCGCATTTACATACGGCCTCGGGGTTTCAGCCGTTCAGATTTGTTTGCACGGCAGACGGCCAGAGACGTGAATTCCGCAATGTCTGGTTTGTTATTGCGGCTAATCACCCTTATTACGGAGGCGGCATGAAAGCGGCGCCTTCAGCAAATCCCCGTCAAAACTATTTTGATATTGTCATTGCAGAAAACCTGTCCTTTTTTTCGCTGTATCGTTTTTTATGGGCGATGAGCTTCGGCCGGCATATCAAAATGGACGGAGTGACGATGATAAAGGGGAAGGAATTCGTTTTTGAAACAGATGGGAAAATTCCGTTTCACGCTGACGGCGAGCTGATCGGAACGACGCCGTTTCGGCTTATGCCGGGCGGTGCGCCATTGAAAATAAAAACATAATAAACAAATGAAACCCGTCAATTGTTTCACGGCAACAGAGCGGTTCGCGGCATAAATCTTCAGAATTCACAGGTGTTCTTGCTAGTTTTGCTTGACGAAGTTTGTGCTGTAGCGCTAAAATTTATAGGACGGCTATTGATTAGCATATGAGACTCTCAATAGCTGTCTTTTTTATTCTCATGAAATTGTTTATGACAGGCCGCTCCGCCAATAGAGAAAGGCTGGAGGCCTATTCTAAAATATTTTAAGAAATGATGGGTTGAACATTGATATGAACTGGTTGGGACAATTACTAGGTAGCGATTGGGAGATCTTCCCCGCCGGAGGAGCTACAGGAGATGCATATTATGCGAAACATAACGGCCAACAGCTTTTTTTAAAACGTAATAGCTCGCCCTTTTTAGCCGTGTTATCCGCCGAAGGCATTGTTCCGAAGCTGGTTTGGACAAAACGGATGGAAAACGGAGACGTCATTACGGCTCAGCATTGGATGGCGGGCAGGGAGCTGAAGGCAAAGGATATGAGCGGACGCCCGGTGGCTGAGCTGCTCCGCAAAATCCACACATCAAAAGCTTTGCTCGACATGCTGAAAAGATTGGGAAAAGAACCGCTTGATCCGGGCGCCCTTTTGTCGCAGCTGAAGCAGGCCGTCTTTGCCGTGCGGCAATTTTCGCCGCTTATTCAGGAAGGCCTTGCTTATTTGGAAGCTCATGTGGATCAGGTGCAATTCGGTGAAAAAGTCGTTTGCCATTGTGATGTGAATCATAATAACTGGCTTCTGTCTGAAGACAACCAGCTGTATTTAATAGATTGGGACGGCGCCATGATAGCCGATCCGGCCATGGATCTCGGCCCTTTATTGTATCATTACGTCGAAGAGCCAGCGTGGGACAGCTGGCTTGGGATGTACGGCATGAAGCTCACGGAAGGGCTTCGGCTGCGGATGGCGTGGTACATGTTATCGGAGACCATCACCTTCATCGCCTGGCACAAATCAAAAGGAAACGACAAAGCGTATCATGATGCCATGGAAGAGCTTCATGCCCTGATGAAGCGGATTGTCAAGTAGTCAGGAGTACGAATCCATCTGCTCCACCCATTGGGACAAATGGTTTTGGTGCTCCTGAATATGCGTGTCGATGGAATCGGCCGTGATGCCGGACTGGCTGTAGCGGTAGACATCCTCGAGCACGTTTTTTATATTTGAATCAAGCCCGGTGTTGGCCATCAGTGATTTGATGACGCGCTCCAGCTGTTCATACTCGGCAACCGTGCCGCAGCAATCCAATTGATGGTCGGCCAATATGTCCTTTAATAACCGGACCTGATGTTCGCTTGTTAAGCCCATGATTCATATACACATCCTTTCTGTGTCATACATTGTGCAAAGCGGTGCGGTTTTATGCATCACATGAGTGTTCCGGACCGGGGAGCCTCTTTTTTTATGCGGCCGGCGCCTTTAAAAGGCGCTTGCGGCTCTTTATGTTTCATGGTATGTTGTTACTCGAAATTATAGATAGAGGTGTCAATCATATGAGAATGCGCCATAAACCTTGGGCGAATGATTTTCTGGCAGAAAACGCTGACATCGCCATCAGTGATCCGGCCCAGTATAAAGGGCGGTGGAATACGGTCTTTGGCAATGACAACCCGATCCATATTGAAGTCGGTACGGGAAAAGGGCAGTTCATTTCAGGAATGGCCAAGCAGAATCCGGATATCAACTATATCGGAATTGAGCTGTTTAAAAGCGTCATCGTCACTGCCGTCCAAAAAGTAAAGGACAGCGGGGCTCATAATGTCCGTTTGTTAAATATAGACGCGGAAACACTGAATGACGTATTTGAACGGGGAGAAATCAAGCGTGTTTATTTAAACTTTTCTGACCCGTGGCCGAAAAACCGTCACGAAAAGCGCCGTTTAACATTTAAAACGTTCTTGAAAAAATACGAAGAAGTGATGGGCGAAACAGGTGAGATTCATTTCAAAACCGATAACCGCGGTTTATTCGAATACTCTCTGAAAAGCTTTTCCGAATACGGCCTGCTTCTGACAGAAGTCAGCCTAGATCTGCACAACAGCGATCCGAAGGGCAATATTATGACAGAATACGAAGAAAAATTCTCCGCACTCGGCCAGCCGATTTACCGGGCCGAAGTTGAATGGAGAACAAAAGACAGACTCTGATGCGGGAGTCTGTTTTTTTATGCCGCCATTTGCTACCATTATATCAGGAGGGATCAAGATGGAGACATTGAATATTGGGAATATTTCATTAACATGGCTGGACGGCGGTGTAACGCATATGGACGGCGGAGCGATGTTCGGCGTTGTCCCGAAGCCTTTATGGTCGAGAAAATACCCCGTAAATGACAAAAACCAGATTGAATTAAGAACAGACCCGATTCTGATCAGAACAAACGGCCTGAATATATTGGTTGACGCGGGTATCGGCAGAGGGAAATTTTCTGATAAACAAAAAAGGAATTACGGTGTAACACAGGAATCCAATTTAAAACACTCTCTTCGTGAACTCGGGCTTTCCTGTGAGGACATTCATATTGCGGCGATGACCCATCTTCATTTTGACCATGCATGCGGCTTGACGGAATACAGCGGAGAGGAGCTTGTCTCTGTTTTCCCGAATGCCCGCATTATCACTTCTGCAACAGAGTGGCGCGAAATGAGAAACCCTAATATCAGATCGAAAAATACATATTGGAGAGAAAATTGGGAGGCGGTACAAGATCAGGTCGAAACCTTTGAGAACGAGTATCAGCTGACAGAAGGCATTACGATGCACCACACCGGCGGCCACAGCGACGGCCACAGTGTCATCGTCTTAGAAGACGGCGGGGAGACGGCTGTGCATTTTGCCGACCTGATGCCGACGAATGCGCATAAAAATCCGTTATGGGTGCTGGCATATGATGATTATCCGATGACCTCCATTCCGCAAAAGCAGAAATGGCAGACGTTTGCGGCAGAAAAAGGCGCCTGGCTGATTTTCTATCACGACGCGATTTACAGAGCGGTAAAATGGGGAGAAGACGGCGAAGTGGCTGCATCTGTCAAACGGGAGAGAAAATAAGCGGATCGATGATTTACCTGTATGAATTTCGGGAATAAAAGCAAACCTAAGACAAATTGCTTTGAAAGGAAGAGACAGGTGAATCAATTTCAAGTGACGAAAGATGGAGAAATCAAAACAACTCTGCGCGGATTAGAAGTGCTTTCTACGCCTTTTTTAAATAAAGGGGTGGCCTTTACACAGGAGGAAAGAAAGGAACTCGGGCTCGAGGGATTTCTGCCGCCGAAAGTATTGACAATCGAAGAGCAGGCGAGGCGGGCCTACGAACAATTCAGTTCGCAGCCTGATGAGCTGAGCAAAAATGTGTACTTGACCGCTCTCCATGATCGGAATGAAACATTATTTTACAGGCTGTTAAATGATCATTTAGGCGAAATGCTGCCGATCGTATATACGCCGACCGTCGGCACCGCGATCCAGCGTTACAGCCACGAGTACAGAAAACCCCGCGGTCTGTATTTGTCAATAGATGACCCTGAAGGAATGCGCGCCGCATTTCAGCAGTTCGGAAAAAATGAAAACATTGACTTGATCGTTGCGACAGATGCGGAGGGCATTCTGGGAATCGGTGACTGGGGCGTCGGCGGCATCGCCATTTCTGTCGGAAAACTCGCGGTGTATACGGCGGCCGCCGGAATTGATCCGTCACGAGTGCTTGCGGTCGTTTTGGACGCGGGGACAAATCAAGAAAGCCTCTTAAATGACCCGCTGTATGTCGGAAACCAGCATTCAAGAGTGCGCGGCGAGAAATATGACCGCTTTATTGATGAGTATGTCTCGCTTGCCCGGGAAACATTCCCGAATGCGCTGCTTCATTGGGAGGATTTCGGCACGGCTAACGCCCGCGGCATATTAAAACGGTATAAAGATAAAGTCTGTACGTTTAACGATGACATTCAAGGAACAGGCGCGGTGTCGCTTGCATCTGTTTTAGCGTGTGCGAAAGCATCAAAAGTGCCTTTAAAAGAGCATAAAGTCGTCGTCTTCGGCGCGGGAACGGCCGGTATCGGAATTGCTGAGCAGCTGCGCGAAGCTATGGTGCATAACGGATTAAGCGAAGAAGAATCATACAGCCGCTTTTGGTGTATCGACAGAAACGGATTGTTGACGGATGATATGAAGGACTTGCGTGATTTTCAGGTTCCGTACGCCCGCCCTGCTGATGAAGTGAAAGAGTACGGCCGCAGCGGTGAAGGCGGATCAATTGATCTGGCGGAGACGGTGCGTCAGGCCAAGCCGACGATCCTGATCGGCACATCCACCGTCTCAGGCGCATTTACGGAAGAAATCGTCAAAGAAATGGCCTCACATGTCAAACGGCCGGCTATTTTGCCTATGTCAAATCCGACGACATTATCAGAAGCAAAACCTGAAGATTTAATTAAATGGACGGAAGGCCGCGCGCTTGTCACAACGGGAAGTCCGTTCCCGCCTGTTGCGTATAACGGCGTTACCTACCATATCGGACAGGCGAACAACGCGCTCGTATTCCCGGGACTCGGGCTCGGAACGATTGTGACAAAAGCAAGGCTCATTACGGACAATATGTTCGTTGCCTGCGCGAATGCCATCGCCGGTATGGTGGACGTCGGCAAGCCGGGCGCGCCGATGCTTCCGAAAGTGGAGGATCTCAGGACGGTATCGGCAACCGTGGCGGTAGCTGTAGCTAAAGCTGCGATTCAGGACGGTGTAGCGGAAACGGAACCCGAGGATCTGATCCAAGCGGTGCAGGACGCGATGTGGAACCCCGTATATAAACGAATTCGGCCGATGTAACCAAATAAAGCCCAAAACGCTGATGGTTTTGGGCTTTATTTTTTGCTTGTCCGAATTATGAGGCGACAGAATCAATGACATCGACAATCTGGCCTGTTTTTGCATTGACCATAACTTCATATTGCTCCAGTTCGCCGAATGCCGAACGTGTCACGCCGGTTTTGTATACCTGGATGGTTTCTCCGTTTACCTGGTAGGGCTCCGGCTCTGTGTAAATCCATGATCCGTCTATCGGCCCGCGCTGTTTAAAAGCCGCTTTCACGATACGGAGCGCTTTTTCTGAAGAGATATAAGGTTTCATCGCATACTTTTTCACTGCGATGGCAGCGCATAATCCGACTCCTGCACCTAAGAGAAAATGACGTAATTTCAATATGAAGCACCTCCAATTATGTCGTAGTTTTTATTATACAGAAGATGCCAGACGGTGTTAAGTAAAGCGGCGGTTTTACAGCCCATTCAATCTGAGCGCTTGGAAAACGGTTGTTTTTCTAATAAAATAAAAGCATTACATAGAAATGAGGGGAAAATATGAATGAGGAAACGAAAACGCTTTTCCGGACGCTGACGCAGCTTCCCGGCGCACCGGGAAATGAACATCAGGTCCGCTCTTTTATGAAACGGGAGCTTGCGAAATATGCGGATGACATCGTGCAGGACAGACTCGGAAGTGTTTTCGGAGTAAGGCGCGGCGCTGAAGATGCGCCGACCGTTATGGTAGCCGGGCATATGGACGAAGTCGGGTTTATGGTGACACAGATTACGGATAACGGCATGCTGAGATTTCAGACGCTCGGCGGCTGGTGGAGCCAGGTGCTGCTTGCCCAGCGCGTCGAGGTGCAGACGGATAACGGACCGATTATCGGCGTCATCTCAAGCATCCCGCCCCACATTTTAACGGATGCCCAGCGCGCAAAGCCGATGGAGATCAAAAATATGATGATTGATATCGGTGCCGATGACAGAGAGGACGCGGCCAAAATGGGGATCAGACCGGGACAGCAGGTCGTGCCGGTCTGCCCGTTCACCCCGATGGCCAACGAGAAGAAAATATTGTCCAAAGCGTGGGATAACCGCTACGGCTGCGGGTTAAGCATTGAACTATTAAAAGAGCTGCACGGAAAAGACCTGCCGAACAATCTGTACGCCGGGGCCACCGTTCAGGAGGAAGTCGGCTTGAGAGGGGCGCAGACAGCGGCCAACATGATTCAGCCTGATCTCTTCTTCGCGCTTGATGCCAGCCCGGCAAATGATATGAGCGGCGATAAGGAGCTGTTCGGCCGTCTCGGCGAGGGGGTGCTGCTCCGCATTCTCGACAGAACGACGGTCATGCACCGCGGGATGAGAGAGTTCGTCCTTGATATGGCGGAAACGCACAATATCCCTTATCAATATTTCGCTTCAGGCGGAGGAACGGATGCCGGACGCGTCCACATATCAAACAGCGGGGTTCCGTCTGCCGTCATCGGCATTTGTTCAAGATACATTCATACAAATGCCGCTATCATCCATGTCGATGATTATGCCGCGGCGAAAGAAATGCTCATTAAGCTGGTCATGGCGAGTGACAAACAGACGGTCGAAACGATCAGAGAAAATGTGTAAAAAAATAAGCAGTCAATAAGTCCCTTTGAATACTTATTGACTGCTGTTTTTACATTCTGTTTTAAGCCGCATGATCGAGACAGTTCTTTGTTGTGAATATAAGTGTAAAGCGTATTGTAAATAGAATTAGGTAACACATATTATTTTTCAATATTATTATCAAAATGGTTCCGATCCAGATAAACAACCTTCGAACCTTTATTGCAATGATAAACGTTTTTAAATCAAAAACATGCTGCAAGCATTGAGATGAGCAGCGATTTCACAAAGTCGAGTCATTTGCATTTTTATTTGTTCTGCAAGAAGGTATGATTATGACAAAAAAGACAAATATAAACTTTCCTCTTGAACTGATTAATACTGAAGTGGTGAGTGTAGGTAAGCAGGACCGCATAAAGGCGGCCTGCTTATTCTGTTTCAAATAAATAAGAGAGTGCTTTCATCGCTTGATTGACGGTTTCGACCGTGATATTCGCTTTTCCGGAAAGCTCTTTCAGCGGATGATGAAGTTCTTTCGGACGGATGAGAATGAGCGGCTTTCCTTTTGCGATGGCATAAGAAGCATCCATCGCGGTATTCCACTGTTTATATTTCTCGCCAAACAGGGCGATCACAAAATCGGCTTTTTCCATCAGCACCTCTGTACGGAAATTGTTGATATCAGAAGCTCTGGCGTCTTTTAAAACAGAATCGGGCTGCACGCCCATAATCTCTTCTCCGATATTGTCTGAGCGTTCATGGTTTTCCATCGGACCGACAAACGTAATCGGCAGGTTCAGCGCTTTGGCTTTTTGTTTGATTTCATCCCGCCAATCACTGTGGATTTCACCCGCTAAATACACGACAAACTGCATCTTTTGCCCCTCCTTATGTACATATTCAGATTTTCGTACGGCTACAAGCAAAATGGTAAACGAAACTTGCTTGATAATGCAAATGAAATATGATAATGATATTGCATATAGTTGGTCTTGCCGTAAACAGTCTGGTATGATCCAATTGGACAAACATCAGCATATAAAAAACTCATAATCCAGATGGAGGAATGACAATGAAAAAGATTGAAAGCACGGAAGAATTGCAAAAAGCGGTACAAGACGATTGGGCGGTATTTATGTTTTCAGCGGATTGGTGCCCGGACTGCCGCTTTGTGGAGCCGTTTCTCCCTGAGCTGGAAGCGGACTTTCCTGAATTCACTTATTACTACGTAGACCGCGATCAATTTATTGATACATGCGCGGAATGGGAAATTTACGGCATTCCGAGCTTTGTTGTGTTTAACGGAGGAAAAGAAGTGAACCGCTTCGTCAGCAAAGACCGTAAAACAAAAGAAGAAATTGAGCAATTTTTAACCGATTCCCTTGCTAAAGCATAAAGGAGGCCACGGGCTTTGAAAATGACGTCAAGGAAGCTGGCGGATTTATTAAAACAGCGCCTGCAGCACGAGAACCGATCCTTCTTTTTTGACAGAGAAAAAGACACCCTCCGTGTTGAGGATCAAACGACCAAAAAAGGCATCACATTGGAGCTCCCGCCGATCATTGCGAAGTGGGAGACGAAAAAAGAAGAAGCGATCGACGAAATCGTCTACTATGTGTCAGAAGCGATGGAGGCGATGGAAGGAAGCGGACAGGAGATGTCCGGAAAGGAAGCCGGAATCTATCCGGTCATCCGCTCCACGTCATTTCCCGATCAAACGAGCGACGGCATTCCGCTCGTGTATGATGACCATACGGCCGAAACAAGAATCTACTACGCGCTTGACCTCGGCAAGACGTACCGCTTAATTGACAGCCGTATGCTCGAGAAAGAAAACTGGACAAAAGAACGGATCAGGGAGACGGCGTCATTCAATCTCCGCTCTCTTCCTTCGGTCGTGAAACAGGATACGGTTGCGGATAATTATTTTTATTTTTTCAGGGCGAATGACGGCTATGACGCCAGCCGGATTCTCAATGATTCGATTCTTCATGAATATAAGCAGGCCGCTGAAGGCGAATTGGCGATTTCCGTCCCGCATCAGGATGTATTAATACTTGCTGACATTCGAAATGAATCGGGTTATGATATTTTAGGGCAAATGTCCATGAGCTTCTTTGCAAGCGGCACGGTGCCGATTACGGCCCTTTCATTTCTGTATAATGAAGGCAGACTGGAACCTGTGTTTATCATGGCGAAAAGCCGGCCGAAAAAGGATTAGAAAGGATTTTTCTTATGAACGCTTTTTACAATAAAGAAGGTGTGGGAGATACGCTTCTGATCTCTCTTAAAGATGCAGCACGCGAAGAAATCGGCTATGAAAGAGAAGGCGATGTCGTCAGAATCTTTAACAAAGAAACAAAAGAAACGACGGGCTTTAACATTTTTAACGTGTCTTCTTACTTACAGATTGAAGACAACGGCCCCGTCGCTTTGTCTGAGACTTTCGTACAGGATGTGAATGAAATACTGAACAGAAACGGCGTTTCAGAAACGCTGACGGTTGACCTTTCTCCGAAATTTGTTGTCGGTCACGTTGAATCGAAAGAAAAACATCCGAATGCGGATAAACTGAATATCTGCCAAGTGAATGTCGGAGAGGAAACCCTTCAAATCGTTTGCGGCGCGCCGAACGTGGACAAAGGGCAAAAAGTCGTCGTCGCTAAAGTCGGTGCGGTAATGCCGAGCGGACTTGTGATTAAAGACGCTGAATTAAGAGGCGTTCCGTCAAGCGGCATGATCTGCTCCGCGAAAGAACTCGCTTTGCCGGATGCGCCCGCGGAAAAAGGGATTCTTGTTCTTGAAGACAGCCGCGAGGCCGGCGAAGCATTTCAATTCTAACTCCCATAAATAAGCGCACAGAATCGAATGATGTGAGAGAAAGCCGTTAAGCAGGCCTGCTTAACGGCTTTCTTCAGTTGGGAGCTTAATCTTTTCTGAGCCGCCCGGCAATGGTATACTAAATATCGTCCCAGACTACTAAAAAGGGAGTTAGAGAGTGATTAAACATGAGTTGGCTGAATAAATTTTTTGACTTATTTTTAGGTGAAAAAGAAGAAGAGCATGAACGTGAACCGAACACGCATGCCCAAATCCAGAAACAGCACATACCGGATCAGCCAGAAGGCAAATTAACGCGCATGGAAGATCCTAAAATATATTACGAATATCCGAAAGGGAATTTCCGCTTCCCGGTCGTTCCGGACGGCTATAAGCGAACGGAGCAAAACCAAAGACAGCGGGAAAGGCACGAACGCCGCCAGCCGTCCCGGGGTTATGCCGCCGGGAAGGAGCAAACGGAGCGGAAACAGCATACACATAAAGAGCCTGATACGGTGAAAAAGCCCTTTAAACCGTCATCCATTCCTTCACCGGTTTACGGCTTTCAATCTCAGCACAGCATCAAAAAAGCGCCTATTTCCGAAAAGCGGCGTGAAGAGAACGTAACATTGCTGTCAGAGGAGCAATTTGTTCCGCCAAAATCCGGTCAGGAAACGGAAAAAGAGCCCGTCTTCACAACATCCGCCATAACAAAACAGACGAATGACCGGCCAGAACCGTTTGCGAAACAAGAAACGGAAGAAATTCCGGCCGTTAAAAAAGAGGAGCTTCACACCGAGGCTGAGAATGCAAAAGAGCAAGTGTTTGCAGCACCAGAACCGCAGCAGGCTGAAGAGCTGGAGCACACCGAAAGCGCGGAGTCTGCCGGCTTTACAGAAGAACAAGAGCATGAACAAACCCGCCCGCAGCCTATAAGAGAGCCTGAGTATGAAGCAGCCCGCACGGCTGAAAACACAGAGGAACAAGCGGCGCCGGAGGGGGAACATCAGGAGCCTGAGCCGGAAAAAGCACCGCCTTTTGAAACCGCAGAAGAACCGGTGTATACATACACAGAACCCGGATACGAGGAAATTCAGCCGCAGTCTGAAGACAAGCCCGAATCAGCTGAACCCGACGCGAAACAGGAAGCAGACTCTCAGCCTGAGTACAATGAAGCAGAGCGGCATTCAGACCCCGAGCCTGAACCTGTAAGCATTGAGACGGCCGATGCCCCGTCCCGGCCTGCCGAGGAAAAAACGGAGCATCACGGACAGCCTCAGACTGTGAGAAAAGCGGAGCGGCCGAAAGAGCGCAATGTTCCGTTTAACGTCATGATGCTTAAAAGCGATAAACACAAGCAGACGAAGACGCCAGAGGGCGGAGCGAGCTATGTCTTTCCGAATCTGTCGCTTCTGGACGTACCGCCGGCGCAAAGACATGACGACCAATCGTGGATTGAAGAACAGCGCGAGCTTTTAAACGTTACGCTGAAAAACTTTAATGTGCGCGCCCAAGTCGTTCATGTCACACAAGGCCCGTCCGTCACACGTTTTGAAGTGCATCCTGAGCCCGGAGTGAAAGTAAACAAAATTACAAACTTAGCAGATGATATTAAACTGAGCCTGTCTGCCAAGGATATTCGGATTGAGGCGCCGATCCCCGGTAAAAACACGATCGGCATTGAAGTTCCGAACCGCGTAAGCAAAGTCGTCGATTTAAGGCAGATGATCAGAAGCGCCGCTTTCAGGACGAATCCGTCTCCGCTTACAGCCGCGCTCGGTGTCGATATTTCCGGAAACCCGGTCGTCATTGATTTGAAAAAGATGCCGCACGGGTTGATAGCGGGTGCGACAGGATCGGGAAAAAGCGTCTGCATCAATACCATTTTGGTCAGTCTGCTTTATAAGGCGGATCCGAGTGATGTCAAAATGCTTCTGATTGATCCGAAAATGGTCGAGCTTGCGCCTTATAACCAAATTCCGCATTTGGTCAGCCCCGTCATCACGGACGCCAAAGCCGCGACCGCCGCGTTAAAATGGGTTGTGGAAGAGATGGAACGGCGGTATGAACTGTTTGCCCATTCGGGTGTGAGAGATATCGGACGCTTTAATGAATTAACGGCCGATCATAAGACAGGCGAAAAGCTCCCTTACCTCGTAGTGGTCATTGATGAGCTTGCCGATTTAATGATGGTCGCGCCGAACGATGTGGAAGAAAGCATTGCCAGAATCGCGCAGAAAGCGAGAGCCTGCGGCATTCATCTGCTTGTCGCGACACAGCGTCCGTCTGTCGATGTCATTACCGGAATGATCAAGGCGAACATACCGACGAGGATTGCATTCTCCGTCTCAAGCCAGGTAGATTCCAGAACGATCATCGACATGGCGGGAGCGGAAAAGCTGCTCGGAAAAGGCGACATGCTGTACTGGGAAAACGGTACCGGAAAACCGGTGCGCCTGCAGGGCAACTTTGTATCCGACAGAGAGATTGACCGCGTCGTCTCTCATGTCAGAAAGCAGCTGCCGCCTTCTTATTTGTTTGAACAGGAAGAACTGATCAGGCAGGGAACCGCCCTTAAGGAAGAAGACGAACTGTTTCCTGAGGCGTGCCAATTCGTCGTGGAGCAAAACAGCGCCAGCACCTCAAGCCTTCAAAGAAGGTTCAGAATCGGTTATAACCGCGCCGCGAGGCTGATTGACATGATGGAAGCCGAAGGCATGATCTCAGAAGCGAAGGGCAGCAAACCGCGTGAAGTGCTGATTACGGCCGCTGACATTTCTCAAGAATAAGAATATCGTTCATTTTTCTCACAAACATGGTATGATAGTGGATGGACCATCAAAACTGCATCACTGTCACGCGCTGAAATATCATGCGGCAGGTTTAATCAAAAAGAAAGTTACAGATACTGACGATAACGTAAAAATAAATGGAAGCGCCGCTGTGCGGGCTTTTCGCCCGCTGCGGTCGCAAAATGAAATGAGCGTCATATACTGGGGAACAGATAGACGTTTGTTGGAGGTACGATTATGACTGTTTATCATTTTGTTGGAATAAAAGGGACAGGTATGAGCCCGCTTGCTCAAATCCTGCATGATACGGGGTATCAGGTGCAGGGATCGGATATCGAGAAGCAGATTTTCACTCAGGCTGCCCTTGAAAAAAGAAACATCCCGATCTATCCGTTCAGCGCCGATAACATCAAACCCGGCTTAACGGTAATCGCCGGAAACGCATTTCCTGATTCTCATCCGGAAATCGCAAAGGCGCTCGATGAAGGGATTCCTGTCATCAGATATCATAAATTTTTAGCTGAATATATGAAAAAATACACAAGTGTCGCGGTAACGGGCGCACACGGCAAGACGTCCACAACGGGCCTCTTGGCACACGTGATGCAGCAGGCGAAGCCGACTTCGTTTCTTATCGGGGACGGAACGGGCAGAGGAAATGAAAGCAGCGAATACTTTGTATTTGAAGCTTGCGAGTACCGCCGTCATTTCTTAAGCTATCAGCCTGATTATGCGATTATGACGAATATTGATTTTGACCACCCTGATTATTTCGCCAACATTGACGATGTGTTTGATGCTTTCCAAAACATGGCGCTTCAAGTCAACAAAGGCATCATTGCCTGCGGTGATGACGAGTACCTGCCGAAAATTCACGCCAATGTGCCTGTCGTTTATTACGGCACGGGAGAAGAAAACGATTTTCAAGCGAGAAACATCGTAAAAAATACGGAAGGCACGACATTTGACGTCTTTGTCCGCAATACGTTTTACGATACGTTCTACATCCCGGCATACGGCCATCATAATGTCCTCAATTCCTTAGCGGTCATTGCGCTCTGCCACTATGAAGAGATAGACGTGAACATGATTAAGCTCGGACTTGAATCATTCGGCGGCGTCAAACGCAGATTCAATGAAAAAGTGATCGGCAGCCAGGTACTGATCGACGACTACGCCCACCATCCGACTGAAATCAAAGTCACGATTGAGGCGGCGCGCCAAAAATATCCCGAACGTGAAATCATCGCGGTATTTCAGCCGCATACGTTTACACGGACGCAATCATTCCTGGATGAATTCGCAGAAAGCTTAAGCGCGGCCGACCGCGTGTATCTGTGCGACATTTTCGGCTCTGCCCGTGAGAACGTCGGCAAGCTCACGATCACGGATCTTCAGGAAAAAATCGATAACGCAGAACTCATTGAAGAAAATGACACTTCCGTGTTAAAAGCGCATGAAGGCGCAGTACTGATCTTCATGGGCGCCGGAGACATTCAAAAATATATGAGGGCCTATGAAAACGTCATAGCGTAACGAAAAAGCAGTGGGGCTCTCACTGCTTTTTTGCGCGTGCTGCAAAGGGATTTACCGATAAACGGAGAAATAGTATACATACAGACCTTTCATATATGTTTATCATTTTAAGAATTGGGTATATACCACTATATCCTGCATTAAGGAGGTATTAGATGATCATCATTCTTTACTTAAGCGTCGCACTCATTGCCGTTGCATTTCTCATCCTCGTCATCTATCTGTCCAAAACATTAAAGTCCGTGCAGATGACTTTAACAAACGTAGCCTCGACTTTAGACGGCCTTGAAGGGCAGATGAAAGGCATTACCGCAGAGACAGCCGAGCTGTTACATAAGACAAACCGTCTCGCGGAAGACATTCAGGAAAAATCAGAGAAATTAAATACGGTTGTCCATGCTGTCCAGGAAGTGGGAACTTCCGTCCAGCAGTTTAATACATCCATAAAGCAGGCAGCAGGTTCCGTTACGGCCTCTGTAAGAGAGAATCAGGACAAGATCAGTCAGGTTGTCACCTGGAGCCAGGCCGCTATGGAAATATGGGACAAGTGGAAGCAAAAGAAAAAAACATCGCTTTAATCATAAGAAAAATCCACTAAGGAGGAATCATAATGAGCAAAGATGGAATCAATAGTAAGGATTTTTTAATCGGAACGCTGATCGGGGGAATTATCGGCGCGACAACGGCGCTGTTTCTGGCGCCTAAATCAGGTAAGGAGCTGCGCGACGATCTCGGCAGTCAGGCTTCTGCGTTAAAGGATAAGACGGACAGAATGACGGCCGACGCGAAAGAAAAAGGCTCTCAATATGTCAGCATCGCCAAGGACAAAACATCTAATATCACCCAGCTGGTAGCTGATCAGTCAGGTCAGATTATGAATAAAGTGAAGGATTTAAAAGACCGTTCTAAGAGCACACTAACCGAGAAAGCCGAAGAGACGAGAAGCGAAATGCAGGACACGGCCCAAAGCATCAAGGCCGAAGCGGAAGACGCCGGGGAAAAAGCCGGTCAGGCAAATCGCTGATCTTCAATAAGGAGAGATAACCGACATGACAAAACAGCTGATATCGTCTGAAGAAGAGTTTAAAAATGCCGCTGAGAAAGAAAACACGCTCGTGTTTTTAAAACACAGCACAACCTGCCCGATCAGCCAAGCCGCGTTTCAGGAGTTTGACGCCTTTGCATCGGAGCATTCAGAAGTACCTTCTTATTACCTGCATGTGCAGGACAGCCGGCCGCTTTCAAACTATATCGCCGAGGCATACGGCGTGAAACATGAAAGCCCGCAAGTATTCGTTATTACAAACGGCGAAGTGAAATGGCACGCGTCTCATTCACAAATCACAAAAAACGCAATAGAGCAGCACCTTTCATAATTGCTGGCCGCCGGTTGATACCGGCGGTTTTTTTTTGAAAAAAACTATTGATCATTTCAGCCGGATCATGTAGGATATCAATATATACTGCTTCAACGCATAAAAGCTTAAAAGCGTTTTTGTGATAAAGTAGAATGTGAAAAAATTTATTATTTCATATTCCTATTTTCGCATAACTGTAGTAAGATGCATGTTAACCATTAAAATAAAACATAGCATAGAAGGGATGAAAAAGATGAGCAACAAGGAATTAGAGAGTCTAAGACAGCAAGCAGACGCACTAAACTTAGAAATCCTTAAATTAATCAATGAACGCGGAGCCGTTGTAAAAGAAATCGGTAAAGCAAAGGAAGCACAGGGTGTCAACCGATTTGACCCTGTCAGAGAGCGTACAATGCTTAACCGCATTATTGAAAGCAATGACGGCCCATTTGAAAACTCAACGATCCAGCATATTTTCAAAGAAATTTTCAAAGCCGGACTTGAACTTCAAGAAGAGGATCACAGCAAAGCGTTGCTCGTCTCCCGGAAGAAAAAAGCAGAAGATACGATCGTTGACATTAAAGGTGAAAAAATCGGTGACGGCGATCAGAGATTCATCGTCGGACCTTGTGCCGTAGAAAGCTATGAGCAGGTTGCCGAAGTCGCGGCCGCAGCGAAAAAACAAGGCATTAAAATCCTGCGCGGGGGCGCGTTTAAACCCCGCACAAGTCCGTATGATTTCCAAGGTCTCGGCGTAGAAGGCCTGCAAATTCTTAAACGCGTCGCTGATGAATATGACCTCGCGGTGATCAGTGAAATCGTAACGCCCGCCCACATTGAGCAAGCGATTGATTACATTGACGTCATTCAGATCGGCGCGCGGAACATGCAAAACTTTGAATTGCTGAAAGCCGCCGGTTCCGTTAAAAAGCCGGTATTGTTAAAACGCGGTCTTGCCGCAACAATTTCAGAGTTCATCAATGCAGCTGAATACATCATGTCACAAGGAAACGACCAAATCATTCTTTGTGAGCGCGGAATCAGAACGTACGAAACGGCAACGAGAAACACACTCGACATTTCTGCCGTGCCGATTTTGAAACAGGAAACTCACTTGCCGGTGTTTGTTGACGTCACACACTCAACAGGCCGCCGCGATCTCCTGCTTCCGACAGCAAAAGCGGCGCTTGCGATCGGCGCTGACGGCGTGATGGCCGAAGTACACCCTGATCCTTCCGTTGCCCTTTCAGACTCTGCGCAGCAGATGGATATCCCTGAATTCGAGAAATGGCTGAACGAATTAAAGCCGATGCTGCAAGTAAAAGCATAATACAACGTTCCGCTCTTTAAAGGCCGCCTCGCGCGGCTTTTTTTTCGTATCTTCATTTTATTTAATTATAAAATGAAAGTGAACGTTTTCATCATTGGGAAAAACGTGTATAATTTCATGAGAGATATTTAAATTTGATGAATAATGAAAAATAATGTACACTACTGACTTACGCTTACAATCATAAACGACAGAATGCGAAATCGTACGACATTTCTTTACATAAAGTGTTTATGCTATAGATAAGGATAAGTGTATCCAGTAAAAGGAGTGGTTTCAGTGAGCAACATTACGATATACGATGTGGCCAGAGAAGCAAATGTCAGTATGGCGACTGTTTCCCGCGTCGTGAACGGCAACCCGAATGTAAAACCGACGACCAGAAAAAAAGTATTGGAAGCCATTGACCGGCTCGGCTACCGCCCGAACGCGGTGGCAAGAGGGCTTGCAAGCAAAAAAACGACAACGGTCGGCGTCATCATCCCTGATATCTCAAGCATTTTCTACTCGGAACTTGCGCGTGGAATTGAAGATATCGCGACGATGTACAAATATAATATTATTTTAAGCAACTCGGATCAAAATCTTGAGAAAGAACTGCATCTGTTAAATACGATGCTCGGCAAACAAGTGGACGGTATCGTATTTATGGGCGGCAACATTACGGACGAGCATGTCGAAGAATTTAAGCGCTCTCCTGTGCCGATCGTCTTGGCTGCATCAGTGGAAGAACAGGGCGAGACGCCTTCTGTCGCCATTGATTATGAACAGGCGATTTATGATGCCGTTAAGCTTTTCATTGATAAAGGGCATCGCGATATTGCATTCGTCTCCGGACCGATGCAAGAGCCGATCAACCGTTCGAAAAAACTGCAAGGGTACAAACGGGCGCTTGAAGAAGCGGCGATTCCGTTTAACGAGCAATTCGTAGCGGAAGGCGATTACACTTATGATTCCGGTATGGAGGCGCTTCAAAGCTTGATGGGCCTTGACCGGAAACCGACGGCGATTCTTTCTGCGACGGATGAAATGGCCCTCGGCATTATCCATGCGGCCCAAGATCAAGGTCTTTCGATACCTGATGATCTTGATATTATCGGTTTTGACAATACGAGATTGAGCCTGATGGTCCGCCCTCAGCTTTCAACAGTCGTGCAGCCTACGTACGATATCGGCGCCGTGGCGATGAGACTTTTGACAAAACTGATGAACAAAGAGCCGGTTGAAGAGCATATCGTCGAATTGCCTCACCGCATCGAATTAAGACAATCAACCAAGTCATAAAAAAACGGAAAAGCAAGCTTCACTCTGAGGGGTGGAATCTTGCTTTTTTACTTGAGTAAGGAGAAGATATGAAACGTTTTGATTATCTGACGCCCGTTGGCTTTATGTTAGGCTGTATTATTGTCGCAATCGGTATTCTGTCAGGGACGGGACTGGCGGGAATCAGTTCATTTTTGGATCTGACTTCTTTTTTAATCGTCACAGGCGGCCTTGCCGCGGCGGTCTTTATCAGCTTTCCGCCGAGGGATTTAAAGAAAACCCCTTCTGTTCTGAAACAGGTATTCTCCCGTCAGGATGACAATGTGAAAGAGCTTGTCAGAGTATTTGTCAGCCTTTCGGAGCAGGCGCGCAGGCAGGGGCTGCTGTCTCTGGATGACCAGGCGCGGGAGATCAAGGATCCGTTTTTAAAAAAAGGGCTTTTGCTTGCGATTGACGGCTGGGACGAGGAAACGATCCGGCTGGTGATGGATTCTGAGATCGCCGCAATGGAAGAAAGACACAGAAAAGGAAGACGCGTTTTTGAAAAAGCCGGTGATTTCGCACCCGCCTGGGGAATGATCGGGACGCTCGTCGGACTCGTTCTCATGCTCAAAAACTTAAATGACCCGCATACCCTCGGACCGAACATGGCCGTTGCGCTATTGACGACGCTGTACGGAGCGCTGCTTGCCAATTTGGTGTTTATCCCAATCGCGGCAAAGCTTGAAGAAAAAACGGAAAGTGAAATTTTCATCAAACAGGTCATGATCGAAGGGGTTGTCGGCATCCAATCGGGCAAAAATCCCCGCAACCTCGAAAGTCAGCTCGTCGTCTTCAGCTCAAGAGAAGACTGGCGTAAAGGACAGCCTGCGAACAAGAAAAAGGGCGCTGTCCATGAAGCTTAGAAAAGAGCGTTTTGAAAGAAGAAACAAACCGGAACATTCCGGCGGTTCACCGAGATGGATGGTGACGTTCGCTGACTTGATCACGCTCATTCTCGTGTTCTTTATCTTGCTTTTTTCGATGTCGCAAATAGACGCGGAAAAATTTCAATCTGCCGTTTCATCGATTCATACATACGGCAGCGGGGGTGAACCGGCGTCATCAGACAAAGCAAACGAAAATAAAGAACAGGATTTGCTGTTACAAAACGTAAAGACATACATAAAAGCGCATCATTTGAGTTCCAAATTGACGGCGAAGCGCGATGAGCGCGGAGTGGTTCTTGTGCTGCAGGAGGCCGTTCTGTTTCAGACGGGAAAAGCGGATGTGCTGAAAAACGCCGAGCCGGTTCTGCATCAGATCGCGGTGCTTTTAAAAACAATTCCGAATGACATACAGGTAGAAGGCCATACGGACAGCCGCCGGATTTCCACCTATCAATTCCCGTCGAACTGGGAGCTGTCGTCTGCAAGAGCGGCGAGTGTGATCCGGTATTTTACCGCGAATGAAGACTTTTCCGCCAAACGGTTTATCTCTGCCGGGTATGCGGATACGAAACCTGTGAAGGACAACAAAAGTCCCGGACATATGAAAGAAAACCGCCGTGTAGAAATTGTGATCAAAAAAACGACCTCCTCATAAGGTCGTTTTTTATTTTGTTTTATACCGCTGCTCAGACCGGATGGCAAAAAGTGCTTTTTCCACGGTTTGGGCATTTTTTTCTGAAATTTCTTCTTTGCGTGGAATCGGAGGATATAATTGTTCAGGATCACTCCAAAAAGCGGGCAGCGTGCAGGGGGAATGCTTCTGCCATTTATCAATCCATTTCTGCGGTATGCGCTCCCCGGGATCAATCCCTTTCATCTCAAGCCAAATGCGGCTCCATGCTCTCGGGACGACTCTCCAAATATCGTATCCGCCGCCGCCGACCGCGATCCATCTGCCGCTGCAATATTGATGGGCTAATGAATGAGCGAGCCGCGGGATCTCCTGATAAATGGAGATTGTATTGGACAGGTGTGTCAATGGGTCGTAATAATGGGCGTCCGCACCGTTTTGGGTAAGAATTACATCCGGCTTAAAAAAAGCCGCAATTTCAGAGGCGGCCGTTTTGTAAGCGTGGAGAAAGGAATCGTCCTCTGTAAAAGCGTCCAGCGGAATGTTAAAAGAATAGCCGTAGCCTTGTCCGCTTCCTTTTTCCAGTACCTGCCCCGTCCCGGGAAATAAATAACGCCCGGTCTCGTGAAAAGAAACAGTGCAGACATCAGACCTGTCGTAAAACGTAAATTGAACGCCGTCGCCGTGGTGGGCGTCTGTATCAATGTATAACACTTTTGCCCCGTAGTTCTTCTGGATGTATTGGATGGCCACGGCGCTGTCATTATAGATACAAAAGCCTGACGCCCTGCCGCGGAAGCCGTGGTGAAGGCCTCCTCCTAAATTGCAGGCATGCCTGGCTTGTCCCGTCATGACATAATCTGCCGCCGTTAAGGTGCCGCCCACCAGAAGCGACGCAGCTTCATGCATGCCGGCAAAAACGGGGGTGTCTTCCGTTCCGAGACCGTAGCTTTCTCCTTCTGCGGCAGGGAGCCGGCCCGCACCCGCAAGTTCCACCGCCTGTATATAATCCTCCGTATGAACGAGAGCCAGCTCTTCTTTAGTGGCCGTGCGCGGTGTGACGATGTCTCCATCGTCAAACGCGTCCGCCGCCTGAAGCAGATCGTATGTTAAAAGCACGCGCTGCTGATTGAACGGATGATCCTGATGAAATTGATACGTCTGATAAGAAGGCGAGTAAACAAAAACGCTGTCTCTCATGGCTGATCCCTCAAATGTTTCGGCCATAAGACATTGTATCCGGCTTCATGAACGGCACGGATAAAAGGGAGCGGATTCATCGTCTTTACCCGGAAGACGAGAATGTTCGACCCGGCGGAATCATGGGGATAGACGAGCACACTCAGGATTTGCAGCTGAAGATCACGGCACATGCAGCTGAGATCAGCAAGGCTTTTTGTCATATCCGTCACCAGGATTTCCACCTGTGATCCCGGCTGGGCCGCGCCTGTCAGGCTGACGAAAGTCCGGAGCACGTCGGTTTTCGTTAAAATGCCCGTCAGCTTATGATTTACCGTAATCGGCAGACAGCCGATGCCGTGCTCATAAAAGGAAGCGGATATTTCTTCCACAAAGTCAAGCGGATGGGCGCAGATGACATTCCGCTTCATAATGGTCTCCACTTTGTTTGTCAGAAACGCGCCGCGTTCCTTTTGTTCGAAGCTGCCGGGGCCGGCCTGTTTAATGTCTCTGTCTGTGACAATACCGGTGACGTGCAGCTCGTCGTCGATGACAGGGAGATGGCGGATATGATATACCTTCATTTTACGGACGGCTGTTTCAATGGAGTCGTGTTTTGAGACGGTGATGACGTCCCGTTTCATGATTTGTTCTGCAATCATCTTTTTATCCCCTTTGTATGTCAGTCAATACATAAACCGCTGATAAAAACGAAGCCTGTCGAACTGTTCAATTGACTCCTGACTGACGTGCCTGCCGATGCGGGCCATCAGACAATTGGCCGGATGAGAGCTGATTTCCGGTTCATCCGTTGCAAACCAGACAAGACCCCCGGCATTCATCATCTTTTCCATGATCTTTCTGTATTCCCACACATCTTTTTTCATTCCTTTTAAATCCCAATGCCAGTAATATTCCGTCGTCATGATGATGTAGCGTTCCATCTGTTCATCCATCATGCTGACTGTCAGCAACGTTTTTCCGACAGAACAGCCCCTGTAGCCGGGAGCGACCTCGATCGCCCCGAGCTCAAGGAGATCTTCCATATTGCCGTCAGACCACCGTTCAAGCGGATCAGGATATAAATACGTCACATAGCCGATAATCGTCTGTCCGTCCCTGGCGATAATGATCCGACCTTCAGGAAGCCCGGCGATCTCGATTAACGCTTTGTGCTGTTCATGAGGAAGGCGAAAGGCTGTCAGGCCTTCATGAAACTCATACTGTGCTAGGTCCTTTGGAGGAACGGGCCCTTCTACCAATAGAGGGCCGGCTGCTGTCTGAATTGATGAAGAATGGTACGTTTTATGATGTTTCACTGATTCACCGCCTGTCGGTTCTTAATAAAAACACATCTCTCTTAAGCATAACAAAATATAAAGCGTTTTCAATAGTGTTGTAATTTATATTTTAAAAATTGAGAAAACTGTGAACATCTACTATAATTAGTCTATAGATAAGCAAAGGGGGATGTTGCATGAATTTGAAAGCGTTGCCGGCGGAAAAGGGGAATTATCATCTGCGAAATTATGAGGAAACGTACCGCAGCTTCGATTGGAAAGAGGTCGAAGCGGAGTTTTCCTGGCATCAGACGGGGAAGCTGAATGCGGCGTACGAAGCAATTGACCGTCATGCCGAATCATTTCGAAAAAACAAAGTAGCGCTGTATTACAAGGACGCAAATCGGAATGAAAAATACACATTTAAAGAAATGATGGAGGAATCGAACCGGGCGGGAAATGTACTGAGACGGTATGGAAACGTGGAAAAAGGGGACCGCGTTTTTATTTTCATGCCGCGTTCGCCGGAGCTTTACTTTATCATGCTCGGCGCAATTAAAATCGGTGCGATCGCCGGCCCTTTATTTGAAGCGTTTATGGAAGGCGCCGTCAAAGACCGCCTGTTGAACAGCCAGGCAAAGGTTGTCGTGACGACACCTGAACTGGCCGAACGGATTCCGGCGGACAGCCTGCCCGACCTCGAGCATATTTTCATTGTCGGCGGCAGCAAAGAAGCGGGAGATAAAATCATTCATTATGATAAAGCGGCTGAGGGAGAAAGCACGAGACTTGATATTGAATGGATGGACAGAAGAGACGGCTACCTGCTTCACTACACATCAGGATCTACCGGAACGCCCAAAGGTGTGCTCCACGTTCATGAAGCCATGATTCAGCAATACCAGACCGGCAAGTGGGTGCTTGATCTTAAAGAAGACGATATTTATTGGTGCACTGCGGACCCGGGCTGGGTGACCGGGACGGTGTACGGGATATTTGCGCCGTGGCTGAACGGAGCGGCGAATGTGATCGTCGGCGGCAGATTCAGTCCGGAAAACTGGTACGGCACGATTGAGAAGCTCGGTGTCAGCGTCTGGTACAGCGCTCCGACGGCTTTCAGAATGCTTATGGGCGCCGGAGATGAAATGGCATCCAAATTTGACCTTACTTCACTTCGTCACGTCCTGAGTGTCGGAGAACCTTTGAACCCCGAGGTCATCAAGTGGGGACATAAAGTATTCGGCAAGCGCATCCACGACACGTGGTGGATGACAGAAACGGGCGGACAGCTCATCTGCAATTATCCTTGCATGGAGATCAAGCCGGGCTCAATGGGGAAACCGATTCCGGGAGTGGAAGCGGCGATCGTTGACAATCAGGGAAATGAGCTTCCGCCGTACCGAATGGGAAATCTCGCCATTAAAAAGGGCTGGCCGTCAATGATGGATTCCATTTGGAACAACAAAGAGAAATATGATTCTTATTTTATGCCGGGCGGCTGGTATGTTTCCGGAGATTCTGCTTATATGGATGAAGACGGTTATTTTTGGTTCCAAGGCAGAGTCGATGATGTCATCATGACATCCGGCGAGCGCGTCGGCCCGTTTGAAGTCGAAAGCAAACTTGTTGAACATCCGGCGATTGCCGAAGCCGGCGTCATCGGAAAGCCGGACCCTGTCCGGGGAGAAATTATTAAAGCGTTTATCGCGCTCAGAGAAGGGCATGAGCCATCCGATCAGCTGAAGGAGGACATTCGCCTCTTTGTAAAACAGGGGCTTGCCGCGCATGCCGCACCGCGGGAAATTGAATTCAAAGATAAACTTCCGAAAACACGGAGCGGAAAAATCATGAGACGTGTGCTGAAGGCATGGGAGCTGAACCTGCCGGCAGGCGACCTGTCAACAATGGAAGATTAAAGACGGCGTTGACATCGTATTTTATTTATGTTAAAAATGAGTAAGCTTCATACGAAAAGGTTTTGATTGAGACAAGTAGGATATCTGATTGTTCCAGAGAGCTGATGGCCGGTGAAAATCAGCACATAAGATATGCCGAATACACTCATGAACCGCTTTTGCGAACAAAGCTATTCCAAGGCTTTCAGTAGTGAAAGAACGGACACGGTCCGTTATCAAAAAGAGTGATAAAAGCTTTTTTATGTTTTTATTAGTAGGGTGGTACCGCGATTATATCGTCCCTTCGTTTTAAACGAAGGGGCGTTTTTTATTTTCATAAACAAAGGAGCAGACAAAATGACTAACTTATTAGAGGATTTATCATTCCGCGGCTTAATCCAGCAAATGACGGATGAAGAAGGACTGAATAAACAGCTGAGCGAAGAAAAAATCCGTTTATACTCAGGGTTTGACCCGACGGCTGACAGCCTGCACATCGGACACCTTCTGCCGATATTGACACTGCGCCGTTTCCAGCTTGCAGGCCACCATCCGATTGCGCTTGTAGGCGGCGCGACGGGACTGATCGGCGATCCGAGCGGAAAAAAAGCGGAGCGTACGTTAAACACTCAGGATATCGTTGTCGAATGGTCGCAAAAAATTAAAAATCAGCTTTCCCGATTTTTAGATTTCGAGGCGGGAGAAAACCCCGCTGTCATAGCGAACAACTTTGATTGGATCGGAAAGCTGAGCATCATTGAATTTCTCCGCGACGTCGGAAAGAACTTCGGAATTAACTACATGCTTGCGAAAGATACTGTAAGCTCAAGAATTGAAACCGGAATTTCTTACACGGAATTCAGCTACATGATCCTGCAATCCTACGATTTTCTGAATCTGTACAGAGAAAAGAACTGCAAACTCCAAATCGGAGGCAGTGACCAGTGGGGCAACATCACGGCCGGTCTTGAACTGATCAGAAAATCAGAAGAAGAAGGGGCGAAAGCTTTCGGTCTTACCATTCCGCTCGTCACAAAAGCTGACGGCACGAAATTCGGCAAAACGGAAGGCGGCGCCATTTGGCTTGATAAAGAAAAAACATCGCCGTACGAATTCTACCAGTTCTGGATCAATACTGATGACCGCGACGTCGTCAAATACTTAAAATACTTTACTTTCTTGTCAAAAGAGGAAATTGAAGCTTATGCTGAAAAAACGGAGACAGCTCCTGAGAAAAGAGAAGCGCAGAAACGTCTCGCTGAAGAGGTGACGGTTCTTGTACACGGCCGTGAAGCGCTTGAGCAGGCCGTTCATATCTCCCAGGCGCTGTTCAGCGGCAATATTAAAGAGCTTTCCGCTCAAGACGTCAAGGTAGGATTTAAAGATGTACCTTCGTTTGAAAAAGACCGCTCTGAAGAACTGTCTTTAGTAGACGTGCTAGTGGAATCTAAATTGTCGCCTTCAAAACGGCAGGCCCGCGAAGACATTCAAAACGGAGCTGTTTACATTAACGGCGAGCGCCAGACGGACATCGGGCATCTTCTGACTGCGGAAGACCGCATTGAAGATCAATTTACCGTACTGCGCCGCGGAAAGAAAAAATACTTCCTGATCACGTACTGAAAATAAAAAGCAGTCCGGCCGCTCCATGCGGCAGGCTGCTTTTTTATGTTTTGTGAATACTGCACGGGGAAATGAGTACAGTACATAGTATAAGCAAAACAGGGAAGGGGTGCTGCGCCGTGAATTTCATGTTTACCATCGCCAAAGAAAGATTGCAGCGGGATCATTGGGAACAGCAGCAAAGCATAAACGCCGAAGCCGAGGAATCAGAGACGGAAGAAGAAAATCCGACATCATAAAGGTAAAGCCTCCATTCTATGGAATGGAGGCTTTTGATTGTCACCATATCAGCCTGACGGCGGCCATCAGCACGACTCCCGTGATGACCGTGATGGATAAGCTTTTTGTCAGCATCGCGCAAAGCAATGTCGGGATGAGAACGATCATTGCTTTCCAATCAAAGGTCAAAGCGCTGTTTGTTTTCACAATCATGCTTTCTGTTACCAGAGCCGTCAAAATGCAAAGCGGAATAAAGGAGAGCCATTTTAAAGCCAATTCAGGCATCTGAATGTTCCGGACAAATATAAACGGAACAATGCGCGGCACAAGTGTAACAATCATGCAGCCGAGTATAATCCAGATCATTTGTGTGCTGATGCTCATTTGTCCGTCACCACCCCGATCGTTGCCACAATCACGGTTGAGACGATGACCGCGATGTGTGACGGGACGAAATACGATAACAAGACCATAAAAATGATCATATAGAGAATTAAGGAAAGGCTGTGCTTCAGCTTTTCCGAAGCGGACGACTGCAATTGCAGCACAAGCAGCGCCGCAAACATAGCAGGCAAAGCAAAGTCCAGGCCGAGAGCGTAAGGATCAGATATCCATTGTCCGAGAAGCCCGCCCATCACGCAGGAAATAACCCAGCACATGTAAGCGGTTATATTGAGGCCGTTCATCCACTTATCGTATAACCTGCCGTTCTGAGCCGCTTTGTTCACCGCTACTCCGAAAGATTCGTCAGTAAGCAGAGCCCCGAAGCCGATATTTTTCGCCAGAGAGTATTTCGTGAAATACGGCGCGATGGTCAGGCTCAGCAGAAGGTGACGCAGATTGACGATAAACGTCGTTAAAATAATGGCGGAAATCGGACTCCCGGAAACAAGGAGCGAGCAAATAATAAATTGGGCGGCGCCGGCATAGACACACAAGGATAACAAACAGATTTCAAGAATGCTTAGATGAGAGGCAACCCCGACGATGCCGAAAGCAAAACCGATGCTCATATAGCCCAGCAGCGTAGGCACACAATCCCGCACCCCCTGTAAAAACGTATCGTTCATTTCCCGGGAAACGGCGGTTTTTTGCACTTCTGTGTTAATCATTTTTTATACTCCTTTCATAGAGATTATAATGATAACGACTAATGAAAAAATCAAAGAAAATACGGTTCACATTTATATGAACCGATTTCCGGTGACGACATGAAATAACGAATGGTTTTGTGTCATCAGGCCTTCAACTTTTTCAGCCCCGACTTCTTTCACAAGCTCCGCGAACATCAGATCGTGCCTCATATATTCCATGGCCACGAGAACGAGAGCGGGATCTTCTGATTTAATGGCCCAGGCATTCGTCTGCGGAGAAAAATTGGCGATTAAGACTTCTTTATTATCTCGGGCAGCTATCGTTAATCTTCCGCCCATCCGTTTCTCCGCCACTTCAGGAGACATATTATGATTTGTCGTATTTCCGAGCTTCACTTCCGGAGGGCCGAACACAATCGAAAAGACGGGCAATTGTTCGGCGGCGCGTTTATTAGCGGCTTCTTGAATAAAGGGAATCTGCTGTTCCCAGACAGACAGCCACAACTCTTCCTCAGCTTTTTCAATCATTTCCTTCATCTCATTGATGACATGATCATTCGTGCTGATGCGGCGGATGACATTCATCTCCTGCTCGCTTTCCAGCGCCAATAACTTTTCCTCAAGATAGCCGAATGAGCTCTCGAAATCGTGCCGGAGCCGATCGATTAATTCCTTTCCGGCCAGCGGGGCATATGTAACCGGATCAGACGGCACAATATGGACAGCGCCTTTATCAACTAATTTCCCCAATACCTCATAGATCATTGAGCGGGGGACGCCTGACCTTTTGCTGATTTCATATCCGGTAACAGGCGAGTGTTTCAACAAGCCGATATATGCTTTACATTCATATTGAGAAAATCCAAACTTCTGTAATTCTTTCAGAACATCGTCCATAAACATCCTCCGTAGTGGTTATTCATGAAACTACTATAATGTAAGCGGTTATATCTTGTCAATGGGACTTGAGTGCTGAAAGAAAGGTTCGCCTGTTTTGTCGCTTTCCAACTTAGTTTATAGTGAGTTACATGTATGGCTTTTGTGAAAAACGTTGCCGTAGACCCACACGAATGCCGTTTGATACGATAAATACAAGAAGTCAAAAAGAGGAGGATCACGGTGGAAAACACCTCTAAAATCGCTTTTTTATCGGTTATAAGCAATTCCCTGGTCGTCATGCTCAAAATAGTGGTGGGGATAATAACCGGATCTGTCGCGATACTTTCGGAAGCCATTCATTCTTTTTTAGATTTGATCGCCGCCTTCATCGCCTTTATCTCCGTCAGGATTTCAAAAAAGCCGGCTGATACAGGGCATCCGTACGGTCATGGAAAAGTCGAGAATCTGTCGGGGACCATCGAGACGATGCTGATTTTTGCGGCAGGGATTTGGATGATATATGAATGCGTTCAAAAACTGGTGAACCCGGCGCCGGTTCATCTGCCCGTATTGGGAATTGTTGTAATGCTTGCGGGGGCTCTCATTAATTTGATCGTTTCGAAGTTCGTAAAAAGAGAAGCCGAAAAGGTTAATTCCGTGGCAATGAAATCGAATGCCCTGCATTTACTGACTGACGTGTACACATCATTAGGCGTAGCGGCAAGCCTTTTGGTCGTTACCTTAACGGAGTGGTACATACTTGATCCCATTATAGGTATGGTGCTGGCGGTCTATATCATATATGAAGCGTTTAAGTTAATGAAAGAAGCATTCCCGCCGCTGATTGATACCCGTTTGTCGGAAGAGGAAGAAAAAACAATTTTAAAGATTATCGAAACATTTCAACAGGAATTTATTGAAATTCACGATTTTCGTACAAGACGCTCCGGCCCCCAGGAGTATATTGATTTTCACCTGGTCGTAGCCTCTCACGTGGCGATTAAAGACGTGCACGACCTGTGTGACCGCATTGAAAGAGATATTACGAATGAATTCAAACAAGCACAGGTAATGATTCACCCCGAGCCGGAGAGCGAGAGGAAGAAATAAATCGATCTTAAGTTTGCGTTTGTTCCCGGCAAAATGCCTGCAAAAGGCCCGTTTCCACGGGTCTTTTTGTTGTATAAATGACTATTTCTCGCTCATATGAGAGAGAAGCTTATACACGTGAGTGGTACATTTCATACGTTATGTTGTAAAGAAAAAGGGAGGTGAACAGAATTGAACGCTATTTCTGTTAAAGAAATTGAATATGGAGTTGCCGTTGCGGAAAGAGAAGGTTTAGGGGAGTATTTATACCAAGAACCGGTTTCCAAAAAATGTTCGCGCCGTTCCCGCAGCAGAAAACGGACACACCGTTCCCGCAGCAGAAGACGGACGCATCATCGGACACACCGTTCCCGCAGCAGAAGACGGACGCATCACCGGACACACCGTTCCCGCAGCAGAAGACGGACGCATCACCGGACACACCGTTCCCGCAGCAGAAGACGGACGCATCGCCGGACACACCGTTCCCGCAGCAGACGGTCCCATCAAAAACGTACCCGCAAGCGCTGTTTTAAATGCTGAAGCAGACTCTATTACAAGTAACGGAGATCTGCTATAATGGCAAGAGAACTGCATAAAAGATCCGGTATCATCATCTGCGGACACTGAACTGACAACATGGCGCTGTTTGTTCGTGTCCGTTTTTTATGTCAAAAAAGATGCCGGAGGATAAAAAGGAAGGGATGACGCCAAATGAAGCTGAATGAGGAATTTTATAACTCTGAAGGAAAGACAATCTCTTCGCAAAACATAAGCAGCAAGCTTCTGCATATCACGGACAGCGGGCATATCAGCATTGACTTCATCAGCATAAGCAGGCTGCGGAAGGCTTCAAAAATCGCGATCTTAGGTGACAGCGTCGCCCGGGGGCTGCGCGCGGAATACGGCTTTGGTGACATTCTGAAAGACCGGACAGACGCTGAAATAACCAATCTGTCTGTCAGCGGCGTTAATATGAGCAACAACGGAAGCGATAACATTTATCAGCAAGCGCTTAAAACAAAGGGACATGATGTCATCATTGTCCAGGGAACAGATGATGATTGGTGCAACCACATTCCCATCGGCACAGATGAAAAGGATATCACCACATTTTACGGAGGCTTCTGTCAAGTGATTCAGCAGCTGCGAAGCGGAAATAAAGGCGCGAGCATCATTGTGGTGACCCCAACGAGACAAGCAAAAATATCAAAAGGAAAAATCGTCCGCCGTGATACTGATAAAAATAAACTGGGCCTGAAGCTGGCTGACTATGTGAAAGCCCAAAAAGAAGCCTGCACACTCCTCTCTGTACCGTATGCCGACCTGTTTGATACAGATCTCATCGACCCGTATAATCCCGCTTTCCGCAGCATGTGCATGTCAGAAGGTCTTCATCCGAACGAGAAAGGGCATCAAATCATTTTTCAGGAAATCTGCCGGAATTATTATTACTATTACGGGTAACACAGCGCTGCATGATTATTTTCGGCCTTGCTTTTCTAAAAGCTCAATTATTCTTTGAGATGCGTGTTTTTGCGCTCTCAAAAGCGAAATGATATTACCGGTAAAACCGATTAAAATGATCAGCAGCAAAATGATCATCCACATAAGTGAACCTCCCGTCGAGTGTTGAAAAACCCACTCTTTATTTTACTTATTATGGATGGGGAAGAGAATAGGTCTAACTATTGGTGTTTCTTTATCCATAAAAAAATGCACAGACTGAACGGGTCTGTGCATTTTTATTCGCTTATTTCAGCAGGTTCAATGATTCACGATTAAAGGCTTCCAAATCGTCAGGCGTTCTGCTCGTTACGATGTTATGGCTCACGACGACTTCTTCATCTTTATAATGTGCGCCGGCATTGATTAAGTCTTTGCGGATGCTGCGGAATCCCGTGATATCTTTTCCTTTAAGAAGGTCGGTATCAATCAGCAGCTGCGGGCCGTGGCAGATCGCGAAAACGGGTTTCTGATTTTCCACGAATGATTTAGTGAATTCACCCGGGCGGTCATCTCCCCGCAGAAGATCCGGTGAAAAGCCTCCGGGAATCAATAACGCATCGAATTCCTTGGGGTCTCTGCGTCTGAGATCGCTTGATCGATCTTTACTTTCTCACCGTGCTTGCCCGTCACTTCTTTCCCTGCTTCTAAATCTATTGTCACCACACTGTGGCCCGCTTCTTTAAATGCTTCCGCCGGGCTTGTATATTCAATATCCTCAAATTGATCTGTCATCAGAACTGCGATTTTTTTGCTCATCATCATGCCTCTGTGAATTTGTATATGACAAGAATATCAGGCGGATTGCCGCCTCACAACGTATTTGCTTGAAGATACGGCATGAAAAAAGACCCCTCTGAAAAAGAGGAGCCAAAAGGTACGGAGGTCTGCTGAGGCAAGAAATCGAACCAATTACTTTTTGCGTCTTTTTTTATCCTTTTTACACCCGCATTTCCCCGGATCGCCCGGATCAATGACTTCGTGAATTGTTTCTTCCTGATAAACGTGGCGGGGAACATAACGGATATGTTCTCTGTTAATGTGTTTGATGGGATGGACGTAAACCACTTCTTTGTCAGTATACTTGTCAGTCACAATATACTTAGGGTCACAGTAATACACTTTCGATTTTTTACCCATTCATCTCACCTCCCGTACTTTATTAAATGCTGAAAAGGAGGATTTTGCATCGGACAAGTACACTATGGCAAGTCCACAATTTTCCATCTGCAATTTCGTTTATCTGGTTTTTCCTGAATCCGTCTCAAATTGGAATGGCTAACCCTTTTTGAACGGGGAAATCTATAAAAAAGAATTCAAAAACGATTCTTTTCTCAGGTCAATCGAGATGCATACATCTTTAGGGGGATTTCAGAATGCTCGATGAAAAAACGATTGAAATCATTAAAAGCACAGTGCCGGTCTTAGAAGAGCATGGTGAAGAAATCACAGGCCGATTTTATGACCTGCTTTTTCAGCATCACCCTGAGCTGCTGAATATCTTTAATCAGACGAATCAAAAGAAAAAAACACAGCGTACGGCCTTGTCGAATGCTGTGATTGCGGCCGCATCCAATATTGACCGGCTGGAAAACATAGTCCCCGTCGTCAAACAAATCAGCCATAAGCACCGGAGTATCGGTGTTAAGCCCGAGCATTATCCAATCGTTGGAAAGTACTTGTTAATCGCGATAAAGGATGTGCTAAAAGACGGGGCTGCTCCTGAGGTCATTCAGGCATGGGAAAAAGCATACGGCGTCATTGCAGACGCTTTTATCGGAATTGAGAAAGACATGTATGAACAAGCGGAAACGCAAAAAGGCGGCTGGAAAGACGATAAGGCGTTTAAAATTGATAAAAAGGTAAAAGAAAGCAAAGAGATAACGTCGTTTTATTTAAAACCGGAAGACGGACAAGTTCTCCCCGAATTCAAAGCGGGACAGTATATCAGTGTAAAAGTATACATTCCGGACACGGGTTATACGCATATCCGCCAGTACAGTTTGTCGGATGTATCCGGTAAGGATTATTACCGGATTTCCGTGAAAAAAGACGGAATTGTTTCTTCATATCTGCATGACCAATTACACGAAAAGGATTCAATTGAGATCAGCGCTCCGGCCGGGGATTTCGTATTAGACCCTGATTCCAAAAAGAATCTGGTTCTCATCAGTGCCGGTGTCGGAATTACCCCGATGATCAGCATGTTAAAGACGGTTGCCAAAACCCAGCCGCAGCGAAACGTTCTCTTTATCCATGCGGCAAGGAGCGGAGAGTATCATGCGCTGCGGCATGAAGCTGAAGAAGCCGCGGAACACTCATCCGCTGACACCGTCTTTATTTACAGTGAACCGTCCGAACAAGACCGTTCAGAAAACATTCGTTTTCGGGAAGGCCGGATTGACAAACAGCTGTTAGAAGAAGTGATGACAGATAAAGATGCTGATTTTTACCTGTGCGGATCACCGTCGTTCATTAAAGAAATGAAAAAGCTGATTTCTGAATTCAATACACCGCCGGAATCGATTCACTATGAATTATTCGAACCGCAGCTGAGTATGGTGTGATTGAAGAAGGAAGGACGATGATTTTAATGTATGAAGCACCCGGATCGGGTGCTATTTTTTATTCTCTTGCATAGAAGGGCTGAATTAAATGCCATATTTGTGTTATTGCACTCAGTCAGCTTTCACGGGGCGGTGAATGCGGCAGGATAAACGACCGATGATGTCAGACATAAGAGAATCGGGACAAATTGAACAGGACGCTGATGTCATTGGGTTTTTTTATCGGGAAAATTATTACGACAAAGAAAGCGAAAGCAAAAATATTATTAAGATCATTATAGCCAAGCAGCGAAACGGCCCGGTCGAAACTGTTTCACTCGCGTTCATCAAAGAGTACCGGCTTTTTGTCAACTTGGAGCGGCGTTTTGACGATTAGAGATTGGTATGAAGCAGCGCTTCGACACAATTATTACTCACTTATCCTGCTGATCGAATTTTTGGTGTGTGAGAAAAAAACGGTACAGCTGCAGGATTCGGAAGAGGCGCTGGAATTTTTATTTGCAAGAGAAATTTAAAACAGGATGAATGCTTATTTGCTTGCTTTCGAGCAGGAAAGACAATATGGGAAACCGGTATTTCAAAATTAAATATAAAAAACGATAGAAACGAACGTTTCAGGATCCCATGAGATTTATATATTCGGGTTTTGTGATAGCAGTTTTTACAGGAACAAAAGCCAAAGAGCGGATATTGTCACAAAAGAAATTGAGCCGCTACGCTGCCGAGAATATAAATGATCCAAAAGGAGGGCAACCATTTGGGGCTAATAAAATTAGATTATATAATAGAGAAAGATAAACTTGTCATAAAACAGTATGAAAAATTAGCTGTAATTATTTCAAATGGGGAAGCAAAAATGACGTCGTTTCCTGAGCATGGGGAAACAAAAATTGTCATGGGTAAAGGGAAAGTAACCCGCGTTGCGTGGGGTGAAGGCGAATTATTCAACTAAATAAATCCAAGACGGAAAGCCTGCGGGCACTGAGCTTACAGCCTGAGCGCTGTTTGTTTGAAGTCCGTTTTCCATATGGAAATCCCCTAATGCTTACTCTGGGTGTTGAGGAGATAATATCAAATTGATAAAATAGGGTGATTAAGAAAAAGAAGGTGATTATTGATGAACTTAGGAGAAAGTCTAAGCGAATTATTCGGTTTCTTTGGGATACCCACTGTTGTTGTTTCTATAGTGTTCTTAGTAATAAACTTTTTTAAAGTATTCCAACCAATTACTTTATTGTCTTCGAATATATTTGAACAGAAATTATTCTCAAAAGAAAGATTGTTTTTTGTGAAGTTATGTAAATATTTACTGTATGCTTTAGCATGGATGTGTATTTTTATTTCAATATCTGAGACTCTTAGAGACAAACTAAAATGGGATTATAACGGAGTGGTGTCTATCTGTTCGCAAATAATAGTGGGAGGAATATTCATCTTTCTTGTATTGGTTAATGAAATTCAAAATCCAAATCGTTGTTTTTTTAAACTAAAATCAAAAAAAACATTTAAAATTATAATTGCAACTTTATATTTAGCTTCTTTATTCACTTTTTATATTCAATTTTATTTGCTGATAGCATTCCCTCAGTTCAAAGATTTTGGAATGTTAATGGCAGTAATAATTATGTTTTTTGTCCTTTGTTCAGCAGTTCCTTTCATATCTATTCCTGTTTTAAGATTAATTAATTGGACTACTAAAAAAACTGTATATATTAGAGATGAAAATAATAAAAAATGGTTTATCTTACATCCGATAAACAAGGAAATCATTTTATTGGGGGATGATAGCGATCCTAAAATGTGCAAAAAAACTAAGATGAAAAAACTGGAAGATTTATATAATGAGCCGATTTTATTAAAAACTAAATAACTAAGTCCAAGACGGAAAGCCCGCGGACACTGAACATTGCACAGATTTACTGTGCTCTGATTGGTGTCCGTTTTTGTTTTTTAGAAGAACCGACAAAAAATAAACGCTTAGGGTTCAATCTGAGACCTTTTCCCAGTATTGGGGAAAGAGGTTTTGCAAAGGATGAAACGAGCCGGGAGCGGCGATGTGAATATTCCCTGTTTCAGAAGTACCGAGATTGATTGTTACTGTAAGCAATGTAATGAAAAATACGATTTCGGTAGAGGAACGGCAACATTAAAAAATAATTATTAGTTTGAATTGCGCTCCTTCGGGGGGTGCTTTTTTATGTTCTCTGTAAACTGCGTTCGGTAGATCGTTCGACAAAATTCGCGAATGGTTCCATTATCATACTCTTTTACCGATAATATCAGGGAGGAGATGATATTATGAGCACAGATATAATAGTTGCTATAATAAACGGCTTGGTGACAATTTTAGTCGGAATTATCACAGCTCGTGTTGCTTATTTAGGCTCAATGAGAGGTGCAAAGCTTCAAATTGAAAAGGCCAATGCGGATGCCGAGAGAGTTAAGAAGGAAGAAGAGGAATTAGCCAAGAAATTTATAAAGTCATTTCTATACAAGGAAATAACGGAAAATATAAAAAAGATTAGTCCGCAACAAATTAGATCAATTAGGGAGCGGGCAGAAGACAAATTAAGTGTGTCAACTTATTTAAAAATAAAACCCGAACTTAGCTTTGAAACTTACAATGAAGTAAGACATACACTCAATAAAATTAACGATGTTTTGTTTGTTGCCGAGGTCCTTAGAATTTATAAATGTTTTAAAATTTTGAAGGACAATGACAAACTGAATGATAAAGGCGTAGTAGTAGCAGGAGAAATATATGATGCATTGCAACATTGGATTAAAAAGTTACACATTGAGGAGCATCTTGAATAGAGATGCTTTTTTATATTCTCAGTAAACTGCTTCCGGTAAATCGTTCGACAAATTTCGTAAATGGTTCCATTTTAACTCTCTATTGCCGATAATAAGGTGAGGAGGTATAAGACTTGGATTTTAAATGGTTATTTACTTGGATGACTAATTGGATAAACGACAATATACCAGAAAAAATGCAGCCAGCTATTTTAACTTCTGCTACTACTCTAATTGGAGCATTTATTGGTGCTTGCGTTGCACAATATTTTTCTCATCGGCTTGGGTTAAAAAGAGAAAAAAAGAGTAATCAGCGAATTTTTTACAATGAATTATTTGCACCTATTTTGCTTAAAATGTACACATATTGTGACTATGTTACGGAATTTAACAAGAGAATTTTGAAAGATGAACATCCAATTGATGAAAATCAACTATTATGTGAAATAAATGATCACATTGGTAAAAATCTAAAGTATGCATCTCCTAAAATAATTAATGCATACAATAAACTGAAACAATTTGAATATGTTGACGATATGTTAGGAAAAGGCGAGGATATTGCCCAATATCATCTTTTTGAAGAAATTCTGAATGAGTTAATTAAGATAGCTCCTTATGATCGTAAGTCTAAGAAAGAGATATCAAAGTATCGTACTATGTATTTTCTTCTAAAAGTACTAACATATTTACATGGAAAGAAAAGTGCCGCTCAGTTTTTAGAATGCAGATTTATATTCAAGAAAAATAAACTATATAGCAAACTTACTTATAAATATTTATCTTTTTTCTTTGAAATAAGATATTTGCCATTTGTTCATTTCTTTTATAGTGTAGATATTTACTATAATCATTTAGATACATTAGTGAAGAAAAAAGATAGACCATTTGCTAAGCCTTTTTTTAAGGTCAGAAGAGATTTGGAAGAAATGGAATATAGTAAGATAATGAATCCATGAATCAACATAATACATCACTATGAGTCTTTCCAAATGGAAAGACTTTTTATAATCTCTGTAAACTGCGTCCGGTAAATCTCAGAATAGACTACTGGCGGTTAACAGTCCGAGTACGGGAGAAGTTTAGAAAGAATATGATTGGAGGGATTACATGAAAACAATTAGTCAAGCCTTTGAGGAATTGGGAAAGAATCTGAGGTGTGCGGCTGAAAGGATGCCAACGCCCAAGCCGCTCTCCAGTGAAGCTTTTATTATGTTGAGTAAAGGAGATAGAGCATGGAAACAATTTATGCGCATCCATTTGAGACGTCATGGTTTATTGCGCTCACGTTCTTCTTTTTGTCGTGTGTAGTCGGTTCAGGTAAATCAGAAAAGGAATAAGCGTGGCAAGGCAACGTGACGGATTAGACAAAATCTATAATACAGCACGCTGGAAGTGGGTAAGAAAAGTCGTTCTGATAAGGGACGGCTATTTGTGTTGTGAGTGACGTCTCCGTGGATTGATAACGGAAGCAAATACGGTTCACCATAGCATTGCATTAAGGGTGAACCGAGCCTGGCGTTTGATCTTGATAATTTTGAAACGACCTGTTTAGAGTGCCACAACAGGGAGCACCCGGAAAGAAGCGGTGGGGAGGAGGAACAAACGATTATATGTAAGTAACACTTATAGCGGAGAATATGGAAGGTTTTTTCTCCATAATAGAGAATTTTTAGGGAAGGATATTAAAGCAGGTAAATCATATTCAAAGTCGTATTATCCTAAAAAGACAAAGTTTTTTATGTTCCAACATACTTCGGTAGCCGGATGGAAAGGTTCACTTCCTGATACTTCAACTGGAACATTGGCTCCTGCTCTTGTGAATAAAATAGCAATGCTCTAATAATAAGAGGTGGCTCAATGGCAGTTTTTGTTGAAAAAACGCTCCAAGGTCTAAAAGAATTAATTGATGAAAAAGGCCGCTTGAACATTTTAGGGAATGAAGGAACGCTTTTAGAAACAGAATGTACTTTCTTTAAAGGTGCAACAGATCTGGAGATTGAGAGTTTTGAGAAGAAAATAAAAGTCTCACTTCCTGAAGATTATAAAACCTTTTTAAAATTGCATAACGGAGCCAGAATATTTGATTTGTTGATTTACGGTGAGAATGTAGGTGGGGGTTTGCATATTCTTAATTTAGAAGAGATTGAAAAGTATATGCAAAATGGTTTTTTAGAGCCTCAGTTTATTCCTGTAGCACATCTGTTAGACGGTTGTTATTTGTTAATTGACAAAACCAAAATGTCCACAGATCCAAACTATTTATGGTTTCGCGGATTTATTGAGTATGAACCAATGAAACTTAATTTTGAGATATTTTTAGATCGGTATATTTTGTGTCAAGGAGCAAATTTTTGGGAGTGGAATATCTATACCGCTGAAAATTATTATAGGACTCACCAGGGTGATAAGGATTAACCTTTCCTACAGTTGGGTTGGTTCATTTTTGCGGTTAGACTTCGATTTGAACTTTTAAAAATAGGTTTAATTTGGGAGACGAACCGATTAATTGGTGTATAGATGATTTATAAAAAGCGCAGATACTCTGCGCTTTTTTATTTAAGTATTTTCCGGATCATTCGCAGCCCGTTTTTGGAAGAAGGATAACGGAAAGCGAGGTCGAAGCGGTTCGTTTGTTTGACGACGCTTTTTTTGTGCGTAAATGCGTTAAAGCTGTTAAATCCGTGATAGCTGCCGATGCCGCTTTCTCCGACGCCGCCGAATGGCAAATACGGTGTCGCGACGTGCATTAACGTATCATTGACACAGCCGCCGCCAAATGACAGATTCTCTAAAACAGTTCGCTCGATTCCTTTGTTTGTTGTGAAGACATAAAGAGCGAGCGGCTTTGGGCGTGATTGGACTTTCTCGATGACTTCATCGATATCGCCGTATGTAAACAGCGGAAGAATCGGCCCGAAAATCTCCTCCTGCATTACTGGAGAGTCATCCTTCACTTGATCTAGAATCGTCGGCGCTATTTTGTGGTGTTCAGGATTAAATTGTCCGCCTGTAAGCGGGACGCCATCATTCAGAAAGCTGAGCAGCCGCTGATAGTGGCGTTCACTGACGATTTTGCCGTACTGCGGATTTTGTTCAGGCTGAGGGCCGTAAAATTCACTGATCGCATGCTTCATTTCTTCTATGAGCTTCGTTTTGATATCTTGGTGGACAAATAAATAATCCGGTGCGATGCAGGTTTGCCCTGCATTTGTAAATTTCCCGAAGACGATGCGTTTGGCGGCAAGCTGTATATCAGCATCCTTATGGACAATGCAGGGACTTTTGCCGCCGAGCTCCAAGGTAACGGGAATTAATTGTTTGGAGGCGGCCTCCATAACGATTTTTCCCACGGCAACGCTTCCTGTGAAGAAAATATAGTCAAAGGGCTGCTGTAATAAAACAGTGCTGACGTCGGGCCCGCCCTCCGCCATAGCGACATAATCACTCGGAAAAACGCTGCTGATAAGTTTAGAAAGAACAGCGGAAACCGCAGGCGTATATTCTGACGGTTTGAGAACGACTGTGTTTCCGGCCGCAATGGCTCCAATCAAGGGTGAAAGCGCCAGCTGCAAGGGATAATTCCAAGGCGCAATCACCAAAACGGTTCCATATGGCTCAGGGATAATCATGCTTTTCGAGCCCAGGTGAGTCAGAGGCGTTTTGACTCGCTTCGGTTTGACCCATTTTCTCAGCCGCTTCATCACAAAACTGATTTCTTCCAGAACAATTCCGATTTCTGTCGTGTACGCCTCCTGTTCGGATTTGTGGAGATCCTGATAGAGAGCGGCTGCTATATCGGCTTCTTGTGTTTTGATGGCTTGTTTCAGCTTTTGCAATATGTTCAGCCTTGATTCTAGCGGTCTCGTATGCCCCGCCGCAAAATAGGCTTTGTGCTTGCTGACGATAGAGGGGATGCTGTTCATTCCGTCTCTCCTTTTTGTAAGTATGATGATTCATTATGTAAAAAATCGCTTCTGCCTGTCAAATGATTAAGGTGAGTCAGAAAAAATAACAAACTCATTTCTGCGTTTGCGGCAGGAATTTGATGAAAAAGAGAATTCTTTTTGCGGCATTATCTGTTGCAGGCATTATGGGGTTTTCTAATGTACATGTAGCTGAAAAGCCGGTTGGCACATAAAAAAAGCCCCGGACAGGGGCTTTTTTTAATAAAGAGAGGGAACAGCCCAAAAGAAAAACCCCGGAAACATTGTCATCACAACATGTCCGGGGTTTAATCCAATGCTCTTTAAAGAGCGTTTTACTTAACGGGAGTAGAACTCAACGATAAGCGCTTCGTTAATTTCCGGAGCAAGCTCAGAGCGCTCTGGAAGACGAGTGAATGTACCTTCAAGCTTTTCAGCGTCGAAAGTAAGGTACTCAGGAACGAAGTTGTTTACTTCTACAGATTCTTTGATGATAGAAAGGTTTCTTGATTTTTCGCGAACACCGATTGTTTGACCAGGTTTTACTTGGTAAGACGGAATGTCAACGCGGCTTCCGTCAACAAGGATGTGACCGTGGTTAACTAATTGGCGAGCTTGACGGCGAGTGCGTGCAAGACCGAGCTTGTACACAACGTTATCAAGACGTGCATCTAAAAGAATCATGAAGTTTTCGCCGTGTTTACCAGTCATTTTTGCAGCTTTGTCAAACAATGTGCGGAATTGACGTTCGTTTACACCGTACATGTGACGAAGTTTTTGCTTTTCTTGCAATTGCAAACCGTATTCTGATAGTTTTTTACGCTGTCCCGGACCGTGGGGACCTGGTGCGTAAGGGCGTTTTTCTAATTCTTTACCTGTACCGCTAAGAGAGATTCCTAAACGGCGGGACAGTTTCCAAGATGGACCTGTATAGCGAGCCATAATGTGACTCCTCCTTTGGTTTTATTTTGTGGAAAATAAAAACCGTCTGTTCGATCCGACCGTGCACATTTTGTTTTCATGTATCCTCGCTCCAGCAGCAGAGAGTTACACGATACACCTTACAGCTAAGGAACAAAATGCAAACACAGAAGCTGAACAAAAAGGCTGCAATATTTCACACAAAGAACATTATATGATTTTTCCCCGCCGCCGTCAACCATTTCTCCATGAAGAGTGCCGGTTTATGATATAATGTACAAAAATGAGTAGTACATGTTTAGGTGATAAAAATGAAAAAACAAACAATTGATGAAGTGACGGCCTTTCATCAGAAAATGCTTTCTTTTTTCTTAACGAAATCTGAATCCGTCTCATTATCCGACTCGCTGTTATGGCTGGCCTCAGCTCTAGAATCCTGCTTTACATCTCTTTCATTGACCCTTTCACCGGCAGAATCAACACGTTTCACCATAAAAACAGAAGATGAACCGCATTATGCTCCGCTGAAAGAGAGTGACGGCCGTTTTATGATCAGGAATCAGACGTCCGGCAGATCCTTTTATCTGCGCTCGGAAGGCGGGCTGCCGATCCCGGAATCATTGCCTGAGATCGTTACTCAGTTTATCAATCAATCTGTGAGACAAAGCGGGCTGTTTGACAAAACGAAGCATCAGCGGAAAATTCACAGAATGACAGAAATGTTCCATTCGCTTTTGGATCAAAATGAGGTTTTGGAAAAACTGCAGGCAAGTTTGAGTACGGCTTTCCGGTCTTTCCGCTTTTCACTGTTTATCACGCAGGATCAGGATACGGACAGACAGCTTCCCGCAAAAGAATTACATATGGACGGAAAAGATGCCGATCCGTCTGCCCTGAAGGTTTATTTATCGGGGAGACTGCTCAGAAAAGGCAGGTCATCTGCTTACCTGCCGATCAAAGGCCAGCAGGGGACTTACGGGGTTCTGAAGACGGAGGGGCTGCAGGATGCCGTTCTTTCGTGCAGTACTCTCAGTGAAATGCTGCTGCTTGCGGGCGCGGCGGGAAAAGCATTTGAAAATGCGCAGCTCTATGAGCAATCGAAAAAAAGCATTGCGAATCTGGAGCTCATTAATGAAACATCGCGCCAGCTGAATCAGCGCCTCAGACTCACTGACACGATGCGGGAACTCGCCGCTATTATGACCCAATCATTTCATGCGGAAGAAGTGGCTTTTTTTCATATTGATCATTTTGAGACGCAAAATCTGCTTCCGGGACATACCGCTTTTTTTAAGACAGAACGTGCGAACCCCTATATCAGCATTGTGAAAGAAAAGCTGTTCGAGGGAGAAAAGGGCGTGTTTATCGGCAGCGGAAAGACTGTATTCGGCGAAAACGGCTTCGGCTCGCTGATGGCGGTGCCGATGATCGAAAATGACACCGTCTTCGGGTTCGCGATTTTATTGAAAAAGGATTTGTATGCTTTTACGTTTGAAATGTATAAGCTTTTTCAAGCGCTCATTCACCATGCGACATTGGCGGTCACGAACTCCATGCTGCGTGACAGGCTTGAGCATCTTGTTCAGACAGACCAGCTGACGGAGCTGTATTCAAGAACCTATTTGGATGAGAAAATTCAATACAGCATGAAAATTCATAAACGGGGTGTATTCATCCTCGTTGATATCGATAATTTCAAAACCATTAATGATACATACGGTCATCAAACGGGAGATTCGATCCTGATTCAGGTGGCCTCCGTTATGAAAAACCATATTCGTGAGCATGATGTCGCTGCAAGGTGGGGGGGCGAGGAGCTGGCTGTCTATCTGCCGAATATCAACGTGTCATCCGGAGAACGCATCGCTAAAAGGCTGGTTCGCGCCATCCGGGAAAACACCGAGCCGCGTGTGACGATTTCCTGCGGCGTTTCCTGCTGGTCAAAGACCGGCCCGATGCCGTTGAAAATGCTCGTTCAGCAAGCGGACGAGGCGCTTTATATCGCCAAACGGAACGGCAAAAACCGGCTGATCATCCATCAAAACAGCACGACGACATAAAAAAGGAGCCGGCCTGCCGGCCGGGCTCCTTTTTTTATCCTAATCGTTTTTCAAGCGTTTCAACAAACTTTGCTAAATAGGCTTCGTCCGTTTCATCAAAACGGTTTTTCACAGGGCTGTCAATGTCCAGCACACCGATCACTTCACCGTTTACGCGGATCGGGAGGACGATTTCTGACTGGGAAGCCGCGTCACAGGCGATATGTCCCGGGAACGCATTCACATCGGCAATCCGCTGCACGGCGCCGTTAGAGTAGGCAGTGCCGCATACGCCTCTGCCGAACGGAATGCGCACACAGGCAGGAAGTCCTTGAAACGGTCCGAGCACGAGCTCGCCCTCTTTAGCGAAGTAAAACCCCGCCCAGTTGACTTCATGTAATGAATGGTATAAAAGCGCTGATGCATTCGCGTAATTTGCGATCGCATCCGTTTCATCTTCTGTCATGGCTTCGAGCTGTTTAAGCAGAAGCTGATAACTTTTTTCTTTATCTCCGGATTGTTTTTCGACATGAAACATGGAAAACCCTCACTTTTTCTATAATATCAAACAAAGTTCCGGCCGTTCTGCCGGCATTTGTCGAGAAGTTCTTACAGGAACGGCGCCTTTCTGCTTGAATTGTTACACATAAAGGGGTGAGCCGTATGAAAGTAAGCACCAAAGACAAAATTATTAACGCCGCTGTCCAGCTGTTTAACCAAAAAGGTTATTCCGGCACGTCCGTCCGTGAAATCGCAAAGTCAGCTGATGTAAATGTTGCGCACATCTCCTACTATTTTAAAGGGAAAGGCGGATTAATGGAACATTTAGTTTCCGAGTTTTACGAAGGCTATACTGAAGCGCTGGAAAAAGCCGCCGTCAGTATGAACGGTGAAGACGCGCAGGAACGCATCCTGCGGGTGATTTTCGATATTTTATCCTATCAGCACGATAACCGTCAATTAACGCGGTTTGTGTACCGGGAAGTGACGATTGATTCCGTGCTTATCAGGGAAATTATGTCTACTTACTTAATGAAAGAAAAATATATTTTCCAGCTGGTGATAGAAGAAGGGCAGTCACGCCACAGACGGCTGACGCTGCCCGTGCCGCATTTTATTCTGCAATTGAAATCCCTCTTGATGATGCCGTATCTTCAGCCTCAATACATTACAGAGGTGCTCTATATGCAGCCTCATGAACCGTACTTTTATAAAAGGTATTTTGAAGAGGTGAAGATCTGGATCGAAAGCGTGTTCCGACGGCCTGATGCGGCGCTTATGAAGTAATGATGCTTTTGTACGTTTCATAGGAACTGCCGACATCTTCCGCTTGATGGGCGTCCGACCCGAATATGAGCGGGATTTTTTTTTGCTTCGCCGTCTCAGCCATCCAATCCTCCATGTATACTTCCCCGGCAAACTTCTTTCTGAGCCCGGATGTATTCACATCCAGCTCCATTCCGTGTTCTTTCACGGCGTCAAGACAGCGGGCCGCAAGCTCTCTTATTTGAGGTGACATGCTGTAAGGGAAAAGGCGTGCGAATTTTTTGACGAGCGTGATATGGCCGACCCGTTTTGGCTTAAAGGGGCCGAGCGGTGTTACAATGGAAGAATACACAGTTTCATAGTATTGTTCATATACGGCTTCAACGCTTCCGAAGTGCGCGGCGAGCTGCTGAAAGGCGTGCTCGTCAAAATCGAGGCAGATATAAGACGGACCGGTCTTCAAAAAATGAACGGATAAAATGCCGTCATCCAGTGAGGGGCCGTACGTGTTCAGAAACGCCGCGGTTTCCTCTTCATACCCTGTGATAAAATCAGTTTCTAGCCCGGTCAGAATGCTGATTTGTCCATCGTATTCCTTTTTCAGCTGTGACAGCCGCTCCAAATAAACCTCCATCTGTCTGAGATCCATCGCGCTGTCCTGAAGCGGTACGGGATCTTGAAATGACGGAGGAAGGGGGGCGTGCTCTGTAAATGTGATCGAGTCAAAGCCTCTTTCCAGGGCCTTTTCGACATATTCTTTCAGCGCATCCTTCGAGCCGTGAGGGCAAAAAGACGTGTGGATATGAGCGTCTCGTTTTTCCATTTGTGTCACTCCATTAAAAAATTGCAGAATCCTGCCGAAATTATGCAAAAAGTTTTTGATTTCTGGTCAAAAAATGTTGGTTACATGGTATCATAATAACAATGAAAACGACAGATTTTCTCAATACATATATTGAAATCTTTCTGAATACATAAAACACCCTGACAGATTAAGAGAACAACAAGGGGGCTCATTATGGAGTTAGTCATCGGATTATTGGTTATACTGCTCGCGCTCTTTGCGGCGGGCTACTTTTTCAGGAAAAAAATTTATACGGAAATTGACCGGCTGGAGTCATGGAAGATTGAAATTTTAAACCGTTCGATAGTGGAAGAAATGTCCAAGATCAAACATCTGAAAATGACCGGAGAGACGGAAGAGTTCTTTGAAAGATGGCGCGAAGAGTGGGATGAAATTGTCACAGCCCATCTGCCGAAAGTAGAAGAGCTCCTTTATGATGCCGAAGAGAACGCCGACAAATACCGGTTTAAAAAAGCGAATCAGGTGCTTGTCCACATCGACGACCTCCTCACTGCAGCCGAATCAAATATAGAAGGCATACTGCGTGAGATCAGCGATCTTGTGACGAGCGAGGAAAAAAGCCGCGGAGAGATTGAACAGGTGCGTGAGCGGTATTCAAAAGCGCGAAAAAACCTTCTGGCGTACAGCCATCTCTACGGAGAGCTATATAACAGTCTGGAGACGGATCTCGACGAAATCTGGAGCGGCATAAAAAAGTTCGAAGAAGAGACGGAAAGCGGCAATTACATCAAAGCGAGAAAAGTGCTGCTTGAACAGGACCGCAGACTGGATCAGCTTCAAACATACATAGATGACGTTCCGAAACTGCTCGCTGACTGTAAACAGACCGTGCCTAACCAAATTGCCAAGCTGAAAGACGGCTACCGGGAAATGACGGAAAAAGGCTACAAATTGGAGCATATTCAAATCGAAAAAGAGCTGGAGACACTCACCAATCAATTGAAACGGGCCGAAAGCGCGCTTTTGGAAGAATTAGATGTCGACGAAGCGTCCGCCATTCTTCAGTTGATTGATGAAACCATTCAATCGATGTATGAACAGCTGGAAGGCGAAGTGGAAGCCGGACAGTCCGTATTAAGCAAAATGCCTGAGCTGATCATCGCGTATGAGAAGCTTGAGGAAGAAAAAGACCGCACAAAAACCGAAACGGAGCTCGTCAAGGAAAGCTATCAGCTGACGGCGGGAGAAATCGGCAGACAGCATGCTTTCGAAAAACAGCTGGAAACGATCGGCCGGCTCCTTGAGCAGGCGAGAGAAAAGCTTGACGGTGAGCATGTCGCTTACTCTCTGCTGATTGAAGAAGTCGAGGCCATCGAAAAGCAGATGGAAGAAGCTCAGAAAGAACATGCCGAATACCGTGAAAATCTGCAGGCGCTCAGAAAAGAAGAACTGCAGGCGCGGGAAACGCTGATGAATCTTCGGAAAACCATTTCTGACACGGCCCGAATGCTGCAAAAAAGCAACGTGCCGGGAATTCCTGAACAAGTCAAGGACAAGCTCGAGACGGCAAATCATCATATAGAAGAGACCGTCAGCCAATTGGAAGAGCTGCCGTTAAACATGGAGGAAGCCGCCAAACATCTGACCGAAGCTGAAAAGGTGGTTGCGGAAGTCAGCGAAGAGGCGGAACAACTTGTGATTCAGGTGAAGCTGATTGAGCGGATCATCCAGTACGGCAACCGTTTCCGAAGCCAGAATCATATTTTATCCGAACAGCTGAAAGAAGCGGAACGGCTGTTTTACGCTTACAGCTATAATGAAGCTTATGAGATGGCGGCAGATGCTGTTGAAAAAGCAGCTCCCGGCGCCGTGAAAAAAATTAAAGCTGATCAATCTGCTTCATAGACGCACAAGCAAAAACTGCACCCTGATGGAAATCAGAGGTGCAGTTTTTTTGTTTCTCACGGAATATAAAAAGCGCCTATGGCTGATATACATCAAACCGCAGGCGCTGAATGTTACGATTTTGCTTTATTTAATTCGATAGGCGGGCTGATAAAAAACGTGATGATGCAGCCGATGATCGCTCCGGCAATGCCTGGAAGCACCCAGCCGATTCCCATGCTGTAAAGCGGAAGATTTGCGTTTAAGAATGAATCTAATGATCCGAGCGGAATGCCGGCTGCCTTCAAACCGTCCAGGATACTGAACAGCCCCGTTCCGATCAGGCAGGCGATATAGACTTCGCGTCTTTCCTTAAAGATTTTATCAATAAAGGAAAGGACGATAATGACAATCGCCAGCGGGTAAATGGCTGATAAAATAGGAACTGAAAATGCAATAATCTCAGCAAGTCCGAAATTTGAAATCGCCAGACTGAACAGCGTGACAATCGTAACCACCATTTTGTATGATAAAGCGGGAATCAATTTTGAAAAATATTCGCCGCAAGATGTGACAAGCCCGATGCTTGTCGTTAAACACGCAACGGTGATGGCGGCACCGAGAACGATGTTTCCCAGTGAACCGAACAGGTAATCAGATGAAGCTGATAAAATCTTTGCGCCTTCGCCGAGCGGCCCGACAGCGTCCGTGCTTGTCGCTCCCAAATAGGCCAAAGATAAATAAATGAATGTCAAACCCGCCGCTGCAATCAGACCCGCTTTAATACAAGCGGCCGCGAGCGCTTTACGCTGGGTGACGCCCCTGCTTTTAACAGCGTTGACGACAACGACGCCGAAGACGATTGAGGCGAGTGCATCCATTGTTTTATAGCCTTCCAAAAATCCTTTGAACACCGGCGTTCCGGAATATGCCTGATGTACGGCGCCCAGCCCGCCCATCGGAGTGACGATGGCTTTTACGACAATGATTAAAATGATACCGAATTTAATGGGAGTCAAAATCTTTCCGACTCTGTCCACGATTTTGGACGGGTTAAGAGCTAAATAATACGTAATAGAAAAAAAGATCAACGTGAAAACAAATAAAGATAATCTTTCCGGAATGCCGCTTAAAAACGGAACTGCACCGATTTCATATGAAACGGTTCCGGTTCTCGGAATCGCGAAAAGCGGCCCGATTGATAAATAAAGCACAACGGTGAAAATAGTGCCGAATACCGGGTGAGCCTTATCGGCAAGTCCTTTCGCGTCTTTGCCCGTTAATGCGATGGCGATAATACCTAAAAGCGGCAGTCCTACGCCGGTCAGTAAGAAACCGCCCATCGCTTTCCAGACATTATGCCCCGCCGCTTGCCCAAGCTCCGGCGGATATATCATATTTCCTGCCCCGAAAAAAAGTGCGAAGAGCATGAAACCGATAATAACGGTATCTTTGACAGGTAGTGAGTGTTTCATAAAAGTCCTCCTAAATACTATGTTGAAATATTCTGTCAATTAATTGTCAGATAATATAACAAAACGAACATTACTTATTATATGGCAATGTACAGAGAAGTCAATACTCGATTTATTGCGAATTTCTATTTACTTTTGTTATGGTAGCATAAATATCATACGATGTACCGTTTTCATAAAAGGAGTAAAAAAAATGATATATTTAGACAACAGCTCAACGACCGAGCCGTATGAAGAGGTTTTGGAAGTGTATAAACAGACGAGCAGCCGTTATTTCGGCAATTCTTCGTCTCTGCACCAGTTAGGAACTGAGACGGAGCAGCTCCTTGAAGCGGCCGCTCAGCAAATAAAAAGAACCTTACGTTTAAAAAATTATGATATTGTATTTACATCAGGCGCGACTGAAGCGAATAACGCTGCGTTAAAGGGAGCGGCCTGGGCAAACATGAGTAAAGGAAGACATATCATTGCTTCGGCGATTGAGCATCCTTCTGTGACGGAGACGCTTGATCAGCTGACAGAGCTGTTCGGCTTTGAAGTCACATATCTTCCGGCCGATCAAAACGGCTTCGTTTCTTTGAAAGACGTCAAATCTGCTATCAGGCCGGATACGATAATCGTCAGCGTCATGCATGTCAATAACGAAGTCGGCTCCATTCAGCCCGTAAAGGAAATCGGCGGGTTTTTGAAGCAGCACCGGAATATTCTGTTTCATGTTGATCATGTGCAGGGCATTCATAAAGTTCCTCTGTCTATAGAAGAAGCGGGCATTGACCTTTGCACTGTTTCAGGGCATAAGTTTCACGGCTTAAAAGGGACCGGAGCGCTTATCGTCAAAAAAGGAACGCGGCTCATTCCGCTTATAACGGGCGGCTCGCAGCAAAAAGGCGTCCGGGCCGGAACAGAACATACGGCAGGCGCCGTTTCCCTTGCGAAAGCGATCAATCTTTCCGCGCGTGACATGAATGAGCGGCTTTCTTCCGTGGAGGCTGCCAAGAATGCGCTCATGGAAAGGCTGAGCGGGGCGGACGGGGTCGTCATCAACACTCCCGCCGAAAACAGCGCTCCGCATATCATTAATTTTTCCGTTCCGGGCGTGAAGGCCGAAGTGCTGCTGCACATGCTTGAGGAAAAAGGAATATATGTCTCCACAACCGCGGCATGTTCGGCAAGAGAGCATAAACCGAGCCGTGTTCTTCTGCAAATGAATAAAGGCGAACAGATTGCATCAAGCAGCATCAGAGTCAGCCTGAACTTCATGCATACGGCTGACATCACGGAGCCGTTTATGGCCGCGCTGGTGCCGGCTGTTCAAAAACTAAAAAAAATGATGAGGTAGCATATGAATTACGATCATATTTTAATCCGTTTTGGTGAAATATCCACAAAAGGAAAAAACAGACGCAGTTTTATTGAAAGATTAAAACAAAATATCCGCCTGGTATTAAAGGATTATAAAAAAGTAAAATACTTTTCAAACCGGGACCGGATGTCAATTACACTTAATGGAGAAAACCCGGAGGAAATTTGTTCCTTATTAAAGAATATATTCGGCATTCAAAGTTTCAGTCTCGCAATTAAATGCGAAAGCAAGCTGGAAGACATTAAAAAAACGGCTTTAGCCGCGATAGAAGGAGAATATAAACCGGGGAATACGTTTAAGGTCGAGACCAAACGGGCTTACAAGCAGTTTGAATTAGATACGAATGCGATGAACGCTGAAATCGGCGGCCATATTTTGAAAAACACGGATGGATTAACCGTCGATGTGAAAAATCCCGATATTCCGCTTCGGATTGAAATCAGGGAGGAAGCGACATTCCTGACCATTCGTAACGAAAAAGGCGCCGGAGGCCTTCCTGTCGGTTCCGCGGGTAAAGCGATGCTGATGCTTTCCGGCGGTTTTGACAGTCCGGTCGCCGGTTTTTACGCGATGAAACGGGGATTATCAGTTGAAGCCGTACATTTCTTCAGTCCGCCGTATACGAGCGAACGGGCAAAGCAGAAAGTCATGGATCTCGCGGGATGCCTCGCGAAGTTCGGCGGCAGTATGACGCTTCATATCGTGCCGTTTACAAAGACGCAGGAACTCATCCAAAAACAAATCCCGGAAAACTATACGATGACGGCGACGCGGCGTCTTATGCTGCAAATCGCGGACAGAATCAGAGAAGAACGAAAAGCGCTCGCGATCATTACGGGAGAAAGCCTCGGGCAGGTAGCGAGCCAGACGCTTGAAAGCATGTATGCGATCAATGCCGTGACGGCAACGCCGGTTTTGCGCCCTTTAATCGGAATGGACAAAACAGAAATCATCGAGAAATCAAAAGAAATCGGCACTTATGAAACAAGCATTCAGCCGTTTGAGGATTGCTGCACCATCTTTACGCCGCCAAGTCCGAAAACACGTCCGAAAAAAGAAAAAATCGAGCACTTCGAAAGCTTCGTTGATTTTGAACAGCTGATTGCAGAGGCCGCTGCCGGCATCGAAACCATCACTGTTTACTCAGAGCAGGAAGCTCACGATAAGTTTGCCGGCCTGTTTTAAAACTGTATACAATTACCAAAGTTTTTTTGAATGAAGACATGTGTTTTATCACATTCTATACTCACAAGGAGGTGATACACATGTCACAACAATCAAACAGCGGAAACAGCAACCAGCTTTTAGTGCCAGGCGCTGCTCAAGCTATCGACCAAATGAAGTATGAAATCGCTTCTGAATTCGGTGTAAACCTTGGACCGGAAACAACTTCTCGCGCCAACGGTTCTGTCGGTGGAGAAATCACAAAACGTCTTGTCTCTTTTGCTCAGCAAAGCATGGGCGGAAGCAGCCAGCAGCAGTTTTAATCACAACTTCACATAATGGCTAAGAGAGCGGGGAATTCCCCGCTCTTTTTTCATGAGTATAGATAGAAGGCTGGAAGCAATTTATGCATATTTTTATTGTAATGGCCTATGTTTATGTATAATGGGGAAAGAAAGTGAGGAGTTGTTCGTGTTAAAACGAGAAGATTTAATCGCCCCAAAGAACTATAACCTTGTAAATGAAATCGAAAAGTTCAGCCGTTCCAAAGAGAAGAACGCGCTTATTTGGGAAGATCAAACAGGCGGCAAGAAAGTCTGGACGTATGAAAAATTGATGGAAGAAACGAATAAAATCGGAGCCCGCCTGAAAGGTCTCGGATTTGAAAAAGGCGATAAGCTGATTGTCATGGTTCCGAGAGTGCTTGAAGCGTATGCCGTTTATTTAGCGATCTTAAAAGCGGGGATGGTCGTCATTCCTTGCTCGGAAATGCTGCGCGCCAAAGACCTTGAATACCGGATCAAACACGCCGAAGTGAAAGGCGCTATCGTTTATCCTTCATTTATAAACGCATTTGACGAGGTGAATACCGAGCAGCTGGTGACATTGTCAATCGGTGAAAATGATGCCGGCTGGAAAAACCTCTTAACGATTGAAGCGGACGGAAACAGTTTTCAAACAGCTGATACAACAAGAGAGGACATGGCGTTTTTGTCCTATACTTCAGGGACGACCGGCCAGCCCAAAGGCGTTGTACATACACACGGCTGGGCCTTTGCCCATTTAAAAACTTCAGCCGGTGCATGGCTGGATATTTCCGAAGACGATACAGTGTGGGCCACCGCGGCGCCCGGCTGGCAGAAATGGGTGTGGAGCCCGCTGCTCGCCGTTCTGGGAAGCGGCGCGACAGGATTCATTTATCACGGCAGATTCAACGCCAAGACGTATTTAGAGCTGCTGGAGCGCCATCAAGTAAATGTCTTCTGCTGTACCCCGACGGAATACCGCCTGATGGCAAAAGTGGAGGAGTTGGACAAATATGATCTTTCTGCCCTTCACAGCGCAGTTTCTGCGGGTGAGCCATTAAACCGGGAAGTCATTGACGTATTCCGGAAGCATTTCGGTATTAAAGTGAGAGACGGATACGGCCAAACGGAGAGCACCCTGTTAGTCGGCGTCCTGAAGGATATGGATATTAAGCCGGGAAGCATGGGCAAACCGACCCCCGGAAATCAAGTAGAGATTATAAACGATAAGGGCGAAATATGCGAAACAGGCGAAACGGGCGATATCGCCGTGCATTTGAGCACACCGGCCTTATTCAAGGAATATTATAAAGATCCCGAAAGAACGAAAAAGCAGATTCGCGGAGATTATTTTCTTACAGGAGACCGCGCGAAAAAAGACGAGGACGGCTACTTTTGGTTTGAGAGCCGCAATGATGACATTATCGTCAGCTCCGGATATACAATCGGGCCTTTTGAAGTAGAGGACGCGCTCGTGAAGCATCCGGAAGTGAAAGAATGTGCAGTCGTGGCAAGCCCGGATGAAATCAGAGGTTCAATCGTAAAAGCTTATGTCGTTTTACAAGACGATGAAAAGCGCAGTGACGAACTTGTCAAAGAACTGCAAAACCACGTAAAAACGATTACGGCGCCTTACAAATATCCGAGAGAAATTGAATTTGTCGAAAGCCTGCCGAAAACGGCGTCCGCAAAAATCAGACGTGTGGAACTGAGACAGCGTGAAGAACGGCTGAAGGCTGATAAAAAAGCATAATACAGGATAAAGGGTGAGCGGGGATGAAAGCGATTTGGCACGGCGGCACCATCTATACAATGCTTGACAAGAATCATGTCACTGAATCCGTTTATACCGAAGAAGGCGTCGTCAGGCAGACGGGCAGCTATCGGGAGCTCCAAGGAACATACGGTTCGCCTGATACGGAGGAAATCGATTTACATGGAGCTGTCATGTTTCCGGGGTTTACGGACAGTCATATGCATTTAATCGGACACGGGGAAAAACAGCTTCGCCTCGATTTGTCGCAGCTGACGTCAAAAGAAGCGATTCTGCGGGCCGCAAAAGAAGCAGAGCGTGAATTGGAAGATGGCGAATGGCTGATCGGCGAAGGCTGGGATGAAAACCTGTTTGAACGGCCGGATTACGTCACGAAGCATGACCTTGACCCGCTCTTTCCCGACCGCCCCGTCCTGCTGAAGCGGGTATGCCGGCACGCCGTTGCGGTTAATTCGGCCGCATTGCGCGCGGCGGGGATTACAAACGAAACATCTGATCCAAACGGCGGGATTATCGTCCGGGACGGCACCGGTCCGACAGGCCTTCTGCTGGATAAAGCCCAAGAGCTTGTGACACAGGCCCTGCCGCCCGTCACACTTCACTATGTCAAACGCGCGCTTCAAACGGCGATTACGGACTGCTGGTCAAAAGGCCTGACCGGCGGGCATTCAGAAGATCTGGCATACTACGGAGACGCGTCCGTTCCCGTTGCCGCGTACGAGTCTTTAACCGGCAGCGGCCTTTATCCTTTTCGCGCCCATCTGCTCGTTCATCACGAAGCCGTCGACAGCTGGAGCGCTCTGGATAAATCGACCGGACCTTACCTGGAATACGGAGCGATGAAAATTTTTGCTGACGGCGCGCTCGGAGGCAGAACCGCTCTGTTGAAAAAGCCTTATCATGATGATCCGTCAGTTTCCGGCGTTCAGGTGCACGATGACGAGACCCTTGCCGCTCTTGTTTATAAAGCGAGAGAGAAAGGGATGGAGATCGCCGTGCACGCGATTGGCGACCTTGCATTTGAAAAGGTGCTCGATGTTATCGAAAGATACCCGGCAAAGCCCGGACAGCTAGACAGGCTCATTCATGCGCAAGTATTAGATGCCGGATTGATTGAAAGAGCCGCCCGGCTGCCGATCGGACTTGATCTTCAGCCGCATTTTGTGGCCAGTGACTTTCCGTGGGTGATTGACCGGCTCGGAGAAGAGCGGATGAAAACGGCTTTCGCCTGGAAAACACTGCTGTCAAAAGGGCTGCTGTGCGCCGGAGGCTCAGACGCCCCGATTGAGCCGGCCGATCCGCTTCTGGGCATTCAATCGGCTGTGCTCCGTACAAGCAAGCAGCATCCGGAAGGTCCGGCCTATTATGAAAAAGAGTGCCTGACCGTGTACGAAGCCATTCAGCTTTACACGGAGGGAAGCGCGGCCATCATCCATAAAGAACATAGCCGCGGACGGATCGCCCCCGGCTATGATGCCGACTTTACCGTACTCAGCGGTGATCCGTTCGGGATGGATCCGAAAAAGCTTCATGAATTGGAAGCTGTCAAAACCGTCGTCGGCGGCCGTATCGTATATGAAAAAGAGGACAGGCAGTGATGCCCGTCCTCTTTTTTTATGATAAAAATGATCGCTTTACTTTTTCCCAGAAAGAGTTGTCTTTCAGTTTCACCGTTTTGATTTTTTTATCGGATAGTGTAATCTCAACCTTTTTGACATTCCGCGTGCTGAGCGCTTCATTATCAAGCCCGATAATCGGATGCTCATTGCCGTCCTGGACCACCTGCAGTGTCAGCTTCCGGTCTGAGCTTAAAATAAACGGAGATCCGAGTGTACGGTATGTGTTGTTGTTCAACGACGCCAGTTCGGATACCTGCATGCAGGAAATCAAAGGATCAACAACGGCGCCTGAGACAGACTTATTGTAGGCGGTGCTGCCCGTCGGGGTGGAAATGATCATCCCGTCTCCTCTGAACGTCTCAAAATGAAGATCATCAATTAACACATCCATCACAAACGTTTTAATAATGCTTGAACGGATGGAAACCTCGTTTAAACAGTGAAAATGATTGCTGCCGTCCACCGTTACGTGAATGAGCGGGTATTTTCTGACCTCAAGCTGTTCCGCGGTCATGCTGGCCGCCATTTTTTCAGGCTCATCGCTGTGAAAATCACAGTACAAATGGGCTTTCCCTTTTTTAGCGATGCCGACATACAGGCAGTCATCACGGAATCCGGTTTTTCTGACGGCTTGCAGAAATGAGCCGTCGCTGCCGATGCTGGCGATAATACCGGCATCCTCCGGGTGAGCCGCAACTGTAAAACCGTGCGATTCAGCAAGCTGCTTCAAAGAGCTGACTTGTTCTTTTGTTTCGTTGTTTTGTTTGTGAAAAAAATAAACATTGCGGCGAAGATCGGTCATATCCCCATTCCCCTTTGCTGTCATATTTACGTTTTTCTCCCAGCAGGTATTGTGTTAAAATACCTGTGGCAATAGTGTAACATGTTTCCTGTTTATCCGTTAAGAGAAAGCGCTTCATGAAAAAAATGAATCTTTTTTTACGGGGGAACGTACGAATATTGACAGAAAAGGAGGAGAACAAATGAATGCAAAAAGATGGATTGCGCTCGTCATCGCGCTCGGCATTTTCGGCGTATCGGTCATTGCAAGTGTGACCGTCGGGGTGCTGAAGAATATCGGAGATACAGGGTCTGACTTTGCATCACTGACAGATGACACAGAGGAAGTGACGCTGGATAAGGGCAGCCCCGGCAGTAAAATCGCCGTGCTTGAAGTGGACGGCACGATTGAGGATAACGGCGGGTCCGCTGGCCTGCTCAGCTCAGGCGGGTATGATCACAGATCATTTTTAAAACAGGTTGAGCGTGCGAAAGAAGATAAAAGCGTCAAAGGAATTGTACTGAAAATCAATTCCCCGGGCGGAGGCGTGTACGAAAGCGCGGAAATACATAAAAAACTGGAAGAACTAAAGAAAGAAACGAAGAAACCGATTTATGTATCCATGGGCTCCATGGCGGCATCGGGAGGCTACTATATTTCAACGGCCGCCGATAAAATCTATGCTTCACCGGAAACGCTCACGGGTTCACTGGGCGTCATCATGGAAAGCGTCAATTATTCCAAGCTCGCCGATGAACTCGGCATCAAGTTTGAAACCATTAAAAGCGGCGCGCATAAAGACATCATGTCCCCGACCCGCGACATGACGAAGGAAGAAAGAAAGATCATGCAGACAATGGTCAACGATTCTTATGAAGGATTTGTCAATGTCATTTCAAAAGGCCGGCACATGTCAAAAGCGGATGTGAAAAAAATTGCCGACGGCCGTGTTTACGACGGCAGACAAGCGAAAAAAATCGGCCTCGTTGATGAGCTCGGTTTTTACGATGATACGATCAGCGCGATGAAAAAGCACCATAAAAATATGAAAAACGCTTCAGTCATCACATACGAGGAAGGATTCGGATTAGGCTCGCTCTTTTCCATGAGCGCAGCGAAAATGTTTAAAAGCGAAATTGATTTTCTGAATATGAAAGAACTCATTTCGCAATCCGGTTCGCCGCGGATGATGTATCTCTATGCAAAGTAGGGGGGAAGAAAGAATGGACGCGACTTACGAAGGCTTTCACGGCAAAAAAGAGGAAGCCGAACAACAGAGGGCGCCCGAGCAGGCATATGCGGGCTTTTGGATCAGGTTTTGGGCGTTTCTTCTTGATTGGCTGGTGGTCTGGGGACTTAACCATCTCATCGTTTCACCGATTTTCACGCTGATGAAGCTCCCGGCAACAAGCGGAATGTTTACAATCTCAGCTTATTCCGTCACAACCCTGATCGTCTACCTCGCCTATTTTGTGTTCATGACGAAATGGTTTCATCAGACACTCGGCAAGATGGTCTTCGGGTTAAAGGTCACTTCTTTGACGCCCGGAAAGCCGCTGACTTGGAGCACCGTCATTTTCAGAGAAGCGGTGGGGCGTTATATCGATAAAATCTGGATTCTCTATATCGTCATTGCGTTTACGCCCAAAAAGCAGGGCATTCACGATCTGATCGCCGACACAACGGTGATTCACGAAGCGCTGTACCGCAAATAAATGCAGTAAACCCGGAATAAACGTCCGGGTTTATTTTTTTTGGTTTTGGCGATAATGCTGCTAAGGAAGTGAAGCCTATGGGATATGCCGCAGCAGCTGTAATTCTCATTCTCATTTTGGTCTGGCTGCTCATGAGGATGAAAATCCATCTGACTTTCGAATATCTTCACGATAAAGATAACGACAAACTGACGTTTAAACTCTCGGCCTTATACGGGCTGGTCCGTTTTAAAAAAACGCTGCCCGTCATTAAAGTAAACAGCGAAGACGCGTCTATTGATGTCAAACAGGACACGAAATCAGAAATGAAAGGTCAGAAAAAAGAGAAGAAAAAAATCACATATGAAGATGTCAAACAGAGCATTCACAGAATAGAAATGATTCTGCACCAAGTCTTGCAGATGCGCCAAATCGCCGCCTCATTTCTTGCGGGAGTCCGTGTTACGAAGTTTGAATGGGTGACGGTTATCGGAATAAAGGACGCCGCCGTTACGGGAATCGCCGCCGGCGGATTGTGGGCCGTAAAGGGAGGCCTTACGGCGATGCTGTATGATCATCTGCGTTTCATACATAAACCGGTGTGCGAAGTCATTCCGTCTTTTCAAGTGCCTGCATCCAAGACGCATTTGCAGTGTATATTCTTTTTTCGTTTTGGACATCTTATAGGTGCAGCTTTCAAATTGCTCAAATACGGGCGGAACGGACTTTCTATCATACGAAAGAAACAGCCGGTTCCGGTTGCTTCAAAGAATGATTCATCAGTTTAAGGAGGAGCGCATATGGCAGACCACCCCATTCAAGGTTTAATGAAAACCGCTATGGAAAATTTAAAAGAAATGATTGACGTGAATACAATCATCGGCGATCCTGTTGAAACGCCTGACGGCAGCGTAATCTTAACGGTTTCAAAGGTCGGATTCGGATTTGCGGCGGGCGGAAGCGAGTTTGGAGGAAAGCCGGCTGAAAAAAGAACCGATGATGATGAAAGAAAAGAGCAGAAACTCCCGTTCGGCGGCGGAAGCGGCGGCGGAGTATCCATTACGCCGATTGCGTTTCTGATTGTCGGAACAAACGGCGTGCGTATGCTTCATTTAGACGAAAACACCCATCTGATTGATAAACTGTTAGACTCCGCGCCTCAAACGATTGAACGCATCCAGCATATGTTTAAAAAGAATGAAAAAGGCCGGAACCAAAAAAGAACGGATATCGATTTATAACAGAAAAGTTAACTGCCGCCCGCAGTTAGCTTTTTTTACGATGCGGCATAACCTTTGCAGTTTGCATAAAACTCGACTATGATAGAGCTATACATAGATAAAGGGAGGAATCAGAATGGCTGAAATTACATTTAAAGGCGGAGCCGTGACGCTGATCGGACAAGAAGTGAAACCGGGTGACCAAGCTCCTGACTTCACGGTTTTGACAAACGGATTAGAAGAGAAGACATTAGCAGATATGAAAGGGAAAGTAACGATCATATCCGTTATTCCTTCCATTGACACAGGCGTATGTGACGCGCAGACACGCCGCTTCAACGAAGAAGCCGCAAAACTCGGTGATGTGAACGTTTATACAATCAGCGCCGACCTTCCGTTTGCACAAGCGCGCTGGTGCGGAGCGAACGGAATTGATAAAGTGGAAACATTATCGGATCATAAAGAGATGTCATTTGGTGAAGCATTCGGTGTTTACATCAAAGAACTTCGTCTTTTGGCGCGTTCCGTATTCGTCCTTGATCAGGACGGAAAAGTCGTTTACGCGGAATACGTAAGCGAAGCGACAAACCACCCGAATTATGAAAAGCCTATCGAAGCTGCAAAAGCGTTAATCAAGTAAAGAGGGGAAAAGAGCTCCGGGTGCTGCCGCGGAGCTCTTTTCATGGCAAGGAGGAAACAGCATGCAACACGACCATGTCGGTCAGATTTATGAACTTTTAGATGAAGCCGCCCAAGTGATAGCAGAAGGCCTTGAGATTTCTTATATTGAGGGGCTTGCGGAGGCGGGAGAGATGTATTTTCTTGAAACGACGGACCAGCTTCCGCTTCAGGAAAAACAAACCGGCGAGCTTAAAAGCCTGCTTGCGAAAGCAGACTTCAGAAAATGGGAGCATGAATGGATCCGCAAGGCGTTCCAGCTCGCCATTTTAAAAGGACTGAAAGATAAGTCCCATCCGAACAGACAGATGACGCCTGATACGATCGGCCTTTTCATCAGTTACCTCGTGAATAAATTTACGGGCGGCCGAAAAGGCCTGACGTTGCTGGACCCCGCCTGCGGCACCGGAAATCTTCTGCTGACCGCGGCAAACCAGCTTTCTGACAAAGCGGGAAAAAGCTTCGGCATTGAAATCGACGATGTCCTTCTGAAGATCGCATATGCGCAGGCGAATCTGCAGGAAAAAGAAATGGAGCTGTTCTGCCAGGACAGTCTTCAGCCGTTATTTATCGAACCGGCCGATGCGGTTATCTGCGATTTGCCGGTCGGCTACTATCCCAATGACGAAGGCGCTGAAGCGTTTGAGCTGAAAGCGGATGAAGGCCACTCATTTGCCCACCACTTATTTATTGAGCAGAGCGTCAAACATACAAAACCGGGCGGATACTTATTTTTTATGATTCCGAACCATCTGTTTGACAGCGCGCAAAGCGATAAACTGAAGCGGTTTTTTGCGGAAAAAGTATATATCAACGCCCTGCTTCAGCTGCCGGCTACTATGTTTAAAGATGAAGCGCAGGCAAAGAGCATTTTAATCCTGCAGAAAAAAGGCGAAGACGCAAAGCCGCCGAAACAAGCGCTTTTGGCGAATCTTCCTTCTTTTGCGAACCAGCAGGCGATGCGGGAGATGATGGCAAAATTGGATCAGTGGATTCAAAAAGAAAAATAATGGCGAAAAAGCAGTGTGAGACGCAAAATTCCGCGCTGCTTTTCGCTTTTTAAAATGAATGGAAATCAGGGCGAGAACACAAATTAAGGAAAGAAAATAACATTCCGTAAGGCCGTGCCGTCCATTTGGCACAAATAAGATTTATCAGAAAATATCGACTTCGTATTGTAAGCGGTACCAATGTGGATGTTGACTTGAAATGCTGAGTTGACAATGTTTAAATGGAAAAGTCAGATATTTTTTGGACCGCAGTTATGGTCTGGGAAAAAAGAACGAACAAACGAAGAAGAATTTTGATAGGAGCGTCATTTATGTCTAAAATTATTGCAATTAACGCAGGAAGCTCATCTTTAAAATTTCAGTTATTCGAAATGCCTTCAGAAAAGGTGCTAACAAAAGGTTTAGTAGAACGGATCGGTATCGCCGACAGCGTTTTCACTATCTCTGTTAACGGCGAAAAAAATACAGAAGTGACAGATATTCCGGATCATGCGGTTGCGGTGAAGATGCTGCTTCACAAGCTGACTGAATTCGGTATTATAAAGGATTTAAACGAAATTGACGGAATCGGCCACCGTGTGGTTCACGGCGGAGAAAAATTCAGCGATTCTGTTTTGCTTACGGATGAAACAATCCGTGAGATTGAAGAGATTTCAGAACTTGCGCCGCTTCATAACCCGGCTAACATCGTCGGCATTAAAGCCTTTAAAGAAGTGCTTCCGGATGTGCCTGCGGTTGCAGTGTTTGATACGGCGTTCCACCAAACGATGCCTGAGCAATCTTACCTGTACAGCCTTCCGTACGAATACTACGAGAAATACGGCATCCGCAAATACGGTTTCCACGGCACTTCTCATAAATACGTGACACAGCGCGCAGCTGAGCTTCTCGGCCGCCCGCTTGAAGATTTGCGTCTGATTTCCTGCCACCTCGGTAACGGCGCAAGTATCGCGGCCGTAGAAGGCGGAAAATCCATTGATACGTCAATGGGCTTCACACCGCTTGCGGGTGTTGCGATGGGAACACGTTCAGGAAACATCGACCCTGCATTGATCCCGTACATTATGGAAAAAACGGATCAGACGGCAGATGAAGTATTAAATACATTAAATAAAAAGAGCGGACTGCTTGGCATATCCGGTTTCTCAAGCGACCTCCGCGATATCGTAGAAGCTTCAAAAGAAGGAAACGAAAGAGCGGAAACGGCTCTTGAAGTGTTTGCAAGCAGAATCCATAAATACATCGGTTCTTACGCTGCGAGAATGAGCGGCGTTGACGCGATTATTTTCACTGCGGGTATCGGTGAAAACAGCGTTGAAGTCAGAGAACGCGTGCTTCGCGGCTTAGAATTCATGGGTGTATATTGGGATCCTGCGCTGAACAACGTGCGCGGCGAGGAAGCGTTTATCAGCTACCCTCACTCTCCTGTCAAGGTCATCATCATTCCGACTGACGAAGAGGTCATGATCGCACGTGACGTTGTCCGTCTTGCACAGTAATGATCGAAAAAAGCACATCCTTTAGGGTGTGCTTTTTTATTGAATGCCCCAGAATCAAACGTTACGATATGTTTAATACATAAACGATGAGGTGAAGCAATGAGTGTGCATGAACATAAACAAGAAGCCCCGTCAGCCGTGCGCTGCAAGGTGATAACAGTCAGCGACACGAGAACGAAAGAAACCGACAAAAGCGGGCGCGTCATGATGGATTTCATCAGAGAAGCGGGATTTGAAACGGTCGCTTATGACATTGTAAAAGATGAAAAAGATGAATTGCAGAAAGCCGTTTTATCCGGCTGTATGGATGAATATACAGATGCGGTGCTGTTAAACGGAGGGACGGGCATTGCCGAAAGGGATGTCACAATTGAAGCGGTCACGCCGCTGTTTTCAAAAGAACTCCCGGGGTTCGGCGAGCTGTTCCGCATGCTGAGCTATACGGAGGACATCGGCTCGGCCGCCATTTTGTCCAGAGCGGCAGCGGGTGTGATCCGAAATACCGCAGTCTTCTGCACGCCAGGCTCCTCAGGCGCCGTAAAGCTTGCAATGAGTAAACTGATTATTCCTGAACTGCCCCATGTGCTCCGGGAAATCCGAAAAGATTTATAAATGTATAAAAAGGCTCCGCTCCGCTCAAAAAATTGGGTGGGGTTTTTTTTATAAAAGGCTTGAAAAAACAGAATTTACTTGTTACAGTGTATACATACAAAATGCATTTTTATTAATTAAAACTAATTTTTATACAAAGGGAGCTTTTAACATGGCAGAACAAAAAAAGGTTGTATTGGCATACTCAGGAGGTCTTGATACTTCTGTAGCGATAAAATGGCTGCAAGAACAGGGATACGATGTTGTTGCCTGCTGCTTAGATGTTGGGGAAGGAAAGGATTTGGCATTCGTTCAGCAAAAAGCGCTGGAAGTTGGCGCCGTAAATTCCTATGTGATTGATGCGAAAGAAGAATTCGCCCGGGAGTACGCGCTCATTTCTATGCAGGCCCATACAATGTATGAAGGCAAGTATCCGCTCGTATCTGCACTATCCCGTCCGTTAATCGCGAAAAAACTCGTTGAAGTGGCGGAAAAGGAAAACGCGGTGGCCGTAGCGCACGGCTGCACGGGAAAAGGAAACGATCAGGTTCGTTTCGAAGTATCCATTAAATCATTAAATCCTGATCTGGAGGTCATTGCTCCGGTCCGTGAGTGGCAATGGTCGCGTGAAGAAGAAATTGAATACGCCGCAAGCCGCGGCATACCGATTCCGATCAATCTTGACAGCCCGTATTCCATCGACCAGAACCTATGGGGACGCGCTAATGAATGCGGTATACTAGAAGATCCGTGGGCGGCGCCGCCTGAAGGGGCATATGACCTGACAGCATCTCTTGAAAACACGCCGGACGTTCCGGAAATCATCGAAATCGCATTTGAAGCCGGTGTTCCGGTTTCAATCGACGGCGTAACCTACCCGCTCGCTGATTTAATTCTCAAGCTGAACGAGACTGCCGGAAAACACGGCATCGGCCGGATTGACCATGTGGAAAACCGCCTGGTCGGCATTAAGTCCCGTGAAGTTTATGAGTGCCCGGGCGCCATGACTTTGATTACGGCTCACAAAGAGCTTGAGGATCTGACTTTAGTGAAAGAAGTGGCCCATTTCAAACCGGCAATTGAACAAAAACTGTCTGAAATCATCTATAACGGTTTATGGTTCTCGCCGTTAAAAGACGCGCTGCTTGCATTCCTGAAAGAAACCCAAAAACACGTCACCGGCGTCGTGCGCGTCAAGCTGTTTAAAGGCCATGCCATTGTAGAAGGACGTAAGTCGGAATATTCTCTCTACGACGAAAAACTTGCGACATATACAAAAGACGATGCGTTTGACCATCACGCGGCAATCGGTTTCATTGAGCTTTGGGGGCTGCCGACAAAAGTAAACAGCATTGTGAAAAAGAAGGAGCAGATTGAAGCATGAAGAAGCTTTGGGGAGGCCGTTTTCAAAAAACACCGGAAAAGTGGGTCGATGAGTTCGGCGCATCCATCACATTCGACCAAAACTTAGTCAAAGAGGATATTACAGGGTCTCTCGCTCATGCGGCAATGCTGAAAAAATGCGGCATTCTGACGGAAGAAGAAGAAGGTGCCATCCGTCAAGGGCTGCAGACCCTCCTGCAAAAAGCAGAGGAAGGAACGCTTGAATTCTCTGTTGATTATGAAGATATCCATTTGAACATTGAAAAAATGCTGATTGAAGAAATCGGACCGCTAGGCGGCAAACTCCATACCGGAAGAAGCCGGAACGACCAGGTGGCGACTGACATGCATCTATATTTGAAAGATCATGTCTCGCATATCATCGTGCTGATTGAACAGTTCCAAAAAGCGCTGATCGAAAAAGCGGAGGCCAATGTCGAGACCATTCTGCCGGGGTACACTCATTTGCAGCGGGCCCAGCCGATTTCTTTCGCCCACCATCTGCTTGCTTATTTTTGGATGCTTGAACGGGATAAAGAGCGTTTTCGGGATGCTATGAAGCGGATTAACATATCGCCGCTCGGATGCGGGGCGCTTGCCGGAACTACGTTTCCGATAGACCGTAACTATTCGGCGGAGCTGCTCGGTTTTGACTCCATTTACGAGAACAGTCTTGACGGAGTCAGTGACAGAGATTTTATTCTCGAGTTTTTAAGCGGCAGCAGCATGCTGATGATGCATCTTTCACGTTTATCAGAAGAAATCATTCTATGGTGCTCGCAGGAATTCAGATTCATTGAACTGGATGATACGTACGCCACGGGAAGCAGCATGATGCCGCAGAAGAAAAACCCCGACATGGCGGAGCTGATCCGCGGTAAAACCGGACGCGTATACGGTGATATGATGGGTCTTTTCACAATTATGAAAGGACTCCCGCTCGCTTACAACAAAGACCTGCAGGAAGATAAAGAAGGCATGTTTGACACGGTGAAAACCGTTGAAGGAAGCCTTCAGATTTTCACGGGCATGATTGAAACGATGAAAGTAAACAAAGACATCATGAAACAAGCGACAAAACAAGATTTTTCAAACGCGACGGAACTTGCCGATTATTTAGCAAAAAAAGGCATGCCGTTCAGAGAAGCGCATGAAGTGGTCGGCAAGCTTGTGTACAGCTGTATTGAAAAAGGAATCTATTTAAGTGACATGGCATTTGAAGAATTCCTTCAAGCCAGCAGTCTCTTTGAAGAAGATATCTATACCGTGCTCGATCCGCATCATGCGGTTGAAAAAAGAATGAGCGCCGGCGGAACGGGTTTTCAGCAGGTAGAACAGGCGCTCGTAAAAGCAAAAGCCTGCGCCGGCATTTAATTTGCTGAAATTTCCTTCATATTTTCCCGTCATATCAGACACCCTACATCTATAAAAGATGGGAGGTAGAAGGAATGCGCAAAGAACAAGACCGTTACATCTATGATGAAAAAGAAAGTGAAGAAACGGCCAGGCTTATCTCAGAGGCATACCAAAGCGGTTATGTCGGCATGGAGGAAGCCTCTGCTCCTTCAGAAAATTAAGCTGTCTGTAAAGACGGCTTTTTTTTCGTGCGGACGAAGTGCAAAAAAGTGATATTGCCGTTTGTTTATAGTAAAGTAGAGGGAGAAACGTCTTGATTTTATTGAAGCGGCTACGTTGCCTGGGGAGGGTATTCAATGTGCGACATGCTCTAATCACTGCCGGTACAAAGGGATTGGGCCGAAAAGTGACTGAAATGCTTCTGGAAAAAGGCTTTTCTGTCACAGTGAATTACAGACAGGACGAAGAAGCGGTCGCTTGTCTGAAGGCGGATTATCCCGGGTGCCATGACAGATTGCAATTCGTTAAGGGCGATGTAACCCGGAAAGAAGATCTCATGCGGATCGCCGATGCAGCCCTTCAGCGGTTTGGAAGGATTGACATACTGATTAACAATGCCGGGCCGTACATATTTGAGCGCAAAAAGCTTGCCGATTACTCCGATGACGAATGGTATGGCATGCTTGAAGGGAATTTAAGCGCCGTTTTCCATCTGTTTAAAGCGGTTATCCCGGTCATGAGACAGCAGCGCTTCGGCCGGATTATTACATACGGTTTTCAAGGAGCGGACCATGCCCCCGGCTGGCTTCACCGTTCCGCTTTCGGAGCGGCTAAAGTCGGATTGGCTTCGTTAACGAAAACCATTGCGATTGAAGAAGCCGAATCAGGCATTACAGCCAATATGGTCTGCCCGGGTGATATTGTAGGAGATATGAAAGAAGCGTCTATAGAGGAAGCAAGACGGAAAATCGGCAAAGAAAAGACGCCGATCGGCAGGTCCGGAACCGGAGAGGATATTGCGAGAATCATCGCGTTTTTATGTGAAGAAGATTCCGATCTTGTAACCGGAACGGTCATTGAAGCAACAGGCGGGCTGAATGTGATTAACAGGCATCAATCCCTGTAAGTTTTTTCGTTTGTCAAAAAGGGAACTTGATAAATATTAATTTTTTATGAGGTGAAAACGATGAAAGTGACTTATCACGGACATTCTGTCATTCAAGTGGAAACGAAAACCCATAACATTATTTTTGATCCGTTTCTGACCGGAAACAGTCTGACAAATTTGAAACCGGAAGAAGTGAAAGCGGATGTCATCCTGCTTACTCACGGACACAATGACCATGTCGGAGATACAGAGCAGATCGCCAAACAAAACGATGCGCTCGTCATTGCGCCGAACGAGCTGGCCGTTTATCTCGGCTTTAAAGGTTTAAAGGTCCACCCGATGCATATCGGAGGGGCGCACCAATTTGATTTCGGCAAAGTAAAACTGACACAGGCGTTCCACGGATCGGCGGTCACTGATGAAGAAAACAAAACCATCACATACACCGGGATGCCGGCCGGGATTTTATTAACGATTGACGGCAAAACGATTTTCCACGCCGGCGATACGGCGCTGTTCTCAGATATGAAACTGATCGGGGAACTGAATCACATTGACCTGGCGTTTCTGCCGATCGGTGATAACTTCACCATGGGGCCTGAAGATGCGAAACTCGCGGCTGAATGGCTGAGAGCGAAACAGGTCGTTCCCGTTCATTACAATACATTCCCCGTCATTGAACAGGACCCTGACGCTTTCGCTGAAAGTCTGCCCGGAGGCGTCGGCAAAGTCATGGCGGTCGGCGAGACCATTGAGCTTGCCTGACATATGTGTCAAAGACCTTCTGAATCAAGCATTCAGAAGGTCTTTTTTGTGATGCCGCCTTTTTTCGGGCGTCTCATTGCGAATGAATCCCCCGTACCCTTATAATAAAAGCAGAAGACTGTCCTTAGAGGTGAAACGCTTGGCAACAAAGCATGAACAAATCCTATCATACATAGATTCGCTTTCTGTCGGTGAAAAAATTTCGGTCAGAAGAATTGCGAAAGAAATGAAAGTCAGTGAAGGAACGGCTTACAGAGCCATTAAGGAAGCCGAAAACAAAGGATTCGTTTCCACTATTGAACGTGTGGGGACCATCCGGATTGAACAGAAGAAAAAAGAAAATATTGAAAAGCTGACATACGCCGAGGTCGTCAATGTGATCGACGGCCAGGTGCTCGGCGGAAAAGCCGGTCTGCATAAAACGTTGAATAAGTTTGTGATCGGGGCGATGGAGCTTGACGCGATGATGCGTTATACGGCCGCGGGGAACCTGTTAATCGTCGGGAACCGAATCAATGCCCACCGCCAGGCGCTTGAAGCGGGCGCGGCCGTTTTGGTAACAGGAGGGTTTAATACCGATGACAGCATTATCGAGCTGGCCGATATGCTTGAGCTTCCGATTCTCTCCACGAGCTACGATACCTTTACGGTAGCTGCGATGATCAACCGGGCGATCTATGATCAGCTCATAAAAAAAGAGATTGTGCTCGTGGAAGATATTTTGACGCCCGCAGATCGGACAGTGACGCTGTTCCCTAAGGATAAACTGGAGAAATGGTACGAAAAGAACTATGAAACCGGACACGGCCGCTTTCCGGTTATCGATCAGCAGATGAAAATCCACGGAATCCTCACGCCGAAAGATATCGCGGGGCATGACCGGTCAGTTCCCATTGAAAAAGTAATGACCAAAAACCCTGTCACGGTGATCGGAAAAACATCTGTCGCCTCAGCGGCTCAAATGATGGTTTGGGAAGGAATTGAAGTGCTTCCGGTGACAGACGGGCATCACAAACTGATCGGAATGATCAGCCGCCAGGATGTCTTAAAAGCGCTTCAGATGGTTCAAAAGCAGCCTCAGGTCGGAGAAAAGCTGGATGATATTGTTTCAAGGGGATTTAAAGAAGAGGAAGATAACAAAACGCCGGCCGTTTATCAATATGAAGTCACGCCGCAAATGACCAATCAGCTCGGCACGATTTCTTACGGGGTGTTTACAACGATTTTAACCCAGGCCGCCAGCCGATTTTTACGCTCCCGCAAACGCGGCGAGCTGGTCATTGAAAGCATTACGATTTTCTTCCTGAAGCCCGTACAGATGGAGTCGGTCATTGAAGTGAAACCGCGCATTTTAGAGGCGGGCCGGAAATTCGGGAAAATGGAAGTGGAAGTGTCAAGCCAAAGCGGCATCGTTTCAAAAGCGATGCTCATGGTGCAGCTGATGGAGAGAAGTTAAGGGACGCACCCGGGTCCCTTGGCATTCATTATGCGTGGTCCCTCTCCGCTTCCTTTGCATGGATGGGCTCATAATGCTTATAGGCTTTATACCCGGCCCATGCGCTGCCTGCTCCGATTAAAATGAAGACGCCGCCGATGACCAGGGTCAGGACGGAGTGGAACAGAATCATTTGGTTTACTCCGTACAAAAGCACCAGCGCGCCTAATGCCATACTTGATTTAGCCGAAAAACATTCCTTCTCCAGCGCCCGTTTCGTCTGGATTCCTTTTACTTTGTAATACACGTAAAAGCAGGCAGAAAGCCCGATGAGAAAAACAAAAACCAGCATAAATGAAATCCTCCATTATATGAGTTTGCAAAACCGTTTATACCGTTGCTGAAAGATTTTCCTTTTCCATGGATAAAGAGTATGATTAAATGAATAAAAACGAAAAGGAGAAAACGATGAAATCCGAACTGATCAGAACCATATCATTATATGACACCATTATCTTACATAGACATGTGAGGCCTGACCCGGACGCCTACGGTTCACAGTGCGGCCTTACGGAAATCCTGCGGGAAACGTATCCCGAAAAAAATATTTTTGCCGTCGGACAGCCTGAACCGTCCTTGTCTTTTTTATATTCCCTCGATGAGGTGGATGACGAAACCTATAAAGATGCTCTTGTCATCGTGTGCGACACCGCAAACCAAGGCAGGGTCGACGATCAGCGCTACCATTCCGGCGCAAAGCTCATGAAAATAGACCACCATCCAAATGAAGATCCGTATGGCGATCTGTTATGGGTCGATACGAATGCAAGCTCCGTAAGCGAAATGATCTATGAGCTGTACCTGGAAGGAAAGCAGCACGGCTGGAAACTGAATACGAAAGCAGCTGAGCTGATCTACGCTGGTATCGTCGGTGATACGGGGCGCTTCTTATTCCCGAACACCACAAAAAAGACATTAAAATACGCGGGAGAGCTCATTGAGTTCCCATTTTCATCGTCAGAGCTGTTCAATCAATTGTATGAAACAAAATTAAATGTGGTGAAGCTTAACGGCTTTATTTATCAAAATGTGTCACTGTCTGAAAACGGCGTCGCTTCCGTTTTCATTAAAAAAGACATTTTGGAGACATATGGAACCACCGCTTCTGAAGCGTCGCAGCTTGTCGGAACACTCGGAAATATTTCGGGTATCCGCGCTTGGGTGTTTTTCGTAGAAGAAGACGATCAAATCAGAGTCCGGTTCCGTTCAAAAGGTCCGGTCATCAACGGAATTGCCCGGAAATACAATGGCGGCGGACATCCGCTTGCGGCCGGCGCATCCATCTTCAGCTGGGATGAAACCGATCAGATTCTTGCTGATCTGGAAGAGGTATGTAACGAACACAAGTAGAGGGGAGACCCTCTTTCTTAGTGTTCATCTGTCACGGGGATGAACCAGCAGCCGAATTCAGTCAGGTCTTCGTAGACGCGGAGATTACAGATTTGGAGTTCTTTTTTTATGAGGGAAGCGAGTGTGTCTGTTTCTGCATATGCGGAATAGCCTTGTCTGATTCGGGCTGCATGATCTTTTGCCAAGCGGCGTTCACTAAAAACCTCCATTTTCCCTTCCTCCCTTCAGAATCGTTGAAAATGTCTCATCTACAGTTTATAAAAAAGCGGAGAAAAAAGCGACAGATCTATGGAAAATTTTTAAAAATGACATAATTACGTCGCAAAAGAAATATGAATTTCGACAGACAATCTCGTATAAATCGTCAGTTCCTTTACTTCAGCTTTAAATTCCTTCTCATTTATGGTGTATATTTTGTTTTCAATCGTCCGTTTTAAAAGCTCCTTTGTTTTATACACGCTTTCAATATCCTTTGTGATGACTTCAGAAATATTATCTTTCACCTGTTCCTCAAATTTCATCTTGTCAGGCTGGGCGATTCTGTATTTTTCCCAATTAATCAGCTTCACATCAACACTTTGGATGAGAAGTCTTTGCTTATTATCCTCATTTAATTTATGAAGATCTTTCTGATAGATGGAGATTTGGTTTTTTAAATCCCGCGCGTGCTCCCGCTGCTTTTCAATTAACGTCACCTGTTCTTCCTGAAACGTTCCGTATGTAAACAGAAAGAACAGCCAGCTGATGATGGCTCCGCACATCATTCCCGCAAAAAAACGCTGCCATCCCGGTTTTTTATAATACTCGGGAATTCTCATGATGACATATTCTCCTGGGTCAGCCATGAAATAATCAGCCAGCCGGTCTGCGCGCCGCCCATTGCTGAAATAATTAAAAGAAGCTGTTTGAAGATGTCGCGCGTGTTGCCTTCCCACAGCCCCCGCTCGAAACTGTATACCGCGTCAAATGTTCCCCCTATGGCCGCGACAAGCGCCCAGATCTTCAGCCTGTTCGCCAATTTTGTGATCGCCGTCAGCGGGGGCTCGCCTGATAAATAAGCTCCGAGGCCGCCGATCAGCGCGCCGCCGAGCAACACACCGAGGGCGATAAAATAACTGCTGATGAAATTCGCCATAAAGCCGGCTTCCTGATCCATATATACACCACCTCACTTTTCTATCATATTGAGCGAAACGGACAAGTATGATGATGAGTCAAAAAAGAACATTTGTTTCTTAAGAAAACCCGTCTTATAATGTAGAAAGGCAAAATGAACGAATGGGAAAGGAGTGGCGGCATTGTCTTTTGTTCACCTGCAAGTACATAGCGGCTACAGCCTGTTAAACAGCGCCGCTTCTGTAAAAGAGCTTGTTACACAAGCGGAGGAACTCGGATATTCATCATTGGCGCTGACGGACGAAAATGTGATGTACGGCGCCATTGAGTTTTATAAAGCATGCAAATCAAACGGAATTAAGCCGATTATCGGTCTGACGGCTTCTATATACACGGACGATACGGAGCTTGAAGCACACCCGCTCATTCTTTTAGCGGAGACAAACACCGGTTATCAGAACCTGGTGAAAATCTCAAGTGCGCTGCAATCCATGGCAAAGGGCGGCATGAAGCGAAAATGGATGAAGAGCTATCATGAGGGGCTGATCGCCATTACGCCCGGTGAAAACGGGTACATTGAAAGCCTGCTTCAAGCCGGGAAGTTTGAAGAAGCGGTCCGGGCTGCCGAAGGATTCCGGGAGCTGTTCGGAGACGGCCGTTTTTATTTAGGGTACCAGCCGTTTAAAGGACATGAGACGTTATCAGAAGAGATTCTCCGCCTGTCAGCCGAGACGGAAATCGCTGTCTGCGCTGCGGGAGATGTCCGCTATATCAAGAAAGAAGATCAAGATGCGTACCGCTGTCTGTGCGCTATTAAAGCCGGAGAGAAATGGGAGGATCAGAGCGGGAATCTGCCGGACTTATACTTGAGGACGCCTGAAGAAATGGCAGAGCTTTACACGCGGCATCCGGAAGCGATTGAAGCGGCCGCCCGTATCGCCCGGCAATGCCGGGTCGATGTCAGCCTCGGACAGACACAGCTTCCGTCTTTTCCGGCGCCGGACGGCAAATCAGCCGATGACTATTTGGCGGAAGTCTGTCACGAGGGGCTGCGCCTCCGTTTCGGCACTCCTGATGAGCGCGCTGTCCGCCGGCTTGAATATGAGCTGGACGTCATCAGGCGCATGAAATTCAGTGATTATTTTCTCATCGTATGGGACTTTATGAAGTACGCGCATGAAAAGGGTATTGTGACAGGCCCGGGAAGGGGGTCCGCGGCAGGCTCGCTTGTCGCTTACTCGCTTTTCATTACCGACGTGGATCCGCTTAAACATTCTCTGCTGTTTGAGAGATTTCTTAATCCCGAGCGGATCAGCATGCCGGATATTGATATCGATTTCCCTGATACGAGAAGGGATGAGGTCATTCAGTATGTGCAAAATAAGTACGGGGCCATGCACGTCGCCCAGATTATCACCTTCGGGACATTGGCCGCAAAGGCGGCGTTAAGGGATACCGGGAGAGTGTTCGGAATCAGCCCGAAAGAAGCCGACCAGCTTGCCCGCCTGATCCCGTCGAAACCGGGAATGACGCTTGAGGAGGCAAGGCGGCAGTCCGCTCAGCTGAACAGGCGGCTGTCCGAATCCGCCGTTCTTCATAAAGTGTTTCAGATCGCAAGGAAAATCGAAGGTCTTCCGAGACACACGTCAACACACGCGGCCGGGGTCGTTCTCAGTAAAGAGCCGCTTTCGGAAGTTGTCCCTCTTCAAGAAGGGCATGACGGCGTGTATTTAACGCAGTATGCGATGGATCACCTGGAAGATCTCGGTCTTTTGAAAATGGACTTTTTAGGTTTGCGCAACCTGACGCTTATTGAATCCATTAAAACGATGATTGAAAAAGAGACGAATACGAAAATTGATTTTTCCGAGATTTCTTATCAGGATGAAAAAACGTTCTCGCTATTGTCAAACGGTGATACGACGGGTATTTTCCAGCTGGAATCATCAGGAATGAGAAACGTGCTGAAGCGCCTGAAGCCGTCAAGACTGGAAGACATTGTCGCGGTTAACGCGCTTTACAGGCCGGGACCGATGGAAAATATTCCGTTATTTATCGATCGGAAGCACGGACGGGCGCGTGTGGAAGTGCCGCACGAGGACGTAAGAAATATTCTCAGTGACACTTACGGCGTCATCGTCTATCAAGAACAGATAATGATGATCGCCTCGCGCATGGCAGGGTTTTCATTAGGTGAAGCGGATCTGCTCAGACGGGCTGTCAGTAAGAAGCAAAAGGACATTCTGGACAGAGAGCGAAGCCATTTTGTTGAAGGGTGCTTAAAAAAGGAGTATTCTGTAGTCACTGCAAACGAGGTCTACGATCTGATTGTAAAATTCGCTAACTACGGATTCAACAGAAGCCATGCTGTCGCATACAGCATGATCGGCTATCAGCTCGCCTATTTAAAGGCGCATTATCCGCTATATTTTATGTGCGGGCTGTTGACGAGCGTCATCGGCAATGAGGACAAAATATCGCAATATCTGCATGAAGCGAAGGGGAGCGGGATTCAAGTCCTTCCGCCGTCAATAAACAAAAGCGGTTTTCCGTTTGCGCCGGAAAACGGAGCCGTCAGATACAGTTTGCGGGCCGTTAAAAACGTAGGCGTCTCGGCAGTGAAAGATATTTATAAAGCAAGAACACATAAACCGTTCGAGGATCTTTTCGATTTCTGCTTTCGCGTACCTGCAAAAAGCGTGAATCGGAAAACCATCGAAGCCCTTATATTTTCTGGCGCCATGGACGAATTCAATCAAAATCGCGCCGCCTTGCTGGCCTCCGTTGATGTGGCTTTAGAGCACGCTGAACTTTTTCGTGCAGACGATGACCAAATGGGATTGTTTTTGGAAGAATCGTTTTCCATTAAGCCAAAATATGTAGAGGCTGAGGAATTTCCGCTCGTGGACAAGCTTCGGTTCGAAAAAGAAGCTCTCGGTGTTTATTTCTCAAGCCATCCTTTGTCTGCTTTCAGGGATCTCCTGAAAAAACGGGGGGCGCAAACGATCACAGCAGCGCGGCAGATGCCGAAGGGACAGCTGTCAATCGGCGCTTTGCTCGCGGGCATTAAAACGATTCGGACAAAGACAGGTCAGCATATGGCGTTTCTCACATTAAGCGATGAAACGGGAGAAATGGAAGCCGTCGTGTTTCCTGACCAATATAGAAGGCTGTCTCCGCTGTTAAAAGAAGGCGCGCTTTTATTCGCCGCCGGAAAAATGGAAGAGCGTCAGGAGAAGACACAATTCATCATGTCATCCGCCTCTCTTCTTGAACAGACGGAGACAGACAGAGCGCCGTCTGTTTACATCAAAATCGAAGGCAGCCGGCACAATCAGGAGTTTTTGGAAAAGATGAAGCGTATTTTACTGGAGCATAAAGGGGAAACCGGCGTTTATCTATATTATGAAAAAGACAAGCAGACGATCAGGCTGCCGGATACTTTTCATATTCAGGCGGACCATCAGGCGTTATACCGTTTAAAAGAGCTGCTGGGCCGCGAAAACGTCGTGTTAAAATAGTGGTAACAATAATCGTTTTGTTATACAATTGAAACAATTGTGCTATCTTATTTAAAGATTCTGAAATTTTTCACCTCCAGCGATTGTACCAGTCTATGCGGCAGAATATGTAACAAAGTACTTAAAAGGAGTGTTTAGAATGTCATTAAGAGAAGAAGCGTTACATTTACACAAAGTAAATCAAGGAAAGCTGGAATCAAAAGCAAAGGTAGAAGTCAGAAACGCGGACGACTTAAGCCTTGCCTACTCTCCCGGAGTAGCTGAGCCTTGTAAAGAGATTTATGACGATAAAAATAAAGTATATGATTATACAATGAAGGGGAACATGGTAGCAGTCGTAACAGACGGATCAGCCGTTCTCGGTCTCGGTAATATCGGGCCTGAAGCTTCACTTCCGGTCATGGAAGGGAAAGCGGTGCTGTTCAAAAGTTTCGCGGGCGTGGATGCATTCCCGATCGCGCTTGACACAAACGATGTGGACAAAATCATTGACACTGTGAAGCTGCTTGAACCGACATTCGGAGGTGTCAACCTTGAAGATATTGCGGCGCCGAACTGCTTCATTATCGAAGAGCGCCTGAAAAAAGAAACAAACATTCCGGTTTTCCACGATGATCAGCACGGCACTGCCATCGTAACCGTTGCCGGACTTGTAAACGCGCTGAAATTATCAGGAAAATCCATGTCATCCATTAAAGTTGTGGCAAACGGAGCGGGAGCGGCAGGCATCGCGATCATTAAGCTTCTTTACCATTTCGGCGTACGCGACATCGTGATGTGCGACTCTAAAGGAGCGATTTACGAAGGACGTCCGGCCGGCATGAACGCGGTGAAAAACGAAGTGGCCAAGTTTACAAACCAAGACCGCAACGACGGTTCGCTGCAGGATGTCATTAAAGATGCAGACGTCTTTATCGGCGTATCAGTCGAAGGCGCGCTGACGAAAGAAATGGTGGAGAGCATGGCGAAAGATCCGATTATCTTCGCAATGGCCAACCCGAATCCGGAAATCATGCCTGAAGACGCGCGCGCAGCCGGCGCTAGCGTAATCGGAACAGGCCGTTCTGATTTCCCGAACCAGGTTAACAACGTGCTGGCATTCCCTGGAATTTTCCGCGGGGCGCTTGACGTTCGCGCGACTCACATCAACGAAGAAATGAAAATTGCTGCGGTTGAAGCGATTGCTTCCCTTGTTTCAGAGGAAGAATTAAGCGCTGATTATGTCATCCCGGCTCCGTTTGACAAACGCGTGGCTCCTGCCGTTGCGAAAGCTGTTGCGAAAGCAGCGATGGAAACGGGCGTCGCCAGAATTACGGTCGATCCTGAAGAAGTGGCTGAAAAAACAAGACAGCTCACAGTCATCGGCGAATAATAACACAAAAATTGAAATGGCAGCGCGTTGGAAAAAACAACGCGCTGCTGTTCAATATACGGACTGCTGGCATTTTTTTAAGGGCAGGTCTTAAAAAAATTTCAGCAGAATCCTTATTTCTTTTGAAAACGCTGACAGATAAGGCTGAACAACGCTTTTTACGGTATGAAATCCGTCCGTTTCCGTCTGTTTTGCAGCAAAAAATGTCGAATGGAGGATGACACCGTTTGACAAAAAAAGTACAATAGTTTCGGTAAAGTTATTATTAAGTCTATCTAATCGGAAGACATGCAGTGAAGAGAACCCTTCACAAAAGGGAGGTAATCATTTGTTAAAGGATATATTCACAAAAAAGAAAAAATATGCTTCCGTGCCGTCTGAGCAGGCAAAACATGATGTTCCGGAAGGCATTATGACAAAGTGCCCCAAATGTAAAAAAATCATGCTCACAAAAGAGTTAGATAAAAACCTGCGCGTCTGCATGAACTGCGGGCACCATTTCCCGATGAATGCAAAGCAGCGCATTGAAAGCCTCCTGGATGAAGATTCATTCGAAGAATTCAACCAGGGAATGATATCTGAAAACCCGCTCGGTTTCCCGGAATACTTAGAAAAAATCGAAAAAGACCGTGAGAAAACATCGCTGAATGAAGCGGTGGTTACCGGCAAAGGAACCATCAGCGGATTCCCTGCCGTGATCGCGATCATGGATTCAACATTCCGAATGGGCAGCATGGGTTCGGTTGTCGGCGAAAAAATCACGCTTGCAATTGAAAAAGCAAAAGAGGAAAAAGTCCCGTTTATCATCTTTACCGCTTCCGGCGGCGCACGTATGCAGGAAGGGGTCTTAAGTCTTATGCAAATGGCAAAGACAAGCTCTGCATTAAAACTGTTCAGTGAGGAGCAGGGACTGATTATTTCTGTCATGACCCACCCGACGACAGGCGGCGTATCGGCCAGTTTCGCGTCTCTCGGTGATTATAATTTCGCTGAACCGGGCGCCTTGATCGGATTTGCAGGAAGACGTATTATTGAACAGACGATCGGGGAAAAACTGCCGGAAGATTTCCAGACGGCGGAATTTTTATTAAAGCACGGCCAGCTTGATGCGGTGATTCACCGAAACGACATGAAAGACAAACTCGCATTTCTGCTGGACATGCACCAAACAGGAGGTGAGCATGAGTGGCTGCAAGATTAGAATTTGAAAAACCGGTGATTGAACTGCAGACGAAAATTGCCGAACTGAAAAAATTCACCCAAGATTCGGAGATGGATTTAAGCGCTGAAATCGCAAGGCTTGAAGACCGGCTCAGCAAGCTCCAGGATGAGATTTATAAAAACCTGAAGCCGTGGGACAGAGTGCAGATCGCACGCCTTCCCGACCGGCCGACGACGCTTGATTACATTCAATATCTGTTTACCGACTTTTTTGAGTGCCACGGAGACAGAACATACGGAGATGATGCTGCGATTGTCGGCGGAGTCGCCAAATATCACGGCATGCCGGTCACCGTCATCGGACATCAGCGCGGAAAAGACACGAAAGAAAACCTTGTCCGCAATTTTGGGATGCCTCACCCTGAAGGCTACCGCAAAGCGCTTCGTCTCATGAAGCAGGCGGATAAGTTCAACCGCCCGATTATCTGCTTCATCGACACGAAAGGAGCGTACCCGGGTAAAGCGGCGGAGGAACGGGGACAAAGTGAAGCCATCGCCAAGAACCTGTTCGAGATGGCCGGCCTGACAGTGCCTGTCGTTTGTATCGTCATCGGGGAAGGCGGCAGCGGAGGCGCGCTTGCGTTAGGTGTGGGCAACCGCATGCTGATGCTTGAGAACTCGACGTATTCCGTTATTTCTCCTGAAGGAGCCGCATCTATTTTATGGAAAGACTCCAGCCTTGCGAAAAAAGCGGCCGAAACCATGAAGATTACTGCGCCCGATTTGTTAGAATTAGGAATTATTGATGATATGATTAAAGAAGTGAAGGGCGGAGCTCACCATGATATCAAGCAGCAGGCGGGCTACATTGACGGTATTCTTAAAGAAACGTTAAAATCTCTTCTTCGATTGAACGCCGAAGAGTTGATCTCACAGCGCTATGAAAAATATAAAGCAATCGGGAAAGTTTCGGTTGAGGATCAATATATCGGGGTAAACTGAATAGACGTGAAGCCTATGGCTCACGTTTATTTTTTGTGATTTTTGTGATATTCCTTAAATTTTATTTAAAAACAATTTATTTAATTGTATAATAGGTAAGGTTTCATGGGAGCTCAGGCGTCCCTTTTCATTGTTTTAGGGCAATGATCATGATATGTTTAACATATATAGTTGCTGAGGTGAATAGGAAATGAAGCGTATAGGAGTTTTAACGAGCGGCGGGGATTCCCCGGGTATGAACGCTGCGGTGCGCGCGGTTGTGCGGAAAGCTATCTACCACGACGTCGAAGTGTACGGAATTTATAACGGTTATTCAGGATTAATCAGCGGGAAAATAGAAAAACTGGAGCTGGGTTCGGTCGGTGACATCATCCACCGCGGCGGAACAAAGCTGTATACGGCCAGATGTCCTGAATTCAAAACAGTTGAAGGCCGTGAAAAAGGAATCGAAAATTTAAAGAAACTCGGCATTGAAGGTCTTGTCGTCATCGGCGGAGACGGTTCATACATGGGTGCGAAAAAATTAACGGAACACGGGTTTCCGTGTGTAGGTGTACCGGGTACGATAGATAATGACATCCCGGGAACTGATTTTACGATCGGATTTGATACGGCGTTAAACACCGTAATTGATGCGATTGATAAAATCCGTGACACCGCTACGTCTCATGAGCGTACATACGTTATTGAAGTGATGGGGCGCCATGCGGGCGACATTGCTTTATGGGCAGGTCTTGCAGGCGGAGCGGAATCAATTTTAATTCCTGAAGCGGACTACGATATGGAGGAAATTATCGGCCGTTTGAAGAGAGGGCACGACCGCGGCAAAAAACACAGTATCATCATCGTTGCAGAAGGGGTAGGCAGCGGGGTTGAATTCGGAAAACGCATCGAAGAAGAAACGAACCTTGAAACACGGGTATCCGTTTTAGGGCACATCCAGCGCGGCGGATCTCCAAGCGCTTCTGACCGGGTTCTTGCAAGCCGCCTCGGCGCTTACGCGGTTGAGCTTCTGCTTAAAGGAAAAGGCGGACGCTGCGTAGGTATACAAAACAACAAGCTTGTAGACCATGATATTATAGAAATTTTAGAATCAAAACATACTGTTGAACCAAACATGTATCAGCTTTCAAAAGAACTGTCTATTTAAGGCGGAAGAAGCTGAAGATTTCAGAAGGAAGTGAACGAGTTGAAAAAAACAAAAATCGTTTGTACAATCGGTCCGGCCAGTGAAAGTGTAGAAATGCTGACAAAATTGATGGAAGCGGGTATGAACGTTGCTCGTCTGAATTTTTCACACGGTGATTTCGAAGAGCACGGCGCAAGAATCAAAAACATCAGAGAAGCCAGCAAAAAGCTCGGCAAAAACGTGGGGATTCTCCTCGATACGAAAGGTCCGGAAATCCGCACGCACGATATGGAAAACGGCGCGCTTGAGCTTCAGGCGGGAAATGAAATTATCGTTTCTACGAAACAGGTGCTGGGAACGCTTGAAAAATTCTCAGTTTCTTATGAAGGCCTGGCAGACGACGTGTCAGCAGGGTCTATCATCCTGCTGGATGACGGTTTAATCGGATTGGAAGTGCTGGAATCAAATCCGGAAAAACACGAAATCAAAACAAAAATCTTAAACAGCGGCACGCTGAAAAATAAAAAAGGCGTAAACGTTCCCGGCGTCAGCGTCAACCTTCCCGGAATTACTGAAAAAGACGCCAAAGACATCATATTCGGTATCGAGCAAGGCGTTGATTTCATCGCTGCGTCATTTGTACGCCGTTCTACGGATGTCCTGGAAATCCGCGAACTGCTTGAAGAGCATAACGCGTCTGACATTCAAATCATTCCTAAGATCGAGAACCAGGAAGGCGTGGACAACCTGGATGCGATCCTGGAAGTATCTGACGGCCTAATGGTAGCGCGCGGAGACCTCGGCGTAGAGATTCCGGCCGAAGAAGTGCCGCTCGTGCAAAAAGAAATGATCAAAAAATGCAACGCGCTGGGCAAACCGGTTATTACTGCGACACAAATGCTAGACAGCATGCAGCGCAACCCTCGTCCGACACGTGCTGAAGCAAGTGACGTTGCCAACGCCATTTTCGATGGCACAGATGCGATCATGCTTTCCGGTGAGACGGCTGCGGGACAATATCCTGTTGAGGCGGTTCAAACAATGTTTAACATCGCCACACGCACGGAAGAATCTCTGAACTATAAAGAAATTCTGTCTAAACGCAGAGATCAGGTCGGCATGACGATTACTGATGCGATCGGCCAATCAGTTGCGCACACGGCGATCAATCTGAGTGCGGCAGCTATCGTGACGCCTACAGAAAGCGGCCATACGGCGCGTATGATCGCGAAATACCGTCCGCAGGCTCCGATTGTAGCCGTTACGGTTAATGAGTCTGTATCACGCAAACTCGGCCTTGTATTCGGTGTATTCCCGTCAAGCGGCCAAAACGCGAATTCTACAGATGAAATGCTTGAAGACGCGGTTCAAAAATCACTTGACAGCGGCATCGTGAAACGCGGTGATCTGATTGTCATTACAGCAGGTTCTGTCGGTGAATCAGGCACGACGAATCTGATGAAAGTCCACACTGTCGGCAGCATTATCGCGAAAGGGCAAGGCATCGGACGCAAATCTGCATTCGGTCCGGTCGTTGTTGCAAAAAATGCGAAAGAAGCTGAACAAAAAATGACAGACGGCGCAGTATTGGTTGCTTCAAGCACTGACCGCGACATGATCGCTTCACTTGAAAAAGCATCAGCGCTCATCACTGAAGAAGGCGGTCTGACAAGCCATGCAGCCGTTGTCGGTTTAAGCTTGGGCATTCCGGTTATCGTCGGCCTTGAGAACGCAACTTCAGTTTTAACAGAAGGACAGGTTATCACAGTTGACGCTGCCCGTGGCGCTGTGTATGAAGGCCGCGCAAGCGTTCTTTAAACAGCTTTAAAAAAGAGAGGGGGGTTCTCCCTTCTCTTTTGTCTTTAGGTTGATTTTCCTATTCCCATGCGGGCGGTGACGCGCTTTTAGAAGGGCAGGAGGGCAGAAAAATGAGAGTGTTATTCTTACTGTTTATCGTATGTCCGGCAATTGAAATCGGTTTGTTTCTGCTGGCGGGAAAATGGCTCGGTATTTTTCCGACCTTCCTTCTCATCATTTTGACAGGCGTGTTAGGCGCTTTGGTGGCAAAAAGACAGGGAACCGATGTGTATCATCGGGTGATGCGCGACCTGCAGCACGGCAAAATGCCGGGGGAAGCGCTTCTTGACGGAATATGCGTCTTTTTCGGAGGCCTGCTTTTGATGCTTCCGGGTTTTCTGTCCGATATTGCAGGGGCCTGTCTTCTGATTCCGTTCACTCGGAACCGCATGAAGCCGTTTTTGTTCAAATGGCTGAGAGGGATGTCAAAAAACAAGCGGATCATTATCAAATAAAAAACGGCAGCCTTCTTACAGGGCTGCTGTTTTTATTTGGATTGAACAGTAATATAGGCCCATATTTCTTTTAGAGCGCCCGTTGTGATAAAGGCCTGAATGAAAACGAGCAGCGCGGGCCCGGCAGCCAGTCCTAAAATTCCGAACAATTTAAAGCCGGCAAACAGGGCGATTAAGGTCGCAAGCGGATCAAGTCCGATTGACTTGCTTAAAATTTTCGGCTCCGTCAGCTGGCGCTGAATGAGAACCACAATATATAAAACACCGAGACCGATCGCTTGAGGAAGCTGACCGGCAATGGCCAAATACATAATCCAGGGAACAAAGACCGACCCGGCGCCGAGATACGGGAGCAGATCAACCAGGCCGATAAAAAAGGCGATGGTTGCCGCATGCTCAATCCCTAAAAGAAAAAGTCCGATAAAGACAATGATCATCGTGAAAAGTATGAGCACGGCCTGCGCCTTAATGAAACCTGCCATCGCTTTTTTCAGCTCTCCCGATACGGCCTTGGCGTTTGCCGAAACCCGTTCCGGAAAAATGGAATAAAGCAGCGCCTTCAGCTTATGCCAGTCCTTTGTCATAAAAAAAGTCGCCAGCATTGCGAAAATGAAGACGGCAGCTGTATTGGGAAGGAAAGCAATCCATTTCGGCACCAGCTCCAAAAGATGTGAAAGCATGAGTCCCGCATTTTTAGCGGCTGTATCACCGAGGGTCTGAATATGCGTCACGATGGAGGCCTGCTGATTGGTTTCCAGCCCGTTAAATAGGACGGTCAGCTCGTGGTACAATGGCTGAATGCGGGAAGTGAACAGCTCTTCGCAATACGTCATAAAGGCGCTGATATGGGGAGGGAGCGTTTTGGCCAGATAGGCGGTTCCCGAAATGATTTCCGCAACGAGAAATGTTGCCGCGCCGAGAAGAATAAGCAAAAAGAAGACCAGGACAATGACTGTATTGACTGACCGGGGCAGCCCCGTCAGTTTGTCCAGCCAGTCAACAACGGGAATGATCGCTGATGACAGAATAAGGGCGATCAGAAACGGATAAGTTAACGGAAATGAGGCGTAACCGGCCGCTAAAGCGCCGCCGGCCGCAGCGAGTACAAACAGCGCGCGGAAAAAAACAGTTGCATAGTGCGGATTCACATCGATCCTCCTCTCGGTCGGCACGTCCTATTACATTAGTTTATTCGTCAAAAAAAAGGATATGATTACAGATATGATGAAAGAGGGTGCTTTCAGGATGTTTACACAGGCGAATTTATTTTTACTATTATTGCTGGCCATCGCATTGGTAGCCAAAAATCAGTCATTGCTTTTTGCCGTCGGCTTTCTCATTGTGATAAAAGCTGTCGGTCTTGATCAGAAACTATTTCCGGTTATTCAGTCAAAAGGCATCAACTGGGGGGTCACCGTCATTACAATCGCCGTTTTAGTGCCGATTGCCACAGGTGATATCGGTTTTAAACAGCTCGGAGAAGCGATGAAATCATATTATGCGTGGATCGCTCTCGGTGCCGGGATCGCGGTTGCCTTAATCGCCAAAAACGGTCTCACCTTATTGGAAAACGACCCTCATATTACAACGGCGCTGGTCATCGGCACGATACTTGCCGTCGCGCTTTTCGGAGGCGTCGCCGTCGGCCCGTTAATCGGCGCCGGAATCGCCTACTTGGCCATGCAAATCGTTAAAATATTCACTTCATAAAGTAAAAAAGCGGCGTAAAGCTGCTTTTTTTTGCGGGTGAAAATAAGAGTTTGCAGGGCATTTTGTAGTTCAGACAAATGCCATTTGCATTATTCCGAGGAATGAAGTGGCTTACCATGTAACAAAGAACTTCGGAATCGCCGGCGCATATTGTGCGATGACAGCGGATGCAGTAAGGCGGTTCCAATTGATGAATGGATTAAAAGCTGATGGAATTTATGCACTTGAACCAAATCAAAACTTGAAGTGTTGTTAAAATAAGCGGAGACCCTTTCCTTCAATTTGAAAGTTTGTTAAATTTATAATGAGAATGAAAAAACACAATTCGGTTGGTAGTCCGGATGCATTATTTAAAATGTCAGTAACCTTCCCCTCCTCGGGATGTCCATCATTCTTCAGTAAATTTAGGAGGAGGGAATCGTTATGAAATTAACGGTTTACTACGATGGTCAGTTTTGGGTAGGAGTCATTGAAGTTGTGAATGATGGGAAATTAAGAGCCATTCGTCATTTGTTTGGACAAGAGCCCAAGGATTCAGAAATCATGCATTTTGTTCATAATCAACTTTTACAGACTCTCTCCCGTACTGAACAAGCAGGGGTTTGTGTTAAAGCAAAATCTAAGAAGTTAAACCCAAAAAGATTACAACGGCAAGCTTCTGAAGAGATGAAAAATATCGGGATATCAACTAAGGCGCAAAAAGCGATAAAACAGGAGCTTGAAGCAAGAAAAGAAAAGAAAAAACAACTGAACAGAAAACAAAGAGAAAAAATAAAGGAACAAAAATATTTAATCAGAAAACAAAAAGCAAAAGAAAAGCATAGGGGCAAATAGTTGGAGAACCCGAAGCCCTTCGATTAAAAAGTTGAGCGGCATCAGTTTTTTCTTCGGACTGATTTAGAAAAAAGAAGCAGAAATCGAGCCCTTCTCGAGATGAGGAGGGTTTTTCTGCATTTATTTAACTTCACCTACATCAGTAAATGAGTCAGTTTCAATTGATGAACGGTTTGATGAGGATATTTACGGGCCGACAACAGCGCAAATGCAGTCAAACGATTCCAGTCCATGTACGGCATGACTGCTGACGGCATTTATGGACCAAAGAAAAAGATGAAAATCAGCGTTAAAGAAACAAGAAAAATTAGATAAAGAACGAAAAAAATTTCTAAATATAGTTGGATTGATATATTATTGAATCCTGCATATGTGATAACAATAGTAGCTTTAAATAGGTGTAACAGTAGGTTTGGGTTTTAATATTTGAGTAGGGGGAAATAATGCTATGATTTAGAAGTTTTTCGTGTGCTGAAAGATGGTAACATTTTATCTTACGTAATAATTGAAGATACTCGAAAGCCATTTACAGAAGAAGACAAAAAAATAGCACCATTGTGTTATATGGATGAAGAAGATATTAATGCAATTTTAAATGTTTTTAAGATTTCAATTGTTAATGATGAAAAATTAAATGAAGATGATTCAATTTTTATAAGATCTTACTTTTCCGAATTTGTTAATCATACAAATTTAACGAATTTTATTATTAAAGAATATGTTCAAAAGAATTTATATGATTACGATGATGAAGATGACATCATTTTCTTTAATAGAATTTTACGTAGTATAGGATCAGATGATGTTATCAAAGAATTTGACGATATAAATTGGATTTATTTATCTCAAGATTGATTTCTTATTTAGATTTTGGAGTACAGAAGATAATTTCTGTACTCCTTTTTAAGGCAAAAAATAGACTTCTAGTTTCTCTTTATAGCATAAATATACTTGACGAAAATCGTAAGTTTAGCATCCGCAAGGGTGTATATAAGTGTTTTATTCATGGATGTTCTATTTCCAAAATCGCTATCACTTTTTGTTATTTTCGGTTAATTAGGAAAATTGCGGTATTTTTTCGTTTACAGAAAATAAGAAATTAGTGGAAAATAAATCAAAAGAGGAGGAGGGGAATGCATGGACCAAGTATTACCGTCTTCACATGTAGGCGTTAAAATTAACGAGTGGTACAAGATGATTCGTCAATTTAGTGTGCCAGACGCGGAAATTTTAAAAGCCGAAGTGGAAAACGAAATAAAAGAAATGGAAGAAGACGAGTATTTACTTATTTATTACTCGCTCATGACTTTTCGTCATCAACTTATGCTGGATTATCTAAACCCAGAAATAAAGTATAGGTCTGATAGGCCAACCACCACAGAACTACTTGAGAAGATTGAGAAACCACAAAAAACACTTACCGGCCTCTTAAAATATTACTCGCATTTTTTTCGTGGAATGTACGAATTTGATCAGAAGCAATATGTAGAAGCAATTAATTTTTATCGTAAAGCAGAGATGGAAATTCATCATGTCTCTGATGAAATAGAACAAGCTGAGTTTCATTTTAAGTTGGCAGAGGCTTATTATAATATGAAACAAACGCACGTATCCATGCATCATATTCTAAAAGCGTTAGAAATTTATGATCGAAATCCGCTTTATACCGTCCGAAAAATTCAAAGTTTATTTGTAATTGTGGGTAATTATCTTGATTTTAAACATTACGAAAAAGGATTACAGCATCTTAAGGAAGCCTTGAAGCTTTCGCAAGAATTTGGTCATAAAAGGTTGATTTCCTCTGCTCTTTATAATTTGGGTGAAAGTTATCACTACATGGGACAAGAAGAAAAGGCCGAAGCGTATTTGAGACAAGCAATTGAGATTGGTGAAGAAATGAAATTGAGAACTCTGCCCCATTCATATTATTCACTTTCCATAGTATTATTTAAACAAAAGAAAACAGCCGCGGCAGGCCAAGCTTTAAAAGAAGGTTTAAAAACAGCAGTAAAATATGACGACAATTTGTTTTGCTTATTAACAGAGTTTTTATACGTTTTATTTGCTGAACCCATTAACAAAGAAAGCCTTGAGGAAATTTTAAGTAAGCTTGAAAATATTCATATGTATTCGTATGTCGAAGAGTTAACACTTTTAACAGCAAATTTTTTCAAAGAAATGAAGGACTTTGAAATGGCTACAATTTTTTATGATAAGATGGTGGAGTCTCAACTTCAAATACAGCGGGGGGATTGTTTGTATGAATATTAAAAAAGCAATTTGTTTCTCTGTCTCTGCTTTCGCTATTACGTTCGGTGTAATTGCTTTTGTAGGAAACACGACTCATCTTCATCATAATGCAGCCAAAACTGATAACGAGGTAATACAACTAGCTGCGCGACTGCAAACATGATTTCGAAACTAAAAAAGATGTGGCCTTTTAAAAGGTTGCATCTTTTTTTATTGTCAAGTATTTTTGTTTTTTCTCTTATTAAAAAAACATTAATTTCATAATAATATAGGTGGGGATAAACAAACAAATGACTAGCAGCAGAAAACCTAAGGAACTAACATAATAAACGATGACACCACAAATTATTGCGTTTATTATTGTCAAAATCAATTCCCTCATTTTCCACCCCCCTATTTCAAATCATAGCTTAAATAACTCAAAAAAAGGCAGCGTTTTCAAAAACAAACTTAAACGTGTATTTGAAAGGAGAAAGACCTGTGGGTTTTTAAGAACCAACAAGTCTTTGGTGATCGGTATTATTTCCTGGTCACTGGTGTTTAGTGGGTTTACTTTGGCTTTTGCCACAGAAAAGGAAGAGGGTAATAGAGGAAATATTGTTACCTCCGATTTAGACCCTAATGTGAGTATTGAAAATTTGATGGTTTATCATACTGCTGGATTAAATTAATGTGCCTCAAGCAATGTCTTGAAAAATGCAGCTTATGTTCAGGCGAAATGGGACGGGCAATTGAAACCATATTATACGATACCGGCTTATGCAGTTGCTTCGGCGGCATCAGGTGGTATAGGTATGTACCATATTACAAGATATTTGACTGCAACTTTTAATTTAGGCGGGGGCTTCGGCTGTTGCATTTACAAGTATAGTAACAGGTTATGTTGCTTCAAAGGGTGATATTCGTTTGAAGTCCGCAGAAAAATACACATGGATCGTTATATACACAAAAGCGAAATAAGAAGTAACAACAAAGATATTTATAAGAAAATTTGAGCCAACTAAAACCAAGACATGGATTTCCGAAGCTGATCCGAACATTGATTCAGTCAAGTAAACAAAATCCCTCCTTCTCCGGTAAAGAAGGAGGGATTTGCGGTGAAGTTGTTGCGCCTGTCCTTTTAAAGTTTCCCCAAAGCTCCCCCAAATGAAAACATGAGAATACATGGTTTTACAAAGCATCTGAAAGCAAGCGATTAAATTTATCAACGCCAAGCCTTGATATATAGGGCTTTTAAAACATTTTTAGTTAAAAGTCTACAAATTAATCAGATTATTGTTTATAATAAGAATAGGCTTAAACTTAAATAAGCTTATAAGAATTTGTTATGTTCCTCTATAAGCATACCGGTTATGTAACCGCAACCAGTGAAATGTAAGCATTTTCTTAAAGGGGAAAGGGATTGTTTGCATGACTCATTTTAAGTAAGCCGTATGTTTTATATACTCTTTAAAGGGGAATTTTGATTGAAAAGGAGAGGTTGAATATGACAGCAACACGCGGTCTTGAAGGGGTTGTAGCAACAACATCATCTGTAAGCTCTATTATCGACGATACCCTTACATATGTAGGGTACGATATTGACGACTTGACAGAGAATGCAAGTTTTGAAGAAATCATTTATTTGCTGTGGCATCTGCGCCTGCCGAATAAAACGGAACTTGCTGAACTGAAAAAACAGCTTGCGAAAGAAGCTGCCGTTCCACAAGAAATCATTGAGCACTTCAAATCCTATCCCCTCAATAACGTACATCCAATGGCTGCGCTCCGGACGGCGATTTCATTACTCGGTCTGACTGACAGTGAAGCCGATGTCATGAATCCGGAAGCGAACTACAGAAAAGCCATCCGTCTGCAGGCGAAAGTGCCGGGCATTGTCGCCGCTTTCTCAAGAATCCGCAAAGGACTTGATCCTGTTGAACCGAAGGAAGAGTACGGAATCGCGGAGAACTTCCTTTACACCTTAAACGGTGAAGAGCCTTCTCCGATCGAAGTGGAAGCGTTTAACAAAGCGCTCATTCTTCATGCGGATCATGAGCTGAATGCATCAACATTTACGGCGAGAGTATGTGTCGCCACCTTATCTGATATTTACTCAGGCATCACTGCCGCCATCGGCGCTTTAAAAGGACCGCTTCACGGCGGAGCCAATGAAGCCGTCATGAAAATGCTGACAGAAATCGGCGAAGTGGAAAACGCCGAGCCTTATATCCGCAGCAAAATGGAGAAAAAGGAAAAAGTAATGGGCTTCGGACACCGTGTGTATAAGCATGGAGACCCGCGCGCCAAACACTTAAAAGAAATGAGCAAACGCCTGACGAATCTGACGGGTGAAAGCAAATGGTACGAGATGTCAATCCGTGTCGAAGAAATCGTGACGTCGGAGAAAAAACTTCCGCCTAACGTTGATTTCTATTCCGCATCTGTCTACCACAGTCTCGGCATTGATCACGATCTGTTCACGCCGATCTTTGCGGTCAGCAGAATGTCAGGATGGATCGCCCATATTCTTGAACAATACGATAACAACCGCCTCATCCGCCCGCGCGCTGATTACACGGGTCCGGATAAGCAGACTTTTGTTCCGATTGATGAAAGAGCCTGATCAAACGGGAGGCTGGTGATTTTCATGTCGTTAGCCTCTTGTTAATCAAGCCCGGATTGGTTTACAATTTTGATAGAATCTTGAGAAAAGTCATTTTATTTTTTATACAAGAAAAATAAAATGTTTTCTAAATATGAATTACATACTGGGAGGTAATATTGTGTCACAAGGTGAAAAAATTACAGTCTCTAATGGAGTATTAAACGTACCAAATAATCCGATTATCCCGTTTATTGAAGGCGACGGCACAGGCCCTGATATTTGGAATGCCGCTTCTAAAGTATTGGAAGCCGCTGTTGAAAAAGCATATAAAGGCGAGAAAAAAATCACGTGGAAAGAAGTTTATGCCGGTGAAAAGGCTTATAATAAAACAGGTGAGTGGCTTCCTGCCGAAACACTGGAAGACATCAGAGAGTACTTCATCGCCATCAAAGGTCCTCTGACGACGCCGGTCGGCGGCGGTATCCGTTCTCTGAACGTGGCGCTGAGACAGGAGCTTGATTTGTTTACGTGCCTGCGCCCTGTCAGATATTTCACGGGAGTGCCTTCTCCGGTCAAACGTCCTGAAGATACGGATATGGTCATTTTCCGCGAGAATACGGAAGATATTTACGCCGGAATTGAGTATGCGAAAGGTTCTGAAGAAGTTGAAAAGCTGATCAGCTTCCTGCAAAATGAAATGGGCGTTAACAAAATCCGTTTCCCTGAAACGTCAGGAATCGGGATCAAGCCTGTTTCTGAAGAAGGCACAAGCCGCTTAGTCAGAGCTGCCATTGAGTATGCGATCGAAAACGGCCGTAAGTCTGTCACGCTTGTCCACAAAGGAAACATTATGAAGTTCACTGAAGGGGCATTTAAAAACTGGGGCTACGAGCTTGCCGAAAGAGAATACGGAGATAAAGTATTCACTTGGGCTGAATATGACCGCATTGTCGAAAAAGACGGAAAAGAAGCGGCTGATAAAGCGCAGAGCGAAGCGGAAGCGGCAGGAAAAATCATCGTCAAAGACAGCATCGCTGATATTTTCCTTCAGCAGATCTTGACCCGTCCGAGCGAATTCGACGTCGTGGCGACAATGAACTTAAACGGAGACTATATCTCTGATGCGCTTGCCGCTCAGGTAGGCGGAATCGGAATCGCGCCGGGAGCGAACATCAACTATGAAACAGGGCATGCGATTTTCGAAGCGACTCACGGAACTGCTCCTAAATATGCCGGCCTTGACAAGGTCAACCCGTCATCCGTCATCCTTTCAGGAGTGCTTCTTCTGGAACACCTGAACTGGAATGAGGCTGCTGACTTGATCATTAAATCTATGGAAAAAACGATTGCTTCAAAAGTAGTAACGTACGATTTTGCTAGATTAATGGACGGTGCAACCGAAGTGAAATGTTCAGAGTTCGGTGAAGAGCTCATCAAAAACATGGACTGAACCTAAAGCAGACTTCTAATGAAGCCAAAAAAGGAGAAGAGAATCATGGGAAAAACACGCAGTAAAGTTTCTGTTATCGGAGCAGGATTTACGGGAGCGACAACAGCCTTTCTTACAGCTCAAAAAGAGCTTGCGGACGTTGTGCTCGTTGATATTCCGCAATTAGAAAACCCGACAAAAGGAAAAGCGCTAGACATGCTCGAAGCAAGTCCGGTTCAAGGATTTGACGCGAAAATCACAGGCACGTCCAACTACGAGGACACAGCCGGTTCTGATATCGTCGTCATCACAGCCGGAATTGCGAGAAAACCAGGCATGAGCCGTGATGATCTCGTATCTACAAACGAAAAAATCATGAGAAGCGTCACACGTGAGATCGTGAAATATTCTCCTGACTGCATTATCGTTGTATTGACAAACCCTGTTGATGCGATGACATATGCGGTGTACAAAGAATCAGGCTTCCCGAAAGAACGCGTCATCGGACAATCCGGAGTGCTTGACACTGCGCGATTCAGAACATTCGTCGCTGAAGAATTAAACCTGTCTGTAAAAGATGTGACCGGTTTTGTTCTTGGCGGACACGGTGACGACATGGTTCCTCTCGTCCGTTATTCCTATGCTGGCGGCATTCCGCTTGAAACGCTTATCCCGAAAGAACGTCTTGATGCGATTGTAGAACGCACAAGAAAAGGCGGCGGGGAAATCGTCAACCTTCTCGGAAACGGAAGCGCCTACTACGCGCCTGCTGCATCACTGACTGAAATGGTAGAAGCCATTTTGAAAGATCAGCGCCGCGTGCTTCCGACCATCGCTTACTTAGAAGGCGAATACGGTCATGAAGGCATTTACTTAGGCGTACCGACGATTATCGGAGGAAACGGCCTGGAGCAAATCATCGAGCTTGAACTGACAGACTATGAAAAAGCGCAGCTGAGTAAATCAGTTGAATCTGTCAAAAACGTGATGAAAGTATTGTCATAAGAAAAAAGGGAAGGCTTCCGAATCAGAAGCCTTCCTCTTTTTACAATTAATGAAAGCGTTTTCTTTTTCCCTGAGCGATCCTTTCTCTGAAAATGATCAAAAAGGCGAATTGTCTGAACGGGCAGTATTGGATAAAATGAAATCATAAAGTGATATGCAGCACATAAAATAGAGAAAATTGGATGTCGGGGAAAATAGACAGCGGAGGGCGCAGCATGAACAAAAAAATTTTAGTTGTAGATGATGAACAATCTATCGTTACTCTTTTACAGTATAATCTGGAACGGTCCGGCTATGATGTCATAACCGCATCAGACGGTGAAGAGGCTCTGGAGCTGGCAGAGAATGAAAATCCGGATTTAATCGTACTGGATGTCATGCTGCCGAAAGTGGACGGAATCGACGTCTGTAAACAGCTCAGACAGCAGAAAATGATGGTTCCGATCTTGATGCTGACAGCAAAAGATGAGGAATTTGATAAGGTGCTGGGACTGGAGCTCGGAGCGGATGATTACATGACAAAGCCGTTCAGTCCGCGGGAAGTCACTGCGCGGGTGAAAGCCATTTTAAGAAGGGCTGACATTTCTTCGCTGTCACAAGGCAGAGAAGAGGAAAAGGACGGGCAGATCCTCATCGGCGAGCTGAAAATTCTTCCGGAGCATTACGAAGCGTACTTCAAGTCAGAACAGCTGGAATTGACGCCTAAAGAATTTGAACTGCTTCTGTATTTGGGAAAACACAAGGGAAGAGTGCTGACGAGAGATCTTCTGCTGAGCGCGGTCTGGAACTATGATTTTGCCGGGGATACCCGGATTGTTGACGTTCATATCAGCCATCTGCGCGACAAAATCGAATCAAATACCAAAAAACCCATCTATATTAAAACAATCAGAGGTTTGGGGTATAAACTGGAGGAGCCAAAAATGAATGAATAAAGTCCGTGTGCGTCTGTTCGCTTTACTCGTTGTATGTATCATATTGGTTTTCAGTGTTCTCGGCCTTTTTTTACAGCAGCTTATTTCTTCATCCGCTGAAGAAAGAACGGCGGATCAGCTGAAAAAGGAATCGGTATACATAGCGGGCCTTCTTGACACCGGCCGAATCGGCAATAAAAGCAATGAAACGGTAATCCGTGACGCCGGCCGCACCCTCGGTATAAACGTCTCCTTGCTCAACGAGAAGGGTGACGCCGTATATCATTCCGGCAGTCGTGGTGATGATTCAGCCGTAAAGGAGTTCATTTCTCACAATAAAAGCGAGGAAGCCGTACAGTCGAAAAGCAGAGTCATCCGCGGCACTGCCGTAAAAAATGACGCCGGGAAAATTGCGGGGTATGTACTCGTTTCCTCGGATATCAACGGCGGTTCAAGCGTTACCGGAGAAATGTGGGGCATGCTGGCAGCAAGTCTTTGTACCGCTTTTATCATTATCGTTTTCTTTTATACAAACATGACGTCGCGTTACAAAAAATCAATCGACGCCGCGACAAAGGTGGCGACGGAGCTGTCCAAAGGGAATTACGACGCCCGCTCCTACAGCGGTTACGCAAGGCGGTCGGACCGTCTCGGGCGTGCGATGAACAGCCTGGCGGTCGATTTAATGGAAATGACAAGAACGCAGGATATGCAGCGCGATCGTCTGTTAACCGTCATTGAAAATATCGGATCCGGTTTGATTTTAATAGACGGGAGAGGTTTTATCAATCTCGTGAACCGGTCATACACGAAGCAGTTTCATACAAAGCCTGAACGTCTGCTTCGGCGCCTTTACCACGATGCGTTTGAACATGAGGAGATCATTCGGCTTGTCGAAGACATTTTTATGACGGAGACGAAAAAATGCCAGCTGCTCAGACTTCCCATCAACATTGAGCGGCGCTACTTTGAAGTTGACGGCGTTCCGATCATGGGCCCTGATGATGAATGGAAGGGCATCGTCCTCGTTTTTCACGATATGACGGAAATTAAAAAATTGGAGCAGATGAGAAAGGACTTCGTCGCCAATGTCTCCCATGAACTGAAAACACCGATCACCTCGATTAAAGGATTTACGGAAACACTGTTAGACGGAGCGATGAAAGACGAAAAGGCGCTTTCAGACTTTCTGTCTATCATTCTGAAAGAAAGTGAGCGGCTCCAATCTCTCGTGCAGGATTTATTGGATTTATCCAAGATGGAGCAGCAAAACTTTACGATGCGCGTAGAGTCCTTTGATGCTGCAAAAATTCTGCATGAAATTGAGGCGCTTTTGCAGCATAAGGCTGAGGAAAAAGGCATCAGCTTTCAGCTCGATCTCCCGGAAGAGCCGATTTTTGTGACGGGTGATGCGCACAGGCTGAAGCAGGTATTTTTGAATCTGGCGAACAATGCCCTGACCTACACGCCTGAAAAAGGGACGGTGGGGATTTCGGTACATGTGAAAGAAACCGTTGTCGATATCAAAGTGTCCGATACGGGAATCGGCATTCAGAAAGAAGAGATCCCGCGGATATTTGAGAGATTCTACCGCGTGGATAAAGACAGAAGCCGCAACTCGGGAGGAACCGGCCTCGGCCTCGCCATCGTGAAGCACTTAATAGAAGCCCATGAAGGTAAAATCGAAGTCACAAGCGAGCCTGGACAGGGAACTGTGTTCACTGTGACGCTGAAGCGGCCGCCGGCAGCGTGATCAGCTTTACAAAGGATTAACAATTTCTTCATGACCTGTTAAACCTATCTTGTTAGGATATAACAGAACCCCTTCATCCAAGGAGCCAATTTTGACGGCGGGAACGCGTTTTCTTGTTCCCGTCCTTTTTTGCGTTTTCACGGGGTCCGCTCATTTTCCTTTCAAATTGAACTTTGTTAAAATAAGAGAAGCTGTGAGATTAAAAAACAGAGGAATGACGAGCTTTTGCTCTTAGGAGGATATTGAATGACGGAACGAAAAAAATTAGTGCTTGTCGACGGAAACAGTCTGGCGTACCGGGCGTTTTTTGCATTGCCGCTTTTAAGCAATGAAAAAGGCATTCATACAAATGCCGTATACGGGTTTGCGATGATTTTAATGAAAATGCTGGAGGATGAAAAACCGACCCATATGCTGGTGGCTTTTGATGCGGGAAAAACCACTTTCCGCCACAGCACGTTTAAAGAATATAAAGGCGGAAGACAAAAAACGCCGCCGGAGCTTTCAGAACAGATGCCGTTCATCCGTGAGCTCCTCGATGCCTACAACATCAGCCGCTACGAGCTTCCTGAATATGAAGCGGACGATATTATCGGCACGCTTGCCGTATCTGCTGAAAAAGACGGCTTCGAAGTGAAGGTCGTTTCGGGGGACAAGGACTTAACCCAGCTTGCAACCGGGAAAACGACCGTTGCCATTACGAGAAAAGGCATTACCGACGTAGAAGATTACACGCCGGAGCACGTGCGGGAAAAGTACGGTCTGACTCCTTTGCAAATCATTGATATGAAGGGATTAATGGGAGATTCATCCGATAACATACCGGGCGTCCCCGGCGTCGGAGAAAAAACCGCGATTAAGCTCTTAAAGCAGTTCCATTCGGTTGAGAAACTGCTTGATTCCATTGATGAAGTCAGCGGAAAAAAATTAAAAGAAAAGCTTGAAGAATATAAGGAACAAGCCCTGATGAGCAAAGAGCTGGCGACGATTATGACAAATGCGCCGATTGAAGTCAAGCCCGAAGATTTAGATTACCAAGGGTTTGACCGTGAACAAGTTGTTGCCATTTTTAAAGACCTCGGTTTTAATACGCTTCTTGAGCGGCTCGGTGAAGAAAGCGGGGAAACGGCGGAAGAAAATTTTGAAGACATCAATGTCGAAACGGCAGAAGAAATCACCGAAGATATGCTTGTTTCGCCGTCCGCTTTGGTCGTCGAACAAATCGGTGATAACTATCACGAAGAACCGATCCTCGGCTTTTCCATCGTGAATGAAACAGGTCTTTATTATATTCCGAAAGAAATCGCCATTCAGTCTGAAGCTTTTAAATCTTGGGCTGAAGATGAATCGATGAAAAAGTGGGTGTTCGACAGCAAACGTTCCGTCGTCGCTTTGCGCTGGCAGGGAATTGAGCTGAAGGGAACGGAATTTGACGCGCTTCTTGCTGCCTACATTATAAACCCGGGCAATTCGTACGACGATGTCGCGAGCGTAGCGAAAGAATACGGGCTGAATATCGTTTCAAAAGATGAAGCAGTATACGGAAAAGGCGCAAAACGCGCCGTTCCCGCTGAAAAAGAGCTTGCCGATCATCTCGCGCGGAAAGCGTCTGCCGTTAACAGCCTCCGTGACAAACTGCTTGACGCTTTGGAAGAAAATAATCAGCTTGAGCTTTATGAAGATCTTGAACTCCCGCTTGCGCTAATTCTCGGAGAAATGGAATCAATGGGCGTCAAAGTGGATGTGGAAAGACTGAAGCGAATGGGAGAAGAGCTCAAGGCAAAACTGAAAGAATATGAAGAAAAAATCCATGACATCGCCGGTGAGCCGTTTAACATCAATTCACCAAAACAGCTCGGCGTCATTCTGTTTGAAAAACTCGGTCTGCCGCCAGTAAAGAAAACAAAAACAGGCTATTCCACTTCAGCTGATGTGCTTGAGAAGCTCGCAGACAAACATGATATCGTCGCATACATTCTGCAATACAGACAAATCGGCAAACTCCAATCGACTTATATTGAAGGGCTGCTGAAAGTCACGCGCAAGGATTCTCATAAGGTGCATACACGATTCAATCAGGCATTGACTCAAACCGGACGCCTCAGCTCAACGGATCCGAACCTGCAAAATATTCCGATCCGGCTGGAGGAAGGGCGGAAAATCCGTCAGGCTTTCGTACCGTCCGAACCGGACTGGCTTATTTTCGCCGCCGATTATTCACAAATAGAATTAAGGGTGCTTGCGCATATTTCAAAAGATGAAAATCTGATCGAAGCGTTTACGAATGACATGGACATTCACACAAAAACCGCCATGGACGTGTTTCATGTCAGTGAAGATGAAGTGACACAAGCGATGCGCCGCCAGGCAAAGGCCGTCAATTTCGGGATCGTTTACGGCATCAGTGATTACGGGCTGTCGCAAAACCTCGGCATCACCCGGAAAGAAGCGGGCGCTTTTATTGACCGCTATTTGGAGAGCTTCCCGGGCGTCAAGGCGTATATGGAAGAATCGGTGCAGGAAGCGAAACAAAAAGGATATGTGACGACACTTATGCAGCGCCGCCGCTATATCCCTGAGCTGACCAGCCGCAACTTCAACCTGCGGAGCTTTGCGGAACGGACGGCCATGAATACGCCGATTCAGGGAAGCGCCGCCGATATTATTAAAAAAGCCATGATTGACATGGCAGCTGAGCTGAAAGAAAAAAACCTGAAGGCGCGGCTGCTGCTTCAGGTGCACGATGAATTGATTTTTGAAGCGCCTAAGGAAGAAATTGAAATATTAGAGAAGCTGGTTCCTGAAGTAATGGAGCATGCTTTGGCATTAGACGTGCCGCTGAAGGCGGATTATGCTTCAGGGCCGTCTTGGTACGATGCAAAATAAACAGAAAAAAAGGAAGTGATGATTGTGCCGGAATTACCAGAAGTTGAAACGGTCCGGCGCACTCTGACCGGTCTTGTGAAGGGGAAAACGATTGAATCGGCGGATATCAGATGGCCGAATATCATCAAAAAACCCGCCGAGCCGGAGGAATTCGCGCGGCAGATTGCAGGAGAAACGATCCGATCCATCGGAAGAAGGGGAAAGTTTTTGCTTTTCCATTTGGATCATTATGTCATGGTGTCCCACCTGCGTATGGAGGGGAAATACGGTCTTCATCAGGCCGATGAGCCTGACGATAAACATGTGCACGTCGTGTTTCACATGACGGACGGAACACAGCTCCGCTACCGGGATGTCCGGAAATTCGGCACGATGCATTTGTTTGCGCCGGGAGAGGAACGGAATGCATTACCGCTTTCACAGCTCGGGCCCGAACCCGATGATGAAGCATTTACCGCCGCTTATTTAAAAGAGCGGCTTGCAAAAACGAACCGCGCGGTGAAAACCGCCCTGCTCGACCAAAAAGCGGTCGTCGGCCTCGGCAATATTTATGTCGATGAAGCTTTATTCCGGGCGCGTATTCATCCTGAGACAAAAGCGAACAGTCTGTCGGACGGGCAGATAAAAACGCTTCATACAGAAATTAAAGACACCCTTCAGGAAGCGATTGACGCGGGCGGAAGCACCGTCCGGTCTTATATCAATTCTCAAGGGGAGATCGGAATGTTTCAGCTCAAACATTACGTCTACGGCAAAAAGGATGAACCGTGCAAAACGTGCGGCACGATGATTTCTAAAATCGTGGTCGGCGGAAGGGGCACTCATTTTTGCGCCCGCTGCCAAAAAAAATCATAAACTGAAGCTGTTCAAGCAGGCGGCAGCAGAATGACTTTTTTCTAACACAGTTGATGACCTTTCTCCATATATATATTGTGATTCACCCAATAGGCATATGTCACAATTGCCGATCAAGAGAAAGGGAGAAACGGATATGGAGATTGTTTCTTTGCTGCTTTTGGCTTTTGCTGTCAGCTTGGACAGTTTTTCAGTCGGGTTTACGTACGGTTTGAGAAAAATGAAAATCCCGTTCAAAGCGATTGCCGTGATCGCCTGCTGTTCAGCCTCTGTGATGTTTATATCCATGCTGATCGGCCATTTTCTGACAAAGATTTTTCCCGTATCCGTCACGGAGAAACTGGGCGGGCTGATCTTAATCGGAATAGGGGCATGGGTCATCTGGCAATTTTTTAAACCGGCTAAAGAGCCGGATTACTTATTGCATGAAAAAACGCTGCTTAATCTTGAAGTGAAATCGCTCGGCATCGTCATTCATATTTTGAAAAAACCGACCAGCGCCGATATTGATCAATCCGGAACCATTAACGGAGTCGAGGCGCTTCTGCTCGGTATCGCCTTATCCATTGACGCGTTTGGCGCCGGGCTGGGAGCGGCCATTCTCGGCTTTTCTCCGGTTATGATGAGCGTGACTGTCGGGGTGATGAGCTCGCTGTTTGTTTCACTCGGCATAAACGCGGGGCATTTGCTTTCAAGGTGGAATTGGATAGATAAAATGACATTTTTGCCGGGAGTCCTGCTGATTATCATCGGGATTTGGAAAATGTAAGAAGGAGTGGGCTTTTTGAGCTTGGTCATCGGTTTAACGGGAGGCATCGCAAGCGGCAAAAGCACGGTAGCGCGTATGCTGATCGACAAAAAAATAACAGTCATTGATGCGGATGTCATCGCGAAACAGGCGGTGGAAAAAGGAATGCCGGCTTACAGACAAATTGTGGAAGCATTCGGAAAAGACATCCTGCTGGAAAATGGCGATATTGACAGAAAAAAACTCGGTTCTATCGTTTTCACTGACGAACAGAAGCGTCTGAAGCTGAATCAGATCGTTCATCCGGCAGTGCGTGCGGAAATGCTGAAACAGCGGGATGAAGCCATTGCGAGAAAAGAGCAGTTCGTCGTTTTGGATATACCGCTTTTGTATGAAAGCGGGCTTGATTATCTTGTCGGCAAAGTGCTCGTCGTCACCGTACCGGCAGACATTCAGCTCAAACGGCTGATGGAGCGGAATTCCCTGACAGAAGAAGAAGCAATGAGCCGGATAACGTCGCAAATGCCTTTAGCGGACAAAACAAAAAAAGCTGACGCCGTCATTGATAACAGCGGCAGTCTTGAACATACAAAGCACCAGCTTGAGGAAGTATTGAGCGGCTGGGCATAAACAAACACCGTTCGGAAAGCCGAACGGTGTTTTTCTGGTTAAAAATCAAAATTGTCAGGGTCCGGACCGACACGGAGATTTTCGTTCAGATCATCAATCCGCTTCATATCGTCAGCTGACAGTTCGAAATCAAAGACATTTGCATTTTCTTCAATACGGTGTTTTTTAGTTGATTTCGGAATGGTGATGACACCGTTTTGCAAATCCCAGCGCAAAATCACTTGAGCGGCTGATTTGCCGTATTTCTCAGCAATCTCCTGTAAGACGGGGTGATCAAGCAGCTGCCCTTGCATCAATGGCGACCACGCTTCAAGCTGAATGCCTTGTTCAGTGCAGAAAGCAAGCAGTTCTTTCTGTGTCAGGCGCGGGTGGTACTCCACCTGGTTGATCATCGGCTTGATTTCCGTTTCTTTCATGAGATGTTTCAGGTGGTGAATTTGGAAATTGCTGACCCCGATCGCCTTAATGCGTCCATCCCGGTAGAGGGTTTCGAGCGCCCGCCACGCATCGATGTACTTTCCTTCGACAGGCCAATGGATCAAATATAAATCTAAATAATCTAAACCGAGTTTTTCTAAGCTTGTGTCAAACGCTTTTAACGTTTCTTCATATCCTAAATCGGCATTCCATACTTTTGACGTGACAAAAATGTCTTCACGTTTTAATCCCGCTTCTTGCAGCCCTTGGCGGATCCCTTCGCCGACACCTTCTTCATTTCCGTAAATCGCGGCGGTATCAACGCTGCGATAGCCGTGCACCAATGCCGTTTTCACCGCGTTGACGAGTTCCGCGCCTTCCTCTACTTTGAAAACTCCGATGCCGAACCAAGGCATCTCTACTCCGTTATGCAATGTTGCTTTTGCTTGTAAATGTGTTGTCATGTATATATTCCTCCTATTATTTGTCTGTTGAAAAAAATCAAAATGCGCTGAAGAAAAACTCACCTCCTTTCAAGGGCAGTGCGATCCCGCTTTTCCAGCTTCCTGCTCCATCCGGTTAATACGACCGCGCTGAGCACCATCAGCGCCCCGATCCAAGCGGTATGAATGATTCCGATTGAGTCTGTAATGATTCCGCCGGCAAACGAGCCGATCGCGATTCCGGCATTAAATGCCGCGATATTTAAGGCTGAAGCTGTATCAACGGCGCTTGGCGCAAAACGTTCACTCAGCATCACGACATATACCTGAAGCCCCGGCACATTCATAAACGCCAACAGCCCCATGAAAATAATGGTGATCAGCCCGGCTGTTTTAAACGGCGCGGTAAAAGTCAGGACAAACAGCACAGCAGCCTGGACAATGAACATATAAAACAAGGCTTTCAGCGGATTACGGTTTGATAAACGGCCGCCAATCATGTTTCCGATGGCAATCGCAATTCCGTAAATGAGCAGGATGGCCGCGACGGTTTCTTTCTGAAAACCGGTTACCTCCTGAAGAAGCGGAGATAAATACGTAAACACGACAAACGTTCCGCCGTAGCCTAACGCTGTAATAATAAATAAAAGCAATAACCGGCCGTTTGTGACGAGTTTGACCTGCTCGGAAAATGCGGTTTTCGTCCCTTTGCGCAAATGAGACGGAACGAGAAGCGCGTTTGTGAGGAATGCGATGATTCCTACCGCCACAATCACGGCAAATGCGATTCTCCATCCGAATTGCTGGCCGAGATAGGTGCCGAACGGAACGCCGGTCACCGTAGCCACCGTCAGCCCCGTGAACATAATGGAAATCGCGCTTGCTCTTTTATGCTCCGGCACGATATTGGCGGCGATCGTTGCCCCGATTGACATGAAAATGCCGTGGGAAAAAGCCGAAATGACCCGTGCCGCCAGTAAGACGCCGATTGAGGAAGCGCTCGCTGCGAGTGTATTTCCGGCGATAAAAATCAACATCACCCAGAGCAGCAGTGTTTTCCGCGACATGCCGGATGTGAGAGACGTTAAAACCGGCGCGCCGAATGTCACGCCCAGAGCATACATGGAAACGGTAAGTCCCGCCGTTGTCACAGGTATATGCAGATCTTGAGATATAAGCGGCAGCAGTCCGACGCTGATAAATTCGGTTGTGCCGATCGCAAAAGCGCTGACGGCTAATGCCAGCAGCGCTGGTAAATAGCTTTGGCGATGTGAAGACATCTGTTTTCCTCCTTAAACGATAATGTATGGTTGAAATGATGCCGGGTAAACGATATAAGTATAAGAGTACATTCCTTTTCAGCCGGCAAATGTCATTATGATTGATAGAAGTGTCATTGAAAAGAACGTACTTTTAAGTGCCATAGGCACTTTTTAGTTCCTATAGATGAGGAGGAATTACCGTTGCTGAAGAAAAAATACAATATATCCGTAGAGGCGGCGCTTGAAGTGATCGGCGGAAAATGGAAGTGTGTGATCCTCTGCCACCTCATGCGCGGGAAAAAACGGACAAGCGAATTGAAGCGGCTTATGCCGGACATCACCCAGAAGATGCTGACACAGCAATTGCGGGAGCTGGAAGCTGACGGCGTCATCAACCGGATCGTGTACAATCAGGTGCCGCCGAAAGTGGAATACGAGCTGAGTGAATACGGGCACAGTCTGGAAAGAATTTTAAATGCGCTGTGTGACTGGGGCGCGATGCATATTGCCAAACGGTACGGCGAGGTGTCTTCCGTTTTAGAGGACAGCATTTTGAATGACAAATTTAAAGAACCGGGACAAATATAAGAAAAAAGCAGGCAGCCTGAGACGCTGATCCTGCTTTTTTTTATGGAAGAAAGATCATTTTATATGCAAAAAAACCGATTGAACAACATATTGATCGGTATAAGGGTGGATTTTTATCAAGTTGTACTGGCGGATTTCTTTTAATGTGTTATACTATATATAAATAAAGGTAAATTAGAGTGGCATATTAAAAAGGGGTGACCTGAGCATGAAGGTAAAAGTAGCAATCAACGGGTTTGGAAGAATCGGAAGAATGGTGTTCAGAAAAGCAATGGAAGATGATCAAATTCAAATAACAGCCATTAATGCAAGCTATCCCCCGGAAACGCTTGCTCATTTGATAAAGTATGACACAATTCACGGCAAATACCATCAAGAAGTTGAGACCGCCGGCGACAGCCTGATCGTCAACGGAAAACATATTATGCTGTTCAATCGCCGGGACCCGAGAGAGCTTCCGTGGAAAGAATGCGGAATAGACATCGTCGTAGAGGCAACGGGGAAATTTAATTCAAAAGAAAAAGCGATGAGCCATATTGAAGCAGGGGCGAAAAAAGTCATTTTAACGGCTCCGGGCAAAAATGAAGACGTTACCATTGTCATGGGAGTAAATGAAGAGCAGTTCAATCCCGATGAACATGTCATTATTTCAAATGCATCCTGCACGACAAACTGTCTTGCGCCGGTCGTCAAAGTGCTTGATCAGGAATTCGGGATTGAAAGCGGCCTGATGACGACTGTTCACGCTTACACGAATGATCAAAAAAATATCGACAATCCGCATAAAGATCTGCGGAGGGCGAGAGCGTGCGGAGAATCCATCATTCCGACTTCTACAGGCGCCGCTAAAGCGCTGTCGCTCGTGCTGCCTCATTTGAAAGGAAAACTTCACGGTCTCGCTTTGCGTGTTCCCGTTCCGAATGTGTCATTAGTGGACCTTGTCTGCGATCTGAAAACAGATGTGTCGGCCGAGCAAGTGAACGCCGCTTTCCAAAGAGCCGCAAAAACGTCGATGTACGGAATTCTTGATTATTCGGATGAGCCGCTCGTTTCTTCGGATTATAATACGAATTCACACTCTGCGATCATCGACGGACTGACAACGATGGTGATGGAAGACCGAAAAGTAAAGGTGCTCGCCTGGTATGACAATGAATGGGGATATTCCTGCCGGGTCGTTGATCTTATCCGTCACGTCGCCGCGCGAATGAAACACCCGTCAGCTGTGTAGACTAAAGTTCATGGACATTTGTTAGAAAAAAACCCTTAACGGCATATTCGCAAAAAACACACCTTGCAAAATAAACTTAAACACAGTATACTATCTTTCGTGAACTTCTTGCTCGTGACTGCTTCGGAATTACTTAAAGGGTTAGGACCTCTCCGGACTAACTTTCCCCCGTGGTAAATGGCCGGGTCAGTTCTCGGAAATTCACTTTTTTAATTCTTGTTAAGGGGGGTCCATGATTATGGAAACAATGGGGCGTCACGTCATCTCCGAGCTGTGGGGATGCGATTTTGATAAGCTCAATGACATGGATTTTATTGAAAAAACGTTTGTAAATGCTGCTTTGAAATCAGGAGCTGAAGTGCGCGAGGTCGCATTTCACAAATTTGCACCGCAAGGCGTAAGCGGAGTCGTTATTATCTCTGAGTCACATTTAACGATTCACAGTTTTCCTGAACACGGATATGCAAGCATTGATGTTTATACTTGTGGAGACCTGGATCCTAATGTAGCTGCGGATTACATTGCGGACGCATTACATGCAGATACAAGAGAAAACATTGAAATACCGAGAGGAATGGGGCCTGTACAGATTAAACAGGCACAAGCGAAAGTACTGTAATTTTCAAAACGCAAACACAAGGGAGCTAAGCTGAAAAAGCCATTACGCGCTTTGAAGCTGATGCTCCTTTTCTAATGTAAAAAAACAGCATTGCTTTTTCTTTAAGCATTTTTTTTGTAAAATAGAAAAGATAAGGCCGGTCTATCGGCTCTCCCAACAAATAGGCTCATCCTAGAAACGTTGGCGGGCATTTACCGGAAGCTTGCGAACCGCATTACAGCAACGAAACAGATGGGAGCTGATCCAATTTGAAATGTCCTTCATGCCAGCATAACGGTTCCCGCGTACTTGATTCACGGCCTGCGGACGAAGGGAAATCAATCCGCAGAAGGCGGGAATGCGAAGCCTGCCATTACCGCTTCACTACATTTGAGAAGTTTGAAGAGATGCCTCTGATCGTCGTGAAAAAAGAAGGCGTCCGGGAAGAATTCAGCCGTGAAAAAATGCTGCGCGGGTTAATTAAAGCTTGTGAAAAAAGGCCCGTTCCTTTGAAAACATTGGAAGACATGTGCTTTGACATTGAAAAAGAGCTGAGAAACCAAGGCGTATCTGAAGTCAAAAGCGAACTTGTCGGAGAAATGGTAATGGACCGCCTGGCGAAAATCGATGAGGTGTCTTATGTCCGCTTTGCCTCCGTCTACCGGCAGTTTAAGGATATAAACGTGTTTATCGATGAATTGAAAGATTTAATAAAGAAAGAACGCTGAGAGAGCTAAGAGATTGTGTCTGGCTCTTTTCTCATGAGCAAAATTGGCATTTGATAGATCGCAGAAACGGTGTAAAATGAGAGTAGAAACATATCGGAAGGTTTGAGAATCATGGCTGACTATTGGAATGACGTATTGCCTGTAGATCCTTATACGGTCAAAAGCCGTTCGCTTCTTCAGGATGTCGACAGACAGGTTTTGACACATCTGTACCAGCCGCTGATCGGTTCTTTTGCATTCTCCCTTTATATGACCTTATGGGGGGAGCTTGAGCAGAACCGCTTGTGGGGAGCGGAATCCACGCACAGGCAGCTGATGGGCATGATGCAGTCAAATTTAAAAAAGATTCATCATGAACAGGGAAAGCTTGAAGGAATCGGACTGCTGAAAGTGTATATCCGGGAGTCCGAGCAAAAAGAGCGGATGTTTATTTATGAGCTGCTGCCCCCGCTCAGGCCGAATGATTTTTTTGAAGACGGCATGCTGAATGTCTTTCTTTATAACAGAGTCGGTAAAACGAAATACCAGCAGCTGAGACAATTTTACACGCACCCTTCCGTCGGCGCGGGCGCAAGGGAAATTACCCGTCCGTTTAATCACGCTTTTGCCTCTTTTCAGCCGAGTGAATGGAAAATGACGCCTGATATGGAAGAGGCGATGAAGCTCCCCGAGGACTATGAGATGGCGTCTGTCGGACAAGCGCCTTCCTATACGGTGACGGAGGAAGTGTTTGATTTTGAGCTGTTTTTGGCGGGGTTATCAGAAACGATGATACCGCGCAAATCAATCACACAGGATGTGCGGGAGAGCATTAAAAAGCTTTCATATTTATACGGAATAGATCCTATCTCCATGCAGCACGTCGTCATGACCGCAATTAATGAGCAGGATACGATAACGGCCGAAGCGCTGAGGAAAGCGGCCAGCGACTGGTACCAAATTGAAAGAAGCGGCAAGCTTCCCGAACTGATTGATAAAACACAGCCTGTCACCTTGAGAGAAAACCGGACGGAAAAGGACGATTCATTGAACGGCGAACTCATCGCACAGCTTGAGACCATATCACCGAGAAAGCTTCTCCAGGACATTGCGGACGGGACCGAGCCGTCAAAAGCCGACCTGCAGATTATCGCCGATATTATGTTCGAACAAAAGCTTGAGCCCGGCGTCACCAATGTGCTGATTTATTATGTCATGCTGAAAACGGATATGAAGCTGTCCAAAAACTATATCCAAAAAATCGCCGCCCACTGGGCCAGAAAGAAAGTCAAAACGGTACGGGAAGCAATGAAGCTCGCAATCGAAGAGCACAGGCAATATCTTGATTGGGCGGACGGCAAAACAAACGGCGCGGCGCGCGGCAAAAAAACCGTCCGGGAAGAAAAGCGCCCTGATTGGATGAAAGAAGAAACCGGGAAGAAACAAGAACAGACGGCTCTTTCCGCACAGGATCTTGAAGAACAGAAGAAAAAAATGATGGAAGAAATGAAAAAACTGAAAAAATACTCTGCCTATTGAGACAGAGAAGCGGGGTGATATTGAATGGAACCGATCAGCCGATCCTTAGAAGGCGTGACGAAAAGACCTGACTTTCAAAAACGCCTGGAACGAATGCAGCAGCAAGTTATGGCCGACGAAGACGTCCAGGCTTTTTTGAAGGAACAGAAAGATGTTATCAATCAAAGCATGATTGACAGAGGGTTAAATAAACTGTACGAATTCGTTCAGCAAAGTAAACAGTGCGCCTTCTGTTCGAAAGACAGCCGGACGAACAGCCTGCTTGAAGGCTACCATCCGAAGCTTGTGATCAACGGGCGTTCCATTGATATTGAATATTACGAATGTCCGGAAAAGAGAAAGCTCGACCGCCAGAAAAGGCAAAAGTCCCTGATGAAGAGCATGTATATCCAGCAGGATCTTCTCGGCGCGACGTTTCAGCAGATCGACATTACCGATCCGAGCAGACTCGGCATTTTCCAGCATGTGACGGATTTTCTGAAGAGCTATAATGAAACGGGAAAAGGCAAAGGGCTGTATCTGTACGGAAAATTCGGAATCGGAAAGACATTTATTTTAGCCGCCATTGCCAACGAACTGGCGGAAAAAGAGTATTCATCAATGATCGTATATGTTCCCGAATTTGTCAGAGAGCTGAAAAACTCGCTTCAGGATCAGTCGCTGGAGGCGAAACTGAATATGGTGAAAACGACGCCCGTACTGATGCTTGATGACATCGGAGCGGAGTCAATGACAAGCTGGGTCAGGGATGAAGTCATCGGCACCGTGCTTCAGCACAGAATGAGCCAGCAGCTTCCCACTTTCTTCTCGTCTAATTTTTCACCAGACGAGCTGAAGCATCATTTTACGTATTCACAGCGGGGAGAAAAGGAAGAAGTAAAAGCGGCAAGACTGATGGAGCGGATTTTATATTTGGCTTCGCCCATCCGTCTTGACGGGGAAAACCGCCGCCGTTCATGATGCCGGCGTCCAATGGGAAGGATTTGAGGGAATGAGGAATAAGAAGGCTGTCACTTGGGCTGCGGCTGCGGCGGGAGCGGGTCTTTTGCTGTGGGCAAACCGCAAATATCTGAATCTGTCGCCTAAGGAGATCCGGCTGTGGGTGTTATCGTTCGGTGTTTTTGCGCCGCTTGTGTTTATCGGAATTTCCATCGTCAGGCCTTTTGTGCTGTTTCCCGTATCAATCGTTTCCGTCGCCGGAGGATTGGCGTTCGGCCCGTTTTTCGGCACCATGTATACGCTGGCGGGCTCAATGGGCGCTGCCGCCGCGTCTTTTTTTGCGGCGGGGCTGTTTGCCTTTAATGAGAAAAGCCGTCATGGAAAAATGGAAGCCATTCAAAAGCAGATGAAAACCAATGGCTTCTTTTATATTTTTATCCTGCGCATTCTGCCTGTTAACTTTGATGTGATCAGCTATGCCGCGGGCCTATCGAAAGTCAGGCCGGTAACGTATTTTTTGGCGACCGCAGCGGGCATCATTCCGGGGACGATCGTCCTGAATGTGCTCGGCGCGAGCTTTATGTCCGGCAATGTGCTGACCGTACTCTGTGTGATCTGTCTTTACATCGTATTTTTATCGCTTCCCGTTATATTTAAAAAGAAGGTGCGTCATTTGTTCGGCGGTGAAAGCTAACCTTTACGTCTATTTTAAAAACATCCCCCATATACTTGTAACAGATGCCGTAAGGGGGGACAAATATGCTTGAAGTGATCTTTGAAGATGACCACGATACCGCCGCTTTTTTACATCTCATTCAGCAATCGGACGACCGGAGACATTTTATTGTCCGTGAAGGCATAAAAAAAGTCGGAATCGCAAGGTCTGAAACGGCTTTTTGCGTTCAGCGCTTTATTGAGCCGATACTTGTCAGGTTTTTTTTGGAATGCAAAGAAGACGAGCATATGCTTTCGCTTATTGAGGACGCATACTGCTTCACCGATCAGGATGAACAGCAGCAAATCCTTCAGCTTGCACACAGCATTATGGAAGGAGAGCTTGAGGATCATCCGTTTGAGCCGAAGAAAGAGCCGCGCACACAGTTTATTTCAGATGCGCTCCGGACGATTTCACTTGATGCGGGTGTTTTTTCCGTGCGTTCGTTTCAGACGTTCCGGCTCGGCAGGTATTATGAGAGGCTCAGAGAATATGCGGAGGCCGCGATAGATGAATACCGGATGGAACAGGAATATCAAAACTTTATCCAGTCTCTGAGAGATTATGTGACATCCAATCCGCCGCGGATGAAGAAAGTCCGCATCGTACATGACCGGGCTTTTACGCTGTGGGAGCTGCGCTATGTGTCAGAACGGGAACAGAAAAAATACATAGACAGACGGTTTGTGCGGGAGCACCCGATGTATATAGATTCCCATCTCCTTGCGCCGCTGATCTCCATTGCGCCTGAGACGGTCGAACTGTATACGGACAAACCGGAACATATGATGTCAAGAACCATTCAAAACGTGTTTCAGGAGAGGGTGCGCCTTTTTCCGCTGGGCGCGTTTGCAGCCGAGAAGACGGAAGGATAGCCGCACGGACGGCCTTGTGTAAGCGGCAGGGCTGTCTGTGCGAAATCAGACGGAAAACCGAGTTGCATTTTTCTCACAGACATTTTATAATACATAAAAGATTAATGATTGCTACACGTATTGATAAGGACATGAAGCATTGATACCGGCTTTATAAGAGAGGAGAGCCCAGGCTGAAAGCTTTCCAGCTATGGATCATTGTCTTTACCGCCTTTGAACTTCAGCTGTGAACGCCGGAATAAGCGCCAGTAATAGCTGACGGGAACTCCCGTTACAGAGCTTAGAGCCGCAGTGCCGAAGCAATCGGCCGCGCGGAAAAAAGGGTGGAACCACGATTCCGTTTATTTAACCTCGTCCCTTTCATAGGGGGCGGGGTTTTTGATTTGCATAAAAAAAGGAGTGACGAAGATGTCAGATATGATCAACATCACATTTCCGGACGGAGCGGTAAAGGAATTTCCGAAAGGAACAACAACAGAAGATATCGCGGCATCCATCAGTCCGGGATTAAAGAAAAAGTCTTTAGCCGGAAAACTGAACGGACAGGAAATTGATTTAAGAACGCCGATTCAAGAGGACGGTGCCGTAGAAATCATTACAGAAGGCACAGAAGAAGGTTTGAACATCATGCGGCACAGCACGGCGCATTTATTGGCCCAGGCGATTAAACGCATTTATAAAGATGTGAAATTCGGAGTCGGCCCCGTCATTGAAAACGGGTTCTATTATGACGTTGAAATGGAGCAGGCGCTGACGCCGGATGACCTTCCGAAGATTGAAAAAGAAATGAAACGCATCATCGGTGAAAATCTGCCGATCATCCGAAAAGAAGTGAGCCGTGATGAAGCAAAAGCCATGTTTGCGGAAATCGGCGATAATCTGAAGCTTGAACTGCTGGATGCGATTCCAGAAGACGAAACGGTCTCTATTTATGAGCAGGGCGAATTTTTTGACCTGTGCCGCGGCGTGCACGTGCCGTCTACAGGCAAAATTAAAGAATTTAAGCTGCTGAGCCTTGCGGGCGCATACTGGCGCGGCGACAGCAAAAACCAAATGCTTCAGCGGATTTACGGCACGGCTTTCTTTAAAAAGGATGACTTGAAAGAGCATTTGCGCATGCTTGAAGAAGCGAAAGAGCGTGACCACCGAAAACTGGGCAAAGAATTAAAATTGTTTGCCAACTCTCAAAAAGTCGGACAAGGTCTGCCGCTCTGGCTGCCGAAAGGCGCGACCATCCGCCGCGTGATCGAGCGCTACATTGTGGATAAAGAGCTGAGCCTCGGTTATGAGCATGTGTATACGCCTGTCCTCGGAAGCAAAGACCTGTACGAAACATCAGGGCACTGGGATCATTATCAGGATACAATGTTCCCTCCGATGGAAATGGACAATGAAACACTCGTGCTCCGTCCGATGAACTGTCCTCACCATATGATGATTTACAAACAGGACATTCACAGCTACCGCGAGCTTCCGATCCGCATCGCCGAGCTCGGAACGATGCATCGTTATGAAATGTCCGGGGCGCTTTCAGGTCTTCAGCGCGTACGCGGCATGACGTTAAATGACGCGCACATTTTCGTCCGCCCTGATCAGATTAAAGAAGAATTCATCCGCACCGTCCGTTTGATTCAAGACGTATACGAAGACTTCGGACTGAGTGATTACACATTCCGCCTGTCTTACCGCGATCCTGAAGATACGGAAAAATATTTTGATGATGATGAGATGTGGAACAAAGCGCAATCCATGCTGAAGGCGGCAATGGATGAGATGGGGCACGACTATTATGAAGCGGAAGGCGAAGCGGCGTTTTACGGCCCTAAACTTGACGTGCAGGTGAAAACGGCGATCGGCAAAGAAGAGACATTGTCAACTGTACAGCTTGACTTCCTTCTTCCGGAACGCTTTGATCTCACTTACGTCGGAGAAGACGGCAAACAGCACCGCCCTGTCGTTATTCACCGCGGCGTCGTATCAACGATGGAGCGTTTCGTTGCTTTCTTAATCGAAGAGCACAAAGGCGCCCTTCCGACATGGCTTGCGCCGGTGCAATTCCAAGTCATTCCTGTATCACCGTCCGTGCATCTTGACTACGCGAAAAAAGTGCAGGAGCGCCTGCAGCGCGAAGGCCTGCGTGTCGAGCTTGACAGCCGGGACGAAAAAATCGGCTATAAAATCCGTGAAGCGCAAATGCAAAAAATCCCGTACATGCTTGTGGTCGGTGACCAAGAAGCGGAAAACGGCGCGGTAAACGTCCGGAAATACGGCGAGCAGAAATCAGAAACCGTCTCATTGGACGATTTTGTGAAAAAGGCTGTAGCAGAAGCGAAAAAATAACCGGAAATACAAAAAACCCCGTTCATTCAGAATGGGGTTTTTTTGCGTATAAAATTATCTTTCTTTTTGTTTCTCTATAATCGCAAACAGCTCGTGAAGATCGCTGATCACGTAATCAGGCGCAATGTCCGTATCATTTTTCTTTTGTGTCCGGTTTACCCAGACTGTCGTAATGCCTGCCCGTTTCGCTCCCAATATATCAGTATTGAGGTTATCTCCGACCATAATGGCGTCTTCTTTTTTCAGGTTCAGGAGGCCGAGGCAATGTTCGAATATGGAGGCATCGGGTTTCCCTTTTCCGAAAGCGCCTGAGATGACGATTTCATTAAAATAAGGCGCGAGCTCAGGAACGCCGGCTAGTTTTTCTTTCTGCAGGCTGGGATCGCCGTTTGTCAGCAGAAGCAATTCATAAACACCTTTCAGCTTATCAAGCACCGCAAACGTTTCATCATACACATACGGGCGCTGTCTGCGTTCCGCCGCGAAAAACTCCGCCAAATATTCGCCGTAAGCCGCATCGTCTATACCGACGCTTTTTAAGCCGTTCGTCCAGGCGTTTCGTCTGTATTCCGGCGCAATCCGATTCAGCTGTTTAAATCCTTCGCTGACCGGCTCGGAAAAATTCGCCCATAATCCTTCAAACGGATTAATGCCGATCATGACCGTATAAGGATAGGTTTCGTATGACATATACAATTCCCGTGCCGCTTTCCGTACCGCCTCTTCAAATGTTTGCGGGTCAAGGCCATATTTTTTTTCCGCTTGTAAACATGTTTCCCTGAATGTTGTTCTGACGCTTTTTTCATCCCATAACAGTGTATCGTCCAAATCAAAAAATACGGCTTTCATGATCTTCTCCTCTTTGTTATATTCTGAAACTCTCTGCCGCAAGGCTCCCGTTTATTCTACAATAGATACATAGACTGTGAAAGATTTGTTTTCAGATGATTTGAAAAAAACAGGCAGGTTTGTGTCAGATTCTGTCTCGGGCTCTAAAACGTGATAAAATAAAATTTGAAAGAACAGGTGAAAAGTATGCTGCATTTGATCATCATGATGCTGGAAAGAGTCGGAATTATCGTCATATTGGGATTTGTTCTGGCTCATACCAGATTGTTCAGACAGGCGCTCCAGCAGCCTGAGAGCTATAAAGGCAAAGCGGTGCTGATTTCAATTTTCTCGCTGTTCAGTATCATCAGCAACTATACGGGAATAGAAATTCAGCAGAATACAATCATGAATAATGACTGGGTGTTTCAAATTAATCCGTCCGGTTCAATTGCCAATACAAGAATTATGGGCGTTGAAATCGGCGGACTCTTAGGCGGTCCGTATGTGGGGATCGGCGTCGGCATACTGGCCGGCCTGCATCGTTTATCACTCGGCGGCGCGACCGCAGTCAGCTGTGCCGTCTCATCCGTTTTAGCTGGCATTTTGTCCGGCTGGATCGGACGGTATTTCAGAAAACGCTACAGGATGCCGACACCGCGTGTGGCCGCGCTTGTCGGACTCGGAATGGAATCGCTGCAAATGCTGCTCATCCTCTTGATGGCCAAGCCGTTTTCTGATGCTTGGACGCTTGTGAGCATCATCGGCATCCCGATGATATTGGTAAACGGGTCAGGGACTTTTATTTTTCTTTCGATCATTCAGTCGATTATCCGGAAGGAAGAACGGGCGAGAGCCCTTGAAACCCACAGGGTGCTGATGATTGCCGATCAGACGCTTCCGTATTTCCGCCAGGGGCTGAATGAAAGCTCATGCAAAAGCGTCGCTGCCATCATCCACAGGCAAACAGGAACGGACGCGGTATCGCTTACGGATAACGAAAAGATTTTGGCGCACGTCGGCGCGGGTGCCGACCATCATATTCCGTCTGAAAGCCTGATTACCGGATTGTCAAAACGCGTCATTAAAACGGGTCATATTATGAAAGCGACATCAAAGGAAGAAATTGAATGCACGCACGATCCCTGTCCGCTGCATGCGGCGATTGTATTGCCGCTGACGTCAAACGGCAAAACGATCGGGACGCTGAAAATGTACTTTAAAAGCCCGTCAGGTTTAAGCCGGGTTGAAGAAGAGCTTGCAGAAGGACTCGCCATGCTGTTTTCCACACAGCTTGAACTCGGCGAGGCGGAACTGCAGAGCAAATTGCTGAAAGACGCAGAAATAAAAGCGCTTCAAGCACAGGTCAATCCGCATTTTCTGTTTAATGCGATCAATACGATTTCTGCTCTTTGCCGTACGGATGTAGAAAAAACCCGAAAGCTTCTGCTGCAGCTCAGCGTCTATTTCCGTTCCAATCTCCAGGGGGCAAGGCAGCTGCTCATCCCGCTTTCTAAAGAACTGAACCATCTGCAGGCGTATTTATCATTGGAGCAGGCCCGTTTTCCCGGGAAATATAAAATCAGTCTTGAAATCGAACGCGGTTTGGAGGACATCGAAATTCCTCCTTTTGTGCTGCAGATTCTCGTCGAAAATGCGCTTCGCCATGCATTTTCAAGAAAGCAGGACAGCTGTGCCGTCAATGTGAGCGTGGTATCCGCCGGTCAGTCGGTTTTAATGCGGGTTGGAGATAACGGGCGGGGAATTGATCCGGAATTGCTGTCCGTGCTCGGAAACCGTCCGCTCCCGTCTAAAGAAGGGACGGGAACTGCGCTTTACAATTTAAATCAGCGGCTGATCGGGCTGTTCGGCCCCAAGGCAGCCCTGCGATTGGAAAGTGAGACCGGCAAAGGTACGGACGTATCATTTGAGCTGCCTTTGAAACTGATGACTAAAGGAGAAGAACATGCTGAAGGTGTTAATCGTTGATGATGAAATGCTGGCAAGAGATGAATTAGCTTATTTGCTGAAACGGACGAATGAAGTAAGTGACATAAACGAAGCTGAAAATATTGAATCCGCTTTTGACAGTATGATGGATCAAAAACCGGATCTGCTGTTTTTGGACGTTGATTTGTCAGGAGAAAACGGATTTGATATTGCCAAACGGCTGAAAAACATGAAAAATCCGCCGGCCGTCGTTTTTGCGACGGCGTATGACCAATTTGCTTTAAAAGCTTTTGAAGTCGACGCACTCGATTATTTAACGAAGCCTTTTGATGAAGAAAGAGTGCGCCAGACGATCAGAAAGTTTAAAAGAGTGAAGCAGGACAGGGCAGGAGCCGTCTCGGAGCAGCCGTCCGCAGCCGGAGCGCATAAACTGGCTGTATCAGCCGGTGAATCTATTGTCATTTTAGATACGAAGGACATTATTTACGCCGGCATGGAGGACGGACACGTTTCCGTCAAAACGTTTGCCGCGTCTTATTCCGTTCATGAAACTTTGGCGGTCATTGAGAAAAAACTGCCTGATACGGGTTTCTTGAGAGTGCACCGCGCGTTCATCGTGAATACGGAGCATATTACGGAAATTCATCCGTGGTTTAATTCGACTTACAATCTGATCTTAAAAGACGGCTCTAAAATTCCCGTCAGCCGTACATACGCAAAGGACTTAAAAAAGCTGCTTCATATTATATGAGGCGGCTTTTGCATTTCAGCAGCCGTTTTTTGCATTTCAGAATGAATATTCAGCCGTTTGTTATGAAAGCGCTTTAAAAATCGATTTCTCTTTTATAATGGACCTAACAAAGAGAAAGAGGTGAAGAAAATGAGTGCGAAAAAAGTGTACGGATTTCTGACACAAGCATTTATTTTTGCCGTAATTATGCTCATATCTAATGGGATTGCAGCGATTGTCCCCATTCCTATACCCGCTTCCGTAGTAGGTTTGGTGTTATTATTTGTCCTCTTATGCCTGAAAGTGATTAAGCTTGAACAAGTAGAAACGCTGGGAACATCATTAACGTCACTGATCGGATTTTTATTTGTCCCGTCGGGCATCTCCGTGATGAATTCACTTGGCGTCATGCAGCAGTACGGCGTGCAGATCGCACTCGTCATCTTACTCGCCACCATCATTCTGTTAGGGGCGACAGGCCTTTTTTCTCAGCTGATCTTGTCTGTCAGCCAAAAACGTCAGAAGGCTGCTCCGGCTGATAAACAAACGGTGCGCCGTTCCAATCAGGAAAACGAACTTGTGCAGCATTAGGAGGGAAAACGGATGAGTCCATATTTCGGTATTGTCGTTTCACTTGCGGCCTTTGGCATCGGCACGTATTTATTTAAAAAAACGAGAGGCTTTTTCCTCTTCACCCCGCTGTTTGTTGCGATGGTGCTTGGAATTCTTTTTCTGAAGCTCGGCGGTTTTTCGTATGAAGATTATAAAAGCGGAGGAGACATTATTAAATTCTTCCTGGAGCCCGCGACGATCGCTTTTGCCATCCCTTTATACAAACAGCGTGCCAAGCTGAAAAAATACTGGTGGCAGATCATGTCTTCCATCATTGTCGGCTCTATCTGCTCAGTCACGATTGTCTATTTGATCGCAAAAGGCATTCATCTCGACGCGGCCGTTATGAAAAGCATGCTTCCGCAGGCGGCGACAACGGCAATTGCCCTTCCGCTGTCAAAAGGGATCGGCGGCATCACCGACATCACCGCTTTCGCCGTTATTTTCAACGCCGTTATCGTCTATGCTCTTGGCGCTTTATTCTTAAAACTGTTTAAAGTAAAGCACCCAATCTCTAAGGGACTGGCTCTCGGCACATCAGGACACGCACTCGGTGTTGCGGTCGGCATTGAGATGGGGGAAGTAGAAGCGGCAATGGCAAGTATCGCGGTTGTCGTCGTAGGAGTGGTGACGGTGCTGGTCATTCCGGTATTCGTTCAGCTCATCGGAGGATAAACCCGGGTCATAGACCCGGGTTTTTTATTGTGTTGGCACGTCCGCGGGCGGCAAAGAACGAAATTTCACATTTTTCCTTGCGCTCACCCCGGCATCGTGTTAAAATGAAAAAGTTGATCCGGAGAAGTCATTCTTGACTAATGATCCGGTATTGTGTAGAATAGTTATTGAATTGAATATAAATCACAAGCAGAGGCACCCGCTTCTCACCTGATTGACACATTCATGTAGTTGGCAGGTTGACCGTACATTTTTATTTATGCAGATGTTCGTAGTGTGGGTGTGTTGTCATGCCCGCACTTTTTGTTTGCCTGCAGAATGCAGTCAAAAAGCGTTGTGAATCAATTCGAAGAAACTATGGAGGTGGCTCATTATTAGCAAAGATCAATTGGTTAATGAGGGTATCCGTGCACGTGAAGTTCGTCTGATCGGACAAAATGGCGATCAGCTCGGCATCAAGTCCCGTCAGGAAGCACTTGAAATCGCCGGCCGCGCAAATCTTGACCTTGTGTTAGTTGCAGCAAATGCAAAACCGCCTGTCTGCCGCATCATGGACTACGGTAAGTTCCGATTCGAGCAGCAGAAAAAGGACAAAGAAGCACGCAAAAATCAAAAAATCATTAACTTAAAAGAAGTTAGATTAAGTCCGACGATCGATGAGCATGACTTTAACACGAAATTGCGCAATGCGATTAAATTCCTTGAAAAAGGCGATAAAGTGAAAGCTTCTATCCGCTTTAAAGGGCGCGCAATCACTCATAAAGAAATCGGCCAGCGCGTATTGGACCGTTTCTCTGAAGCATGTGCGGAAGTTGCGACAGTCGAAACAAAACCAAAAATGGACGGCCGCAGCATGTTCTTAATGCTCGCGCCGAAAAACGAAAAGCAATAAGGAGGAAATCCCATGCCAAAAATGAAAACTCACCGCGGATCTGCTAAACGTTTTAAAAAGACAGGTTCTGGGAAGTTAAAACGTTCTCATGCATACACAAGTCACTTATTCGCCAACAAATCCCAAAAGCAAAAGCGTAAGCTTCGCAAGGGTGCTATTGTGAGCGCAGGAGACTTCAAACGCATCAAACAACAGCTTGCCAACATCAAGTAATCGGACAAGGAACAATTAGGAGGGAAATCTAATGCCAAGAGTAAAAGGCGGAACTGTTACACGTAAGCGTCGTAAAAAGGTTCTTAAATTAGCAAAAGGTTATTTCGGTTCAAAACATACATTATACAAAGTAGCAAACCAGCAGGTCATGAAATCAGGAAACTATGCATTCCGTGACCGCCGTCAGAAAAAACGTGATTTCCGTAAGCTTTGGATCACTCGTATCAACGCTGCTGCACGTATGAACGGTCTTTCTTACAGCCGTTTAATGCACGGTCTTAAGCTTTCAGGCATCGAAGTAAACCGCAAAATGCTTGCTGATCTTGCTGTAAACGATCTTACTGCTTTCAATCAGCTTGCTGATGCTGCTAAAGCTCAGTTAGACAAGTAAGTTGAAAAAGCCGCTCTCTTTCCGGGAGCGGTTTTTTTACGTAAAGGGTGACAATCAATGGCTCTCTTCATTTACGCCGTATTGATAAACGGATACGGCTTTTGGATCATGGGCGCTGATAAAAGAAGAGCAAAGGCGCACAGGTGGAGAATATCAGAGAAACGAATATGGCTCACAGCCGCCATGTTCGGCTCACTCGGCGTATGGATCGGCATGCGCACCTTCAGGCATAAGACGAAGCACAAATCCTTTTTATACGGGGTGCCGCTGCTTTTTCTCACTGAAGCCGCCCTTGTGCTCATGTATTTGATGTATAAAAAATAAAAAGCAGGAGAGCTTATCGCTCGCCTGCTTTTTTCGCTTTTTTGATGGGCTGGTCCCAATCAATCTTGCAATTCGGATACCGCTCCAATACCTTTTTTTCGACTTCTTCAAAATCATCTGCAGAAAAGCGGTTCAGCTTTTCCGGATTTTCGGTCCATACAAATATTGTATGGATAAACAGCGGATGATCTTTGGAAGGGATATGCTTTTCTCCTTCAAAGAGCACTCCTTTATAAGTAAGCTGGAGATTTTTTCGCGTGTTTTTCTGTTCGTCAATAAAATAAAAATTCTCTTTTGATTGCGCCAGTCTGAGCCTTCTTTTCGGGTTTGCGTAAAATTTGACGCACATGTAAATAAAATAAATAAGAAGTGCAAGCAAGACAATCCTCAATACTGTAATGGCCATATGTGTGAAGGCACCTCCTCACCTTTGTCATGATCTGATGTAATACGAAAAACAAAACAAAAAGTTTCATTTTTTTAAAAGAAATAGATAAAAACATTTACCCGTTTTTCAGGCGAATTAATCGTATGCTTCAGCATTGGTTTTGTATAATAAGAAGGGTAGTGAAAAAAAGGAGGTTTATTGATGACAAAATTAGATGAAACGCTCACCATGCTGAAAGCGTTAACGGATGCAAAAGGGATACCGGGAAATGAGAGAGAAGTAAGACAAGTGATGAAATCATACATAGAACCATTTGCCGATGATGTCACAACAGACCGGCTGGGAAGTTTAATCGCCAAAAAAACCGGCAAAGAAAACGGTCCGAAAATCATGATCTCAGGGCATTTAGACGAAGTCGGTTTTATGGTGACGCAAATCACTGATAAAGGCTTTCTCCGCTTTCAAACCGTCGGCGGCTGGTGGTCTCAGGTCATGCTGGCCCAGCGCGTCACCGTCGTGACAAAAAAAGGGGACATCACGGGGATCATCGGTTCGAAACCGCCTCACATTCTGCCTCCTGACGCCAGAAAAAAAGCCGCTGATATTAAAGAGATGTTCATCGATATCGGGGCGTCCAGCCGTGAAGAAGCAATGGAATGGGGCGTTCTTCCGGGTGACCAGATTGTGCCGTATTTTGAATTTACAGTGATGAACAATGAAAAGCATTTATTGGCGAAAGCATGGGACAACCGTATCGGCTGTGCGATTGCCATCGATGTATTAAAAAATCTGAAAAACAGTGATCACCCGAATGAAGTATACGGGGTCGGAACGGTTCAAGAAGAAGTCGGGCTGCGCGGGGCGAAAACAGCGGCACATACGATCCAGCCTGATATCGCGTTCGGCGTGGATGTCGGAATTGCCGGAGATACACCGGGAATTTCTGAAAAAGAGGCGCAAAGCAAAATCGGCGAAGGGCCGCAAATTATTCTGTATGACGCGTCAATGGTATCTCACAAAGGGCTGCGCGACCTTGTCGTGAACACGGCGGAAGAAGCGGGAATTCCGTATCAATTCGATTCCATTGCCGGAGGGGGCACGGATTCAGGTTCCATTCATTTAACCGCAAACGGAGTGCCGGCGCTGTCCATTACGATCGCGACGCGCTACATTCACACTCATGCCGCTATTTTGCATCGGGATGATTATGAGAATACGGTAAAATTGATCACAGAAGTGATTAAAAAATTAGACCGGGAAACGGTTGACCGTATTACTTATCAATAAAGATACGGAAGAATCTGCTTTTTTAAGCAGATTCTTTTTTTTGTCTGTACAAATATGAGCCTTGCGTCTACAATAAGAAAAGACATAGAAAAATCTGACAACATGTTTTTGAAAGCGCTTTAAAAAAAGGGAGGTTTACAAATGAAAAACAGATTCAGACGCATGATCCGCTTTTCGTGCGCAGCCGTTACAGCCGGGCTGCTGATGATGTCTTCATCTCCGGCATCTGCCGCGTTTTGGGGGGCATCAAATGAATTGCTTCACGATCCGACAATGGCGAAGGAAGGAAACACGTGGTACGCTTTCGGAACCGGTTTGGAAGGGGAGAGGGGGCTTCGCGTCTTAAAGGCGGGCAGCGGCGGCGTATGGACCGTTCAGAAATCAATCTTTACTTCCCCGCTGTCATGGTGGGGCAATTATGTGCCGAATTACGGGCTGAATCAATGGGCCCCCGATGTTCAATATTTTAACGGAAAGTATTGGCTGTATTATGCCGTTTCTTCATTCGGCAAAAATACCTCCGCGATCGGTCTTGCATCATCTACAAGCCTCAGTTCGGGAAACTGGAAGGACGAAGGGCTTGTCATCCGTTCGACAAGCGCCAATAACTACAATGCAATTGATCCGGAGCTGACAATTGATAAAGACGGAAACCCTTGGCTTGCCTTCGGTTCTTTTTGGAGCGGCATTAAGCTGACAAAGCTTGATAAAAATACAATGAAACCGACGGGATCACTTTATTCCATCGCTGCCAGACCGAATAACGGCGGAGCTTTGGAAGCGCCGGCCATCACCTACCAGAACGGCTACTATTACTTAATGGTGTCGTTTGATAAATGCTGTTCAGGGGTGAATAGTACGTACAAAATCGCTTATGGAAGATCCAAAAGCATCACCGGCCCATATCTCGATAAAAGCGGGAAAAGCATGTCTGAAGGCGGAGGGACGATTCTTGATTCCGGCAATGACCGCTGGAAAGGCCCGGGCGGTCAAGACATTGTGAACGGGAATATTTTAGTGCGTCATGCGTATGATGCCGAAAACAGCGGAATTCCGAAGATGCTCATCAATGATATCGATTGGAGTTCAGGCTGGCCTTCCTATTAATTGATCAGCCGGGCATGTGTGTCCGGCTTTTTTACTTGCAATAAAAGATTGACAGTTTGATTCCTCCTTAACTATAATAAAGTTGTTCGTACAAATAAAAGAATAAAAGTTTTATTATTTATATTCGTACGTATATTTATTTAAAAATGCAAGCGCTTTATTTTGATGGGAAGGGGAAATGAATGTGCTTCAGAACAAAGAATATGAATTTTGGTTTGTAACGGGAAGCCAGCACTTATACGGAGAGGAAACGCTGCAGCTTGTCGATAAACACGCAAAGGGAATATGTGACGGTCTCAGCGGGGTGTCATCAAGATACAAGATCAGGCATAAACCGGTTGTCACGTCATCTGAAACGATCAGAGAGGTTTTGCGGGAAGCGCAGTATCAAGAAAACTGTGCCGGGGTCGTGACATGGATGCATACATTTTCCCCTGCGAAAATGTGGATTGAAGGTCTTTCCGCTTTTCAAAAGCCGATGCTTCATCTGCATACCCAATATCACCGCGACATCCCGTGGGAAACGATTGATATGGACTTTATGAACAGCAACCAATCCGCTCACGGAGACCGGGAGTACGGATATATCCAGTCAAGAATGGGGCAGACGAGAAAAGTCATCGCAGGCTATTGGGATGATGAGGAAGTCAAACATGACATTTCGCAATGGATGAACACGGCTGCCGCTTGGAATGAAAGCAGGAATATTAAAGTAGCCCGGTTCGGCGACAATATGCGGAATGTGGCGGTTACTGACGGAGACAAAGTCGGCGCCCACATTCAATTCGGCTGGCAGGTTGACGGGTACGGAATCGGCGATCTTACCGAGGTGATGAACAATGTCACCGACGCAGAAATTGAGGCGCTTTATGAGGAATACGACAAATTGTATGTCATCAGCGACGAAACGAAGCGGGATGAAGCAAAAGTTGCTTCCATTAAAGAACAGGCGAAAATTGAACTCGGATTAACGGCCTTTCTCGAACGGGGCGGATATACAGCGTTTTCGACCTCCTTTGAAGTTTTGCACGGAATGAAGCAGCTTCCGGGTCTTGCCGTTCAGCGTCTCATGGAAAAAGGGTACGGATTTGCCGGCGAAGGCGATTGGAAAACGGCTGCCCTTGTGCGAATGATGAAAATAATGGCGGACGGAGAACAAACCTCCTTCATGGAAGATTATACGTACCATTTTGAACCGGGTCGTGCGATGATTCTCGGATCACATATGCTTGAAGTATGTCCGACGATCGCCCTTGATCAGCCGAAAATCGAAGTCCACCCTCTCTCAATCGGAGGGAAGGAAGATCCGGCCCGGCTGGTTTTTAACGGAATCGGCGGTTCAGCCATCATCGCCAGCATCATTGATATCGGCGGGCGGTTCCGTCTCATTCTGAATGAAGCGGAAGGCAGGGAAATTGATCATGATATGCCGAATCTCCCTGTGGCGCGGGTGCTGTGGAAGCCGGAGCCATCGCTGAAAACAGCTGCGGAAGCGTGGATTCTGGCGGGAGGCGCCCACCATACCTGTATGTCCTTCCGGCTTACGGCTGAACAGATGCTCGACTGGGCTGAGATGGCAGGCATTGAAAGCATCTTTATTTCCCGCAATACCGAAATACATGAGCTGAAAAAAGAGCTGAAATGGAATGACGTATTATACCGGCTGGGAGGGAATTGATATGGCGTATACGATTGGTGTTGATTTCGGCACATTGTCCGGCCGGGCGGTGCTTGTCAATGTCCGCACGGGCGAAGAAATCGCGTCTGCGGTAAAAGAATACACTCATGCCGTCATCGACCGCACGCTGCCGAAGACGGGTGAAAAACTCCCTCGGGACTGGGCGCTTCAGCATCCTGCCGATTATATCGAAGTTCTGGAAACGGCGATTCCGAACCTGCTTGAGCAGGCGGGCGCTGATCCAAAAGACGTGATCGGCATAGGAATTGATTTCACCGCCTGCACGATTTTACCGATAGACGGCGCGGGGCAGCCGCTTTGTATGCTGCCGGAATTTGAACGGGAGCCCCACAGTTATGTGAAGCTGTGGAAGCATCATGCGGCTCAAAAACATGCAGACCGTTTGAACACGATTGCCGAAGACACAAAAGAAACATTCCTTAAAAGATACGGCGGTAAAATTTCTTCTGAATGGATGATCCCGAAAATCATGCAAATCGCGGAAGAAGCGCCGCATATATACAAGGCGGCAGATCGGATTGTGGAAGCGGCAGACTGGATCGTCTATCAATTGTGCGGTTCATTGAAGCGAAGCAACTGCACGGCCGGCTACAAAGCAATCTGGAATGAGGAGACGGGGTATCCGCCGGATCATTTTTTCGAAAAGCTCAACCCGTTAATGAAAACGATTACACAGGATAAATTAAGCGGCGCGATTTATTCAGTCGGGGAAAAAGCAGGAGGTTTGACCGAAAAAATGGCGGAGCTGACCGGGCTTCTGCCGGGGACGGCCGTTGCCGTCGCCAATGTCGACGCTCATGTGTCAGTGCCCGCGGTCGGTATTACAGAGCCGGGGAAAATGCTGATGATCATGGGAACGTCTACCTGCCATGTGCTGCTCGGCGAGGAAGAACATCTCGTCCCCGGTATGTGCGGGGTCGTCAATAACGGCATTTTGCCCGGATATGCGGGATATGAAGCGGGGCAGTCCTGTGTCGGCGACCACTTTGAATGGTTCGTCAAAACGTGCGTTCCGAGAGACTATGAGAAGGAAGCTGAGGATAAACACATAGACATTCACGAGCTGCTCAGCAAAAAAGCAGCAGAACTTGTTCCCGGGGAAAGCGGCCTTCTCGCGCTTGACTGGTGGAACGGAAACCGGTCAACCTTGGTGGACGCCGATTTGACGGGCATGATGCTCGGCATGACGCTGCACACGAAGCCCGAAGAAATCTACAGGGCATTGATTGAAGCGACGGCGTTCGGAACAAGGATGATTATCGAAACGTTCCGGGAAAACGGCGTTCCGGTCGAAGAGCTTTACGCAGCTGGAGGAATCGCCGAAAAAAATCCGTTTATCATGCAGATTTACGCAGACGTCACAAATATGGACATTCAATTATCCGGATCTCCGCAGGCACCTGCACTGGGCTCCGCGATTTTCGGAGCGCTCGCCGCGGGACGGGAAAACGGAGGATTCTCCAATATTGCTGAAGCATGCGCGCATATGGGGAAATTAAAAGACGGCTTTTATGCCCCGAACCGGGAAAGAGCTGAGATTTATGACAGCTTATATGCGGAATATAAAGAGCTCGTACACTACTTCGGCAAAGAAAACAATGTCATGAAACGCCTGAAAGCCATTAAAAACCGTGATTTTGCGAAAGGGGGGAGCCGCCATGCTTGAAGCTTTAAAAGAAGAAGTGCTCGCCGCCAATCTGAAGCTTGAGGAACATAACCTTGTCACGTTTACATGGGGGAATGTCAGCGGCATTGACAGAGAGAGCGGGAGAATCGTCATTAAACCGAGCGGTGTCGATTACAGTGAGCTGACCGCTGACAAACTGGTCGTCCTGAATGAGGACGGAGACATTTTGGAAGGCTCGCTGAAACCGTCTTCTGACACGCCGACCCATCTTTATCTGTATAAAGCGTTTCCGGCTATCGGCGGAATCGTTCATACTCACTCCCGCTGGGCGACGAGCTGGGCGCAGTCCGGAAGAGACATACCCGCTCTCGGAACGACTCACGCAGATTACTTTGAAAGCGCTATACCCTGCACGAGGGAAATGTATGAAGAAGAAATTGTGAAAGATTACGAGTATCATACAGGCAAAGTTATAGCCGAAACCTTTCAAAACGAACCGTATGAACAAAATCCGGGTGTCCTCGTCCACAGCCACGGCCCGTTCTGCTGGGGGACGGACGCGCTGAATGCCCTGCATAACGCCGTTGTGCTCGAAACGGTAGCGGAAATGGCCTACCATTCGCTTATGCTGAACAAACAGCTCAGTCCGATCGACAGAGTGCTGCATGATAAGCATTTTTACAGAAAACACGGGGCGAATGCTTATTATGGCCAAACTTGACGCAGCCGGGTTTCTGATTGATTTAGACGGAACCGTATTCAGGGGGCGGGAGCTGATTGACGGCGCAAAAGAAGCCGTTCATACCCTTCAGTCACTGGGCAAAGCCGTTGTCTTTTTAAGCAACCGCGGCAATCTATCAAGAGCAATGTGCCGAAAGAAACTGCTGGGTGCCGGTATCCGCACGGATGAACGGAGCATCGTGCTGTCCTCCAGTGTGACGGCATCATTTTTAAAGAAGCATTATCCTTTGTCAAAGGTCTGGGTGTTAGGAGAGAAAGGGCTGACTGATGAACTCGCTTTAGCGGGTGTCGTCCTGGCGCAAAACCCGCAGGCGGCAGACTGGCTTGTCATCTCCCTGCATGAAACCGTCACCTATAAGGATCTGAATCTCGCTTTTAAGGCGGCTTCCTCCGGCGCGCGCATCATCGCCACGAACAAAGACCGCTCCTTTCCGAATGAAGGCGGTCATGCCATTGATGTCGCGGGAATGATCGGGGCCATTGAAGCATCCGCCGGAGCAAAAACGGAGCTTGTCATCGGCAAACCGTCTTGGCTGATGGCTGAGGCGGCATGTGAAGCGCTCGGACTTCCCCCTGAGGAATGCGCCATAATCGGAGACAGCCTCGAATCTGATATCGCAATGGGCAGGCTGTACGGAATGAAAAGCATATTGGTTCTGACGGGGTCGGCCAAACTTGGGGAGCCCCGTCTATATGAACCTGACATCGTCCTTGATTCTATTAAAGACCTGACAGAATTAGCGAAGGAGGGAATCCTTTTATGAAACGTTCTCCTGAGGACATTCAATCCGAGTTTGACAAGGAAGGGGCCAGCCGCTCACCGATTCAAATAGAAGATATCGTGATCGAGGCGAATGCAAAAGAAGAGCTTCTCAGATTTCTGCAAAAAAAATGCTGGAATCATCCGGTCATCGTCTGTGACCGGAACACGTACGAGGCGGCGGGACGTCTGCTTGCGGACGAATTAAGGGCAGGCGGAATCAACGCGTCAAAAGTCATCATTCCGGAGCATGAAGCCGGGGCCGCCGCGGCTGATGAGAGGACACTGGTCTATACGCTGATCAATCTCGCGGAAGAGACGGATGTTATCATAGCGGCCGGTTCAGGAACGATTCACGATATTACGCGGTTTGCCGCTTATCAGCGCGGATTGCCGTTTATCTCATTCCCCACCGCTCCGTCAGTCGATGGTTTTACATCGGCGGGAGCGCCGCTCATATTAAACGGAATCAAAACGACGATTCAAACGAAAGCGCCCATCGCCTTATTTGCCGATACGAATGTATTAAAAGAAGCGCCCCGTTCAATGACAGCCGCGGGCTTCGGAGACATGCTCGGGAAAATAACATCGCTGGCTGATTGGGAGATTTCCCGCAGGCTTGCGGGTGAGCCGTACTCAGAAGCCGGGGCGAAGCTTGTGAAAGACGCGCTTTGGCAGTGCATTGATCACCGCGCTGACATTGCCATGGGAACGGAGGCCGGCATTCAGATACTGATGGAAGCGCTGATCGTTTCGGGTCTTGTCATGCTTGCTCTTGACCACTCCCGCCCCGCCTCAGGAGGAGAGCATCACATCTCGCATTGGATTGAGATGGAAATGCTGAAGGCAAAACAGCCTCCGATTCTCCACGGTGCGAAGGTCGGCTGTGCGTGCGCGGTGCTGAGTGATATTTACAAAGAACTGGCTTGTCACGAAAAGCTTGCTGAACTGCCGCCGCACTTTCGCGAGGCGATTCAGTCCGCATATGAAGGGCTTCCCGACGGCAAAACAATTGCCGGGTGGCTCTCATCTGCGGGAGGTCCCGCCTGTTTCGATGAGATCGGTGTAAAAAAGGACCTTGTCAGCGATGCGCTTAAGCATGCGCACACACTGCGAGACCGTTATACCGGTTTAACCATCATAAATGAAAATGCAGCGCTCTTTGCACATCATTTGCATCAATAGCCGCACGGCCTAAAGTGGAAGGGGTAATGACATGAAAAAAACGACCGCTGTATGTTTGGTGCTGATGATGCTCTTCTTGTTTACCGCCGGCTGTTCACAAGAACGGACTGCCGGCCGGCCGGGAGAAACGGAGCTGACGTTTTGGACGTTTAACGGTCTGCACGAACAGTTTTATCAGGAAATGGTCAAAGAATGGAATCAGAAGTATCCGGATCGCAAAATCAAGCTGAATACCGTTGTTTATCCTTATGGACAAATGCATGATAATTTATCGGTTTCGCTGATCGCGGGTGAGGGGCTTCCCGATATAGCCGACGTGGAATTAAGCCGGTTCTCGAACTTTCTGAAGGGGAAGGATATCCCGCTTGCCGATCTGACGCCGCTGATTGAAAAAGACCGCGATAAGTTTGTGGAAGCGCGTCTGGCCTTATACAGCAAAAACGGAAAATTGTACGGCCTTGATACACATGTGGGGACGACCGTCATGTTTTACAACATGGATATCATGAAAAAAGCGGGCGTTGATCCCGCCTCCATTAAGACATGGGAAGATTACCGGCGGGCAGGAAAAAAAGTGCGTGAAGCCGCTGGGAAACCGATGGGAACGGTTGAAACAAACGACTCCGCTACATTCCTATCCATGATTTCGCAGCAAGGGTCAGGCTACTACAGCAAAAACGGAAAATTGATTCTGAACAGCAAGACGAATACAGATACACTGAATGATGTAAAGGACATGGTAAATGATAAAACCCTTCTGCCGGCTCCCGGCGGCGGCCATCACAGCGAAGAATACTACGGTTTTATGAATCAGGGCGGGGCAGCCTCAGTGCTGATGCCCATTTGGTACATGGGACGGTTTATCGATTATATGCCTGATTTAAAAGGAAAAATGGCGATTTACCCTATGCCGGCCTGGAAAGAAGGCGGTGACAGATCAGCGGGTTTAGGCGGAACAGCCACCGTCGTGCCGAAGCAGGCTGAACATCTGGAGCTCGCGAAAGAATTTCTCGGATTTGCGAAAGGTTCAAAGGAAGGGAACATAAAGCTGTGGACGGTGCTCGGCTTTGACCCGCTCCGCTGGGACGTGTGGGATTCAAAAGAATTGAAGGAGAAAAACAAGTACACGGATTTCTTCCGGAACGGTACGTCAATTTTTTCCTCGCTCCTTGAAATAAAAGATGAGATCAATCCGATTTATCTGCACGAAGACTTCTCTAAAGCGGCTGATCTCGTTGTCAGACAGGTGCTGTTCGATGCGCTGAAGACGCAGGAAAAAACACCTGAGGAAGCCTTGGACGAGGCGGCAGAGCAATTAGAAAAATAGGAGAAGCCGCCCTATTTAACAGTGAAAGCGGGGGAGCTTTTATGAGACCTGTAAAGACAGAGACAGCGCAAACCGTTTCTGCAGTCCGGAAGAAGCCGCGCCGGCGCAATGTGCTGTATTCAAAAAAAGCGGCGCCTTATCTTTTTACGGCGCCATTTATCATTTCGTTTCTCGTTTTCTTTTTGTATCCGATCATCAGCGTGTTTATCATGAGCTTTCAGCGGATACTGCCGGGAGAAATTACATTTGTCGGGTTTTCCAATTATACCGCTCTTCTTAATCCAACCTTTTATACGGCATTATTTAACACATTGGAATATACCTTCTGGACGCTGATCGTGCTGATTCCGGTGCCGCTTCTTTTAGCGGTGATTCTGAATTCAAAGCTCGTCAGGTTCAGAAATGTGTTTAAATCGGCTCTGTTTGTACCGGCTTTAACATCGACGATCGTAGCGGGGATTATTTTCCGGCTGATGTTCGGAGAAATGAATACGTCGCTTGCAAACGAGCTGATGATGAAGCTTGGCGCATCACCCCAAAACTGGCTCAACAACAAAGGTACCGGCATGTTTTTAATGGTGCTGCTTGCGTCATGGAGGTGGATGGGGATTAACATTCTTTACTTTCTGGCGGGTTTGCAAAATGTGCCGAAAGAATTGTATGAGGCGGCTGAAATTGACGGGGCGAGTACGTGGAAAAAGTTCCGGCATATCACCCTTCCATTTTTAAAGCCGGTGTCCGTTTATGTGTTAACGATCAGTATGATCGGCGGTTTCAGAATGTTTGAGGAAAGCTATGTGCTTTGGCAGAATAATTCCCCGGGCAATATCGGCCTCACGCTTGTCGGTTATTTATATCAGCAGGGGCTTGCATACAACGAAATGGGGTACGGGGCAGCAATCGGAATTGTCCTTTTGCTTGTCATCTTACTAGTCAGCCTTGTTTCACTGAAACTGTCCGGTTCGTTTAAAGGGGAGGGATAAGCGTTGCGTAACAATCACATGTTTTCCGTGTACAGAGTCGCGTTTACCTTGTTTTTTATCATGCTGAGCCTGTTGTATATCTTTCCGATGATCTGTCTATTGCTCGGTTCATTAAAGCCGTCATCTGAGCTGATGCGCATCGGGCTGAATCTGCGTCTTGATCCGGATGTGATGAGCCTTGATAACTACACCTATTTGTTCAACGGGGGGAGCATTTATTTTAAATGGTTTTTTAACAGCCTGCTGCTCGGCGTCCTCACCACGGTTCTCACGCTGTTTTTTTCCTCTTTGATCGGCTACGGACTCGGTGTCTACGAGTTTAAAGGCAGAAATATTATTTTTGTTCTTGTGCTGATCATTATGATGGTGCCTCTTGAAGTGATGATGCTTCCGTTGTTCAAATTGACGGTGGGTCTTCATTTGATCGATTCTTATACGGGGGTGATTCTGCCGTTTATTGTGTCGCCTGTCGCCGTGTTCTTTTTCCGGCAATATGCGCTCGGACTTCCGAAAGATCTGCTTGATTCAGCGAGAATGGACGGCTGCACCGAATTGGGCATTTTCTTCAGAATTATGGCGCCGCTCATGAAACCGGCATTCGGAGCAATGATCATTCTTCAATCTTTAAACAGCTGGAATAACTTTTTATGGCCGCTGATCGTGCTTCGGTCGAAAGAAATGTTTACGCTTCCAATCGGACTTTCAGGGCTGCTGAGTCCGTACGGCAACAACTATGACATGCTGATTTCCGGGTCCGTTTTTGCGATACTGCCGGTGATCATCATATTCTTGTTTTTCCAAAAATACTTCATTTCCGGCCTCACAGTAGGCGGAGTGAAGGGATAGAGAGAGGGAGGAAATGTAATGAAAAAAGCGGGGATTACAGCAGATAAAGAATATATCATCGGTGAAGTGGACAAACGGATGTACGGATCTTTTATAGAACATATGGGCCGGGCGGTGTATGAAGGCATTTATGAGCCCGGACACCCGAAAGCCGACAAGGACGGTTTCAGAACAGACGTGCAGGAGTTAATCAAGGAATTGCAAGTGCCGTTCATCCGCTATCCGGGAGGGAATTTTCTCTCAGGCTACAATTGGGAGGACGGCGTCGGGCCGGTGAAGAACCGCCCGCGGAGGCTTGATTTGGCATGGCAGACGACAGAAACGAACGAAGTGGGGACGAATGAATTTTTAACGTGGGCGAAAAAAGTGAACGCCGAAGTGAATATGGCGGTCAATCTCGGGACGAGAGGAATCGATGCCGCCCGGAACCTCGTCGAATACTGCAACCATCCTGAAGGGTCATACTGGAGCGACTTACGAAAATCGCACGGATATGAAAAACCTTACGGCATCAAAACATGGTGCTTAGGAAATGAGATGGACGGCCCTTGGCAGATCGGTCATAAAACGGCGCATGAATACGGACGGCTTGCCGCTGAAACAGCAAAGGTGATGAAATGGACGGACCCGACGATCGAATTGGTGGCTTGCGGAAGCTCAAACAGCGGCATGCCGTCCTTCATCGAGTGGGAGGCCGAGGTGCTTGAGCATACGTACGAGCATGTGGATTACATTTCACTGCATACGTATTACGGCAACCATGAAAATGATCTTGAGAACTATTTGGCGAAGTCTATGGATTTAGACCATTTTATTAAATCCGTCACAGCCGTATGTGATTATATGAAAGCGAAAAAACGCAGCAAAAAAACGATTCACCTTTCTTTAGATGAATGGAATGTGTGGTATCACTCAAATGAAGCGGATAAAAAAGTGGAGCCATGGATTACGGCCCGGCCGATTCTCGAAGACATCTACAATTTTGAAGATGCGCTGTTGATCGGTTCACTGCTGATTACGATGCTGCAGCATGCGGACAGACTGAAGATCGCCTGTCTCGCCCAGCTTGTCAACGTGATTGCGCCTATCATGACTGAAAAGGGCGGAGAAGCATGGAGGCAGCCGATCTTTTACCCTTACATGCACGCCTCAGTCTACGGGAGAGGGACTTCGATGAAGCTGCTGATCACCTCCCCGAAATACGACTCGGCGGATTTTACGGATGTGCCGTATGTTGATGCCGCGGCCGTTTACCATGAAGAGGATGAAGCACTGACCATTTTTGCCGTCAACAAAAGCAAGGAACTGATGGAAACGGAGATCAAATTGAGAGGGTTTGAAGATTACCGCATCATTGAGCATATCGTGCTGGAGCATCAGGATATGAAAGCAACCAACCAAAAAAACAGAAAAGAAGTCATTCCTCACTCCAACGGAACGTCTTCGGCAAACGCTGAAGGGATAACGGCACATTTTACTCCGCTGTCCTGGAATGTCATCCGTTTATCAGGAAAATAATGTTCCGAAAAGCCGGGCTGCCGCTGCCGGCTTTTTTTTACGCAAAAATCATCTCCTGTTATCTGATAATTGTGATAATATTTAGAAAAAGAGAAAAGGGGCTGGGATTAAATGAATGCGATTACAATCGTCATAGCGTCTATATGTATTTTGGCGATCGCCTATCGGCTTTACGGTACCTTTATGATGGTCAAAGTATTAAAAATCAATGATCAGACACCGACTCCGGCCCATGTGCTTGAGGATGGGAAAGATTATGTGCCCACGAATAAGTGGGTGTCATTCGGCCACCACTTCGCGGCAATCGCCGCTGCCGGCCCGCTTGTCGGACCGATTCTGGCAGCTCAGTTTGGCTATCTGCCCGGGCTTTTATGGCTGTTAATCGGAGCGGTGATCGGGGGAGCCGTGCACGATATTGTCGTATTGTTTGCATCAATGCGGAAAAACGGGAAAACGCTTTCTGAAGTCGCCAAAGAAGAGCTCGGCCCGGTGGCGGGCTTTTGCACCGGTCTTTCCATGCTGTTTATCATTACGATCACGATGGCGGGTCTGTCCATGGTTGTGCTGCACGCGCTTGAGAAAAACCCGTGGGGAACGTTTGCGGTGGGGATTACGATTCCGATCGCGATGGGGGTCGGCCTCTACTATAAAAAAACGGGCAATCTCAAACTCGCATCAACTGTCGGGTTTCTTTTGTTAATGGCCGGTGTTGTAATCGGGCCGCGGCTGCAGACAACGGCTCTCGGGGACATGCTGACACTGGATGCGAAAACGCTTGCAGTGGCGCTTCCCGTCTATGCGTTTTTCGCTGCGGCGCTTCCGGTTTGGCTTTTGCTGGCTCCGCGTGACTATTTAAGCAGTTTTATGAAAATCGGGGTTTTTGCCGCTTTGATCGCAGGCGTCTTTTTCGTCAATCCCGCCATTAAATTCCCGGCCGTAACGGAGTTTATTCACGGCGGAGGGCCGGTGATCGCGGGTCCTGTCTGGCCGTTTATTTCAATAACGATTGCCTGCGGCGCCATTTCGGGCTTTCATGCATTTGTCGGTTCCGGCACAACGCCGAAAATGCTGGATAAATGGAGTGATATAAAACCGGTTGCTTTCGGAGCGATGCTTGTGGAATGTCTCGTCGGAATTATGGCGCTCATTGCAGCCGCCGCTCTTGAGCCCGCCGACTATTTTGCCATTAACAGCACGCCTGAAATATTCCGCGCCCTCGGGATGAATGTCGTCCATCTGCCTGAATTGAGTAAAGAAATCGGGCTCAGTCTGGAAGGAAGAACGGGCGGAGCCGTTACGCTTGCCGTCGGAATGACGTATATCTTTACGGAGATTCCGTTTTTCAGTCATTTGGCTTCATACTTTTTTCAATTCGTCATTATGTTTGAAGCGGTGTTTATTTTAACGGCGATTGATGCGGGAACCCGTGTCGCCCGGTACTTGATTCAAGAGTTTTTCGGAGAGGTCTATAAGCCGCTGAAAAAAACAGACTGGCTGCCGGGCTCGATTTTCTCAAGCGCGCTCGCCTGCCTGCTGTGGGGCTATCTTCTGTATTCGGGCGACATCAGTTCCATTTGGGCGCTGTTCGGCGTATCCAATCAGCTTATGGCATCTGTCGGCTTAATCATCGGTGCGACCGTCGTATTAAAAATAGCGGATAAGCGGCGCTATATGCTGACATGCCTGATTCCTCTCGCTTATTTGTACGTGACCGTCAACTATGCGGGTTATTGGATGGTGCGGTATGTGTATTTGAACCCCGAAGCGGCGGGATACAGCGTGCTGAATGGCGTTTTATCCATTATCATGCTCATTCTCGGGCTTGTGATTATCATTGCGGCTGTGAAAAAATGGGCGAATGTATGGCGTGATCCGAGTGCCAGACTGGAAGCTTCAATACCCGGATAAATCCGCGGCCGACCCGAACATTGCAGCATCATAAAAGCAGAGAGCCGATCGGTCTCTCTGCTTTCGGCTTATGACAAATCCGCCGCTTCCAAAAGGTAATCCGCCAAATGAACCGCGCGGACACGGCCTGTTAATCCTTCGCGTAAAATGCCGAGCTGCATTTGCAAAAGGCATCCGGGGTTGGCTGTCACGATGACGGCCGCCTCCGTTTTTCCGGCGGCTTTCATCTTGCTGTCTAATATTTTCATAGACATTTCTGACTCTGTTATATTATAAATTCCCGCCGACCCGCAGCAGCTGTCGGCCTTTTCCATTTCTCTGTACTCAGCCCCTTTAATGCTTTTCAAAAGCGTGCGCGGTTCCTCTGACGTATGCATCACATTGCGGAGATGGCAGGAGTCCTGATATGTGACGATATGAGGAGACTGCGCCCGCAGGTTTTTTTGATGGAACTTCAGATCAACCAGTACGGATGAAAAGTCTTTGAGCTTCCGGACGAATTGTTCGGCACGTTCCGCCCATCCAGGTTCATCTTTCAGTAAATGCGGATATTCCTGAAGAAAGGCGCCGCATCCGCCGGCGTTTGTAATGATATAATCAGCGTCAAGCGCCTCAAAAGCGGCGATATTCCGCTTGGCCAGTTCTTTTCCCATCTCTTTTTCTCCGCTGTGCCCGTGAAGCGCGCCGCAGCACGCCTGGCCGTCCGGAACCGCGATTTCACACCCGGCCGCCTGTAAAAGCGCCGTTGTCGCATGATTTGTTGCTAAAAACATCGTATCCATTAAGCAGCCCGAGAAAAAAGCGGCCCGTTTTTGGACGGGACCCGCGGCAGGAAGAAAACGCGGCCTTTCCTTCATGTCTTTCCGTTTCGGGGCGGGCGGGAGCACTTGTTCCATTGTGCGCAGATGTTCAGGCAAAACGCGCAGCATACCGGTTTTTCTGATGGCGGTCTGCAGTCCCGATCTTTGGTATATTCCGAGAAGATTCACGGCTGCCTGCATGCGGTTTTGATGAGGGAAAAGCCCGGTGAAGGCGGCTTTCCGCAAGAGGCGCACGCCGGGCTTATGTTTTTTATTTTGATGAATGATATCCCTCGCTTCTTCAAGCAGCTGTCCGTAATTGACCCCTGCCGGACAAACGGGCTCGCATGCCCGGCATCCGAGACACAGCGAAAGTGAGCGCTCGACATCTTCATCCGGTTCGATCAGTCCGTCTGTGACGGCTTTCATCAGGGCGATCCGGCCGCGCGGCGAATGGGATTCTTGAAATCCTGATTCGATATAGGTCGGACAGGAAGGAAGGCAGAAGCCGCAGCGCATACAGTTCAGCAATTCACCTTCATCCATGCGGGTTTTGAATTCTGTTTGAATGTGTTGCTGCTCTTTAGCCGTTGTCATTTCATCACCACCACGCGTTTCCTTGATGAATTGGCGAATATTTTTCCCGGATTCAGCAGGTTTTGGGGATCAAGCGCTTGTTTGATCGCTTTCATGGCGGTGATGCCTTCTGTTTTCAGCTTCATTTCTAAATACGGCGCTTTTACGATACCGACCCCGTGTTCACCCGTTATCGTCCCGCCCAGCTCAATCGCTTTTTCAAAAATGGCGGCAAAAGCTTTTTCGACACGTTCCATCTCCTCTGTATTTCGGATATCGGTGGTGCACGTCGGATGAAGGTTGCCGTCTCCGGCATGGCCGAATGTGCAGATGGACAGGCCGTATGTTTTTGCAATCTCGTTAATGGCTTTAACCATGCCGGCAATTTGTGATCTCGGCACGGTCGCGTCTTCCAGAATCGTCGTCGGTTTCAGCCGGGCAAGGGCTGATAACGCGGACCGTCTGGCCTCTGTAAGCGCGAATGCCTCTTCCTCGGTTTCGGCCGTTTGGACGGATACGGCTGCTCCGTTTTTACAGATGGCTTCGATTTTTTCCATATCTCGTCTGACCGTTTCGATGTCACCGTCCTGTTCGATCAGCAGCACCGCTTTTGCATCGGTCGGAAGCCCGATCTTGGCGTAATCTTCAATGACCTGCAGTGTCGGCTGATCCAGAAATTCGAGTGTCGCCGGAATGATTTTTTCAGCGATGATGGCAGAAACAGATTCCGCAGCCGCTTCAATATGTTCATAGAGTGCAAGCAGCGTTTTTTTCGTTTCCGGTTTCGGAACCAGCTTTAAAGTCGCTTCCGTCACAACGCCGAGCGTCCCTTCTGATCCGACGAAAAGCCGGGTCAGATCATAACCGGCGACATCCTTTGTCAGCTTCCCTCCTGTGCGGATGATATCGCCTGAAGCCAAGACGGCTTCAAGGCCGAGGACATAATCCCGGGTGACGCCGTACTTCAAACCGCGCAGTCCGCCGGAATTTTCATTAATATTCCCGCCGATCGTCGATATTTTCATGCTGCTCGGATCAGGCGGATAAAATAAACCTTTTTGCTCAACCGCACGGATCATATCTTGCGTAATCACGCCCGGCTGGACGGTTGCCGTCAAATTTTCTTCATCAATTTCAAGAATGCGGTTCATATGTTTGAATAAAAGCACAAGACCGCCTTCAGACGGACATGTGCCGCCGCATAAGTTTGTGCCTGAACCCCTCGGCACGATCGGAATGTCATGCCTGCTGCAAATCGTTAATATACGGGACACGTCATCCGCGCTGCGGGGGGCGATTACCGCATCCGGCATGGCTTGCAGCTGAGGAGCCGCATCATAAGAATACACTAGACGGCCCGCCGCCGAATCATCATAATTCTCCTTCCCGACCGTCCGGATGAACGCTTCTTTTGCCTCTCGTGAAATCATGTTCTCCCAACCTCCCTGATAAGAAAAGCGTTTTCATTTCATTGTAAAGAAAAACGATTCTTCACACTATGGAGAAACATATGAAAAATGATGATATGATTACGTGCTTTTTGTATGTTGATCTAAAAAGCGGAGCGCCAAATAAAAAGCCGTTATGTCTTCGGGGCGGTCAAGCTTCATATTTGTCAGTGATTCCAGTTTGGAAAGACGGTAGCGCAATGTATTGATATGAATATGCATGTCGTCTGCGGTGCGCTTTAACGATAATTGCCGGTCGAAAAAGGCGCGCAGCGTATCCAGAAGTTCTTCCCGGCCGAGTACATGCTCGAGAACCCGCCGTGAAAATTCCGACCTCGTGCCGGGCGCGATATCGGCAATACACATATCCAGTTTTAAATCTTCTTCAAAGACGGCCTGCTTGTCACCGATTCCGGCTGAAAGTGCTTTATCCGCCTGTTCGTATGATTCCGCGAGGCGCTCTCCCGGAACGATCCGTCCGATGCCGGCGGTGACAGGCTGCCCAAAAACGGCGCCGATCTTTTTGATGAGCTGTGTTTTGGAAGCCGAATTTGCTTCATGATTAATGAGAATGCGTTCATTTCCCCAGCGGACAAACAGGTCTTCAGGGCATTCGTTCTGCCAGAGCCGCCCGAGCTCCTCCGCTTTATATTGCTCATAACGTCCTTGAATGAGTATGATCCGGCGGTATGCGTGAAGGTCTGCGCCGATGAGCTTTGCTTTTTCTAAAAAGCCCGGAGACCATTCTTTCAGCTGCAGCCAATCAACCATAAAGGATTCAAGCATTCTCGCACGCCACTGCGCTTCTTCCATATGGCGCGTTTCTTTAATAAACAGCTCCGTCATTTTCCTGAGCAATTCTCCGAAAGGCAGGATATCGTCAGGGTCTCCTGTCAGACCGAACACTCCGATTACCTCATGGCCTGAAAAAACGGGGAGGTTCAGTCCTGCTTTTACGCCCTGGAGGCGTTTTTCATCTTCTTTCGTAATGATGACATTCCGTTTTTCGCGGGCGCAGATCAGTGCGCCTTCATGAAACCATCCGGCGCGCGCCTCATTGGTGCCCGCGATGATCATCCCTTTTGTATCGGCAATAATCACTTCGCGGCTGTACATATGTTTGACTTCGGCAATCAATTTCTTTGCCAGTTCCGGCTGTAACTGCATGGCGATCCCCCTCGCCATTATTATACAAAAAAAACCGGGTGTGCCATCACCCGGTTCATGCTTATTGCGCAGGTTTTAATCCGCCTTCAAGTGTTTTGAGCATTTCATTTTTTTCTGAGTCTGACGCATGCTGCCAAAGAACTTCGAATAAGACGCCGAGGCCCGGAAGCATTTTTTCTTCACCGCTTTGGATGGCGTCAACGATAGTATGCTCCAGCTGATCCTGGTTATTGCCGGTTACATTGGCAATAACGGCGTTGCGTAAATTAAGATCCATTACAACCGCTCCTTTTTCCTGAATGTGATACGCATATTCTTACCGTGCACGCGGTTTATTATGTGCTGTTCTTGAGATATAATAACAACATGCATGAAAAAAGGAGAGCACAGACATAAAGTGAAACGAATCGACTCTGCAAAAAACCAAAAAGTGAAGGACTGGAAAAAACTTCACACAAAAAAAGAGAGACTTAAAACGAATACATTTCTGATAGAAGGAGAGCATCTGGCAGAAGAAGCGCTCAAATCAAAGGGAACGGTAAAAGAAATTCTCGTAAACGATGAGAGCGCCATTCCGGCCGATCTGGATATGAGCATTCCGTGCTACGTGCTGAGCGAAGACGCGTTTTCAGCCGTGACGGAAACGGAAACGCCGCAGCGGATCGCCGCGGTCTGCCATATGCCGGATAAGCGGCCTGATCAGCTGAAGCGGCTGCTTCTGATTGATGCCGTACAGGACCCGGGGAATTTAGGAACAATGATCAGAACGGCAGATGCGGCGGGAATCGACGCCGTTGTCCTTGGTGAGGGAACGGCAGACCCGTACAACGGAAAAACGCTGCGTTCAGCGCAAGGATCTCATTTTCATATTCCCATTTTAAAACGTCCGCTTGATGAGTTTACCGCCGAGCTGAAATCACAAGGCGTCGCGATCTACGGCACGGCGCTTGAAAACGGTGCGGCTTATCAAAGCGTGAAGCCTGAAGAATCGTTCGCGTTAATCGTTGGGAACGAGGGGGCGGGAGTGGACGCCGGCCTTCTGCAAAAAACCGATCTCAATCTGTACGTTCCGCTGTACGGACAGGCGGAATCGCTGAATGTGGCGGTAGCGGCCGCCATCCTCGTTTATCATCTCAGAGGATAGGTTGCGAAAAATCTTGGATTTCACTATAATAGATAGCAATAATGTAAAAACCGTGACAGAGGACGTCAATTTTTGCACACGCTGCCTTCCAGGGAGAAAATGCCGCTGACTGAGAGCATTTTTATCGCAGCACAGAAATTGATTTTCACCTCTCGAGTTGTCACCGGGACCGTGCCAAACGCGCGTAAAGGTGAACCGGAACGATCGTTTCCGTTATGTCAATGAAGCTGTCGGCAGATGAAGTCTGCCTTAAAAAGGGTGGTACCGCGGCCACAACTCGTCCCTTCTCTCAAGGGGCGGGTTTTTTTGTTTTCTGAAAAAGGCATAGAACGGTTTGGTTTACATAAAAGGAGGATGCATGATGGAAGAGAAGCTTAAACAGCTCGAACTGGAAGCTGCAGAAAAAGTAGAAGCGGCGGGTTCATTAAAAGAAGTTAACGACATTCGGGTGCAATATCTCGGAAAAAAAGGGCCGATTACAGAAGTTCTCCGCGGCATGGGCAAACTGTCCGCCGAAGAGCGCCCGAAAATGGGAGCGCTCGCCAATGAAGTGAGAGAGCGCATTGCAGCAGCCATTACGGCGAAAAATGAACAGCTTGAACAAGAAGAGATGAATAAAAAACTCAGCAGCCAGACGATTGACGTCACGTTGCCGGGCAGTCAGGTAAACATCGGGGGACGCCATCCGCTGACGGTCGTTATTGAAGAAATTGAAGATTTATTTATCGGCATGGGATATACCGTCGAAGAAGGCCCTGAAGTGGAAACGGATTATTACAACTTTGAGGCGCTGAACCTGCCGAAGGAACATCCGGCCCGCGACATGCAGGACAGCTTTTACATTACAGAAGAAATGCTGATGAGAACGCAGACGTCACCGGTGCAGACGCGAACGATGGAAAAGCATAAAGGAAAAGGCCCCGTCAAAATCATTTGTCCCGGTAAAGTGTATCGCCGCGACAACGATGACGCGACACATTCCCATCAGTTCATGCAGATCGAGGGTCTCGTCGTGGACCGCAAAATCAGCATGAGCGACCTGAAAGGCACGCTTGAATTGGTCGCCAAAAAAATGTTCGGCCAAGACCGTGAAATCAGGCTCCGTCCGAGCTTTTTCCCGTTCACAGAGCCTTCTGTCGAGGTGGATGTGACCTGCTTTAAGTGCGGCGGACAAGGCTGCTCCGTCTGCAAAAAAACAGGCTGGATCGAAATTCTCGGCGCCGGCATGGTTCACCCGAACGTGCTGAAGATGGCCGGATTCAATCCTGAGGAATACCAGGGTTTTGCTTTCGGAATGGGTGTGGAACGTATCGCGATGCTGAAATACGGCATTGAAGATATCCGCCATTTCTATACCAATGATGTCAGATTCATTTCGCAGTTTAAACAGGCGTAAGAGGAGGATACACATGTTTGTTTCATATAAATGGTTAGAAGATTACGTTGACTTGCAGGGAATCGATCCGGCCGTGCTTGCAGAAAAAATTACGAGAGCCGGTATTGAAGTTGAGGGTATCGAGTATAAAGGGGAAGGCGTAAAAGGCGTTGTCATCGGACACGTGCTTGAGCGTGAACAGCACCCGAATGCCGACAAACTTAACAAATGCCTTGTTGATATCGGTGCGGAGGAACCCGTGCAGATTATCTGCGGCGCCCCAAATGTTGATAAAGGACAGAAGGTTGCCGTTGCAACGGTCGGAGCCGTGCTTCCCGGCAATTTCAAAATTAAAAAAGCCAAGCTGCGCGGCGAAGCGTCTCACGGCATGATCTGTTCCCTTCAGGAGCTCGGCATTGAAAGCAAGCTCGTGGCGAAAGAATATGCGGAAGGCATTTTCGTTTTTCCGAATGATGCTGAAACGGGAGCTGACGCAATGGCGGCCCTTCAGCTTGATGATGCGATTTTAGAATTTGGCTTAACGCCGAACCGCGCCGACGCGATGAACATGCTTGGGGTGGCTTATGAAGTGGCGGCTATCCTCGGCGCAGAGGTAAAGCTTCCGGAGGCTTCATATGAAAAAGCGGCAGAAAAAGCGGCGGATGCTGTTTCCGTCAAGATTGAAGATACGCAGGCCAATCCGCATTATGCCGCAAAAATCATTAAAAACGTCAAAATCGGCCCGTCACCGCTTTGGATGCAGACGAAGCTGATGAATGCAGGCATCCGCCCGCATAATAACGTCGTGGACATTACAAACTTCGTCCTCCTTGAGTACGGACAGCCGCTTCACGCTTTCGATTACGACCGGTTCGGTTCAAAAGAGGTCGTCGTCAGAAAAGCGGCGGAAAACGAAACCATCGTGACGCTGGATGAACAAGAGCGCAAGCTGTCAAGCAGCCATTTGGTCATCACAAACGGAAAAAAAGCGCAAGCCGTTGCGGGAGTCATGGGCGGAGCTGAGTCTGAAGTCCGCGAAGACACCACTGCGATTTTACTGGAAGCCGCTTATTTCGACGGACAGACCGTCCGCAAAGCGTCGAGAGACCTCGGACTGAGAAGCGAAGCGAGCGCCAGATATGAAAAAGGCATTGATCCGGCCCGCGTTTTGCTGGCGGCTGAACGGGCCTGCAGTCTCATTCAGGCATATGCCGGCGGAGAAGTGCTCTCAGGCACGGTTGAAGAAAACCATCTGAAAATCGAAGCAAACAACATTCACGTGTCTGTTGAAAAAGTGAACGCCGTGCTTGGCATGGCAATCGCTAAAGAAGAAATCATCAGCATTTACAAGCGCCTCGGGTTTGCAGTCGGTGAAGCTGAAGACGTTCTCGTCGTAACAGTGCCGTCCCGCCGCGGAGATATTAGAATAGAAGAAGACCTGATTGAAGAAGCGGCGAGATTGTACGGGTATGACAATATTCCGTCCACGCTTCCGGAAACGGCCGGCACGACAGGCGGCTTGACACCGTATCAGGCAAAACGCCGGAAAGTGAGACGTTTCCTTGAAGGAGCGGGTCTTTCACAAGCGACCACTTATTCATTAACGAATGATAAAAAAGCGGCCGCTTTTGCGATCGAAAAATCATTCAACACGATGCTTGCTCTGCCGATGAGCGAAGAAAGAAGCATTCTCAGACACAGTCTCGTACCGAATCTTCTTGAAGCCGTTTCATACAATCTGGCCAGACAGACTGATTCCGTTGCTTTATATGAAACAGGTTCTGTATTTCTGACGAAAGAAGAAAACACAAAACCGGTTGAAAAAGAACGGGTTGCCGGAGCTGTAACCGGATTGTGGCGTAAAAATTTATGGCAGGGTGAGAAAAAGCCGGTTGATTTCTTCGTCGCCAAAGGAATCGTTGAAGGCCTGCTGCATCAATTGAATGTGTCAGATCGGGTTGAATTTGTCCAGTCTGAACGCAAAAACATGCATCCCGGCCGGACGGCAAACATTCTATTGAACGGTTCGCTTGCCGGATTTATCGGCCAGGTGCATCCGGCAATGGAAAAAGAGCTGGATATCAAAGAAACGTATGTGTTCGAGCTTGATCTGCACGCGCTTCTGACCGAGGAAACAGAACCTGTCGTGTATACGCCGATTCCGAAGTACCCGTCCGTCACGCGCGACATTGCGCTTGTGGCAGATAAAACCGTTACAAGCGGACAGCTCGAAGCCGTGATCAAAGAAGCCGGCGGCGCGCTGCTGAAAGAAGTCACCGTATTTGATGTGTACGAAGGTGAGCATATGGAAGAGGGCAAAAAATCCGTCGCCTTCTCGCTCCAATATGTTAACCCTGAACAAACATTGACAGAAGAAGAAGTGACAAAAGTACATGAAAACGTGCTGAAAGCGCTGGAAGAAACGTATCAGGCGGTATTAAGAGGATAAAGAAAAAGCTTGCAGATCATTCTGCAAGCTTTTTTTATTATGACCGTTTCCGTTCTACAAGGCGTTTCGCTTTTTGCGTATTGGCAAAATGAAGTTTGGTGAACGTTCTGAGCGCACCTTCTCCCTTATTGATGATCAGCTTGGCGGCAGCTTCATCGACGTGCGGCCCCGCGCCTTTTGGAATCGTCATCCCAGCCTCACGGGAAAGCTTATCCATTTCAATTAAGAAAGAATATCGCGCAATGATAGAGGCTGCGGCGACGGAAAGATGTATGCTTTCCGCTTTCGTGCTGAAAAACGTTTTTTCTTTTACGATATCCCGTCCGGAAAGATGCTTAAAATAAATGCCGGGCTCTGCAAATTGGTCAATCAGAATCGCTTCCGGTTTAACGCCGTTCATTTTTCTCAGCAGATTGGAAATCGCCTGATTATGAAGGAGCGCCTTCATTTTTCCTTGGCTCATGCCTTTTTCCTGCATCTGATTGTATTTTTCGTTTTTCAACACAAGCAGGCTGTAAGGAATGGTTTTAATTAACAGTTTGGCGATTTCAATAATCTGCGGATCTTTTAAATCCTTCGAATCCTTCACACCGAGTTCTTTCATTAAAGAAAGCTTTGTTTTGTCGGCGTAAGCGCAGGCAACCGTTATCGGCCCGAAGTAATCGCCTGTTCCGACTTCATCAGAGCCGATCACTGACATGGAGGCAATGCCCGCCGGGGGAGCGTAAACCGGGTCGGCCGCTTTTTTGACGGTTTTCTTTGCCTTCGGCGCCTCAGCCGTTCCCCAGCGGGCCGCTTCTGTGCCGGCGTTTTTTCCTTGAAAGAGAACCTTGCCCGAGCGGTAGGCTGTAATGGTACAGCCCGGGGGCTTGGCCTGGAAGACGGCGCCCTGCGGAACGGCGGGAGTAAGGGAGCCGGCATAGGATTGTTTCATTTGTTCCATAGCGGAAGCGGATACTTTTATAACAGAATGGGACACGATATAATCTCCTTTTTTGGCACTTTTCACTGTATATACCAGTGTATCATAACAGCCCGAGGCTCGTCTTTCCATTCAAACGATAATCGTGGTATGATAGGAACTAGGATTCTCGCGGAATGGAGGAGAAACGTTGTCTGACGGCAAAAAAACCAAAACGACAGTAAACATTTACGGCCAGCACTTCACCATTATCGGGGAAGAAAGCAAAGCGCACATGCGCCATGTGGCCGGAATGGTTGATGATAAAATGAGAGAAATCAACGAGAAAAATCCATATCTTGATATAAATAAGCTCGCTGTATTGACTGCGGTCAATGTCGTGCATGATTATATGAAACTGCAAGAAAAATATGAAATACTGGAGCGGCAGCTTAAAGAAAAGGAATGAACACCATATGATAGATATCATCATCTTAGTTCTGCTCTTAATGGGCACATTGCTTGGATTAAAAAGAGGATTTATCCTCCAATTTATATACTTGACGAGTTTCATCCTCTCGATTGCGTTTGCGGCGCTTTTTTACAAAAACCTGGCCCCGCATCTGAGCTTTATACCCGCCCCTGATTTTTCCGGCGGGCAGGCGGCTCTGTCTTTTATTAAAGGAAACGTGGAGACGGCTTATTACAACGCGATCGCGTTTGTCATTTTGTTTATCATCGCAAAGATCCTGCTCCGGATTATCGGAGCGGCGCTTAATATCATCGCCGGCATTCCGGTCATTAAACAGATCAACAAACTGCTGGGCGGGGTGCTTGGATTTCTGGAAGTCTATTTATTTGCGTTTATCCTGTTATACGTCGCATCCGTACTGCCGGTAAGCGCGCTTCAGGATATGCTCGCACAATCGACGCTTGCAAATATCATCACACATCATACGCCGTATCTGTCGGGGCTCCTGCAAGAACTGTGGGCCCAGTACGGGGCATAAAAAACTTCTCTTGACCGGAGAAGTTTTTTTCAAGCTCTGCGTCAGTTGTGCCGGAAGAGAAAAATTTGTATGATGAAAAGCAGGAAACGACTGGGGGTTAACAGTATGCATAAAAAAGATATCATCAGGCTGCTTGAAACGATTGCGGTCTATATGGAACTGAAAGGGGACAACCCGTTTAAAATATCAGCCTTCCGAAAAGCGGCGGCGGCGCTTGAGCAGGATGACCGCAGCCTGTCGGAAATCGACGACATGATGTCTTTATCCGGAATCGGAAAAGGCACCTACGGCGTCATTCGTGAATATATGCAGGAAGGTGTGTCCGGCACGCTTCTCCAATTGCAGAAAGAAGTCCCGGAAGGCTTGGTTCCTCTTTTGAAGCTTCCGGGCCTCGGCGGCAAAAAAATCGCCAAGCTGTACCAGGAGCTTGGCGTTCATGACGCGGAATCGCTGAAAGAAGCATGCGAGCAGCAAAAAGTACAGGGGCTCGCCGGTTTCGGCAAAAAAACGGAGGAGAAAATCCTTCAGGCTCTCGGAGAAGCCGGAAAACAGCCGGAACGGTTTCCGATCGGCTATGCGCTCAGCATTGCTTCAGTCATTGAAGAACATTTGGCCCGGCTGACGGATATTCAGAAATATTCCCGGGCCGGCAGTCTCAGAAGAGCGCGGGAAACCGTAAAAGATCTGGATTACATTATCGCTACAGATCATCCGGAGGCTGTCAGAGAACAGCTTCTTTCCCTCCCGAACGTAAAAGACGTGATAGCGGGCGGGGATACAAAAGTATCCGTTATCCTCACATTTGAATATGAGACGAGTGTGGATTTCCGGCTTGTGACAGAGGAACAGTTTGCCACCACACTGCATCATTTTACCGGTTCTAAAGATCACAACATTAAAATGCGCCAGCTGGCGAAAGAGCGCGGTGAACGGATCAGTGAATACGGAGTAGAAACCATAGAAACGGGAGACGTCAAAACATTCCCGAGCGAAGAAGCGTTTTACGCCCACTTCGGTCTGCCGTTTATTCCTCCTGAGCTCAGAGAAAGCGGGCAGGAGGTCGACACGTACCGGGAAGAAACGGACCTTGTGGAGCATAAAGCGATAAAAGGCGATCTCCACATGCATTCAGCCTGGAGTGACGGCGCTTTTTCCATCAGAGAAATGGCAGAAGCATGTATGGCAAAAGGCTACCAGTACATGGCGATCACCGACCATTCCCAATATTTAAAGGTAGCCAACGGGTTAACGGCCGAACGGCTCAGAAAACAGGCGGAAGAAATTGACGCGTTAAACGCTGAATTTGAAAATTTTCATATTTTTAAAGGCGTAGAAATGGACATTCTCCCCGACGGTTCGCTTGATTATGATGACAGCGTTCTGTCTGAAATGGATCTTGTCATCGCATCTATTCATTCAAGCTTCAGCCAGCCGGAGCATGTCATTATGAAACGGCTTGAACAGGCGCTGACGAATAAGCACGTGGACATTATCGCCCACCCGACGGGACGCCTGATCGGCAGACGGGCCGGCTATGAAGTCGACATCGACATGCTGATTGAGCTCGCAGCCAAAACAAATACGGCGCTTGAACTGAATGCAAACCCCGCGCGCCTCGATTTACGGACTGAGCATCTGATCAAAGCAAATGAAAAAGGTGTGACTTTGGTCATTAATACCGATGCCCATAATATCGAGATGCTCGATGATATGAAAACGGGCGTGACCGCTGCGCGCAAAGGCTGGACGGAGACAAAACATGTGTTAAACGCCCGGCCGTTACATGAGGTCAAAGCATTTCTGACGCGCAATGATTAAGTAAGGAGGACCATAAAACCGTGCAGCAAAAAGTGTTATCATCACTTGAATTTCATAAAGTAAAAGAACAGATTACCGCACATGCCGCCTCATCGCTCGGCAGGGAGAAGCTTCTGCAGCTGAAACCTTTGACGGATCTCGCCGACATCCAAAAACAGCTGGATGAAGTCGAAGAAGCATCCGCGGTTATGCGCTTGAGAGGCCATGCTCCGTTCGGCGGCCTGACCGACATAAGATCCGCTTTACGGCGGGCGGAAATCGGCAGTGTGCTGACGCCGGCGGAATTCACCGAATTGTCCGGGCTGCTGTATGCCGTTAAACAAATGAAGCATTTTATCAGCCAGATGACAGAAGACGGCGTCGGCATTCCGCTGATACAGGCCCATGGAGAAGAGCTGATTACATTAGGCAATTTGGAAAGGGAGATTAACTCCTGCATTGATGACCATGGTGAAGTGCTTGATCATGCGTCTCCCGCTTTAAGGGGAATCCGCACGCAGCTCAGGACGCTTGAATCAAGAGTCAGAGACCGGCTTGAATCGATGCTGCGTTCATCTTCCGCTTCTAAAATGCTGTCTGACACCATCGTTACGATTCGGAATGACCGCTTTGTCATCCCGGTCAAACAGGAATACAGATCAAGCTACGGCGGAATTGTCCACGATACATCTTCATCCGGTGCGACACTGTTTATTGAACCGCAGGCGATCGTAGATATGAACAACTCGCTTCAGCAGGCGAAAGTAAAAGAAAAACAGGAAATCGAACGGATTCTCCGGATGCTGACGGAGCATACGGCTGAACACACACAAGAAATCGCTCAAAATGTGGAAGTGCTGCAGACACTGGATTTCATTTTCGCCAAAGCGAGATACGCAAAAGCAATGAAGGCGACAAAACCATTCATGAACGGAGACGGCTTTATCCGTCTGAAAAAAGCGCGCCATCCGCTGCTGCCCCAAGATCAAGTCGTGGCCAACGATATTGAACTGGGCGGAGATTATTCAACGATCGTCATCACGGGACCGAATACGGGCGGTAAAACCGTTACGTTAAAAACACTCGGGCTGCTGACGATAATGGCGCAGGCAGGATTGCACATACCGGCTGATGAGGGATCGGAAGCAGCCGTATTTGACAATGTGTTTGCCGATATCGGCGATGAACAGTCGATCGAACAAAGTCTGAGTACGTTCTCATCCCACATGGTCAATATCGTCAATATTTTAAAAGACGTGTCTGAAAACAGTCTTGTGCTGTTCGATGAACTCGGTGCCGGAACAGATCCGCAGGAAGGGGCGGCGCTTGCCATGAGCATCCTTGACGAAGTTCACCGGACAAACGCCAGAGTGCTTGCGACCACCCATTATCCGGAACTGAAAGCATACGGATATAACAGACAAGGCGTCATGAATGCCAGCGTTGAATTTGACATTGAAACGCTTTCGCCTACCTATAAACTTCTGATCGGAGTGCCGGGCCGAAGCAACGCATTTGAAATCTCAAGACGCCTTGGGCTTCCGGAGCATATCATCGGCCAGGCGAAGTCAGAAATGACCGCCGAACATAACGAAGTCGATCTGATGATCGCATCGCTTGAAAAAAGCAAAAAAAGAGCGGATGAAGAGCTTTCTGAAACCGAATCACTCAGAAAAGAAGCAGAAAAACTGCACAAAGAGCTTCAGCAGCAAATCATTGAGCTGAATGCCCAAAAAGATAAAATGATGGAAGAAGCCGAGCGGAAAGCTGCGGAAAAACTGGAAGCCGCCGCAAATGAAGCCGAACAGATTATCCGCGAGCTCAGGTCCATCAAGCAAGAACACAGATCCTTTAAGGAACACGAGCTGATTGACGCCAAAAAACGTCTCGGAGACGCGATGCCGGCTTTTGAAAAATCAAAGCAGCCGGAAAGAAAAACAGAGAAAAAACGCGAGCTGAAGCCGGGCGACGAAGTAAAGGTGCTCACATTCGGACAAAAAGGGGCGCTGCTTGAAAAAACCGGCGAGAAAGAATGGAACGTCCAAATCGGCATCCTTAAAATGAAGGTGAAGGAAAAAGATCTTGAGTTTCTCAAATCGGCTCCTGAACCGAAAAAAGAAAAAGCAATCACCGCCGTAAAAGGGAAGGATTATCACGTATCCCTTGAACTTGACCTCAGGGGAGAGCGTTACGAAAACGCCCTCAGCCGCGTCGAAAAATATTTAGATGACGCGGTGCTCGCCGGCTATCCGAGAGTGTCCATCATTCACGGAAAAGGCACGGGCGCCCTCCGAAAAGGGGTGCAGGATCTTCTGAAAAACCACCGCAGCGTGAAAAGCTCGCGGTTCGGGGAAGCGGGAGAAGGAGGATCAGGCGTAACGATTGTCGAACTAAAATAAAAAGGGAGAAAACGTCATGAATGCTTTTTGGGAAAATGAGCTTGTCGAAATCGCGGCTTATTACAGTGTTGCCGTCTTGTGTCTCGTCATTTTTCTGACCGTGTTTGAATTGGTGACATCCTATAAAAACTGGGTGGAAATCCAAAAAGGCAATCTTGCGGTGGCAATGGCGACCGGAGGGAAAATTCTCGGTATCGCAAATGTCTTTCAGCACAGCATCGCCCAGCATAATTCGCTTTTGCAAATGATCGGCTGGGGCGTATACGGATTTATTATGCTTTTAATCAGCTATTTTATCTTTGAATTTCTGACGCCCCGGTTTAAAATTGATAAAGAAATTGAAAAAGATAACAGAGCTGTCGGCTTTATTTCATTTGTCATCTCAGTCGGCCTGTCATTTGTGGTGGCCGCCGGGATTTAAGGGGACGGGGAAAAATGGAGAAGCTTGCGAAAGTGCTGCTGTCGGCAGCGGGGATTTTTCTGTTCATCGGACTTATTTATCTGGTCATGACATCTTAATACTGAAAAAAGGCTGCCGAACTCAAATCGGCGGCCTTTTTTATTGAGAATACCAGTTTATGCAGGCCGTATCAGAGCAAATGACGGCTTCCCAATTCATGGCGCGGACGACAGACTGAATGTCTTGTTCTTCCATGAGAAAAGTGTCGTAAAAGAATCATATATGCTCATAAAAGCGGCGCGCCGTTTTTCATCGGCAATGATCATGTCAGCCCGCAGCAGTCCGCATACATCCGAAGCCGCCGTTTGATTGAGTGAAAATAGGCCTTTCTCTTCGACAGGCTCATAATAAGTGCAGCGCTTTATGCCTTTTGAACGGAACACATCCAAAAGTCCCGGAATCAAAAATGGCGAAGTGACATCATCGCTCGGCAAGTACAGATCGGGATGATGGAGCCGATTTAACCGCTCGGCGGATTCAGGATGTGCATATTCCTCCCGCAATGCCGTGACAGCAGTCATAAGCGCAAGCGCCGTTTCTTTTTCAGAACGCAGGCCGCAAATGCTCATGACGGTTTGCCAGGAAACGGGTCTGCCCATCGCGATGATCTCCTCATCACTCGGATACATATGTTCATAAGGCCGTTTGCGCTTTTGCTCTTCCCGACCATCTGGCATCCGGACAAAGGGATGGAGCAAAAAGGCGGCCGACGTAATCGGCTTCGGCAGCTGGCGCAGGATAGGAACTCCCCCTTCAAAATGCAGCGTTTCCAGAAAACTCAACACCTCCTGAAACTCGAAATTTCCCATGAAACGCTTTCCCATTCCAATCACCCTTCTGCTATAATAATAGCGTATAGGAAAACAGAAGGGAGAGGTATTATGCAGTCTGAAAAGCCATGGCTTTCTCAATATCCCGAAGAGATTCCGCATGAGCTTGAATTTACCGATCAAACCCTGCCATCCAATCTGACAAACTCCGCAGCTCAATTCCCGAACCATACCGCCATTTATTTTCTAGGAAAAAAACTCACATTCCAAGACGTTCTCACAGATTCATTAAAGCTTGCCGCTTTTTTACGCAAAACAGGCCTGAAAAAAGGTGACAGAGCCGCCATTATGCTGCCCAATTGTCCGCAGTCGGTCATCGCTTTTTACGGCGTATTGTTTGCCGGCGGCATTGTCGTTCAGACCAATCCTCTCTACACGGAACACGAGCTTGAGTATCAGCTGAAAGACAGTGCGCCGCGCGTGATCATCACCCTCGATATGCTGTTTCCGAAAGTGATAAAAATGAAAACGTTATCACTCGTCGAACGCATTATTACAACAAGTATAAAAGACTTTTTGCCGTTTCCGAAAAATATGCTTTATACGCTCACGCAAAAGCAACAGGTGCATATTGATTATGACGGCTGCGAACAAATTCACAAATTAGCGGATATTTTAAAAAACGAAAAAGCAGAGGAAGCAGAGCCATTTGATATTGACCCTGCGCATGACATCGCCGTGCTTCAATACACGGGCGGAACAACCGGCTATCCGAAAGGCGTCATGCTCACACACCGAAACATTCAGGCCAATACAGAAATGTGCGCCGCCTGGATGTACAAAATGAAAAAGGGAGCCGAAAAGGTGCTCGGCATCGTGCCTTTTTTTCATGTGTACGGATTGACCGCCGTGCTCAATTTTTCCATTATGCAGGGATGTGAAATGATCCTTCTTCCTAAATTCAATCCTTTGGATACACTGAAAACAATCGACAGGCTGAAGCCGACGGTTTTCCCCGGGGCGCCGACGATTTACATCGGGCTGCTGCATCACCCGGAGCTGAATAAGTATGATCTGTCCTCCATTGAAAGCTGTCCGAGCGGTTCAGCGGCACTGCCGGTTGAGGTCAAACAGAAATTTGAAAAAGTGACCGGAGGAAAGCTTGTGGAAGGCTACGGATTATCCGAAGCATCACCGGTTACCCATTCAAACTTCATCTGGGGAAAAAATAAACCCGGCAGCATCGGCTGTCCCTGGCCCAATACCGATGCGGGAATCTATTCAGAAGAAAAAGGCGGGCTTGCGGAGCCGTATGAACACGGCGAGCTGATCGTAAAAGGCCCTCAGGTCATGAAAGGCTATTGGAATAAGCAGGAGGAGACGGCGCGTGTCATCAGAGACGGCTGGCTGTTTACCGGAGATATGGGATATATGGATGAGGAAGGATTTTTCTACATCGCCGACAGGAAAAAAGACATCATCATTGCCGGCGGATATAACATTTACCCCCGGGAGGTGGAGGAGGCGCTTTATGAGCATGAAGCCGTTCAGGAAATCGTCGTAGCGGGCGTCCCTGATTCCTACAGAGGGGAGACGGTGAAAGCATTTATCGTTTTGAAAAAAGGCGCCGAGGCAGATGCCGATGAGCTTGATGCGTTTGCAAGAGAGCGGCTTGCGCCGTACAAAGTCCCGAAGCTGTACGAATTCAGAAAAGAGCTTCCGAAAACGGCCGTCGGAAAAATATTAAGAAGGCGTTTAGTCGAAGAGGAAGATGCTTCCCATGAAAACAAGGTGCCTTAAAAGAAAAACTTGACAAAATCCGGATTCCTTTTTATCATGAAGTTATGAATGAATAGTCATTCATTTATCGAAGGAAGGAACGATGACATTGAACCAAAAACGGCCAAAGTATATGCAGATTATTGATGCAGCAGTAGAAGTCATAGCGGAAAACGGCTATCACCAATCACAGGTGTCCAAAATCGCCAAGCAGGCCGGCGTTGCGGACGGCACCATCTATTTATATTTCAAAAACAAAGAGGATATACTCATTTCTCTTTTTAAAGAAAAGATGGGCCAGTTCATTGAACGCATGGAAGAAGAAGTGAAAGAAAAAACGACGGCAAAAGAAAAACTCGCTCTCGTTATTAAGCAGCATTTCACACTGCTCGGCAATGACCGCCACCTCGCGATTGTGACCCAGCTTGAGCTCAGACAGTCGAATATCAAGCTGCGTCTGAAAATCAATGATATTTTAAAAGGTTATTTAAACATGCTGGACACCATTTTGACCGAAGGAATCGAGTCGGGCGAATGGAAAGATAATCTCGACGTCCGCCTCGCCCGGCAGATGATATTCGGGACGATAGATGAAACAGTGACAACATGGGTGATGAACGATCAGAAATATGATCTTCCGGATTTGTCAGACAAGGTATTGGAGCTGTTGGTGTCAGGGATTCATCAAAACTAAAGGGGGTTGACGGATGAACAGCCTTTCGATGGCGGTAGAACAATCTGTTGCGGTGATCACCATTAATCATCAGCCGGCCAACGCACTGTCCGGCGCGGTTTTAGATGAGTTGTCCGGTCTGTTCGACCGCTGTGAAACAGATGACAGCGTCAGAAGCATCATTATTCGCGGTGAGGGGAAATTTTTCTCGGCGGGCGCTGATATTAAGGAATTTACGTCGCTTGAAAATCTTGAGCAATCTTCTGCCATGGCGGATAAAGGCCAGCAGCTGATGGAAAGAATTGAAGGGTTTCCGAAGCCCGTTATCGCGGCGATTCACGGCGCTGCGCTCGGCGGCGGCCTTGAGCTTGCCATGGCCTGCCATATCAGAATCGCTACATTAGATGCAAAGCTCGGCCTGCCCGAGCTGAATCTCGGCATTATTCCGGGCTTTGCCGGGACGCAGCGGCTTCCCCGGTACGTCGGTACGGCGAAAGCGCTTGAAATGATCGGCACTTCAGAACCTGTAACCGGAGAAGAAGCGCTCAGCCTCGGTCTTGTCACGATAGGCGCCGAACATGAAGAAGAGCTGCTGCAAAAAGCGAAAACGCTCGCGGGCAAGTTTGCGGAAAAAAGCCCGCAGTCGATGGCTTCTCTGCTTGAGCTCCTTTATTCAAACAAGGTCTATTCTTATGACGGCGGCTTAAAGCTTGAAGCAAAGCGCTTTGGGGAAGCATTTGCATCAGATGACGCAAAAGAAGGCATTCAGGCATTTCTCGAAAAAAGAAAGCCTCAATTCGGTGGGCGAAGATAAAGGGGATAAGAATATGAATCTATTTGTACTGATGAAACGGACGTTTGACACAGAAGAGAAAATCGTCATTGAAGCAGGAAAGATTCAGGAGGACGGGGCCGAATTTATCATTAATCCGTATGATGAATACGCCATTGAAGAAGCCATTCAGCTGAAGGAAGAGCACGGCGGAACCGTGACCGCCGTAACCGTCGGCGGAGAAGATGCGGAGAAAGAACTGAGAACCGCCCTTGCGATGGGCTGTGACCAGGCGGTGTTAATCAATATTGAAGATGATCTGAGCGATCCTGACCAATACTCCGTTTCAACTATCTTATATCATTATTTCAAGGACCGGGAATATGATCTGATTCTCGGCGGAAATGTCGCGATTGACGGCGGTTCCGGCCAAGTGGCTCCAAGGCTTGCCGAACTGCTGAACACTCCTTGCGTCACAACGATTACAAAACTGACAATCAGCGGCGATGAAGCTGCGGCAGAGAAAGACAACGAAGGGGATACCGAAATCATTAAAACCTCACTTCCTTTAGTCATCACGGCACAGCAAGGCTTAAACGAGCCGCGCTATCCGTCGCTTCCGGGCATTATGAAGGCGAAGAAAAAACCGCTGGAAGAACTTGAGCTCGATGATCTCGGCATTGATGAAGATGATGCCGCACCGAAGCTCAAAACGATCGAACGTTTTCTGCCGCCGCAAAAAGAAGCGGGCAGACTGATCGAAGGAGAAGCCGCTGAGCAGGCGAAGGAGCTTGTATCACTGCTGAGAAAAGAAGCCAAAGTCGTATAAACTGATATTAAAGAAACTGGGGGATGTCAGAATGGGAAAAAAAGTGATCGTACTCGGAGAAATTCGTGACGGCGCCTTACGGAACGTCACCTTTGAAGCCATAGCCGCAGGCAAAACCATTTCCGGCGGAGGAGATGTCATCGGCGTGCTGATGGGAAAGGGCGCGGCTGATGCAGCATCAGAACTCATTCAGTACGGCGCCGACAAAGTATTTACGGCCGATTCGCCGGGGCTTTCTCAGTATACGGCGGACGGATATGCCGCAATTCTCGGGGATTTGATCGAAAATGAAAAGCCTGATGCGGTCATTTTCGGCCACACTTCTATGGGAAAAGATTTGTCACCTAAGCTTGCGGCCCGGTTTGAAACGGGGCTGATTTCAGACAGCACAGATGTAAGCGTTACCGGAGATAACATCGTTTTTACAAGACCGATCTATTCCGGCAAAGCCTTTGAACAGGTGATTTCAACCGATCCTTTCATTCTGGCGACAATTCGTCCGAATAATATTCAGGCATTAGAAAAAGACGCGAACCGGACGGGTGATATTGAAGAGCTTGCGGCGCCTCCGGCAGATTTGCGGACGGTCATTGAAGAAGTAGTCAAAAAAACGGCGGACGGCGTGGATTTATCAGAAGCGAAAATTATCGTAGCAGGCGGCCGCGGTGTAAAAAGCAAAGATGGATTTGAACCGTTAAAAGAACTTGCCGAGGTGCTCGGAGCAGCGGTGGGCGCTTCGCGCGGCGCATGTGACGCGGACTACTGCGACTATTCTCTTCAAATCGGCCAGACGGGAAAAGTCGTCACGCCGGATTTGTATATCGCCTGCGGAATTTCCGGAGCGATTCAGCATTTGGCGGGCATGTCAAACAGTAAGGTCATCGTTGCCATTAACAAAGACCCGGAAGCGGAAATATTTAAAATAGCGGACTACGGAATTGTCGGCGATTTGTTCGAAGTGGTTCCGCTTCTGACTCAGGAATTTAAAAATGCCAATATTCATTCATAATCAAAACCCTCTGGCTTATTTGTCAGAGGGTTTTGGTTTGTGTTAATTAGTTCGTACAAATTATAGATTAATAAAACAACAGATTGACATGTACGAACCAATGTAATAAGCTTTTGTAAAGCGCTTACAAACTTATCCATACAGCATACATCCCAGATAGATCGGCTGTAGTGCTTTCATTCTTATTAAGGGGAAGGAATGATCAAGTTTGTCTCACAATACGGCAGTCATTCAAACTGATATCACACGGGGAACCATTAATAAAAACATATACGGACATTTCGCGGAACACCTGGGAAGAGGCATATATGAGGGCATCTGGGTCGGAAAAGATTCCGATATTCCGAATACCGGAGGGGTCAGGACGGATGTCGCCGCCGCCCTCAAGCAGCTTCAGATTCCCGTCCTCAGATGGCCGGGCGGCTGTTTTGCTGATGAATACCATTGGGCAAACGGCGTAGGGAAACGCAAAACAATGCTGAATACCCATTGGGGCGGGACGATTGATTCTAATGAATTCGGCACGCACGAGTTTATGATGCTTTGTGAACTGCTCGGATGCGAACCGTACATCGCCGGAAACGTCGGCAGCGGAACGGTTAAAGAAATGGCTGATTGGATTGAATACATGACGTTTGAAGCGGGCACGCCGATGTCCGACTGGAGAAAAGAAAACGGGCGGGAAAAACCGTGGAAGCTGAAATATTTCGGAATAGGAAATGAGAACTGGGGCTGCGGCGGAAACATGCATCCTGAGTATTATGCTGACCTTTACAGAAACTTCCAATCCTATGTCCGTAATTACAGCGGTAATGAAATCTATAAAATTGCCGGCGGCGCGAATGTCGACGATTACCGCTGGACTGAAACTTTAATGAAAAAAGCCGCGGATCTCATAGACGGACTGAGCCTGCATTATTACACAATACCGGGCGACTTCTGGAAGGGGAAAGGATCAGCGACGGAGTTTACGGAAGATGAATGGTTCATCACGATGAAAAAAGCGGCGCATATGGATGAATTGATCACAAGGCACAGCGCCATCATGGATCAGTACGATCCCGAAAAAAGAGTCGGGCTGATCATTGATGAATGGGGCACGTGGCTTGATCCTGAGCCGGGCACAAATCCGGGCTTTCTGTATCAGCAGAATACGATCCGCGACGCCCTTGTCGCCGCCGCGCATTTTCACATTTTTCATCAGCACGCAGACCGCGTACAGATGGCCAATATCGCGCAAACCGTCAACGTGCTTCAGGCAATGATCCTGACAGAAGGGAAAGAAATGCTGTTGACGCCGACGTATCATGTGTTCGATATGTTTAAGGTGCACCAGGACGCATCTCTTTTGGCGGCAGAAACAAATGCAGCCGGGTACGAATGGAATGACGGCCGGCTCCCGCAAGTCAGCATTTCAGCGTCCAAACAGCAAAACGGAGACATACATATCAGCATTTGCAATATCGATCATCTGCACAAAGCTGACGTGAAGATTGAACTGCGGGGCATGAAAAAGACAGGGACGCCTTCGGGAACGATTCTGCACGCGGAAAAAATGAATGCCCACAATACATTCAGCAGTCCGGAAAACGTCAAACCGAAGCCGTTTTCCGGGTTTGCTCAAAAGGGAGGAAAACTTGAGGCGGAGCTTCCTCCGATGGCGATTGTATTAATCACGCTGCCTGCAGGTCCATCTTAAGTTTTGAACGCCCGCCGCCCGGTTATAATACACTGTATAAATAAGATTATTTCCGGCGGGTTCGGGGGAAAATAATATAAGCATTAAATTAGCATGAACGAATGGGAGATGCTATACTAAAAATCATCATTTGACAATTGGAGGAATAACAAATGGCTATCGTAAAAGCAACTGATCAATCGTTCTCAGCTGAAACAAGTGAAGGTGTCGTATTGGCTGATTTCTGGGCTCCTTGGTGCGGACCTTGTAAAATGATCGCGCCCGTTCTTGAAGAGCTTGATCAAGAAATGGGAGACAAACTGAAAATCGTCAAAATCGACGTGGATGAAAACCAAGAAACTGCCGGTAAATACGGCGTCATGAGCATCCCGACACTTCTCGTGCTAAAAGACGGAGAAGTCGTTGAAACATCTGTCGGCTTCAAACCGAAAGAAGCTCTTGAAGAGCTTGTAAACAAACATCTGTAAGCCGAAAGCTTCCGTTACGGCAGGGCGATTCCTTTGAAAGGGGTCGCCTTTTTTTGATCTTCCAAAAGCTGAGAATGGAGAAAAACAAATGTTCGTGATACACTGAATGGACACGAGAAATGAATGTAAGGAAGGGTAACGTATGGATAAACAACTGAAAGAAAAGCTGGCCCTCCTTCCCGATCAGCCGGGCTGTTATTTAATGAAAGACCGTCAGAAAACAGTCATCTACGTGGGGAAAGCGAAAGTCTTGAAAAACAGGGTGCGGTCTTATTTCACCGGTTCTCACGACGCGAAAACCCAACGGCTGGTGACGGAGATTGAGGACTTTGAATATATCGTGACTTCCTCCAATCTTGAAGCGCTTATTTTGGAAATGAATCTGATTAAAAAATACGATCCGAAATACAATGTCATGCTGAAAGATGATAAAACCTATCCCTTTATTAAAATCACCCATGAACGTCATCCTCGGCTGATTGTCACCCGGAATGTCAAAAAAGACAAGGGACGCTATTTCGGCCCGTATCCGAATGTGCAGGCGGCGCGGGAAACGAAAAAACTGCTGGACCGCCTTTACCCGCTCAGGAAATGCTCAAAGCTTCCGGACCGCGTCTGTCTTTATTATCATCTCGGCCAATGCCTCGCCCCATGTGTAAAGGATATATCTGAGGAGACAAACCGCGAGATTGTTGAAGACATCACCCGTTTTTTAAAGGGAGGGCATAACGAAATCAAAAAAGAGCTTGAAGCGAAAATGGCAGAAGCGGCCGAAAAGCTTGAATTTGAACGGGCTAAAGAATTCCGCGACCAGCTTGCTCACATCGAATCGACGATGGAGAAGCAGAAAATGACCATGAATGACCTTCTGGACCGCGATGTGTTTGCATATGCCTACGATAAAGGCTGGATGTGCGTTCAAGTCTTTTTTATACGCCAAGGAAAACTGATCGAACGCGATGTCAGCATGTTTCCGATGTATCAGGAAGCGGATGAAGAGTTTCTGACCTTCATCGGCCAGTTCTATTCCAAAAACAATCACTTTCTGCCTAAGGAAATTCTGGTGCCTGACAGCGTTGACAGGGACATGATCGGCGAGCTGTTGGAAACCGCCGTGCATCAGCCGAAAAAAGGTCCGAAAAAAGAGCTGCTTTTGCTTGCGCACAAAAATGCGAAAATCGCCCTGCGGGAAAAATTCTCGTTAATCGAGCGGGATGAGGAACGGTCAATCGGTGCAGCCGAACGGCTCGGCGAAGCACTGAATATTTACACGCCGCATCGGATTGAAGCGTTTGACAACTCCAATATTCAAGGCACAAACCCCGTATCGGCCATGATTGTCTTTATTGACGGAAAACCGAATAAAAAGGAATATCGCAAATATAAAATTAAAACCGTAACAGGGCCGGACGATTACGGCTCAATGAGGGAAGTCGTCAGAAGAAGATACACGAGGGTGCTCCGCGAAAATCTTCCGCTGCCGGATTTAATCATCATTGACGGCGGAAAAGGGCAGATTAACGCGGCGCGCGACGTGCTCGAGAATGAGCTCGGCCTTGATGTCCCGGTAGCGGGACTGGCGAAAGATGATAAACACCGGACATCGAACCTTTTGATCGGCGACCCGCTTGAACCGGTGTTTCTGGAGCGGAACAGCCAAGAGTTTTACCTGCTTCAGCGCATTCAGGACGAAGTTCACCGTTTTGCGATCAGCTTTCACAGACAGATCCGGGGAAAAAGCGTCTTTCAATCCGTTCTGGATGATATCCCCGGAATCGGCGAAAAACGCAAAAAAATGCTCTTAAAACATTTCGGATCTGTCAAAAAGATGAAGAAAGCAAGCCTTGACGATATCAAAAAAGCCGGTGTGCCGGCCGCGGCGGCCCAGCTGCTGTTTGAAAAATTAAAAAAATAGTATTGTGCTTTTCTGAAAAATCTGCTAGAATGTGAACTAATTTCATAAGATCGTGTTATATGGTGAAGATAGAGGTGCGAACTTCAATAGTAAGCCTTTGGAGAATGATGGATTCTGCGAAAAAGGCTGAAAGGGGAGCGTCGCCGAAGTGTATCACATCCCATCGGTGTGATTTGCTGGCCTTGCATTAAATAAATGTAAGGCTGTCAAGAATTCATTTTCTTGGAGGGCTATCTCGTTGTTCATAATCAATCGTACTGATATGAAAAAGCAATGAGAGCTATTCCTCTCATTGCTTTTTTTATTGTGGACAAAACGCTCTTTTCTCCTCACCCGCACGAACCAAAATGTAAAGGGTGGTCTAGTATGGGTCTTATCGTACAAAAATTCGGAGGCACTTCCGTCGGCTCTGCCGAAAAAATTCAAAATGCCGCAAATCGCGCCATTGCTGAAAAGCAAAAAGGCCATGATGTCGTAGTCGTCGTTTCGGCAATGGGAAAATCAACCGACGCGCTCGTTAACCTCGCGGCTGAAATCACATCTGAACCAAGCAGACGCGAGATGGATATGCTTTTGTCTACGGGGGAGCAGGTCACGATTTCGCTTTTGGCCATGGCGCTTCAGGAAAAAGGATATGACGCCGTCTCTTATACGGGCTGGCAGGCGGGTGTCCGCACGGAAGCCGTTCACGGCAATGCGAGAATTACGGATATTGATATCACGGCGATTCGTTCGCAGCTTGCAGAAGGCAGGATTACAGTCGTTGCCGGTTTTCAGGGCGTAACGGAAGACGGCGGCATCACGACGCTCGGACGGGGCGGTTCCGATACGACGGCGGTCGCTCTTTCAGCAGCGCTGGAAGCGGATAAATGCGACATTTATACAGATGTTCCGGGCGTATTTACGACAGATCCGCGGTATGTCCGGTCAGCGAGAAAACTGGCGGGGATTTCTTATGATGAAATGCTGGAACTTGCAAATCTCGGAGCGGGTGTTCTTCACCCGCGGGCGGTTGAGTTCGCGAAAAACTACCAAGTGCCTTTAGAAGTGCGGTCAAGCACGGAACATGAAGCCGGAACATTAATTGAGGAGGAATCATCAATGGAGCAGAATTTAATCGTCAGAGGAATTGCATTTGAAGACCAGATCACGAGGGTGTCCGTCACTGGCCTTGCAAGCGGATTGACAACACTTTCAACAATCTTCACCGCGCTGGCAAAACGAAACATCAACGTTGACATCATTATTCAGACACAGTCGGATGATGGGGAAGCGGATATTTCTTTCTCAGTGAAAACGGAAGATGCCGCCCAAACGGTCGCCGTACTTGAAGAATATAAAAACGCGCTTAACTATGAAAAAATTGAAACCGAAAGAAAACTGGCGAAAGTCTCCATTGTCGGGTCGGGCATGGTTTCAAATCCCGGCGTCGCCGCGGACATGTTTGCCGTACTGGCGGAAAAAAATGTACAAGTCAAAATGGTAAGCACATCCGAAATAAAAGTATCAGCGGTTGTCAGCGAAAATGATATGGTGAAAGCGGTCGAAGCGCTTCATGACGCGTTTGAGCTTTCTAAACAGCCGTCTGCCGTATAAACGGGCAGGCAAAAAGGCGGGACTTTTGAGTCACCGCCTTTTTCAATTATACAGGGTCCTTCATATCCCATTTTACGGTCAGGACGACTTTATCCGCTCTCTTTTTTACCTGTTCATAAGATTCTGCAATCTGATCGTTCATCAATTGAATCTGTTCGGCTATAAAACCGGCTTCAAGCTGGAAACAAGGCTCTTTCTGATGTTTGAGCCTGCTGGACACGAGCGGTCCTTCCAGTTCGAATTCCAATTCTTGTTTTTTTGATCCTGCGTTTGTCAAAGTTCCCCAGCCGGCTTTTTCAAAAAAGGCGGGGATTTCTTCCCACGATTGAAGAGGAAATTTGCGGGCGAGGCGTTTTCCCGCCCAATACATCATCGATGAATGATCCGGGCCGAGGATATCCGGAAGCACGATTTCCCGGATTAATTCGTAGCCGTATGCGCTGACGTCGAGTTCAGTTAAAGGTTCTAAAGCTGCTTCATAATTATTCTTCATATTATGTATTCCCCTCTCTCCTTCGTTTATTATAGCTTAAACAGGGGGGAGGATTACAGGATGATCCTATAAAACACGCGAAAAAATGTGAGAAAGATATCGCAGGAAAATAAAATTTTCCCTCCAGATAATCAATTCCGAAAATTATAATTTATGTACACGTTTTCTTGACGCCCTTTTGAGGGAGGAGTAAAATGAAATTGTCAATAAATTTTAATAAAGTGCTTACAATTGAAACGAAGTGGGGGCAGAGATTTTAGTACATTTCGCACTTAAATCAAACAGGGGGTAAAGTAATGTCTGGGAACAGAGAGTTTTATTTTCGAAGATTGCATTCCTTGCTCGGTGTTATTCCGGTCGGCATCTTTTTGATCCAGCATTTAGTCGTCAACCAATTTGCCGCAAGGGGAGCGGATGCGTTTAACAAGGCGGCCGGCTTTATGGACAGTCTGCCGTTCAGGTATGCGTTAGAAATTTTTATTATTTTCTTACCTTTAATTTATCATGCGGTTTACGGTGTGTACATAGCATTTACTGCGAAAAACAACGCTGGCCACTACAGTTATTTCAGAAACTGGATGTTTGTGCTTCAGCGTGTCACTGGTATTCTCACCCTTATTTTCGTCAGCTGGCATGTGTGGCAGACGCGGATTGCCGCGCAGATGGGCGCTGAAGTCAACTTCGATATGATGGCGAATATTCTGAGCTCGCCGTTTATGCTCGGTTTTTACATTGTAGGCGTTTTATCGGTCATTTTCCACTTTTCAAACGGCTTATGGTCTTTTGCGGTCACATGGGGGATCACGGTTACGCCGCGTTCTCAAAGAATTTCGACTTACGTGACGCTGATTATATTTTTAGCGCTTTCATACGTAGGTTTAAAAGCGATTTTTGCGTTTGTGTAAGAGAACTAGATTACTAGAGGGAGAGGGGCTATCATGAGTCAATCAAGCATTATCGTAGTCGGCGGGGGTCTAGCCGGCCTCATGGCGACAATTAAAGCAGCGGAATCAGGCACGGCCGTTAAATTGTTTTCCATCGTTCCGGTCAAACGCTCTCACTCGGTCTGCGCGCAGGGCGGGATAAACGGAGCTGTCAACACAAAAGGGGAAGGAGACTCTCCGTTTGAGCATTTTGATGACACGGTATACGGAGGCGACTTTTTGGCAAACCAGCCTCCTGTAAAAGCGATGTGTGAAGCGGCGCCGTCCATTATCCACTTATTGGACCGCATGGGGGTTATGTTTAACAGAACGCCGGAAGGGCTCTTGGACTTCCGCCGTTTCGGGGGTACACAGCATCACAGAACCGCTTACGCGGGAGCGACGACGGGTCAGCAGCTTCTTTACGCACTGGACGAGCAGGTGCGCAGATATGAAGTGGCGGGTCTCGTCACAAAATACGAAGGCTGGGAATTCCTCGGCGCCGTTCTTGACGATGAGCGCACGTGCCGCGGTATCGTAGCCCAAAATCTGACCAATATGCAAATCGAGTCATTCCGTTCTGACGCCGTTATTATGGCGACGGGAGGACCCGGAATCGTATTCGGAAAATCAACAAACAGCATGATCAATACGGGATCTGCCGCATCAATCGTCTATCAGCAGGGCGCTTATTATGCAAACGGCGAATTTATCCAAATTCACCCGACAGCAATCCCGGGGGACGATAAACTGCGTCTGATGAGTGAATCGGCGCGCGGCGAGGGCGGAAGAGTCTGGACGTACAAAGACGGAAAACCTTGGTACTTCCTCGAGGAAAAATATCCGGCTTACGGAAACCTCGTGCCGCGGGATATTGCGACACGTGAAATCTTTGACGTGTGCGTGAATCAGAAACTCGGCATCAACGGAGAAAACATGGTGTATCTCGATCTGTCGCACAAAGATCCGAAAGAGCTTGACGTTAAGCTTGGCGGCATTATCGAAATCTATGAAAAATTCATGGGCGATGACCCGCGCAAGCTTCCGATGAAAATTTTCCCTGCCGTTCACTATTCGATGGGCGGACTGTGGGTTGATTATGATCAGATGACAAGCATCCGCGGACTGTTCGCAGCGGGTGAATGTGACTATTCAATGCACGGAGGAAACCGTTTAGGGGCGAACTCTCTGCTTTCCGCCATCTACGGAGGAATGGTGGCCGGACCGAATGCGGTGAAATATGTTTCCGGACTTGAAACATCAGCGGAAGACCTGTCTTCTTCATTATTTGATTCCTATGTGAAAAAAGAAGAAGAAAAATGGGCCGATATCATGAAGATGGACGGCGACGAAAATGCCTACGTGCTTCACCGTGAGCTCGGAGAATGGATGACGGCCAACGTCACGGTGGTCCGCCACAACGACAAGCTTTTGAAAACGGATGACAAAATCCAAGAGCTGATGGAACGCTTTAAGAAAATCAATATCAACGATACGACAAAATGGAGCAACCAAGGGGCGATGTTCACCCGCCAGTTCTCCAATATGCTTCAGCTTGCCAGAGTCATCACGCTCGGCGCATATAACCGAAATGAAAGCCGGGGAGCGCACTATAAACCGGATTTCCCTGAAAGAAATGACGATGAGTGGCTCAAAACGACGATGGCTAAACATGCCGGTCCGTTTGAAGCTCCGGAATTTGAATATCAGGATGTCGATGTATCACTGATTGCGCCCCGTAAACGCGACTACTCGAAGAAGAAGGTGGCGAAATAATCATGAGTGAGAAAAAGATACGGTTTATCATTACACGCCAGGATACGCCCGAAAGCGCGCCATACGATGAAGAATTCGAAATCAATTACCGCCCGAATCTGAACGTGATTTCCGCCCTGATGGAAATCCGCAGAAATCCCGTGAATGCAAAAGGAGAGAAAACCACTCCGGTCGCATGGGACATGAACTGTCTTGAAGAAGTATGCGGCGCCTGCTCCATGGTCATCAACGGAAGACCGCGCCAGTCGTGTACGGCGCTGATTGATAAGCTGGAACAGCCGATCCGTCTGAAGCCGATGAAAACATTCCCGGTTGTCCGTGACCTTCAGGTTGACCGCAGCAGAATGTTTGATTCACTGAAAAAAGTGAAAGCATGGGTGCCGATTGACGGAACTTACGATTTGGGGCCGGGGCCGAGAATGCCGGAAAAACGCCGCCAGTGGGCATATGAATTGTCTAAATGCATGACATGCGGCGTCTGCCTTGAAGCCTGCCCGAACGTCAACAGCAAGTCGAAATTCATGGGGCCTGCCCCGATGTCACAAGTGCGTCTGTTTAATGCCCATCCGACGGGCGCGATGAACAAAGCAGAACGTTTAGAAGCTTTAATGACAGACGGCGGCCTCGGAGATTGCGGGAATTCACAAAACTGTGTTCAATCCTGCCCGAAAGGCATTCCGCTTACGACTTCAATCGCTGCTTTGAACAGAGATACCAATTTACAAGCATTCCGTAATTTCTTCGGAAGCGACAGAGTATAAGAAAGAGAAAAAGAGCCTCTTCCGCACGGGAGAGGTTTTTTTATAAGGAGCTGAAGGTGATGAAACAACCGCAATATATTGATATCCCGTTTGAAGAATGGAGACAGTCGTTTTCTTTCTTTACTGAAGTATCGGTTCGTTTTTCAGAAACGGATATGTTCGGCCATATGAATAATGTAACCCCTTTCATCTATTTTGAAGAAGCACGGATCGCTTATTTTAAACAGCAGGGCATGACGGCGCAAAACTCGGAAACGATGACGGTCGTCGCAAGCCAGCAGTGCGACTATATGCGTCAGGTGATGCCGTATGAAAATCTGCGGATTTATGTGAAAGCAATCGCTGCCGGAAATGCGTCCGTCACCCTTCATTACCTTGGAGAAAATGAGTCGGGCCTGCCGTGCTTTACAGGTTCCGTCGTTATGGTTCAAGTGTCGAAAAAAAGCGGCAAAGCGGTCAGCTGGACGGAGCGGGAGAAAGGCATTCTGCTCGCCTGAACGGATAACTATTTCTCTAAGAGACGTCACCTCCGAAGCGCCCTTTACATATGATATCTTGACTATATAAACCCATTCGTTTCAGATTCGCTCTCACCTTAGCAAGGAGGGTTACAATACTTGAAGGAGAAAGATTTTCAATCAAAGCCGCTGCTGACCAAAAGAGAAAGAGAAGTATTCGAATTGCTCGTTCAAGACAAGACAACAAAGGAAATTGCAAGCGAGCTATTTATCAGTGAAAAAACTGTACGGAATCACATTTCAAATGCCATGCAGAAGTTAGGTGTGAAAGGGCGTTCGCAAGCTGTTGTCGAGCTTCTTAGAATGGGTGAGCTAGAGCTCTGATTCTTGCCGGTTTTCCTTCTTTACGAGAAGGAGCCGGTTATTTGCGTTGGCGCCCGGGCTGATGGGCATGCGGTGAAAATCCCGGTTTTTCCTTTTTCTCCGTCAGTCTTGCATTTTCTTAAAAAAAGAAGGAAAATAGACACGGAGCGCATAGCCCAGAAAGATCCTTGAGTGAGGGATGGACAAATGACATCAAAATCTGTAGAGCATGTTGCGGATATCGAAAAATCACTCCGCCATATCGCTGCGATCATTAAACAAAAAGGAAGAGAAATCCTTAACCAATATGCAATTACACCGCCGCAATTCGTGGGGCTTCAATGGCTTTATGAATTGGGGGATATGACAATAGGCGAATTATCAGGCAAAATGTATTTGGCTTGCAGCACGACGACGGATCTGATAGACCGCATGGAAAAAAATAGGCTTGTCGAGCGGGTCAAAGACCCGGCTGACAGACGGGTCGTCAGAATTCATCTTCTCGCTGAAGGAGAGCGCATTATCCAAGAAGTGATTTTGAAAAGACAGGCTTATTTGCGGGATATGTTTGCGACATTTTCCGAAGAAGAAACAGCCGCTTTCGAAAAATCATTATTGAAACTGCAGCATGAAATGAAAAGAAAATGAGGCGATTTTGTTGGAACAGCCGATAGGAGTCATTGATTCCGGGGTTGGCGGGTTAACCGTTGCTAAGGAAATCATGAGACAGCTACCGAAGGAAAATATCATCTATGTGGGAGATACAAAACGCTGCCCGTACGGCCCGCGTCCTGAAGAAGAAGTTCTTCAATACACGTGGGAAATGACCGATTACCTGCTGGAAAACCACCATATCAAAATGCTCGTGATCGCCTGTAATACGGCCACGGCCATTGCCTTGGAGGATATTCAGCGCAAAACGGATATTCCGGTTGTCGGCGTCATTCAGCCGGGTGCGAGAACGGCGATAAAGGTCACGAAAAACCAGCATATCGGCGTCATCGGCACGGTCAATACCATTAAAAGCAGAGCGTATGAGCAGGCGCTGCTCGGGTTAAACGCAGAACTTCAAGTTGAGAACACGGCTTGTCCGCTGCTCGTGCCGTTTGTGGAAAGCGGACGGTTTCTTCAGGAATCAGCGGAGGAAGCGGTTGAAGCATCGCTTGAACCTTTAAAAGGTACATCAATTGACACCTTGATTTTAGGATGTACGCATTATCCGATTTTAAAAGACCCGATTCAGAATTATATGGGAGAGCATGTGAAAATCATTTCCTCCGGAGACGAGACGGCGAGAGAAGTGAGCACCATCTTGTCTTATAAAGGTTTGTTAAACCAATCGAAACATGCACCGGAGCATCAATTTCTTACAACGGGAGAGCGGAACGGCTTCGCAAAAATTGCCGAAGACTGGTTCGGTCACGAAATCGGCCATGTCGAGTGCATCTCCCTTCAAGAGCCGGTCAGAAAATAAATCAAAAAAACCCCGCTGTTTACAGCGGGTTTTTTTGCGCTTCCCGGTCTATTTCCCGGACAGGGCTCGTATACATCATAGTACAAACAGCCTTAGGAGGGAAAAGTATGCTGAAAAAAGGACCTGCAGTCATTGCTGCAACATGTCTTACTTCGGCTTTTGTATTATCTGGATGCGGTTTATTTCAATCCGATAAAACAGCCGGGGAAATTGACCCGCCTCAAGACATTTCATATGTAAAGGATGAAGCGGGAATTCAGGCAAAACCAAAGCAGTCAGAGAAAAACGGCACTTCTAAAGCCGACCAGCCGGCCAATACAGTCATGCGAGAACTGTATCTGATTGATAAAAACGGCTATGTCGCAGCACAAACACTGCCTCTTCCGAACAGTGAGGGAACCGCAAAGCAGGCCCTTGAGTACTTGGTTCAGGGAGGGCCTGTATCAGAAATCCTGCCGAACGGCTTCAGAGCGGTGCTCCCTGCGGATACGACGGTAAATGTCGATATTAAAAAAGACGGCACTGCCGTCGCTGATTTTTCGAAGGAATTTAAAAACTATAAAAAAGAAGACGAACAAAAAATCCTGCAATCGATTACATGGACGCTTACCCAATTCAGCTCAATAGATAAAGTCAAAATCAGAATCAACGGGCACGAACTGAAAGAAATGCCTGTGGGCGGCACGCCGATTACGGGCGACTTAAGCAGAAAAGACGGGATTAATATTGAAACGGCCGGAGTGAATGATCTGACAGACACCCATCCGCTGACTGTATATTATCTGGCGGAAACAGAGACAAGCGAATACTACGTGCCTGTTACAAAGCGGATTGACAATTCGGAAACAAATGACATCACCGCTGCCGTTGAACAGCTCACCGACGGACCGGGCAAAGCAAGCGGGCTTTTGACGGACTTTAATAACGATGTTAAGCTTCTCAGCAAGCCGAAAGTGAAAGACGGCCAGGTTACACTGGACTTTAACAGCTCTATTTACGGAAGCGCCGACGAAAAAACAAAAATGGTGTCATCGGGCGTACTGGACAGCATCGTTCTCACGTTAACCGAACAGCCGTCGATTAAAAGTGTTTCTATAAAAGTAAACGGAAAATCAGAACTGGTGAATGAAAAAGGAGAATCCCTTTCAAAACCAGTTTCGAGGCCGGCACAAGTGAATACGGGTAGTTTTTAATTTGCGATTTTTGATATACTAGTAAAAAAGAGGTTAGCGTTCCGGCTGCCTCTTTCTTTATTCACAATCCGGAACAAAAGGTTTATGTACATATAATCGGAGGTAAAATATGAGACACGACGGAAGACAGCACGATGAGCTGCGCCCTATCACATTTGATTTGGATTTTATCACTCACCCGGAAGGCTCTGTTTTAATTACAGCGGGAAATACAAAGGTCATTTGTAATGCATCTGTGGAAGACCGGGTGCCGCCATTTTTACGCGGCGGAGGAAAAGGCTGGATCACAGCGGAATACAGCATGCTTCCCCGCGCGACGAATCAAAGAACGATAAGAGAATCTTCAAAAGGAAAGGTCTCCGGCAGAACGATGGAAATTCAGCGGCTGATCGGGCGCGCGCTCCGGGCCGTCGTTGATTTGGAGAAGCTCGGCGAACGGACGATTTGGATCGACTGTGACGTCATTCAAGCTGACGGCGGAACAAGAACGGCTTCCATTACCGGCGCATTCTTGGCAATGGCCATTGCGACCGGCAAACTCGTAAAAAGCGGCGTTATCAAAACCTCTCCCGTGACAGATTATCTCGCGGCCATTTCTGTCGGGATGGATAAAGAAGAAGGCCTTCTTTTAGATCTGAATTATGAAGAGGATTCGGCGGCTGAAGTCGACATGAATATCATCATGACGGGAAGCGGACGTTTTGTAGAGCTTCAAGGGACGGGCGAAGAAGCCACATTCTCCCGTGAAGATTTAAACGGACTGTTAAGCCTTGCCGAAAAAGGAATCCAGACGCTTATTCAAAAGCAAAAAGAAGTGCTGGGAGAAACATTGCCTGAACTGAAATAAGAAAGAGAGGCCTGATCAGCGTGAAAGAAGTCATTATTGCGACACACAATCAGGGAAAAGTGAAAGAATTCAAGGAAATACTCGAACCGAAAGGCTACAGCGTCTCTTCTTTGGCGGAAATCGGATTTACGGAAGAAATTGAGGAAACCGGACATACCTTTGAAGAAAACGCCATCTTAAAAGCGGAAGCCGTGGCAAAAGCCGTCAACAAAATGGTCATTGCAGACGACTCCGGTTTATCAGTGGACAACCTTGGAGGCAGACCGGGCGTTTATTCAGCCCGTTATGCCGGAGAAGCAAAAGATGATAAGGCGAATATGGACAAGGTGCTGTCAGAATTAAAAGGCATCGAAAAAGAGCAGCGCACGGCCCGTTTCCGCTGCGCCCTTGCCGTCAGCATGCCGGGGCAGGAAACAAAAACGGTCGAAGGTCATGTTGAAGGGTATATTGCAGAAGGACCCGAAGGAGATAACGGGTTCGGCTATGATCCCATTTTTATTGTAAAAGATAAAGATAAAACCATGGCCCAGCTGACAAGCGCTGAGAAAAACAAAATCAGCCACAGGGCTGAGGCGCTCAAGAAACTGTCAAAGCTGCTTGATTCATAAGGGGGAGCGTATGCAATGAAAGTGCTGATAATAAGTGACAGTCACGGCCTTGAAGACGAGCTGGAGACGATTGCAAAGCGGCACGAAGACGAAGCGGATCTGATGATTCATTGCGGTGATTCAGAGCTTGACGCCGCACATCCGGCACTCACGCCGTATCACAAGGTGAAAGGCAATTGCGACTTTGGCGGCGGGTTTCAGGATGAACTCCTTCTGGATGCCGGTTCAAAGAAAATTCTGGCCGTTCACGGGCATCTTCACGGCATTAAACAGTCACTTTTAACTGTTTTTTACCGGGCGGAAGAGCTTGGGGCGGATATCGTCTGCTTCGGCCATTCACATATTGCGGGGAGTGAAGTGCTTCGGGGCAAGCTTTTGATTAATCCGGGCAGCATCCGTCTTCCGAGAGTCCGCAATGTGAAAAGCTATGCCATTCTTACTCTTACAGAAAGAGAAGGCGCCGTGACATTTTACGACGAAACGGGTCGGGAATTGAAGGACTTGGGGAATACAATCAGTTTTTAACAAGTGATGGGGGAGATTTCATTCTTCCCCATCAAAAGTTTTTAAAAAAATATTGACTTATGATTTGAACCTGTATATAATAAATCTTGTCGCTGATACATAAAGCAAAAGCTGTCCCAGTAGCTCAGCTGGATAGAGCAACGGCCTTCTAAGCCGTCGGTCGGGAGTTCGAATCTCTCCTGGGACGTACAAAAAAAGAGCTGGTGACATCAGAGTGAAAACTGATGCCGCTGGCCTTTTTTATCGGATGACTATATTGTCAATTCACTGATATCATGGTAAAATAATCAGCAGATATTTGTTTTTCATGTCCCAGTAGCTCAGCCGGATAGAGCAACGGCCTTCTAAGCCGTCGGTCGGGAGTTCGAATCTCTCCTGGGACGCTAAGAAATCGGGTGTAAAGCCCGTCAAATCAACCTCTTATATCGTTTAGTGAAACGGTCAGTATAACGGTCACGTAAGAAATTACACCTGTTATTGGCTTATATCACTTTCGGTATAGGAGGTTTTTTTGTTGTGATCAAAAGAAAATGAAAATGAAGCTGACTATGTGCTAAAACGCAGGGTAAATATCATGAAAAAGGCTGAGAAACGTCACAAGCAAAGGCTTCAGGAATACAAGGAACAGAAGATTGGATTTGCCACTGAGGAAGAGGAAATATTTATTAGACTTTTCTACACGCAGCAAGAACTTGAAGATAACTTTGCTGGCTATGACTTGGGAGTTAAGAGGTTACACTTGCAGAATCTATATATGGAGCGGATGCGGCAATTATTCGATTTATATAACCTAAAAGGCACAAACTTTGTAGGAGTCTCTTAATTGAGGCTCTTCTTTTTATCGATCAAATCTGATGTCGCAGCTCCGATATTTAAACAATAACTAATAAAACCCGTCTTTTATTCACTTGGTTAAAGAATGAACCTAAACTAAGGAGCAGAGTAGAAAAAAGAGCGATACATATTATTCCTAATTTTTGCATGATTATAGTATAATAGACACAAACAACCTTTTAGGAAAACGGTGATAACAATGAGTGGCAACTTTTCATTTTTTCAAGGGAAATGGGATGTACTTGCTAACTTGGGAGAGACAGCTGAGAGAAATGTATATCATGACCCCCATACAACAGTAATGAAACTGCGATTGTTCGCTGAAACACTAACTAAATTTATTCTTGCCGCTGAAAATATTAAAGAGGCATATGGTACAACGCAAGTGGATCGCATTAACACTTTGCGTCGGGAAAGGTTACTTGAGCCTGAATTAATTGATATATTAGAGGCTCTTCGTCGCAAAGGGAATGTAGCGATGCATGAAGCGGATTATGGAAAAGTAGAAGAAGCAAAGGCTTTGTTGCAATTAACGTTCCGCTTGTCCATTTGGTTCATGGAGGTATATGGTGATTGGGATTTTCAAGCACCAGAGTATACAGAACTTCAAGAACAAGTAGAACAGAGTACAGAAACACTTCAGCGAGAATATGAGGAGAAAGTCAAAAAGCTTGAAGAAGAATTAGAGGCAATTCGTCGACAGGCGGAAGTGGAACAAGAAGAGGTAAAAATCGAGCGTAAAAAAATATCCAAAAACTTTATGCGTCGACAGCAATTAACTGAAGCCGAAACGCGTACGATTATTGATGGAAAACTACGTGCTGTTGGATGGGAAGTAGACACAACTGTACTAAATCATCAAAAGAACGGAACGCTGCCAGAGAAAAATCGAAACATGGCAATTGCTGAATGGAAGGTCAATGGCGGCAGGATTGACTATGCGTTGTTTATTGGCTTAAAGCTTGTTGGCTTTATTGAAGCTAAGGCAAAAAAGAAAACGATTCCTGGCGCATTAGAAAGTCAAACAAAAGTGTATGCAAAAAATGCGGCACAAGTCGAAGATGAAGTCATCACACCTACAACAGGTGAATATAAGGTGCCGTTCTTATACGCAACGAACGGCCGACCATACTTGAAACAACTTCAAGAAGAGTCGGGCATCTGGTTTTGGGATTCACGTAAACCGTTAGAACATGCTCGCCCATTAGAAGGCTGGCATTCACCTGACGACTTGCAGCTTCTTCTTAGTCAAGATGATAAGGATGCGAATAAACGGTTAGAAGAAGAGGATATTACGAAGTTTGGTTTGCGTCATTATCAGCAAAGAGCGGTACTTTCCGCTGAAGAGGGATTAAAAGAAGGGCAACGAAGAATGCTTATTGCAATGGCAACTGGAACTGGGAAAACTCGTACAGCTATCGCCCTCATGTATCGCTTAATTAAGTCCAAAAAATGTCGTCGTATTCTTTTCCTTGTAGACCGTAATTCGTTAGGAAAACAGACAGAGGATGCACTTAAGGATACAAAAATTGAAGGCTACTCATTTGCTGATATATACGATGTGAAGTCTTTAGAAGACATGTCTCCAGAAGTTGAAACGAAGGTGCAAATTGCGACGGTGCAGGGAATGGTTAGAAGACTTTTCTATAGCGATAACGAAAAGCTTCCAAGTGTCGGGCAGTATGATTTCATCATTGTAGATGAAGCACATCGTGGCTATACAAGTGACAAAGAAATGTCAGAGGAAGAATTGAAATTCCGTGACCAAAATGATTATATTAGCCAATATCGACGTGTAATTGATTATTTTGATGCGGCATGTTTAGGACTTACTGCAACACCAGCTCTTCATACAACAGAGATTTTTGGTATGCCTATTTTTAAGTATTCTTATAGTGAAGCGGTTCTGGATGGCTACTTAGTTGACCATGAACCACCATATCTGTTTAAGACAGAACTTTCACAAGTCGGCATTACTCTTGAAAAAGACGAAGAAGTTGAAGTGTATGATGTTGATAAAGGCGAGATTCAACTAGAAAAAATGGAAGATACCATTCATTTTGAGGTTGAGCAGTTTAATAAACGGGTAATTACTGAACCTTTTAATCGGGCGGTTCTAAACAAACTGGTTGAATACATTGATCCGACAGGAAAAGAGAAAACTCTTATCTTTGCAGCCACTGACCAACACGCAGATTTGGTTGTTCGGTTATTAAAGGAAGCCTTTAAAGAACGTGGCGATGAAATTGAAGATGATGCTATTATGAAAATTACTGGCTATATCTATAAGCCATTAGATGCCATTAAAAGGTTTAAGAACGAGCGGCTGCCAAATGTCGTTGTAACGGTTGATTTACTCACCACAGGCATTGACGTTCCTCCAATAACAAATCTAGTATTCTTACGGCGTATACAGTCTCGTATTCTTTATGACCAAATGCTTGGACGTGCAACCCGACTTTGTCCCGACATTGGAAAAACACACTTTAACATTTACGATGCAGTGGGCATCTACGATAAATTGCAAAGCTATACGGAGATGAAACCTGTTGTAAAGAAACAAAATTACAGTATCGGTGAACTATATGAATCACTTGCCAATGCTACTGCAGAAGATGAAGCTTCGTTTTATCGTAACCAATTGGCAGCGAAAATTCAGCGTCGCAAGCAAAGGCTGAATGAAGAAGGAAAACAAAAGTTTGAAGAATTGTCGAATGGAAAAAATGTGGATGAGTGGGCGAAAGAAATTCAGTTATATACTCCGCAAGAAGCAAAACAGCACAACATGTTATTTGAATATATGGAAGCCTATCGGGTAAAAGGCGAGAAACGATATATCTCCAACAAAGAGGATGAAGTAACAGATGTGGTTCGGGGATATGGTGAAGGAAACAAGAGACCAGAAGATTATTTAGAAGGTTTCGTTCGTTTTATCCAAGAAAATATTAATGAAATTCCCGCTCTTCATCTTATTTGCACACGACCGAAAGATTTAACAAGGCAGGATTTACGAGAACTTATTACCATTCTAGAAACGAAAGGCTTTAAGCAATCGCATTTGCAGACAGCTTGGAAGCAGACAAAAAATGAAGACATTGCAGCAGACATTATTAGCTTTATTCGCCAAGCTGCATTAGGTGAAGCGCTAGTTGCCCATGAAGCACGTATTAAACAGGCGATGCAAAAAGTGTATTCACTGCATGATTGGACTCCAAGACAGAAGAAATGGTTAGAGAGAATAGAAAAGCAATTACTTAAAGTGCCTGTATTAGCACCGACTGCAGAAGAGGCATTCTCGGAAGAACCATTTAAAACTCCGGGCGGCTATAAATTGCTGAAGCGGGAGTTCGGTGACTATATTGATACGGTTGTTACCACTATAAATGAGAACCTTTATATTAGTTAACAATGTGCCTCTTCATAGGGGCACTTTTTAAGTTATAATAGATAAGTTACTTTATCTTTGATTTTCACTTTAATGAGGTTTGAATGAGAATCCAACATTAAAATATACTCGGAGTTAGCAGGAGGCTGAAAAATGAACAACCAAGAAATCGTTCAAAAACTATGGAATTTATGTAATGTGTTACGTGATGATGGGATTACCTATCAGCAATATGTAACAGAGTTAACCTACTTATTATTCCTCAAAATGATGAAGGAGCAGGAAACAGAAGGTGTGATTCCAGAAGGAAATCGATGGGATGATTTGTTAGATAAAGAAGGTTTGGAATTAAAGACATTTTATCAGCGATTGTTACTTGAATTAGGAAGCAGTGAAAATGAGCGGCTGCGTCTAATATACAGTGATGCTTCTACAAGTATTGCTGAGCCGAAAAACTTAGAGAAGATTATTAAATCGATTGATGCCCTTGATTGGTACAATGCAAAAGAAGAAGGGCTAGGCAATCTTTATGAGGGTCTATTAGAGAAGAATGCAAGTGAAAAGAAATCAGGAGCGGGGCAATACTTCACACCTCGTGTATTAATTGATGTGATGGTTCAATTAATCGACCCGAAAATCGGTGAGCGGTGCGCTGACCCTGCAGCTGGAACATTCGGTTTCATGATTGCTGCAGACCAATATTTAAAGAATCAAACAGATGACTACTTCGATATAGAACCACAAGAAGCCGAGTTCCAAAAGAAAGAAGCTTTTGTAGGTATGGAACTTGTTAAAGATACGCATCGTCTGGCACTCATGAATGCGTTGCTTCATAATATCGAAGGACGTTTGGAACAAGGCGATACTTTATCGGGTAACGGGAAATGGATGAAGAACTTTGATGTTATTTTAACAAACCCGCCGTTCGGTACAAAAAAAGGCGGGGAACGGGTATCCCGTGACGATTTAACGTTTGAAACATCGAACAAACAGTTGAATTTCTTGCAGTTGATTTATAACGCATTAAAAGATGATGGAAATGCAAGAGCAGCGGTTATCTTGCCCGATAATGTCTTGTTTGAAAGCGGGATTGGCTCACAAATTCGTCGTGACTTGATGAACAAATGTAACTTACACACGATTTTACGCTTACCAACAGGAATTTTTTATGCGCAAGGTGTAAAAACGAATGTTTTATTCTTTACAAGGGGAACAACAGACCAAGATAACACGAAGGATGTATGGGTATATGATCTTCGGACAAATATGACTTCATTTGGCAAACGTAATCAGCTAACAATGGCTCATTTTGAAAACTTCATGAAGGCATATGTAGCTGAAGACCGTTCTAAGATAGAAGATGAGCGTTGGAATGTGTTTACACGAGAAGATATCGCAAAAAAAGATGATAGTTTAGATATTGGATTAATTGCAGATGAATCATTATCTTCATACGACAACTTGCCAGACCCAATTGCATCAGCAGAAGAAGCGATTGTGAAACTTCAACAGGCAATGGATTTATTAAATGAAGTAGTTGAGGAGTTACGTGCTGTTGAAGAGGATGAGGTGGTCAAACAGTGAGCAAAAATAAAAAGACCATTGAAGAGCTATTAGAAGAAGCTGTAGTTCCAAAGGAAGAGCAGACTTATGAAGTTCCTGAGAACTGGGTATATTTCAAATTCACTTCCATATTTGATGTACAAGGTGGCACTCAGCCCCCAAAAAGCCAATTTGTTGATGAAGAGAGAGAAGGATACGTTAGGTTAGTTCAAATTAGGGACTTTTCTTCTGATAAATATAAGACATATATTCCGAATACTCAAAAGCTAAGAAAAATGAAAGAAGAAGATATTCTAATAGCAAGATATGGTGCATCAATTGGAAGGATATTAACAGGACTAAGTGGTGCTTATAATGTCGCTTTGGCAAAAGTCGTTTATCCAAAGGGAAAAGTTGATAAGAAATTTTTATTTTGGCTATTGAAATCTGAACACTTTCAAATTCCTTTAATGGGTATATCTCGTTCTGCACAGTCGGGTTTTAATAAAAATGATTTATCTTATTTTAAAATGCCCTTGCCGCCATTAAATGAACAAAAACGGATTGCTGAGAAAGTGGAGCGTCTTTTAAGTAAAATTGAAGAAGCAAAGCAGTTGATTGAGGAAGCGAAGGAAACGTTTGAACTTCGTCGAGCGGCTATTTTGGATAAGGCGTTTCGTGGAGAGTTGACTAGGAAGTGGAGAGAAGAAAATTCATCTATCGAGTCGGCATTAGAAAGGATTGAGTTGATAAAACAAGAAAGGTTTTACATTGCTGAAACTAAGAAAGAAATATCAGAAATAACAGAGATGTTTGATGAACTCAATACAGAAGAATGTATAGATAATAATGAATGGTTGTATTTAAAGGCAAATATGTTTTGTTATAACATAAATTGTGGAGGTACACCTTCAAAAGATATTTCTGAAGAAGGAGAAATTCCATTTTTAAAAGTTTATAACATTGTAAATAATAAAGTTTCCTTTTCGTATAAGCCTCAATATATTCCCAAAGAGGTTCATAAATCAAAGTTAAAGAAATCAATTTTGAAAGCCAATGATGTAATTATGAATATAGTTGGTCCACCATTAAAAAAAATAGCCATAATTCCAGAAGAATATTATGAAATGAACATGAATCAAGCTATTGTCCGTTTTAGACCAATAAAATATGTATTACCAAAATACCTTTATTACTGTCTACAATATGATGAAACGTTAAGAGATGTAATCAATGAAACCAGAGGTGTTGTAGGTCAAAGTAATATATCTGTTTCTCAAAGTAGAAATTTAATTATGCCAATTCCTCCACTTGAAGAACAAGCTGAAATAGTAAATAAATTAGAGGAAATGATTAAAAGAGAAGAAATTGCGTTAAGCCTAGTGTCTGATGAAAAGAATTTAGACGAACTTAAGCAATCTATCCTTTCTAAAGCATTCCGAGGTGAATTAGGAACAAATGACCCAACTGAGGAAAATGCGATTGAATTACTAAAAGAAGTGCTACAAGAGCAAGTGAAATAGTTGTAAGAGGGCATCCAAGTTAGTTGGATGTCTTTTACGGTTGCATACATGCCAAGTTGGGTATTGGTTTGATACAGAACCACTCTCATTCACAAACTGGCAATCGGTAAATTTCAGACACGACCCACATTATCAATATGATTTAGCATGATAAAGTAATAAGAATTGCAGTGAAACCCTATTCAAGTTCGATAATGGTATCGATAGCAGAGGTGGAGACTTATAAGTGATATCAAAGAAAAGATACCGCTGCCTCAAGGTGGAATCAATTATGGACAACAAAGAATTTGGATACGTTAGAGTAAGCAGCAAAGACCAAAATGAAGCACGACAACTGAATAGTGTGTATGCTCCTGGAATTGATGAGCGTGATATTCATATCGATAAGCAAAGCGTGTAAGACTTCAATAGACCTCAATACCAAGCTTTGAAATTGCGTTTGCGAAAAGGAGATACGTTATACATACATTAGATAGGCTAGGTCGTAACAAAGAGATGATTTTAAACGAGTGGAAAGATATCACACAGAACATCGAAGCACATATTGTTGTAATTGATAAGCCATGTTGGATACACGGAAATACAATGAATCCATCGGTTCTTTCGTGGCTGACTTGGTGTTACAGGTATTATCGTGGGTTGCATCAGCATCGCAATAGGGACAGCATTCTTTGTTATCTCTCATGAAACCACTTCTTTAAATAAATATCTATACCTTTTAACATAGCAGATTTAAGTACAACTGTATTACCTCTTCAATAGGGTTTTTTTCTACTATATGAATGCTTGAACTGTACAGTATAAGCAAATATAATAGAAATTAAGTCAATCGGTCAAAGTTCGGAAAGTGACCGTTATACATGAACGTAACGATAGCGATATGTAAAGGGTGAAGGCCGGATAGAGCAACGGCCTTCTAAGCCGTCGGTCGGGAGTTCGAATCTCTCCTGGGACGTATAAAAACCTCAAGCCCTGAGGGACTGACCCCCGTTTTTGAGACAGGGATCAAAACACCTTTAAGCAGCCAGCTGTCGGTATGTGACCGGCGGCTGGTTGTTTAGTTTCGTTTGAATACGAATGTTGTTATAATAGTGTATATAGGTTTCGACAGTTTGTTCTACGATGGTCGTCGTAGTGCTTTCCAACCTGTCGAGGTAGAACGTTTCAGACTTTAGTGAGGAATGAAACGATTCGATGGAGGCATTATCAGCGGGCGTCCCTTTGCGGGACATGCTCATGGTAATGCCTTTTGTTTTAACAGCTTTCTGATACTCATAAGATGTATAAACAGAACCTTGGTCACTATGTAACACACAGTTCTCTGGCAGTGCGGGCAGCTGATCAAGTGTGTGTAAGACAAAGTCTGTGTCCTGTCTATCGCCAATCGTAAAAGCAATCACTTCTCCATTGTATAAATCCAATATACTGGAAAGATACAATTGTTTCTGCTCATAAGGCAAATATGTGATATCCGTTACTAGCTTTTCCAGAGGGCGATCAGACTGAAAGTTCCGATCCAATATATTCTCGGCCACGGCATATGGCTGCCCATTCTTCTTGCGCTTTTTCACCTTAACCCGGCATTGCCACTGATTCTTCTGCATAATGCGCTGAACCGTTTTATGATTCATACGCATTCCCTTTTTTAATATGGCTGTGATTTTCCGATAGCCATATCGATACTTGTGTTCTCGGCACAACGTGCCGATTTGTTTTTCTAAATGGTATTTAGGGTTATCTTTCATCAGATTCTTCTTCCAACGATAATAAGATGCTCGTGAGATACCTAAATGAATACAGATATCTTTTATGGTCATTGTGCTGCGCAATGCTTCTACAAGCTCGACTGGCGTTTCGCTATCAGCTTCCTTTCCAATTCGTTGTACTTTTTTAACACTTCATTCTGTGGTCTCAGATAACGATTTTCTGCCTGCAGTTTCTCTAATTCGGAAGAATACTCCGGACCTTTTCCATAAGAATATTGCTTTCCGACAGGTTGTTCGAATCGATGTGTGTCCCCAGCTTTATACCACCTGACCCATGTCTGCACCTGCGTCTTATTCTTTATATTCAATTCCTGCAGGATCTCTTTCATAGGTACGCCTGCCAATCTCATTTCTACAGCCTTCTGTTTCACTTCAACCGGATAACTCACTCTTGTCCCCATAGAAAAAACACCTCCAAGTCTAATTTCGGATAACAATCATCCGTATTCAAACTTGAAGGTGTTTTTATTTGTCTCATATTATGGGGTCAGTCCCATGGGCTTGAGGTTTTTTTTGTATTTTATTGTACGAAACAAAAGTCCCGTATTTGATGAAAATTGTAAAGTAATTTTAATGTAAATGAAACTTAATGTAATATTTACCGTAATAAATATATGTATAAAGATACTTAAGGCGCCCTTGAGTGATAAATTATCTGATTTCTATCATACGTTTTGTTGATGATTGATAGAAAGACAGCAGGAGGAATTAGCTTTTGAAGTACGCATTTGCATATAAAAATCACAATATAGAAACGATCTTTTGCGGAAAAGACGAGCTGTTTGAGGAACTGAAACAATTTTTAATCACTCAATGCGGTTTAATCATTGTTGAGGTTTCAAGGGCTGATTACTATACGGAGCAGGAAATGAATCAGTGGAATGACCGTTATACTCTGTGAATAAGAAAAGAAACCGGCCGTGTGAGACCGGTTTTTGTATCATCTGAATCCGCTCGGAGCGCTGAAGCCCCCGGCATGGCCGCTGAAACCGCCCCCGAGCGCGCCGGGATGTGCCCCGGCGCCGAGGCTTCCGCCGACGTCACTGAAGGTTTGGCCGTAGTACCCGGATGTATAAGGGTACGGAACGAATTGCTGTCCGGCGAATGACAGTGTGCTTTGCGGGGTCTGCTGTCCGTATCCGGATGGCGGAAATCCCTGCTGAAAAGAAGGGCCGCCTTGATATGGTGCTGTATGCATCGGGGCCGGAGGATAGTAAGACTGCGGCGGTAAGACCGGTAAAGGCGGAAATCCAGGAGGCAGGCCCTGCATGCCTGATAACATCTTATTCATGACATCACTCATTTCTTACGAGATAAGAACAGTGTATGCGTATGTCTGTATAAAGAGCCTGTTCAATCGAACGGAATATCTGACAAGCATGCCGGAAGGACAGAGAAAAATCGCGTAATAAAATGTGACATATTCGTATATGAACGGAAAAATTTCATGTAATCTTGAGAGATTAATAAAAAAAATATAAAAACTTTTAACATTTGCCGATCCTTTTATATCAGTAATGAAAGCGTATACAAAATAGATTGATTAATCTAAATTGTCTAATAATTATAAAAATGCTGTTGACACTGTCTGCAAACGGGCGTAATATGAGTTCAAACAAAAATAAATAAATGATTCACGCTAAAAAGAAAAATCATAAAACACTGAAAAAACAAACAAATGAAGGTTCTTTTTTAATAAAAGAGCTGCCATAATAAAAAGCGCAGAAGAGGATAAGTAGCTTTGCTGAAGTTTTTCACAGAGAGCCGGTAACGCTGAGAGCCGGTAAAACAAATCAAAGTGAACTCCCCTCAGAGTGCCGGTCTGAAATGTAAAGAGTAGGACTCGGCCGAGTGAACGCAATGTTTACTCGTTATCAAAACGGATAATCATTATCCATGAGACGGTCTGCATATGACCGTAAACAAGGGTGGTACCGCGGAGAGCAAAGCCTTTTCGCCCCTTTTGGCTATCGCATGAAATGCTTGGCTGAATGTGGGTGGGAAGGCTTTTTTATTTGCGTCAGCCGGCGCTGCGTTTTATGAATTGGATTTTAGAAGGGAACATTGAAAAAGGAGGAACTGAAAATGGGCACAAATGTACAGGCGGATTCTTTGTCTGCCGATTGTACAAAAACAATGAACGGGGCTCTGATGCTGATTGAATCATTAAAGAAAGAAAATGTCGAGATGATCTTCGGCTATCCGGGGGGAGCCGTCCTTCCGATTTACGATAAACTGTATCAATCAGGATTGGTTCACATCCTGCCCCGCCACGAGCAAGGCGCGATTCATGCGGCAGAAGGGTATGCGAGAGTCTCCGGAAAGCCGGGGGTTGTGATTGCTACCTCCGGACCCGGAGCGACAAATTTAGTTACCGGTCTTGCGGATGCGATGATTGATTCACTGCCGCTCGTAGTGTTTACCGGTCAGGTCGCCACTTCGGTCATCGGCAGCGACGCTTTCCAGGAAGCCGACATTTTAGGAATTACGATGCCGATTACGAAACACAGCTACCAAGTCCGCCGTCCGGAAGATCTCCCCCGTGTGATTAAAGAGGCGTTCCATATTGCCACGACGGGAAGACCGGGCCCGGTATTAATTGATATACCGAAGGATGTCGCAGCATTTGAAGGAGAATTCAGATATGATCACGAGATCAATCTTCCGGGTTATCAGCCGGTAAAAGAGCCTAACTATCTGCAGACCCGAAAGCTCGTGGAAGCTGTCAGCAGTGCGAAAAAGCCGGTTATTTTAGCCGGAGCGGGTGTTTTGCACGGTAAAGCTTCAGAAGATTTAAAAAATTATGCCGAACAGCAGCAAATTCCGGTAGCGCACACGCTTCTCGGTCTGGGCGGTTTCCCGGCAGACCATCCTCTTTTTCTGGGAATGGCGGGGATGCACGGCACATACACAGCGAATATGGCGCTTTACCACTGTGACTTGCTGATCAGCATCGGAGCGCGGTTCGATGATCGCGTGACCGGAAATCTGAAGCATTTTGCAAAATCGGCCAAAGTAGCGCATATCGATATTGATCCTGCTGAAATCGGAAAAATTATCGAAACGCAGATTCCGGTGGTCGGCGACAGTAAAATCGTCCTTCAGGAATTATTGAAGCAAAACGGAAAACAGGGACAGACAGAGGAATGGAAACAGCAGCTTTCAGAATGGAAAGAAGAATATCCGCTTTGGTATACAGACGACAGAGAAGAGGGCTTGAAACCCCAAAAGCTGATTGAGTATATTCACCAATTCACAAACGGTGAGGCGATTGTGGCGACGGATGTCGGCCAGCACCAGATGTGGGCGGCTCAGTTTTATCCTTTCCGAAAGGCTGATAAGTGGGTGACCTCGGGGGGGCTCGGCACAATGGGCTTCGGCCTTCCGGCGGCCATCGGAGCGCAGCTGGCCGATCGTAACGCCACGGTCGTTGCCATCCTCGGAGACGGCGGTTTTCAGATGACCCTTCAGGAATTAGATGTCATCCGGCAGCTGAATCTTCCTGTCAAAGTGGTTATCTTGAACAACGAATGTCTGGGCATGGTCAGACAGTGGCAGGAAATCTTCTATGAAGAACGCTATTCTGAATCCAAATTCTCGGCGCAGCCTGACTTTGTCAAATTGTCAGAAGCCTACGGCATTAAAGGCGTTCGGATTTCATCGGAAGAAGAGGCGGAAGAAGAGCTTAAAAAGGCGCTTTCATCAAAAGAACCGGCCGTTATTGACGTCCGGGTCGCCAAAAGCGAGAAAGTATTCCCGATGATCGCGCCGGGTAAAGGACTTCATGAAATGGTGGGGGTGAAACCTTGAAACGCATTATCACATTAACGGTGGTCAACCGCTCGGGGGTATTAAACCGGATCACCGGCCTGTTTACAAAAAGACACTATAATATCGAAAGCATCACTGTAGGCCACACCGAAACAAGCGGTGTTTCAAGGATTACATTTGTCGTCCATGTGGAAGGCGAAAATGACGTAGAGCAGCTGACAAAGCAGCTTAACAAACAAATTGACGTCCTGAAAGTGACGGATATTACAAACCAATCGATTGTACAGCGTGAACTGGCATTAATCAAAGTTGTTTCCGCACCGTCGGCCAGAACGGAAATCAATGGAATCATTGAGCCGTTCAGAGCTTCCGTCGTTGATGTCTCAAGAGACAGCATCGTCGTTCAGGTTACCGGCGAATCTAATAAAATCGAAGCGCTCATAGAGCTTCTCAAACCTTACGGAATTAAAGAAATCGCGAGAACGGGCACAACGGCTTTTGCAAGGGGAACCCAGCAGAAGGCGTCATCCAATAAAACAATTTCAATTGTATAACACAAAAAAGGGAGAGATTAAAATGGTAAAAGTATATTATAACGGTGATATCAAAGAGAACGTATTGGCAGGTAAAAAAGTAGCGATTATCGGTTACGGTTCACAAGGTCATGCACACGCGCTGAACTTAAAAGAAAGCGGAATTGATGTCATTGTCGGCGTCAGACAAGGCAAATCATTTACACAGGCCCAAGAAGACGGTCATAAAGTCTTTTCGGTAAGAGAAGCGGCTGCCCAGGCTGATATCATTATGGTTCTTCTTCCGGATGAGCAGCAGCAAAAAGTATATGAAGCTGAAATCAAAGATGAATTGACGGCGGGCAAGTCATTGGTATTCGCACACGGATTTAACGTCCATTTCCATCAGATCGTGCCTCCTGCTGATGTGGATGTATTCCTTGTCGCCCCTAAAGGACCTGGACACCTTGTCAGAAGAACATATGAACAAGGCGCGGGCGTACCGGCATTGTTTGCCATCTACCAGGATGTATCAGGCGAAGCGAAAGATACGGCTCTTGCTTATGCAAAAGGAATCGGCGGAGCGCGTGCGGGGGTTCTTGAAACAACATTTAAGGAAGAAACGGAAACGGATTTGTTCGGTGAGCAGGCTGTTCTGTGCGGAGGTTTAACGGCGCTTGTCAAAGCGGGTTTTGAAACGCTGACAGAAGCCGGCTACCAGCCTGAACTCGCATACTTCGAGTGTCTGCACGAACTGAAGCTGATCGTAGACTTGATGTATGAAGAAGGATTGGCGGGCATGAGATACTCTATCTCCGATACGGCTCAATGGGGAGACTTTGTATCAGGACCGCGCGTAGTCGATGCGAAGGTAAAAGAATCGATGAAACAAGTATTAACGGATATTCAAAACGGTACATTCGCAAAAGAATGGATCGTGGAAAACCAAGTGAACCGTCCTCGTTTCAATGCGATCAATGCAAGCGAAAACGAGCATCAGATTGAAAAGGTCGGCAGACAGCTTCGTGAAATGATGCCGTTTGTCAAACAAGGCAAAAAGAAGGAAGCGGTGGTCTCCGTTGCGCAAAATTAATGTTTTCGACACGACCCTTCGTGACGGTGAACAATCTCCCGGGGTCAACCTCAATTCCCGGGAGAAACTGGCGATAGCCAAGCAGCTTGAAAGACTCGGGGTGGACATTATTGAAGCGGGATTTCCCGCTTCATCCCGAGGTGATTTTTTAGCCGTGCAGGAAATCGCAAGAACGATTAAAAATTGTTCGGTAACAGGGCTTGCCCGATCTGTCAAAGGTGACATTGACGCAGCCTGGGAAGCGCTGAAAGACGGGGTCAGCCCGCGCATTCACATCTTTATCGCCACCTCTGACATTCATCTGAAGCATAAGCTGAAAATGACGCGGGAAGAGGTTAAGGAAAAAGCGGTTGAAATGGTGAAGTATGCAAAAGAACGCTTTCCGATCGTTCAATGGTCGGCAGAAGACGCCTGCCGCACCGAACTTCCGTTTCTGGCTGAAATCGTAGAAGAAGTGATTGATGCCGGCGCGAGCGTCATCAACCTGCCGGACACTGTAGGTTACCTGACGCCTGCTGAATACGGAAACATCTTTAAATATATGAAGGAACACGTTCCGAATATCAGCCGGGTAAAGCTCTCCGCCCATTGCCACGATGATCTCGGAATGGCGGTTGCCAACTCACTTTCGGCAATTGAGAACGGCGCTGATCAAATTGAATGCGCCATTAACGGCATAGGAGAAAGAGCCGGGAACGCCGCGCTAGAGGAAATCGCCGTTGCGCTTCATGTCAGAAATGACGCGCATCAAGCCGATTCATCTCTCAATCTTCATGAATTGAAGCGGACGAGTGATCTTGTCAGCAAACTGACGGGCATGGCCGTTCCCCGCAACAAAGCAATCGTCGGAGATAACGCTTTCGCACATGAATCCGGCATTCACCAAGACGGTTTCCTGAAAGAAAAATCAACATATGAAATCATTTCACCGGAACTTGTCGGCGTGACTGCTGATGCGCTCGTACTCGGAAAGCATTCCGGACGCCATGCGTTCAAAGACCGCCTGAATGCGCTTGGATTCCAGTTTGATAGTGAGGAAATCAATAAATTTTTTACGATGTTTAAAGAACTGACCGAAAAGAAAAAAGAAATCACCGATGATGACTTGATTTCTCTTATTTTAGAAGAAAAAGTGACGGACAAAAAAATCGGCTATGAATTTCTGTCTCTGCAAGTGCATTACGGAACGTCTCAGGTGCCGACTGCAACAGTCTCTTTGAAAAATCAGGAAAACGAACAGCTGATGCAAGAGGCGGCAACGGGGGCGGGCAGCGTAGAAGCCGTTTATAATACGCTCGGGCGCTGCATCGATAAAAATATTGAACTGACAGACTACCGCATCCAATCCAACCGGAAAGGCGAAGATGCGCTGGCTCAAGTTTATGTCAGAGTGACCGTGAACGGAAAAGAAACATCAGGGCGGGGAATCGCGCAGGATGTTCTGGAAGCTTCTGCTAAAGCTTATCTGAACGCCGTGAACCGGCAGTTGGTGCTGGATTGCAATATAGACGGATTAAAGAGACGGACTGCGGTCGGCTCGTAATAGAAAGGAGAACGTTTGATTTGAAAAAACGCATTGCTTTGCTTCCAGGTGACGGAATCGGACCGGAAGTGGCGGAATCAGCGGCAGATGTATTGAAAAGAGTTGCCGAACAATTCGGACATGAATTTGAATTTGAAAACGGGCTGATCGGGGGAGCGGCGATTGACGCCCATCAAAACCCCCTTCCTGAGGAGACGGTGGCTCTTTGTGAAAGATCCGACGCCATCCTGCTCGGGGCAGTCGGCGGACCGAAATGGGACCAAAATCCTCCGGAGCTCAGACCGGAAAAAGGCCTGCTCGGCATCAGAAAAAAGCTCGGCCTGTTTGCCAATCTGCGTCCTGTGACCGTATTTGAAAGCCTGTCTGAGGCGTCTCCGCTGAAAAAAGAATATATCAGCGGCGTCGACTTTGTAATCGTCAGGGAACTGACGGGCGGCCTCTACTTCGGAGAACCGAGCAGACAGTATGTCAATGAAGCGGGAGAAAAGGAAGCGGTCGATACCCTTTTTTATAAGAAAGAAGAAATCGCACGCGTTGTCAGAGAAGCCTTTAAGATGGCTGCCGGCAGAAAAGGAAAAGTGACGTCCGTTGATAAGGCGAATGTGCTTTCTTCAAGCAGACTGTGGCGTGAAACGGCGGATGAAATCGCAAAAGAATTTCCTGATGTGACGCTTGAACATATGCTTGTCGATAATGCCGCGATGCAGCTCATCTACGCTCCGAGCCAGTTTGACGTCATCGTAACTGAGAATATGTTCGGCGATATTTTAAGCGATGAAGCCTCCATGCTGACAGGCTCGCTCGGCATGCTGCCGTCAGCCAGTTTATCAAGTTCAGGTCTTCACTTGTTTGAACCCGTGCATGGATCTGCGCCTGACATCGCCGGTAAAGGGATGGCCAATCCGTTTGCGGCGATTTTATCAGCGGCGATGCTTTTGAGAACATCTTTCGGACTTGAAAACGAAGCGCAGGCGGTGGAAAAAGCGGTCGCAAAGGTGCTTGCAGACGGCAGCCGTACACGTGATATCGCCCGGGACGGCCAATATGCCGGAACGCATGACATTACTGAAAAAGTAAAAGCCGCATTAGCCGGCTCGAATACAAAATCTATAGTGTGACGCTTTAAAGAAAGCGGTCTTAGTTCATAGGTAGAGGGAGGAAACAAAGATGATGCCTCGAACAATCATCGAAAAGATTTGGGATCGGCATGTTGTAAAAAGCGGTGAAGGAAAACCCGACCTTCTCTATATTGATCTGCACCTCATTCATGAGGTGACGTCTCCTCAGGCGTTTGAAGGGTTAAGGCAGAAGGGAAGAAAGGTCAGACGGCCGCAGAACACATTCGCGACGATGGACCACAATATTCCGACCGTCAACCGTTTTGACATTAAAGATGAAGTCGCAAAGCGCCAAGTAACCGCGCTTGAACGGAATTGCGAGGAGTTCGGCGTCCGTCTTGCGGATCTTCACAGCGCAGATCAGGGAATCGTTCATGTGGTCGGGCCTGAGCTTGGTCTGACACTTCCGGGAAAAACGATCGTTTGCGGAGACAGCCATACATCGACTCACGGCGCGTTCGGAGCGCTTGCCTTCGGTATCGGCACAAGTGAGGTGGAACATGTTCTTTCCACACAGACATTATGGCAGCAGCGGCCGAAAACGCTTGAAATCCGCGTTGACGGAACGCTCCAAAAAGGAGTGACAGCGAAGGATGTCATCTTGTCGGTCATCGGAAAATACGGGGTGAAATTCGGTACCGGATATGTCATTGAATACACCGGGGAAGTATTCAGAAACATGTCTATGGACGAACGCATGACTGTCTGCAATATGTCAATAGAAGCGGGAGCCCGTGCGGGACTGATCGCTCCTGATGACACGACGATTGAATACTGTAAAAACCGTAAATACGCGCCAAAAGGCGAGGAATTTGAAAAAGCCGCCGCAGAATGGAAAGCGTTAAAAACCGATCCGGGCGCCGTATACGATCATTCCATCGTGTTAGACGGCAGCGAGATTTCTCCAATGGTAACATGGGGTGTCAATCCCGGCATGGTTCTTCCGGTCGATGCCCAAATACCTGCGCCGGAAACGATTGATTCTGAAGACGGTAAAAAAGAAGCCATCCGCGCTTACGAATACATGGGGATCGCGCCGAATCAAAAAATTGAAGATATTAAAGTAGAGCATGTGTTTATCGGCTCCTGTACAAATTCACGGATGACCGATCTTCGCCAGGCTGCGGATATGATCAAAGGCCGAAAAGTCGCCGACAGCGTCAGAGCCATTGTGGTGCCGGGTTCTCAAAGCGTGAAACAGCAGGCCGAGGAAGAAGGGCTGCACCGCGTGTTTCTCGAGGCCGGCTTTGAATGGAGGGAATCAGGCTGCAGCATGTGCCTCAGTATGAACAATGATGTCGTGCCTGAAGGGGAACGATGCGCTTCCACTTCCAACCGCAACTTCGAAGGCAGACAGGGAAAAGGCGCGAGAACACACCTTGTCAGTCCGGCGATGGCGGCAATGGCGGCCATTCACGGGCATTTCGTCGATGTAAGAAAGTTTTATCAAGAAAAAACAGTTGTGTAAGGAGTGCGCGAAAAGATGGAACCTTTAAAAACGCATACGGGAAAAGCGGCCGTCTTAAACCGGATCAACGTCGATACGGACCAGATTATTCCGAAACAGTTTTTGAAAAGAATTGAAAGAACCGGATACGGCAGATTCGCGTTTTTTGATTGGAGATACCTTGAGAACGGTGAGCCTGATCCTGAATTTGAATTAAACCGCAAAGTCTATGAAGGCGCGTCCATATTAATTGCCGGAGAGAATTTCGGCTGCGGATCATCCCGTGAGCACGCTCCTTGGGCGCTGGATGATTACGGCTTCAAAATCATCATTGCTCCGTCATTTGCCGATATTTTTCATCAGAACTGTTTTAAAAACGGTATGCTTCCCATCCGTATGCCGTATGATCAGTGGAAAAAACTCGCCGGTCAATATGAAAATCAGTCTCTAAATATGACGGTTGATTTGGAAAACCAGCTCATTCACGACAGTGAAGGAAAAGAGATTTCATTTGAAGTCGATCCGCACTGGAAGGAAATGCTGATTAACGGTTATGATGAAATTTCATTAACGCTTCTGCTGGAGGACGACATTCAGCAGTTTGAATCGAAAAGAAGTTCATGGCTTCAAGCCTGAAAAAAGCCGCCCGGCATCTGTCCGGCGGCTTTTTTTACCGTGTGCATCATCCTTTCTTGTGTTTCATGACGCGTGTTGATACACTTGAACAAAATAGCGCCTGAAAGGAAATAAAGTATGACGCATGACAAGAAAAAAGCTGATATCATTCCTTTCCCCCGTCTGAAAGAACGCTTGGTTGATAAAGGGATGGCCGCCATGAAGGATAAACAGTATGAGGAGGCCCTCGAACTGTTTTCAGAGGCGGTAAGCCACGGCGATACCGAGTCCGACGTACATTTAGGCATGGCGATTTGTTTTCTGGAACTCGGGGAATTGGAAGAAGCAAAACAAGTTTGCGAGAAAATGCTGAATGAAGGGTACGGCCATTATTTCACCGTACTGCAGGTGTACATGACCATTTTAATTCAGCTGAAACAATATGAAGAAGTCAAAAGCACAATTGAAGCTGTGCTGGAAGAAAACCAGCTGCCCGCAGAAAGTGCGGAGCAATTCTACCGGCTGCTCGAATTCAGCCGCAAAATGACCGATCCCGATCAGCAGGAGGAGGCGTGGGAGGAGGAATACGAGGACATTCTTGATACGGAAAAAGTGCTGAACAGCCCCGCTGAACAAATGAATCTGATTCATTCTCTTAAAGACCGCAATATTGCAAAATACACGGGTCTCTTAAAAACGATTCTTCAAGATCCGGGCGCGCATCCTCTTATTAAGACAATGATTTTGACACTGATGGCGGAGCACGACTACAGTAAGCCGGTTCATATTACAAAATTCGGCGATTCAATGACCGCGATACCGAGTGAAACGGTCCAGCCTGATGCGGCTCCGATTTTGCATCGCGTTCTCCGGGTGCTTGATGAAACGCTGGGCAATGAAAACCCTACATTATATGCTGCCGTCGAGGAGCTGTGGAGAAGACATCTGTACGTCCTGCACCCTTTTATGCCGAAGTTTTTGAACGCGGATTTATGGGCGGCGGCGCTTCATAAGGTCGGTTACGAGATGCACGGCATTGACATTGAGCCGGAGGAACTTCATATGATGTACGAGTTTGACAGCCGCGAACTCGAAGAAGCCTGCACGATGATTAAGGATATTGAAGAAATTTCTTATTTGTAAATCACACCATATAGTTGAAAGCGGTAGGCGTTATGTTATAATATAGTGGTTGTATTTATGTATAGCGGTTTAACTGAAATGAGAATTACGGTTGGACAGGCTGCCAGTTCATTACATAATGATTCTGATTCAAAGCGGTTTTTTCTTTGACAAAGCCGCGGATTGCTTTAGAATGGAAGACCGACACAACCTGAATAGATTTTTGGAGGGAAACACATGTCTGTAAAATGGGAAAAACAAGAAGGCAACGAAGGCGTATTAACGGTTGAAGTTGATGCGGATACGTTCAAAACAGCTCTTGATGATGCATTTAAAAAAGTAGTAAAACAGGTTTCTATTCCTGGATTCCGCAAAGGGAAAGTTCCCCGCGGTTTATTCGAACAGCGTTTCGGCGTTGAAGCTCTTTACCAGGATGCTTTAGATATTTTACTTCCTGTAGAATACCCTAAAGCGGTTGAAGAAGCCGGCATTGAGCCTGTAGACCGCCCTGAAATCGATGTTGAAAAAATCGAAAAAGGCGAAAGCTTAATTTTCACTGCAAAAGTGACTGTAAAACCGGAAGTGAAACTTGGCGATTACAAAGGCTTAGGAATCGAAAAAGATGACACTGCCGTTACTGACGAAGATGTACAAAACGAACTTAAAGCGCTTCAAGAGCGTCAGGCTGAGCTTGTCGTGAAAGAAGAAGGCGCTGTTGAAAACGGCGATACAGTCGTTCTTGACTTCGAAGGTTTCGTTGACGGCGAAGCGTTTGAAGGCGGAAAAGCTGAGAACTACTCACTTGAAGTAGGATCAGGTTCATTCATCCCGGGCTTCGAAGAGCAGTTAACAGGCCTTGAAGCAGGCGCTGAAAAGGATGTTGAAGTAACATTCCCTGAAGAGTACCACGCTGAAGAGCTTGCCGGAAAACCAGCTGTTTTCAAAGTGAAAATTCATGAAATCAAAGCGAAAGAGCTTCCTGAGCTTAACGACGAATTCGCAAAAGACATTGACGAAGAAGTTGAAACGCTTGCTGAATTAACTGAGAAAACAAAAAAACGCCTTGAAGAAGCAAAAGAAAACGAAGCTGACGCTAAATTGCGTGAAGAGCTTGTTCTGAAAGCATCTGAAAACGCTGAAGCTGATGTTCCTCAAGCGATGATCGACACTGAGCTTGACCGCATGCTGAAAGAATTCGAACAGCGTCTGCAAATGCAAGGCATGAACCTTGAGCTTTACACTCAATTCTCAGGCCAAGACGAAAACGCGTTAAAAGAGCAAATGAAAGAAGATGCCGCAAAACGCGTAAAATCAAACCTGACTCTTGAAGCGATCGCTCAAGCAGAAAACCTTGAAGTAACGGACGAAGAAGTTGAAGCTGAGCTGACTAAAATGGCTGAAGCTTACAACATGCCGGTTGAAAACATCAAGCAGGCAATCGGTTCAACTGACGCGATGAAAGAAGACTTAAAAGTTCGAAAAGCAATTGATTTTCTTGTAGAAAACCGTTAATATGGTTCATAATAATAGACATAATAAAACAGGGCGCGATTAATTCGTGCCTTGTTTTGTACAATTATGATATAACTCTTTTTCTTGGGGCAAGATAGTCATTGCCGGGCTGTTTTTCGTCATACATATAGAATGTGCAAGTGCGAAACACATTGTTACCGTCTTACTGGAAAGTATGGTAAAATGCAATACATACTCGATCGTAGCAAGAACCGTTTTCTTTTGCCCTTCAGGTAAAAGAAAAAGTGAGACAAGATTAAGGGGTGAAAGAATGTTTAAATTCAACGAGGAAAAAGGACAATTGAAATGCTCGTTCTGCGGAAAAACGCAAGATCAGGTTCGTAAGCTGGTTGCAGGACCGGGTGTATATATATGCGACGAATGTATTGAGCTCTGTACAGAAATCGTAGAGGAAGAGCTTGGTACGGAAGAAGAAGTCGAATTTAAAGACGTTCCGAAGCCGCAGGAAATCCGTGAGATTCTGAATGAATATGTCATCGGACAGGATCAGGCGAAGAAATCACTTGCGGTTGCGGTATACAACCATTACAAACGCATCAATTCCAACAGTAAAGTGGATGATGTTGAGCTTTCTAAAAGTAATATTTCTTTAATCGGACCGACTGGAAGCGGGAAAACACTTCTTGCCCAGACGCTTGCGCGTATTCTGAACGTTCCGTTTGCGATCGCGGACGCTACATCTCTGACTGAAGCCGGATATGTCGGTGAGGACGTAGAAAACATCCTCCTCAAGCTGATTCAGGCAGCAGACTATGATGTGGAAAAAGCAGAAAAAGGCATTATCTATATCGATGAAATCGATAAAGTAGCGCGAAAATCTGAAAACCCGTCCATTACACGCGATGTATCAGGCGAAGGCGTTCAGCAGGCGCTGCTGAAAATTCTTGAAGGAACGGTTGCAAGCGTGCCGCCTCAAGGAGGACGCAAACATCCTCATCAGGAATTCATCCAGATCGATACGACGAACATTCTGTTCATTTGCGGCGGTGCATTTGACGGGATCGAACAAATCATCAAACGCCGTCTCGGACAAAAAGTCATCGGCTTCGGCTCTGATAATAAAGCGGCAGACCTGGAAAAAGAAGAACTGCTTTCTAAAGTTCTTCCGGAAGACCTGCTCCGTTTCGGTCTGATTCCTGAATTCATCGGCCGTCTTCCTGTCATTGCAAGCCTTGAGCAGCTTGACGAAACGGCACTGGTTGAAATTCTGACTAAACCGAAAAACGCACTCGTCAAACAATACAAGAAAATGTTAGAACTTGATGATGTCGAGCTTGAATTTGAAGGCGAGGCATTATCTGAAATTGCGAAAAAAGCGATCGAGCGTAAAACAGGCGCACGCGGCCTGCGTTCTATCATTGAAGGCATCATGCTTGACGTCATGTTTGATCTGCCGTCCCGCGATGATATTGAAAAATGTGTCATTACCGGAGCGACAGTCGCAGACGGTGAAGCGCCGCGTCTTGTATTAAAAGACGGCACTGTTGTCGGCCAAGATAAAACATCAGCATAACACGACAAAACCTCCTGACCCGAATTAATCAGGAGGTTTTTTTTCTTGTCCTGACCCTTCTGAAAATGTTTATTCCGGGCTTTGCTGGGAGATACTAGCGGACAGAGGAATGAATTGGATACATAAATCGTTTTTTTAGGAGGGACCAGCATGAGTTGGACAGGGATCGCATTATTTGTACAGCTGTTTTTCGGGATAGTCATCGGACTATATTTTTGGAATCTGCTCAAAAACCAGCGAACACAAAAAGTGACGATAGATAAAGAATCAAAAAAGGAAATGGAACAGCTGCGCAAAATGCGCGCCATCAGTTTATCAGAACCTTTATCAGAAAAGGTGCGGCCGAAAAGCTTTCAGGACATTGTCGGCCAGGAAGACGGAATTAAAGCGTTAAAAGCAGCGCTTTGCGGACCGAACCCGCAGCACGTCATTATTTACGGTCCTCCGGGAGTCGGTAAAACGGCTGCGGCGCGGCTGGTATTGGAAGAAGCGAAAAAGCATAAACAGTCACCGTTTCAAAAGCAGGCTGTTTTTGTTGAACTTGATGCGACGACCGCGCGATTTGATGAACGGGGGATTGCCGATCCGCTTATCGGTTCAGTGCATGATCCGATTTATCAGGGAGCGGGTGCGATGGGCCAAGCAGGCATTCCGCAGCCGAAACAGGGGGCTGTGACCCATGCTCACGGCGGGGTATTGTTTATTGATGAAATCGGCGAGCTTCACCCGATTCAGATGAATAAAATGCTGAAGGTGCTTGAAGACCGAAAAGTATTTTTAGACAGTGCGTATTACAGTGAAGAAAATACGCAAATACCGAATCATATCCATGATATTTTTCAAAATGGGCTTCCGGCGGATTTCCGTTTGATCGGTGCGACAACGAGAATGCCGACTGAAATTCCTCCGGCCATCCGTTCGCGCTGTCTTGAAGTATTTTTCCGCGAGCTGGAAAAGGATGAACTTAAAATCGTTGCAAAAAAAGCAGCCGACAAAATTCAGAAAGAGATTTCTGACGAAGCTCTCAGCGTGCTGACCGCATATACGAGAAACGGACGTGAAGCCGTCAATATGATCCAGATCGCTGCCGGCATGGCGGTGACTGAGGACAGAAAAGAAATCACGACTGAAGATATAGAATGGGTTGTTCATTCCAGTCAGCTCACACCTAAAAATGAGCAGAAAATCGCCGATGAACCGCAAGTCGGCATCGTGAACGGACTTGCCGTCTACGGGCCGAACAGCGGCGCATTGCTGGAAATCGAAGTGAATGTCACACCTGCGCAGGACAAAGGAAGCCTGAATATCACGGGAATTGCAGAGGAAGAAAGCATCGGCAGCCAATCGAAGTCGATCCGCCGCAAAAGCATGGCGAAGGGATCTGTGGAAAATGTGCTGACGGTTCTCCGCACAATGGGCATCAAACCTTCAGACTATGACATTCACGTCAATTTTCCGGGCGGAGGCCCGATTGACGGACCTTCAGCAGGTATCGCGATGGCCGCGGGGATTTTTTCCGCGATTCACCGCATCCCGATCGACCATACGGTGGCGATGACGGGAGAAATCAGCCTGACGGGGCTTGTCAAACCGATCGGCGGCGTCATTCCGAAAATTAAAGCCGCAAAACAGGCCGGAGCAAAAACGGTCATTATCCCATATGAAAATCAGCAGTCCATTCTGAAACGAATAGACGGAATCACCATTAAAGCGGTAAAAACGTTCCAGGAAGTGCTTGACGTCATATTGGTTGACCCTCCTTCAGAACAAAAACCGTTTGATATTCAAATGAATAAAGAATCCGTATAAACTCCATTTTTATAATGGGGTTTTTTTTATGGAGGACATCTTTTCCTTTTTCAGAACAGAAAGAAAGGGTATACTACGAAGAGACTGTTTTATATACAGGGCAGGCGGATAAGCCGATTAAAGCCCGATCCCGGAATTGTACAACGATGAAAAAGTTGTATTATAATGGTTCATACTAAAGTCACGGAGGTGTCAGTCACATGGCAGAAGATACAAAACGCAGCATCCCGCTCCTCCCTTTAAGAGGCTTATTGGTATACCCGACAATGGTTTTACATTTAGATGTAGGCCGTGACAAGTCGGTTCAGGCTCTTGAACAGGCAATGATGCATGATCATATGATTTTTTTAGCCACTCAGCAGGATATTTCGATAGACGAACCGGGTGAAGAGGATATTTTCGCCGTCGGCACTTATACAAAAATTAAACAGATGCTGAAGCTGCCCAACGGTACGATCAGAGTGCTTGTAGAAGGAATTCAGCGGGCGCAGATCCTTGAATACACCGAACTCGAAGATTATACTTCGGTCGATATACAGCTGATGCATGAGGATGATTCAAAAGACGTGGAAGACGAAGCGCTTATGCGGACGCTGCTGGACCATTTTGACCAGTACATAAAAATTTCTAAAAAAATTTCCGCAGAAACGTATGCGGCTGTGACTGATATTGAAGAGCCCGGCAGAATGGCGGATATCGTCGCTTCTCATCTCCCGCTGAAATTAAAGGACAAGCAGGACATTTTAGAAACGGCGGATATTAAAGAACGTCTGAATAAGGTCATTCGTTCCATTCATAATGAAAAAGAAGTGCTGGAGATTGAGAAAAAAATCGGTCAGCGCGTCAAACGTTCGATGGAACGCACTCAAAAGGAATATTATTTGCGCGAACAGATGAAAGCCATTCAGAAGGAGCTTGGCGACAAAGAAGGAAAAACCGGCGAAGTTCAGTCGCTCACGGAAAAGATAGAAGAAGCAGGCATGCCTGAGCGTGTCAAAGAAACGGCGCTTAAGGAATTAAGCCGTTACGAAAAAGTGCCGTCAAGCTCAGCGGAAAGCTCTGTTATCCGCAACTATATTGACTGGCTCATCGCCCTTCCGTGGTCGGATGAAACAGAAGATAAACTTGATATTAAAAAAGCCGGGGAAATCTTAGATAAAGAGCATCACGGCTTAGAGAAAGTGAAAGAGCGGATTTTGGAGTATTTGGCCGTGAAACAGCTGACGAAAACGCTGAAAGGGCCGATTCTTTGTCTCGCCGGACCTCCGGGAGTCGGTAAAACATCTCTTGCAAAATCAATCAGTACGAGCATGGGACGCCGTTTTGTGAGAATTTCACTGGGCGGAGTGCGCGATGAGTCTGAAATCCGCGGGCACCGGCGCACATACGTCGGGGCGATGCCGGGCCGTATTATACAGGGGATGAAAAAAGCCGGCAAACAAAATCCGGTCTTTCTCCTCGACGAGATCGACAAAATGTCGTCTGATTTCAGAGGCGATCCGTCTTCGGCGATGCTTGAGGTGCTGGATCCGGAACAAAACAGCACATTCAGCGACCACTATATTGAAGAGACGTTCGATTTATCGAAAGTACTGTTTATCGCGACTGCGAATAACCTTGCTTCCATCCCTGGCCCTCTCAGAGACAGAATGGAGATTATCAGCCTGTCAGGCTACACTGAAAACGAAAAGCTGGAGATCGTGAAAGATCACCTGCTTCCGAAACAAATCAAAGAGCACGGGCTCACAAAGAGCAACCTGCAGATTCGGGATCAGGCGATTACGGACATCATCCGCTACTACACGAGGGAAGCCGGCGTGAGAACGCTTGAACGCCAGATTGCCGCCATTTGCCGAAAGGCTGCGAAAGCCATTGTGTCTGAGGAGAGAAAACGCATTACCGTTACAGAGAAAAATCTGGCCGACTATCTCGGAAAACGGATATTCAGATACGGACAGGCGGAAACCGAAGATCAAATCGGGGTTGTCACGGGGCTCGCGTATACGACGGTCGGCGGAGATACGCTGTCAATCGAAGTGTCATTGTCACCGGGAAAAGGAAAGCTGGTTCTGACAGGGAAGCTTGGAGATGTCATGCGGGAATCAGCGCAGGCCGCTTTCAGTTATGTCCGTTCGAAAGCGGAACAGTTCGGAATCGACCCGAAATTCCATGAGAAGTATGACATTCATATCCATGTCCCTGAAGGAGCGGTGCCGAAAGACGGCCCTTCTGCCGGAATTACGATGGCCACGGCGCTCGTTTCAGCATTAACGGACCGTGCGGTAAAACGCGAAGTCGGTATGACGGGAGAAATCACGCTGCGGGGGCGCGTGCTTCCGATCGGCGGACTGAAAGAAAAGGCGCTCGGCGCGCACAGAGCGGGCCTGACCACTATTATTGCGCCTAAAGATAACGAAAAAGATATAGAGGATATTCCAGAAAGCGTCAGAGAAGGACTGAAGTTTATATTCGTTTCTCACCTGGATGACGTTTTGGAACATGCCTTAGTAGGAGAGAAGAAATGAAAGTCACAAAGTCAGAAATCGTGATCAGCGCGGTCAAACCCGAACAGTACCCTGATGGGGGGCTTCCGGAAATCGCGCTGGCGGGCAGATCAAATGTAGGAAAGTCATCTTTTATCAATTCATTAATCAATCGGAAAAACTTGGCCAGAACGTCATCAAAACCGGGGAAAACACAGACTTTAAACTTTTACATCATCAATGATGAATTGCATTTTGTCGACGTTCCCGGGTACGGATTTGCGAAGGTTTCCAAAAGCGAGCGGGAAGCATGGGGGAGAATGATTGAAACCTATATGACGACCCGTGAAGAGCTGAAAGCCTGCGTGCAGATTGTCGACCTCAGACACGCGCCGTCTGCTGAAGACGTGAACATGTATGAATTCCTGAAGTATTACGGCATTCCCGTCATCGTCATTGCGACAAAAGCGGATAAGATTCCAAAAGGAAAATGGGACAAGCACTTAAAGGTTGTCAAACAGACGCTTGATATGGATCCTGAAGATGAGCTGATTTTATTTTCCTCTGAAACGAAAAAAGGCAAAGATGAAGCATGGGGAGCCATTAAAAAAATGATCAGCCGGTAATGAAAAACCCAAAACGCAGTGCGTTTTGGGTTTTATCGTATAGTTTTGTTCCGCTTGATAAACAATAATAAAAGGCTGATTCCGATGAAAACATACGGCCAGTATGTTTTGAAGTGTTCCGTCGGAATATGGACGGACTCCAGCCACGCCGTAATTTGTTTAAAGAAGTATAAAAAGAGGGAAAAACCAATCATGGCAGCCGCTTCGTATACATATTCTTTTCTGGCAGCCGCAAATAAGGAGAATCCGAAGACGAAGAGAATCATTTCAAAATCTCCCGGCCACCATGAGAGCTCAGGTTTGGCGAAAAAGTGTAAACCTATGCCGAAAAGAAGCATGCCGATCAGGACGTGAGGCCCGGCCGCTTCCTTTTTGCCCTGATACAAGAGCACGGCCCCCAAGAGCATAAGGAGCACCGGCCATTCCCCCTGATTCGCAAACAGGTGAACCTGTCCGCTCTGAAGCCATGCAAATAATGAAGCGGCAAGCAGAAGTCCCGGTAATAAAATTGATGTTTTTTTCATCCTGTCACCTACCCGCAGTAAAGGATTTTTAGTATGATGATTACAGTGGGAACGAGCTTTTTATACTATAGCATAACATTTTTGAAATCTGTTCACATTTTCCCGAAGAAACTATGTTATAATTATTATAAATAATAAATTCTATGTTAGAATGATTATAAATAAATTGCGATGTACGGGGGTGCATGAAAGCGATGCATATTCTTGTTGTGGGAGTAGATTATAAATCCGCCCCTATTGAAATACGCGAAAAAATAAGTTTTCAGCCGGATGAGCTTGCAGAAGCGATGCTCCGCTTAAAAGAAGAAAAAAGCGTTCTAGAAAACATTATCGTGTCAACCTGCAACCGCACCGAAATATATGCGGTGGTCGACCAGCTTCATACCGGCCGTTATTATATAAAGACATTTTTATCCGAATGGTTCTCGCTGCCGAAAGAAGAGCTGTCTCCGTTTCTGAAATTTTATGAGAGCGACGCGGCGATCGAGCATTTATTCCGTGTGGCGTGCGGTTTAGATTCCATGGTCATCGGAGAGACGCAAATACTCGGCCAGGTCCGCTCGAGCTTTAAAACGGCGCAGGCAGAAAAGACGATCGGCACCATTTTCAATGAGCTGTTTAAACAGGCGGTGACCGTCGGCAAACGCACGCATGCCGAAACCGATATCGGCGCCAATGCCGTTTCCGTCAGTTACGCCGCCGTTGAACTCGCGAAAAAAATCTTCGGCTCATTGTCAAATAAGCACATTTTGATTCTCGGTGCGGGAAAAATGGGCGAGCTCGCCGCAGAAAACCTGCACGGTCAGGGTATCGGCAAAGTAACGGTCATCAACAGAACGTTTTTGAAGGCAAAAGCGCTTGCTGACCGTTTCTCCGGAGAAGCGCGCAGCTTAAACCAGCTTGAACATGCACTTGCTGAAGCTGATATTTTAATCAGTTCGACAGGCGCAAGTGATTTCGTCGTGTCTAAAGAAATGATGGAGAGAGCGGGCAGACAGCGGAAAGGCCGTCCGTTATTTATGGTGGATATCGCTGTGCCGAGAGACCTCGATCCGGCGCTTAACGATCTTGAAGGTGTTTTTCTGTACGATATTGATGACCTTGAAGGAATCGTTGAAGCCAACTTACAAGAACGCCGCGAAACCGCTGAAAAAGTCGAGCTGTTTATTGAAGCGGCAATTGTTGAGTTTAAGCAGTGGCTTAATACACTCGGCGTCGTGCCGGTTATTTCGGCGCTGCGTGAAAAGGCGCTGTCCATCCAGTCCGATACGATGCAGAGCATTGAGCGCAAGCTGCCTCATCTGACGGTAAGAGAGAAAAAACTTCTCAGCAAACATACGAAAAGCATCATTAACCAAATGCTGCGCGACCCGATTCTGAAAGCGAAAGAGCTTGCGGCTGAAGCGGATTCAGATGAAAAGCTGAAGCTGTTTATGCAGATTTTCGATATTGAGGAAGAGGCCGGCCGCCAGCTGGACAAAAGCCTGGATAACCGCCAGACGGTTCATTCGTTTCAAAAGGCAGAAGCAAAAACGGGCTTACGTCCGCTTGTAAGTGAGTGAGGGCTGTATGATTGATACAGCAATGGCAAGACTTAATGAAGCGACAATTGTTATTTATGCAGTAAGCGTCCTTTTTTACTTTATAGATTTTCTTCAACACAACCGGAAGGCTGGAAAAATAGCCTTCTGGTTGCTTTCTATTGTCTGGACTCTGCAAACTGTCTATCTTTCTTATTTCATGTGGCAGACGGGCAGATTTCCGGTCTTGAATATTACAGAGGCCCTTTACTTTTATGCGTGGGTGCTTGTCACGCTTTCACTTGTGGTCACGCAGATTCTGCGGGTTGATTTTATCGTGTTTTTCACGAATGTCATCGGTTTCTCGATGATTGCGATCCATACGTTTTCACCGACGGATCAGCATTCGGCCGCCTTTTCCGGCCAGCTGGTCTCAGAGCTTTTGGTCATTCATATTACAATGGCGATTCTGTCTTACGGCGCTTTTTCCCTTTCTTTTGTCTTTTCGCTTCTTTATCAGTTTCAATATTCTTTATTAAAGAAGAAAAAATGGGGAAAATGGCTGTTGAGAATTGAAGATTTGTCAAAACTTGATTATATGGCTTACGTTTTAAATGTCATCGGGGTTCCGATGCTGCTGTTGAGCCTGATATTAGGCGTGATCTGGGCGTATGTGTCGCTGGAAACGCTGTACTGGTTTGATTCAAAAGTGCTCGGCTCGTTTATTGTGCTGCTTTTATACAGCTACTATTTATATATCAGAATGATTAAGGAACTGCAGGGGAAAGTGGCGGCGTTATGGAATTCAGCATGTTTTCTCGTGCTGATGATTAATTACTTCCTGCTCGGAAGCCTGTCACAATTCCATTGGTTCAGTTAACGCACGCGCCCAAACAGATTCGGGAGGAAAGAAAATGAGAACGATTAAGGTAGGTTCCAGACGGAGCAAACTGGCTATGACCCAGACAAAATGGGTGATTAACAAACTGAAGGAATTGAATCCTTCCTATGACTTTGAAATCCGGGAGATTGTCACAAAAGGCGACCGCATCCTCGATGTTACACTGTCAAAAGTGGGCGGCAAAGGTTTGTTTGTCAAAGAGATTGAACAGGCGCTGCTGCATCAGGAGATTGATATGGCGGTTCACAGCATGAAAGACATGCCCGCCGTTTTGCCTGAGGGTCTTGTCATAGGCTGCATACCGAAACGTGAGGATCCGCGTGATGCGCTCATTTCAAAAGGGCATCAAAAGCTGGACGGCATAAAAGAAGGGGGCATCATCGGCACCAGCAGTTTAAGAAGAAGCGCCCAGATTCTTGCTGAACGCCCTGACCTTACAATTAAGTGGATCAGAGGCAATATCGATACGAGACTTCAAAAGCTTGAAACGGAAGATTACGATGCTATTATTTTAGCGGCTGCGGGGCTTTCGAGAATGGGCTGGAAAGATGATGTCGTATCGGAATTCCTCGAACCGGACCGCTGTCTGCCTGCGGTCGGCCAAGGCGCTCTTGCCATTGAATGCAGAGAGTCGGATGAAGAGCTTTTGAAGCTGTTTGCGCAATTTACCGATGAGTATACGCAGCGCACGGTGGCAGCCGAACGGGCTTTCTTACACGCGATGGAAGGCGGCTGCCAAGTGCCGATAGCCGGGTATGCGTCCGTCAATGACCGGGATGAGGTTGAATTGGTCGGTCTTGTCGCGTCTCCGGACGGAAAGACGATTTATAAAGAAACAGCGGCGGGACATGATCCGGAAGAAATCGGGAAACGCTGTGCGGCGATGATGTCTGAAAAAGGAGCCAAAGCACTAATCGACAGCGTGAAACAGGAGCTCGAACAGGATGGCAAATGACCTTCCTTTACAAGGAAAGACCGTGCTCGTCACCCGGAACAAAAGACAGGCAGCACCGTTTCGAAAAAAAGTGGAGGCGCTCGGCGGAACGGCTGTTTCCGCCTCTCTGATCGCTTTTCAGGAAGCGCTCCCGGATGAATGTGCGGACAGTCTGCGGGAAGACCTTTCTGAACCGGGCTGGCTTGTGTTTACAAGCGTAAACGGTGTCCGGTTCTTTTTTTCCTACCTTGATCAGCATGGCCTTGCGCTTCCGGAACGGAAAAAAATCGCAGCCGTCGGTGAAAAGACAGCGCGCGCCCTGAAAGAGCGGGGAGCCCGGACGGATGCGATGCCTGACGAGTATGTGGCGGAATGTCTGGCTGATACTTTAAAACGGCACGCATCAGCTGCCGAACCCGTTTCATTGATAAAGGGCAATTTATCACGCGATGTCATAAAAGCGGAGCTTGAGCCGCTTGGCTATCAAATAAGGGAATGGGTGTTATACAATACCATTCAGGATGAAAAAGGCATGGACGAGCTGAGACGGGCTGCATCCCGCTCTCATTTTGATTTTATTACGTTTACCAGTTCATCGGCGGTGCATACGTTTATGCACGCGGTCGGAGACGGAGAAAAAGCGTGGGAAAACAGCGGTGCGAGCTATATCAGCATCGGCCCTTTGACAGAGAAAGCGCTCTTGGAATACGGGATCTCATCCCATGTGCCTGACACCTATACGATTGAAGGCATGCTGGACGTCATGTGCAGCATGTCGGGAAAGGATAGATAATGATGAATCAAACATTTAACAGACACCGCCGTTTGCGCGCGAACGCTGCGATGAGAGATCTAGTAAAAGAAACACGTCTTCACCCTTCAGATTTTATTTACCCGTTATTTGTCGTTGAAGGACTCGAAGGAAAAAAAGAAGTTCCTTCCATGCCGGGGGTTTATCATGTATCACTCGATTTGTTAAAGGATGAAATGGCTGAGCTGATATCGCTCGGCATTAAGTCGGTCATCGTTTTCGGCGTGCCGGAAGAAAAAGACGCCTGCGGAACCCAGGCTTTTCACGATCATGGCATTGTGCAGAAAGGGATTGCTGAAATTAAAAAGCATTATCCTGAAATGATCGTCATCGCTGATACATGTCTCTGTGAATACACGGATCACGGCCATTGCGGCGTCGTGAAAGACGGAATAATCCTCAATGACGAGTCGCTTGAGCTGCTGGCGCAGACAGCCGTCAGCCAGGCTAAAGCCGGCGCTGACATCATCGCTCCTTCAAATATGATGGACGGTTTTGTCACAGTGATCAGGGAAGCGCTCGACAAAGAAGGATTCACGAATATTCCGATCATGTCTTATGCCGTGAAATATTCAAGTGAATTTTACGGCCCGTTCCGCGACGCGGCTGACAGCACGCCGCAGTTCGGTGACCGAAAAACATATCAGATGGATCCGGCCAACCGCCTGGAAGCGCTACGTGAGGCTGAATCAGACGCGGCAGAAGGCGCTGACTTTTTAATCGTCAAACCGTCTATGTCATACTTAGATATTATGCGTGATGTGAAAAACCGCCATCACCTGCCGCTGGTCGCATATAATGTGAGCGGGGAGTATTCCATGGTGAAAGCGGCAGCCCAAAACGGCTGGATTAAAGAAAAAGAAATGGTGCTGGAAATTTTAACGGGCATGAAACGTGCAGGAGCCGATCTGATTATGACGTATCATGCAAAAGACGCAGCAAAATGGCTTGCTGAGTAACGATTTCATTTGACGGGAGCTGAGGCAGATGAGAAGCTATGAAAAATCAAAAGCCGCTTTTAAAGAAGCGCAGAAACTGATGCCGGGCGGAGTGAACAGCCCGGTGCGCGCGTTTAAATCAGTTGATATGGATCCGATCTTTATGCAGCGCGGAAAAGGATCGAAAATTTTTGATATTGACGGCAATGAATATATCGACTACGTCCTGAGCTGGGGGCCGCTCATTTTGGGCCACACGAACGACAGGGTCGTTGAAAGCCTGAAAAAAGTAGCCGAGAACGGGACAAGTTTCGGGGCATCTACTGAAGTGGAAAACGAACTGGCCAAATTGGTCATTGACCGTGTGCCGTCTGTTGAAATCGTGCGGATGGTCAGCTCCGGCACAGAGGCGACAATGAGCGCCCTGCGTCTGGCAAGAGGATACACCGGCCGCAACAAAATTTTGAAATTTGAAGGCTGTTACCACGGCCATGGTGATTCGCTGCTGATCAAAGCGGGATCCGGAGTGGCGACACTCGGCCTGCCGGACAGCCCGGGCGTGCCGGAAGGAATAGCAATGAATACGATTACCGTTCCATACAACGACTTGGAAAGCGTTGCACTCGCATTCCGGGAGTACGGTGAAGATATTGCCGGGGTCATTGTTGAACCGGTAGCAGGCAATATGGGCGTTGTTCCGCCGCAGGAAGGCTTTTTACAAGGACTTCGCGACATTACGGAACAGTATGGCGCGCTGCTCATTTTTGATGAGGTCATGACCGGTTTTCGCGTGGATTATAACTGCGCGCAAGGGTATTTCGGCGTGACGCCTGACTTAACGTGTCTCGGCAAAGTCATCGGCGGCGGTCTTCCTGTCGGTGCGTATGGCGGAAAAGCTGACATTATGGAACGAATCGCGCCGAGCGGTCCGATCTACCAGGCGGGAACATTGTCTGGAAATCCGCTTGCCATGACAGCGGGACTTGAGACGTTACAGCAGCTCACACCTGAATCTTACCAAGAATTTGTGAAAAAAGGCGATATGCTTGAAGAAGGCATTTCAAAAGCAGCTGCAGCACACGGCATTCCGCACACGTTTAACCGGGCGGGGTCAATGATCGGCTTCTTTTTCACCAATGAGCCTGTCATTAACTATGAAGCAGCCAAATCTTCTGATTTAAAGCTGTTCGCCAAGTATTATAAAGGGATGGCCGACGCAGGCGTATTTCTGCCGCCGTCTCAATTTGAAGGATTGTTTCTCTCCACTGCGCATACAATGGAGGATATTGAAAATACCATTCAAGCCGCTGAGAAAGTGTTCCAGGCGATCAGCCGCTGATACCGAAAAGCCGATGCAAGCAAGACTTGTATCGGCTTTTTTCAATGCCTCCATTATCATATTTTCCCGGATTGCGGCATACACCTTTAGTGACATCTAATTGTATGGATTAGATGAAAGGAGGATATGAACTTGCCGCATAATCACCGATTGCAATTTTCTGTTGAAGAATCAATCTGTTTCCAAAAAGGACAGGAAGTTTCTGAATTACTTTCGATTTCATTAGACCCTGACATCAGGGTGCAGGAAGTAAATGATTATGTCTCAATTAAAGGATCATTAGAACTTACTGGCGAGTACAACATAGATCACAGCAGTCATTTTGAAGAGCTTGATAGGGAGCTGAGGCATGTAGAGGAAGTGAGGGCGAGGGAGGATGGCACGGCCGAGCTCATTCATTGTTTCCCGGTGGACATCACGATTCCGAAAAATAAAGTGAGCCACCTCAATGATGTTTTCGTATTTATTGATGCCTTTGATTATCAGCTGACGGATTCAAGGATCTTAACCATTCAAGCTGATTTGGCAATTGAAGGGCTGCTTGAGGAATCCGAGCCGAAAGAGCCGGAGATCCCTTTGTACGTGGCGCCTGAATTTGCCAGAGAAGAAATGATCAATCTTGCCGGACATCATTCTGAGGACGAAAATGAACCAGAATTAATGATACGCCATGAGCCTGAAATACCTTTGACTGTATCAGAAGAAGCAGCACAAGAAACAGAGAAGAACGAGGAAGAAATCCCGCCTTTACTCAGGCAGGAGGAAGAAGAGCAGGAAGCAGCCCCGATTCTGAGGGAGCGGGAAGAAGAAAAGCAGGAAACAGCCCCGATTCTGAGGGAGCAGGAAGAAGAGCAGGAAGCAGCTCCGATTCTGAGAGAGCAGGAAGAAGAGCAGGAAGCAGCCCCGATTCTGAGGGAGCAGGAAGAAGCGCAGGAAGCAGCCCCGCTTCTGAGAGAGCAGGAAGAAGCGCAGGAAGCAGCTCCGATTCTGAGGGAGCGGGAAGAAGTGCAGGAAGCAGTCCCGATTCTGAGGGAGCGGGAAGAAGAAAAGCAGGAAACAGCCCCGATTCTGAGGGAGCAGGAAGAAGAGCAGGAAGCAGCTCCGATTCTGAGGGAGCAAGAAGAAGAGCAGGAAGCAGCCCCGGTTTTGAGGGAGCAAGAAGAAGAAGAGCAGGAAGCAGCCCCGATTCTGAGGGAGCAAGAAGAGGTGCCTAAACCTGTTTCCTTTACTGAGCCTCCTCCTCCCGTTTCCTTCCAGCACGAAGAAGAGCCGGAAGAAGCTGAGGAGCCTGCAATCATGTCAGCTGTGAGGAATGAACCCGTATTTGAGGATGATTCAGCAGAAGTGCAGGAAGAGCCGAAAGATGATATCGAACCGGTTTTCCCTGCTTTCACTCTGACTCCGCATGCAGAAAAACCAAAAATTGCGGAACAGCCCTTCCTTCAAAAAGAAGAGCAGCCAGAGGCCGAGCCGCTTCTCCGTCAGAGCGATCATAAGGCGGCAGAAGACGAAGATGAGCCTGCGGTTTTTCAAGAGGAGCAGGCGCCCGTTTATCGCGAGTTCGTTCCGGAACGGCAGGAAGAGGAGTTTTACAGCGCTCCTAAGCTGCTTGAAGAAGAGGCTCATGATGAAGAAGGGTTTGAAATTGAGGTAAGGAAGATGGCGCCGCCGGAGGAGGAAACCGGGAAGCCTCTCGATTTGTCTTTTCAGTTTTCCAAACTGCCGCCTGAGGAGCCGGCGCAAGCTGAACAGCCTGAGCCGCTTAAGCCTGAAAGAAAGAATGAAGAAGCGGCACCGGGAACCGAGCAGAAGGAAAATGACAACTCTCATTACTTGACAAAATTATTTACAAGGGAAGAAGAAAAGTTTTCAAGAATGAAAATTTGTATCGTGCAGCAGCAAGATACAATCGACCGGGTGTGTGAACGATATGACATTACATCCCAGCAGCTCATCCGAACGAATGCTTTATCGTTTGATGACGAGCTTGAGGAAGGTCAGCTTCTGTATATACCTGAATATAATAACAGCCATGTGTAAGCACAAAGAGGCCGTAAAAATGTGGTGAATGGAATGGAAGCAGTCCAATCAGTGCTTCAGGAATACGGGCTGGCGGCTGAGTATATTGAGCCTGTCAGCCCGCATGTTTGGAAGGTCTACTCAAACTACGGCATTTTTGCTTTGAAACAGCTCAAGCCGGCCCGCAGCAGTGAATTTACGGATCTTATGATTGAGATTGAGGAGAAAGGCTACCGATCATTTGTGCCGATCTGCCGCACGTATGCCGGCGATTTTTTTGCAGGGAGACAGACGGAGAATTCTTATTATTTAATGCCTTGGCTTCAGTACGATCAGGAGGAAGAACGGGACCAAAAACATGTTTACCTTTTTAAAGAGGTCGCGAAGCTCCATTCTGCGACTGTGCGGGACATCCAAATCCGGACTGAAGATATCAGCGGCTTTTATGAAGCAACGAAAAGAGATTGGGAAAATGATAAGCTTGTCTATGAACAATTCGCCGACCGGGCGGAAAAAGAGTGGTACCTTTCACCTTTTGAACTGCAGGCCGTTACGTATCTTACAGAAACGGTTTCCGCCGTCAATTTTGCTCTGGAACGTCTGGAAGAATGGTTTGACGCAGCAAAGGATCATGACAAGACGAGAGCGGTGATCAACCACGGCAGTTTATCGAGCCGCCACTTTCTGTATAATGATGCGGGATCGGGCTTTTTCACGAATTTCGAGAAAGCTGCACTGGGCCCTCCGCAAAATGACCTGCTCGGCTTTTACTCCAGAATGTTCAGAAGCTATCCGAAAGCATGTCCGGAATGTCTGGACTGGTTTTATACGTATCACAAATCATTCCCGCTCCGTGAAGCGGAAATCAGTCTGTTTCTCAGCTATATGGCTTATCCGTCCGCCATGTACAAAGTGCTGAAACGGTATCAGACCGGCCAAAGGGGCTCTGAAAAAGAAGAGTGCACGCAATTATTAAGAGCGTTTTGGCAGATGAAAAACGTTGAGCCTTTTCTCATGAAGGTTCATCAGATTGAACGGGAGAAAAAAATAAAAGCGGAAAACGAGTCCTCTTCATAACGGGACTCGTTTTTTTATATCCATTCCAAATGCAGGGCGCACGCTAAAAACAGCAGGATGGCAAGCAGCAGGACATCAAAAGTCGTCGGAAAGAAAATCGTCCTGATCCCCTGAAAGATCGTAATCGGGATAATGACTTGCACGGATACAAGGCGGACCTGTCTGGCCCACTGGGGGAGCGAATAAGAATTGAATTTTTTTCTCACGGGCAATTCCTCCTCACATTCGCCTTTCTATGTATCGTATGTAAGGGGAAGAGCGGGGTGCATGCCCATTTATGTATGACGGCAGCGGTTTTTGGAAAAGATGATTGACGAATCAAAAACACTTTTACTATAATAAAGAACATAATAAATAAGATCATGAGCTGATATAAATACACCTGCTTTGAACGGGAAGAGTACAAGAAAGACGCATGAAGAGAGAGAAGCTACTGTGCTGAAAGGCTTCTTATGCCGTCTCATTGGAAGGTCGCCCGGGAGCATAATTTCTTGAACATACAGTAGAGAAATTCGGGCCGCACCCGTTATCCGTTTAAGTGCATGAACAAATCTGTTCATGAAAAAAGGTGGTACCGCGAAAGAGCTTTTCGTCCTTTATCAGGATGAAGGCTCTTTTTTAGTTGCTCAGCCATTTCTAAACATGCTGGAGGGTTATCATGGATACAAACGAACAAACAATGCCGACAAAATATGATCCGTCTGCGATTGAAAAAGGCCGCTATGATTTTTGGCTGAAAGGAAAATATTTTGAAGCGGGCGGCGATCAAACGAAACAGCCGTATTCTGTCGTCATTCCGCCGCCGAATGTGACGGGCAGGCTGCACCTCGGACATGCGTGGGATACGACGCTGCAAGATATCGTTACGCGTATGAAACGCATGCAGGGCTATGACGTGCTCTGGCTTCCGGGCATGGACCACGCCGGCATCGCCACTCAGGCAAAAGTCGAAGCGAAACTCCGCGAACAGGGCACAAGCCGTTATGACCTCGGCCGTGAAAAGTTTTTAGAAGAAACGTGGAAGTGGAAAGAAGAGTATGCTGATTTCATCCGCAGCCAATGGGCCAAGATGGGACTCGGACTCGATTATTCACGTGAACGTTTTACTCTTGATGAAGGGCTGAACAAAGCCGTGCGTGAAGTCTTCGTCAAGTTGTACGAGAAAGGCTTGATTTACAGAGGCGAATATATCATCAACTGGGACCCTGCCACAAAAACGGCTTTATCCGATATTGAAGTGATTTACAAAGACGTACAGGGCGCGTTTTATCATTTGCGCTACCCGTTAGCAGACGGTTCAGGCTCAATTGAAATCGCGACCACCCGTCCGGAAACGATGCTTGGCGACACGGCTGTCGCGGTTCATCCTGAAGATGAGCGCTACAAGCACTTAATCGGCAAAACGGTGATTCTGCCGATTACAAACCGCGAAATTCCGATTGTCGGCGATGATTATGTTGATATGGAATTCGGGTCAGGCGCCGTTAAAATCACGCCTGCCCATGACCCGAATGACTTTGAACTCGGAAACCGCCACAATTTAGAGCGGATTCTCGTCATGAATGAAGACGGAACAATGAATGAAAAAGCGCTGCAATATAACGGCATGGATCGGTTTGAATGCCGCAAAAAACTCGTCAAAGATCTTCAGGAATCCGGCGTTCTCTTTAAAATCGAAGACCATATGCATTCTGTCGGCCACAGTGAGAGAAGCGGCGCCGTTGTTGAGCCGTACCTGTCCACACAATGGTTTGTCAAAATGCAGCCGCTGGCCGATGCTGCGGTTGACCTTCAGGCAAAGGAAGAGAAGGTTCACTTCGTTCCTGACCGTTTCGAGAAAACGTACCTGCACTGGATGGAAAACATCCGTGATTGGTGTATTTCCCGTCAGCTGTGGTGGGGCCACCGCATCCCGGCTTGGTATCATAAAGAAACAAAAGAAGTGTACGTCGGCCTTGAGGCGCCTGAAGACAGCGAAAATTGGGAGCAGGATTCAGACGTGCTTGATACATGGTTCAGCTCCGCGCTTTGGCCGTTTTCTACAATGGGCTGGCCTGATGAAAACGCTGAAGACTTTAAGCGGTATTACTCAACCGATGTACTTGTAACGGGATATGACATCATTTTCTTCTGGGTATCCCGGATGATTTTCCAAGGTCTTGAGTTTACCGGCGAGCGTCCGTTCAAAGACGTGCTGATTCACGGCTTAATCCGTGACGAGCAGGGCAGAAAAATGAGTAAATCCCTTGGGAACGGCGTGGACCCGATGGATGTCATCGACAAGTACGGAGCGGATTCCCTGCGCTATTTCCTGGCAACCGGAAGTTCACCGGGACAGGATCTCCGTTTCAGCTATGAAAAAGTGGAATCCACATGGAACTTCGCAAATAAAATTTGGAACGCCTCCCGTTTTGCATTAATGAACATGGACGGCATGACGTATGACGAGCTTGATCTGTCCGGTGAAAAATCAGTTGCTGATAAGTGGATCCTCACAAGACTGAATGAAACGATAGAAGACGTGACACAGCTTGCGGATCGTTATGAATTCGGTGAAGTCGGACGCCACCTGTACAACTTTATCTGGGACGATGTGTGCGACTGGTATATCGAAATGGCGAAGCTTCCGCTGTACGGGGAAGATGAAGCGGCGAAGAAAACAACCCGGTCTGTTCTGGCATACGTGCTTGACCAGACGATGCGTCTTCTTCACCCGTTTATGCCATTCTTAACGGAAGAAATCTGGCAGCACCTTCCTCATGAAGGTGAGTCAATCACGATCAGCTCTTGGCCGGTTCCGGTGCCGGAACATACGGATAAAGAGGCAGCGGCGGATATGAAACTGCTCGTTGAATTAATCCGTTCTGTCCGCAATATCCGGAGCGAAGTCAACACGCCGATGAGCAAGCAGGTTGAACTTTACATTAAAACATCTACCGAAGACATTGCCGGCCGCCTTGAGAAGAACCGTTCTTACGTTGAACGCTTTACGAATCCGAGCACGCTGAAAATCGGGACGGATATCGCTGCGGCAGACAAAGCGATGACAGCGGTCGTCACCGGAGCGGAAGTCATTCTGCCGCTTGAAGGGCTGATTAACATTGATGAGGAGATCGCCCGTCTGCAAAAAGAATTCGACAAGCTGACAAAAGAAGTCGAACGCGTTCAGAAAAAACTCGGCAACGAAGGATTCATTAAAAAAGCTCCTGAGCATGTCATTGAAGAAGAACGCGGAAAAGAGAAAGACTACACGGCAAAACGCGAAGCTGTCCGGCAGCGGATTGCAGAGCTGAAAGGCTGATAAAACAGCGGGGCGGTTTCCTAAGAAACCGCCTTGTCGTATAAAAGAGGGGATTTCATTGTTTAATACGTACAAAGAAGCGATCAGCTGGCTTCACGGCAGACTCAAGTTCGGCGTTAAGCCGGGCCTTCTCCGTATGGAAAAGCTGATGGAAAAACTGGAACACCCGGAAAAGAACATTCGCGCCATTCATGTGGCGGGCACAAACGGCAAAGGATCAACCGTTTCTTTTATCCGTTCCGTCCTTCAAGAAGCCGGTTATACGGTCGGCACGTTCACATCGCCTTACATGATTACGTTTAATGAGCGAATCAGCGTCAACGGCACGCCGATTACCGATGAGGAATGGAGAACGCTCGTTAATGACATAAAACCGATAGTCGATGAGCTTGATAAGACCGATGCCGGAACGGTGACGGAATTTGAAATCATTACAGCGTGTGCATTTTTATATTTTGCGAAGCGGGCTGATATCGATTTTGTCATTTTTGAAGCGGGGCTCGGCGGCACATTTGATTCAACCAATATTGTGAAACCGCTTCTGTCGGTCATTACAAGTATCGGACATGACCATATGGCCATTTTAGGCAATACCATCGAGGAGATCGCCGGGCAGAAAGCCGGTATTATTAAAAATTCCATTCCGGTCATTACGGGCGTCAATCAGCCGGAAGCACTCGGCGTTATTGAAGCGGAAGCCGAAAAAAAGCAGGCTCCGTATCAGTCACTTTATAAAACATGCAGACTGTTTAATGAAGCGGCGCTTCCGTCCGGCGAAAGCTTTTCGCTGGAAACAGAAACGAAATGCTATGAAGACATTCAAACGTCGCTGATCGGCATTCACCAAAGGCAGAATGCGGCATTGGCGATATTGGCCGCTGAATGGCTGAATCGCCTGGAAGCCGCAGTCATTTCAGAAGAAGCGATGCGAAACGGCCTGAAAAAAGCTTCCTGGCCGGGCCGGTTTGAACGTCTTCAAAGCCGCCCTTTAGTGTTTGCGGACGGCGCCCATAACGAAGAGGGTGTTGAAACGCTGACAGAAACGATCCGGCAGCGCTTTGCCGGTAAAAACGTCCATGTCGTATTCAGCGCATTAAAAGACAAACCGTATCAGGAAATGATTAAAAAGCTTGAAACCGAAGCGGATTCCATTCACTTTGTATCATTTGACTTTCCGCGTGCTTCAAGCGCCGAAGCCCTTTACAATGCAAGCAGTCTTGCATCTAAGAGCTTCGATGAGAACCCGGACAGTGTGAAAGAATGGATAGAACAAAAAGACGGGGCGGATGATGTCATCATCATTACCGGCTCCTTATATTTTATTTCAGAGATGAGAAAGCGGCTTATCTGACAGCCCCTCGGATGCCCGGCAGACCATTTTCCGGTTTTGCCGGGTGTTTTTATGCTGAAAATATATTTTCAGCCATTTCAGTCATGGTGTTTTTCTTTGCTATAATCTGAGCCAGATTGATAGTAAAGGTGTGGTCTGAGTGCTTTTGATTCTGTTTTTTCTCGGCTTGATTTTCGGTTCTTTTTTTTATACAGCAGCGTGCCGTATCCCGCTGCGAATCTCGGTTATTTCGCCGCGTTCATCCTGTTCGTTTTGCCGCTTGCCGCTCTCCTGGGGGGAGCTTGTGCCCGTCGTCTCCTATATTCTGCAAAGAGGCAGATGCAGAAACTGCCGTGCGAAGCTGTCGGTTATGTATCCGGCGGCGGAATGCTGGACGGCGTGTTTATTCACGGCTGCAGGCATTCATTTCGGTTTCTCAAAAGAACTGTTAGTCGCGCTGTTATTTCTGTCTCTCCTCATGATTGTTACTATGACGGATCTGCAATATATGCTGATTCCTGACAAAGTTCTGCTGTTTTTTCTTCCGCTTTTCATCGCCGGCCGTATGTTTTCTCCGCTGGATTCATGGTATGCGGGGTTTGCCGGAGCCGTTTGCGGATTTTTTCTGCTTGTTTTTATCATGTTTGTCAGTAAAGGAGGCATCGGCGCAGGTGATGTGAAACTGTTTGGGGTGATCGGCCTGACGCTCGGCGTGAAGCTCGTGCTCATTGCATTCTTTCTTTCCGTTATGATCGGAGCGGTATACGGTATGTGCGCCGCAGCCCGGGGCAGTCTTGGTAAAAAGCAGCCATTTCCGTTTGCGCCGGCCATCTCAGCCGGGAGCGCTTTGAGTTATTTATACGGTGATGAGCTGTTTTCGTTTTACATCAAGCTCGCTTCAGGCGGGGCTTGAAAAATTTGGCGAACGTTTTTTGGACAAGACGACAAAAGTCTTGTTCTTTTTTTTTTCGCCTATGCTAAAGTGTGAACCATGATCAGTTCAAGGTACGGCCAAGACGAATGCAAGGGGGAAGAGACGTTGAAAAAAAGGAAGAGCAAAAAGCACAGCAAAGCTAAAAACAATGCCCTTAAAGTAACCATTAACGGACAAGAAGAAACGATGTATGGACAAGAAGATGTGAATGAAGGCGGGGAGAAGACCGTCACATTTTCCAATTGGGAAGAAACAAAAAAGGCGGAACAGGAGACTGCCGCATCCCATGAAGATCCGAAAGAAGAAGATTTCAATTGGGATCATGAGAAGAATTCTGAGGTATTTGAAGATGACCCGAAAGTCGTTCCGCCATACCAGAAGAAAAAAAACGGCCCTCATTTTCCGAAAAAAAAGCAGCCGTCTTCTCCAGTTAAAAAGGCGGTCACGACAATTGCCGTTGCGGCTGTTTTAGGCACCGGGCTCGGCCTTGTCGCCTTAAATATGTCGGGAAGTAAAGAAGCCTCCGCTCCGGCATCAGCTGACAAAGGTTCACAAGGGCAGACGGTGAAAGCGGGAGATGTTTCTAACGACAAATCTGAAACAGCCGGCACAGGAGATGCGGAATCTTCAGCGGGAAACTATAAAACATATGCGGTGCAGGCCGGAAAATTTTCATCAGAAAAAGGAGCGCAAACGCTTGTTGACCAGCTGACTGAAAAAGGATACTCGGCCGTCTCTCTGGCAAAAGAAGACGGATACACATACGTGATCGCCGGGCTTGCAGCGGAAAAAAGCTTATCACAGCAATTGGGTCAGACACTGATAGACCATGATTTTGAGGCTTGGGGCGGAAAGGAGCTCAGCTTTGCGGTCGATTCAGGGCTGGAAGACTCTTTTAAACAGGCATCTGAGCTCTCCGCCAAAGCGATTACCGGCAAAAATCTTTCAAAAACGGAAGTGGCTGAAGCGGCAAAAGCGGCAGACGGCGCAGACGCCGCTGACAAAAAGCAGAAAGAGGCCGTGCTTCAAGCGCTGAAAGAACTGGAAACGTCGGGTTCGGAATCCGGCTGGAAAGCCCAAAAAGAGCTTTTAAGTGTTGTAAAATAGTATCTCATTTCCCGTCATCCGGCGGGATTTTTTATTTTGTCATCAAAAAGTTATTTTTCTGAAATTGTGGTTGCCCGTTTGATTTGGTAGGATAGACAAGTATCTTTTTTTCTTAAGCAAACCCTGAAAGGATGACAACCATGACAAAACGCTTAATACTCGCATCACAATCTCCGCGAAGAAAAGAACTCCTTAATCTTCTTCAGATTCCTTACAGCATTATTGCGAGCCGCACAGAAGAAAAATTAAATCGAAACCTTTCGCCGGAAGAAAACGTCCAATGTTTGGCCGAGCAAAAAGCTAGTGCTGTATTGGCCGAAAATCCCGATGCAGTCGTTATCGGGGCTGACACGATGGTGTGCACAGACGGCGAGTGCCTCGGCAAACCGCGTGACAGGGAAGAAGCGGCACAGATGCTGCGGAGGCTTTCCGGCCGAAGCCATCAAGTCATTACGGCGGTCAGCATTCAGACGCATGACCGGAAAGAAACATTCTGTGACACAACGGAAGTGACGTTTTGGCCGCTCAGTGAAGACGACATACAGCTCTACATTGAAACAAAAGAACCGATGGATAAAGCAGGTGCATACGGCATCCAAGGAAAAGGCGCGCTTTTAGTGAAAAAAATAGACGGTGATTTTTATTCTGTCGTCGGGCTTCCTGTCGCTAAAACAATGAGAGCCTTGAAAGAATTTAATATAAAAGCTTGATGTTCAAACCGGGAAGGGGAACAAGGAGGGGTTGATCATCCGTGATCTGCCGTTAAAATTAAGAGATTTCCCCGAAAAAGAAAAACCGAGAGAGCGGCTTCTGCACTTCGGAGCCGAACATCTCTCTAACAATGAATTGCTCGCCATCCTGCTGCGGACGGGAACGAAACATGAGTCCGTCATGAACCTCGCTCACCGGCTGCTGCGGACGTTTGACGGGCTGCGCCTGTTAAAAGGCGCCTCTGCCCAGGAGCTTTCCAGCATTCCGGGAATCGGAACGGTGAAGGCCGTTCAGATTCTTGCCGCAATTGAGCTGGGGAGCCGCATTCATAAGACATCCGCCGGGGAGCATTGCGTCATCCGCTCTCCGGAAGACGGGGCGAAGTATGTGATGGAGGATATGCGCTTTTTAACCCAGGAGCATTTTGTCTGTTTATATTTAAATACCAAAAATCAAGTCATTCATAAACGCACCGTTTTTATCGGAAGTCTGAATTCATCTATTGTCCACCCGCGGGAGGTGTTTAAAGAAGCTTTCAAACGATCCGCCGCGTCCTTCATTTGCGTTCATAATCATCCTTCAGGAGATCCTACACCGAGCAGGGAAGATATAGAGGTAACCAGGCGGCTTTTTGAGTGCGGAAATTTAATCGGCATCGAGCTGCTGGATCATTTGGTCATTGGTGATAAAAAATTTGTGAGTTTAAAGGAAAAAGGATATTTGTAACACTTTTTTTTTCGTTGATTTAAGATATAATAGATTTTATGAGTTTTTCCCTTTAGGGTATTTTTGCTTTAAGAAAGGAAGATACATACATATGTTCGGAATTGGTACAAGAGACCTTGGTATAGATTTGGGAACCGCGAATACGCTTGTGTTTGTTAAAGGTAAAGGAATCGTAGTGAGAGAGCCGTCTGTCGTTGCTCTGCAAACGGATACGAAGTCAATCGTTGCGGTCGGTAACGATGCGAAAAACATGATCGGAAGAACTCCGGGCAACGTGGTTGCGCTCCGTCCGATGAAAGACGGCGTTATCGCTGACTATGAAACAACTGCGACAATGATGAAATACTACATTAATCAGGCTGTGAAAAATAAAGGATTGTTTGCGAGAAAGCCGTACGTTATGGTGTGTGTGCCGTCAGGTATTACGGCCGTTGAAGAACGGGCGGTCATCGACGCGACAAGACAAGCGGGCGCACGTGACGCTTATCCGATTGAAGAACCGTTTGCGGCAGCAATCGGCGCGAATCTTCCGGTATGGGAGCCGACGGGCAGCATGGTCGTTGATATCGGCGGCGGAACAACTGAAGTGGCGATCATTTCTTTAGGCGGCATTGTCACGTCTCAGTCAATCCGTGTAGCCGGTGACGAAATGGACGACTCAATCATCAGCTATATCAGAAAAACATATAATCTGATGATCGGTGACCGTACGGCGGAAGCCATTAAAATGGAAATCGGTTCAGCAGAAACCGGTGAAGAAAATGCGTCAATGGAAATTCGCGGCCGCGACCTTCTGACAGGTCTGCCGAAAACGATCGAAATCACGGGAACGGAAATTGCAAATGCACTGCGTGATACAGTTCTCTCAATCGTTGATGCGGTGAAGAGCACGCTTGAAAAAACACCGCCTGAGCTGGCCGCTGACATTATGGACAGAGGTATTGTATTAACAGGGGGAGGCGCCCTGCTCCGCAATCTCGACAAAGTCATCAGTGACGAAACGAAAATGCCTGTTCTTATCGCTGAAGATCCGCTGGATTGTGTTGCGATCGGCACTGGAAAAGCACTGGAGCACATCCATCTTTTCAAAGGAAAAACAAGATAATCAGGAGTTAAATAGAAGAGGTGTATCACGATGCCGAACAAACGGTTAATGCTATTACTTCTGTGTATTATCATATTGGTGGCTATGATTGGATTCTCGCTGAAGAACGGCCGTAATACCACCTGGCCTGAAAAGCTGATCGGTGATACGACGGGAGTATTTCAAAACATTTTTCACACGCCTGCCGAATATTTTGCAGGGTTCTTCGGGGACATAAAAGACCTGAAAAACACGTACAAAGAAAACGAACGCTTAAGACAAAAGCTGGACGGACAGACACAATATGAAGCGAAGCTCCAAGAACTCAAAGATGAAAACAAGAAGCTGCGTGATGAACTCGGGCATGTCAAATCAATTTCCGACTATGATCCGATTTTAGCGACCGTTATCGCCAGAAACCCTGATCAATGGTACAAGCAGATCATGATCAATAAGGGAACGAAGCACAAAGTGGCCAAAGACATGGCTGTCACGAACGAAAAGGGTGCGCTGGTCGGGAAGATCAAAAGCAGCGGACTCAACAGTTTCACATCCGCCGTTCAGCTGCTGAGCGATGTTGACCGCAATAACAGAGTGGCCACCAAAATCTCCGGCAAAAAGGGAAGCAAAGGCTACGGTTTAATTGAAGGGTATGATAAAAAGAAACAGACCCTGAAAATGACCATCCTTGAACCGGATGAAAAACGTGAAGTGAAAAAAGGCGACCTCGTGGAAACCTCCGGAACGGGCGGCGTATTTCCTCAAGGGCTGACGGTCGGCGAAGTGACCGATGTAGAATCAGATGCTTACGGCCTGACGAAAATCGCTTATGTGAAACCGGCTGCCGACTTGTACGATCTTGACCATGTCATCGTCGTGAACCGAAGCGTAGCAACAGGGGAGGAAGGATCGTGAAACGTTTCCTTCTCCCTTTGATTATGATTTTGGTCTTTTGTGCGGAAAGCATCTATACCGATCTGGTGCGTTTTCCTTTCGTTTCCGTCGAGCAGCAGGTCGTTCCGCATTTTCTTTTGCTTGCGCTGATTTTTATGTCGGCTTATATCAACCAAAAGCATGCGGTGATCTACGGTTTCATTTTCGGATTTCTTTATGACATCAATTATACGGGTGTTTTAGGCGTTTATATGTTTGGTTTTGCCGGATTATGCTATCTGGCGGCCAAAGCGTTTAAAGTGCTGCAGACAAACGCCCTGATGGTCATTCTGGTCGCGGTGCTGAGCGTATGTGTGCTTGAATTTTACGTCTACGGCATTCAGACGTTAATCCGCAGCGGCACTATGACGTTTAACGATTTTGTCATTCAGCGGTTCTTGCCGACCGCTTTGCTGAATATCGCGGGAGCCGTTATATTAGTCCTGCCCTTCAGGCTGTTTTATATAAGTCTGAAGAAAGAATTAAGAGATGAGTAAAAAGGATTTTATCTTTTTTTGACGAAAAGAGTGTTGTTGAGGTGAACATTGATGAAGACCAAAAAGCAGCAATATGTAACAATAAAAGGAACAAAAAACGGCTTAACATTGCATCTGGATGATGCGTGTTCTTTTGATGAGCTCCTCGATGGTCTTCAAAACATGCTGTCGATTGAACAATATACTGATGGCAAAGGCCAAAAAATCAGTGTTCATATTAAACTCGGGCATCGGTATCTGTATCAGGAACAGGCAGAGCAGCTGACTGATCTGATCGCGTCAAAGAAAGATTTAGTCGTGCATTCAATTGACAGTGAAGTCATCGCCAAAGAAGAAGCGCAGCGGATGAAAGAGGAGCAGGAAATTGTTTCGGTTTCCAAAATCGTCCGTTCGGGCCAGGTGCTTCACGTGACGGGAGATTTGCTTTTAATCGGAGATGTGAATCCCGGCGGTACGATCAGAGCCGGAGGAAATATATTTGTTCTCGGTTCATTAAAAGGGATTGCCCACGCGGGTTATAACGGAAATAACCGGGCTGTGATCGCCGCATCCGAAATGATGCCGACACAATTGAGGATCAATCACGTGTTAAATCGCTCCCCAGACCACATTCAGAAAGGGAACGACATGGAATGTGCTTATTTAGATACTGACGGAAATATGGTCATTGAACGCCTTCAGCAATTGGCTCATTTAAGACCTGATCTAACAAGGCTTGAGGGAGGAATGTGAAATTGGGTGAGGCTATCGTAATAACTTCGGGAAAAGGCGGAGTAGGTAAAACAACAACATCTGCAAACCTCGGTACCGCCTTAGCCATTTTAGGGAAGCGCGTCTGTTTGGTAGACACAGATATCGGACTGCGCAACCTTGATGTCGTAATGGGTCTTGAAAACAGAATTATTTACGACTTAGTAGATGTAATTGAAGGCCGATGCAAGACGCATCAGGCGCTTGTCAAAGACAAACGTTTTGATGATCTGCTTCATTTAATGCCGGCTGCCCAGACAAGCGACAAGACGGCTGTTGTCCCTGAGCAGATCAAATCGCTTGTGCAGGAGCTTAAGCAGGAATTTGATTATGTCATTATTGATTGTCCGGCGGGAATTGAACAAGGCTATAAAAATGCCGTCTCCGGAGCTGATAAGGCGATTGTTGTGACGACGCCGGAAATATCAGCGGTGCGGGACGCTGACCGCATTATCGGACTTTTGGAGCAGGAAGATATCGAACCGCCGCGCCTTATCGTGAACCGTATCAGAAATCACCTGGTGAAAAACGGTGACACGATGGATGTGGATGAAGTTGTTCATCATCTGTCTATTGATCTCCTCGGAATCGTTGCTGACGATGATGAAGTGATCAGGGCTTCAAATATCGGCGAACCGATTGCCATGAATTCCAAAAACCGCGCCAGCATTGCGTACCGCAATATCGCCCGGCGCATTTTAGGAGAATCCGTTCCTTTGCAGGTGCTTGAAGAGCAGCAAAAAGGGATGATGGCGAAAATTAAGTCATTTTTCGGCGTGCGTTCATAATATATACCAGAATACAAAGATCTGATGAAGCCCAGCTTATCAGGTCTTTTTTGTTTTTTAAGAGCGCATATTTGCAATGGACAAGACATAGGATGTACAAACCCAACGATTGCAAAGGATGATGGCGATGAGTCACAGAGCTGATGAAATTAGAAAAAGACTGGCCAAAAGAAGAAAACAGCGGCCTGAATCAAAACGGACTTTCGTTCAAAACGCTCAAACGCAGAATTTTCCCGCGTGGCAGACGGTCAAGGAGCAGGAAAAGCACAAGCTTCTTCCGGACTACGAATATCAAACGGAACACCCGCCCGAATTTAACGGGCGGCATCCATTGATCAGCGCTCATTCTATTATTTTAAAATGCCTGCTGGCCGCCTGTCTCGTACTGATCTCCGCTATTGCCTATAAAACTGACAAACAGCCGCTGAGTCAGATCAAACCGGCAATCGCACAAACCTTTCAAAAAGAATTTCAGTTTGCTGCCGTAAGCAATTGGTTCGTATCTTCCTTCGGAAACCCGCTCGCTTTTCTTACGCCGGGAACGAAAAAGAAGGACGGTCAGGTGGCGGTCAGTCAGGATATGGCCGTTCCTGCCGCGGGGAAAATCCAGCAGGACTTTCAAAATAACGGAGAGGGCGTCGTCGTCGAAACCGCCAGTGAAGCCATTGACAGCGTAAAAGAAGGCTACATTATGGAAGTGAGCAAAGATAAAAAAACAGGGCTGACGGTGAAGGTGCAGCACGCCGATAATACAAGCAGCATTTACGGCCGGCTGAAAGATGTTAACGTTTCATTGTACGATTTTGTCGATAAAGGGAAAAAGATCGGTTCGATCAAGCTCAACGATAAAAGTAAAGGCCAGTACTATTTCGCGATCCAGGATGGCGATAAATTCATAGATCCGATCCAGGTGATCACATTTGATGAATAAATGGCTCATCCTCCTTTTTAAAATTCATGTCCATCCTTTTCTTTGGATTATTATGGGGCTCGGTCTTATGACGGGGCACATCAAAGCGCTGCTGTGTCTTTTGCTGGTCGTATCCGTTCATGAGCTGGGGCATGCTGCTCTGGCTGTGTTTTTTTCGTGGCGCATTAAACGCATCTTTCTGCTCCCTTTCGGCGGGACGGTTGAGGTGGAGGAGCACGGAAACCGGCCGCTTAAAGAGGAATTCGCGGTCATCCTGGCGGGCCCGCTTCAGCATGTATGGCTTCAGGCGGCAGCCTGGCTCTTTTTCACGTCAGGCTTTGCAAGTGGGCAGACATTTGAGATGTTTACCTTTTATAACCTCTCCATTCTTTTCATCAATCTTTTGCCGATCTGGCCGCTTGACGGCGGCAAGTTCGTGTTTTTATACTTCTCTAAACAAATGGCTTTTCAAAAAGCGCATCTCCTCAGCCTGCAGACATCGGCCGTTTCCTCGCTTTTGCTCTGTTGCTGGATTGTGCTGGCCGTCCCCCTTCAGGTCAGCGCATGGGTGCTGTTCGTCTTTCTCGCCGCTTCTTTATGGGATGAATACCGGAAGCGGCATTATATTCAGCTGAGGTTTCTTTTGGAGAGGTACTACGGCAAAAACCGCGATGTCGCCATGCTGCATCCTTTGACGGTCGCGGCCGATGCCAAAGTAAAGCATGTCATGGCCGAATTCAAACGGGGATGCAAGCACCCCATTATCATTGAAAAAGCCGGCGAAAAGCTCAGCCAGCTCGATGAAAATGAAGTGCTTCATGCGTATTTTGCCGATAAACGGACAGATTCCTCTATGGAAGACCTGCTGCTGCCTTACTAGAAATAGATTGACATATCCTTTTGGTTCTGATATATTTTTTAATGTTATGGATGTAGCACCAATGCTACAACCGCTCGGGACAGGTGATAAGAGCTTTAAAGCCCCCTGTTGCTGGCGAGTCTTAGTCTAATAGGAGGTGCAGAGAATGTACGCAATCATTAAAACAGGCGGAAAACAAATCAAAGTTGAAGAAGGTCAAACTGTTTACATCGAAAAACTTGCTGCTGAAGCAGGTGAAACAGTGACGTTTGAAGACGTATTGTTTGTTGGCGGAGACAGCGTGAAAGTCGGCAACCCAACAGTTGCAGGCGCGACAGTTACAGCTAAAGTTGAAAAACAAGGCCGTGCGAAAAAAATCACTGTTTTCCGTTACAAGCCAAAGAAAAATGTTCATAAAAAACAAGGTCATCGTCAGCCTTATACTAAATTGACAATCGAAAAAATCAACGCGTAAGCATGATTGAGGCAACAATTCGAAGATCTCGGAATGACGGGGGCATTTTGTCCTTTGAAATGACGGGACATGCCGATTTTGCTGAACATGGACGAGATCTCGTTTGCGCCGGGGTCACGGCTGTCGTTTTCGGAGCGGTCAATGCGGTTATCGCGCTGGCTCCTCTCGAACCGATTCTTGATATAGGCGAGGACGGGGGTTATTTCTACTTTGAATTCCCTGAAGCCGCTGATCAGGAAGCTTTGCAAAAAGCGCAGCTGCTGATTGAAGGCATGATTGTTTCTCTTGAAACGATCGAGCGGGATTACAGTGAACACTTACGGTTGACTGCAAACCAAATATAGGAGGTGAGTTACATGCTTAGATTAGATCTTCAGTTTTTCGCTTCTAAAAAAGGTGTAGGTTCTACAAAGAACGGACGTGACTCTGAATCTAAACGTTTAGGCGCTAAACGTGCAGACGGTCAATTCGTAACAGGCGGATCTATCCTTTACCGTCAACGCGGAACGAAAATCTACCCAGGTGAAAACGTGGGCCGCGGAGGAGATGACACTCTTTTTGCTAAAATCGACGGAACTGTTAAATTCGAACGTTTCGGCCGTGACCGCAAAAAAGTGAGCGTATATCCTGTAGCTCAATAATGACACAAAAAACTCCGGTCGTTGACTGGAGTTTTTTTTGCAGTAAGCGGAGTAACATCAAGAATGAAAAGCAGAGGATGCATGAGTGAACCCCGCCTTGAATGAGGACATCAGCTTCTCATACCCACTGGATATGTTCCCCAAGCAGTGATACCAAAAATGTTTCTGCCTGGCATCCGCATTGTATGCGATCCGAAAAAGGAACATGATGAACCAGGAAAAACAAGTGTTTTTTTAACAAAGCCTTCTCTGTTATAATTCATAGTACACACTTATCAAGACTCCTAAAAAGAAATTAAACGATTGGGAGTGCGAAAATGAAGGATGTATCGAAGAAACAAGAAGAACCTGTAAGCGATGCGGCTCTGATCAATGAACTGATCCAATTAATGGGCCATTTCCGTCATGATTGGATGAATAAGCTGCAGCTGATAAAAGGAAACTTAAGTTTGCAGAAGTATGACAGGGTCGTTGAAATAATCGACGAAATGGTCATAGATGCAAAGCACGAGTCAAAGCTCTCAAACCTGAAAACCCCGCACTTGGCGTTTGACTTTCTGACATTTAATTGGAAGTCCCGTTATATGAGGCTCGAATACGAAGTGCTCGGAGAAATTAAAGATTTATCGGCATATGATCAAAAGCTGTCGAACCTGATGAGAAAACTGTTTCATCTGTTCGGTCTGGCGGTAAGCAATGAAAGTGAAAATCATCTGACCGTATCGCTGCAGACGGATCACCCTGACAGACAGCTTATTGTATATCTCGATTTTCATGGAACGATTGCAAATGCAGATGTGTTTGATGAATTTCGCAAATCGCGGTATGAGGACTTTGATGTCATGCAATTTGAGCTGACCGGCCATGAATGTGTGGCCGAAATTGGAATGAACTAGCGGTTTTTTACGGTTTAGAACGGAGGATATTATGTTTGTAGATCAGGTGAAAGTATATGTAAAAGGCGGCGACGGCGGTAACGGAATGGTTGCGTTCCGCCGTGAAAAATATGTGCCGAAAGGCGGGCCTGCCGGCGGTGACGGAGGTAATGGAGGCGACGTCGTTTTTGAGGTTGATGAAGGACTGCGCACGCTCATGGACTTCCGGTACCAGCGCCATTTCAAAGCGATACGCGGCGAGCACGGCATGTCTAAAAACCAGCACGGCAGAAATGCGGACGATATGGTTGTTAAAGTTCCGCCCGGCACAGTCGTAACGGATGACGATACAAAACAGGTCATTGCCGATCTGACAGAGCACGGGCAGCGCGCCGTCATCGCAAAAGGCGGACGCGGCGGACGCGGAAATACCCGCTTTGCGACCCCGGCTAACCCGGCGCCGCAGCTGTCAGAACACGGAGAGCCCGGAAAAGAGCGCTATATCGTGCTTGAACTGAAAGTGCTTGCAGACGTAGGTCTCGTCGGCTTCCCGAGCGTCGGAAAATCTACGCTTCTGTCTGTCGTTTCATCAGCAAAGCCGAAAATCGCCGATTATCATTTTACGACGCTTGTTCCGAATCTGGGCATGGTGGAAACGGATGACGGAAGAAGCTTCGTCATGGCGGACCTGCCCGGTTTGATTGAAGGAGCGCACGAAGGAGTAGGCTTAGGCCACCAATTTCTCCGCCATATCGAACGGACGCGCGTCATCGTTCACGTCATTGACATGTCAGCGATGGAAGGCCGTGATCCGTATGAGGATTATGTGACCATTAATCAGGAGCTCAGTGAATATAATCTGCGGCTGACGGAGCGTCCGCAAATTATCGTTGCGAATAAAATGGACATGCCCGAAGCGGCTGAAAATCTAAAAGCGTTTAAAGAAAAGCTTCAGGATGACCATCCTGTCTTCCCGATCAGCGCGGTGACGAGAGAAGGACTCCGCGATCTTCTGTTTGAAGTCGCCAACCAGCTGGAAACAACGCCTGAATTCCCGCTGTATGATGAAGAAGAACTGGCGGAAAACCGCGTAATGTACACGATGGAAGATGAAGAAATTCCATTTGACATTACCCGTGATCCGGACGGCGCGTTTGTGCTTTCAGGTGACAGTCTGGAACGTCTCTTTAAAATGACTGACTTCTCCCGTGACGAATCCGTCAAGCGTTTTGCAAGACAGATGCGCGGTATGGGCGTTGATGAAGCGCTCAGAGAACGCGGTGCTAAAGACGGCGATATCATCCGGCTGCTGGAATTTGAATTTGAATTTATTGATTAAAAAGACGGAGAGCTTGCAATGCAGGCTCTCTGATGTAAAAGGGAGGGGTGCAGGTGAAAGAAGAGACATTTTATTTAGTGCGTGAAGACGTTCTGCCTGATGCGATGCGGAAAACCCTTGAAGTCAAAAAGCTGCTCGACAGAAAAAAGGCTGAATCGGTTGCAGATGCCGTGCAGAAAGTTGATTTAAGCAGAAGCGCTTTTTACAAATACCGAGATGCGGTTTTCCCTTTTTACACGATGGTTAAAGAACAAATAATCACACTTTTCTTTCATTTGGAGGATCGGTCAGGCGCGTTATCCCAGCTTTTGCAGGCGGTGGCTGACTCAGGAAGCAACGTGCTTTCCATTCACCAGACGATTCCGCTTCAGGGCAGGGCGAATGTCACGCTCTCAATCAGTACGTCCGCAATGGAAGAAAACATTCATACGTTAATGAATAAACTGAGAAAATTTGATTTTATAGAAAAAGTTGAGATCTTAGGGTCAGGCGCGTAAGGAGAGAAGAGACATGAAAGTCGGTTATTTAGGGCCAGAAGCCACATTTACACATCTAGCAGTCAGTTCCTGCTTTCAAAACAGCGTGACACAAGCACCTTATCAAACAATACCGGCATGCATGGATGCGGCGGTTGCGGGAGAAGTTGATCTTGCATTTGTTCCTTTGGAAAACGCGCTGGAGGGCTCGGTTAACTTAACGATTGACTACTTGATTCATGAGCAGCCTCTTGCGATCGTGGGGGAAATGACGCTGCCGATTCACCAGCATCTCCTCGTTCACCCTTCAAGGGAAAATGAGTGGAAAAAGCTTGAGAAAATTTATTCTCATTCCCATGCGATTGCGCAATGCCACAAATTTCTTCACCGGCATTTTTCGTCCGTTCCTTATGAGTATGCGAAGTCAACAGGTGCGGCTGCCAAGTATGTCAGTGAGCATTCGGACCTTCCGATCGGCGTGATTGCAAATGAAATGGCGGCCGCTACATACGGATTGAGCATCGTGAAGCGGGATATTCAGGATTATCAGGACAACCACACGAGATTTGTCATTCTTTCGCCTGAAAAAGACGTCTCATTCGAAGTGAATGCGAAACTGTCTTCACGGCCGAAAACGACGATGATGGTAACGCTTCCCCAAGATGACCAATCAGGCGCGCTCCACAGGGTGCTGTCCGCTTTTTCATGGAGAAACCTGAATTTATCAAAGATCGAATCGCGCCCGACCAAAACGGGTCTCGGCAACTATTTCTTTATTATTGATATTGAACAGGCGATGGATCAGGTTCTCATTCCCGGTGCCGTTCAAGAGATGGAAGCCCTCGGCTGCCGGGTCAAGCTTCTGGGAACATATCAATCCTATTCGATATAAAAAAAGCTCCCCTTCAGGGGGCTTTTTTTTTAATCTTTTATTAAAATACCCGCGTCGTCCAGCGCTTGGCAGGCTTGGTCAATCCGTTCTTTTGTCGGGGCGCTTAACGTATGGAGATGCACGCCTCCGGTCAGCTGTGAAAGGTAAGCGGCATTTGTCGAGTTAATGTGATCCATGAATTGTTTGACTTCTTTCCGTGTGCTGACTCTTATGGCGGCGGTTAAATCGCCGTATACGGGGTGTTCAATAATGACGTCCTTTATGGTGACGCCTTCATCGACAATGAGTTCAAGCTCTTCTTCCGTCCGCTCCGGGCCGTGCAGACAGGCGACAATCCGTTCGGCGTTTTTTTCGCCGCCGGCATTCATGCTGATGTATAAATAGCCTTGGCTCGTCGCGATAATCGGTTCGCTTTTTGCTTTCAAGAGCGATATGTCCTGCACGATCACCTGTCTTGAAACATTTGCTTTTTTGGCCAATTCGCCTCCTGTTAATGGCGAGCCGGCTTCTTTCAGCCAATGAAGCAGCATGTCGCGTCTTTTCGCCCCAGTAAGCTTCGTTCCTTCTGTCAAATTGCTGATTCTCCTTTCTTTTGCTCCCACAGCGCCGTAAATGTATGTATCAGCATATCGAGCTGTTCACATGTTGTTTCGTTTCCGAATGAGATCCGGAAAAACTGCCGTGCTTCCCGTTCGGTTTTTCTCAGCGCCTTCATAGCTGAAGAAGGGCCGTGGCTGCCGGCGGAACATGCGCTCCCGGTTGAGATGCAAATATCGTTACGATTACATTCTAACATAATATATTGTCCTTCAAAGGAGTGAAAAAAACACCCGACAATGTGGGGCAGGCATTCACCGTCAGTTTCTTCCTCTGAAAATGAAATGGGGAGGCCTTGACGCCGAATTTGGTCATACAAATAATTCCTCAGCCTGTCAGCATGCTCACGGTGTTCCTCCATATGTTTCACTGCATACTCCGCAGCAGCGGTAAAAGTGCCGATGGCCGGCACATTCACCGTACCGGGCCTGAATCCGTTTTCATGCACGGTATGCGGATAAACCGGATTCCAGCTGACACCCGGCCGAATGTAAACAGCCCCGGTGCCTTTCGGGCCGTATACTTTATGACCGGAGACGGAAAGGGCGTCGATTCCCGCCTGATCCGCATCAATCGGCAGTTTGCCGAAACTTTGAACACAATCGCAATGCAGTAAAATGTTTCTCTGGTGAAGAAAAGCGGCCAGACGATTCACAGGCTGGATGAGGCCGGTTTCTGAATTGGCGTGCTGTATGGAAACGAGCCCCGTGTCAGGACGGATATGAGCCGCCAGTATGTCCTCGGTTATAAGGCCGTTTTCGTCGGGATATATGATGGTGACATCAATTCCCCGGTCAGCTAAAAATGCCGCGGCATTATGGATCGAGTGGTGTTCCATTGCGGTCGTAATAAAATGTTTTTTATGATCGGGCAGACCGTACAGCAATGATTGGACGGCCAAGATGTTCGATTCCGTTCCGCCGCTTGTAAAGTGAATGCCGTCTGCCGCTCCGCCGATCAATTTTCCTGCAGAATGTCTGCAATATTCAAGCACGTCCGCCGCTCTTCCTCCGGCGTCATGAAGGCTGCTAGCATTGCCGTATACCTCTGTGCTGAGATGCTGAAAGACTTTCGCGGCTTCTTTGCTTAAAGGCGTTCCCGCCGCGTAATCAAGATAAATCATACAGCCCGTCTCCTATCCGTTTATGTTAAAAAAAGCTTGAGTTTATTTTATCGTTGTGTAAATATAGGTGTCAAGACAGGTGTAAATATAATGGGAGGGTGATGTATGTCTGAAAAAACAATTATCGTCATTGGTACGGGGACGGCGGCCCTTGCCTGTGCTTCCTCATTTCCTCCATCATACCAAGTAACCGTCATCACAAAGAGAAACGTAACGAACAGCAATTCGTATTATGCTCAAGGCGGGATTGCTGTTTCATACGCAAAAGATGACTCGATAGAATCCCATGTGAACGATACACTGTATGCGGGATGCGGACACAATGACGTGACAGCCGTGCGGCATTTGCTGCAAAGCGGACAGAGCATGATAAACAGTCTGATAGAAGGCCATTTCCCTTTTGATACGAAGTCGGACGGAACGTTTTGTCTCGGCAGGGAAGGCGCTCATTCCAAAAGGAGGATTCTGCACGCCGGGGGAGATGCGACCGGACGGATGCTGGTTGAGTTTCTGGTTCGGCAGCTGAGGGACGGCATTCGGATCATTGAACACGAGACGGTTGTTGATCTGCTGATTGAACACGGGCGATGCGCAGGCGTTGCCGTAAAGGATGCTTCAGGTGCCGTTTCTTACAGAAGAGCGGATTGTGTAGTGCTTGCTTCAGGCGGCTGCGGCAGTCTGTACCAATATCACACAAATGATTCCGCCATAACGGGAGACGGCATCGCTCTTGCCTTCCGCGCGGGAGCTGAGATCACGGATATGGAGTTCACCCAGTTCCACCCGACCCTCCTTGTGAAAAACGGGACTGTTTACGGTCTGATTTCTGAAGCAGTGAGAGGAGAAGGCGGATATTTAGCAGATCGCTTCGGGCGCAGGATCATGGCTGGCAGACACGCGCTTGAGGATTTGGCGCCCCGGGATGTGGTTTCACGGGCGATTTATGAAGAAATGATGAAAGAAAATCCTGTTTTTATAAATTGCAGCCGAATAGCCGATTTTAACAAACGTTTTCCGACCATAACAGAAATTTGTCAAACAGCCGGCGTTGATCTTGAAAGCGGGATACCCATAGCACCCGGAATGCATTTTTTAATGGGCGGAGTAAAAGCCGATACATGGGGGAAAACGTCCGTGCCTGATTTGTACGCCATAGGCGAGACCGCCTGCACAGGCTTGCACGGGGCGAACCGCCTTGCGAGCAACTCACTGCTGGAAGCACTGGCAAGCGGGCAACGATGTGCTGAACATATCATTCAAACACCGTTAAACGGAAGATATAAAAAAAACCCGAAGAAAACTGATGTCATTTTACAAGTGCCGGACACAACGATTCATGTGCTTCAAGCCAAAATGACAACCGGAGCGGGCATCGTCAGGGAAAAAGAAAACCTGCAGGCGCTGGCATCCTGGCTTAACAACGTATCTGTGCGTCATATAAATGTGAAGGATATCACAATGGAACAAGCAGAGCTATCCTGCCTATGGAAGACTGCGCAACTTGTTGTCACCTCAGCCCTTATTCGTGAAGAAAGCAGAGGCGCTCATTTTCGCACTGATTTTCCCGGGACGGAGAAAGATTGGCACGGAAAACAAATCATTCATTCAACATCTGGAACGGTTATCAGAAAAAACGAAAGGATTGGGGAACTATGGACATTCTGCAGCTGAAACAAATGCTGACTCATTTTTTTCAGGAAGATATCGGAACGGGTGATGCGACGTCACAAGCGATTTTTTCTGATCAGCAATGTAAAGCGCGGATCATCGCAAAAACAGACGGCGTGTTTGCCGGAGAAGACGTTATCCGTGAAGGATGGAAGCTTTTACACGATGATATCCGCATCCGCCCTCTGAAAAAAGACGGAGAACGGATGAAAAAAGGAGACGTGCTCGCTGAAATGGAAGGCCGGGCGGCAGCTCTTCTTACTGGGGAGCGGGTCATTCTGAATCTCATACAAAGAATGTCAGGCATTGCGACAATGACGGACGAGGCTAAAAGGCGTCTTGATGATCCGTCCATTAAGCTTTGTGATACGAGAAAAACGACACCGGGGCTCAGAATGCTGGAAAAATACGCCGTTCGGGTCGGAGGCGGCTTTAATCATCGCTTCGGCTTATATGACGGCATCATGATTAAAGATAATCATATTGCCGCCTGCGGATCGATAAAGGCGGCCGTGGAGCGGGCAAGAGAAACGGCAGGGCAGATGCTTGCGGTGGAAGTCGAGATCGAATCCGAACAGCAGCTGCTCGAGGCAATAGAAGCGGGCGCAGACATTATTATGTTTGACAACTGTCCGCCTGAGTCCGTCCGGCGTTTTGCAGGCATGACACCGGGCCATATCAAAACGGAAGCATCCGGAGGCATAACGCTCGACACATTGCCCGCTTATAAAGGAACGGGCGTCCAATATATTTCACTCGGATTTCTGACTCATTCAGTAAAAAGCGCCGACATCAGCATGGATGTTGAGGCTGCGGAACAGGGGGATTTTTAAGATGTCTATTTTTGACGTGTTAACTGCATCAGCCGAAATGATGCCGAGCCATTATAAAGACATGAGCACCGGAGAAATGGAAAAGCGTGTCGCCGCCATAAAACGGGATTTCGGAAAGCGCCTGTTCATTCCGGGGCATCACTATCAAAAAGACGAAGTGATACAATTCGCCGATACGGCAGGTGACTCCCTGCAGCTTGCTCAAGTGGCAGAAAAAAATAAAGAGGCGGAATATATTGTGTTTTGCGGCGTGCATTTTATGGCGGAAACCGCTGATATGCTGACTGATGATAACCAAACCGTCATTTTGCCCGACATGCGCGCCGGATGCTCGATGGCTGATATGGCAGATATTCAGCAGACGGACAAAGCATGGCAAGAGCTTCAAGAACTGTACGGTAACACCATCATTCCGTTAACATATGTTAACTCGACGGCGGAAATTAAAGCATTCGTCGGTCGGCACGGTGGAGCGACCGTCACCTCTTCGAATGCCCGGAGTGTGCTGAAATGGGCTTTTAAACAAAAAGAAAGAATTTTATTTTTGCCGGATCAGCATTTAGGCAGAAATACGGCCTATGACCTCGGCATTCCGCTGACAGAAATGGCTGTATGGGACCCGGGGCAGAACCGATTGCTTACTGACCATCCGGAAAACATTAAAGTCATCCTTTGGAAAGGACATTGCTCCGTACACGAAAAGTTTACAGCGGAAAATATTTCTCAGCTGCGGCAGCGGGATTCCGGCATCCGCATTATCGTTCATCCGGAATGTTCGCGGGAAGTGGTCTCGCTCAGTGACGACAGCGGGTCTACCAAATATATTATTGATACGATTGAACAGGCTGAACCGGGAAGCAAGTGGGCGATCGGCACGGAAATGAATCTTGTTCAGCGCCTCATTCACTCGCACCCGGATAAACAGATTGAATCATTGAATCCCGATATGTGTCCGTGTCTGACAATGAACAGAATCGACCTGCCGCATTTATTGTGGTCGCTTGAGCAGCTTGAAAAAGGCGAGCCGAAGGGTGTCATTAAAGTTCCGGAAGCGGTTCGGACAGAAGCGCTTCGTGCTTTGAACAGAATGCTGAGTCATACGTAATCATAAAAATTTCCCCTCCTTCCCAAATTTTTTATCATCATGCCCAGTCCACCGGCATATAGTGTGAAGAAACATATTGTAATGACAAATGTACCGTTCACGTTTTGTGCATAGGAGGGGAAAACGTTGAAAATTCATATCGTTCAAAAAGGCGATTCGCTCTGGAAAATAGCTGAAAAATACGGAGTTGATCTTGAAGAGTTAAAAAAACTGAATCATCAGCTTAGCAATCCAGACTTAATTATGCCTGGAATGAAGATAAAGGTGCCTTCAGAAGCCGTTCCGGTCAGAAAAGAACCCAAGGCCGGCTTCGGAACGTCTGCGCATAAGCATGAGCATCCATATGCCAAAGAAAAACCGAAATCAGTTGTGGACATTGAAGACACCATACCGGAAGAACCGAAGCCGTCAATTCCGTATGTGCCGCCAATCCCTGAAAAGCATGAAAATGTGCTGCCGGAAGCTGATATGAACCAATATTATCCGTCCAATCAGCTGTTTCAGCCGTGGTCGCCTCCTAAGCCGGAGGAACCGGTGACACATTTTGTCGAGCCGAAAGAAAAAGAGCATGACAATAACATTCCACAACAGGAGGAAATGATCAACATGGAAAACGCGAATTACCCGAATATGCCGAAGGCGCCTGAAGCCGGAAAGATGGAAGAAGAAAACGCCGCTTATCATCTGCCGAACATGCCAAACATTCCGAATGTCCCGTTTCCGAATATGCCGGCCGTTGAACCGCCTTTTATGCATTACCCGATGCCGTGCATGCCTTGTCCTTGTCCGGTTCCGGTGACACCGATGCTGCCGGGTTCGGGACTATGCCATCCGTGCTTCCCGGTAGGCGGAGGTTTCGGCGGTTTTGGAGGAGGTTATGGAGGCTTTCCGGTAATGCCGATGCCGTTACCGTACGGATTCCATCATCACGGATTCCATCATCCGGGATTTTGGCCGCAAGCGGGTTACGGTGAATATGAAAACCAGGCCCATGAAAATGCAGAGCATTATGATGGTTCTGGATCCGGTTTCGGCGGTGCTCCGTACGGTCAAATGCCGTATTACGGCGGATATTCGTCACATTACGCAAACGCGCCTCATCATGATGGGAAATTTAAGGATGATGATTGCGGCTGCCATGATTCACATCACCACCACCATCATCACCACGGTTCACATCACCATCACGCAAATATGCCTGTGCAGCCGTATCCGAATGTGGGTGCAAACGCCGGATATTTTATGCCTTACGGCGGAGCAAATCCTAATGCCGCACCGAATCAGCCGAGTCCAAATCAAGTATTCGGACGGCCGGAGGAAGAAGAAGATTAATGTTTCGGGACGATGTATGTCGTTCCTTTTTTTATGTCCAACTGAGGAATGGACATAACTGACAAGCTTAAACCCGCCGTCGGCCGCACATCCTAAACATGAGCGGAAAACGCTCAAACAGCGATGAATCCACGGGGGGTTTTTCCATTGGGTAAAAAACTGATGACGATCGCAGGCGTTTTAGCCGTGACGGCAAGCTTAACGGCATGCGGAGCAAATAATGCCATGAATGACGGACGCTACAATCAGTCAACACGTCCGGTCGGATATTATTCGAATGATAATGATAACGGCAGACGCCAGTACGGAATGGACCATCAAGGACCCGTTTCTGAAATGATGGAAAACCGAAACGGCCGTCATAATACGACAAACGTGTCCGACCAGTATGCGCCTAATGACGGGGTTCCGTTAACGACGGACGGCACATATAACGGCCGAAATGTCAATACGCCGCCGGCAGCTATGTCTTATAATGGGTATGACAACGCCGAAAACATCAGGCTGGCGGCAAAAGTTGCAAACCGCGTGAAAAAAGTAAAAGGCGTACAGGATAGTCAGGTCATCGTGACTGACACGAGAGTCGTCATTGCCGTCAGAACAAATCATCCTTTTACGAAAAATGATGATAAACATGTCAAACATGCGGCCAAAAGATTTGCGGACGGCCGTACAATTCAAGTGTTTACCGACAACGCTACTTTTACAAAGCTGCAAGACATGAACAGAAACAGCCGTTAAACGGGACTGCCGGATGATTTCATCCGGCAGTATTTTTATGGATAAAGCTTCATCATTTCTTTACATATTCTTAAAACGCTCTTTATGTTGCGGTGTTAACATAAAAGTAATAAAACGTAACGGAGGGGCCGGAATGAAAAAAACGGAGCATGACAAAAGCCGCGGAGAAAAAACTGTGTATCTGACCGTAAGGGGATACCGGCTCAAACTGACGTCCGGACAAATGAAACTGATTTCAGCCGGCCGGGCATAATCATCGGGGCAGCCTTCATAATAGAGGCTGCTTTTATTCGGCTGAAACAGACAAATGAAAGAAAACGGTTAAGCACCGGCATCTTTGGTCAAACTAGCATCAAGAGTTTGATTGAATAAAGAGGTGTTATTGGTGAAACGAATTTACGGTGCTCGTCTATTGTTTATGCTTATCTTATCGGCTGCAGTCCTGATTTGCGGAGGAAAAGGCGCATACGGGGCGGAGGTTGAGCATTACGGGCCGCTTCGGGTGCACGTCCAGCTGGAAAAGGTCTATCTGGACGGTGATGTCGGCATCGAACATACGGATGAAACCGTTTTGGCGATGGAGGATTTTTGGGCCGCATATGCGGGCTGGACGCTCGTTGAGCAGAAAAAAGGCTTCGTTCTTTTCCGTAAGCATGTTGATGACATTTCTCCGCTCAGTAAGGTTAACGGTTATATCGGCGTCACGGACGGAGGCGTCATCTCCACTTTTCACGGCCGTCCCGGATCGCTGGCCGAGCCGATTCAATCTTTCTTCCAGATTGATATAGAAAGGCTGGAAAGCCGATTGCAAAAGCACTTGGAACACGGCATACCGTACAGGACAAAAGCGGAGTTTGAGAGCGTGATCGATCATATTAAGACTTACAGCGGCTGACTTTGACGCAAGACATGTGACACATGTCTTTTTTTTCTGAATGGAAGATGTCAAAGCGAACATACGTTAACTTTTCTATAAGACTTTGGCTGTTTTTGTGTTACAATGATAAGCAGTCAAAGAGGTGAATAGGTGTGATTGAATTCGTGAAGGGGACGATTGATTATGTATCTCCCCAATACATCGTGATTGAAAACGGCGGAATCGGCTATCAGGTCTTCACTCCGAATCCGTTTATTTATAAGGTAAGCAATCAAGAGACCATTTTTACGTATCATCATATAAAAGAAGACGCCTTTTCTTTGTACGGTTTTTCAACCCGGGAAGAAAAAGCGCTTTTCACAAAGCTGCTGAACGTCACCGGCATCGGGCCGAAAGGGGCCCTCGCCATCCTCGGTTCCGGTGACCCCGGAGCCGTCATCGAAGCGATCGAACAGGAAGATGAAGCCTTTTTGGTGAAATTTCCGGGTGTGGGCAAAAAAACGGCGCGGCAGATTATTCTTGATTTGAAAGGCAAACTGGCCGACGTCGTGCCTGAAATGATTGACAACCTGTTCAATCATGAAGCGCGCATTGAAAAACAAGAGGCTGAAACGGCGCTTGACGAGGCGCTTGAAGCTCTTAGGGTTCTCGGCTACGCCGAAAAAGAAATTAAAAAAGTGCTTCCTCACTTAAAAGAGGAAACGGCGCTTTCAACAGATCAATATGTGAAAAAAGCATTGCAAAAATTATTAAAGTAAGGTGATGTTCATGGATGAACGGCTCGTTTCAAGTGAAGCAGACAGCCATGAATCAATAATCGAGCAAAGCCTCAGGCCGCAGAATCTCGCCCAGTATATCGGCCAAAAGAAGGTGAAAGAAAATCTGCGCGTGTTTATCGATGCGGCGAAAATGAGGCAGGAAACACTGGACCACGTTCTTTTATACGGGCCTCCGGGTCTCGGGAAAACAACGCTTGCGTCTATCGTGGCCAATGAGATGGGGGTGGAGATGCGGACGACGTCAGGTCCCGCCATCGAAAGACCGGGAGATTTGGCAGCCATTTTGACGGCGCTCGAACCAGGGGATGTGCTGTTTATTGACGAAATTCACAGGCTGAACCGCTCAATTGAGGAAGTGCTGTACCCGGCGATGGAGGATTTCTGCCTTGATATCGTCATTGGAAAAGGCCCGTCCGCCCGCTCCGTCCGTCTCGATCTTCCCCCTTTTACGCTTGTAGGAGCGACGACAAGGGTCGGATTATTGACCGCACCGCTCAGAGACCGGTTCGGGGTGCTGTCGCGCCTTGAATACTATACGCAGGAAGAGCTGACAGATATCGTGTCAAGAACGGCTGACGTTTTTGAAGTGGATATCGAAGAAGCTCCGGCTCTGGAGATCGCCAGACGGTCAAGGGGAACGCCGCGGGTTGCAAACCGGCTTCTCAGAAGGGTGAGGGATTTTGCCCAGGTGCTCGGCGACAGCCGCATCACGGAAGAAATCGCTCACGACGCGCTCGAACGTCTTCAAGTCGATGCGCTCGGCCTTGACCATATCGACCATAAGCTGCTGATGGGCATGATCGAAAAATTCAGCGGCGGTCCCGTCGGCCTTGATACGATTTCCGCGACAATCGGCGAAGAACCGCATACAATAGAGGATGTGTACGAACCGTATCTGCTGCAGATCGGATTTCTCCAGAGGACGCCGAGGGGACGGGTCGTGACTCCGGCTGTGTATGAACATTTTCGATTGGAGGCGCCCGCCCGTGACTGACTTTCCGAAGGTTCTCATGGTTCTCGGTGCCGTTTTGCTTATTGCCGGCGCAGTCTGGCACTTTGTCGGAAGGCTGCCCGGAGATATTTTCGTTAAGAAGGGAAATGTTACATTTTTCTTTCCCGTTGTCACTTGTATTGTGATCAGTGTGATACTATCCATTCTGCTTAATTTTTTCGGCAGAATGAAATAACAATAGACAGAATAAAGGTGAAATGATGAAAGTCGATTTATTTGATTTTGAACTGCCTGAACGCCTCATTGCCCAAGTGCCGCTGAAAGAGCGTGACGCATCGCGGCTGATGGTGCTCGACAAACAGACGGGCGGGCTGACGGACAGTTCATTTAAAGAGATTGTAAGCTTTTTTAATGAAGGGGATTGTCTCGTCTTGAACAATACCCGTGTGCTGCCTGCAAGATTATTCGGCACAAAAGAAGATACGGGAGCGAAAGTGGAGCTTCTGTTATTAAAACAGGAAGAAAATGATACATGGGAAACGCTCGTAAAGCCGGCGAAACGCGTAAAAAAAGGAACGGTCCTGACATTTGGCGACGGCCGGCTGACAGCGGTCTGCACGGAGGAGCTTGATCACGGAGGCAGAAAAATAGAATTCCGGTATGACGGGATTTTTTACGAAGTGCTTGAATCACTCGGTGAAATGCCGCTGCCTCCTTATATTAAAGAGCAGCTTGATGATAAAGAACGGTATCAGACCGTCTTTTCAAAAGAAATCGGATCTGCCGCAGCTCCGACGGCCGGACTTCATTTTACGGAAGAGATTCTGGACGAGCTGAAGCAAAAGGGTGTGCGGATTGAATTTATCACACTTCATGTGGGACTCGGCACATTCCGCCCGGTCAGTGCGGATGATGTGGAAGAGCATAACATGCACGCGGAATTTTATGAAATGACGGAAGAAACCGCCGCCTCTTTAAACGAGGTCAGAAAGGCGGGAGGGCGCATCGTGTCGGTCGGGACGACATCAACGCGCACCCTGGAAACCATTGCCGGCGAGCATGACGGCGTATTTACCGCTTCAAGCGGCTGGACGTCCATCTTCATTTATCCGGGATATGAATTTAAAGCGATTGACGGCATGATCACCAATTTTCATCTGCCGAAATCTTCCCTTATCATGCTCGTTTCTGCGCTTGCCGGCAGAGAGCATGTTCTTTCCGCCTACCGTCATGCGGTAGAGGAGGAATACCGTTTCTTCAGCTTTGGCGACGCCATGCTGATTATCTAATTTGAATGACAGGAGGCCTCATACAAAGTGGCTGAACAACCGATACGTTATGAATTTATAAAGGAATGCAAACAAACGGGAGCGCGGCTGGGCAGAGTTCATACGCCCCACGGCTCCTTTGAGACGCCTGTATTTATGCCGGTCGGCACGCTTGCTACGGTAAAGACGATGTCTCCGGATGAGCTGAAATCTATGGATGCGGGCATTATTTTAAGCAATACGTACCATTTATGGCTCCGCCCGGGACACGACATTGTAAAAGAAGCGGGCGGGCTTCATAAGTTTATGAACTGGGACCGCGCGATTTTAACAGATTCCGGCGGTTTTCAGGTCTTTTCATTGAGCAAGTTTCGTAATATAGAAGAAGAAGGTGTTCATTTCCGCAATCACTTAAACGGAGACAAGCTGTTTTTATCTCCGGAAAAAGCGATGGAAATTCAAAACGCCCTCGGCTCTGATATCATGATGGCGTTTGATGAGTGTCCGCCGTATCCGGCAGAGTATGATTACATGAAACGCTCTGTGGAACGGACCAGCCGCTGGGCGGAACGCTGCCTGGAGGCGCACGGGCGCTCAGATGAGCAGGGGCTGTTCGGAATCGTACAGGGCGGAGAATACGAAGACCTGCGGACACAAAGTGCAAAAGACTTGGTTTCGCTTGATTTTCCGGGGTATGCCATAGGCGGATTATCTGTCGGCGAGCCGAAGCACGTCATGAACCGAGTGCTTGAGTTTACAACCCCGCTTTTACCGAAGGACAAGCCGAGATATTTAATGGGTGTGGGTTCACCGGATGCCTTAATTGACGGCGCCATCCGCGGCGTGGATATGTTTGACTGCGTACTGCCGACCCGGATTGCCCGAAACGGCACGGTGTTTACGAATGAAGGGCGTCTGAATATGAAAAACGCCAAATATGAGCGTGATTTCCGTCCGATTGACGAAGAGTGCAGCTGCCATACATGCCAAAATTACTCCCGCGCTTACATCAGACATTTGATCCGCTGTAATGAAACGTTTGGAATTCGATTAACAACTTACCATAACCTTCATTTTCTGTTACACTTAATGGAGCAGGTCAGACAAGCCATCCGGGAGGATCGTCTTGGTGATTTCCGAGAAGAGTTCTTTGAGCGTTACGGCTATAATAAGCCAAATGCGAAAAGCTTCTAAATAAAACCATTCATGAAAGGAGGGAAACAGATGGGTACTTTAGGCACAATCGTTCCTATTATTTTAATGTTTGCAGTGCTTTATTTCCTGCTCATCCGTCCGCAGCAAAAGCAGCAGAAGGCCGTCCGCCAGATGCAGGAAGAGCTGAAAAAAGGGGATTCAGTGGTGACAATCGGAGGATTGCACGGCACTGTTGATTCAATTGATGAAAGCAAGGTCGTCATTAAAACAGGTGATAACACCCGTTTAACATTTGACCGCCGCGCAATCAGAGAAGCTTCCGCTGAATAACAGCGAAGCTCATACATACAAAAAAAGAGCGGAGAATCCGCTCTTTTTTTATTACGCTGATCTGCTTCCTTTCAAATTCACTCCGAAAATGCCGCCCAGCATACTGACTCCCAAAAAGCCGAGATGAAACAAAAGCTGACCGGATGTAAACGTTTTTCCGAACCCTAAATATTGAAAAAGCAAGATGATTAATGAAAAACAGACGGCGGTTAACGCTCCGATCATCCAGCCTTTTTCCTTCGTTTTGCCGCCCGATATAAAACCTCCCGCAAATAAAGAAAGAAAAGAAAGCGCGGTGATCAGCCAGCTGAAAGATGATTCTTCCATTGAGGTGACTGTCAGTAAAAGCGAAAACGCCAAACTCGTAAGAAGCATCACCGCAAAAATAGCCACTAAGCCGTACAAGACGCCTCTTCCCACTTGTTTCGTTTCTTCCATTTTTATCTCCTCTCCGCTCTGCGGCCTGATATATGACAAGCCGGAGCCCGTCTTTTTCTAAATGTATTCTCTGAATGTTCGAATTAGACGTAAATGCATGATGTTCAGCCCGTTTATTACATAATTCAGAGCCGATGGCAAATGCTATGACCGTTGGAGGTGCGATATGGAAGATATTTTCATTATTACGTTTCGTACGATTGTGCTTTATTTTATCATTCTTGTGATTTTCAGACTGATGGGAAAACGGGAAATCGGAGAACTGAGCATTTTAGACCTTGTCGTCTCCATTATGATTGCCGAGATTGCCGTATTGGCAATTGAAAATGTAAAAGATAAGCTTTTGCACACAATAGTGCCGATTGTCGTTTTAATGATTATTCAAGTAAGCCTTGCTTTTATTTCGCTCAAAAGCCAAAAAATACGGCAGCTGCTTGACGGAAAACCCACCATTATTATAAAACAGGGAAAAATTGATGAACGGGCGATGAGATCGCAGCGCTACAATTTTGACGATCTTCTTATGCAGCTGAGGGAGAATAACATCGATAGAATCTCTGACGTGTCGTACGCCATTTTGGAGTCTTCGGGCAAACTGTCAATCGTCAAAAAGAAAAACAATAAGGATAAGCAGATGGAAACATCGCTTATCGTTGACGGGGTCATTCAGAACGAGCATCTGGACAGAATCGGGAAAGATAAACACTGGCTTGAAAAAAATTTAGCAAAAAGAGGATATCGCGATCTTTCGGTTATATCATTCTGCACGTTTACGGACGGCGCTTTTTTTATTGATCTTAAAGATGAAAAAGGGGAGCCATAAATCGGTTTCACCGCGTCACGAACTTGCCGATGACCGGAATCCGGATCAGCTCTTCCCTTTTAATCAGCCTGAATAACAGAAGAAGCGCAATGTACAAAGCCGCCGTCATTGCAATCCAGCCTGTGAGATTAACAGCTTCTGATCCTGAAAAATGAACGGTGTGCTTGATGATGCGGCTGACATAACCGCAAATGAATATGACGGCAAAACAGAGCGCGTATTCTTTTATTTTAATGCTGATCGGAAGCACCTTGCTTACGGTGGCCGCATGCAGCAGGGTGACAAGGACCATCCCCGTTACAATCGCAAGTGCGGCGCCCATGATGCCTAAGGAAGGCCTGGTCGCCAAAACAAAAATTAGGCCGGTTTTGACAGCGGCGCCGATAAAACTGTTCATCATGGCGGCCCCGGCTAAATTGAGAGCCTGCAGCACCGCCTGAAGAGGCCCCTGAAAATAGTAAAGCAGAAAAAACGGCGCCATCACTTTAACAAATACCGCCGCATTAGTTGATCCGTACATGACGGACATCAGTTCATCAGCGAAAGAGAATAAAATAACCACCGAAATGCCTCCGCTTAAAAGACACAGCCTCATCGCCTGTTCCAGACGGTATTCGACAACTTGCAGCTTTTTTTGCTCCATTCCTTCACTGATCGCAGGAACAAGCGCTGTTGACAGAGAATAGGTTATAAAGCTGGGCAGCGTCAAAACCGTCATGGCAAATCCGGTCAGCTCCCCGTACTGGCTGGTGGCGGCAGCGGTGGCCACTCCTGCAATCGCAAGGCTCTGCGCGACGACAATAGGTTCAAAAAACCAAGATAAATTTCCGATGAAGCGGCTTCCGGTTGTCGGGAGCGACACGCTCATCAGCTGGCGGAAGGTTTCTTTTCCATTTGCAATCGACTTGAAAAATTGTTTTCTGATTCTGATTGTTTTATTTGCTTTAAAACAAATGAATAAATAAATTAGAGAGGCAAGCTCCCCGATGACAGACGAAATCATGGCTCCTGCTGCGGCATATTCAATCCCGTACGGCAGAAACACCGTCGTGCAGACTGCGACAAGTGAAATCCGCACGATCTGCTCAAGCACTTGGGAAAACGCCAGCGGGTTCATATTCTGCCTGCCCTGAAAGTAACCGCGCAGCACGCTGGAGATCGCGATAATCGGCACGACGGGCGTAATCGCCAGAAGCGGGTAAACCGTGCGCTGATCCGTCAGCATCGTTTCTGACATAATCGGCGCAAAGCATAAAAACAGCGGCGTGAAGATGAGACTTAATATCCCGGTGACGGTAAGCGCCATCACTAAAATGTGTTTCATTTTCTGCCGGTCCCCCCGCGCGCTTGCTTCAGCGACAAGTTTGCTGATGGCAACGGGGAGGCCGAATTGAGTCAAAGTGGTGGCCAAGAAAAATGTCGGGGCAGCCATCATGTATAAACCGACCCCTTCTTCACCGATAAACCGGGCGATAACCACCCGGTTGACAAAGCCGAGCATTCTCGTAATCATCCCGGCTGCAATGAGAATAAGAGTGCCCCTTAAAAAAGTCTGTTTTGCCATTTTATAAACCCCTGCCTTCTCAAACTACCTGGAATCATATACAATAAAGATATGCGCCGATGTCGTCCGAGCATGACAAGTCTTCGAGAAAAATGGAAAAAGGAGCGAGCGCCCAGTGGAGAAACATCCCGCCGAAATGTACAAAGATCATTTGCGGCCTTTCTTGTACAGTAAACTTGAAGAGTTCAAAATCCTCGGATACGATGATGTTGAGCACGAGAGTTTATGGTCATACTTAATACATAAAAAGTGGAAACAGAAAAAGGAATTGCCGCTGCATGAATTGGCCGGTAATATTTTATCAGTTAAAATTGGCGATTTTATGAACTATGCAACCGTTGAAGCTTTTAAGTCGTCTAATTGGCTGGAAAGCGATGAGGGTCAGGAAGCTTTGGATGAACTGCTGAGATAATGATTTGACGGCATAGGTTTAAGGAGGAAATACATAATGAAAAAAGGACGCTTGATTGCGTTTTTCCTGATCGTATTATTGATCGGCACAGGGCTGGGGTATTTTACAAAACCGGCTGCCAATAATATTACGTTAGGATTGGATTTACGCGGCGGGTTTGAAGTTCTGTACGATGTGCAGCCCGTCAAAAAAGGCGATAAAATCACAAAAGACGTGCTCGTCAGCACGGTGCAGGCGCTGAACCGCCGGGCTAACGTTCTCGGCGTAAGCGAGCCGAACATTCAGATTGAAGGAAATAACCGCATACGCGTTCAGCTGGCGGGCGTCACGAATCAGAACAGGGCGCGCGAAATTCTGTCAACGGAAGCGCAGCTCTCGTTCAGGGATACGAATGATAAAGAGCTGTTAAACGGCTCTGATCTCGTGGAAAACGGCGCGAAGCAAACCTTTGATCCGACGACGAACGAACCGATTGTCAGCGTTAAGCTGAAGGATGCGGATAAGTTCGGAGAAGTGACGAAAAAAGTCAAGAAAATGGCCCCTAATAATCAGCTTGTGATCTGGCTTGATTACCAAAAGGGCGATTCATTTAAAAAAGAAGTCGGCAAAAAACATCCGAAATATGTATCCGCTCCGAATGTGAGCCAGGAATTAAACACGAAGGATGTCACGATTGAAGGTCAGTTCACCGTTCAAAAAGCGAAGGACTTGGCCAATATTTTAAACGCGGGTGCGCTGCCTGTGAAACTGACCGAAAAATACTCTACTTCAGTAGGGGCGCAATTCGGACAGCAGGCTTTGCATGATACGGTAGAGGCCGGCATCATCGGTATTGCAATTGTTTTCTTATTTATGCTGCTTTATTACAGACTGCCTGGACTCATAGCGGTCATTACGCTTTCTGTATACGTGTATATTACGCTTCAAGTGTTTGACTGGATGCAGGCGGTGCTGACGCTTCCGGGTATTGCGGCGCTCATTTTGGGTGTCGGGATGGCGGTTGACGCCAACATCATCACCTATGAACGGATAAAAGAAGAACTGAAACTCGGCAAATCCGTCCGCTCAGCTTTCCGTTCAGGGAACAGACGGTCATTTGCGACGATCTTTGATGCGAACATCACAACGATCATCGCAGCGGTCGTGCTCTTTATTTTCGGGACAAGCTCTGTAAAAGGGTTTGCGACGATGCTGATTTTGTCAATACTGACAAGCTTTATTACAGCTGTCTTCCTTTCAAGATTCCTGCTCGCCCTTCTTGTGGAAAGCAGATGGCTTGACCGGAAAAAAAGCTGGTTCGGCGTCAAGAAAAAACATATTATGGACATTCAAAAAACAGATGAAAATACTGAACCGCATACGGCATTCCAGAAATGGGATTTCACGAGCAAACGAAAATATTTCTTTATTTTCTCAAGCGCTGTAACCATTGCGGGAATTATCATCTTACTGGTCTTTAAACTCAACCTGGGAATCGATTTTGCAAGCGGTGCGCGGATTGACGTGCAGAGCAATCATGCATTGACGGCGCAGCAGGTTGAAAAAGACTTTGACTCTCTCGGCATGGATCCGGAAAACATCGTGCTCTCGGGTAAAGAGAACCATGTTGCCGCGGCCCGGTTTGTCGGAGAGCCATCCAAAGAAAAAATCGCTGAAATCAAAACGTACTTTAAGGACAAATACGGATCTGAACCGAACGTCAGCACGGTATCGCCGACAGTCGGAAAAGAACTGGCCCGTAATGCTTTATATGCCGTGGCAATTGCATCAATCGGCATCATTATTTACGTGTCAATCCGTTTCGAGTACAGAATGGCAATCGCCGCGATTGTATCCCTGCTGTATGACGCTTTCTTTATCGTCGCGTTTTTCAGCATTACAAGGCTGGAGGTTGACGTAACCTTTATCGCCGCTATTCTCACCATAATCGGTTACTCGATAAATGATACGATCGTTACATTTGACCGGATACGCGAGCAGATGAAAAAACGCAAGCCGAAGTCATTTGCCGATCTGGAACATATCGTGAATCTGAGTTTGCAGCAAACCTTTACACGTTCGATCAATACGGTCTTGACCGTTGTGATTGTGGTCGTCGTGCTGCTCATTTTGGGCTCATCGTCAATTACAAACTTCTCCGTCGCTTTATTGGTCGGTTTATTGACGGGCGTTTATTCCTCTCTTTACATCGCCGCGCAGCTGTGGCTTGTATGGAAAGGAAAAGAATTTAAAGGGAAAAAATCAATCGAAGAGTAAAAGGAAACAGGCTGTCTTCCGGAAGGCAGCCTGTTTTTTTTAGGCCGCATTGAACTTAAAACCTGCATTTGCTATAATGACATACGCTTACATAATCAATCATCATTGTAAAAACATGTAGGGGGGTTCTTATGAACGTTCGTGAGTCGGAGCTTCCGGGCATCGGCCAGAAAGTAGAAGTCATTACGAAAAATCACGATAAAATCAGTATTATTCTTCATGATGACGGCAGAAAAGAGCTCTATTACTTCGATGAGAATGATTATGACGAATGCTTGGCATCTGTTGAATTTAACGACGAAGAGGCGAGGCAGATTTCCGCTATTTTAGGCGGGATGACGTATAAGCCGAAAGCGCTGGAATCTGTGGAAGTCGCGCTTGATGACCTCGTCATTGAGTGGTTTAAAGCCGAATCTCATGCACCGGCTGTCAGCCGCACAATCGGAGATTTGGAGATCAAGAAACATTACAACGTCCAGATTATTGCGATCGTGAAGAAAAACCGGCAAAAACAGCTGAGCCCCGGCATTGATACCGTAATTGAAGAAGGGGACACCCTCGTTATATCGGGAGAAAGAAGCGGACTGAAAAAGCTGGTCCGCGAGCAATTAACGGCCCGGATTTCCTGAGACCGGGGTTTACTCCCGGGAAAATGGGGGAAAAGATAAGAATCAATAATTGGGGGCAGACGCATGAATAAACAATGGACTATTATATTCGCTTTACTATTTACTCTGATTGTCGCCATCTTTGCTGTCATTAACGTGCGTGCGGTTGAGGTTGATTATCTGTTCGGAACCGCTGAATGGCCGCTGATTTTAGTCATTTTAGGCTCTGTGTTAATGGGAGCGCTGATCGTGTTTTCAGCCGGTATATTTCAAGTGATGAAACTGAAGCGCGAAATTAAAATGCTGCGGAAAGAAAACAGATCCGCAGGTGAATTGACGGCTGATTCGGACGGCAAAAAAACAGCCGCGCCGCCGGAAGAAATGCTTGAAGAGAAAAAAGGATCAGAATAACATTTGAAACCCCTCAGTCCGCTCTAGTATAATAGGGTGGTTGAGGGGTGAATTTATGTTAGCGTCAAAAATGCGCTGGGAAATCCAGCAGCCGGATCAGGAAAAAGTCAAATCACTCACAGAACAATTGGACATAACACCTCTTGTGGCATCACTGCTTGTAAAAAGAGGTTTTGATACTGCCGAAAGCGCAAGGCTGTTTTTACATACAAAGGATGCAGACTTTTATGACCCGTATGAATTAAAGGGAATGCGGGAAGCAGTTGATCGGATAAAACTGGCGGTTTCTCAAGGGGAACCGATTATGATTTACGGAGATTACGATGCAGACGGCGTTACAAGCACGTCAGTGATGCTGACGGCACTCAGACAGCTGTCGGCGGACGTTGACTTTTATATTCCCGACCGTTTTACAGAAGGCTACGGCCCGAATGAACAAGCTTTCCGTTCCATAAAAGAGCGGGGATTTTCGCTGATCATTACAGTGGATACGGGAATCGCCGCCGTCCATGAAGCTGAAGTCGCAAAAGAGCTGGGCTTAGACGTCATTATTACCGACCACCATGAGCCGGGACCCGAGCTTCCTGACGTATTTGCGATCATCCACCCGAAGCAGCCGGGATGCGGCTATCCGTTTAAAGAATTGGCCGGCGTCGGTGTGGCGTTTAAGCTTGCCCACGCGCTTACGGGTTCTTTGCCGGAAGCTATGCTGGACTTGGCGGCAATCGGTACGGTTGCAGATCTGGTGCCCCTTCATGATGAAAACAGATTAATTGCGTCACTCGGAATTGAAAGGCTTCGGACGACAAATCGGCCGGGCCTCAAAGCTCTGATTAAGCTTTCCGGCGGAGATATCGGACAAGCTGATGAGGAAACGATCGGATTTCAGGTCGCACCGAGGCTCAATGCTGTCGGAAGAATAGAACAGGCCGATCCTGCCGTACACCTGCTGATGACTGAAGATCAGTTTGAAGCGGAGGAACTGGCTTCGGAAATTGACCGGCTGAATAAAGAGCGGCAGAAAATGGTGAAAACCATGACCGAAGAGGCTGTTGAAATGGTTCAGCAGCAAGGCGGAAACCCGTCTGCCATTGTAGTGGCAAAAGCCGGCTGGAATCCGGGCGTCGTCGGTATTGTCGCATCGAAGCTGGCTGAACGTTTTTACCGGCCCGCTGTTGTGCTGGGGATAGATGAGGAGCAGGGAATCGCTAAAGGGTCGGCGCGAAGCATCAGAGGCTTCAACCTTTTTACGAGCCTTTCACAGTGCAGAGACATTCTTCCTCATTTCGGCGGGCATCCGATGGCGGCCGGAATGACGCTGAAGGCTGAAGATGTGGCGGAATTAAGGGACAGGCTGAATCAAATGGCTGAAGAAACCCTTACGGAAGAGGATTTTATTCCCGTTCAGGAGGTTGATCTTGTCTGCGGCGTTGAAGACATAACCGTTGAAAGCATTACAGAATTGAATATGCTGTCGCCGTTCGGCATGCTTAACCCTAAACCGCATGTGATGGTGAAAAATGCCGTGCTTGATGATGTGCGCCTGATCGGAGCGAATAAAAACCACGTGAAAATGACGGTGAAAAGTGATTCCGCCGTCCTTGACTGCGTCGGCTTTAACAAAGGAGAGCTGGAAGCCGGTGTTGTTCCCGGATCAACGATTTCCATTGTCGGCGAGATGTCCATTAATGAATGGAACAACAGAAAGAAGCCCCAGCTGATGATTAAAGATGCTGCGGTGCCGGAATGGCAGCTTTTTGATATCCGGGGCAAGCGGACGTGGGAAGATACGGTCACCGCGCTGCCGAAGGAGAAACGGGTGCTCATCAGCTTTAACGAAAAAACCGCTCAGAAGCTCCGTGAAAAAGAGCTGACGGGCGAGCTTGCCGAGATCACTTCGGAATCCGAGGCGGAAGCTCTCCAGCTTGACGGAAAATATGCCGTTTTTCTGGATGTGCCGCCGTCAGCGGATCGCCTGCAGCATTTGCTTGACGGAAAGAAGCCGGAACGGATTTATTTTGTTTTTATCAATCATGAAGAACATTTCCTGTCCTCATTTCCATCGCGGAATGATTTCAAGTGGTTTTACGCATTTCTCTTGAAAAGGGGCGCTTTTGACTTCGGCAAGCATGGTTCAGAGCTTGCGAGACACAGAGGATGGTCAATTGACACAATCAATTTCATGACAAAGGTGTTTTTTGATCTCGGTTTTGTTAAAATAGAAGATGGTGTGCTGTCTGTCGTGAGCGGTGCGAAAAAACGCGACCTGGCAGATTCGCAAACCTATCAGGTAAAACAGCAGCTGATGGAATTAGACCAGAAGCTCAATTATTCCGCAGCCCATGAGCTGAAGGAATGGCTGAATAAGCTGATGAACCAAGGTTCAGAGGCTTATGAAAGTACGAGGAGGACATAGAACAGATGGATCTTAAAAAATACGTAACAATTGTGCCCGATTACCCGAAAGAAGGCGTACAATTTAAAGATATTACGACATTGATGGACAAAGGCGACGTATACCGTTACGCCACTGACCAAATTGTTGAATATGCAAAAGAAAAAGAAATTGATTTAGTTGTCGGGCCTGAAGCGCGCGGCTTTATTATCGGCTGTCCGGTTGCATACGCACTCGGAGTCGGCTTTGCGCCGGTTCGGAAAGAAGGAAAACTTCCGCGTGAGGTCATTAAAGTCGATTACGGTTTGGAGTACGGAAAAGACGTACTGACGATTCATAAAGATGCGATCCTGCCGGGACAGCGTGTGCTGATTACTGATGACTTGCTTGCAACAGGCGGCACGATCGAAGCAACGATTAAGCTGGTCGAAGAACTGGGCGGCGTCGTAGCCGGTATTGCGTTCTTAATCGAGCTTTCTTACCTTGACGGCAGAGACAAGCTTGACGATTATGATATTTTAACATTAATGAAATATTAACCGCATATGGAAAAAAGCACTCGTGTCAGGGTGCTTTTTTCCTATTATTTCATCATCCTGACAGATTCTTTAGGTGTTTTGAACTTCTGCCCTTTACATCTCTCGTTTTTTTCTTGATAATAAACTAATACAGTTTACATTTAAAAAAGGTGATTCCATGGCGAACGAACAAGTATTGACTGCCGAGCAAGTAATAGATAAAGCGCGCACTTATCTGCCGGAGGAGCAGATTGCGTTTGTTGAGAAAGCTTACCTGTATGCGCAAAACGCGCATCGCGAACAGTACCGCAAATCAGGTGAGCCGTACATCATTCATCCGATTCAGGTGGCGGGGATCCTCGTCGATCTGGAAATGGACCCTTCCACAATTGCGGGCGGATTTCTGCATGATGTGGTGGAGGACACGGATGTCACCCTCGACGACCTGAAGGAAGCATTTTCTGAAGAAGTGGCGATGCTTGTCGACGGCGTGACGAAGCTCGGTAAAATTAAGTATAAATCTCAAGAGGAGCAGCAGGCGGAAAACCATCGAAAAATGTTTGTCGCTATGGCTCAGGATATCAGAGTCATATTGATCAAGCTGGCGGATCGCCTTCACAATATGCGGACGTTAAAGCATCTTCCGCAGGAAAAGCAGCGGAGAATTTCAAATGAGACGCTGGAGATTTTCGCTCCGCTGGCCCATCGGCTCGGGATTTCTAAGATCAAATGGGAGCTGGAAGACACCGCTCTCCGTTATTTGAATCCTCAGCAATATTACAGAATCGTCAACCTCATGAAGAAAAAGCGCGCGGAACGCGAACTTTATGTTGAAGAGGTTGTCAATGAAGTGAAAAAACGCGTTGAAGAAGTGAATATTAAAGCGGACTTTTCAGGACGTCCGAAGCACATCTACAGCATTTACCGCAAGATGGCGCTGCAAAATAAACAGTTCAATGAAATATATGATCTGCTCGCCGTCCGTATTCTTGTCGGAAGCATTAAAGACTGCTACGCCGTACTCGGCATTATTCATACGTGCTGGAAGCCGATGCCGGGCAGATTCAAAGATTATATTGCGATGCCTAAGCCGAATATGTATCAGTCTCTGCATACGACCGTAATCGGGCCTAAAGGCGATCCGCTGGAAGTGCAGATCAGAACGTTTGAGATGCATGAGATCGCTGAATACGGGGTGGCCGCACACTGGGCTTATAAAGAAGGCAAGGCTGCAAACGAAGAAGCGACATTTGAGAAAAAACTGTCCTGGTTCCGTGAAATTCTGGAATTCCAAAACGAGTCTACGGATGCGGAAGAATTTATGGAATCGCTGAAAATCGATCTGTTTTCTGACATGGTATACGTATTTACGCCAAAAGGCGATGTCATTGAACTGCCGTCAGGCTCTGTGCCGATTGATTTTTCCTACAGGATCCACTCAGAGATCGGAAACAAAACAATCGGGGCGAAAGTGAACGGAAAAATGGTGACGCTTGACCATAAGCTCCGGACGGGCGACATCGTCGAGATTCTGACGTCCAAGCATTCTTACGGTCCGAGCCAAGACTGGGTCAAACTGGCGCAGACGTCCCAGGCGAAACACAAAATACGCCAATTCTTTAAGAAACAGCGCCGTGAAGAAAATGTCGAAAAAGGCCGTGAGCTTGTCGAGAAAGAAATTAAAAATCTTGATTTTGAAGTGAAAGATGTTTTAACGCTCGAAAATCTTCAAAAAGTTGCCGACAAGTTCAATTTCTCAAATGAAGAGGATATGTACGCGGCGGTCGGATATAACGGCATTACCGCTCTTCAGGTGGCCAACAGGCTCACCGAAAAAGAACGGAAGCTGCGTGACCAGGAAGAGCAGGAAAAAATCGTTCAGGAAGTCACTTCCGAGCCGAAACATTATCCTCAAGGGAGAAAACGGGAAGCGGGTGTGCGCGTAAAAGGCATTGACAACCTTCTCGTCCGCTTGTCGAAATGCTGCAACCCGGTGCCGGGCGACCATATTGTCGGATTTATTACAAAAGGGCGCGGTGTATCCGTTCACCGGGACGACTGTCCGAACGTCAAAACGAATGAAGCGCAGGAACGTCTGATCCCTGTTGAATGGGAGCATGAATCACAGGTTCAAAGACGCAAAGAATATAACGTTGAGATTGAGATTTTGGGGTATGACCGTCTCGGGCTTTTAAATGAGGTGCTCCAAGCCGTAAATGAAACGAAAACCAACATCTCCTCTGTCTCCGGCAAATCCGACCGCAATAAAGTCGCTACGATTCATATGGCGATTTTTATTCAAAACATCAATCACCTGCACAAAGTGGTCGAGCGGATTAAGCAGATCAGAGACATCTATTCAGTCCGGCGGGTAATGAACTAAAAGGAGCTTGCTATGAAATTAGTTGTTCAGCGTGTAACAGAAGCGAGTGTGACGGTTGACGGCGCTGTCGCCGGCCGGATCGGACCCGGTATTATGGCGCTTGTCGGCATCACTCATGAAGATACAGAAGAAGATGCCGCTTACTTGGCGGATAAAATCGTGAATCTTCGGATATTTGATGATGAAAGCGGTAAGATGAATTTATCGCTATTGGATACGGGCGGGGAGATTTTATCCGTTTCCCAGTTTACGCTTTACGGCGAAACGAAGAAAGGGAGACGCCCGAATTTTATGAATGCGGCTAAACCGGAGCAGGCTGTGCTCCTTTATGAAAAGTGGAACGGACTCCTTCGGGAAAAAGGAGTCAAAGTGGAAACCGGAATATTCGGAGCCATGATGGATGTTCAGCTGACGAATTCCGGGCCGATTACATTGATTATGGATTCTAAACAATAAAAAAGCTGCCGTTCGGCAGCTTTTTTTTATGATTGAAAATAATGTTCCAATCCGCTTTCAATTCCGTCTGTCACTTTTTCCTGATAAGAGCCGCTATGTATGATTGTTTCTTCTTGCGGTTGACTGAGATAGCCGAGCTCATACAGCATGGCAGGCCGTTTATTTTCCCTCAGGACGTAATAATCGCCAAACAGAACGCCGCGATCAGGAATAGGGGAACGCTTCACTACTTCAGAATGGACGTCTGAGGCAAGCTGGCGGTCCTTAGACGGACTGTAATAATAAGCCGTGCTTCCTCTCGTTGACGTATCGGCATAGCTGTCATAGTGAATGCTGATAAAGGCATCCGCATTCCGGTAATGAGAGGTTGAAACCCTGGCCTGCAGGCTGATAAATGTATCATCCTGTCTGGTGATATACACGTTTGCACCGGCCGCTCTCAATTTTCCGGCTAACAGCTTAGCGGTTTTAATCGTTACGTTTTTTTCAAACTTTCCGGAGTAGCCGATCGTTCCGCTGTCTTTTCCTCCGTGTCCGGGATCAACGACGATCGTTTTGTTTTTAAGTGAGCCGCTGCCGCCTGACGTGTTGGGAGAAGGTGCTTCGCCTGTTTCCTCACCGCTTTTTGACGTTTGTACGACCCAGTCTGCCACATATGCGGTTTGTCCGTTTTCAAGCCGGACTTCATACCATTTGCCGCTTGAGCCGACAATCGGGTAGGCTGCGCCTTTATCTGCTCTTTTTACGATAGAAGCGGAAGTCGAGGCCGAGCTCCTTAAGTTGGTGCCGCTGTAAACAATATACGCTTTTTTCGAGGAGCCTGAGCCCGCAGAACCGTCTCCCGAGCCGGATGCGCTGCCCGATGAGTCAGAATCCTTTATGATGTAGTGGCTTGCTGCCCAGCCTTTTTGACCGTTTGCTTCAATTTTCAGCCAGCCGTGGTCTTCACTTAAGATGGAAACCTTTGTTCCGCGTGATAATTTAGTCATAATCGCTGAATCATGTGACGCTGCACTTCTGACATTCAATGAAGAAACGCCGACCGTCCCGCTTTTTGACCCGCTTCGGGCCGAAGTTGCTTTCGTATCCGATCCGCCGCTGTCCGCGGTGACGTATTCGGAAGAAACCCACCCGGTTGTGCCTTGATAAGAAATGTTCACCCATCCGCTGTTCTTGTCCAGCACGGATGCATGCGCGCCTTGCGGAAGTTTGCCGATGACTTCATACGATGTCCCCGGGCCTTTTCTGATGCGGAGGTCAGGATCGGTGGAAGTGACCGTTCCGCTTTTTGCGGATGAATTGTCTGCTCCCCCGGCTGTTTTTGATATCAGCCAGGAAACGACCCATCCGGTTTTACCGGGGCTCAGCTGAAGCTGTACCCAGTCTCCCTCTTCTTTAACGATCGGGTATCTTTCCCCTTTTTTTACTTCAGCCTTTATTCCGTAGCTCAGGCCGGGACCGCCTCTGACATTGATCTTGTCTGTCGCGATGACCGCTTCTCCCTCTGCGGCGATTGCGGTGTGAAATGACGGAAGAAGCGCTGTGATGATGACGCCGCATAAAATAAGAGCAAGAGTTCTCTTCTTCATGGCTGTCCTCCTTTCTGAACTAACTAAAATACATTCTTGTATAATATCGTATTTTCCTTGCTGAATGTTAAATAAAAATAAAATGGTTTGTTTATACTAGTCATAAATACAGCGAAAAGGTGTGCAAATCATGAAATATCAACCAAAAATGGGACGCGCGCTGCACGATGCGGAAGGAAATCTGCACTTCAGTGATCAGAGCGATAGAGAAAAGGCGGGTTTTCTTGAAGAGACGGCGACGGAGTTCGGTCTCTTATCGAAAGAAGCGGTCGCAAGGAAAAGCAGACGGAATAAAACTTGACAGGGGAGTGCAATCCCATTATTATAATAGAAATTGATGTACATAACTCATGATAACGATTTTGAACCGATAATGGAGAAGAGTAGGTCAGAATGCATGGAAAAGAGAGGAACCGTCCCGGGCTGAAAGCGGATCCGCACTGCATCTTTCTCGAAACAACACTCCGGAGGTTCCCTGCTGAACGCTTTTGCAAGTCATTAGGCAGCGGACGTGAACCTGCGTTAAAGGTCAGAGCGGGGATGCTTCGGCATTCCAACTAGGGTGGCACCACGGGTATAACTCTCGTCCCTACTATACATGTATAGTAGGAGCGGGAGTTTTTTTATTTGAAGAAAGACATTAAGGAGGCCTGTAACATGGCATATCACATTCCAAGAGGCACACAGGACATACTGCCGGGTGAATCAGACAGATGGCAGTTCGTCGAACAAATTATGAGGGAGACGTGCCGCACTTATCAATATAAAGAAATCCGCACGCCGATCTTCGAACATACGGAATTATTCGCAAGAGGCGTCGGTGAGTCTACAGATATCGTGCAGAAAGAAATGTACACGTTTGAAGACCGCAAAGGGAGAAGCTTGACGCTTCGGCCGGAAGGAACAGCCGCCGCAGTCCGCGCGTTCAATGAAAATAAATTATTTGCGAACCCGGTGCAGCCGACGAAGCTTTATTATGTCGGACCGATGTTCCGTTACGAACGTCCGCAGACAGGGCGTTTCCGCCAATTTTATCAATTCGGAATTGAAGCGATCGGCTCCAAAGATCCGGCCGTGGATGCAGAAGTCATTGCGCTTGCGATGAGTATTTACCGTAAAGCCGGTTTGAAACATGTCAAGCTTGTGCTGAACAGCCTTGGTGACCAGGAGAGCCGCAAATCCTACCGGGAAGCGCTCGTCAAACATTTTGAACCGCGCATCGGAGAATTTTGCTCAGACTGCCAGTCGCGTCTGCACACAAACCCGCTCAGAATTCTTGACTGCAAGAAAGACAGAGAGCATGAACTGATGAAAACGGCTCCGTCCATTCTTGATTACTTAAATGAAGAATCAGCCGCTTATTTTGAGAAAGTAAAACAATACTTAAACGGTCTCGGCATCCCGTTCGAAATAGATCCGAACCTTGTCAGAGGGCTTGATTATTATAACCATACCGCTTTTGAAATTATGAGCAATGCCGAAGGATTCGGAGCGATTACAACCCTTGCCGGCGGGGGCCGCTATGACGGGCTTGTTGAACAGATCGGCGGACCTGAAGCGCCGGGTATCGGATTTGCGATGAGCATCGAACGACTGCTGGCAGCCATTGACGCTGAGAAAACAGACCTTCCCGTCAATCAGGGGATCGACTGCTACATCGTGACGCTCGGAGAAAAAGCGAAGGATTATTCCGTTTCCCTCGTGTACAAACTGAGAGAAGCGGGCATCTCAAGTGAAATCGATTATGAAAATAAAAAGATGAAGGGCCAATTCAAAACGGCTGACCGTCTCGGCGCACGTTTTATTGCGATTTTAGGGGAAGATGAGCTTGCCCAAAATAAAATCAATGTAAAAGATGCGGAAACAGGAGAGCAGCGTGAAGTGGTGTTAGACGAGCTGATACAAGTGTTAAAGGCAGATCAAAAGCAGTGAAGGAGAGGAACGCTATGTTTGGAAGAACATATTATTGTGGCGAGATAACTGAAAAAGCGATTGGCGAAACCGTCAAACTGAAAGGGTGGGTGCAGAAGCGGCGCGATCTCGGCGGCTTGATTTTCATTGATTTGCGTGACCGCTCGGGTATTGTGCAAGTCGTGTTCAACCCTGACGTATCGAAGGAAGCCCTTGCCGCAGCGGAAGCAATCAGAAACGAATATGTGCTTGATATCGAAGGCACGGTTTCTGCCCGTGAAGAAGGCACGGTGAATCCCAACCTGAAAACCGGTAAAATTGAAATCAAAGCTGAAGCGGTGACGGTGCTCAGTACGGCGAAAACGCCTCCGTTTCCGATCAGTGACCAGGCGGCTGAGGTTTCTGAAGACGTCCGGTTAAAACACCGCTATTTGGATTTGCGCCGCCCGGCGATGTTTCAAACATTGCAAATGCGGCATCAAGTCACAAAATCCATCCGCCATTTCTTGGATGAAAACGGATTTCTTGATATTGAAACACCGATTTTAACAAAAAGTTCTCCCGAAGGCGCCCGTGATTACTTAGTGCCGAGCCGGGTGCATGAAGGGGAATTTTACGCCCTTCCGCAATCGCCGCAGATTTTTAAACAGCTTCTGATGGTGTCGGGCTTTGAACGGTATTATCAAGTGGCCCGCTGCTTCCGCGATGAAGACTTGCGTGCCGACCGCCAGCCGGAATTTACGCAGATTGATATTGAAATGTCCTTTATGAGTCAAGAGGACATCATGGCTCTGGCGGAAGAGATGATGGCGAAAGTCATGCTCGAAACAAAAGGCGTTGAAGTATCGCTTCCGCTTCCGCGAATGACATATGAAGAAGCGATGAACAGCTACGGTTCCGACAAACCCGATACCCGCTTCGGCATGCTGCTGACGGACGTGTCAGACATAGTGAGAGATACTGAATTTAAGGTGTTCTCATCAGCCGTGGCAAACGGCGGCGTTGTAAAAGCGATCAATGTCAAAGGCGCTGCCGGCGACTATTCCAGAAAAGATGTCGATGCGCTCGGCGTTTTTGCCGGAAATTACGGCGCGAAAGGTCTCGCTTGGGTGAAAGTAGAAGCTGACGGCGTAAAAGGCCCGATTGCGAAATTCTTTGATGAAGAGAAGCAGGCAAAACTGGCTGAAGCGCTTGATGCTTCTGAAGGCGATCTGCTCCTGTTCGGCGCTGATAAGTTTGAGGTTGTGGCTCAATCCCTCGGCGCGCTTCGCTTAAAGCTCGGCAAAGAACGCGGCCTGATTGACGAAAGCCTCTTCAACTTCCTGTGGGTTGTGGACTGGCCGTTATTGGAGCATGACGAGGAAGAAGGCCGTTTCTATGCGGCTCACCATCCGTTTACAATGCCTGTCCGTGAAGATCTTGACCTGATTGAAACGGCGCCTGAAGATATGAAAGCGCAGGCTTACGACCTCGTCTTAAACGGCTATGAACTCGGCGGAGGCTCAATCCGTATTTTTGAAAAAGACGTTCAGGAAAAAATGTTCGGGCTTCTCGGCTTTACAAAAGAAGAAGCGGAGGAGGAGTTCGGATACCTTCTTGAAGCCTTTGAATACGGCGCTCCTCCGCATGGCGGAATCGCGCTCGGCTTAGACCGGTTGGTTATGCTTCTTGCAGGCCGCACTAACTTAAGAGATACGATCGCTTTCCCGAAAACGGCAAGCGCAAGCTGCCTTCTTACGGAAGCGCCCGGCGAAGTGAGCGACGCCCAGCTTGAAGAACTTCACCTTTCTGTCAAAAGAAAAGTGAAACAGTAAAGATCGGCAGTTTGTTTCTTGAAAATCAAAATCTGCTGTGATATGATTTTGACAAGTTAAATAAAGTCCTGATGTGTTAGTTGTACACCTAGTTTTGACCGAACATTTTTTTGATTTGGGAGCCCGCATTTTTAAATGGCGTACATGCCTCTTTTCATTCGCTAAAGAGGACTTACAAGATTTAAAAAAGGGCACCCACCTGCTGAGAGCGGGTTCAAAACGAAGGAAAGCTGCAACGGCACAATTGGGACTTTATTTTTTGTGCGCTAAAACCAGCGGCTTTTTGACAAGCCGAGTTTATAAAACCAGAATGTGGAGTGAGGTTCTTGTTACATCAGTTTTCCAGAAATGAGCTAGCGATTGGAAAAGAAGGGCTGGACACGTTAAAAAACAGCACGGTGGCCGTTCTCGGCGTCGGCGGAGTCGGTTCATTCGCAGCCGAAGCATTGGCGAGGTCCGGAGTGGGGCGGATCGTGCTTGTCGATAAAGATGATGTTGACATTACAAACGTAAACCGCCAGCTGCATGCGCTATTGTCGACGGTGGGACAGCCGAAAACAGAATTGATGAAAGAGCGGATCGCTGATATTAATCCTGATTGTGACGTCGTCGCCTTAAAAATGTTTTATACAGAAGAGACGTATGAGCAGTTCTTTGAGTATCCGCTTGATTACGTCATTGACGCGTCGGATACGATTCATTATAAAATTCATCTGATGAAAGAATGTCTGAAACGGAATGTTCCGCTGATTTCAAGCATGGGAGCGGCGAATAAAACAGACCCGACACGCTTTCAGATTGCTGATATCTCAAAAACCCATACTGATCCGATTGCCAAAGTCGTCCGCACAAGGCTTCGTAAAGAGGGCATTAAAAAAGGCGTACAGGTCATTTTTTCTGATGAAAGCCCGATCGTCATCCGTGAAGACGTCAGAAAAGAAGTCGGGAATGATGAAGCGAAAATCCGCAAAGCGCAAATGCCGCCGTCTTCCAACGCCTGGGTTCCGTCAGTGGCCGGTCTGATTATGGGCGGACATGTTGTCATGGAGCTCTTAAAGGACATCGACATTAAACGGGTTAAAGATAAGTAAAAAGAAAAACAGCCTTCTTCAGGAAAGGCTGTTTTTTTATTTGAATCCGCCGTTTACACGAAAGATCTTGTCCGGTTATTTTTTCTGCTTCATCAGTTTTTCATACACTTGCTTTATGGCGGCTTCAAATTTCCCCGTTTGTTTCGGTTTATAGTATTGCTTGTTTTTTAACGGATCGGGCAAATATTGCTGTTCGACCCATCCGTTCTCGAAATCGTGGGGATATTGATAGCCGATCCCGCGTCCGAGCTCTTGGGCCCCTTTATAGTGGGCGTCTTTTAAATGTTTCGGCACATCGCCGATTTTACCCGTCCTGATGTCTTTGAGCGCCTCATCAACGGCTGAAATGGCGGAGTTTGATTTCGGCGAGAGGCATAATTCGATTACCGCATTGGCCAGCGGAATTCTCGCTTCCGGAAAGCCGATCCGTTCTGCGGTCTGAATCGCGCTCAGCACCCGGGGGCCTGCCTGCGGGCTTGCGAGGCCGATATCTTCATAGGCGATCACGAGAAGCCTTCTTGATATGCTTTCAAGGTCTCCGGCTTCGATCAGACGGGCCAGATAATGAAGGGCGGCGTTTGCGTCCGAGCCCCGGATCGATTTTTGGAACGCGGATAAGACGTCATAATGCGCATCGCCGTTTTTATCATGGGTATAGCTTTTTTTCTGCAGACATTCTTCCGCCGTTTCCCGTGTAATCCGGATCGTGCCGTCGCTTGATTCCTTTGTGGAGAGCACGGCAAGCTCCAGTGCGTTCAAAGCGGAGCGGACGTCTCCTCCGCACCCTTGTGCGAAATGATCCATCGCGTCGTCGTCCACCGAAACGCTGTAGGAACCGAGTCCCCGGTGTTCATCTGTGAGCGCTCTTTTCAATGCCTGCTTGATCAGATCGGGTGTTAACGGTTCAAGCTCAAATATCTGGGTCCGGCTTCTGATGGCCGGGTTAATGGCATGATAAGGGTTGGCGGTCGTCGCGCCGATTAAAATAATCATGCCGTTTTCTAAATAGGGCAGCAGAAAATCCTGCTTTCCCTTATCAAGTCTGTGCACTTCATCAAGGATTAAAATGACCTGGCCTGACATTTTCGCTTCCTGTACGACAATCTCCATGTCTTTTTTATTATGAATGACGGCATTCAATTTCCTGAATGCGATGCTTGTCGATCCTGCGATCGCTGTGGCGATGGACGTTTTTCCGATGCCCGGCGGTCCGTACAGGATCATGGATGATAAGTGCTTCGCACGCACCATTCTGCCGATGATTTTATCTTCTTTGACCAAATGTTCCTGACCGATAATGTCTTCGATATTGGCAGGCCGCATCCGATACGCCAATGGTTTCATGAACATCTCTCCTTACATATACAGGGTAACGGAAAACGGACGATTAGAAAAGCGAATTGCGGCGGGCCCCGTGTTTCAATGAAAATTAGGATAAGTTATGTTATAATAACAGTTGGTCTATAAGATACTAAACAGATTATTCATATCCATTTACTTGTATAAATTAACAATTAGAATTGACTGGGGTGTTCATATTGAAAATATCGACAAAGGGAAGATACGGGCTCACCATTATGATTGAATTGGCGAAAAAGCACGGAGACGGTCCGACGTCGCTCAAAAGCATCGCCCAAACAAACAGCCTTTCTGAGCATTACTTGGAACAGCTTGTATCACCGCTCAGAAACGCCGGACTCGTAAAAAGCATCAGAGGCGCTTACGGGGGTTACGTGCTCGGGGGTCAGCCTGAAGAGATAACGGCCGGAGATATTATCAGAGTGCTGGAAGGGCCGATCAGCCCGGTAGAAGTGCTTGAGGATGAAGAGCCTGCCAAGCGGGAGTTATGGATCCGCATCCGCGACGCTGTAAAAGACGTGCTGGACAGCACGACGTTAGAAGACCTTGCGAGCTACACGGACGGCGAGCAGGAAGCTTATATGTTCTATATTTAAACCAGAGGTGTACAGACAATGGAACGGATTTATTTAGATCATGCCGCGACTTCCCCCATGGATGAACGTGTGCTCGAAGAAATGAAGCCCCATTTCTTCGGCAGTTTCGGCAACCCGTCAAGCATTCATTCATTCGGGAGAGAATCCCGGAAATGGGTCGATGAAGCGAGAGCGGACATCGCGCGCGAAATCAGTGCGAAAGAACAGGAAATTATTTTCACAAGCGGCGGTACGGAGGCTGATAATTTAGCCATTTTCGGAACGGCTGCCGCCCGGAAGAATGAAGGAAAGCATATCATTACGACCGCTGTTGAGCATCATGCTGTATTGCACGCCTGCGAAAAGCTGGAAGAAGACGGCTTTGAGGTGACATACCTCATGCCCGGCCCTTCAGGACGGATCAGTGCAAATCAGGTGAAAGAAGCGCTCCGTGATGATACAATCCTTGTTACCGTCATGTATGGCAATAACGAAGTCGGAACCATTCAGCCGATTGACGAAATCGGAGAGCTGTTAAGCGGGCATCAGGCCTATTTTCACACAGATGCCGTCCAGGCATTCGGTTATATGCCGATTGATGTGAAAAAAAGCAGAATTGACATGCTGTCTGTTTCCGGTCACAAGCTTAACGGGCCTAAAGGGACAGGCTTTTTATATGTAAATCAAGAGGTGAAGCTGTCACCGATTCTTCTTGGGGGAGAGCAGGAACGAAAGCGCCGCGCGGGGACGGAAAATGTACCGGGCATCGCCGGCTTAAAAGAAGCGGTCGTCCTTTCAAACCGTGAGAGGGAAGAGAAAACAGCGAAGTATAAGGAGTTTAAGAACATCATCATGAGCACGCTGGAAGAAGCCGGCGTTACAGCGGAGGTGAACGGAGATGCCGAGAAATGCCTGCCTCATATTTTAAACCTTTACTTTCCCGGTGTGCCGGTGGAAGCGCTGCTGGTCAATCTTGACATGGAAGGCATTGCCGTATCCAGCGGATCTGCTTGTACAGCGGGATCCGTTCTTCCGTCCCATGTGCTTACGGCCATGTTCGGAAGTGAGAGCGGCAGGCTGACTTCGTCAATCCGCCTCAGCTTCGGCCTCGGCAATACGGCGGAACAAATCGAAACAGCCGCCGAAAAGCTTGCCGCCGTCGTTAAACGGCTTGCTTAAAACGGCGGACTTACGTTTTTAATGGAGTGAATGCAAATGGAAAAACGGCCGGAGGATACAAGAGTCGTAGTCGGCATGTCCGGCGGCGTGGACTCTTCCGTGGCGGCCCTTCTGCTGAAGGAGCAGGGCTACGATGTAATCGGAATCTTTATGAAAAACTGGGATGATACGGACGAAAACGGTTTTTGCACGGCGACGGAAGATTATGAAGACGTCATCCGGGTCTGCAACCAGATCGGAATTCCGTATTATGCCGTCAATTTTGAGAAGCAATATTGGGAAAAGGTATTTCAATATTTCCTTGATGAATATAAAGCCGGAAGAACCCCCAATCCGGATGTCATGTGCAATAAAGAAATTAAGTTTAAGGCTTTCTTGGATCATGCTCTGTCACTCGGCGCGGATTATCTTGCGACGGGCCATTACGCCCGCGTGGACAGAAGCGCAGGTACAGTGCGCATGCTCCGCGGTCTGGATGAAAACAAGGACCAGACTTATTTTCTGAATCAGCTCAATCAGGAACAGCTCAGTAAAGTCATGTTCCCGATCGGTGATCTGCAAAAAAGCCGCGTGCGGGAAATTGCCAAAGAAGCAGAACTTGCGACAGCTGCGAAAAAAGACAGCACGGGAATCTGCTTTATCGGCGAACGCAACTTCAAAACGTTTCTCAGCCAATATCTCCCCGCTCAGCCGGGCGATATGATGACAATGGACGGAGAAATAAAAGGGCGTCATGACGGTCTGATGTATTATACAATCGGACAGCGCCACGGTCTTGGAATCGGCGGAAGCGGCGAGCCGTGGTTCGCCGTCGGTAAAGATCTTGAAAAAAACATTCTGTATGTTGATCAAGGGTTCCATAATCCGCTTCTGTATTCCGATAAGATCACGGCGACAAATGTCAGCTGGACGCGTCCGGGTCTGATGGACGGCGGCGAAATGACATGCACGGCGAAATTCCGCTACCGTCAGGAAGATCACAAAGTAACGGTGAAAATGACGGGTGATGATGAAGCGGAAATCATTTTTGCCGGGCAGGTACGCGCCGTTACGCCGGGACAAGCCGTCGTTTTTTATGACGGAGAAGAGTGCCTCGGCGGCGGAACGATAGATGACGTTTATAAAGACGGAACAAAACTGTGGTACGTATAACACATGTAAAAAACCTCAACTCGCATGTTGGGGTTTTTTAGCGAAAGGAAGTTAAAAATGGATTATAATAAAATCGGGATTGACGCCATGCAGGAGGGCGATTTTGAAAAAGCGGCAGAGGCTTTTACGAAAGCGATTGAGGAAAACGGCCAAGACCCGGTGCCGTACATCAACTTCGCAAATCTGCTTTCTTCTGTGAACGAACTCGAACGGGCGCTTGCATTCTATAACAGAGCGCTTGAATTGGACAATTCGGCGGCAGCCGCTTATTACGGTGCGGGAAACGTATATGTGATGAAAGAATCGTTTTCCGAAGCGAAGGATATGTTTGAAAAAGCGCTTCGCTCCGGAATGGAAAACGGAGATTTGTTTTATATGCTGGGGACCGTTCTCGTTAAATTAGAGCGGCCGAAGCTTGCACTGCCGTATCTGCAGCGTGCCGTTGAATTAAACGAAAATGACACGGAAGCGCGCTTCCAGTTCGGAATGTGTCTTGCAAATGAAGAAATGCTGGATGAAGCTCTTGCGCAGTTTGAGACGGTGATCGAGCAGGATCCAGGCCACGCGGACGCATTTTATAATGCCGGGGTCGCTTACGCGTACAAAGAAAATCGTGAAAAGGCGCTTGAGATGCTGGAAGGCGCAATCGGCATACAGCCTGATCATATGCTTGCGCTTCATGCGAAACAGCTTATCACCCAGTCATAACAAAAGGAGGGAAGGCTCGTGGATCAGCTGAACATCGAAGAACAGCCGTATGTAAAAGGCGTCATTCATACGGTCATTTATCATAATGACACCAACCTGTATACAGTGCTGAAAGTCAAGGTTGCAGAAACGTCTGAGGCGATCGAAGACAAGGTCGTATCCGTAACGGGCTACTTCCCTCTGCTGCAAGAAGATGAGACCTACACATTTTACGGAAAAACTGCCACGCATCCTAAGTTCGGCCTGCAATTTCAGGCTGAACACTTTAAAAAAGAAATTCCGACCACAAAAGAAGGAATCATTCACTATTTATCAAGTGATCTGTTTGAAGGAATCGGAAAAAAAACGGCGGAAGAAATCGTCAAAAAGCTTGGAGACGGCGCGCTCAATAAAATTCTGTCGGATGCGTCGGTGCTTTACGATGTGCCGAAAATGTCGAAAAAGAAAGCGGATAAGCTTGCCGGAGAGCTGCAGCGGCATCAGGGTCTTGAGCAGATTATGATCTCTCTGAACCAATACGGTTTCGGGCCCCAGCTATCCATGAAAATATATCAGGCCTACGAAACGGAAACCTTGGAGAAAATTCAGGAAAATCCTTATCAGCTTGTAAAAGACGTTGAGGGCATCGGCTTTGTGAAAGCTGACGAGCTGGGCGGAAAAATGGGTCTGTCAGGAAACCACCCGGAGCGGATCAAAGCGGCTATCTTATATACGATTGAATCGACATGTCTTTCAGAGGGCCACACGTACATAGAAACAAAGCAGCTGATTATCAATACGCAAACGCTTCTGAATCAGTCAGCTGAAGGCGGCCGCGTCACGGAAATGGATGCGGCTGACGGCATCATCGCCCTCGGGGAGAGTAAGGATATCGTCATCGAAGGAGAGCGCTGCTATTTTCCGTCCTTGTTTTACGCGGAACAAAACGTCGCAAAACGCGTGCTCGACATTGCCGCTCAGACGGAGTATGCCGATCAATTTCCTGAATCGGAATTTCTGCTTGCACTCGGTGAACTGGAAGAACGGATGAATGTTCAATACGCACCAAGCCAAAAGGATGCCATTCAAAAAGCGCTGTCTTCACCGATGCTTTTACTGACCGGAGGACCTGGAACGGGGAAAACGACCGTTATTAAAGGAATCGTGGAATTATACAGTGAACTGCACGGCGTATCCCTTGACCCCGGTGATTATAAAAAAGACGAGGCGTTTCCGGTGCTGCTTGCCGCGCCGACCGGAAGAGCCGCAAAACGGATGAGCGAATCTACGGGTCTGCCGGCTGTTACGATTCACAGGCTGCTCGGCTGGAATGGCGCTGAAGGCTTTACCTACAACGAAGATCAGCCGATTGAAGGGAAACTGATCATTATAGACGAAGCGAGTATGCTTGATATCTGGCTCGCCAGCCATTTGTTTAAGGCGCTTCCTAAGCACATTCAGCTCATTGTTGTCGGTGATGAAGACCAGCTTCCTTCAGTAGGACCGGGGCAGGTGCTCAGAGATCTTTTGGCTTCTGAAGTGCTGCCGACCGTGCGCCTGACAGATATTTACCGTCAGGCTGAAGGATCATCCATTGTGGAACTTGCCCATGATATGAAAAAAGGGCTGCTTCCAAAGGGGCTGACCGCGCCGACAAAGGACCGCTCATTTATCCGCTGTAATTCTTCACAGATTAAAGAAGTCGTGGATCAGGTCGTCTCGAACGCGTTAAAAAAGGGGTATACCTCCAGAGATATTCAAGTGCTTGCCCCGATGTACAGGGGAAAAGCGGGAATTAACGAGCTGAACATGCTTCTTCAGGACATCATGAATCCGCCTAAAGAAAAAAGGCGGGAGCTGAAATTCGGAGATGTCGTCTACAGGACGGGCGATAAAATATTGCAGCTTGTCAACCAGCCGGAAAACAATGTGTTTAACGGCGATATCGGCGAAATCGTGTCCATTTTTTATGCCAAAGAAAATACGGAAAAAGAAGACATGGTCGTCGTCTCGTTTGACGGCAACGAAATCACCTTTACGAAAAAGGATTTCAGCCAGTTTACCCACGCTTACTGCTGTTCCATTCATAAGTCGCAGGGGAGCGAATTCCCGATTGTCGTCCTGCCTGTCGTCAAAGGCTACTATCGAATGCTCAGGAGAAATCTGCTTTATACCGCCATTACAAGAGCGAAAAAATTTCTGATTCTTTGCGGAGAAGAAGAAGCGCTTGAATGGGGCGTCAAAAACAATGATGCCACCGTCAGACAGACGTCGCTTAAAAACAGGCTCACAGAGCAGACTGAAGAGATGGATGCAGAACTGGCCGCCCTGCAAAAAGAGCTGCCGTTCAGTGTATATGATGCGAACATCGGAATGGAAGGCATCACGCCTTTTGACTTTATGGAAGAAAAAGCGTAAATAAAACCCGGCACATGTTTATGCGCCGGGTTTTCGCCTGTGGAAGTCATTTCAAAGTATGCTGCCCGGCTTCTTGGCAAAACCTATACGTGTTCAACAAAAGGTGGTTGATCACACTTTGAGAACATGCCATGCAGCTGAAGGACGAACAGTATATGACGAAAACACCGGGCGCAGTCTCGGGATGATATCGGATGTATGTTTCTCTCTGGACGGCCGGTTTCTCGGTTTCGTGCTGGAGCAGAAACGCCTGTTTCACAACCGTCATCTTTTTTTAGGGGCAAGTGATATAAAAGAGATGGATCAAGAAGCCGTAGCTGCCGGTCATGCTCATTTGCAGCCTTTGCCGAAGAGCTGTTTCACCTTTGAACAGATTAAAATGCAGCCGGTGAAATCGCCTGATGGTGAAATGTTCGGTTTGCTGGAAGATGTATACTTTTGTTTGGACAGGGGCATAATCGTAGCATATGAACTCTCGGACGGCTTCTTTTCAGATCTGGCTGGCAGACGCCAAGTGCGCCGCGCCGCCGATATGCTTATTGAAGCGGGGAAAGAAGGCATCGTCCTGAACGGATAAGAGGTGTAGTCTGTGCTTGTATGTCCGAACTGCAAAAGTAAAGATATCGGCAAAATCGGTGTAAACCAATACTATTGCTGGGGCTGCTTCATTGAGCTGACGGTGGCCAAAGGCAAAATTGCGACACATCAAGTAGAGGAAGACGGCACGTTAAGCAGTCTTGATGATTTGTTTTCTGAAGACGAACGCAGTATCAATTTTTAAAGTTGAAAGGAGATACGCGCGATGGGCAGAACAATGACCTCTCTGTTGGCTTTAGGAGCTGGAGCCGTTATGTATCGTATGGCTTCTCAGTCCGATATGCTGAATAAAAAAGGTATGAAACGGATGAGAAGACGAGTCATGAAAATGTTTTAAGCGGAAAAAAGGATACTTCTCCGGAAGTATCCTTTTTACGTTTGTCTCGCTTCCAGCCGTCTGGCAGCGAGAGACAGGCTGTAATTGACCGCGAAATACATCAGGGCCGCCAGCAGAAAGATCGGGAAAAAATACCCCCCGTCAGCGCTTTGTCCGTTTAAAATCTGCGCGTTATGAATCAGTTCGGGCAGAGCGATGACGACCGCAAGTGACGTATCCTTTAATAAGGAGATAAACTGGCTCACAATCGGAGGAACCATACGCCTTATCGCCTGCGGCATGACGACGAGAAAAAGAGTCTGCGTGTACGTCAGTCCTGAAGAACGCGCCGCTTCAATCTGTCCTTTGTCAACGGATTGCAAACCGCTTCTGATGATTTCTGACAGCATGGCCGATTCAAAAATCGTCAGCGCCGTGATGGCGGCCGCGGTAATTTCCAGTTTGATCCCGATTTCCGGAAGGGCAAAAAACGTAAAGAAAATGATTAATAACAGCGGCAGGTTGCGGATGGTTTCCACAATGGCCGCTATAATGCCCGAGACGATAGGAATGTTCGCATAGCGCAAAGTGCCGGCGGCAAGCCCGAACATAAAACTCAGGACAATGGAGATCAGCGCAACATAAAGTGTGACCAAAAAGCCGTCCCATAAAAACAGCAGATGGTCAGGTGTATAGGCGCCGCTAAAATCCATGTTATTCACTCTCCTTCTCTAATAACTCTTTCCGAGACGTCTTTCCAAATAGTGAACCCCGATGCTGAGCGGGATCGTTAATATCAAATAAAAAAGCGCGACGAAAATATAGACATCAAACACGACAAGAGTGCTCGAGGACACGAGATCCGCCTGATACATCAAATCGAGTCCCGCCACCACTCCGAGTATTGATGAGTTTTTGACAAGGTTGAGAAATTGGTTTCCAAGCGGGGGAATGACGATTTTTACGGCCTGAGGAAGAATGATATATCTCATCGCCTGACTGTAGGTGAAGCCTGACGATCTGGCCGCTTCCATCTGTCCTTTGGGGACAGTCTGAATTCCGGCTCTGATGGCTTCTGCGATAAAGGCGGACGTGTAAATCGTAAGCGCAATCGTTCCCGCCTGAAAGCCGTCCAGTCTCAGCCCGGCGTTCGGAAGTCCGAAATAAAAAACGAATGTGATGAGGAGAAGCGGGATGTTACGGATAAATTCCACATACGCAGTGCCGATCCATTGAAGGGGTTTGAAAGCCGTGATTCTCATGACTGCGATCAGAACGCCCAGCGCAAAGCTGCCTGCCAGCGCGATGAAGCTCGCAAGCAATGTGTGCAGGAAACCGTCCATATACATATCGAAGTTTTCCGTTAAAATTGAAAAGTTCATCTATGTCACTCCTTATAAAACGGGGATGAGCATGCATGCTCATCCCGCGGTCCGTCCTATTTTGCCGGTTCTTCTTTTATCCATTTTTTATAGATTTTTTCGTACCTGCCGTCGGCTTTCATTTTTTTCAAAGAGGCGTTGATTTCTTTGACAAGGCCGGATTGGCCTTTTTTGACGGCGATTCCGTAAGGTTCATCGGTAAAGGTTTCGCCCGTCAGCTGATATTGTTTATTTTCATCGGCCATGCCGTATAAAATCGCATTATCGGTTGTGAGCGCATCTCCCTGTCCCGCTTTAAGCGCAGTGAACGCTTCGGCGTAATTTTCAAATTCCAGCACTGAGGCGTCAGGCGCTTTTTCTCTGATGTTCTGTGAGGAAGTGGAGCCTTTTACCGCCAATACTTTTGAGCCTTTTCCCAGGTCTTCGGTGCTTTTGATGCTGCTTCCTTTTTTGACGAGCAGGGATTGCCCGGCTTCAAAATAAACATCTGAGAAATCAACTTCTTTTTTCCGCTCATCCGTTATCGTCATCGTGGCGGTGATGGCGTCGATATCGCCGTTTTGCAGCATCGGAATCCTCGTTTTTGACGTCACTTCTTTAAATTCCGCTTTCTTCTCATCCCCCAGAATATCTTTTGCGAGCTGTTTTGAGATATCAATATCGAAGCCTTCAATATCACCGGAGCTTGGGTTTTTCAGCCCGAATAACCTCGTATCGGTTTTGACGCCGAAGATGATTTTGTCTCTGTCTTTAATAGAGGCTAACGTGTCTTTTCCCGTTCCTTTTGAATCCCCGGACGTTTCTTTCCCTCCGCAGGCTGCCAGCATAAAGACGGCCAGCAGTGATATCAATCCGAATGACAACCATTTTGTTGCGCGTGACATAAGCGCTCCTCCGTTTCTTTTCAGTGATTTAAAATACGGCTTAAGAATAAACGCGCCCTCTCTTCACGGGGGCTTTCGTAAAATTCAGCCGGTGCAGCTTCTTCTAAGATGGATCCGCCGTCGATAAACACGATGCGGTCCGCCACTTCTTTTGCGAATCCCATTTCATGTGTGACGACTGCCATGGTCATGCCTTCCTTTGCGAGTGTTTTCATGACATCCAGCACTTCCCCGATCATTTCCGGATCAAGCGCGGATGTGGGTTCATCAAACAGCATAATTTCGGGCTTCATCGCAAGCCCCCTGGCGATGGCGACACGCTGCTGCTGGCCGCCGGAAAGCTGTGAAGGATAAGCGTCCGCTTTGTCCGGTATACCGACTTTTTTCAAATAGTATAAGGCCGTTTCCTTTGCTTCTTCTTTTGATTGCTTGAGCACTTTGATCGGTGCGAGCATGATATTTTGCAGAACGGTTTTGTGCGGGTACAGATGAAAATGCTGAAACACCATGCCGATATTCCGGCGGACCTGATTTATATCCGTTTTCTTGTCACGGATGGAGACGCCGTTTACCGTTAAGGCGCCTCCATCAACTGTTTCCAGCTGATTAATGCAGCGGAGAAGCGTGCTTTTTCCCGATCCTGAAGGTCCGATGATAACGACGACTTCCCCTTTTTTAATGTGCAGATTAATGTTTTTCAGCACGTGGAAATGTCCGTAGTGCTTATTTACATCCTGAAATGAAATCATGGCCATCCTCCTTAAAAAAACATGAGTCATATTGACTGGACAGTTTTGAAATCCTTTAACACATTACGATGGTTATACAGACTTTTATGAATGTTATTTAGATTATTTCGTAATTTCTGATAATTATTCCCGTCAAGAGGTCTGCGTCATAAGGCGGAGTTTATGAAACGAGAATAATTCCGGCTTTCTGTCAAAAGATAAAGCAAGAGGTGAAACGTCATGCTTCAAAAACCGCTGCAGCTCTTACTGTGGACGGCTGTATGTCTGCTCGTTTTGTTAACAGTGTATGTCTTTTGCATGCTCGATATGTTATGGTCTCCCATTTGGCTTGTTATAAAATCTCTCTTTATTCCTATATTCATCGCAGTATTTATTGCTTATCTTTTACTTCCGATTACTGAATGGCTTCATAGAAAAGGGATGCCTAGAACTTTAAGCCTGCTTCTGATTTATTGCCTGTTTTTCGGCGGAATCGGCTGGGGGGTTTATAAAGGGGTTCCTGTTTTAATTGAACAGCTGCAGGATCTGTCTGAGAGCATTCCCGGTCTTGCCGAAAACTACAACAGCATGCTGAGGCATCTGCATAATCACACGGATCATTGGCCTGACGGCATGCACCATCGGATGGACAAAATGATTCAGCAGACAGAAACGTTTCTTGCCGGCACGATTGAAAGCACGATCAGAAGCATCCGTTTCGTGCTTGATTATATCCTGATCGCGGCGACGATTCCTTTTCTCGTGTTCTATATGGTGAAGGATATAGGCGTCATGAAAAAGACGGTCTGGTATTTGACGCCGAAGTCCTGGAGAAAAAGGGGGAGTGAATTTCTGCGGGATGTGGACGACTCTCTCGGTGATTACATCCGCGGTCAGCTTCTCGTTTGTTTTTTGCTCGGGTTAATAGCCGGTGTTTCATTTTGGCTGTTCGGGCTTCCTTACCCGCTGATTTTGGGCCTTGCCATCGGGATTACGAATGTTATCCCGTATTTCGGTCCGTTTATCGGCGCTGTGCCGGCGCTGCTCCTTTCGCTGGCGATTTCCTCCAAGGCTGTGATCATCGTAATCGTCACGATTTTTATTCTTCAATTTATAGAAGGAAACATTTTGAGCCCGCTCATTGTCGGGCGAAGTCTCAGAATGCACCCCGTCGTGATCATGCTTGCGCTTCTTGCCGGAGGAGAGCTCGCGGGCATTCCCGGCATGATTCTCGCTGTTCCGGCGGCAGCCGTTTTAAAAGTGACGGCCATTCACTTTTTGCGGATCAGGACGGAACATTGACATTCGGGTTCTGCTTGTCTATAATTTCGAGTAGAATACATACGAATCTCGAGTGACGGATAAGAGTACGCCGAAGCCCTGTTTAAGAGAGAAGCTCCGATACGCTGAGAGGAGCTTCAGCAGAAGATCGGCCGAAGCTAATCCTGAGTGCAGTTAAAGGCTGCCGCAATCCTGCGTTACGGGATGAAAGGTGACAGGCCTTTTTCGGCCTGTAATCAGGGTGGTACCGCGAGACAGCTCTCGTCCCTGTGTGAACGCATGGTTTGCATAGGGAGAGAGCTTTTTTGCTGTCGCAAAAGAGAATTTCGGGTAGTGATAAGGAGGAATATAGATGAAACACTTAACTTCTGCTGAAGTGCGTCAAATGTTTTTAGATTTCTTTAAAGAAAAAGGCCATGCCGTTGAACCGAGCGCCTCATTGGTTCCGCATGAAGATCCGTCTTTACTGTGGATCAACAGCGGCGTTGCGACGCTGAAAAAGTACTTTGACGGCCGCGTTGTGCCGGAGAATCCGAGAATTGTAAACGCGCAAAAATCAATCCGCACAAATGATATTGAAAATGTGGGGAAAACGGCGCGCCACCACACGTTCTTTGAGATGCTCGGAAACTTTTCCATCGGTGATTATTTTAAAGAAGAAGCCATCACGTGGGCATGGGAGTTTTTAACGAGCGAAAAGTGGATCGGCTTTGATCCGGAGCTGCTGTCTGTAACAGTTCACCCTGAGGATGAAGAAGCTTATACGCTATGGGCGGAAAAAATCGGCGTTCCGGAAGAAAGAATCATCCGTCTGGAAGGGAACTTCTGGGATATCGGCGAAGGCCCGAGCGGACCGAATACGGAAATTTTCTATGACCGCGGCGAGAAATACGGCAATGACCCGTCAGATTCTGAATTGTATCCGGGCGGCGAAAATGACCGCTATCTTGAAGTATGGAACCTGGTATTCTCAGAGTTCAACCACAACCCGGACGGCACGTACACACCGCTTCCGAAGAAAAACATTGATACGGGCATGGGGCTTGAACGGATGGTCTCCGTGATTCAGGATGTCCCGACAAACTTTGACACTGATTTGTTTATGCCGATTATTGAAGCAACAGAGCGCATTTCCGGAGATGCTTACGGAAAGGACGCAATGAAGGATACGGCCTTTAAAGTGATCGCCGATCATATCAGAACGGTCGCATTTGCGGTAAGCGACGGAGCTCTGCCGTCAAATGAAGGGCGCGGGTATGTACTGAGACGCCTCTTGCGCCGGGCGGTGCGATACGCGAAAACCATCGGTATCAGCCGTCCGTTTATGTACGAGCTGGTACCGACTGTTGCAGGAATTATGGACGCTTTCTATCCGGAGGTGAAAGAAAAGCAAGAGTTTATCGCCAAAGTCATCAAAACGGAGGAAGAGCGCTTCCACGAAACATTAAACGAAGGTCTGGCCATTTTATCTGACGTGATAAAGAAAGAGAAGGAAAAAGGCAGCGGCATCATCTCCGGAAAAGACGTATTCAAACTGTACGATACGTACGGATTCCCGGTTGAATTGACGGAGGAATACGCGGAAGATGAACAAATGAAGGTTGACCATAAAGGCTTTGAAGCCGAAATGGAAAAACAGCGTGAACGGGCGAGAAATGCGCGCCAAGATGTAGGAAGCATGCAGGTGCAGGGCGGCGCATTGCGCGACATTACCGCAGAAAGCACATTTGTCGGCTACAGTGCCGTAAAAGCTGAAGCGAAGGTGATCGAACTTCTTCATGACGGGCAATTAATCAGCGAGGCGCATGAAGGGGATACCGTCCAAATTCTTCTTGACAAAACGCCTTTCTATGCTGAAAGCGGCGGACAGATCGGTGACAGAGGAGTGCTGAGAAGCGAGCAGGCTGTCGTAACCATTAAAGACGTGAAAAAAGCTCCGAACGGCCAGCATGTACACGAAGGCACGGTGGATAGCGGCACGATTCAAAAAGGCGCAAGCGTGACGGCTGAAGTTGAAGATCAAATGAGAAGCGGTGTGGTGAAAAACCATACAGCAACCCACCTTCTGCACCAGGCGCTGAAAGACGTTCTCGGCACACATGTCAACCAAGCGGGTTCACTCGTTACCGAAAATCGTCTGCGTTTTGACTTCTCTCATTTCGGTCAAGTGACGAAAGAAGAACTTGAACGCATTGAAGGAATCGTCAACGAAAAAATCTGGGAGAGCATTCCGGTAGCGATTGATTTGAAACCGATCAATGAAGCGAAAGAAATGGGCGCGATGGCCCTGTTCGGCGAGAAATACGGCGATATCGTCCGCGTCGTACAAGTCGGAGATTACAGCCTGGAGCTTTGCGGCGGATGCCATGTCACGAATACGGCTGAAATCGGCCTGTTTAAAATCGTATCCGAATCAGGGATCGGCGCAGGTACGCGAAGAATCGAAGCCGTAACAGGAAAAGGCGCTTATCAGGAAATGAACAGCCAGCTCAGCCTTCTGCAGCACGCTGCGGATGAGCTGAAATCAAACGTAAAAGACGTACCGAAGCGAATTCAGTCTCTTCAAGCGGAGCTGAAGGAAGCGCAAAGAGAAAACGAATCATTGCTCAGCAAACTTGGCAATGTGGAAGCCGGAGCCATTCTGTCTAAAGTAAAAGACATCGGCGGCGTAAAAGTGCTGGCTGAAAAAGTAAATGCGAAAGACATGAACCACCTTCGCACTATGGTGGATGATCTGAAAGCGAAGCTCGGTTCTGCGGTCATCATTCTCGGCGCCGTGCAAAACGAGAAAGTCAACCTTTCAGCAGGCGTAACAAAAGACCTGATTGAAAAAGGCCTTCACGCCGGCAAAATGGTCAAACAAGCGGCTGAAGTCTGCGGAGGCGGAGGCGGAGGCCGTCCGGACATGGCGCAGGCCGGCGGAAAGCAGCCTGAAAAATTGGAAGAGGCGCTCGCATCTGCGGAAGATTGGATAAAATCCGTTTTATAATCCTTTCAACTAGTGTAGAATGATGATAAGATGAGGACCTCAGGCTGAACTTTGCCTGCGAATTTGGGAAAGAGGTGCAAAACGGTGAGCTCGTTTGATAAAACGATGAAATTTAATTTCTCCGATGATTCTGCTGAAACAAACGTCGAAGAAGTGCTGATTACGGTATATGATGCGCTTCAGGAAAAGGGGTACAATCCTATCAACCAGATTGTCGGATACTTGCTGTCTGGAGATCCTGCATACATTCCTAGGCATCGCGACGCCCGGAACTTAATTCGCAAACTGGAACGTGACGAATTAATCGAGGAATTGGTAAAATCCTATCTAGAACAGCATAAAGAGGCGTAAATACATTCATGAGAATATTGGGACTTGATCTTGGAACGAAAACACTCGGCGTAGCTTTAAGCGATGAAATGGGCTGGACCGCTCAGGGCATTGAGACGATAAAAATAAACGAGGCTGAAGGAGATTACGGTCTGGACCGTTTATCCGAGCTGATGAAAGACTATAATGTAGAGAAGATCGTGCTCGGTTTTCCGAAAAACATGAACGGGACGATCGGTCCGAGAGGCGAAGCCAGCCAAACATTTGCGAAACTGCTTGAAACAGCGTACAATGTCCCTGTTGTGCTGTGGGACGAGCGTCTGACGACGATGGCGGCTGAAAAAATGCTGATCGCGGCTGACGTCAGCAGGCAAAAACGAAAAAAAGTCATTGATAAAATGGCGGCTGTCATGATCCTTCAAGGATATCTGGACAGTTTAAACTAAGAGGTGAAAGAAATGGAACACGGCGAAAAACATATTACAATTGTCGATGATCAAGGCAACGAACAGCTTTGCGAAGTGCTGTTCACATTTGAAAACGACACATTCAACAAATCTTACGTACTTTATTATCCGATTGATGCTCAAGACGATGATGAAATTGAAATTCACGCTTCAAGCTTCGAACCGAACGAAAACGGTGAAGACGGCGAACTGATGCCGATTGAAACCGATGAAGAGTGGGAAATGATCGAAGAAACGCTGAACACGTTTTTAGCGGAAGAAGACGAAGAATAAAATGAACGGAAAAAGCCGGAGCGCATATGCGCTTCGGCTTTTTTTTGTAATAAATTGCCGAATGCACATGAATCATGTAGTATAAGAGCTGTTGGGAGGAAAATACTTGTATGAATATCAATCAGACTAAAAATTCATTTCCGCGTAAAAACAAAAAAACAACGATAATACTGTCCTCCGTGATCGCTCTGCTTATCATCATTTGCGGTGCTTTTTTCTATGGAAAATCTCTGCTGTCCCCGGTTGACAAAGGCAGCAAAACGGCAGTCAATATTAATATTCCGAGCGGTTCCTCCGTTTCGGCAATCGCTGAAATTCTTGAGGATCAGCATGTCATCAAAAGCAAAAAAGCATTTCAGCTGTATGTGAAGTATAAAGGCGCTTCCGGGTTTCAGGCGGGATTTTACCACCTGAATAAAGGAATGGATGCGGATGCGATTATTAAAAAACTGACCGCGGGATCAACGGGATATGCCTTTCAGATCTCCGTTCCTGAAGGAAAACAGCTTACACAGATTGCGGATGCGATCGCAAAAGAAACATCATATTCAAAAGAAGAGATCATGGCAAAACTGGATGACAAAACATTCATCGGCAAACTGAAAAAACAGTTTCCTGATACAATAACGGACGCACTTTCAAACAAGAAGCTCAAGCATCCGCTCGAAGGCTATCTGTATCCGGCCACATATCCGTTTAATGATCCGGATGCATCGCTTGACACGATTTTGACGGCAATGGTTCAGGAAACAAATACCCGTATCGAAACGTATAAATCTGAACTGGAAAAAAAGAAACTTTCCGTCCATGACGCGCTGACGATGGCATCGCTTATTGAAGAAGAAGCCACCGCCAAAGCCGACCGTCACAAAATCGCCAGCGTTTTTTACAACAGACTTGCAGAAAAAATGCCGCTGCAGACTGACCCGACGGTATTATATGCGGCCGGTAAGCATAAAAGCCGGGTCTACTACAAAGACCTGAAAATTGATTCTCCGTTTAATACGTATAAACATAAGGGGCTGCCGCCGGGACCGATTGCAAATGCCGGTGATTCATCATGGGAAGCGGCTCTCCGCCCTGACAAAACGGATTATCTCTATTTCCTTGCAAAACCAAACGGCGAGGTCGTTTTCACCAAAACATTAAAAGACCATAATAAAGCGAAGGAAAAGTATATTTCCAAAAAAGACAGCGAATAAAAGGAGGGCAAAAGCTCTCCTTTTATTCCATTCTGAAAGGTTTTATGATAAAATATATCGGGTTGTTTACTTATGGATAAAGAAGTGTCTTAAGAGAGTGTCCCCGCGGATTCGTCAGGGGCACTCCTTTTTAGAACGGAGGCTGTTTGCCGTGAATGATCGGTATGAACAAATAAACGAGTATATAAACGCGATGCTGAAGCCTCGGCCTGATAAAGTGAAAAAGCTTGAAGCCTATGCAAAAGAGCACCATGTTCCGATTATGGAAGAAGCGGGTATTGAAGTGCTGCTTCAAATGCTGTCGATTCAACAGGCGAAAAACATTTTGGAAATCGGCGCGGCAATCGGATATTCCGCCATACGGATGGCGCTTGAGCTTCCGGGTGCGAATATTTACACGATTGAACGGGACGACAAACGCTATGAAGAAGCTGTGAACAATATAAAAGACTTTGAAATGGAAAACCGGATTCACGTAATGCACGGGGATGCGCTGGAACTTTCTGAGTCTGTCCGTGTCACGGCTCCTTATGATGCCATTTTTATCGACGCGGCCAAAGGCCAGTACACGAACTTTTTTGAGCTCTATGAACCGATGCTTGCGCCGGATGGAGTCATTTTTACAGACAATGTTCTGTTTAAAGGACTGGTGGCACAAAATCACTCGGACATTGAGCCGAAAAGAAGACGGAAGCTTGTTGAAAAAATTGATCAATATAACCAATGGCTGATGAACCGGCCTGACTATCAAACGGTCATACTGCCGGTCGGAGACGGCATCGCCATCAGTAAAAAGAAGAGGTGAATGATCATGAAAAAACCTGAACTTTTGGTGACTCCGACTTCTGTACAGGATATTCTTCCGCTCATTCAAGCGGGCGCAACGGCTCTGTTAGTCGGAGAACAGAGATACGGCCTGAGACTGGCCGGTGAATTTTCAAGAGAAGATATAAAAGAAGCCGTAAAGACAGCTCATCAGGAAGGCGCGAAAGTGTACGCCGCCGTCAATGCTATTTTTCACAACGAAAAAGTGGACGAGCTGAACGGCTATCTTGCCTTTTTGCAGGAGGCCGGCGTTGATGCGGCTGTTTTCGGTGATCCGGCCGTTTTAATGGCGGCGCGTGAAGCGGCTCCCGATCTTAAACTGCACTGGAGCACGGAAACAACGGGTACCAACTACTATTCCTGCAATTACTGGGGACGCAAAGGCGCACGGCGGGCAGTGCTGGCTAAGGAATTAAATATGGACAGCATCATTGACATAAAAGAAAACGCCGAAGTTGAAATTGAAATTCAAATCCACGGCATGACGTGCATGTTCCAATCGAAGCGTTCTTTAGTGGGCCATTACTTCGAATACCAGGGAAAAGTCATGGACATCGAACAGAAGAAAAAAGAAGCGGGAATGTTTCTGCATGACAAGGAACGGGGCAATAAATACCCGATTTTTGAAGATGAAAACGGCACGCACATCATGAGCCCGAACGATGTGTGCATGATTGATGAATTAGAGGACCTGATGGACGCCGGCATCGATTCTTTCAAAATCGACGGAGTTTTGAAGTCTCCTGAATACTTAACTGAAGTGACCCGCATGTACAGAGAAGCAATCGATCTGTGCTTCGAAAGCCGAGAGACATACGAAGAGAAAAAAGAGAGCTGGATAGAGCGGATTGAAAGCATTCAGCCTGTGAACAGAAGCATCGACACAGGATTCTTCTTTAAAGAAACGGTCTATTAAAAAGGAGGGTGCAACGGATGACAGCCGTAAATCAAACCATTTCCAAAGTCGTAAACGGAAAACGCGTCATTACGAAAAAACCTGAACTCCTTGCTCCGGCAGGAAACCTTGAAAAATTAAAAATTGCCGTTCATTACGGAGCGGACGCGGTTTTTATCGGAGGACAGGAATACGGACTCCGCTCAAATGCGGATAACTTCTCAATAGAAGAAATCGCAGAGGGCGTAGAATTTGCCAAAAAATACGGGGCAAAAATATATGTGACAACAAACATTTTCGCCCATAATGAAAATATGGACGGTCTGGAAGAATACTTAAAAGCGTTGGGAGACGCAAAAGTTGCCGGAATTATCGTCGCTGATCCGCTGATTATTGAAACATGCCGGAGAGTGGCCCCGGACGTAGAAATTCACCTCAGCACACAGCAGTCCCTTTCCAACTGGAAAGCGGTGCAGTTCTGGAAAGAAGAAGGGCTTGACCGCGTGGTGCTTGCCCGTGAAACGAGCGGACTGGAAATTAAAGAAATGAAGGAAAAGGTGGATATTGAAATCGAAACCTTTATCCACGGCGCCATGTGTATCGCTTATTCAGGACGATGCGTGCTGAGCAATCACATGACAGCCCGGGATTCCAACCGCGGCGGCTGCTGTCAGTCCTGCCGCTGGGATTATGACCTGTATCAGACAGACGGTGCAAACGCGGTCGCGCTTTATGACGAAGAAGACGCTCCGTTTGCGATGAGCCCGAAAGATTTAAAATTGATTGAATCCATTCCGCAAATGATTGAGATGGGTATCGACAGCCTGAAAATTGAAGGCCGGATGAAATCGATTCATTACGTTGCGACGGTTGTCAGCGTGTATCGCAAAGTCATCGACGCATACTGCGCTGATCCTGAAAACTTTGTCATTCAAAAAGAATGGCTGGATGAGCTGGACAAATGTGCAAACCGGGATACCGCGCCTGCTTTCTTTGAAGGCACGCCCGGGTATGAAGAGCAGATGTTCGGCGAACACGGAAAGAAAACAACATTTGATTTTGCCGGTCTCGTGCTCGCGTATGACGAGGAAACTCAAATGGTGACGCTCCAGCAGCGCAATTTCTTTAAACAAGGTGACGAAGTGGAATTTTTCGGTCCTGAAATCGACAATTTCACATTCACAATCGGCACTATTTGGGACGAAGACGGAAACGAGCTTGATGCTGCCCGCCATCCCCTGCAAATCGTTACATTTAAAGTAGACAAAAAGATTTATCCGAGCAACATGATGAGAAAGGGGAAGTAATCACCAATGGGTAAGAGTCCTGTAGTTATAGGTATCGCAGGAGGTTCCGGATCAGGAAAAACAAGCGTCACCCGTTCCATCTATGAACAGTTTAAAGGACACTCGATTTTAATGATCCAGCAAGACCTTTATTATAAAGACCAAAGCCATCTTCCGTTTGAAGAAAGGCTGAACACAAACTATGATCACCCGCTCGCATTTGATAATGACTATTTAATCGAGCATATTCAAGAGCTTTTGAATTACCGGCCGATAGAAAAGCCGATTTATGATTATAAACTGCATACGCGTTCTGAGGAAACCATTCCGGTTGAGCCGAAGGATGTCATTATTCTGGAAGGCATTCTCGTTCTCGAAGATAAAAGACTTCGCGACCTCATGGATATGAAACTTTATGTCGACACGGACGCGGATCTCCGTATCATCAGACGGATTATGAGAGATATTAACGAAAGAGGCCGTTCAATCGATTCTGTCATTGAGCAGTATGTGTCCGTCGTCAGACCGATGCACAATCAGTTTGTTGAACCGACGAAACGCTACGCGGACATCATTATTCCGGAAGGCGGACAAAACCACGTCGCAATTGATCTGATGGTCACGAAGATTCAAACGATCCTTGAACAAAATGCAATTTTGTAATACCATAGCATAGACATAAATAACTCAGACCATATTATGTATAGGCTGGAAGGGAATGAGACAGTTCCCTTCTTTCCCTGTTTATAAACCGAAACATTTGCAGAAAACACACATTCAGTTTAAGATAAACAGTACCTATATGGGAGAGAAGAACGAGGACTGCCCTGTGTTCTCATTCTTGATTTTTTCGTTTATGCTCTCATACATAATCACACGTTATTGTTGAGGGACAACCACCAAGGAGTGAAGGAACATGGCACAAGAAAAAGTTTTTCCGATGACTCACGAAGGAAAACAAAAACTTGAACAAGAATTAGAGCAATTGAAAACGGTTAAACGTAAAGAAGTAGTAGAACGCATTAAAATCGCAAGAAGCTTCGGAGATCTGTCAGAGAATTCTGAGTATGATTCCGCAAAAGAAGAACAGGCATTTGTGGAAGGGCGCATCACGACGCTTGAAAACATGATCCGCAATGCGAAAATCATCGAGGACGACGGCGGTTCAAATGTAGTCGGTTTGGGAAAAACCGTATCATTCATCGAATTGCCCGACGGTGAAGAAGAATCTTACACGATTGTCGGAAGCGCTGAAGCTGATCCGTTTGAAGGAAAAATCTCAAACGACTCGCCAATCGCAAAAAGCCTGCTCGGCAGAAAAGTGGACGAAGAAGTGACAGTTCAGACGCCGGGCGGAGAAATGCTCGTGAAAATTGTGAAAATTTCATAAGATCCGTTTAACAATGAAACACCTCGTCCAAAATGTGGATGAGGTGTTTTTTATGATCGTATCAAAAAGGCTGAAAACGGCCGTGATTTGTTTTCTGCTCGTGTTTTTCTTTCTGCTTGCAAGGCTGGCTGAAATTCAGCTGTTTTTTACAGAATCTTTTTCAAAATCCAATATTAATCTGATTCAGGAAAGCGTCAAGCAGCGGACGGAAGAAGTCCTTATTTCAGACGGCCGCGGCTCTTTTCTTGATCGGAACGGCAAAGAACTGACCGGAAAAAAGCAGCCTGCCGTCATACTGTTTCCCTTTCTCGTGACGCAGGATTGGCCGGTTGACCGGGTATCAGACATTCTCGGAATGAAACAGGGGGAGCTCAGGCAGCTGCTGACGGAAGCAAAAAAACCGGTGATCCTGAACAGCAGAAAAATAAAACATTTGACGAAACAATCCGTGGCAAATATCAATTCTTTGAAATATCCCGGCATTTACGGCGTATATATGAAAGACAGCAAAGAAACAAACATAGCCGCTCATCTGTTGGGCGCGACAAACCAGGACCCTGAGCTTTTGAAAAAGAAATACCCCGGCAGGAACGAACTGCCGATCACGGCAAAAATCGGGACAAGCGGGATGGAGCGGACGTTTGATGAGTTTTTACTGGCGGATCAGGATACAAAACTTTTGTATCATGTCGACGGAAGGGGAAACCCTTTATTCGGAATGGACGTCAAATATACGGCTGAAGCAAACGCGTTTTATCCGCTGCAAGTCAAAACCTCCATCGACCGCAATATTCAAAAAGCAATGGAAGATGTATTGAAAGACCGCGGGTTAAAAAAGGGGGGAGCCGTCCTTTTAGACATTGAAAAAAGCAGTGTGCTCGGAATGGTATCAAAGCCTGACGCCGACATGTCAAAGCAGCAGACACTGCAAAATTACATGCTGACGCCGATTTATCCGGGATCAGTGTTTAAAACGGTGATCGCCGCAGCCGCAATAGAACAAAACGAAGTGAAGCCGGGCACATCCTTTAACTGCAATCTCAACCTGTACGGAGAGCCGGGGGATGATAAAGGCACGCTCAGTTTTGGAGAAAGCTTTGCCCAAAGCTGCAATTATACGTTTACAAGTCTTGCGGAAAAATTAATCAAAAAAGATGATTCCGTTATTGAAAACATGGCGGAGAAACTAGGTCTCACACAGCGGGCGGGCTGGGAAGGCAAGCTGTACCGGGAAGACGGATTCAGACAGCTGTATAATGAAAAAAGCGGGGTCATTTGGGGAGATGACAAAGACAAAACCGTAAAAAAAGCCGTCGCACAGACGGCGATCGGGCAAAAAAACGTGAAAGTCACGCCTCTTGAAGTCGCCAATATGATGGCGGCGATCGCGCGCGGCGGTGAGAAAAAACAAGTCAAAATCGCGGACAAAATTGAATACAAAAACAAAACGACGATGGCGTCATTCAAAGAACAGCCGTTAAAAGGGGAAAACATCGACAAATATACGGCGCAGCAGCTTCAAAAAATTCTCAGAGAAGTCGTCACCTCACCGAAAGGAACCGGCCGAAGGTTTCAGGATCTGCCGTATGAGATAGCAGGCAAATCGGGAACGGCCCAGACGGGAATGTTCACAAAAGAAAAACAGACGCTTTACCACAAATGGTTTGCGGGATACTTTCCCGCGGACAAGCCGAAATACGCTCTCGTGGTGCTGCACATGGACACGCCGGGGGATAAGGCTCTGACAAATACAGTGTTTTATGATATTGTTAAAAAGGTACATGAAAATGAAACAAATCAGACATAGAACAACCGCTCAGCCCATGTTAAAATATATGCTGAGCAAGAGGGATAAAGGAGTGCAGAATGATTGAGCAATAAACAATCTCGTTTTGAAAACCGTGATAAGCGCAGAAAAGCAAATATGGTGCTTAACATTTTAATTGCTATCGTATCTATTCTTATTGTCGTCGTTGCAGTCAGCCTCTTCATCAACAGTCCGTCGAGCGACGTGAGCGAAAAAGCGGACACGAGCCAGAAGCAGGAAACACCTGCATCAGGCAAGACGAAGCAGACATCCGATGAAGACATAAAAGACAGCAAAAAAGATACGGCATCAGACGATGACAAAAAAGATAAACAGGATAAGGACACATCTGATTCATCTTCAGACTCTGACAGCAAAAAAGACGATGATTCATCGAAAAGTGATGACAGCAGCAAAAAAGACTCTGATTCAAGCGATCCTTTTAAAGGCGCAAAAATAACAGAGGGCGGCTCATCAAGCGATGTTGAGAAAACAATTGTTAACCCAAAATGGAAAGCGGTCGGAACAAAGCAGACGGGAGAACATGCGGCGACGTATGACTCAAGCTCTGAAGACTGGTCCGAAATGCTTGACGCCATCTCTTACGCAACAGGCGTGTCAAAAGATCACATGACAGTGCTGTGGCTCGGAAACAATGGAAGCCCGCAAGATGCGAAGGGTAAAGTTTTAGACAAAACGAACGGCAAAAAGTATCAGGTCACCATCACTTGGAAAGACAAAAAAGGCTGGAAGCCGACAAAAGTAGAAACGTTAAAATAACCGCAAAAAAGCAGCTGATTATTCAGCTGCTTTTTTCTGTCATACGTCAGCTGAAAAATGCACCGACGCGCTGTAAAGGATTCTGCCGTCAACGGCCGTCACCTGATGGGATACAGAACGGACGCGAAGCATAATCGCCTGGTTGTTTTCAATCTGAACGTTTATTTTCTTTTCAAGCTCCTGCAAAGATGCCGCTTCGAAAAATTCTACTTTATCTTTGATTAAATCCAATTGAAAATTCATCAGTACAGATCCTCCTGATTTTTCTTCTGAGTCAATGAAAGTATAAGCCTTTCTGCCGTAATTGCGCAATAATCCCAAAGTATTTTAGTACCCTTCCATTCTTTTTTGTGATAGGATAGGAACTGTTCCACGATTAATCCATACTATACTCATAGGAATTATAAATTATGGAGAGTGAAAAATATGGGCCGTGAATTTATTCCATTATTTGAAGATTGGGCAGCGACTTATGATGCCACAGTGCACGGGGCAGACAAACAATACGCTGATGTTTTTAAAGGGTATGACAATATTCTTGACAGCATCGTCGCACTTTCGGGTTCTAACGTTTTAGAGTTCGGACCGGGCACAGGGAATTTAACGGCGAAATTAGCCGCCGCGAACAAAAAGGTGTTTGGTGTAGAACCGTCTCCGTCAATGAGAAAACTGGCGGCTGACAAGCTTTCTGACAAAGCCGTGTTCAGTGACGGAGATTTTCTGGAGTTTCCCGCTCCGCCTTTTCAAATAGATACCATCGTCAGCTCGTACGCCTTTCATCATTTAACCGATGAAGAAAAGCAAGCGGCTGTAAAGCAATATGGCACAATCCTTCAGAAGCATGATAAAATAGTGTTTGCCGATACCGTCTTTAAAGATCATGAAGCTTATGATGAAACAATTAAAAAAGCAATCCGAAACGGCTATCATCAATTAGCGGACGATTTAAAGACGGAACATTATCCGACACTCGGGACAATGAAAAACATCTTTTCAGAAGAGGGATTTGCCGCGCGGTTTACGCAGCAAAATGACTTTGTCTGGATAATGGAGGCGATTAAACGGTAAATCGAAGGGATTGTGTATAAATGAAACTGGCAGTCATCGGAGCAATGGAAGAGGAAGTTACGATTTTAAGAAGCAAACTGAAAGACGCAAAACAAGAGATGATCGCTCACTGTGAGTTTACGACGGGCAGCTATGAAGGCGTCGAAGTTATCTTGCTGAAATCGGGGATCGGAAAAGTCAACGCCGCGATCAGCACGACGCTTCTGCTTGACCGTTTCAAACCTGATTATGTGATTAACACAGGCTCAGCGGGCGGTTTTCATCATACATTGAATGTAGGCGACGTCGTCATCTCAACAGATGTCCGCCATCATGACGTGGATGTGACGGCGTTTGACTATGAATACGGACAGGTGCCGGGTCTTCCGGCAGCATACAAAGCTGATGAAAAGCTGATCAGTATTACTGAGGAAGCGGTTTCTGAACTGAACGGCATTCAAGTCGCCAAAGGCACAATCGCTACGGGAGATTCTTTTATGAATGATCCGAAGCGGGTTGAAGACGTACGCGCCAAATTTGCGGATTTGTACGCGGTTGAAATGGAAGCTGCGGCTGTCGCACAGGTGTGCCACCAGTTCAAAACGCCTTTTGTTGTCATCAGAGCTTTATCTGATATTGCCGGAAAAGAATCTGACGTTTCATTTGATAAATTTTTAGAACAGGCTGCCGTTCATTCAACTGAGCTTGTCCTGAATGTCATCAAACGAATTCACTAAGCGGGGGATTCTCGTTCTCCTCCGCTTTTCCAGGAGGAGGACACATATTGAACGTGATAACAGATATTACAGAACTGATCGGAAATACACCGCTGCTCCGTCTCAAGCATTTTGATATACCGGAGGGAACAGCGGTTTATGCTAAACTTGAGATGATGAATCCGGGCGGAAGCATTAAAGACAGGCTGGGCGGAATGCTCATTGAAGATGCGCTACGCACGGGAAAGGTGAAACCGGGCGGTGTTATCATCGAAGCGACTGCCGGAAACACCGGGATCGGACTCGCTCTGTGCGCCAGAAAGCATCAGCTTCGCGCCGTTTTTTGCGTCCCGGAGCATTTCAGCAGAGAAAAGCAGCAAATTATGAAAGCTCTCGGAGCGGACATCGTGCATACGCCGAGAGAAAAAGGTATGCAGGGAGCCATTCGAAAAGCGCTTGAACTGGAGAGAGAGATTAATAATTCTTATGCCGTTCTGCAATTTAAAAACCGAGTAAATCCATTGACTTACTATAAAACGATCGGACCTGAAATATGGAACGCGCTCGGCGGGGATATCCACACCTTTGTCGCAGGAGCGGGTTCCGGCGGCACCTTTGCCGGTACGGCAGCTTATTTAAAGGAGAAAAATCCTGCCGTCAAAACGGTGATCGTTGAACCGGAAGGCTCGATCCTGAACGGAGGAGAGCCGCATGCCCATAAAACGGAAGGCATCGGCATGGAGTTTATCCCGGATTATATGGACGAGAACCATTTTGACGCCATTTACACAGTGGAAGACGATACGGCGTTTTCGCTTGTCAGAGAAGCGGCCGAGAAAGAAGGCCTCTTAATCGGAAGCTCTTCAGGGGCGGCTCTTTATGCAGCGCTTGAAGAAGCGAAAAAAGCGCCCGCCGGATCAAATATCGTCACTATTTTCCCTGACGGCAGCGATCGATATATAAGCAAAAACATTTTTCAAGGAGGTCAGTAAGATGAAGAAAAAAACGCTGATGGTGCACGGAGGAATTACGGGAGATGAAAAAACAGGAGCGGTTTCCGTACCGATTTATCAAGTAAGCACGTACCGGCAGCCGAAAGCGGGCGAGCATACGGGTTATGAATATTCAAGAACGGCCAATCCGACGCGGACGGCGCTTGAAAGCTTAATTGCAGAGCTTGAAGGCGGCGCGGCGGGATATGCGTTCGGCTCAGGCATGGCTGCGATTACTGCCGTCATGATGCTGTTTGACAGCGGCGATCATGTTATTTTGACGGATGATGTATACGGCGGCACTTACCGGGTGATGACAGGTGTGCTGAACCGCTTCGGTATTGAAGCGGACTTTGTTGATACGAGCAGTGAAGAAAAAGTCAAAAAGGCCATTCGCCCGAATACGAAAGCCATTTATATCGAAACACCGACAAACCCGCTATTGAAAGTGACTGACCTCAAACTGATGTCTGACATCGCAAAAGAAGCGGGCGTATTGCTTATCGTCGATAATACGTTTTACACGCCATATTTCCAGCAGCCGCTCAGCTTCGGCGCGGACATCGTGCTGCACAGCGCGACAAAATATCTCGGCGGCCACAGCGATGTCGTCGGCGGCTTAGTCGTCACGGCTGATAAAGAGCTCGGTGAAAAGCTTCATTATGTGCAAAACTCAACAGGCGGCGTTTTAGGACCGCAGGATTCATGGCTTTTAATGAGAGGCATTAAAACACTGGGACTCAGAATGGATGCCATCAATCACAGCGCCGGGAAAATCGCCGAGCTGCTTGAAGCGCATGATGCCGTTCAGACGCTCTACTATCCGGGATCAGCGAAACATCCGGGCCATGAGCTGACAAAAGCGCAAAGCTCCGGTTTCGGCGGAATGATTTCCTTTGATATCGGCAGCAGTGAACGCGTCGACGCGTTTTTAGAAAAATTGAACCTGTTTACAATCGCGGAAAGCTTAGGAGCGGTTGAAAGCTTAATCTCCGTGCCGTCCAGAATGACGCACGCTTCGATCCCGCGCGACCGCCGTCTTGCGCTTGGCATTACCGACGGGCTCGTACGGATCTCAGTCGGTATTGAGGATACTGAGGATTTAACGGCGGATGTGAAACAGGCGCTTGATTCACTTTAATAAAGAATGGATAGATTTACATTCTCTGTCGGCTGTCAGCTTGTATTATAATGTTGGTAGACTATAAAACTGGCAGGTGACCTTATATGGAGAAGAAAAGACTGAAATCATTAATAGAAGATTTTAAGCATTACGCATTTATTCTGCTTGCAGTCAGCACCTTCATTTATATCGGCGCGGTTCTTCCCGGACAAGGGCTGACTGCGGGCCAGAAAATGCTGATGTTTGTAACGGATTGTGCATTTTTAGCGGGCGCTTATTTCTGCGTTGACCGTTCACTTATTTATAAAAAGAGGCTGGAAGAGGCCGAAGAATAAAAAAAAGCCATTGTCTTTTGACAATGGCTTTTTCATTTCTTATTCAGAAGGGGTTTCGCGTAATTCTTTTCCCATTCCTTTTAAAAACTGCAGCCCGAAGCCGAGCGCGCGGTTAATATCAGGATCACCGACGGCTTTCATCAGTTCAAACATACTGACTTTCCTGTCCTCTTTTAAAAATCTTTGCGCCTGGTCCGTCCCGGCCATGGCGCTTTCTAAAAGTCTGCCCATAAATTCGGGATCAGCTTTTGACAGTGCGCCTCCCGCGGCCATCATCGTATTCAGAAGATTGGTGACAGGTTCCCGGGAAATCTGTCCGAGTGCGATTTTGGCAATCTCCTCTTTTGCCTGGAGCATATAGCCGGCGGCATCAAAAATGCCCAAGCCATTCAGCTCTGCCATAATGGACATCGTTTTCGCGACGGCTTCTTCATTTTCTGCGAGAAGCGTCTTCAGTTCTTCCAGTTTTTCAGCTTTCAGCTGTTCCTCTGTTTTCGTTTCTTTTTGAATTTCAGTAATTGGGCTTGCCATTATGTTTCCTCCTTTCCTTAATCAGTTAGGTGCACATAGCCCGGACGGTTCCATTTTCGCTGAGCTTCCACACCGTTTTGCGGATGACGTTTTTTGTTCCGCGGATTCGTTTTCGGAAGCGGCGGTGTATCACAGGAACCGAGCACTTCCATGCGGACTTTTGTCTGTTTATAGGCAGGTGTATGTGTCCGTGAATCATACGCAGGCCCGGTCAGGAAATTAATCGCAGAATCTTTATCTGTAGAGTTCATCGGCAGATAAAGCTCATTTGCGCGGACACGGTCTGTCACAAGCGCATTCAATTTAACCGCCCCAAAAGGAGAGACGAGCCGGATCATTGTTCCGTCGCAAATTCCGCGTTCAGCCGCGAGCTCCGGCGATACTTCAACAAATACATCCGGCACTTTAGACTGAATGCCCTTCGATTTGTTTGTCATGTTTCCTTCGTGGAAATGTTCAAGCATCCGTCCGTTGTTAATATGCAGGTCATATTCTTCAGGGAATACGGCAGGCTCCACCCAATCGCTCAGCGCAAAACGGGCTTTTTTGTCCGGGAAGTTAAAGCCGTCTTCATAAAGAAGCGGAGTGCTCTCTCCCGTAAAGCTTCCCCACAGGAAGCTGTTCCAGCCGCTAAGAACGTCGTAGCTTGCTTTTCCGAACAGCGGAGAAAGGCTCGCCATTTCTGAGAAAATGTCGCTTGGATGCGTGTAATTCCAATCAGCGCCTAAACGATTGGCAACCTCCTGAATAATCCACCAGTCGGGTTTGGCATCGCCGAGTGTCGGAAGCGCCTGATACAATCTTTGTACACGACGCTCTGTGTTTGTAAATGTTCCGTCTTTTTCAAGAGATGGAACCGCAGGCAGGATGACATCCGCGTATTGCGCCGTTCTTGAAAGGAAAATATCCTGTACAACAAAGAAATCAAGGCTGGATAAAATGTCATGAACATGGTTGGCGTTTGAATCGACGAGCGCCATATCTTCACCGACGAGATACATGGCTTTCATGTTTCCTTCTTCAATCGCATGGAGCATTTCAATATTATCAAGACCCGGCTTGCCGTCAATTTCAACACCGTAAGCTTTTTCGAATTTAGCGCGTGCCGCATCATCGGTAATATGCTGATACCCCGGAAGCCAGCCTGGAAGAGTTCCCATATCGCAAGCGCCTTGAACGTTGTTATGTCCCCGCAGCGGATAAGCTCCGGCGCCCGGACGGCGGTAGTTTCCTGTGGCAAGCAGCAGGTTGGAAATCGCCGCTGATGTATCAGAGCCGCCTGTATTCTGGGTAACGCCCATGCCCCAAAGAACACAAGTGCCGTCTGCATCACGAATCATTTCGGCAATGCGGATGATCGTATCCTGAGAAAGTCCGGTGATGCGCTCCGCATATTCTAATGTATACTTTTTCAGCGTTTCTTTATAATCTTCAAAGTAGTTGACATTCTCATCAATAAACGCTTGATCGTGCCAGCCTTGGTCAATCATATATTTTGTCACTGCCATGAGCCAGACTTGGTCAGTCCCTTGTTTCGGGCTGATAAAGAGGTCGGACCGTTCAGCCATTTCATTTCTGCGCAGATCGGCAACAATTAATTTTTGTCCGTGCAGCTTATGTGCACGTTTCACGCGTGTGGCCAGAACCGGATGTCCTTCTGCCGGATTGGCGCCGACGATGAGCACGAGGCCCGCTTTTGCGATATCTTTAATTGTGCCGGCGTCACCGCCCATACCGACTGTGCGGAATAAGCCGTCCGTTGCCGGTGACTGGCAGTAGCGTGAACAGTTATCCACGTTGTTGGTTTCAAATACTTGACGCGCTAATTTTTGAATAACGTAGTTGTCTTCATTCGTAATTTTAGAAGAAGAAATAAAACCGACAGAACCATTTCCGTGTTCGGCCTTGATCGAACCGAGTCTTGAAGCGACAAGATCAAGAGCTTCTTCCCATGACGATTCAACAAATGCGCCGTTTTTCCGGATAAGCGGTTTTGTAATCCGTTCTTCCGAATTTACGAAGTCCCAGCCGAATTTCCCTTTCACACAAGTGGAAATCGCATTAACCGGAGCATCGGAAACAGGCTGAATTTTAAGGATGTCACGGCCTTTTGTCCATACTTCAAAAGAGCATCCGACGCCGCAGAACGTGCAGACTGTTTTCGTTTTTTTCGTCCGTTTATCGCGCATAGCCGCTTCCACTTCTGACACGGCGAAGATGCTTGTATAGTCGGGTTCAACATTTTTCACTAAATCAATCATCGGTTCCATGACATCTTCTTTTATTCCTGTCATAAATCCGGCTTGGCCGAGCATTGATTTTTCCATCAGTGCGTTACAAGGGCAGACAGTGACACATTGGCCGCAGCTGACGCAGGATGATTCATTAATGGGGACGCCTTCATCCCAAATGACCCGCGGGCGGTCACGCTCCCAATCAATTGAAAGGGTCTCATTCACCTGAAGGTTTTGACACACTTCCACACATTGGCCGCAGGCAATGCATTGGTTCGGATCATAGCGGTAAAACGGGTGAGACATATCAACCGCGCACTTTGAATCATCTTTCGGCGTATACGGATATTTCTGATGCTCAATTCCCATCATTTCCGCTGTATTATGCAGTGTGCAGTTGCCGTTGTTGTTATCGCATACCGTACAGTAAAGCAGGTGATTCTCGAGCAGGCGGTCCATGGCCTCTGTCTGAGCCTCTTTTACCCTTCCCGACGTAAGCGAGATGGACATCCCGTTTTCTGCAGCCGTGGAACAAGAGCGTTGCAATTTCCCGTTTACTTCAACAATACAGGTGTCACATGTTTGAATCGGATCTACTTCCGGTACATGGCATATTTGCGGAATCTCAATTCCGTTTTGGTTTAAAATATCTAAAATCTTAGACCCCTCTGGTGCTTCATACTCCGTGCCGTCAATTTTGACACGGATAGACTGAACGTCTGTCACTTCCAATTCCCCTCCATCTTTTAAACTCGAAAAAAAGCCATGCACATAGATACCGGCCTCCTGTCCGGAGAACGGTATAAATACGCATGGCGGAATAGTTCACTAGCAAGTCTTACTAACAGACCAATCCTATTTGTATAAAACGATAGACTCATAACACGTTTCCTATTACAAATCCATCTTCACTGCTTTTATTATAAGGTGATATTTATTATAATACAATACGAAAGGAAAACTTTAACCAGGTGAAATGTCACAAAGGGGAACCGGGAATGTCTTTCATAGGCTAAAATCGGAGGGGACAATATGTCTAAAAAAATTCATGAATTTAACGATATTATCCGGAAATTGCGCAAAGAATTATTTGGAAAGGGGCCGGAACGAATTCACACCGTTTTTGTGGATAACATGGCGGTATCAACGCTTTACGGCAATCTAAGCGCAAGTGAGCAGTTTATCGCACGCACGCCTGAAGGAAGAGAAATGGTTCATGCGGCGCGGACCAGCTTAATTCAGGAACTGTATTCAAAACAAACGCCTGACGGAATGGAAGAGCTCATCGGAGCAAAGCTCGTGCATCTGTTTTCAGACATCAAGATCGAAGAGAATATTGCGGTGTCTGTATTTGTCTTTGACCGAACAATTGAAGAGCGCCATGAAGAAATCAAAAGCTGAAAAAAATTCAATTGACACGAAATTGTCACATTTGATATGATATGAACTGCCTGCAGTGGCTTAAGGACGAATTTTATGGAATGTGTGCATGATCTGTACATTTTCTATAGCTGATATTTTCATTCTGCTTGATATTGTTGTATGGGTATGCATACAAGTTAGGCAGCATTCAAACCCGTTTTAGACGGGCTGTTTGAATGCTGCCTTTTTTGTTAGGCGTCTTTGGAAACTGCGGGGCTGAAATGATAAATGGAGGGGTTATTATGGCTTTTCGTAAACCGGACGAAATAGCGGAGCTTGCGGTCGAATCAGGGGTAAAAAAGGTGAATTCACCGCTTTCAGCACTGATTGTATTAGGATTTTTGGGAGGAGCGTTTATCGCACTCGGTTATTTGCTTGATATCCGTGTCATCGGCGACCTTCCGAAAGAATGGGGAAGCCTGTCGAGTTTAATCGGGGCGTCCGTGTTTCCCATCGGATTGGTGCTCGTCGTTCTTGCCGGCGCGGAGCTGATTACGGGTAATATGATGTCGGTATCTATGGCGCTTTTTTCCAGAAGAATATCCGCCGGTGCATTAGTGAAAAATTGGGTGATCGTGACGTTGATGAATCTTGTCGGTGCACTGTTTGTCGCTTACTTTTTCGGACATGTTGTCGGATTAACCGAAACAGGACCTTACTTGGAAAAAACGATTGCGGTCGCACAAGGCAAGTTGGATATGCCGTTTGGAAAAGTCATTGTTTCGGCGATCGGCTGTAACTGGCTTGTCTGTTTGGCCGTTTGGCTTTCTTTCGGCGCAGAAGACGGAGCCGGAAAAATCGCGGGTATATGGTTTCCGATTATGGCGTTTGTCGCGATTGGTTTTCAGCACGTTGTAGCCAATATGTTTATCATCCCGGCTGCGATTTTTGCAGGTTCTTTTTCGTGGGGTGATCTGATTGACAATCTCATTCCGGCCTTTATCGGGAATGTAATCGGCGGGGCAGTGTTTGTCGGCCTTATTTATTTTATTGCATATTCAAAAAAAGATCAGAAAAAGCAAGGGATGAAAAGAGTTTCCTGAGGTAAGAAAGATGCCGGAAAACACGGACAATTGAAGCGGAATGCCAGCACATTTTCCGTCCAAATCTTGAAAAAAATGTTTACAAAATGGAAGCTGATGGATATACTTACAAAGTAAGAAAAAAGCAAAGGGAGGTTGAATCACATGACGACTTTAAACGGCAATCAAAATTTACAATTGAACCGATTCAGCCTGTGGAAGAGTTCGTGTCCTTCCTTAACCTCTGCCCGTCAAGCACGTTAATTTCGGAGTATCAGGACATTCGCAGCTCCCCGCAGGGAAAGAAGCACGTCTTCTTTTGTCTGCGGATTTAGTCTGCCCGCAGCGCATATGAAGTTTGCTGCGGGTTATTTTCGCTTGTGCGGATATTGAAAGGGGGTGAGCGATAATGACCATTAATCTTTTCTTTTTAACACTGACCATTTCAAAGCGTTTTAAAAGTGCGGAAGAGTATGAACGAGAACAGCAGGTCGAAGAGTTTTATAATGAAGCGAAAGAACGCCAGCTGAAACACTTTTATATGAACTGAACGGACACGAAGGGCCAAAACGGAGGAGAAGGAGGAGATCATCATGTTCAGAATTGAACTGCTGAATCATTACACAATGGAGAAGGACCAGGTTTAGCGAGGATGTTGCTGTCACGTCGCAGACGGCCTGCATACCATGGTAAAGAAAGAAAAATTGGTAAGCGGGTGATAGCATGCAAGGCGGTCAGAACAGAATTCCATCCATCGGGCACGGGTATGCGTCAATGCCCCATTCATTTAAACACGGCTACGGCAACCCGTATCGCCGGCAGAGAATGGCGGCGCTTTCCCGGCAGACAAGATATATAGCACCGTATTATTGGTACTAGAGCAGGCGGAAAACCTACGTTTTCCGTCTTTTTTTTATGAAAACAAATATAAATTTCAAATAAATCGAAACGTTCATGAAGAGAAGTGCGTCTAGTTAGTACCTCATACTAATACGAGGTAATATTATTTCTGAATAATAAATCACAGGAATGGAAAAGCGGGTGTTATACAATGTTGCAACATACATCTTCAGCATTAAAACGAATGCGCGCGAAATACTTTGCTGCATCAGAACCGGCAGAGTCAGTCATTCAGCAAATCTTGATGGACATACAGGAATACGACCGCATTTTGGAAATCGGGACCGGAAACGGCTCAATGTTTAAACAAATCATCGGACAGCTTGAAAAGGGCAGTCTTAAAAGCATAGAAACATCGAAACGTAAAATACGGAAAACACAGCGCGCAAACCGTTCGGTTATAAAAGCCGGGCGCGGAAACATTCAGCAGGGGAGGCCTGAAAGCTTACCGTTCCGCGATCGCAGCTTTCATAAAGTTTTCTCATTACATACTGCTGAAACAGTCAGCGATTACAGGACAGCATGTAAAGAAGTGTACCGCGTTCTTCAAATTGACGGGTGTTTCTATATGGTTTTGAAACCTTCGCGGATGAGTGAGAAGGATGTGATTGAGGTGCTCTATGATCAGCATTTCAGAGACATTTCAGTTGTCAGCAGAGATTCGTTCCATTTTATTACTGCCATTAAATAGAATATTTCTTGGGAAATAAAAAGAGCTGCTTAAGTCACTGCAGCTCTTTTTGTGAAATTGGGCATATTTCCTTATTTTTGGTTATTTCACATCTATTTTATATTAAAAAAAGTTTTTTTCTTATACAATGGTAATCAGATGACCGTACATTTTAAATATTTTGAACAAACGGAATGAATATTCATTCCGCATCTGGAAAGGGGGATGAAATGACAGCTTCAAACAAGGTTGAACTCATTATGAAAGCGTCGCTTACTTTGTTTACAGATAGAGGATTTGACGCCACGACGATTCCGATGATTGCCGCTCAGGCCGATGTCGGAACCGGCACAATCTACCGTTACTTTGACAGTAAAGAGACACTTGTGAACGTACTGTATCAGGAAAGTGCGCAGCGTTTTATGAAAAAAGTCAAAACGGACTTTCAGGGTATCTCTGTAAGAGAAGGGTTTCATCACCTGTTTTATTGTCTGATTGATTTTACGAAGGAAAGTGAGTATGCATTGTTTTTTCTTGAAACGAATAAGGACGCCTACTTTCTGAATGAAACGAGCCGTAAGCTTCTTGATGAAATAACACAGATGCTTGACGTCTTTTTTCAGCGCGGCAAGTCTGAAGGTGTGCTCCGCAATCTGCCGTCCAATGTGCTGATGGCGCTGCTGCTCGGGGCATATCTCAAACTCTATCAGCTTATCCGGACGGGAAGCGTCGAAATAACAAAACCGTTTCTGAAAGAACTGGAACAATGTTCTTGGGATGCCATCAGAACTCATTAATTATTCGCCGAAGGAAGGAAGATCGATATGAAACAGCTAAGCGCTATACCGCAGCCGAAAACATACGGACCTCTGAAAAATCTCCCTCACTTGGAAAAAGAAAAACTGTCACAATCGCTCTGGAAAATTGCCGAAGAATACGGCCCGATCTTTCGTTTCGAATTTCCGAGCTCTGTCGGGGTCTTCGTCTCAGGCCGCGAGCTCGCGGCAGAAGTCTGTGATGAAAAGCGATTTGATAAAAACCTCAGCAAAGCCTTGCTGAAAGTCCGTGAGTTTGGCGGTGACGGACTATTTACGAGCTGGACTCACGAAAAGAATTGGCAGAAAGCGCATCGGATTTTATTGCCGAGCTTCAGCCAGAAGGCGATGAAAGGCTATCATTCAATGATGCTTGATATTGCCATGCAGCTCGTGCAGAAGTGGAGCAGATTAAATCCGAATGAAGAAATTGACGTTGCCGAAGATATGACGCGCCTGACGCTGGATACAATCGGCCTGTGCGGATTTCATTACCGCTTTAACAGCTTTTACCGCGACACACAGCATCCTTTTATCACAAGTATGCTTCGCGCGCTGCAGGAGGCAATGCGCCAATCGCAGAGACACAGCCTGCAGGACAAGCTGATGATCAAAACGAGACATCAGTTCCAGCAGGATATTGAAGTGATGAATGAACTCGTAGACCGGATCATCGCTGAGCGGAGGGAAAATCCGGATGAGAATCTGTCTGACCTTTTAGCATTGATGCTTGAAGCGAAAGATCCTGTAACGGGTGAAAGGCTGGATGATGAAAATATCCGTTATCAAATCATTACCTTTTTGATCGCGGGGCATGAAACCACAAGCGGACTGCTTTCATTCGCGATTTACTGCCTGCTGAAAAATAAAGATAAATTGAAAAAAGCCGTTCAGGAAGCCGAGCGGGTGCTGACGGGAGAGACACCTGAATATAAGCAGATTCAGCAGCTGACATATATCCGCATGGTGTTAAACGAGACTTTGCGGCTGTATCCGACTGCCCCGGCATTTTCCCTGTACGCGAAAGAAGATACGGTTCTCGGCGGGAAATATCCGATTGCGAAAGGACAGCCGGTGACGATTCTGACTCCGCAGCTTCACCGGGATAAAAGCGCGTGGGGAGAAGATGCCGAGCTATTCCGTCCGGAAAGGTTCAGCGATCCCGCGGCAATTCCGGCTGATGCGTATAAGCCGTTCGGAAACGGACAGCGCGCATGCATCGGGATGCAGTTTGCCCTGCAGGAAGCGACAATGGTGCTCGGCCTTGTCCTTAAACACTTTGAACTGATTGATCATACTGATTATGAGCTTACGATTAAAGAAGCTTTAACCATTAAGCCCGGTGATTTTAAAATCCGTGTAAAAAACAAGGACGTGTCCAATCATCAGCCCGTACAAAACCATAAAGCTGAAGGCGGCGGTCACAAAGAAGAAACGAAAGAAATCCCGTCCCACGGAACGCCGCTTCTCATTCTTTACGGTTCAAATTTGGGAACTGCGGAAGGAATCGCGGAAGAGCTGGCTGACATCGGCAGAAGCAAAGGATTTTCAACTGAAACCGGCCCGCTTGATGATTATGCCGGGAAACTGCCTGTAAAAGGCGCAGTCGTTATTGTGACGGCTTCTTATAACGGGGCGCCGCCTGATAATGCGGCGGGTTTTGTGAAATGGACGGAAACCCTTGAGGATCAGGAATTAAAGGGTGTTTCTTACGCCGTCTTCGGCTGCGGAGACCGCAACTGGGCCGCCACTTACCAGAGAATCCCCCGCCTGATAGACAAAGTGCTTGAAGAAAAAGGGGCAAAACGGCTGACTTCTATCGGGGAGGGCGACAATGCCGATGATTTTGAGTACAGTCAGGAAGCCTGGGAAGACTCATTCTGGAAGGACATCATGAAGGCTTTTCATATAGAGGCCGCTCCAAAACAGGCAAACAAATCACAGTTATCAATCGAATACGTAAGTGAAGCAGCCGAGACGCCGATTGCCAAAACGTACAAAGCATTTGAGGCGGAAGTCATCACAAACAAAGAGCTTCATACCGAAAGCAGCAAGCGTTCAGTCCGGCATATTGAGCTGCGTCTCCCGAAGACCGAAACGTATCGGGAAGGAGACCATCTCGGGGTGCTTCCGCAAAACAGCGGGGAACTGATCAGCCGTGTCATTCGCCGATTCGGTCTCGACCCGAATCAGCACTTTAAGATCAAGGGCCGGCAGCTGCCTCATCTGCCGATGGACCGGCCGATTAATGCGCCGGAGCTTTTGGCGTCATATGTAGAGCTGCAGGAACCGGCAACGAGAGCCCAGCTTCGCGAACTTGCCGCCCATACCGTGTGCCCGCCGCACCAAAAAGAATTGGAGCATCTTTATTCTGACGATGCGGCATATAAAGAAAACGTGCTGAAAAAACGAATGACCATGCTGGACCTGCTGGAAGATTATCCGGCTTGTGAACTGCCGTTTGAGCGCTTTTTAGAACTTCTGCCGTCCTTAAAGGCGCGCTATTATTCAATCTCAAGCTCACCGAAGGCAAACAAAAGGGAGCTCAGTATCACGGTCGGCGTTGTGACGGCTCCGGCGTGGAGCGGCCGGGGAGAATACAAGGGCGTGGCTTCGAACTATTTAGCCGGATTACAAAATGGCGATTCTGCCGTCTGTTTCATCCGCTCGCCGCAGTCGGGTTTCGCATTGCCCGAAAATACGAAAACGCCTCTCATTATGATCGGAGCAGGCACCGGAATTGCACCGTTCAGGGGATTTATCCAGGCGCGGGCTGCAGAAAAAATGTCCGGTAACAGCCTGGGCGAAGCTCATTTATACTTCGGCTGCAGACACCCTGAAGAAGACGATCTGTACAAAGATGAATTCGACCATGCGGAGAAAAACGGCCTTGTCACCGTGCATCGGGCGTATTCCAGATTAGATCAGGACTGTAAAGTTTACGTACAGGATGTCCTGCTTCGCGAGGCTGCACAGATTATTGCGCTTCTTGACCAAGGCGGCCATCTCTATATATGCGGAGACGGAAGCAAAATGGCTCCGGCTGTCGAAAATGTACTGCTTCAGGCGTATGAAAAGGTGCATAACACTGATTCAAAAGTTTCCTCGAATTGGCTTGAACAGCTGCAGGCGGAAGGAAGATATGCGAAAGATGTTTGGGCAGGTGTGTAACAGAAGCGTAAGGCAATTGAAGATTGTGTTTTAATTGAAGAAAGCCGGCACGATATTTGAAATCTACTGAATCAAAAGGAATAGTTATAGGGAGTATCGTGCCGGCCTTATCTTTAGTATCGGACAAAAGACACAAATCTTTAATGTTTTTATTGATTTACATGCAGGCGGCTATGTCCCTTTTTTCTGAATTCCGCCACAAATAAAATTGGATAAGACAGCAATAGCAAAACCGAAATAAATGAAATGATACCGATCCAATGAAAATGCGTCCAAAAGAAACCGCCGCAAGACCCGGCCGCGCTTGACCCGATATAGTATGCAAGCAGATATAATGAAGAAGCTTGCGCGCGCTGATCACCGGCTGCTCGGCCGACCCAGGCGCTTGCAATTGAATGTGCGCCGAAAAAGCCGAAGGTAAACACGGCAATGCCCGCAATTTTAAGGGCAAGCTGGGGCAAAAGTGTCACCGCTGCGCCGGCAAGCATAACAAAAATCGCAATCTTAATCATTTTTGCACTTCCGAAAAGATCTGCTTTTTTCCCCATATAGACAGAGCTGAACGTTCCCGCGAGATAGACAATAAAAATAAAACCGATTACAGTCTGTGACAAATGATAAGGAGCCGCCATTAAATGAAAGCCGATATAATTATATAATGTCACAAAACTCCCCATTAATATAAATCCCAGAGATATTAACAAAAGCAGCCGTTTGCGGTGTAGAACCGCTCCGTATTCCTTACATGCCGCTTTTACGCCCGCATGCCGCTGAGATGAATGGCGCGGAGCCGGAAGAAAACGCCAAAACAAATAGCTTAATATAATAGAAAGAATGCCGATAATGGCAAGCGCCGGCCGCCAGCCGAATACATCAGTCAGAAGCCCCGTTAACAGCCTGCCGCTCATTCCCCCGATGCTTGTGCCGCTGATATACAGGCCCATCATTTTCCCGAGGCCCTTCGGATCAAACTCCTCGCCTACATATGTCATAGCGACAGCAGGAACGCCTGCCAGAAAAATACCGAGCAGCCCCCTCATCGCCAAAAGCGCCGGAAAAGCCGGACTGAACGCTGTTAATAGACCTAAAACAGAAGTGGCTGTTAACGACAGCACCATTAATTTTTTTCTGCCGAATCCGTCAGACAACGAAGCAGCGGCCAATAATGAAAATGCCAAAACGGCTGTTGAGATGGATAAAGTTAAGCTGGCAGCCGCAGCGGAAATATGAAACTCTTCCGAAAACAAAGGCATAAGCGGCTGTGTCGTGTAAAGCGTGGCAAATGTCACAAAGCCGCTGATAAACAGTGCCAAGCTGGCCTTTCTGTAAGCCTTTGTATGAGGCTGAATAAACGTCATGAATGTCCCTCTTTTCTCACTGTTGGTTATATATGTATCGTACGCTTTTCATTTCAATGTGTCTAATTTATAATAACTATAGAATTAATGCGTGTAGGTTATGAAGAAAGGGGAGAAGGAGAAAATGGAGCTTCATCAAATTGACAACTTCATTGCGGCGGCAACTCATCAGCATTTCACAAATGCGGCAAAAGAAAGAATGATTTCTCAGCCGGCATTAAGCCGATCGATTATCAGGCTCGAAGAAGAATTAGGCGCGCCGTTATTTTACAGAGAGACAAAAGCCGTCCGGCTGACAAGGCACGGAGAGCAGTTCTTAATAAAAGCAAAACAAGCGAGACGAGCTTTAAATGAAGGCGTTGAACAAGTGAAAAAAAATATGAGCCTGGAGCACGGCGAAATATCTGTATCTTTTCTTCATACGCTCGGGCTGCGCTTGATGCCTCAGCTGATTGCCGAATTTAAAAAGCTATACCCAAACGTGACCTTCCGGCTTTATCAAGGCGCAAATGAAACGCTTCGCAAAATGGTGGAAACGGGAGATGCGGATATCTGTCTCAGCTCCCCGCCGCTTCCCAGCGAGCTTTTACAATGGACAGTGCTGGAGAAAGAGCCTCTTTATGCGGTGCTTCCTGAGAACCACCCGCTTGCAGAAAATAAAAGCATTCAAATGAAAGAGATGCAGGACGAGGATTTTGTCGGATTTAAACCGGGATACGGGCTGAGATATATGTTTGATCTGATGTGCCGGGATTTGAATATACACCCGCATCTCGCATTTGAAGGAGAGGAAGTGTCAACCATATTAGGGCTGACCGCCGCGGGTCTGGGGGCTGCAGTGCTGCCGAAAACCGCGGAGCATTCATACTTTCCGGTCGTTTTTCTCCCGGTTGCAGATTACCAATGCGAACGCACCATAGCGTTAGCCCAGTTAAAAAACCATGCTCTCTCTCCCGCTTCTGAGCGTTTTAAACAGTTTGCACTTGATTATTACAAAGCACGCAACTGAGCGGTCATTTTATTAAAATCGAAGTTGAAAATAAAGCAGAAAGAAATACAGAAAACGGAGGAAAACCATGGCGAAAAAAACAGTGAAAACAAATGCTGTCCGTATCATTGAGCAGCAAAACATTCCCTATGAGCTATTAGGTTACAAAACAGAAGGGGAACAGCCCGCAGACGGTCTTTCCGTTTCACAAAAAATCGGATACTCTGCCGAATATGTTTATAAAACCTTAGTGGCATCTGCAGGAACTGATCGTTATTACGTCTTTGTCGTTCCCGTTGCAAAAGAACTGAATCTGAAAAAGGCTGCGAAGGCGGCAGGTGAGAAGAAAATAGAAATGATTGCCATGAAGGACCTTTTGGAAGTGACCGGCTATATACGCGGCGGCTGCTCTCCGATCGGAATGAAAAAAAGGTTTCCGACTTTTATTGATAGATCCGCTGAAACACTGGCGTTTATGATTGTCAGTGCGGGGAAAATCGGAATGCAGCTGAAAGTAGCGCCTCGAGATTTAGCCGAAGCAAGCGGGGCGGTATTTACAGACATTGTATAAATGTCCGGTGGATCTAATGGAATACACGTTTCAAGGGAGAATGATAATGAAAAAAAGATATGAAAACTTGAATGGCGTGAAGAATGAACATGGATTCATGGACATGTGGAAATGGATGAAAGAACGAAGAGAAAAAAGTAAAGATTTAAGCGAGAATATTCCGAAAGCGGTCACAAGGGATGTCCGTGATGTTGCCGTCAATCGGACGGAAACCGCCATAACATGGATCGGCCATTCTTCATTTCTGATCCAAATACAGGGGCTTAACATAATGACCGACCCTGTATGGGCGCGGAGGATGGGTTTTCAAAAACGGCTGACAGAGCCGGGATATGAATTGAGCGAACTGCCTGACATTGATGCCGTGCTCATCTCACATGGGCATTATGACCATCTTGATTTTCCGAGTATAAAAAAACTGAGAGGAAACCCGGATTTTTACGTGCCTGCGGGACTGAAAAAGCTGTTCATCAAAAAAGGCCGCAAAAAGGTTCATGAAATGAATTGGTGGGATCGTTTTGAGATGCGGGGGGTGAATATATCATTTGTTCCGGCCCAACACTGGACCCGGAGAACGCTTTGGGATACCGATACTTCTCATTGGGGAGGCTGGGTCATAGAAAGCGAAAACGGCGAGTCCATCTATTTTGCAGGAGATACAGGCTATTTTGAAGGCTTTAAAGAAATCGGAGAGAGGTTTCGTATTAAGGCGGCCCTGATGCCGATCGGAGCATATGAACCCGAATGGTTTATGAAAGTGTCACATATCAATCCGGAAGACGCCGTGAAAGCGTTTTTGGAGCTGAAGGCTGACAGCTTCATTCCCATGCATTACGGGGCATTCCGGCTTGCTGATGATACAGGCCCGGAAGCATTAAGCAGACTGCACGGTGAGTGGGCCCGGCGTGCATTACCTCCTGAAAACCTGAAAGCATTAGCGCTTGGCGAAACATTTTGGCTGTAACAGCAGGTTTTCGCTGCCGACACCAATCGTTTAAAAACGGTTGGTGTTTTGTTGTCAACCAAAGGTGAACAGCCTCAGTATAAAACATGATTTTTCCGGAATCTGCGGTAAAAAACAAAACTTTTTACTCTTTTGTTTCACTATACAATGAAAACGGTTTCGTATGCGCGGTATATTTAACCTATCACAATTGCTCCAGCAGAAACGGACAGGAAGGATAGAAAAACAGATGAAATACATGAATTCAAGACAGAAAAAGATTTTGTATCTGTTGTTATCTGAACCTGATGACTACTTAGTTGTGCAAGATTTCGCAGACAGGGTCCGCTGTTCTGAAAAAACGATCAGGAATGATTTGAAAACGATTGAAGATTTTCTGAATGAGCATGCTCAAGCTCAGCTGATCCGCAAACCGGGATTAGGCGTCTATTTACATATATCTGAACAGGAAAGGTCACGGTTAAGCCGGCATATTTATAATGAGCACTTTACATGCAGGCACAAGACCGATGAAGAAAGAATACTTCACATCGCTTATGATTTATTAATGAATTCAAAGCCCGTTTCCGCAAAAGAAATTGCCGCACAGCATTTTGTAAACAGAGCTTCCATTAAAAAGGATATCAGTGCGGTTGAAGAGTGGCTGAAGCGATTTGATCTCACACTGGTTTCTAAACAGCGGCTCGGCTTAAAGATTGAAGGAGACGAAAAAAACAAAAGAAAAGCATTGGCGCGAATTTCAGATTTGATTGATAATGCGGAGTTTACAAGCCAATTTATAAAAAGTAAGTTTTTAAGTCATGAAGCGGACTTTGTGAGAAAAGAAATCAAGTTATTACAAAAAAACCATTCTATCTATTTTACGGATGAAACATTTGAAAGTTTGCTGCTGCATACATTGCTGACCATCCGCCGTATCAAAATGAAACAGCCGGTCGCCATCTCTGCAAGGCAGCTGGAGGCGGTAAAAAAGAAGAAAGAATATGAATGGACACTGGCTTGTTTAAAACGGCTTGAGCCGGTATTTGCCATCCGGTTTCCCGAGGAAGAAGCCGTCTATTTAACTTTACATATAATAGGCGGGAAAGTGCGCTATCCATTGCAGCAAGAAAAGAAGCTTGATCTTGAAGATTCTGAGCTTTCCAAAGTCGTCAGGCATTTGATCAATCGCGTTTCAGAACTGAAAATGCTGGATTTCCATAAAGACCAGGAATTGATCAACGGATTGAACATTCATCTCGATCCGGTGTTGAAGCGGCTGAGCTATGATCTCTCTGTTTCAAACCCCATGCTCCACGATATCAAAAAAATGTATCCTTATTTGTTTCATCTTATCATTGACGTTTTAGAAGACATCAATCAAACATTTGATCTTTATATTCCTGAAGAAGAGGCGGCCTATTTGACCCTGCATTTTCAGGCAGCGATTGAACGGCTGCGCCGAAGCAGTCATAACCCTAAAAGGACGATCATCGTCTGCCATATGGGCATTGGCATGTCGCAATTGCTGCGGACTAAAATTGAACGCAAATTTCATCACATTACGATAAAAGACTGTATCGCAAAAGCGGAGCTGACAGAGTATATCAAAAAGCATAAAGATATAGATTTCGTCATTTCTACGATAGGGCTTGGAAATGTAACGATCCCTCATATCGTCGTATCACCGCTTTTGGAGCCTGCTGATGAAAAGAAGCTCAGCGCATTTATGCAACAGCTTGATACATCACACCGCCGGGAGCAAAAAACGTTTAAAATGCTGAATGATACGACTCCGTTTCTCGTTTTTTTACAGCAAGAGACAGAGCACCGTTATCAGGTCATTGAAAAGCTGGCGCAGGCTTTGTATGAAAAAGGCTATGTAGAAAAAGAGTATGGCATTCATGCAGTAATGAGAGAAAAAATGTCGGCGACAAATATCGGAGCGGGTATTGCCATCCCTCACGCGAACTCTAAATATATCAAACAATCAGCCATTGCAATCGCCACCTTAAAAGAGCCCATTGAGTGGGGGACGGAAAAGGTGTCGCTTGTATTTATGCTTGCCGTCAAACACGAAGATCAAAACAAGGTAAAGCAATTATTCAGTGAGCTTTCCTATCTTAGCGAGCAGCCGGCATTTATTCAAAAACTGACGGAAGAAAAAAATGTGATGACGTTTTTATCGTATTTAAACTATTAAAAGCAGGGGATGGCTCCCTGCTTTTTTTCTGTTTATAGGGAAAAATGCCGTTATTTCCGGAACTTATGGTAAAAAAACGCGCTTATCACAGGCTGATTTCAGTATAAAGTTGAGACAAGATCTTGAAATTCAGACTGCAAAGGAGGATTTATATGAAACTGTTAGCGATTACATCATGTCCGAACGGCATTGCCCATACGTATATGGCTGCTGAAAATTTACAAAAAGCAGCCGGCAGATTAGGCGTTGAGATCAAAGTGGAAACCCAGGGCGGAATCGGGGTGGAAAATAGGCTGACCGAAGAGGAAATCCGGGAAGCAGACGCAATCATTATCGCGGCGGACCGTTCGGTGAACAAAGACCGATTCGCGGGAAAAAAGCTGCTGGCCGTCGGGGTTCAGGAAGGCATCCGCAAACCGGAAGAATTAATTCAAAGAGCGCTTAGCGGTGAAGTGCCGGTCTATCAATCTGCTTCAAAAACTGAATCCGCAAGTCAGCAGGGCAAAAAACAAAACCCGATTTACCGTCATTTAATGAACGGCGTTTCTTTTATGGTTCCTTTCATTGTCGTCGGCGGATTATTGATAGCGGTTGCATTGACGCTTGGAGGAGAAAAAACACCAAAGGGCTTAGTCATTCCGGATGCGTCTTTTTGGAAAACGATTGAACAGATCGGCAGCGCTTCTTTTTCATTCATGATCCCGATTTTAGCCGGGTACATCGCGTTCAGCATCGCCGATAAGCCGGGTCTTGTCCCCGGAATGATCGGCGGATATATTGCGGCATCCGGCAGCTTTTACGACAGTGCGAGCGGCGCAGGATTTCTTGGAGGAATCATTGCGGGATTTTTGGCGGGATATGCGGCGCTTGGAATCAAAAAATGTAAAGTTCCTAAAGCAATACAGCCGATTATGCCGATCATTATTATTCCGGTGTTTGCCTCACTGATCGTCGGTTTGGCGTTTGTATTTCTGATCGGCGCCCCCGTCGCCCATATTTTCGCATCATTAACGGTTTGGCTTGCGGGAATGAAAGGCTCGAGCTCAATTCTCCTGGCATTGATTTTAGGAGCGATGATCTCCTTTGATATGGGAGGACCCGTAAACAAGGTGGCCTTTCTATTCGGATCGGCAATGATCGGAGAAGGAAATTATGAAATTATGGGCCCGATTGCCGTTTCCATTTGTATACCGCCGATAGGGCTTGGGATTGCGACGTTTTTAGGAAAAAGAAAATTCGCCGCCGCAGAAAGAGAAATGGGAAAAGCGTCATTTACGATGGGCCTTTTCGGTATCACGGAAGGAGCCATTCCATTTGCGGCCCAAGATCCCCTTCGTGTGATCCCGAGTATTATGGCGGGTTCTATGACCGGCTCGGTGATAGCGATGATCGGCCATGTGGGGGACAGAGTGGCACACGGCGGCCCCATCGTTGCTGTACTTGGAGCAGTAGATCATGTATTGATGTTTTTTATCGCTGTAACAGCAGGCTCTCTTGTCACCGCTCTGTTGGTTAATGTACTGAAGAAAGATATGGCGAAATCCCCCGCGCCCGGTGAGGTGCTGCCGTCTGCCGCACCAAATGAAGCTGCAGCGGCAAAAGAAACAAAGGAACCATCTCAGGCTGACAGCCGAAAAGCCGGGATGACCGAAATCAAAAAACTGACTGACATTATCAGCACGGACTTGATTGAACCGCATTTATCCGGCGAAACGAGGGATGACATTATCGATGAAATGATCGAGAAATTGTCCCGTAAAGGTATGCTTCTGTCTGACAGCGGATTTAAGCAGGCCATTTTGAGCCGTGAACAGCAGGGAACCACGGCGATAGGTATGAATATCGCCATTCCGCACGGAAAGTCTGATGCCGTCAGAACGCCGGGTGTCGCATTCGGAATAAGACGTTCGGGTGTTGACTGGAACAGCCTTGATGGTTCTGATGCAAAACTGATTTTTATGATTGCCGTACCGAAGGAAAGCGGCGGAAATCAGCATCTGAAAATATTGCAGATGTTATCCCGAAAACTGATGGATGACAGCTATCGGGAAAGGCTGCTCTCCGTTCAGACAAAAGAAGAGGCGTATGAGCTTCTGGAAGAAATCGAATAAAGCGGGGGATGATCATGTCTACTGAACCGATATTTTTCAATCCGGTTTTCAAAGAAAGAATTTGGGGAGGCGCCGCCCTGCGTGATTTTCACTATAATATTCCGTCCGAGCGGACAGGGGAGTGCTGGGCCTTTGCCGCTCATCAAAATGGGCAGAGCACAGTTCGAAACGGCATGTATAAAGGATGTACGCTCGGTGAATTGTGGGAGCATCACAGAGATTTATTCGGAAACCTTGAAGGAGACCGTTTTCCTCTTCTTACAAAAATTTTGGATGCGGACCAAGATCTGTCCGTTCAGGTGCATCCGAATGATGACTTTGCCAAAATGCATGAAAACGGGGAACTTGGAAAAACCGAATGCTGGTATATCATTGATTGTGAAAAAGATGCGGAGATCATTTTCGGCCACAGCGCAACAACAAAAGAAGAACTGATATCCATGATTGAGCGCGGAGAATGGGACGGACTTCTGAACAGAGTTAAGGTAAAGCCGGGAGATTTCTTCTTTGTCCCAAGCGGCACCGTTCACGCGATTGGAAAGGGCACACTTATTTTAGAGACGCAGCAAAATTCAGATACGACTTACAGATTGTATGATTACGGAAGAAAAGATGCGGACGGCAGGCTGCGCGAGCTCCATTTGGAAAAAAGTATAGAAGTGACAGACGTTCCATCTGTCCGTGAACGGCCGACCGTTCAATATAAACAAACAGATGATCTGCTGGCAGCTGTTTTAATAGAATGTCCTTATTTTTCAGTCGAAAAGTGGGTTGTAAAAGGTGAAGCAAATTTATTCCAGAATCATCCCTTCCTTCTTGTCAGCGTGATCGAAGGAGACGGAATAATAATTGCAGGCGGGCATGAACATCCCTTTAGAAAAGGAGATCACATTCTCCTGCCTTCCGGTTTGGGAGAATATAAACTGGCGGGCCATGCAAAGTGTATTGTGTCTCATCTGTGATCTTCAAAACCCTTCTCTGGCAGCAGAGAAGGGTTTTTCATCACTTTTACAAAAAGGCCGAAATTTCCGTGGTCCGTTCCTGAATTTAATCTCTCAATTTGTATATCTTTCGAGCCATTGATTCAAGTATGTACATAGCGGGGATTTGGGTGGTGATATTCGCATTTTCAACCCATTCTTCCGTCACGTAATATGAAATATTCACATCGGACATTTTGGCAATGGTTGAATGTTTATGATTTGTAATACTGATGACCCGGCTTCCTTCTTGTTTCAGCTGATTCAGATGAGTCACCGTAGAATCTCCTTCACCTGAAACCGATAATGCGATCGTGATGCTGTTATGGCGGAAATGGGAATGGGCCGGAAAGTAAGGATCTTTAATATACATTGAAAGTTTCCCTAAGCACGAAAAATATCTGGCTCCGTATTCGGCGAGAATTCCTGAACTACCCACTCCGATAAAAATGACGCTTTCTGCATCGGCTGCAAGGGCTGCTGCTTCCTTCAGCTTTTCTTCCATCCCTCCGCTTACTGTTCTTTCAAAAAACTCGGCAACGGAATGATGGGGACTCTTTAAAATCGTTTTTTTATTTGCCTCCGCATACATTTTCAGCTTCACCTTAAACTCCGAAAACCCTTCACAGTTTATTTTTTTGCAGAAACGTAAAATAGAAGCCGTAGATACATGGGTTTCATTTGCCAATTCACGGATTCGCATATAGACGACTTTCTCGCTGTTTTGGGAGATGTAGTTGTATAAAGAAGTTTCAAGCTCGTTAAATGAAGCAATCATTTCGTGTGTGAACATGCAGGGGGATTCTCCTTTTTATGAGAATGGTGAATGTACATCTCATCGTAACATATCATTTTTAAATGAAACATAGTGTTATATTTATGTGACAAATCACTTTTTGTGTCATTCAAAACAAGACGTCAGCCAATGATTTACGGCGCAAAACAACTGCGGATATAATTCGTTCATACGCTTTATTATGATTTCTTCAAGGGTTGCTGACAAAAGCGGCCGAAAAAAGGAGGACAATATGAGTATCAAACTGATAGCGGTTGATATGGACGGAACGTTTTTGAATGATGAAATGGCATATAACGAAGAGCGTTTTATGAATCAGTATCGTGAATTAAAAGCGCGGGGAATTAAATTTGCCGTAGCAAGCGGAAACCAATATGCGCAGCTTACATCCTTTTTTCCGGAAATCAAAAGTGAAATCGCTTTCGTTGCCGAGAATGGCGCTTTCGTCGTGAATGCCGGAGAAGAATTATTCACGGGTAACATGTCTGAAGACACTATAAAAGCAGTGATCCGTGCTTTAGAGCAGTATGAGGTGAAAAACGTCATTGTCAGCGGAAAAAAAAGCGCGTATATTCATGAAAATGCCAGTGAAGATGAATATCTGCATGCCAGTAAGTATTATTATGTGTTAAAAAGGGTGCCGCATTTTGAAAACATCGATGATGACATTTTAAAATTTTCCATCAGTTTTCCCGCCGAACATTGTTCCGCACTTCTGAGGCATTTAAAAGACGCCATCGGGTCTTTCGTCACGCCTGTATCAAGCGGGCACGGTGACATAGATCTGATCATACCGGGGCTTCATAAAGCAAGCGGGATTAAGTTTCTCCAGAAACAATGGGGGATAAATGATGAAGAATGCGCGGCCTTCGGAGACAGCGGCAATGATTTGGAGATGGTGTCTGCCGTGAAATACGGAGTCGCTATGGATAATGCGCAGGAAAGCATTAAACAGGCCGCGGCGCACATCATGCAATCAAACAATGAGGAAGGGGTCTTAAACGCGATTGATTCCATTCTCAAATGTGAAAAACCCTTTGTCTGAAAAAAGACATTTTAACTGCGGAGGTGCTGAACGATGATTAAATTAGTGATTACGGATTTAGACGGCACATTTTTAAATAATCAAGGCGATTTTGACAGAACGTTATTTGAAAAGACAAAACGAGTAATGGAGGAACAGCATGTTGCTTTCGCCATCTGCACCGGGAAACAGTGTGAAAGGGTGGAAGCCTTATTCGGAGAAGACGCGAAAGATTTTTGGATTTTAGGAGACAGTGCCGCACGTATGAAAAAGAACGGCAAATTCGTATATGAATCTTTGATCAGCAATAAAGCCGGACTGTCAATTATAGGCGCTTTAGAAAAAATCAGCTGCGGGCACACCATTATCGCGTGCACAAAAAAAGGCGCGATCGTAAAAGAAAATCTGTCTGAAAGTGAAATGAAATATGTAAATGCCTCTTATGCACATGTAACGAAAATAACTGATTTTACTAAGATAAAAGACGATTTTATCAAGATTACGGTTCATGACCCCGACGCCAACTGTCCGGAAACGAGAGAAAAGCTGCATGAATTTTTTCACCAATTATATATCGTAGCATCAGAAGATACCTGGATGGACATATCAAATATCGGAATACATAAAGGATCAACAGTACAAGAACTGCAGCGATTATTAGGGGTTTCGGCTGATGAAACAATGGCATTCGGAGACGGCCGCAATGACAAAGAATTGATGGAAGCGGCTTCCTACAGCTTTGCGGTTAAGAACGCCATTGATGAAATAAAAGATGCGGCGCACTTTGTCATCAAATCAAATGACGAAAGCAGCGTCATGCACACGATTATGAGAATATTAGCGCTGCAAAAACAATGAGAAAGCAGATCGGCTAAAGCCAATGCGGCAGGGCTTACTAGGAAAAGAAAAAGCGGGCTATCCTCCGACTTTAAATCACTCCTGATTTTCCGAAAATATGTTAAAAATGAACAAATATCTATATTTGACCCAATTGTATTGGTATAATATGTATAAAATGAATGAAAAGACGTAATATCAAGATGAAATAAATCACTTCAAATCATTTGATATCAGACAAAAAGTAGGAACTTCCTCGTTTTGAAATTGGGAGGTGTTTGTATTAGCCCGCTGTTGAGTCCCGCGTATATCATTCTCATTTTTCTTCCGGCAGCTTCTTTTCTGTTAGGGATTTTAGGATATTTCATCTTCAAAAAAGTATGGATGATGGTTGTTATTGTATTCATTTTGTCCTTGATATTTATGTTTATTGTAATAGGTGCCGAACCGACATTTTTCATTTGGGTGGCTATGATGACGGGGAGCTGTTTTATCTCCGGTTCAATCACTAAGACGGTATGGACTTTTGTAAAGCGAAAATATTAGACACTGAAGAATCCTGTTTGAACAGCTATCCTTTTTTGCCGATTGAAGAAAAGGAAGTATAGAGTGATCTGTTTGTTCTTATATTTTGTCTGTTATTGTATTGTCTGTCTATCGTTTTGTTCTTTTTTAACTAAACGGAGCACTATAATTGAACTGCAGATACATAGAAATACAAAAAAGGATAAGGAGGATTTTTATGTTTCAAACCTTAGACCATTTTTTGAAATCTTGGGAATTCGAAGCCGATGCGACACAAAAACTGCTGAATCATCTGACTGATGAATCACTTAAACAAGAAATCACTTCACAACATTGGACTTTAGGCCGTATTGCATGGCATACTGTCGCGGCCATTCATATCATTACCTCGAACACAGATTTAACGTTCCACGCTCCGGCTGAAGATTATCCTGTTCCTGCGTCGGCGCAGTTTATTGCTGAGAGTTATCATCAAGCCAGTAATGCATTTGTGCAGGCGTTAAAAACGCAATGGACTGACGATACACTTCAAGAATGTGTCAACTTTATTGGTCAGCAAATGCCGAATGGTACACTTTTGATGTTTTTAATTCAACATCAAAATCATCATCGAGGACAAATGACTGTCCTTATGAGACAAGCAGGTTTACCTGTTCCGGGTATTTATGGTCCGGCAAAAGAGGAATGGACAACATTTGGTTTGGAAGCTCCGAAATAGGATGTTGTTGTAAGGGCTCGAAAAAATAGATGATACCAATCGATGTTGGTATCTTTTTTGTTTTAGTCTTCGTGACATGCAGACGAATCAACAGTTCAAAAGGTGTAAAGTGAGTTCAATAACTGCAGAAAGGCGATTATGATGATAACTAAAATGACTCAATTCAATATGAAAGACTTCAATAAACCAAACGAACCTTTCGTTGTTTCAGGGAGAATCATCCCTTCATTTGAAAACAATGTTTGGACATATACAGAGGAGAAATTTGCTGAACCTTATGTCAAAAAATATGACGATGAAGACATTGATGTCAGTTATATTGAAGAAGAGGATAAAGTTGTCTTTTTTTATTACGCAGAGAACGACTGTGTCGGCCGGAGTAAGCTTCGTTCTAATTGGAATGGATACGCACTGATTGAAGACATTGCCGTTGCAAAAGATTATAGAAAAAATGGTGTCGGGACGGCTTTATTACATAAAGCGATTGAGTGGGCAAAGGAGAATCATTTATGCGGTCTTATGCTTGAAACACAAGATATTAATGTTTCAGCTTGTCATTTTTATGCCAAAAATAACTTTGTCATAGGAGCGGTCGATACAATGCTTTATTCCAATTTTTCAACAGCAAATGAAATTGCGGTTTTTTGGTACTGTAAATTTTAAAAATAACAGTATTTGATGTTTCGTCATTTAGCGGGTGTGTGCCGCAAAGTATTCAAAACATCGGCTTGAGGATTTATAATAAGGTATATCAATCAATGCAGGGGGAGTTATGTATGAAGTGCAAAAAAATGAACAGGGTACAATTAAAAGAGGGAAGCGTATCAATGGCCCTATAAACTGCGTCTGCCCTCATTAATGGAGGGAAATTTGTGAATACGCCTTATTCACAGTCAGCTTTACGGCACAACCAAGTGTTCATTTGGCTTTGTGTTTTGTCATTTTTCAGCGTATTAAATGAAATGGTTTTGAACGTCTCGCTACCTGATATCGCTAACGATTTTCATAAACTGCCAGCGAGTGTAAACTGGGTGAACACGGCCTTTATGTTAACCTTTTCCATCGGAACTGCTCTGTATGGGAAGTTATCAGATCAGCTGGGCATCAAAAAACTGCTCCTATTTGGAATTATGGTAAATGGCTTCGGGTCGATCATTGGATTTGTCGGACACTCTTTCTTTCATGTACTCATTCTGGCCCGATTTATTCAAGGGGCTGGTGCAGCCGCATTCCCGGCTCTTGTGATGGTTGCAGTAGTACGCTATATTCCGAAAGAAAACAGGGGTAAAGCATTTGGTCTGATCGGGTCGCTGGTGGCAATGGGGGAAGGTGTCGGACCAGCTATTGGCGGAATGATCGCTCATTATATTCACTGGTCATATTTGCTGCTTATTCCGACAGCAACAGTTATCACCGTTCCATTCCTGGTGAAACTGCTGGAAAAGGAAGAAAGAATCAGCGGGCGCTTTGATATGACGGGGATTATATTAATGTCTGCAGGCATCGTATTTTTTCTGCTGTTTACAACGTCATATAGAATGTCTTTTCTGATCATCAGTATTCTGGCTTTCCTGATATTTGTGAAACATATTAGGAAAACTCAAGATCCCTTTGTTGACCCTGCACTGGGGAAAAATGTTTTGTTTATGACGGGCGTCCTTAGCGGAGGCCTGATATTCGGCACTGCTGCAGGATTTGTGTCTATGGTTCCTTATATGATGAAAGATGTTCACCATTTAAGTACTGCGGCAATTGGAAGCGGGATTATGTTCCCCGGGACGATGAGCGTCATCATCTTCGGTTACATTGGAGGATTGCTTGTTGATCGGAAAGGTTCTTTGTATGTGCTGACCATTGGGATTGTATTGATGTCTTCCAGCTTTTTAATCGCTGCCTTTTTCATAGATGCGGCACCTTGGCTTATGACCGTCATAATCGTTTTTGTTTTTGGGGGGCTCTCCTTCACAAAAACGGTTATATCTACAATTGTGTCTGGCAGTTTGAAACAAAAGGAAGCCGGCGCCGGAATGAGTCTGCTTAATTTTACGAGCTTTTTATCAGAGGGAACGGGTATTTCGATTGCAGGCGGTTTATTATCGATCAGCTTGCTGAATCAAAGGCTGCTACCTGTTAACGCTGATCATTCCGCTTATTTGTACAGTAATATGCTCATTCTTTTTACAGGAATCGTTGTTATGAGCTGGCTGGTGACCATGAATGTCTATAAACGTTCGCGAAGAAATGACTAAAAAGGGAAAAGGATCAAACTTGATAAAAGTTTTGATCCTTTTTTTAAGGAGCTTCCTTATTACGGAACCTTTTGCCGATCAATGAAAGGGGAGTTAAAGTGAATTACATTTATAAGAAAAAGGAAAAGAAAAATGGAAAATTGTATCATTTCAATCAGAGATAAATGGGAGAATGCACTTATTGGGTCTGAACAAAAAAATAATCAAATTGAGATCGTAATCAATTACCGCAACGAGAAAACAACCAAGTTTTTACTGCCAATCGAGACTTTTGAAAAAGTGTATGAGGATATTAAAATAGGCCGGAGAGAAAGTTAATCACTGTTTGAAAATGACTATGAAGTTCGTAAGCGGTATGGTTTTAACCGCATCTGGATTCCCCTGGCAAAGTAAAGGTTTTTGGGGATTTATGTCAAAATAATAGTAAGTATCTTATGCAACAGGGAGTTTGGTTGCTTCATAAGGAGGGGAAGTATGAAAAATAAGATTCACATATTGGGAGCCTCTGGTGTCGGAACGTCAACATTGGGTGTTGCATTATCAAAGCATTTGCCGCATACGCATCTTGATACTGATGATTACTATTGGACAGATAAATTCACTAAAAAAAGAGAAATCCCTGAAAGAAGAAAGTTGCTTGAAAAAGACTTGACAATAAATGAGAAATGGATTCTTTCTGGCGCAGTGTGCCGCTGGGGCGATGATCTAAAAAGTTATTTTGACCTTGTCATCTTCTTATGGATTCCGCAGGATATACGGCTTGAGAGATTAAGGCATAGGGAATTTCAGCGTTATGGAAACGAAGTGTTAGCCGGCGGCAGTAAATATGAACAATCAAAAACATTTTTAGAGTGGGCTTCTTTATATGATCATGCCGGAATGGAAGTTAGAAGCAAAGCTTTACACGAACATTGGATGGCGGATTTATCTTGTCCATTGTTAAAAATTGAAGGAGATTACTCAGTCAATGAAAGAGTTGATCGTGTCTTGGATTATCTGAATTCTAATTAAACTAACGGATGGAGATAACTGCAAATTGAAAGACAGTTCCGGCCATTTTAACGGAGCTGTTTTTTTATACCGCCTTCAGTTTGTCTGTTGTGAAGTGATTTATTTCCGGAAAGAAGCAGCGGAATTAATAGAGAACTCACTTCGGGAAACCGTGAAGGCAGGAATCAAAACGGGAGACTTGGCGGTCAATCATCAACGTCAGACTTTGGGGAAGAATTGCAGAAATGATCGGACGTTAAGGCGGAAAATAAGAAGTGAGAAGCAGATCATCAAAACGCAATACACCTCAATTTATATTTTCAGTAAGAACGGCTCTGCTCATTAAAAAACTCAATTCAAAGATTAGCGGCATCAATATTGCCGCAGATCGGGTTAGTGACATAAGAGGAAGGGATAAGACCCCTTCCTTAAAACCTTTAATTCCTCTAATTTCATTGTCAGATATATTCCTTTTTTGAAATGGGTATCCAAATTTCACTTTTAAAAGATGGCGATGTTACATCCTTATGCTCGTTCCACAGGATTTCTGGGCCTTCAATTTGTTCATAATGTGACGATGGAAACCATTCGGAATAAATCCGCCCCCATACTTCCTGCAGTGCATCCGGAAATGATCCGGCTGCTTCGAATACAGCCCATGTTGAGGCAGGGACTTCAAGCTGTGATAGGTGATTTGGGCAATGTTTCGTTGTGGCTGCGCCAATATAGTGATCAAGCTCTCCGTTTTCCTCTGTCCGGCCTTCAGAAAAGTTCGTGGATGCACTGATGAGCCCTGCAGGCGCTGTATTAGAAAGCTCTTTTAGTTGTTTGATTGCTGCTTCATCTAAACTTTCCCACATCGATGCAATGTCAGGATTCACGCCTTTGAACAAAATAGGGACTCTTTTTTTAATGCCGACGATGCGAAATGCCTCTTTTTCTTCAATGCGATAGTTCATTTCATTTCCTCCTTTGATTGATAACTGGAAGGTCATTCGCGGATAAGCTTTAAGTGAATGGCCATTATGTTTAACTTCTGATGGGTTTATGCCATGCAGATTTTGAAATGCTCGTGCAAAAGAATCTGGTGAGTGATAACCGTATTTTATTGCAAGATCAATCACCTTTACGCTGCTGTCTTTAAGTTCAAAAGCTGCAAGAGTAAGACGTCTGCGGCGAATATATTCCGATAATGAAATACCTGTAAGGAAGGAAAACATCCTTTTAAAATGATATTCAGAGCAGAAAGCAAGCCTTGCTGCTTCTTTGAAATCAATAGCGTTCGTGAGGTTTTCTTCAATATACGTTAATGCGCTGTTCATCCTTTTAAGCGAATCCATTTATTTGACCTCCTTTAACAAAAGAATAACAGGAGCGAAATGTATCTGCCCGACATTTCGTGCACAGTTTTGCAGGATAACTTATATGTAATAAATTAAGTTACTCACCTGTATTTGTACAGATAAAGAAAACATCTAATAACTGGTTGGGTTTCATAAGATGAAAGAAAGTTATCATTGTTTTATATTGAAAAGAAAATAGAAAAAGACGGAGTTTTCTTGCGGGAGGGGTTTACTATCAATCAATTGAAAGCTGCATACGCGGAGGCAGTTAAAAAATTTTAGTTGATGTCGAGAACGATGTTCATCTTCACTGCTTGTTCAATTAGAGGAAGTGATTCTTCCTTAAGGGAGATCACTTTTTTTATTCGACTAAAGCAGCAGTTTAGCGGAAGAAGGAGAAAAATCAGTTGACTTACTTGATACTGAATAGGTGGTGAAAAGTGGTTATTCATACGGATTGAAAAAGAAGAACGCGCAGCAGATTCACTTGCTCTTGTTGGGGGGCAAGTGTTGACAACCCTATTAGCTGGTTTAATTAAAGAAGGGGTATAAAACCTGTATCAATAATGTTACTAGATATCTGCGACACAGGTTTTATATTTAGCTAAAATATTCTTATATATTCCACATTGCATTTTTTTATTATGCAATAGTTCACTCTATTTCTGCTTTCAATTTTTCGAACCACTCTAAATTAACCAAGTGATGTGAACGGGAATTTTCATTCATACGGCGAAAGTAATTGATTGTGCCGGGAATTTCTTGAGTGATGGACAGGTATTCATCAAGGAGCTCGATTCGAGTTTTAGTCTGATCAATTTGTGATTGGATCAGATCCAGTAATTTATTTTTGTCGATTTCATCGGCAAAGAGTAACGCCCCATAAAATTGCAGGTTCACATATTCCGATTTGGTGCCGTATTTGATCATTAATTTTTCAAATTCTGCTCTTCCCGAATCTGTGACTTTAAAGTTACGGATTTCACGCCCGCTGGTTGAGGGTTTCTGCTGAATCTGTTCAATCAAACACTTTTCTTCAAGTTGCTGCAGATTGTAATAAAATGAACCTTTCGTGAAGTTAACAATGTATTTGTAATGACGTTTTTCCATTAAGGCCAGAAGTTCATAGCCGTGAGCTCCGGGGTTTTGGATGAGCAAGCCAAGGATAAGTAAGGGAATCATGGTTTCATCACCTTCGCCATCCGCGCCTCAAATTCCGCGTACGTGATTTTACCCGAAGCCAAATCCATACTATGAAGGTAAATCTGTTCTGTTTTAGAATAGTCACCATTCATTTTCAGTGATTGCTCCTCTCCCGAAATGGGTTTCAGGATATGGTGCTTTTTCGAAAAAGCCTCGAAATAGCGGTAACCGAATTTGCGTTGTGAAGCTGCGTCTAAATGAATGCCATCAGGATTCGCAGTCAAACCTGCAGCAGTAACAAAATAACAATTCTGTTGTTCATTAGCAAAACGCAGCAATTGTTCATTAACCTGTCGAAATTCAGTCGCGTGCTGTCCAAAACCGGTCTTCCCAAGAAAGTCACCAAGCCCTCCAATAATCAACGGTACATCATCAAGTTTCAACTCGTTTCTTAGCGTCTCAATGATAAGAGTTAATTTCTCGTAATAAGTTTCATGCAGCAAACGATAACTGTCACTCTCACCTTGGTGCCAAAGGATTCCGCAAATTTGACTGGATTGGAGGGCGAAGCGGGCTTCGGACAAAGCATGCTGAAAAAGGATGCCTTCCGGATGCCAGTCATTCAATGAACTGCCGCCTTCCGCACAAGGGATCAAGCCAATTTCTTCATCGGGATGAGCTTTCGACCAAGCATCTGCAAAAGATGCCGCCAAGCCAACGCCGGAAACCGGACGGTCGTAATTAATCGGCTCTGTCATCATCTGCCACTGTCCATTGCGCAGCATTTTTATTTTTTCATTATAGATAGGGTCTACTTCATTCAAAAATCCACGGCCCGCCATATTCGACTGCCCCAACATTAAAAAAGACTTTATCATTTAATTTTTCACTTCTTTACATCAATATTTTAGTCTAATTAGACTATAGTCAATTCAGCTTGTCTTGTAAAGCTCTAATAAGGTCTTACTTTTATTAGTAGTATGTATGAAAAGCAAACTAACATTGAAAATTTGGTGGATGTATTTGAGAAATAGCAAGTTCTTTTGCTTTAGATCTTGATAAACAATGAAAAACAACAAAAATCCTGTCATGTAAGGGTTCCTATGAGGTTCAAAATCATTAAAAAGGTTAACGATTGTACCAATTCTATTCATTTGTTATGTTTTACTTTTAAATCCTGAAGTTATACTTGAAGAGGAATGTCCTAAAATGCAGAAAAAGCCGGAGTGTCAGATCCGGCTTTTCGCTCACTTTCCCTTCTTCTTCCGCTTCTCCTTTTCCGCCCGGTAAAACTCATGAAACATCTTCATCAATGCGCGTTTTTCAATCCGCGACACATAACTCCTTGAAATGCCGAGCTCCTTTGCGATCTCGCGCTGCGTTTTTTCTTTTTTTAAATCAAGCCCGAAGCGGCCGACGATGACTTCTTTTTCGCGGTCGTCTAAAATATCGATATATTTTTTGACCTTTTCAAGTTCCATGTTGAGCTGAATGGTGTCGATCACATCTTCGCTTTCCGACTTGAGGACATCGATCAGGCTTATTTCATTCCCTTCTTTATCCTGGCCGATCGGATCATGAAGGGAGACGTCTTTTTTCGTTTTTTTCAATGCGCGCAGATGCATTAAAATCTCATTTTCAATACATCGTGCAGCATATGTGGCAAGCTTCGTGCCTTTTCCGGCTGAGTAGCTTTCAATTCCTTTGATCAGCCCGATTGTACCGATGGAGATCAGATCTTCTGCGTCCTCTCCCGTATTTTCGAATTTTTTTACAATATGGGCGACTAAACGGAGATTGTGTTCGATCAGCATGTTGCGGGCATGTTCATCGCCTTCAGCCATAAGGTCTAAGTATTTTTTCTCCTCACTATTTGAGAGCGGTTGTGGAAAGGCATTATTTTTCACGTATGATACTAAAAACACGAGTTCTTTCACAATAAACCCGAGCGCTGCAAAAACACCTGTCACCATCCTCACCTCCACAAAGTTATGTAGGCAAAAGCCTATATGTAACTGTATGTGGCAGTCAGGCTGTTTGTGTCTGTACAGGGAAATTAATCAAAGGCAGGTTTTATTTCTTACAGCCTCTTGATTTTTGCTGATTGAGCCTGTATATTGTTAAAAAAAGTAAGGGTGAAAAGAATATAACGAAAAGCGCTGAAGAGACGAGTAGACAGATATCATTCATGACAGAGAGCTCCGGGAGCTGTGAAGGAGTATGAATGGATGTGTTGAAACAAACCTCTTAGCTTCGCATCGGAATCATGAAAAACGAGGATGATGCGGCGGATACTCCTGTTACCGAGTAAGCTTTGTACCCGGCAAGAGGCCGGCACCAAACCGAATTGAGGTGGCATAGCGGGCTGTTTCCCGTCCTCAAGACTTTATTGTCTTGAGGGCGTTTTTTATTTCTAAGGGAGGGATAAGATGAAAAACCTGAAGTCTTGGCGGTACCCGATGCTTCTGTTAACCGGAATCGGGATAGCAAATATTGGTGAATGGATTTATTTTTTGTCTCTTAATCTTATTGTTTTAAAAGAAACGGGGTCTGCTTTTGCGGTTTCCATCCTTTATTTAATCAGGCCTGCGGCTGTTTTGATGACAAATGGGTGGGCGGGCAGCATCATCGACAGGTGTAACAAACGGAATATGATGATGTCGCTTGATTTCATCCGGGCTGCATTCATTGCCGTTCTGCCGCTGATGTTTACTGTAAGGTCTTTATTTTTCATTTATTGTATCGTGTTTTTGATTCAAATGGCCAATGCGATGTTTCGTCCGTGTTCCATGGCGTATGTGACGATGCTTATTCCGGCTGAAAGGAGAAAACGATTCAATTCACTAAGGGCTTTGTCGGAATCAGGGGCTTTTCTCCTCGGGCCGGCTGCGGCCGGGCTGCTTTTTATCGCCGGCACGCCGATTTTTGCGATTTGGGTGAATGCGGCGGCTTTAGTGCTGTCCGGTTTCATCACGATGATGCTGCCGAACCTTGAAAATGAGCCCCACGTACATTCTCCCGCACGGAAGCTTTCTTTGGCAGTGTACAAAGAAGATTGGAAGCTCGTCTATCGCTTCAGCCGAACGGCGCGAAATGTCATGATCATTTATTTTTTATTCAGTCTGGTCATGACCGTTATGCCATCCGCGCTTGATTCGCTTGAAGCCGCTTTTTCAAAAGAAGTTCTTCAGCTGACTGATGCCGATTACGGTTTTCTTGTCAGTGTCTCAGGGGCAGGCATTATTGCGGGGGCGCTTGTCAACGTAATCTTTAATAAAAAAATGCCGGCTTCTTTATTGATGGGAATGGGCTCTTTATTCACAGCGGCCGGATATATGATTTATGCGTTTTCTGACGTTTTTTGGACGGCTGCTTTCGGATTTTTCCTTCTCGCTTTTTTTCTGGCGTTTGCCAATACAGGCTTTCTGACGTTTTATCAAAAGAATGTTCCGGTGGACATCATGGGGAGAGTGGGGAGCTTTTATTCATTAGTCGAAGCCGTCTTCATTATAGTGGTAACGGCGGTTTTCGGAGCGGCGGCTGTCAGTTCTTCCGTCCGCGTCATCGTCATCGCAGGGGCTGCTGTTATGCTGGCGTTGGCAGCCGTTTTATGCTCGTTCTTATTTGCGGCCTCAAAAAGGAGGACTCCCGATGTGTTTCAAGCGGATCAATTTAAAGAAACATAAAGAGACGGCCGTTTCATTTCGTGAGGATGAGTATCTCAGGTGGCTGTCATCCCAAATCTAATGCTCACCCGACAATTTTTAGCTGCTTCTTCATAACGGGCAGCCGATCGGACAGCTTGAAGCTTCCATCAACTTTTACCGCAGCCAAAAAATCGGTTATGTGCACCTTTACTGAGCAGCAAAGAGAACGCGGAACGAAGCTGCATCAATTTAGAATTAAACGGAAAAGTTCTCAGAATGAGAGGAGCCGTACCGCCGGAATAGGGAGCGGTACGCGCTTCATTTTTTCGTTGTTTTTAAAAGGCCGGGAAACTTCTTATAAATGACCGCCATTAAGACGAGCATATACATTCCGTAAATCCCGAAAGACAGCAGTTTGTTGCTTGTAAATGAAGCGCCTGCGACGGTCACGATCACAATGTTCGGAATTTTGCCGAGCACCGACGCAGAAAAAAAGATCGGCCATCGTATATTACTCAGCCCGCAGACGGTATTCATGGCAAGCGACGGTATAATCGGAATCAGCCGCCCGAAAAGCACCGCCGTAAACGCGTGCTGATGAAATGAACCTTCATATTGAGCCGCGGCCGGGTAAGCCACCAGTTTTTTTCTGGCCCAGTCTCTGAATCCGTACCGGACGAGAAAAAACAATGCCATTGTTCCGAGCATCGCGCCTGACAATGTAATCCACACTCCGTTTACAATCCCGAAAACCGCTCCGTTTAAGGCCGCGATAATGGCGAATGGAACGATCGGAAAAAATACGTCAGCTGCGACCAGAAGGATACTCATAAGCACGGCGTACATGCCGCCCGCGCGAATCATGCTGAGCCAGACGTCTTTTTGCATAAAGCCGATCATCACGACAGCAATGATGACGGCAAGACTGAATCCCTTTTTTATCATCTGTACGTTCACCTCTTTTCAATTAGTATACAGCACAAATCTATCTCCTTCTATTAAAATAAGCTGTCCGATAAGCGTACTTGTTTATCAGCATTTGCCGTTTGATGAGAAACGACTGGCAGCCGGGTTTGGACAAAAACAGGCGGGAAGCGGGTGATGTGCATCATTTGATGCAGAGAATGATTTTATACAAAAGGGGACACGTTAACAGTAGTGTTTACTGGAGGTGTAAACGTTGAGATGCTTTCATCTGATCATCATGATATGCGTCCTCACGGGTCTCACTGCCGTGTCCGCCGATGCGAAATCTTTAAAAAGAAGTGACATGGAGAAGACGGGAAACGTGTACTGGGATATAAGGTCTGAAAAAAAGAAGCTATCTTTAACCTTCGATGACGGCCCCCATCCTGTCTATACGGAGGCTGTGTTAGACGTGCTGAAACAGCACAATGTTAAAGCAACCTTTTTTTGTATCGGGAGCCGTATAGACAAATACCCCGTAACGGCAAAACGCATCGTTGAAGAAGGGCATGAAATCGGCAACCATACGATGAACCATGTTTATTTTCACCGTTTAAAACGCAAAGACATTTTACAAGAGCTTCACAGCTCCGCGCATCATATCAGATCGCTGCAGCCGGAAGGGGACAAGTTATTCCGCCCGCCGGGAGGGTCGCTGAATCATACGGCTTTCAAAAGCCTCTTAAAAGAGGGCTATCATATCATCATGTGGTCATGGAACCAAGATCCGAGAGACTGGAAAAGGCCCGGAAAAGGAAAAATCGTCAGGCACGTTGTTTCACATGCCAGAGATGGAGATATCGTTCTTCTGCATGACGGCGGAGGAAACCGGCGCCAGACGGTTGAGGCTTTGAAAGAAATCATTCCCCAGCTGAAAAAGCAGGGCTACACGTTTGTTAAGGTTTCGGATTTGATCGGACAGGATTCCGGTCCTTTTCATATCCAGTAAAGAGAGCGCCGCGTTGAAAGCCGCCAAAGAGATGTGTACCATAGGAGGTAAGGTTTGGGGGGAGAGAAAATGAAGTTTGCTGTTCTTTTTATTACGATAACCTGTCTGTTATCAGGATGCGCTGCGGGCAAAGAGAAAAGTGTTGTCGCGTTCGGCGACAGCAATACGCGCGGTTCCAACTGGGATTATCGTGATTATCCGAAGGCGCAGCAGTGGGTAAACATTTTAAAAACAGCGGAACGCGGCCGTCTTACGGTTATAAATGCGGGAATAGGCGGCCAGACGACTGAGGATGCGCGCCTGCGCTTTCAAAGCGACGTGCTGGAGCGTAAGCCCCAATATTTATTTATCATGTTCGGAACAAATGATGCGGGCATTTTGACGGGAGATCAGCCGCGAGTATCAAAGAAACGGTTTAAAGAAAACCTGACTTATTTCATAAACGAAAGCAGAAATCACGGCATAAAGCCGATTTTAATGACGTGCATCCCGGTTATAGAAGGAAACGGAACGCATCATCTCTATTACTATTCGAGATATAAAGCCTCAGCCTTTAAAGAAAAAGGCGGCGCGAGAACATGGCATAATTCCTATAACGGCGTTACGAGGCAGGTTGCAGCTGAGTTGAAAGTGCCGCTGGTGGATAACTGGAAACACTTTATACGCGCGCACGGAGGCAAAGATACAGACCGGGCGCTGATCCAATCCGGACTGATAGATCCCTCCGGAAATCATATGACGCCAAAAGGCGCCAGAATCTTAATTGAAGGCATAAAAAATGGGCGGGTTTTGGAACGCTGACGCCGTCAGCTGCCTAAACCGTTTTGCTTCTGCTTCATAGGCTGTAGAAAAAACATCTTTTGGAGGCGATTGCTATGAACCGCGGTTTCCCTCCGCAATATCCTGTATGCCCGCCTCCTCGGGTGAATGCGGGGTACTGGTACGCATTTTTTGTTGTGCTGCTCGTCGTCATTCTCGTTCTGGGCGGTCTGTATTGGTTCAATATATAGCAGCCGTCCTCTTAAACACCTCTATTTTAGGGGTGTTTTTTGTTGAAAGTGGTAGTAATGCGCATAACCGAAGTGATATAATATCAGTCATCTGAGTAAAAAAAGGAAATTCGCCCGGGAATTTTTTCTGTTTAAGAAGAAACGGAAATAATGTGTCCGAGCGATCTTCTTTTGATTTCGTTTTCAATTAACTCGATAAATTCACGGCTCAAATTCATTTCATTGGCTTTGAAATAAGATTCTATTAGTAATTCATCAGAAAGCTTTCTCATGCCGGGGACCCAATTAATGGGAGTGGCACCTCCTTACAATTGTAATCAATCATCAGACGCAAGCATATGATGGAAGGTTGCGTTTCAATCATGGTGAGGTTATCTTTAATCTACCATGAAATACAAATAAGAACAATCGTTCTGTTATCCACACTCGCAAGTGGATAACTTGTTAGTATCTTGTTTATAATCTGGATAAATCCGGATGTAATAAGAGTGGATAATGTGTGTAATTTTATCCACAACTGGTGAAGAAACCCAATTTTTGTCGAAATTTTTTTACCGAGTCCGACTTTGTTTTTAAATCTGACAGGTTTCGACATATAGATGATAGAAAGAAAAGGAAGGGTGCGGGTTTTGTTAAAAAAGTTTTTTTTACCTGACGAATTTGTGAAAAATATATTTCATATCACACCGGAAAAGCTCAAGGAACGCAATGTGAAAGGGATTATTACAGACCTTGACAACACGCTTGTGGAGTGGGACAGACCGAGTGCGACACCTCGATTAATCGAGTGGTTTGAAGAAATGAAGGAGCACGGCATTAAAGTCACGATCGTCTCCAATAATAATGAACGAAGAGTGAAATTATTCTCGGAGCCGCTTGGCATACCGTTTATTTATAAGGCAAGAAAACCGATGGGCCGCGCCTTTAAAAGAGCCGTCAGCAGCATGGAGCTGAAAAAAGAAGACTGTGTGGTCATCGGCGATCAGCTGCTTACTGATGTTCTCGGCGGAAACAGAAACGGGTATCATACGATCCTCGTCGTGCCTGTCGCTTCCTCTGACGGAGTCATGACGCGCTTTAACCGCCGGATTGAACGGAGAATATTGAGTTCTTTGAAACGTAAAGGCCATATTCAGTGGGAGGATTAGGAATGGAAAAGGTTGTTTGCATCGGCTGCGGAGTAACGATCCAGACCGAGGATAAACAAGGTCTCGGATACGCGCCAAAGGCATCGCTCACGAAGGAGAATGTCATTTGTCAGCGCTGCTTCAGACTGAAAAATTACAATGAAATTCAAGATGTTTCATTAACGGATGATGACTTTTTAAATATCTTGCACACAATCGGCGATACTGACTCTCTAATTGTCAAAGTCGTTGATATTTTTGATTTTAACGGAAGCTGGATAAACGGGCTGAACCGCTTTGTCGGCGGTAATCCGATCATTCTTGTCGGTAATAAGGCCGATATCCTGCCGAAATCCGTAAAGCGGGAACGGCTCGTCCAATGGATGAAACGCGAAGCGAAAGAATACGGCTTAAAACCCCTTGATGTCTTTTTAATCAGCGCTTCCCGCGGACAAGGGATGAAGGAAGTCATTGACGCCATTGAACATTACCGCGAAGGGCGCGATGTGTATGTGGTGGGGTGTACCAATGTCGGCAAATCCACATTTATCAACCGGATTATTAAAGAGGTCTCAGGGGAAGAGAATATTATTACCACCTCTCAATTTCCGGGCACGACGCTTGATGCGATTGAAATCCCGCTTGATGACGGATCTGCGCTTTATGATACGCCGGGAATCATTAACCATCACCAGATGGCGCATTACGTGGACAAGCGTGACTTAAAGGTGCTGACACCGAAAAAAGAACTGAAGCCGCGCACTTTTCAGCTGAATGAAAAACAAACGCTTTATTTCGGCGGGCTTGCCCGGTTTGACTATGTATCAGGCGATAAAACGGCGTTTGTATGCTATATGCCGAATGAATTGATGATTCACAGAACAAAGCTTGAAAATGCTGATGCCTTATACGAAAAGCATGCGGGAGAACTGCTTACCCCGCCCGGAAAAGATCATTTGGATGAATTTCCGGAGCTTACGGCCCACACGTTTACGATTAAAGAAGGAAAGACGGATATCGTTTTTTCCGGACTCGGCTGGGTCACGGTGCAGCAAGCAGATAAAAAAATAACGGCATACGCTCCGAAAGGCGTACACGTATTTGTCCGCCGTTCATTAATATAGAGAGAAGGGGAGAGGGAGCATGAAACAATTGTACGGAGTAATCGGAAATCCGATCGGGCATTCAATGTCACCCGATATTCATAACGCGGCTTTGCAAGATAAGAACATCAACGGGCAGTATTTTGCGTTTCAGGTGGAACCTCATCATCTCAAGGACGCCGTTAACGGAATCAAGGCGCTTGGCATCTGCGGAGTGAACGTCACAGTCCCGCATAAAGTCGCGATCATGGAGCATCTGGATGAAATACATGAAAGCGCGAAAGTACTCGGGGCCGTAAATACCGTCAAAAGAGAGGGAGACAGGCTCATCGGGTATAATACTGACGGAGATGGGTTTTATAAATCCTTAGTCAAAGTATTGGACAAACCGATATCAGAGCTCTCCATCCTCATGATTGGGGCGGGAGGGGCGGCAAGAGCGATTTTTACGACGATCGTCCGCAGAGAGCCGAAACAATTTGACGTTTGCAACCGCACGCCGGAAAAAGCGGAAAGTCTGATTGCGGCTGCTCCCTCTTTTCAGCAGAAACGCGCCCTTACTTTAAAAGAAGCTGAAAATCAGCTTGAACAATATGACGTCATTATTCATACAACATCTGTCGGCATGTATCCGAAAACAGATGCCGTGCCGCTCTCATTGGAACGGGCCAAAACGGGCGCCATCGTTTGTGATATCGTATACAACCCGATTCAAACGGCGTTCTTAAAAGAAGCTGAAAAAAGAGGTTTAACAACCCTTGACGGTGTCGGCATGTTTGTGGAACAGGCTGCACTGTCTTTCAAGCTGTGGACGGAACAAGAGCCTGACAGCGGCTTAATGAGAGCAATTGTTGAAGGAAAACTAGGAGGAACACAATGTTAACAGGAAAACAAAAACGGTTTTTGCGTTCAAAAGCGCATCATTTAACGCCTATTTTTCAAGTGGGAAAAGGCGGAGTCAACGAAAACATGGTGAAACAGATTGCCGAGGCTTTAGAAGCAAGAGAGCTGATTAAAGTCAGCGTGCTTCAAAACTGCGAAGACGATAAAAACGACGTCGCAGAAGCCCTTGTAAAAGGCAGCCGCTCACAATTGGTGCAGACGATCGGAAATACGATCGTATTGTATAAGGAATCAAAGGAAAATAAACAAATCGAGCTTCCGTAAGGTGGTTGACATGAAGAAAATCGGAATATTCGGGGGCACATTTGACCCTCCGCACAACGGACATCTTCTGATGGCTAATGAAGTCCTTCATCAGGCGGAGCTCGATGAGATTTGGTTTATGCCCAATAAAATCCCGCCGCATAAGCAGAATGAAGACTTTACAGACAGCCGGCACCGGGTGGAGATGCTGAAGCTTGCCATCAGCTCTAATTCCTTCTTTAAGCTTGAGCTTGCGGAAATGGACCGGAAAGGCCCTTCTTATACCTATGATACCGTCCGTTTACTGAAGGAGCGGCACCCGAACGACAAGCTTTTCTTTATTATCGGGGCGGATATGATTGAATATCTGCCGAAATGGTACAAACTGGACGAACTGCTCACGCTCATTCAATTTATCGGAGTGCGGCGCCCGGGGTATCATATCGAGACCCCGTACCCGCTGCTTTTTGCCGACGTTCCGGAATTTGACGTTTCGTCAACGATGCTTAGAGAACGTCTCAAAGCAAAAAAGCCGACGCAATACTTAATGCCGGATAAAGTGAGGCAGTATATAGAGGAGAATGATTTATATGAATCGTGAGGAAGCACTTGCCTGCGTCAAAGAACAGCTGACCGAGCATCGCTACATCCACACAATCGGCGTGACAGATACGGCGGTTATTCTCGCAGGCCGATTCGGAGCAGATCCGAAAAAAGCGGAAATGGCGGCTATTTTTCATGATTATGCAAAATTCCGGCCGAAAGAAGAAATGAAGCAGATCATCGTGCGGGAAAAAATGCCGGCTGAGCTCTTGGATTACAATGCCGAGCTGTGGCATGCCCCTGTGGGAGCGTATTTGGCTGAGAAAGAAGCGGGGATCACTGATCCCGAGGTCTTGGATGCAATCCGCTATCACACGTCAGGGCGTCCCGGAATGACCCTTTTAGACAAAGTCATCTACGTTGCGGATTACATTGAACCCGGCCGCCAGTTTCCCGGAGTGGAAGAGGTGCGCCGTCTGGCGGAAACAGATCTGAACGAAGCGCTCATACAAGCGATGAAAAATACAATGATATTTCTGATGAAAAAAAACCAGCCGGTCTTTCCGGAGACGTTTGCAACCTATAACTGGCTGGTGTCTCAAAAACGACAGGAGGAATATGGAAAATGAATCAAGCTTCCGTATTAAAAATCGCGGCAAAAGCATGCGACGATAAACGTGCAGAAGATATTTTAGCGCTGGACATGGAAGGAATCTCACTTGTAGCGGATTACTTTTTAATCTGCCACGGGAATTCTGATAAACAGGTTCAGGCCATTGCGCGCGAAATTAAAGATCAGGCAGAAGAAAACGGCATTGATGTCAAAAAGATGGAAGGATTTGATGAGGCCCGCTGGGTTTTAGTTGATCTCGGCGACGTCATTGTCCACGTTTTCCATAAAGATGAAAGAAGCTACTATAATCTTGAAAAGCTATGGGGCGACGCGCCGCTCGCAGAGCTTGAACTCGGCTTGAACTCATGATTTACCAAGGCTTCGCCGGTGTATATGACGAGTTAATGTCCCATGCGCCGTATGATGAATGGGCGGGCTGGATCGAAGCGTCTCTTCCGGAAAAGGGAAGTGTGCTTGATCTTGCCTGCGGAACCGGAGAAATATCCATCAGGCTTGCTGAAAAAGGCTGCGAAGTCACGGGGATTGATTTGAGTGAAGATATGCTGAGCTGTGCCCAGCAGAAAAAAACAGGAAAGCCGATTCTTTTTCTCCAGCAGGATATGAGAGAGCTTTCCGGTTTTGAAGAACAGTTTGATGCCGTAGTCATCTGCTGTGATTCCCTAAATTACTTAAAAACGAAAAATGATGTCTTAAGCACCTTCAAAAGTGTTTTTCAAGTTTTGAAGGAGGGCGGCCTGCTTCTGTTTGACGTCCATTCCCCGTATAAAATGACGGAGCTTTTTCCGGACAGCACCCATGCGGATCAGGATGAGCAGATCAGCTATGTCTGGCAAAGCTTTGCCGGCGATGAAGAGCTTTCTGTCATCCATGATATGTCCTTTTTCGTATGGAACGGACAATCTTATGACCGCTATGACGAGACGCATGAGCAAAAAACATTTTACATTGAAGAATATAAACAAATGCTTGCAGAGACCGGATTTGAATTGAAGAAAGTGACGGCTGATTTTACAGACCGGCCTCCTTCAACAGAGTCTGAACGTCTTTTCTTTACGGCAGGCAAACCAAAAACCATCGTTTAAACGGAACGATGGTTTTTAAAATGCATTTTTTGCGATTGGCGCGATAAAGCTCTTTATGGCATACTCAGTTACACGTGAAATTGCTTCTTCACTAACGATATATCTTCATCGTATTTGTCATGTGTACGCTGAAAGACACGATTGAACATATCCTGAACACCGCTTTCGAGAGCCTTCAGTCCTTCTCCGGTGACGCCGCCTTTTACGCATACTTTTTCCTGCAAGGCGGGAAGCGTGTAATGCCCCGTTTCAAGAAGCTTTCCGAGACCGACAAGCATTTCTGTCGACATAATCACGGCTTCTTCTTTGGTGATGTCCGTTTCTTCCACTGCCGCGTCAATAAAGCGCTGAACGAGATAACTCATAAAAGCGGGCCCGCAGCTGACAATGTCTGACGCCGCTCTTGTAATACCGCTGCTGATTTCCACAGGTTTTGAAATATGAGTGAACAGCGTTTGAATATCCGCTTTTGCAGACTCGCTGCAGCTTTTGCCGAACGTAACAAGCGAGACGCCGGCCAAGGCGCGGTTCGTAATGCTCGGAATGACGCGGGCCGTCTGACACGGAACCGTATGTTCAATCTGATCCGTCTGAACGGGGCTGGTAATGGAGATTAAAATGTGATCTTTCCGTAAATGCGGTGTGAGTTTTTTCAGCAAAGGATATATATCCAGCGGTTTTACACAAATGAATATTATTTCATTATCCTGTACGAGCTTTTCCTGATCCTCGGTGACGTGGATGCCGCTGAAACGTTCTTTTAGTTTTAATGCTTTTTCGATTGTTCTGTTTGTGATGGTGATATGTGAGGGATCGGCAGCGTTTGATTCGATAAACGATTCAATCAGGATCGTTCCCATGTTTCCGGTGCCGATAAAGCCTATTTTCAATGAATTCCCCTCCTTTTTCCCTTAATCCTCTAAACCTTATGCGGGGAGGCAATGCAATATGACGAAAGCGATGATGACGGAGCGGATGCGGCGGAACCTGAAAATTCTGGGCGCTTGTCTTGCGGCAGGGGCGGTTTTTATCTGTATTTGGCTGTTTCGTTCTGAAAAGGAAGAGCCGGTCAAACAGCAGTCCGTGCTCGGTCAAACAGCCTCCGCATCCGTCGCGGACAAAAAAGACACCGCAGACGATAAGATTATGATTGATGTGAAAGGAGCGGTCCGAAATCCCGGCGTGTATGAAATGAAAGCGGGAGACAGAGTGACGCAAGCCATTGAAAAAGCCGGCGGCCTGAAGAAAAAGGCGGATGAATTGAATGTTAATTTAGCAGAGCAGCTGCAGGACGGGACGATTGTTTATATTCCGAGTGAAGGCGAAGAGGAGAATCGCCCGAAAACAGCAGTTGGTGAAAAGGAGAATGCAGCTGTCAATATCAATACGGCATCTCTGGACGAACTTCAGGCGATTTCCGGGGTGGGGCAGAAAAAAGCGGAAGCCATTATCGCCTACCGAGAAGAAAACGGACGGTTTCAGACTGCTGAAGATTTGATGAATGTATCAGGCTTTGGAGAAAAGTCATTTGAGCGGATAAAAACTTCCATTACGGTAAAGTGAATTGACGGTTCTGCTTAAATCTATGTAAACTTAGAAAAGCAACAAGACTTTTTGGAGGGAACACTTGTGGAACGAATCTCATGGAATCAATATTTTATGGCGCAAAGCCATTTGCTGGCGCTGAGAAGCACATGTCCGAGACTGTCAGTCGGGGCAACCGTAGTCAGAGATAAGCGGATGATTGCCGGCGGATACAACGGCTCAATCGCCGGCGGCGTCCATTGCGCTGATGAAGGATGCCTTTTAATAGATAATCATTGCCAGAGGACCATACATGCAGAGATGAATGCGATTCTGCAATGTTCTAAGTTCGGTGTTCCGACGGAGGGCGCCGAAATTTATGTGACGCATTATCCTTGTATTCAATGCTGCAAATCAATTATCCAGGCAGGCATCAAAACGGTCTATTATGCCGAAGATTACAAAACACAGCCTTATGCAAAAGAGCTGTTCAGCCAAGCCGGAGTCAAGGTGGAGCAGGTCGAACTTGATGAAATGATCATCGATCTGAAAAACCGCGAAAAATTGTCTTTTGTCGCAGGTCTGATTCAGCAATTATCTGATGCGGGAGTTAAGGCAGATGAACTGAAAAAAATTCATGAACAGGCCAATGAGCTGTTTACCAGTTACGTATAAATGAAATATAAATACCTTCTTCTGCCTCTGGCGGCGGTATCTGCAACTGCGGGGATTGCCGCCGCTCATGTCTTCTGGGTTCTGCTCCTTTTTCTTCTGTATCTTCTCTTTATTATGATAAAAACAAAGCAGCCTGCTCCGGTTATCATCTGCCTCGTTTCTTTTTGTGTTTATTTCTTTCTTTATACGGTTTGTGACGCTGCGAATGTAACGCGGTATCAGGCCGGCAGTTATACTGAACAGGCCGTCATCACTAATATTCCGAAGGTTGACGGAGCGAAAATGTCAGCCGTTATCCGTACACATGACAAGGAAAAATGGGCGGCTTCGTACAAAATCCGGTCTCTTGAAGAAAAGAGACTCATTGAACAGCTTGAACCGGGGATGCGCTGCACGTTTACAGGCTCTCTGGAACAGCCTGCACATGCGACGATTCCCGGGGGTTTTGATTATAAGGAATATCTTTACTCTCAGCAGATTCACTGGTTATTTACCGTGACTTCTATTCAGCAGTGTGAAAAATCCAAACAGCCGCTGTTTAAACTGCTGAGCATCAGAAAAAATTTGATTTCGATCATTCGGAATCACGTGCCTGAATCTTCCGCCGGAATTGTTGAAGCGCTGACCTTAGGTGAAAGATTTTCTATAGAAGACGATATACTGAGTGCATATCAAAATTTGGGAGTCGTTCATTTAATGGCGATTTCCGGAATGCATGTCGGTCTTATTACGGCAGGACTATTTTATGCTCTGATCAGAATCGGGCTGACTAGAGAAAAGGCGGGGATGTTGCTGCTGCTGTTTTTGCCGGTCTATACGCTGCTGAGCGGTGCCGCCCCATCCGTATTGCGCGCATCCCTCATGCTGGGATTTTATATCGCCGGAACTCTTGTTAAACGCGGCATTCATTCCTCTGCTGCATTGTCTCTGTCTTATCTGCTGCTCCTGCTGTTTAATCCTTACCTCCTTTGGCAGGCGGGCTTCCAGCTTTCCTTTGCGGTAAGCGCCTCTTTAATTCTGTCATCCTCCATTTTAAAGAAAGCAGGGAAAAGCAGACTTGCCGGGCTTGCGATGGCTTCATTCATTGCAGAGCTCAGCTCACTTCCGTTTCTTCTCTATCATTTTCAGCAAATTTCACTTGCCAGTTTTCCGATGAATATGGTGATGGTGCCATTTTATACGTTATTTGTCATTCCGGTTTCTGTCATCGGTTTCCTTCTTCTTTTACTTTCAAGGCAGATGGGAGAATGTTTGTTTAATATGTTTGACCTTGTGATGAAGCCTGTGCATGATTTCATTACATATGCGGCATCCGTTGATTTATTTACTGTGATTGTGTTAAAGCCTGACTTTCTTTCCCTTCTTCTGCTTGCTGTTTCCATTTTTACGCTTTTTGCGGCTTTAGAAAAGGGAGGTTTTTTAAAACTCAGGAAATCGGCTCTTTTTTTCTGCGCGGTTTTGGCTTATTTAATATGCCGTCCGTATTTCAGTCCATGGGGAGAAGCGGATATGCTTGATATCGGGCAGGGAGACTCGCTGTTTATAAGCGCGCCTCACCGCAAAGGGACCGTAATGGTTGATACAGGGGGAGTGATTGCTTATCCCGGAGAATCATGGAAAGAAAAACGCCACCCGTATTCTATCGGCGAGAAGGTTTTGATTCCGTTTTTAAACGGAAAAGGGGTGAAAAAGCTGGATGCGCTGATTTTAACCCATGCGGATCAGGATCACATCGGGGAAGCCGGAGTGTTAATCAAAAATCATAGAGTCAAACGGTTAATTGTCCCCGTGGGATTCGTAAAAGAACCGAAGGATCAGAACATATTAAATATGGCGAAAGAAAACAACATTCCCGTTGCCGAAGCAAAGCGGGGCGACACCATTACAGCCGGTGATCTTCAGTTTCAGGTGCTGTCTCCGGAGTCGTCTGACGGAAAGAGTAAAAATGATTCGTCACTGGTGCTTTGGACGGTTTTAGGCGGAGTGAGCTGGCTTTTGACGGGAGATTTAGAATCGGACGGCGAAACAGAAGTGCTGAAAACGTATCCGAAACTGAAGGCTGATATATTGAAGGCGGGTCATCACGGCAGCAAAAGCTCAACGGGTGAAGCCTTTTTGAAACAGCTTCAGCCGGAAGCAGCGCTGATTTCAGCAGGAAAAGAGAATCGATACCATCATCCGCACGAAGAAGTGCTGGATCGTTTGAAGGCGTACTCTGTCAATGTGCTTCGCACCGATATCAGCGGAACGATTCAATACAGATTTGAAAAAGGCGCCGGAACGTTTTCCGTCTTCCCTCCATATGATATAGAAGAAACCAGGGCGCAAGAAGTAAAAAAGACTGCCGATTGACAGCAGCCCGGAATGCGGCTAAGAGCCGATAAGATGGATGGCTGTTGCCATCACGAACAAAAAGGCGAAAAATCCGAAGGACACGACAAAACCGACAGCTGAGTCAACAGCATCATTTCGTTTGCTTTGAACGTTTTTTTCAAAATCATTCAATTTCATCCCTCCTGACTTCCCTAAGTATACTGGAATTGTTTTGAAAAATCTAGAAGTGATGGTAACGTTTTCTGTTCTTGTGATTATCGCCTTTTTACAAGCAGACCCGGGAGCTTGTGAATCAGGCGTTTATTATAAATGAGGGAGCTGTCCTTTTTAAAGCTTCCTCTTTACTATTTGCCGAACTCAATTTAGGATAGAAGGGGATCAAGAAAGAGAGGAAGTCATACGATCATGGTATTTGATGTTTGGAAAGCCCTGAAAAAAGGGGATGTCCGCTCCGTTTATTGCTTATACGGAAAAGAAACGTATCTGCTCCAAGAGACTGTCAGCCGGATCAGACAAGCTGTCGTTGATGAGGAGACTAAAGATTTTAACCTATCTGTTTTTGATCTTGAAGAGGATCCGCTTGACCAGGCCATAACCGATGCGGAAACGTTTCCGTTTATGGGAGAGAAGCGGCTGGTTATCGTAAAAAATCCGTCTTTTTTAACAGGGGAAAAAAAGAAAGAAAAAATAGAGCATAATACAAGCGCTTTGGAGACTTACCTGAAGGAGCCTGCGCCTTATACGGTCTTTGTGATTGTGGCTCCGTATGAAAAGCTGGACGAACGGAAAAAGCTGACGAAAGCGCTGAAGCAAAAAGCCCTTATGATTGAAGCTAAGGAGCTGAATGCAAAGGAGACGACTGATTTTACGATTAATCTGGCGAAATCCGAAAATAAAACGATGGATACAGAAGCTGCCGAGCATTTGGTTCTGCTTGCAAACGGCCATCTGTCTTCCATATATCAGGAAATACAAAAACTCTCCGCCTACACCGGTGACAGACATGAGATCACGCTTGAAGATGTCCGGGAGCTTGTCGCAAGAAGTTTGGAGCAGAATATTTTTGAGCTGATCAACAAAATCGTGAACCGAAAACGGACGGAAAGTCTTCAAATATTTTATGATCTTTTAAAACAAAACGAAGAACCGATCAAAATTATGGCGCTGATCGCCAACCAATTCCGTCTGATTATGCAGACAAAGTATTTTGCGGGACAAGGATACGGCCAAAAGCAAATCGCTTCCAACTTAAAGGTGCACCCCTTCCGGGTAAAGCTGGCGATGGATCAGGCGAGGCTATTTTCTGAAGAAGAGCTGCGGCGTATTATAGAAAGGCTCGCAGTGATGGATTATGAAATGAAAACGGGGAAAAAGGACAAGCAGCTCTTGCTGGAGCTCTTTCTCCTTGAGCTTCTCCGGACTGAATGAAAAAAACGATCCCCGTTAAAGGGATCGTTTTTGTATTATGCAGAAAGTCCGTTCACTTGTTTCGCAAGTCTAGATTTGTATCGAGCTGCGGCATTTTTGTGTACAAGACCTGTTTTCACTGCTTTATCAATGCGTTTCGCTGCTTCAGAAAGAGCAGTTTTCGCTTTATCCGCTTCGTTGTTAGCAACAGAAGCTTCAACTTGTTTGATTGCAGTACGCATAGCAGATTTGATTGTCGCGTTATGAGCGCGGCGTTCGTTGTTTGTTTTTGTACGTTTAATCGCTGATTTAATGTTTGGCATGTGTTTCACCTCCTAAGATACAACCTGTAGCACAGTGTCTTAAGGTTAAATCTTCTTCACAATAGAACAAATTGTATTCTATCAAACAGAACTTTAGATTGCAATATAAATGTAAAGTATTTTTCGTTGATGGGTAAATTCGCATGATTCGTTTTGTAAATGGCCACACTATGTACCACGATGATTGAAGGAGGTCTTTCCTGTGAAAAACAATGAACTGGATGTCAATCAATTTCTGATACGGACGGATTTAGCGGTAGAAACGAAACAGGCGGTAAAAGACGGACAAGCCGGTCAGACAAAAGAAATAAACGGGTTTATTGAAAAAGAACGCGACAAGGGCGGCATTAAAGTCAGAACCGTCGATATTACCAAAGAAGGCGCCGAGCTATCGGGGAAAAAGCAGGGACGCTATGTCACGATCGAGGCTCAAGGGGTTCGGGAACACGACTCTGACATGCAGGAAAAAGTAACGGAAGTGTTTGCCGAGGAATTTTCCGCCTATCTGTCGGCATTAAAGATTCCAAAGGATGCAAGCTGTTTGATCGTCGGTCTCGGCAACTGGAATGTGACGCCGGATGCGCTCGGCCCTCTCGTGACCGAAAACCTTCTTGTGACAAGGCATCTGTTCAGGCTTCAGCCGGAAAACGTACAGGAAGGGTACAGGCCGGTCAGCGCGCTTGCTCCCGGTGTGATGGGATTAACGGGAATTGAAACGAGCGATATTATTCAAGGTGTGATCAAAGAATCAAAGCCGGATTTTGTGATTGCGGTAGACGCTCTTGCGGCAAGAGCCGTTGAAAGGGTGAACACGACCATCCAATTTTCTGATACGGGCATTCACCCGGGATCAGGCGTCGGCAATAAGAGAAAAGAATTAAGCAAGGAGACGCTCGGCATCCCCGTCATCGCAATCGGGGTACCGACTGTCGTTGATGCGGTTACGATCGCGAGCGATACGGTGGATTATATATTAAAGCATTTCGGCAGAGAGATGAAAGATGACAGCCCGTCAAGATCTCTGGTGCCCGCCGGAATGAACTTCGGCAAAAAGAAGGTGCTGACAGACGAAGACCTTCCCGGAGAAAAAGAACGCCAATCCTTTCTCGGTATTGTCGGCACACTGGACGAAAACGAAAAACGCCAGCTGATTCACGAAGTGCTCTCTCCGCTCGGCCATAATCTGATGGTCACGCCGAAGGAGATTGACACCTTTATTGATGATATGGCGAACGTGCTTGCAAACGGGTTAAACACCGCCCTTCATGAAAAAGTGTCACAAGATAACAAAGGTTCTTATAATCATTAAAATGGTTCTACCTCCTCTAGCTTGTTCATAGAGTAATTACTAGACAAGCGCTGGAGGGATTCAAATCATGAGAAAAAAACGCAGAAACCGTCAAATTGTCGTTGCAGTAAACGGTGGAAATGCGCTCAAGGGCATGTTTTTGTTTATGACAAGCCTTATCGTTATTTTCGTATTATCGGGTGTGCTCACATCGCTTCGCCCTGAACTGAGGCTTTCTTCGAATTCTCTTCACGGAATTGCCGGAGAACTTCCGGGTGACGCGTTTGCACACCTCCTCGGTATGGAAAATCATTATTTCGCCTCAGAGCTTCCTGAAAAAGACTCTTTTCAGCTGTCCCGGCTTTCCTTAAAACTGGCGACAAGCATTAATATGGAAGACCCGCGGAGTTTCTTGGGACGTGAGCTGCCGGGATTTGCCCAATACGATACGGAGATCCTTCTGGCGGGGCAGGGGACTGATTATACGAATATGCCTGCTGAATCCCCGCCGCCGTCAAAGGTGATGGAAAAAGAAAAAGAAGTGAACCTGGCAGAAATCGAAAACAAAACGAAAAAAGAAGAAAAGGCGCCGCCGAAACATTCAACAGGCAGCAAAAAAGTCGTTTTTATTTACCACACTCATAATACCGAATCCTATCTTCCTCTGTTAAAAGGGGAAACAAATCCGGATAACGCCCGCCATTCGAAGGCCAATGTCACGCTTGTCGGAGATATGTTCGGAAAAGCGCTTGAAGCGCAAGGTGTAGGAGCGACCGTAGATAAAACCGACATTCAGGCCCGCCTGAACAAAGACGGTTTAAATTATGCGCGAAGCTACGACGAATCAAGGCCGGTCGTAAAAAGCGCGCTCGCCAAAAATAAAAACCTGCAATATACCATAGACATTCACCGGGATTCCCGCCGCAAGAAAAATACGACAGCCGACATCAAAGGAAAAAGCTATGCCAGGGTCGCCATCGTCGTCGGCAAAAAAAGCGCTAATTTTGAAGAAAACTATAAACTCGCAAGTGAACTTCATAAGCTGATGGAGAAAAAATACCCCGGCTTAAGCGTCGGTGTTTTATCAAAAGGCTCTCCGGGAGATAATGGAGTGTACAACCAGGATTTAAACGACCGGTCGCTTCTGCTGGAATTCGGGGGCGTGGATAACAATCTTGAAGAACTGAGGCGCGCATCAGATGCCGCGGCCGATGTATTCAGCGAACTGTACTGGGATGCAGACAAGGTCAGCTCGCAATCAGGAGAGAAGAAAAAACAATAGAAATCAGGTGATGCAAATGATCCGTTTTACCGGCAAATGCCTGCTGATCGCTATTGTCATGTTTGTCGGCGTTTTGTTCGGCATGCAGCAGGCAAACAGCGGAATGCTTGATATGAAAGGATACAAAGATCCCTCTTTAAAAGGAGCATTCACGCTCGGCGGCGGAGAAGGACAGGAAAAAGAAGCTTCCATTTTGGGGCAAACCGTTACGGCGAAAGATCTGGAAGAAAAACAAAAACAGCTGGAACAGGCGGAAACCTTCAACCTGTTTTCAAAAGCCGGAGAAACCCTTTCAAATACCGTGACGGACTCGGCGCAGGCGATGTACGAGTGGGTTTCGAAACTGAACCGTTAGCATTGATGAAGAGAAAAGCGGATGATTCCTTAAAGGAAGCTTTTCTCTTTCTTGTTTTAATTGAATGTTTACAATCCTATTGATATAATCTAAGCTAGTGTATTTTGCGTTTAATAGTAGGAGTGATAGATTGTGACAGATAAAGAAAAGCGTTTAGAGAGGCAGTCAAGAATCCGGAATTTCTCCATCATCGCCCACATAGACCACGGCAAATCGACCTTGGCGGATCGGATTTTAGAAAAAACATCGGCGATCACCCAGCGGGAAATGAAAGAACAATTGCTTGATTCAATGGACCTTGAACGCGAACGGGGAATTACCATCAAATTAAATTCCGTTCAGCTGAAATACAAAGCAAAAGACGGAGAAGAATATATATTCCATCTCATCGACACGCCCGGACACGTCGACTTTACATATGAAGTTTCGCGAAGCCTGGCTGCCTGTGAAGGCGCGATTCTCGTTGTTGATGCGGCTCAGGGAATAGAAGCGCAGACATTGGCGAACGTCTATCTGGCGCTTGATAATGATCTTGAGATTCTTCCTGTCATTAATAAAATCGATCTTCCGAGCGCAGAGCCAGAACGTGTGCGTCAAGAGGTTGAGGACGTTATCGGCCTTGACGCTTCAGACGCCGTCCTCGCTTCAGCGAAAGCGGGCATCGGCATCGAAGACATTTTAGAACAGATCGTAGAAAAAGTGCCGGCTCCCGCGGGAGATCCGGAAGCTCCGCTGAAAGCGCTCATCTTTGACTCGCTTTATGACGCGTACCGCGGAGTCGTCGCGTATATCAGAGTCGTAGAAGGAACGGTCAAACCGGGCCAGAAAATTAAAATGATGGCAACCGGAAAAGAGTTTGAAGTCATCGAAGTCGGCGTCTTCACGCCGAAAGCGCAGCCGGCTGACGAATTGACAGTCGGTGACGTAGGCTATTTGACAGCCGCAATCAAAAACGTCGGCGACACCCGTGTCGGTGATACGATCACGAGCGCGGTTAAGCCTGCGGCAGAAGCGCTTCCGGGCTACCGCAAACTCAATCCGATGGTATACTGCGGACTTTATCCGATTGACACAGCCAAATATAATGATTTGCGCGAAGCTCTGGAAAAACTTGAATTGAACGATTCATCTCTTCAATACGAGGCGGAGACGTCACAAGCCCTCGGCTTCGGTTTCCGCTGCGGCTTTTTAGGAATGCTTCACATGGAAATCATTCAAGAGCGGATTGAACGGGAATTTAAAATTGACCTTATTACGACCGCGCCGAGCGTTATTTATGACGTTTATATGACGGACGGCGAAAAGATCATCGTGGATAACCCGTCAAACATGCCTGACCCGCAGAAAATAGAGCGGGTGGAAGAACCTTATGTCAAAGCGACGATGATGGTACCGAACGATTACGTCGGAGCGGTTATGGAGCTTTGTCAGGGGAAACGGGGCAACTTTATCGATATGCAGTACTTAGACGCCAACCGAGTCAGCATTGTATATGAGATGCCTCTTGCGGAAATCGTATATGAATTTTTTGATCAGCTGAAATCCAGCACGAAAGGGTACGCCTCTTTCGATTACGAGCTGATCGGCTACAAACCGTCCAAACTCGTCAAAATGGACATTATGCTGAATGCAGAAAAAATTGATGCGCTGTCGTTTATCGTGCACCGCGATTACGCATACGAGCGCGGGAAAGTCATCGTCGAAAAATTGAAAGAATTGATCCCCCGCCAGCAATTCGAAGTGCCCGTGCAGGCAGCGATCGGACAGAAAATCGTGGCCCGCTCAACCATTAAGGCCATGCGGAAAAACGTCCTTGCAAAATGTTACGGAGGAGACATCTCGCGGAAACGGAAGCTTCTTGAAAAACAAAAAGAAGGAAAACGCCGGATGAAGCAGGTCGGCTCGGTAGAAGTGCCGCAGGAAGCGTTTATGGCCGTTCTTAAAATGGATGACAGCCCGAAAAAATAACGGAAGCCGCCGCAGTCCAGCGCTGCGGCTTCTTTCTGTAAAGAAGAAGGTGTTTCAAAATGAAATCAGCTTATATTCATATTCCGTTTTGTGAGCATATCTGCCACTATTGCGATTTCAATAAATATTTTATTCAGAGCCAGCCTGTCGATGAGTACTTAAACTCACTCGAAAAGGAAATGATAAATACAATAGAACGGACGGGACGCCCTGATCTCCGCACGATTTTTATCGGGGGAGGCACGCCGACATCGCTCTTACCCGCCCAGCTGGAAAAATTGATGGATTCCATTCACCGCGTGCTGAAGCCTTCTGACGGACTCATAGAATTTGCCGCGGAAGCGAATCCGGATGATTTGTCCCCGGAAAAATTAAAAATCATGAAAAATGCCGGTGTCAACCGGCTGAGCTTCGGTGTTCAAACCTTTGAAGATGAGCTTTTACAAAAAATCGGCAGAGTGCATAAACAAAAGGACGTATTCACTTCCTTTGAACGTGCGAGGGCTCTCGGCTTTGACAACATCAGTCTCGATTTGATGTTCGGCCTGCCGGGTCAGACGCTGGCCGATCTTGACAATTCCGTCAAAACGGCTTTGTCTCTTGATGCGGAGCACTATTCCGTTTACTCGCTGATCGTAGAGCCGAAAACGGTGTTTTATAATTTAATGCAAAAAGGCCGCCTGCATCTCCCGGCGCAAGAACAAGAGGCCGAGATGTATGAAACGGTCATGAGGCAGATGAGTGAAGCGGGCATCCGTCAATACGAGATCAGTAACTTTGCAAAGCCAGGATACGAGTCGCAGCATAATCTGACGTATTGGAGCAATGAAGCGTATTTCGGTTTTGGCGCAGGCGCTCACGGGTATATCAGCGGCACGCGCACCGTCAACGCCGGGCCTGTGAAACATTACATTCAGCTCATCGAAGAAAAGGGGCTGCCTTACCGTGACACGCACGAGGTGACACGGGAGGAGCAGATTGAAGAAGAAATGTTCCTCGGTCTCAGAAAAATGTCCGGCGTACAAAAGCAAGCTTTTCTCGATAAATTCGGACGCTCGGTCGACGAACTGTTTCCCGATGTTCTCAAAGATTTAACCGAAAAAGGCCTGATCTGTGACACGGAAGAATCGGTTGCATTAACGCATGAGGGCAAATTATTAGGAAATGAGGTTTTTGGCGCTTTTTTGGGTGAGTTATAATTGACATTTTTCTTTTGGTTTGTTACTTTTGATATAGAATTAGCACTCGCTGACCTTGAGTGCTAACAGGGGTGATGATGATGTTAACAAATCGTCAGCTGTTGATCCTGCAAGTGATTATTAATGATTTTATACAATCAGCGCAGCCTGTAGGATCAAGAACTCTTTCAAAAAAAGACGAGATTACATTCAGCTCTGCAACGATCAGAAACGAGATGGCTGACTTGGAGGAATTGGGCTTTATTGAAAAAACCCATTCATCCTCAGGACGGATTCCGTCGGAAAAAGGGTACAGGTATTATGTCGATCATTTGCTGTCACCCGTCAAGCTGACAAAAACCGATCTGGATTTAATTCACTCGATATTTAAAGAAAAAATCTTCGAGCTGGAAAAAACAGTCCAAAAATCAGCGCAAATCCTGTCCGACCTGACAAACTACACATCGATTGTCCTCGGGCCGACGCTGAGCGAGAACTATCTTAAACAGATTCAAATCGTTCCGATCCAGCCGGATAAGGCGGTCGCCATCCTCGTCACGAACACGGGGCATGTCGAAAACCGCACCATCAATTTCCCGGCTAAAGTGGATTTGGCCGATATTGAAAAACTGGTCAATATATTAAACGATCGATTAGCGGGCGTGCCGATGGACGAACTGAATGAGCGCATTTTCAAAGAGGTTGTCACATATTTAAGGCAGCATATCGCCAACTATGACAGCATACTTGAATCGCTCCGCTCCACATTCCATCCGGCGGCCCACGTTGAGAAATTGTTTTTCGGCGGAAAGATCAACATGCTGAATCAGCCGGAGTTTCACGATATTGAAAGGGTCCGCTCGCTCTTATCTTTAATTGAAAAAGAGCAGGATGTTCTGAAGCTGTTTCAGTCATCAAAAGCCGGGATTTCAATCAAAATCGGGAAAGAAAACGACTACGAAGAAATGGAAAACTGCAGCTTAATCACGGCCACCTATACAGTTGATACGAAGCAGATCGGATCAATCGCAATCATCGGGCCGACGCGCATGAATTATTCAAGAGTCGTCAGCCTGCTGCAGCACGTGACTTCGGACTTGTCAAAAGCATTCACAAGTTTGTATGATGAATAAGGGAATTTTGGCAATCATTTTCAGTCATCTTTTTACAGCATTTGAGGGAGGTGAACACAATGTCAGAAGAAAAACAAACCGCAGAACAGGTCGAAGCAGCAGAACAAGAAGAAGTGACAGAACAGGCAGAACAAGCGGCTTCACAAGAGCAGCATGAAGAAACGGCAGGTCAGGAAGAAGCCCTTCAGCACCAAATTGATGAATTGCAGGGTTTGCTTGATGAAAAAGAAAACAAGCTTTTGCGTGTTCAAGCAGACTTTGAAAACTATAAACGACGCAGCCGCCTTGAAATGGAAGCTGCTCAGAAATACCGTTCTCAAAACGTCGTAACGGAAATCCTTCCGGCTCTCGACAACTTTGAACGGGCGTTACAGGTAGAAGCTGAAAGCGAGCAGACAAAAAGCTTGCTGCAAGGTATGGAAATGGTCCGCCGCCAGCTGATGGACGCACTTGAAAAAGAAGGCGTTGAAGCCATCGAAGCTGTCGGTCAGGAATTTGATCCGAACCTTCACCAAGCCGTCATGCAGGTGGAAGATGAAAACTTCGGCAGCAATATTGTTATCGAAGAACTGCAAAAAGGCTACAAACTGAAGGATCGCGTCATCCGTCCTTCAATGGTAAAAGTGAATCAATAACTACATAGCAGGAGGTAATTCAAAGTGAGTAAAGTAATCGGAATTGACTTGGGTACGACAAACTCATGTGTGGCAGTGCTTGAAGGCGGAGAGCCTACAGTTATCGCCAACGCTGAAGGAAACCGTACGACTCCGTCAGTCGTTGCATTTAAAAACGGCGAGCGCCAAGTAGGGGAAGTGGCGAAACGCCAATCAATCACAAATCCTAACACAATCATGTCTGTCAAACGCCATATGGGTACTGACTATAAAGTGGAAATCGAAGGAAAAGATTACACGCCTCAAGAAGTGTCAGCTATTATCCTTCAGCATCTGAAAGCATACGCTGAAAGCTACCTCGGCGAAACAGTTTCAAAAGCTGTTATCACGGTTCCTGCATACTTCAACGATGCAGAGCGCCAAGCGACAAAAGATGCCGGTAAAATCGCCGGTCTTGAAGTAGAGCGTATTATCAACGAACCGACTGCAGCAGCGCTTGCATACGGACTTGATAAAACAGACGAAGACCAAACGATTCTTGTTTACGACCTTGGCGGCGGTACGTTTGACGTATCTGTTCTTGAACTTGGCGACGGCGTGTTTGAAGTCCGTTCAACTGCCGGTGACAACCGTCTTGGCGGGGACGACTTTGACCAAGTCATCATCGATCATCTCGTAGCAGAATTCAAAAAAGAAAACGGCATTGATCTTTCAAAAGACAAAATGGCGCTTCAGCGTTTGAAAGATGCGGCTGAGAAAGCGAAAAAAGATCTTTCCGGCGTATCATCTACACAAATTTCTTTACCGTTTATCACAGCGGGAGAAGCAGGTCCTCTTCACCTTGAGCTGACACTGACCCGCGCTAAATTCGAAGAGCTTTCCGCTCACCTTGTTGAGCGCACAATGGCTCCTGTCCGTCAGGCTCTTCAAGATGCGGATCTTTCTGCGAGCGAAATCGACAAAGTTATCCTTGTCGGCGGATCAACACGTATTCCTGCCGTACAGGAAGCAATCAAAAAAGAAACGGGTAAAGAAGCGCATAAAGGCGTAAACCCTGATGAAGTTGTAGCGCTGGGTGCAGCGATTCAAGGCGGCGTCATCACGGGAGACGTAAAAGACGTTGTTCTTCTTGACGTTACACCGCTTTCTCTCGGTATTGAAACAATGGGCGGCGTGTTCACGAAACTGATCGACCGCAACACGACAATTCCGACGAGCAAGTCTCAAGTATTCTCAACTGCAGCTGACAACCAAACGGCTGTTGACATTCACGTGCTTCAAGGTGAGCGCCCGATGTCTGCGGACAACAAAACGCTCGGCCGCTTCCAGCTTACTGATATCCCGCCTGCACCGCGCGGCGTACCGCAAATCGAAGTTTCTTTCGATATTGACAAAAACGGTATCGTAAACGTAAGAGCGAAAGACTTAGGCACAGGAAAAGAACAAAACATTACAATCAAATCTTCTTCAGGTCTTTCTGATGATGAGATCGAACGCATGGTAAAAGAAGCGGAAGAAAACGCTGACGCTGATGCGAAGAGAAAAGAAGAAATCGAAGTCCGCAACGAAGCTGACCAGCTTGTGTTCCAAACGGAAAAGACATTAAAAGATCTGGAAGGCAAAGTGGACGAAGAGCAAGTGAAAAAAGCAAACGACGCGAAAGACGCGCTGAAAGCCGCTATCGAGAAAAACGAAATTGAAGACATCAAAGCGAAAAAAGATGAGCTTCAAACAATCGTTCAAGAGCTTTCTATGAAGCTTTATGAAGAAGCGGCAAAAGCGCAGCAGGCTGAAGGCGCAGCAAACGCTGAAGGCAAAAAAGCGGACGACAACGTTGTCGATGCGGAATACGAAGAAGTAAAAGACGACGAAACGAAAAAATAAGTTCTTTCCCGCATGGCTATAGGCGGAAGAACACACAGCATATTCTGATTCAACAGACAGAAAGTCAAAGTCAGGCATCTCTTGGCTTTGACTTTTTTTCTTGCCCGGGATAAAAGGAATTGAAAAAACATAATTCAAAATGATACAATCTAATTTATGTGAGAAATTCGGGAGAGTGAAGCGAGATGAGTAAGCGTGATTACTATGAAGTGCTTGGGGTAAGTAAGAGCGCTTCAAAGGATGAAATCAAAAAAGCCTATCGGAAGCTTTCAAAAAAATATCATCCTGATATCAATAAAGAATCCGGAGCAGATGAAAAATTCAAAGAGGTAAAAGAAGCGTACGAAGCGCTCTCAGACGACCAAAAACGCGCTCAATATGACCAATTCGGCCATACAGACCCTAACCAGGGATTCGGCGGCGGTTTCGGAGGCGGCGGAGACTTCGGCGGCTTCGGTTTCGATGACATATTCTCAAGCATCTTCGGAGGCGGCACGAGACGCCGTGACCCGAATGCGCCGCGGCAAGGCGCGGATCTGCAGTATACAATGACCCTGTCATTTGAAGACGCGGCTTTCGGAAAAGAAACAATCATTGAAATTCCGCGCGAAGAGAATTGCGAAACATGTAAAGGATCGGGCGCAAAGCCGGGAACAAAGCCGGATACGTGCTCGCACTGCGGAGGTTCAGGCCAGCTGAACGTCGAACAGAACACGCCGTTTGGCAAAGTGGTTAACCGAAGAGTCTGCCACCACTGTGAAGGAACAGGAAAAATCATCAAAAACAAGTGTTCTGACTGCGGCGGCACGGGCAAAGTGAAAAAACGGAAAAAAATCAATGTCACGATTCCTGCCGGTGTGGATGACGGACAGCAGCTGCGCGTTCCGGGCCAAGGTGAACCGGGCGTAAACGGAGGGCCTGCGGGAGATCTGTTTGTCGTATTCCATGTGCGCGCCCACGAGTTCTTTGAACGCGACGGAGACGATATTTATTGCGAAATGCCGTTAACGTTTGCCCAAGCGGCCCTCGGAGACGAAGTGGAAGTGCCGACGCTTCACGGAAAAGTGAAATTGAAAATACCTGCCGGCACACAAACCGGCACGAAATTCAGATTAAGAGGCAAAGGCGTTCAGAACGTCCGGGGCTACGGACAAGGCGACCAGCACATTGTCGTCCGCGTCGTCACACCGACGAATCTGACAGACAAACAAAAAGACATCATCCGCGAGTTCGCTGAAGTCAGCGGAAACCTGCCGGATGAACAAGAAATGAGTTTCTTTGACAAAGTAAAACGCGCATTTAAAGGCGAGTAATGATTGGATAGGAGTTGGTAGTTTTGAAATGGTCCGAAATCAGCATTCACACAACACATGAAGCGGTCGAACCCATCTCAAATATTTTGCATGAAGCTGGTGCGAGCGGGGTTGTCATCGAAGATCCGCTTGATTTAATGAAAGAGCGTGAGAATGTTTACGGGGAAATCTACCAGCTCGACCCCAATGATTACCCCGATGAGGGTGTCATTGTCAAAGCGTATCTGCCGATTAACAGTTTCCTCGGCGAAACGGTGGACGGCATTAAAGAGACGATTAATAATCTGCTTTTGTACGACATTGATTTAGGCAGAAACACAATCACCATTTCTGAAGTTAATGAAGAAGAATGGGCGACAGCTTGGAAAAAGTATTATCATCCGGTGAAAATTTCTGAAAAATTCACGATCGTACCCACATGGGAAACGTACACACCCGTGAATACCGATGAACTGATTATCGAAATGGATCCGGGCATGGCATTCGGTACGGGAACGCATCCGACAACCGTTCTGTGCATTCAGGCGCTTGAGCGTATCGTTCAAAAAGGCGACCGTGTCATTGATGTCGGCACCGGTTCAGGAATTTTAAGCATCGCGGCCGCCATGCTTGAGGCCGAATCGGTTCATGCGTATGACCTTGATCCGGTCGCTGTTGAAAGCGCGCGTCTGAATCTAAAATTGAACAAAGTGAGTGATACGGCCGAAGTGAAGCAGAACAATTTGTTAGACGGCATCACGGGCGAACATGATGTCATTGTCGCAAATATTCTGGCGGAAGTGATTCTCCGCTTTACATCACAGGCGTACGACCTGCTCAAAGACGGAGGCCATTTTATTACTTCAGGCATTATCGGCCAGAAAAAACAGGAAGTAAAAGAAGCGTTGGAAAAAGCCGGCTTTACCATCACAGAAATTCTGTCTATGGAAGATTGGGTCAGCATCATCGCGAAAAAATAACAGTTAGTAGGTGTCACAGCGTATGCAACGATATTTTATCGAGCTCACGAAGCAGGAGATGGACGAAACTCCCGATTTTCAAATTACGGGGGAAGACGTCCACCATATAGCGAACGTCATGAGAATGAGTGCGGGAGACCGGATAATCTGCTGTTCGAAAGACGGCCATGAAGCGTTATGCCTGCTCAAAGCGGTTTCTAAAGATCATATATCATGCAGCATTGCTGAATGGACGGGTGAAAACCGTGAACTGCCGTTAAAAATCAGGATTGCCAGCGGCCTTCCGAAAGGCGATAAGCTTGAATGGATTATCCAAAAAGGGACCGAGCTGGGGGCTAGTATGTTCATCCCCTTTCAGGGCGCCAGATCCGTCGTTAAGCTAGACGACAAAAAGGCAAAAAAAAAGCGGGAGAGATGGGCGAAAATCGCGAAGGAAGCGGCGGAGCAATCGTACCGCAATGAAATTCCCGAAGTGAAAACCGTTCATACGTTCCGGCAGCTGCTTGAAATGGCGGAGAATGTCGATAAATGTGTCGTTGCATACGAGGAGTCATCAAAGCAGGGAGAAACGGGCGCTTTCGCCGCGGAGCTTAAAAGCCTTCCGCAAGGTTCGTCTCTTTTAATCGTATTCGGCCCTGAAGGCGGTCTGACTGAGTCTGAAGTTCATCAGCTTTCAGAAAAAGGCGCCGTCTTATGCGGCCTCGGACCGAGAATTTTACGGACTGAAACTGCGCCTCTTTACGCGTTAAGCGCAGTTTCCTATCATACAGAGTTATTAAGAGGTGATCAGTAATGGCAACTGTTGCTTTTCATACCCTTGGCTGCAAGGTCAATCATTATGAAACAGAAGCAATCTGGCAGCTGTTTAAAGATGCGGGTTATGAACGAAAAGAATTCGAACAGACAGCAGATGTATATGTCATTAATACATGTACGGTAACAAACACGGGAGATAAAAAAAGCCGTCAAGTCATCAGACGGGCGATCCGCCAAAATCCTGACGGCGTCATCTGCGTAACAGGGTGCTATGCGCAAACCTCTCCGGCAGAAATTATGGCCATCCCGGGTGTTGACATCGTCGTCGGCACGCAGGATCGTGAAAAAATGCTCGGTTACATTGAGCAGTACAGGGAAGAGCGTCAGCCGATCAACGGCGTCGGCAATATTATGAAAGCACGCGTGTTTGAAGAGCTGGATGTTCCCGCTTTTACTGACCGCACAAGAGCGTCGTTAAAAATCCAAGAGGGCTGCAACAACTTCTGTACGTTCTGCATTATCCCTTGGGCGCGCGGCCTGCTTCGTTCCCGCGATCCGGAAGAAGTCATTAAACAGGCGCAGCAGCTGGTGGATGCCGGCTATAAAGAAATCGTCCTGACGGGGATTCATACGGGCGGCTACGGCGAAGATATGAAAGATTATAATTTCGCCAAGCTTCTCCGCGAGCTTGACACACGTGTAGAAGGACTGAAGCGGATCAGAATTTCATCTATTGAAGCAAGTCAAATCACTGATGAAGTGATTGAAGTGCTGGATGCGTCTGATAAAATCGTCCGCCACCTTCATATCCCGATTCAGTCAGGATCAAACACCGTTCTGAAACGGATGAGACGCAAATATACGATGGAATTTTTCGCGGACCGTTTAAATAAGCTGAAAGAAGCGCTGCCGGGTCTTGCCGTCACATCTGATGTCATCGTCGGTTTCCCGGGTGAAACGGAAGAAGAATTTATGGAAACATACCGGTTCATTAAAGAACATAAGTTTTCAGAGCTTCACGTATTCCCTTACAGCAAACGCACCGGAACACCTGCGGCCAGAATGGAAGACCAGGTTGACGAAAACGTGAAAAACGAACGGGTGCATAAGCTGATTGCGCTGTCTGACCAGCTTGCCAAAGAATACGCCTCCGATTATGAAGGAGAGGTTCTGGAAATCATTCCGGAAGAGGCGTTTAAAGAGTCTGATGAGGACGGCATGTTCGTCGGCTATACGGACAATTACATGAAAGTCGTCTTCAAAGGCACGGAAGATGTAATCGGCAAACTTGTCAAAGTCAAAATTCAAAAAGCGGGCTATCCGTATAACGAAGGACAATTCGTCCGCGTCGTTGAGGATGAAATGACCCGAAACATGCGCATGTCTTCATAACAGATAAAAAAACCGGTGCCTTCCCGCATCGGTTTTTTTACGGTTTCGGAGGAATCAGCCTGTCAATCAGCCGGTAAAACAAATGTGTGAACGGCAGAAACAATAAGGCGGTGACTACGTTAAATAACAGGCTGAAATGCGCAATCATCTGCGCGGGATCATCAGACAGGCGCTCCGTAATACCTGCTGATGCGGACAGGAAGGGAAAGACGAGCAGCACACCGAGAATATTAAACACTACGTGAGCACCGGCGGTCTGTCTGGCGGCATAACCGCCTGAAACAGCAGCCATGACGGCCGTGACGCATGTCCCGATATTAGATCCCAGAACGACGCTGACCGCTTGTTCAATGCCGATCACCCCTTCGTTCATAAAACTCATCAAAATGCCGATGCAGACGGAGCTTGAATGAATGATTGCCGTCAATATCATGCCGATAAAAAGAGCGGACCAGCTCGAATCATTCACATGGCGCAAAACCTCCGCCCCCGCCTTCATTTCTGTCAGCGGAACGGCAAGCCGGCTGAAGCATGTGATGCAAAAAAAGATGATGCCGAGACCGAGGAAGCTTATACCGATCTGCCTGAACGGATATTTACGGATGAGGATAAACACAAGGCCTCCGATAAAAAGCACCCAAATGAGCACATCCATCTTTATGGCTAAAAACTCCGTCGTAAACGTGGAGCCGACATTCGTGCCGAGAATCATCGGAATGGTCCGTTTAAAAGATAAAGCGCCTGCGCTGACAAAGCCGATGACAATGACCATGAAGGCTGAGCTGCTCTGAAGAAAACCGGTGAATACGATGCTTATGAGAAAAGCTTTCAAAGGGTGGTCGGTAAATAAGAGCAGGCTTTTCTCAATTTTTGAATACGTTAATGCGATCAGGCCCTGCCTGAGCAGGCTCATTCCGAGTAAAAAAACCAGGATAAGTGCGGTAAAGAGAATCAGTATTATCAAACGAAACACCCCTTTCCATCATTATATAGACAAGCAGCCTTATTCATGACGGAAAAGTGAGCTCGCTTAGTTGACCTGACTGATGGCTTATATTATAATGTCAAAGTACATGTTTATATATGTATCTTTTTAAAGGTAGTCGATTGGTGTATTCGGAGGGAGGGAAAGAGAATGTCAAAAACGGTCGTTAGAAAAAACGAATCGCTTGAAGATGCTCTTCGTCGCTTCAAACGCAGTGTATCAAAGACAGGTACTTTGCAAGAAGCAAGAAAGCGCGAATTTTATGAAAAACCTAGCGTAAAGCGCAAGAAAAAGTCAGAAGCTGCTAGAAAACGCAAATTCTAAAAGAGGGTGGATTTATGAGTCTTCTTGAGCGACTTAACCAAGATATGAAGCTGTATATGAAAAGCCGTGAGAAAGACAAACTGACTGTCGTTCGAATGGTGAAAGCTTCACTTCAAAACGAAGCAATTAAGCTTAAGAAAGACAGTTTGACCGAGGATGAGGAACTTACTGTCCTATCTCGTGAACTTAAGCAACGTAAAGACTCCCTCCATGAATTTTCAAACGCTGATCGTTTAGATTTAGTAGATAAAGTTCAAAAAGAGCTGGACATTTTAGAAATTTATTTACCGAAGCAGCTTTCTGAAGAAGAGCTGCAGACAATTGTAAATGAAACCATCGCTGAAGTCGGTGCGAGCTCCAAAGCGGACATGGGCAAAGTGATGAGTGCTATTATGCCTAAAGTAAAAGGTAAAGCTGACGGCAGCGTAATTAACAGACTTGTCAGCAGTCAATTATCTTAATTGACAAGAAAAAAGACATCTTTCCTAGAGAGATGTCTTTTTTTATACATAAAAAAATGAAACTAAAGTACATTTGTTACGTATATAAAGAAGAACGAAACGGGAAGGAGGGTATATTGGCCTTGTTCCGAAAAAAAACCGGAATTGCTGTTGCTCTATTGGGCTTATTTGTATTATCTTTATTAGGGGTTCAATTGAACGCGAAAGCTGATCACCCATCGGTTTATGTCATCCCGGTTGAGAAAAATGTCGAACAGGGGCTCGCCTCGTTTTTATCGCGTTCTTTCAAAGAAGCGAAGGAGTCCGGCGCGTCACACATTATTCTTGACATCAATACACCGGGAGGCGCCGTTCAATCAGCCTTGGATATTGCGGATATCATCGGCCGCGCGGATTTGCCTGTTACCGCTTACGTTAATAAACGGGCGCTTTCTGCCGGAGCGTATATAGCGCTTCAGGCAGATGAAATCTATATGGCGCCGGGCGGAAAAATGGGTGCCGCAGCCATCATCGACGGAAAAGGAAACGCGGCGGACAAAAAGGCTCAATCACTGTGGCATGCAGAAATGGAGGACGCAGCGGTTAAAAACAACCGAAATCCGAAATACGCCCTGGCCATGGCAGATCCCGCCATCAATGCAAAGGAAGCGGGCGCCCCAAAGGGAAAACTGCTGACACTGACAGCTGAAAAAGCCAAGGAAGTCGGATATTCGGAGGGCACGGTTTCAGACCTCGATGCTTTATATACAAAGATCGGTTTTGACAGAGCGGATGTTCACCATGCAAAAGAAGGTTTTGTCGGCAAATTGGGCAGATGGCTGACAAATCCGTTTGTTGTCCCCGTCTTATTAACGCTTGCTTTGCTTGGTTTGACCATTGAATTGTTCTCGCCGGGCCTCGGAATACCGGGTGCTGTCGGACTGACGGCCATGCTGCTGTTTTTCACCGGGCATATCGCTGCCGGATTCGCCGGCTATGACAGCGTATTCTTATTTTGCGCGGGCTTGGTTTTTATCCTTTTAGAGATATTTCTGCCCGGAGGCATAATCGGTCTTATCGGTATTGCAGGCGTCATCGCGAGCCTCTTTCTCGCTGCGGGCAGCTTTACCGTAATGGCGGTTTCTCTCTTGATCGCCATTGCTGTGTCTATTACAGCCTTTATCATATTAACAAGGGTGTTGGGGAAACGAATGAAATTCTTTAAAAAATTAATATTAACTGATTCAACAAGCACGGAGAGCGGTTATGTTTCAAATCAGAACCGGACGGAGCTGTTGGGGAAAGTCGGCATTACCGCTACAGCCCTCAGACCGTCAGGCACCGTCATTATTGATGATGAACGTCTGGATGTCGTCTCGGAAGGATCGTTCACTGAAAAAGACAGACAGGTGAAAGTAGTGAAAGCGGAAGGCTCACGCATTGTCGTGAGAGAAATATAGATGATAACCTTGAGGAGGAATTAGATGGAACTGTCAAGTTTGGCGATTTTAGCAATAGTTGCAGCTGCCATAATCGTGTTAGCCATATTCTTCACCTTTGTACCGGTGATGCTATGGATTTCGGCGCTTGCGGCAGGAGTCAGAATCAGCATTTTCACTTTAGTCGGAATGAGGCTGCGGCGCGTCATACCAAGCCGCGTTGTCAATCCGTTAATTAAAGCGCACAAAGCCGGCCTATCCGCAACAACAAATCAGCTCGAAAGCCATTATCTGGCCGGTGGTAATGTTGACAGGGTGGTCAATGCCCTGATTGCGGCACAGCGCGCCAATATTGAGCTGACATTTGAACGCTGCGCAGCCATTGACCTGGCCGGGCGCGACGTATTGGAAGCCGTGCAGATGAGCGTCAATCCGAAGGTCATTGAAACACCGTTTATCGCGGGTGTCGCCATGGACGGAATTGAAGTAAAAGCAAAAGCCAGAATCACCGTAAGAGCCAATATCGAGCGCCTTGTCGGAGGAGCGGGAGAAGAGACGGTTGTCGCCCGTGTCGGAGAAGGGATTGTCTCGACAATCGGTTCCTCGGGTAATCATAAAAAAGTGCTTGAAAACCCTGATATGATTTCGCAGACCGTACTTGGCAAAGGGCTGGATTCAGGCACCGCCTTTGAAATTCTTTCGATTGACATCGCCGACGTTGATATCGGCAAAAACATCGGAGCGATTCTTCAGACGGATCAAGCAGAAGCAGACAAAAACATTGCGCAGGCCAAAGCCGAAGAGCGCCGCGCCATGGCGGTCGCCCAAGAGCAGGAAATGCGCGCTCGCGTAGAAGAAATGCGTGCAAAAGTCGTGGAAGCAGAAGCCGAAGTGCCGCTTGCGATGGCAGAAGCGCTGCGTGAAGGAAACATCGGCGTCATGGACTATATGAACATAAAAAATATCGACGCGGATACGGACATGAGGGATTCTATCGGCAAGCTGACGAATGACCAGCAAGATGAAGACCAACAATAACCTCTCTATTAAGGAGGGAGCCGCTATATGCACGAAATTCTGACAAATCCGCTCGTCATTGCCGCCGTCATCGGCATTATATCGGCAATATTCGGCAAGAAAAACAAAGATGAAAAACGGCCGCCGGGTACACGCCCCGAAAATCAGACAAAAAAGCAGGATCAAAAACAGCCGCAGAAAGAGCATAAGCCGGAAGCGGAAGAATTGCCTGCCGTTTCAGAAGAGAACCCTTTTGAGAAAAAAAGAAGGGAAGCTGAAAAGCGCCTGGCGGAGACGGAGCAGATGTTTAACGGGCTTGAACATAAGCTGACATCTCAACGCGCACGAAACGCGTCTCTGAAGAAATCAGCCCTCAAAATAAATAAAGAAACTGCGGTTCAAGGCATTATATTCAGTGAGGTTTTGGGTCCGCCCCGTGCAAAAAAACCGCACCGGACCATGCGGAGCATCGGTAAAAAATAAAGTGTTAGAACCCCTTTTCAAATCATACATATGAGATGAAAGGGGGTTCTTTTTTTATGGGGCAAAGAAAGAATCGTGTAAAGGCATGGCTGACAAGAGCATTGGAAATTCCCCCGGACGTTATGATGGATCTGCCTCGGATTACGATGGTCGGCAGACTTCATATCTACATAGAGAATCACAGAGGCCTCCTGCTGTTCAGCGAAGAAGAAGTCAGGCTGATGCTCAAGCAGGGGCAATGTATCATATCAGGAAAAAACTTGGTCATTAAGGCAATCCTTCCTGAAGAAATTCTTTTGGAAGGCACGATAGATCACGTACGATATGTCGATTCATAAAGCCGGGGGGAAATAATGTGAAAAACAAATGGCTGTCATTTTTTTCGGGTAAAGTCCAAATGGAAGTCAAAGGAAAAGGGATTGAACGGCTGCTGAATGAATGCACGAGAAACGGAATCGCCATCTTTGCGGTGAAAAAAAAGCAAGACTGTGTTCTGCTGATGATTCAGCTTCAAGATGTACATGCTTTCAGAAGAGTCATCAGAAAACATGAATGCAAAGCAAGCTTTACAAAAAGAAAGGGTCTTCCCTTTCTGCTTCTCAAATCAAAATTAAACCTGGGCTTCACTGCGGGGTTTGTGATGTTTTTTGTTATATTGTTTCTTTTGTCCAACATGATTTGGGACATTGATATTAAAGGGGCCAAGCCCGAAACCGAGCATCAGATGGTAAAGCACCTTGAAGAAATAGGTGTGAAAAAAGGCCGTTTGCAATTTTTAATGATGACGCCGGAGAAAATTCAAAAATCATTAACAAACGGCATTGATAATATTACGTGGGTCGGTGTGGAATTGAACGGGACAGCCCTTCATATGAAAGTGGTCGAAAAAAACGAACCGACAAAAGAAAAGTACGTGAGCCCCCGCCATATCGTTGCCAAAAAGAAGGCGGTCATCAAAAGGATGTTCGTGCAAAAGGGGCAGCCGATGGCTTTTGTGAACGATCATGTTGACAAAGGACAGCTTCTCGTCTCAGGACTGATCGGAAATGAAGACCGGAAAGTCGCCTCAAAAGCGGAAATTTACGGAGAAACATGGTACAAGTCAGAAGTAACCGTGCCTCTTGAAACATCATTTACGCTATATACGGGTAAAGTAAGGACGAAGCACAAGCTGTCTTTCGGATCATGGGGCGTGCCTTTTTGGGGCTTTGAATTTAATGAGGAGCCGCTGAAACATCCGAAAACAGAGGAAGAAAAGCACCCGTTTCAATTTCTGGGGATGAAGCTTCCGATTTCTTACGTTCAAGAACAGACAAGAGAAAGTGAAACAACCGTGCGGACTTATACGAAAGGCGAAGCGGTTCAGGCCGGTATCAAAATGGGAAGACAAGATATAGAAAAGCGATTAAACGGCAGCGGAGAGGTGGAAAGTGAAAAAGTTTTGCACCAATCCGTTGAGAATGGTAAAGTAAAGTTGATTATTCTCTACCAAGTTATAGAAGATATCGTTCAAACCACACCTATTGTTCAGGGAGACTAAAGAATGGCAGAACATTTACTTGCGATTAATCACAAACTGAAAAGCCCGGACGAAGCACTTTCTTTGTTCGGCAGCCAAGATGCCTTTTTACATTTAATGGAGAAGGATCTGGGCATTAGCCTCATCACGCGCGGTGAAACCATTTACGTTTCCGGGAATGATGAAACATTTGAGATCGCTGACAGATTATTGGGCTCGCTCCTTACTTTAATTCGCAAGGGGATCGAGATTTCGGAACGTGATGTGCTGTATGCCGTGAAAATGGCAAAAAAAGATGAACTGGACTATTTTGAAAGCATGTATGAAGAGGAAATAACGAAAACGGCAAAAGGCAAACCGATCCGTGTCAAAACCCTCGGCCAAAGAGAATATGTGGCGGCGATGAAGAAAAACGACATGGTGTTCGGCATCGGGCCGGCGGGAACCGGCAAAACTTATTTGGCGGTCGTAAAAGCGGTGCATGCTTTAAAAAACGGCCACATTAAAAAAATCATTTTAACAAGACCCGCTGTGGAAGCCGGCGAGAGCCTCGGCTTTCTGCCCGGAGATTTAAAGGAAAAAGTAGATCCTTATCTGCGCCCGCTGTATGACGCGCTCCATGATGTGCTCGGAAGCGACCATACGGAGCGTCTTATGGAAAGAGGGGTTATTGAAATCGCCCCGCTTGCCTATATGAGAGGGCGGACGCTTGACGACGCGTATGTGATTCTTGATGAAGCCCAGAATACCACTCCCGCTCAAATGAAAATGTTTTTGACGAGATTGGGTTTTGGCTCTAAAATGATCATTACGGGCGACGTAAGCCAAATTGACCTGCCGAAAGGCGTCACATCGGGACTTGCAGTAGCGAAGGATATGCTGAAGGACATAAACGGCATCTCCGTGATTGAACTTGACCAGACAGATGTGGTCAGGCATCCGCTTGTTGCAAAAATTATTGAAGCTTATGATAAGCAAAAGTAATGCAAAAATGACCCGATCTCCCGTTATCGGGTCATTTTTATATGATGTGTTCCTGATGTTTCAGGGAGGAGGTTCTTGTTTTGAAAAAGAAGGGAAAGGGCAAAAGCGCCCGGGAACGGTTCCGCAGTTTCAGACATGCCCGCTCAGCCCATGTGCTGCTGTACCTGCTGCTTTCAGCGATCATGTTTGGTTTGCTCTTTATTCATGTAAAACCTGAATCACTTAATTTGGATTTGTTTTCAGTCAGTGATAAGACGATTTACGCGCCCGCCACAGTGGAAGATCAGCAGGCGACGGAATCGAAAAAACAGGCGGCCGAAGATGCGGTGGAAGATCAATACACCCTGAAAAAAGGCTATACCGACAACCGGCTTGACCTGATCACTTCCATTTTTGACAGCATCGGCGAAGTGAAAAAAGATGCGGAAAAAGACAAAAAGTCACCTTCGGAAAAATCATTGGTCAAATCGGTGAAAAACAAGCTGACACAGGATGTCAATGAATCTGTCTCGGAAGATGCCATTAAATCGCTTCTCCATGCAAACAATGAAGATTTCTCATTTGTGAGGGATTCCGTCATTACCGCGGTGAATACGGTGATGAGCAGTGAAATTCCTTCTGAAAAGCTTGCCGAAGCGAAGGATAAGGTCGCAAAAGAGCTGAAAAGCGCTTCTGTGCCGTCAAAATATTTAGCGGCTGCGACTGAAATCGGAAAATACGCGGTCATCCCGAATTACGTATTTGATCCGAAAGCGACGGATGAAAAACGCCAGGAAGCGTCAGACAGCGTCCAGCCGGTACAGATCAAACAGGGACAGGTTCTCGTGGAAGAGAATGACCTGATCGACCGGGAAGTATACAGGAAGCTTGAACTGACGGGGCTTTTGAATAATTCCAACCTGTTAAAGCCGATCAGCGGTCTGCTTCTGATGATCGGGCTGTTTATCGCCACGCTTGTCTACTATTTTGAGAAACAGCAGCAGGAGCTTAAGCTGAAAAATAAATCTCTTTTGCTGTTTTCTATCATTACAACGCTTATTCTCGTCATTATGGAAGTCGTCAGTCTCTTTCAGAAGATTGAATACACCAATATCGGCTATCTTGTGCCGATCGCCGCCGGCGCGATTTTAATCAGGCTGCTGCTCAATGAAAGGCTCGCCATTTTGGGAAGCATCATTCTGGCGATCTGCGGCAGTATGATGTTTAATCAGGGTGTGACGGGAACATTTAATTACGTCATCGGCATTTACTATTTAATCAGCAGCATTTCAGGCATTCTGTTTTTGGGGAAACATAATGCGAGATCAAAAATATTGCAGGCGGGACTGTTCGTCTCATTTATTAATATGATTATCGTGCTGTCGCTTTTATTAATACAAAATACGGCGCTGTCACCTGTTGAAATCGGAACGCTGATGCTGATGGGGGTCGTCTCGGGACTTGCTTCATCCGTTTTGATTATCGGTCTGATGCCGTTTTTTGAGACGGGATTCGGCATTCTTTCAACGATGAGGCTGATTGAACTGTCTAATCCGAATCATCCCCTGCTTCGAAAGATTTTAACGGAAACACCCGGTACATATCATCACAGCGTCATGGTGGCAAATCTGTCGGAAGCGGCTTGTGAAGCCGTAGGGGCAAACGGTCTTTTAGCACGGGTCGGAGCGTATTATCACGATCTCGGCAAAACGAAACGTCCGCAATATTTTATTGAAAATCAGATGAATATGGAAAATCCGCATGACAAGCTGTCTCCTCAGCTCAGCAAAAATATCATTATCGCACATACGACAGACGGTGCGAATATGCTCAGAAGCTATAAGTTTCCGAAAGAGCTTGTGGATATCGCGGAGCAGCATCACGGAACGTCCCTTTTAAAATTCTTTTATTATAAAGCGAAAGAAAAGGGCGACCAGATTACAGAGAAAGAGTTCCGCTACCCGGGGCCGAAGCCGCAATCGAAAGAAGCGGCTATTATCTCAGTGGCCGACAGCGTTGAAGCCGCCGTCCGTTCCATGCATAATCCCAATCCCGAGCGGATCGAAAAACTGGTGCGGGGAATTATATCCGATAAGCTTCAGGACGGACAATTCTCAGAATGTGATCTCACGTTCCGAGAACTGGATACGATCGCCAAAACGCTATGTGCGACTTTAAAAGGAATTTTCCACTCCCGGATTGAATATCCGGAGGCTACGAAGAAGGTGAAATAAATGGGTTTACTCATAGATATTGTTGATGAAACGAACAGCGTCTCAGCTGATGCGCTCCAAGAAGTGGAGAAGCTGCTCCAATTCGCGGCGGAAAAAGAAGGCGTTCAGGATCAGGCTGAAGTATCGGTCACGATTGTGACAAATGAAGAAATCAGAGAAATCAACAGAGACTACCGGGGAAAAGACACTCCGACTGACGTCATTTCGTTTGCGCTTGAAGAAGAAGGCGAAGACGAGGTGGAAATCGTAGGCGCCGACATGCCGCCTGTTTTAGGAGATATTATCATCAGCGCAGACAGAACGAAAGAGCAGGCGGAAGAGTACGGCCATTCGTTTATGAGAGAGCTCGGTTTTCTGGCCGTGCACGGCTTTTTGCATTTGCTTGGCTATGATCACATGACAAAAGAAGAAGAGGAAGAAATGTTTTCAAAGCAAAAGGATTTGCTGGATGAGTATGGACTCACGAGATCATAAAAACGAGTGGAGCAGGTTCCTGAAGAGCTTTGTCCATGCATGGAGGGGAATCTGGAAAACGGCGCGGTCAGAGCGGAATTTTCAATTTCATATTACCGCGGCCTGCGCCGTTATCGTTTGCGGTTTTCTCACCGGGCTGAGCACAGCCGAATGGGCCGTTGTTTTGGTGCTGATCGGAGGGATGCTTGCTTTGGAGCTTTTAAATACGGCGATAGAGCATGTTGTGGATTTAGTTACTGATCAGTATCACCCGCTCGCAAAAGCGGCAAAGGACGCGGCCGCCGGAGCCGTTTGCGTCTTTGCCGTGATATCGTGTATCATTGGTTTACTCATCTTCCTGCCGAAGATATGTTAGCAGAAGATTCTTACAATTATTTTACATTGCCAAAAATGGGCGTGAAAAACCGATCATAATTATGTAAAATAAAAGTGACAGCGGTATCATACAGGATAAAGGTAAGAGAGGAATTAAGTACACATGAACAGACAAGAATTGATTGCAGAAGCATTAAAAGCACGGGACACAGCGTATGTGCCGTATTCAAATTTCAGAGTGGGAGCCGCTCTTCTTACCAAAGACGGAAAAGTGTACAGAGGCTGCAACATTGAAAATGCGGCATACAGCATGTGCAACTGTGCTGAACGCACGGCGATATTCAAAGCTGTTTCCGAGGGGGATACGGAATTTGCGATGCTCGCCGTGGCTGCGGATACTCCGGGACCGGTTTCGCCGTGCGGAGCCTGCAGACAAGTAATTTCCGAGCTGTGCTCAAAGGATATGCTTGTTATTCTGACCAACTTACAAGGACAAATAAAAGAAATGACTGCGGAAGAATTATTGCCGGGCGCATTTTCATCGGAGGATTTACATGACGAACGAAAGCTTTAAATCAGGATTTGTATCTATCATCGGAAGACCGAACGTAGGCAAGTCTACCTTTTTAAACAGGGTCATCGGTCAAAAGATCGCCATCATGAGCGACAAACCCCAGACGACAAGAAATAAAGTCCAAGGGGTGCTGACAACCGGCACGTCGCAGACTATTTTTATTGATACACCGGGCATTCACAAACCGAAGCACAAGCTTGGCGACTTTATGATGAAAGTGGCGCAGAATACGCTGAAAGAAGTTGACTTGGTGTTATTTATGATCAACGCCGAAGAAGGGTACGGAAAGGGCGACGAGTTTATCATTGAAAAGCTCGGACAGACGTCCACGCCGGTCTTTCTGATCGTAAACAAAATTGATAAGATCCACCCTGACCAGCTGCTTCTTTTAATTGATGAGTACCGTGCGCGCTATCCGTTTAAAGAAATCGTGCCGATCTCAGCTTTGGAAGGGAACAACGTCGAAACCCTTCTCGCGCAGGTTGAAGCGTATTTACCGGAAGGGCCTCAATTCTATCCGAGCGATCAGGTGACTGACCATCCCGAGCGGTTCATTATTTCTGAACTGATCAGGGAAAAGGTGCTCCATCTGACAAGGGAAGAAGTGCCGCACAGCATCGCTGTCGCTATCGAGTCCATTAAAGGGCAGGAAAACGGCTCCGTCCATGTCGCCGCCACCATTGTAGTTGAGCGGGATTCTCAAAAAGGCATCGTCATCGGGAAAAAAGGAGCGCTTCTGAAAGAAGTCGGCAAAAGAGCGCGGGCTGATATTGAAGCGCTGCTGGGTTCACGCGTTTACCTCGAATTATGGGTGAAAGTGCAGAAGGACTGGCGGAATAAAATGTCTCAGCTGCGTGATTTCGGCTTCAAAGAGGATGAATATTAATTCATCTAAAGCGCATGCCTGATGTGTGGGATTACCTCACAGAAACAGGGCTTCGTTAGCAAAATTTGTTTAACATGAAAAGGAGGACATCAGGTCAAGATAAGGGTAAGAATTTGGATTGGCAAGCTAGTTTAATGATGAAAGGTGGGTTTTTTGTGTTGAATTTTACCTGGAACGTATTTTCTCAAACAGGAAGTGTTGATACGTACCTTCTTTTTAAAGAACTGGAAAAAGAGAACCTGGAAAGACCCGAAGAACCGGAAGATGAGCTAGCCCGAATTGATTTTCCAATTTTGTAAACCTCTTGGCCCCTCCCGTTGTTGGAAGGTGCGGAAATGCTGACTAAATGTGAAGGAATCGTGCTCCGTACGAATGACTACGGGGAGACGAATAAAATCGTGACATTGCTGACGAGGGAACACGGCAAAATCGGCGTCATGGCAAGGGGCGCCAGGAAGTCAGCCAGCCGGCTGTCAGCAGTCAGCCAGCCGTTTTTGTACGGGTCATTTTTAATGCAAAGAACATCCGGACTCGGCACGCTCCAGCAGGGTGAAATGATTCTCAGCATGAGAACGATCAGAGAAGATTTATTTTTGACGGCGTATGCCGCTTTTATCGCTGAACTCACTGACAAAGGAACGGAAGAGAAGAAACCGAACCCCTATTTATTCGAATTGATTCTCGAATCCTTTAAGAGGCTGAATGACGGGACTGACCCGGACGTGATCACATTCATCGTGCAGATGAAAATGCTCGGCGTCATGGGGCTGTATCCGGAGCTGAATCATTGTGTCCACTGCAAAAGCGGGGAAGGGACGTTTCATTTTTCGATAAGAGATAACGGTTTTATCTGCCACCGCTGCTTTGAAAAGGATCCGTACAGAGTTCCGATTTCGCCGCAAACGGCAAGGCTGCTAAGGCTTTTTTATTACTTTGATATCGGAAGGCTCGGCAGCGTCTCGTTAAAACAGGAAACCAAAAACGAAATTAAACAGGTCATTGATCTGTATTACGAGGAATATTCAGGACTTTATTTAAAGTCAAAACGGTTTTTAGACCAGATGGAAAGCATGAAGAACCTTTTGGATGAAAACAAAAGTTGACATTCTGCCCATCTTTTTATATGATCATTTATTATAAAATATGTTGCAGTGACAGAAAGAAGTACTTGCGTCCAACTCATACAAGCGACCTTAGGACAGTGTAAGCTAAGGATGAGCGCGCAACGAAAGGCATTCTCGAGCAACCCTTTAAAAAGAGGCTGAGTGATTCACATCCTCAGCAACTAGGGTGGAACCGCGGGAGAACTCTCGTCCCTATGTTTGCGGCCGGCAAGCATAGAGACGGGAGTTTTTTGGTTGCCGCCGCACTTGTAAAAGAATGGAGAAAGTGGAGGTGCTTGAAATGAACATTCAAGATATGATTTTAACCTTGCAGAAGCACTGGTCGAATGAAGGCTGTGTGCTCATGCAGTCGTATGATGTGGAGAAAGGCGCAGGCACAATGAGCCCGTATACATTTTTACGAAGCATCGGGCCGGAGCCGTGGAGAGTGGCTTACGTTGAGCCGTCCAGACGGCCTGCGGACGGACGGTACGGTGAAAACCCGAACAGGCTCTATCAGCATCACCAATTCCAAGTCATTATCAAGCCGTCGCCTGATAACATTCAAGAGCTTTACCTTGATTCATTGCGTGCGCTCGGCATTGACCCGCTTGAACATGATATCCGTTTCGTAGAAGACAACTGGGAAAACCCGTCTTTAGGCTGTGCAGGTCTCGGCTGGGAAGTATGGCTTGACGGGATGGAAATTACTCAGTTTACATATTTCCAGCAGGTGGGCGGAATTGAATGTAAGCCGGTGTCCGTTGAGATCACATATGGTATTGAACGTCTCGCGTCATATATTCAGGATAAAGAAAACGTCTTTGATCTTGAATGGACGTCAGGATTTACTGTGAAAGATTTATTTATGATGGCTGAATATGAGCATTCCGTTTATACTTTTGAAACATCTGACGTGGATATGCTTTTCCATTTGTTCAGCACCTATGAAAAAGAAGCGATCAGACAAATGGATAACGGGCTTGTGCATCCGGCCTATGATTATGTGCTGAAATGCTCTCACACATTTAATCTGCTTGATGCAAAAGGCGCGATCTCTGTGACAGAGCGGACGGGTTATATCGGCCGTGTCCGCAACTTAGCGAGAAAAGTGGCAAAAACGTATTATGAAGAACGGGAAAAATTAGGGTTCCCAATGCTTAAAGAGGAGGGCTCTTCCCATGAGTAAACAAGACTTGCTTTTAGAGATCGGACTCGAGGAAATGCCGGCGCGGTTTTTACATGACAGCATGGTGCAGCTCGGTGAAAAGCTGACCGGCTGGCTTGCTGAAAAAAATATCGCCCACGGCGAAGTGAAACTTTTTAATACGCCGAGACGTCTGGCAGTATATATAAAAGACGTAGCAGAAAAACAGGCTGATATTCAGGAAGAAGCAAAAGGCCCTGCGAAAAAAATCGCTCTGGATGCTGACGGAAACTGGACAAAAGCCGCTATCGGATTTTCAAAAGGCCAAGGCGCCGGAGTGGATGACCTGTATATAAAAGATGTAAACGGCACGGAATATGTCTTCGTTCAAAAATTCCAGGCGGGACAAGAGACGAAGACACTTTTACCGCAGCTGGAAAATTTGATTGCCGGAATGCATTTTCCGAAAAACATGCGCTGGGGCACGCAGGATCTGCGCTATATCCGTCCGATCAAATGGATTGCCGCCCTCTTTGGAAAAGACGTCATTCCGTTTGAAATCACAAATGTCAAGACGGGCCGGAACACGCAGGGACACCGCTTTCTCGGCCAAGAAGTATCTGTTGATGCGCCGTCATCATACGAAAAGCTGCTGAAAGAACAAAGCGTCATTGCTGACCCGAAAGAACGCAAACAAATGATCCAAAGCCAGCTGGATGCGCTTGCGGCCAAGAAGAAATGGAACATTCCGGTCGATGAGGATCTGCTGAACGAAGTCAACCATCTGGTGGAATATCCGACGGCGCTTTACGGATCTTTTGAATCCGAGTTTCTTTCTATCCCTGAAGAAGTGCTTGTGACAACAATGAAAGAGCATCAGCGCTACTTCCCGGTAAAAGATGAAAACGGGAATCTGCTTCCTCATTTTATTACGGTGCGAAACGGGAACAGCCATGCAATTGAAAATGTTGCCCGCGGAAACGAGAAAGTGCTGAGAGCAAGGCTTTCAGATGCTGCGTTCTTCTACAAAGAAGACCAAAAGCTGAACATTGATGAAAACGTGAAGAAATTGGAAAATATCGTTTTCCATGAAGAGCTCGGCTCCCTTGGAGATAAAGTAAGAAGAGCGGTCACCATTGCGGGCAAACTTGCCGTCCGCCTGAAAGCGGATGAACAGACGCAAAAACTTGTGAAGCGCGCCGCAGAGATTTCTAAATTTGACCTGGTTACACATATGATCTATGAGTTCCCAGAGCTTCAAGGCGTGATGGGAGAAAAATATGCGCGCATGCTCGGTGAAGATGATGCCGTCGCTGCCGCTGTCAATGAGCACTATATGCCGAGAGCGGCCGGGGGAGAAGTGCCTTCAACCTTTATCGGCGCGGTCGTGGCGTTAGCTGATAAACTGGACACGATTGCTTCCTTCTTCAGCATTGACGTAATTCCGACAGGTTCTCAGGATCCGTACGGATTGCGCCGTCAGGCAAGCGGCATTGTTTCCATTCTGATCGACCGCAACTGGGGCATTTCTTTTAAAGAACTGCTGTCGTTGACAGAAACGGAAAAAGAGAATGAGCTCCTTGATTTCTTTACACAGCGTCTGAAATACGTCTTAAACGCTGAAGACATCCGTCATGACGTTATTGATGCCGTTCTGGACAGCACAGAGCTTGAGCCGTATGCAGCCGTTCATAAGGCAAGAGTGCTTGAGAAGCACCTCGGCACACCCGGCTTTAAAGAAACGGCTGAATCACTCGGCCGGGTTATCTCCATCAGTAAAAAAGGCGAGAGCCGCGATATCAAGCCGGATCTGTTTGAAAATGAACAGGAGAAAAAGCTGTTTGACGCTTATGAAAAAACAAAAGACAGTGTCGCGGAAAGCTTTGCCTCCAAAAACTATGAACAGGCGCTTGCCGTGCTCAGCGGATTAAAAGAGCCGATCGAAGATTACTTTAATCACACGATGGTAAATGCGGACGATGAAGCATTAAAAACCAACCGTTTAGCGCAAATGACCGCTCTTGCAGATGTGATCAAGTCTTTTGCTAATATGAATCATCTTATTGTAAAATAAAGAAAAAGACGGTTGCTGTGTGATCGGCAATCGTCTTTTCCCCTTTTACATAAACATCACAGAATGAAAACATAGATAAAGAAACCCTTCCATAAAGGTGGTGAGTACGATCGAATTAAATAAACGGCAAGAACAAATTTTACAGATTGTAAAGGAAAACGGCCCGATTACCGGAGAGCATATCGCAGAACAGCTCAATTTAACGAGGGCCACGCTGCGGCCGGACTTGGCCATACTCACCATGTCAGGCTTCTTAGAGGCCCGTCCGCGGGTCGGTTATTTTTATACGGGGAAAACGGGAAATCAGCTGCTTGCGGATAAATTGAAAAAGCTGCAAGTGAAAGATTTTCAATCGATCCCTGTTGTCATCAATGAAAATGTCTCGGTATACGATGCCATCTGCACCATGTTTTTAGAAGATGTCGGCACGTTATTTGTCGTAGATCGTGATGCTGTCTTAGTCGGTGTGCTGTCACGCAAAGATTTGCTGCGGGCGAGCATCGGCCAGCAGGAACTTGCCTCAATACCGGTTCATATTATCATGACAAGAATGCCGAATATCGCCGTCTGCCGGCGTGATGATTATGTGATGGACATCGCCAAGTATTTAATTGAAAAACAGATCGATGCCCTGCCCGTTATTAAAGATACGGATAAAGGCTTTGAGGTCATCGGCCGGTTTACCAAAACGAATATGACTAAGATACTTGTCAGTTTATCAGAAAATGAAATCATATAAGCTTGAAAACTAACGGGGGGATAACATGGACAATCGCATTATTTATGTAGTATCAGACTCAGTCGGAGAAACCGCCGAACTCGTTGTAAAAGCCTCGCTCAGCCAGTTTAACGGCTCAGCCGATGATACGCATATCAGAAGAATACCTTATGTGGAAGATATCGGCACCATTAATGAAGTCGTGTCTCTCGCCAAAGCGGACGGCGGCATTATTTGTTTTACGCTCGTTGTTCCTGAAATGCGCAAATACCTGGTTGAACAAGCGGAAAAAGCGAATGTGCTGTATTACGATATTATCGGTCCGCTCATCGATAAAATGGAATCGGCTTACGGTTTGACCGCCAAATATGAACCGGGCCGCGTCCGGCAGCTTGATGAAGATTATTTCAAAAAGGTCGAGGCGATCGAGTTTGCCGTCAAATATGACGATGGCAGGGATCCAAGAGGCATTTTAAAAGCCGATATCATCCTGCTCGGAGTATCCAGAACGTCTAAAACCCCATTATCACAATATCTTGCCCATAAGCGTCTGAAAGTGGCCAATGTGCCGATCGTTCCTGAGGTCGACCCGCCGGAAGAACTGTTCAGCGTTGATCCGAAAAAATGCATCGGCTTAAAAATCAGCCCTGATAAACTGAACCATATACGTAAAGAACGGTTAAAATCTCTCGGCTTAAATGACAAAGCCATTTACGCCAATATCAACAGAATTAAAGAAGAGCTGGAGTATTTTGAGAAAATTGTGGACCGGATCGGCTGCCAAGTCGTTGACGTTTCGAATAAAGCAGTCGAAGAAACAGCGAACATCATTCATCATCTCAAAACAAAGGGCCGATAACTCAGGACGCTTTATCCTGGGTTTTTGGGTATGCAAATAGGGAATAAACAAAAAGGATGGCATCTTCGCGAAGTTTGTATTATAATAAAAAATTGTGATAAAATGTTTATTTTTAGGTTTAAGCTTCGTGTGATACGAATAAACTATTATGGGTAAGATGTCAAGAATAACTCCCGGAAATTTTTCGACAAAGCTCAAAATAGATCCGCAGTCATGGAGCATATGCGATTTCGCTTGTTTTTATGCAGGAGATTGATGGAGGGATGGAGAATTAGTCTTCTAAATGAAAAAGAAAAGACGATTTTTGTCGATGCAGACGCATGCCCCGTAAAAGAGGAAATAATGCTCATTGCATCGCAATTCAGCGTTCGGGTTATTTTCGTCGCATCATTTGAACACTACCAGCTTTCCAGAAGCAAAGACGAGAACTGGGTATACGTTGATCCTCATAAAGAAGCGGCAGATTTATATATCGCAAACCATGTGAGATCGGGAGACGTCGTAGTCACGCAGGATATCGGTTTAGCATCTCTTTTGCTGAACAGAAATATTGCCGTCTTATCGGAAAGGGGCCGTTCTTATACTGAAGACACGATTGACTTCGCTCTGATGAGCCGTCATATGTCAGGCAAAATGAGGAGAAGCGGCATTCATTCCAAAGGACCTAAAAAATTAAATAAAGAAGATCGGAATCGATTTGTTACCCTGCTTAAAAAAATCCTGTCGAATGATGAAGGGATTTCAAATCAAAACATCGAATAATGTACGACGGAGTGTTATAAGATGGGAAACCGCATACCAGATGAAGTAGTTAATCAGGTGCAGCAGTCAGCAGACATTGTTGAAGTCATAGGTGATTATGTCCAATTGAAAAAGCAAGGCCGCAACTACTTTGGGCTCTGTCCGTTTCACGGGGAAAACACGCCCTCGTTTTCCGTCTCCAGCGATAAGCAGATCTTTCATTGCTTCGGATGCGGAGCGGGCGGGAACGTTTTCTCTTTCTTACGGCAGATGGAAGGCTATTCATTTACGGAAGCTGTTTCTCACCTTGCGGATAAATATCAGATTGATTTCCCTGATGATATAACGATTCACTCTGCATCCAGGCCTGAATCTTCCGGAGAGCAGAAGATGGCGGAAGCCCACGAGCTTCTGAAGAAATTTTACCATCATTTGCTAATAAATACAAAGGAAGGCCAGGAAGCGTTAGATTACCTTTTATCAAGGGGTTTTACGAAAGAGCTCATAGATGAGTTTGAAATCGGCTACGCGCTGGATTCCTGGGATTTCATGACGAAATTCTTGAAAAAGCGCGGTTTTGAGGAAGAAATGATGGAAAAAGCGGGTCTGCTGATCAGAAGGGAAGACGGCAGCGGGTATTTTGACCGTTTCAGAAACAGAATTATGTTTCCCATTCATGATCACCACGGAACCGTGGCGGCTTTTTCAGGAAGGGCGCTCGGAAGCCAGCAGCCGAAGTATATGAACAGCCCGGAAACGCCGCTGTTTCATAAATCTAAGCTGCTGTATAACTTTCATAAGGCGCGCCTGCCGATCAGGAAAGAGGAGAGAGCCGTTCTGTTTGAAGGCTTCGCTGACGTCATATCCGCCGTCAGCTCAGGCGTAAAAGAAAGTATCGCCACAATGGGGACGTCGCTCACCGAAGAGCATGTGAAAATCCTCAGAAGAAATGTTCAGGAGGTCATTCTCTGTTACGATTCGGATAAAGCCGGATACGAAGCTACGCTGAAAGCGGCCGGCCTGCTCCAGAAAGCCGATTGTAAGGTAAGAGTAAGCATGCTGCCTGACGGGCTTGATCCTGATGATTATATCAGAACCCGGGGCGGAGAAAAATTCCGGACCGATATCATTGATGCAAGCGTTACGGTCATGGCTTTTAAAATGCAATATTTCCGCAAAGGGAAAAACTTATCTGACGAAGGAGACCGGCTCGCTTATATGAAAGAAGTGCTGAAAGAAATCAGCGCTCTTTCCGGGTCGCTTGAGCAGGAAATGTATGTGAAGCAGCTCGCCTCAGAATTTTCTCTTTCGGTAGAATCTTTGACGGAACAGCTTTCCATCTACGCCAGACAAAACGCCCCCGGCGACAAAAACGCCGAACCGCAGACAAGACGGGCCCGGGTGACGACAAAAGCGAAACGGCGCCGTCTCCGTCCCGCCTATGAGAACGCGGAAAGACTTCTGCTCGCTCATATGCTGAGAGACCGAAACGTCATCAAGAAAGTGATTGAGCGTGTCGGCTTTGAATTTAACATTGACGGACATCGTGCGCTGGCAGCATACCTGTACGCTGTTTATGAAGAGGGTGCTGACATGACGCCGCAGCATCTTATGGCGAGAATGCAGGATGAGGAAATCAGCCAGCTGCTTTCAGATATAGGGATGCTCCAAGTAAACGAGGAGCTCTCAGAGGCCGAGTTATCCGATTACGTAAAAAAAGTGTTGGATCACCGAAAATGGTCAATGATAAAGGAAAAAGAAGCAGAAAGAGCAGATGCGGAGAGGCAGAAAGACTTCGTGAAAGCTGCGTCTCTGGCTCAAGAAATTGTTGCATTGAACCGATCATTAAAGTAACAACAAATAGAGGCTTGCGTTCTGATTGGCAATGATTCCTTGCGGAGGAGCAAATAGATCGCTTAACCTCATCATGAATTGTCATTATTATCCGCAGCCCTGCATGCTGAAAAAGAGAGAAGGCTCGGGTCGGATAAGAAACATACCGCTTTTAGAATTCGTTGCAAGCTTTGGAAGGAGGGATCCATAATGGCTGATAAACAAACCCACGAAACAGAAACAGAACTTACATTAGACCAGGTAAAAGAGCAGCTTACTGAAACTGGAAAAAAACGTGGCGTTTTAACATATGAAGAAATTGCTGAACGCATGTCCAGCTTTGAAATTGAATCAGACCAAATGGATGAGTATTATGAATTTTTAGGAGAACAAGGTGTTGAATTAATTAGTGAAAATGAAGAAACGGAAGATCCTAATATTCAACAGCTTGCCAAAGCCGAAGAAGAATTTGACCTTAATGACCTCAGCGTACCGCCTGGCGTAAAGATCAATGATCCAGTCCGCATGTACCTTAAGGAAATCGGACGGGTAAATCTTCTTTCTGCTAAAGAAGAAATCACCTACGCTCAAAAAATTGAAGAGGGTGACGAGGAATCTAAACGCAGACTGGCTGAAGCAAACCTTCGTTTAGTTGTCAGCATTGCTAAACGGTATGTCGGCCGCGGCATGCTTTTCTTAGACTTGATCCAAGAAGGAAACATGGGTCTCATGAAAGCCGTCGAGAAGTTTGACTACCGTAAAGGATATAAATTCAGTACGTATGCGACTTGGTGGATCAGACAGGCGATTACACGCGCCATCGCTGACCAGGCGAGAACAATCCGTATCCCGGTTCACATGGTGGAAACCATTAATAAATTAATCCGGGTGCAGCGTCAGCTTCTTCAGGATCTTGGCAGAGAGCCGACACCGGAAGAGATTGCTGAAGACATGGATCTTACGCCTGAAAAAGTCCGTGAAATATTAAAAATTGCTCAAGAGCCAGTTTCTTTAGAAACACCGATCGGTGAAGAAGACGACTCACATCTCGGTGATTTTATCGAAGACCAGGAAGCGACATCTCCGTCGGATCATGCGGCATATGAGCTTTTAAAAGAACAGCTGGAAGATGTGCTGGATACGTTGACAGATCGTGAAGAAAACGTGCTGCGTCTCCGTTTCGGTCTGGATGACGGACGCACAAGAACTTTGGAAGAAGTCGGCAAAGTGTTTGGAGTAACGAGAGAGCGTATTCGCCAAATTGAAGCAAAAGCGCTTCGCAAATTGAGACATCCGAGCAGAAGCAAACGTCTGAAGGATTTTCTCGAATAGAATGGAACGGGTCTTTTTGATCCGTTCTTTTTTATGTATAAGATATATGGATAATATACCTTTATTTTACTGGATAAGCATATGTTTTGCAAATGAGTTTGGAAAAAATGCGGCATGTCCTGAAAGGGGGAAAATGAGACAAGTTTATTTATATTCTTTATTGTAAGCGTATACAATTCATTATACAATAGAATAAAGATAATTTTGTGGTAAGCAAAACAGTTATTTTTGCTTTTTGTATAAATTGTGAAATCAATAAAATTGCTGAGCAAGACCATTTACTTTTTGTAAAAATAAGTTAGAATTAGAAGTGTTTACATAGGGGGAGAATGAAAAAGGGGGATGGAGATATGAAGTGGAATCCGCTGATTCCTTTTTTGCTCATTGCAGTGCTGGGAATAGGGCTGACTTTCTTTTTAGCTGTAAAAGGCAATGGAGATGCGCATCAGATCGCAAGCGGCGGTGAAAGCAAAAATGCCGAGAAGGAAACTGCAAACGCTTCACCTGAAGAGATTTATAAAGCGAACTGCATCACCTGTCACGGAGAAAACTATGAAGGTGTGTCAGGGCCGAACTTAAAAGGCGTCGGCAAAAGAAAAGATGTCGCTGAGATTAAAACAAAAATTGAAAAAGGCGGCAACGGGATGCCCTCGGGCCTTGTGCCGGCCGAAAAGCTGGATGACATGGCAAAATGGGTTTCTGACATTAAATAAAGCTTTACCGGTCCCTATATAAAAGACATATGAAAAACTCTATCCGCCGCTTGGATTCCGGGCGGTTTTTTTATATGATAGTAAAGGAAAAAGAACCTGAGAAAAGTTGTGATATTGTGAATGAAATGAAGTTATCGAAAAGATTGCAGTCTGTGGCGGAATATATCCCTCCGGGTGCCCTGGTTGCTGATATCGGGTCAGACCACGCGTATCTTCCTTGCTATGCCGTTTTGAATCATTTGGCAAGCCGGGCAATCGCCGGTGAAATTACAGACGGACCGTTTCTATCCGCCAAACAGCAGGTGGAAAAACTGGACTTAAGCACTCTTATCTCCGTAAGGAAAGGTGACGGGCTGAGCGTCCTTGAAAAAGGAGAAGCCGGCGCCATTACGATCGCTGGCATGGGCGGAGCGCTGATCGCTCATATTTTGGAGTCGGGAAAAACGAAATTGACAGGGCGTGAACGGCTGATTCTGCAGCCGAATATTCATGCCGTTCATATAAGAGAGTGGCTGTATCAGGAAGGCTATGAACTGCTTGATGAAGTGATTCTCGAAGAAGACGGAAAGTGTTATGAAATCCTCGTTGCGGAAACTGGCGACCGTGATGCGCCTTATCGGGACGTGCCGATGGCTGCCGGAATGCTTGCGGGTCCGTTTTTATTAAAAGAGAGGAATGAAGTGTTTCTTCGGAAATGGAGCCAGGAACTTAAGCATACTGAACAAATTTATGAACAGATCAGCCGCAGCGCAAAGTATGAAAATCATGAAAAATTAGCTGAATTGAAAGAGCGGATTTCTCTGCTGAAGGAGGTAATCGGACATGCCTAAACATGTGAACGGACAGGAAATCATCCAGCTGTTTGAACAATTTTCACCGAAGGCTTATGCGGTGGAAGGAGATAAAATCGGACTGCAGATCGGTACATTGAATAAGCCGGTGAAAAATGTCATGGTGACACTGGATGTTTTGGAACAAACGGTAGATGAAGCCATTGAGAAAAAAGTTGACTTAATTATCGCCCACCATCCGCCGATTTTTCGGCCGCTTAAACAGATCACCACTGATCAGCCGGGCGGAAGACTGATTGAGAAATGTATAAAGCATGATATTGCCGTATATGCGGCTCATACGAATCTTGATGTAGCGGACGGCGGTGTTAACGATCTGCTTGCCGAAGCTCTCGGCCTGACAGACACTGAAGTGCTCGTCCCGACATATTCGGACCCGATGAAAAAACTTGCCGTATATGTTCCGAAAGACTATGAAGAAGCTGTAAGAACCGCACTCGGCAACGCCGGAGCGGGACATATCGGCAATTACAGCCATTGCGCGTTCTCTTCTGAGGGAATCGGGAGCTTTAAGCCGCTGGACGGGGCAGACCCGTTTATCGGACAGACGGGAGAGCTGGAACTCGTCCATGAAGTGAGACTTGAGACCGTTTTTCCGGCAAGTATGGAGAAAACCGTCGTAAAAGCGCTGAAAAAAAGCCATCCGTATGAAGAGGTGGCATATGATATTTATCCGGTGGAGCAGTCTCCGCTTGAAAAAGGCCTCGGCCGGATCGGAAAACTTCAGCAGGACATGACGCTTGAAGAGTTTGCTCTGTTTGTGAAAGAAAAGTTTGACGTTAACGGAGTCCGGATGGTCGGAGAGCGAAACAGCAAGGTGAAAAAGGTCGCGGTTCTTGGCGGCGACGGAAATAAATATATTTATCAGGCAAAGCGGAAAGGTGCAGATGTTTACGTGACGGGCGACCTTTATTTTCATGTAGCGCATGATGCGATGATGATGGGATTAAACGTCGTGGACCCGGGGCATTATGCTGAAAAGATCATGAGAAAAGGCACGGCTGAGAAGCTTACGGCAATGGCCGGAGAGAAAAACTATGACGTGCGCATTTTCGCTTCCGAAACAGATACAAACCCATTTACCTTCTTATAAAAAAACTGAGGCCCCGGGCCTCAGTTTTTTATTTTTACTTTCGGAAGAATTTTTTTGAGCGGCACACTGTGTTCAAGCTGCCATGTCGATTCATCGTTGTGGTCAAACTGTTCTAAAAAGCGGATGACTTCTTTTGTAATCGGTGTCGGTGTTGATGCGCCTGCGGTAACGGCGACGGTATTGACGTCTTTCAGCCATTCGAGCTTCAGTTCACTGATGTCTCCGATTCGGTAGGCTTTTGTTCCGGCGATTTCTTCTGACACTTGAGCCAGCCTGTTGGAGTTATTGCTTTTCGGATCGCCGACAACAATGGTTAAGTCCGCTTTTTTTGCCTGCTCTGATACAGCTTCTTGACGAACCTGTGTGGCCAGGCAGATTTCCTGATGGTATTCCACGTGCGGGTACTTTTCTTTGACTGATTCCATAATATCGTGGACGTCCCACTGGGACATTGTCGTTTGGTTTGTAACAATTAATTTCTCAGCCTGAATATCGAGATTTCTGACGTCTTCTTCTGTTTCAACGAGATGAACGATTTCAGGAGCGACGCCGACGGCTCCTTCAGGCTCGGGGTGGCCTTTTTTGCCGATGTATATGACATGATAGCCTTCAGCTTTTACTTTTCGGATTAAGTCATGTGTTTTCGTGACGTCCGGGCATGTGGCATCAATCGTAACAAGCCCTTTTTCCTCAGCGGCTTTTCTTACTTCCGGAGATACCCCGTGAGCCGTGAAAATAACGGTTCCTTTTTCCACCTGCTTTAAAATCTCCAGACGGTTTGTGCCGTCAAGCGTGTAAATGCCGTCTTCCTCAAACGCATCTGTGACATGCTTATTATGAACAATCATTCCGAGTATATATATAGGTCTTGGCAGTGTTTTATCGAGTGACGCGTTTTTGGCTATGACCATGGCATCAACAACGCCGTAACAGTAGCCGCGCGGCGATATTTTGATAACGTCCAATGTAGATGTCCTCCTATCAAAAGTGAGTGTAGAGGCAATATAAAAAGCCGTAGTTAAACGGCTCAAATCTTGCATTCTTCTGATCTCATTATAGCTAATCTTTCGTGAGATATCAAAGAATGTTAAATATATAATTTCGGCTTTGATCTGCCCGATGTTCTTTTTGGACGCGGCTGTTCCGCTGAGTCTGCCTGTGCGGCGTCTTTTTCTTTTGAAGCGGATGCTTTTTCAGACGTCTTCTTTGATGTGTTGGATGAGGCGTCTGATTTGTTTTCATCTTCTGTTTCATCTGTTTTTTCAGCTTCATCCTTTTTATCCTGTTCGTTTGTTTCTTTTGTCTCGTCAGATTCATTCTCATCATCGCTGCTGCTTAATTGGCTGTAAAGCTTCATCATGGCGGGCAGACTCCGTACTAAAGGACCGTACTGCTGAATCATCGGTGTAACCTGCTGCGCCACGCCGAGCACCTTCTGAACGTTGCCGAGCATGCTCGACAGGGATGCCGGACTTGCCAGGTTCTGTATTCCCTGCAGTCCTGCACCTGCTCCTCCGCTGGCCGCCGCCGGTGCCGACGCGGCAGCGCTTCCTCCTCCTGAACCGGGTAAAAAACGGGAAAGCATCCCTTTTAAGCCCCCTCCGCCGCCCGTGCCTGCGTTTCTCAGGCCCGCTCCGGCAATCTGCTGCTGAGGGAAAAGCTGCCGGCCCTGCTGCATCAGCTGCCGGCCCGGCAATGACGGTCTTCCTCCCATCATCATACGCGGATTCATCAACGGCCGGCCCTGCTGCGCCATATTTCTCATCGGCTGCTGTGGAAACATACTTGTACCTCCTTTCTGTCTCTCTGCTATTACAATATGCATCGGAGGGGGCATTTGCTTTTCTGTCTCGAAAACAGGATTCCCCCAAGACATGGTGTTTTTAAGTAAAATCGGTTATAATGTGATGATGGACACAGAATGTGCCGCTTTAAGGAGCTGGGAAAAATGAAAGAAACTAAATTTGATGGATACAACTTAAAACCGTTTATTATAGATGCAGTTCACCGCCTTGGTTTTTATGAACCGACAGATATTCAAAAGCGGCTGATACCCGCCGTGCTGAAAAACGAAAGCGTGATCGGGCAGTCCCAGACGGGGACGGGGAAAACCCACGCCTATTTATTGCCAATTTTGAATCGGATTGATCCGGGTTCTGATACGGTGCAGGCTGTTATCACGGCGCCGACGAGAGAGCTTGCCAATCAGATTCATCAGGAAGCGCTCAAAATCACACAGGGTGCGGAAGATGAGCCGATCCGGACAAAATGTTTCATCGGAGGGACGGACAAGCAAAAATCAATTGATAAGCTGAAAACACAGCCTCATCTCGTCGTCGGAACGCCGGGCCGGATCGCGGATCTGATTAAGGCGCAGGCATTGAACGTCTATAAAGCGCAGTCTCTCGTCATTGACGAAGCAGATCTGATGCTTGACATGGGCTTTTTAGAAGATGTTGATTATATCGGATCGCGGATGCCGGAAGAACTTCAGATGCTTGTGTTCTCAGCTACGATTCCGGAAAAGCTGAAGCCGTTTTTGAAAAAGTATATGGAAAATCCGAAGTACGCGCATGTTGAGCCGAAAAGAATCACAGCCGAAAAGATTGAACATGTTTTGGTTCCTTCTAAACAGCGTGATAAAGACAAGCTGCTTTTTGATATGATGTCTCATCTGAATCCTTATCTGGGCATTGTGTTTGCCAATACGAAAAACACGGCTGACCATATTGCGAAATACCTGACTGAAAAGGGCATGAGGATCGGTCTTCTGCATGGGGGATTAACGCCGCGTGAGCGTAAGAAGGTAATGAAGCAGATTAATGATCTGGAATTCACTTATGTCATTGCGACAGACCTTGCGGCAAGAGGAATTGACATTAAAGGCGTAAGCCATGTCATCAACTATGAGCTTCCGGACGATCTGGATTTTTATGTTCACCGCGTCGGGAGAACCGCACGCGCCGGTTCATCAGGCCAAGCACTGACCATTTATGAGCTTTCTGACGAAGATGCGCTCGTAAGACTCGAAAAGATGGGTATTGTGTTTGACTATGCGGAGCTTGTAAACGGCGAATGGAAGAAAGGCGATGACCGCCACCGCCGCAAAAAACGCAAAAAATCGGAGAATGAGGCCGACCAAATGGCGAAGCGCCTCGTGAAAAAACCGAAAAAAGTGAAGCCGGGCTATAAAAAGAAAATGAGCTACGAAATGGAAAAGATAAAAAGAAAGCAGAGAAGAAACAAATCTAACAAAGGAAAGTAGGGGACTCGGGTTGCTGAAAATAGGTTCACACGTCTCAATGAGCGGAAAACATATGCTCCTTGCCGCAAGCAAGGAAGCTGTTTCGTACGGGGCGAATACATTTATGATCTATACGGGCGCTCCCCAAAACACGCGCCGCAAAAAAATTGAAGACTTGAATATCGAAGCGGGCCGCGCCCATATGAAGGAAAACGGCATCGATGAGGTTGTCGTGCATGCGCCGTACATCATTAACATCGGAAATACGACAAATCCGGCAACGTTTGAGCTGGGTGTTGATTTTCTGCGTTCTGAAATTGAAAGAACGGCAGCGATCGGCGCGAAACAGATCGTACTTCATCCGGGAGCGCATGTCGGAGCCGGGGCTGAGACGGGCATCAAAAAAATCATTGAAGGGCTAAACGAAGTGATTGTTCCCGGTCAAAACGTGCAGATTGCGCTGGAGACAATGGCGGGCAAAGGATCAGAATGCGGAAGAAGCTTTGAAGAGCTGGCCGAGATCATTTCGGGGGTTACGCATAATGAACATCTATCCGTCTGCTTTGACACTTGCCACACCCATGACGCCGGGTATGATGTCGCCAATGATTTTGACGGTGTTCTTAACGAGTTTGATAAAATCGTCGGCATCGATCGGATAAAAGTCCTTCATGTGAATGACAGTAAAAATATTAAAGGCGCCCGGAAAGACCGCCATGAAAATATCGGGTTCGGAGAGATCGGTTTTGACGCTCTGCAGTACATCGTTCATCACGAGCAGCTTGCCGATATTCCGAAAATCCTCGAAACACCGTATGTAGGCGAAGACAAGAAAAATAAGAAGCCGCCGTACCGTTTTGAAATCGAAATGCTGAAAGAAAAGCAGTTTGATCAGGAGCTTCTTGAAAAAATATCAGCTCAATAAAAAAGGAGGGGGAATTGCCCCTCCTTTTTTACCCCGAGAATTGATTGAAAAGTTCGTCAACTTTCCGAGCCGTTTCTTTTGAGGTTATCGTTTCCACTTTTTTCAGCAGGCGAAGCCGCTCCTGTTCATCAAAAATATTGATGTTTTTTCCGTGCATCAGAGCCGCTACCTCAGCCGCTTGACTTCTCGTAATGCTGATCCCGTATTGCTTGGAATATTTCAGAAGATCGTCCGCAGTGACTTGATTGAGCCGCTGCAAAATAATTCTTTGTATTAAAATCATCGATACTTTCACCTCTTTAGACATAATGTATTGAGCAAATCATTAAAATGTTACGGCTTTTAATGGTAAAATGAAGTTGCTTACTGTTTAAAATAGTTATTACAGGAAAGGAGATTTTATGACCCCAAATAAACAGCATAAAAGAGAGTCATTTTTACACTTTATCTTCAGGGTCATTATGATTCTGATCGGGGCGGGTTCAGCCGCTGTAAGTATTGAATTGTTTCTGGTCCCTAATAATTTTATCGACGGAGGCATTATCGGTGTTTCATTAATTTTAGACCACCTCTTTATGTCCAATCCCCTCCTCAATTTCGCCTTATTCGTTGTGTTACTCAACATTCCATTTATGATTTTCGGATATAAATATATCGGAAAAACATTTCTCATCTCTACTGTTATCGGAATTGTCGGTTTAGCGCTGATTGAATCCTCCTTGCACCATGTGGAGGCCATTACGACCCAGCCTATTTTGGCGACGGTATTCGGCGGGCTTTTGCTCGGTTTCGGGGTAGGCCTTGTCATCCGAAACGGAGGCTCGATGGACGGTACTGAAATACTCGGTATCCTTCTCACAAAAAAGCTGCCCTTCTCAGTCGGAGAATTCGTTATGCTCATCAATGTGTTTATTTTTATTTGGGCCGGTTTTGTGTTCGGTCCGGAGCAGGCGATGTATTCTTTCATGACTTATTATATTGCCATGAAAACGATTGACGCCGTCATCCAGGGGCTTGATGAAACAAAAGCGGTCATTATTGTGGCAGATCAGTATGGCGAAATTTCAGACGCAATCTTGCATCGGCTTGGAAGGGGAACCACCAAGCTTCAGGGAAAAGGCGGATATACGGATGAATCCAAAGAAGTCATTTACGCGGTCGTGACAAGGCTTGAAGTGACTAAATTGAAATCCATTGTGTTTGAAATTGATAAAAACGCCTTTATTACGATCATGAATACCCATGAAACGAGGGGCGGTAAGTTCAAAACCGCGATTCACTAGGCTTTCATTTACTTTTCATCATTTTATAGGTATAATTTGATACATCATAAGAAAATGGCCTGCTGTTCAGACAGCTGCCATTTTCTTTTTGGAGCGATACCGTGTTGTAAAGGGGAGGTCCTCATGAACGTACAAGAAGCGTTGAACCTGCTGAAAGAAAAAGGGTATAAATATACGAGTAAGCGAGAAGACATGCTGCAGCTTTTTGCTGATTCTGATAAATATCTGACCGCCAAAAACGTGCTTGCCGCATTAAATGACGACTATCCGGGTCTGAGTTTTGATACCATATACCGAAATCTTTCGTTATATGAAGAACTCGGCATTTTGGAAACGACGGAGCTTTCCGGAGAAAAACTGTTCCGTTTTACATGCTCTTATACCCATCATCATCACCATTTTATCTGTTTAACCTGCGGGAAAACGAAGGAAATTGAGTCCTGTCCGATGGATAAGCTGCACGATGATTTGGAAGGGTATGAAATCAGCGGCCATAAGTTTGAAATTTACGGCACCTGTCCGGCGTGCCGATAAAAAACCTCCTGCTATATACAGGAGGTTTTTTTCAGCTTTTAACATGCTGAAAGCTGTGTTTGTTTTTATTAATCCAGGCGACGGCTTCAAGCCAATTCTGCACCCTGATAATATTGGAATCGATGGGGAGCTGATTATATGGGGAGTTAAAAAGGATAACCGGAATGCCTGCTTCTTTTGCGATCATTGTCGCGTTGCCGTGGTGATCTTCGAAAAATAAATCAATGCCGTGTTTTTTGACAGCTTCCACTTTGTGATGGCCTCCGACAAGCTCAATGTGATCGTAATGAATGTCCCGGTTTGCAAACCAGTCCAGCGTAACATCTTCTAAGTGGCCGCGTCTTGCCGTAATGTAGATAAGACGGTGCTCTTCTTTCAGTCCGTCCAGTGCCTGCTTGGCAAATTCCGCGAGCTTCGCTTCTTTATATATGGCTGCTTCATGAACGTTCATCCATTCCCAAAATTCCTCGTCTGTAATGTTCAAAAGCTTCGTCAGATCATAATCAGTCATATCATCCAAGGTAATGGAAAGATGAAATGAGCGGTTTAAATAAGGGACAAATGTATCCTGTGCCGTAACTGTGCCGTCAATATCTATACCTAACCGTAACATGTCCACACTCCTATAGATTCATCCCTTCAAGTGTAACATAAACAATTAACAATACCAGAAAAGTTTAGCAAACATGAATCCGTAAAAAACGCGGAAACTAAAAAAGCTCCTTTCATAAAAGAAAAAGGGGGAATTGAAGGTGGCATACGATTACGAAAATCGAAAAGGCAACGACTATTACGTGGATCATGGATCGGAAGGAACCGATATCACGCGTGATGTTTATTCAGAAGAAACAGCGGCCGAAATCTCAGAGCCATATCGTGCTTCTGACCGGGCAGCAGACCGTGATGATAATCGGGACGGAGTAAGTGAAGGCCGGGGGATAGGGTATGCAGCATTGGCTATTTCTATCATTTCCCTGTTTGTGCTCCCTGTTTTATTAGGGGCATGCGGCATTATCGTCGGCTATATCGCCAGAAGAAGAGGAGCAGGCGCTTTAGGCGGATGGGCGATGGGAATCGGTATTGTTTCCCTTGTGCTTGGCATCTTCATTACACCGTTTTTTTAACACAACGCAAAAAAAAAGCTTGGCGGAATATCCGTCAAGCTTTTTGTGTTTCTTGTTCTGCTTTTGCTTTTTCCGCTTCAAGCTTTGCATAGTGTTCTTCTGCCAGCTTGTCGATTTCTTTTTTCAGCTCTTCGACCATTGTTTCTTCAGGGACTTTGCGGACGATTTGGCCTTTGCGGAAAAGAAGTCCTTCGCCGCGTGCGCCGGCAATCCCGATATCAGCTTCTCTTGCTTCGCCCGGTCCGTTAACGGCACATCCGAGAACCGCTACTTTAATCGGCGCTTTGACTTTAGAAATGTATTCTTCCACTTCATTTGCGATGCTGATGAGATCAATTTCGATCCGTCCGCATGTCGGGCATGAAATAAGCGTAGCCGCGTTTGAAGCAAGACCGAATGATTTCAGCAGTTCTCTGGCTACTTTTACTTCTTCAACAGGATCGGCGCTCAGAGAGATCCGGAGCGTGTTACCGATTCCTTTGCTTAAAATCGCTCCGAGTCCGGCCGCGCTTTTTACCGTTCCGGCAAACAGCGTGCCCGATTCTGTAATTCCGAGGTGAAGCGGATAATCAAATGCTTTTGACGCTTTTTCGTATGCTTCTATGGCGAGGTTGACGTCAGACGCTTTCATACTGACGATGATGTCATGAAAGTCAAGGTCTTCCAGGATTTTGATATGATGAAGCGCACTCTCAACCATTCCGTCAGCAGTCGGATAGCCGTATTTTTCTAAAATGCGCTTTTCCAAAGATCCCGCGTTTACGCCGATCCGGATCGGAATTCCTTTTTCTTTCGCCGCTTTTACGACGGCTTCCACTTTTTCGCGACGGCCGATGTTTCCCGGATTGATTCTGATTTTGTCGGCCCCGCCCTCAATTGCTTTTAATGCAAGCTTGTAGTCAAAATGAATATCGACAACGAGAGGGATGGAAATTTGTTTTTTGATGTCGGCAATCGCGTTAGCGGCGCGTTCGTCCGGACATGCCACCCGGACAATTTGGCAGCCGGCTTCGGCTAAACGGTTGATTTCCGCAACTGTTGCTTCTACGTCGTGTGTTTTGGTCGTCGTCATACTCTGAATGACGACTTCGTTATTTCCGCCTATTGTTAAAGGTCCCACTTTGACGGGACGCGTTTTTGTACGATGTGTGATTTCACTCACTTGTCAATCGCTCCTTAATTGTAGTTACCGCTTTTGCAGGCTGAGCCTTTTACATGTCAGGCAACTTCTATTTACATGTTATATTGTAACAGTGTATTTGCCGAACTGACAAGAAATTAACGTTTAATTGCGGTAGACGGGGAATTTATAAGCGGTGCCTGCCTGAATGGCGTTTGCTTTTACATTCGGATTCAGCGCTTCAAAATCTTGTGCAATATCATCTGGCGCTTTATGTGCGCCGACTATCGACATCACCGTATCGCCTTTTTTGACCGTAACCGTTCTGTATGAAGCTTCCTGTTGGGCTGGCTGTGCCGCCGCTGCGTATGCTGGAAGGTCTTGAGAAGGGATCGTGCCGATTTTAAGATCGTAAAAGATAATGAATATCACAAATAAACTGCCGAATACAAAAGTAAGCCGCTTCATTCCAACCGCCTCCCGCATACATTTTTACTTCATTGTATGCTTGTCCCATTTTGTTCATGACAAAAAAGAAGACCGCCGGGGGCAGTCTTTGTTATACATCTGTTTTACATCGCGGTATCTCTTTTAAGACGAGGAAAAGGATGATAAAGTTTACAAACCAATTCACTAAAAATTCACTCGGCACCGTAATAACAAGCGCGCGCATGATCGTAAAGAATACGGTCGAAAGTGTAATGGAATAAGCCGAAAGCTTCCAGAGCTGCTGGTAATTCAATGTCTTTCTTTGCGCATTTTTCAATATCAGGCCGATGACGGCGAGAAATGATACTTCAATGAATTTGCCTGCCGCTGTCATGATGAACAGCAAAACGGACAGGACGGTGACGATCATTGTTTTATTTTGGTTTAATGCTGATATGATTTCTTTTTTTGTGATATCGGCAGGCATCAGCGAATAATTCATTTCTGTCGCTTGTCCGTCTACAGCAAGCACCATTTTATTTTTCAAAATGCCGATCGCATTTTGTTTCGCCGCTATTTGTTTCGCGCCGTAAGCATCTGTGGGATCAAAGACGATGACGAACCCGTTCGCTTCCGTTTCCTTAGAGGCGGACGCTTTCGTCTGCAATTCTCCGTTTGAAATGCTGAAATCAGGGAAATCTTTCTTTAACACGGTTTTGAAACCGTTCATTGAGTTTACGGTGCCGGAGCAAAGGTAATAAGCGCTTGGCAGCGTAAAAAGGACAGACAGCAAAAATACATAAAGGATCGCTTTTCCTATCCCCTGAAACCGTGTTTTTGCAATATCTGCCGGAGAGTATGTACTTTTCAATAAAGCCGTAAATATGTTCAACATCTTCACTTCCTAGCCTAAACTGGTATATGTTGCTTATTGTATCGTTCACAGGGGATGAACACAAGTGAGAGTATTTAAAGCGGTGATAAGGAATCATACATATAAGATAAAGCGGGAAGCGGTGATCGCCCGCAAAACAAAGGAGGGTGTTTTTGTCATGAGTGTTTTGTATTGGCTGATTATCATTGCGGTCTTCGTCATTGCTTTTATCGGGCTTGTATATCCGGTGATTCCAAGCGTTATTTTTATTGTGGCCGGTTTTCTTCTCTACGGGTTTATGTTTTCCTTCAGTCCTTATTCCTACCTGTTTTGGCTCATTGAGGCGGTATTTGCGGCCGTTTTATTCGCAGCTGATTATGTGTCAAATTTACTTGGCGTTAAAAGGTACGGAGGAAGCAGGGCGGCAATCTGGGGAAGCACGATCGGATTATTGATCGGGCCCTTCGTTATTCCCGTGGCAGGCATTATATTAGGGCCGTTTATCGGTGCTGTCTGCGCTGAGGTGTTTGTTCATCAAAAGGATATCAAGTCCGCGGCAAAAGTGGGGCTCGGCTCGTTAATCGGTTTTTTAACAAGCGTGGCGGCAAAAGGCGTCATTCAGCTCTTTATGATCGGATATTTCTTATGGACGGTGCTTTAGAAAGGTTTAATTTCGGCAGGGAACGGATAAAGTGTAATATGTCTGCTGGAATCGCCGGATTGTGAGCTTTTTCATTGATTACCATGCTTTCTTTTGTTACATTGAGATTAGAAAAGTTCGCGTTAAGCGGCATTTCAGTACATATATTTAAAGGAGGAAAAAAATTATGGCTTACAAACTTCCAGAATTGCCTTACGCTTATGATGCTTTAGAACCTCATATCGATAAGGAAACGATGACGATTCATCATACGAAGCACCATAACACATACGTGACAAACCTCAACAAAGCGATCGAAGGATCAGCGCTTGCAGAGAAATCTGTAGATGAGCTTGTTGCTGATTTGAACGCAGTGCCGGAGGACATCCGCACAGCTGTCCGCAACAATGGCGGCGGACATGCCAACCACTCTTTATTCTGGACTCTTTTATCTCCGAACGGCGGAGGCGAACCGACTGGTGAGCTTGCTGAAGAGATCAAAAACACGTTCGGAAGCTTCGATCAATTTAAAGAAAAATTCGCCGGAGCAGCTGCCGGCCGTTTCGGTTCAGGCTGGGCTTGGCTTGTTGTAAACAACGGCAAACTTGAAATTACAAGCACGCCAAACCAAGATTCACCGCTTTCAGAGGGTAAAACACCTGTCCTCGGTCTTGATGTTTGGGAGCATGCGTACTACCTGAACTACCAAAACCGCCGTCCTGATTACATTTCAGCTTTCTGGAATGTTGTGAACTGGGATGAAGTTGCCCGTCTTTACAGCGAAGCAAAATAAATAGTTCGATCAAACAAGGTCTCCCGCGGGAGGCCTTGTTTTTTTATTGACTTTGAATCCTTTTACATATCTCAGTTTGAGTGAGACAAACTAATGTGTAGTAAAGGGGAGTCAATGATGAGCAAAATAAAAAAAATTATCGGCGACATCGAAATAAATAAAGGGCTGCTGCTGTTATTGACGATTGGCGGCCTTTACTCATTGGGCATCGCGCTGTCAAATACATTTGTCAACGTGTATTTGTGGAAGCAGTCGGGAAAATTTATTGATTTGGCCATATACAATTTGTCGGTCGTAACGATGCAGCCGGTTACCTTTCTTCTGGCGGGCCGGCTGGCTAAAAAAATCGACAGGGTGTTTATTCTCAGGTTCGGCGTTATCTTTTTGGCCGCTTTTTATTTAAGTGTGCTGCTTGCCGGAGAAACTGCGGCTTCCCGTCTCGTTTTGATAGGGGCCGTGCTCGGAGTTGGATACGGCTTTTACTGGCTGGCTTTTAATGTGCTGACGTTCGAAATTACGGAACCGGAAACGAGAGATTTTTTTAACGGGTTTTTAGGCATTTTGTCTTCATCGGCGGGCATGATCGGTCCGATTGTGGCCGGATATGTCATTTCAAGACTTGAAAACAATACGGGTTATACAATCATTTTCAGCCTGTCGCTCGGCTTATTTGCCCTTGCCGTGGTCATGAGCTTTTTTCTGAAGCGGAGGGAGTCGAAAGGCCGGTTTATGCTGAAAAAAGTTTTTGATGAGCGCCACACGAATCTGAATTGGCGCCGGATTACCAACGCGCACTTTTTTCAAGGCTTGAGAGAGGGGATTTTTGTTTTTTTAATCAGCGTATTTGTATTCATTGCGACAAACAGTGAGCTGGCGCTCGGAACATTCGGTCTCGTCAATTCCGCGGTTTCTTTTTTTGCCTATTATTTTGCATCAAGGCTCATCAAAAAAAGAGCGCGGAAAAAGGCGATTCTTATCGGCGGATTGATCTTGTACGGCGCCCTGTTTCTTATCATTTTTAAAATGAGCTTCACGACGCTCCTTTTGTACGGAGTGTTTATTGCGATCGGCTATCCAGTTCTGCTCGTGCCGTATGTCTCGCTTACATATGATGTGATAGGCCGGGCGCGGCTTGCCAGAAAAGCCAGAATTGAATACATTGTGCTCAGGGAGTTATTTTTAAATGCGGGCCGGATCGTTTCCATCCTTTGTTTCCTTGTAATCGTTACATTATTCAAGGAAAAAGTGGGAATACCGGCGGCGCTCGTGCTGCTCGGAGCCGGCCATCCGCTGATTTATTACTTTATAAAAGACATCAGACTGGATACGGAAACTTCTGATGAAACAGTAGAAGAAGACCGACAAAAACAGGCGGCGGAACCGAATTTTATAAAAGGAGAAAGATAAAAGGGTTATCTGTAGAAAAATATCGAAAAAACCTTTAGAATGAAAAATGGCACCTGAACAGAAGGTGTCATTTCTTTCTGTAAATAAGAAAAGGTGATGTCATGAGGAGAAATAAAAAGAAAATAGCTGTAAACAAAGAAAAGAAAAAATCACTGCCGATCCGGCTTAATTTTTTGTTTTTGGCCGCGTTTCTTATTTTCACTTGGATTATCGTCGAGCTTGGCATCAAGCAGATCGTTCAGGGTGATGATTATAAAAACGCCGCTAATAAGCAGGAGGAGTCTGATGTCAGCACGGCGGTTCCGAGAGGGAAAATATACGACCGGAACCTAAATCCCATCGTAACGAATAAAGCATTAAATGCGATTACATATACACGTTCAGCCTCAACCACCCAGGCGCAGCGTTTAAAAATCGCAAAAAAACTGTCGGGTATGATTAAGGTAAGCACCAAAAAGGTGACTGAGCGGGATAAAAAAGACTATTGGATGTTAACGAGGCCTGATGAAGCGAAAAAACTGATTACGGCCGAAGAAAAGCAAAAAGCTGAAGACAAAAAACTGTCTGAAGATGATTTATATCAGCTTCAGCTGAAACGTATCACAGACAAACAGCTGAATGAGCTCACTTCAAAAGATATGCAGATCCTTGCGATCAAAAGGCAGATGGATTCAGGCTACTCACTGACGCCTCAATACATCAAAAATGAAGGGGTGTCGGCAAAAGAAATGGCCGTCGTCAGCGAACATTTAGATGAACTGCCGGGAGTTGACGTGACGTCTGACTGGGAACGGTCTTATCCTTATAAAAGCCTGATCCGGACATTGCTCGGCAGTGTATCCAGTGCGAACGAAGGTCTTCCTTCCAATCTGCTGGATCACTATCTGTCACTCGGCTACAGCCGGAATGACAGGGTCGGAAAAAGCTATTTAGAATATCAATATGAAAGCCTGCTGCAGGGTCAAAAAGAGAAAGTGCAGAACTTAACCGACTCATCCGGAAATGTCACGGGCAGCAAAGTGATTTCAAAAGGACAGGCCGGCAAAGACCTTGTATTATCCATTGATATGGACCTGCAGAAATCCGTTGAAAAAATCATTGAGAAAAATTTAAGATCGGCAAAAGCGAGACCGAGCACGAAGCTTCTTGATCGGGCCTTCGTCGTCATGATGAACCCGAAAAACGGAGAAGTGCTGACGATGGCCGGCAAACAGATTACGAATGATCATGGAAAGTACAAAATTAATGATTATGCCCTCGGCGCAATGACTTCCTCCTACGCAATGGGATCGGCGGTCAAAGGAGCGACGGTGTTGACCGGACTGCAGACGGGCGCGATTAATTTGAACACCGTTTTCCAGGATGAACCTATGTATTTCAAGGGAAGTAAAAACCCGAAAAAATCATGGACGAATTTAGGTCCCGTAGATATCCAAAAAGCGCTTCAGGAATCCTCAAACGTGTTCATGTTCAAAACGGCGATTGCTGTCGGTAAAGGGGAGTACAAAAAAGGCCAGTCCCTGCCGCTTGATATGAAGGCATTCGATACTTTCAGATACTACTTCAATCAGTTCGGACTCGGAGTTAAGACGGGGATTGATCTTCCGAATGAAGCAACCGGGTACCAAGGGACACAGCGAATTTCCGGTCTTCTGTTAGACTTTGCCATCGGGCAGTATGATACGTTTACACCGCTGCAAATGGCGCAGTATGTATCAACGATCGCCAATGGAGGCTATCGTTTGAAACCTCAGCTTGTAAAAGAGGTCAGACAGCCTGATTCGAAAAAAGGAATCGGAGCCGTTGTAGAGTCTGTTCAGCCTCAAGTACTGAACAAGATTGATATGAATCATGCAGACATTAAAGAAGTGCAGGCAGGTTTCAGACGTGTCATGACAAAAGGGACAGCCGCAACTGATTTTGCGACGGCGACATACAGTCCTGCCGGTAAAACGGGTACGGCGCAATCTTTCTATGACGGTCCTGACAAATCAGAGACGGGTGAAGGAACGTATAATACGACTCTTGTCGCGTATGCACCTGCTGATAATCCGGAAGTGGCTATTTCTGTAGTCGTTCCTTGGGCCTATATTAATTACAGCGATCGATATTCGATTACGAATGATATAGGAAGAGCAGCTCTGGACAAATACTTCGAGCTGAAAAAGAAACAAGAAGATAATAATACGAAGCAGAAAAACGAAGATAAAATTCAGGAAGACGCTGAAAACGGCAATACAAGCAACTAACAGAAAAACGCTCACAACCTGTGAGCGTTTTTTTTATACAAAAAAACATCCGGATTTACAAAACCTTAACACTTGATTTATACGCATTTTACAAGAACCCTTTACTCTATACGTGTAGGACAAATTACACATTAAATGCAGGGGGAATTCAGGAAATGAAAAAAAACAAATGGATGCTTACGCTTCTGATGGCTGCTGTTATGATTGTTGCTGCAGCATGCGGAAATGCAAAGGAAAGCGGCAAGACAGACAGTCAATCTGCAAGTGAGGATAAAAAAGCATCAGGTTCTTTAACCATTTCTGGTTCATCAGCCATGCAGCCGTTAGTACTGGCAGCGGCGGAAAAGTTTATGGAAAAACATCCGGATGCTGATGTGCAGGTGCAAGCGGGAGGTTCAGGAACAGGACTTTCGCAAGTGTCTGAAGGGGCAGTGCAAATCGGCAACTCAGATGTCTTCGCTGAAGAAAAAGAAGGCATTGATGCGAAAGCCCTAAAAGACCACCGAGTAGCGGTAGTGGCGATGGCGGCTGCGGTCAACCCCGGTGCGGGCGTAAAGGATATAACCAAAAAACAGCTGACAGACGTCTTTACAGGCAAAATTAAAAACTGGAAAGAGCTTGGCGGTAAAGATCAAAAAATTACACTCGTGAACCGTCCTGATTCATCTGGAACACGCGCTACGTTCGTCAAATATGCTCTTGACGGAGCAGAGCCTGCAGAGGGCATTACAGAGGATTCCTCCAATACAGTCAAAAAAATCATTGCGGAAACGCCGGGAGCAATCGGTTATCTGGCATTCTCTTATATAAACGATGACAAAGTAACGCCTTTATCGATCGGAGGCATCAAACCGGAAGAGAAAAACGTCGTCACAGGCGAGTATCCGATTTGGGCTTACGAGCACTCTTATACGAAAGGTGAAGCGTCAGGCCTTACAAAAACGTTTCTTGACTATATGAACAGCGATGAAGTACAGAAAAGTATCGTAAAAGATCAGGGCTACATTCCGATCTCTGATATGAAAGTCACACGTGACGCAAACGGCAAGCAAAGCTGAGGGGAGGGCGGGCTCCCCGCCTCTTCTTCTTTATAGGAGTGTAAACAAATGATAAATCACAGAGAAAAAGAGTCTGTAAGCGAACGCTTAATAAGCTCAAAACAAAACAGGCAATTGGATGAAGTCCGCGGAAGGGTGATTGTGTCTGTGTGTGCCGCGATTATCATTGCGGCATCAGCGGCGATCACAATTTTTCTCGGCATAAAGGGGCTGCAATCTTTTTTTGTAAATGGTGTAAGCCCGATTGAGTTCTTAACAAGTCTGAATTGGAATCCAACCCAGGCAAAACCTGAGTTCGGCGCGCTGCCTTTTATTTTCGGGTCATTTGCGGTCACGGTTCTGTCCGCTCTGATCGCAGCGCCCCTCGGTATTGCGGGTGCCGTGTTTATGACGGAAATTGCACCGACTTGGGGAAAAAAGGTGCTGCAGCCGGTAATTGAGCTGCTTGTCGGCATTCCGTCCGTCGTTTATGGATTCATAGGTCTTACAGTATTGGTTCCGTTTATCGGCGCTTTTAAATCAAGCGGAACGGGTCACAGCCTTTTGGCGGGGACGATCGTACTCTCGGTAATGATTCTGCCGACTGTTACATCGATTTCCGCTGATGCGCTTGCGTCACTTCCGAAACACCTTCGCGACGGTTCATATGCGCTTGGTGCGACGAGGTGGCAGACAATCAGAAAGGTGCTTATCCCGGCGGCGTTTCCGACATTGCTGACCGCTGTCGTGCTCGGGATGGCAAGAGCGTTCGGAGAAGCACTCGCCGTACAGATGGTTATCGGAAATACAAAGCTTCTGCCGGAAAGCCTGCTTGATACGGCGGGAACATTAACGACGATTATCACGTTAAACATGGGCCATACCACATACGGCAGTATTGAAAATAATACGTTATGGTCTATGGGGCTTGTTCTTCTCATCATGTCGTTTCTGTTTATATTGCTCATACGCTATTTGTCATCTAGGAGGAAAGTGTAATGAACCGGAAAATAACGGATAAATTGGCCACCGGTGTATTCGGGTTATGCGCCGCTGTAATCGCGGCGATTTTGGCAGGATTGTTTTTGTACATTCTTATTCACGGCGTCTCTGAAATCTCCTTGCGTTTTCTTACGTCAAAATCAAGCGCCATTGCCTCAGGCGGCGGAATACGGGATCAGCTTTTTAACTCTTTTTACATTCTGTTTATCACCATGCTGATCACGATACCGCTTGGTGTGGGGGGCGGCGTCTTTATGGCTGAATATGCGCCCCAAAATAAAATCACTGATTTTATCAGAACGTGTATTGAGGTGCTGTCTTCGCTTCCGTCCATTGTCATCGGGATGTTCGGCATGCTGATGTTTGTAAACCTGACCGGATGGGGCTACACGATTATCGGGGGCGCGCTCGCATTAACGGTCTTTAACCTTCCCGTTATGGTCCGGGTGACAGAAGGCGCGCTCACTGCAGTCCCTAAGGACCTGAAAGAAGCTTCTCTCGCTTTAGGCGTATCGAGATGGCATACCGTCAAAACGGTGATGATTCCGAGTGCGATTCCTTCAATTTTAACCGGAGCCATTCTGGCATCAGGAAGAGTATTCGGAGAAGCGGCCGCATTGTTATTTACAGCGGGGCTGACAACGCCGCGGCTGAACTTTACGGATTTGAACCCGTTTTCTGAATCATCTCCTTTCAACATTTTCAGGCCGGCTGAGACGCTGGCGGTTCATATATGGAGTGTCAATACGCAGGGAATCATCCCTGACGCCGAAGCGATTGCAAACGGCGGCTCGGCGGTGCTGGTGATTTCGGTTCTCTTGTTTAACCTTTCTGCGAGATGGCTCGGGTCTGTCATTTATAAAAAGCTTACGGCAAATTAATCGGAAAGAGGCGAAAACATGATCGATCACATCATCAGGGAACAAGCGGAACAGACAAAGCGTTTGCCGGAGTCTTCGATTTTGGAAGTGAAGCATTTATCAATTTATTACGGTGACAAACAAGCGGTAAAAGATGTAAACATGAATATTGAAAAACATGCGGTGACGGCTCTGATCGGTCCGTCCGGCTGCGGGAAATCAACATTTTTGAGACAGATTAACAGAATGAACGATGCCATTGCTTCGGCGAGAAGTGAGGGAGAAATCCTTTATGAAGGGCTGAATATTTTGGGTGAAGCGATTAATGTCGTGTATCTCAGACGGGAGATCGGTATGGTGTTTCAAAAACCGAATCCGTTCCCGAAATCCATTTACAATAACATCACACATGCGCTGAAGTATGCGGGGGAACGCAGAAAAGCCGTTTTGGATGAGGCGGTCGAGGAAAGCTTAACGAAGGCGGCGCTTTGGGATGAAGTCAAAGACCGGCTTCATTCATCGGCTCTGTCGTTATCAGGCGGCCAGCAGCAGCGCCTTTGTATCGCCCGTACGCTGGCGATGAAACCTGCCGTGCTTCTTTTAGATGAACCGGCTTCAGCTCTGGACCCTATTTCAAACGCCAGAATCGAGACGCTTTTGACAGAACTGAAAAAAGATTATTCGATTATTATCGTTACGCATAACATGCAGCAGGCGCTGAGGGTGTCTGACCGAACGGCTTTCTTTTTAAACGGGGAAGTGGTGGAATACGGGCAGACAGAACAAATTTTCACGAGTCCTAAAGCGCAAAAGACAGATGACTACATTAACGGAAAGTTCGGATAGGGGGAAGGACTGTGAGCCTTGTGAAGGAAGCGGTGCACACACAGAATTTATTTGATATTCACGGCATGAACGTATGGTACGGAGCCCATCAGGCTTTAAAAGACATTACGATCGGTTTTGAGGAGCGGAAGGTAACTGCGATCATCGGTCCGTCCGGCTGCGGGAAATCCACTTTTATTAAAACATTAAACTTAATGCTGCAAATGGCTCCGAATGTCAAAGTGACAGGCGACATGATCTATAACGGGCGCAATCTGCTGAAGGAAAAGACGGATGCGGCAGAATTAAGAAAACAGATCGGTATGGTGTTTCAAAAAGGAAATCCGTTTCCCCAGTCAATATTTGAGAATGTCGTGTACGGTCCGAGAATTCACGGCGAAAAAAATAAAAAGAAACTGCTTGAAATCGCCGAGGAATCTTTAAAAGCAGCTGCGCTCTGGGATGAAGTGAAGGATCGCCTTCACCAACAGGCGCTTTCACTGTCAGGCGGTCAGCAGCAGCGGCTGTGCATCGCAAGAGCGCTCGCCACCAAACCGGACGTCCTTCTGATGGATGAACCGACGTCCGCTCTTGATCCCGTGTCCACGCGGAAAATAGAAGAGCTGATTTTGACATTGAAAGAAAAGTATACAATCGTTATTGTGACTCATAACATGCAGCAGGCTGCGAGGGTCTCTGATCAAACCGCGTTTTTCTATATGGGCGAACTGGTGGAGTGGGGCGATACGGGCAAAATATTTTCTCAGCCGGATCATCAAAAAACACATGATTATATCACCGGAAAATTCGGATGAAAAAAACGGGCCCGGCCATTAACCGGGTCCGTTTTATATGTCTATTAAAAAAGCCTGCCGGCCGTATCCATCTGAATGGACGATGCCTGCAAGCTTTTTTAGCGGGTTAATGTTTTGACGATTTTTTTAAAGCTCATATCTGAATCGACTTTGAAATGGCCGGCGCGGATTTCTTTGTGGTAGCCTGCGTCAATGACGTAATCATTGAAGTCTTTCGCTGAAGGAATAATCCCTTCTTTTTCAAGAATGGATGACACGTCAGCAGTGCTCATTCCGTCTTTAATCGTCAGTTTGTATGTTACTTTTTTCTTTTTGGCGTCTGTGTTTTGGTCGTTGTTTAACGATTTTTCTTTAGAATCAAGCAGTTTTTGATAGTCATCCCGGTTGACGGAGACTTTGTGCTGATCGTCGAGGTAGCTGTTTACTTCTTTTTCTGTCAATGCTGTTTTTTCGGTTTTAACGGCGGCTGCCTGGTCATGGTCAGTCAAATAGAAGACAGCGGCGAGAACGGCCGTCGCTAAAATCATGCCTGCTGCAAAAGCCTGAATGCCCCGTTTTGTCATACGAGCACCTTCTCATTATCTTTAATAATGGTATTGACGTCCTCGACAGACACGTGCTCCGCTTTTGCGATGGCTTCCGCAGACATTCCGTTGTTATATTTTGAAATGATTTGTTTGGCGATTTTTTGGTTAATGCCGCTGCTTTTGGCTTTGCGGATCACGAGGTTGGTTTCCAGCAATTCTTCTTCAAGCACCGTCATTTTCTTTTTCAACTTGTAAATTTCCTGCATGGCGGAAAGCTGAAGCGTTTCTAGCTCCTGTTCCACGTCTTTCATCGGATCTCTTTGAGAATATGAGAATGCAATAAGCGCTATACTGACGATAAACAACGCAATAATAGCAATTTCCACGTTTCATCACCTTCTATTATTAATTTGCCCTTCTTTTTTATACCATAAAACGCCGCCATTCTAAAGGAAATAGAGAAAAAAACGGAATTTTGTCGGAAAATCTTTTTTACTCGGGGAGCAAACGGTTATTTCTCTATAGATTTCGTATCAGAAAGCCCTTTTTTGTCCTGTTTCGTCATATTTTGCCTTCTTCTGACGCAAGCTCATTCAGAGGATCAGAAGCGTAAACTGATGTTTTCTGCACTTAAACAACATTTCATGTAAATCAGCTCTAGCATTCCGTCCATTATAGTGGTATTATATATAAGTCTGAATAAGTAAATGATATTTAGTTTGGAGGGAAAATAATGCGCGTTAATATTACTTTGGCTTGCACTGAATGTGGTGAGCGTAACTATATTTCTAAAAAGAACAAACGCAACAATCCGGACCGCGTTGAATTTAAAAAATATTGCCCACGTGATAAAAAATCTACGTTACACCGTGAAACAAAATAAGCTGTTTAACACAGCGGAAAAAGCTGGAGCTTTCAATAAAGTTCTGGCTTTTTTGTCTTTCAGGGAGGTTTGAGAAACGTGAAAGCACAAATCAGAACCCATATAAAAGCAAAGCTTTCTGACATGACAGAAAGTGAATGGGAGAAAAAATGCCGCAGCATGCGTGAAACGCTGTTTTCTTTAAAAGAATGGAAACAGGCCCGCGTGATCGCCGTTACCATCTCGACACGCCTGGAAATTCCGACACGGCCGATTATTGAACAGGCCTGGCAAGAGAAAAAACAAGTCTGTATCCCAAAATGCTTTCCGCAGACGGGAGCAATGGAGTTCCGTACATTTTCTGCGTATGATCAGCTGGAAACCGTATATGCGGGCCTCAGTGAACCGATCGAGAGTCTGACGGAAAAAGCCGCCCAAAATGACATTGACCTTGTGATTGTGCCCGGCGTGGCTTTTGACCGGGAAGGCTTCAGAATCGGATACGGCGGAGGATATTATGATCGGTACCTGTCCGGTTATAAAGGCCGTACCGTGTCGCTTCTCTTTGACTGCCAGCTGACAGACCGCATTCCCCGCATGCCCCACGATATTCCGGTCGATATGATCGTGACTGAATCCGAAACCATCGCTTAATCGCATAAAAAACTTTTTGCACCGGAATAATTCTCGCTGTTTGACAAACGATAGGGGCAGGAGGGATAAGATGAAAAAATTGTTGATCTACTCATTATGCGCCGTATCTGTTTTAGCCGTTTACCAAAACCGCTACCGTCTGATGAACAGCGTGCTCAGCCAGCCGGGGATCAGACGGACATTCATTCATTTCTTTTTAAAAATACCGTTTATCAGAAACAAATTCATTCAGCAGGCATTTTAAACAAATCCCGTTTTTTAAGCGGGATTTTTTGCATAAGAAAACCTGCCGGAAAAAAACGGCAGGTTTTCTCGTATTGTCAGCTTTTTTTCAGGAAACCGAGCAGAATTGAGATCATAGGAGAAATGTACAGGAAAAAGGTAAACGGCAGGTAGTCGACGACGGAAACCCCTAATGCGCTTGCCATAAAAGCGCCGCTTACTCCCCAGGGAATCAGCGGGTTGATCAATGTTCCGCCGTCCTCAAGCGACCGCGCAAGGTGAATCCGCTTAATGCCGAGCTTGTCATATAAAGGTTTATAAGATTGACCCGGAATTAAGATCGACAAATACTGCTCACCTGTCGCAAGGTTTACGCCTATACTTGAGAAGACGGTCGCCATGACAAGACGTCCTTTCGTATGCACGCCTTTTATCAATCCTTGAAGCAGCGCCGCGATCAGGCCCGTTTTTTCCATCAGGCCGCCGAGCGCAAAGGCGATCATAATCAGAGAGACTGATCCCATCATCGATTGGAGCCCGCCTCTGTTGATAATGCTGGCCACAGCCTGGTCGCCGGTTTTAAACGCCGTCCCGCTTTGCAGGGCGGATATAAATCCTTGAATGCTGCTGTCAGGAATAAAAACAGCAGTCAAAAGCCCTGCGGAAATAATACCGGCGGTAAGCACCGGAATCACGGAAACCCGTCTCACAGCTAAAATGATCACCAACAGAGGTGAAAGAAGCGACCAAGGCGTAACGTGCACAGCCTCTTTTATTCCGGAAATGACCGCCTCAATATTTTGCGTTGAAGCGGCATTTATTGAAACAGATGAACCGAGAATATAAAAAAGAACGATTGTGATCAGCAGTGCCGGAACGGTGGTGCCCATCATATGGCGAATATGCTTAAAAATCGGAATTTCGCCGATTCCGGCGGCAAAATTCGTCGTGTCGGACATCGGTGACATTTTATCACCGAAACAAGCTCCGCAAATAACTGCTCCCGCCGTCCATTCGAGCGGAACTCCCGCCGCGCTTGCTACCCCTAACAGCGCGACGCCGATTGTACTGACAGTTGTCAGACTTGAGCCGACAAGCGTGCTGATAATCATGCAGGAAAATAATGCGGTCAAAAGCAGCTGACTCGGCTGTATAATTGACAAAGCGTAAACGGTGACGGTGGGAATGGCGCCGCTGTACATCCAGGCGCCGATCAGCACACCGATCAAAGCCAGCACGATAATCGGCTGCACCCCGTTTTTCAATCCGCTGACAATTCCTTTTTCAAGACTCTCCCACGAGAAACCGAGCCACAAACCTGCCAGAGACAGAATAATGACGCAAAAGAACAGCGGCATATGCGGCTCTGTATGAAAGAAAAACAGGCAGGAAATAATGACTGCTAACATCAAGACAAATAAACTGATGGCTGAGATGAACGTCAGCCTTTTTTCTTGTTTCAAAACAACACCCCATCAAACTTTAATCCTTTTGTGCTTTTGGGCACGAAAGTATTGTAACAGAAAAACGCATAAATGAGTGTTTTTTTACAATTGTGAATATACAATTTATGAAAATAATACAAGGATATTTTCTCCAATCGTTTTTTGCTTGACGCCCGGATCAGTGATGAAATACGCTTATACTAAGAAGAATAGAAATGGTGAAGAAGATGAATTCATTTTATGACGTGCAGCAGCTGTTTAAGTCATTCGGACATATTGTTTATTTCGGTGACAGACAAGCCGAAATTGACTTTATGAAAGATGAATTAAAGGAAATGTACTTGTCAAACGTGATTGAAAGAGATTTATGGCAAAAAGCCGCCGGAGTTCTTCAGAGAGAATCGGAGCGGATCAGAGGCAGTTAACACAGCAGGATTTTAATAAGAAAAGGAGATTATTATGGAAGATACATGGTTTGCGGGGATTGATCTGGGCGGAACAACCATCAAGCTGGCCTTTATCAACATGTACGGTGAAATTCAGCATAAATGGGAAGTTCCGACCGATAAATCCGGAAACACAATTACGGTCACGATCGCCAAAGCGCTTGATCAGAAGCTGGAAGAACTGAACAAGCCGAAACGGATTGTAAAATGGATCGGAATGGGAGCGCCCGGACCTGTGGAAATGACGACGGGAATGGTCTATGAGACGACAAATATGGGGTGGAAAAACTATCCGCTGAAAGACCATCTCGAGGCGGAAACGGGTATTCCGGCCGTCATTGAAAACGATGCCAATATCGCGGCGCTCGGAGAAATGTGGAAGGGTGCAGGTGACGGGGCCAAAGATGTCATTTTAGTGACGCTCGGAACCGGAGTCGGCGGAGGCATCATCGTCAACGGAGAAATCGTTCACGGTAAAAACGGGGCCGGCGGAGAAATCGGTCATATTTGCAGTATTCCGGAAGGAGGAGCTCCGTGCAATTGCGGAAAATCCGGCTGCATCGAAACGATTGCGTCCGCAACCGGCATCGTCCGCATCGCGAAAGAAAAGCTTGCGGCGGTTTCCGACTCTTCGCTCTTACAAGTGCGCGATCTGACGGCACGTGACGTGTTCGAAGCGGCTAAACAGCAGGATAAGACCGCGCTTGAAGTCGTCGATTATGTCGCAAAACATTTAGGCCTCGTGCTCGGAAATCTGGCAAGCGCCATGAATCCGACAAAAATCGTGCTCGGCGGAGGCGTGTCTAAAGCGGGGGAAATCCTGCGGTCAAAAGTGGAAGAGACCTTCAAAATCACCGCGTTCCCGCGTTCTGCGGAAGCGGCCGATATTTCGATTGCGGCACTTGGAAATGACGCCGGAGTCATCGGCGGGGCGTGGATTGCCAAAAATGAATGGCTCAAACATCAAAACTGCTGAAGAAAGTCTGCCTGCCCATATCGCGGGCGGCTTTCTTTTTTTATCTCCCCTGTCATATAGTTTTTAAAAAAGGGGGATGAACATGGCGGGAATTCGTGTCAAACCTGAATTGAAACAGCATATGAAAGATATTGCAAAGGTGCTTTCAATTGATGAAAAACTGTTGAAAGCCGCTGATAAAACGGCGGAAAGCGATGAATTATTTTGTCCCGGCTTTGCCGTGAGCGGGCAGTCAGAGGGTCCGCCGCTTGAGACGCTGAGCGGGCTTTCACGATACATCCGGCACTGTGAAAGCGTTCTTTCCGCTGATCAATGGGTGAAGGAAGAAAAGGTGTACGGCTCTGAATCGGTTTATGAAGAAATTGAGAAAATAACGGATGTCTTTCCGTTTGTCACAAGCCGTAAAATCGGCAGTTCCGTATTGGGAAAGCCGCTTTATGAGCTGAAAATAGGTGCGGATACGGCCGAAAGAAAAGTCCATGTAAACGCCTCATTTCATGCCAATGAATGGATCACCACCTCGGTCGCGTTTAAATGGTGTAAAGAATATTGCGCGGCATTATGCGAAAATAAAACCGTTTTCGGGCAGTCTGTGCTTGATATATTCAGCCGGACATCATTGTCATTCGTTCCGCTCGTAAATCCCGACGGTGTTGATCTCGTACTTTACGGATGTGAAGATTTATCAGAAAAAAATGAATTCCTCAACGAATTAAATGAGCACCGCCCGGATTTCCGCGAATGGAAGGCGAATATAAACGGTGTGGATTTAAATAAACATTTCCCATCCAATTGGGATATTGAACAAAGGCGCAAACCGAAAGCCCCTTCATACCGTGATTTTCCGGGAACGGCGCCGCTCACTGAACCGGAGGCGCAGGCGATGCACCGGATGATAACGGAACAGCCGCCTGACCGGCTGATCGCGCTTCATACGCAGGGAGAAGAGATTTACTGGGGATACGAAGGATGTGAACCGGAGCAATCATCCCAGATGATTCGGGAGTTTGAAGCGATAAGCGGAAACCGCTATCAAGGCGTTAAAACCATTGACAGCCATGCCGGTTTTAGGGATTGGTTTATACAGCAGTATGGAAAAGAGGGCTATACCATTGAGCTCGGGAAGGGAAAAAACCCTTTGCCTTTTCATCAGTTTGCTGATATTTATCAAGCGACGGAAGGTATTTTGTGGAGGTCGCTTGTTTTTTGAGACATCTGTGAAATTTCTCATTTGTTTACATAAACAAATATGGGACAATAGAAAAGAATGGAGGGAAGGCTGATGAGATACTTGGTTTGTGTTCTGCTGTCCGCATTCGTTCTGTGTTTAGCGGCCTGTGAACCATCTCATCAGCAGCAAGACACAGGCGTTTCGGCAAAATCGGCAGAACAGAAAATCGTTCCGCTCAGTAAAAAGGAAGCGGAAAAAACGGAAGGATGGCTGGATAACAGAACAATTCTGTATACAGCACATCATCAGCTGATGAAATATGATCTTTTCAGCGGAAAATCCGAACGGCTCTATGAAACAAAGGGCAATATTGTCAATGTAAAGATCAGCCGGAAAAAACAGCTGATTCTCGTACAGGTGACAAGCAGCGGTCAGACTGAGCTTGTGCTTATGAACAAGCAGGGGAAAAGACTTTATCACAAAGCCTTTAACTCTTATGAGCTGGAGACGGCTTGGAATCCGTATGACCCGTATCAAATGATGATTACCGTTTTTACTGAAACATGGGACTTCACAGCCTATACGGCCGATATGAACAACGGCATTTTAAAAAAGAGTCCCGTTCAGGCCCCTTTTGTCCATTGGACCTCCACTGATGAATTCCAATATATCAAGCAAGGAAAAACGGAGGAAGAGGGTCCTTTATATTCTTATGACTTGCAGACGAAAAAAGAAAAAAGAGTGCTTCATCACGTCATCTGGGCTGATTCCCGCCCGGGCATGACGATTGCCGTCAGACAAACGGATCAATCGGACGGAGACGGCGAGTTCTTTTTCCAAAAGCCGGCATCCGTGACACACAGCTTTCCTCTCCAAAAAAAGTATGAGAGCTTCGCGCCGATGGAATATGATTACGATCAGACACACAAGCGGTTTTACATATTTAAGCCTGGAGGCCGCTCTTACAATCTGATCAGCTTTGACTTAGGAGACGAACGGGAGCGGACGGTGCTCAAAAACACGGAAATGGAGCCGATTCAGATCTCTCCGAACGGGGAATACGCTTTATACGGCTTTACGTATGACCGTCTGATTTCACTGAAAACAGGCATGACAGAACCAATCATAACAAATGAAAAAGGAGTTTGAACCAAATGGCAATTGCAGATGTCACAATCATTCCGATCGGAACAAAAACACCGAGCGTCAGTGAGTATGTAGCGGATGTACAAAAAATTTTGGAGGGTTACAAAGCTGCCGGCAAAATCAAATTTCAGCTCACGCCGATGAACACGTTGATTGAAGGTGAGCTGAGCGACTTATTCGCAGTCATTCAGGACATTCACGAAGCTCCGTTCCAAAAAGGGCTGCACAGAGTGGCGACAAATATCCGCATTGATGACAGACGTGATAAAAAAACGACGCTGGAGAGCAAAATCAAAAGTGTCAGCAAACATTTGCAGCAATAAAAAATAAGCCTGTATCCATTGGATACAGGCTTTTAATGTGCAGTCGGATAGCCGCTGGTTACAACGGTCATTACGGTAAACCAGCCAAACACACCCAGGGTGGCGGCGGCTAACAAAAATCCCAGGATATTTCTCTGTCTGACAGCCCGCAGGACTCCTAATACAGCTAATAATGCGACAAGGCCGAAGATTACAACAAGTAACATCATGCTCCTCCTTTGTCATTGGAACCTGAAAATCTTTCCATTTCATTTTAACCGTTTTCATTTTGTTTGTCGATAGCGTTTTCCCGGCCGCATTCATTGAATCTTCCGCAGAAAACCTTCATAATAAGGGCATATACATAAAGAGGTGATGAAAGTGAAATGGAGACGAATGCCGGCCGGTCCGATTCAGGCAAACGCGTATTTTCTTGTCAGTGAGGATCAGTCCTGTCTTATTTTTGATCCGGGCGGGGAAGCGGACAAAATCAACAATTACATAAAAGAAAACAATCTGAAGCCGCTGGCCATCTTACTGACGCACGCCCATTTTGACCATATCGGCGCACTTGACGAAGTAAGAGACAGATGGGATGTTCCCGTCTATCTTCACAAAAAGGAAGAAAAGTGGCTGGAGGACTCTTCCTTAAACGGATCAGGCATATTGCGGGGCATTGCCGTAACGGCACGGCCCGCCGAACGGCTCATCGAAGGCGACGGCATTTTGGACATCGGGCCTTTCCATTTGGAGACATTGTTTACGCCGGGACATTCACCGGGAAGCGTTTCTTATTATGTGAAGGACGCAGATCTGGTGATTTCAGGTGATGTGCTCTTTCAGGGAGGCATCGGCCGAACTGATTTACACGGCGGAAGTCAGGACGTATTGCTTGATTCCATTCATCAAAAACTGCTCACGCTTCCCGGACATACACTTGTATTAAGCGGGCACGGGCCGGAAACGGACATCCAGACAGAGCAGGAGCGAAACCCGTTTATCAATGGTTTTTCACTGTAAATGAAAAAAGACAGACCATAATCGGTCTGTCTTTTTCTGTTCAGTGGGTTCCGCCGCCCGGTGTCATAATAAAAATAGAGTAGTATGTAAATCCGGCGAAAAATACGGTTAAGTAAGCTCCGAAAATATAAATATACATCCGCTCAGTCAGATTCAAATAAGAAAGAAATACGAAAAAGATCGTCTGTCCAAAAAACAAAAGAGAAGCGTCTTTCATGCCCCCTAGAAAAAACATGACTGCAAATATCCCCGTCCAAAATCCTAACACCCGGAACATGCGATTCATTCCTTATCCCCTCCCGAGAGTCTATCTGAAGTTTATTATAATAGATCGGCACTCAAAATGTAAACATTTTCATTATTATATTTATTGTGGAATTTATGTCTTTCCCTGTGTTTTATATCTTATGCCGTTCTCTAAAAAAGATCCGAAAAATCTTTTTGAAATACGTTTAGGGAAAAAAAGTTCAGGGTACTTATGTTAACAAAGAGACGGATTATCCGAGGGAGGAATTTTTAAAAATGAAAGAACTTATTTTTTATTCATACCCGAGCTGCACATCATGCCGAAAAACGAAACATTGGTTAAAAGCCCACAATGTTGACTTTCAAGAGCGACATCTATTCCGGGAGACACCGACAATTGATGAATTGAAACAGATCTTATCATTAACGACCGAAGGAATTGATGAAATATTGGCGACGAGAAGCCAAACATTTAAAAACCTTAACCTCAACATTGAAGAAATGACTGTAAATGAAGTGCTGAAGCTTTTGACTGAGAAGCCGAAACTGCTGCGGCGTCCGATTCTGATCGATCGCAATAAGCTCGTTATCGGATACAATCCGGGAGAACTGATGAAGCTGACGAAGAAAAAAACGGTACATCAATCTGTATCATAAGAGAAAAACGAAGATCCGCTGATCAAATTTATCAGCTAATCTTCGTTTTTTGCGGTTGCGGGACTGGGCTAGCTGGATTCGAACCAACGATCACGGAGTCAAAGTCCATTGCCTTACCGCTTGGCTATAGCCCATCGGATGTAATTACAGTATGTGCGTCCGGCCCCGATTTATACATACAAAGTAATTTGAATGGAGGAGACCCGTGAAACATTTGAATGAAACATTATCTCGAACCTTAATTGAAGAATCAGGTGAAATCACACGCCAGTGGCTGCTCATACCAAAATCGGGGCGGCCTTCAGATGATCAGAAAGCGGAAATGCAGCACCGTCTGTTAATTGAAATCGTTGCCGGCATTTTATCGGAAAAAGAAGGCGGAGAAGAGGAGCTGACAAAGTGGGCGCTTCAGTTCGCAAGGGACCGGGCCGTCCATGAAGTACCGGTCTATGAAAGCGTCACGAGCTTTAAAGAATTCCGGAGATTGGTCTGGAACCGCATACAGACATGCTGCGAAACGATGTCTGAGAAGCCCAGGGCGAATGCGGTATTCCATTGGGGAGAGAAGCTGAACAAAGCAATTGACCATATGATTGAAGTATTTACAGAGGAATATTATAAAGTGACGGTTACACAATTAAACGCCCAAAAGGAAATGATTAACGAACTGAGCGCGCCGATTATGCCGATTGCCGCCGGTATTGGAATTTTGCCGCTTGTCGGCGAAATTGATACCTACCGGGCAAAAATGATTTTGGAATCGGTGCTTGACCAATGTTCTTCACTCCGGCTTTCTTATTTATTTTTAGATATATCAGGTGTGCCGATTGTGGATACGATGGTCGCTTATCAGATTTTCAAAGTGATTGACAGCACAAAACTTCTCGGCATAGAAACGACAATCTCAGGCATCAGGCCGGAAATCGCGCAGACCGTCGTGAAGCTCGGCATCGATTTTTCTCAGGTGAAAACGGAGCAGAGTCTGGCGAAGGCGCTGGCAAAAAACGGATTTATCGTAAAAGAATCATTAAGATGATAAAAAGCTGAATGGCCGGGAGGGATTTCTCCCTCAGGCTATTCAGCTTTGTCAGCTTCAATCGTCATGATATGATGGCTGTCGATTTCTTTTACCGTAAATGTGTAGCCTTCAAAATCAATGGTGCTCCCGGGCTTCGCGTCAATATGCTGAGTAAGAAACCAGCCCCCCAGTGTATCGACTTGATCAGCCGTAATCTCTGTTCCGAGTAAATCATTGACGTCACTGATCAGCAATTTGGCGTTCAGGAGATAGCGGTTCTTCCCAAGCTTTTGAACGGAAGGTGTTTCGTCCGTATCAAATTCGTCGCGGATTTCGCCGACGATCTCTTCAATGATATCTTCTGCCGTTACTAATCCCGCGGTTCCGCCGTACTCATCAATGAGAATGGCCATATGGGCGTGTTCCCGCTGCATTTTAACGAACAATTGATAAATCGGAATCGTCTCAATCACATGGATCGCCGGCTGAATGTAAGGGCTGAGTTCGTGTTTTGTAAACGCCGCTCCTTCTGACAGGAATCTGAATAAAACTTCTTTTATATTGATGATGCCGACTACATGATCTTTATCTCCTTTTACGACGGGATACCGGGTATATTTATTTGTTTTGATAATGTCCCGGAGCATATGTCCCGATCCGCTGTCTAACGGCAGGCTCACCATTTCATTCCGTGGCACCATAATTTCTTTGGCAGTGCGCTTATCAAATGTGAAAATGTTATTTACGTAATGCAGCTCACTTTTTTTGATCATGCCGCTTCGATAGCTTTCGGCAAGGAGCACCCGCAATTCCTCTTCCGTATAAGCCATTTCATGTTCGGAAGCAGGCTTCAAGCCGAACATGGCTGTAATCAGGCGGGCGGAATGATTGAGCAGCCAGATGAACGGAAACATTAACTTATAAAACAAAATCATCGGTCTGGCAGACAAAAGTGTAATCCGCTCGGCTTTTTGGATAGCAAAACTTTTCGGGGCGAGTTCGCCGATGACGACATTCACATATGTAACCAGCAGAAAGGCGATGATCAATGACAGTACTTGGGCAACCGCTTCGTGAACTCCGGTCTTTAAAAATAACGGCTGAAGCATTGCTTTGACTGTCGGTTCACCCAGCCAGCCGATCCCCAAAGCGGTGACGGTGATGCCCAATTGGCACGCCGATAAATATTCATCGAGGTGTGTAATGACATGCTTGGCTGCTTTTGCTCCTTTTACATCTTCCTCAATGAGCTGATTAATACGGGAGCGCCTTGCTTTAACGATTGAAAACTCTATGGCGACAAAACACGCCGTTAATAATATAAATAGTACGATGGCAGATAGTTTGATGATATACAATGTAACGCCTTCCGCGAAGGAAGGCTTGCACCTCCCTTTTTTCGGAATAATACCACTGTAGAAAGCTGCTCAAACATCGAACCTGGTTTAGCCCGCCTCATTTACGGTAATAAAACAAGAAAGCGATACTGGAGGATGACAAGAGATGAAGGTACATTCGGGTGCGGACTGGCTGTGGTACCAGCTCGGTCCGCATGAAAAAACGGAAGCGAAAAAAATGATTCATCACAATCACTGGCCGCAATGCGAAAAGTGGTTTGAACATGAAAATCATATAAACTTTCTGCGCTCAGATACAAATGATCAGAATAATGAAGCGGTTTTCGGATCTTTAATCTATCATCAAGGATTAGATGATGAAAAAAACCATACCGTATTTCACTTTTATATTACGAGAGACTTCTTTTTTACGATTAATTTTGATTTTTCGCTGCTGCGCGGTGTAAAAGAAAAGCATGCCACACAGCAGATTCAAACCTGTGAAAATCCGATTGAAGGCTTTTTTGTTCTGCTGGGAGAGCTGATGAATTCCTATCTGATCGGACTGGATGAATTTGAAGTCAAGCAGCGGACGCTGAAATGGCAGATTCATGATGACAACAGCAAAGGAATCTTGGAAAATGTGCATAAACTGCGCCATGAGCTGTTCATTTGGAAAGGCCTTACACTGGGGGCTAAAAAAGTGGAAATGGCTTTAAAAGAAGCGTTTCTTCCGAAAAATGACAGGCAGAAAGATTACCTCAGAGCTCATCATAAGATGGAAAGAGGGATTACATATATCAATGAGTTTGATCAGGAACTGAGCAATCTGCTGCACGCCGAGGAAGTCATTACTTCCCAAAGAGGAAATGAAATTGTGAAAGCCTTGACGATCTTTACAACTCTCTTTACACCGATGACGGCGCTTGGAGCTCTCTGGGGGATGAACTTTGATAACATGCCGGAGCTTCATTGGAAATATGCGTATATCTGTTCCATCGTGCTCATTATTGTATCAACCCTGCTGATTTATATTTATCTGCGGCAGAAAGGCTGGACAGGGGACATTTTGAGGGAGCATCAAAAAAAATATTTGCGGAAAGAAAAGAAACGCTAAGAAGAGCAGGCATACGCCTGCTTTTTTGATGGCTGAAAATGGCCGAATGGTTCCGGATTTCATTCAGTAAATCAATGTCAGGGGGCTTATTTTTTATTTTTTTGCGTTTTACACAGTGTAAAACGCATAATCTCTCCTTTGCCGGCTTTTGTTTATCTGATTTACAATACGTGCGGAAGGAGGGAAGTCTTGTGAAAAATATTGAAACATACAGCAGGAACATCATAAACGAGGCCTATACGGCAAGGGCTTCAGATATACACATTGTGCCGAGAGAAAAGGATGCTTTCATTCATTTTCGCATCGGCCATGCTCTTGTGAAAAAAAGAGTCTTAAAAAAAGAGGAATGCGTAAGGCTTATTTCTCATTTCAAGTTTTTATCGGCCATGGATATAGGAGAAAGACGTAAGCCGCAAAACGGGTCATTGTCTCTGCCGCTTCCGACGGAAACCGTTCATTTGAGAATGTCAACCTTGCCGACAATGAATGATGAAAGTCTTGTCATCAGGCTTTTGCCTAAGCGGCAGATTCCCCCTCTGGATAAACTGTCCTTATTTCGGGGGGCGGGCGCCGCACTATTGTCCTTTCTGAAGCATTCACACGGCCTGCTTCTGTTTACCGGCCCGACCGGCTCTGGAAAAACGACCACTCTTTACTCGCTTGTCAACTATGCAAAACGGCATTTCAACCGGCGGATTGTCACGCTTGAAGACCCCGTAGAAACAAGAGATGAGGATGTGTTGCAAGTTCAGGTGAATGAAAAAGCCGGAGTCACATATTCCGCCGGTTTAAAAGCGATTTTAAGACATGATCCCGATATGATCATCTTAGGGGAAATCAGAGATGCCGAAACGGCTGAAATCGCAGTCCGCGCGGCCATGACGGGACACCTCGTTCTTTCAAGCCTGCATACAAGAGATGCTAAGGGCGCCATATACAGGCTGCTGGAGTTTGGGGTGAACATGACAGAAATTGAACAAACCGTCATTGCCATTGCCGCTCAGCGTCTGGTTGATTTAACATGTCCGTTCTGCAAAGAGGAAAACTGTTCCGTGTACTGCCGGATGTACAGGCAGACCCGCCGTGCGGGCATTTATGAACTGCTCTACGGGAAAAACCTCACCCAATGCTTTCAGGAAGCAAAGGGAGAGCACGCCAATTTTCAATATCAGACGCTCCGCAGGCTGATCAGAAAAGGAATCGCGCTCGGCTATGTCACAACCGACAATTACGATCGGTGGGTGTATCATGAAGCGGATTAAACGAACCTGGCCGTTGAAGGATCAAGCGGCTTTTTTGAAAAGGCTCGGTGAAATGACGGAAAAAGGATACAGTCTGATTGAAGGGCTCAGACTGCTGAAACTCCAGCTGCATAAACGTCAGCTTGCAGAGCTGACGGACGGAATCCGCCGGCTGAGGGAAGGTGATGCGTTTTACGAAGTGCTTGAGGCACTGTCTTTTCATAAAGAAGCCGTCTCTATCTGCTATTTCGCAGAGAAACACGGAGAATTGCCGGGGGCGATGAAACAAAGCGGCGAATTATTACAGAGAAAGCTCATGCAGACGAATCAAATCAAAAAAATGCTCCGGTATCCGATGTTTTTAATTTCTTCCGTCTGTGTCATGTTTTATATCCTGCAAAGTTTAATTATTCCGCAGTTTTCTGGGATTTATCAATCAATGAATATGAATACATCCGGTGCGACTGCTTTCATCTTTGCATTTTTTCGGCATTTTCATGAAGCCTGCGCACTGGCGCTGTCCGCCGCTTTCTGCTTGTTTTTGTACGTTTGGTTCTTATGTAAGAAAAAATCCCCGCAAGATAAAATGCTCATTGTTGTGAAAATACCCCTCTTGGGAAAAGCGGCCGTTCTTTTTAACAGCTACTTTTTCTCTTTACAGCTCAGCAGTCTTCTGAAATCCGGCCTTTCTATCTATGACAGCTTAACAGCTTTTAAAGAACAATCTTTTCTGCCTTTTTATCGTGAAGAAGCAGAGATGCTCATTACACGTCTGAAAGCCGGAGAAACCATAGAATCCGCTCTTTCCGGGCATCCGTATTATGAAAAAGATCTTGCGGCTGCAGTCAGCCACGGACAGGCAAACGGCCTGCTTCACCGCGAACTTTATACGTACAGCCAGTTTATGATGGAGCGTCTTGAACAAAACGCGGCGAAGTATACCGGCATTCTCCAGCCTGTCATTTACGGTGTTGTGGCCGGTATGATTTTAATTGTCTACATGTCAATGCTGATGCCGATGTACCAGATGATGAACCAAATGTAAGGGAGTGCTTCGTCTGAAAAATCAAGATGGATTTACTTTAATTGAAATGCTGATCGTTTTATTTATCGTTTCCATTCTGCTTTTAATCACCATTCCTAACGTTACAAAACATAATCAAAGCATTCAGCATAAAGGCTGTGAAGGACTGCAGAATATGGTGAAAGCCCAAGTGACGGCGTACGAAATCGACCATGAAGGTAAAATGCCGGATATGAACGATTTACAATCAGAGGGGTATATCAAAAAGAATACAGCCTGCCCGAATGGTAAACAGATCTTAATTAGTGGCGGAGAAGTTACAGTTGAACAATAACAGGCGGACAGAAAACGGGTTTACTCTTCTTGAAAGCCTGATTGTGTTAAGCCTGGCGTCCGTCCTGCTGACGGTTTTGTTCACGACGGTTCCGCCGGTCTGCACCCACCTTGCCGTGCGGCAAAAAACAGAACAGCTTCAAAAAGATATTCAGCTTGCGCAGGAAACGGCTATCGCAGAACATAAAAGAACAAAAATCACTTTTCTTCCAAAAGAGCATAAATACAAACTGCAGTCAGCCGGAAGGATTGTCGAGCGTTCTTTTGATTCGCTTCACATTACACTTGTGACTTTACCGGAGAGCCTTGAATTTAACGAAAAAGGCCATCCGAATTCGGGAGGAAAGATTCAATTGAAGAGCGCCGGGTTCACCTATGAGATCACAGTTTACTTAGGGAGCGGAAATGTCCATGCTAAACGGAAATAAAGGGTTCTCTACTATTGAAACACTATCAGCAATGGCCATTTGGCTGTTCCTTATGACGTCTATCATTCCGGTCTGGACGGGCATGCTGACAGACGGTCTGAAAATAGAAGATCGCCAGGAAGCGTACCAGCTTCTTCAGAAACATATCAGCACTTATATGATGACCGGAAAAAAGCCGCCGTCTCCCGGCGTGAAGTGGAAGGAGGATGGTGAGTATTACAAAGTGTGTGCGGCTGACCGCGGCGAAAAAGAAATGTGTCTCAGCATTCTCAAAACAGACTGGCTTTACGCTTCTTAATGTTTTGTTCTCCTTGGCAGTCTGTCTTTTCCTATCAGGCACCCTGGGCCCGATTTTACATCTGTTTTTATCAAACCGGACCGATAACGGCGGATTAGACAGCCGGGAGCATCAAATTGCCGTTCAGCAGATCATGAACGAATGTAAACAGGCTGAGACTGTGAAGCCGGCGGACGGCGGATTGGCGTTAGCATGCCGGAAAACAGGGGGCGAAGAAGTGCGTTTTGAAATTTATCATAAGATGATAAGGAAAAGAGTAAACGGAAAAGGCCACGTGCCGATCCTGCAAAACGCGGCATCATTAACGGCTGATGTGAAAAACGGCCTGCTCTTATTAGAGATCTCAAGCGTTACAGGTAAAAAGAATCAGGCGGTCATTCCGGTTTACAGCTCTTTAAAAGGTGATTAAATGTACAAATCTGACGGTTTTATCTATCCCGCGGTTCTGTTTGTTTCTGCCGCAGTTTTACTTGTCATCAGCTATACTTCATCTGATTTCATCACCCGAAAAACATTTGCGAAAGAGGCCGGGGAGTACTGGATCGGAGAGAATCTGCTCCAAAACGGCGCGCTGCTGTCAAGCCGCCATATGACACAGGGACAAAAGGTCCAAACTGGTACACAGCGTTTTCCGTACGGAACTGTTTCCTTCCGCATCACCGGGAGTGATCGCCGGGAAACGGTTCAGGTTACAATTCAGGCCGAAACAGTGTCAGGCACGAGACGGGAGGCTCACCTTTTGTTCGATCAGAAGAAGAAACAGCTGATTCAATGGACGGAAGTATAAAAAAGAGGCGGCGGGACAACACTTCATAGTAAAGACAGCACTATGAGGTGAGAGCCGTGAAAACAAATGATTATGTAAAATATATGACTGAGCAATTCGTTAAATATTTCGATACGCCGAAACAGGAACGGAGAGAGCGAAAAGAAGTGCGGAAAGAAAAGAAAGTGCCGGCTTCTCAGCACTGGTTCGGAATATTGCCGTACAGTTTTAAGCTGTGGATGCAGCGGAAAAAATAAAGCGAATCACACGAAAGGTCCTCCTGTATCAGGAGGGCCTTATTGGTATTCCTCAATGACGGCAATTTTATTTACCTTTTGGCTGTAGGGATTAAAAGAAATCGTAACAAACACACCAAATTCTTTTGCGCCATCCCGCAATGTCAAGTGGTATTGTTTGACTGCTTCGTCCGTTCTTTTCCGGTCCCACACCTTTTGAATAAATAACGTTTGGGCGAGCGGATATCTTTTTTTAGCTTCTTTTTCTGCTAACTTTTCCCATTTTGATTTATGGTGAACAGCATAATAAGGCACCGTTTCCGCCTGAGCTGTTCCTGAAACCCCGAAAACAAGAAGAGAAAGGCAAATCAGACTTTGTGTGATCATCATTCTTCGTCCTTTCGCTGTATATACTTTCCATTTTGTGCTAGGCACCTCGTTATTTTCTCACGTTTTATTAGAAAAAATTCCAAAAAGGTGTGTAATTTGAAGCAAAACGATGTTTTTGAAAGATACCATTCTCAAAAACGAACAAATTGACCGATTTTGACATTTTTCAAGACGATAATCCTTGATTATACTTTGTTCATGAGGTTCTTTAAAGAGAACGGTTGTCATATTTATTAACAGTTTTACAGGGGGTAAGGCATGTTCCGATTGTTGCGAATGGAAAAAAAGGGAAAGGTGAGATGGCGGATGATGCTATTTTTACGGCTTTCGTTCATTTTTTGCCTGTCCGTGACGATATGTGCTCAGTTCACAGGTGATACAAGTTCCTCCTTCAATGATGTGAAAAGCTTCAGTCTCCCGGTTCAAACGTGCGGAGATTTTCAATATACGGATGACGATTGCCGTTATGACGAACGCTGGGATCAGAGTGATTTACATATAACAAATCAAACTGATACGTCAGGCACCGTGTGTGCGCCGCTTCAACTCTATGCCGAGCTGGAGAATAAGGGAAAAGAGCGGACTGTTTCTGACTGGAAATGGGAGCTCCATAAAATCGCTTCTCAGCAGCAGCCTTTACGAAACGGCAATGTTGTGGATAAAGGGCTTATTACTGATAAAAAAAGCAAAACGATTTATAAAATTGAGTCAAAGCGGTCTTTGCAGCCGGGCATATACGCATTCAAGATTTACAAGCCTGAAGGGTATCCGGCGGACGAAGAACAATTTGAGTGGTCAAAACCGATGAAACTCGTCAAATGCCGGGAACAGGCAACCGTTTCCGATCTGAAGAAAACGGAGAAAGAGCCGGCTGAGCCGGTAAAAGAAAGCGGGGAAGATCATGAAAAAAACGCTGAAACTGATCAGTAATATTTTGTATGCCGTCATCTTCAGCCTGATTATTGTGCTGACGTTAACGGTGATTTCGACCCGGGCTTCCGGGGGTGAGCCGGCCATCTTCGGCTATACGCTGAAATCCGTGCTGTCGGGTTCAATGGACCCGGAATTTAAGACGGGTTCGCTCATAGCGGTAAAGAAAATTTCTGACGTAAATGACTTAAAAAAAGGGGATGTGATCACCTTTACGCAAGATGACGGAACAGCCGTCACACACAGAATAATCGGGATCACAAAAAAGGACGGGAACCTGCTGTTTGAGACAAAAGGGGACCATAATGCCGCCCCGGATGCCGCCCCCGTTCAAGCTGAAAAAGTGGCGGCCCAGTATACGGGATATCAGCTTCCGTATGCGGGATATGTCATACATTTGGCAAGCCAGCCGATCGGAACGGCGATTCTGTTAATCGTTCCCGGCGTCATGCTTTTGATTTACTCAATAACAGTCATCCTCAGCGCCCTCCGCGATATTGAGCGGAAAACGAAAGCGCTGGAAGAACATGCGAAAAAGGGAACCATCTCCACATGAATACGGTTGCAACCTGGCGACAGGATTTGATAACAAAAAATAAAAAGTAAGGGGAGTACAAACATGGGTATGAAAAAGAAATTAAGCTTGGGCGTTGCCTCTGCCGCACTCGGTTTAGCATTAGTAGGAGGAGGCACATGGGCCGCATTTAATGATGTGAAGTCGACGGACGCTACATTTGCGTCAGGAACACTGGATTTATCGGCTAAAGAACAATCAGCCAATGTCAATTTGTCAAACTTAAAACCAGGTGATAAATTGACGAAAGATTTTGAATTCAGAAACAACGGTTCACTTGCCATTAAAGAAGTGCTGATGGCTTTGAATTTTACTGACTTTAAAGGAGCAAAGAAAGGCAATGAATCTGCGGAGGATTTCCTCAGCCAGTTTGAAATTACGGTTCTGACAGTCGGTAAAGAAGGGGGCAACGGCTATCCTAAAAATATCATTTTAAAGGCGGCCAGCCTGAAAGACTTATACTTAATGTCAACAAAGCAGGATAAAGCAGCTGCCGAAGCGATCAGCAAGCACATTGATCCGAAATTCCTGAGCGAGAGCGGGAAAGTCAATGTGGCAACCATTAACGGCAAAACAGCTCCTGAGTACGACGGAGTTCCGAAAACGCCTGCTGATTATGACCAGGTGAGAATGGAAATCCAATTTAAAAATGACACCGCAAAAACTGCGGACGGATTAAGTGTGCAAAACAAGTTCCAAGGCAATGCGATTTCTCTTCAATTCTCTTTTGAAGCCACGCAATGGAACGGCTTGACCATTAAGAAAGATCATACGGATAAAGACGGTTACGTCAAGGAAAATGAAAAGGCTCACAGTGAGGATAAAAACTAATCCGAAAGTCGGACAGTTAAAAGAGGAGTTGTGCACATATGGCGGCACTACTCCTCTTTTTGCGCTTTTCTCCATTTTTGATAATCTAAAAATTCACGAAATTGTTTTTTTGATACCCCGGATGTCATCGCATCGCGAACTAATTTCTCCCATTCACTATCTAATTGACCATCGTATTCGGTTTCATGTTTTTCATCAAGTAAAGTATGAACCGAGACGTCCAGAACAGCGGAGACTTTTTCGAGAAATTGAATGGAGGGGTTCGTCTGTAAATTTCGTTCTATTGAGCTTAAATAAGACTTCGCTACCCCAGCTTTTTCAGCTAGTTCTGATAGTGAGTAGCCTTTTTCTTTTCGGTATTGTTTAATACGCTGGCCAATCAATGTCATCACCTTCCTTGTGATATTATAGCACATTCAGAAAGGATTTACGGTATGACTTCTGGCTGCCTGGATATGTTGAGAAGACTTTTTATGCGAAAGCAGGTATTTGCGTATTTCTTCTAGGCTGATATTTGCTTTTTGGGCTTCTAATATCAGCTCAACCCATTCCTTATCTAATTGCGAAAATTCCATTTTTGCATTTTTCATGCATTTTCTCCTCCTAAAATACTTGTTTATGTATTTCAGCCAATCCGCCCATGACCTTATCTTTACATGTCTGGAAGTGATTCATCGCATGCGAAACGCCAGAAATTTTTTCTATATACTTTTATTATAATATAGAATTTCCAGAAAAAACGGGAAAGGTGTCGAATGGATAACGCTTATCCAGAAAAATTACTTTGCAGGAAAAATAAACCGCCGTTTTCAATCTGAATGTGAATTTTCGGCTGATATAAGGCTTTCAGCGCTTGTTTTTCCAAATGGTATTCCTCAGGTTTTTCTTCTGTCTGCTCATAAAACTGATCGAGCAGCCTGAGGTCCTTTTTCCATCTGGCGATCGCGCTGTCAGCCCAGTCTGACGGCTCTTTGGCGGCAGCGTCTTTTAAGTAATGCTCCATCCTTTTAATCCCGCTTTCCGGCTTAATCATCGGCGATATGGTAAAGCAATAGTCTGATATTTGCGAGGTCAGCGGAAGCGGTGCAAGCTTCTGCTGAAACCCTTCTATAATTGTTCCAGAAACAAGATGCAGGCCTAAAGACAAAAGTCTGTCTTTTTTCATGTCGGATTGGTATGAAATCACTACATTTAATCCAAGCCAGGGCTGAAGCGGCACTCTGGCTCCGGCTGATACAATTTTCTCATATATTCTTGTAAATCTCCCATTTTGTTTAACTGCTTGAAAGATTTGAAAGAGGCGCGGGGCTCCAAAGTAAATAAACTCGCCGTCCATATCCTCCGGAGCCGTTTCTTTATCAGTGATGAACGTAATCTTCATCGGGTTCGGTTCGCCGCCCGTTTTTTCACGCCAATGCCAATAAAACGGGCGGTTCATAATTTGTTTGTCCATCTCGACCGTCAACTGAACCGTCATAAAACCCGGCCCGTGTTCTGTAATCGGGCAGTGGTTCGCTTCAAAAAAGCGCAGTAAAAATTGGTGAACCTCCTGCTGTCTCATGTCGCGCTTCCTCCTTTTTAAGAGCCTTTTTTTCTGGCGGGCTTTTCCGTACCGTACGACAGAAAAGAGGTGAGATTGTCCATTTTGATTCTCATTTCCTCCTCTGTCAGCGAATGGCATAAAATATCATGCAAATGGTCTTCAAAATTGCTCACTTTGATTTTTGTTAAAATGTCATCTAATTCTCCGACGACATTTTCAAATAAATGAATTTTGTCATACAGAAGTTTTAAGATATGCTCTTCCACCGTATGTTTTGTCGCCATATTGTAGATATGGACATCTCTTTCCTGACCGAGTCTGTGAATCCTTCCGATTCTTTGTTCAAGCCGCATCGGGTTCCACGGGAGGTCATAATTGATAATATGGTTGCAGAATTGCAGGTTGATCCCTTCGCCTCCGGCTTCTGTAGCGATCAGCACCTGCACTTTGCCGCGGAAGAGATCCTTCATCCAGTCTTTTTTTCCGCGTTTAAATCCGCCTCTGAACGGAACGGAGCTTATGCCGTTCTGCTGAAGGAACCATTGCAGGTAAATCTGTGTCGCCCTGTATTCAGTAAAAATAATGACTTTATCATTAATCTTTTGGATCAAGTCAACAACTTGAATCGCTTTTGAGTTTTGCGTGACTTGATTGATGCGGTCCATTAAATTAGCGATCGTCTGTTCATCGAATGCGGGCGCTTGTTTGTCTTTTTGGTCAAGCATTTTTTTGAGCGTCATATACACGGCTTCTCTGCTTGAACAGCACTCTCTTTGCAGCGTCATAATGGAAAATGCGCTGGCGGGCTTTTCCGTGCCGTTTTTCAGTGCGGCAATGTCATCGTAAAGCGCCTGTTCCGTCGGTGAAAAGGTGATCGGCACTGTTTCCACGTGGCGCTTCGTCCATGTAAGGCCGGTGTCGCTCCGCGTGTTGCGGATCATCACCTTATTGACGAGTTCTTTCAAATGCTCATGAGCGTCAATCCCGTCCTTCTGATTGAAGGTTTCTTGAAATCCGCTTTCATTTCCTAAATGGCCGGGCTTTAACAGTGACACTAAATTGAAGATTTCTTCGATCCGGTTTTGAATCGGCGTCGCCGTCAGAAGCAGGCAGTATTTCTTCACAAGACTTCTCGCAAATTCATAATTTTTCGTTTTGCTGTTTTTGAGCTTGTGCGCCTCGTCAATAATGACGAGATCATACGGAATAGAAAGGACAATGTCTTTGTGAGGGGAGCGTTTGGCCGTATCAATAGAAGAAACGACGATATCGCACTGTTCCCACACATAGCTTTTCTTCTGTTCAACAGCGGGTATTAAAAACTTCTCCTGAAGCTCTTTCACCCACTGGGAAACGAGTGATGCCGGCACAAGAATCAGGATTTTTTTGGCCAGCCCGCGAATCATATATTCTTTTAAAATCAGGCCCGCTTCCACCGTTTTTCCGAGCCCCACTTCATCAGCCAAAATCGCCTTGCCGTTCATTTTTTCAACGACTTTCTGCGCGACCTCAAGCTGATGGGGAAGCGGAGTGAAATCGGGCAGGTATAAAGGAGCTCTCAACCCTTCAAATTCAGGAATGGCAAGGGTCTGCTGGACTTCAGCCGACAGTTTGTACAGCTCCCAATTTGACCAGGGACCGTCCGTTTTCAGCCGCTCAGAAAACTCTCCCGGCCAGTTTGCATCAAATATGATCTCTGCTGTCATTTGTAACAAAACCGCCTTTCTTTTAAAAAACTGATTTATCATAATTTTTGTTGCCGGACGTAAATGAGGGTGGTAGGATATAAGTAATGATTTCACTAAAAGATATTGCTTTAGTATGTCCATAAAATTGGTAAATATGAGCGAATGACAGCAAGGGGAGAGACTCGGACGAAAGATGGGCGTCCGGGCGCCGAAGGAGCAAACTGCGGAGTGAATCTCTCAGGCAAAAGAACTCTTGCTCGACGCAACTCTGGAGAGTGTCTGCACTTAGAAGAAGCAGGCCACCAAAGGGGACGTCTTTATGATATGTTCATAAAGTAAACTTTCAGGTGCCGGGACAGAGAAGCCTTCATTTTCATGAGGTGTTTCTCTGTCCTTTTTTATATGTTTTTACAAGCGCCAATGACTGAAGGGGGAAGATGATGCTGAAACGAACACCGCTTTATGACGTGTATAAAGAATACGGCGGAAAAACGATTGATTTTGGAGGATGGGAGCTGCCGGTTCAATTTTCTTCTATTAAAGAGGAGCATGAAGCCGTCCGCACAAAAGCGGGCCTGTTTGATGTGTCTCATATGGGGGAAGTTGAAGTATCCGGTAAAGACGCCCTGTCTTTTCTGCAAAAAATGATGACAAATGACGTTGCCGATTTAAAGCCGGGAAACGCGCTTTATACCGCCATGTGCTATCCTGACGGCGGTACGGTCGATGATTTGCTGATCTATCAGAAAAGCGAGAGCTGCTATCTGCTCGTGATAAACGCGTCTAATATTGAAAAAGACATCGCCTGGCTGACGGAACATGCGGAAGGCGACGTCACGCTGACGAATCAGTCTGACCGGATTTCACTGCTTGCCGTTCAGGGGCCGAATGCTCAGTCGGTTCTTGCGAAGCTGACTGAATGTGATTTGTCCTCCTTAAAGCCGTTTACATTTATTGACGAGGCGGATGTTGCCGGACGCCAAGTTCTGCTTTCAAGAACGGGCTATACCGGTGAAGACGGGTTTGAGTTATATTGCCGCAATGAAGATGCGGTTCATCTATTTAAGGAGATACTTGCAGCGGGAGAGCATGAAGGCCTCGTTCCGTGCGGCCTCGGCGCCCGTGACACGCTGAGATTTGAAGCGAAGCTTGCTTTATACGGTCAGGAATTGACGAAAGATATTACACCGATTGAAGCCGGAATCGGATTTGCCGTGAAACACAAGAAAGATTCCGATTTTTTCGGGAAATCTGTATTGCGTGAACAGAAAGAAAAAGGAGCCCCGCGAAAGCTGGTCGGACTTGAGATGATTGAAAAAGGGATTCCGAGACACGGGTACGCCGTGAAAAAAGACGGTGTTCCGATTGGTGAAGTCACGACAGGCACGCAATCTCCGACTTTAAAGAAAAATATCGGCCTTGCCTTAATCAAAACGGAATTCAGTGAAGTCGGAACGGAAGTAGAAGTGGAAATCCGTAAAAAAACGGTAAAAGCGAAGATTGTCCGCACACCGTTTTATAAACGTCCAAAACAGAGCTGAAAAAGGAGAGTCATATGAAGCATCGATATTTGCCCGCGACAGAACAGGATAAAAAAGAAATGCTGAAAGCCATCGGCGCAGAAACAATTGATGAACTGTTTGCCGATATTCCGGAAGATGTGAGGTTTCAAAAAGACTACCAAATTAAAAAAGCAAAATCTGAAACGGAGCTGACGAGAGAGCTGACAAAGCTTGCGGCGAAAAATAAGGACGCTGTTACATATGCGTCTTTTCTGGGCGCAGGAGTGTACGATCACTACCAGCCGGTCATCGTCGATCATGTGATATCCCGATCAGAGTTTTACACGGCATATACGCCTTACCAGCCTGAAATCTCACAAGGGGAGCTGCAGGCGATTTTTGAATTTCAAACGATGATCTGTGAATTAACGGGAATGGATATCGCAAACTCCTCTATGTACGACGGGGGAACGGCGCTTGCGGAAGCGGCGATGCTTGCGTCGGGACATACGAAAAAGAAAAAAATCGTCATTTCCGCAGCCGTTCATCCGGAATCACGGGATGTTTTGAAAACATACGCAAAGGGCCAATATATTGAGGTTGTAGAGGTGCCCGCGAAAAACGGCGTCACAGATCTTGAAGCATTGGAACATGCCGTTTGTGATGAGACGGCCGCCGTGATCGTTCAGTATCCGAACTTCTTCGGACAAATCGAGCCGTTAAAGGACATTGAGCCGCTCGCACATAAAGGAAACAGCCAGCTGATTGTTTCTTCAAACCCGCTCGCGCTCGGTATTTTGACACCGCCCGGGGCATACGGAGCTGATATTGTCGTCGGAGACGCGCAGCCTTTCGGCATACCTGCGGCGTTCGGCGGCCCGCACTGCGGCTATTTTGCAGTAACGAAAAAACTGATGAGAAAGGTGCCGGGCCGGCTTGTCGGCCAAACGGAGGATGAAAATGGACGAAGAGGTTTTGTTCTCACCCTTCAGGCGCGCGAGCAGCATATCAGAAGAGACAAAGCCACGTCTAACATTTGTTCAAATCAGGCGCTGAATGCTTTAGCGGCTTCAGTCGCGATGACGGCGCTCGGAAAAAACGGCGTCAAAGACATGGCCCGCCAAAATATATTGAAAGCTGATTACGCGAGACGCCAAGCGGAAAAAGCCGGCTTGCACGTAGCATTTGACGGCCCGATATTTAATGAATTTGCCGTCAGGCTGAATCTTCCCGTTAAGGAAGCAAACCGGCGGCTCCTGCAAGACGGCATCATCGGCGGATATGACTTAGGTCTTGCGTATCCGGAACTGGATCAGCATATGCTGATTGCCGTCACAGAGCTGAGAACGAAAGAAGAGATCGATTCGCTTATTGCGGGATTGGGGGATCAACATGAATAATCAAGATCAGGCGCTTATTTTTGAAATGTCCCGCGAAGGGCGTGTCGGTTACAGCCTTCCGGAGCTTGATGTGCCGGAAACAGAGCTTGAAAGCCTTCTTCCCGGTGACTATATCCGCGATGAAGACGCAAAGCTGCCGGAAGTATCAGAGCTCGATATTATGCGGCATTATACCGCTCTTTCCAAGAGGAACCACGGAGTTGATTCAGGCTTTTATCCGCTCGGCTCCTGTACGATGAAATACAATCCGAAATTAAATGAAAAGATTGCCCGGTTCGCAGGTTTTTCCGCTATTCATCCGCTTCAGGACGAGGACACGGTTCAGGGGGCGCTTGAGCTTTTATACGATTTAAGCGGACACTTGGAGGAGATTACGGGCATGGACGAGGTGACGCTGCAGCCTGCGGCGGGCGCTCATGGCGAATGGACCGGCCTGATGATGATCCGCGCCTACCACGAAGCGCGGGGAGACTTCGGACGGACGAAGGTGATTGTCCCTGATTCAGCCCACGGTACGAATCCGGCATCCGCCACGGTCGCCGGTTTTGAAACGATTACCGTTAAGTCAAATGAGCACGGGCTGGTTGACATTGAAGATTTGAAAAGAGCGGTAAACGAAGAAACAGCGGCGCTGATGCTGACGAATCCGAACACCCTCGGGTTATTTGAAGAAAACATTACGGAAATGGCTGAAATCGTCCATCAGGCCGGCGGAAAGCTTTATTATGACGGAGCGAATTTAAATGCCGTTTTAAGTAAAGCAAGACCGGGAGATATGGGATTTGACGTCGTTCACCTTAATCTGCATAAAACATTTACCGGGCCGCACGGCGGGGGAGGACCGGGCTCAGGGCCGGTCGGAGTGAAAAAAGAATTCATTCCGTATCTGCCGAAACCCGTTCTCACGAAAAAAGAGGGCCGTTTGACTTTTGACTATGACCGGCCGCAGTCGATCGGGCGCGTAAAACCTTATTACGGCAACTTCGGCATTAATGTCAGAGCCTACACGTATATCCGTTCCATGGGGCCTGACGGCTTAAAAGCTGTGACCGAAAACGCGGTTTTAAATGCAAATTATATGATGAGAAGACTCGCGCCTTATTATGATCTCCCGTTTGACCGTCATTGCAAGCATGAATTTGTGTTATCGGGAAGAAGGCAGAAAAAGCTCGGCGTAAGAACGCTTGATATTGCCAAACGGCTTTTGGATTTCGGCTATCATCCGCCGACTGTGTATTTTCCTCTCAATGTTGAAGAAAGCATCATGATCGAACCGACGGAAACGGAATCGAAGGAAACGCTTGATGCGTTTATAGATGCCATGATTCAAATTGCGCGGGAAGCGGAGGAATCGCCTGAAATCGTTCAGGAGGCGCCGCATACAACAGTTGTCAAAAGAATGGATGAAACCAAGGCGGCAAGAAAGCCGGTTTTAAAATACGAACGTACACCTGACGTCAGCCGCTGACACGGTATAAAAAAAGAGCTTCCGTATAAAACGGACAGCTCTTTTTTCATGATTAGTTTTTTGCTTTAATTTTTCCGCCCCATTTTTTAAATCCGCCTTTCAGGTTGTAAATATCTTTGCAGCCGTGTTTGCGGAGCGTCTGTGCCGCGCGTCCGCTGCGGACATTGTTTTGGCAGTACAGATAAACGGGTTTATCAGGACGGATTTCACTTTTGCGCTGTTTCAGCTGTGACAGCGGAATGTTGCGCGCGCCGAGAATATGGCCGCCTTCAAATTCATTCGGTTCACGGACGTCAATCAGCTGCGCTTTTCTGTAGCCCGCGCGGAATTCCTCTTCCGTAAGTGTTTTCATTAAACGCTGCTGGTAAAAATACGACACGATCATATAAACGATAAACGCCGCAACAATAATTAAAGCAATCATATTAGACAATGCAATTCTACTCCTTTAGCTTATAAAATCAAAACCCTGCTTCCTGAAAACAAGGCTTACCGGACGTTTTGGGACAAATACTATTATAGTAAAGCATGAAGCGATTGTCATCCTTAATGAAACGAAATATTTTTCATTTTCAAGGCAGTTTGTTAAACTGATTTTATTAAAACGATAAAGAAGGGTTCAGTGTATGGAAAAAGAAACATGGCGGTTTATTGACTCAGGGAATGAAAGCCCGGCATTTAACATGGCGCTGGATGAAGCGCTTTTATATTGGCACAGCCAAAAAAAAATTCCTCCGGTGATCCGTTTTTACGGCTGGAATCCGGCAACTTTGTCTGTCGGGTATTTTCAAAATATTAAGAAGGAAATTAACTTTGACGCAGTACATAAACACGGCCTCGGGTTTGTCAGAAGACCGACAGGCGGACGGGGTGTTCTGCATGATAAAGAATTGACATACAGCGTAATCGTTTCAGAGGATCACCCGGAAATGCCGGCCACGGTGACAGAGGCGTACCGGGTGATTTCAGAAGGTATTCTGCAGGGATTCAGAAACCTTGGACTTGATGCCTGCTTTGCGATTCCGCGAACGGAGAAAGAAAAAGAAAGCTTGAAAAATCCGCGCTCGTCCGTCTGCTTTGATGCCCCTTCGTGGTATGAGCTGGTCGTCGAAGGACGGAAAGTTGCCGGAAGCGCACAGACACGCCAAAAAGGCGTCATTCTTCAGCACGGTTCCATCCTGCTTGACATTGATGAGGATAAGCTGTTTGATCTGTTTTTATATCCGAGCGACAGAGTCCGTGAGCGCATGCAGCGGAATTTCAAAAACAAAGCGGTAGCCATCAACGCCTTAGCGCCGAAACGGGTAACGATGGATGAGGCCAGAATCGCTTTTAAAGCCGGTTTTGAGGAAGGGCTGAACATTCATCTTGAGCCTTACACACTCATGTCTGAAGAGCTTGCATTTGTCAATGAGCTGGCTGAGACGAAATACGCGTCTGATGAATGGAATTATAAGCGCTGATAAGGCTTGACAGACCGGAAGCATCCTTGTTTTTTCATGACCGTTAGTGTAAACTTGTAATGGTTTATAAAGTTAAGGTGCTTTTTGGGAGGGTTACTTATGACAACACCAAGTATGGAAGATTATATTGAACAGATTTATATGCTGATAGAAGAAAAAGGATATGCACGGGTTTCTGATATCGCGGAAGCTTTGGCAGTCCACCCCTCCTCTGTAACGAAAATGGTTCAAAAACTAGATAAAGACGAGTATTTGATTTATGAAAAATATCGCGGGCTCGTATTGACGTCAAAAGGCAAAAAGATCGGCAAACGGCTCGTATACAGACACGAATTGCTTGAGCAGTTTTTAAGAATCATTGGTGTTGATGAAGAGAAGATTTACAATGATGTTGAAGGAATCGAACATCATCTGAGCTGGAACAGCATTGACCGCATCGGCGACCTCGTTCAGTATTTTGAAGATGACGAAAGCCGGAAAAAAGAATTGAAATCCGTACAGAAAAAAACTGAAAATCCCGGTGAATAAAGGGCAGCCCGAAATGGGGCGCCCTTTTTTTAATGTCTTCATTCTTTGGTCTATTTCGCCCAGCCGTTTCTTAAAATAATAATACACCTTGAGATGGAAGGGAGAGGGCGCGCTATGCAGATTGACGGCGTATTTTCGGGCGGGGGGATAAAAGGGGTGGCGCTTGCCGGCGCTTATGAAGCGCTGGAAGAAAAGGGCTTTCGCTTTGAAAGGCTCGCCGGAACAAGCGCCGGCGCGATTATTGCCGCATTTATCGCTGCGGGCTATACGAGCAGAGAGGTTCATTCCATCATAGATGAGGTGGACGGAAGGCAATTGCTTGATCAGAGATACTCATTCCTCCCGCTGAAAATCCTGCAGTGGGTGTCGATATATTGGCGCCTCGGACTATACAGAGGCGATATGCTGGAAAAGTGGATTGCGGATAAATTAAAAGCGAAGGGCATCATCGCGTTCGGCGATTTGAAAAAAGGCTCGCTCCGTCTCATCGCTTCAGATCTGACGAACGGAACGATGATCGTGCTTCCTGACGATCTTCCCCGCTACGGATTAAATCCGGAGATGTTCCCGGTTGCCAGAGCCGTCAGAATGAGCTGCAGCATTCCTTATTTTTTTGAACCGATAAAACTGAAGACCGAAAAAGGCACCTCAACGGTCGTTGACGGCGGCGTGTTAAGCAATTTCCCGATTTGGCTGTATTCAAAAGAACGCAAACGGCCGGTCATCGGAATTTCGCTTTCGCCCAACGAAAAAGAGCGCCCGAAAAAATCAATCCGCAACGCTTTTGAGCTGTTCGGGGCTTTGTTTGAAACGATGAAAGACGCTCATGATGCCAGGCATATCGCGACAAAGTACGAACAGAATATTATTTTTATTCCGGTGGAACATGTGATGGCGACGGAGTTTCATCTCACACCGCAAAAAAAACTAGCTCTCATTGAGCTAGGAAAAAGCAGAACAGAGCAATTTTTGAAGCAATGGAGCTATTAAAAAAGCGCTCTGTTTTTCTTTTTATTCTTTTTGCCTTCTATGACGGTAAGCTGGGTCTGGCTTTTTTTCTTAAGAATCATCGGCTTCGGTCTGCTGCTGCTCGGCACGCTCCGCAAATGGCTGACCCGGCCTCTGTGTCCGGCGCGGTGCTTCGCTTTTTGCTCCTTCATTCGGAGCCGCGATTGTCTGGCCGCTTTTTTGAAAGCGGTTCCGTCACGGCCGGTGCGTCGGTTCAGGACCGTCCTCACGATAAAATAAATAATGATGCCTGCGATAATAACGGTGATTGCTCTTGAAATCATCTGCCCGGGGTTGGTTACCGCCGCATAAATGAAACCGAATGCGCCAAGCGCTATCAATACAGCAAAAAAAGGTTGTACACGATGATTCATAACTGCCCACCTCCAAAATAATAACGGTAACGGTTCAGATTACGTTGTGAGACGGCTTTTCGCTCTGTTCTGAAATGTCTTCCAGTCTGAGAAGCTCGTTAAAGCTTTCTATGGCAACCTCGACCTGGTCATCCGCCGGTTCCTTTGTCGTTAAAAGCTGCAGCCACAGGCCGGGATAACCGAGCACTTTCAAAACGGGGATATTCCGTACTCTGTTCGTCAGCTGGAGCACTTCAAAGGAGATGCCGAGAACGACCGGTATAAGCGCAATCCTGTCTAAAATCCGCACCCAAAGCGGATCTGTCGGAACGAGTAAATAGACGAACATGCCGACAATGATCGTAAATAAAATAAAGCTTGAACCGCAACGGTAATGAAGCCGTGACTGTTTCTGAACATTTTCTATTGTAATTGGCAAATTCTGTTCATAACAGTTTATGACCTTATGTTCGGCTCCATGATATTGAAACACTCTTTTAATTAACGGCGTCATTGATAAAAAATAAATGTATCCGAGAAGCAGAATCAGCTTAAACAGACTTTCGATTCCGATCTGCGCGGCGTCTGAGGAAAATACGGGCCTTACAAGCTCCGCTAAGAAGACCGGGACGAGCGTAAAAACGAATTTGCTGAACAAAAACGACAGAACGCCGATCACCGCCAGGCTGAAAAACATCGATAAGCCGGAACCCTTCTTATCTTCCTGCTCCAGCTTGGCGTCATCCTGAGGATCAAGCCCGTAACGTTCGCTGGAAAAGTTTAAATGCTTTGTGCCGTTGGCGCTCGCCTCAATGATGGCGACGATTCCCCGCAAAAAAGGAATCTTTTTTAAAGCCGAAAGCTTGGCGTTCGGCACTCTCGGAAGCTTGAAAAAATCAATGCTTCCGTCATTCCTGCGGATGGCGGTAACATAATTTTTTCTGCCGCCGAACATTACCCCTTCAACGACAGCCTGCCCGCCGTATGCAGGGGGTGTTTTTTGTTTGGACATTGTTTATCAACCTGCCTGTTTTCTTAGGATTTACTAACCATTTCCTTTCACTCTATTGTACAGGAAACCGCGGTAAACCTCTAGTTAGACAGCCGGAAAATCAATGCTTTTTCTACATGCAGTATACCCCGTTTCTTTAGATTTTACTCATTGAATGAAAATATGGCGCAGCTTTTTATGACTTTTCAATTTTTGGGCAGTCTATGACTGGAGGTGCCATGATGACAAGCGAAAAACATTCAGAACAGGAAGAAAAAAAGAAGCAGGATGATGATCAGCAGCCTGTTTCATTTACCGGCAGAATTTGCGGTATCGGATTTGCCGGCGGTGTATTTTGGAGTTTGATCGGCTATCTCGGGTATGTCTTTCATTTTTCAGAGATCAGCCCCAACATGATTCTTCAGCCGTTTATGATCGGAGAATGGAAAAAACAATGGCTGGGCACGATGGTCAGCATCGTTGTCATCGGATTCATTTCAATTGCCGGGGCGTTTATTTATTTCGTCTGCCTGAAGCGTTTTAAAACCATGTGGCCGGGGATGGTGTACGGCGTCATTTTATGGTGTGCGGTTTTTTTCTTATTCAATCCGATTTTCGAAGATGTGAAATCCGTCACTGAATTGAAATCAGATACAATCGTGACGACGCTTTGCCTTTACATTCTGTACGGTTTGTTTGTCGGCTACTCAATTTCCTTCAACTACAATGAACTTACGTCAGACAAGCTTGCAAGGGCGCTCGGCAACAAGTGAATAAGTGTATAATCCCTGTCCGGTATGGTAAAATGTTCACGAGAAGTGAACATTTTTTATGCTGAAAACCGGGCGGGGATGCTCCCGCGTTGTCAGGCGGCAGTCAAGAATCGGCGAGGAGGAGAAAGGGAATGAAACTTGAGAAATTGCGAAATCTTTTCGGTCAGCTGGATATAGACGGAATGTTGGTGACAAGCTCCGCCAATCTGCAGTATATGACGGGATTTACGGGTTCGTCAGGCCTTGCGGTCATATCGAAAGAACGTGCGGCATTTATCACGGATTTCCGTTACACCGAGCAGGCGAAGACGCAAGTGAAGGGTTTTGACATTATCGAGCACGGCGGAAGCTTAATCCAAACGGCTGCGGATACGATTCTTGAGTACGGCATTAAAAAACTCGGCTTCGAGCAAAACAGCATGACGTACGGAACATATGCATCCTACCAAGCGGTGCTGCAGGAAGCGGAGATGGTTCCCGTCGCGGATTCCGTTGAAAAGTTGCGCTTGATTAAGTCAAGTGAAGAGATTAAGATATTAGAGGAAGCTGCGAAGATTGCGGATGATGCGTTTGAACATATTCTGACGTTTATCAAACCGGGCATCTCAGAGATTTCAGTTGCAAACGAGCTTGAATTTTATATGAGACGTCAAGGAGCAGACGGCTCTTCCTTTGATATGATCGTCGCCTCGGGAGTCAGATCCAGCCTTCCCCACGGAGTGGCAAGCGGCAAATTGATTGAAAAGGGAGACTTGGTCACGCTCGATTTCGGCGCTTATTATAAAGGCTATTGTTCTGATATCACACGCACCGTCGCGGTCGGAGAGCCAAGTGATAAACTGAAAGAGATTTATCAGGTCGTATACGATGCCCAAGCGCTTGGTGTCCTGCATATTAAACCCGGCATGACGGGAAAAGAAGCGGATGCCCTGACGAGGGATCATATCACCGCAAAAGGCTACGGACAGTATTTCGGCCATTCGACAGGACACGGGTTCGGAATGGAAGTCCATGAATCACCGGGGCTGTCTTTCAGGTCATCGGCCGTTCTTGAGCCGGGCATGGCGGTAACGGTTGAGCCGGGCATATACATACCGGAAGTCGGGGGCGCAAGAATCGAAGATGATATCATCATCACTGAGGACGGCAACCGGACAATTACGCATTCCCCTAAAGAATTAATTATTTTGTGATCGGAATATAGGAGGACATCAAACATGATTTCAGTTAACGATTTTCGTACAGGACTAACGATTGAAGTAGACGGCGGCATTTGGCGCGTCGTTGACTTTCAGCACGTAAAACCGGGAAAAGGAGCGGCATTTGTCCGTTCTAAATTGCGTAACCTGCGCACGGGCGCTATTCAGGAGAAAACATTCCGTGCAGGTGAAAAAGTCGCGAAAGCTCAAATCGAAACAAAAACGATGCAGTATCTTTATGCCAACGGTGATCAGCACGTGTTCATGGATACAAGCTCATATGAACAGCTTGAATTGAACGAAAACCAAATCGAAGAAGAATTGAAATACCTTCTGGAAAATATGTCTGTGCATATCATGATGTATCAGTCTGAAACGCTCGGTATTGAACTGCCGAACACAGTTGAACTGAAAGTTGTTGAAACAGAGCCGGGAATTAAAGGCGACACGGCGTCAGGCGGCACGAAACCTGCCAAAACGGAAACAGGCCTTGTCGTAAACGTACCGTTCTTCGTGAACGAAGGCGATACGCTGGTTGTAAATACATCAGACGGTTCTTACGTGTCAAGAGCGTAGTTAAAGAAATTCGGAGTCTGCTCCTTTTACGGGGCAGGCTTTTTTTGCGTTCTGCCTCAGAATCTTTCTTCTATATGAAAATAGTGAGACTACTTCCGTCAGCTAGAGCATATAGTGTAACAAAATGCTTGAAGTTGGGGGATTGCAATGAAATTTTTGTTCGGTTCAATCAATTCTACTGTTTTAACGATGGCCGGTTTACGAGTTTTGTCCTCGCTCATTGAATTATCTGCCGCTATTATCATGCTTTTGACAAACGACATCAGAAAAGCGGTTGTGGTGAATAGTATTTTGGCAATCGTCGGCCCTCTGATCTTTATCATCACAATGACGATCGGCATTTATCAGATTGCCGGACAGCTCTCATATGCAAAATTAATATTGATTTTTGCGGGGGTGGTGCTGATTTTGGCCGGTGTGCATAAATAGAGGGCCGGGGTGTCATAAAGTCTGTCCCGGATCATACATTTTAAAGAAGCCAATCGGTAAAAAGGAGGGGACTCTATTGAATGAAATTACAGAGTTTCTCCCTGAATTATTGAGAGATGCCATCTCCGCCGTGCCCGAAGAAGCGAGGCGGGATACAGAAGAAATCAGAATCCGGGTCGACAGGCCGGTTGAACTGATCCAAAAAGGACAACCTTTGTATTTGTCATATGTGTGTACGGCCGGCGACGCACAGCTGATCCTCAGCCGGCTCAGCAACTACAGTATGTACACGCTGGAAGAAGAGCTGAAAAAAGGATACATCACAATCAGAGGAGGCCACCGTGTGGGGCTGGCCGGAAGAGTCATCGTCGAAAACGGAGCCGTCAAAGGACTCCGGGATATTACTTCTTTTAATATCCGAATCGCCCGGGAGAAGCTGGGGATCGCAGAACCGCTCATTCCTTTCTTATGGAAAGAAAACTGGCTGAACACGCTGATCATCGGTCCTCCGCAAACGGGGAAAACGACCTTGCTTCGTGATTTGGCCCGGCTTTCCAGCACCGGATCAAAACGCATCCCGGCAAAAAAGACAGGTATCGTAGATGAACGGTCGGAAATTGCCGGCTGCCTGCGGGGCATTCCCCAGCACAGTTTCGGCCGCAGAGTCGATGTCCTTGATGCCTGTCCGAAGGCGGAAGGGCTGATGATGATGATCCGTTCTATGAGTCCTGATGTCATAATTGTGGATGAGATCGGCAGAATGGAAGACTCACAAGCGCTGATGGAGGCGCTCCATGCGGGCGTATCCGTTATCGTCTCTGCGCACGGATGGAATATGAAAGACTTGGTCAAGAGGCCGTCGCTGAAAATGCTTTGGGAGGAAAACGTGTTTGACCGGTATGTTGAACTGTCAAGACGCCGCGGTCCGGGAACGATCAGCAGGATGTACGGAAAGGACGGGGAACCTGTTCCGCATGCTGAAAGCGTGATGACATGCTGAAGCTTTTGGGTGCCGTGTTCATTCTGACAGCGACGACATGGACGGGATTTGAGATCGCCAAAATGTATATTGAAAGGCCGAGACAGATCCGTCAGCTGCGCGCGGCGCTGCAATCGCTTGAAGCGGAAATCATGTTCGGGCATACGCCGCTGCACATAGCTTCGGGACAAATCGCCGCACAGCTTTCCAAGCCTGTATCGTCATTGTTTCAAGCTTTCAGCAGGAGGCTTGAGCAGGGAAGCGATTCCGCCAAAACGGCCTGGGAACAGAGCTTGAAACATAACTGGCCCTCCATGGCGATGAAAAAAAGCGAATACGATGTGCTGAAGCAATTCGGAGAGACGCTCGGGCTCCATGACCGTGTTTCTCAGCAGAAACATATCAAGCTTGCGCTTACACATTTGGAAGCGGCGGAAGCGGATGCCGGACGGGCGCAGGCGAAAAATGAAAAAATGGTGAAAAGCTTAGGATTTTTAGCCGGACTGTTACTCATTCTTCTATTGATGTAAACATGAGGGGAGCAAACATAAAATGGGAGTCGACGTAAATGTCATTTTTCAAATCGCCGGAGTCGGTATCGTGGTTGCGTTTCTGCACACCATACTTGACCAAATGGGAAAAAAAGAATACGCCCAATGGGTGACGCTGCTTGGCTTTATCTATATTTTATTTATGGTGGCGACGATTGTCGATGACCTGTTCAAAAAGATCAAAGCTGTGTTTCTATTCCAAGGATAGGGGGGCTTACAGATTGAGATTGTTCAAATTGTAGGTTTAGGCCTGATCGCCACATTTCTCTCCCTGATCGTAAAAGAACAGAAACCGACTTTCGCGTTTATGATTGTCGTCTTCAGCGGCTGCGTGATCTTTCTCTATCTCATCGATCAGATTTACGACATTATCAGAATGATAGAAAAAATAGCCGTCAATGCAAATGTCAATATGGTCTATGTGGAAACCATTTTAAAAATTATCGGCATCGCCTACATCGCTGAATTCGGTGCGCAGCTGACAAAGGATGCGGGCCAGGGAGCGATTGCTTCGAAAATAGAGCTGGCCGGAAAAATTTTGATACTGGTAATGGCCGTGCCGATACTCACCGTCATTATTGAAACGATTCTCGGACTTATTCCTTCTTGATCATCAATAAAATGGAAAGGGGGGGCACAAAAAATGAAGCGCTTTCGGTGGGCGGGGGCTTTTTTGTTCATCCTCTTATTTTTTCAGACTGAATGTGTACAAGCTGCCGGAACAGACGGTGCGTCGCAGGAAACCGCAGTTCACCAAGAATCCGCTGATGAAGTGGCGAAAAAGCAGGCCGAAGCGCTGAAAACAGAAGGCATCGGAAAGTTTTGGGACGACATCATGACAGAATACGGCGGTCTTCTGCCTGAAAGCCAAAAGGGAAGCATCATCGACTTTATTAACGGTGAAAAAACGTTCTCGCCGGAGGCATGGCTGAAGGCTTTATTTTCATACTTGTTTCATGAAGTGCTCGCAAACGGAAAGCTTCTGGGAACTTTGATTCTTCTCACCATTTTTTGTGTCATTCTGCAGCTTTTGCAAAATGCGTTTCAGCAGAGCACTGTCAGCAAAGTGGCTTATGCAATCGTCTACATGGTGCTGATTATTCTCGCTTTAAACAGCTTTCATGTTGCCGTCAATTATGCCAGTGAAGCGATCCAGACGATGACAAGTTTTATTCTCGCGCTCATCCCGCTTTTACTCGCGCTTTTGGCGTCTTCCGGGGGAGCCGTCTCCGCAGCTTTTTTTCACCCCGTTATTTTATTTCTGATGAATACGAGCGGCCTTCTCATTCAAAACATTGTCATGCCGCTTATTTTCCTGTCAGCGATTTTAAGCATCGTCAGCACGATGACGGATCAATATAAAGTCACGCAGCTTGCCAATCTGCTCAGAAATATCGCGATCGGCGCGCTTGCCGTATTTCTCACCGTGTTTCTCGGCGTCATCTCCGTACAGGGGGCTTCGGCTGCCGTGACGGACGGGATTACGCTCAGGACTGCAAAATTTATCACAGGCAATTTTATTCCCGTGCTCGGCCGGATGTTTACGGATGCGACGGATACGGTCATCAGCGCATCGCTCCTATTAAAAAACACCGTGGGAATCCTAGGAGTCGGAATTTTGATCTGCATCTCCGCGTTTCCGGCGATCAAAGTGCTCTCGCTCGCTTTTATTTATAAGCTCGCGGCCGCTATTCTGCAGCCGCTCGGAGGCGGGCCCGTCATTACGTGCCTCGGCGTCATCAGCAGAAGCGTGCTGTATATTTTCGCGGCGCTCGCCATCGTCTCTCTCATGTTTTTCCTCAGTATTACAGTCATTATTACAGCAGGCAACCTCACCATGATGATGAAATAAAGGAGGCCCATTGGATATGAGCTTTTTAACAGAATGGCTGACAAGCATTATTTTGTTTATCTTATTCGCCATCGTCATCGACATGCTGCTGCCCAGCTCCAGTATGCAAAAATACGCCAAGATGGTTGTCAGCCTGCTGTTAATCATTGTCATGCTCAACCCGATCTTCAAACTTTTCAAAACAGACCCGGAAATCATCTTCGATTATTTGACAAAACAAGAGCAATCTCAATCCGCTGATATAAAAAATCAAATCAAATCAGAAAAAAAAGAAATACAAGCATCAAACCGCGCATATGTTTTAGAAGAAATGGCTGTCCAACTAAAAAAGAAAGCGGAGGAGATGTTCAGTCATGACGAATACAAAATAGACGACATCCGCCTTACAGCGGAAGAACAGGTTCGTTCAGAAGAAGATGTAAAAACGATCAGCGTGTATATGGCCCCATCTTCTGAAAAAACCGTGCAAACCGTCGCACCGATCGACATCCGCACAGACCGCAAATACGAACCGGAAGGCGCAGCCGACAAAAAAGAGGCCGCAGACATCAAAGAAAAACTTGCGGATATATGGGAAATCGGCAGTGAGAAAATTACGGTTTATATGGAAGGCGGGGAGAAAAACGGCCATGAATAAAAACGGACTATGGACCATACTCAAAAAACAGCTGATGATCGGACAGGCGAAAGACGGAGAAAAACCAAAACTGACAAAATATCATTACTTTCTGTTCGTGTTTGTGCTCGGAGTATCTTTTATGCTGGTGAGCCAGCTGTTCTCTTCACCGGAGAAAACCGGGAAGGACCAAGCGGCGCAGACCGTCATGTCCGGCCGAACGGAAGACAAAAGCGGGCAAAAAAGCGCACCCGTTTTTAAGGCATCGAAAGACAGCAGCGCCAAAAACACGATCGATGATTATGAAAGAGACTATGAAAACCAGCTGAAAGAAATCCTTGAAACGATTATCGGCGTGGAGGATGTATCAATTGTCGTGAACGTAGACGCAACATCTTTGAAAGTGTTTGAGAAAAATAAAACGAAAAAAGACACCACCACCGAAGAAACCGATAAAGAAGGCGGCAAAAGAAGCGTAACCGATCAAACCTCTGAAGAACAAATTGTCATGATTCGAAACGGGGATCAGGAAACCCCGGTCGTCGTCCAGACGAGAAAGCCCGATATCCGCGGTGTACTCGTTGTCGCTCAGGGAGTGGACAACGTTCAAATAAAAAAAACCATCATTGATGCCGTCACAAGGGTGCTTGATGTTCCGAGCTACCGTGTAGCGGTTGCCCCTAAAAAAATCAAGGAGGATTCATAAATCATGCTGAAAAAACAAACGGTTTGGCTTTTAACAATGCTCAGTCTCGTCGTGGTATTAAGTGTTTATTATATTATGTCGCCGGAAAGCAAAAATGCCGTGCAGATGAAAAGCGAAAAAAGCAGCGGAGAAGTGGCAACTGAAAAAACGCCGGCTCCTGAAACGAAAGATAAGAACGGAAGCGGCACGGATAAAGAAGACGGAACAAAAGGAACGAAAGATTCTAAAGGCACAAAAGAGGATAAAGAAACATCAGCCGAAGCATCGGACAAAGACGGATCGGTCGCTACAGAAACAGCTGATGAAAACTTATTTACCGCATACCGCATGGAACTTGAAGACGCAAGAAGCAAAGAAAGGGAACAGTTAAACAGCATTGTTTCAAGCGATGATGCGACCGCAAAGGAAAAAAGCGAAGCCTACGATAAAATGACGGCGCTGAGCAATGCTGAAGGGACGGAAAAACAGCTGGAAACGCTGATTAAAACACAAGGCTACAAAGATGCGCTCGTGGATGCTGAAGGAGACAAAATCAACATTACGGTCATGTCTGACAAACATTCAAACGCAAAAGCTTCCGCTATCATTGACCTGGTGGAAAAAGAAATCAAGACGATGAAAGACGTCGCCGTCACGTTTGAACCGACAAAATAAGAGATCTCCACCGCCCGCACCCGCTGCGGGCTTTTCTGATGTCATTTTAGATCAGTGTTGAATTTACACAAGCGCTCCTGTAAGATAAACATAGTATGTACTTTTAGTAGCAACCCATAAATTTCTATTTTTTATACATAGGAGTGGAAACTGATGTTAAAAATCAACGAAATTCATGAACTGATAAAAAGAATCGATGAATCTTCCATCGACGAATTCGTTTACGAAATCGAAGGCGTAAGCCTCAAACTGAAAAAAAATGAAGCGCCGGCAGTGAATGTAACGGGACAAGCTCAAGCCGTTCCCGCCGCTTACGCACCTGCTCCGCAGGCTGCAAAACCGGAAGCGCATGAAGCCGCTCCTGTTCAGGAAGCGCCGAAACAAGACGAAAACCTGCACAAAATTACGTCTCCGATGGTCGGAACGTTTTATGCTTCTTCATCGCCGGAAGCCGGCCCTTACGTAAACCAAGGTTCAAAAGTGAGCGAAAATACAGTTGTTTGTATCGTAGAAGCAATGAAACTCTTTAACGAGATTGAAGCCGAAGTAAAAGGAGAAATCGTTGAAGTGTTAGTTGAAAACGGCCAGCTGGTCGAATACGGACAACCTCTATTTCTTGTAAAAGCTGAGTAAGGAGACCTGCTATTATGATTAAAAAGCTATTGATCGCCAACCGAGGAGAAATCGCCGTCAGAATCATCCGGGCCTGCAAAGAGCTGGGCATTGAAACTGTAGCCGTTTATTCTGAGGCAGATAAAGACGCCCTGCATGTCCAAATGGCCGATGAGGCTTTTTGTATCGGGCCGAAAACATCGAAAGAAAGCTATTTAAATGTAACGAACATCGTCAGCGTCGCAAAGCTGACCGGCACGGATGCGATTCATCCGGGATACGGGTTTTTAGCTGAAAACGCCGACTTTGCCGAGCTGTGCGAGGAATTGAACATAACGTTTGTCGGCCCTACGGCTGACGCCATTTCAAAAATGGGAACAAAAGATATCGCGCGCGACACGATGCAGCTGGCGGGCGTGCCGATTGTGCCCGGTTCAAAAGGAATCATAAAAAATACCGAAGAAGCGGTTTCGCTTGCAGGTGAAATTGGGTATCCTGTGATTATAAAAGCCACTGCGGGCGGAGGCGGAAAAGGCATCCGGGTCGCACGCACAGAAGAAGAACTGATCAAAGGCATTGAGATTACCCAGCAGGAAGCCGCTACGGCATTTGGAAATCCGGGTGTGTACATCGAGAAGTACATAGAAGATTTCCGCCATGTTGAAATTCAGGTGCTTGCGGATAATTACGGAAACACGATCCATCTCGGAGAGCGTGACTGTTCTATCCAAAGACGTCTGCAAAAACTTCTTGAAGAGTCACCGTCACCTGCGCTTGATTCTGAAATCAGGGAGCAGATGGGCGAAGCTGCGGTAAAAGCAGCGAAGGCCGTCGGTTACACGGGAGCCGGCACAGTAGAATTCATTTATGACTACAGAGAACAGCGCTACTACTTCATGGAAATGAACACGCGTATTCAAGTAGAGCACCCTGTCACAGAAATGGTGACGGGAACGGATCTGATCAAAGAACAGATCAAAGTGGCATCCGGACAGGAGCTTTCGCTCAGACAGGAAGACGTTGAATTTAACGGCTGGGCGATTGAATGCCGCATCAATGCTGAAAATCCTGCGAAAAACTTCATGCCTTCACCCGGTAAAATTAACATGTACCTGCCGCCGGGCGGACTCGGCGTACGCGTGGATTCAGCCGCATATCCCGGCTATTCGATCCCGCCGTACTATGACAGTATGATTGCTAAAGTCATCACATACGGAACAACGCGTGATGAGGCAGTCGCACGGATGAAACGCGCGCTGAGCGAATTCGTGATTGAAGGTATTGAAACGACGATTCCGTTCCATCTGAAACTGCTTGAACACGAAACATTTGTCAGCGGAGAGTTTAATACAAAGTTTTTAGAAACATATGATGTAATGGGCTCATAATTTTTGCGGGAGGTGAATTGAATGGAAGACAACAGTGTGCTTAAAATGGATCATGACGAGGCTCATTTAGGCAAGGTTGAAATTGCTCCTGAGGTCATTGAAGTCATTGCCGGCATCGCCGCTTCCGAAGTTGAAGGAGTTGCTGAAATGCGCGGCAATTTCGCCACCGGCGTCGTAGAACGCTTCGGCAAAATCAATCACGGTAAAGGCGTAAAGGTCGATTTAGCCGATGACGGGATTACCATCGACGTCTATTGCGTCGTTCAATTCGGGATCTCGATCCCGAAAGTGGCGGCAAGCGTTCAGGAGAATATCCGCCAAACCTTATTAAACATGACGTCTCTGACCATTAATGAAATCAATATTCATATCGTCGGCATTCAATTTGACACGAAAGCCCAAGAAGTCGAAATCGACGAAGAAATGTAATGAGCGTATAAAAACCAAGGGGATGGGCAGCCCTTTGGTTTTTTATACGTTTCCCGTCATTTCAGGCATGAAGAAAGCCGGCTTACAAACGGCAGCCGAGTTTCTTCATGCTGTGAAATCCGAATGAAATTAATACGGTTTGTGAAAATATTCGGCATTAGGGTGAAAAAACCTAAATTTCGACATGCGATTGAGAAAAAAATATGTTATGATCTCTTTAAGCTTAACGACAAGCGGATAAAGCGGATCTGAAGGAGAAAGAAAATGAAAAGAAGAACAGCTAGAGAAAAAGCTTTGCAGGCACTTTTTCAGATTGATGTCAGCGATATTGCACCGAACGAGGCCATTGAGCACGCGCTTGATGGTGAAAAAACAGATGCCTTCTTTGAACAGCTGGTGTACGGAGTGATCGAACATCAGGTTCAGCTTGATGAAATGATTTCCGGCCATCTCGTCAATTGGAAGCTTGACCGGATTGCAAACGTAGACCGCGCGATCCTGCGTCTGGCGGTGTATGAAATGGTTTATACTGACGACATTCCTGCTAACGTGTCATTAAACGAAGCAATCGAGCTGGCAAAACGGTTCGGCGACGATAAAGCTGCAAAATTCGTAAACGGGGTTCTTTCTAACATTAAAACTGATATCGAATCATAGGAGGAAAGAAAATGACTGCAACAATCATCGACGGAAAAGAAACGGCTAAAGAAAAACGCGAACAATTGGCAAAAGAAGTAGAAGAGCTGAAAGCACAAGGCGTAGTGCCCGGTTTGGCGGTCATTTTAATCGGAGACGATCCCGCTTCTGTTTCATATGTGACAGGCAAGAAAAAAGCCGCTGAAACAATGGGAATGAAATTTAAGCTTGACCGCTTTGACTCAAGCTTAACCGAGGCGGAGCTTTTAACAGTGATTGATCAGTATAATCAAAATCCGGAATTCCACGGCATTCTCGTCCAGCTGCCGCTCCCGGATCATATTTCTGAAAAAGCCGTAATCGAGCGGATCTCTCCCGATAAGGATGTTGACGGTTTCCACCCTCTCAACGTCGGGAAAATGCTGCTTGGCGAAGATACATTTCTTCCATGCACGCCGCACGGAATTGTCGAGTTATTGAAAAAGACGAACGTAAATCTTTCCGGCAAAGAAGTTGTTGTAGTCGGACGAAGCAATATTGTCGGTAAACCGGTCGGCCAGCTGCTGCTGAACGAAAACGCGACCGTCACATATTGCCATTCCCGCACGAAAAATATGTCTGAGCATACGAAAAAAGCAGATATTCTTGTGGTAGCGGTCGGTAAAGCGAATTTCATCAAAGCCGATCAAATCAAAGAGGGCGCCATTGTCATTGATGTCGGCGTCAACCGTCTCGAAAGCGGAAAACTCTGCGGAGACGTTCAGTTTGATGAAGCGAAAGAAAAAGCATCTTTCATTACGCCGGTGCCGGGCGGAGTAGGTCCGATGACCATCACAATGCTTGCGCATAATACTGTTAAATCTGCCAGACGTACGTTATCATAGATAACCGGAGACAGTCACAAAAAGTGTGACAATGAGCACGATACCCGCTTCTTAAGGCTCCTTTCAGCCAGAGCGGGTTTTCTTAGTTTAGGGCAAAAAGCCTTTATGAAAGGAGTGCAGGATGTGAGTGAAGCGGCATATGTCACGGTTTCCGCGCTGACCAAATACATTAAACGAAAATTCGATGTGGACCCTCATCTTGAAGACATTTGGATTAAGGGTGAGCTCTCCAATGTTAAAATTCATACGAGAGGCCACATCTATTTTACATTAAAAGATGAGCATGCCCGCATGCAGGCCGTCATGTTTCAAAGACAAAGTTCGAGGCTTGCGTTTAAGCCCGAGGACGGAATGAAGGTCATCGTAAGAGGCGGCATTTCCGTCTATGAACCGAGCGGAAGCTATCAGCTGTACGCGAAAGAAATGCAGCCGGACGGTGTGGGGGCGCTCTACTTAGCATATGAAGAATTAAAGAAAAAACTTGCCGGCGAAGGGTTGTTTGATGACCGGCATAAGCAGGCCATCCCCGCTTTTCCGGCTACGATCGGGGTCGTCACGTCACCGACGGGAGCAGCCGTCAGAGACGTCATTACCACACTCAAAAGAAGATACCCCCTTGTGAAAGTCATTGTGCTTCCCGCGCTGGTTCAAGGTGAAAATGCCAGCAGATCGATTGTGAAGCGCATTGAAGAAGCCAATGCACAAAAAATGTGTGACGTCCTGATCGTCGGAAGGGGAGGGGGCTCGATCGAAGAATTGTGGGCATTTAACGAAGAAATCGTAGCCCGGGCGATTTTTGCTTCCGCCATTCCGATTATATCAGCCGTCGGACATGAAACGGATTTTACAATCAGTGATTTCGTCGCGGATATCCGGGCGGCAACGCCGACAGGAGCGGCAGAAATTGCCGTCCCCCATACGACGGACTTAATGGAACGGACAAAAACGGCGGAAGTCCGGCTGACAAGAGCGATGCAGCAGCATATCAGCAAGAAAAAAGAACGGGTTCTATCGCTCCAGTCATCCTACGCGTTCCGTTTTCCGAAACGATTGTATACCCAAAAGGAACAGCAGTTTGATCTTTTGTATCAGCAGTTCCAATCACAGCTCACAGGGCTTACGGACAGGAAACAAAGGCAGCTGGAGCGGAATACGTACAGATTAACGGCGCTCCACCCTGAAACCCAGCTGAAACAGGCGAAAAAACGGTACGAGGAGCGCTCAAATCAGCTCGCCCGAAGCATGAATGTCCAGCTGAAGCAGCTTCATTCGCAGTTTCAGACGGTTCTTGGTAAACTGAATGCATTAAGTCCCCTTCAGGTGATGGAGAGAGGATACAGTCTGGCCTATAAAGATAAAGAGCTGATCAAAAGCGTTGATCAAGTCGAACAAAATGATACGCTTGAAGTAAAGATGACAGACGGCGTTCTGACGTGTGAAGTATTGCAAAAGAGAGGCGAACGAAAATGACAGAAACCAAAAAAAGTGAAGAGCTGACATTTGAAGAGGCGATGAAAGGCCTTGAAGGCATTGTGGCAAAGCTTGAAGAAGGAGACGTGCCGCTTGAGCAGGCGATTAATTATTTTCAGGAAGGGATGGCCCTTTCAAAAATGTGCCATGAAAAGCTTCAGCATGTCGAAAAGCAAATGGACTTTATTTTAAAAGATAACGGCGAACTTGCACCTTTCAGCGTTCAGGAGGAAGACGAAGGTGACAAATAAACTGGACGCATTTTTAGCATCGCGCAAAAAACTGATTGAACAGCAGCTTTCTTTGTATACGGAACGGCTTGCGATGCCTGAAATCCTCAAAAAATCTATGCTGTATTCTTTGGAAGCGGGCGGAAAGAGGCTGCGCCCCCTCGTCGTCTTAGCCGTTCTGAATGCTTACGGAAAAGATGAAAAAGACGGGATTCCGGTCGGATGCGCTGTCGAAATGATTCATACGTATTCCTTAATCCATGATGATCTTCCTTGCATGGACGATGATGATCTGCGCCGGGGAAAGCCCACAAACCATAAAGTCTTCGGAGAAGCGGCAGCCGTATTGGCCGGAGACGGGCTTCTGACAGAAAGCTTTAAATTGATCACATCCCACGTGTCTGAGGCGGTTTCAGCAGAAAAACGGCTCCGTCTCGTCGATGAGCTGATCAGCGCGGCAGGAACGGAAGGAATGGTCGGCGGGCAGGCTGCCGACATGGAAGCGGAACAAAAGCGGATAACGCTTGAGGAGCTGGAATCCATCCACGAGCGGAAAACGGCCAAGCTCCTCGGTTTTTCTGTGACGGCGGGCGCCATTTTGGCAGATGCGCCGGAGGATGAAGTCGAAAAGCTGCGTCTGTTCAGCAGCCATATCGGCATCGGATTTCAAATCAGAGATGACATCCTTGATATTGAAGGGCATGAGGAGAAGATCGGCAAACCGGTCGGCTCAGACACGTCGAATGAAAAGTCAACGTATCCGTCGCTTTTAACGCTTGAAGGCGCGAAAGAGAAGCTGGCGTATCATATCAGCGAGGCGAAACGGATCATCAGCGGCCTTTCTCTTCAGAAAGAACTGCTGCATGACCTCTGTGATTTAATCGCGGCGAGAGATCATTAAAAACGGTCCTGATTTGAAGGGGCTGCCGCTCCTATGGTAAAATGTAAGCAGTTTCGATGAAAATACAAAGGGAGTCTTTTTCTTTTTTCAAAAAGACACTGTTTAATTTGCAGAAATTCATGCTGAAAGTGAGTTGATCCGCTTTGGATCTTTTATCAATACAGGACCCGTCATTTCTTAAAAAGATGTCAATTGAACAGCTGGAAGAGCTGAGTGAGGAAATCCGCAATTTCCTCATCACATCGCTGTCTGCCTCTGGCGGCCATATCGGGCCGAACCTCGGGGTTGTCGAGCTGACAATTGCGCTTCACAAAGAATTTGACAGTCCGAAAGATAAATTTTTATGGGATGTCGGACATCAGTCCTATGTTCATAAACTGTTAACCGGGCGCGGCAAGGAGTTTGAAACCTTGCGCCAATATAAAGGGCTTTGCGGTTTCCCGAAGCGCAGCGAAAGCGAACATGACGTATGGGAAACAGGCCACAGCTCAACATCGCTCTCAGGCGCGATGGGAATGGCAGCCGCCCGTGATATTAAAGGATCGAAAGAATATATCATCCCGATTATCGGAGACGGCGCTTTAACCGGAGGAATGGCGCTCGAAGCGCTGAACCATATCGGTGATGAGAAAAAAGATATGATCGTCATCCTGAATGATAATGAGATGAGCATTGCGCCGAATGTCGGGGCAATTCATTCTATGCTGGGACGGCTTCGCACGGCCGGCAAATATCAATGGGTAAAAGACGAGCTTGAATATTTATTTAAGCGCATCCCGGCCGTCGGCGGAAAATTGGCCGCCACAGCGGAACGGATAAAAGACAGCTTAAAATATATGCTTGTGTCAGGCATGTTTTTTGAAGAGCTGGGCTTTACGTATTTAGGCCCTGTTGACGGTCATTCCTACCACGAACTGTTTGAAAACCTGCAATACGCCAAAAAAACGAAAGGTCCTGTCCTTTTGCATGTCATTACGAAAAAGGGCAAAGGCTATAAACCGGCTGAGACCGACACAATCGGCACATGGCACGGAACGGGGCCTTATAAAATCAATACGGGTGATTTCGTCAAGCCGAAAGCCGCGGCGCCTTCATGGAGCGGACTTGTCAGCGGCACCGTGCAGGAGCTGGCGCGCGAGGATGACAGAATTGTCGCGATTACACCGGCTATGCCGGTCGGCTCTAAGCTTGAAGGATTTGCGAAAGAATTTCCTGAGCGCATGTTTGACGTCGGAATCGCAGAACAGCATGCGGCGACAATGGCCGCGGGAATGGCGCTTCAGGGTATGAAGCCGTTTCTTGCGATTTATTCGACCTTTTTACAGCGGGCGTACGATCAGGTCGTCCATGATATCTGCCGTCAAAACGCGAATGTATTTATCGGCATTGACCGCGCCGGTTTGGTCGGCGCTGACGGGGAGACGCATCAAGGCGTCTTTGACATCGCCTTTTTGCGGCATATACCGAACCTCGTTTTAATGATGCCGAAGGATGAAAATGAAGGCCGCCATATGGTCAATACAGCCCTTTCATACGAGGAAGGTCCGATTGCGATGCGCTTCCCGCGCGGAAACGGGCTCGGCGTTAAGATGGATAAAGAGCTGAAAACCATCCCGATCGGAACATGGGAAGTGCTCCGTCCCGGAAAAGACGCGGTCATTTTAACATTCGGTACGACCATTGAAATGGCGCTGGAAGCGGCTGAAGAACTGCAAAAAGAAGGCCTGTCCGTGCGTGTCGTGAATGCGAGGTTCATAAAGCCGATTGATAAACAAATGATGAAGGCCATTCTTAATGAAGGTCTGCCGATTTTAACGATAGAAGAAGCCGTGCTTGAAGGCGGATTCGGCAGCACGATTCTTGAATACGCTCATGACCTCGGCATGTATCATACACCGATTGACAGAATGGGCATCCCAGACCGGTTTATTGAACACGGCAGCGTAACCGCCCTGCTTGAAGAAATCGGTCTCACGAAGGCTGAGGTTATGAATCGGATAAAACTGCTGATGCCGCCGAAGACACATAAAGGAATTGGATCATGACAGCAAAAAAAGAACGATTAGATGTACTTCTTGTAGAAAAAGGCCTTGCGGAAACGCGGGAAAAAGCGAAACGCGCCATTATGGCGGGCATCGTATACTCAAATGAAAACCGATTGGACAAACCGGGTGAAAAAATCGCCCGGGATCTTCCGTTAACGGTAAAAGGAAACCCTCTTAAATACGTCAGCAGAGGCGGATTAAAACTTGAAAAAGCCTTGGAAGTGTTTCCTGTCTCGGTAAAAGGCAAAACGATGATTGACATCGGCTCGTCTACAGGGGGATTCACGGATTGCGCCCTCCAAAACGGAGCTGAGCGGTCCTACGCAGTGGATGTCGGCTATAATCAGCTTGCTTGGAAGCTCAGACAGGACGAGAGGGTCGTCGTCATGGAACGGACGAATTTCCGCTATTCCGAGCCTTCCGATTTCACAGAGGGTTTGCCGGAATTTGCGACAATCGATGTTTCTTTCATCTCACTCCGCCTCATTCTGCCGGTTTTAAAAACGCTGCTTGTACCGGGGAGCGATTGTATCGCACTGGTGAAGCCGCAATTTGAAGCCGGACGGGAATCCGTCGGAAAAAAAGGCATTGTCAGAGATCCCGGCGTTCATGCTGACGTTCTCCGCCGCATGAATCAATTTGCAGCTTCTGAAGGATATACAGTGAAAGGACTGTCCTTCTCACCGATTACAGGGGGAGACGGCAATATTGAGTTTCTGCTTCATCTGGAATGGGGCGGAGAAGACGGAAACGGCGCTGAACTGCCGGAAGAAGATATTCTCCGTACCGTCCGCGAAGCACATGAGACATTAAAAGCCAAAAAGACAGATGTACCGGAATAATAGGGGGCTATTATTCCTTTTTTCTGCCATCATGTACTTTTTATCAAGAAGCGGTTAACATAATGACAAGAACAGCTTGAAAACAGAGGTGCTTACATGACAAAAGGCCAAAGGCATATAAAAATCAGAGAGCTTATTACAAGCCATGAGATTGAAACGCAGGATGACTTAGTTGACATGCTGAGAGAAGAAGGATATAAGGTAACCCAGGCGACTGTCTCCAGAGACATTAAAGAGCTGCATCTCGTAAAGGTGCCGACGAACAACGGCTCCTACAAATACAGCCTGCCGGCGGATCAGCGGTTCAATCCGCTGTCAAAACTGAAGCGTTCATTAATGGATGCGTTCGTAAAAATTGACTCAGCAAGCCATATGATCGTATTAAAAACGATGCCGGGGAATGCTCAGGCAATCGGCGCTCTGATGGATAATCTCGAATGGGAAGAAATCATGGGCACGATCTGCGGAGATGACACGATCTTAATCATCTGCAGGACGCCTGAAGATACGGAAGGCGTACAAAGCCGTCTTTTGGAGCTGCTGTAGCGTAATTATCAGATAAAAGGTGGAATGCTGTTTGTTAGCTGAACTATCAATAAAAAACTTTGCCATTATAGAGGAACTGACGATTTCGTTTGAACGGGGGCTCACCGTCCTGACGGGAGAAACAGGGGCCGGCAAGTCAATTATTATAGACGCCGTTTCCCTATTAGTCGGCGGACGCGGCTCGTCTGAATTTGTCCGTTACGGTGAAACAAAGGCCGAGCTTGAAGGACTGTTTCTATTGGACAGCGGTCATCCCGTTTTTGAAGTATGCCGTGAGCAGGGAATAGACGCATCTGACGACATGATTGTCATGAGAAGGGACATCAATGCCGGAGGAAAAAGCGTCTGCCGTGTCAACGGAAAATTAGTGACGATTGCGGCTTTAAGGGAAATCGGCAGACTTTTATTAGATATTCACGGACAGCATGATAACCAGCTGTTAATGGAGGACGACAAACACTTGGAGCTTTTGGATAAATTTGCGGGCGCTGAGGCCGAATCCGCGCTTCAGGCTTACCATGAAGGCTATGAGCGTTATATGAAGCTGCTCAAAAAAGTGAAGAAGCTGTCAGAAAGCGAGCAGGAAATGGCGCATCGGTTAGACCTGATTCAATTTCAGCTTGAAGAAATCGAGTCGGCGAAGCTTGAATTGAATGAAGACGAACTTCTTCAGGAAGAGCGGAAGCAGATATCCAACTTTGAAAAAATTTATGAATCATTGCAAAACGCCTATAATGCGCTCCGCAGCGAGCAGGGGGGGCTTGACTGGGTCGGAATGGCCTCTGCCCAGCTTGAAGATATTTCGGATATCAATGAACCGCTGCAAAAGCTGTCTGAAAGTGTGTCAAGTTCCTATTATCTGCTGGAGGATGCAACCTTTCAAATGCGCAATCTGTTAGATGATCTGGAATATGACCCGGAACGGCTGAATTTTATTGAAACCCGTTTAAATGAGATCAAACAGCTGAAGCGCAAATACGGAGCGACGGTAGAAGACATTTTGGAATACGGCTCTAAAATAGAAGAGGAAATCGATCAAATCGAGAACCGCGACAGCCACCTTGAAGCCCTGAAGAAGGAATTGGAGTCGGTCGGCAAAGATGTGGCCGTAGAAGCCGCCAATTTATCAAAAATCAGAAAAGCATGGGCCAAGAAACTGGCGGAAGCGATTCATCAGGAATTACAAAGTCTGTATATGGGCAAATCAACGTTTGATACGGAATTTCTCGTGAAAATCGATCCGTCTGCCAGTGAAGCTCCGGTTGTTAACGGGCAGCCCGTGCAGCTTACCCAAAAGGGGATTGACCTTGTGAAGTTTTTAATTTCAACAAACACCGGTGAGCCTTTAAAACCGCTGTCAAAGGTCGCTTCCGGAGGCGAGCTTTCAAGGGTGATGCTGGCGATGAAGAGTATTTTTTCTTCCCAGCAGGATGTCACCTCCATCATCTTTGACGAAGTGGACACCGGTGTAAGCGGGCGGGTTGCCCAAGCCATCGCGGAAAAAATCCATAAAGTATCGACCGGTTCACAGGTGCTCTGCATTACACACCTGCCGCAGGTTGCCGCTATGGCGGATACGCACCTTCTGATCGCAAAAGAATTCAAAGACGGACGGACGACAACGCATGTCACGCCGCTTTCCAAGCAAGATAAGGTAGCGGAAATCGGCCGCATGATTGCGGGTGTTGAAGTGACCGATCTGACAAAACGGCATGCACAAGAGCTTTTAAAACAGGCCGGACAGGTAAAAACGACAGGATAAGCTGCTGATACAGGCAGCTTATTTTTTTGTTCCATTTCTCTAACAGTGTATCCAATGTTTTTCTTCGTATGCCGGTTATAAATCAAGCGCAGGAAGGCAAAAGTATAGATGTAGCAGAAAAAGAAAGTGGTGTGGGATAGGAGCGAGGAGAGTGAAGGAATGAATGCACGATAACATGAGGAAAGCAATAGGTGTAATTCTCCTTGTTTCTTTACTAAGTGTAGGCTTTTTTAAGCCGTTTAAAGAATATTTACTGATACCGTCAGAAATGAGCGTCTTTGAAAACCAGACACAGGCCGTTCCGGTCAATGCATCAATAAGCGCTGAAAAGGGCGAATTATCAGAAGCCTTTACGCTGAAAGAAGAGCACGGTCATGCAAACATAACAGGGCAAACACAAGGCAGGTCAGAAGTAGTATATGATCTTGCCGGATTTCCCATTAAAAAAACGAAAGTGCGTGTCCTTCCTGAATTGAAGGTCATTCCGGGCGGACAGTCCATCGGTGTAAAACTGCATTCAGTCGGTGTTTTGGTCGTCGGTTTTCACCAGGTGATGACAAAGGATGGGAAAAAGTCTCCGGGAGAACAAGCGGGTATTGAATCTGGCGACATCATTATTAAAATGAACGGACATAAAATTGAAAAAATGAGCGACATCGCCCCGTTTATTCAAAAAGCGGGCAAAACCGGTGAATCTCTGGATTTATTGGTGAAACGCGATAAGCAAAAAATCAAAACAAAGCTGATTCCGACAAAGGACGAAGCCGAGGGGAAATATCGAATCGGCCTTTATATCCGTGATTCGGCAGCCGGCATCGGCACCATGACATTTTTTGAACCGAAAACAAAAAAATACGGCGCATTGGGCCACGTCATCTCTGATATGGATACAAAAAAACCGATTGTTGTAGAAGACGGAGAAATCGTCCGTTCTACTGTAACATCGATTGAAAAAGGAAAAGGCGGCAATCCAGGCGAAAAACTGGCAAGGTTTTCGTCAGAACGGAAAACGATCGGCGATATTAACCGCAACAGCCCGTTCGGCATTTTTGGGACACTGCATCAGCCGATTAAAAACAACATTTCCGACAAAGCGCTTCCGATTGCTTTGTCAAATGAAGTAAAAAAAGGACCTGCGCAAATGCTGACGGTTATCGAAAACGATAAAGTAGAGAAATTTGATATTGAAATCGTCAGCACCACGCCGCAAAAATTCCCGGCGACAAAGGGAATGGTATTGAAAGTGACAGATCCGAAACTGCTGAAAAGAACCGGCGGAATCGTTCAGGGGATGAGCGGAAGCCCGATCATCCAGAACGGAAAGGTCGTCGGAGCCGTAACCCACGTATTTGTCAATGATCCGACAAGCGGCTATGGCGTTCATATCGAATGGATGCTGTCTGAAGCGGGTGTTGATGTTTACGGGAAAGACAAAGCAAGCTGACTGCCGGATGATCCGGCAGTTTTTTTATGTGATGCGTTCTTCACTTCTTTCCGGGATTCATGTAAAATAAGACATGAAGATTTTTCGACAAATTCACGTTTCCTGATTTGTCAAACTTAATTTTTAGTCGAAAAACCTAGAAAATGCTAGAAAAACAAAGATATACCACTATTATTGGTAAATATGGATTTTTTAAAAGGGGAAGTAGTGGTTTTGTCGAATGTAACATATAGCAGTCAAATGGGTTGCGTCCTGTTAATACATTGGGGGAGGAAGAAACGTGGAGAAAATTAAAGTTTGTGTTGCTGATGATAATCGAGAGCTTGTAAGCCTGTTGAGTGAATATATAGAGGGACAGGATGATATGGAAGTGATCGGCGTTGCTTATAACGGACAGGAATGTCTTTCTTTGTTTAAAGATAAGAATCCCGATGTGCTCGTGTTAGACATTATCATGCCGCATCTGGACGGACTTGCGGTTTTGGAGCGTCTGCGTGAATCAGAGCTCAAGAAGCAGCCGAACGTCATCATGCTGACGGCATTCGGTCAGGAAGACGTTACGAAAAAAGCCGTCGATTTAGGCGCATCCTATTTCATCCTGAAGCCGTTTGATATGGAAAACCTTGTCGGCCATATCCGCCAGGTAAGCGGAAATGTCAGCAGTGTCACACACCGTGCCCCGTCTGCGCAAAGCAGCATTATCCGCAGCCAGCCGGAGCCGAAGCGGAAAAATCTCGATGCCAGCATTACAAGCATTATCCATGAGATCGGTGTGCCTGCCCATATCAAAGGCTATCTTTATTTGCGTGAAGCCATTTCCATGGTGTATAACGATATTGAACTCCTCGGCAGCATCACAAAAGTCCTTTATCCCGACATCGCCAAAAAATTCAACACGACCGCAAGCCGTGTAGAACGGGCCATCCGCCACGCCATTGAAGTCGCATGGAGCAGGGGAAATATTGATTCCATTTCTTCACTGTTCGGATATACGGTAAGCATGACAAAAGCAAAACCAACCAACTCAGAGTTCATCGCGATGGTTGCTGACAAGCTGAGATTGGAGCATAAAGCTTCGTAACGCAAGCCTTTGGCTAAATGTCTTTTTCGCGCCTTCTATTCCGTGCATAAACGCGGAAGAGAAGGCGTTTTGAGATTTTGCTGACGAAAACAATGGAAACCACTCACCCGGTACTTGTTCTATACATAAATACGGGAACTATGCCGTCTATACGTATAATACCGGAGCTGATATTTTAATGATTTTGCCGTCTCTGAAATAAAAGCGGGGGATGCGGCGGCTTAACACAGACAGGACTTCGTAGCTGATCGTACCGAGCATTTCGGCAATTTCATCAACGGAAATCTCGGCTTCTTTTTGTTTGCCGTAGATGACGACTTCTTCTCCTTGTTTGCCCTCATTCTCACCTAAACTGACCATTATCATATCCATTGTCACTCTCCCCGCTACCTGCACTCGTCTGCCGCGGTGCAGAATAAACCCGCGGTTGGACAGGGCGCGGGAGTAACCGTCAGCATAGCCGATCGGAATCGTCGCGATGATTTCACCCGGTTCGGCGATATATGTAGCGCCATAACTGACGGTCCGGGGATCTGTCACCATAGCTTTCACATAAGCGATACGCGCCTTTAAACTTAGTGCGGGTGTGAGATCCACGAGGTTCAGTTCCTTTATCGAGGCGGACGGATATAAACCATATAACCCAATACCTAAACGGATCATGTCGGCGCTGAATTCCGGGAATGCGATAGCGGCGGCTGTATTGCACATATGCACGGTAGGCAGCGTAATGTCTTGATTTTTTAAAAAGCGGAGAAAGCTGATAAACTTTTCGTGCTGCAGCATCGTCAGCTCAGTGTCCGGTTCATCCGCTGTTGAAAAATGTGTAAAGATGCCATCCCATGACAGGTATGTACTCGACTTGAGCGCTTTCACCACTGCTAAAAGATCTTCTTCTGTGCGCACACCCAGCCGGCCCATTCCGGTATCCACATTGATATGAATGGACAGCCGTTTCGACTCTGCTTCTTTTTCCAATATCCGATTCGCTTTTTTGATCCAGCTGACCTGAAACGCTGATAATGTGATGTTCCAAACGGCAGATTTTTTCACACAGCTGAGAGCTGTGAAGCCGAGCACAAGAATAGGCGCCTTAATTCCCGCTCTCCGTAACACAATTCCCTCTTCGACGCTGGCGACAGCAAGCTCGCTCGCCCCGCTTTCCAGTGCCTGCCGCGCTACTTCCACAGAGCCGTGGCCATAAGCGTTCGCTTTTACGACGGCCATAATTTTAGACGTATTCGGAATATGGCGGCGGATCGCCCGTACGTTCTTTTTTATCGCATCAAGGTCAACTTCAATCCAAACTTCCCGGCAAAGTTTTTTCATCACGATTCCTTCTTTCCTTAATGAGATTCAGTACTCATGCTTTCAATCTGCATTCTATTCATCTTTAACTGAAATCATTCAAAACATGGAAAGGTGATCGTTGATGTTTAATATCAAGTTTTCGGGGAATCAGTGTGCCTGCTTTATTTATGCAGTAAGGGCAGCATGGCGGCCCTTACAATGACTTTACAATATTCTGATCTGAAAATTGATGTTCAAACATTTTGGACTGGCTTACAGCATTGTTTTGAATGACAATGCCGATATTTCCCCCTCCGGCACCGAAAACGGTTTTTGATGCAGTCAGCGGACTGATGGATATGGCGCCGCCAACATTGACAACTCCGTTTCCTGATACGTTGTTTATCGTAATCGGGCAACCGCTCATTCTATTTTTTCTCCTTTCTCTCACAGTCTACTAACTATATGTACGCTGTGATATGGAATAAGATTAAACAAAACGGCAAAAAGAATCCGGCTGCTGCCAGCCGGAAAGGGAGGGAAATACGGATATCATAATGTTTTCGTTACATTTTGATCAGAGTATTGAGAGTTTGAAGATTGAGATGTGCTGGATTGATTCATTTGCAGGACCATACCTGTATTTCCCCCTCCTGAGCCGTAGACGGTTTTTGATACGGTTAAAGGACTTATCGAAAACGCACCGCCGATATTGACAACCCCGTTTCCGGAAAGACTGTTAATCGTAATAGGGAAACCAGCCATCATATACGGTCTCCTTTCTATTAATCTATTTACTATATGTACGCTGTGTGTTAGAAATAGGAGTAAACAAAGCGGTAAAAACTTGTGAATCAAAAAAACTGCCGGACATCCGGCAGTTTTTTAGTCTACTTTTCAAACGGCACCCAGCCGCCTGTATTCTGAATCATTTCCCATAACGGTTCAGGAAGTCGGTATTTCTCGATTTCAGATGCCTGAATGGCTTTTTCGATTTCCTGTTCGCGGCCTTCTTTGACCAGCACCGCCCATTCGGGGTTAATCAAAATGACACGTCCCAGAGCCACCAGCGGAATTCCGCTTTCTAATACGGCAAGCGCTTCGTCCGCGGTATAGATGGAACCGACGGCCATCAGCGGCACTTTATGGCCGACGCGTTCGTTTAATAAATCCATCCGGGTCCGTGAAGTATCCGCGCCGCGGCGGGCTTTGGAATTGACATCCATCAGTGAAATATGCAGATAATCCAAGTTCTCTTCTGCAAGCGCGTCGGCGAGCATGAATGTTTCTTTCATTGTAAGCCCCGGTGTTTCCGGCTCTTCCGGTGACAGGCGGTAGCCGAGAACGAATGGATTTTCAGCGTGTGTATCAATCGCCTGTTTGACAGCGTCAACGACTGCAAGCGGGAACGCAAGGCGCTTTTCATCGCTTCCGCCCCAGCGGTCTGTGCGCCGGTTTGTTTTCGGTGAATAAAATTGGTGAATCAGGTACCCGTTTGCCCCGTGAATTTCAACACCGTCAAAGCCGGCTTCAATCGCTCTGCGTGTCGCTTCGCCGAATGCTTTCACGATGTGCTCAATTTCTTGTTCTGTGAGAGCACGGGACGTTTGTCTGCCGTCTTCTTCTGAGTCGCTCGGACTGACGACGTCGTTGTTTGGCACGAGTTCAGGAGGGCATTCCAAGCCTCCGTGGTGAATCTGCACAACGGCTTTCGCTCCTTGAGACTGGATCGCCTGAGCGAGTTTTTTCAAGCCGGGAATGTGAGAATCATCATAGATGCCGGGCTGGCCTGGAAACGCTTTGCCGTCCGGCGTTACGTTTGCACATGCCGTAATGACCATGCCCATTTCTTTTGAACGGGGAGTAATGTAGCTTAATTCACGGTCGGAAATCGTTCCGTCATCATTTGATGAATAGTGTGTCATCGGTGCGACTGAAATACGGTTTGGTATAGTGACACCGCTTTCGAACGTAAAAGGTTCAAACAGCGGTTTAAAAGTTTGCTTCATCATTTCGCCTTCTTCCTTAGGAGTTTAACTCGTCCGTATTCTAGCTTATGTTTTCATTGTGTGCAATTATTTTGCTTGTTCTTCTTCCTGAGGTTATGACCGGCTGAACCATTTAAACGAATGAAACGGTTTTCTCCGTTCCTTTTCAGGATCTTTATATCCTCCTGAAATTTGATGGCCGATCGAGCTGAATATGACAGCGGCGGTGAAGAGGAGAATGATTTTTTTCATATGCATATCTTCTTTCTTATCTTTTACAAGGTTATTTATAAGCATACGCTTGTGCGAAAAAACCGTCAATTTGTTTATTCTTTTTTCCACTTTCCTGCGGCGAATATCGTTCCGATCTGAATCACAACACTTAACAGAGCGCACACTGCCACAACTGTGTTGCTGTCCATAGAAGACACCCTCCTTTTTGTTAGGTTGATGTATCATATGACAGCTGTCTCTGTTTTGACAAAACCGTAATGCGGTGTTTCATATTTTTCAACACAAAAAGGGCGCTTTTTTAAGCGCCTTTACTTTTTTTTCAGCCGGTTCAAAGCGATTTGAACGGCGATGGCGTCATCCAGGTAGCCGATCGGAAACATGTAATCCGGGATAACGTCGGTCGCTAAAATATAATACAGCAGCGCGCTCCCGAGAATCGCGCGGTCTTCAGCCGGTGTTGATTCATCCATATACTGATGATGCATGTTTTTCAAATGGTCAATAAAAGGGCCGACGCTTTCTTCATTGTCCATTTTCTTTTGAAACTCATCGCAAATCAGGCGATGGCCCTGCTGGGTTTTGGCATATTGTTCATATCTGGTCAGTTCGCGCTCAATTTGCTCCCGGGAAAAAGGCTGATCAAACATCTCGGCCATATTCAGCATATCCTGAATCGCGTGCATCGGGTCTTGCGGCGCAGCTACTTTTTCATGGCCGATGTCTATGCCTGACGCCTCAAGCAATTCCTCCAGCGGGGTGCGGAGGTGTTTTGAAAATTCCTGAAGATGCTTTAAATTGGCCTTCTGTTTGCCGTTGATAATCCGGGAGATAGTGGCCGTATCAATGTTTGTTAAGGCGCCGAGTTTTCTCATGGAGAGCGAGTGCTTATCAAGCAGTGATTTTAAAAGGGGTCCCAGTGTCTTATTTTTATTTTCTGTCAAGGGTGTCACCTCGTTTCCGCCGGAATGATGATCGTCAATCAATAATTTTTGCAGAAAAGGTACCTTTTCTGTGCTGCTGAATAGGATAGTGTAGATTCAACGGCACAACATGTTGAAAAGACATCAAAGAATGGAGAGAAACGAACATGGCTTGGTTATTGATTTTAGGTTTGGCAGTGTCCTCAAGCATTGATAATTTAGGAGTGGGGATGTCATACGGCATCAGAAAAATCAAAATATCGCATGCGTCAAATATGATGATCGCTTTTATCTGTTTTGTATTCAGTTATATCGGAATTTATTTCGGCAAATGGATTTCAGCCGTTTTACCGGGCTTTCTTCCTGTATTGCTGGCGGCGTTTATTTTATCTGTCATCGGTATCCGCATCATTCTGCTGGCTGTGCCGAGAAAAACAGCGCGTGTTGGCGCGTCAGGAAAAAAAGGCCGTTTTGCCGGTCTGCTGCAAAATCCGGAGGCAGCGGATGCCGACGGTTCGGGAGAAATCGGTATATTGGAATCCTTGGTTCTCGGGGTGGCCGTATCCGCAAATGCGCTGACCAACGGATTAAGCGCGGGGTTGATCGGGCTTTCTCCCGCTGCCATTTCCATTACTGCGGCGGTCGGAAGCTTTCTGACCATATGGATCGGCTGCTCGCTTGGAAAAAAAGCCGCTTCATTGCGCATCGGTTCTTTTCACGTCGGACAGTTCAGCACGGTGCTGAGCGGAGTGATTATTCTCATCATTGCCGCCAATACGCTGCTCTTTTAAGTTGTCCCGTTCATTTTATGAAAAGCTCAAAATAAATATGAATGTTTCTATTCGGGAGAGTGCATGACGCGGCTCTCTTTTTTGCCGATCTGATATTTTTTCAAAATGAACAGAAAGTCGTCCGTTTCCGTTAAATTCTGCATATTCGGCCTTCAGACAGAACCTTTTTCATAGACTGATCAGCTTGTTTTCTTTCTAAGTTCAGGTAAACAGCAGGTCAGATAGCCTTCATTCCAAAGATGGAAAAAACGCTGGAGGAATGGAGGCTCCCTTTACAAATCGGCCATTCTGTTCAAAGATAAAGCCGAATGAGAAAACGTGAGGTGATCTGTGTGAAGTCTGCCATACTTCTGATCTTCACCGCATGGCTGTTATCAGGCTGCGAGTATACCGCGGAGGCTGATGCGGCGCCGTCATTTACACAGGAAGGAACATTTATAAAAGCGGCCGGAAACGATACGATCGCGGTCGAAATTGACGGAGAAAGGCAAGAGGTGAAGGTGCCTTTCGCTAAGCGGTTTGAATGTCAGTCGCTGCCTGAACATACGGCGGTGCAAATCACCTATAAAAAAGAGAGCAACGGACAATTACGGCTTGAGAAACTGAAAAAAGAAACAGATATGTGAAAACGGGGAGGAAAAAAACGTGGGTTTACTGACAAAAAGCGCTGCTGCCTTCGGTGCCGCTCTGCTTCTGCTTGCGCCGTCCGCTTATGCAGCCGAACCTTTGCAAGGGAAAACCATCTATATCGATGCCGGACATGGCGGAGAAGACAGCGGGGCCGGCGGAAATGGACTGCTTGAGAAAAACATCAATTTAGCGGTGTCAAACAAGGTGATCGCCAAATTGGAGACAGAAGGCGCAAAACCTGTAGCTTCAAGGACTGATGATACTTTTTTACGTTTGGACGAGCGGGTGGCGAAAGCGAGCGCCAGCCAATCCGATTTATTCGTCAGCCTCCATACCAATTCAGCCGTATCAACGGCATCGGGCGCGGAAACGTATTTTAATTCGACATATGAAGGAGCGGACAGCGAAAGGCTTGCTTCCGACATTCAGCAGCAGCTTGTCACGTCTTTAGGGATGAGGGACAGAGGCGTAAAAGAAGCTCCTTTTTATGTTATTACATATTCAAAGATGCCGAGTGTGCTGGCTGAATTAGGTTTTATCACAAATCCTCAAGATGCGGACAAGCTGAAAAGCGATAACGGACAAGAGCACGCCGCGGACGCCGTTGTAAACGGAATCGAAACCTATTACAGCGGACGGTAATGATAAAATATGTGTAAATAGCGCCCTCCTGATGTGCATAACGATTATAATAGAGAAAACCGATGACAAACATCTGAGGTGACACATATGACGAATATTTTTGCCCACCGGGGGGCGTCGGGCGACTGCCCTGAAAATACGATGCCCGCATTCAAAAAAGCGATTGAGGACGGGGCTGACGGAATTGAACTTGATGTACAGATGACAAAAGACGGCCGGATCGTGGTCATTCACGATGAAACCCTCGACCGCACGACATCTTTGAAAGGATTTGTGAAAGATACGGCGTATGACAAAATCAGAACCGCCGATGCCGCCGGAAAATGGAAAGATTCTTTTAAAGGTGTCAGAATTCCGCTTTTGTCCGATGTGCTGCGTTTTGCTGAACGTGCTGATTTTCTGATAAACATTGAGCTGAAAAACAGTGTATTCCGTTACGAAGGAATGGAAGAAGAAGTGATCAAAAAAGTCAGATATTACGGACTGGAAAAGCGCGTTATTTTTTCTTCATTTAATCATGAGAGTCTCGCGGTGTGCCACGCCCTGGCGCCTGAAATTGAACGGGCGGTGCTGACAATGGATGTGCTGTACCGGCCTGAACGTTATCTTGCCGCCATTCCCGCTTCGGGTTATCATCCGAAGCTCGGCACGCCGGCGGTCAGTGCTGAAGTGATCACACATCTTGCAAAACACCAAGCGGCGCTCCGTCCGTTCACCGTCAATCGTCCTGAGGATATGAAGCGGCTGATGAAAGCGGGGATAGACGCAATTTTTACCGATTATCCAAAGCTGGCTGTTTCTATAAAAGAAGAATGCCGCAGCTGAGAAGACTGGTCAGACAGTCTTCTTTTTTTATGGGCGGGAAAAAGGCGGTGCACTCATAACTCGGTCAGCCGGTTCATATATTGTAACAGGGCGTTTTGTGTAAGCGTTATCTTTTATCTTATTGAAAGTGAGGCAAAAGTGTGGGAAAAACGGTTATCGTCAGTGCGGCAAGAACGCCGTTCGGAAAATTCGGCGGCGCATTAAAAGAGGTAAAGGCATCCGAGCTTGGCGGCATTGCCATAAAAGAAGCAATCAAGCGCGCCGCTATCAGTGAAAGCGAAGCGGAAGGAGCGGTGATGGGGATGGTCGTCCAGGCGGGTGCCGGGCAGATTCCGGCACGGCAGGCTGCAAGATATGCCGGGCTTCCGTGGTCTGTTCCGGCTGAAACCATTAATAAAGTCTGTGCATCAGGGCTCAGAGCCGTTACCATCTGTGATCAAATGATCCGGGCGAAAGACGCGGACGTGCTGATTGCAGGCGGAATGGAAAGCATGAGCAACATCCCGTACGCCATTCCGGCCGGCCGCTGGGGTGTGAGGATGGGGGACGGGGTTTTTCAGGATTTAATGGTTCATGACGGGCTGACCTGTGCGTTCGACCAGGTGCATATGGCTGTCCACGGAAGCACTGCAGCCAAAAAGTACGGCATTTCCCGGGATGAACAGGATCATTACGCTCTTTTGAGTCAGAAACGCGCGGCTGAGGCGGCTGAGACGGGCAAATTGCGTGAAGAAATTGTCCCCGTCACCTGGACCGGCAAAAAGGGCAAACAGCATATCGTTGAAGCGGATGAGGGGCTGCGTCCTGATACAAGCCTTGAGCAGCTCGCAGCGCTCAAGCCGATTTTCACAGCCGACGGAACGGTTACAGCCGGAAACGCTCCCGGTGTAAATGACGGGGCCGGAGCATTTGTGCTGATGTCAGAGGAAAAAGCAGCAAAGCAGCATGTCAGGCCGCTCGCAGCGATACTTGGCTTTGCGTCCGTCGGACTGGAAGCGTCCGAGCTGGCAAGCGCGCCGGGAGAGGCCATCAGCCGGCTCTTGAAAAAAACCGGACTGTCCGTTGACGATATTGATTTGTTTGAAGTAAATGAAGCATTTGCGTCCGTCGTGCTCGTGAGTGAAAAAATAGCCGGGTTCAGCCGGGAGAAAGTGAATGTAAACGGAGGGGCAATCGCGTTCGGCCACCCGATCGGCGCAAGCGGAGCGAGAATCATCATGAGTTTAATATACGAATTAAAGCGTCGCGGAGGGGGGTTAGGCATAGCGGCTATATGTAGCGGAGCGGCTCAAGGAGATGCTGTCCTGCTGGAGGTGTACTGATCAAAGGAGGGAGCGCCGGATGAAGATGAAAACAATCATGGTCGCAGGTGCCGGTCAGATGGGAGCAGGCATCGCTCAGACGGCCGCAGAAGCCGGGTTTACCGTCAAGTTATACGATTGGGAGCCGGAAACGGTAACAAAAGGTCTTCATCGCATAAAGACAAACCTGGAGAAAGAGCAGGCAAAAGGACGGAAGTCACAGAAGGAGACAGATGCCGTATTCAGCCGTATTTCCCCGGCGGAGCTCACAGAAGCGGGAGATGCTGATTTTATCATTGAAGCCATTGCCGAAAACAAAAAAGCAAAAGCGGAATTGTTTGACACACTTGATAAAATCTGTCCCCCTCATGCCGTATTGGCAAGCAATACGTCTTCTCTTCCCATTACGGAGCTTGCCGCGGCCACAAAAAGGCCTGAAAAAGTAATCGGCATGCATTTTATGAATCCGGTTCCGGTCATGGAGCTTGTCGAAGTCATCAGAGGACTCGCCACATCGGAAGAAACGGCGGAAACAGTAAAGAAGCTTGCCGTCCGGATGAATAAAACCCCGGTCGAAGTCAATGATTTCCCGGGCTTTATATCTAATCGCATATTAATGCCGATGATTAACGAAGCCGTTTATTGCCTTTACGAAGGAGCAGCTTCAAAGGAAGCGATTGATGAGGTGATGAAGCTCGGCATGCGTCATCCGATGGGTCCTTTAACATTAGCTGACTTCATCGGGCTGGATACGTGCCTTTCCATTATGGAGGTTCTCTACGCGGGGCTCGGAGATCCGAAATACCGCCCATGCCCTCTGCTCAGAAAATATGTCAGCGCCGGCTGGCTCGGCAAAAAAAGCGGGCGCGGTTTTTATGAGTACGGCAGATGACGTAAAGATCATGAGGGGAGACGGCAGCCATGCATTTTACTGAAGAGCACATCATGATGAGGAAAATGGTGCGTGATTTTGCCCGCAAGGAAATCGCGCCGATGGTTGAGCTCATGGAATCAACAGATGAATTTCCGGAGCGGCTGATTAAAAAAATGGGCGAAGCGGGATTGATGGGCATTCCCGTCCCGGAAGCTTACGGCGGGGCGGGTGCTGATACAACATCTTACATTTTAGCGATTCATGAAATATCAAAAGTCAGCGCGGCCGTCGGCGTCATTTTGTCCGTCCACACATCGGTAGGGACAATCCCGATTTTGCATTTCGGGACAGAAGCCCAAAAACAAACGTATATTCCGAAGCTGGCAGCGGGCGAATATATTGGGGCTTTTGCGCTTACTGAGCCTCACTCCGGATCTGATGCGGGAAGCCTGAGAACAACAGCCGTGCGAAAAGGCGGTTCATATATTCTGAACGGTTCAAAAATCTTTATTACAAACGGCGGAGCGGCAGATCTGTATCTGACATTTGCCATAACCGATCCGGGTAAAGGGAGAAAGGGAATTTCAGCGTTTATTGTTGAAAAAAACACACCCGGTTTTTCTGTCGGAAAAAAAGAAAAAAAGCTCGGATTGTTAGGTTCCAATACTGCCGAATTGCAGTTTGATCAAGCGGAAATTCCGATTGAAAACCGGCTCGGCGAAGAGGGCGAGGGTTTTTCAATCGCCATGAAAAACCTTGACGTCGGACGGATCGGCATAGCGGCTCAGGCGCTCGGGATTATCGAAGCGGCGCTCGGCTGCTCGGCGGAGTACGCCAAAACCCGCAGCCAGTTCGGCAGACCCATCGCTTCGAATCAGGCCGTTTCATTTAAATTATCTGACATGGCAACGAATGCGGAAGCTGCCAAATTATTGGTCTATCATGCGGCAGATCTGTATCAGCGAGGGCTTCCGTGCGGAAAAGAAGCATCTATGGCGAAGCAATTCGCGTCCGATGCGGCGATGAAAGCGGCGGTGGAGGCTGTGCAGATTCACGGCGGCTACGGCTATATGAAAGAGTATCCCGCGGAGCGTTTATTTCGGGATGCGAAAGTCACGCAAATCTATGAAGGAACCAATGAGATTCAAAGGCTGATTATTTCTAAGTATCTTCTTCAATAAAAAGTGCGCAAAGGAGCGAAACCATGGAATCTTATTCTCCCGGTTTAGATGGCGTCATTGCGGTGGAAACGGGGATTTCTTTCCTGGATACACAGCAGGGCAGTATTTTAATCAAAGGCCACGATCTGATTGAGCTTTCTAAAACGGCCGGCTATATGGACATTGTTCATCTCTTATTGGAAGACAGACTTCCTGATGCGAAAGAGAAGAAGGCGCTTGAAGAAGACGTTCGGCGCGGCGGACACCTTCCCGAGGAAATCTTGCGTATATGCCGTCTGCTGCCCGAACGTACTCACCCGATGGACGGACTGAGGACAGGTTTGTCCGCGCTTGGAGGCTTTGATAAGGATATTGATAACCGCACCTCTTCTGTAAATCGGCACCGTGTCCGCGGGCTGATAGGCAAAATGCCCAATCTGACCGTCAACAGCTATCGAGTCATCAACGGACTGGAGCCTTTAGCGCCTGTCGGAACCTTATCGTACAGCGCAAACTTTTTATATATGATTACCGGAAAAACGCCGTCCTCCTTGGAAGAAGAAATATTCGACCGGTCGCTTCTTTTATACAGTGAGCATGAATTGCCGAACTCAACGTTTACGGCCCGTGTCATTGCTTCGACGCAATCGGATATTTACGGCGCTCTGACCGGAGCCGTCGCCTCGCTTAAGGGAAACCTTCACGGCGGAGCGAACGAAGCAGTTATGTACATGCTTGAGGAAGCGAAGGATACAGACGGGTTTACACACTTATTAACTCAAAAACTCGCAAACAAAGAAAAAATCATGGGCTTCGGCCACCGTGTCTACATGAAAAAAATGGACCCGAGGGCGCTCATGATGAAAGAAGCATTGAAAAAACTGTCTGATCTTTCAGGTGATTTCCGTCTTTATCATATGTGTGAAGCAGGAGAAACCGTCATGAGAGAGAAAAAAGGCCTTTATCCGAACTTAGATTACTACGCAGCGCCGGTCTATTACATGCTCGGCATCCCGATCCCGCTGTATACGCCTATATTCTTCAGCGCACGGACGGTCGGGCTGTGCGCCCACGTCATTGAACAGCACAGCCGAAACCGGCTTTTCCGCCCGCGTGTCCGCTATACCGGAGCGCGTCTGTAAACAGATGAGAAAGGAAGATGAAAACATGACAGAACCCCGCCGAATGGACGCCGTAATCGAAGAGATTTCTGACTACGTGCTCCATCAGGAGATTGACAGTTCGGAAGCTTTCACTACGGCAGGACATGTGCTTCTTGATACGATAGGCTGCGGAATTTTGGCGCTCAGCTATCCCGAATGTACAAAGCTGCTCGGCCCGATTGTCCCGGGAACCTCCGTGCCCAACGGCAGCAGAGTCCCGGGCACGCCTTTTGTTTTAGACCCGGTCACGGCTGCCTTTAATATCGGCTGTATCAACAGGTGGCTCGATTATAATGATACGTGGCTTGCGGCCGAATGGGGGCATCCGTCTGACAATCTCGGAGGCATATTGGCTTGTGCGGATTATATATCCAGAGTGCGGATTTCAGAAGGGAAAGAACCGCTTACCGTGCGTGATGTGCTTTGCGCAATGATCAAAGCGCACGAAATTCAAGGAATTCTCGCTTTGGAAAACAGTTTAAACAGAGTCGGGCTTGACCATGTGCTGTTTGTGAAGGTGGCGACTGCGGCTGTTTGCGCACAAATGCTGGGCGGCTCAAGAGAGGAAATCAATAACGCCGTATCTCACGCTTGGATTGATAATTCAAGCCTCAGAACGTATCGTCATGCGCCGAACACCGGGTCACGCAAATCATGGGCGGCCGGCGACGCGACGAGCAGAGGCGTATATTTGGCCCTTATGGCGCAAAAAGGTGAGATGGGGTACCCGACGGCTCTGACCGCATCCGGGTGGGGATTTCAAGACGTATTATTTAACCGGCAGGAAATGAAGCTTGCCCGCCCGCTTGGGTCCTATGTGATGGAGAATGTTTTGTTTAAAGTATCCTACCCGGCTGAATTCCACGCCCAGACAGCGGCGGAGTGCGCGGTCCGGCTTCATCCGGAGGTGAAAGACCGCATCGAAGACATTGACAGGATCACGATTATGACCCATGAGTCGGCAATCCGGATTATCGATAAAAAAGGGCCGCTTCACAATCCGGCTGACCGGGATCACTGCCTCCAGTATATTACGGCAATCGGGCTGCTTTTCGGAGATATCACGGCGGATCATTATGAAGAGGAAACGGCGTCTGACCCGCGAATTGATACATTGCGGAGCAAAATGGAGGTGACGGAACATAAAGCGTACTCAAAAGATTACTTAGACCCGAATAAGCGATCCATCTCAAATGCCGTACAGGTGCATTTTACAGACGGCACGGCTACGGGACGGATTGAATGTGAATATCCGCTCGGGCACCGGTTCCGCAGAAAAGAAGCCGTTCCGAAGATTCTTGCCAAGTTTTCAGCAAACATCAGCACTCATTTTTCATTGAAGCAGCAGCGGAAAATCGAAGAGGCCTGTAAAGATAGCGGCCGAATGCAGAAGCTCAGCGTTAGTGAATTTATGGACTTATTTCTCATATAAAATAGGAGGGTGACAAACATGACGTGGATCGTCAGCAAGCAGTCGTCTCAAGAGGAGCTTGCAGAGCGGTTCCGTGCGCTGATGGCAGCGCCGGATCTATTGCAGATTCCCGGCGCTCACGATGCGATGGCCGCTCTTATTGCCAAGAAAACGGGTTTTTCGGCTCTTTATTTATCAGGCGCGGCTTACACGGCGAGCAGAGGGCTGCCCGATTTAGGCATCATCACGTCGGCGGAAATGGCTGAACGGGTTAAAGATCTGGTCCGCTCGTCTGATCTGCCCGTCCTCGTCGATATTGACACGGGTTTCGGAGGCGTGCTGAATGCCGCCCGGACGGCGAAAGAAATGTATGAAGCGCGCGCGGCCGCCGTCCAAATGGAGGATCAGCGCCTGCCGAAAAAATGCGGACATCTGAATGGGAAGCAGCTCGTGCCGATTGAAGAAATGGCGCAAAAAATCCAAGCGGTCAAGCGGGCCGCGCCGACTCTTCTTGTTATTGCGAGAACAGACGCCAGACAGCAGGAAGGGCTGGAGGGGGCATTAAAAAGGGCTTCTGCTTATATAAAAGCGGGTGCTGACGCTGTTTTTCCGGAAGCGCTCCAATCCGAAAGTGAATTCAGAGCGTTTTCCAAACAAATCAGTGTGCCGATTCTCGCAAATATGACTGAATTCGGACAAACGCCGTATTACAGTGCTGATGAATTTTCCGATATGGGCTGTCAGATGGTCATTTACCCGGTCACGTCACTCAGAATGGCTGCCAAGGCTTTTGAGCGTATTTTCCGCCTTCTGAAAGAAGAAGGCTCTCAAAAAGAGGGGCTTTCGGATATGCAGACGAGAAAAGAATTATATGAAACGATCGCTTACGATGACTATGAAGAACTGGATCAATCCATTGCCAAAACGATACTGCCGGACGACTGAAAAAGCCCTTTTTTGCAAGGGCTTTTTTTACAGCTTTTTTTTCCTGAACCGCGGGCTGACTTGATTGCGTTTCCGATCTCTGTACAAAATAAACCCGGCCAGAACATAAAGGCCGAACAAAAAAAACGCCAATCCGGCCGCCCCCTGAAGAAAAAGGGACGGAAACGGGGAAAACGCATGCCCGAATAATGCATCTCTCATCAGCTTAATGCCGAGCGCCGCGACAGCGCCGGGGAGGACCAGAATCAAAAGCGCAACAAGCCGGCTCATATTCAGAAAACCCCTTTACGATATGATTTACTTTATTGTCCAATCGAAAAAATATTTTGTCAAGAGATCAAAACGTGGTAACATAGGGGTTGTGCAAATTATTGCAACGGGAAATACAGGTGTGCAAATTTTTTCATATAAAGGGGTATCGGGATGCAGAAGGTGCTGATTATAGGTGCTGGTAAAGGAGGCACGGCGCTCCTACAGATTTTGATGAAAACAAAACTGATCCGGATTATTGCGGTGGTTGATCAAGATCCGGAGGCGCAAGGGCTGCAAGAAGCCCGGAGATATGGAATTGCAACCTCATCAGATTGGAAACCCTACATAACTGAAGATATAGATATTATCATCCATACAACAGGCGATAAAGCGGTCATGGATGAGCTGCTCCATGAGAAAAAAGAACAAACCATCGTCATGCCGGGAAAATTGGCGTACATGGTGTTTCAGCTGATGGAGGAAAAACAGCAGCTTATCCAAATGCTGAAGTCGCAGACGTATAAGCATGACCGGATTTTTAATTCAACGCACGACGGCATGATTTTTATAGACGTCAACGAAACGATCATTTTATTTAATCAGATGGCAGAAAAAATGGTCGGCCGAAAACGGGAGGATGTCATCGGCCGCCAAATTAAAGATGTAGTGCCGAACACAAAGCTGCCGCGGATTCTGGAAACGAGAGAGCCGGAATATAACCAGAAGCAGCTTCTCGGCAAGCATCTGCAGATTGTCACGACAAGACTGCCGATCATTGATGAAGGCGGAAAACTTCTCGGCGCGTTATGCGTGTTTAAAGACATCACCGACGCAGTTGAACTGGCGGAAGAGGTCACGAACTTAAAACAAATCCGCACCATGCTTGAAGCGATTATTCAATCGTCAGACGAGGCCATTTCCGTCGTTGATGAAAACGGCATCGGAATGTTAATCAACAAAGCATATACAAAAATGACCGGGCTGTCAGAAAGCGAAGTCATCGGAAAACCCGCTTCCACCGATATCTCGGAAGGGGAAAGCATGCACCTGAAAGTATTGGGGACAAGGCGGCCCGTGCGGGGTGTGAGGATGAAGGTCGGCCCCAATAAAAAGGATGTCATCGTAAATGTTGCCCCCGTTATTGTGGACGGTATTTTAAAAGGCAGCGTCGGCGTCATCCACGACGTGTCAGAAATTAAAACGCTGACTGCTGAGCTGAATCGGGCGCGCCAGATCATCCGCACGCTTGAAGCGAAATACACGTTTGATGACATTATCGGCACGAGTGAACAAATGCTGGTCGCCCTTGAACAGGCGAAGCTCGGGGCGAAAACGCCGGCGACGATTCTGCTGCGGGGAGAATCCGGCACAGGGAAAGAACTTTTCGCCCACGCCATCCATAATGAAAGCGACCGAAAATACAATAAATTCATTCGGGTCAATTGTGCGGCCCTGTCTGAATCCCTGCTTGAATCCGAGCTTTTCGGCTATGAGGAAGGCGCGTTTACGGGCGCGAGGCGCGGGGGCAAAAAAGGACTTTTTGAGGAAGCGAATAACGGCAGCATTTTCTTAGATGAAATCGGAGAGCTGACCCAAAGCACCCAGGCAAAGCTGCTCAGAGTTCTGCAGGAAAAAGAAATTATTAGAGTCGGCGGCGCAAAAGCGATTTCTGTCAATGTCAGAATTATCGCAGCGACAAACGTCAACATCGAAAAGGCCATGGCGGAAGGCGCGTTCCGAGAAGACCTGTATTACCGGATTAACCGCTATCCGATCTCAATCCCGCCGCTTCGGCAGCGCAAAGAAGATATTGAAGCGCTGAGCATTCGGCTCATTGAAAAAATCAATCAGGATTACGGCCGCAATGTAAAGGGGCTCACGCCGAACGCGCTGCGAGCTTTATCAGCCTACAGCTGGCCGGGAAACGTACGGGAGCTTGAAAATGTTCTCGGACGGGCAATGATATTTTTAGAGCCGCATATGGAACGGATCGAACAGCAGCATCTGCCTGTTTTCGAATCAGAGCTGAATGACAAAAACGGCACCCAAAGTGATTTTCCGGATGTAGAAGGGGAAAAGCTGTCTCAGGCTGTTGAAAAATTTGAAGCGCACATCATTCAAAAAACGCTTGAAAAGCATAAATTCAACCGAACCAAAACGGCGAAAGCGCTTGGTGTCAGCATTCGGAATCTGTACTACAAAATGGACAAGTACGGCCTTGCAAATGACGGCATGCAATAAATTGCAGAGAAAGCGCAAACAGCTGCATGTTTTCTTGAAAAAAGCCGGAATAAACCCTTTCGCATATTTGGCACAGAACTTGCATTGTTAAAAGCGGATTCGCACAAGAAAGGTGGTACAAAATGAAGCTGAGAGACCTAGTTGAAAAAGCCGCGGCAAAAAACGCAAAAACCATTGCAGTGGCCCACGCAGCAGATAAAGAAGTGATCCACGCCGTCAAAATGGCGGCAGAACACTTGTCGGCACGATTTTTACTGACGGGTGACAGCGGAAAGCTGAAAGAGCTTCTGGCAAATGAGCCGAAGTTCAATGCTGACATCATCCACGCCGATTCACCAGAAGAATCTGCGGCAAAAGCAGTGCGCGCAGTGCGTGAACAAGAGGCGGACGTTTTAATGAAAGGGAATCTCCCGAGCTCAACTCTTCTGAAATCGGTTTTAAACCGCCAGGAAGGGCTTCGTTCAAAAAGGGTGTTATCACATGTAGCCGTTTTTGAAGTGCCGGACTATGACCGGCTGATGTATGTGACTGATTCAGCGCTGAACATTGCCCCGTCTCTTGAAGAACTCGGGCATATTCTGCAAAATGCGGTTCATGTCGCACATTCAGTAGGGAACCCTATGCCGAAAGCCGCAGTCCTTGCGGCTATTGAAACGGTTAATCCGAAAATGGAGGCGACGCTGAACGCGGCTGCGATCGTCCAGATGTGCAATAGAGGACAGATTACCGGCTGCATTGCGGACGGACCGCTTGCTTTGGATAATGCCGTATCCCAAGCGGCTGCGCTGCAAAAAGGGATTTCCGGAAGCGTAGCGGGCCAGGCGGATATTCTCTTGGTTCCTTCAATCGAGGCCGGAAATATGCTTTATAAGTCAATGATTTATTTTGCGAAAGCAAATGTTGCTGCCGTCATCGCCGGTGCAAAAGCGCCGATTGCATTAACGAGCAGAGCGGATACCGCAGAAAATAAACTGTATTCAATTGCGCTTGCGATTTGCGCATCACAAGAACAGTAGGAGGAACGAACCTATGGAAATTTTTAAATATATGGAGACTTATGATTACGAACAATTGGTATTCTGCCAAGATGAACAATCCGGATTAAAAGCGATCATCGCGATTCATGATACGACGCTCGGCCCTGCACTCGGCGGAACAAGAATGTGGACATATGACAGTGAAGAAGCGGCGATTGAAGATGCACTGAGACTCGCAAAAGGCATGACTTATAAAAATGCGGCTGCCGGTTTAAACTTAGGCGGCGGGAAAACCGTTATTATCGGAGACCCGCGCAAAGATAAAAATGAAGAAATGTTCCGCGCGTTCGGCCGCTACATCCAAGGCTTAAACGGAAGGTATATTACGGCGGAAGACGTCGGCACCACCGTTGAAGATATGGACATCATTCATGATGAAACAGACTATGTAACCGGAATTTCTCCGGCATTCGGTTCATCAGGAAATCCGTCTCCGGTTACGGCGTACGGCGTCTACAAAGGGATGAAAGCCGCAGCGAAAGCGGCGTTTGGCACTGATTCACTGGAAGGTAAAACAATTGCCGTGCAAGGCGTGGGAAATGTGGCTTACAATCTATGCCGCCACCTTCACGAAGAAGGCGCTTCTTTAATCGTAACCGATATCAATAAAGAATCTGTTAAACGTGCCGTTGAGGACTTCGGCGCCCGCGCAGTTGATCCCGGCGACATTTACTCACAGGCGTGCGATATTTATGCCCCGTGTGCTCTCGGCGCCGTCATTAACGATGACACGATTAAACAGCTGAAGGCGAAAGTCATTGCGGGGGCGGCCAATAACCAGCTGAAAGAAACACGTCACGGCGATACCATTCATGAAATGGGAATCGTGTACGCTCCGGATTATGTCATCAATGCAGGCGGCGTCATCAATGTGGCCGATGAGCTTTACGGCTACAACGCTGAGCGTGCTTTGAAAAAGGTTGAGGGCATCTATGCAAACATTGAGCGGGTGCTCGATATTTCCGCGCGTGACGGCATTCCGACATACTTAGCGGCCGACCGTCTGGCTGAGGAACGAATTGAGCGCATGCGCCGTTCAAGAAGCCAGTTTCTGCAAAACGGCCAAAGTATATTAAGCAGACGATAGGAATTTGATCTGGAGGTATGAAAATGTTCGAACAGGAAAAACGCATTCTCATTCTGAATCCAGGCTCAACATCAACGAAAATCGGTGTCTTTCACAATGAACGCTGTATCTTTGAAAAGACGCTGCGGCATCCCGAAGAAGAGCTGAAAACATTTAACGGCATTATCGACCAATACGAATTTCGAAAAATAAGCATTCTTGAGTCTTTGCACGAACAGGGCATCAACATTTCAAAGTTTGATGCCGTTTGTGCCAGAGGCGGCCTGCTCAGACCGATTGAGGGCGGCACATATGAAGTGAATGACGCCATGATCACTGATTTGAAAAACGGCTACAACGGCCAGCATGCTTCTAATCTGGGCGGAATTATTGCCAGGGAAATAGCAGACGGATTAAATATCCCCGCGTATATCGTCGATCCGGTCGTGGTGGATGAGATGACTCCGCTCGCTAAAGTATCAGGAATGCCTGAAATCAAGAGGAAAAGCATTTTTCATGCTTTGAACCAAAAAGCTGTTGCCCGTCATGCGGCGGCGTCCCTCGGCAAACGGTATGAACAGATGAAGATGATCGTCACTCATATGGGCGGCGGCATCACAGTCGGGGTCCATGATTGCGGACGGGTGACGGATGTCAACAACGGGCTTCACGGAGAAGGGCCCTTCAGCCCGGAGCGTGCGGGAACCGTTCCTGCGGGTGATTTGGTGGAGATGTGTTTTTCCGGCAAGTATTCAAAAGCCGATATGATGAAAAAACTTGTCGGCACGGGCGGACTCTCCGGCTACCTGGGGACAACGGACGCGGTGAAGGTGGAAAAACGCATTCAGGCCGAAGATGAGCATGCGAGACTCATTTATGACGCCATGGCTTATCAAGTAGCAAAAGAAATCGGGGCGGCAAGCGCCGTATTAAAAGGAAAAGTAGACATTATCGTCCTGACGGGCGGATTGGCGTACGGGAAAAGTTTCGTATCCGCCATCAGATCGTACATAGATTGGATTTCGGATGTACTGGTGTACCCGGGAGAAAATGAACTGCAATCTCTCGCGCAAGGCGCGCTTCGGGTTTTAGCCGGTGAGGAGCAGTTAAAGCAATATCAGATCGGCGAAGGAGTGAAAACAAATGGCGACTGAATATGATGTGGTCATTCTGGGCGGCGGCACGGGCGGTTATGTAGCCGCCATCAGAGCGGCCCAGCTCGGCTTAAAAACGGCCGTTGTAGAAAAAGAAAAGCTCGGCGGAACATGCCTGCATAAAGGATGTATCCCGAGTAAAGCGCTGTTAAGAAGCGCGGAAGTGTACCGAACCGCAAAGGAAGCGGCAGCATTCGGCATTGAAACGGAAGGTGTCTCCCTCCGCTTTGACAGCGTGCAAAAACGAAAGCAGGGAATCGTTGACCGGCTGGCCGGCGGTGTCGCCCACTTGATGAAAAAGGGGAAGATTGATGTATTCAACGGGTACGGACGTATGCTCGGCCCTTCCATCTTCTCACCTCTTCCCGGTACGGTTTCCGTCGAATACGCAAATGGTGAAGAAAACGACATGCTGATACCGAAACAATTGATTATCGCAACCGGTTCAAGACCGAAAATGCTGCCGGGTTTAGAAGCGGACGGTACATATATTCTGACATCAGATGAAGCGCTTGAGCTTGAGCGTCTGCCCCAATCCATGTTGATCGTCGGCGGCGGTGTCATCGGAATTGAATGGGCATCCATGCTGAACGATTTCGGCGTCAATATCACTGTGATTGAATATGCGGACCGCATTTTGCCGACTGAAGACCGTGATATTTCAAGCGAGATGGAAAAACTGTTAACGAAAAAAGGAATTAAGATTGTAACGGGTGCGAAAGTGCTTCCGGATACATTGGAAAAAGCGGATGGCGTTTCAATTGCCGCTGAAAAGAATGGAAAAAAAGAAACGTATCACGCCGAACAAATGCTTGTTTCCATCGGCCGCCAGCCGAACATTGAAGGGATCGGCCTTGAAAATACGGACATTGCAGCGGAAAACGGTTCTATCATAGTAAATGAAGCCGGACAGACGAAGGAATCGCATATATATGCGATCGGTGATGTCGTCGGCGGTCTGCAGCTTGCGCATGTGGCCTCCCGTGAAGGCATCATTGCCGTTGAGCATATGGCGGGTCTTAATCCGGCTCCGCTTGATGCCGCTCTTGTGCCGAAATGCATTTATTCAAATCCGGAAGCGGCGAGTGTCGGGCTGACAGAAGAAGAAGCTGCCCGAAAAGGACATGAACTTAAGATCGGAAAGTTTCCGTTCATGGCGATCGGAAAGGCTCTTGTATACGGAGAAAGCGACGGCTTTGTCAAAATCGTCGCCGATCGGAATACAGATGATATTCTCGGTGTTCATATGATCGGCCCGCACGTCACCGATATGATCTCTGAAGCGGGGCTTGCCAAGGTGCTCGACGCGACGCCTTGGGAAATCGGCCAGTCCATACATCCGCATCCGTCGCTTTCAGAAGCGATTGGGGAAGCTGCGTTAGCCGCAGACGGAAACGCGATTCATTTTTAAAAGGAAAGAAGGAGGGGTTTGAATGACTACAAACCGCCATCAAGCATTAGGGCTTTCTGACGAAGAAGCCGTTGAAATGTATAGAACCATGCTGTTAGCCAGAAAAATCGACGAAAGAATGTGGCTCTTAAACCGCTCGGGCAAAATTCCGTTCGTTATTTCATGTCAAGGGCAGGAAGCGGCTCAAGTAGGCGCGGCCTATGCCCTAAAACGCGATACCGACTATGTGCTTCCGTACTACAGAGATATGGGGGTTGTGCTTGCATTCGGTATGACTGCTAAGGATTTGATGATGTCGGGTTTTGCGAAAGCGGCTGATCCGAACTCAGGCGGAAGGCAGATGCCGGGCCACTTCGGGCAAAAGGAAAATAGAATCGTAACGGGCTCATCCCCTGTGACGACGCAGGTTCCCCACGCGGTCGGAATCGCGCTTGCGGGACGCATGGATAAAAAGGATATCGTCTCTTTCGTTACCTTTGGAGAAGGTTCTTCCAACCAGGGAGATTTTCACGAAGGGGCAAACTTTGCCGCCGTGTATAAATTGCCGGTCATTTTCATGTGTGAAAATAATAAGTATGCCATTTCTGTTCCGTATGACAAACAGGTGGCGTGCGAAAATATTTCCGACCGGGCGGCAGGCTACGGCATGCCGGGAGTCACAGTTGACGGAAACGACCTGCTGGAAGTTTACCGGGCCGTGAAAGAAGCGCGCGAACGGGCATCTAAAGGCGAAGGACCTACATTAATAGAAACGGTTTCCTACCGGTTGACGCCGCATTCCAGTGATGACGACGACAGCAGCTACAGAGAACGCGAAGAAGTAGAAGAAGCAAAGAAACAGGATCCGCTTCTTTTATACAAAGCATACTTGCAAGAAGCCGGGCTTCTAGGTGAAGAAGAAGAAAAGACCATGCTGGATGACATCATGGCTATCGTAAACGAAGCGACAGACGAAGCGGAGAAAGCGCCATACGCATCTCCTGAATCAACGCTTGATCACGTTTATGCGAAGTAGGGAGGAATACTTATGTCTGTAATGTCTTATATTGACAGTATTAATGCAGCTATGAAAGAAGAAATGGAAAGAGATCCGCGCGTATTTGTCCTCGGGGAAGATGTCGGGAGAAAAGGCGGCGTGTTTAAAGCCACGGCGGGTCTCTATGAACAGTTCGGAGAAGAGCGGGTGATGGATACGCCGCTTGCGGAATCAGCGATTGCCGGAGTCGGGATCGGCGCCGCGATGTACGGCATGCGCCCGATTGCCGAGATGCAGTTTGCCGATTTCATTCTGCCTGCGGTCAACCAAATCATTTCAGAAGCGGCCAAAATACGCTACCGTTCAAACAATGATTGGAGCTGTCCGATGGTCATCAGAGCGCCTTACGGAGGCGGCGTGCACGGCGCGTTGTATCATTCCCAGTCTGTGGAGGCCATTTTTGCCAACCAGCCGGGTCTTAAAATTGTCATGCCTTCAACTCCTTATGACGCAAAAGGGCTGTTGAAAGCCGCAGTCCGTGACGAAGATCCGGTGCTGTTTTTCGAACATAAGAGGGCGTACCGTCTGATTAAAGGCGAAGTCCCTGCGGATGATTACGTCCTTCCGATCGGAAAGGCGGATGTAAAACGCGAAGGCAGCGACATTACTGTCATTACGTACGGATTATGCGTCCATTTCGCTCTGCAGGCTGCCGAGCGTCTTGAAAAAGACGGAATTTCCGCGCACGTATTAGATTTGCGTACGGTTTATCCGTTAGATAAAGAAGCCATCATTGAAGCTGCGTCTAAAACGGGAAAAGTATTGCTGATCACAGAAGATACGAAAGAAGGCGGTATTATGAGTGAGGTCGCCGCCATTATTTCTGAAAACTGCTTATTTGATTTAGACGCGCCGATCAAGCGGCTTGCAGGTCCTGATGTTCCGGCAATGCCTTATGCGCCGACAATGGAAAAATACTTCATGATGAATCCTGACAAAGCGGAAGCCGCGATGAGAGAATTAGCGGAGTTTTAAAGACGTAAGGAGGTTTTTGACATGGCGATTGAACAAATGGCTATGCCTCAGCTCGGAGAGAGCGTGACGGAAGGGACGATCAGTAAGTGGCTGGTATCCCCCGGTGATCAAGTGAATAAATATGACCCCATTGCGGAGGTCATGACGGATAAAGTGAATGCGGAGGTGCCGTCTTCTTTTACCGGTACGATTACAGAACTTGTAGGAGAAGAAGGCCAGACTCTTACAGTCGGCGAGATCATCTGCAAAATTGAAACGGAAGAAACGGAAACCGAAGAGGCGCCGAAGCGGGAAGAAGAGCAGAATACCCCTTCAGACACCGATGCAAACCGTCAAGGTAAAAATCAGTCAAATAAAGCGCGTTATTCACCGGCCGTGCTCAGATTAGCGGGAGAACACGGCATTCAGCTTGAAGAAGTTGAAGGAACGGGTGCAGGCGGAAGAATTACGCGAAAAGACATTCAAAAGATCATTGATTCGGGAATGCAGCAGAAGTCGGAAGCACCGGCGCCGGCTGCCGTTCAAACAACGCAACAAGCGCCGGCGCCAGCTCTGTCAGCCGGTGATATTGAAATTCCGGTTACAGGCGTCAGAAAAGCCATCGCCGCCAATATGCATAAAAGCAAAACAGAAATTCCGCACGCCTGGACGATGATGGAAGTCGACGTCACGAACATGACGGCGTACAGAAACAGCATTAAAGACTCATTTAAACAAAAAGAAGGCTTCAATTTAACGTTTTTCGCTTTCTTTGTAAAAGCGGCGGCGCAGGCTCTCAAAGAGTTCCCGCAGATGAACAGCATGTGGGCGGGAGACAAAATCGTCCAAAAGAAAGACATCAACATCTCCATTGCCGTTGCCACGGAAGATTCGCTGTTTGTTCCGGTTATTAAGCATGCTGATGAAAAAACGATTAAAGGCATAGCCAGAGAAATAACGGACCTTGCGAAAAAAGTGAGAAACGGAAAACTTACCGCGGAAGATATGCAGGGCGGCACATTTACCGTCAATAACACGGGATCTTTCGGGTCAGTTCAATCTATGGGCATTATCAACCATCCGCAGGCGGCGATTCTTCAGGTAGAATCTATCGTCAAACGTCCGGTTGTCATGAATAACGGGATGATCGCAGTGCGTGATATGGTTAATCTTTGCCTGTCTTTAGATCACAGAGTGCTCGACGGGCTCGTATGCGGCCGTTTCCTCGGACGCGTCAAAGAAATCTTAGAAAACATTGACGAAAATACTTCAGTCTATTAAAAAAAACTCCTTTTGCCCGGGCGGCAAAAGGAGCTTTTTTATTTTCATTGTGAATCCTCGGGAACAAGCATAGTGAGATGATGTGTTTTCACTTCGATCGTACAAGGCGTTGTTCCGTATACCTCGCCATCTGTATCCGCGTCCATTTCACGTCCGGTTTCGATTTCAATCCTGGAGGCCTGAATATAGGACAGCTCCCCTTTGAAATCATCAAACGAACCCTGCTCCATCGTCATCAGCTCCCGCAACGCGGCAAGGCTTGTGTTGCGGCAGATTAACACATCGGCTAAGCCGTCCCGGAGGCTCGCATCAGGCAGGGGAACTCTGTTTGTCCCGATATAATGCCCGTTCATGACAAGCACCATTACGGCTTCGTCTTCTTTCACCTCGCCGTCAATTGTCAATTTGACAGGAAACGGGTTCGCGCTTGTCATCGTCCGCAAGGCGCTCGTGAAGTAGCTGATTTTACCAAGCCATGCTTTTTCAGTTTCATTGATATGGCTCGATGCTTCAGTGATCAATCCGATGCCCCAGAAGTTCAGAAAATAGCCGTCATCCGTTTTACAGACGTCAATCATCCGTTTATGTCCGGCCGCGAGCGCTTCAGCGGCCTTTTGAAGGTTTTGCGGGATGCCGAGCGCCCGTGAGAAATCGTTGCACGTTCCTCCCGGCAAAATGCCGACAGCGGGCCTGTGATCAAGCTTGCTGATGCTGTTGATGCATTGATGCACAGTGCCGTCTCCGCCTAAAATATATAAATGGTCAACTGAACTGTCGAGGTTTTCACAATACTGACGGGCATCATCCTGATGTTTGGTCGGTTTAATCAAAAGTTCGTCAGCTGACTGGGCCAAAATGGGGACGACCGTGCCGAGCGTTTTATCAATCTGTTTTTGACCGGCGTTTCCGTTATAAATTAATACTGCTTTCCGTTGGCTCATACGACTGCTCCTTTATTTCAGACAATCTCTTTAACAAGTTTCCCGTTTTTAAAAGGTCATAAACTTACAGCGGGTACATAAAAGGAACAAAAAACAATTTGGATATGAGCGGTGTCATTTGCCGATAGTGAGGTTCCTTGCTATCATAAGAAGAGATGATCAAAAAGGAGAGGTCCCAGTTGAATATGGATTTTAATTTATTTATGAATGATGTCGTGCGTCAAGCCCGCCAGGAAATCACGGCCGCCGGGTATACAGAGCTGAAAACCGCTGAGGAAGTGGACGAAGCGCTTTCGAAAAAAGGAACCACACTCGTCATGGTCAACTCTGTGTGCGGATGCGCAGGCGGTATTGCACGGCCTGCCGCATACCATTCCGTACATTACGATAAACGCCCGGATCAGCTTGTGACGGTATTTGCCGGACAGGATAAAGAAGCGACAGCCAAAGCGAGAGAATACTTTGAAGGCTATCCGCCGTCCTCTCCGTCATTTGCCATTTTAAAAGACGGGAAAATCATGAAAATGGTGGAACGCCATGAAATTGAAGGCCATGAGCCGATGGCCGTCGTCACAAAACTGCAGGAAGCATTTGAAGAATATTGTGAAGAAGTATAAGTGAAAGAAAAACCCCGGAGCCGAGCGCTTCCGGGGTTTTTTATATGGAATCTGTATAAATATAAATATTTATACACCGGCGTTCAGCTGTCACTAATCGGAAAAACAATGACTATAATAAACAGAGAAAGGAAAATATATTTTTCAAAAATAGTATTGCATCACAATTAAAAAGTGTTTAAAATACAAGTTAACGAATAAATATTCAATTTTAAGAGATCAGTAGATATGGGGGAAATGAATCATGAAGAAATGGCTGTTGGTATTAGCTGCTGCATGTATCACCTTTGCGCTGTCCGCCTGCGGATCAGGCAATTCAGGCTCAGAGGGCGGAAAGAATAAGCTGATTATGGGTACATCGGCTGACTATAAACCATTTGAATATAAAGACGGCGATCAGATCACCGGGTTTGACGTTGATCTGGCAAAAGCTCTGGGCAAAAAGACCGGCTATGACGTTGAGGTGCAGGACATGGACTTCAACAGCCTGATTACAGCCTTGAAGTCCAAGCAGGTAGATATGATTTTATCTGGAATGACACCTACGCCGGAACGGAAAAAGCAAGTTGATTTTTCTGATATTTATTATACTGCTAACAATATGATCGTTACGAAAAAGGGAAGCAGCATTAAATCCCTGAATGATCTGAAAGGAAAAACCGTCGGTGTTCAGCTCGGCTCCATTCAAGAGGAAAAAGGCAAGAAGCTCGCTTCGAAATACGGTTTTCAGCTCGAAGACCGCAACCGGATCTCAGACTTAACGGAAGAGATTAAATCCGGGCGTTTTGATGCCGCGATTATCGAAGACATCGTAGCACAAGGCTATTTCAGTTCAAATAACGATCTGCAGGGCTTTGCGTCAGCAGATGCGAAATCAGACGAATCGGGCTCCGCGATTGCGTTCCGCAAAGATAGTGATCTGACAGCGAAGTTTAACAAAGCGCTGAAAGAAATGGAGAAAAACGGAGAAATCGAAAAACTGAAGAAAAAATGGTTCACCAACGAGAAATAAAAGAAAGCTCAACTTTTCGTTGAGCTTTTTATCTTGAATAAAGACAAAGGAGATCACACGTATGAATTTGGATTTCTCAGCGACAATCCCCCAAATTCCTTTTATATTGGAAGGCCTTGCGGTCACATTAAAAATTGTGCTCGTTTCAGCGGTCATCGGTCTTGTATTAGGAATCGTGCTAAGCTTATTTAAAATCAGCACGATCAGTCCGCTGAAATGGATTGCGGATTTTTATACTTCGATATTCCGCGGCACGCCGCTCGTGCTGCAGCTGATGATCATCTATTTCGGTATGCCGCAGCTTCTCGGCTTTCAGATCGATCAATTTTGGGCGGCGGTCACCGCATTATCGCTCAATTCAGCCGCTTACGTCTCTGAAATTATCAGAGCGGGAATCAACGCAATTGACAAAGGACAAAAAGAGGCTGCCGTCGCTCTCGGCGTGCCGTACGGAAAAATGATGAAAGATCTGCTGCTGCCGCAGGCGTTTAAAAACATTTCTCCGGCTATTATTAACGAATTAATCACCTTGACGAAAGAATCGGCAATCGTCACGGTAATCGGTCTCGGCGATATTATGAGACGGGCCTACCAGTCCGGCGCCGCAACATACAACTATTTAGAACCTCTTATTGTGGCGGGCTTAATCTATTACGTGCTCGTTTTGATCTTAGCATTCATCGGAAAAGGCGTAGAAAGGAAGCTGAAAGCCAATGATTAAGGTCGACAACCTGTCAAAATCATTCGGGAAACATGAAGTACTGAAAAACATTTCAACACAGATCGAAGAAGGGGAAGTCGTCGCCGTCATCGGCCCTTCCGGTTCCGGCAAATCAACGTTTCTGCGCTGCTTAAATCTGCTGGAAACCCCGAGCGGCGGAACGATTGCCATTAAAGAAAACGAAATCACCGCAGCTAAAACGAATAAACTGAAAGTGCGGGAAAATATCGGCATGGTATTTCAGCATTTTCATCTGTTTCCTCATAAAACGGTGCTTGAAAATATCACATACGCGCCGGTCAGCGTGAAGAAAGAGTCTAAAAAGGATGCGGAGGAAAAGGCGTGCGCTCTCCTTGAAAAAGTCGGGCTGCTTGACAAACGGAACGACTATCCGAACCGTTTGTCAGGCGGACAGAAGCAGCGGGTCGCCATCGCGCGGGCGCTTGCCATGAATCCTGACATCATGCTGTTTGATGAACCGACCTCGGCTCTTGACCCGGAAATGGTCAAAGAAGTTCTTGAGGTGATGAAAGAGCTCGCGCAGACGGGCATGACAATGGTGATCGTAACGCACGAAATGGGATTTGCCAAAGAAGTCGCAGACCGCGTATTATTTATGGATGAAGGGACGATCGTGGAAGACGGTCAGCCGGAAGAATTTTTTCTTTCTCCGAAGTCAAAAAGAGCACAGGACTTTTTAGAAAAAATATTATAAAATATAACTGTGAGAAAAGAAGAAGAATGCTCTTCTTCTTTTTTTTGAGAAAGAAACAAACAGAATGGAGCAAGCAATGTTTAAAATCGGTTACCGGACACTAAAGACCGCACTTGGAACGGCGCTGGCCATTTATTTAGCCCAGCTGTTGCATCTGCAAAACTTCGCATCCGCAGGAATCATCACCATATTGTGCATCCAGATTACACAAAAGCGGTCGCTTCAGGCCTCGTGGGCCCGATTTGCCGCATGTTTATTGGCGATCGTCTTTTCATATGTCTTTTTCGGACTGATCGGCTATTATCCGTTTGCGATCGGAATATTGCTGGTGCTGTTCATTCCGACTACAGTCGTTTTAAAAATAAATGAAGGGATCGTCACCAGCTCAGTAATCATTCTTCATTTATATATGTCCGGCGGCATTACGATGGCGTTTATCTGGAATGAGTTCCAGCTGATCACCGTAGGTATCGGCGTCGCGCTGTTAATGAATCTGTATATGCCGAGCCTCGACAGAAAACTCGCAGCGTACAGGAAAAAAATCGAGGACAACTTTTCCGTCATCTTCGCCGAAATCGAACGGTATTTGTTAACTGGTGAGCAAGATTGGACGGGGAAGGAAATACCGGAGACGCATCAGATGATTCAAGAGGCGAAAAACCTCGCCTATCGGGACGTGCAGAATCATATTTTGCGCCATGAAAATCTCTACTATCATTATTTTAAGATGAGGCAGAAACAATTTGAAATCATTGAACGGCTGCTGCCGAAGATTACCTCTATTTCAATAACGGTGGAGCAGGGAAAAATAATCGCCCATTTCATCCATGAATTAAGGGAAGCCATTCATCCCGGCAATACCGCTCATAAATTTTTAAAAAGACTTGCAGAAATGAGAACGGAATTTGAAGAAATGCCGCTCCCGGCAACGCGTGAGGAGTTTGAAGCGCGGGCGGCTTTGTTCCACCTCCTCGGTGAGATGGAACAATATCTCGTGATTAAAAGTTATTTCAAAGGCATCAAGCTGTAAAAAACATATGGATCAATCGCATGAGTCCTCCTTTCATTGGTCATTCTAATGAAAAAAGGAGGGGAGCCCATGCGATTTTTTTTATTGTCAGCCGTCCTGCTGCTGTCTCCGCTTTGGCCGCTTGGCGCGAACCCTTTGCCGGGTGACCCTTATATTATCGTCAATAAAGCCACAAATGCGCTTGCTGTTGTAAAGGATAACCGAATAGAAGGCATATATCAGGTGGCGACGGGAAAAACGGATGATTTGACGCCTGAAGGAGAATTTACGGTAACGGTCAAAGCCGTCAATCCGTATTACCGGAAGAAAAATGTAGAGGGAGGCGCGCCGGAAAACCCGCTCGGCGTCCGCTGGATCGGTTTTGATGCGAAGGGCACCGACGGCAGGATATACGGCATTCACGGAACAAACAGAGAAGAGCTGATCGGGGGGTTTGTATCAAACGGCTGCATCCGTATGAAAAACCGGGATGTCATCCGTATTTTCCGGATTATCCCTCCCGGAACGAAAGTATTGATTACAAAAGAAAACCGCTCATTCGAGGACATTGCAATAGAGCGGAAAGCCCTCATAAAAAAGCAGGAAACCCCCTTGCAATGAGGCGCCTGCTTTTTTACTGCAAATACATCATAATGCCTGAGAGGAGGGTTGAAAGTATAAATACGCCCAAAATGACGATGACGGCGCTTTTCATAAATTTTTGAGACATTGTTTCACTCCTTAAGATTACTGTCTACCATTTTAACGTGTTTTGCTTGTATGAACAAGCCATATCCTATGGGGGAAAGCAGGTGGCCGCGCTATGAAAAAACTTGATCATGTCGGCATTGCCGTCAGCTCTATTGAAGCCGCGAGAGGATTTTACGAACGGATGCTCGGGCTTACGTATATGGGAGACGAGCTGGTAAACGGCCAAAATGTGAGAGTTGCTTTTTTAGAAGCGGGAGGCACAAAGCTTGAGCTGATTGAGCCGCTGTCGGACGCGTCTCCCGTCAGCTCTTTTTTACAGAAAAGAGGCGAAGGGCTGCATCATTTGGCATTCCGCTGCGCCGATATGAAGGAAACGATCAAGGAGCTTGAATCATGCCGCATGACCTTGCTTCATCATGAACCGCAAAACGGAGCGGGCGGGAAGAAGATCGCATTTCTCTCTCCAAAAGAGGCGAACGGCGTCCTGATTGAGCTTTGTGAAACAATTGAAAAAGGAGAAACTCAAGATGAACATGAGTGATCATATCAGACACTTAAACGAAAGACGTTCCTTTTTAACAAACGGCGGCGGAGCGGAAAAAAATAAAAAACAGCACAAAAAAGGCAAGCTGACGGCAAGAGAAAGAATTGACTATCTATTGGACGAAGACAGTTTTTCAGAGCTGCAGCCGTTTGCCAAAAGCCGCACGCCCGGGTGCCAGAATGCTCCGGGAGACGGCGTTGTTACCGGATACGGCACAATTGACGGACGGCCCGTGTATTTGTTTGCCCATGACTTTACGGTACTCGGCGGGACGCTCGGCGAGACGCATGCGGAAAAAATCGCGGCGGTAATGGATCTGGCGGCGAAAAACAAAAACCCGATCATCGGGCTGAACGACTCAGGTGGTGCGAGAATTCAAGAGGGTGTGGTATCATTAAATGGATACGGTCATATCTTTAGGCGCAACGTCCTTTACTCGGGAGTGATTCCGCAAATTTCTGTCATTCTTGGGCCGTGTGCCGGCGGTGCTGTTTATTCACCCGCTTTGACGGATTTTGTGATTATGACGGAACATACGTCGCACATGTTTATTACAGGCCCGAAAGTCATTGAACAGGTGACGGGTGAACAGATTGACGCGGAAAGTTTAGGCGGTGCGGGAATACATAATGTGATAAGCGGAAATGCCCACTATTCCGCAAGAACGGAAAAAGAGGCACTTTCGGCTGTGAAAACCCTGCTTTCTTATCTCCCGCACGGCGGACAGACGGCGCTACCCGTTAAAAAGGAAGACGCCAGACCGTTATTAAACACCCTCGTTCCCGCGGACAGTTCGAAACCTTACGATGTGTTACAGGTAATAAAAGAGCTGGCGGATGACGGAACGTTTTTTGACATTCAGCCGTATTTTGCCAAAAACATTGCTGTCGGTTTTCTGAAACTCGGACGGCGTACAGTCGGTGTTGTCGCAAACCAGCCGAAACACTTGGCGGGGAGCCTCACGATTGATGCCGCTGACAAAGCGTCGAGATTCATCCGTTTTTGCGACGCGTTTCATATTCCGCTATTGACGATCGCTGATGTTCCGGGATTTCTTCCGGGCCTTCAGCAGGAACATGCGGGAATCATCCGTCACGGAGCAAAATTGCTGTATGCTTTTGCCGAAGCGGCGGTGCCGAAAGTGACGCTCATCATCAGAAAAGCTTACGGGGGCGCCTATGTCGCCATGAATTCGAAAGGGCTCGGAGCAGATCTTGTATTCGCCTGGCCCAATGCGGAAATCGCCGTGATGGGAGCGGAAGGCGCGGCGTCGATTTTATACAGCAGAGACATACAGGCTTCTGGCGACCCGGAGAAAACGAAGCGCGAAAAAAAAGCCATATACGAAAAGGAAAACGCCGGTCCGTATAAAGCGGCGGCCTGCGGAATGGTGGATGATATCATCCGGCCGGAAGACTCGAGGAAAAAATTGATTCAGGCATTTGACATGCTTGCGCATAAGGAAGAGGAAAGACCGAAAAAAAAGCACGGTAATATACCGCTTTAAACGGAGGGAACTGAAAATGGTAAACGAAAAACGTCTGCTTGAAGAATTTCTTGAACTCGTTCAAATTGATTCAGAGACAAAACATGAAGCGGAAATCAGCAAGGTGCTCAAACAAAAATTCACTGATTTAGGATTGAGCGTAAAAGAAGATGATACAAAAGAAGTGACGGGGCATGGAGCCGGCAACTTAATCTGTACGTTAAAGGGTACAAAAGATACGGATACGATTTATTTCACATCCCACATGGACACGGTTGTTCCGGGCAAAGGCGTTAAGCCGATTGTGGAAGACGGCTATGTAAAATCCGACGGCACGACGATTCTCGGCGCTGATGATAAGACGGGTCTTGCCGCAATGTTTGAAGCCATTAAAGTGCTGAAAGAACAAAACATCGAGCACGGCACCATTGAATTCATTATCACGGCCGGAGAAGAATCGGGATTAGTCGGGGCAAAAGCAATGGATCGTTCAGACATTACCGCGAAATACGGTTTTGCGCTTGATTCAGACGGAAAAGTCGGCAACATTATTGTAGCCGCGCCGACACAAGCGAAAGTGAGAGCAACCATTTTCGGGAAAACGGCGCATGCGGGAGTAGAACCGGAAAAAGGCATCTCCGCGATTACAATCGCATCAAAAGCAATCTCTAAAATGCCGCTCGGCCGTATTGATAAAGAAACAACGGCTAATATCGGCCGTTTCGAAGGCGGCACGCAAACCAATATCGTCTGCGACCAGGTTGATATTCTGGCTGAAGCGCGTTCATTAGTGCCTGAAAAAATGGAAGCGCAAGTGCAGAAAATGAAAGAAGCTTTCGAATCTGCTGCAGCTGAGATGGGAGGCCGCGCGGAAGTGGACATCGCGGTCATGTATCCGGGTTTCAAATATCAGGACGGCGATCAGGTTGTGGAAGTCGCGAAAAAAGCGGCGGCAAAAATCGGCCGTCCGAGCGAACTTCAGACAAGCGGCGGCGGAAGTGACGCAAACGTCATTGCCGGCCACGGCATTCCGACAGTCAACCTGTCAGTAGGCTATGAACAAATCCATACGAAAAATGAAAAAATGCCGATTGAAGAGCTCGTCAAAACGGCGGAAATGGTCGTTGCCATTATCGAAACAGCGGCCAACTAAAAACGAAGCACCCAGTTGATTGGGTGCTTTTTTCATTCTTCATGATATTAGGCTTAAAGCTTTGCAGATACAAGAAAAAACCCTGCCGGATAGGTTCCGGCAGGGTTTCAGTATTATGATTTGGCGGGCTCCGCCTGAGCCGCAGCCTGTTTCTTTTTATGATGCGTCTGCTGTAAAAGTACATTCTGCACTGTCAAAAACAGTCCGCTTGTAAACCAGTAAAGCGGCAGCGCAGCCGGTACGTTAAGTGAAAAAACGGTCATCATGACAGGGAAAATAAAGACCATAATTTTTGCTGACTGCATCGCGGCCGGATTTTGAGCAGCCGGTGAATATTTCTCGTTTAATTTTTGGGAAATATAAGCCTGTAAGAAATACATGGCCCCCGCGCACAGTGATACAAGAATATCAGAATGCCCTAAGCTGAACCACAGAAATGAGTGTGAAGCAATTTCCGGCGTTGAGCGGATGGCGTAATAAAAACCGATCAAAATCGGGAATTGCACCAGCATCGGAAGACATCCCATTGCCATCGGATTCAGATTGTGCTCACGGTAAAGCTTCATCATTTCCATTTGCAGTTCTTTTTGTTTTTCCGCATCTTTCGTTTGTTTCATTTTAGCCTGAATGCTGTCGACCTGCGGTTTGATCACAGCCATTTTTTCCTGGAACACCCGCTGTTTCTTAAATTGGTTCACAAACAAAGGCAATACAACGATCCGGACGATAATCGTCACCAGAATAATCGACAGTCCGTACTCACCGTGGAACAGGCCCGCCACCCCTTTTAAAAGTGCCGAAAACGGCTCGATCAGGTAATCGTGGAAAAAACCGATATTCCCGAGGCCTCCCGTCTGAGTCTGAGATGTCGCCGCAAAAGCCGATCGGCCTGTGCACAGTACGATAAAAAACAATCCCAATGCGATCCATTTTTGATATGTTTTAGACAATTATGTTTCCTCCTTTATATCTTCACTTGCCGTTATAAAAGGAGGAAGCTGACATCTTCATCATCATTCGCCGGTGAATTCATGCGGATGACTTTACGTATCCAAGTTGTAATGCGATGATATATAATAATAAGAAAGTCTGTTCGGTTCAGCTGAACGACTGCTTGATGTTCATCTATTCGTTTCGTTCTCCAATGCTCGCCTGCGCGGCGCTCACGCAAAAGAAAAGCGACGCCGATCGCGGTCAGAGCGGGAAGAATAATTGTGAAAAAATCGACTAAAAATAAAAAGTCATTCATTGACTCAAGAATCATTTTATCACATCCATTCAGCTCTTATTTTACTACATATATATAAGGTTGTCTATGAAAGGAAAGGAGGCGCCGGGAGTGGCCGGAAAAGGGAGAATTATATTTCATATCGATATGAACAGTTTTTATGCCTCCGTAGAAATGGCGTATGATCCGTCTTTAAGAGGAAAACCTATCGCCGTTGCCGGAAACGTGAAGGAACGGAAAGGAATCATCGTCACCTGCAGCTACGAAGCGAGAGCGCGGGGCGTAAAGACCACCATGCCGGTGTGGCGGGCAAAACGCCTCTGTCCGGAACTCATCGTCGTGCCTCCGAATTTTGACCGCTACCGGAGTTCGTCAAAAGAAATGTTCAGCATTCTGAGGGAGTATACGGATTTAGTCGAGCCTGTTTCTATTGATGAAGGATACATGGATATTACGGACACACCGCACAGACACAGGGCGTATGAGACAGCCGCAGACATTCAGGCGAGACTGCAAAAAGAGCTTTTGCTCCCGTCAAGCATCGGCATCGCCCCGAATAAATTTCTCGCTAAAATGGCGTCTGACATGAAAAAACCGCTCGGCATCACCATTTTAAGAAAAAGAGAGCTGCCGGACGTCTTATGGCCTCTTCCGATAGAAGAGATGCACGGTATAGGAACGAAAACTGCGGAAAAAATAAAAACGCTCGGCATCAAAACGATCGGTGATTTGGCAAAAGGAGATGAACATGCGCTGAAAACGCTTCTCGGCATAAACGGCCCGAGGCTGAAGGATAAAGCGAACGGCATCCATCCTGCAGAAGTCAATCCCGAGCGGATTTATGAATTTAAAAGCGTCGGCAACTCATCCACCCTGTCGCATGATTCGGCTGACTGGGATGAATTAACAGGCGTGTTTGACCGGCTTGCGCTGTCTGTGAGCGAACGGCTCCAGCGTAAGGAGGTCATGGCCTGCCGGCTGTTCATCATGATTCGGTATGCGGATTGGAAAACAGTCACAAGAAGCATGACCCTCAGCAATCCGGCTGATCAGAAAAAAGACATCATGGAAGCGGCGATGGAACTGTTTGACAAGCACTGGAACCAAAACCCGGTAAGGCTTCTCGGCATCACCGGGACGGAACTGGTTGAAAAACAGCAGGCGTATAAACAGCTTGATCTGTTTTCATTCAAGGAGGACGCAAAGGATGAGCCGATTTTTCAGATGATGAACGAGCTGAATGAAAAGTACGGCCAAAACCTGATCAGAAAAGGCGCCGTTATAAAAAAAGAAGAAAGCAAAACAAGGGGGACGAGCTTTAACAGAGACTTTTTTCAGGATGAAAAGAAAAGGTGAATAACTTGAAAAAAGGGGTTATGTATGATAATTTCTTTAGTATAAATATCATTTTATTTTAATTTAAATTTTAAAATGGTTAAACGTTTGAAGAAGGGACGTTAGAATATGTCAAAACAACAAATCGGAGTTATCGGTCTTGCGGTAATGGGTAAAAATCTGGCTCTTAACATCGAAAGCCGGGGATTTTCTGTGTCTGTATACAACAGATCAAGCAGCAAAACGGAAGAGTTTTTAGAAGAGGCAAAAGGTAAAAATGTTGTCGGTACATACAGCATTGAGGAGTTTGTCCAGTCTCTTGAAACACCCCGTAAAATTTTATTAATGGTTAAAGCGGGAACTGCAACGGATGCGACGATTCAATCTCTTCTTCCTCATCTGGAAAAAGACGATATTTTGATTGACGGCGGAAATACATACTATAAAGATACACAGCGCCGGAACAAAGAGCTTGCCGAAAGCGGCATTCACTTTATCGGAACGGGTGTATCAGGCGGTGAAGAGGGAGCGCTGAAAGGGCCTTCTATTATGCCGGGCGGCCAAAAGGAAGCGCACGAACTCGTAAAACCGATTTTAGAAGCCATTTCTGCTAAAGTGGACGGAGAAGCTTGTACGACATACATCGGCCCGGACGGAGCGGGGCACTATGTAAAAATGGTGCACAACGGTATCGAATACGGTGACATGCAGCTGATCTCTGAGTCATATTTCATTCTGAAACAGGTGCTCGGATTGTCTGCCGAAGAGCTTCACGAAGTATTCGCTGAGTGGAACAAAGGAGAGCTTGACAGCTATCTGATCGAAATCACGGCTGATATTTTCACTAAAAAAGATGAAGAAACGGGCAAACCGCTTGTTGACGTCATCCTTGATAAAGCAGGCCAAAAAGGAACGGGTAAATGGACAAGCCAAAGCGCTCTTGACTTAGGCGTGCCGCTTCCGATTATCACTGAATCTGTTTTTGCGCGTTTCATTTCCGCAATGAAAGAAGAGCGTGTGAAAGCAAGCGGCCTTCTGTCCGGACCAGACGTTAAGCCGGTCACTGAAAATAAAGAAGAGCTGATTGAAGCGGTCAGAAAAGCGCTCTTCATGAGTAAAATCTGTTCTTACGCACAAGGCTTCGCCCAAATGAAAGCCGCGTCTGAAGAATATAACTGGGATCTGAAATACGGTGAAATCGCGATGATCTTCCGCGGCGGCTGTATCATCCGCGCGGCGTTCCTGCAAAAGATCAAAGACGCATATGACCGTGAACCGGAGCTTGACAACCTGCTGTTAGACAGCTACTTCAAAAACATTGCAGAAAGCTACCAAGGCGCTCTTCGCCAAGTGATTTCACTTGCCGTAGCCCAAGGCGTGCCGGTACCTTCGTTCTCAAGCGCACTTGCGTATTACGACAGCTACCGTACGGCAGTGCTTCCTGCAAACTTGATTCAAGCGCAGCGTGATTACTTCGGCGCGCATACGTATGAACGCACAGATAAAGAAGGCATTTTCCATACTGAATGGATGAAGTAATGAAGAAGCCCCCGCATTGATTGCGGGGGCTTTTCTGATATTAAAAACCGCGGGCCGTCATGAACGGCGCCGCGGTTTTTAAATTTTTTCTTATATATTCCACCAGTGGAGACCGTCTTTTTCAAGAAGATCGTCCGAAGCTTTCGGTCCCATTGACCCTGCTTCATAATTCGGAGAAAGGGTTTTGTCGGCTGCCCACGTTTCGGAAATCGCATCGACGAAATTCCAGGAAAGCGCCACTTCGTCCCAATGGGCAAAGTTTGTCGCATCACCGAGCAGACAGTCATGGATTAATTTTTCATAGGCTTCCGGTGTGTTCATTTCATCACTGCAGTTGCTGCAGTAGTCCAGCTTAATCGGCTGAGCATGAGCGGCTCCGCCTAATTTTTTAGCGTTCAGATATAGTGTGATGCCTTCATCCGGCTGAATATGGATGACAAGCAGGTTCGGATTTACATTCGTTTCATTGCCGTAATAAAGGTTCATCGGAATGTCTTTAAATTGAACGACGATTTTCGTTGATTTTTCTTTCATCCGTTTCCCTGTGCGGATATAAAACGGAACGCCGGCCCAGCGGAAGTTATCGATTAACAGCTTTCCGGACACGAATGTTTCCGTATTGGAATCCGGTGCTACATTATGCTCATCTGTATAGCTTGGTACAGAGTTTCCGTCAATCGTTCCCGCTTGGTATTGTCCGCGGACGAAGTAGTCACTCACTTCGTTTGGAGCGACAGGGCGGAGAGCTCTCAGCACCTTCACTTTTTCGCTGCGGATTTCTTCCGTGTTCAGTTTAATCGGCGGTTCCATCGCCAAGAGAGCGACCATTTGCAAAATATGGTTTTGGACCATATCACGGAGTGCGCCTGATTTTTCATAATATCTCGCGCGGTCTTCAACGCCGAGATCCTCGCTTGACGTAATCTGGATGTTTGAGATGTAGCGGTTATTCCACAGCGGCTCAAACAGCGCATTCGCAAACCGGATGACTTCGATATTTTGAACCATTTGTTTGCCTAAATAATGGTCGATCCGGTAAATTTGATCTTCCGTGAAAGCTTCGCGTATTTCTTTGTTAAGCTCTTTCGCACTCGGCAGGTCATGGCCGAACGGTTTTTCAATGACGAGACGGGACCAGCCATTTGTCGCTGTGACACCTTCGTTTTTAAGTGATTTTGCGATCGTGCCGAAAAACTCAGGAGCCATCGCCAAGTAAAACATTCTGTTGTTCGGGATTTCATATGTATGTTCAAGCTGATCAAGCAGGACATTCAGCTCCTGATAGGAACCCGGATTCGTTACATCAAACGGATGGTAATAAAAATGAGATGTGAAATCGTCTATGTCTTTTTGCCCGGCAGAAGAAACAGACGTTTTAACCGTTTCCCGGAGGTCCTCGTTTGACCAAGGTCTTCTTCCAACACCTACAACTGCAAACTCTTCACCAATTTGACCATTTTTATATAAACGGTGAATGGATGGGTAAAGTTTTCGTTTTGCCAAATCCCCTGTGGCACCAAATATTACAATTACTGCTTTTGGTTTGTCGTTTGTTTTCACTTAGAGTACCTCACTTTATCTGAAGCATGGTTTAAAACCCCGCATATTTCCTTCATTTTAAATCTAAAATTCATTGAAAGCAAACATTTCAGCCTGTTTTTTGCGGTTTGCGGAAAAAAATTAATCAGGCCGGAGAAGGCCCGGGTGAATTCACATTTTCAGTCTGATCCTGTATCCTTAGTAGTACAAAGATCTAGGAGGAAGCATTGTGGAATTATTATTTTTAGGGACGGGGGCCGGCATGCCGGCAAAGACGAGAAACGTAACGTCCGTCGCGCTGAAGCTTCTTGAAGAAAGGCGTTCCGTATGGCTGTTTGATTGCGGAGAAGCCACTCAGCATCAGATATTACATACAACAATCAAACCGAGGAAAATAGAAAAGATTTTCATCACCCACCTTCACGGCGACCATGTTTACGGTCTTCCGGGTCTGTTGGGGAGCCGTTCATTTCAGGGCGGTGAAGAAGAGCTGACGATTTACGGGCCAAAAGGCATTAAAGCCTTTATCGAAACAAGCCTGAACGTGACGGCGACTCATCTGACGTATCCTCTTACCGTACATGAAATCGAAGAGGGGACGGTTTTTGAAGATGAGCACTTCATTGTTACCGCAGCATCCGTCATTCACGGTGTGGAAGCGTTCGGCTACCGGGTTCAGGAAAAGGATATTCCCGGCGCATTGCAGGCCGGCAGATTGAAAGAAATGAATATCCCGCCCGGACCCGTCTATCAGAAACTCAAAAAAGGCGAAACGGTCACACTTGACGATGGCAGAATCATTAACGGGCGGGATTTTCTGGAATCCCCGAAAAAAGGGAGAATCGTCGCTTTTTCCGGGGATACGAGGGCATCAGAGCGGGTAACGGAGCTTGCGCGCAATGCGGATGTGCTTGTTCATGAAGCGACGTTTGCCAAGGAAGATGCAAAGCTCGCACATAATTATTATCACGCGACGACAGAACAGGCTGCGCAAACGGCAAAAAAAGCAGGCGCCAAACAGCTGATCTTAACTCATATCAGCGCAAGGTATCAGGGTGAATCGCCGATAGAGCGTCTCGAACATGAGGCGAAAGCGGTATTTGAAAACAGTAAGATCGCATTTGACTTCATGGAGGTCACTGTGGAGCGGTCTTAAAAAATAGACGCTTGACATTTTTTTCTGATGATATATAATAAAACGTAATAATTACGATTTAAAAAAGGGGTGAAAATGATGCGTGTGAATGTTACATTGGCCTGTACAGAGACAGGGGACAGAAATTATATCACGACGAAGAACAAACGGACGAATCCGGACCGGTTAGAAATGAAAAAGTATTCACCCCGGTTGAAAAAGTATACTTTGCATCGTGAGACCAAATAGATCACGATAACAAAAGCCATTGTGCCGTTGCACAATGGCTTTTGTTTTCATCAGTTTACCGCCTGATAGGCAGGAGCATTCATTTGCTGGCGCACCGCGCACCAAACATCATAAATGGCAAGGTGGACGATGTGCGGTTCATCGTGATGAATGGCATGAGAACTGTTTTTGGCCTGAATCCATCCGCTTTGATAAGAGACATCAAGCATGCTTCTGTGCAGTTTCACCCATTGTTCATGAGCGTGCTTTAAGCGCTCATCCCGCTCTCCCGATGATAAAATCAACAGCGGCATATCGCCGAAATGAATCTGCTGATGCTTGATCTGCCTAAGGCTCGTTAAAAATTCCGCGTGTGATCCTTCCAATTTGAACTGTTTCAAATAGGCGGCCTTCATTTCTTCGGGAAGAAGCGGAAGCACTTTCGTCTCCTGATCCTCAGAAACCGGATCAAGCAGCACCATCCCGAGAATATCCCGGCGGTTCCGGCTCGCCCAGAGTCTGCTGATAATCGTGCCGTATGAATGCGAGACGACAAGGTAAGGAGGCTTGACGCCGGCCTTCAGAAGAAGAGCGCTTAATTCCTGTACCATATGGTCCGCCGTTCTCTTGTTTCGGCTTCGTCCGCTTTTGCCGATTCCGGCTCTGTCATATGTGAAAACCCCAAATTCTTCATCTATGTCAGCGAGTAATGATGTCCATGTTTCAGAAGAAGTGCCGTAGCCGGCTTCAAAGACGATCGTCACTTCGCCGGCGCCTTTACGGTGTTTCGTATAAAACGGACACCCGTCAATCAGATATGTCCTTTCCATCCATGCTGCTTTCATTGGAGTCATCTCCTCTAATTGGTTCTATAGGGAAGACGGAGAAGCTTCGGCAATCGTTTCTCGAAAAATAAAAAAAGAGACAGCCGGATCGAAAAACTCCGGCTGTCACTTCATCACCATGCTCTGTCGTATTGGACCGGTGACGGTATTTCAGTATTCAGCTGCTTCGCTGCACTCCTTGCAAAGTGCGGATCGCGGAGAAGTTCTCTCGCGACAAAAATAAGGTCAGCGCGGTTGTTTTGCAGAATTTCTTCGGCCATTGTTCCCGTCGTTATCAAACCGACGGCGCCTGTTGCGATTTCGGCCTGTTCACGGATTTTCTCCGCGAAGCTCACTTGGTAGCCGGGGAAGACGTTAATATCAGCTTGAACGAGTGCGCCTGAGCTGCAATCAATGAGGTCGACTCCCTGTTCTTTCATCCACTTCGCAAAACCGATATGATCTGCAATGTCCAGCCCTTTGTCTGTATAATCCGATGCAGAAATACGGACAAATAACGGGCCGTCCCAGACTTCCTTGACGGCTTCAATGGTCTCGCCTAAGAAGCGGTAGCGATTTTCATGTGAGCCTCCGTATTCGTCTGTACGGTGATTGGACAGAGGGGACAAAAATTCGTGTATTAAGTAGCCGTGTGCGGCATGAAGTTCAATAATGTCAAAGCCGGCTTCTTTCGCGCGCGCCGCTGCCTGTTTGAATTCCTGAATGGTTTCTTTAATTTGTTCTGTCGTCATTTCAGCCGGTGTTTTGGACTGCTCATCGAACGGAATGGCTGACGGAGCGTAAATGTCTCCCTCAAGCTCAGCTTTACGTCCGGCGTGCGCAAGCTGAATGCCGATTTTAGATCCTTGCGCTTTCACTTGTTCCGTCAGTTTGGCAAAACCTTCGATATGATCATCGCTCCAGATGCCCAAATCCTGATCGGAAATGCGCCCCTGAGGATTAACGGCTGTCGCTTCCACGATAATCAGGCCGACCTGTCCGATTGCACGCGATATGTAGTGCGCCATATGAAAAGGCTGCAGTTTTCCGTCCTTCTCATGTGAGGAATACATACACATCGGTGCCATAACAATACGGTTTTTGATCGTTACATCTTTAACGGTCCATGGTGTGAATAATTTTCTGGCCATTTATTTCGCCTCCCGGAATGTTTTTAGACATTGATTATAACAACTCATGATCATTCAGTCATATAAACTGCTCACAACTGAACAGATCGTTCTTATTGTTCTGGACGGGCATTTTTTTATACGCAGCGTGGCCGTATCTTCATAACAGGCATTTACAGCCGATCATATAGCAAATATAGATGAGAAACGCACCGATGACTGCGTGGCCTCCTTTGATCCAGTTTGTCAGGATGAAAATACTGCTGATGAAGATCACTGCGCCGAAGGCACCGAATATTCCGTTTTTTTGAGCGGCTCTGAAATCGTCGGGGCTCATATTTTTCAGCTGCAAGTGAATATTCAGTAACGTCATGATCGGCAGCAATGTGATAACGCCTGATAAAAATAAGTATTTCGACTTGCTTAAATACGCGGCGGCCACCATAACGGTGCCGCCGATAAAAAATTGAATGAGAAAACTCATGCTGAAACGCTCACCTTCTGTTTGTTATCAAGTATAATGATGGAGACATTGCCATTTTATTTTTGATTGATGTATAAGTAAACTAAATATAACTAATGCATTGGATAATAAAGAATGATATCTGGGAGATGAAGCCGATTGGATTTAAAGAAGCATTTAGCCTTTATTAAAACGGTAGAAAGCGGCAGCCTGACCCAAGCCGCTGCCATATTGAATTACACACAGCCGAACATCAGCCAAATGATCAGTAAATTAGAGGAAGAGTACGGTTTTCCGCTTTTGATCAGACAGCGGCATGGAGTGAGGCCCACCGCAAATGGCTTGAAAGTGTTACATATTATGAAGGAAATTCAAAAAAACTATGAAAAACTGTCTCAAACCGTTGATAATATTAATGGGTTAGAAAGAGGGGAAGTCCGGCTCGGCACTGTTACGAGCGTGGCGGTAAAATGGCTGCCGAAAATTTTGAGGGAATTTAATGAGCTGTATCCTTCTATTAAGGTGCATTTATTTGATGGAAATTCTACTGAGCTGGAACAATGGCTGAAAGATGACCGGATTGATGCGGCGATTGGGACATCCCACAGCGAGAAGTGGCATTTTTACCCGTTGGCCGAGGACCCGATTGTAGCGGTGATGAGCCCGCAGCATGAATTGGCGCAATATGAAACGGTTCCGTTACATGTCATGGAGTCCGTCAAATGTATCGTGCCTTATCCGGAGACACATTTTGATGTGCTGAAAGTGTTAAAGGAAGAAAAGATCACTCCGCGGGTCGCTTATCAAATCAGAGGGGATGAAGCGATTATTGCAATGGTGCGGAACAATCTGGGGATCAGCATCTTGCCGCAGCTTTTGGTGAATGATTGTGATGTGCTCATCAAACGGTTCGACCGGTATGTCTCCAGGCAGCTCGGCATTTTGACAGCTCATGCAAAGGAGACGCAGACACCTTCTGTCCAGAAACTGATTCAATGCATACAAGAATGGGTTGCGGTCCATCAGGCTTCTGCCTGAAGAAGCCTGATATGCGTTTAAGCCGGTTCAGGATAATAGACCAGCAATAAATATGTCATCGGTTCCGAGGAATGAAAATAACTGTGCGGCATCGCCCGAAGTCAGCACATGCTTTTCGTCATGAAGCTCAACCGTCAATTCACCGCTCTTGATTAAAATGTATTCCCCTAAATGTGATTTTGTCTCCTAGGCGCAGCCCGGCTTCAGGTCAACTATGCCTTGAAAACAAAAATTTGGCCGTGACGGTGGTGAGCGGGGTTATTTTGATGTCGGGCTTTCGTCTGTTTATATAAAAAGGGCATCAACGGCACATGCTGTTGATGCTTTTTTTGAAATGCTAGGGTTTGGAGAGCACTTCAATTCCGACGTTGACCATTTTGTCCAGCCCCATAAAAGACAGGCAGATTTTGGCGCGTCTTTTTCTTTTATCGATTTTTTTAATAATGCCTTCCATTCCTTTAAGAGGCCCTGAGGCAACGGTTACTTTTGAATTTTCAATATAGACTTTTGAATAATCTACAGTGTCTCCTTCTCCGATCAGCCTGATAATAGGGAGGATTTCTTCATCCTTAATTGTCGTGAAATAGGTTTTGCGCTCTTTGGAATAATATGCTCCGTTATTCACGATTCTGCATGAAATGGGGAGTTCTTTGATTTTATGAAATGTCCGCTCTGTCATCTTTGTTTTAAACAGAACATATCCCGGAAACATCTTTTTGAGTGCCTCGTATTTAATTCCGGCTTTTCGTTCTGTGACTTTTTTCTTGGGTATGATTGAGTAGAGAGCCTGCTCATCAAACTGCAGACGCAGAAATTTTTGAACTGCTTCTTCTTTTCCCGACTCTACAAAAAGTGCGTACCATTTCATGACTGGATCCTCCTTAGAATAATAAGAAATTATTATACAAAGAAAGTATTTAATGGATAGTATTTAAAGTGATTAAAAATTTTTCTAATTCGTCTTTTTTTTACATAATATATGAAAATGAAAAATAAGTATAGACCCAATTGACAGAGAGGCGATGAATTTTCTTTGACATGAAAAGGGTTCAGGGAATTATCTGACATTTATCCCGAAACAATTATGCCGACTGTCCACCGAATATAAAACTGTGGAATAAATGTCAGAAAATAACGAAATAAAGCCTTGACATTATTATCTATAAATTGATATTATTCTCTTTAAATAGCAACTATTTGTTAAATTTATTAAATTAAAGTAAAGCACCTATTAAATTTCAATCGCTGTTTCGGCACGTTGAAGAGGAAATAGGGATTATAAAAACGTTGCAGTGTATATATCTACATATACATGATAAGGGAGAAGTGTGCCGTCATGGCTGTTTTCGGGCATATTGGCACTGCAGCTTGTCATGCGAAACATTCAGTAAACAAGCAAGATGTTTTAATATAAATTATGTTAGAAAAGGAAAACACAATGCGTTTGCGATTTTTAAACCTGTGCTGAATCGCAAACGCGTTTGTGTTTTTATTTTTATGGCGGTGTTTACACCAGTCAATAAATATAAGAGACGTTTTTGTATGGAGAACCACATGTGATGTACAAAATTGGCGATGGGGAAAGGATGAGGATAAGATGCTTACGTTTGTGTTCCCGGGGCAGGGTTCTCAATTTAAAGGAATGGGAGCCGGGCTGTTTGATGAATTTCAAGATCTGACACGTCAGGCTGATGACATATTAGGCTACTCTATAGAAGAATTGTGCCTGGAGGATCCGAATCATCAGCTGGGGAAAACGCAATTTACCCAGCCGGCGTTATATACGGTAAGTGCACTCAGTTATTTAAAGAAGATTAAAGAGTCCGGCAGAGAGCCCGATTACGCCGCAGGGCACAGTTTAGGAGAATATAATGCGTTATTTGCGGCCGGCTGCTTTGATTTTAAGACCGGTTTGCAGCTTGTGAAAAAAAGAGGGGAGCTCATGAGCAAGGCAGCTCCCGGAGGCATGGCGGCGGTTTTGGGGTTTACGGCTGAACAAGTAAAAGAGGTTCTATCCGATTATCATCTGACCGGCATTGATATCGCTAACCACAATTCACCTTCGCAAATTGTGATCGCCGGAACGAAACAAGACATTCAAAAAGCGGGCCCCGCCTTTGAAAAAGCCGGCGTGAGAATGTATCTTCCTTTAAATGTGAGCGGCGCCTTCCATTCCCGCTATATGAAAGATGCTGAAAAAGAGTTCGCGGATTATTTAGAAGAAACGGCGTTTTTGCCTCTTCGTTTTCCGGTGATCTCAAATCTTCATGCCGCACCTTATAAGAATGATGAAATCAAAACAAATCTGACTTTGCAAATGACCAATCAGGTAAAGTGGACGGACACGATACGCCGTCTGATAGGACTTGAAAATAATGAAATTGCAGAAGTCGGGCCCGGGGAAGTGCTGACAAAACTGACGAGGCAGATTAAAAAAGATGCCGTCCCATTACCTATGCCGAAAGAAGAGTCTGATACTGCTGATGTTAAAGCATCGGCAGCTGATTCCCAAAAAACGGCGGGAATGAGATTAGGGAACGAAGATTTTAAAAAAGATTATAACATCCAATATGCTTACATGACGGGCTCCATGTACAGGGGAATTGCTTCGGAACAGATGGTCATTAAAGCGGCAAAAGCGGGAATGCTGGGCTTTTTCGGAACGGGCGGATTGAGTATCGAACGGATCGGACAGGCCATCGGAACCATCCGGTCTGCACTGCGGCAAGGGGAAACATTCGGAATGAATCTTCTTCATCATATGATGTCACCTGACAAGGAAGTCAGAATGATAGATTTATATTTAAAAAACGGCATTCACCTTATTGAAGCATCGGCATTTATGGGCATAACCCCGGCTCTCGTGATATACAGGGCAAAGGGATTAAGCAGGAATCATGACGGATCGGTGTCAGTCCAAAACAGAATCATCGCGAAAGTATCCCGGCCTGAAGTCGCTGAGGCCTTTCTGAATCCGGCTCCGGCTCATGTGCTGGAAAGACTTGTGTCTGACAATCGGCTGACAGCCGGGGAAGCGGCGCTTGCAAAAGAAATTCCGATGGCTGATGACATTTGCGTTGAAGCGGATTCAGGAGGGCATACCGACCAAGGGATTCCGTATACATTAATGCCTGCCATGATCAGACTCAGAGACCGCATGATGGAGAAGCACGGTTATGCGAAAAAAGTAAGAATCGGCGCAGCGGGCGGCATCGGCACTCCGGAAGCGGCTGCTGCCGCGTTTCTGCTCGGCGCCGAATTTATCGGAACCGGTTCTATTAATCAATGCACGGTCGAAGCCGGGACAAGTGATTCAGTGAAAGATCTGCTTCAGGAAGCGAACGTGCAGGATACGTCATACGCTCCCGCGGGAGATATGTTTGAAGCGGGAGCAAGGGTGCAGGTGCTGAAAAAAGGCCTGTTTTTCCCGGCAAGAGCCAATAAACTCTTTGACTTGTACAGACAATACAATTCTTTAGATGAAATAGATGAAAAAACGAAAACATTAATTGAAGATAAGTATTTCCAGCGCAGTTTTGAGGAAGTGTATGAGCAGTTGAAACGTGATAAATCTCCTGAACAGATCGCCAAAGCCGAACAGAATCCGAAACACAAAATGGCGATGGTATTTAAATGGTATTTTTCCCATACGACGAGGCTCGCTCTGGAAGGAAAAAGCGAAAGTAAAATAGATTACCAAATTCATTGCGGCCCTGCGCTCGGCGCGTTTAATCAATGGGTGAAAGGAACCCCTCTTGAAAATTGGAGAAACAGGCATGTCGACTTGATCGGCAAACAGCTCATGGAAGAAACAGCCGGCCTTCTTGCGCAAAGGCTGGTATCGATTACAGGCTGAGTATGACCAGACATTACATTTTTTCTGCGGAGGACTACCATGCTGATTGAAAATCATGAATTAACGATGAGCCATGTCGGATTAGGGAATTTGAATGAGTACGCGCTGCTGCTGTTATTGGGCAATGCACACAGTCACCATTTAACGGACGGAACGGGATTCCGGCCTGATCAGATGGCCGATCACCAAGGGCTGATTTTGTATCCGGCTTATTTTATGACACATCTCAAAGTTCCTTCAGATAAGCCTCTTGATCAGTACCGATTATGGGACGAGGTTTCCGTCGGAGTCGATATCTCCCGGTTTGGAGAAACCATATTAGAATCTGATTATTTGTTCGGGCCGAAAGGAGCGGTCAGCTCTGATAAAAGCGAGTGGGACCGGGGACGGTTTCCTTCTATGAAAGCCAATAGTTTAATTGTCGTTGACGTCACACAAACAGAAGGTTCGACGCGCAAAGTCTCAGCGCCGAAGGCTGAATGTATTGCGGAACTTTCTAAGCTAGCCAAGCCGCCTTACGCGCTGATGCGGTCAAAGAAAGTCAGAACGGACGCTTTCGGTATGAAGCCGGGAAACCTCAAAACAGCGGACCCCGTTTCATATCGGGTTCCTGTTGATCAGGATGCTGCGCCGGGGCATGCCATGGTGTTTGCGAAATTCAGCAAGATAATGGATGCGGCGGAATTTGAATGGATGACGCGCCGGTCGAAGCCGGGTTTTCCGGTTTCAATCGCGCGGCATTTATTTTTGCTTGAAAGAGAGACGTATTATTACGGAAATTGTTTTGCAGATGAAGAGCTTGATATTTATATGACGGGACACATTGAAGAATGCGATCCCGACTTTCACGGTGAGTCCCTCGGTATGATCTCAGTGGCGAAAATCAGCTATCAGATTGAAGTCTATATGAAAAGGAATCATACATTGCTGGCCATTTCCAAGGTGGATAAGCTGCTGGCGGTGCCGACCTCTTCACAAGATCATATTCCGGATTATAAACGGGTCATCAGAAGTTTATAAAATGAAGAATGGAGCTGAAAGCAAATGGAACAAACCAAGGAAATGAAGCAGATCATCGCTCAAATTATTCAGGATATTCAAGAACAGCAGTCATATCGGGCCGTCGAAGCGGGAGATGATGTGAGAGTCATAGAGGATCTGGGCTTCTCATCACTGGATATCGCTCAATTAGTCGCACAGATGGAGATGGAAACCGGAGTGGATCCTTTTTCCCAAGGAGAAACGATTTCCAGCATTACAACCGTCGGCAGCATTTGTGATATTTATCAAAAATACATGGACAGTGCTCAATCATGAAAACAGAAAGCAGGGGAGATATCAGCTGGGTGACTGATAAGCTTAGGGAAACGCAGGACAGTGAGTTTCTCATTTTTAAAGGGCAGACTTTTACGTATGATGATTTGCTGACACGAATCAGCTTTTTTCAGAAAGAACTTGAACAAAACGGAATACGTGAAGGAGAATGTGTGGCGCTTATCGGGGATTATTCCCCGAACGCCATTTTTTTGCTGATGGCGCTTTTGTTAAACCGAAATATCGTTGTCCCTCTCAGCAATGAATCAAGGGAAAAGCATCTCGATATGTTTGAAGACGCGAAAGTGAATCAAATCATTGAAATAAATGAAAATGACAGCTGGACGCTTCGTGAAGGTTCTGAAAGCGCATCTCACCCTCTGCTTGATGACCTGCGCGAGAAAGGAGAGTCAGGCATTATTATTTTCACATCGGGAACCTCCGGCAAAAGCAAAGCATCCGTGTTAAGCGCCGGCCGGCTGCTTGAAAAATACAAAACGGCGAAGAGAAAACCGCTGCGTACGCTCATTTTTCTGAAATTGGATCATATAGGCGGCATTAATACGCTGTTTGCGATTCTGTTTAACGGGGGAACGATCGTCACATCAGACAGCAGAACGCCGGAGTCCGTTTATCAGGCGGTCGACAAACATGCTGTCCAAGTGCTCCCCGCCACCCCGACATTTTTAAACATGCTGCTGATGTCCAAGGCGGATGCCGGCTATAACCTGTCTTCACTCCAGCTGATCACTTACGGCACAGAACCGATGCCCCAATCAACGCTGCGCGGCATTCACCGGCTGTTTCCGGATGTACGGCTGAAACAAACATACGGATTAACTGAACTGGGTATATTCTCAACGAAATCAAAAGACAGCCAATCCACTTGGATGAAAGTAGGCGGTGCCGGAACAGAGACCAAAATTACCGGAGGCACGCTTTGGGTCCGTTCTGAGTCGGCGATGCTCGGCTATTTAAACGCACCGTCACCCTTCGATGAGGACGGCTGGTACGACACCGGTGACCAGGTGGAAACAGACGGCGAATATATAAGAATTCTCGGAAGAAAGAGTGAAATCATTAATGTGGGCGGAGAGAAAGTGTTTCCGGCAGAGGTGGAAAGCGTCTTTCTGGAGATACCTAATGTCCGGGATGTTCTCATAACGGGCCGAAAAAATCCGATTACAGGCGAGATTGTCGCGGCAGAGGCCGTACTTGAAAAAGAGGAAGATATCAAATCTTTCAGAAAGCGGGCCGTAGCTCATTGCAGACAGAAGCTGCAGCCATATCAGATACCGCAGATCATCTCTGTTACAGATCGGAAACTGTCTAATGACCGATTTAAAAAAATAAGAAACGTGTAAAACAGGAGGCAAATATGAATAACGGAAAAGTAGCGGTCGTCAGCGGAGGTAGCCGGGGGCTCGGAAAAGCGATTGTACAGGCGCTTTTGGATGAGAATTACAAAGTAGCCGCTTTCAGCCGCAGTGAATCTGATTTTATTAACACATTGAGAGAGAGTGAAAAGTACCGTGACCGCTTTTATTGGGAAGCGGCGGATGCGGCGGATGATGCCGCCATGAAACAGTTTGTTCTTCAAGTGTACCGCAAGTTTTCCAGAATAGACGGCTTGGTCAATAACGCCGGTTTGAACCTTGATCAGCTGCTGCCCCTGACCAATGATGAAGACATTGATCGCATCCTCAATCTGAATATCGGTTCAGTCATCAAGCTGACCCGAAACGTTTCCCGGGTCATGCTGAAACAAAATTCCGGATCAATCGTTAACATAAGCTCCATTATCGGTTCAAGAGGATTTAAAGGCACTTCAGTCTACAGCGCATCCAAAGCGGCTCTTGACGGCTTGACGCGAAGCCTGGCCAGGGAGCTCGGGTCCAAAGGAATCCGTGTCAATTCACTTGCGCCCGGTTTTGTGGACACCGATATGACGAAAAATATGCCGGAAAAACAAAAATCGCAGATTATCAGAAGGACGCCGATGGGGCGTTTAGGCGAAACAGACGATATGACCGGACTCGTTCGTTTTCTGCTTTCTCCTGAATCGTCCTTTATGACCGGACAGACAATGGCAATAGACGGCGGATTAACTTGTTAAAGCACAGAAAAATTCTTTTGTACAAGGGATGGTATCCTCATGAAATGTATTAACGAATTTTTAAGAACGGTAATAGCGGAAAAGCTGGGTGCCGAGGTGACCGAAGCAGAAGATAAAACCGCTTTTTTTACTCTTGGCGTGACGTCTCTCATCAGTGAAGAAATCATGACCATATTGCATAAAGAATTTACCGGCCTTTCTGAAACGCTGCTGTTTGAATATCCGAACATTGAGAAATTGAGTGAGTTTTTAAGTGCGCAGAAACGAAATCCCGAAAGCGTTCTTGAATTCAAAGAAACGGAGCCTGATACGGGAAGCCGGCAGGAAGAAGAAGTGCTTCCTGTACAGGCGGCTGAAAAGGTGCCTGAACCGGGAACGGACAGGAGTTCTGATATTGCGGTTATCGGAATGAGCGGGATGTTTCCGAAAGCGGAAAACCAGCATGATTTTTGGGACAATTTAATGGAAAATAAAGATTGTGTCTCCGAAATCCCTGAGGACAGATGGGACAGCTCTTATTACTCGGAAGAGAAAACGGCAGAATACGCGTCATACAGTAAATGGGGAGGTTTTATTGATCGTCCGGATCGATTTGACCCGCTGTTTTTTTCTGTTTCCCCGTGGGAAGCTGATTTAATGGACCCTCAGCAAAAATTGTATGTTACGTGCTGCTGGGAAGCGATGGAGGATGCCGGTTACGGGAACCCGGCGGCGAGGCCGACGGATCAAATCGGTGTATTCGCCGGAGTGACCTGGAATGAATATTCATTAATTGCACACGAAGAAGGTTTCCTCAAAGATCAGTATAAAGGCCCCGGCTCCTTATATTGGGGCATTCCGAACCGGGTTTCTTATTTTCTTGATCTCCATGGGCCGAGCATCGCTGTTGATACGGCGTGTTCTTCATCGCTTGTCGCCGTCCATCAGGCTTGTCAGGCCATTATGTCGGGCGACTGTGAAATGGCGCTTGCCGGAGGCGTCAACCTCAGCTTACATCCGCAAAAATACATGTTTTTAAGCCAATCGCATTTTCTGTCTTCTGAAGGAAAATGCCGCAGCTTCGGTGAAGGCGGAGACGGTTACGTGCCCGGTGAAGGCGCGGGAGCCGTTTTGTTAAAACCATTGAAAAAAGCGATTGCGGACAACGACCACATCTACGGTGTCATTAAGGGGTCCGCCACTAATCACGGCGGCAAAACGACCGGGTATACGGTGCCGAATCCGGAAGCGCACCGGGACCTGGTTTTATCCGCTATAAACAGAGCCGCGGTAAGTCCGGCGGATATCAGCTACATTGAAGCTCACGGTACCGGCACGGCACTCGGCGATCCGATTGAGATACGCGGTCTGTCTATGGCATTTGAGAAACAGACCGATGAGAAAAATGACTGCGGAATCGGCTCGGTGAAATCCAATATCGGACATTTGGAAGCGGCTGCAGGGATCGCCGGTTTAATCAAGGTGCTTTTAAGCATGAAACATGAAACGCTTCCCGCCAGTCTGCACGCCGAGGAACTGAACCGCAAGATTTCTTTTTCTGATTCGCCATTTTATGTCGTCCGAAACAATCGGCCGTGGCCGGCTGAAGGAGATAAACCGAGAATCGCCGCAATCAGTTCATTCGGCGCAGGAGGCTCTAATGCCCATCTGATCGTAGGTGCTTATCAGCCAAAACGGCAAGCGGACGGGAATACTGAGCAAAAACCGCATGCCGTCGTACTAAGCGCACATTCCGAACAGCAGCTGAAAGAATATGCCGGAAAATTGAGCTCCTTTCTTGCCCGATTGGAAAACTCGCCTTCTGCCGGCGGATACAGCCTGGAAAATATCGCTGCCACCCTATTGTCAGGCAGAGAGCCTTTCTCCTTCCGGCTTGCTGTCATTGCGTCATCCCTTCCCGAGCTGAAACAGCGATTGGACGGCTTTGTGAGCGGTCACAGCGGCGGCAGGCATATTTACTTCGGAAAAGCGTCACCCGGACGGCCGGACGTTTCAGGCCAATCCGTTTCAGATCCTGAAAAATTTGCCGCGCTGTGGGTCAAAGGCCTTCAAGGTTTCAAAAAGCCGGAGACGCCGTATCAGAAAGTTCCGCTTCCTACGTATCCGTTTTTAAAGGAAACGTCCTGGCTGACCGACCAAAAAAAGCGGTATACGAAAAAGCCCCAATCTATCAAAAGGCGTGAAGCGCTGCATCCGCTGCTTGATGAGAATGTTTCATCCGCCCGGAAAGGGACGTTTCAAAAGATATTTTCCAAGGATGAATATTTCTTTAAAGATCATTTAGTGAACGAAAAATATGTGCTCCCCGGAGTCTGTCATCTTGAAATGGCGGCATACGGCGCGGCATTGTGGGGAGAACGCCCGGTCGTCTCTCTTCAAAATGTGTGGTATATGGAGCCGATTGTGACAGGGACAGACCCAAGATCCGTCATGATAGAGTTTGAAGCGGAAAAAGAGCGTATAAGCTATGTCATTAAGGAAAAAGGAGCGGACGGCACTCTCTTTTCGCAAGGAGAAGTGATTTGTAAAGAAAATGGAGCGTCGTTTGAGGCCCCGGTCTTTCAGCTTCCGGCGCCATTTACGCAGAGAACGGAGCCGAAAGACATCTATCACTCGTTCTCTGAGGCGGGAATCGTGCAAAAGGACAGTTTTCAGGTCATCCGCGAATTCTCTTATACAGAAAGGAAAGCACTGGCCAAATTAACGCTCCCGTCACACTTGGAAGCGGATTTTAAACAGTACATCCTGCATCCGTCCTTACTGGATGGCGCTGTTCAAACTGCAATGGCGCATGTGCTGCAATTTCAAAAAGAGCCTGCGCTTATCGTACCGTTTTCCTTCGGAGAAATACAGCTGCTTAAACCGTTAGCGAAAACCGTATTTGTGCATGCGGAGGTAAAAGCGGCCTCCGTTCACCAATTTGATCTGCATATTTGTGATGAGCGCGGCGTGCTGCTGGCGGCAGTGAAAGATTTTATCATAAAAGAGGTGCAGGAAAGCGCCGGGTTTAACCAAAAAGCCGGCGTCATGCCGAAGAAAAGCCGTGAAACGGAATTACTTATGACACCGGTTTGGAACACCGTCACCATTCCGGAAACCGGCATGTCTTTCATGCGTGAAGAAAAAATAATCGTCATCGGGGGCGGGCCGGATTTTCAGCAGGCTTTGAAAGAGATGTATTCCGATGTCCGTTTTCCGGACATCACTTCTTTGGACAGCGCGGAACAAATGGCTGAAACACTGAAAGCGCAAGGCTCTTTTCAACACATGATATGGGCGGCGCCGGATCATCCGATTCCATCCGTTTATGATGCGGATACGGCCGACGGACAGGAGCACGGGGTCATGCAGCTTTTCCGGCTGGTAAAATCGCTTCTGCTTCTGAATTTTGACACGGAACAACTATCATTGACAATCTGCTCGTTTCAAGCACAGCCGATTCATGAACATGATGAGGTCAATCCGAGTCATGCAAGCATACACGGATTAGCGGGATCGCTCGCAAAAGAATACAGCAATTGGAGCATCCGGCTTCTTGATTTGGAATCTCAAAGGGGAGACCGGCATCTTCCCGATATCTTCTCTTTACCGGCGGACCCCGAGGGAAATCCGTGGGTCTTTCGTGCAGGTCAGTGGCACCGCCAGCAATTGGCCGTCTGCCAGCCTCATGCAGGTGAGCCTTCATTATACCGGCACGGCGGGGTTTATGTGATTGTCGGCGGAGCAGGCGGAATAGGAGAAGTATGGACTGAATATATGATTCAGACCTATCAGGCGAAAATTGCTTGGATCGGGAGACGGAAAAAAGATACACAGATTGAAAGAAAGCTGAAAAGACTTGCGGCTTTAGGTCCCGCACCGCAATATTTCAGCGCGGATGCTGCGGATTATGATTCTCTCAAGCGGGCGTATGACACCATTGTGAAGGAACATGGAAAGGTGCGCGGAATCATTCATTCCGCCATCGTGTTATCAGACCGGAGTTTTGCCAATATGGAAGAGGACCAGTTCCGCGCTTCACTTTCTGCAAAAACTGATGTCAGCTTGCAGATTGCCCGGGTAGCTGAAGGGGAACCGCTGGATTTCTTGCTGTTTTTCTCTTCGATGATGTCGTTTCAAAAAGCGCCGGGACAGAGCAATTATGCCGCCGGGTGCACGTTTAAAGACGCTTTTGCTAAGCGGATCTCACAAAAAGCGCCGTATGCCGTAAAGGTTGTCAATTGGGGCTTTTGGGGAAGTGTCGGCGTTGTCGCTTCAGAACAATACCGGAAACGGATGGAGCGGGACGGAATCGCTTCTATTGAGGCGCCCGAAGCGATGAAAACGCTGGAAACCCTGCTTTCGGGACCTTATGACCAGCTGGCGCTGATCAAAACGACAGATCCGGTTTTTATGAAAGATGATCTGAAAGAACAAGTAACGGTTTATCCGGAAAAGATTCCTTCCGCACTCGGACAATTAGCGGTTAACATCACGCAGAATGACGAAGCTGAGCGGGTAAAAGCATCAAATGTCATGAGCTGCATGAGAGAGATGGAATCCCTCATTGAAAAAATACTTGTATCAACCCTTTATGAGATGGGCGCAAGGCTTGATGAGACTTTGCCGTTATTTCAATCGGCTGCCGGCATAACGGAACAATACAGCAGATGGCTGAAAGAGAGCTTTGTCTTCCTGACTGAATTAGCGCTTGCTCCGGAAAAAACGGATCTAGGGGAGGTGTGGGAGGAATGGGAGCGGAAAAAAGAGACTTGGCTGCGCCGGAAAGACATGAGGGCGCATGTCAGATTGGCAGAAGAGACATTGCGTGTGCTTCCAGACATTTTAACCGGTAAGCTTCCGGCAACGGAAGTGATGTTCCCTGACTCCTCCTTCCGTCTTGTGGAAGGCATTTACCGCAATAATATCATTTCTGATTTTTTCAATGACAAGCTTGCTGACACATTGATTGCAGTTTTGCGGGAGCGTCTGGAAAAAGACCCGCAGGCGAAAATCCGCATTTTAGAAATCGGAGCCGGAACGGGCGGGACGAGCGCCGCGGTCATGAGAAAATTGAAACCGTATGAAGCGCATATTGCCGAATATTGTTTCACGGATATTTCTAAAGCATTTCTTTTACATGCAGAAGACATATTCGGTCCGGAATATCCTTATGTCACTTATAAAATATTCAACGCTGAGCAGCCGGTATCAACAGAAGCGCCGGACATCGGCACGTATGACGCGGTGATCGCGACCAATGTGCTTCATGCGACAAAAAATATCCGCTCTACGCTGCGCCATGCGAAAGCAATGCTGCAAAAAAACGGCCAGCTGTTTATAAATGAGATCAACAGCCGCACCGTATTCAACCATGTGACGTTCGGCCTTCTTGAAGGCTGGTGGCTGTATGAGGATCATGATTTACGGATTCCGGGCTGTCCGGGGGTTGAGCCGGCCGGCTGGTCGGAAGCGCTTTCGCTTGAAGGGTTCGTCCATCCTCTGTTTCCGGCTGAAGCCGCACACGACTTAGGCCAGCAGATTATAGCGGCTGAAAGTGACGGAACGGTCAGGCTTGCCCTCCCGCAGGCGTCAGAAGAAAAACCGGAGCGCCGTCCCTATGACGCAGATGGTCTTTCGGATGATACATTGCATTTCAGCTTGAGAGAAAAAAGCATTGAACTGATGAAGAAGGTAATCGGTGAAGCGCTTAAAGTGCCGGCGCATCGTCTTTTATCCCATGAACCTTTAACCGCATACGGATTGGATTCCATACTGGTCGTCAGACTGACTAACGCGTTAAAAGACGTCTTCGGTTCTGTCAGCAGCACTTTGTTTTTTGAATATCAAACCATTGATGAGCTTGCTGATTACTTTCTGTCTTCCCGTAAAGAAGCAATCGAGCGGCAATTCGGGAATGGACGGGCTCATCCCGAAAACGCTGAACGGGTGCAGGCTCCCGCAGAAAACGCCGCGCCGATTCCAAACGTAAGGGAACGGGGCATCACATATCTGACGGAATTAATAGGAAAAACGCTGAAGATTCCGAGCGGGAGAATGGATCCGTCGGTTTCCTTAACCGCATACGGTTTGGATTCTATTCTGGTCGTCAGGCTCACAAATGCTTTTCGTAACGTGTTTGACAAAATGACCAGCACCCTCTTTTTTGAATATCAGACGATAGAAGAAATCGCGGATTACCTGCTTCTTTCTCAGCGGGGAGCATTTATGAAAGCGATGGGTGTGCGTGAGGAGCAGCTGTCTGATCACACAGATAACCTGAATGTAATTCCTCAAAACGAGGAAGAAAGCAGGACAAACGGAGATCCCTATATCCAGGATATCGCTGTCATCGGTCTGTCAGGCCGGTATCCGGGCGCCGATCACGTTGATGAGCTGTGGGAAAATGTAAAAGCCGGCAGGCATTCTATTACAGAAGTGCCGAAAGATCGCTGGGACTGGAAAACGTTTTATAACGAGGAACGCGGAAAATGGGGGTCCATTTATTCAAAATGGGGCGGTTTCCTCGATGACATTGATAAATTTGATCCGCTGTTTTTCCGTATATCTCCCGCGGAAGCTGAAAGGATGGATCCGCAGGAAAGGTTGTTTCTGCAGACTGCTTATTCAAGCATTGAAGATGCGGGGTACACCCCGGCCACGCTTTGTGACAGCCGGAAAATCGGAGTCTTTGTCGGTGTGATGAACAGCAATTACCCGACAGTTCCCAGCGACTGGTCTATCGCAAACAGAGTATCGTTTTTGTTCAATTTTCAAGGGCCGAGTATGGCTGTGGATACAGCCTGCTCTTCTTCTTTAACAGCTGTCCATCTCGCTGCAGAAAGCCTGCGGAGCGGAATGAGTGAAACAGCGATTGCCGGCGGAGTCAATCTTATCGTTGATCCGGCTCACTATGAGCGGCTGTCCGCTTTTTCAATGCTGTCTCCCGGTGATAAATGCAAATCTTTCGGAGACAGGGCGGACGGTTTTGTTGACGGTGAAGGAGTAGGGGCGATTGTGTTAAAGCCGCTTGCTCAAGCGGAGAAAGACGGCGATCATATTTACGGCGTTATCAAAGGAAGCATGCTGAACGCAGCAGGCAGGACAAACGCTTATATGGTGCCGAATCCGAAAGCGCAGTTTGATCTGATCGCAGAGACGTTGAAACGGACAGACATTCACCCGAGAACGGTCAGTTACTTGGAAGCCCACGGAACGGGCACTGCGCTCGGTGATCCGATTGAAATCGACGGGTTAACGAAAGCTTTTCGCCTGACAACAGAAGACCGGCAGTTTTGTTCCATCGGTTCAATTAAATCAAATATCGGACATTTAGAAAGCGCTGCCGGGATTGCGGGAATCACCAAACTGCTTCTCCAATTGAAACATAAGAGGATTGCCCCTTCATTGCATGCGGCGGAATTGAATCCGAATATTGAGTTTGAGCACACTCCGTTTTTCGTACAGCAAAAAGAAACGGAATGGAAACGACCTGTCTTGAATATCACGGGTGAAATGAAGGAATATCCGAGAATTGCCGGTATTTCCTCTTTTGGAGCAGGAGGGGCAAACGCGTATATCATCATTCAGGAATATGTGCCGTCTGACAGCCTGAAACCAAGGGAAAACGCGTCTGTTTCTCCGCAAAAACCGGCTGTTATTATTTTATCAGCGCGAAATGAGCAGCAATTGACAGAGCGCGCCCGCCAGCTTCTGGATGATGTCATAAGAAAAAAACGTTCTGACGGGGATTTGGCCAAAATCGCTTACACGCTTCAGGCGGGAAGAGAACCGATGGCTGAGCGGCTTGCATTTACGGCCGAGTCGATAGAAGAACTGAAAATGAAGCTTATGAGTTTCTCAAACGATCATATCGAACATGCTCATATCTGGCGGGGCAGGACAGCCAAACATCATTCATTGGCGGCTTCGCTCACTTCTGATGAAGATATGGCGCTTACCATAAATGCCTGGCTGAAAAAAGGGAAATACGGAAAGCTGCTTGACCTTTGGGTTAAAGGACTTGACGTCGATTGGTCAGCTCTTTATCAGCGCAACCCGGGCCGCATCAGTCTCCCGGCTTATCCTTTTGCCAAAGACCGATATTGGGTCACAAAAGCTGATGTGTCACTTGACAAAACAGGATCAGCGGAAAGTGAGAAAGCAGCCAGACTTCACCCGCTGCTCCACGCGAATACATCGACCTTTACCGCCCAGCGCTTTACTTCTGTTTTTTCAGGGCGTGAACCGTTTTTTGCTGATCACATCGTCAATGGAAAACCGGTGCTTCCGGGCGCGGCTGCTTTAGAAATGGCCCGGGCCGCCGTTACACTTGCTGCTGAGGGCTTGCCGGGCGGGAAAGCGGGTGTCCGGCTCAAACAGATCGTTTGGCTCCGTCCGGTGACGGCGCTTTCTGAAGGCGTGACGCTTCATGTAAAGCTTCAGCCGGAAGAAAACGGAGACATCGCTTTTGAAGCGTATGCCGAAGGAGAAGAGCCGCTTGTCTTTTTCCAGGGAAAGGCCGTGCTCGAAGAGACGGAGCGTGCTCCTGTACTCGATGTGGAGGCGGTTCAGGCGCGCTGCGGCGGCCGGCGCATGTCAAAGGCTGAGTGTTATGAAGCATTCGACAGCCTCGGCATCACCTACGGACCGTCTCATCAGGCGCTTGACGCCGTCTATGCCGGAAGCGGGGAAGTGCTCGCGAAGCTCACTCTTCCGCCGTCCGCCCGCGAAGAAAAGGAGCCGTTCATCCTGCATCCGAGCATGCTGGACGCCGCCCTTCAGGCTTCTATCGGTCTCGTGCTCTCAGACGGTTCCGCGTCCGGACGGCCGTTTCTGCCGTTTGCCCTCCAAGATATGCAGGTGTTTTCTGCATGCCGGGAGACGATGTGGGCGGTGCTTTCCTCAGCGGACGGCGCCTATCATATTGAGCTGTGTGATGAAAACGGCGAGGTATGTGTCCGATTGACGGGGCTCACCGCCCGTTTTCTGGAAGAGGAAACGGAGGGAAAACCGCTCTTGCTTCAGCCAAAGTGGCAGGAATCACCGCCGGGTGAAGGCGGCGGACAAGCAGAGTCTTTCAGATACGTGACGCTGTATGGCGGAATGTACGCTGAGGACATAAACGGCGCCGTATGTGCGGCTGACGGGGAAGGTCCGATTGAAGACCGTTATGACGCCTGCGCGGCGGAGCTGTCAGCGATCGTCAAGCGTCTTATCAAAGAAAAACAGAAGGGAAAAACGCTGATCCAGCTTCTTGTCCCCGACAGGGGGGAAGACAATGTATTGGCGGGGCTGGCCGCTTTCCTGAAAACGGCTCACCTTGAACATCCGAAGCTGTACGGCCAAGTCATCCAAGCCGATCCGGACGAGCCAGCATCATCGCTTCTTGCCAAGCTGAAAGAAAACCGGACGCACCCTGAACAAGCGGAAATCCGTTATGAAGCCGGCAAACGTCTCGTCAGAAACTGGCGTCACCTGCCTGCGCCTCAAAGCGGCACCATTCCGTGGAAAGACGAAGGGGTCTACCTCCTCACCGGGGGAGCGGGCGGCATCGGACTGATTTTCGCTGAAGAAATAGCTTCCCGCGTCAAAAACGCCGTCCTCGTATTAACGGGGAGGGCGGAAGCGCTTGATGAAGAGCGCTCCGCCCGCTTACGGCGCTTGGAAGCGACGGGTGCGCGCGTACTGTATCAACCGGTTGATGTGACAGACAGGACGGCGGTCATCGCCCTCGTCCGCGGCATACAGGAGGAGCACGGAACACTCGACGGGATTATTCACGGCGCAGGCGTGATCGCCGACAACTACATTCTGAACCAGACAGAAAACGAACGGAAGACCGTCATGGCGCCGAAAGTGAAAGGGCTTATCAATCTTGATGAAGCAGCGAAAGATGTGCGGCTGGACTTTTTCATTCTGTTTTCTTCCTTGGCGGGAGGCATGGGAAATCCGGGGCAGGCCGGTTATGCGGCAGCCAACGCATTTATGGATGTTTATGCAGCCCGCCGAAATCGTCTCGTGCGGGACAACAAGCGGAGCGGGCAGACCCTGTCCGTCAACTGGCCGCTTTGGGAAGAAGGCGGTATGCGCGTGGACAAAGAGACCGAACGGCTGATGTATGAACAGACCGGAATGAAAGCCATGCGATCGGCTTCAGGCATCCAGGCGCTGTACGCCGCTTTTGCCTCCGGAGCACACCAGGTCATGGTGGCAGAAGGCGACGAGAAACGGATTCGAAAAAACCTGATGCCTGAAGCGCCGGAACCGTCACGCAGCATTCATGTGTCAAGGAAGACCCACGTCCATCTGCCAAATAAAGTACAAGCGGAACTCAAACATATGATATCAGGCATTCTGAAGGTGAAAGAAGAAGAAATAGATGCTGAATCAGAGATGAGAGATTATGGATTTGATTCGGTTTCATTCACGCAGTTTGCAAATGAACTAAATAAAATGTATGGGCTTGAACTGACGCCAGCCGTGTTTTTTGAATATCCGACAGTCTTTAGTTTTGCCCAATACTTGCTGACGGAACATCCGGATACATTCGGCCCACAGGAAGAAACAGAAACGGAGAAACCGGTTGAGCGTAAAAAAATGAAGACGGAGCCATTCTCGATTCCGTCCCGCCTTCCTAAAACAAAAACCGCAGCTGCACCTGAAGAGCCCGTGGCGATAATCGGAATCAGCTGTGCATTTCCAATGGCTGAAAATCCGGAAATGTTTTGGGAGAATTTAGCCGGAGAAAAGGACTGCATTTCTGAAATACCGCCGGAGCGCTGGGACTGGAGACAGTATTACGGAGACCCGCAGAAAGATAAAAATGCGAGCAATGTAAAGTGGGGCGGCTTCATTGATGAAACCGCTCAATTTGATCCATTATTTTTCGGTATTTCTCCGCATGAAGCCGAAATGATGGATCCTCAGCAAAGACTTTTAATGATGCATGTATGGAAAGCGATTGAAGATGCCGGCTGCTCTGCAAAAAGCCTGTCAGGTACAAATACAGGCATTTTTGCAGGCACGACAAACAGCGGTTACGCTCAGGAAGCTTCAAAGTTCCATATAGAGATTGAGGGTTCTTCCGCTGCCGGAACGGTTCCGTCAATCGGTCCGAACCGCATGAGCTATTTTCTGAATATACATGGGCCGAGCGAACCGATTGAAACCGCCTGTTCAAGCTCATTGGTCGCTGTTCACCGTGCGGTCAGGGCAATTCAGACCGGAGACTGCGGCATCGCGATTGCAGGAGGCGTCAATGCTATTGTGTCGCCGGATATGCATATCAGCTTTAATAAAGCAGGAATGCTCAGTGAAGACGGGCGCTGCAAAACATTTTCCGATCAAGCGGACGGGTATGTCAGAGCTGAAGGTGCCGGCATGATTGTTTTGAAAACATTATCTGATGCGGAACGTGACGGCGACCGTATTTATGCCGTTATCCGCGGAACGGCGGAAAATCATGGCGGAAGGGCGGCTTCCCTTACATCGCCGAATCCGAAAGCGCAGACAGAAGTCATGATAAAAGCGTATCAGCAAGCGAACATCGACCCCCGTACAGTGAGTTATATTGAAGCCCACGGCACGGGAACGGCGCTCGGAGATCCGATAGAAATCAACGGACTCAAAGCGGCTTTTGCAGCGCTTTATCAGAAAGCCGGAGTAACGGCACCCGATCAGCCTCATTGCGGCCTCGGTTCCGTCAAAACGAATATCGGCCACACAGAGCTTGCCGCCGGCATGGCCGGACTTTTAAAAATTATTTTGCAGATGCAGCACAAAACGCTCGTTAAAAGTCTGCATTGTGAAACCGTTAATCCGTATATCAGCCTCGACGGCAGCCCGTTTTATTTCGTCCGCGAAACTCAGCCGTGGAAAGCGGCGACTGATGATAGCGGAAATGAACTGCCGCGGAGAGCGGGTGTCAGCTCGTTCGGATTTGGCGGTGTCAATGCTCATGTCGTGCTCGAAGAATATGTTTCTCCTGTTGAAGAGAAACAATGGACGGCCGGTGAACTTCAGCCGTCCTTATTCATTCTCTCGGCAAAGACGGCGGAACAGCTGAAGGAACGTGCGGAACAGCTGCGCAGATATTTGGAAAAGTCACATTCAGCTGACGGAGCTCTTGCGGATATCGCTTATACGCTTCAGCTTGGCCGGGATGAAATGGAAGAGCGCCTTGCCGTCATTGCTGAAACAAAAGAAGAGCTTACGAACGCGCTGAATGATTTCCTCAGCGGCAAGGAGACGGGGCAGAATTTCTTTACAGGCCGGAACAAAGCGATGAAACAGCTGTTTACAGAGATGACGGATAATGCAGAAATGAGCGGGGCCGTAGATCAATGGATTGAAGCAGGAAAGTATGCAATGCTTGCAAAATTATGGGTGCAAGGCTTGCATGTTGATTGGAGTAAATTGTATCAGGACGAAAGACCGAAAAAAGTCAGCCTGCCCGTCTATCCTTTTGCGAAAACACATTGCTGGATACCGCACAGTGCGCAGCATATAAGGCACCGGGAGACTTACGGGACTGATACGTCCCCGCTTGAGACTTATGAGCGCCTGCTTGATGAATTGGAGAAAAACGAAATAAGCATAGAAGCCGCTGTAAAAAGAACGATCGGTTTTTACAGGGATTAGCGTAATGGAGGAAACCATATGAAAGAGTTTCTGCACCGGGTTTTTTCTGACGTCAAAAATAAAAAAATGACAAAACAGGATGCGATCGGCATTTTGCGCGATTATGATATGCGGATGGGACTTCGCCAAGCGGCTTCCCTTCATCCGCTTGCTCAGCAGCATATTTCCGATGAAACGGGACAGGGATTCTCGGCAGCTTTCAGCGGCCGGGAATTTTTTCTCGCTGATGTTTCTTTACAGCATAAAAAGCTTATGCCTGGAGAACTTCTTTTGGAAATGGCGAGAGCTGCGGCTGTTTTGACAGTAAAGGAGACTGCGGCTGTCCGGCTGACGCATATCGTGTGGTCAAAGCCCATTCTGACTGAGGCTGAGCCGTTCCATATCGAAATCAGGCTGATACCCGCAGAGGGTGAAGCCAAAAGGTTTGAGATTTATAATCCATTTTCTGCTGATTCCAGTCATTATGATGTGTACAGCCAAGGGACGATTCAGCCAGTTGATGCTGCGCCCGGCATGCTGGATATCAGCCGCTTGATGGAAAACAGCGGTTCCCTGATGGATCAGCAGCAAATTGAAGCCATCACTCAGAACGATACCGTTCAATACAGTGAGCACATGAAAGGAATTGAGCGTATTTACGCCTCAGCAGGACGGATGCTGGCAGACATATCAATTCCATTGACAAACCAAAAAGAATCCGCCCGATTCGGCCTCCCTCCCTGTGTGATGCAAAGTGTGACAGAGGCATGCGCGCTGCTTGGCGGCAAAGAATATAAAACGCTCGCCCCGGTTTCATTGGACGAGCTTTTGTTTTATGAATCTTGTCCTGACAAGGTATGGGCCGAGATACAAGAGAAGGCGGGGAGCTTTTATATTGATTTATGTGACGGAGAAGGAAAAATATGGGCTTCCCTGTCGGGGTTGAAGCTGCAGCCTGTCATCAAGACGGGCGCTTCCGGAAAAACCAATGCCGAACACCGCAGTGAACGTTTGTATGAACAAACGCTTCTTCAGCTCAAAACGCTTTTTGGCCTGACTGCAAAAATTGCTGTTTCCAACATAGATACTGAAGAGCCGCTGGAAACTTACGGAATCGACTCAGTCACTGTGACGAAATTGAACCGCGAATTGTCTCTGCTTTTCGGTGACCTTTCCAAAACGGTTTTTTACGAATATAAGACACTGGGCTCTTTGGCAGCTCACTTTGTCACGGATTATCCGAATGAATGCCGAAAATGGACAAATGATGATGAGCACCGTTCAGGCATATCAGAACAGGTTTTGGCAAATGAAGATTTTCCGGTGCTTCCGTCGTTTATCAAGCGAAGAAAACGGCCTGCTTTTTCCAATGAGAAACAGACAAAAGAAGGGATTGCGATTATCGGAGTCAGCGGACGTTATCCGCAAGCTGAAACACTTGAAGAGTACTGGGATAACTTAGCGGCCGGAAAAGACTGTGTGACCGAAATTCCCGAAGAGCGCTGGGAAAAGGACAGGTACTACAACCCTGATCCCGAAGCGGCCGTGAAAGCAGGGAAAAGTTACAGTAAGCGGGGCGGGTTTCTGAAAGATGCCGCTTTCTTTGATCCGCTGTTTTTTCAAATTTCACCCCGTGATGCTTTGAATATGGACCCGCAGGAGCGTCTCTTTATTGAAATGTGCTGGCAGGTGCTGGAGGATGCCGGTTATACGAAGAAACAGCTTGAGAATCTGTATAACGGCCGGGTCGGCGTTTTTGCTGGCATTACGAAAAACGGGTACGGAATGTACTGGAAAAACGGCGGCACCCTGCAGCCGAAAACGTCGTTCAGTTCAGCGGCCAACAGAGTTTCCTATTTTCTTAATCTGAAAGGGCCGAGCATGCCGGTCGACACGATGTGCTCATCTTCGCTGACTGCAATTCATGAAGCGTGTGAAAACATCCTTCGCGGCGAATGTGACATGGCGATTGCCGGCGGTGTGAATGTGTATACGCATCCTTCGGCTTATGCGGAGCTCAGCGCCTATCGAATGCTTTCAAAAGACGGAACGTGCAAAAGTTTCGGTGAAGGCGGGGACGGATTTGTTCCCGGGGAAGGCGTCGGGGCCGTGCTGTTAAAGCCGCTGTCAAAAGCGATGGCTGATAAGGACCATATTTACGGGGTGATTCGCGGCACTCATATCAATCACGGCGGCAGAACAAACGGGTATACAGTGCCGAGTCCGAGCGCCCAGGCTGACGTGATTTCCGGCGCGCTTGAAAAATCAGGAATACATCCGCGGATGATCAGCTGTATCGAAGCCCACGGCACGGGCACTGAACTCGGAGATCCGATCGAAATTGACGGTTTGACCCGCGCATTTCAAGCGAAAACGTCAGATAAAGGCTTTTGCGCCATCAGCTCAGTTAAATCCAATATCGGGCATTTGGAAGCCGCGGCAGGCATTGCCGGTGTAACAAAACTGCTGCTCCAGTTTCAAAAACGAAAGCTGGCCCCTTCATTACATTGCCGAAATTTGAATCCGAATATTGCATTTGACCGGACGCCGTTTGCGGTGCAGCGTGAATTGGCAGACTGGAAACGGCCGGTCATTGAGGAAAACGGAGCGCAGAAAGAGATTCCGAGAATCGCGGGAATCTCTTCTTTTGGCGCGGGCGGGGCAAATGCCCACATATTGATAGAAGAATATATTGAACCTGATAGGGAGATTTCTGAGCCATTCACAGATGAAGATCCCGCAGTCATTTTATTATCCGCCAAACAGGAGGCCAGCCTGAAGCAGCGGGCGCAGCAGCTTCTTCAAGCGATCAGAAAAAATGACGTCACAGACCGCAGCCTCCGGGATGCGGCTTACACCCTTCAAACCGGAAGAGAAGCGATGGAAGAACGTGCGGCGTTTATCGTGACGTCGACAGAGCAGTTAGCGGAAAAACTGCAGCGTTTTATTGACGGCGGGACAGACGGCTGCTTCAGGGGGAAAAGCAAACAGTATAAAGACATTCTAGCCGTTTTTAAGGATGAAGATATGCAGGAAGCCGTCCGTAAATGGATGAAAAGAAAAAAATTCGCAAAGCTTCTGGAACTTTGGGTAAAAGGGCTGAAGATTGATTGGTCAGAGCTTTATAACGGCAGCCTGCCGCATCGCGTCAGCCTTCCCGGTTATCCATTTATAAAGGATCGTTATTGGCCGGACGATGCAGCGCCGGACAATGTTCGCGGTGCTGAAACACATTCTGAAACATTTCGTGAATTCCGCTTTTTACAGAAAAGCTGGGCAGAAAGCAGCCGTGTTCCGGCTAAGGAAGTGCGGGGCGTCATCGGAATAGCCGCTGATCACCAGACAGGAAATTTGGCCGTTGAGCTGTCCCGTTATTTCCCCGAGTCTGAAATCATTGACGCTGCATCACCGGAAATATCCGGGGACGCGGCCCGATTTGGCGGTCTGATTGATGTGACGGGATGCGGGACGGAAATCAATCATGATGACGGCTGGATTCATCGTCTGCAGTCTCTCATCGACAACAGAAACCGCGGCCGAAAGCTTCAGCTGCTTTGTGTGACAAAGGGGCTTGAACCTTTTGCGAATGAAACGATAAATCTCTCAGGTGCAAAAAAGGCCGGATTGTACCGGATGCTCCAAAGTGAGTATAAGGATATCCGCTCGCGGCATATGGATGCAGAACGGACTGCTGAAGATTCCGAGCTCGCAAACCAGATCGCAGAGGAGTTTTTTCGCGATTCTGAAGACATCGAAGTGTGTTACCGAAACGGTGTGCGCTATCACGCACGGTTAAAGGAAACAAACAGCTTAGCTGAAAAAGAATTTTCATTTCCGAAAGACCATGCGCTCTGGATCACCGGAGGGACCCGGGGACTCGGATATTTATTCGCCCGGCATTTTGCCGAACGTTACGGAGTCACGAAACTCGTGCTTACCGGAAAAGAAACAATGCCTCCGAAAGCGGAGTGGGATGATCATATCAAACGGAATTCCCCGTTTTCCGATAAAGTGAGAAGAATCAGAGAGCTCGAACAAAAAGGTGTCCGAACGGAAGTGCTGTCTGTATCTTCCGGCCCTGAATATGAGCAGGCCGTCAGCCGGGTGAAAGAGAAGATGGGGCCGATTGGAGGCGTGATACACGCAGCGGGAGCCGTAGATCTCGATCATCCCGCCTTTATCCGCAAAACGAGAGAACAGATGATGCCCGTGCTTGAACCTAAAACAGACGGACTGGAACTTTTGTATCAAGCGCTGCACAAGGAGCCTCTCCGATTTTTTGCGCTGTTTTCTTCAGTGTCCGGCGTGATGCCGGAATTAGGAGCGGGACAAAGCGATTATGCCATGGCTAACGCCTATATGGATTATTTTGCGGCCGCAAAAGGTTTTCCGGTGCTGAGCATCCAATGGCCGAGCTGGAAAGAAACGGGTATGGGCGAATCAAAAAGCCGGGCGTATCTGAAAAGCGGTTTAAAAAGCATCACTGACAGAGAAGGGCTGAGCCTGTTTGATGCCGTTATGGCAGGCGATTGCGGATCTGTTATTATGCCGGCCGTCATTCACCCGGAAAAATGGGAGCCCGACCGTCTGATGCTTTCAACCGGCCTTACCGAAACAAAGCAGCATGTACAGGGTGAGACAGAAAGCGTAGAGGAGTGGCTGACGGGCATTTGCTGCCGGGAATTAAGACTGGAGCCGTCAAGATTTGAATCTGATACACCGTTTCAAGATTACGGAGCCGATTCCATCATGCTTGCCCAAGTGTCCAGAGCGATCGGAAAGAGGATCAAAGCTGACCTTGACCCGGCGGTGCTGTATGAATACCCTACGGTTGCTGCGCTGGCGGGATGGCTTGAAACGGCATATCCGGAAATCAAAGCTGCCGTTTCAAAACCGGTTCAGCCTGTAATCCCGGACGTTCCCAAACAAACAGCAGCCGCTGTCATTCAGTCTTCTGGCGCTGCAGCGGCGCAAGACATCGCTGTTGTCGGAATGTCCTGCCGTTTTCCTGGAGCTGAATCAATTGAAGCTTATTGGAAGCTGCTGTCTGAAGGGACGTCGGCTATTCAAAGGGTGCCGAAAGAACGCTGGAAAACGGAGAAGGCGGATTATGCGGGCCTTTTAAAAAATGTAACGCATTTTGACCCGGAGTTTTTCCTTATTCCCGAAGAAGACATCAAGGCAATGGATATCCAGTCCTTTCTTATATTAGAAGAGGCGCTTCATCTGTTCAGAGACAGCGGTTACTCTTTACAAGAAATGAAAGGCAGGTCAGCCGGTGTCTATTTAGGAGGACGCGGCGGCAGTATGCCTGACGAAAACCGTCTGAAGCATGCAAAAAATCCGATAGTCGCCGCCGGCCCGAATTACTTGGCGGCCAATCTTTCTCAGTTCTTTGATTTGAAGGGGCCGAGTCTCGTTTTGGATACGGCCTGTTCTTCAGCGCTTGTCGGTATGAATATGGCGATACAGGCGCTTTCTTGCGGTGAAATCGACTCAGCGGTGGTCGGGGGAGTCAGTCTGCTGGAATCCGGTCAAACCCACCGGATGTTCGAACTTCGCAATCTGTTAAGCGAAGAGCCTGCGTTTCATATTTTTGACCGCCGCACCGGAGGCATCGTATTGGGAGAAGGCGTCGGAATGGTGTATTTAAAAACAGCGGCCCAGGCTGTAAAAGACGGGGACCGGATTCATGCGGTCATTAAAGGCATTTCCGTAAACAATGACGGCAGAACCGCGGGGCCTGCCACACCGAATATACAGGCGCAGAAAGAAGTGATGGCCAAGGCGCTTGCCAAAAGCGGCAGAAAAGCGGAGGATATCAGCTACATTGAAGCAAACGGTTCAGGCTCTGAAGTAACCGACCTTTTGGAACTGAGGGCGATTGAAGCGGTGTACCGTATGCAAAACAGCGCGCCTTGCGAATTGGGGTCGATGAAGCCGAATATCGGACACCCGTTATGCGCTGAAGGGATTGCCGGATTCATTAAAACAGTGCTTATGCTCTCGCGCCGAATGCGTGTGCCTTTCCTTTCGGGCAAAGAGCCGATGACGCATTACGATCTGTCCGCCTCGCCGTTTTATTTTTCGCACGTTCTGCGTGAATGGACGGATTCACCGCGGATTGCCGCCGTCAGCAGTTTCGCTGACGGAGGGACGAATGCCCATGTCATAGTGGAAGCCTGGGAGCAGGAGGTGTATACCCCGGTTAGAAAGCCTTTGCCGAGACAGGAATTAAAACGCCGGCCCATCCGTCCGGACAAAGCTGAAAACCTGCATGAAAACGCACATCAGTCCCGCCCGAATACGTTTTGGAAACAAATGAAGACTTACTGATTGCGCTGAAAATTGAACGTCGATATGGAGGAAGTTCATATGCAAGAGCAGCTTCTTATTAACAATCAGCATCCCGTTCTGAAACATCATAAAGCCTATGGAAAGGAACTGCTGCCGGGTCTGGCTTATATTGACCTGATCTATCAGACTTTCAGAGAAAACGGTTTTTTTCATGCCGGCCTTGAACTCAGGCACTTATCGATTTTTCACCCTTTAGCTCCTGAACAGGGAGAAACAATCCTGCTTTCCGTTGACTGTACAGAGAACGGCGAAGGGCAGTGGAAGGTAGAGGTGAAAGGGCAAAAACAAGGTGACGAAGCAGCAGAGACAAAGATATATGCCGCGGCGCAAATGCATTCCGTCAAGCCCGCCGGCTTCCAAGAGAGCGTCCGGATGGATGCCGTAAAACAAACGGCGGCAGAAATACCGCTTGAGGATATTTACGCGGAATGCAGGGATCAAGAATTGGTTCATTCAGGAATAATGAAAGGCTGCGGAAGCGTCTACCAGACTGAAAAAGCGATTTATATTGATCTGTCGGTGCAAAAGGATCAGCTGGAACATGCAGAAGAGGCGATGTTTCATCCCGCATTGATAGATGCGAGCAGCATCGGCTCCAATGTATATCTCGCTCCTTTGACGAGGGAGGAGGGGCAATTATTTCTGCCGCTGTTTTATGAATCGTTTTATTGCGCCGAATTGCTGCAGACGACATGTATCACCAAGATAAAAAAAGAATCCGTCACCCGTAAGAAAGATCTCGTTTACGTGACAATGGAGTTTTTCAATGAGGAAGGCAGAAAAGTCGGCGAACTGAAAAACTTCGCCAATAAACGGGTGAGGGACCCGGAACTGATCAATCAGAAACGGCAAAAGAAAGAACCTGACGGGCGGAATGCCGTCCCGGCTCCGCAAGCGGAACCGGCGCCTTCCGAGCCCCGCCGTGCGGAGGCTTCCGCCGGCCTTACTGAACAGTGCATCCTTTATTTAAAAGAATTGCTTGCCGCCCGATTGAACAAACCTGTGAAAGAGATTGACCCGGATATCGGCTACTATGAAATGGGGCTGGATTCTCCGGGGCTGTTGGACATGGTAAAGGAAATTGAACGAAAAATCGGAACGCAGCTTCTGCCGACGCTGTTATTTGAATACACGACAATCGCGGAATTGGCGGGATATTTGTGCGAACATTACGGAGCCGGCTTCGGCCATGCTCAAAGCGGGCATCCAAATGCTGAACCTTTGCGCCGGGAAAAAAAGAGGACGACCCAAAACCGCGTGAAAAAATCGGCGTCAGCCGGAACGCAGAATGGAGATATTGCGATCGTCGGGATGGCGGGACGGTACCCCGGCGCCAAAAATCTTCGTGAATTCTGGGCAAATTTAAAAAATGGAGAAAACAGCGTAACGGAAGTGCCTCGTTCCCGCTGGGATACGAGGAAATATGAGCATTTGCGATCGCCGTCCGGCAAGCCGATTTCCAAATGGGGCGGTTTTATAGACGATCCGGATTGTTTTGATGCGAAATTTTTCCGGATTTCTCCGCGGGAGGCAGAAGCTAAAGATCCGCAAGAACGATTGTTTTTAGAAACATGCTGGGAAACGATTGAGGATGCAGGCTATACCCCGGAAACAATCGTTCAGCCGAAAGGGCCGAATAAGAGAATGAACGTCGGTGTGTTTGCCGGGGTGATGCATATGGATTATTCTCTCGCCGGCGCTGAAGCTGCGGCCAAAGGGCTGGTCTTTCCTTATCCCTTGAACTATGCGCCGATCGCAAACCGGGTTTCATATTTCTGCAATTTTCACGGGCCGAGCATGGCGGTTGACACGGTGTGTTCGTCATCTCTGACGGCCGTCCATATGGCGGCGGAAAGTCTGAGACGCGGTGAATGTGAAGCAGCTCTTGCCGGAGGCGTCAATTTATCATTGCACCCGACAAAATATATCACATACGGCTTGATGGATATGCATTCGAGTGACGGGCTGTGCCGCACGTTCGGCGAAGGCGGCACAGGCTATGTCTCAGCTGACGGCATCGGGGCCGTGCTGCTGAAGCCGCTTCACAAAGCCGAAGAAGATAAGGATCATATTTATGCGGTGATAAAAGGCAGCGCCGTCAATCACGTGGGAACCGTCAGCGGGATTACCGTGCCGAGCCCAGTGGCGCAGGGGGATATGATAGCTGAATGTCTTGAAAAGACGGGGATCGATCCCAGGACGATTTCTTATGTGGAAGCGCATGGAACCGGAACTTCTTTAGGAGATCCGATTGAAATACAAGGTCTTGTTAAAGCTTACCGCACGTTTACGGAGGATCGGCAATTTTGTGCGATCGGTTCCGTTAAATCGAATATCGGACATGCGGAATCAGCCGCCGGAATCAGCGGGCTTCATAAAACGGTTTTGCAGCTGTTTCACAAAACGCTTGTCCCTTCTTTGCACTCAGAGACGATTAATCCGTATCTCCGTTTAGAGGACTCGCCATTTTACGTGCAGCAAAAAACCGAGTCATGGAAAAAGCCGGCGTATACAGAGAACGGCAGTGAACATTCCTGTCCGAGACGCGCAGGCATCAGTTCATTCGGGGCGACGGGTTCAAACGTTCATCTCATTTTAGAAGAGTACAGGCCCAAAAACCCCGGCATTACGGAGAATCAAGAGAGACCGTATATCGTGCCTCTGTCAGCGAAAAATCCGGAGCGGCTGAAGGAATACGCTGACCGCCTGCTGATGTTTCTCAAAGATAAAGCGCTTGAAGGAAGCGGGCCGCTTTATGACAAAACAGATACAATGCAAAATCAGCTGGAAAATGCGCTGCGCGGTGCTCTGGCCGAAGTTCTGCATGTAGAGGCCGGCTCGGTAGATGGTGAACAGGATTGGAAGGAATTCGGCTTGGATGTCATGCAGCTGACACAGTTTTCTGAGCGGCTGACGGATCAATACGGGCTGGCAATAGATATGACTGATCTCATACAGCATACTTCCGTCCGGACTTTAGCAGAATGTCTGACAAACGATGAGAAACATAAGAATATTCTTTCCGGTCTTTTCGGTCAGTCCGGCTTAGAGAAGCAGCCTGATGAACCTTTTTCCCTGCGGTCACTGGCGTATACGCTGCAAACGGGACGGCTGGCAATGGAAGAACGGCTTGTTTTTTTAGTGAACGATCAAGCGGACCTGATCAGGAAATTAACCGAATTTACAGAACGAAAACGGCAGATTGACGGCTGCTTTCAAGGGCGGTCTGATAACGGAACGGAAATCAGGGGTTTCCTGAATGATGATCAGGATGCGGAGGAGCTGATCCGAAAATGGACGGACAGCGGCACTTACAAAAAACTTGCGGAGCTGTGGTCAAAAGGATTTGAGATAGACTGGACGCGGCTGTATCGGGAGGAGAAACCGCGCAGGATGAGTCTGCCGACATATCCGTTTGCGAAGGAACGCTATTGGATACCGGAGCCCGATCATCCCGTCACTTCCGTAAATACAGAAAGCAGGCTTCACCCGCTGCTTCACCGCAATACATCAGATTTGTTAGAACAAAAATTCAGCACGGTACTGAACGGAGATGAATTCTTCTTAGCCGATCATATCGTCCGAAACAAGCGTGTTCTCCCCGGGGCGGCTTATCTTGAAATGGCGAGAGCCGCGGCTGAACTGGCTGCCGCGCCGTTAGCCGCTGAATACACGGCTAAAACCGGCATTTCGCTGCGCTATATCAGCTGGATACGCCAGGCCGTTCATAAAAAAGAGCCGCTGCGTATGACGACAGGTCTTTCCTTAGAGGATAACGGCAATGTTTCATTTCAAGTGTACAGCAATGAAAACGATTCAGACATTTATTGTGAAGGCAATGCTGTGATTGAGCCGCTGTCTGAGGCGCCGGTTTTGCATATTGAACAGCTGAAAGCGCGCTGCCGCAAAAAAGTGCTGTCAAAAGAAGACTGCTATGCGGCATTTGCAAAGGCGGAAATTGTTTACGGACCTTCACATCAAGGAATTGATCACATTTATTGCGGGGAAAAAGTAGCCTTGGCTAAATTGGTGCTCCCTGCTTCCGTTTGTGATGAGGCCGAACAGTTTGTGCTCCATCCGAGTCTGATTGATTCCGCTTTTCAGGCGGCCATCGGCGTTATGAATGAAGATAAAGCGGGTTATCCGGAGCAGCCGTTAATGCCTTTTGAATTGCATGAACTGACCGTTTTTCATCCGTGCAGTCCAAACATGTGGGCGGTCGTGTTTGTGACGCATGAAACACCGGCCGTGCGAAGAATGGACATTGATATATGTGATGAACGCGGCAATGTGTGTGTAAGAATAAAAGGATTTTCTGCCCGGATGGCCGAAAGTGCGCCGGCTGAAACGGATGACAAGCAATACGATCTGCCGGGTAACCTTACCGGAGCCGTCAAACTGATGCAGGTATGGGACGCGGAACCGATAGACAACCAAACCGGCTTCCCCATTTCTGAAGCAAAAGCTGTCATCATAGGCGGTACAGACGGGCAGGCGGACGCGGTTTTACGATTGTTTCCTAAAGCTGTGCGATTTGATAGCAGCCAAAGTGCTTCCGTTGAAGTGATATCCGATCGGCTCCGCCGTCTCGGTGAGATTCAGCATATGATCTGGTTTGCCCCTCAGCCGGCTGATTCTTACATTCATGATCAAAAAAGCGGGGTGCTGCAAATTTTCAGAGCGGCCAAAGCTCTTATCGGTCTCGGGTATGGAAAAGAGCAGCTTGGGATGACGGTGATTACGCACCAAGCACAGCCTATCACCCAATATGATGAGGTGCGTCCCGCTCATTCCAGTGTGCACGGTTTCGTCGGGTCTCTCGCAAAAGAACATCCGAGCTGGCACATCCGTCTGGTCGATCTTGAAGACGGGGGGGATTTCCCTGCAGAAGACATATTCAGCCTGCCCCGCGACCGTACGGGTAAAGCATGGGTGCGCAGACATCAGGAATGGCACCGGCCTCAATTGCTTCCGGTCCAAAGCGGGCCGTCTGAAAGTGTTCCTTACCGATATGGAGGCGTATATGTCATCATCGGCGGTGCGGGAGGCATCGGCGAGGTTTGGACAGATTATATGGTGACGGCGTATAAAGCCCGAGTCGTCTGGATCGGGAGGCGGCCGCTGGACAGCCGAATACGCCAAAAAATAGACCGGTACCGGCCATCAGGCCCGGCTCCCGAATATATAGCAGCAGATGCTTCTGATCTTCCATCGCTTCAGCGCGCCTATGAACAGATTAAAAACACATACGGCACCATCAGCGGCGTCGTTCATTCAGCGATGGTATTTGCGAATGAAAGCGTAAAAGATATGGAAGAATCACAGTTTCACGCCGGCCTTGCGGCGAAAGTGGATATTTCCGTCAACACTGCCGAAGTATTTGCGAAAGAGTCTTTGGACTTTATTCTCTTTTTCTCTTCGGTTATTTCATATATTAAGAATCCGAATCAAAGTCATTATGCGGCGGGGTGCGCATTTAAAGACGCATTTGCCCATGAGCTTTCCGGGCGGCTGTCATGCCCGGTCAAAGTGATGAACTGGGGGTATTGGGAGCGGGCTGACAATCACATTTCTGAAGAGTTTGACAGACTGAGTGCAATCGGTCTCGGACTGATCAGCCGGGCGGAAGGGATGCAGGCGCTGGAAACTCTGCTGACGCAGCCGATCTCCCGCATGGGGCTGATGAAGCTGACCAAGCCGATTCCGATCGAGGGAATGAACCCTCATGAATTTGTGACTATCTGATTGCCTGTCAAAATGACGGAGCAAATTTAATTTTCTTAGGAGGATAAGGTTTTGGGTAAGGGAGACAAACAAAAAGACCGTACACAGTTATCCTTAAGAACAGAAATAAGCAATCAAATGAAAGAATTGAATCGGCTTTTGCTGCAAGTGCTGCGGGTGACGCTGCGTTCAATGGGTCTGACCGGCGAAGCGCCGGCGGCTTCCTGTCTGCCTTTATATGAGCGCTGGCTGGAAGAAAGCATCCGTCTTTTAGACAGCGATCTTAAAAGCGGTGAAACGGCCGCGATTTGGGAAGAGTGGCATAAGAAGAAAAACGAATGGCTGAAAGATCCGGATATGAAAGCGCAGGCTCTGCTGGCGGATACCGTCATTCAAGCTTTGCCTGACATTTTAACAGGCAAAATAAAAGCCACTGACGTGATGTTTCCCGATTCTTCAATGGAGCTTGTTGAAGGAATCTATAAGCATAACATTCTCGCTGATTATTACAACGATGTGCTGGCAAATGAAGCGTGTATTTATGTGGAAAATGTAATTAAAAACAATCCTGAGGCAAACATCCGTCTGCTGGAGATCGGAGCGGGCACCGGCGGAACGAGCAGCACACTGTTTAAAAAGCTCCGCCCCTATCAAAACCATATTCAGGAATACTGTTATACCGACTTGTCAAAAGCTTTTTTAATGCATGCCGAAAAGGAATACGGCGCGGACAATCCGTATTTGACGTATCAGCTGTTTAATGTGGAGAAACCTGCGGCGGGCCAGGGATTACATCTGAGAACCTACGATATCGCTATCGCCGCAAACGTGCTGCATGCCACCAAAAATATCCGGAAAACCTTACGGACGGCAAAAGCCGTATTGAAAAAAGACGGTTTGCTGCTCGTTAATGAACTGGGCGGACATACGCCGTTTACACATGTTACATTCGGCTTATTAGAGGGCTGGTGGCTGTACGAAGACGAGGCGCTGCGGATTCCGGGGTGCCCCGGTCTTTATCCGGAAACATGGAAATCGGTTTTAATGGCTGAAGGCTTTCATTCCATTCAATTTCCGGCTGAAAACGAACGTCTGCACACCCAGCAGATTATCACGGCGAAAAGCAACGGAGTCATCAGGCAGAGCAGGGAAGCTTACACCGCGCAAAAGCGCCAATCAAACGTACCGCGAACATCCTCTGATCGTCAGCTCCCCATCAAACAAGCGGGAGAAGGGCTTTCGGAAAAGACAGCTGCTTTTCTGATAAGGGCTGCGGCAAAAGTATTAAAAATGCCGGCAGAAGAGATAAATCCGCTGGCTCCTCTGGATGAATACGGCATTGACTCTATTCTGATCGTTCAGCTGACGAACGAGCTGCGGGATCTCGTCCCTGATATCAGCAGCACGCTGTTTTTTGAACACCGAACGATAGAAGAGCTTGCCGCATACTTGGCTGAAACGAAGGAGCGCGAACTGCTTGCGCGATTTTCTGAAGAAGTCCGTCATACTGAAGCGGTATCATCAGGCTCTTTGCTTGAAAAAAGCACAGAGTATCTGAAACAGATCGTCAGCGTCATCTTAAAGATGCCGATTGAGGACGTTCAAGCCCATACGCCCCTTGAAGAATACGGAATTGATTCCATCTTAATCGTACAGCTGACCAACCGCGTGCGGGAAGACGTCCCTGATATCAGCAGCACATTGTTCTTCGAGTATCCGACAATCGGCGGATTAGCGGAATATCTCGTCAGCTCAAGACAGGAAGATATGGCTGGGATTTTCAAGACAAATAAAGAAGCCGAAAAGGTGCCGCACACTCTACAGAAAAAGCAAAGCCGCAAAAAAAGCGCCGGATTGACGAAGCGCCAAGCGGCATCTTTTTCTGAAAAAGCGCCGCCCGCTTCCGAACCGCCGTCAAAACACCATGAAGTGGCAATTGTCGGTCTTGCCGGGAAGTATCCCGGAGCTGAAAATGTTAATGAGTTCTGGGAACGGTTAAAAACCGGTGAACACGGAATCACCGAAATTCCGAAAGACCGCTGGGATTGGCGGGACTACTATGATGAGACAAAAGGTAAGGAAGGCCGGATGTATACAAAGTGGGGCGGCTTTTTAACAGACATTGATAAATTTGATCCGCTGTTTTTTAAAATCTCCCCGACTGAAGCGGAGCGCATGGACCCGCAGGAGAGACTGTTTCTGGAAACCGCTTATGCGGCCCTTGAGGATGCCGGATATACCCCTGATTCACTATGCGCCGGTAAAAAGGTTGGTGTCTTTGCGGGTGTCATGAACGGCAACTATCCGACAGGGGCCCACTACCACTTTATCCCGAACCGCGTATCCTATGTGTTTGATTTTCACGGTCCGAGCATCGCGGTCGATACCGCATGCTCCTCATCCTTAACCGCCATTCATCTCGCCGCAGAAAGCATCAGAACAGGTGCATCTGAATGCGCGATTGCCGGCGGCGTAAACCTGATTACAGATCCGGTTCATTATATCGGACTGTCTTCTATGAGAATGCTGTCGCCGTCAAACGCGTGCAAAGCGTTCGGTGATAAGGCTGACGGGTTTGTTGACGGAGAGGGCGTCGGCTGTATCGTGTTAAAGCCGTTGAAGAAGGCTGTTGAAGATCATGATCATATATACGGTGTCATTAAAGGAAGCGCTCTGAACGCCGGCGGCAAAACGAACGGGTTCACCGTTCCGAATCCGAATGCACAAGGGGAAGTGATCGCAGACGCGATGGAGCGGGCAGGAATTGACCCGAGAGCGATCAGCTATCTGGAAGCCCACGGCACCGGCACTTCCTTGGGAGATCCGATTGAAGTCGCGGGGTTAACTAAGGCTTTCCGCCGCTATACGGATGCAAAGCAATTTTGTTCTATCGGTTCTGTTAAATCCAATATCGGACACCTGGAAAGTGCGGCGGGCATTGCTGCCGTCACCAAAATTCTTCTTCAGATGAAACACGGATATCTGGTGCCGTCGCTGCATTCAAAGCAGCTGAACCCGGAAATTGATTTTGAAACTTCTCCTTTTATCGTGCAGCAGGAAACGGCGGAATGGAGACGGCCGGTCATAGAATCTGAAGGAGTAACACGGGAATATCCGAGAATCGCGGGTACATCTTCTTTCGGAGCGGGCGGGGCAAATGCCCACCTGCTGATAGAAGAGTATGAACCGGCTGAAATGACTTCGGCGGACTCCGGCCGTCCGGCGCTTTTTGTTTTATCGGCAAAAGATAAAGACCGCTTGCGCGAGCGGGCTCTGTTGCTGTCGGATGCCGCCGGAAACGGAACAATTACAGATGCAAATCTGCTTGACGCGGCATTTACCCTTCAAGTCGGCAGGGTTCAGATGGAAGAACGGCTGGCGATGACAGCGGACTCTGTTTCTGAATTGGAACAGAAGCTGACTGCTTTTCTGAATAATGCCGGTTCCGTAAGCGGGGTGTTTACGGGCCGGAGTGATAGTGCTGTCACAGAGACGGAAGGCACAGTCGGTGATTGGATGGAAAAACGTCAATTTGGCAGTCTTTTGAATGCCTGGGTCCACGGGGCGCCCGTCGATTGGGCATCTTTATATAAAGGCGCGCTGCCGCATCGTATCAGTCTGCCGTCTTATCCATTTGCAAAAGAAAGCTACTGGATGAAGCGGAATGAACCAAAAACAGGAACAACTGAATATGTGCATCCTTTCCTGCATGAAAATACGTCAACCTTGGCGGAGCAAAGCTATCATACATCTTTTACAGGCCGGGAACACGTTTTCCAGGATGTGAGAGGGGAGCGGGTTCTGTCGGCAGCCGTTTATTTAGAAATGGCGCTTGCGGCTTATCATCATGCGGCAGACAGCTCTGAAGAAAAAGAGATATGGATCCGAACGGCGGCATGGACTGACCCGATTACCGGCGGACATCACGGTGCGGGCGTCAATCTCTCCCTTCTGTCTGAAGACGAGGAAGGCATCCATTATGAAATATACAGTGACGAAGAGAAGCTGCATCATTATGGAATCATCGGTCAAGGGAACATACAGCCATCCCGCATGCTTGATATTGCCTCCTTACAAAAAGACTGCCGCCCGCTGTCATTCGATTATGAAACACCAGGCACATCAGGTGTAACGATCAGTAAGGAGTTCCGCACCATTGAAAAGCTTTATGCGGGAGAAAATGCGATTTGGGCGAAGCTTGCTCTTACAGATGAAAGCGGCCGTAATCCGGGATATCATCTACCGCCGGAATTTCTGGACGCAGCTTTTCATGTCTTGGCAAAAACGGAGCCGTCAGTCCATATCGTGCCTGAAGCGGTTGAAGAACTGCGCGTCATGCGTCCGTGTTCATCCGGCATGTGGATGTATATGAATAAAAAGAATCAAACCGGCTGTGACATTCAATTTTGTGACGAAACCGGCATTGTATGCGCAGAAATCAAAGGGGTGAGAATGAGACAGCCGTCTCAGCAGGATCACGGGCAAGAGGAACACTCCGAGATGATGATATTTGAGGAAAGGTGGACGCAGCAGCCTCTGAAGAAATCCATTCATGAAGAGCTGAAAACGGTCATCTGTTTTCTTACGGGAGAAGCTGCCAGAAAACATGCTTATCGGTCTTTACAATCCCTTTATCCGGGAGCCGGCGTGTTTTTTATTTCACAGGGTGAGGAAACTCAAAAGCTTTCAAACACGCATTATCAAATTAAAATCACTGACGGACAAGCATATCAAGAAACGTTTCGGCATATTGAAACGGCTGCAGGCAAGGCGGATGCCGTTTTGTATGGATGGCCGCTTGAAGATGAAAAGGCCGTGAAAGACTATTCCATTCTGTATCATGTGATCCGTGCAGCTGCTTCTTTGCGTTCTAAACCGAGGCGGATCCTTCTTTCCGCTCAGTGCGGGACCGATACCGATATCAGTTACGCCGAGTCATGGATCGGGCTGGAACGGTCGCTGAAACTGATGCTGCCGGAGACGGATACGGCCGCGGTTTATTTTGGACAAAAAGGACCATTTGAAAAGCTGATCCATAATGTATGTGAAGAGCTTCACAGCGAGTCGTTCCGCAGTGTCATGTACAGTGGGGAAATCCGTCACGTCATGGAAATGAAGCAGACGGATATTGCCCCTGTTGAGAAGCGTGTGATAAAAAGCGGAAAAACGTACTTGATTACTGGCGGATGCGGAGGTTTAGGCTTGTTATTTGCCGGATATTTTGCTGAAAAAGGACCGGTTACGCTCATTTTGACGGGGAGATCAGCGGCAGGCGGCCCGGTGCTGAACAAGATAAAGAGATTGGAAGAATCAGGCGCCAAGGTGTTTTACGTGCAGGCGGATGCCGCAGATCAGGTTCATATGGAGAAAGGTTTGCAAGAAGCGAAAGAGAAAGGATGCGGGCCGATTCACGGTGTCATTCACGCTGCAGGTCTTCAAGGCACTGAAAGCATTCTGGAGAAAGATCTGCAAACCTTTCAGCAAGTCTTATCGCCAAAAGCGGACGGCACAGCGGTGTTAGATCAGGTTCTGTCACGGGAGCCGCTTGACTTCTTCTGTTGTTTCTCTTCTTCTTCAGCGATTTTAGGAGACTTCGGTTCTTGTGACTACGCAATGGGGAACCGCTTCCAAATGGCTTTTGTCCGTCATCGGGATAAACTTGTGAGCCTCGGACTCAGAAGCGGCAAGTCACTTGCAATCAATTGGCCGCTTTGGAAAGAAGGGGGGATGCATGTCGGCACGGCGGAAAGCACCGATATGTATTTAAAATCAAGCGGACAGCGTTATTTATATACAAAGGAAGGACTCGAAGCTTTTGAAACATTGTTAGTCCAGCCGTCCAGCCAGTATCTCGTCCTGGCCGGTTTTCCGTCGAGGGCCAAACGCTTCCTGCAGATAGATCAAGGCGAACGGCCGATTTCGGGTTCTGTAAACAGGAACGTCCCGTTTTCAGGAAGGCGGAGTGAAATGAAAGGCTTTACACTGGAAGAATGCGTAAGCTGGGATGTGAAGGAACTGGCGGCGGGGCTTTTGAAAATAGACAAGAACAGACTGACGGACGCTGACAATCTGGCTGATTTCGGCTTTGATTCTATCAGTTTGGCGGAATTCGCCTCTTCTTTGTCCGCTCACTACGGAATTGAAGTGACCCCGGCCCTGTTTTTCGGACATTCCACACTGGAGAAGGTCGTCCGCTATTTTCTGACGGAACACAAGTCCGTCATGGAGCATGTCTATGAAGAAAAGAAACCTGAATCCGCAGATCAATCTATCTTTGAAAAGGCAGGAACGGAAAAGCGAAAGAAGCAGAGGGGAAGAAATAAGCTGAACGCCGGAACCGAGGGCAGTCAGGCAGCTGATTCCATTGCCATTATCGGCATGAGCGGCCGCTTTCCTCAGGCGCGCACGGCGGACGAGCTGTGGGACATTCTGTTTCAGGAAAAGGACGTTGTCGCACCGGTCGCAAAAAAAGGCTTCACAAGTTCAAAATGGAAACTCGGCGCTGTACCGGGGGCGGACGAATTCGACCCTTTATTTTTTGAAATATCGCCGAGGGAAGCTGAAACGATGGATCCGAAGCAGCGGCTGCTACTTCAGGAAGCGTGGAGGGCCCTTGAGGACGCCGGCTACGGCGCCAGTCACATCAGGCAGCAGACGATCGGTATGTTTGTGGGGGCGGAAGAAGGAGATTATCACCTTTTAACACGGGACAAAGGCAATGTCACGTCTCATCATAACGGTATTTTGGCGGCGCGGCTGGCTTATCACTTGAATTTATCAGGTCCTGTGATGGCGATAAATACAGCATGTTCTTCGGGGCTCGTTTCTGTCCATCAGGCGGTATTAAGCCTGCAGAATAAAGAGTGCACAACAGCTGTTGCGGCCGGGGTGAATATCATGAATACCCCGGACTTTTTTGAAACGATAGATAAAGCCGGAATGCTGTCGGAAAACGGGAAATGCTTCGCGTTTGATAAAAGGGCTGACGGCATGGTTCCCGGGGAAGCGGCCGCGGCGGTTGTTCTTAAGCCGCTGAGAGAGGCGGAAGAAGATGGCGATCCGATTTACGGGGTGATTCGGGCGAGCGGCATCAATTATGACGGGAAAACAAACGGAATTACCGCTCCTAGCGGCGTCGCGCAGACCCGGCTGCTTACTTCCGTTTATGACCGGGGCCGTATCAACCCTGAAGATATCGAATATATCGTCACACACGGTACGGGTACAAAACTCGGTGATCCGGTGGAAATTAACGCGCTTTATGACGCATTTTCTGCCTATACAAACGAAGAAGCATTTTGCGCGCTCACATCAATTAAAACCAATATCGGCCACACGTTTGCCGCGTCAGGCATTGTCAGTTTGATCAGTCTTTTACAGGCATTCTCCCGTGAAATGATTCCCGCCAGTCTGCATTGCAGCGGGGAAAACCGCTATATCAACTGGGAGAAGAGTCCTTTTTATGTGAATAAAACGGCTAAAGCGTGGCCTTCTCTGCCGGGTAAAAACCGAATGGGGGCAGTCAGCGCATTCGGGATGAGCGGAACAAACGCCCATGTCGTTATGGAAAGCTATAAGCGCAGCGCTTCACCTCATCCGGATGCCCCTGCTTATTTACTGACTTTATCAGCAAAAACAAAGGAGGCCCTTCAGGAAAAAATTGAAGATATGATCACTTGGGCGGAAAATGGCGGACTGAAAGAAAATGATCTAGCCCAGCTCAGCTATACGTTGCTAAAAGGACGGCATCACTTTAACCATCGCGCCGCCATCGTGGTTCAAGATGCTGATGACGCAGTGTATGTATGGAAGCAGGCAAAGCTTAATGAACATCATCCTTATGTGTTTTCGGGAAAAGTACCGCAGCACTTTGCAGGCCGACAGCATATTCAGGAGCACATAATAGAAGTGCTCGGCAAGTGCAGCGCTTCATATTCTGACCATAGAAAATATCAGGAACTGTTATGCGTGCTGGCAGATTTTTATTGTCAAGGTTATGAAATCGAAGGGGACTTGCTTTATGGCGGACCTTTGCCGCGAATCGGCAATCTGCCGGGCTACCCGTTTGCCAGGCAGACGTATTGGGCGTCCGATCGTCTTCAGGGAGAGCTTGAAAGCCGGAATTCAGCTGAACGTGAAAAGCTTCACCCGCTGCTCCATGCGAATACATCGACCTTTACCGCCCAGCGCTTTACTTCTGTTTTTTCAGGGCGTGAACCGTTTTTTGCCGATCACATCGTCAATGGAAAACCGGTGCTTCCGGGCGCGGCTGCTTTAGAAATGGCCCGGGCCGCCGTTACACTTGCCGCTGAGGGCTTGCCGGGCGGGAAAGCGGGTGTCCGGCTCAAACAGATCGTTTGGCTCCGTCCGGTGACGGCGCTTTCTGAAGGCGTGACGCTTCATGTAAAACTTCAGCCGGAAAAAAACGGAGACATCGCTTTTGAAGCGTATGCCGAAGGAGAAGAGCCGCTTGTCTTTTTCCAGGGAAAGGCCGTGCTCGAAGAGACGGAGCGTGCTCCGGTACTCGATGTGGAAGCGGTTCAGGCGCGCTGCGGCGGCCGGCGCATGTCAAAGGCTGAGTGCTATGAAGCATTCGACCGCCTCGGCATCATTTACGGACCGTCTCATCAGGCGCTTGACGCCGTCTATGCCGGAAGCGGGGAAGTGCTCGCGAAGCTCACTCTTCCGCCGTCCGCCCGCGAAGAAAAGGAGCCGTTCATCCTGCATCCGAGCATGCTGGACGCCGCCCTCCAGGCTTCTATCGGTCTCGTGCACTCAGACGGTTCCGCGTCCGGACGGCCGTTTCTGCCGTTTGCCCTCCAAGATATGCAGGTGTTTTCTGCATGCCGGGAGACGATGTGGGCGGTGCTTTCCTCAGCGGACGGCGCCTATCATATTGAGCTGTGTGATGAAAACGGCGAGGTATGTGTCCGATTGACGGGGCTCACCGCCCGTTTTCTGGAAGAGGAAACGGAGGGAAAACCGCTCTTGCTTCAGCCAAAGTGGCAGGAATCACCGCCGGGTGAAGGCGGCGGACAAGAAGAGTCTTTCAGATACGTGACGCTGTATGGCGGAATGAACGCTGAGGACATAAACGGCGCCGTATGTGCGGCTGACGGGAAAGGTCCGATTGAAGACCGTTATGACGCCTGTGCGGCGGAGCTGTCAGCGATCGTCACCCGTCTTATCAAAGAAAAACAGAAGGGAAAAACGCTGATCCAGCTTCTTGTCCCCGACAGGGGGGAAGACAATGTATTGGCGGGGCTGGCCGCTTTCCTGAAAACGGCTCACCTTGAACATCCGAAGCTGTACGGCCAAGTCATCCAAGCCGATCCGGACGAGCCAGCATCATCGCTTCTTGCCAAGCTGAAAGAAAACCGGACGCACCCTGAACAAGCGGAAATCCGTTATGAAGCCGGCAAACGTCTCGTCAGAAACTGGCGTCACCTGCCTGCGCTTCAAAGCGGCGCCGTTCCGTGGAAAGACGAAGGGGTTTACCTCCTCACCGGGGGAGCGGGCGGCATCGGGCTGATTTTCGCTGAAGAAATAGCCTCCCGCGTCAAAAACGCCGTCCTCATATTAACGGGAAGGGCGGAAGCGCTTGATAAAGACCGCTCCGCCCGCTTACGGCGCTTGGAAGCGTCGGGTGCGCGCGTACTGTATCAACCGGTTGATGTGACAGACAGGGCGGCGGTCATCGCCCTCGTCCGCGGCATACAGGAGGAGCACGGAACACTCGACGGGATCATTCACGGCGCCGGCGTGATCGCCGACAATTACATTCTGAACCAGACAGAAAACGAACGGAAGACCGTCATGGCGCCGAAGGTGAAAGGGCTTATCAATCTTGATGAAGCAGCGAAAGATGCGCGGCTGGACTTTTTCATTCTGTTTTCTTCCTTGGCGGGAGGTATGGGAAACCCGGGGCAGGCCGGTTATGCGGCAGCCAACGCATTTATGGACGTATATGCAGCCCGCCGAAATCGTCTCGTGCGGGACAACAAGCGGAGCGGGCAGACCCTGTCCGTCAACTGGCCGCTTTGGGAAGAGGGCGGTATGCGCGTGGACAAAGAGACCGAACGGCTGATGTATGAACAGACCGGAATGAAAGCCATGCGATCGGCTTCAGGCATCCAGGCGCTTTACGCCGCTTTTGCCTCCGGAGAACACCAGATCATGGTGGCAGAAGGAGATGAAAAACGGATTCGCAGCCATATTTTCGATCTGCGTGAAGAACAAAGCGCCGCCGCAAAAGCTCCGGCAGAGACAGATGCAGGAGATCTGAAAGATCGGGTTCAAGAGAAACTAAAGCGTCATGTATCAGATCTTTTAAAGGTAAGCATGAAAGATATTGAGGCTGACAGCGAACTGACGGAATACGGATTTGATTCGATCATCTTCACTGAATTTACAAATCTATTAAATCGGTCTTATCAGCTTGAGCTCAGCCCGACTATCTTCTTTGAATTTCCGACATTGCGCAAACTGAGCGGCCATTTGATATCTGAATGGAAAGAAGCATTCAGCGGCTTAGAAAGAGAGAATTTTAAAACCGCCCCAAAAGCCGGAATAAGAAAAGCTGAAGCTCCGGCGGCCGTTCATGTCAAACGGGAAACGCCCGTATCCGTAAAAGGAAAATCAGAAGAAAAAACCGAACCGATAGCCATTATCGGAATCAGCGGTATTTTTCCGCAAGCGAAAGACATAGATGAATTCTGGACACGTTTATCAAAAGGAGAGCATTGCATCACAGAAATTCCCCGGGATCGCTGGGATTGGCGCGAATATTACGGCGATCCGGCAGCGGATGCAAATAAAACGTCAATTAAATGGGGCGGTTTTATAGATGGAATCGCCGGGTTTGACCCGCTGTTTTTCGGGATATCTCCGAAAGAAGCTGAAATGATGGATCCTCAGCAGCGCCTATTAATGATGTATGTGTGGAAAGCCATTGAAGACGCGGGGTACTCGGCAAAACGGATTGCCGGAACAAAAACCGGCATTTTCACCGGCACATTGGGAAGCGGATATCAAACCTTAATCAATAAGGCGGGTCTTCCTGTCGAGGGGTATACGATGACCGGAATCGTGCCGTCCGTCGGGCCGAACCGAATGAGTTATTTTCTTGATATCCACGGGCCGAGCGAGCCGATAGAAACCGCTTGTTCAAGCTCTTTAGTCGCCATTCACCGCGCGGTAAAAGCCATTGAAACGGGAGATTGTGATATGGCGGTCGCAGGAGGCGTCAACACGATCGTCACGCCAGAAGGGCATATCGGTTTTCAAAAAGCAGGCATGCTCAGTGAAGACGGGCGCTGCAAAACATTTTCTGATCAGGCTGACGGTTATGTCAGAGGAGAGGGTGCCGGCATGATTGTCTTGAAAAAGCTTTCAGAGGCTGAGCATGACAGGGATCACATCTACGGCCTCATCCGCGGTACAGCGGAAAATCACGGCGGACGCTCAGCGTCACTTACCGCGCCGAACCCGCAGGCTCAGACGGATGTGCTGAAAAGCGCTTATCAAAAAGCCGGTATTCAGCCGTCAACGATCACTTATATAGAAGCGCACGGAACAGGTACGGCGCTCGGAGATCCGATTGAAATCAATGCATTGAAAAAAGCTTTCCAAACAGACGGGGCTCCGGGCGGATATTGCGGGATAGGCTCAGTGAAGACAAATATCGGACATTTGGAGCTCGCAGCAGGTATTGCGGGCGTTATCAAAGTATTGATGCAGCTGAAACATCGGACGCTCGCCAAAAGTCTGCATTGCGAGAACATCAATCCCCATATCAAATTGAAGGACAGCCCGTTTTACATTGTGACAGAAACAAAGGAGTGGGAAGCGCTGCGTGATGAAAACGGCCGGGTCCTGCCCCGCCGGGCGGGTGTAAGCTCATTCGGTTTCGGAGGTGTCAATGCGCATATCGTTATTGAAGAATACATGGGCAAAAGTGAGACGGAACAGCCGGAAACCCGTGAGAAAGCGTCATCTCTTTTTGTTTTGTCGGCTAAAAATGAAGAGCGGCTGAAAGAAAGAGCGCGTCTCCTTCGGGATTTTATCCAAAACGGATCATCCCGCCATATCGATCTTGCAGATGTTGCATACACACTGCAGACCGGACGGGACGCAATGGAAACGAGGCTGGGAATCATTGCAGGCTCCGCAGAGGAACTGACTGAAAAACTGAACGCGTTTCTGATGGGAAAAAACAGCGAAGATATCATCAGCGGGCGCAAAAAACGCGAGAATAACACGATCTCCATGTTCTCAGACGATGAAGACGCTGCTGACCTCGTCAGCGCCTGGATTGAGAAAAAGAAATACAAGAAAGTGCTGCGGCTCTGGGTAAACGGATTTGACACAGATTGGGAGCAGCTGTATACGGACAGTAAGCCGCGCCGCATCAGCCTGCCCTCCTATCCGTTCAGAGCCGACCGCTATTGGGTGCCGAAACGGGAGCAGCTGCCGCTTTCGAATCAAAAAACAGTAGTATTGCAGAAAACATGGGAGCCTTGCGAGGCAGTGTCTTCATCCGAGCCATTCAGCAAAATAGCGCTCATCGTCTCCGAGGATACAAAAGACCTTGCCGCCGAGGTGAAAAAACAGCTGAATGATGCTGACATTGTGCAGGAAAATCGGCTCATCTCTTTCTTACAGGATGCGAATGCGGCCATCTATTCCGGGTTTATTGACTTCACCGGCTGCGGCTCCCGACAAAAGCGGCAGGACATCAGCTGGGTGGCATCGCTGCAGCAGCTGATTGAATACGGCCGCGGACAAGAAAACATGAAAATGCTTTATCTTACAAAAGGCCTTGAATCCTTCAAAAATAAGGCGGCCGCTATGCATGGTATTGAAAAAGCGGGGCTTTATCGCATGCTGCGGCATGAATACAGCCATATTCTCACCTGTCACGCCGATATTGATCCTGAAGAGCCGCTGGGGCAGACAGCCGCTTTTATTAAACAAGAAATTGAATCAGACTTAACGGAATCTGCTGTTTGCTACAGGGACGGCATGCGCTTCAGCTATGTTCTTCGGCAGACTGATCAGATTGAACCAGAAGCCGTGCAAACAGACCGGACTGTGTTTCCAAAAGACGCCGTCCTCATGATAACCGGAGGAACGCGCGGACTCGGCGCTTTATGCGCCAAGCATTTCGTTTCCGCATACGGTGTGAAGAAACTGCTTCTGACAGGCAGAAAGGAGCTGCCGCCGAAAACCGAGTGGGATCTTGAGCAAACAGACCCTGTCGTTTTGGAAAAAATACAGCTTATCCGAAAGCTGGAATCACAGGGCGTAAAAGTGTGCGTCTCAGCAGTTGATCTGACGGATAAGCAGGCCGTCGGACGGCTTATAAAAGAGGTAACCACAACGCTCGGACCTGTCGGAGGCATTCTGCATTGCGCAGGAATTGCGGACCGTGAAAACCCTGCTTTTCTCCGCAAATCCAAAAACAGTATCGCGCGGGTGCTCGCCCCGAAAGCAGACGGCCTTCACAGTCTGTATGAGAGTGTAAAGGATGATGCGCCGGCATTTTTCGTCCTGTTTTCATCTGTCTCGGCAGCCGTCCCGATTCTTGCGGCGGGACAGAGCGATTATGCGATGGCTAATTCTTATATGGACTATTTTGCAGAAAACAATGAGGGCGGCATCATGAGCATACAATGGCCGGCATGGGATGAGACGGGCATGAGCAGGGATACAAAAAGCGGGATGTATCAGCAAACGGGATTGCTGCGCCACTCTGACGCGGAAGGTCTCAAGATGCTTGATTACATTTTAAGAGAAAGACCCGGAACTGTCGTGCTGCCGGCACAAGTGAAATATGATTGGGACATCAAAGCGCTTGAAAACGCTAAGCCAGCCGCCCATAAAGGAATGAAAACAGCTTCCAAACCTCCAGAAACAAAAAAACGGGTCCATAGCCGGACTGATATTCAATCTTGGCTGAAGTCGCTTTTGGCAAAAGAGCTGAGTATCGATGAAACGCATATGGATATCGATGTGCCTTTTCAGGAATACGGAATGGATTCTATCTTTCTGGCGCAAGTGCTGACAAAGATCGATCAAAAACTGCCGTCCGTTTCAATTGATCCGACTGTCCTTCTGGAACACCCTACCATAGAACAGCTCGCGGATTATTTAGCCGCACATTGTCCGGAAGCTTTTTCGGCAGATGCAGCGGTTCCCGCGGAGAAGGTCCCTTTGCAGAAAACGCCGAAACAGAGCAAAAAAACGGCAGATAAGCCCGGGAAACGGGGAAAGGTTGCGATCATCGGCATGGCCTGTCATTTTCCGGAAGCGGGGGATATAAAAGAATTTTGGAAGAATCTCCGCAGCGGAACGGATGCCGTCACTGAAGTTCCGCCGGACAGATGGAACGCCGGGGAACACTATCAGCCGGGTGAATATCAAGAAGGAAAAAGCATCAGTAAATGGGGCGGTTTTATTCACGATATTGATCAATTTGACCCGGAGTATTTTAATATTTCAGAAACGCTGGCACCGATGATAGACCCGCTGCAAAGGCAGTGGCTCGAAGTGAGCGCGGAAGCTTTGGCCGATGCCGGTTATCAAAAAGAGGATCTCTGGGGCCGCCGTATCGGCGTTTTTGCTGGTGCAAGGGCAGGTGCGTTTCATCAGAAATTTCAATATTTGCAAAAAGACGCGATTATTGGCGCGGGGCAAAATTTTATTACCGCACATATGGCGCACATTTATAACTTTACAGGGCCCAATCTGGTCGTGGATACGGCCTGCTCTAGTTCGCTTACGGCAATTCATTTGGCCGTGCAGGCTATTCAAAATGGAGAAGCGGAGGCGGCCTTTGCGGGCGGGGTTGACATTTTGCTTGATGAAAAACCTTTTCTCACAATGAGCGCGGCGAGAATCTTATCGCCAAATGGCCGTTCAAAATCTTTCGATGCCGATGCGGACGGAACAGGAATCGGAGAGGGCTGCGGTGTGCTGATGCTGAAGCCGCTCGAAAAAGCGATAGAAGACGAAGATAAAATATACGGCGTTATTGACGGCTCTGCCATAAATAATGACGGCAGCACAATGGGGGTGACGACGCCGAATCCCCGGGCGCAGCAGGACTTGATTGAGCAGGCGGTTCAATCAGCGGAAATCGAGCCGGACACCATGACATACGTAGAGACGCACGGAACCGGTACATTGATCGGCGACCCGATTGAATTAAAAGGATTAACCAATGTCTTGTCTGCTTATTCCGATGAAAAACAATTTTGCGGTGTAGGGAGCGTCAAAAGCAATATCGGCCACTTGCTGAGTGCGGCGGGCGCGGCGGGAATCATCAAAGTTTTGCTGGCGATTGCCAATGAAGAACTGCCGCCGACTTTGCATTGCCATAAACCGAACCCCCGCTTTCAATTTCATGATTCGCCGCTTTATCCTGTGCTTGAGCTGAAGCGGTGGGACGGAAAAAAAGAGATACTCAGGGCCGGGGTCAGCGCGTTCGGTTTGGGCGGAAATAACGCCCATATCATTGTCAGCAACGAAGGAATTCCGAAAGAACGAAAAGCGACCATGGAACCGAAAGGCGGCCAGACAGTATACCGAAAACAGCGGTATTGGCCTGAAAAAGCGCAGTTGTCCGAAGCGGAAGAAAATGAGGCGGGCACAGAAGCAATGTTTGAAATAAGCGAGGTGTGATAGATTGGCAGTTGCCACCGATCAAGTCAAAACGTTCCTGCAGAAAATCAGCCATACGAATTATATCGTCCGGGATCATCGCGTTCACCAAATCCGCGTCCTCCCGGGCGTGACTTTAATAGATATGCTGTATCGGCTCGCCGCCGGGTATCTCGGTGAAAGGCCTATAGAATTAAGACAGATTATTTTTAAGCAGCCTGTTGTAACATCTGAAGAGTTTGATAAACACCTGTATGTCACCTTTACGCCGGCGCGTGACAGCTGGAAAGTTGAGATTACAAGCGAAAAAGCAAAAAACGGCACACCGCTTGGCGGAAAACGGGATGAGAATATGGAATGTCAGCTTTATTTGCAAAAAGACACGCCCCGGGCAAAAGAGCTGAATATTGAAACATTCATGAAAAACGCAAGCCGAAAATGGGACATGCATGACATTTACGGAATTGCAAGAAGAAGCCATATTGAGCATGGCGAGTTTATGAAAAATGAAGGGGCCGTTTATCAGCTTCAGGATAAAGAAGAATTAATGGAGCTCACTCTGAGTGATTTGGCTGAAGGATTCCGGGAGAAATTTAAGGCGCATCCGGCTTTTTTAGATGCGTCCACCCTTGCCGGCTCTTCCTTTGCATTGTCGGCCCAAAAGCAGAATGACACACCTTATATTCCTTTTATGATTAATCGTTTTTGCATATATCAGCCGTTTCCGAAAACGATTTACACTTATTCTGCGAAAAACAGCCGCACTGAAAGCGGCGCATCAGATAGCGAACCTGATTTTTATTCGGCCGACTTCACGATTTACGACAGGGCAGGGAACGTATTGGCCGAATGTGAGAAACTGACAGTAAAAAGGGTCAGACAAGCGAATATGATTACCCATCTGATAGACAAAGAGAAGCCGCCTCAGCAGAACAGAAGCGGCCGTGGAGAGCCCGAAAGTCCTGTGGCCGCAGAAGACATGTCTGAACAGCAAACGCCGGAACAAAACATGGTGACTTACATAAAGTCGGAAATCGCCAGGCTGATCAATCGTCCGGCACAGGATATTGATGTGCGGAAAGGCTTTTATGATATGGGGCTTGACTCGGCTCATTTGCTGAAGCTTGTAAAGATATTAGAGCAGACTTTTCAGCAGCAGTTTTATCCGACACTGCTTTTTGAATATTCATCTGTCCGCCGCCTTGCGGATTACCTTATCAATGAAGCGGGCTGTGTGCTGAAAGATTCGGCCGAAGAACGGCATACATCAGACGCTGACATTGCTGATGAGGTTCTGTTTTTTGAACCCGCCTGGAAAGATCATCCGCTGGAAACGGCGGTGCAGAACGGGCAAAAACACACCCGTCATCTTATTATCGCTGCCGATGCAGGACCCCGTCTCACCGGTGAACTCGGCACATATTGCCCGGAAGCGGAAGTGATAGAACTGAAAAGGGAGCATGAGGTTGCAGATGAGCAGTTTGGAGCAGATGCCGAGCGCGTATTTCGTATGCTCAAACGGGAACTGACAGACCATCCGAAAGAACATACATTGATTCAGCTTGTATGCGCCGTTGAGAATGGAGCGGCATTGTCTTCCGCTCTCGGGGCTATGCTGAAAACGGCACATCTGGAAAATCCGGCTCTTCGCACTCAGGTGATCACCTTCTGTGACAAGAATGAGAGATTGCCAAGTGAGACGGCCGCAATCATTAGAACAGAAGCAGACTGCTCTCATGCAGGCTGCACAGACATTCGGTATAAAGACGATATGCGGCAGATCAGATTGTTCGAACGTATTGAGAAACCGGACGGACAGACACAGTCTCCTTGGAAACAAAACGGCGTATATGTCATTACAGGAGGTCTCGGCGGTCTTGGATTTCTGCTTGCCCGTCACCTTGCAGAAAAAGAAAAGGTGAAGCTCGCACTCATCGGGCGTTCGCCGGAACAGTCTGAGAAGATCAGCAGACTGAAAGCATTGGGAGCGGAAGTTCTTTACGTTCAAGCGGACATCGGCAGCAAAGCCGAAACAGAGCGGGCATTTGCTCAGATTACAGAAACTTTCGGCCGTCTGACGGGCATTTTTCATTGCGCCGGTGTTTTAAAAGATCAATTTATCATCCAAAAAGACAGTTCTGACTTGAAGAGGGTGTTCCTGCCGAAAATCAGCGGCCTGATTCATGCGGACGAAGCTTCACGGCATGAACCGCTTGAATTTTTCGCCGCATTTTCCTCATTCTCGGCGTTGACCGGAAATGCGGGCCAGACAGATTATGCCGCAGCGAACGCTTTTATGGATGAATATATGAAATATCGCGATTGCAAAGCGGAAAAAGGCGAACGGACCGGGGCTTCTATGACGATCAACTGGCCGCTTTGGGAAGATGGCGGCATGCAGGTTGACAGTTTGATGAAAGAGATCATGAATGATGCAACCGGCACCAGCCCGCTTCCGGCCGGGGAAGGGATGGCTTCACTAGAATATATGCTGCGTCTCGGCAAGCTGCAATCCGTTATTTTATACGGGAAGGAGCCTGCTGTAACTGAAAGCATGGCCCGATTGGTTCCGATGGCAGACAAGAACCGCTCTTCATTATCCCATGCAGCTGTCAAGAGAAGGAGCCGAAAACAAGAGAGACATACAGAAGAGCACGATATTGCCGTAATCGGATTGGCGGGAAGATATCCGCAGGCGGGAAGCATCGATGAATTTTACCAAAATCTGCGCTCAGGTAAAGACTGTATCACAACAATGCCGAAAGACAGATGGAAAGGTTATCCTTTCTCATATGAAGCAGATCAGTTCTACCGTTACGGAGGATTTTTAGATCGCATAGACAGCTTTGATCCGCTGTTTTTCAATCTGACTCCGCGCCAAGCTGAAATGATGGACCCGCAGGCGCGGCTGTTTTTAGAGACGGCTTGGGAAGCTTGTGAAGATGCCGGTTTTTATCAGGACAGAACGGCGCGCGGGCCATCTTCACAAAAAAGAAAACGCGTCGGGGTATTCGCAGGTGTGTTTTGGAGCCATTATGAGCTGTTCGGCGCTGAAATCACACAGCGGGGCACACCGCTGTCTATGGGCGTGACGCCTGCCTCCGTTCCGAATATCGTGTCTCACTGCCTGAACTTTACAGGGCCGTCAATGGCTGTTGATACGATGTGCTCTTCTTCGCTCACATCCATACATTTGGCATGTGAAAGCATTAAAAGGGGGGAGTGCGAATTCGCCATTGCCGGCGGTGTTAATGCGGTCACACATCCGCATAAATATGCGTTTTTGGCGAATGCCGGATTTCTGTCTTCAGAAGGCGTCTGCAAAAGCTTCGCCGACGGCGGTGACGGCTATGTGCCGGGAGAAGGCGTCGGCGCGGTGTTGCTGACAACCGTTCAAGAAGCGGAAAAGATGGGCTGTCCGATATATGGCGTCATAAAAGGCTCCGCTTTAAACCATGTCGGAAAAACATCCGGTTTGACCGTGCCTGATCCGGCATCACAGGCGGAAGTCATTACAGATTCCTTTCAGAGTGCCGGCATTGATCCGGAGACATTGAGCTATATTGAAGCTCACGGAACGGGTACGTCTCTGGGTGATCCGATTGAAATTGAAGGGCTGAGCCGCGCTTTCCGTAATTGGACAAACAAGAAGCGGTTTTGCGCCATCGGCTCTGCCAAATCAAATATCGGCCATTTAGAAGGAGCCGCCGGAATCGCCGGATTAACAAAGGTGCTTTTGCAGCTGAAGCATGGAGAAATCTTTCCGTCATTGCACGCGGACACGCTGAATCCCCATATTCCATTTCCGGATACGCCGTTTTATGTGGCGGACCGGCTGGAAGAATGGGAACGGCCGTCACATCCTGACCAGCCGAGAAGAGCGGGTTTAAGTTCTTTTGGCGCCAGCGGGAGCAATGCCCATTTTGTCATAGAAGAATATCTGCCGCCGCAGGCTGAAAAGAAATCGCTGAGTATACGGGAAGACGAGCCGGTTCTGTTTCTGCTTTCGGCAAAAAATGAAGAACGGCTATTGGAATATGTCAAACGGTATGACCGCTTTTTACGGGAAAAAGAAGTCAATCTTAATGACCTGGCCTACACGCTTCAAGCGGGCAGAGAAGCGATGCCTGAACGGCTGGCATTGATCGTTACATCCGTTTGCGGCCTGCAAGCGAAACTGAAGGATGTGCTTGAACGGAAAACGGAAATTGAAGGGTGTTTCCGCGGACGTGCTCAAGATGATATTTCAACAAGTGGAATGGCCGAACTTTTGAAAAACAAGCAATATTCCAGATTGCTCACTGAGTGGGCAAAAGGAGCCGCCGTTGACTGGATCCAGTTATACGAAGGAGAGAAGCCGAAACGGGTCAGCCTTCCTGTATATCCGTTCGCGAAGGAGCGGTATTGGGTGCCTGTGCCTGCGGATATCCGGAAACAGACAGACGAACCGGCGGAAAACCAAAAGATCATTCTTCAAAAAGACTGGAAGCAGCAAGATCCGGCGGAGTCTGAAGCATTATCAGGAACAGTAATGATACTTGCAACTGATAAGACGAGCCGATTGGCCGATGCTCTATTTAAAGGAAACGGCCATATTGAAACGATCTGTTTCATCCATCAGGCAAAAGACGGCGCCGATTATTACGCTGCCGCATCGGGGCGAAACCTTTACGGCAGAGTGCGGGAGTCTCTTCAAAACAAACAGATACTCGGGGTCGTCGACATAACCGCATATGATGCGGAATATGAACGGCGGGAAGATATAGAATACGGAAAGCTTGCCTTTTTACAGCAGGTTCTGGAATCATTCCGTCATAGCGGCGCTGTGCTCAGCCAAGTGACACACCGCCTCCAGCCTTTCAAGGAAAGTAAACCTCTGATGCAGGGGGCGAAAACGGCGGGGCTGTACCGGATGCTGGGCGCTGAGTATGCCAACATTCATTCTTTTACGATAGATAGCGATTGTGCGATTGAGCATACAGAAGAATTAAGCAGACAGATTGAAACTGAATTTTTACAGCCGCGGGCCAAAAGCGGCAGTGAATGCTGCTACAGGCTGAATCGCCGTTATGTGCCGTTTCTGAAGCCGGGTACGAATGTGTCTGCGGTGCCTGAGCTTTCCTATTCGTCTGATGATGTGCTGTTAATAACGGGCGGATCGCGCGGGATCGGCGCAATTGCGGCGGAGCATGCCGTTTCACGCGGGTGCAGAAAACTGGTCATCATGGGGCGGGAGCCGCTTCCCGATTCCTCGGAGTGGGAAGACATGAAAAAGGACGGCATTCTCCCGGAAAAAGCCGAGCGGATGCAGAGGTTAGCCGAGCGGGGCGCGGAGATCCGTTATTACAGCGTTTCTCTTACGGATCAAAAGGGGCTCCGGAACATGACGGACAGCATCCGCGGCACAATGGGACCGATTACCGGTGTTTTTCATTGCGCGGGTGCAATGGGAGAACACCCCGCTTTTTATAACAAAACCGAAACTGAGATCGAAAGCGTTTGCACGCCGAAAGTAACAGGGCTTGGCGGTCTCTATGAAGCCGTTCGGAATGAGCCGCTGTCGTTTTTTATTTTGTTCTCATCCGTTTCGGGTCTGATCCCTTCGCTTGCTGCGGGGCAAAGTGACTACGCGATGGCTAATTCATTTATGGACTCTTTTGCAAATCATCAGGCAGGCAAAGGAAACGTGTTTGTTAAAGCCGTTCAATGGCCCGTCTGGAAAGAAACCGGCATGGCTGAAGGCCTGCCGGAAACACCTGCTTATCAAAAATCAGGACTTTCCAGGCTGTCTGCCGAAGACGGACTGAAGTTTTTAGATTACATCATATTAAACGGACAAAGCTGCGGAATTCCTTGTGTTCCCGAAGACAGTAAGGCTGATTTTGGTGATCTTCTGAAGGTGAAGAAAACTGAAGCTCCCATGAAAAAAAGCAGTGCCGGTGACCAAAAGGTGAAGGATATGATTCGTCAATGGGTGCGCACCGTTTTCAGCGAAGAACTGAAAATGACGGATGAGCAGATAAAAGATGATATGCCGTTTGATGAATACGGGATTGACTCAATACTCTTTGCGGAATTGGTTCAATCATTGCAAAAACGGATCAGCATCAAGTTAACACCGTCCTTAATGCTTCAATATCAAACGATTACAGAAATGGTTGACTATTTCGCAGCGCATCATGAAGCCGATTTTGTGACAAAAGAAAATGGTTTCGTTCAAGACGGGGACGTTCAGCCTGATGTAACCGCCGCCGCTGAAGAGAGAACATCCATGAAGCCGAAAGCGGATACCGAAGACGATATTGCCGTCGTCGGCATCTCCTGCCGTTTTCCGGGGGCGGGCGGAACGGATGCTTTTTGGGAGCTGCTGATGAAAGGGAATACTGCCATCCGGCCTGTCCCCGCATCGCGCTGGTATGCAACAGCAAATGCAAAGGATTATGCGGGGTGGATTGATGATATCGACATGTTTGATGCGGGCTTTTTCGGCATCTCTGAAAAAGACGCGGCAATTATGGACCCGCAGGCGCGGATCATATTAGAAGAAGCGGTTCATTCCGTTTATGATGCCGGGTACGGCCAAAAGGATTTGTCGGGCCGGAAAGTCGGCGTGTACATCGGCGGCAGGGCGCAGCCTTCAGCCGGTATGGAACATATCCTGCAGGCGCCTAACCCGATTTTGGGGGCGGGGCAAAACTATTTGGCGGCCAACATTTCACGATTTTTGAATGTCACAGGGCCGAGCCTTGTCGTGGATACAGCATGTTCCTCAGGGCTGATCGGGCTGTCCTTTGCAAAAGACGCCCTTTTGGCCGGAAGGATTGACGCGGCCTTAGTCGGTTCGGTGAGTCTGCTCTTATCTCCGTCCGCGCACCGGTTATTCGGAGCGCGCCATATTTTAAATGAGAACGGCGTGTTTCATATATTCGACCGTGAATCAGCGGGAGAAGTGCTCGGAGAAGGAGCGGGGGCGGTTTTTATCAAGCGATTGAGCGATGCGGTGCGGGACGGAGACCGCATTTACGGCGTCATAAAAGCCGTCTCGGTAAACAATGACGGCCGGACGCTCGGGCCCGGTTCACCGAATATAAGAGCGCAGAGAGACGTCATTCAAACTGCGCTTAATATGGCGGAAAAGTCGCCTGAAGACATTGGATATATAGAAGTGAACGGAGGCGGTTCCCCAATCGTTGATTCGGTGGAAATAAAGGCGCTCTCAGATGTCTATCAGCTGAACCGGAAAACGCTTCTGCCCTGCCGGATCGGATCGGTGAAACCGAATGTAGGGCATTTGCTTCTGTCTTCAGGTCTTGCGGGCTTCATCCGATGTGTGCTGAGCGTCTATCATAAGCGGATTCCGCCTTTCTTATCAGCGCGAGACCCATTTGAACATTATGACTTTGAAGCGTCGCGTATTCATTTTAATCGTGAACCCGTTGATTGGCATTCAGAGAAGCAACCCCGCGTCGCAGCTCAGAGTTCATTTCCTGACGGCGGGACAAATGCTCATATCCTTGTTGAAGAATACAGAGGTGAAAGACAGCGGGAACATCACCGGTCGCCTCAGCCGCCGGAATTCAGAAAAAAACACTACCCGCTTTTGGGCGGCTGGAACAGCACGGAAAGTGAACCGGAAAAAACAAGTAATGCAAAAACAGACATTGCGGATCTTTTAAAGAAATATGAGAAAAAAGCAGAGACAAGCACTGCACCTGCAGACTCGTTTTGGCAGGTGACAACGTGACGTTTTTAAAAGGGGACTAACCATGAAAAAAACAGTGAATCTGCGCCTGACGGCAGAACATCCCATTATGAAAAACCATCTTGTTCACGGAGAATCTGTCATGCCCGGTCTGGCCTATATTGATATGCTGTATCAGCTGGCAAAGCAAAGCCTTGATCTTTCATTCCGTTCCATCTGTCTGAAACGGGTGACCATTTATCATCCTTTATCAGTGAAGCGGTCAGAGCGGCTTAATGTGAGTGTCATATTCAGTAAAGAAAAGGAGTTCTGGACTGCCTCGATTTGCGGGGCGGCTTCCGGGACGGTTTTCTTATCAGCGGAGGTGCATGAAGAAGTCTTCTCATCACACAGGCGTCTTGACGCAGGGGAGAAAAAACAACAAGCCGCACTTCCATCAGTCTCTTTGCATACGGTTTACGAAGCCGCGAGAAGCCGCGGACTGTCGCATGACGGGCTGATGAAGCCGGAGGGAGAGATCTATGCTTATGAAGAGGCATGTTTCCTTGATATTCGGCAGTCTGATTCATGCCGGGAAAATCTCCCCGGCGCTCTCTTTCATCCCGCGCTGATGGACGGTGCCGCCATGGCCTCCGGCGTATTGCAGACAGCTGCAGGTGCCGAGTTGTTTTTACCGATTTATTATGAGTCGTTTATTGCCGCTGAGACTGTTACGGAGCGCTGTTACGCGGTGATTTCGAAAAAGTCCGGCACGCCTTCTGAAATGGTGAAAATGGATATTGACTTTTACAACCTCAGCGGTGCGCATATTGCTTCACTGCTCGGCCTGACAGCCAAAAAGGTGCGGACAGACCGGCAGCTCACACCAGGCGTTCAGCAGATGGAGGAAACCTTATACCGCATTTTCTCGACATACGTAGGCCGTCCAGTCACAAGAAATGATGCGCACACCGTGTTTTTTGAATTAGGTCTTGAATCGTCACAGCTTCTGGCCATTATTAAAGACATCGAAGGGGCGTTTGATCTGCGTCTGAATCCGACTCTTTTATTTGAGTGCAGCAGCATGTCCGAACTGCTCGAAGACATAAAAACAAAAGGAACAGATGAATCTTCCGGCCTTGTCGCGGATGCAGCACCGGTCTCTGAAACACAATCAGGCAGTCAGACATTTACTTTCTATGAACATGAAGCATTCCTTCAGGATCATCTGGTTTTCGGCAAACCGGCACTGATGGGCGTAGTGTATCCGTGTCTGGTGCTTGAAGCCTCCGGAGCGTCTCATTCCGGCACGCATCCCGCCGAGCTGAAAGATATCCGCTTTACGGGCGGGCCTGTCACGCTGGAGCCTGGAGAGGCCGCGCAGATTGACATTTCATTTGCGGCAGAAAAGAGTGCCGAACGCTTTACCGCAAGCTGCACTGTCTCCGGTAAAGAAAGCCGGAAGACATGTGCCGAAGGAGAAATAAACAGATATACAGAGGCACCCATAAAAAAATCATATGACGTTGAACAAATGAAGTCGCATGCACAAAAGGTGGCGCCGGATGTCATTTCCCGTCTGTACGATTCGGTTGCCGACTTCACGATAGGCCCGATGCTGAAAACGGTAACGGCGGGATACAAAATGAGTGAGAGCTCCTTTTTATTGCAGCTGGACTTATCAGGAAAAAAAGAAAAAGGCGATCTGCATCACTTTGCATTTGACCCGCTTATATTGAATTCATGTTATATGTCGCTCGGTGAAGAAGAATTGCAGCTGAAAAAGCGGATTCACGTCCCGCTCATGATTGAGAGGCTGACGCTTTACGGACCTGTCATGTCTGATGCCGTCTATGTGGTGAATACAATCAAACATAAAAAAGACGGGTTTCTCTCATTTGATGCCGCAATCCTCAGTCATACCGGGGAACAGCTGGCGGAATTGAAAAATGCGTCTGTGAAAGAAGTGCTTCAGCCAAATCGGCTTGAAAATGCGTCTTTTGCCCCGTCCGGGAATCAAAGCCGTCAGGAAACGAAAGGAAAACCGCTGGATATTGCCGTTGTCGGGATTTCCGGCAAGTATCCGCAGGCCGATGATATCGATGCGTTTTGGGATAATCTCAAACAAGGCAAGGATTGTATTACCGAAATTCCGAAAGACCGCTGGAAATGGGAACATTACTTTTCCGAGGACCGTACGGCGCCGGGAGCGATCTACAGCAAATGGGGCGGGTTCATTGACGGGATCGCCGATTTTGATCCTGAGTTTTTTAAGATTTCCCCCCGGGAAGCGGAACACCTTGATCCCCAGGAGCGGCTGTTTTTAATGCATGCTTGGATGGCCATGGAGGATGCGGGATATACGAGGACATCACCTGAACTGGGGCGTCAGGTAGGCGTGTATGTCGGTGTCATGTATCAGGAATACCCGCTATTCGCGGCTGAAGCGGGAGTGAAAGGACGGCATATCGGGCTCCCCGGCGGGATTTCATCCATTGCTAACCGTGTCTCCTATTTTTGTGACTTTCAAGGGCCGAGCATTTCGGTCGATACGATGTGTTCGGGTTCGCTGACTTCATTGTACATGGCGTGCCGGGATCTGCGGGATCATCGGATTCGCGCGGCGCTTGCCGGCGGAGTGAATCTCACCGTTCATCCTAACAAGTACTTCATGCTGAGCCAGGGGCAGTTCATCTCATCTAAAGGACACTGCGGGAGTTTCGGCGCCGGGGGTGACGGCTATATTCCGGCAGAAGGGGTCGGGGTGCTGCTTCTTAAACGTTTAGAAGACGCCGTACAAGACGGAGATCGGATTTACGGCGTCATTAAAGGAGCTGCCATTAATCACGGCGGGAGAGCGAGCGGTTACACCGTACCGAACCCCAAGGCGCAAAGCGAAGTCATTTCTCAAGCTTTACAGGAAGCGGGGGTATCTCCGGGCCGGATCAGCTATGTGGAAGCGCACGGGACAGGGACGAAATTAGGCGATCCGATTGAAATCCGGGCTTTAACCGATGCATTCGGTGATGTTCCTGAAACATGTCTTGTCGGGTCTGTCAAATCAAATATCGGACATGGGGAATCGGCAGCAGGCATCGCCGCAGTTACAAAAGTGCTGCTGCAGATGAAGCACAAACAAATCGCCCCATCTCTGCATGCTGATGTTTTAAATCCGAATATTCAATTTGATGAAGGGCCGTTTTCCGTCTGCCGTGAATTAACAGATTGGAAACGGATTTCAGCAGACGGAGAAGAACAGCCGCTCAGGGCGGGAATCAGCAGCTTTGGTGCGGGCGGTTCTAACGCGCATATCATTATTGAAGAATATGAGGCTCCTGTCAAACAAGCAATCAGCAGCCAAGAGCCGGCGGTCATTCTGCTGTCTGCGAAAAATGGCGAGCGTCTGACAGAATATGCGGAGCGCCTTCTTGCTTTTCTTCAAAAGAAGCATATTAATAAGCCGGACTTATTTGATGTCGCGTACACTTTACAAGCGGGGCGCGAAGCGATGGATGAGCGGCTGGCTCTCATTGCGGACTCCCTTAAGGAGCTGGAGGACAAGCTCAGATCGTACTTGGAAAATGAAAACGCACCGCATCTTTACAGGGGACGGGCGAAGCGAAATCACGAGACAGTGGCTGTGTTTGAATCTGATGAAGATTTGCAGGAAGCCATGGTTAAATGGCTGAAAAAGAGAAAGTACGGTCATTTGCTGAAAATGTGGGTGCAAGGAGTTGATGTGGACTGGAACTTGTTATATTCGGGACAAAAACCCCAGAGAATCAGTCTTCCCGCCTATCCGTTTGCAAAAGTCAGATGCTGGATTCAAGATGAAGCCGAGGCGGTTTCAAAAAGGGATGACGGCAAAACGGTGATCCATCCGCTGCTCCATGAAAACACATCCGATCTTTGGGAGCTGAAATTCACCTCTGTTTTTACCGGACGGGAATTCTTTTTCACTGATCACTCAGTCAATGGACAGAAGGTGCTCCCGGGAGCCGCCGTGATCGAAATGGCCAGAGCGGCCGTTGAGCGTGCCGCATACGCTGTGCCGGACGGACGTAAAGGAATGTATATGAAAGATCTCATATGGATGAGGCCTGTCATTCATAAAGGGACGGATGTAGAAGTCCATATCAGCCTTATTCTTAAGGAAAATGAAGACATTGAATTTACGATTTACAGCCTATCGGAAGAACCTGGGGGAGAACGGATTTTATACAGTAAAGGCACCGCCGTATCGGGAGAGATAGCAGCGGCTCCGTCTGTTCATTTAGAGGGCTGGCTGTCCGGCTGCAGCCAATCGGTTATGACGTCTGATGAGGTTTATCAGGCTTTCCGGCATGCGGGTATGATCTACGGGCCGAGCCATCAAGGCATTGATCAGCTGATGATCGGAGAGAGGGGGGCTGCAGCCCGGCTGTCGCTGCCGGAAACGGCAGACAGTACCGCCGATCAGTTTGTCATCCATCCGAGTCTTCTGGATGCCGCGTTTCAGGCGTCACTGGGTGCCGGTTCAGATACTGCAGGAGACACTCCGATGCTGCCGTTTTCCCTGCGGCAGGCAGAAATATTTCAGCCGACTCAGAAAACGATGTGGGCGCTTGTCCGCAAACAGAGCGATCGGTCAGATAACGGAGCGCTGACGCTGGATATTGATTTATGTGATGAAAACGGCGCTGTTTGTATGAGATTGACGGGCTTCTCCTGCCGGGCTGTCCGGCAGACAAACCAAACCGAAAGCAAACGGCAGGAAGTTCAGACGGCGATGCTTGCCCCTGTTTGGGACAAAACTTTCTTTTCCCTGGAAGAAAATCGAGCGGTTGATCAGGAACAATTGCTGATCATCGGAAAGCCGGGAAATACCATAAAGGCCGCGGCAAAAATGTGGCCCCGCGCCCATCTGGCGGAGACGCCGGATCATTCAAGCGAGCAAACATTACGTGAATTGACAGCCGGTTATCAAGATATCCGCCATTTCTTATGGATTGCGCCGGATCGTTTCGCACCCGCATCCGCCAGTCAGGAAATGCTTGATGAGCAGGAGAATGGGGTGATTCAATGTTTCCGTTTCATCAAAGCGCTGCTGTCACTCGGGTATGGAAACCGAAACATCAGCTTTACGGCGGTCACCCGGCAGACACAGTCCGTGTATCCGGGTGATCTCCCGCAGCCTGAGCATGCAGGCGTACACGGTTTGATCGGTTCATTGGCAAAAGAATATCCGAACTGGGACATCAGGCTGATTGATGCAGAAGAAGGCAGTGATTCGTCTGAGATGAAAAACATCTGGCGCCTTCCTCCAGATCCGGACGGAAATGCTGCCGCGTACCGTAACGGAGCTTGGCACAAGCAAAAAACAGTCCGGGTGCTGACAAGTTCCGCTCCGCGTATGTCGTACAGAGAAGGCGGCGTTTATGCTGTCATCGGCGGAGCGGGCGGCATCGGAGAAGCATGGAGCAAATACATGATCACCCGTTACAAGGCACGGATGATATGGATCGGCAGGCGGCCGAAGGATCAGGAGATTCAGAGCAAAATAGACAGGCTGGCCCTATCAGGCCCCGCGCCGCATTATATACAGGCTGATGCTCAAGATGCCGCAGCGCTTCAAGCGGCCGTCCGTTCCGTAAGAGAGCGATACGGCAATATAACGGGAGTTATCCATTCCGCGATAACGCTTGCCGACAAAAGTATGGCGAATATGGATGAAGCTTCTTTCAGAAACGCTTTTTCAGCTAAGGTGAATACGAGCGTCCGAATGATCGAAGCTTTTAAGGGAGAACCGCTTGATTTTGTGCTGTTTTTCTCATCCGTTAATTCTTTCACAAAAAATGCCGGGCAAAGCAACTATGCGGCAGGGTGTACCTTTCAAGACGCCTTTGCCCGCCATATCGCTTCCTTGCTTGATTGTGAAGTGAAAGTCATGAATTGGGGATATTGGGGCAGTCTGGGCGTTGTATCAGACCCGTCTTACAGAAAACGGATGGAGGCGTCAGGGATCGGTTCTATTGAACCCGATGAAGCAATGGAGGCGCTGGAAGTCTTACTATCAGAACCGTTCAGCCAAGCGGCATTCATCAAAGCTGCTCCGCACGGCTTAGCCGCACTGACGGATCAAGATGCAATATCGGTTGTATCCGGCCCGGAGCCTTCATTTATGGAAAGCGTCAAGCGGCAAAATCCGGATCGGAATGAACGGCTTGAGACTTTAAAACGAGAAATGGAGTTGCGCATATGAACAGCCTTCTTTGCAAACTGCTCTTTTACCAATTACAGTCAATCGGGTTTTTCAGCGAGCCTGTCACCACACCTGCAGCATCCATGCGGAGCGCCGGCGTGATCGGCACATACGGCAGATGGCTGGAAGAAAGCCTGAATCTATTAAAAGAAAACGGATATATCGCGTATGACGGATACACGATCACTCTTCTCGCGGATCAGCGCCCGGACGGCCGCACAGTCTGGAATGAGTGGAATGCCCATAAACGCCTGCTTCCCAAGGGGGAGCTTGCGCAAGCTGAATTGGCCGAGGCGACGATAAAAGCGATGCCTTCAATTTTAAAAGGAGAACGTCCGGCTACGGATATCGTATTTCCCGATTCATCAATGCGGCTCGTTGAAGGTGTTTATAAGCATAATCCCGTTGCGGATTATTTTAATGAAGTGTTAGCAGATTCCGCGGCCGCTTACCTGAAAGCCTACCTTACAGAACATCCCGATGCCCGTATCAGGCTGATAGAAGTAGGGGCCGGGACGGGCGGAACGAGCGCCATGCTGTTTACAAAACTGAAACCATTTGCAAAACAGATTGCGGAATATTGTTATACGGATGTTTCTAAAGCTTTTTTAATGCATGCCGAACAGGAATACGGACCTGATGTGCCGTATTTGACAACAGCCTTGTTTAATGCAGAGGAGCCTTGCGAATCACAAAATATCAAAACGGGTGTTTACGATATTGTCATCGCCGCCAATGTGCTTCACGCCACAAAAAATATCGGTTTGACACTGCGCCGTCTGAAAGCGCTCCTGAAATACAACGGGATGATTTTGATAAACGAAATCAGCGATCGTTCTGTTTTTACCCATTTAACCTTCGGGCTGCTTGACGGCTGGTGGTCCTATGAGGATGCTGAGCTTCGGATTCCGGGAAGTCCCGGCCTATATCCAAAATCGTGGGAGCGTGTGCTGCATTCGGAAGGATACAGAGCGGTTTGTTTCCCTGCTGAAACGGCTCATGATTTAGGTCAGCAGATTATCGCAGCTGAGAGTGACGGACTCGTCCGGATGCAAGGGATCAGAGACGGCAGAAAGCCATACGCCGCCCCGGCCGAAGTTTTCCGAAAGCCCGCACAGCCTGTTTCCCGCAGCCGCGCGCCAGAGGAGCATCAAGCTGTTAAGGCCGATGGGGAATCGGTCGCTTCCCATGTCCGCTCTGTCATCAAAACAAGTATTGCCGATGTATTAAAAATGAAAGAAGAGGATATTCAGGAAGAACTGAATTTCTCTGAATACGGTATTGATTCCATTTTGGCCGTCAATGTGATTAACGAGATTAATAAGCGATTGAATCTTACACTGCAGACAACGATTTTATTTGATTACTATCATGTGAAACTGCTGACCGGTTATATCTCGGCAGAATATGAAACCATCATAGCCTCATCTCTGGAGACCGAAAGAGCGAAAATCCGCCCGGCGCTTCAGGAAGAACGGCCTGCTGAAAAACCTTTGAAGACGGAAAGAAAGGAAAACGGTTATCAGAAACCGAAACAAGAACGGATGCCGCTTTCTTTCGCAAAGTCCGATGACTCGGGAATGTTCCGGGTTGTGATTGACCGTCCGGGCGGCATTGAAGATCTGATGATTGCCCGGAGTGAAGTGCCCGAGACAAAAGATGACGAAGTTCAAATAGCCGTCCGCGCCTTTTCTTTAAACTTCGGAGACTTGCTTTGTGTCAGAGGGCTGTATCCGACGATGCCGCCTTATCCGTTCACTCCGGGATTCGAAGCAAGCGGCGTCGTGATCAAGACGGGGAGGCATGTAACATCCGTCATTCCGGGTGATGAAGTGATTGTCGGCATGGGAGAGGAATTTGGCTCTCAGGCGAATCTCATCACATGTAAAGAACATCAAGTCTACCATAAACCGGCCCGGCTGACCTTTGAAGAAGCATGCGCTCTTCCTACCGTGGCGGTGACAATGATAGACGCCTTCCGGAAAGCCGGACTTAAAAAAGGCGAAAAAATATTAATTCAGACCGCGACGGGAGGAACGGGGCTGATCGCGGTGCAAATGGCCCGGCATATCGGCGCGGAAATATATGCAACGGCCGGATCACAGAAAAAAATTGAGTATCTGCATTCGCTCGGGATCCACAATACCATTTGCTATTTGGAAGAAGATTTTGAAACGGAAATCATGCGAATGACCGGCGGCCGTGGGGTGGATGTTGTCATTAATACCCTGGCCGGTGATGCCATGCAAAAAGGAATGAATTGCCTGGCGCCGGGCGGAAGATATATCGAAATTGCCATGACTGCGCTGAAATCCGCTAAATCAGTCGACTTGTCCGTCCTTCATAACAATCAATCGTTTCACAGCGTGGATTTGCGGAAGCTGTCTCTTCAAAATCCGGATCAGGTCAAGGACTATCAATTGGAACTGCAGCGGCTGGCGGAAGAGGGAGTCATTCAGCCTGTCATCTCAAAAATCTTTTCCTTTGAAGACATAAAAGAAGCGTATCACTGTCTGGATGACCGCGGAAATATCGGGAAAATCGTCATCAGCGTTTCTGAGCCGTATCAAATGACGTACCGCCCCGAACAAAAGGATCCGGCCGAAACGGTAAAATCAGCAGCTGTGTTACCTGAAAAAGAACCGATCGCGATTATCGGGATGAGCGGGCGGTTTGCTGAATCGGAGAATGTCCATGAGTTTTGGGAAAACTTAGCCGCCGGACGGGATCTGATTAAAAAAGCAGACAGATGGGATGTCTCTGACAGTCAATGCCAGTATGGCAGTTTTATAGAGGGCATTGAATGTTTTGATCCCGTTTTCTTTCATATATCGGGACGTGAAGCAACCTATATGGACCCGCAGCAGAGGCTGTTTCTGGAAGAATCATGGAAAGCGCTTGAAGATGCGGGATATGCGGGAGACTCGGTAAGAGGCCGGGAATGCGGCGTGTATGCCGGCTCCTGCGGCGGAGATTACCAGGCCATTTTTAAACAGCAGGGGCCCGCGCAGGCTTTTTGGGGCAATCACAATTCCGTCACTCCGGCAAGGATCGCCTATCACCTTAATTTACAAGGGCCGGCGATCACTGTTGATACAGCATGTTCCAGTTCGCTGACAGCCATTCATTTGGCATGTCAGGGGCTCTGGACGAAAGAAACGGAAATGGCGGTGGCGGGCGGGGTTTTCATTCAATCCACTCCCGCTTTTTATCAGTCGTCAAATAAGGCGAATATGCTGTCACCGACCGGGCGCTGCCATACGTTTGATCAAAGCGCGGACGGCTTCGTGCCGGGTGAAGGCGTGGGAGTGGTGGTGCTGAAACGTCTTAGCGACGCCGTCAGTGACGGAGATCATGTGTACGGCGTCATAAAAGGCTCTGCAATGAATCAGGACGGCGCTACAAACGGAATAACCGCTCCAAGCGCGCTTTCTCAAGAACGATTGGAACGGCATGTCTATGATACTTTTCACATTAATCCGGAAACCATTCAAATGGTGGAAGCTCACGGAACGGGCACTGCACTGGGCGACCCGATCGAATTCAGCGCCTTAACGCGCGCTTTCCGCCGCTATACGGATAAAAAAGGATATTGCGCCATCGGCTCTGTGAAAACCAATCTCGGACATGCCGCTGCGGCCGCGGGGATGGCCGGGCTGTTTAAAATCCTGCTGTCGCTGAAGCATCGGCAGATTCCGGCTTCCTTGCATTTTCATCAAGCCAATCAGCATATTCAATTTGCGGACAGCCCGTTTTTTGTGAATGAAAAGCTGATACCGTGGGAACGGAATTCGGATGCACCGCGCAGAGCCGCCATCAGTTCATTCGGTTTCAGCGGAACAAATGCCCATCTTGTTATTGAAGAGGCGCCGCAAACTGTGCGCCGGTCACCGGCAAAACCGGCCTGCCTCATTCCTTTATCTGCGCGGACGGAGCGTCAGCTGGAAATTCAGGCAGAACGCCTGCTGGATTCACTCAGCAAGAACAAAGACAGCGATCTGGGAAATATAAGTTATACGCTCCTGCTCGGCAGGAAGCATCTGCATCACCGGTTTGCCTGTATCGTAAGCAGTGCGGACGAACTGAAGCGGGTATTATCGGAGTGGCTTGTAAAAAGAGAGCTTCCGGGTGTGTTTGTGTCCAATTTGAAGGACCAGAAGCCGGCAGACGAAGCCGGAATGAAAACATTCGGAATGGAATGCATTGAACAGTGCCGCTCGGCGGCTTCGCCCGCACAGTACAGAGAAAGCCTGGCACATATCGCTGACCTTTTTTGCAGAGGATATGATCTTCCTTTCACACGGCTTTTTGACGGAGGGCAATATTATAAAACGCCGCTTCCTGCCTATCCGTTTTTAAAAGAAAGGTATTGGGCGGCTGATGTAAACAGTTCTTTACCAGGCCAAGCCATGAAAAAGTCTGAAACGCAAACCGTTCCCCTGTCTTCGCCACAGCCTGAACATGAAGGGCTGATTTCTCTGAGTCCTTTAACTGAGATCGAAATGACAGCGTTTGAACCGGAGACATTGCAAAAACCGATCGTCTTACAGCCTTTGGATTGTACTGTTCCTGTCCAGCAGCCGGAAAACGCCGTTTCTGAAGACAATAGAACATTGCTTGAAGAATTGAGGATAAGCCTGGCAGATATTTTATTTTTGTCGCCGGAAGATATTGATGCTGATGAGCCTTTCATCGACATGGGGCTTGACTCCATTATCGGGGTTGAATGGATACAAACAGTAAATAAAACGTACCACACTGAGATTACTGCCAATAAGGTGTATGAACACCCGACGCTTGAGGAGCTTGCGGAATATATAGCGGGGCAAATAAAGAAACCCGAGTATGCTGAAGCGGAGGAAACAGCGGTACGTCCGCAAATCCCGGAAGCAGAAACTCCCCTTGCCGGCATCTCTGACGGCACTTTGCGCAAAGAGCTTAAAGAAAGCCTTGCGGACATCCTGTTTCTGAAGCCGGAAGATATTGATGAGCATGAGGCATTCATTGACATGGGGCTGGATTCTATTATCGGTGTGGAATGGGTTCAGTCTATTAATAAAACGTATCAAGCGTCTATTACGGCAAATCTGGTCTATGAATATCCGACAATCGCAAAATTAGCCGGGTATCTGACCGGTTCCGTTCAAAAAGACACTGATGAAGTACATGAGGAACATACGAAACAAAACGATATATCAGAAGAGACAGATGATCAAGAACCGCCCGAACTGATCTGTCTTAACCCGGGGGGAAAGGGAAGACCGATTTTCTGGTTTCATTCCGCGCTGGGGGCAGTGGAGCTGTACCAGCCTGTTGCCGAACGGACCGGGCGTCCTTTTTACGGAATTCAGGCAAGAGGATGGATGACAGACCGGGAACCGATCCGCGGCATTAAAAACATGGCGGAATATTACGTTAAGCTCATACGTACCGTGCAGCCCCGGGGTCCTTACGATGTAGGCGGCTATTCATTAGGGGGCATGCTCGCTTATGAAGTCACCCGGCAATTGCAGCTGGCTGGAGAAACCGTTGAGTCAATCGTCATGCTCGACTCCTTTGACTCGGCGGGTGCGCGGGAAATAAACATTCCTGATGAATTATTTGATAAAAATATGATGCTGCAGACGGTGAACATGGCTTTATTTGCACCGATCTATCAACATCCGGAACGCATTTCTGAAACCTTGATTCACCGTGATGAACTAGATGCCGATCTTCATGAAGACATATTTTTAGAGCAATTAATAGCAAAAGCCAAACAGCGGGGGTTAACGAAGACGGACGCGTTGGTGAAAAATCTGATCAGGCAGAATATAAACGTTCAGGACGCTTACGAAATCACTGATTACGAACTCCTGCCGCTTCCGGATCCGAACGGGGTGACATGCTATTATTTCCGAAATAAAAACGGTATTTTCTTGGGTGAGCTTGATCCGTATTTTACGATCAGGGCAGATATTTTATCCGCTGATTTCGTCAACTACTGGAGCCAGTGGCAAGAGCATATGACAAACATCGCCATCATGGATGTGGCGGTATCCAACCATATGACGTTATTGGCTGAAGACAGCGCAGCCGAAACGATTTCTGAATTTTGCGGCGTTTTATATTCGGCAGACGGAATGACAGAACACAGCTTTCTGAAACTGCAGGAAAAGATACTGAACGTGCATGGTGAGATGCTGAAGCAGCCCGCCAAAATAAGACCGTAAATTCACATATCCGCCCGCCGGGTTTACTCGTAAGCTTTGGCGGGTCATTTCAAATCTTGGACACATCTTGGAGGAATGAAAATGACCAGTTTAACAAAAATCAGACAGCAGCAGCCGTACAAGTGGTACCAAACGATGAGAGAAACCTCTCCCGTTCATTACAATGAAAAGGAAGATTGCTGGGAAATCTTCACCTATGATGAAGTGAAGCGGGTGATTTCTGACTACAGTCATTTTTCTTCCGATCATAAATACTTAAGTGCGGACAAGCAGGAAAAAATGATCCGGCATATTAACAAAGACAGCCTTTTGAAAATGGACCCGCCTGAACACACCGTCTTCAGAAAATTGGTCAATCAGCCGTTCATGCCGAAATCGGTTGAGTCTCTTGCACCGCGTATAGCCGCTATCGCTGATGACCTGCTTCAGGCCGTCCGTTCAAAAGGCAGGATGGACATTATTGAAGATTACGCATTTCCGCTTCCGATTATCGTGATCGCAGAGCTTTTAGGATTTCCTCCGAAAGACAGGGATATCTTTAAAAGCTGGGTCGACCAAAGCCAGAATGTAAAAGATGAAAAGAAAATGAATGAAGTGCAAAAGCAGATGATCGGATACTTTATGCAGTTTATTTTACAGCGGAGAAAACAGCCGCAAAATGATATAATCAGCCATTTAATTTCAGCTGATTTAGACGGAGAGCCGCTGTCAGACAAGCAATTAATCGGTTTTTGCGGCTTGTTGATCGTCGCGGGGCACGTAACGACGGAAAATGTGATCGGAAATTCATTTCTCAGTCTCAAGGAGTTTCCGCATATTCTGCCCCGGCTGCTTGAAAATAAGGCGCTCCTTCCTGACTTTATTGAGGAAGTCATCCGCCTCAGACCTTCCATTCAGCGGGTAACCCGCTACACCGCGGTTGAGAGCGAGATTGGCGGAAAAACGATTCCGGCCGGAGAAAAAGTATATGCGTGGATTGGATCGGCGAACAGAGATGAAAAGAAGTTTGAAAATCCCGATCAGATTGACTTGGAACGAAAGCCGAATCAGCATCTGTCATTCGGTCAGGGCAGCCATTATTGCTTAGGAGCGCCGCTGGCCCGGCTTGAAGCGAAAATCGCGCTTTCCCACTTTTTTGAACAGATGCCCGCATGGCGTTTTACTGAGGATCAAGAGCCGAATCTGGTTCCGAGCCCTGTATTTCACGGCGTTGACAGGCTGCTTGTTGAGTTTTGAACGAAAAAATAAAAGAGGCTTCACGGGAAGCCTCTTTACTCTGGGGGCTTGGAGAAATGAATGTAGGAATCGAAGCAATGAACGTGTTTGGCGGAACCGCGTATGTAGACGTCATGGAGCTTGCGGAACATCGGAACCTGGATAAAAAAAGGTTTGAGAACCTGCTGATGAAAGAAAAAGTGGTGGCGCTTCCGTTTGAAGATCCGATTACGTTCGCCGTAAATGCCGCAAAACCGATTATCGATTCTCTCTCAGAAGAGGAACGGAATCAGATTGAAATGGTCATTACCTGTACGGAATCCGGGATTGATTTTGGCAAATCCATCAGTACCTATGTCCATGATTATTTGCAGCTGAAGCGGAATTGCCGGTTATTTGAGGTGAAGCAGGCTTGCTATTCTTTAACGGCCGGGTTTCAAATGGGCGTGAATTTCATCTTGTCGCAAACATCGCCGGGAGCGAAAGCGCTCATCATCGGAACGGATATTTCCCGCTTTTTAGTGGCTGAAGGCGGTGACGCGTTGACGGAGGAATGGTCCTATGCCGAACCGAGTGCGGGGGCGGGGGCTGTCGCGCTTTTAGTCAGCAGCACCCCTCATGTCTTTTTGCTTGATCAAGGTGCAAGCGGGTATTACGGGTATGAAGTCATGGATACCTGCCGCCCGATTCCGGATAGTGAAGCGGGGGATGCTGATCTGTCGCTCATGTCTTATTTGGATTGCTGTGAAAATTCATTTCAGGAATACCGAAAGCGTGTGAGCGGGGCGGATTATAAGAATACATTTCAATACCTTTCTTTTCATACTCCGTTTGGCGGAATGGTAAAAGGAGCGCATCGGACGATGATGAGAAAATTGGCAAAGGCTAAGCCGCAGGACATTGAAGCGGATTTTCAGCAACGCGTGCTGCCTGGGATTCAATACTGTCAGCGCGTCGGCAACATCATGGGGGCCACCGTATTTTTATCTCTTGCCAGCACGATTGATAACGGCTCTTTTGAAACGCCGAAACGCGTCGGCTGTTTTTCATACGGTTCGGGCTGCTGCTCTGAATTTTACAGCGGTGTCGTTATGCCGCAAAGCCGTGCGCGGCAGAATCAATTTCAGATCAGCCGGCATTTGGATGAACGCGTCCGTTTATCGATGACTGATTATGACCGGCTGCTCCAAGACAGCGGCATCGTAAAATTCGGCACAAGAAATGCCGCGCCCGCAGCAGACATCCCGAATGCGCATCAAGGAAAAACGCGATTAGTGCTGACTGAAATAAAAGAGTTTCACAGAAAGTATGAATGGACGACCTAGTATAAGAGCCGGAAAGGCTTGAGTATTTTTAAAGAAACGGAGAATACACATGAATCCAATGATTGATGTACAGGAAACAGAACCGGGCATTGTGCAGGTCACAATGCAGGATACGGCCGGGAAAAACGGGCTGTCAGAAGAGTTTGTAAGAGAGCTGCACCGGGTATTCCAAGACATCAATGCCCATCCGTCCTATAAAACTGTCCTTCTGACGGGTTACGGAAATTATTTCTGCACGGGAGGAACGCAGGAGGGGCTTTTGACCATTCAGAGCGGAAAGCTTCAATTTACAGATTTAAAGCTTCACAGTCTTTTATTGGATTGCAGGATCCCTGTGATTTCCGTCATGCAGGGGCATGCGATCGGAGCCGGCTTTACGATCGGTCTGAGCTCGGATTTCGTCATTTTAAGCAGAGAGAGTTTTTATTCTTGTAATTATATGAAGTACGGATTTACACCGGGAATGGGCGCGACGTATATTGTGCCTGAAAAACTGGGAATTGTCCTCGGGGAAGAAATGCTGTTTACGGCCGCGAATTTCAGCGGCGCCGCTCTGGAAAAACGGGGTGTTCCGTTTGAAGTGCTGCCGAAAAAAGACGCCCTTCAAAGAGGCCGCGAATTGGCCCGGCTGCTGGCGGATAAACCGAGAGCCTCACTGGTTGCGCTGAAAACCAATGTGACCGCACGGATCAAAAGAGAGCTGACAAAAGCGGTTGAGGAAGAGGTAAACATGCACGAAGCCACATTCCATCTTCCTGAAGTAAAAGAGAGAATCAGCCGCTTATACGGCAGTTAAACAGAATGAAAAAAGCATGGGATGCCCCCATGCTTTATGACTGGTCCGTCTTTTGCAGAACGGAGCCTGCGAATTGTTCTTTAATTTCGGCGCTCCGGGCTGCGGTTTTTGCGATGCAGTGCATGATGGCTTCTTCAAAGCGGCGCTCGTCTAATGCGCGAAGGCCTGCTTCAGTCGTGCCGCCCGGGCTTGTGATTTCCTTACGCAGGCGTTCAGGCCGTTTGCTGCTTGTTCTGAGCATTTCCGTCGCCCCGGCCATGGTTTGTAAAATCAGCTCTTTTGCCGTTTCTTCCGGCAGGCCGGCTTGAAGGGCGGCCTTTTCCATCGCTTCCACATACCGGTACACATAGGCGGGACCGCTTCCGGCAATGGCTGTGACGGCATCAAGGTGTTTTTCTTCAAAGAGCGTCGCTTCTCCGATTGTTTCCAGAAGCTCTTTTGCCGTCCGGATTTCAGCTTCACTCGCCTCAGAGCTTGCGGAAAAACCGGTCGCCGATTGCTGAATGGCCGCGGATGTATTCGGCATCGCCCGGATGATGGTGAGCTTTCTGCCGAAATATTGCTGAATCGTGTGAATCGTCAGCCCCGCGATGACAGAAATCACAAGCTGATCTTTCACGTATTCGCGAATGTTCTCAATGCTTTCTGCCGCATCTTTCGGTTTAAAGGCGAGAACAATAATGTCGGTATTGCTGAAAAACTCTTCTTTATCCCGGCACGGTTTCACTCCGTACGTTTTTTGGAGCTCTTCAAGCCGGCTGTCATTTGACCGGTTTGTCATATATATATGTCCGGGGGCTGTCATTCCGCTTTGCAGCAGTCCGTTCACCATTGCTTCCGCCATTGATCCGGCCCCGATAAAACCGATTTTCTTCATATAAATCCTCCTTCTTCTAAAACACAAAAAAACCTTCCCGTCAAAAAGGACGAAAAGGTTTCGCGGTACCACCTTACATTAGCACGAATCAGCCGTGCTCAGCTCAAATCCCGTAACGAGGGATACGTTTAGGTTTTCCTAACCGCTCTGAGGGCAGGTTCTGTAAACAAGAGGGCCGCAATGTCTTTCAGCCGGGGACATTGCTCTCTGCTGCCGTTGTTTATATACTAGTTCCTCGTCATCGCGTTCCGTGTTTTCTAGTTTGTTGTTCATTATGCTATGCGAAAGAGCGGGATGTCAATCTTTTTTTCCGATATGCGCAATAATGACACAGTGAAAAGAAAACGCTAAAATATGATTATTCAGGAATGAAAAGAACGAAGGAGCGTAAACATGGCAGCGAGAAAGATCATTCCGATACGTGTGCCGACTCCGTTTGCAGTCGGCGACGTTATCGTTTATTTAATAAAAGATGAAGCCTTAACCCTTATTGACTGCGGCCCGAATACAAAGGAAGCGGCTGAATCGCTCTCATTTCAGCTTAAGGAACACGGCGTTTCTGCGGCGGATATAGAACAGGTGGTGCTCACTCATCATCACGCAGATCATTCAGGTCTGCTGCACCTTTTTTCCGAGGATACGGAAGTGATCGGGCATCCGCTGAATGACAGGTACATTACTCAGGATCAGTCGTATATCGCCCGGCAGGAGGACTTTTTTCTGTCGCTTATGACTGAAATGGGCGTTCCCCTGACGCCTGAAGACATACAGAAAACAGTTAAGCTGTCGTACTTATTTTCTGCAAACCGTCCGTTAACGAAAACAGTGGAAGAAGGCGGGAAAATCGACGGGCTTAACGGCTGGACGGTGCTCGAAATCCCGGGTCATGCCGCTTCTCACATTGCGCTCTACCATGAAAAAAGCGGTGAAATGTTCAGCGGCGATCTGCTTTTGTCCAACAGCTCCACCAATCCGATTCTGGAAGCTCCGGAAAAGGGGGGCGTGCGCGCGGCCCCGATGCTCGACTACTTGAACTCAATGAAGCGGCTGTATGACGTAAACCCGTCCCTTTTATATCCGGGACACGGCGATCTGCTGACGGACGTAAAGCCTGCTTTTGACAGGCGGCTTGAAAAACAGAGAAACCGGTCGGAATATGTGCTGCGCCTGTTGTCAGAGGAAACGCTGACGGCTTTCCAGGTATGCCGGCGGCTGTTTCCGGCTGTGTATGAAAATGAATTGTTTTTAACGATGTCAGAAACGATCGGCCATCTTGACGTACTGGCTGCAAAAGGGGAGGCTGAATCCTTTCAGTCGGGAAATACTCTGATGTTTAAAGCTGTGAAGGGGTGAAGGAAATGGGCAGATTAACGGATAAGCGGATTTGGATCACCGGAGCATCCGGCGGACTCGGAGAACGGCTTGCATATTCCTGCGCGGCAGAAGGGGCTCATGTTTTTTTATCCGCCAGGCGGGAGGACCGCTTGCAGGAAGTGAAAAAAACGATTACCGCGCGCGGCGGACAGTGTGATGTCATTCCGTTTGACGTCCGGCATGCAGAAGAGGCTGAAAACGTAAGGCGTTTGATCGGTCATGTTGACGTATTAATCAACAACGCCGGCTTCGGTATTTTTGAAACAGCCGCTGATTCATCTTTGGAGGATATGAAGGCAATGTTTGAAGTGAACGTCTTCGGATTAATCGCCTGTACGAAGGCCTGTCTTCCGGTGATGCTTCATGCGAAAAGCGGCCATATTATCAATATCGCCTCACAGGCCGGCAAATTGGCGACGCCGAAATCAAGCCTTTATTCCGCTACGAAACACGCCGTTTTAGGGTATTCCAATGCGCTGCGGCTTGAGCTGGCCGGTACGGGTGTAGCCGTGACAACGGTTAATCCCGGTCCGATCAAAACAGACTTCTTTACAATTGCAGATAAAGAGGGCGGTTATGTGAAAAGCGTCGGCAGATGGATGCTTGATGCCGACCATGTGGCAGAGCGTATTACATCCGTGATTCTGACGGATAAACGGGAAATGAATCTTCCGCGATGGATGAGCCTCGGGACGAAGCTGTATCAGCTTTTCCCTTCGTTTACAGAAAAACTGGCCGGCCGCGCATTAAAGAAAAAGTAACAAGGGGGAGAAAGGAATGTCCGACCGGGATATACACAAGGCATTGATGACAGAGCCTTTAGTCAGGCAAATGGCGGAGGCGCGTGAAGTACTTTGGATCAACCCGCATAAAACCGATGATCCAGTAAAGAATGGCGCTGAATGGAAAAAGGAGATTGCCGAAGCGGAAGAAAGGCTGCGCCGGTTTGCGCCTTATATCGCGTCGGCTTTTCCGGAGACGGAAGCGGCGGGAGGCCTCATTGAGTCTCCGCTTGTCTTCATCAATGAAATGAAAAAGCGTCTGGAACAAAGCGCCGCTCAGGCTTTCCCCGGGCGTCTGCTTTTGAAATGCGACAATGAACTTCCGATTTCCGGTTCTATTAAAGCGCGCGGCGGGATTTATGAAGTGCTGAAGCATGCTGAAGATCTCGCTTTAAAAGCGGGAATGCTCTCAACAGACGATGATTACAGCATATTGACTGAGGAACGGTTTACCGCTTTTTTCTCAAAATACTCTATAGCCGTCGGTTCTACGGGCAATTTAGGTCTGAGTATCGGCATAATCGGCGCGAAGCTCGGCTTTTGTGTGACCGTTCATATGTCCAGTGACGCAAAGCAGTGGAAAAAGGAGCTGCTCCGGGAAAAGGGGGTTCGCGTCATCGAATATGAAGCAGACTACAGTCTGGCTGTCAAAGAGGGGCGCATTCAGGCGAAGCAGGACCCTTATTGTTATTTTATTGATGATGAGCATTCCCGGGATCTGTTTCTGGGGTATGCCGTTGCGGGAAGCCGTGTGAAAAAGCAGCTCGATCAAATGAACATAAAGCCGGGTGCAGATGAACCGCTTTTCGTTTATTTGCCGTGCGGGGTCGGAGGAGGCCCGGGCGGCGTCGCGCTTGCGCTAAAGCTGATCTATGGCGAGCATGTCCATATTTTTTTCGGTGAGCCGACGCATTCACCGTGTATGCTGTTAGGACTGTTTTCCGGCTTGCATGACGGAATCGGCGTGCAGGATATCGGCCTTGATAATCAAACAGCCGCCGACGGACTTGCGGTAGGAAGGCCGTCCGGACTGGCCGGCCCTCTGATGGAGCCTGTACTCAGCGGCTGTTATACCGCTGATGACGGCACGCTTTTTTCGCTGCTTTATCAATTAAGAGCGGCCGAGAATAAGAGCCTTGAACCCTCTGCACTCGCCGGTATGGCCGGAGCCGTCAAGTTCGTTCAGACCGAAGCCGGTAACCGTTATATAAAAGAGCGGGGGCTTGAGATGAAAAATGCCGTGCACCTTGTGTGGAGCACCGGCGGAAGCATGGTTCCCAAGGAGGAAATGGAAGAGTACAGCCGGATCGGTTCCTCATTTGTGAAAAAAATGGGCAGACAGTGAGGCGGTTTTCCGTTACAATCTTTGTAAGCGTTTGTTTTTTAATCGGAAAGCCATACAGAGAGATTGGTGTGAATTGTGAAAAATAAAGAATTGAACTTACATACATTGTATACGCAGCACAGCCGCGAGTCGTGGGCCGGATTCGGCGGCCATCTTTCCATTGCCGTTTCGGAGGAAGAAGCCAAGGCCGTAGAGGGGCTGAATGACTACCTGTCGGTGGAAGAAGTAGAAACGATTTATATTCCGCTTGTGCGACTGCTCCATCTTCATGTCACGTCTGCCGCAAGACGGAATCAGCATGTCAACGTGTTTCTGAAACATCCGCATTCAGCGAAAATCCCGTTTATCATCGGAATCGCGGGCAGCGTCGCCGTCGGCAAAAGCACGACGGCGAGAATTTTGCAAAAGCTTCTTTCCCGTCTGCCGGACAGGCCGAAGGTGAGCCTGGTGACAACCGACGGTTTCTTGTATCCGACGGCGGAATTAAAAAGGAAAAACCTTCTGTCCAGAAAGGGATTTCCGGAAAGCTACGACGTGAAAGCGCTGCTTGAGTTTCTGAACGATATAAAGTCAGGGAAAGAGAGAGTGGAGGCGCCCGTATACTCCCACCTTACCTATGACAGGGAAGAGGGCGCCGTCGAGGTTGTCGAAGGTGCGGATATCGTTATTATCGAAGGAATCAATGTCCTGCAGTCGCCGACCTTAGAGGACGACAGGGAAGATCCGCGGATTTTTGTATCGGATTTCTTTGATTTTTCGATCTATGTGGATGCCGAAGAAAGCCGGATTTTCACGTGGTATTTGGAGCGTTTCCGCCTCTTAAGAGAAACCGCTTTTCAGGATCCGGCTTCTTATTTTCATAAATTTAAGGATTTGTCTGATGCAGAAGCGGATACCATGGCCGCCTCCATTTGGGAGAGCGTCAACCGTCCGAATCTGTATGAAAATATCCTGCCGACAAAATTCAGATCGGATTTGATTTTGAGGAAAGGTGACGGCCATAAAGTTGAAGAGGTGCTGGTAAGGCGGGTGTGATGTGAGGAGGAAGCGAATATTATGATGCATCATATTGAATTGTATGTATCTGACTTGAAAGCCTCCGCCCGGTTTTGGGGATGGTTTTTAGGTGAGCTCGGTTATAGGGAGTTTCAAAATTGGGACTCCGGCATCAGCTGGAAAAACGCCGGATTTTATGTTGTGCTTGTACAGACAGAGGAGCGTTTTTTAACACCGGAGTACCACAGATGCCGGGTCGGGCTGAACCATCTGGCTTTTCATGCTGCGTCAAGAGAGCAGGTTGACGAGATGACGGAAAAGCTGCTTGCCAGAGGATGCCCCGTGCTTTACAGGGACCGCCATCCATATGCAGGCGGAAGCACGCATTACGCCGTATACACGGAGGACCCGGATCGGATAAAGGTGGAGCTGGCTGCGCCTGCCTCTGAATGAACTATAACTTCTCGTTTTTTTCTTCGCGCAGCGCGTCGAGTTTCTTTTCGATTCTGTCCAATTGTATGCGGCGCTGCTTCAAGCTTCTGAATACGTATATCACGGCAAGCAGGAAAAATGCGGCTGCAATAAATGAAATCAATTGAAAAATGACATCACCGATGTTCATCTTTTTTACCTCCGTGTGCGGCGGGCTTCTTCAGCCCGCCGTTTTTTCATTTTAACCAATGTGAAGACATGGGGGATGAATCATTTCTCTCCTAGCTTTGTTTTTTTCTGAGAATGAATAGTTTCTGCATGTGGCTTATGACCACTTTTGCGGCCGCATATCCCGGAATGGCCAGCAGCATCCCGGCAATTCCTGAGAATTTGCCGGCGGCAAGCAGAAGAAAAATAATGGTCAGCGGGTGAATGTCCAGCTTCCGTCCCATAATTTGCGGGGAAATCAGCTGGCTTTCAAGCTGCTGGACAATGACGACGACCGTAATCACCAGCACCGCCTCGGTCGGTGAATCGAACAATCCGACAATGACTCCGGGAAATGTGCCGATCCAAGGCCCGATAAACGGAATCAGATTTGTCACCATGGCGAACGCGCCCAGAACGAGCGGATAATCGAGCCCGATGATAAAATAGCCGATTGTGACGAGAACGCCGACACAGAAACTGACGAGCAGCTGTCCTTGTATGTATGAACTGAGAGCTTCATCCATGTCCCGAAGGATTTGTTTTCCTTCTTTTTGATGTTTTTCCGGAAGAAGCCGCAGCAGTCGCCGGGGGGCTTTATTTCCTTCTTTTAACATGTAATACAGCGCAAACGGAATAATGGCTGCGGTGATGACGGCATTGGCAGCCGTACCGGCCAGACTGCTGAGAGAATCAGCGATTGAACCGGAATAATTTGCGGCTTTGTCCGCTAATTTTTTAAAGGAATCCCCATGCTGAAGCCTGGAAAACCATTTGCTGTCCTGAAGGTGTCCGATCCAATTTTCAGCTTTTGCGGAAAGCTCCGGAATATGATCTGTGAAGGCTGTAAACTGTTTTTGAACGGCAGGGCCCGCCGTATACAGGAAGAGGACAAAAAGGCCGGCTGTTCCCGCATAAATCGCTAAAATCGCGATTCCTTGGGGCAGCTTTAATTTCGCATGCAGCACTCTGACGAGCGGGCGGCACAAATAGTAAAGGACGCCCGATAATACAATGGGCGGAAACAAGGTTTTAACCGTAATCACAACAGGCTGGAACAAAAAGTCTATTAATGTTCCAAGATAAATGATGAGAAATAACAGAAGAACGGCATAGCCGATCTTGAAATAAGGCCCGACAGGCATATCCTGCACCACGCAATCTTTAAGGGTTTACTCTCGGACGTTTCCCTTTTCGCCCGGTGCATAAACGTCCGTGTCAGGAAAACTGCCCCTGATTGGTGACGTAATCGTAGATAATATCTTCTACATGGGCATGGAGATCCTCATCGGGTTCTTCATTCCTTCTTTCTTCTAAAGCTTTTTTTAAACTCTGTTTTTCATAGGGGCTCAGCGGATCTGTCGACACATTCCGTCCATACTGGCGGAGGGCTTGTCCCAGCATTTTTTCTATAAATTGATCCATCATATATTCTCCTATTCTTGTCATTCATCTTTATTCTACTAAATATCATGTGATCCTCCCACTCTTCTATCATATTTTCTGTCAGGACGATTTAGGCTTTTATTCCAGTTCAGCCGAGAGAATAAGATGAAACGGCAGCGTTAACGCATCTTCATCGTTTATGATTTTTAAACGTTTTTCGTCATGCCTCACTTGTTTCACCCATCCCCAAAAGCGGCGGGGGCCGCGTGCTGAAGCATAGGTGACCGAGATGGCTCTGTCTTCTTCAATCGACGCCGCAATGATGCGGTTCATGTCGTTCAGTTGCTCTGCGCTCAGTTCCGGAGGCCGGAATTCCCGTTCTTTTCGTTTTTTTGCAAGCAGCTGCTCCCGATGTTCGGGCAGCATCATCCGGCTTGATTCCCACATGACATTATACCCGGGTGTTAATTTGTTCGGATTCATGTATATCACCTCAATTATTTGTAATGCCCGCCGATTTTTTCAGCCCGGTGAAAGGCTTGGCCGGCCTCTGTCAGCGAAGCGGCATGGAGGAGCGACGCAGGGCCGTACCGCTCATGAATATCATCCAATACTTTGCCGAGACTGATCTTTTTTTCCTGAGCATCAAACAGGCTCAGCTGAACATAATCACAGGGCTCCAGCTGGGAAAGGGAGACGCCGGCGCTGCGGACGGGCTCACCGTTCCAATGCTCTTTGAAGAGCTTGACCGCCGCTTTAAAAATATCCATTCCGAAATTAGTCGGAGAGACCAGCTTTCTCTGTCTGTGAAAACCTGAAGGGAATTCAAAATCAGCGCCTCTGATGCTGACCGAAACCGTATGGCCGATGTATTGTTTGAAACGGGCGCGGCGGGCCACTTCTTCGCTTAACTCCAACAGCACGACTTTGATATCCTCAAAGCGGCTGTAGTCTCTCGGGAGGGTCATGTTATGGCCGATCGCTTTTTGCCGGCTGTGCGTGTTGACGGTGACCGGAGAGGGATCGATGCCGCGGGCTGTCCGCTGAAGCAATTCGCCGTTAATGCCCCAGCGTTTTTTCAGCAGTTCGGCGGGGTGCCCGGCAAGCCCGCCGATTGTGCTGATGCCCATCTGTCTTAAATGATGCTCCATCCGTTTTCCGATGCCGAATAATTTTCCGACCGGCAGCGGCCACAGATCCTCCCTGATATTTGACATATCCAATCTGTGGATGCCGGATGCGTTTTTTTTGGCAAAATGGTCGCAAGCCATTTTCGCGAGCGCCTTATTCGGCCCGATGCCGACACGGGCATAAATTCCGAATTCACGCATGATCGCTTGCTGAATGCTTTCGGCAATTGTAAAAGGATCACCGAACAGCCGCCTGCTTCCGGTCACGTCGAGAAACTGCTCATCGATGGAGTAGGGTTCTACAAGATCGGTATACCGTTCAAACAGTTCGGTAATCATGACGGATACATCAATATACCGCTGCATCCGCGGACGGACAATAACGGCGTCGGGACATTTGGCCTGCGCTTCCCACAGCCGTTCGGCATTTTTTACGCCGTATCGTTTGGCGAGCGGACAAGCCGCAAGCACGACGCCGCTGCGTCTTTCGGGATCTCCCGAGACAATCACGGGCCGGCTTTTGAGATGAGGCGCTTCCGCTTTTTCCACAGACGCATAAAACGATTGCATATCAACAAGAAGAATATCAGCCATAAAAAAACCTCCGAGAACGTTTGTTCTGTTTTTCATTGTACCCGAACAATGATCACGTTTATACTGGTAAATCATTCCCCGGCTGGAAGACGTGCTGATTCGTTTGCTTGAAAAGAAATCATTTACAATTGCAAACAACCCACATATAATTTTTTATATTCCAATGAGAAGAGCTGACATTCATTTTGCCGGACGAAAAGGAGAGTCAATCGATAATGGATATTCGAACAATTACCTCTGAAGACTATGAAATGGTTACGTCTGTTTTGAATGAATGGTGGGGCGGCAGGCAGATGAAAGACAAACTGCCGCGCTTGTTTTTTGAACATTTTCAGGACACGAGCTTTATCACGTACGGGCCGGAGGGAATGACCGGTTTTTTAATCGGTTTTCAGTCACAATCAGACCCTGAGACAGCCTACATTCATTTTTCCGGTGTGCATCCGGATTTCAGAAAAATGCAAATTGGAAAACAGCTCTACGATCGATTTATGGAGACGGTGAAAAAAAGGGGCTGCACAAAAGTCAATTGCGTGACGGCGCCCGTCAATAAAGTATCAATCGCTTATCATACAAAATTAGGCTTTGAAGTTGAAAAAGGAACCAAAACCGTAAACGGAATCCCTGTTTTTGCGAATTATGACGGTCCGGGAGAAGACCGGATTCTGTTTGTGAAATATATGTAGAGGGGGATGAATATGGGTTTTTTAGCTGACACGCCCAAACCGCCCTATTATGCGGTCATTTTTTCATCAATAAAGGGAAAATATGATGAGGAATATGAGCATACGGCAGAGCGCATGATGAATTTGGCAGGCGGACAGCCGGGCTTTTTAGGCGCGGAAAGCGTTCGGGAGGAAAACGGCTGCGGCATCACGGTTTCCTACTGGGACAGCCTGGAGTCGATTAAAAGGTGGAAAGACCATACTGATCACCGGGCGGCAAAACAAAAAGGAAAAAGCGCCTGGTATGAAGCGTACGCGGTCCGCATTACGAAGACGGAGTCACAGCGGATGTTTGCGTCAAAAGGGGCGGAAGATTGATTACATTTTTACGGCATACACAAGAACAGACGGCGCGGGAAATTGCGGCGGTTCAACGCTGCTCTTATCAAAAAGAAGCCGAGCTGATCGGCTTTTTCGGCATTCCAGCCCTGCATGAAACACCCGGTGACATACAGCGGTCACGGGAGACGTTTGCCGGTTTCAAGGAGAAAGATCAGCTTGCAGGCGTCATTTCGTATGAAAAAAAGGGATATGACCTTGTCATATGCAGGCTGACGGTGCACCCGTCCGGCTTTCGGAAAGGAATCGGACGGGCGCTTATTCAATTTGTGATAGACCAAAACCGGGACGCCCAAAAAATAGAGGCGGCTACCGCCAGTCAAAACGTTCCGGCAGTCTCTCTCTATTTAAAAACCGGCTTTACAGAAGCCGGACAGACAGAGACGCCGGAAGGGCTGACCCTCTCGTTTTTTCATCTTTATCCGAAGAGGAAAGCGGAAGTTGTTCCGTACAAGCCGGAATGGAAAGAGATGTTTGAAAGAGAGAAGGCGGACTTGATCCGAATCTTCGGCCCCGCACTTCATTCTGTCAGCCATATCGGCAGCACCTCCATCCCGGGAATGGCCGCAAAACCCGTTATCGATATACTGGCGGAGGTCAAAGATATTTCAGATGCTGACCGATTCAGCCCGCAGCTGGAAGCACTCGGCTATGAGGCGCAAGGGGAAAACGGGATAGAGGGCCGGCGTTTCTTTCAAAAAGGCGGCAGCAAGCGCACACACCACGTCCACATATACGAAACAGGCCATCCGGATGTGAAGCGCCATCTGCTGTTCCGGGATTACCTCACTGAAAAGCCTGAAAAAGCGGCTCAATACATGGAACTGAAACGGCGGCTCGCTAAGGCATACCCGTACGATACGGCAAAGTATAGTGAAGGGAAAAATGACTGGATCAAGGCGGCTGAACAAGAGGCAAAGGACTGGGAGAGCGGGCTTCTGTAAAGAAAGCAGAAACAATGCATACAGCGGCTCGGTATGCTACAATGGCGAAAATGAAAAACGGAGGATCATCTATGCAAATACATGTGACGGATGCGGCGAAACACACACTTCAGCAGGCGATGGACGCCAACCCGGGGAAAAAAGCGCAGCTCCGCTATGACGCAGAAGGCTGCGGGTGCGCGGTGAGCGGCGTGCCGACCATCTGGCTGGCGGACGAATTAACGGGACAATGCGAAGCCATTGAAACCAACGGACTTCCGCTTTACATCCAGACCTCACAAAAAGTGTTTTTTGACGAGGAAATGACAATCGATTACAATGAAAAGGCAAAAACGCTCGTCTTAAAAAGCCCGGCAGAGATGCTGAGCCCGAGAATGAGCATATTAGTAAAGCAGGGAGAAACGGAAAGTGAATCAAAAGCTGAAAGCCATTAAACAGACGGCACAGCATAAAACGTGGGTATCCTTTCTGAACAACAACCACCCGTACAGTCTGCTGCACTGGTCCATCGGAGGCGCTGAATCCGTTCAGAAGGATGTCTGGCTGCTTCAGGATGAGATGACCTTCAAAGCGCAGGAGTTTACGACAATCGACCTCGCCATTGACTGGATCGGAGAAAATATGGACGGGATTACCGACGTTTTATGACGGGAAAGCGAAAGAACCAGCATACGTTCTTTCGCTTTTTTACGTTTGCGTCATGGTATCTAAAAAGGTTTGAACGGCTTTGCGGTAGCTCTCCGGATTTTTGGTGTACGACATGGCATGCCCGCCCGATTCGGCCAGATAGAGCATCTTCGGTCCGCGTTTTCTGCGGTGCAGCAATTCGGAAGAAGCGGGAGGTATATAATCATCTTCCTTACTGTGAATAAACAGCACGGGCTGCCGGATTCGGCTGATAACCGATAGAGGCGATACATCACGGATACGGTATCCTTCTCTCATCCGCAAAAAGAAATCAGCCAAAGGCAGAAGCGGCCACGGAGGCAGCCGGAACTCCCGCTTCAGTCTGTAGGCGAGCTGATCGCGAAAGCTTGCGAACGGACAGTCCGCAATATAAAAATCAGCGCCTTTTTCATCCTGATGCCCGCCCGCGTATAATAAGGCCGTCACCGCTCCCATCGATTCCCCGTGGATGCCGATTTGACCGCCGTCTCCCGTTTTGTGTCTCACCCAATTCACGGCTTCTTCCAAATCATCTTTTTCAAAATAGCCGTAGCTCGTCGTTCTGCCGCCGCTTTTTCCGTGCCCGCGGTGGTCATATACGAGCACATTCCAGCCTGAATCTAAAAATAAATCCATGTATTTCAATGAATTGAACGAATTTACGGTAACGCCGTGACAAATAATCATGGTGTTTGCCGTATGATGCGGGGCGACGTAAAAGCCTTTGATCTCATACCCGTGGCGTGACAGGATGACGGCCTCTTCTTTTTCCATGGCCTGAAAGGAATCAAATCTATCATGCCCGTCCGCCGTTTCTTTTTTCATGATATCTTCATCCGTCTTTTTCTTCATAAACATAATGAGATTCGTAAAAGCGAATCCGGCAGCCAAAAAGACTGCGCAAGCCGAACCGAACACCGCCAGCCATTTTTTCACACAGGCGCCCTCCTTTCATATGAAAAATCCTTCCTCCGGCTTTTCAGGACCGTGAACGTTGCCGGCCGCCGGCGCTCCGTGGTACACTTGCTTCACCATATTCAGATACGGGGGGCGTAATGATGAAAAAGCAGCTGTCTAAAGAAAAACACAGCTTAAAAGACGATCTGGGGGAAGATCTGAAGGCCAGGCTTTTGCAAATGAAAAGTGAGCTGAAGGAAGAAGACGAGAAAAAACAGGCGCAGCAAAAAGCGGAACAAATCAGAAAGCGAAAAGAAAAAGAAAAACATAAAAGCTTTGAAGAGCTGCTGAATGAAAGCAGTCTCGATTGGCACAAATATAAATAAACCGGCATCTGACAAGGTGCCGGTTTTATTGTTTAAGAACGATGGGCTTCGTATACGTCCCGTTTTGTATGGTATTGCAGGGCTTTGATTTCCTGGCTGCTTAAACGCCGGGCCTCTGCAGCCGAACAGTTTTCTCTCAGCTGCTCAAGTGAGCTGGCTCCGGTGATGACAGAAGCGACGGCCGGCTGTGACAGTAAGTATTGAAGGGAAAGCTCCGTCATGCTCAAGTCAGGTGCGGCAGCGCCGATCGCTTTTTTGGTTTCTTCCACTTCTGCAAAAGAATATGTTAAATAGCCGTTCTCTTTTACGCTTGCGGCTGCTTGATCAAGCGGTTTTTCCGTAAGAAGCCCTTTAGCGACAGGCCCTCTGGCGACTACGCTGATCCCGTTCTCCTCTAAAAGGGGAAGCCACTCCTCAGGACGCCGGTCCAGCAGGCTGTATTGCATCATAACGCTTGAGATATTTGATTTTTTCACATATTCTTTAATGACATTCGGACGAATCGAGGAAATGCCGTAATACCGGATGACGCCTTCCTGTTTTAAGTCCTCAAACGCTTCGATCGTTTCGTCAATATGATCTTCCATCGTGCCGCCATGCAGCTGATAAAGGTCGATATAGTCCGTTTTCAGCCGGCGCAGACTGTTTTTGACCGCTTCTTTTATGTATCCTTTGGAGGCGTCCCAATGCCAGCCGTCTTTATCATCATTCCAGCGGTTTCCGGCTTTCGTGGCTAAAATGATGTCGTCCCTGCGGTTTTTGACGGCCTCCCCGACAATTTCCTCATTTCTGCCGAAATCATAAAGATCAGCGGTATCTAAATAATTGATTCCAAGCTCGATCGCTTCATCCAAAATAGACAGCGCTTCAGCTTTATCCGTCCCCAGCGACATACAGCCGAGCCCGATTTCGCTTATTTCTAAATCAGAATGTCCCAGTGTGCGTTTTCTCATCGTTTCGCTCCTTTTTATAGTCTTTTATTGACCGTAATATAAAGGCGCGAAGTTTTCAACTGTTAAGGCCCGGTGATCCAATCTCCGACATAGCGGAATGTCCGTCCGTATTCTTTCAGTTTAGCCCGCACTTCCCACGCCTTTCCGACCAATACGATACTTTTATCCTTCCGGTACACCTTCAATCGAAAAGCACCTCCCTCTCATGCATGTATGATAAAATATATGAGGCATAATAGAGAGACAGAACGGGAGATGACATGATGAAACATTTAGAAGAAAAAACACTTGCGAAAAAAAAGCTGTATGACGGGAAAGTCATAGATCTTTACTTAGAGGATGTAGAGCTCCCGAACGGAAAAACAAGCAAGCGGGAAATCGTCAAACATCCGGGAGCGGTGGCCGTACTCGCGGTGACAGAAGAAGGAAAAATCATTTTGGTGAACCAGTTCAGAAAGCCGCTGGAACGGACAATCGTTGAAATTCCGGCCGGGAAGCTTGAAAAGGGGGAAGAGCCGGAACATACGGCGTTAAGAGAGCTCGAGGAAGAAACGGGATATACGGCGGAAACCTTGACGAAAATCACCGCTTTTTATACATCACCCGGGTTTGCTGATGAAATCGTGCATCTCTTTCTTGCGGAAGGGCTTTCGCCGCTGGAAGAAAAGCGCGAACTGGATGAGGATGAATTTGTCGAAGTCATGCAGGTCACGCTTGAAGAGGCCGTGAAGCTGATTGAATCCCGCAGGGTGTATGACGCAAAAACGGCGTATGCGATTCAGTATCTCCAGCTGAAAGAAGCGCTGAAGGAAAAATGATGAAAACCATCTATGCGGATCTGCATATTCATATCGGCCGCACCTATACGGGAAAACCGGTCAAAATCACCGGGGCCAAAACGTTGACGCTGCATCGGATTTTAGAAGAGGCCAGTGAGGGGAAGGGAATTGAACTATTGGGAATCATCGACTGCCATTCCCCGGAAGTCATAGAAGAAATCGAGCGCGGAATTGATGAAGGCAGATACCGTGAGCTGAAAGAAGGCGGCATCCGGTATCGGAATACGACGCTTCTGTTGGGCAGTGAGCTTGAAATCTATGATCACACATGCCGCGGGCCGATTCACGTTCTCGTCTTTATGCCGTCTCTTGCCGAAATGAAGATGTTTTCTGAGTGGCTCGCAAAAAGGCTTAAAAATATCCATCTCAGTTCCCAGCGTATTTATGAAACCGGTTTGAATCTTCAAAGGAAAACAAAGGAATTGGGCGGGCTGTTTATTCCCGCCCATATGTTCACCCCGCATAAAAGCCTGTACGGAAAAGGGGTCATATCTTCTTTGACAGAAGTTTTCGACCCGGCGCTCATTGATGCGGCGGAACTCGGATTAAGCTGCGACACCGACATGGCTTCGCGGGTAACGGAACTTGATCCGTATACATTTTTAACAAATTCTGATGCGCATTCCTTAGGAAAAATCGGCAGAGAATATAATGAAATGCTTCTTAAAGAAGCGAATTTCACGGAATTTTCGCTGGCTTTAAAAGGGAAGGACGGAAGAAAAATCACGGCGAATTACGGGCTGAACCCGAAGCTCGGGAAGTATTACCGGACGGCTTGCGACCGCTGCGGCAGCCCGGTTGAAAAAGGAGCTTCCGCCTGTCCGGAGTGCGGGGGGAAAACTATGACAAAAGGGGTCAGTGAACGGCTAGAGGAACTGAGCGGCCCGAAAAAAAGCCGCGTGCCGCGGCCGCCGTATATTCATCAAATCCCGCTGCAGTTCATTCCGGGGGTCGGGCCGAAAACGTTAGACAAACTGAAGCGGGCTTTCGGGACGGAGATGGCGATTCTTCATCAGGCGCAAGAAGAGGAATTGGCGCATGTCGTCCAGCCTAAAATAGCGGCTGTCATTCATAAAGCGCGCACCGGGCAGCTCGTCCTTGAGGCCGGGGGCGGAGGGACGTACGGCAGAATCAAGCCGTAAAAGCCGGATTTTAGCGGAGCTCCTCCTGCACCTTCTTTTTCGTGCGGACAAACGCAATCAATTCGATGATTTCATCCTGATTCAGCGGCTGTCCGTCAACGGTCAGTGTGCCGCGGCCTTGTGCGGCGTTTGTTAATTCGATGGTCTGGGTAAACGGCTCCGCCTTTTTTTCAGTGCGCCCCAGTAAATCGTCGCACGTCGTGTCAAACAGATCGGCAAGCGTGCCCAGCGCCTCGAATGACGGACGCCGGTATCCTGATTCATACCCGGCGTACGTGCTTTTGGCGATGCCGAGACGGTCAGCCGTATATTGAAGAGACCAATTTTTCTTTTTTCTCAGTTCAGTTAAACGATCTAAATTCATATTCAAAACCGCTCCTTTTCACTTGAGCAAATTATATCATATCGATATGCAAAAGTGTACGCGAATTGAATAATAATCACTTGATTAATTTCAATCGTCTGTCTATAATTTGATTAAAAGTATGCGAAAAGCGAATGCTTAACACATCTTGAGAAATGGATGAAGAGGTGCAGGGTATGAAAAAATTATTGCTGTTAACAACCGGAGGAACAATCGCCTCAGTCGAAGGAGAAAACGGGCTTGCACCCGGGGTGAAAGCAGACGAATTGTTAACCTACGTATCAAAACTTGATAACGATTACACGATGGAAACCCATTCGTTAATGAACATCGACAGCACAAATATGCAGCCTGAATACTGGGCCGAAATCGCAAATGCTGTCAAAGAAAAATATGACGCATATGACGGGTTCGTCATTACGCACGGGACAGACACAATGGCGTATACATCAGCGGCACTGTCTTATATGCTTCAGCATGCTGATAAACCGATCGTCATTACGGGTTCGCAAATTCCGATTACATTTCAAAAAACCGATGCCAAAAAAAATATCACAGACGCGATCCGCTTCGCATGTGAAGGGGTGGGCGGCGTATACGTCGTATTTGACGGCAGAGTCATTCAAGGCACACGCGCCATTAAATTAAGAACGAAAAGCTATGATGCATTTGAGAGCATTAACTATCCGTATATCGCGTTTATTACCGAAAACGGAATTGAATACAACAAACAAGTGCACATGCCAAAAGACGATGCCTTTACGGTCAATACCTCACTTTGCACGGACGTGTGCCTGCTCAAGCTCCACCCGGGGCTGAAACCGGAAATGTTTGACGCATTAAAGGGCATGTACAAAGGGATCGTCATTGAAAGCTACGGCAGCGGCGGCGTGCCGTTTGAAGGAAGAGACATTCTCGCCAAAGTCAATGAAATGATTGAAAGCGGCATTGTCGTCGTCATTACGACACAATGTCTTGAAGAAGGAGAGGACATGAGCGTCTATGAAGTCGGCCGAAGAGTCAATCAAGATCTCATTATCCGCTCCAGAAATATGAACACGGAAGCCATCGTGCCGAAATTAATGTGGGCGCTCGGCCAGTCTCACAACTTGGCTGAAGTCAAAAACATTATGGAGACACCGATCGCAGACGACGTTGTACTGTAAAAACATGACTACCACAAAGAGAAAGTAGGGTTTTAGCATGACAAACGCGCAAAAAGAATATCGTCAGGAAAAAGATTTCCTCGGAGAAAAACAAATTGAAGCTGATGTGTATTACGGAATCCAAACGCTGCGCGCGAAAGAAAACTTTCCGATTACCGGCTACCGCATCCACGAAGAGATGATTAATGCGCTCGCCATCGTCAAAAAAGCGGCGGCGCTTGCCAACATGGATGTAAAACGGCTGTATGAAGGAATCGGAAATGCGATTGTCCAGGCCGCAGACGAGATTCTTGAGGGGAAATGGCATGACCAATTCATCGTCGATCCGATCCAAGGGGGAGCCGGAACGTCCATGAACATGAATGCCAACGAAGTAATCGGCAACAGAGCCCTTGAAATCATGGGCCATAAAAAAGGTGAATACATTCACCTCAGCCCGAACACACACGTCAACATGTCCCAATCGACGAACGACGTGTTCCCGACGGCAATCCATATTTCCACCTTAAAACTTTTGGATAAGCTCCTTGATACGATGGCGCATATGCTGAGTGTCTTTAAGGATAAAGCGAAACAATTTGATTCTGTCATTAAAATGGGGCGCACACACCTTCAGGACGCTGTGCCGATCCGTCTCGGACAGGAATTTGAAGCATACAGCCGCGTGCTCGAGCGTGACATAAAGCGAATTAAACAATCCCGCCAGCATCTGTATGAAGTCAACATGGGGGCAACGGCCGTAGGGACGGGGCTTAATGCCGATCCGCGCTACATAGAACAGGTTGTAAAGCACCTGGCTGACATCAGCGGACTGCCGCTTGTCGGCGCCGGCCATTTGGTTGACGCCACACAAAACACTGATGCGTATACGGAAGTTTCAGCCGCGTTGAAAGTATGCATGATGAACATGTCTAAAATCGCCAACGATCTGCGCTTAATGGCTTCAGGTCCGCGCGCGGGCCTTGCGGAAATTTCACTGCCCGCCCGTCAGCCGGGATCATCCATTATGCCTGGGAAAGTCAACCCTGTAATGGCAGAGCTGATCAACCAAATCGCCTTCCAGGTCATCGGGAATGACAATACGATCTGCCTCGCTTCAGAAGCGGGCCAGCTGGAGCTTAACGTAATGGAGCCGGTACTCGTATTTAACCTGCTTCAATCCATCAGCATCATGAATAACGGGTTCCGTTCATTTACCGATCATTGTCTGGCGGGAATTGAAGCCAACGAAAAACGTCTGAAGCAATACGTGGAAAAAAGCGTCGGCGTCATTACAGCGGTCAATCCGCACCTCGGCTATGAAGCGGCTGCGCGAATTGCCCGTGAAGCCATCATGACGGGGCAATCTGTAAGAGATCTCTGCCTTCAAAATGATGTACTGACAGAAGAAGAATTGGATATCATTTTGAATCCGTATGAAATGACAAAACCGGGGATTGCCGGAAAAGATCTATTAGAAAAATAAATTTTAAAGCAACAACAGCCGCCTTTTCACGTTTTTCAGTGAATAGGCGGTTGCCATACAAAGGGATGAGGCAGTATAGTATAATTTGTTATATCATTTGATGAAAGCGTTTTAGCTTTTTTCTTCTAGGGGGATTTTCTTGTGAAAGAGGTCAGATTGCCAAATTTATTGGAAATTATTATCTTATTATTCGGGTTTTTAGCACTTGTCTTATCGTTCACAGTGTTTTTCGACCTGCCGATCCAGCTAGCTCTATTAATATCCTGGTTTTTCGCTATTATTCTCGGAGTCAGGCTGGGATATTCATATAAAGACTTGCAGGATTCGATTGTCACCGGGATATCAAACGGTCTTGAAGCGGTGTTGATTCTCGTTTCGGTCGGTGCGCTCATCGGGACATGGATTGCCGGCGGCGTTGTGCCGACGTTAATTTATTATGGTTTAGAGTTTATTAATCCTCATATTTTCCTTCTGGCTACACTGGTTATCTGTTCCGTTATGTCCGTTGCGACCGGAACATCGTGGGGAACCGTGGGAACCGCGGGGATCGCCATGATTGCCATCGGAGAGGGAATGGGTATACCGCTTCCGATCGTAGCGGGAGCCGTTTTGTCCGGCGCTTACTTCGGAGACAAGCTTTCACCGCTGTCTGACAGTACGGTGCTTGCCTCCACGCTTTCTAAGGTGGATGTGCTGTCACACGTCAGAGCGATGATGTATCTGTCAATTCCGTCCTATATTATTACGGCCATTCTATTTACCGTAACGGGATTTATATACGGCGGAAAAAATATTGATCTCGACAAAGTGGAATTTTTAAAATCTTCATTGCAGAAAACGTTTGACATTCATATATGGATGCTCATTCCTGCTGTTGTCGTCGTTGTCCTTCTGATTTTGAAAAAGCCGTCTATGCCCGTTATTATCATCGGTGCTTTGCTTGGCGCAATCTGGGCTTCCGTCTTTCAGGGAATGAATTTTGCCAGTGCCATCGCGACTGCTTATAATGGTTTTTCTATTAAAACGGACGTCGAATTTTTAAACGGCCTGTTAAACCGCGGAGGCATTACCGGTATGCTGGATACGTTAGTCGTTATCCTGTTCGGTCTCGGTTTTGGAGGAATTCTTGAGAAGCTCGGCGTATTAAAAGTGATTGTCTCAACTTTTGAGAAAAAGCTGACCACACCGGGAAATGTGACGCTTTCGACATTGATCGTCGCCCTTTTAGGAAACATTTTCGGCTGTGCGATGTACGTGTCATTGATCCTGACGCCGAAAATCATGGAGAACAGTTATGATAAACTGAAACTTGACAGAAGAGTTTTATCCCGGAACGCAGAGGTGGGCGGCACGCTTACTTCAGGGATGGTGCCGTGGTCTGATAACGGCATCTATATGGCCGGCATTCTCGGCGTATCCACATTTTCATATCTGCCGTTCATGTGGCTCAGTTTTGTATCTATCGGACTGGCAATATTGTACGGATACACGGGGAAATTCATTTGGTACACGAAAGAAAAATCCTTGCAATCTCAAAAATTGGGTTAGGAGGTTCATTTCATGATTACAAAGCATATGATTCGGACGTTAATGATTGAAACGCCGACTGTTCCCGGAAATCTCGGAAAAGTGGCAACCGCCATCGGAGTGATGGGCGGAGATATCGGGGAAGTAGAAACCGTTAAAGTCGGCCCGAACTACACAATGCGCAACATCACGGTGCAGGCCGAAAATGAAGAGCAGCTGCAGGAAATCATTCAAGCCATTGAAGCTCTCGGTGAAGGCATCCGGCTTCATACAGTCTCAGATGAAGTGCTCTCTGCTCATGAAGGCGGCAAAATTCAGATGAAAAGCAAAATGCCGATCCGGACATTGGCTGAGCTTGGCCGTGTTTATACACCGGGCGTCGCCGATGTGTGCCGACTGATTGAAAACGAGCCTGAAAAAGCGTCCATCTATACGACAATCAGCAATTCTGTCGCCATTGTCACCGACGGCACGGCGATTCTCGGCCTCGGCAATATCGGTTCTGTCGCCGGAATGCCTGTAATGGAAGGGAAAGCCGCGCTTTTTGACCAGCTGGCGGGTATCAGCGGAATTCCGATTTTGCTTGATACCTCTGATCCGGAAGAAATTATTCGCACGGTAAAACATATTTCTCCGGGGTTCAGCGGAATTCTGCTTGAAGATATCGGTTCGCCTCACTGCTTTGACATTGAAGACCGCCTGAAAGAAGAACTGGACATTCCGGTTATGCACGATGACCAGCACGGCACGGCGGTCGTCACGCTCGCCGCCGCCATTTCCGCTTGTAAAAGCGCCGGTCTTGATTTAAAAGAAGCGAAGGTCGGACAGATCGGTCTCGGCGCGGCAGGCGTCGCCATCTGCCGCATGTTTATGGCATACGGAGTCAAAGCTGTCTGCGGAACGGACAAGTCAGAAGACGCAATGAACCGCCTCGCTCAGTACGGAGGTCAGCCGCTTGGAAGCATCAAAGATTTAATGGACACGTGTGACATTGTGATCAGCACCACCGGAGTTCCGGGTCTCATTAAAAAAGAGGATGTCAGAAAAGGACATGTCATTCTGGCCTTATCTAATCCGAAGCCGGAGATTGAACCGGAAGACGCATTACAAGCCGGAGCCGCTTATGCAGCCGACGGCCGCTCGGTCAATAATGTTCTCGGCTTCCCGGGGATTTTCCGCGGCGCGCTGAACGCCAAAAGCAAGAAAATCGACCATGAAATGCTTGTGGCGGCCGCAGAAGCCATCGCCTCTTGCACAAAACACGGCGATCTCGTGCCTCAGCCTTTGGATGCGGACGTGCATCAGGCTGTATCAGCAGCCGTAGAACGGGCCGCGGCAGGAAAATAAACAACTCTTACAGTACCGGACATGTGCCGGTGCTGTTTTTTTATCATGAATAGGAAACGGAATTCTTAGGCAGGCTAACAGATAGCAAAAGACGGAATAAAGAGGTGTCAATGTGGATTATTTTCCGCTGATCCATACAAATATTTGGGATGCTGTGATCGGCGTGCCGGTCGTCTTATGCGTTACACAGCTGATCAAAGTGTTCTGCCGGGTTCCGGGCATATTCGTTCCCACGATTGCCCTTGCTGCCGGAAATGTTGTGTCTATCGTTTTCGGTCACCATGAACACGTGTATGCGGGGATTTTCATGGGATTTTTTTACGGATACGCCGCCATGGGGAGCTATTCATCTGCCAAAACGTCTCTGCGCGCTTACCGGTCGAAACATGAGCCGTATTCATGAACACATCGGGATTTTTTTGTAATGATAAAGAAAAGGCAAAAAGGAGCGATTGGCACATGGCGAAGAGCAAAACGAAAAAAATGCGGGAGCATCTCAGAAGAAACGGGATGCGTGACGCAGTCTTGTCAAGGGGGACGGCGCCGCCTTTCAGCACCCATGAAAGAGTGACGAAAACCAAAAAAGACAGGCTTGAAAGAATAAAGCATAAAAAAAGGAACCCCTATGATCACCGGAGTGATGACGGGGGTTCTTTTTTTATGCCCGAATCTCGCGCCTTTCTATGATTTCTCTGTCATGTTTTCTCTTTTCTTTCATACAATCTACTAAATCAAGTCAATAGATTAGCGGGAGGAAAGCGGTATGAGAAAACAATCGTACAAAGAACTGTTTTTTCGCCATGTAAAGGATCATCTGTCACTTTATATATTTGTGTTCGTCTTGTTTTTGATGGGGGTCATTTTCGGGGCGATCATCGTCAACAGCATGACCATCACGCAGAAAGAAGATTTGTATTACTATTTAAGCAAGTTTTTCGGACAGCTGTCTGACGGAAAACATGCCGGCGCTTCAGAAATGTTTTGGCAGGCCGTCTTTCATGATGTAAAATATTTGGGGCTGATGTGGATTCTCGGTATTTCCGTAATCGGTCTTCCGGTTATTTTCATTATGGTGTTTTTAAAAGGAATCGTCGTCGGCTTCACGGTCGGTTTTTTAGTGAATCAAATGGGAATGAACGGGTTTTTCCTGTCATTTATTTCGGTTCTGCCGCAAAACATCGTTCTCATTCCGGCATATCTTATCATGGGGACATGCTCCATCGCTTTTTCACTGAAACTGATCCGGCAGCTGTTTGTCAAACGCAGCCTTCATGACGCGCCGATCCAATGGTTCGGACGCTACGCCTTCGTGCTGATTCTCATCGTTTTCTTCTCGGTCATCGCCTCGCTGCTCGAGGCGTACATGTCTCCGCTGTTTATGGAAAAGCTGTCATCACGCATATTTTAGAATTATTATCACAAAATAATACTTTTATTTATCAGTTTATAATAATTATAGTTGGAACTCTGCGCGTATTTTGTTATAATGAGTCATGGAATGCGGCGTAGGAGGGAAAGACATGGAAAACCGTATTGATCGAATTAAAAAGCAGCTGCACTCGTCAAGCTACAAGCTTACGCCACAGCGGGAAGCAACGGTAAGAGTGCTGCTTGAAAACGAAGAAGACCATTTAAGCGCAGAAGATGTATACCTCCTCGTAAAAGAGAAATCTCCTGAAATTGGTCTCGCTACAGTATACCGTACATTAGAATTATTAACAGAATTAAAAGTCGTTGATAAAATTAACTTCGGGGACGGCGTATCCCGCTACGACCTTCGCAAAGAAGGCGCGGCTCACTTTCATCACCATTTGGTGTGCATGGAGTGCGGAGCCGTCGATGAAATTGAAGAAGATCTGCTTGAAGACGTTGAAGAAGTGATTGAACGTGATTGGAAATTTAAAATTAAAGATCATAGATTGACTTTTCACGGAATCTGCCACCGCTGCCGCGGGGATGAAACAGAGTAAAAGCCTATGAACCTTTTCTGCCAGGAAAGGGTTTTTTGCTGTTTTTATGTATAAAAGCCTTTGAAATTGGCATAAGGTGTACTAACAGCCGCCAAAGAAAGGGTCGATCGAAAGATGGGCAGATTCCTGAAAACAGCCGCGGATACGATCAAAGTGTTTATTCTGTTCACAGGTTTTACCGCGCTGTTCTATTATGCTATGATATGGGTGAATTCAGAGTATGAAAACTATCATCGGTACGATAAACCGGAAGGCTCCGCCGTCAAAGTGGCCAAAACGGAACATGAGGAGAAAGACGGCTGGTTCGGCCGATTGATCTTTTTTTACCAAAACGGGGAGTAGATCAAGAGTGAAGGATCAAATTAAGGATTTCATCCATTATGTGAGGGTTGAAAGAGGGCTGTCCCAAAATACGATGATGTCCTATGAGCGTGATCTGAAAAGTTATTCTCTCTTCTTAACTGAAACCCTTCAGATCACTTCATGGAATGATGTGACCCGTCTTCATATTATTCAATATTTAAAGCATATAAAGGACTCCGGGAAATCCGGCAAGACGTCTGCCAGGCATTTGGCGTCGATCCGGTCTTTTCATCAATTTCTGTTAAGGGAAAAAGCCGCGGATAAAGATCCTTCGGTACATATTGAAACACAAAAAACAGAGCGGACGCTTCCGAAAGTATTGGCGCTTCACGAAGTTGAGCGGTTATTGGACACGCCTAAGCTTGACAGCCCGTTCGGTCTCAGGGATAAAGCCATGCTTGAACTGCTGTACGCAACCGGCATCCGGGTCAGCGAGATGATCGAGCTGAAATTATCCGACGTCCATTTGACGATGGGATTTGTCCGCTGCTTCGGAAAAGGGCGGAAAGAGCGGATTGTGCCGATTGGTGAAGCCGCTTCCCATGCGATAGAAGCATACATTGAAAAAGCCAGAGGGAAATTATTAAAGAAAAACGTAACCGAAGCGCTTTTTCTGAATCATCACGGCAGGCAGATCAGCCGTCAGGGATTCTGGAAAAATCTGAAAAAAATCGCCCTGGAAGCGGGGATTAAAAAAGAGCTGACACCGCACACGCTCCGGCACTCTTTTGCAACGCACCTGCTCGAAAACGGCGCGGATCTGCGCGCCGTGCAGGAGATGCTCGGACATGCCGATATTTCCACGACACAAATTTATACGCATGTGACGAAAACAAGGCTGAAGGACGTGTACAAACAGTATCATCCGCGCGCTTAGGAGCCGCTGCCAGAGGGGCCGCGGCTTTTTTTGCCGGATTGGCGGAATACAGAGAAGGTTCTAATTATTTGAATCGGCATTGTCAACAAGAATGTAAACGGTTTATACTTGAGTTGTCTGACCTCTGTAAGCTACAATGGACAGATGGAAGAAAAGGAGGCTTTTATGATGTCTGAATACAAATATAACCGGGTATTTTTAATTGTAATGGATTCTGTCGGAATCGGTGAAGCGCCGGACGCCGCCGATTTTAATGATATAGGCGCAAATACGCTCGGACATATCGCAGAGCACATGAACGGCTTACATATGCCCCATATGGCGCAGCTCGGTCTCGGACTGATCGGAGACATTAAGGGCGTGGAAAAAACGGAGCACCCTCTTGCGTACTACGGAAAAATGCAGGAGGCGTCAAACGGGAAAGATACGATGACGGGGCACTGGGAGATTATGGGCCTCTACATTGAAAAACCGTTTAAAGTGTTCCCGGAAGGATTCCCGGATGAACTTCTTCAGGAACTTGAGCGGCGTTCAGGACGGAAAATCATCGGAAATAAGCCGGCTTCAGGCACGGCGATTCTGGACGAGCTCGGAAAAGAACATATGGAAACGGGTGCGCTGATCGTTTACACATCAGCAGATTCCGTGCTGCAGATTGCGGCTCACGAAGATGTCGTTCCGCTGGAAGAGCTGTACAGCATCTGTGAAACGGCCAGAGAACTGACGCTTGATCCGAAGTACATGGTCGGCCGGATTATCGCAAGACCGTTCGTCGGAGAGCCGGGCAGCTTCAAACGCACGCCGAACCGTCATGATTATGCGCTCAAACCGTTCGGCCGCACGGTAATGAACGGAATGAAAGACAGCGGATTAGACGTCATTTCCATCGGCAAAATTTCTGATATTTATGACGGAGAAGGCATTACATCTTCCCGCCGCACGGTATCTAATATGGATGGCATGGACAAAGTGATTGAAACGCTCGGTGAAGAGTTTACGGGCCTGAGCTTTGCCAACCTCGTTGATTTCGACGCGCTGTACGGACACCGCCGCGATCCGGAAGGGTACGGAAAAGCGCTTGAGGAATTCGACGCGAGGCTTCCGGAAGTGTTTGAAAAAATGAAAGAAGACGATCTGCTTATTATCACTGCGGATCACGGCAATGATCCTGTCCATCACGGCACGGATCACACGCGGGAGTATGTGCCGCTTCTTGTTTACAGCAAAAAGCACAAACATACAGAACAGCTGCCGCTTGCGGATACATTTGCCGATATCGGCGCAACTATTGCCGATAATTTTAAAACGGAAAAGCCGGAATACGGAAAAAGCTTTTTATCAAGATTACAGTAGGGGGACTTTTTTTGAAACAAAAGATCGAACGTGCTGCTGCATTTATTAAAGAACACGTGAAAGAAACACCAAAGATCGGTCTGATTTTAGGGTCAGGGCTCGGCGTATTGGCCGATGAAATTGAAGGAGCTGTCAAGCTTACATATGAAACGATCCCTGATTTTCCGGTCTCAACGGTAGAAGGCCATGCCGGCCAGCTTGTGATGGGAACGCTTGAAGGCGTGCAGGTCATCGCGATGCAGGGCCGCTTTCATTACTATGAAGGCTACTCAATGGATCAGGTCACATTTCCAGTCCGCGTGATGAAAGCGCTCGGCGTTGAATCTCTCGTCGTGACGAATGCAGCCGGCGGTATCAACACTGAATTCCGCGCCGGCGATCTGATGATTATTACAGACCATATCAACTTTACAGGCACCAACCCGTTAATCGGGCCGAACGAAGCTGAATTCGGAGCGAGATTCCCAGACATGTCAGAAGCCTATGACAAAGAGCTGTCAAGCTTGGCTGAAAAAACGGCCGATGAGCTGGGCATTCCTGTTCAAAAAGGTGTGTATACAGCTGTTACGGGGCCGTCTTACGAAACACCTGCTGAGGTTCGGTTTTTAAGAACGATGGGGTCTGACGCTGTCGGCATGTCGACCGTGCCGGAAGTCATCGTCGCCAACCACGCGGGGATACGCGTGCTCGGCATCTCATGCATTTCCAACGCGGCGGCGGGTATTCTTGACCAGCCGTTATCCCATGAAGAAGTAATGGAAATGACGGAAAAAGTAAAAGGCGGCTTTTTGAAGCTTGTAAAAGCTGTAGTCGCACGATCTCAAAAATAAGTCAGCATAAGTCAGCTGTTTCTTCGGAAGCAGCTGTTTTTTTGTGCCCTCAACACGAAACATTTTCCAGAAGAGGCGTATAAAACCACCGGATTTGGAAAAAATAAAAAGGATTATGAAATGGAGGGCTTTGGAGATGAAACGTCTTATATCCACTTTGTTGATTGGCATTTTATTAACGGCATCAGCACCGTCCGCTTTTGCAAAGCCGGACGGAAAACATACATCGGAGCTCGCTCATGAAGCCAAAAGCGCCGTGCTGATTGAACGCGATACGGGAAGCATTCTTTATAACAAGAACAGCCGGGAGCGTCTGGCGCCGGCAAGCATGACAAAAATCATGACCATGCTTTTAATCATGGAAGCACTTGACAAAGGGAAAATAAAGATGAGCGATAAAGTCAGGACGAGTGAACACGCCGCGTCCATGGGCGGATCACAGATTTTCCTTGAACCCGGAGAAGAAATGACGGTAAAAGAAATGCTCAAAGGAATTGCGATAGCTTCCGGAAATGACGCATCTGTCGCAATGGCGGAGTATATCGCCGGTTCAGAAGAGGATTTCGTCAGTCGGATGAACAAAAAAGCAAAAGAATTGGGATTGAAAGATACCTCCTTCAAAAACCCGACGGGACTGCCTGAAAAAGACCATTACAGCTCTGCTTATGACATGGCGAAAATGGCGAAGGAATTATTAAAGTACGATAAAATCACTCAATTTACGGGAACGTATGAGGATTATTTAAGAGAAAATACAGACAAAAAGTTCTGGCTCGTCAATACAAACCGGCTGATCAAATTTTACCCGGGTGTAGACGGCGTGAAGACGGGCTTTACAGGCGAAGCGAAGTATTGTTTAACCGCCACCGCTAAAAAAGGAAATATGAGGGTCATTGCTGTCGTTTTCGGAGCCAGCACCCCGAAAGAAAGAAACGCCCAAGTGACCAAAATGCTTGATTACGCCTTCAGCCAGTTCAAAACGCACCCGCTGTACAAACGGAATCAAATCGTCGGAACGGTAAAAGTAAAAAAAGGAAAACAGAAACTGATCAAGCTGACCACATCTGAGCCGATCTCTCTTCTGGCCAAAAAGGGAGAGAACATGGACAAAGTAAAAAAAGAAGTGAAAATCAACGGCAATGTAACGGCTCCGGTTAAAAAAGGAGAGGTGCTCGGCAGCCTCGTTCTGAAAAAAGACGGAAAGGTGCTCGTTGAAAGCCCGGTCACGGCAAAAGACGACATGGAAAAAGCGGGTTTTCTCACTTTTCTGAAGCGGACGATGGGAGATTGGACAAAATTTAAATAATCGTGGCGAACGGGCACTAGTTTTGTCATAGTGAAGGAATTGCTTTCCCGAAAATCGAAACACTCATTATCCGATCATATCAAGGAGGAATGAGCATGAGCCTTGGAATTGACTTTCATGTCAAAGAATCCGTGCTTTGTATTCGATTAACAGGTGAACTCGACCATCATACGGCAGAATCATTAAAACAAAAGGTTACTGAATCGCTGGAGGCTGACAGCATCCGTCACATTGTGCTGAACCTTGACGATCTTACCTTCATGGACAGCTCCGGCCTCGGCGTGATTTTAGGGCGTTATAAACAAATTAAACAGCTCGGCGGAGAAATGGTCGTGTGCGCGATTTCGCCAGCGGTGAGACGTCTGTTTGACATGTCCGGCCTGTTTAAAATCATCAGGTTCGAACAATCGGAACAAAAAGCGCTTTTAACGTTGGGGGTGGCTTCATGAAAAACGAGATGCATCTTGAATTTTCAGCCCTCAGTCAGAACGAATCGTTTGCGCGCGTAACGGTTGCTTCTTTTATCGCGCAGCTTGACCCGACGATGGATGAGCTGACGGAAATCAAGACCGTCGTATCAGAAGCGGTAACAAACGCAATCATCCACGGCTATGAAGAAAACTGCGACGGAAAGGTGTACATCTCCGTTACGCTGGAGGATCATGTCGTCTATCTGACCATACGTGATGAAGGCCTCGGGATCACGGATCTTGAGGAAGCGCGCCAGCCGCTCTTTACGACAAAACCCGAGCTTGAGCGCTCCGGAATGGGCTTTACCATTATGGAAAACTTTATGGATGATGTCACGATTGATTCCTCGCCGGAGATGGGAACGACGATACGCTTAACAAAACACCTATCAAAAAGCAAAGCGCTTTGTAATTAAGGAGATTTGTTATGGATGTGGAGGTTAAGAAAAACAGCAAAAACGCGCAGCTCAAGGACCATGAAGTCAAAGAATTAATCAAAAAGAGCCAAGAGGGCGACCAGCAGGCAAGAGACCTCCTCATAGAAAAAAACATGCGTCTTGTGTGGTCCGTCGTTCAAAGGTTTTTAAACAGAGGCTATGAGCCGGACGATCTGTTTCAGATCGGCTGTATCGGATTATTAAAATCCGTTGATAAATTCGATTTGTCCTATGATGTCCGTTTTTCAACTTATGCCGTGCCGATGATTATCGGAGAAATCCAGCGCTTCATCCGTGATGACGGAACCGTCAAAGTATCAAGATCTTTAAAAGAGCTCGGCAATAAAATACGCCGGGCGAAAGATGAACTGTCAAAAACATACGGAAGAGTGCCGACCGTCCAGGAAATCGCGGATCATTTAGAAATTGATGCGGAGGATGTGGTGCTTGCGCAGGAAGCGGTGCGGGCGCCTTCATCCATTCATGAGACCGTGTATGAAAATGACGGAGACCCGATCACCCTGCTTGATCAGATCGCCGATCATTCAGAAGAGAAGTGGTTTGACAAAATCGCCCTCAAGGAAGCGATCAGTGATTTGGAAGAACGGGAAAAACTCATTGTCTATCTGAGATATTATAAAGATCAGACACAGTCGGAAGTAGCCGAACGGCTCGGGATTTCCCAAGTCCAGGTATCGAGGCTGGAGAAAAAAATATTAAAGCAGATTAAAGTGCAGATGGATCATACGGAAAGCTGACCTTTTACGGGCCGGCTTTTTTTATTTGTGCATCGGTGGTAATTTATGGTCTTTTGCCGCTGATGAATGAGAACAAAAGTGAACCACATACTACATATATAACCACCCGAAAGATGGTGATGCAAGATGGAAAGACGAATATTTCTCAGACTTCGCCACCGCGTGAAGGCTCATACCGGAGATATCATCACAGTCGGCGACGCCGCGCAGATTGCGGGACAGCAAAAGCTGAAAAAAAAACTGTCGGCACTGCCGCTGTATAAGGTCACGAAAAAAGACAAAAATATCGTCGTGCTGGACATCATAAAAGTGCTGAAAACCATTCATACCGCTTTTCCCGCGCTTGATGTACAGACCGTCGGCGGCGCTGAAACGATAGTGGAAATCCATTACCAGAAAAAGCAGCTGTCAGCCGTTTTATTCGTCGGTGTCTGGCTCCTGCTTTTTATCGGTTCATGTCTTGCCATTATGAATTTTCATGAAGATGTCAGTATGAGAGAAGTTCATATCGCCTTATATGAAATCATAACGGGCGAACGGAATGAATACCCGTATCTGCTTCAGATTCCATACAGCATCGGCCTCGGTCTCGGTATGATCGTCTTTTTTAATCACATCTTCAAAAAACGCCTGAATGAAGAGCCAAGCCCGCTGGAAGTCGAGATGTTTAATTATCAGCTTGATCTCGATCATTATGTCGCAATGCACGAAAATGAAGAGACGATGAAAGATCTGCATGATCGTTAGCATTCTTTTCGTTGTATTTGTCGGGCTTGGCGGAGGGCTGACCGTGGGCGCGGGCTTTGTGGCTTTTTTAACCGTTATGGGAATCGTCCCCCGCCTTATGCAGCTGACAAAAACAATGCGCTTTGTACAGGCCTACGAAGGAGCTGTTATTTCAGGAGCTGTGTTCGGCGGCTGGGAAACCTTAAATATGAATCATTTTTTTTTATCTGAATGGCTGGCCGTTCCGGTCGGGCTTTTGGCCGGCATGTTTATCGGCATGCTGGCCGCCGCGCTTACAGAAGTGCTGAATGTGCTTCCCATTCTTGCCAAACGGATCGGCTTCGGCAGCAAAATCATTATATTGCTGATGGCCATTGTGTTCGGCAAAATAGCCGGCTCTTTATTTCATTGGCTGTATTTTATCCATCATTCATAAGGAGGAACCGACGTGACAAACTTAAAAGAAAATTACAAAACAAAAGTGAAAGACTATCAGCCGAAACCGCCATATGTTTGGAATTGCGTCAAAGCCTTTCTGATCGGCGGTTTGATCTGTCTGATCGGACAGGCTCTTCAAGACTTTTACATCCACTTTTTTAATTTTAATGAAAAAACAGCGGGCAACCCGACGGCCGCCACTCTTATTTTAATTTCCGCCCTTTTGACCGGATTCGGCATTTATGACAGACTCGGGCAGTTTGCCGGAGCGGGTTCAGCCGTGCCGGTGACGGGTTTTGCAAACAGTATGACAAGCGCGGCTCTGGAACACAGAAGTGAAGGACTCGTGCTCGGAGTAGCGACAAACATGTTTAAATTGGCGGGAAACGTCATTGTATTCGGCGTCGTGGCAGCCTATATCGTAGGCCTGATACGGTTTGCTTGTGAAAAACTGTTTTCGTAGGAGGAGAAAAAATGAAATTAACCGGAAAGCAAACCTGGGTGTTTGAAAACCCGTTATTTGTAAATGCGGCGGGGACGGCAGCCGGACCGAAAGAAAAAGACGGCCCGCTCGGTTCGCTGTTTGATAAGACATACGATGAAATGCATTGCAATCAGAAAAACTGGGAAATGGCGGAACGTCAGTTAATGGAAGATGCCATCAACTCAGCTTTGCAAAAACAGAATTTGAAAAAGAGCGATATTGATTTGTTACTCGCGGGGGATCTTTTAAATCAAAATGTGACCGCCAACTACGTCGCCAGACATCTGAAAATTCCGTTCCTCTGTCTGTTCGGCGCCTGTTCGACATCAATGGAAACGATTGCCGTCGCATCCGCGCTCATTGACGGCGGTTTTGCGAACCGGGCGATCGCAGCCACGAGCAGCCATAACGCGACGGCAGAACGGCAATTCCGCAATCCGACGGAGTATGGCGGGCAAAAACCGGATACCGCCACTTCAACGGTCACGGGGGGCGGGGCGGTCATCATCAGCCAAAACCCTTCTGATATCAAGATTACAAGCGCAACAGTGGGAAAAGTAAGCGACCTCGGGATTACGGACCCGTTCGATATGGGATCCGCCATGGCGCCCGCTGCCGCCGACACAATCAAACAGCACCTGCAGGACTTAAACCGCACGGCGGATGATTATGATCTGATTTTAACGGGAGACCTTTCAGGCGTCGGCTCGCCGATCGTGAAAGATTTGCTCAAAGAAGAAGGCTATCCCGCCGGAACGAAACACGATGACTGCGGTCTTCTCATCTATACGCCGGACCAGCAGGTGTTTGCGGGCGGAAGCGGCTGCGCCTGCTCCGCGCTTGTTACGTACACACATATTTTTAATCAATTAAAATCAGGGGCTCTGAACAGGGTGCTCGTTGTCGCGACAGGAGCGCTTTTAAGTCCGACAATGATCCAGCAGAAAGAAACCATTCCGACCATCGCGCACGGTGTGGTATTTGAGCGGGCGGGAGGTGCATCATAAATGGAATATCTGTTGGCTTTTGTTTGCGGGGGAATCATATGCATTATCGGTCAGCTGCTGCTTGACATTTTTAAACTGACACCCGCCCATGTGATGACAACTTTTGTCGTCATCGGCGCCTTGTTGGATGGGTTCGGAATATATGACAAATTTATCGAATTTGCAGGTGCGGGCGCGACGGTTCCCATTGTCAGCTTCGGTCACAGCTTATTGCACGGCGCCATGCATCAAGCTCACGAGCATGGATTTATCGGGATCGCCATGGGGATTTTTGAACTTACTTCCGCCGGTATATCTTCAGCGATTTTATTCGCATTTCTTATAGCCATTATTTTTAAACCGAAAGGATAATGCCTGATGACGAAACGGAAGGTCATTCTTGTGACAGACGGGGACGTATACGCCGCCAAAACAATTGAATATGCCGCGGAAAAAGCAGGCGGGCGGTGTATTTCCCAATCAAAGGGCAATCCGTCAACCAGAAGCGGCCCCGAACTTGTTCAGCTGATTAAAGCCGCGCCGAATGACCCGGTGTTTGTCATGTTTGACGATTCAGGCCTGCAAGGGGAAGGGCCGGGCGAAACGGCGCTGAAATATGTCGCCTCACATCAGGACATTGAAGTGCTGGGGGTGATTGCGGTCGCTTCTAAGACCCATCAGGCTGAATGGACGAAAGTCGATGTCTCCATTGACCGTGATGGAGAAGTGACGGAGTATGGCGTCGATAAAACCGGAATGAGAGAAATGGACGAGCACAGAATGAACGGAGATACGGTGTATTGTCTGGATAAATTGGACGTTCCTCTCATTGTGGGCATCGGCGACATAGGAAAGATGGGGAGAAAAGATGACATATCCAAAGGCTCGCCGATTACGATGAAGGCGGTCGAATTCATTTTAGAAAGGAGCGAAAGTCATGCCGGAAAAACCGGAAAACATGATCAAGGTATACCGGGATCCTAGAAAAAATGAACAATTTTTTAAAGACCGCGTCGGTATGGGAACGAGCTATGATGTCGGCGTCCGCAAAGTTCGAGTATTAGACCGGGAAGTCCAGATTTACTTTGTCAACGGATTAACCGATACTTTGTTTATCATTCATTTAATGGAACAGCTCGTCGACGTCAATAATTATGATGAGAATGCGGATGAAGCGATTGACGTTGTTGAAAACAGGCTTGTCAATCAGCAGGTCCAAAAAGTCAAAACGCTCGACGAAGCAACAGATCAAGTGCTTTCCGGACTTGTGGCCGTTATCGTTGAAGACGCGGGCTTCGCCTTTATCGTTGACGTCAGAAGTTACCCCGGACGCACACCGGAAGAACCGGATACGGAAAAGGTCGTCCGCGGGGCAAGAGACGGTTTTATCGAAAATATCGTCATTAATACAGCATTGATCAGAAGACGAATCAGGGACGAAAGGCTCCGCGTCAAAATTACGAAAGTCGGCGAGCGCTCTAAGACCGATCTTGCCATTGTGTATATAGAAGACATCGCGGACCCGGACCTTGTCAGCATCGTCGAAAACGAAGTGAATGCGATTGACATTGACGGATTGACGATGTCTGATAAAACAGTGGAAGAATTCATCGTCAAACAGGGCTACAACCCGTTTCCGATGGTCAGATACACGGAGCGGCCGGATGTGGCCGCCAATCACATTTTGGAAGGGCACGTCATCATCGTCGTTGATACGTCACCGAGCGTGATCATAACGCCGACAACGATTTTTCACCATGTTCAGCATGCGGAAGAATACAGGCAGGCGCCTTCAGTGGGAACATTTTTAAGATGGATCAGGTTCTTCGGTATTATCGCTTCAACGGTTCTGCTTCCGATCTGGTTTCTCTTTGTTCTCGAACCGTCTCTTCTGCCTGAAAGATTGGATTTTATCGGTTTAAATAAAAATACGCACATCCCGATCATTCTGCAAATCTTTTTAGCCGATTTGGGGATTGAGTTTCTCAGGATGGCCGCGATCCATACGCCGACCGCTTTATCCACCGCCATGGGTCTGATTGCGGCGGTGCTGATCGGTCAAATCGCCATAGCGGTGGGGCTGTTTTCAGCAGAAGTGATTCTGTACGTATCGATCGCCGCCATCGGATCATTTACCACGCCGAGCTATGAGCTCAGCCTCGCCAATAAAATGATACGCCTCATCTTAATGGTGCTCGTGGCCATTTTCCAAGTGAAAGGCTTTGTGATAGGCTTTACATTGCTGCTGATCATAATGGCGAATATCCGTTCGTTTCATACGCCGTATTTATGGCCGTTTTTACCGTTTAACGGCAAGGCGCTGTGGCAGGTGCTCGTCCGGACGACAGTGCCGGGAGCGAAAGTCAGACCGAGCATTGTTCACCCGAAAGACCGTCAAAGACAGCCAAGCGGTTCATAATCGCATTGAAACCGACAGAAGATTATGATATTGTATGTCTTAACTTATACGGGACTTGTATAAGGACAGCTCAAAAGAAGCTGTCCTTTTCACCCATAGGCGGATCAGAAAGAGGGAATGAGCATTGTTCTTACATGGCACAAGCAGACAAAACAAACTAGGTCATTTGGAAATCGGAGGTGTGGACGCGCTGTATTTAGCGGAGCATTACGGCACGCCTCTTTATGTTTACGATGTGGCTTTAATACGTGAGCGCGCTAAAAGCTTTAAACAGGCATTCATTGACGCGGATTTAAAGGCGCAGGTCGCGTACGCGAGCAAGGCGTTTTCTTCCGTTGCGATGATACAGCTCGCTGAGCAGGAGGGGCTCTCATTGGACGTTGTATCCGGCGGAGAGCTGTTTACGGCGGTTGCGGCTGGTTTTCCGGCTGACAGGATTCATTTTCACGGCAACAACAAAAGCAAAGAAGAGTTGAAAATGGCGCTCGATCATCAAATCGGCTGCATCGTCGTTGATAATTTTTATGAAATATCCTTACTCGCGGAACTGTGCCGCAAATCAGGGCGCACAATGGATGTGCTTCTCAGGATCACTCCGGGGGTAGAGGCCCATACGCATGATTATATTACAACGGGGCAGGAAGATTCCAAATTCGGTTTTGATCTGCATAACGGGCAAATAGAAAAGGCGATTGAACAAGTATTGCAGTCAGACCATATCCGCCTTCTCGGCGTTCACTGCCACATCGGATCGCAAATTTTTGATACGGCGGGCTTTGTGCTGGCCGCAGAAAAAATCTTTGCAAAACTGAATGAATGGAGAGAATCATTCGGCTTTGTCTCTGAAGTGCTGAATTTAGGGGGCGGCTTCGGCATCCGCTACACGGAAGAGGATGAACCCCTTCATCCCGCCGTTTATGTGGAAAAAATTATCGAAGCGGTAAAAGAAAACGCAGCGCTGCACGCTTTTGACATTCCGGAGATCTGGATTGAACCGGGACGCTCGCTCGTCGGAGATGCCGGAACGACGCTTTATACCATCGGTTCGCAAAAAGAAGTGCCCGGCACCCGTAAATATGCAGCGGTTGACGGGGGCATGAGCGATAATATCCGTCCTGCGCTTTATCAGGCGAAATATGAAGCCGTATCGGCAAACAGAATCGGAGAACACCACGATAAAACGGTATCCATCGCGGGTAAGTGCTGTGAAAGCGGGGATATGCTCATTTGGGATATAGACCTTCCGGAAGTGAAAGAAGGCGATCTTCTCGCCGTTTTCTGCACGGGAGCGTACGGATACAGCATGGCTAACAACTACAACCGTATTCCGCGTCCCGCCGTCGTTTTTGTGGAAGACGGCGAAGCGCATCTTGTCATTAGAAGAGAAACTTATGAAGACATTGTAAAACTGGATCTGCCGTTTAAGACGGGGGTCAAACAATAAATAAAAAAGAGACCGGAACAATGGCGTCCGGTCTCTTTTTGCGTTCAGCTGTCAGAACTTGATCCGCTGTCTCCTGTAAATACAGACACGATCGCATTCCAAATCGAAGCGAAGAAATCAATAACTTTTTGAACAAAGCTTTTGCCTTCATCGGATTGAATGAACTTCGTGATTTTGTCTTTTGCCTTATCGAGCTGGCTGCCGACTTGGCCCCAATCAATCTTGGCATTTTTCATTTTATTAAACAATGAAACGAGCTGGTCTTTTTGAGCGTCAGTCAGTGTAATATTAAGGTTTGAAGCCGCATCATCGACCTTTTTCTCGATTCCTTCTTTTGTATCGGGCACACCGTTTTTCGCGAAATCATCTTTAATGTTTGCGATAAGCGCGGAGGCGTTTTTATCCCCGATTTTATCCCCGAGATTTGAAGTGGTGACAAGCTCTTGGTTGGCGACCTGTTTTACATCTTCTGAAATCGCTTTGTCTGATGAGACTTCATATGCCTTGATGATTCCCGTTAATGCTGCGGTGCCTGATACCTCAAACGGCGCCGTCACGTATACTTTCGCATCTTTCACTCCTGCTGTCATCAGGGCGTTTAAGTACATTTCATCCGTAATGGAATCGATATTATGGGTCTTAACGTCAAGCCCGGACCCTTTCTTTGCCACCGTAATGGATGACGAAGAGATGGCTCTTGTGCCGATTTGGGCATTCGATATATATTTTCCCAGATATTCATGTTCTTCTTTATTAGTGACCGTCACTTTTGTCGCGTTATCAGGGACATTTAATTCGTCAAGCACTTTCTGACGGTTTTCGTTTGACAGATCCGCCCCCAGTGTGACGATGACATCTCCGACTGCGGCATCGGCCAGGCTGATTTTCGGTATTGTGCACAATACAACGGCCGCCGCCAGCAATCCAATCCACATTTTTTTCAAAGCGGTTAACCTCCTTCTTTTCACAAATGCCGTTTTGAAGCGGTTTGTGAGGACCTGCGTGAAGCAGTTCCGATACATAGACGGCTGTGAAGCTGTTCTGGTTTCATTTTCTTTCTGCGGAAGCGGGGAGATTCGTTTTCCGGCTGAAGGTGTGGTATAATAGCCGCGAAAAGAAGAGCAGAGGCCTCTTCCTTCAAAAGAATATCAAAAAGAAAGCCGGCTTACAATTGAAATTCATATTAAAGAAGGCTTTGACAAAAAACAATACGGAAGTAGGAATGAGAATGAAAACTGGTTACATCGAAATGGAAAACGGCAGCAGAATCGAATTTGAACTTTATCCGAATGAAGCGCCTAATACAGTCGCTAACTTTGAAAATCTGGCGAATACGGGCTTTTATGACGGCGTTATTTTCCACCGCGTGATTCCGGGCTTTGTCAGCCAAGGCGGAGATCCGACTGGGACAGGCATGGGCGGAAGCGGAAAAACGATCAAATGTGAAACAGAAGGCAATCCGCATAAACACGAAGCCGGTTCTTTATCAATGGCGCATGCCGGTAAAGACACGGGTTCAAGCCAATTCTTCATCGTACATGAGCCGCAGCCGCATTTAAACGGCGTTCATACTGTATTCGGAAAAGTGACAAGCGGTTTAGAGCATGCGAAAAACATGTCTAACGGAGACAAAATGAAAGAAATCCGTGTAGAAGGATAATGACGGAAAACCCGCCTTTTTCAGGCGGGTTTTTTTATGTATATGAAAATTCTCATGTGTAAATCATGAAAAAATACATATATGAACATCGGTGATCATTCTGGTATAGTGAAAAAGACCGATTACAACAATGAAAAGAGGTAGAAACGTTGGTTCAATTGGCAACCGTTTTATTTGTCATTATCATTCTCGCACTTATGATTTGGTTCAGGGTAAAAAAGGGAAACAGGCCGATTAAAGGCGGCGGCTTAGGCATCATTCTCCCGCTTTTGATTATCGCCGTCATTTTCACATTCAGTATCAGCCAGCTCATGAATATCCCGGGAAAGCCGTTTCATTTTCCCGCTCTTTGGGAGCTCGCCATCGCCGGACTGTTAGGCGCGGTATTCGGTATCATCATGCTGTCGCAAACCGCCTATGAAATCCGGGAAGACGGCTTTGTCTACTCCAAGCGGAATAAAAACTTTAAATATGTCATTATCGCGATTATTGCGATCCGTATCGCGCTCAGCCAATATTTCAAAAGCATTGACGCGGCGGAATTCGCCGTTTTAACGATGGAGCTTGCTTTTGTGTATTTGTGCATTTGGCGGATCGGAAGCTTCGTGAAATACCGTAAAATCAGCAGATCCGGCTTATAAAATGAAAAAAATGGATGGGGTGCGGGGCTTATTTGCCCTCTGTGCAGGGATTCATGGTAAAATAAAAATGACCATGGCTAATGGGAGGAAATCACTTGAAATCAGAAAAAGAAAAAACTTCTAAAAAAAGCGCCGTACTTGATTGGGCGAAAGCCATTATCATCGCTGTCGTTCTGGCACTGCTCATCCGAAACTTTTTATTTGCCCCTTATCTCGTTGATGGAAGATCAATGGATCCGACGCTGCATGACCGCGAGAGAATCTTTGTCAATATGACGGTCAAATACATAAGCGACTTCAAACGCGGCCAGATCGTCGTGCTGAACGGAGAAAATGAGCACTATGTCAAACGGATTATCGGACTTCCCGGCGACACGGTGCAAATGAAAAACGATCAGCTGTATATCAACGGCAAAAAAGTGTCCGAACCGTATTTAGCGGCAAACAAGCACAAGGCGAAGCAAGACGGCTATGACCGGCTGACAGAAGACTTCGGCCCGGTGAAAGTGCCGGACGACAAATATTTCGTCATGGGTGATAACCGCAGAGAATCTATGGACAGCCGCAACGGCCTCGGTCTTTTTACGAAAAAACAAATAGCGGGCACATCAAAATTCGTCTTCTTCCCGTTTAACGAAATTCGCAAGACGAAATAAACCGTACAGGCAGTTTTCTTCATGAGAAAACTGCTTTTTTTATATAAATTTATCTCTCCACCCTCAAAAACAGAACATAAATTCGTATATCTATTTAATAGATAGAAAGTTTTACAGATACATGAAACATCTTCCCTTTATGAAACGTTATATGAATAACTCACGCAGGGAAGAACGGTTTTCTATTCATGAAAAAAAGGAATATGACATAGTAATGAATAGATTGATACGGGCTGGAGGTAGAAAAATGGGAAGAATTAAAACAAAAGCAGCCATTTTACTTGTACTGCTGCTGTTATTAGCGGGCGGTTATATGGTCATAAACGATATTGAACTGAAAGACGTGCCGACTGCAATCGGACAAACCCTGTCCCAGGAAAAAGAAGAATATACAGTCAAAACATATAAAATTACGAAAATCGAAGGAACTGAGTACCACGGTACGGCAGCGAACGGCACAAAAATTATTTTTAACGGCGACAAGCTGAAGCAGGATCTCTCCGATGTAAAAAAAGGTGATAAGATTAAAGCGTATTTCAGCAAATCAAACCGGATTGACGGCTTATTGAAGGTCGTCAAAGTGAACGAATAAATAAAGACGCCTTTTATGGGAAAAGGGCGCTTTTTATTTTTCTGAATAATGAGGTGCAAATTCATTGCGCCTGCCGCAAAGGATGTTATAATAGCGGATAAGGACAAAAAAATATTGATTGTATCCTTCGGGGCTGGGTGAAAATCCCGACCGGCGGTAATAAGGCGCTTTGCGCTTTACAGCCCGTGACCCGTATGCATCTGTATACGGTGGATTCAGTGAAAAGCTGAAGCCGACAGTGAAAGTCTGGATGGGAGAAGGATGAGAGAAGCTATGCAAAAAATAAACTTACTGTATAGTCTTATTTCCTATGGATTAAAACTGGCAAAGCCCCGAACTGTGTAAACATTCGGGGCTTTTTTGACGCCAAATTGCGTGGAAGAAGGGAGGGATAACAATGGATGAATATTATATGAATACGGCAATAGAACTTGCCAGACGCGGTGAAGGACAGACACAGTCCAATCCTCTTGTCGGCGCTGTCGTCGTCAAAAACGGACAGATCGTCGGAATGGGCGCCCATTTGCAATACGGAGAAGCGCATGCCGAGGTTCACGCGATTAATATGGCCGGCAGACACGCAAAAGGCGCCGATTTGTATGTGACGCTGGAGCCTTGCAGCCATTACGGAAAAACACCGCCATGCGCCGAACTGATAATAAAGTCGGGGATAAAAAGGGTGTTCATTGCTGTGAAAGATCCGAATCCGCTTGTAGCCGGAAAAGGCATCGGAATGCTGGAAGCAGCGGGCATCGAAGTGAAAACCGGACTTCTCAGGCAGCAGGCAGAAGAGCTGAATAAAATGTTTCTTCACTTCATGCGGACCGGACTTCCGTATGTCACCTTGAAAGCGGCCGCGAGCCTTGACGGGAAAACAGCGACCGAAACCGGTGACAGCAAATGGATTACATCAGAGGCGGCAAGGCTTGATGCCCAGCAATACAGGAAATCGCATCAAAGCATTCTTGTCGGAGCAGGCACAGTCAAAGCCGATAATCCGAGCCTGACCTGCAGGCTTCCTGATGCGGTGAAGCAGCCGGTCAGAGTGATTCTCGATACAAAGCTGACCATTCCTGAAACGGCAAATGTGCTCACTGACGGTGCTGCGCCGACATGGATATTTACGGCCAAAGGTGCAGACGTGCAAAAGCAAGACCGGCTGACCGCACTCGGAATAAAAGTTTTTCCGCTGGAAACAGACCGCATTCACATCCCTGAGGTGCTCAGTATTCTCGCTGAAAACGGAATAATGTCCGTTTATGTGGAAGGCGGAGCATCCGTACACGGAAGTTTTGTCAAGGAAGGCTGTTTCCAAGAGCTTCATTTCTATTTCGCCCCTAAATTAATCGGAGGAACGCTTGCTCCCAGCTTGATCTCCGGTGAAGGTTTTCAATCAATGAAAGATGTCCCCCATTTGCAATTCACACAAATCACCCAAATCGGGCCGGATATAAAACTGACGGCCATACCTAAAGATGGAAAGGATGGTGACGATGTTTACAGGAATCGTTGAAGAAACAGGCACGATCCAAGCAATCAAAAAGACAGGCCTTTCCATGGCATTAACCATCGCCGCTTCAAAAGTGACTAGCGATGTGAAACATGGCGACAGCATTGCGGTAAACGGCATCTGCCTGACCGTAACCGGATTTTCTGACAATCAATTTACGGTTGATGTCATGCCGGAAACAGTGAAATCCACTTCGCTGAACGGCTTGTCAAAAGGCAGTAAAGTAAATCTGGAAAGAGCGATGTCCGCCAACGGACGGTTCGGCGGCCACTTTGTATCAGGGCATGTGGACGGAACGGCGGAAATTACGCGGATCGAGAAAAAAAGCAACGCGGTCTATTACGATTTAAAACTTTCGCCGGAATTGACAAAAACGCTCGTATTGAAAGGTTCAATTACGGTAGACGGCGTGAGCCTGACGATTTTCGGTCTATCAGATGAAAGCGTGACGGTATCCATCATTCCGCATACCATCTCAGAAACGATTTTTCAGACGAAAACAGTCGGATCGACCGTAAATATTGAGTGTGACATGATCGGCAAATACTTATACCGCTTTTTGCACAAAACAGAACAAAAGAAAAGCAATCAAACTATCACGGAAGCCTTTTTAAGCGAGAACGGCTTTTAGAAAGGAAGATCGATATGTTTCATCCGATAGAAGAGGCGTTAGAGGCGCTGAAAAAAGGTGAAGTCATCATTGTTGTCGATGATGAAGACAGAGAAAACGAAGGAGATTTCGTAGCGCTGGCTGAGCATGCCACGCCTGAAGTGGTGAATTTTATGGCGACCCATGGGAGAGGCCTGATCTGCACGCCGCTGTCTGAAGACATCGCCGGCCGGCTGGATCTTCACCCGATGGTCGATCATAATACGGACTCACATGAGACCGCCTTTACGGTCAGTATTGACCACAGGCTGACAAAAACGGGCATCAGCGCTCAAGAACGTTCTTTTACCATTCAGGCGCTGTTGAACGAGGAATCTGTGTCTGACGATTTTCAGCGTCCGGGCCACATTTTCCCCTTAATCGCAAAAAAAGGAGGCGTCCTGAAGCGGGCGGGCCATACGGAAGCAGCCGTTGACCTTGCAAAAGCCTGCGGCTCTCAGGGAGCGGGCGTCATTTGTGAAATTATGAATGAAGATGGCACAATGGCCAGAGTGCCGGAGTTAGCCGAAATCGCCGAACGTCACCAGCTGAAAATGATTACGATAAAAGACTTAATAGAGTACCGTTACAACATTACGACACTTGTGAACAGAGAAGTTGATATTACGCTGCCGACTGACTTCGGCACGTTTAGAGTTTATGGATATACAAACGAGGTTGACGGAAAAGAACATCTCGCCTTTGTCATGGGGGATGTCCCGTTTAACAGCGAACCAGTTCTTGTCAGAGTGCACTCAGAATGCCTGACGGGCGATGTGTTTGCATCCCATCGCTGTGATTGCGGACCTCAGCTTCATGCCGCGCTTGCGCAAATTGCTGAAGAAGGCCGCGGCGTTCTATTGTATTTGCGCCAGGAAGGCAGAGGAATCGGTTTAATCAATAAGCTGAAGGCGTACCGATTGCAGGAACAAGGGTACGACACGGTTGAAGCGAACGAAGCGCTCGGCTTTCTGCCTGATCTGCGCAACTACGGCATCGGCGCCCAGATTCTCCGCGACTTAGGGGTTCAGCATATGAAACTTTTAACCAATAACCCCCGGAAAATCGCCGGCCTCGAAGGATACGGTCTCAGCATTTCGGAACGGGTGCCGCTTCAAATGGAAGCGAGTGAGCATAACAAGCAGTATTTACAGACCAAAATGAAAAAACTTGGACATCTGCTTCATTTCTAAAAACAAATCTCACAAAAAAGGATGGATAACATATGAATATCATACAAGGAAACCTAGTAGGAACAGGACTTAAAATCGGAATCGTCGTCGGCAGATTTAATGAATTTATAACGAGCAAGCTGTTAAGCGGAGCGGAAGACACGCTGCTTCGCCACGGTGTAGAATCAAACGACATTGACGTCGCTTGGGTGCCGGGAGCGTTTGAAATCCCGTTTGCGGCAAAGAAAATGGCGGAAACGAAAAAATACGATGCCGTCATTACGCTCGGCACGGTTATCAGAGGAGCGACAACGCATTATGACTATGTCTGCAATGAAGCGGCAAAAGGCATCGCCCAGGCGGGAACGGCGACGGGCGTCCCGGTTATCTTCGGCATCGTGACGACTGAAACCATTGAGCAGGCCATCGAACGAGCCGGAACAAAAGCCGGAAATAAGGGAGCGGATTGCGCAGTATCTGCCATTGAAATGGCAAATTTAAACCGTTCATTTGAATAATTTGTTGAAAAGCGTTTAAAACCGCGGCGAAAATGATATAATGTGAGAAAACGGATCGCCTTTATGTATCCGTTTGATAGGACATGAATGGACATTTTGGATATAGAGGGGTTTTTATGTTAATTCGTTATAAAAAATCGTTTGAAAAGATTGCGATGGGTCTTCTGTCATTTATGCCGAATGAAAAAGATCTCAAGCAGCTTCAGCAGACAATAAAGGACTATGAAACGGATACTGGCCGCCAGCTCTTTCTTTGGAAAGAGGATGAAGATATCGTCGGAGCGATCGGAGTCGAAAAAAAGGACTCAGAGGTTGAAATCCGGCATATCAGCGTGAATCCTTCTCACCGCCATCAAGGAATCGGAAAGCAAATGATGGACGCCTTAAAACGTCTGTTCAAAACGGAGGCACTCGTTCCGAATGAATTAACGCAAAGCTTTTTTGAACGCTGTCAACATCAAAAAGATCAGGATATCTCATATAATAACTGACAAATGCTCCCGGAATCTTCACGGTTTCGGGAGCTGTTTTGATATAGAAAAAGCAGGGCTGACCGTCAGCCTCTGCTTTTTTTTCTTCTCTCAATTTCCCGTTCGCGTTCCTTAATGACATCCGTCCTGTCCCGCAGGCGGTGTTTATGAATAAGAAAGGTATCTGATACGCCGTCTTGCCCCCATGTATAGCCCTTTCGGCGGCATTCGGCAAGACATGCTTCTTTCAGGGCTTCATCTGTAATCGGAAGCATAACACTTCTGTAAGGCAGGCCCGCTTCTATATCGTCTGACAGCGTTTCTATCAGCTCAATCAGCTTCGGATGGCTGAGACCGAGAGAACAGACCGCCTGCTTTTCAGACCGGAGAATACGTAAGCTGTTGGCAATCAGCCGTTTCGCCCCGGCTTCATTTCCCCTGCGCTGGTGATACAGAGCGACGGCAAGCTGAATCAGGCCGACCCAATGAATGCTCCGCTTTTCAGCCGGGCTTTCTTTCCAATATTCCTCTAACAGTTCATGACACTCAAAATAATCTCTTGATGCGTGAAATTCGGCCAAAAAGCCGATATAAGCTTTAGGATACAAGCCGCTTCCTCCTTTTATGCTAAAACCAGTGTACCACAGCGCTTTGAAAAGGAAAAAAGAGCGGCTTGGTGTCTGAAGCCTGAGGAACTAGCAGATGTAAGATGCTCCTACGACAACGAGCAAAATAAACAGAACGACAATTAATGCAAAACCTCCGCCGAAACAAGCTCCGCTCATGTGAAATCAGCCTCCCTTTGTTTCAAGTTTACACGGCTATCCTATGTGCATCCGCCTTTAAAGGTATAGGCGTATATCTTCTTTTTCAGTATTTTCTAAATAACGGAGGACGTGTATAAAAGTATTGGACGAGAGCATTTCGGTGGATTATACTAAAGGGTAGCCAGTTTTTCCGGCAATGAGAGTGATATTGAAAATGGTGAGATAATGGTAGAATATCAAGTGAAAATTGATACGTTTGAAGGCCCATTGGACCTGCTGCTTCATCTGATTAACCGTCTTGAAATCGACATATATGACATACCCGTGGCAACCATTACTGAACAATATTTATTATATGTACATACAATGCAAGAGCTTGAACTTGATGTCGCCAGTGAATATCTGGTCATGGCGGCGACGCTTCTCAGCATTAAAAGCAGAATGCTGCTTCCGAAACAAGAGGAAGAGCTGTTTGAAGACGAAATGCTTGAAGAAGAAGACCCTCGGGACGAGCTGATTGAAAAGCTGATTGAGTATAGAAAGTATAAAACCGCTGCGAAGGATTTAAAAGAGCGGGAAGAAGAAAGACAAAAGTCATTTACAAAGCCGCCGAGTGATTTAAGTGAGTATGCAAAAGAAATCAAACAGACCGAGCAGAAACTGTCGGTGACCGTTTATGACATGATCGGCGCGTTTCAAAAGGTGCTTCAGCGTAAAAAAATCACGCGGCCGAAAGAAACGACCATTACAAGACAGGAAATACCGATTGAAGACAGAATGAAAGAAATCGTAAAAAGTTTAAAAACGGCGGGGAGAAGAATAAACTTCACGGAGCTTTTTCCTTCTCGGCAAAGGGACCATCTCGTCGTGACGTTTTTAGCAGTCCTGGAACTGATGAAAAATCAGCAGATTATCATTGAACAGGAAGAAAACTTTTCAGATATATACATTACGGGGAGTGAATCCATTCATGGCGTTTGATATCGTGAATTGGAAAGCGATTGTGGAAGCCCTGCTGTATGCGGCGGGTGATGAAGGACTGACCAAAAAGCAATTGGTGACGGTGCTTGAAATAGAAGAAGCGGAACTGGCCGGAATCATGGAAGAAGTGGCCGCTCAGTACAAGGAAGACGACAGAGGCATCGAGCTTACCGAATATGCGGATACGTATATGCTTGGAACGAAAAAAGAATTCGTGCCTTATTTGAAAAAACTAATCGAAGTGCCGTCAAAAGGGCTGTCGCAGGCTTCTTTGGAAGTGCTGGCGATCGTTTCGTACAAGCAGCCGATCACACGGGCGGAAATTGAAGATATCCGGGGCGTGAAGTCTGAGCGGATTCTGCACAGCCTCGTGTCAAAAGCGCTGCTGTGTGAGGTGGGCCGCGCCGACGGTCCCGGCCGGGCGATTTTATACGGCACGACACCGGTATTTCTTGAACAATTCGGCTTAAAAACATTGGAGGAGCTCCCGCCGCTTCCTGAAAATGCGGAGGAAGACGTTCTCCAGGAGGAAGCCGATTTATTCTTTGAAAACTTCAACCAAACTTTTGAGGATATTAAATAATAATCGTTTTTCATCATACGATAGTAGGGAAAGGCCATTGATGAATGACGCAAATGACGACGTACAAGAGAGGAAGGAAACGGACGGAAATGGGAAATTCGATTGTGAGGGCCCATACTGAAGAAACTGGTGAATTTTTAGCCGAGGTTGTCACGATGGTCAGCAGCTATTTAAATCATACAACATTGCCGGAGATGCGGGCTCAAGGAGAGGCGGATGAGGCATACTGCCGCGACGTGCTCAGTGTGCTGAGGAGGATGACCGTCTTTTGCGAAGGCGCCCAGGAAGCCTGCCGGCGGCTCTTAATGCAGGAACCGTTTCATGAGGTGAGAGCGGAAAAAACGCTGTATAAAGTGTATCATCAGTGCGTGGAAGAATTTTTCATGCCGAAAAAGGATACATGGTACGAAAACAGCCGCGCCGCTTATACAGGCCAAAGCGCGATTGAGTTCTACCAGCAAGTGCCGGACTCGCTGCGGAGCCTTCTGCTTTCGCTCAGCAGTGAATTTCTGCGGATGCGGGAAGAATTGGCGCAATATGAAGCATCAGGCTCAAATATGGCATCAGTCAGATAAAAACTCTTCCTTTTGGGAGAGTTTTTTTATGTGAAAGTGATGCAATTGGTATTCATAAGTCATGGACAGGCGCATAAACTTGTACAAACCCACAACAAGGACGTGAGCATTCATGCGCTTTCTCAAAAAAGCTGCCGTATTTCTTTTGACTTTTGTTATTCTTTTTTCCATTACAGACGGCAATACGGCACATGCCCAAATACATGTCAGCGCAAAAAGCGCGATTATTATCGACGGAGCATCTGGCAGGGTGTTATTCGCCAAGGATGAACATCATAAGCGGCGGATTGCAAGCATTACGAAAATCATGACGGCGGTGCTGGCGATTGAATCAGGAAAGATGGAAGAGACCGTGACGGTTTCCCCGAATGCCGTAAAAACGGAAGGCTCAGCCATTTATCTTCAGCCGGGACAAAAAGTAAAGCTGAAAGATCTTGTATACGGGCTTATGCTGAGATCAGGAAATGACGCCGCTGCGGCAATAGCTGAATATGTCGGCGGAAGCCTTGACGGTTTTGTATTTATGATGAACAAAAAAGCCGAGCAAATCGGGATGGAAAATACAAAATTTCAAAATCCGCACGGGCTGGACGACCATGAGAATTTATATTCAACGGCGTATGACATGGCGCTTTTGACTAAATACGCAATGAAAATCAAGGAATACCGGATCGTTTCAGGCACAAAAGTGTATAAGGCGGAAACGATGGACCGGGTATGGAAAAATAAAAACAAGCTTCTGACTGGGCTCTACCGTTACAGCACAGGCGGAAAAACGGGTTACACAAAAATCGCGAAACGGACGCTCGTTTCGACGGCTTCAAAAGACGGAACGGATCTCATCGCGGTCACCATAAATGATCCGGATGACTGGGATGACCATATGAATATGTTTAATTATGTCTTTGAACACTATAAAACCTATGTCGTCGCTAAAAAAGGCGGCATTCCGAAGCTGAAAAAGACGTTTTACGGAAAACACGCTTTTATTGCCCGGGATGTCAAATATTTATTAAAAGAGGATGAAATCGACGATGTAAAAATCCGCACAACCTTAATAAAACCGAAAAAAGCCTGGAAAAAGGACGCCTCTCTCATTCCTGATGTCGTCGGCCGGATGACTGTTATGCATGATGGGAAAGTGATCGCCAAGATTCCCGTCTATTATGAAAACGAGCGCCATAAAAAACCGAAAAAGCATTTCATTGAGACGTTTACGAGCCTGTTTATGAGCGCGGCGGGCGGTTCGTCATGGTCAATTTAATCTGGGTATGTCTGACGGTAATCGGACTTGTCTTTGCGATGTTTAACGGTACCTTGCAGGATGTGAATGAAGCTGTTTTTAAAGGAGCAAAAGAAGCGGTTACGATCTCGTTCGGATTAATGAGCGTGCTCGTCTTCTGGCTCGGCCTGATGAAAATAGCCGAGCAGTCCGGCCTTTTGGATATATTCAGCAGAATGTGCCGCCCGTTTATCTCTAAGCTGTTTCCCGATATTCCCCCTGATCATCCGGCCATGGGGTACATCTTATCAAATCTCATGGCAAACTTTTTCGGACTGGGAAATGCGGCGACACCGCTCGGCATTAAAGCCATGGAGCAGATGAAAAAGCTGAATGGAGGTAAGTCTGAGGCCAGCCGTTCCATGATTACCTTTTTGGCGGTAAATACATCGAGTATTACATTGATACCGACAACCGTCATTGCCGTGCGCATGGCTTATTCGGCGAAATCACCGACCGATATCGTCGGGCCGACCATCTTAGCGACTTTAATTTCGGGAATCGGCGCGATTTTCATTGACCGCTACTTCTGGTACCGCCGCAAAAGAAAAGGGAGGTAAGCGAATGGAAATGGTGAATTGGCTGTCTTTAGCCATGATTCCGATTATTATCGCCGGTATATTGATATACGGCACGATCAAAAAAGTGCCGACGTATGAATCATTCGTTGAAGGCGGAAAAGAAGGAATTGAGATTGCGTTTTCCATCATTCCGTATTTGGTCGGGATGCTGGTGGCGATTACCGTATTCCGGGCCTCAGGCGCGCTGGATTTTGTCATGGGGCTGTGCAAGCCTTTCTTTACAGCGCTCGGCATTCCCGCAGAAGTCGTGCCGCTTGCTCTGATCCGCCCGATTTCGGGGACGGCGGCGCTCGGCATGACGACAGATCTGATCGCCGTGTACGGGCCTGATTCATTTATCGGCAGACTGGCCTCGGTCATGCAGGGATCGACTGACACGACGCTGTATGTCCTGACGGTGTATTTCGGGGCGGTCGGCATCAAAAAAATGGGGGATGCTTTAAAGGTTGGTCTTCTTGCTGATCTGATCGGGGTGGTTGCATCAATCATCATAGTTACGTTATTATTTGGAAGCGCCTGAAATCAGGCGCTTTTTATATATCAGAATAACTCTCCTTGAAAAAGCTTGTTTGTTCAAGGGGAAAAAAGTAAGATTATACTTGAGGTGAACGACATGGAAAGACTGCAAAAAGTTATTGCTCATGCCGGCGTGGCATCACGCAGAAAGGCGGAAGAGCTGATAAAAGAAGGAAAAGTAAAGGTGAATGGAAAAGTAATAACAGAGCTCGGCGTAAAAGTGACCGGTTCTGATCAGATTGAAGTAAACGGATTAAAGGTGGAGCGGGAAGAACCCGTGTACTTTCTGCTTTATAAACCGAGAGGAGTGATCTCAGCAGCTGATGACGACAAAGGGCGGAAAGTGGTGACCGACTTTTTCAAAGAAGTGCCGCAGCGCATTTATCCGATCGGCAGGCTTGATTATGATACGAGCGGACTTTTATTGCTGACAAATGACGGCGAGTTTGCCAACAAACTCATGCATCCGAAATACGAAATTGATAAGACGTACGTCGCCAAAGTGAAGGGGATTCCTTCCAAGGAACTTCTGAGAAAGCTTGAGCGCGGCATTCAGCTTGAAGAAGGCAAGACGGCGCCGGCCAGAGCGAAAATGCTTTCCCTGGACAAAAGAAAGCAGACGAGCATTATTCAGCTGACGATTCATGAAGGCCGAAACAGACAGGTCCGCCGCATGTTTGAGGCGATCGGTCATGACGTGCTGAAACTCAAACGTGAAGAATACGCATTTTTAGATTTAAGAGGCCTGCGCACAGGAGACGCAAGAGAATTGACGCCGCATGAGGTGAAAAGGCTGCGGGCTTTAGCTGAACACGGTAAAAACGCTTTCTAATTTTCACATAACCTTCAAAAATTACAAAACGTGTAGATGATATAATTGAATGGATTTGCAGACAGGGGAGGGGAGCAGTGTACAATGAACAAAAAACGGCGGCGTTTATTCATTCGGACCGGCATCCTTCTCATCTTACTCTGCGCGCTCGGATATACCATCTATAATGCCGTTTACACAAACGGAGAGCGTATATCTGAGGGGTCCAAAGCCCCGAATTTCGCGCTGAAAGATACAGAGGGCAGACTCATAGAACTGAGTCAGTTAAAAGGGAAAGGTGTTTTTCTGAATTTCTGGGGAACGTGGTGTGAGCCGTGCAAGCAGGAATTTCCCTACATGGAGAATCAATACAAGCATTTTAAAGACCTCGGTGTCGAGGTGGTTGCGGTAAATGTCGGCGAATCAAAAATTGCAGTACATAATTTTATGAAAACATACGGCGTCAATTTCCCGGTTGCGCTCGATACTGACCGGCAAGTGCTGGACGCGTACGGCGTATCACCTATTCCGACGACATTTTTGATCAATCCCGACGGAAAGGTCGTGAAAGTGGTGACCGGCACGATGACAGAACGCATGGTTCATGACTATATGAATTTAATTAAGCCGGAGGCATCTTCATGAAAAAGGTCAAATGTGAGTGCGGGCACGTGAATCCAGCCGGGACGGTTTTGTGCGAGTCGTGCGGGAAGCCGCTTGATGATCAAAAATCGCCGCTTGCCGATATGCGGTACGACGGCAGCGCAAGGCGTTCGCAAACATATAACAAAACAATCGTAGATAAGGTATGGAACTTCTTTTCTTCCGTAAAAGTCGGAATATGGCTGATCGTCATTACTCTGGCGGCGTCTGCTTTCGGCACGGTTTTTCCGCAGGAAGCTTATCTGCCGCCGGGCGCCCAGCCGGATACATATTATGAACAGCAGTACGGCATAATCGGCCAACTGTATTATTTGCTGGGGTTTCATCACCTGTACGGCTCATGGTGGTATATGCTCCTGATCGCATCCATTGGCATATCACTGGTCATCTGCAGCCTGGATCGGGTGATTCCTTTGTACAGGGCGCTGAAAAATCAAGGAGTTCGGCGGAATCCGGTCTTTTTGAAGAGGCAGCGTCTATACAGCCGGACAGAAACCGAGCTGAGCGGGGATGCGGCTGATAGCCTCAGAACACGATTGAAAAAAAAGCATTATAGAGTGCGAGAACAAGAGGGAAGCATCCTGGCGGAAAAAGGCCGTTTTTCAAGGTGGGGACCCTATGTCAATCATATCGGCCTGATCATTTTTCTGATCGGAGCCATGCTGAGATTTGTACCCGGTATGTATGTCGATGAAACGCTCTGGGTCCGTGAAGGCGAAACCGCCCAGATCCCCGGTACTGACGGCAAATATTACTTAAAAAACAACCGGTTCACGATGCAGACATATAACAAAGACACTGAGAAAAAAGTATTCGCCGACGCCATTGACAGAGCCGGAAACGGCAAAGTCGCCAAATCCTTCACTACGGACGCGGTTCTGTACAAGAGGGAAGGCGACATTGTATTCGGTGAAAAGCCGAAGCTTAAAAGAGTCAAAGAAAACAATATCCGCGTCAATGAACCGCTGCGCTTTGACTCCTATTCTGTGTATCAGGTGGACTATAAAGAAAACCAGCTCGATCAGATGGTATTTCAGCTGATCGACCAAAAAACAAAACAGTCATTCGGCAAACTGAAGATCAATCTTCTTGATCCCGACACGGACTACGATCTTGGTAACGGTTACAAAGTGCAGATCGCCAGTTATCTTCCTGATTTTTATTTTAACAAAGACGGAGAACCGAGCACGAAAACGAAGGTTCCTAACAATCCGGCTTTTGTCTTTAAAATCACGGCTCCCGACAAGCCGAAAGGGGAGAAAAGTTTTGTTGCGATTCAGCAGACTGTTGAAGGTTCCGAAAGTAACAAGTACAAATTAAAATTCGACCATGTGGAAACGAAAAACATTACAGGACTCACCGTCAGAAAAGACTTAACCTTATGGGTGCTTGCCGTCGGCGGCGCGATCTTTATGATCGGCGTCATTCAAGGGATGTACTGGCAGCACAGAAGGATCTGGATCAAAACAGGTGATCATGAAGTGCTTGTGGCGGGACATACGAACAAAAACTGGTTCGGTCTGAAAAAGGATATCGAATTTGTTCTTAGCGGGACCGGGATTCAAGAGCCGGCCGATCAAAAAGAATTGGCCAAAAATCAGGCCTAGTGAAAAAGGAGTGGTGTCATGGCGGAGCTGAGCGCAAATTTTCTTTATGCTGCCTTTTTGATTTATTTAATTGCCGTCCCGGTTTTCGGCGGCGCCATCCGGGGAACAAAAGGTGCGAAGGACGGTAAGGGCCGCTGGTCGGCTATCGGAATCACGTTAACCATTTTCGGATTTCTTTGTCATCTCGGCTACTTCATTGCGAGATGGTCGGCAAGCGGACATGCGCCTGTCAGCAATATGTTTGAATTTACGACGTCATTCGGCATGATGCTTGTTCTCGCTTTTATTATTATTTACTTTATTTACAGACTGCCTTCATTAGGCATGTTCACATTGTCTATCGCGCTTTTGCTTATCGCATATGCAAGCATGTTTCCGACAGACATCACGCCGCTTATTCCGTCACTGCAGAGCAATTGGCTGTACATTCACGTCACGACTGCGGCGCTCGGGCAGGCGATTCTTGCGATCAGTTTTGTAGCCGGCGTCATTTTCCTGTTAAAGCATGTCGACCAATCCAGACCGGGCAAAAAAACGTTCTGGCTTGAAGTCATCATGTTTATACTCGTGACGACCGTGGCATTTATCGCCGTCACGTCGGCATTCCGGCTGGCGGACTACAAAGCAGAATTTAATTGGGTGGATAAGAAAGAGGCTAAAAGCGTGATGATATATGATATGCCTGCGCTTGTCGGCCCGCATGACGGAGAACTGCTTACGGAAGGCGCAATGAAGCCGCTTATTGAGCTTCCGGCCATTTTTTCAGGCAGAAAGGTCAATACGGTGATCTGGTCGTTTGGCGCAGGTCTCGTTTTATACGGGGCGCTCAGGCTGATATTCAGAAAGAGAATCAGCGCTCTTATAAGCCCGCTCGTCAAAAATGTGAATCTGGACTTGGTCGATGAAGTCGGCTACCGCGCTGTTTCCATCGGTTTTCCGGTATTCACACTCGGCGCGCTTGTGTTTGCGATGATTTGGGCGCAGCTTGCATGGACGCGTTTTTGGGGCTGGGACCCGAAGGAAGTGTGGGCGCTGATCACTTTTCTATTTTACGCAGCGTATTTGCACTTGCGGCTGTCAAGAGGCTGGCATGGCGAAAAGTCCGCGTGGCTTGCCGTCATCGGCTTCGCCATTATTATGTTTAACTTAATTTTTGTGAATCTTGTGCTTGCCGGACTTCATTCGTACGCATAGATGCAAAAAGCCGATACAGTTCTCAAGCTGCCGCACAGTTTGTTAAAATGAAAGTAACAGAAGGAAAGCAGGGGGAAAACGATGGATCAAACAAATGAAACTAAAATATTAGTAGTAGATGATGAAGCCAGAATTCGACGCCTTTTAAGAATGTACCTTGAACGGGAAAACTATGTGATTGAAGAAGCGGAAAACGGAGACGAGGCCATTAAAATGGGGCTGGCATCAGATTATGATCTGGTGCTCTTGGATTTAATGATGCCGGGAACGGACGGAATAGAAGTATGCCGGCAGCTCAGAGAAAAAAAAGCGACCCCGATTATCATGCTGACGGCAAAAGGGGAAGAAGCCAACCGCGTCCAGGGATTTGAAGCGGGTACGGACGATTATATCGTCAAGCCTTTCAGCCCGAGAGAAGTGGTGCTTCGGGTAAAGGCGCTTTTAAGAAGGGCTTCCCAAACATCTTATCTGACAGCCAATACCCCGACAAAAAATGTGCTCGTCTTCTCGCATCTATCCATTGATCATGATGCTCACAGGGTGACTGCGGACGGCACGGAGGTGAGCCTGACGCCGAAGGAATATGAACTGCTGTACTTTCTGGCGAAAACACCGGACAAAGTGTACGACAGGGAAAAGCTTTTAAAAGAAGTGTGGCAGTATGAATTTTTCGGAGACCTCAGAACAGTGGACACTCATGTCAAACGGCTCCGTGAAAAATTAAACAAAGTGTCCCCGGGAGCGGCGAAAAAAATCGTCACCGTCTGGGGAGTCGGATACAAATTTGAGGTAGGCGCTGAATGAAGTTTTGGAAAAGCGTAGTAGGAAAGCTTTGGTTTACCATTCTTTCACTCGTGTTAATTGTTTTATTTATTTTAACGGTGCTGCTTCTGGAATTTATAGAAAATTACCACGTTGAAGAAGCGGAAAAAGATTTAACGCAGCTTGCCGATAAAATTGCGGTCATAATAGAAAATCATGAAGACCAGCCGCTTGCCAGATCCATCACGTGGGAACTGGCGGACAATTTAACGAGCATCGCGATCATTCAGGATGATAAGCATGTCTGGTATTCGCCCAATGACGATAATCATTTATCCTCTATTACATTAGAGCAGATTAAACATGACCGGGATCTGCACAAGGCGCTGACAGACCGCAATAAAGTAAGCAAACGCGCGGTCCCCAAAAATGCCGGTTCGGATAATGAACGGCTGATCGTCGGAGTGCCCTATGAAAAAGACGGCAAAAAAGGCATGGTCTTTTTATCCCAATCGCTGCTTGCCGTCAAAGATACGACGAAACATACGACACGCTATATTTTTCTTGCGGCGGGCATTGCCATCGTCTTGACAACGTTTTTCGCATTCTTTTTATCCAGCAGGGTGACATATCCCCTTCGGAAAATGCGGGAAGGCGCCCAAGACTTGGCGAAAGGAAAGTTTGATACAAAAATTCCGATTCTGACCCAAGATGAAATCGGGGAACTGGCCATTGCCTTTAATCAGATGGGACGGCAGCTCAATTTCCATATTAACGCGCTGAATCAGGAAAAAGAACAGCTGTCCAATATTTTAAGCAGTATGGCAGACGGGGTCATCACCATTAATATCGACGGCACCATTTTGGTGACCAACCCGCCGGCCGAACGTTTTCTGCAGGCATGGTATTATGAGCAGAACATGAACATTAAAGAAGGAGACAACCTTCCCCCTGAAGCAAAAGAGCTGTTTCAAAATGCAGTGAACACGGAAAAAGAGCAAATGATTGAAATGACGCTTCAAGGAAGGTCATGGGTTTTATTGATGTCGCCTCTTTATGCGGAATCACACGTCCGCGGCGCCGTGGCCGTGCTCCGTGATATGACCGAAGAGCGCAGGCTGGATAAATTGCGTGAAGACTTCATTGCCAATGTCAGTCATGAGCTCAGAACCCCGATTTCTATGCTGCAGGGATACAGTGAAGCGATAGTGGACGACATTGCAAGCACCGAAGAGGAGAAAAAAGAAATCGCGCAGATCATTTATGATGAATCTCTTCGTATGGGCCGGCTCGTCAATGATTTACTGGATTTGGCCAGAATGGAATCCGGACATACGGGTCTGCGCTATGAAACGGTAAACCTGCATGAATTTCTGGAGAAGATCTCCCGCAAATTTTCCGGTGTAGCGAAGGAAAAAGGCGTTTCGCTCACAGAGGACATCTCGGTGTCTCAGCCGGAGTGTGTCTTTGACGAAGACAAAATGGAACAGGTGTTTACCAACCTTATAGATAATGCGCTGCGCCATACGGAGTCAGGCGGAAACGTTCATATCGCGGCTCATACCGTAAAAGACGGACTGAAAATCGATATCAAAGATTCCGGCTCGGGAATACCGGAAGAGGACCTGCCTTTTATTTTTGAACGTTTTTATAAAGCGGACAAAGCAAGAACAAGAGGCAGGGCAGGGACCGGACTCGGACTCGCCATCGTAAAAAATATCGTGGAAGCCCACGGCGGCTCAATTGCGGTTCACAGCAGCATCGACAAAGGGACGACGTTTACATTTTATATTCCGACAAAAGCGCAGGATGACGTCTGAAATTGACGAACAATCTTGTTCCATACGAAACACCCGCAGAACATGCGGGTGTTTTTTGTTTTTTTCTCCTTTAAAAATTTAAGAATATGTTAATATAAATTTCCTTCCAAATTCCAGTTTCTCGTAATATAGTTGTAATGTAACTTTTCAACGCATTTTTACGACAAAAAAGTGAACGGAGGGGTTTCCCATGGAAGAAACCTTTCAGATATTATACGATGCATACCATCAAGATTTATATCAATTTTTATTTTATATGGTAAAAGATAAGTCGCAGGCTGAAGATTTGACGCAGGAAGTGTATATCCGCGTCTTGAATTCCTATCATACATTTGAAGGAAGAAGCAGTGAAAAAACATGGCTGTTGTCCATCGCACGCCATGTGGCGATTGACTGGTTCCGCAAGCAGCAGACGATCAGACAGCGTATTATGGGTACGTTTGATTGGGATACACAAGATGTCAGAGATCAGCATTTGCTTCCGGACGAACTCGCCGTACAGCATGAAAATGTCCGGGAAATTTATACCGCGCTTGATCATTGCACCATTGATCAAAGAGCTGTTATTATCTTGAGATTTATTCAGGGATATTCCATTCAGGAAACAGCCGCCGCTCTCCGCTTCTCGGAAAGCAAAGTCAAAACGACCCAACACAGAGGGCTCAAAATACTTCGGAAACAGATGGAGCTTTTGAGGGAGGAGCTAATGGATGATGAAGTCATATTGGAACGAAGAAAGAGTAGAGGAGTTGTTAAGACAACTTCCGGCGGTTAGAGATCATCGTTCACCCGAGGCCATTTACCGGAATATTGAAACGGGTAAACCGTACAGGAAAAAACCGGCCCGAAGCTGGATCGGCCCCGCCGCAGCCGGCATCTGCGCATTGTGCATCGCTCTGATTATTTCTCCTCACCTGATGACAAACAAATCTGCCGGTGATCTTACAGCTGACAGCGGTCAAGCTGAAAAAGCCAGTCAGTCAGCTGCTGTCAAGCCGGATCAGAAGACGTTTGTCGTTTCTAACGAAAACAAAAACAATTACATTACTTTGGCGTTTGCCGATTCAGATACATCCGCCGTCATTCCGGTCAGTTTTGAAAAAAAGAAGCCTGACGAATCGGTTTCAGAGGCATTATCTGATGCAGAAAACTTAGAAGTGCCCGAATCTTTCCTCTCTGTGCCGAACCTTTTGGACGGTGTGCAGGTAACGGCGGATAAGAAGGATTTGCTTGTGCAGGTAAACGGACGTCTTTCTATCGAATCAGCTGCCGATTCTGATTTATTGAAAAAGATGCTGAAAGAGACTTTGACATGGAGTCCTTACGAGCGGATTAAATTGAAAAAGGTTCAAAACGGAGACGGACAGGATTTTTATAAATCTTACGGCATTTCCGCTGAGATGTCCGTACATAAACAGTCAAACCGGGCGTATTTTTCTTACAGCGACAGTCTGGGACAAGAGTATCTCATCCCGTCTGAACAAACCTATTATTCAGTATATCAGGCTATTGACGGGATGAAGACAACAGACGGAGGCGCACAGACCGCGAGCATTATAGAAGCAGATGCGATTGCATCGGTATCGGAAAGGGAAGACGGCGAGCAGCTGCGGATCCAATTGTCCGAAAAACATAAAGCTGAAGATTCGCTGGAAGGCATTTTAATGATCGAAGGGCTTTTGTTAACCGCGAAGGAATTCGGTTATTCTGAGGTGCTGTTCACACATGCGCACGCAAAGAAAATCGGTAATTATGATGTGACAAAACCGATTGCTGTGCCTGCCGCGCCTAATCCGCTTCCGACCCATTAAACGTAAAAAAACCCAAAACATATGAATGTTTTGGGTTTTCTGTTGGTTACGGAAGGTCAATCAGTTTAACGGAAACAATATCCTGAACCGAAGTCAGCTCATTGACGACTTTATCATCTAAATGTTTATCAAAAGAAAGCATCATAATGGCTTCTCCGCCTTTTTCTTTACGGCCCACCTGCATGGTAGCGATATTGATATCGTTATCGCCGAGGATGCGTCCGACGCGTCCGATTACACCAGTCGTATCCTGGTGCTGGATATAAACGAGGTGGCCGGCAGGATTTAAGTCAATATTAAAGCCGTTCAGTTCAACGATTCGTTCACCGAAGTGAGGGATATACGTAGCCGTTAACGTAAATGTGCTCCGGTCTCCGGTTACTTTTACGCTGATGCAGTTATCATATCCTGATTCATTGGAGGAAATCTTCTCGCTGAAGCTGATACCGCGTTCTTTTGCTACACCGCCGGCGTTTACTTCATTAACCGTTGAGTCTACACGCGGTTTTAAGAAACCGGACAGCAGGCTTTTTGTAATAAATGATGTTTCAAGTTTGGCGATGGTGCCTTCATATTGAATCGCAACATCTTTGACGGGTTCCTTCATACATTGTGACACGAGACTTCCGATTTTATCGGCAATTTGGTGATAAGGCTGGATTTTTTTGAATTCATCTTTTGTCATCGCAGGCAGGTTGATCGCTGACATGACAGGCAGACCTTTTGCAAACTGCAGCACTTCTTCAGAAACCTGTGCCGCGACATTCAGCTGTGCTTCTTTCGTTGAAGCGCCTAAGTGAGGTGTGGCGATCACCAGCGGATGGTCGGGAAGCTTTGATTCAACTGGCGGTTCCACTTCAAACACGTCAAGGGCAGCGCCTGCGACATGGCCGCTTTCCAGCGCTTCCAAAAGCGCCGCTTCATCAATAATGCCGCCTCTTGCGCAGTTGATAAGACGGACGCCTTTTTTCGTTTTGGCAATGGTTTCTCTGTTAAGCAATCCTTTTGTTTCCTTTGTTAAAGGCGTGTGGACGGTAATGATATCCGCGCTTTCAAGCACTTCTTCGAATGTCCGGCTGTTTACGCCGATTTTGCCGGCTCTCTCTTCGGTTAAGAAAGGATCGAATACATGAACCGTCATACCGAACGCTCTGGCGCGCTGGGCAATCTCGCTTCCGATCCGGCCCAGACCGACAATGCCTAAAGTCTTTCCGTAGAGCTCCGCCCCGACAAAAGCCGTCCGGTTCCATTCTCTTGATTTTACTGAGATATTGGCTTGCGGGATGTGTCTCATTAATGAAGAAATCATCGCGAATGTATGCTCTGCCGTTGAAATGGTGTTTCCATTCGGCGCGTTTATCACGATAACTCCATGTTTTGTGGCCTCATCAATGTCGATGTTGTCTACGCCGACACCGGCTCTGCCGACGATTTTTAAAGAAGTCATCTTTTTAAACAATTCTTCGGTTACTTTTGTGGCACTGCGGACTAACAGGGCATCAAAGGTATGTAATTCATCTTCTGCATCCGCGACGTTTTTTTGAACAATTTCTATAAAGTCTGATTCCATCAGCGGCTTTAAGCCGTCATTGCTCATCTTATCTGAGACCAAAACTCGAAACATTGTTAGATTTCCTCCTAGTTTAGCTGACTAAATATCTGATAATTTATCATATTCTCAATAGAGTGTCAATGTGTATTGACGCAGTAAAGGAGAAAAGGAAACCGCTGAATCAGCTGAAATTGGGCTTCCCCAATATTTTATTTAAATTTGAGCAGTTCTCTATACAATTACAATTTGATCATATATAATGTGAATAAATTCATAAGATCAATCTTCGGGGCAGGGTGAAATTCCCTACCGGCGGTGATGAGCGTCATGCTCTAAGCCCGCGAGCTGCTTCGGCGGCAGGATCCGGTGAGATTCCGGAGCCGACAGTATAGTCTGGATGGGAGAAGATGGAGGTTCAGCAGACGTTTTGATGCTTATATCAAACGTTTCTTTGCCAAGCCTTAGTAAGCTCCCGCTTTTTAACAAAAGCGGTTTTTTTATTGGGGCGCAAAAGAACCTTTCCTCTTTTCGAGAGATTTGATCGAAAAGGAGAGAGCATTGTGAAAGTAAAAAAATTAGTTGTCATCAGTATGCTTAGCAGTATTGCGTTTGTGCTTATGCTGTTAAATTTCCCGTTTCCGGGGCTGCCGGATTACTTGAAAATTGATTTCAGTGACGTTCCTGCAATTATCGCCATTTTGGTTTACGGGCCTGCGGCGGGGATTGCGGTTGAAGCGATTAAAAATATTCTGCAGTATATCATTCAAGGAAGCATGGCCGGCGTGCCTGTCGGGCAGGCAGCCAATTTTATCGCGGGAACGCTGTTTATTCTGCCGACGGCGTTTATGTTTAAAAAGCTCAATTCTGCAAAAGGCCTTGCGGTGAGCCTGCTGGCCGGAACCGCGGCGATGACCGTGCTGATGAGTATTTTGAACTATATTCTTATCCTGCCCGCGTATACTTGGTTTTTACATTCACCGGCATTGTCAAACAGCCAGTTGAAAACGGCGGTTGTCGCAGGAATTCTGCCGTTTAACATTGTAAAAGGCATTATCATCACCATCGTCTTTACGTTCATCTTTACGAAGCTGAAACCTTGGATTGAACAAAAACGCAGCATCCAAACACAATAAAGGCTTAAAGCGTCCGCTCTGTGAAGAACAGCCGGACGCTTTTTTTGTTTGTGCTGATCGGCAAAAAAATAAGACTCCGGCCGATAACAGCCGGAGTCTTATTCAGGACGAAAAAGCTCCTCTCACGGGGAGGGCTTTTTTATTCGTATTTCAGCGGGTCGCCTTCGAACGGTTCATCCGCAACTTTGATTGAATCAGTAGGGCATCCTTCAAATGCGTCAATCATATCTTCTTCCAGAACTTCCGGAACTTCGACGACACCTTTATTTTCGTCAAGCGTAACGAACGCAATGCCTTCATCATCATAATCATAAATGTCTGGTGCCGCAGCTCCGCAGGCGCCGCATGCAATACACGTATCTTTATCTACAATTGTGTACTTTGCCATGAATAAAACCTCCCAGATTGTTCGTGTTGGAACAAATGGTTTACCTTATATATTTTTAAATATAACACCTATTCCTCTTACTTATTGTAATGATGTTAGTGTCAAATTTCAACAGAAAAATGATTGAGAATGCTTATCACATAAGGGATTCTCTTTAGCACTTCCCCCTAAAAGATGACTTTAAACGTCAAATTTATATGAAAATCTGTTAAAATAAAAAGAACCAAAAAACGAAACTTGTCACAAAAGAAATGTAGGTGTGTTTAGATTGGCGATAAACTACTTTGATACCGTGGTTCTCGACTGTCTGGACAAAATAGACGGCGAACGGACTCCGAGTGCTGTGTTTCATTTATTAAAAGGAAAAAAGTCGTCTCAAACCATTCAGGATGCCGGCTTATTTCAGATCGCTAAATATTTCGGCATGGCTTCACAGTGTGAACGCGGCGATATTGCGGCTTCTATGCATAGACTCACCGAGAACTCATACATCACAGCCGGAAAAGAAGAGGGAACGTGGAAAGTGACTGCGCGCGGCGTTCAAAGGCTTGAACGGGCGTTTGCTGAGCGGCCTTGGCCGAAGCACTGCCACGGCGCAAATTATCAAACGCCTGCCGTCATCCTGTGGAGGCGGCTTTCCCTGCTCATTCAAGTCCTGTCAAACAAAGAGCATCAATGCAGTCAATATATCCCGGTTACCAACGATGTGCAGACGCTGAGATGGGTCAAATGGTTCATGCGGAAAAACAGAGATGCTAAAGAGCTTTCCGTCCAAATGCACGACGCGCTGTTTCAGCTTCTGCAAGGCGTAAGTGAAAGGCAGGCGCTTATTTTTGTCTATTCTTTAACTTCATTCAACAGAATCGGCAAAACGAATAAGCAGCTCGCTCTCCAGCTGAACGAAGATGAATGGTATGTGTCCGTCCAGTTTTGGGGAGCGGTACATTATGTTATTCAATCGCTTCCGCAATGTGCATATCCCGCTCTGCGCGAGCTGTTGTCCGATCTGCAGGCGGAAAGCGCGCTGACACAGTCTGCCAGAAAAACCTTTGAGCTGTTGGAAAAAGGGTTTCCGATTGAACGGATCGCCGCGGTCAGAAATTTAAAAACCGCCACAATCGAAGATCATATCGTAGAAATATCATTGCATCAGCCTGCATTTTTTATAGAACAGTATCTTTCTGAAGAGGAACAGCGTATGATAACGGCATTTGCAAAACAGCATCAAACAAATAAAATTAAACGGATTCGCGAAGGAATGCAGATGCGCTTCAGCTATTTCCAGATCAGGCTGGCGCTGGCAAAGACGGTGAATCAGCATGACTGAGCTGCATAAAGCTTTATCCAGATATTTTGGTTTGCATTCCTTTAAAAAAGGGCAGGAAGAGATTATGACTAGCGTGCTCCAAAAAAAGGATACGATCGCCATGCTTCCGACCGGCGGGGGGAAATCATTATGCTATCAGCTCCCGGGTTACATGATGGACGGGCTGGTGCTGATTATTTCACCGCTTCTTTCATTAATGGAAGATCAGGTGCAGCAGCTGAAAGCAAAAGGAGAAAAGCGGGTTGCGGCATTAAACAGCATGCTGAATTCCGCAGAGCGGCATTTTATTCTCAGCAACATCAGCCGGTATAAATTTCTCTATATGTCTCCTGAAGCCCTTTCTTCACCTTATGTACTGAACCGTTTGAAAAACGTTCCGGTCAGTTTATTTGTTATTGATGAGGCTCATTGCATATCGGAATGGGGACATGATTTCAGGCCTGATTATTCGAAGCTCGGGCCTTTCAGACAGGCACTCGGAAAGCCGCCTGTATTGGCGCTGACTGCAACAGCGACAAAAGAAACGCTCAGAGACGTGACGGATGTGCTCGGACTTGAGCATGCGGTGCGTCATCTTTATTCAGTCAACCGGCCGAATATTCTCCTGGCGGCAGAACATTTGGCTGATAATGCCGAAAAAATAAGCAGGCTCACGGAGCTTGCCGAAAAGCTTGAAGGCCCCGGTATCATATATTGTCCGACCAGAAAATGGGCGGAAGAGCTTGCGGCTGAGCTGAATGAAAAAACGGGAAAGCGGACGGATTATTATCACGGCGGTATGGATACAGGGGACAGAATCTTGATCCAGCAGCAATTTATCCATAACCAGCTTGATTGCATCTGCTGTACCAATGCGTTCGGCATGGGTGTGGATAAGTCAGATATCCGCTTTGTCATTCACTTTTATCCTCCCCAAACGGCTGAGGCCTTTATGCAGGAAATCGGCAGAGCGGGACGCGACGGCAGCCCGAGTGTCAGTATTTTGCTGAGGGCGCCCGGCGATACCGAGCTTCAGCAGCAGATTATTCAGACAGAAAGCCTGTCTGATTATGATCTGGAAGGCATTTTGGCCGTCATACGGGATGCCGGTACGGATGATGAGCGAAAGCTTCGGGACGTTCTGATCAATAAAGGCGTCCAGGAAACACAGGCGCGAACGGCCGTCCATCTGTATCTGCAAGGAAAAACCACAAAAGAGCAGCTGCAGGAAGAACTGACATACCGCGTGGAAAAGAAGCTGCGTAAAATGAACCGTTTTTCGGCGTTATTAGAGCGGAAAGAATGTATAAGAAAAGCGCTGCTGTCTTATTTTGATGAATCGTATGAGCCTGAAGGCCAAACCGGACAATGCTGCAGCAGCTGCGGACTTGATCTGGCTCCGTACGAGCAAAAAGGAGAACGGAAAAACATGGAACGGTTTGAAGATTGGAAGCTGGAATTAGGCCGGATTTTCGGTTCAGAGTCTGCGGGTGAGTTCAGCTGAGACGGCAAAGCGAATTGATCCAGCAGCTCTCAGACCGGGAGATTGTGATACAGCTGTATGCCACCCAATTGCTCATATTGGCGGTTTCAGCTGTTATCGGCTTTTTCTTTTTCACCGACATTCACGATTTTTTAAAGCTGTGGCATATACGTGACGATAATATCATATGGTACGGTGTAACTCTTGCCGTCCTTGTCATTTTTGCCGATCTGGCGGTGATGAAGTGGTGTCCTTCGCATTTATATGATGACGGCGGCATTAATGTATTGCTTTTTAAGAACAGGCCGGTTCTGCACATTTTGTTTTTGACGCTTCTCATTTCGTTCAGCGAAGAGATTTTGTTCAGAGGCGTTCTGCAGACACATATCGGCTTATGGGCCGCCAGCTTCATTTTTACCGTGCTTCATTTCAGATACTTGGCGAAGTGGCTTCTGTTTATGATGGTTGCGGGCATCAGTCTTTTGCTGGGGCTTATCTATGAATGGACCGGCAATTTATTCGTTCCGGTTACAGCGCATTTTATTATTGATGCGGTATTTGCCTGTCAGATCCGTTTTCAATATGTTAGGAGGGGTTTGCATGACGGAAATGTCAAGAGTTGAAAGAAGAAAAGCTCAGCTGCGTGCCGAGCAGCAGGTTGCCGCGGCCGCGGATGAACAAATTGAATATCTTGAAGACAGCCTCCCGACAAGACAATCTGTAAAAGAGGAGCGTAAAAAAAAGGAAGAGCAGGTGAAGGAAAAAACCAAAACAAAAACGCCGCTGTTCACTTTTCTGACCGTCCTGTTCATTATCGTAACAATCGGTGTCTTTTTCGGTCTTCTTTATATGACGAACAGCAGCAGATTTGACCCGAAGGACTATGAAGATGTCTTCATAGACCACAGTGAAAGCGCGCCTGCCGTTATTCCGAAAGGCGCTCAGAAAGATACGTCAGAAACCGCTCTTTTAGAACAACCGAAAAAAAAGTCTGACGACAAAGATAAGAAAGAAGCGGCTGCATCTGAAAAAACAAAAGAAAAACCAAGTGAAAAAACACCTGAAAAAACGGAAACGTCCTCAGAAAAACAAGTAAAGCCGACAGACACCGAATACGCGGAGACAAAACAGCAGTCTCCGCCGGCTGTCCGTGAAAAAGCGGCTCCGGCTGCCGCGAGTGATCAAGCCGGGACTGTCCCGAAAAAAATGCGGACCGTACAGCATACTGTACAGCCGAAAGAAACGCTTTACCGCATTTCAATGAAATATTATAAAAGCCGGGCGGGCGAAGAAAAAATCCGCAGCTACAACGGATTAAACGGAAACGACGTGTACACCGGCCAGGTTCTGAACATTCCGCTGTCTGATTAAAATAAATGCATGTTTTCACCGCGTTTTTCATATAGTGTACCAATGAAAACGGACAAGGTGTGAAGCGCATGGATTCTTTATGGAGGCAATTAGACCGATTTGCTGACGGACCGACGAAACAAATGCTTCAGGCGCTGGTGAAACGGAAATTAAAATACGAAAATTATGCCGCACAGTGCCGAAGATGGCAGTGGGCGTCCCTCGTTTGTTTTTCCCTGATGTGCATACTGCTGATGTTTAAAAGCTTTAACGCCCCCCAAGCCTCTCCGCAGCTGATCCTGCAGGAAATATTAGGCCATACGGTTTATTTGTGCTGGATTATGGCTTCCGCTTTTGCGTATTGCACTTCTTATTATTTTAAAAAAAAGGAAGAAAAAGCTGAGGGTGAATTTCATAAACTGAGATGTGAAATTATCCAAAAAAGCACGGATTTATGGCCCCAGCCTGAAAAATGGAGGGCGAGAGAATCTGTTTTTCATTTGATGAAACATCGGTATGATATCAATCTTTATTTTGAAAGCAAATAAAATGAGGCGTTTTCCGGAAAGGATAGAAACGTCTTTTTTTGTTTGTCCGTCTAATGTAAGACAATGACAGAATGGAGAGTGCGTTTATGAAGCTAACAGCGGGAATTCTCGGCTCATTGGCGGGAGCGGCTGCGGTTATGGCGGCCGTCATGTACAAAACGGCAAACGGCAGCCATCTGAAAACACATACATTTACGCTTGATAAAATGAAAGGGATGAAGCCGCTCACCATCTTCTTTATATCTGACGTGCACCGCCGTTTAATTGATGAAAAGCTTCTCCGCGAAGCGGCAGTTTATAAGCCGGATGCCGTTTTGCTCGGCGGTGATTTGGCGGAGGGCGGAGTTCCTTACGCCAGAATTGAAGAAAACATCAAACGTCTGACGGCTCTCGCGCCTGTCATTTATGTGTGGGGAAATAATGATTACGAGGTCAGCCAGCAAAAATTGCTCTCACTTTTACGGGCATACAAAGTGATTCCGCTGAGAAATGAATCGGTTCAGTTTGCTTATAAAGGGGAAACCGTTACGATCTGCGGGGTGGATGATATCAGGATGATGATGGATGATTACGAAGCTGCAATCAGATATACGGATGCTGATAAAGTAAACCTCCTGCTTTGCCATAACCCCGACATCCATGAGCAGATGAGGGAGTCAGACGGGATTGACGCTGTGTTCAGCGGCCATACGCATGGCGGCCAAATCCGTTTCGGCCGGTTCGGGCCGTACGAATTGGGCGGGACGGGAACGGTAAAAAAAGCGCATTATCTAATCAGCAACGGCTACGGGACGACAAAAGTTCCGCTGAGGCTCGGGGCGAAGCCGGAGACGCATATGATTACGCTGTGCGGACCGGATGAGCCGTTTTCCTGAAACAAATCCGGCCGCGGTGATAAAAAACGGCATTCTGCTTGTCTTCCCGCTGTACACGGTGTAAACTGATAACAAATTAAGAACCTATGACTCATTTATTCATATACTGTGTTATATGATTTGTGTGCAAGAAGAGGCAGGAGGGAACATTATGCGGCTTGAGCGTCTGAACTATAATAAGATTAAAATCTTTTTAACCCTCGACGATCTGACTGATCGGGGACTGACAAAAGAAGACCTCTGGAAGGACTCGTTTAAAGTCCACCAGTTATTTAAAGATATGATGAATGAAGCAAATACAGAGCTCGGCTTTGAAGCGAATGGTCCGATCGCGGTGGAAGTATATTCTCTTCAGGCACAAGGTATGGTTGTGATTGTAACGAAAAATCATGACGCGGACGCAGAAGATGACGAATATGACGATGATTATATCGAGATGCAGGTCAAACTTGACGAAAGCCCGGATATTATTTATCAGTTCCATTCGTTTGAAGATATCATTCAGCTTGCCGGAAGCCTTCACCGAATCGGGATTACCGGCGGCACCGTCTACCACTATGAGAACCAATACTATGTAAGCCTTGAAGACCTCGGCTCCCGTTCCGCCGAAGGCGTCATCGCGGTGCTGGCTGAATACGGACACCCGGCGACAATTACGATTTACAGGCTCCATGAGTACGGAAAACTCATCATGGACGGCAATGCTGTGGAAACCATCCAGAAACATTTTTCATAAAAAAGATTTGAAACGGCAGCTGTTTTCAGCGGCCGTCTTTTTTTAAGCGAAATAATGGAAAAATCATTGTCTTTCTTCTATGCACGGAGATATTGAAGGTGTATACTAGTCACTGAAAGGGAGCATGAGAGAAACAGAAGATTTTAGGAGGTTAACTCAAATGGCAGCCGATCGATTCACCGGTCATAATGAAGAAGACAAACATGATGTATTAAAATCAACCCAAACCGTAATACATAAAGCTCTGGAAAAATTGGGGTATCCAGAAGAAGTGTATGAACTGCTGAAAGAGCCGCTCAGATTATTAACGGTTAAAATTCCTGTTCGGATGGATGACGGGTCTGTGAAAATATTTACAGGCTATCGTGCGCAGCACAATGATTCCGTAGGTCCGACAAAAGGCGGCATTCGTTTTCACCCGAATGTAACTGAAAAAGAGGTGAAAGCACTTTCCATCTGGATGAGTTTAAAATGCGGAATTATTGATCTTCCTTATGGCGGTGGTAAAGGCGGAATTGTTTGTGATCCGAGAAATATGTCATTCAGAGAGCTTGAAAGGCTGAGCAGGGGATATGTAAGAGCAATCAGTCAGATTGTCGGACCGACTAAAGACGTCCCGGCACCTGACGTATTTACAAACTCACAGATTATGGCTTGGATGATGGATGAATATTCAAGAATTGATGAATTTAACTCACCCGGCTTTATTACGGGAAAACCGCTTGTACTCGGCGGATCCCACGGCAGGGAATCAGCGACGGCAAAAGGCGTCACCATCTGCATAAAAGAAGCGGCCAAGAAAAAAGGTCTCGATATTCAGAACGCGCGCGTCGTCGTACAAGGTTTCGGAAATGCGGGCAGCTATCTGGCCAAGTTTATGCATGACGCCGGCGCGAAAGTTGTCGGAATTTCTGACGCGTACGGAGGCCTTTACGATCCGGACGGTCTTGATATTGATTATCTGCTTGACCGCAGAGACAGCTTCGGAACGGTGACGAAGCTTTTCAATGACACCATTACGAATCAGGAGCTGCTTGAGCTGGACTGTGATATACTTGTCCCGGCGGCGATCGAAAACCAAATTACAGAAGAAAACGCTGACCGCATCAAAGCGAAAATCGTGGTAGAAGCGGCAAACGGACCGACGACACTGGAAGGAACGAAAATCCTGACAGACAAAGGAACGCTGCTGGTTCCCGATGTTCTGGCGAGCGCCGGCGGTGTAACGGTTTCTTATTTCGAATGGGTTCAAAACAACCAGGGCTTCTACTGGAGTGAAGAAGAAGTCGAGGAAAAACTGGAAAATATGATGATAAAATCGTTTAATAATATTTATGAAATGTCCCAAAACCGCCGGATTGACATGAGGCTTGCGGCTTACATGGTCGGCGTGCGGAAAATGGCTGAGGCTTCGCGTTTCAGAGGCTGGATATAAACCAATCGTTTGCATAAACAAAAAAAATCTCCTATGATAATATAGGAGATTTTTTATATGAGTGGAAACTTATGATGGAAATGCCAATCGCAGGAGTTGAAGGACATGACAGAAGAAAAAGCAATTATAATAGGCGGAGGTCCTTGCGGATTATCGGCGGCTATACATCTGAAGCAAATTGGCGTGAACGCGCTTGTGATCGAAAAAGGGAATGTCGTAAACAGCATTTATAACTATCCGACCCACCAAACTTTTTTCAGTTCAAGTGAAAAATTGGAGATCGGCGATGTCGCCTTTATTACGGAAAACAGAAAACCGGTCCGAATACAGGCTCTCTCTTACTACAGAGAGGTTGTCAGAAGAAAAGAGCTGCGCGTAAACGCCTTTGAAACGGTGGAGCGCGTAACGAAACAGGAAGACGGCCGTTTTCTTGTAGAAACGTCAAAAGACCGCTACCTCACTCCGTTTTGTATCATTGCGACAGGATATTATGATCATCCGAATTATATGAACATACCGGGTGAAGGGCTTCCTAAGGTATTTCATTACTTTAAAGAAGGCCATCCTTATTTTGATAAAGATGTTGCTGTGATCGGTGGGAAAAACTCAAGTGTGGACGCGGCTTTGGAACTCGTGAAGTCCGGTGCGCGCGTCACGGTGCTCTACAGAGGACATGAGTATTCCCCGAGCATCAAGCCGTGGATTCTGCCTGAGTTTGAGGCCCTTGTCAGAAACGGCACAATCCGGATGGAATTCGGCGCTTGTCTTGAAGAAGTGACGGAAGATGAAATCATTTTCCGCTCCGGCCGAAATGAGACGGTCCGGCTGAAAAACGATTTCGTATTTGCCATGACGGGATACCATCCCGATCACGGTTTCCTCGAAAAAATCGGTGTGCAGATTGATGCTGAATCAGGCCGGCCGTTTTTCCGGGAAGAAACGATGGAAACAAATGTTGACGGTGTTTTTATCGCCGGAGTCATTGCGGCTGGAAATAACGCCAATGAAATTTTTATCGAGAACGGCCGTTTTCACGGCGGCTTGATCGCAAACGAAATATCAAAACGGCTGGGTGCAGAGAGCATATGATCATTCATATGCTCTTTTTTAAAAAATTGAAAGATGTAAAAATATGAACAACATGGTACCATAGATATAGGAATATAAAGGAAAGAGGTTGCCTGATGTTTGCAATCATCTCTGCAGGAATTGCTCCCGGCATTGCGCTGTTAAGCTATTTTTATTTAAAAGATCAGTATGACAATGAACCTGTACATATGGTGCTGAGGTCTTTTTTTCTCGGGGTTGTCCTTGTGTTTCCGACCATGTTTATCCAATATGTTCTTGAAAAAGAGCATGTGGGGGGAGGAAGCTTTTTCGTTTCGTTTTTGTCTTCGGGATTTTTGGAAGAATCGGTGAAATGGTTCGTTCTGATGATCAGTGTGTACCCGCATGCTCATTTTGATGAGCATTATGACGGAATCGTTTACGGGGCCAGTGTGTCTTTAGGCTTTGCCACGCTTGAAAATATTCTGTATTTATTCGGCCACGGCGTTGAGCATGCTTTTATAAGAGCGCTTCTGCCGGTCTCCTGCCATGCGCTGATCGGAGTGATTATGGGATTTTATCTCGGAAAAGCCCGCTTTTCGCAGAAAAAAGCCCGTGTCAAATGGCTTGTGATTTCGCTGGCCGTGCCTTCATGTCTGCACGGTTCTTACGATTTTATTCTTACCGCCCTCAATCATTGGGTATATTATATGCTGCCGTTTATGCTGTTTTTATGGTGGTTCGGGCTGCGAAAGGCAAAAAAAGCACGCTCCGTCAATATGATCCAAGTGTGAAGAAACCGCGCATCGCGTGCGGTTTCTTTTTTTATGCCTTGATGAGGGATAAGAAGGAAACGGTGTATAAAAATATCCGCGTGACAGACAATACGGGTACACTTTAAATTTTGCAGTAGGAGGCTTGAAGAGATGAAGTGCAAAGGAGCCTTTATGGCATGTCTCATTCTATTTTCTTTCGCCGCCGCTTTCTTCGATCATCATGAAACGGTTCATGCGTTTTCAAATCAAGTGATTCAAAGAGGCGCGACGGGTGATGATGTTATAGAATTGCAGGCCCGTCTTCAATATAACGGATTTTATAACGGGAAAATCGATGGTGTTTACGGCTGGACCACATACTGGGCCGTGAGAAATTTTCAGGAGAAATTCGGCATGAAGCCGGTTGACGGCCTCGTCGGGGCGAAAACCAAACAGGTGCTGATTTCAAAATCAAAATATTACCGTGAATATGTAATGGAGCAGATCCAAAAAGGGAATACGTTCACTCATTATGGCAACGTCCCATTGGAAAACCAAACAAAACCGAGAGCCGGAGCGCAGAAGCCTGCGGAAACGAATAAGCCTGCTCAAAAGCCGCAAAACAATACAGGCGGTCAGTCAAATCAAAAGCAAAATACGACAGCGGCCAATATGCCTGGCGGTTTCTCAAACAACGACATCAATCTTCTGGCGCAGGCTGTGTACGGGGAAGCGCGCGGTGAGCCGTTTGAAGGACAGGTTGCCATTGCCGCGGTTATTTTAAACCGTATTAAAAGCCCGTTATTTCCGAATACGGTGGCCGGCGTCATTTTCGAACCGCTCGCGTTTACCGCCGTTGCCGACGGCCAAATATACATGCAGCCGAATGAAAGAGCAAAAGAAGCGGTTCTTGATGCGATCAACGGATGGGACCCTTCTGAAAACGCGCTTTATTATTTCAATCCTGATACGGCGACAAGCAAATGGATTTGGGGACGTCCGCAGATTAAAAGAATCGGAAAGCACATTTTCTGTGAGTAAAAGTACGCAAAATGAGGTGTTAACATGATTAGAGGAATCATTATCGCTGTTCTCGGTGTCGCGATCGCCGCAACCGGATACTGGGGATATAAAGAGCATCAGGAAAAAGATGCGGTCCTTCTGCACGCGGAAAATAATTATCAGAGGGCTTTTCATGAACTGACGTACCATGTTGATCAGCTTCACGACAAAATCGGGACGACGCTTGCAATGAACAGTAAAAAATCTCTGTCTCCGGCGCTCATTGATGTATGGAGAATTACATCTGAAGCACATAACAATGTGAGCCAGCTGCCCCTGACTCTCATGCCTTTTAATAAGACGGAGGAGTTTTTATCCAATATAGGAGATTTCAGCTATAAAACATCCGTCCGGGATTTAGACCAAAAACCGCTTGATAAGAAAGAATATACAACACTGAACAGCCTGTACAAACAGGCCGAGAACATTCAAAACCAGCTCCGCAGCGTTCAGCATCTCGTCATGAGCAAAAATTTACGGTGGATGGATGTTGAGATGGCGCTCGCCTCTGACAAAAAACAAAGCGATAATACGATCGTCGACAGCTTTAAAACAGTCGAAAAAAATGTAGGCGCTTTTTCTGAAGACAGCATCAGCCCCACATTTACGGGAGCAAATACAGAACGAAAAGGTTTTACGCATCTGAAAGGAAAACAAATTACGGAAAAAGAAGCGGTAAAAATCGCACAACGGTTTGCGCCTGATCATAATTATTCCATTAAAGTGGTCAAAAGCGGCCGGAAGACGAATCGGGATGTATACAGTATCCGCATGAATGACGCGGATCACAAATCTTTTATCTATATGGATATTACCCAAAAAGGGGGACATCCTGTCTATTTGATTCAAAAACGGGGCGTGAAGAAACAAAAGATCAGCCTCAATGAAGCATCTAACCGGGCCGTCGCGTTTTTAAAGAAAAACGGATATGAAACAAAAGGCCTCGAAATTGATGAAAGCGCGCAATATAATAACATCGGCGTCTTTTCTTTTATTCCCGTGGAGAAAAACGTCCGCATTTATCCGGAAGCCATCCGAATGAAAGTGGCGCTGGATGATGGTGAAGTCGTCGGTTTTTCCGCGCGTGATTACCTGGCGGCGCACCGCACGAGAACGATTCCGGCTCCCGCTTTGTCAGCTGATGAAGCGAAAGCGAAGCTAAATAAAAATGTTGAAGTGCGGGAGACCCGGCAGGCGCTGATCACGAATGAACTCGGTCAGGAAGTGCTTTGCTACGAAATGCTCGGGACGATCGGGAAAGACACGTATCAAATGTTCATTAATGCGGACGACGGAAAAGAGGAAAAAATAGAAAAATTAAAAAGCGCAGAGCCTATATATAAAGACCTATAAAAATAAAGGAGGAAAGGACTAAAAGTCTTTTCCTTTTTTTCATTACATGCTTTAATAAAAGCATAAATAATGAAAGAGTGAAGGCCATGATAGCTGTCGGAGATTATATTTGGATTGAATACATAGAGAACAATGAGCCCAAAAAAGCGAGGAGTAAAGCAGTAAGCGTTGAAAACGGCGAACTCCACATCTCATATCCCGTCGATCTGGATTCGGGACGGACGGTCTTTTTGCATAAAGGATTGGAAATAACAGCGGAATTTATGGGGAATGGCCAAGTACCGTATCAATTTAAAAGCATAATTAAAGGAAAGAAAAAAGAACCCATCCCGATGATCGGATTGGACATCCCCCCTCAGGAGGAAATGAAGCGGATTCAAAGACGCCGATACGTCCGTGCAGACGCAGTATTGGATGTATCCGTCAAATTGGAAGCGAAAAAAACCGCTTTTCAAACGGTTTCCTCTAATATCAGCGCCGGCGGAATCGCTGTTGTGATGCCTGAGCATATTTCCGCGGAACCAGGTGAAAAGCTGTATGTCTCATTTTCTCTTCCCGGCAAGGAAAATGGGGCGGATATAACGGCCGAGGCTCTTACCCAGCGGATTTTTTATGATGAAAAGGCGGATAAACAAAAAATGACGCTTGAATTTACAGAAATCGGCCCCGCAGCGCAGCAGCTTTTACTCCAATATTGTATGCGCGCGCAGCTGCAGCAGAGAAGAAACAGTCTGTCGGAATAAACAGCAGCGCACTTTTCCATACTAATCCTAATGGAGGTGCGCGTGTATGAAAACGTTTGAACGTCTGCTGGTCAAATTGGTCTGCATTCAGCTTATAATTTTGGGCGCGGTGCAGTTTTTGCTTCATTATCAGCCTATTGAACCTTATATTTCGAAAGCTGTGAAATATGAGGGAGTTGATAAAATGGAGAAAAAAGAATGGATTGAAACGGTAAAGCGGTAAATCAGCTCAATTTTTTCGCCCCTTTTCCGGCAGTTCATGATACAATCCATAGAGGAGTAAAGAGCAAGGAGAGAGATTATGGACAAGAAATTATCAATTGCGATCGACGGGCCGGCCGCTGCCGGAAAAAGCACCGTTGCTAAAATAGTAGCTGAGAAAAAATCATATGTGTACATTGATACAGGGGCGATGTATCGTGCCATTACATATACGGCGCTCAAGCAGAATGCCGATTTAACCGATGAAGCCGCGCTTACAGAACTTTTGAAGCGTACGGAAATTGAGCTTGTATCCGCTCCGGAAGGACAAATCGTTCTCGTAAACGGAGAAGATGTGACAGAAGAAATCCGAAAAGACGAAGTCAGCAACCAAGTATCCATCGCCGCCAAGCATAAAGGCGTCAGAGAAGAAATGGTCAAAAGACAGCAGCAGCTCGGACAAAAAGGCGGTGTCGTCATGGACGGCCGTGATATCGGTACTCACGTGCTGCCTGATGCCGAAGTGAAAATTTTTCTGCTCGCGTCCGTAGAGGAAAGAGCGAAGCGCCGATATGAAGAGAATAAGAAAAAAGGCTATGACGTGAATTACGAGACGCTCATTGAAGAAATTGCCAGACGCGACAAACTCGATTCAGAGAGGGAAGTTTCCCCGCTGCGCAAAGCGGAAGACGCGATTGAAATCGATACGACGTCACTCAGCATTGCCGAAGTTGCAGGAAAAATTCTGGAGATCGTCGAACAGAAATCACGTTAACTTCGGGCGGAGCGCTTTTTAATTTTTTTCAAAAGACAAGATGTTATTGCTTGACAAACCAGTCCTTTTATTAGAAGTTAATACTAATAAAACTTTTTATTGATCATTCAAAATCTTTTTTGGATGATTCTTTAATACATATTCGGCTGAAAAGCGGACATTCACATGTTCAGCTTTCAAACCGTATTAATTAAGCTGTGTAGGTTTGGACCAAGGAGGTTATTCAAATGACAGAGGAAATGAATCAAATTGATGTTCAAGTGCCAGAGGTTGGAGATGTAGTAAAAGGGATTGTGACAAAGGTAGAGGACAAGCATGTAGATGTCGAAATTGTCAATGTCAAACAGTCCGGAATCATTCCAATCAGTGAATTATCAAGTCTTCATGTAGAGAAAGCATCGGATGTCGTAAAAGTTGACGACGAGCTTGACCTGAAAGTAACAAAAGTGGAAGACGATGCTTTGATTTTATCTAAACGTGCCGTTGATGCTGACCGCGCTTGGGAAGACCTTGAAAAAAAATTCGACACAAAAGAAGTGTTTGAAGCTGAAGTGAAAGATGTGGTGAAAGGCGGTCTCGTCGTTGATATCGGCGTTCGCGGCTTCATTCCCGCATCACTTGTCGAAGCTCATTTCGTCGAGGATTTCACTGACTATAAAGGGAAAACCCTCTCTCTTATCGTCGTTGAACTCGACCGTGATAAAAACCGGGTGATTCTGTCACACCGGGCTGTAGTGGAAAAAGAGCAGACAGCCAAAAAGCATGATTTTCTCCAAACGCTTGAGGTTGGAAGCGTGCTTGAAGGAAAAGTGCAGCGTCTGACTGATTTCGGCGCATTTGTCGACATCGGCGGAATTGACGGGCTTGTTCATATTTCGCAGCTGTCTCATTCACACGTCGAAAAACCGTCTGACGTGGTGGAAGAAGGTCAGGACGTAAAAGTGAAAGTGCTGTCCGTAGACCGCGATAACGAGCGTATTTCTTTATCTATTAAAGAAACGCTGCCGGGACCTTGGAGCCAGATCGGCGAAAAGGTAAAACAGGGAGATGTGCTTGAAGGAAAAGTGCAGCGCCTTGTAAGCTTCGGCGCCTTCGTTGAAATTCTTCCGGGCGTGGAAGGACTTGTGCACATTTCGCAAATTTCCAATAAACATATCGGAACCCCGCATGAAGTGCTTGAAGAAGGACAGACTGTTAAAGTGAAAGTGCTGGACGTGAACGAAAGCGAAGAGCGCATTTCCTTAAGCATGCGTGAACTTGAAGAAGCGCCGAAAGCCGATCAGGAGGACTTCCGTCAATACCAGGCGAAAGAAGAGCCGAGCACCGGCTTCCAGCTTGGCGATTTAATCGGAGACAAGCTTAATAAATTAAAATAAATTGGTGATAAAACGTGACACGAGCAGAACGAAAAAGAGAACATATAAATCATGCGCTGTCTACCGGCCAAAACCGGGAAACGGGGCTTGATGATATTACGTTTGTTCATGTCAGCCTACCGAACCTAGCATTGGAAAAAGTGGATATATCAACGAAAATCGGCGGACTCACAAGCAGTTCGCCGATTTTTATCAATGCGATGACAGGCGGCGGCGGACAGCTTACATACGAAATTAACAGATCGCTGGCAAGAGCCGCGCGCAAAGCCGGCATGCCGCTGGCTGTCGGTTCGCAAATGTCGGCTTTAAAAGATCCCTCCGAACGGTATTCTTACGAGATCGTCAGAAAAGAGAATCCGGACGGGCTGATATTTGCCAATTTAGGCAGCGAGGCGGATGCCGAGCAGGCAAAAAGGGCAATTGATATGATTCAAGCGGATGCCCTCCAGATTCATTTAAATGTGATTCAGGAGATCGTCATGCCAGAGGGAGACAGAAGCTTTACCGGCGCTCTCGGCCGTATTGAGCGGATTGCGGCGGAAGCGGGAGTTCCCGTTTTTGTCAAAGAAGTCGGCTTCGGAATGAGCAGGGAATCGGCACGGCAGTTATTTGATGCCGGTGCGGCAGCAGTTGATGCCGGCGGATACGGCGGTACAAATTTCTCTAAGATTGAAAATATGCGCAGAGAGAAGGCGCTTCAATTTTTTAATACGTGGGGAATTTCCACTGCCGCAAGCTTAGCGGAAATCCACTCGCTCTCCGCTGATCAATCAATTATCGCATCCGGCGGGCTGCAAAGTGCCCTGGATGTTGCCAAATCAATTGCCCTCGGCGCTTCTGGCGCGGGAATGGCCGGCACCTTCCTGAAAGCTCTCACCTCCAAAGGAGAAGAGGGGCTGTTTGACGAGATGACGGCGCTTTTACAAGAGCTGAAAATGATTATGACCGCCCTCGGATGCCAATCGGTTGCCCAATTGCAAAAGGCGCCTTTGGTCATAAAAGGTGACACACATCACTGGCTTTCGGAACGGGGGATTGACACATCCCGTTTCAGCAGACGTTAAAAGGCATGCGAACCCGCATGCCTTTCTCTGTTTTTTACGATTTTCTTTTTCGGAATTCACCGTTTTGTTCAAGGCTCGTCGCTCCTTTATGGTGAATTGAATCATCGCGATCAGATTCCACCCGGCGGGAGGCTTTCAGTTTTTTCTCCTGTCTGTCTTTTCCCATTTTTATCCGCTCCTTTCAGGCATAATTGGTTTAAAAAATGCGTTCCCGCTCCATACTGGTCAGAGGAGGAGCGATTATGGAACCGTTTTATTATTACTGGTCAATGTGGTTTTTATGGATACTTGCGACTTTTATTTTTGCCAAAACAAAAAGCCGTTTTTACGTATCAGTCTTTATTTTGACTAATATGATGGCAAGCATACATCAGATAACGGCTTATTTTACGCTGAACGCGGCATATGTCATGTTTTTTGCTGCGGCATTTGTTTATGCGGGAAGCCTCGGCATGCATAAACGGCTCCGTCATATTGTGATTCATCTGACGGCGGCTGCGGCGTACGGCTTTATTTTTCTTTTTGCATTATATGACCCTGTTTGGTTTATCATAAAACCTGAATGGGCAGCGGTTATACTGCTTACCGTTATTACGCTTTCTGTTGAGGGGCGGTTCCCTGAGAGGCTTTGTCTTTTTGTTCTCGGCATGTGCCAGGGGGAGTTATTGTATGCTGCGGTCATCCGCAACATTGCGGGGGCAGCAGCCGTCGGTGATTATAAATGGCTATCAGGCTGTTCGGCGGGAGTGATTCTTCTCGTCGGGCTGACTACATATGAACAGCTTGCGGCGCGCATCAGCCAAAAAAGCAAAAAGCAGGGCAAAGGAGCGACAAAAATGTCTTGAAAACAGACGGAGACTGTTACATGAATGCGAAACATTTTGAAGAATACATTGTGATCTCAGTGAAAACTGATATAATAAATGAGTTAAGCCCTTCTGTTTGAAGGGTTCTTTTCATAGCGAAGATGATTTTTAATAACCGGTTGAACAATTTTTTGTGAAAATGTAAGCGGCTGGATTGAAAGGAAGGGTACTATGGGTAAACCTGTCGTAGCCATTGTCGGAAGACCGAATGTGGGAAAATCCACAATCTTTAACCGGATTGCGGGTGAAAGAATTTCAATAGTAGAAGATACCCCCGGAGTGACGCGGGACCGGATATACAGTTCGGCGGAATGGCTGAATTATGATTTTAACCTGATTGATACGGGCGGAATTGATATCGGAGACGAGCCGTTTCTGACACAGATCCGCCAGCAGGCTGAAATCGCCATGGACGAGGCTGATGTGATCATCTTTATGGTGAACGGCCGCGAAGGTGTGACGTCTGCGGATGAAGAAGTGGCAAAAATACTGTACCGGACGAAAAAACCGGTCGTATTAGCCGTTAATAAATTAGATAATACCGAAATGAGAGCGAACATCTATGACTTTTATGCGCTCGGCTTTGGAGAACCGTATCCGATTTCGGGGACACACGGTTTAGGATTGGGAGATTTGCTCGATGCTTGTGCCGAGCATTTTAAAAACATTCCGGAGACGAAGTACAGTGATGATGTCGTTCAATTCTGCCTGATCGGCCGCCCGAATGTCGGAAAATCATCCCTTGTCAATGCGATGCTCGGCGAAGAGCGGGTTATCGTGAGCAACGTAGCCGGAACGACTAGAGATGCTGTGGATACGGCGTTCACTTACAATCAGCAGGAATTTGTAATCGTTGACACGGCGGGAATGAGAAAAAAGGGTAAAGTATATGAAACAACAGAAAAATACAGTGTGCTGCGGGCGTTAAAAGCCATTGACCGCTCAGACGTCGTCGGCGTTGTGCTGAATGCAGAAGAAGGCATCCTTGAGCAGGACAAGCGGATCGCCGGATATGCCCATGAAGCCGGGAAAGCCGTCGTCATTATCGTAAACAAATGGGATGCCGTTGATAAGGACGAGCGCACGATGAAAGAATTTGAACAGAATATTCGGGAGCATTTCCAATTTCTCGATTATGCGCCGGTGCTGTTTATGTCGGCACTGACGACAAAGCGGATTCATACACTCATGCCTGCGATTATTAAAGCGAGTGAAAATCACTCTCTCCGCGTGCAGACAAATGTCTTAAATGATGTCATCATGGATGCGGTCGCCATGAATCCGACTCCGACGCACAACGGCTCCCGTCTGAAAATTTATTATGCGACTCAAGTCGCTGTTAAGCCGCCGAGCTTCGTTGTTTTTGTCAACGATCCGGAACTGATGCATTTTTCTTATGAACGCTTTTTAGAAAACCGAATCCGGGACGCTTTCGGATTTGAAGGTACGCCAATTAAAATATTTGCAAGAGCAAGAAAATAAAAAGGTGTGATACAGAGATGAAAAAAGTGGCAATGCTTGGAGCGGGAAGCTGGGGCACTGCACTTTCTTTAGTGCTGGCTGATAACGGACATCAAGTCATGATGTGGGGACACCGTGCCGAATTGATCGATCAAATCAACGAACTGCATGAAAACAAAGATTACCTGCCGGGTGTGGAGCTATCAAGTTCTATCATCGGGACAGCCGATTTAAGCGAGGCTTTAAAAGGAGCTGACTTCATCATTGTGGCAGTACCGACAAAAGCCATTCGGGAAGTGCTGAAAAAGGCTCTGCCGTACATCCCGAAACAATCGATTTTTGTTCATGTCAGCAAGGGAATTGAGCCGGATTCGCTTCTCCGCATTTCAGAATTAATGGAGGAGGAGCTGCCTGAGGAGTACAGAAAAGACATCGTCGTGCTTTCAGGGCCGAGCCACGCTGAGGAAGTCGGATTAAGACACCCGACGACTGTTACATCATCTTCAAAAAATATCAAGGCTGCAGAAGCGGTTCAGGATTTATTCATGAACCAGCATTTCCGCGTCTATACAAATCCCGATATGATCGGTGTTGAAATAGGGGGAGCGTTAAAAAATATCATCGCTCTTGCAGCGGGGATTACAGACGGATTGGGATACGGAGATAATGCAAAAGCGGCCTTAATCACCCGAGGTCTTGCTGAAATCGCCAGACTCGGCACAAAGATGGGCGGAAATCCGCTCACCTTTTCCGGCCTGACCGGCGTAGGCGATTTAATCGTGACGTGTACAAGCGTTCATTCCCGAAACTGGCGCGCCGGCAACCTGCTCGGCAAAGGATATAAGCTGGAAGCTGTCCTGGATAAGATGGGGATGGTTGTTGAAGGCGTGCGGACGACGAAAGCTGCGTATCAGCTGTCTCAAAAATATCAGGTGAAAATGCCGATCACAGAAGCGCTTCACCAAGTATTATTTAATGGGCAGAAGGTAGAAACTGCCGTAGAATCCTTAATGGCCAGAGTGAAAACCCATGAGATGGAAGACTTGGTCAACACATTCGAAAACCGGGTGAAGTGACAATAACATGCCGTCAGCATATTCTGAAGTGACGAAAGTACAAAACGCAGAACTCTCCGGCTGAAATCGCTTAAAACATTTGCTGATTTAGGCAGAAGAGGATGCAGACGTACGCATCTACGCATACTATAGCATCGAAGTCCAAGAGAGTGTATCTCAGACGTACAGGTGAATATAGTCAACTTGACTGAAGCAAAGTCCCCCTCTTTGCTTCAGTTTTTTTGTTTTTTCAATAGATGGAAAACCTGTTGATCTTTTCAACATTTGTATATTAAAATGAAATATAACGCTTACAATGATGGGACGGGGGGCACGAACTTGAGTGTGGCATTGATGAAAATGTGGTTTGCGCTTGGTGCTATGGGATTAATGTTTGTTGCGGTCGCCTCTATTTATGTCAGCAGGTACAAAGTGAAAAACAAACTGATAAAAGCAGCGGTTTCTTCACTCGCTTATGCCTGCATGGTCATCTCGGGATTGATCGTGTTAATGGTCGTTTTCAGCGGGCCTGTCAATGAATAAAGCCAAAAGGGGGCGCGGAATGCATAAGTTAAAAATGGCCGTCATAACGGCAATGGCGGTGCTTCTGCTGTCGGGCTGTCTGTACCCTGAAGCAAAAAAAACTGAAAATAAAGTATCTTACAAACATCAGCTTCAGCAGGTGCAAGCGGCAGTGGATGAATTTAAAAAGGCGAACGGCGGACTTCTGCCGATTCAGACAAAAGATATGAAAACACCGCTCTATCAAAAATATCCGATAGATTTTAAGCGGCTCGCGCCCAGATACATCGAGGAGCCGCCGGCCTCAGCTTATGAAAGCGGAGGAATGTACCAATACGTGCTTGTCGATGTGGAAAATAAGCCGACCGTCAAGCTGGTCGATCTCCAAATGGCGGAAGCAATCCGCGACATGAAGCTGCGTGTCAAAATGTATCAGGAAAAGCATACATATCCTCCCTATGAGGACGCTGTTTCAAAAGGGCTGTTCACTTTAAATAAAAAAAAGCTCGGCATGAAAGACTCTCCTTCAGTCAAAAGTCCGGTTTCAGGCACGTCTCTGCCGCTTTTAATCGGCGCTGACGGAGAAATCTATGCCGACTATCGCGTCGATCTCGCCCGCTGCCTGAAGGAAAACAAAAAGAAAATCAAACCGGGCGCGGAAATTCAGGATATTTTATGGAAAGAGACTCCTTTCGTCCCGGCCTTTTCAGTCACATACACCGTAAATGAAAAACAGGAACCCGTTTTTTTAGAAAGTCAAACGAAACAGGAATGAACCTTTTTCCCGCGCATACAAATAGGGAGAAAGGTTTTTTTGATTTTGATAGAAAAGACTGCCTGAAAATTTTCTAAAGATGTCATATTGAAATAGGACAACGTCATACACATATAGTGTCCTGTATTTGATTGGAGAATGGTGAATGAAAAATGATAAGGATAGGAAGTCCGGGAGGGGATCACTTGGAAAAGGTCGATATTTTCAAGGATATCGCTGAACGAACAGGAGGCGATATATACTTAGGAGTCGTTGGCGCTGTCCGTACAGGGAAATCTACATTCATTAAAAAATTTATGGAGCTTGTGGTGCTCCCGAATATCAGCAATGAGGCCGACCGAGCGCGGGCGCAGGATGAGCTTCCGCAAAGCGCAGCAGGAAAAACGATAATGACCACAGAACCAAAATTTGTCCCGAATCAAGCCATGTCCGTTCATGTCGCGGAAGGACTTGATGTCAACATCCGTCTTGTGGATTGTGTGGGATATACGGTTCCCGGGGCGAAGGGATATGAGGATGAAAACGGTCCGAGAATGATCAATACACCTTGGTATGAAGAACCGATTCCCTTTCATGAGGCTGCGGAAATCGGTACGAGAAAAGTCATCCAGGAACACTCCACAATCGGGGTCGTCATTACGACAGACGGCTCAATCGGCGATATTGCGCGGGGCGATTACGTGGAAGCGGAAGAAAGAGTCATCGACGAGCTGAAGGAAGTCGGCAAACCGTTTATTATGGTCATCAACTCGGTAAAACCGTACCACCCGGAAACAGAAGCGCTCAGAGCTGAATTAAGCGCGAAATATGATATTCCCGTCCTCGCCATGAGTGTTGAAAGCATGCGGGAAACAGATGTGTTAAGCGTCCTCAGAGAAGCGCTTTACGAGTTCCCTGTGCTGGAAGTCAATGTCAACCTTCCGAGCTGGGTCATGGTGCTGAAAGAAAATCATTGGCTCAGAGAGAGCTACCAGGAATCAGTGAAAGAAACCGTAAAAGATATTAAACGCCTGCGCGATGTCGACCGGGTTGTCGGCCACTTCAGTGAATTTGAGTTTATTGAAAGCGCCGGATTGGCCGGAATCGAACTTGGCCAGGGTGTCGCAGAAATTGATTTGTATGCGCCGGATCATTTATATGACCAGATTTTAAAAGAAGTGGTCGGCGTTGAAATCCGCGGGAAAGACCACCTGCTTGAATTAATGCAGGACTTCGCCCACGCGAAAAAAGAATATGATCAGGTATCAGATGCGCTGAAAATGGTGAAACAGACCGGCTACGGCATTGCCGCCCCGGCCTTAACCGATATGAGCCTTGATGAACCGGAAATCATCAGGCAGGGATCAAGGTTCGGAGTAAGGCTGAAAGCGGTCGCTCCGTCCATTCATATGATCAAAGTGGATGTGGAAAGTGAATTCGCACCGATCATCGGGACAGAAAAACAAAGTGAAGAGCTTGTCCGCTACTTAATGCAGGACTTTGAAGATGATCCGCTTTCTATCTGGAATTCCGATATTTTCGGCAGATCATTGAGCTCTATCGTAAGAGAAGGAATCTCCGCAAAACTGTCACTCATGCCGGAAAATGCGAGATACAAACTGAAAGAAACGCTGGAGAGAATTATTAACGAAGGCTCAGGCGGCCTGATCGCCATTATTTTGTAAGCTGAAGGACCTCTTCCTGAAACGGGGGGTCTTTTTTTATTCTTTTTAGATACTGGAAATCAATCAAGGATTAGGAGGAAAAAAGCAAAAAAAGGAATATTTGTTCGGTAAAACACGTGAAAACCTTGACGAGCAAGGGATTGAGGCTTTAAAATGCTTGATATGGCTTTTTATATGTGTTACTCTACATACAGAAAATCTTCACTTTGTTGGACAAACATTCCTCAAAGTGTCTGTTTTCTTATGAAAAGCCGTTTACTTGTCTGTTCTTCCCTGCTTTGATTTTTTATCAGACAGGTTTAGAATCAGGCTGAACTGTGAAGAAATGATAATAAACTGCTGATTTGATACCCTTTTGGGAGGAGGTGAAAGGCATGAACAAGACAGAACTAATCAATGCGGTTGCTGAAGCAAGCGAATTGTCTAAAAAAGACGCTACAAAAGCAGTTGATTCTGTTTTTGATACGATTTTAGATGCACTTAAAAACGGTGATAAAATCCAACTGATCGGTTTCGGTAACTTTGAGGTGCGCGAGCGTTCTGCACGTAAAGGACGTAACCCGCAAACGGGTGAAGAAATCGAAATCCCTGCAAGCAAGGTACCTGCTTTCAAACCAGGTAAAGCTCTTAAAGACGCTGTTGCAGGAAAATAATTGTGAATATAGATCGTGTATGCATCTGATACATACACTTTGTTTCTTCACAGAAAAGCCCCTTGATAAAGGGGCTTTTCATATTTAAGCAGCCCCGGTCACCGGGCAGGACTTTCGTTTTGCTTTTGGCGCGGCAAATGTGCTAGAATCGAAATTAAATGTATTCAATGGTGGAGGACACAGACAATGAAAGAAGTTAATAAAGAACAGATTGAACAGGCGGTTCGCCAGATTTTAGAGGCGATTGGAGAAGATCCGGACCGGGAAGGGCTTTTAGATACGCCGAAACGCGTGGCAAAAATGTACGCGGAAGTATTCTCGGGATTAAATGAAGACCCGAAAGAACACTTTAAAACCGTTTTCGGAGAAGACCATGAGGAGCTTGTTCTTGTAAAAGATATCGCGTTTCATTCCATGTGTGAACATCACCTTGTTCCTTTTTACGGAAAAGCGCATATTGCCTACATTCCGCGCGGCGGCAAAGTGACGGGCCTGAGTAAATTGGCGCGGGCGGTGGAAGCCGTCTCAAAACGCCCGCAGCTGCAGGAGCGCATTACTTCAACGATTGCAGAAAGCATCGTAGAGACCTTAGATCCCCACGGCGTCATGGTTGTCGTCGAAGCTGAGCATATGTGCATGACGATGAGGGGCGTAAGAAAGCCTGGCGCAAAAACAGTGACTTCCGCTGTAAGAGGTATTTTTAAAGATGACGCAGCGGCGCGTTCCGAAGTGTTAGAACATATTAAACGTGCGGATTAATAATGATAGAGGGTGCAGATATGAATTCAAAGCATTCAAGTGATTTTGTCGTCATTAAAGCGGTTGAGGACGGCGTGAACGTCATCGGTTTAACGAGAGGAACGGATACGAAATTTCACCATTCCGAAAAACTGGACAAAGGCGAAGTGATTATCGCTCAGTTTACTGAGCATACCTCTGCCATCAAAGTGAGAGGCAACGCCCTCATCCAGACCGCTTACGGAGAAATGAACAGCGAAAAAAAATAAGCCGGCTGTTTCCCGCTTTTGCCAAATGCCCGCAAACGGCGGGAGAATACAGCCAATTTCTTTTTTTTATGCTATAATGATACCTGCGTATAATAATGACGAGTAAATCTCATACATATTAGAATAAATGTGAATTTGGGGACAAGGGTGATATTTTTGCAAGACATCTACGGAACTTTAGCGAATCTAAATACGAAATTAAAACAAAAGCTGTCTCATCCTTATTTAGCGAAACATATTTCCGCGCCTAAAATCGATGAGGATAAGCTTCTTCTTTTTCACGCTTTGTTTGAAGAGGCGGACATTAAGAACAACGACAGAGAAAATTACATAGTAACTGCGATGCTTGTCCAAAGCGCCCTTGATACCCACGATGAAGTGACAACAGCCAGAGCGTTAAAGCGAGACGAAAATAAAAACCGGCAGCTCACCGTGCTTGCCGGCGACTATTTCAGCGGACTGTATTATTCGCTTTTATCTGAAATGAAGGATATCTATATGATTCGGACGCTCGCTACGGCAATTAAAGAAATCAATGAGCATAAAATCCGTCTGTACGATCGGTCTGTCAATGACTTGAATCAATTGATCGAAAGCATGGCGATTGTGGAAGCGGCCTTGTTTCACAGAGTGTCAGACCACTTTAATCTTCCGCGCTGGAAAGAGCTGGCGAGTGATTTTTTTGTATATAAGCGACTGATGAACGGCAATGCTATATTTCTCGATGTCATCGGCAATATTGTACAGTCAGGGAAATCAAAGGCTGACATAATGGAAGATAGCTTCCGAAAGGCAAAGCAAAGCATTGAAACGCTGCTGCCGCTCAATTCACCAATCCAAAACCTCATGCTGAACCGGCTTAAAGCGATCAGCCAGGACAAAACATATCATCAGAAAGTGGAAGAAGGGTAATCAACATGCAGGAGTCAAAAGAACAGCGCGTACACGGCGTGTTTGAAAAAATCTATAAAAATTATGACCAAATGAACTCTGTTATCAGTTTTCAGCAGCATAAAAAATGGCGCGATAAAACGATGCAGATCATGAATGTAAAAGAAGGCGCAAAAGCGCTTGATGTCTGCTGCGGAACGGCTGACTGGACGATTGCCCTCGCAGAAGCGGCCGGAAAAAGCGGCGAAATCAAAGGACTGGATTTCAGCAAAAATATGCTGAGCATCGGCGAGAAAAAAGTGAAAGAGGGCGGTTACAGCCAAATTGAACTTTTGCACGGAAATGCGATGGAGCTTCCTTTCGCTGATGATTCTTTTGATTTTGTCACCATCGGCTTCGGGCTGCGGAACGTTCCCGACTATCTGACCGTGCTGAAAGAAATGCGGCGGGTCGTCAAACCGGGCGGGCAGGTCGTATGTCTGGAAACATCCCAGCCGGAAATGTTCGGATTCAGACAGGCATATTTTCTATATTTTAAATACATCATGCCTTTCTTCGGAAAAATGTTTGCGAAGAGCTATAAAGAATATTCTTGGCTTCAAGAATCGGCAAGAGAATTTCCCGGTATGAAAGAACTTGCGCGTCTGTTTGAAGAAGCGGGCCTGACGAATGTCAAATACCATTCGTTTACCGGCGGAGTGGCCGCTACGCATATCGGTTGGAAATGATGAATATACAGATGTTTGGGTGAATGATATGAAATTTAAAATGGCCTATTCTTTTTTAAATGACGATATTGATGTGATCGAAAGGGAACTTGAGCAAACGGTGCGGTCAGACTATCCCTTGCTGAGTGAAGCCGGGCTCCATCTGCTCCAGGCGGGAGGCAAGCGGATCCGCCCTGTTTTCGTATTGCTTTCCGGCATGTTCGGCGACTATGACATTAATAAAATAAAATATGTTGCGGTGACGCTGGAAATGATTCATATGGCGTCCCTCGTGCATGACGACGTCATTGATGACGCCGAGCTGCGGAGGGGAAAACCGACCATCAAAGCCAAGTGGGACAACCGTATCGCCATGTATACCGGTGATTATATGCTTGCGGGCTCACTGGAGATGATGACGAGATTGGATGAGCCGAAAGCCCACCGGATCCTGTCCAAAACCATCGTAGAAGTATGCCTCGGAGAAATTGAACAGATCAGAGATAAATACAATATGGAACAAAACCTCAGAACCTATTTGCGCCGCATCAAACGGAAAACGGCTCTTCTCATTGCCGTCAGCTGCCAGCTCGGCGCCATCGCTTCGGGAGCTGATGAGAAGATTCACAAAGCATTATATTGGTTCGGCTATTACGTGGGCATGTCCTACCAGATTATTGACGACATTCTTGATTTCACTTCAACGGAAGAGGAACTGGGAAAGCCGGTCGGAGGGGATCTGCTGCAAGGAAATGTCACTCTGCCCGTTTTGTACGCGCTCCGTCAGCCTGAATTGAAAAATCAGCTGAAATTAATTAACAGTGAAACAACACAGGAGCAGCTCGCCCCCATTATTGAAAATATTAAACGCACAGACGCAATTGAAAAATCAATGGCCGTCAGTGACAGGTACTTAAAAAAAGCGTTTGAAAAACTGAATACACTGCCGAGAGGACGGGCGCGCTCATCATTGGCCGCCATCGCCAAATATATCGGCAAACGGAAATTTTAAATTCCTTTTACGAACAAGATGTGAACATTCTCCGCCCTGGATTGATTAATTGTCAGAAAGATGTTACGATTTCGGTGTGCAACTTGAAAGCCTATACATAATGATGGGGTGGAGAATCTTATGGAAAAAACTTTTATCATGGTAAAACCGGACGGCGTACAGCGCCAGCTGATCGGAGAGATTTTATCCAGATTTGAGCGTAAGGGCTTACAATTGGCAGGAGCCAAGCTAATGCAAGTTTCAGAACAGATGGCTGAAAACCATTATGCTGAACATAAAGGGAAGCCGTTTTTCGGCGAGCTTGTGGAATTCATTACATCAGGACCCGTATTTGCAATGGTATGGGAAGGGGAAAATGTAGTAGAGATCACAAGACAGCTGATCGGAAAAACGAACCCGAAAGATGCACTGCCGGGCACGATCCGCGGTGACTACGGCATGTTTGTCGGCAAAAATATCATTCACGGTTCAGACTCCTTAGAAAGCGCTGAACGGGAAATTGACATTTTCTTCAAACAGGAAGAGCTTGTACCGTATCAAAAATTAATGGCCGACTGGGTGTACTAAGCCGTCAGCCTTTCTTTTTCTCTTGTTATGAAAAGGTTTACATATTTTAAGAAAGACAGAGGCTGCGCTGCCCTGTCTTTTCATTTCTCACAAATCAGCCTGCGGGCTGATTTTTTTATTGAAATCGTACAAATTAGAAAGAAAACAGGCTATACTAGGACAAAAGACAGCGAGATTGGGAGAGAAGCAATGGAGCCTTACGACATTTTTATCACCAAGTGGAAACAAATAACCGGTGTTGATTTATCTTTATACAAAGAAGCACAAATGAAAAGGCGGCTGACGTCCCTTTATGAAAAAAAGGGATTCAAAGATTTTCAGGAATTTGCCGCCGCTTTGGAGAAAGACAAGCTTTTATTAAATGAAACATTGGACAGAATGACGATCAATGTTTCTGAATTTTACCGAAATTATAAACGGTGGGAAGTTCTTGAAACCTCAATTCTTCCGTTAATAAAGCATAACAAACCGTTAAAAATATGGAGTGCGGCCTGTTCAACGGGGGAGGAACCCTATACTTTGGCTATGATTCTCAGTCAGCAGGCGGGTTTGGCCGGATTTGATATATTGGCGACAGATATTGATGAAAAGGCGCTTGGCAAAGCCAAGCGGGGCATCTATCAGGAACGCTCGCTGCAAGAGGTGCCGGCTTCCGTGAAAAGCCGTTATTTCACCAAGCAGGCTGACAACAGTTATCAAGTAAAACAAGAGATTCAAAAAAACATCCGGTTTAAGCGGCACAACCTGCTCGCCGACAGCTATGAACAGGATTTTGATCTGATCGTCTGCCGCAACGTCTTTATTTATTTTACTGAAAAAGCAAAAGAAGAGCTGTATGTAAAAATGGCGGGCAGCCTGAAAAAGAACGGAATTCTGTTTGTCGGAAGCACAGAGCAGATTTTCAGCCCGGAAAAATTCGGCCTTGAGAGCACTGATACATTTTTTTATCAAAAAAGATAGAAGACATTTAATGAAAACTTGTGGTATAGTTTTACTTAAAAGCGTTAATGCGATGAAGGGAGAAGAAAGAAATGAGATACTTAACAGCCGGAGAATCACACGGCCCGCAGCTGACGACAATTATAGAAGGTGTGCCTGCGGGGCTTTATATAACTGAAGAAGACATTAATTTTGAGCTTGCCAGACGTCAAAAAGGGCACGGCCGCGGACGCCGCATGCAGATTGAAACGGACAGAGCGAAGATCACAAGCGGCGTGCGGCATGCCCGGACACTCGGTTCACCCATCGCGCTCGTTGTAGAGAATAAAGATTGGACTCACTGGACAAAAATCATGGGCGCCGCACCGATTACAGAAGAAGAAGAAAGTGAAATGAAACGCCAGATTTCAAGACCGAGACCGGGACACGCAGATTTGAACGGAGCTATTAAGTATAATCACCGCGATATGAGAAATGTGTTAGAACGATCTTCCGCGCGTGAGACAACGGTTCGAGTGGCTGCCGGAGCCGTCGCTAAAAAGATTTTAGCGGAGCTTGGCATTAAAGTCGCCGGACACGTCCTGCAAATCGGCAGCGTAAAAGCAGAGAAAACCGATTACACATCCATTGAGGATCTCAAACGGGTAACGGAAGAATCACCGGTCAGATGCTACGATGAAGAAGCAGGCCGTCAAATGATGGCAGCCATTGATGAAGCGAAGGCAAACGGCGACTCGATCGGCGGAATTGTTGAAGTGATCGTCGAAGGTATGCCGGTCGGTGTCGGAAGCTATGTCCATTATGACCGTAAGCTTGACAGCAAGCTCGCTGCAGCCGTTCTGTCGATTAACGCGTTTAAAGGCGTAGAGTTCGGCATCGGTTTTGAAGCGGCCGGCAAAAACGGCAGTGAAGTTCATGATGAAATCGTATGGGATGAAGAGAAAGGCTATACACGCGCCACAAACAGGCTCGGAGGATTAGAAGGCGGTATGACGACGGGAATGCCGATTGTCGTCCGCGGCGTCATGAAACCGATCCCTACTTTGTATAAGCCGCTGAAAAGCGTCGACATTGAAACGAAAGAACCGTTTACAGCGAGCATTGAACGTTCAGACAGCTGCGCGGTTCCGGCAGCAAGCGTAGTGGCTGAAGCTGCAGTGGCCTGGGAAATCGCAAATGCCGTCGTAGAACAATTCGGGCTTGACCAGATCGACCGCATTAAAGAAAATGTTGAAAACATGAAAAAACTATCGAGGGAATTCTGATGAAAGAGCTTGAGGTTCGGACAGCTTCCTCCGCATATCCCGTGTATATCGGTGAAGGCATAAGGAAACAGGCCGCTGCTCTTTTGTCTTCACTGAACAGGCCGCTGACAAAGATCCTTCTCGTCATCGATGCTGAAGTTGACCGGCTTTACGGCGATGAGATGTTCCGGCTTTTAAACGAAACATGGCCCGTGAAAAAAGTAATCGTTCCAAGCGGAGAAGAAGCGAAGTCTCTAAAAGAGTATGAACGGATTCAAACGGAAGCGATCGCTTTCCATATGGACCGCTCCTCATGTATGATCGCCTTCGGAGGCGGCGTGACGGGTGATTTGACCGGCTTTTGCGCAGCGACTTTTATGCGAGGAATTGATTTCATTCAAATGCCGACGACACTGCTTGCCCATGACAGCGCGGTCGGCGGCAAGGTGGCCGTCAACCATAAACTCGGAAAGAACTTAATCGGCGCGTTTTATCAGCCGAAAGCTGTGATTTACGATACGGAGCTTCTGAAAACCCTGCCGGAACAAGAGCTGAGATCGGGCATGGCTGAAGTGATCAAACACGCGTTTATCGCCGATGATGCTTTTTTAGAAAAACTTCTCACGTTTGACACGTTGCAAGGACTGACAAGCGCTGAGCTGAATGAAATGATTTATAAAGGAATTTCAATCAAATCGGCCGTCGTGCGTGAGGACGAAAAGGAAGAGGGGATAAGAGCTTTTCTGAATTTCGGCCATACGCTCGGCCATGCCGTTGAGGCGGAATACGGCTACGGCCGGATTACTCATGGAGATGCGGTCGCCCTCGGCATGCAGTTTGCCCTTTACGTGAGTGAACAGGTTGCGGGTTGCAAGATGAACAGGAAAGAACTCACACAATGGCTGATTGGGCTCGGCTACCCGGGAAGCATCAGACAAGATATTGAAACGCCGGTTCTCTCCGCCCGGATGATGAATGATAAAAAAACGCGCGGAGGCATGACACAGTTCATCGTGTTAAAGGAATTAGGCGAAGCGCGGGACTGCATGCTTTCAAAAGATGAGCTCGAAAATTTGCTGAACAAATGGCGAATGGAGGAAACAGCATGATGATACGCGGCATTCGCGGAGCAACAACGGTGGAACAAGACACCGAACAAGAAATTTTAGAAAAAACACAGCAGCTGCTTGAAAAAATCATTGAACAAAATGGATGCAAGCCGGAAGACGTTGTACAGATCCTGTTATCCGCCACGCCTGATATCCATTCCGTATTTCCGGCAAAAGCGGTCCGCCGCCTTTCCGGGTGGCAGTACGTCCCGGTGACGTGCATGCAGGAAATGGATGTCACCGGCGCTCTGCAAAAGTGTATCCGTGTCCTGATGACGGTTCAGACGGATACGCCTCAGGATGAAATCAAGCATGTCTATTTAGAAAAAGCCGTTGTGTTAAGGCCGGATTTATCATTGACAAAAAATACTGACATGTAATACGATAAACAAAGCTTAGAAATACACAAGAGTGTGTATAGAGCTGGTAAGTAAGATATTGAACAGTTGAGTTTAGAATAGGGTAGCAGAGAATGAGTTTAGCTGAGCTGAGATAAACACGTTTTTATTCTGCCCAAAAGAAGCCTTTCTTTTGGGTTTATTTCTTATACGCAAGACTCCTCTCACTCTTCATCTCATTCTCCTTACCGTAAGGAGGAGAATCATGAATTTACAATCGGATGTTTCTTTATTTTTAAAGGACAGTCTGACACACCGCACCATTCCAATCGCAGAGACTTTTACGGTCGACACGATCACACCCATTCAGATGGTTGAAAAACTGGACAGAAACATTACGTATCTTTTAGAAAGCAAGGATGAGTCGTCAAGCTGGTCGAGATACTCTTTTATCGGCCTCGATCCTTTTATCACGATTAAAGAGAGTCATCACACATTCACTGCCGCTGATCCAAACGGGCATACGCTGTTTGAAGCCGGAGAATTAAAAGCCGTGCTTGATTGGATGAATGAAAGCTTCCGCATTAAAACACCCGAGCTTGATATCCCGTTTTCGGGAGGGGCGGTCGGTTATCTGAGCTATGACATGATTCCTTTGATTGAGCCTTCCGTGCCGAGCCACGCGAAAGAAACAGATTTCGAAAAATGCATGCTGTTTGTCTGCCGGAAAATCATCGCGTACGACCACGAAACGAAACAAGTGCATTTCATTCAATATGCGGCGCTTAACGGCCGGGAGACGGAGGAAGAAAAGCGGGCCGTTTTTAAAGAAAATTGCGCGGAGCTTCGTAAGCTTATCGGTATTTTGACAGAACCGAAAGATATGAAAGAGCCGTTTTTTTCTAAAGAATCATTTGAAACGCCAAGTTTTGCCGATGTGACATCCAATTATACAAAAGAAGAGTTTATGGCCGGCGTCGATAAACTGAAAGAATATATAAAAGCCGGAGACATTTTTCAAGGGGTGCTTTCGCAAAAGTTTGACATTCCGGTATCCAGACATTCATTTGAGCTGTACAGGGTGCTCCGCATCGTCAATCCTTCACCTTATATGTACTATATCAAACTGCCTGACAGAGACATTGTCGGGAGTTCGCCTGAACGTCTGATCCGCGTGGATGACAGGCACCTGGAAATTCATCCGATTGCCGGAACGAGAAGAAGGGGCGCCGGAAAAGAAGAGGACGATCGCCTCAAAAAAGAGCTGATGAATGACGAAAAAGAGAAAGCTGAACATTATATGCTCGTCGATCTTGCGCGCAATGACATCGGCAGAGTTGCGGAGTACGGTTCCGTAGCCGTTCCGGAATTCACAAAGGTCGTTTCTTTTTCACATGTGATGCACATCATCTCTGTTGTAACCGGCCGTTTAAAACAGGGCGTCCATCCGGTTGATGCGCTGATGTCGGCATTCCCGGCAGGAACACTCTCGGGCGCTCCGAAAATCCGCGCGATGCAGCTTTTAAATGAATTAGAACCGACTTCCAGAGAAACCTACGGCGGATGTATCGCTTATATCGGATTTGACGGGTCAATTGATTCGTGTATCACCATCCGCACCATGAGTGTCAAAAACGGTACGGCGTCGGTGCAGGCGGGCGCGGGAATAGTCGCTGATTCCGTCCCGGAAGCCGAATATGAAGAGAGCTGTAACAAAGCGGGGGCGCTTTTAAAAACGATTCAAATCGCAGAAGACATCTTTTCTGGCAGGGAGGAGAAGACGGATGAACAAATTTCTGCAATCGTGCGTTAATGGCCGCACGCTGAAAACCGGAGAAGCCGAACAGCTGATGGAGATGATGATGAACGGGGCCATGTCGCAGTCTGAGATCGGGGGGATTTTATCGGTATTAGCCCACCGGGGTGAAACGGCGGAGGAGCTTGCCGGATTTGTAAAAGTGATGCGGGCGCGGGCACAGACGGCGGGTGGCTTGGCGGATGTCGTTGATACGTGCGGAACAGGCGGAGACGGGATTTCTACGTTTAACATATCCACGGCAGCGGCGATTACAGCTTCTGCCGCCGGAGCTAAAGTTGCCAAGCACGGAAATCGCTCCGTTTCGTCTAAAAGCGGCAGCGCGGATGTGCTGGAAAAGCTGGGGGTTTCCATTCAAGCCACTCCAGAAAGCGTCAAACGCAGCATTGAAATGAAACAAATGGGGTTTTTGTTTGCGCCGCTGTTTCATTCGTCAATGAAGCACGTCGCCGCCGCAAGAAAAGAGCTTGGCTTCCGAACCGTATTTAATCTGCTGGGCCCGCTCAGCAACCCGCTGCAGGTGAAGCGGCAGGTGATCGGCGTCTATTCATTTGATAAAGCGCGCCTGATGGCAAGCGCTTTGGAACAATTTGATGTCAGACACGTCATGCTTGTGTCGGCGCGTGACGGATTAGATGAACTGTCCATCACAGCACCGACCGATATCATTGAGCTGAAAAACGGTGAACGTCTGGAATATTCCGTTTCACCTGAACAATTCGGTTTTGCAGAAGGTTCATTGAAGGATATTCAAGTGAGTTCATCGGAAGAAAGCGCGCTTCTCATTCAGAATATTTTTGCAAATAGAGCTCCGTCATCCGCTCTGCATATTACCGCCTTAAATGCGGGCGCGGCCATTTATACGGCAGGTCTTGCAAACGATCTGAAAGAAGGAACGAAAACAGCCTTAGAAGCGATTCAAAACGGAGATGCCAAAAGGCAGCTCGAACGTCTGAAACAGAAAGAGGAAGAAATGTATGCTTGATCAAATCATTCTGCAGAAAAAAGAAGAAATCAAATCCATCGTGCTGCCGGAAACCTGTCAAATTGAACGGAGATCCTTTAAAGAAGCGCTCCTGAACCCGAACCGTTTTATCGGGCTGATTGCCGAAGTGAAAAAAGCTTCGCCGTCTAAAGGATTGATTAAAGAGCATTTTGTTCCGGAAACGATTGCGGCGGATTATGAAGCGGCTAAAGCCGACGCCCTTTCGGTTCTCACGGATACCCGTTTTTTTCAGGGGAGAAATCAATTTCTGACAGATGTTAAACAAACCGTGTCTCTTCCCGTGCTGAGAAAAGATTTTATTATTGATTCCCTTCAGGTGGAGGAATCGTTCAGGATCGGCGCCGATGCCATTTTGCTGATCGGGGAAGCGCTGGAACCTTCAGAGCTTCATGAGCTTTATTTGGAAGCCCGCGAGAAGGGCATGGACGTTCTCGTTGAAGTCCATGATGAAACTGTGCTTGAACGGATTTTACAAGTGTTTCAGCCGGACATTCTCGGCATAAACAACCGGGACTTAAAAACGTTCCGTACTTCTGTTTCGCAAACGGAAAAAATAGCGCAGCTTGTGCCGGACGGCTGCCTGCTGGTCAGCGAAAGCGGCATCGGTTCTTTGGCTGACCTGCAATTCGTCAACAAGCACGGGGCGCAGGCTGTATTGGTCGGAGAATCCTTAATGAGAGAGGATTCGCAGCAAAAGGCGATCCGCGGACTGTTCGGAGAGTGACGATATGAAAAAGCCTGAGTTAAAGTACTGCGGAATACGATCGAAGCGTGATTATGAACTTGCGGCAGCTTCAGAAGCGGATTATCTGGGATTTATTTTTGCCGCAAGCAAACGGAGAGTAACGCCGGATGAGGTCCGGAAATGGAAAGAGCAGGTCCGGACAGACAAGAAACATGTCGGAGTATTTGTAAATGAAACGATAGAAAACATCGCGCAAATCGCATCTGATCTGGCACTTGACGTCATCCAGCTTCACGGTGATGAATCGCCTGAGGATGCCCTTCGCCTCCGTCCGCTTGTGCGCTCGGAAATATGGAAAGCGCTCCATCACGGGGAAGGGACGCTCCGTCAGATGGCTCAATTTACACCTGCTGTCGACGGCTATGTCATTGATTCTTCAGTGACAGGAATGAGAGGCGGAACGGGAATCGCGTTTTCATGGGCCCGTGTCCCCTTGTACCGAAAGCAGGCTCAAAATGCAAGCAAGCGCTGTTTTATTGCGGGCGGTGTTAATCCTGAAACGATTACCGGCTTACTGAGATCGCGTCCGTGCGGTATAGATCTTGCCAGCGGAATTGAAAAAAACGGACACAAGGATCAAACACTGATCCGGCTTTTAGAAGAAAGGATGAACCACTATGTATCCATATCCAAATGAAATCGGAAGATACGGCGAATTCGGCGGCAAATTTGTCCCTGAAACATTGATGCGGCCCCTTGAGGAAATCGAAACGGCTTTCACAGAATTAAAAAATGATCCTGTTTTTCATGCCGAATATAAAAAACTATTGTTTGATTACTCCGGAAGACCGACTGCATTAACGTTCGCAGACAGGGTGTCAGAGTATTTGGGAGGGGCGAAAATCTATCTGAAAAGAGAAGATTTAAACCATACCGGCTCTCATAAAATTAACAACGCGTTAGGCCAGATTCTGCTTGCTAAAAAGATGGGCAAAACGAAAATCATCGCCGAAACCGGTGCGGGACAGCACGGTGTGGCTGCCGCGACAGCCGCCGCAAAATTCGGTTTTAAATGTACGGTTTTTATGGGTGAAGAAGACGTTGCGCGCCAGTCGCTGAACGTATTCCGGATGAAACTGCTCGGCGCGGAAGTGGTGCCGGTCACAAGCGGCAACGGCACGCTGAAAGATGCGACGAATGAGGCAATCAGGTATTGGGTCCAGCATTGTGAAGATCATTTCTATCTTATCGGTTCTGTAGTGGGTCCGCACCCATATCCGTATATCGTTCGCGAATTTCAGAAAATCATCGGCGAGGAAGCGAAAGAACAGCTCCGCCGGGTTGAAGGAACGCTCCCGGACAAGGTTGTTGCATGTGTCGGCGGCGGAAGCAATGCGATGGGCATATTTCAGGCCTTTTTAGACGAAGATATTGAGCTGATCGGCGCCGAGGCGGCCGGAAAAGGGATTGATACGCCGCTGCATGCGGCAACGATCGCAAAAGGGACGCTCGGGGTGATTCACGGATCAATGACCTATTTAATACAAGATGAATACGGGCAGATTATCGAACCGTATTCCATTTCAGCAGGCCTTGATTACCCGGGGATCGGCCCTGAGCACGCCTATCTGCACAAAAGCGGCCGTGTAACGTACAAAAGCGTGACAGACGATGAAGCGATTGCCGCGTTACGTCTGCTTTCTGAAACAGAAGGTATTCTTCCGGCTATTGAATCTGCCCACGCCCTGGCAAAAGCGTTCGAAATGGCAAAGGACATGGATAAAGACAAAATCATTCTCGTCAGTTTGTCGGGAAGAGGAGATAAAGACGTTCATACGCTGATGAATGTTTTGGAAAACGGGGTGGAGACACATGTTTAATCTGCGAGATTCTGAAAAATTGTTTATCCCTTTTATCACAGCGGGCGATCCGCTTCCTGACATTTCTGTTGAACTGGCAATATCATTACAGAATGCAGGCGCTTCTGCTCTTGAAATCGGCGTTCCTTACACAGATCCGCTTGCGGACGGACCCGTCATACAACGGGCTTCAAAACGGGCTCTGGAAAACGGAATGAATATCGTAAAAGCCATTGAACTTGGCGGCAAAATGAAAAAAAACGGCGTTCATATTCCAATTATCCTCTTTACGTATTATAATCCTGTGTTACAATTAGAAAAAGAATACTTTTTCGCTTTACTGCGGGAAAACGACATAGACGGCCTGCTTGTACCCGACCTTCCATTAGAGGAAAGCGCCCTTTTGCAAATGACATGCAAAAAGGAGAACATCGCTTATATCTCGCTGGTTGCGCCGACAAGTGAAGACCGTTTGAAAATAATTACTGAACAGGCCTGCGGCTTTGTGTATTGTGTATCCTCTTTAGGAGTGACGGGCGTACGCAGCGAATTCGATCCGTCTGTATACTCTTTCATTCGTAAGGTGAAAGAATTCAGCTCTGTTCCGGTGGCGGTCGGTTTTGGCATTTCAAACCGCAAACAGGTTGACGGGATGAATGAAATATCTGACGGTGTCGTTGTCGGCAGCGCGCTTGTCAAAAAAGTTGAAGAGCTTAAAACAAAGCTTGTGAATCCCGGCACAAGAGCTGATGCGCTTCTTGAATTTGAAGAATACGCAAAGACGTTCGGACGACTGTACAGTGTAAAATGAGGTGACTGGATTTGCAGATTAAAGAACAGCTGCGGCAGCTGAAACCGTATCAGCCGGGCAAACCAATAGAAGAAGTGAAAATGGAATACGGGCTTGAAAAAGTAGTAAAACTCGCTTCTAACGAAAATCCGTTCGGCTGTTCACAGGCCGCAAAAGATGCGCTGCATCAGGAGATTGAGCAGCTTGCGCTGTATCCCGACGGTTACAGTGCCGCTTTGAGAACGCGGCTCAGTGAGCATCTGCAGGTCAGTGAATCTTCGATCATTTTCGGCAACGGCTCTGATGAGCTAGTGCAGATTATCTGCCGTTCTTTATTAAATGATCAGGCAAACACGATTACCGCCGCCCCGACTTTCCCGCAATACAGACACAATGCGGTGATTGAAGGCGCTGAGGTGCGCGAGGTGCCGCTCCGCAGTGACGGCGCTCATGATTTGGACCGGATGCTGGAAGCAATTGACGGCGAGACGAAAGTCATATGGGTATGCAACCCCAATAATCCGACGGGGACATATACTTCTGAGCAAGAGCTAATTGCCTTTTTAAACAGAGTTCCCGAGCATATACTCGTTGTACTTGATGAAGCGTACTACGAGTATGTTACGGCGGACGATTACCCTGAAAGCATTCCGCTTTTAAAGCAATATCCGAATGTCATGATCCTCCGCACCTTCTCTAAAGCGTACGGACTTGCCGCGCTGCGTGTCGGATACGGCATTGCGGACGAAGCGCTGATCCGCCAGATTGAACCGGCGAGAGAGCCGTTCAATACGAGCAGAATCGGTCAGGCTTCGGCACTGGCAGCGCTTGACGACCACACATTTATTCAGGAATGCGTCGAGAAAAATAAAGCGGGCCTTAAGCAGTATTATGATTTTGCGGAAACTCACGGATTAACTTGTTATCCTTCACAAACCAACTTTGTGCTCATTGATTTTAACCGTCCGGCGGATGAACTGTTCCAAGCCCTGTTGGAAAAAGGATATATCGTCCGTTCAGGACAGGCGCTCGGATTTCCGACAGCGTTAAGGATTACGGTCGGTACGAAAGAGCAGAATGAGGAAATTCTCACAATCTTAGCTGAAATATTATAAGAGGTGATCAAGCATCACCTCTTTGCTCTATTAAAATAGTTGAAAAAGGAAATGAGTGAAATGAAGGATACTATATTGCTTGCGGGGATCGGGCTGATCGGCGGATCGATCGCATTGGCCATCAAAAAGGAGCATCCGCATAAACGGATTATCGGTGTGGATATTTCGGAAGAACAGCTCACTGCCGCGCTGAAGCTCGGAATTATTGACGAGCGGGCCGGCTCATTGACGGAAGGGGCGCAGCAAGCGTCTGTTGTCATTATCGCCACGCCTGTCGCCCAAACGCTGAAAATGCTCGATATGCTGGCCGCATCAGACATCACCCATGAACTCCTGATTACGGATGTGGGCAGCACGAAACAGAAAGTCGTCAGCTACGCCGATAAAGTGCTTCCGGCTCATTATCAATTTGTCGGCGGCCATCCGATGGCGGGGTCTCATAAATCCGGGGCCGCTGCCGCCAAAGAATTTTTATTCGAAAATGCGTTTTACATTTTAACACCCGGAAAATCAACTTCTAAAGAGTCAGTAACGCATCTGAAGGAGCTTTTGAAAGCGGCAAACGCCCACTTTGTGGAGATGACTCCCGAGGAGCATGACGGCGTAACGAGCGTCATCAGCCATTTCCCTCATATCGTTGCTGCAAGCCTCGTCCATCAGGCTCATCATTCTGAAGAAAATTATCCGTTTTTGAAGCGTTTCGCAGCCGGCGGTTTTCGGGACATCACCAGAATCGCCTCAAGCAGTCCGGCGATGTGGAGGGACATACTTCTTCATAACAAAGATAAACTGCTTGACCGCTTCAAAGAATGGAAACGGGAGATTGACACGATCGAATCTTATGTAGAAAATGAAGATGCGGACAGCCTGTTCGGATATTTTAAAAAAGCGAAAGATTATCGCGACGGCCTGCCGCTCCGTCAAAAAGGAGCGATCCCGTCCTTTTATGACCTTTATGTCGATGTTCCCGATCATCCGGGGGTCATTTCGGAAATTACGGCGATACTGGCAGAAGAAAAAATCAGTATCACCAACATCCGCATTATCGAAACAAGAGAAGATATTAACGGAATTCTCAGAATCAGTTTCCAGACTGATGATGACCGGAAGCGCGCGGAAACCTGCATTCAATCCCGCGCCAAATATGACACATTTTACGCTGACTGAGGTGGAAAACATTGAAAAGAGAAAAAGTGACGTCTTTAAACGGTGAAATTCATATTCCGGGGGATAAATCCATCTCCCACCGTTCTGTTATGTTCGGAGCGCTTGCGGAAGGAACGACAACGGTAAAAAACTTTTTGCCCGGAGCCGATTGTCTGAGCACCATTGCCTGCTTCAGAAAAATGGGTGTCTCCATTGAACAAAACGGAAGTGATGTAACGATATACGGAAAGGGCATTGACGCACTTTGTGAGCCTGACAGCCTTCTTGATGTCGGAAATTCCGGCACGACCATCCGCCTGATGCTCGGCATTTTAGCCGGACGCCCATTTCACAGTACGGTAGCGGGCGACGAAAGCATTGCAAAGCGCCCGATGAAGAGGGTGACGGAGCCTTTAAAACAGATGGGAGCCGCGATTGACGGAAGAGCGGACGGAGGGTTTACGCCTTTATCCGTAAGAGGCGGACAATTGAAAGGCATTGATTACGTCTCCCCTGTTGCAAGCGCGCAGATCAAATCTGCCGTGCTGCTTGCCGGATTGCAGGCTGAAGGGACGACGACCGTCACTGAGCCTCATAAATCAAGAGACCATACGGAACGGATGCTGAACGCTTTTGGCGCCGAGCTTGCGGAAACGGAGACGAGGGCTTCCGTAACGGGCGGTCAGAAACTTCGGGGAGCCGATATTTTCGTGCCCGGCGATATTTCTTCAGCGGCCTTTTTCCTCGCGGCAGGCGCTGTCGTTCCCGGAAGCCGGATTGTGCTGAAAAACGTCGGCCTGAACCCGACACGCACGGGAATGATTGATGTCTTAAAGCAAATGGGGGCTTCACTTGAAGTGATTCCTTCAGAAGCGGACAGTGCGGAGCCTTACGGAGACCTGGTTATTGAAACCTCAGCTCTGAAAGCGGCAGAAATCGGCGGAGAAATCATTCCCCGTTTAATTGACGAGATCCCGATTATCGCCCTTTTGGCAACGCAGGCTGAAGGCACAACTGTCATTAAAGACGCTGCGGAGCTGAAGGTGAAGGAAACGAACCGGATCGACACCGTCGTATCAGAGCTCCGGAAAATCGGCGCAGACATTGAACCGACTGAAGACGGCATGAAAATACACGGCAAAAAAACGCTTGCGGGCGGAGCCGATGTGTCAAGCCACGGCGACCACCGCATCGGCATGATGCTCGGTATCGCTTCATGCCTGACAGAAGAGCCGATCGACATCCGTGATACAGAGGCGATCCATGTCTCATATCCGACATTCTTTGAGCATTTAGATCAATTAGCCAAAAAAGCCTGAAGACGATTCTTCGGGCTTTTTTCTTCATGTGTCATAAAATCTTGGGCTTTGACATAGCTTGTCTTAAACAGAAAACTAAAAGAAAGGGGGAATGCGTTTTCGTTACAGAAACAGCCGGAACAAATTGCGCTGTTTGCGTATAAAGATGCCGTCCCCTTTTTTGCCGTTTTCCTCTTAACCATTTTCTGATAAACTATAATGCCGGGTGAAGCATCTTATTTGCGGGCAGGCCCTGTCTGAATTATGATAAGAATAACCCGAATAAAAACCCTTTTCATTTGGTTGATGAGGTATAGGAAAAGAAAGGACCGGTCTGATTTGAATACATTGATTCAAGAAGCCATAAAATTAGTTGAAGCAGGTGAAACCGAAAAGGGACTCAAAGCGCTTTCAAAAGCTGAAACAGAGCTCCATGACGAAGACAAAGCCATTGCAGCCCAGCTCTACTATGAATGGGGAAACGCCGAAAAAGCGTTAGCGCTGATCAGTGATCTGCATGACCTCTATCCGGATGAGTCTGAGCTGACGAATTTTTACGCCGAATTGTTAATAGATATTGATGAAGAAGAAAAAGCTCTTGAGGTGCTGGAGACGATTTCTCCGGAAGACCCGTCTTACGCGGAAAGCCTCCTTTTAATGGCTGATCTGTATCAGATGCAGGGCTTATTTGAAGTAAGTGAGCAAAAGCTGTTACAGGCGAAAGCGATGTTACAAGATGAACCTGTTATTGATTTCGCTCTGGGGGAATTATACTTCACTCAGGGATCATATGCAAAAGCCGTTCCTTACTATGAAGAGACGGCAAAAGAACGGCACGAAATCGGCGGCGTAAACGTTCATCAGAGGCTGGCTGAGTCATTGAGCGCGGCGGGTGAATTTGAGGAAGCGATTTCATGGTATGAAAAAGCGGCGGCAGAACATACAGAACCGAATACGATTTTCGGGTACGGGTTCACAGCCTATCAGGCGGGAATGGTCAAAACAGCCATCAAGCAGCTGTCTGATTTAAAAGGGCTTGATCCTTCCTATTCATCGCTTTATATGCCGCTTGCAAAAAGCTACGAGGCAGAAGGCATGTATGAAGATGCATTAAAAACCGCTAAAGAAGGTATTACTTACGATGAATACAATAAAGAGCTTTTTCTCTATGCGGCGAAAATGGCGTTAAAGCTCGGCAGCGAAGAGGAAGGCAAAAAGCTTCTTCAGGAAGCGCTGGCGCTCGATCCGGGTTACGTGGAAGCGCTCCATACGCTTTTAGCCGTCTATCATAAAGAAGAAAGCTTTGAAGAGATTATTGATCTGATTCAGGAAGTCCGCGGCTACGGAGAAGAAGATCCGAAATACAATTGGTATTTGGCGGGGGCCTATACAGGCCTGGAGCAATACGCTGAAGCGAAAAAAAGCTTCGAAGCTGCGTATCTCCATTATCAGGATGATCGGGATTTCTTATATGAATACGCTCACTTCTTATTGGAAGAGGGTCTCCAGAAAGAAGCGCTGCCGCTTTTAAAACAAGTGCTTTCAATGGATGGAACAAACGAAGAGCTTGAAGAAACAATCTTACGGATAGAGGATGAATTTTTAAGATAAGCAGGATTTTGGACCATGCTTGCTGAATGTATAAGTGATGTCAGATTATACGATCGATAGAGGAGGGAATTACATGCAGACCCCTGTTTCTGTCAATGAAAAAAAGGATTTTATCCGTTGGTTTTTAAATCATTATCAGCTTAAACGCCGGGAGTGCGTCTGGATTTTAAATTATTTAATGAGTCATGATTCATTAATGGAAAAAGTCCATTTTGTAGAACAAGCCGAATTTTGCCCGAGAGGCATTATCATGTCTACTCATTGCGTTGATGAGGTGCCGTTTAGGTTTTACAAAGAAAATGTCATGACTACGGACGCGGAAAAATCTTTTCACGACATCCGGTTAAATAAACAGCAGGATTTATTTATCCAGCTGAATTTCCGTTCGGCCTACAGCTCACCGGAATATGCCGCTGTTCTTGAATCAAATCCGCATCTGCCGAAAGACCTGTTTGAAAATAAACAGGATCAGGGGATGGCTGAAAAAATATTAGAACATGCCATTTCCACTTTCCAGCGGGAAAAGCTGCTTAAAGATATCGACGAGGCGCTGGACCGCCACGACAAAGAAACATTTGAAAAGCTTTCCCGCCAATTGAATCAGCTCACATAAATGACAGCCTTGCAGAATATGCAAGGCTTGTTGCGTAAAGAGGAGGAACGAGACATGAGATGGAGGGCCGCTGATGCCGATGCCTATTTACAATCTGCGGATTACATTGATACCGCTGTCATTCCGTTAATTTCCATAACGTCTTCAGGAGGCTTAAAAGAGGCCGTTGAACAGGGGGAAAGCACCCAATTGCTTTCTGAAGAGCTTGAGCGCCAATTGAAGGGACGGGTATATTTATTCCCCTCTTATACATATGTTGATATAGACCAATCACAAATCGCCCTGCTTCAAAAACTCAAAGAAGAGGTGATGACCAACTTCAGGCACGCCTTGTTCCTGACGGCAGACGAAAAATGGAAGGATTCTGAAATAGGGTCTGATGTCATATACATACCTGCCGTTCCGTTTGAACATATGAAAGACTCTTTAAAGAGAAAAATTGCGGATGACAAGTGCGGAGAAATTTTGAACGTTTTGTTACAGAAGTGGAACAATTCTTAAAAACTCCAGGCATCCTGCAAAACACCCGTTTTGCCTCTGTTGACCTTGCTGAAAGATTCATATATTATGAGGGTGTCAAACCTCAGAATTATTTTCTATTTTAGTTAATTTTTGGTCAATCTTTAGGGGGGAAAGAGATGGGCGGAAAACAAGATATATCAAGAAGACAATTTTTAAACTATGCGCTCACCGGCGTGGGGGGATTTATGGCCGCCAGTGCGCTTATGCCTATGGTCCGTTTTGCGCTGGATCCGGTATTAAAACCGACGGGAGATCAAAAAATGGTGCAGGTTGTCAGTGTGGATGAGCTGACGAAGGAGCCGAAGCGGTTTGACTTTAAAATTCATCAAGTCGACGCCTGGTACGAATCGGAAGAATCCAGGTCAGCCTGGGTTTACAAGCATGGGGATGAAATTATAGCGCTTTCTCCGATCTGCAAGCATTTGGGCTGCACCGTAAACTGGAACAATGATCCTAAAAATCCGAACAAATTCTTTTGTCCCTGCCATTACGGGCTGTATGAAAAAGACGGCACGAACGTTCCGGGCACGCCGCCGCTCGCGCCTCTTGACCGTTATGAGCAAAAAGTAAAGGACGGCTTTTTGTATCTTGGAAAAGCAAAGCCTAGGGGGGAAGGGTGACATGCTGAATAAAATTTATGACTGGGTGGATGAACGTCTCGATATTACGCCGATGTGGCGGGATATCGCCGACCATGAAGTGCCGGAACATGTAAATCCCGCTCACCATTTCTCGGCTTTTGTCTATTGTTTCGGCGGTTTGACGTTTTTTGTAACCGTTATCCAAGTGCTCTCCGGGATGTTTTTAACGATGTATTATGTGCCGGATATAAAAAACGCGTGGGAATCTGTGTATTATTTGCAGAATGAAGTCGCTTTCGGGCAGATTGTAAGGGGTATGCACCATTGGGGCGCAAGTTTAGTCATCGTGATGATGTTTTTACATACGCTGCGGGTTTTCTTTCAGGGAGCTTATAAAAAGCCTCGGGAATTGAACTGGATCGTCGGTGTTCTGATCTTTTTTGTGATGCTCGGTCTCGGATTTACAGGGTATTTGCTTCCGTGGGATATGAAGGCGCTGTTTGCGACAAAGGTAGGTCTTCAGATTGCCGAGGCGACGCCATTGATCGGAGCGCAGGTGAAAACTCTTCTTGCCGGCCACCACGATATTGTCGGCGCTCAAACGCTGACGAGATTTTTTGCGATTCACGTATTTTTTCTCCCTGCCGCTTTGTTTGCGCTCATGGGCGCCCACTTTGTTATGATCCGCAAGCAGGGAATTTCAGGACCGCTTTAATACAAATCTGATATAAAAGGGAGGGGATGACATGCACCGGGGGAAAGGAATGAAGTTTGTAGGAGATTCAAGGATACCGGCTGAAAAAAAACCGAATATACCGAAAGACTATTCAGAGTATCCTGGAAAGACAGAGGCGTTTTGGCCGAACTTTCTGCTGAAAGAATGGATGGTCGGGGCCGTTTTCCTCGTCGGGTTTCTCGTTTTAACGATTGTGCACGAGCCGCCTTTGGAACGGGTGGCGGATCCTACGGATACAGGGTATATTCCGCTGCCGGATTGGTATTTTCTATTTTTATACCAGCTTTTAAAATATGAATATGCCGCAGGGAGCTACACCGTTATCGGAGCGATGATTATACCGGGGCTTGCCTTCGGGTCGCTGCTTTTGGCTCCGTTTCTCGACAGGGGGTCTGAAAGAAGGCCGTGGAAGCGTCCGGTTGCCGTCGGGATGATGCTTTTGGCGCTTTGCGCTACGGTCTTTTTAACGTGGCAGTCAGTCGCGACACATGACTGGGCGAAGGCGGAGGAGCAAGGGAAAATTAAAAAAGAAGCCGCCATTGATACTGAATCAGACGGTTATAAGGTATTTAAAGAACAAGGCTGTATTTCCTGTCACGGGGATAATCTTCAAGGGGGGGGCGCCGGTCCGTCCCTGGTCGATAACGGGCTGAGCCCGGAAGAAATTAAAAAAATCGCCGTCAAAGGGAAAGGGCAGATGCCAGCCGGTATTTTTAAAGGGAATGACAAACAGCTTGATCAGCTGGCGAAGTTCATTTCTGAAACGACAGCGAAATAACGTATTGTGAAGTAGACAACAGCAGGATATACTTTATGAAAAGAGCTGACCGGATGTCAGCTTTTTTTGCATGATACATACTTTTTACGGACTGAGAGTTGATGGTATGAGGTGGATTTCTTATCTTTTAGGGTTGCGCGGCATGCTTCTGCTTGTTCTTGCCGTTAATTTTATCGGTACGGTGTACGGCTATTATTGGTATGTGCCGCAGCTTGCGGACACGCCGTTCCGATTTCTGATATTTGTGCCTGACAGCCCGACGGCGACGTTTTTCTTCCTGTTTGTGCTTCTGGCATTTCTCATGAGAAGAAACGCGCCGCTGTTTGAAGCGCTGGCTCTTGTAACCCTTGTAAAATACGGGCTGTGGGCGGTCGGAATGAATGTCTTTGTGCTGGTCAAAATGGGGCAGATGCCTTGGGAAGGGTACATGCTGATTGCTTCACATTTTGCCATGGCCGTTCAAGGCGTTTTATACAGCCCGTATTTTCGGTTCCGGTTATGGCATCTTGCCGTTGCCGCTGTTTGGACGCTTCATAATGACGTCATTGATTATCTTTTCGGCATGATGCCCCGCTACTCAATGCTCAATGACTATATGCAAGAGATCGGCTATGCTACATTCTGGCTGAGCATATTTTCACTCGGCCTTGCATACTATTTGGTGATTTCTAAAAGACGGATAAAGCTTGACTTACACTGATAGAATCTTGGTCTAACCTTGTCCCGCTCCTCATATTCTGTAAAGAGAAGGAGTGGGAGGGACCTCTATGAAACGAAAGCTGACGATCTGTCTTTTACTTGCTCTTATGTGTTTCATCACAACTGCCAAAGCTGAAGATGAGGGCGGTCTCAAGGAACTGAACGACCTTTCGGATACCGTTTTCCAAATGACGCGGCATTCGCAGTATGATGAGGCTCTGCAAGTGCTTGGCTACTTTAAGAAAAAAATGACACACGTAAACTCACTGAGCGGCGCCGAAGTCAGGCAGGTGACTCTGGGTTTCAATGATTTAGTGCGCGTCCTGAAACAGGCAGACGCCTCAGATACCGAAAAAATCCGGGCAGCCGCCCAGTTCAGGTTGGTAATGGATGCGATGGAAGACCACTCCGATCCGCTGTGGGGTTCGCTTGAAAGACCGATTATGGCGACATTCAGCGCCTTAAAAGAAGATGTCAGCGGAAACGGAAGTGGAAATTTCAATGAAAAGTGGAATGAATTTATATCATTATATGATTTAATTTATCCCAGCCTGACAATGGATGTGTCGGCCGGCCAGCTTGATACGGTGGCGAAACATATCGAGGTGATTGAGCAGGAAGGGTTTCAGCAGATGACAAAAGGAACAAAGCTTGAGCGTCTGACGCTCCTGCAGCAGGATTTAAAGCGGGTTTTTGACAAGGTGGAGCGGGATGACGCTGACCCTTCGCTGCTCTGGGTCATTCTGACAACAGGCGGTATCATTATTACTGCGCTGACATATGTCGGCTACCGAAAATACAGAGCGGAAAAAAAGAAAGAGAAAAAGCGTGAGTATCCTAAGTCTAAATAAACACAAATTGCTGTAAAGGAGCTAAGTCAGTGAAAAAACTCATCCAGCAATTGGCTTCAAAACACCTCCCGCAGCCGATCAGAGGCAGAAAAGGGGCGACTGACGAAGGACCGCGAAACCTCGCGCGTGACTTCCAGAATCCTGACATGCTCGTTCCGCCTTCAACGGATGCAGGAACGGTTCAAAACTTGAAATTCTCATTTTCTGATACGCATATGAGGCTTGAAGACGGCGGATGGTCCAGAGAGGTGACGGTCAGGGAACTGCCGGTATCCAAAAACATCGCGGCGGTGAACATGAGGCTGAAACCGGGAGCTGTGCGGGAGCTTCATTGGCATAAAGAAGCCGAATGGGGATATGTGATTAACGGAGGAGTACGTTTAACTGCGGTCGATCAAAATGGGCGGAATTTTATTGATAACGTAAGTGAAGGGGACCTGTGGTATTTTCCTTCCGGCATTCCTCATTCCATTCAAGGATTAGAGCAGGGAAGTGAGTTTTTGCTCGTCTTTGATGACGGCTCTTTTTCAGAAAACAGCACCTTTTCAGTAACGGACTGGTTTGCCCACACCCCGCGCAGCGTGCTGGAGGCGAACTTCGGTGTTCCGGGTTATGAGCTGGCTTACATTCACAAGAAAGAGCGTTATATGTTCCAGTTGGAAGCGCCGCCCCCAATTGAGCGGGCAGCAGTCTCTTCCCCGGAAGGCCCCGTTTTAGAGCCGTTCAGCTACAAGCTTTCCCGGCAGGAGCCTCTTGTTACCAGCGGGGGAAGAGTAAAGATTGTCGATTCAAAAACGTTTAAGGTGTCAAAAACGATTGCTGCAGCTCTTGTGGAGGTCGAACCCGGAGGCATGAGAGAATTGCATTGGCACCCGAATACGGACGAGTGGCAGTATTACCTTTCAGGAGAAGCGAAAATGACGGTGTTTGCGGCGGAGGGAAGAGCGCGGACATTTAACTATCAAGCGGGTGACGTAGGATATGTTCCTGTTGCAATGGGACATTATGTTCAGAATACCGGTGACACCGTGCTTCGCTTTCTGGAAATCTTCAAAAGCGACCGTTTCGAAGACGTCTCCTTAAACCAATGGCTGGCACTGACGCCGCAGCGCTTCGTCGAGCAGACGCTCAATGTCAGTCCGGCATTCGCCCGCCGATTGAAAAAGAAAAAATCACCGGTTGTCAAATGGAAACACGAACAGTAAAGGCGGCAAAAGCCGCCTTTTTATTATCGTCTGATCGGATTTTTATTTTCATCAAGCGTAAATCCTTCGCCGAGCACATCATGGACGTCGCTTACTGCAACAAAGGCGTGCGGGTCAACGGAAGTGATGACGCTTTTCAAAAGCACAATTTCGTTTTTCGGAACGACGCAGTAAAGAACGTCCCTGTCTTCTTTTGTATATGATCCCTGTCCTTTTAAAACGGTGACGCCGCGCTCCATCTCTTCAATGATTTTTTGCTGGATCAAATCGTTTTTCGAAGAAATAATCGTTGCCCCTTTTGCGGCATAGCCGCCTTCCTGTATAAAATCAATCAATCTCGCAGCGACAAAAACGGCTACAAGCGTGTACATCGCTTCCTTGTAAGAAAGATACGTAAACAAAGAAAGCAGAATGACACAGGCGTCAAAGGCAAACATCGTCCGGCCCATCGGGATTCCGAAAAATTTGTTGATCAGCCGAGCGATGATATCGACCCCGCCCGTCGTGCCGCCGTATTTAAAAATAATGCCGAGACCCGCGCCGATAAATACACCGGCGAACAAGGCGGCCAGCGCTAAATCATGCGACAGCGGCATATGAATTTCGTAGCGCTGAAAAACACTCAGAAAAACGGAAAGAGAGACGGTGCCGATCAGGGTATAGACAAACATCGTCCGGCCGAGCATACGCCAGCCGATGAAAAAGATAGGAATGTTTAATACCAGGTTGGAAATAGAAGGGCTGATGTGGAATAACGCATATAAAAGCAGCGTAATGCCGGTAAATCCGCCTTCCGCCAAATTGTTCTGCATATTAAAGTGAACCAGTCCGAATGAAAAAACAGCGGCGCCGATTAAAATAAAGCAAATGTTTTTGATTCTGATTTCTCCAAGCATTGCATCAAACCCCTTTTCCTTCCATAAGATTGCGTAAATATTATAGTGGATACAAAAGAAAACAGCAAACTGCCGTTTTTAACATTTGTCAAATGTACTTGAATTAGCTAACATGGAAGAGATGACAGGAGGTATTCGCACAGTGAGTGACAAAACGATGAAAGACTTACAAGCTGAGGTCGATGAATATATCGGCCAATTCAAAGAAGGCTATTTCAGCCCGCTTGCCATGATGGCCCGTCTCACGGAAGAACTGGGCGAACTTGCAAGAGAAGTCAACCATTATTATGGGGAAAAGCCGAAGAAAACGACGGAAAATGAGAAAAGCATGGAAGAGGAAATGGGCGATGTGCTGTTCGTTCTGATCTGCCTCGCCAACTCCCTTGATATTTCATTGGAGGAAGCTCATAACCGCGTCATGCATAAATTTAATACACGTGATAAAGACCGCTGGACTAGAAAAGAAGAAGGAAAGTAGGAGAAACCATGTCAAATGAAACCATTAAAGTCGTCATTGCCGGACCGAGAGGCAGAATGGGCCAGGAGGCCGTAAAACTTGCCGTCCGCACGCCTCATTTTGAGCTTGTCGGCGCCATTGACCATACATACGATCAGCAAACATTACGGGAAGTGATGTCAGCTGATTCAGACGCTCTTATTTATACGGATATCCGCGCATGTTTCCAAGAAACAAAACCGGATGTGCTGATCGATTTGACAACGCCTGAAATCGGCAAAAAACATACGAAAGCCGCTCTTGAACACGGCGTCCGCCCCGTTGTGGGAACGACCGGATTTTCTGAAGCGGATTTAGAGGAGCTTCAAGCCTTGACTGAAGAAAAAGGAATCGGCGCCATCATCGCTCCGAATTTTGCATTGGGCGCGGTGCTGATGATGAAGTTCTCACAAATGGCCGCCAACTATTTTGAAGATGTAGAAATCATTGAGCTTCATCATGATCAAAAGCTGGATGCCCCGAGCGGAACGGCGCTGAAAACAGCGGAAATGATTTCAAGCGTCCGTACAGAAAAGCAGCAGGGCCATCCTGATGAAAAAGAAATTCTGCCGGGCGCCCGCGGTGCTGAATTAAACGGCATCCGCCTTCACAGCGTGCGTCTGCCGGGCCTTATCGCCCACCAGGAAGTCATGTTCGGCATGGACGGCCAAACGCTGAAACTGCGCCATGACTCCTATAACCGGGCTTCCTTTATGTCAGGAGTGAAGCTGTCAGTGGAGCAAGTGATGAAAATCGACCAGCTTGTATACGGACTCGAAAATATTATCGACTGAATCGGCAAGGGGGAGAACATCAAATGAAAATTGCTTTGATTGCTCACGATAAAAAAAAGCAGGATATGGTTCAGTTTACGACCGCATATAAAGATATATTGAGCCATCATGAGTTATACGCGACGGGTACGACAGGCTTAAAAATCCAGGAAGCGACCGGATTGTCCGTTGAACGTTTTCAATCCGGCCCGCTCGGCGGAGATCAGCAAATCGGCGCATTGATTGCGGCAAACGCCCTGGATCTCGTCATTTTTCTGCGCGATCCGTTAACTGCGCAGCCTCACGAACCGGATGTCTCCGCGCTGATCCGGCTGTGTGACGTATACGCGATCCCGCTCGCCACAAATATGGGAACAGCGGAAATCCTCGTCCGGACGCTGGACGGCGGGGCATTTGATTTCCGCAATCTTGTGCGCGGAGGAGAGCCGAATGTCTGAACACGTTGATATCCTGGCGTTCGGCGCCCATAGTGATGATGTCGAGATCGGTATGGGCGGCACGATCGCAAAATTTACGGCTCAAGGAAAAACCGCGGTGATATGCGATTTGACCGAGGCCGAACTATCATCTAACGGAACGGTAGGGATAAGAAAAGAAGAAGCGGCAGAGGCGGCACGAATTCTCGGCGTAAAAGAGAGAATCCAGCTTACGCTTCCCGACCGCGGGCTTTTGAAAAGTGAGGACGGCATCCGCCGGATTGTCAGTGTCATCAGAGCCTGCCGGCCGAAAACCGTTTTCATGCCTTATCCGAAAGACCGCCATCCTGACCACGGCAATGCGGCGGCTTTGGTCGAAGAAGCGGTGTTCTCGGCGGGAATTCATAAATACAGAGATCATCAGGAACTGCCGGCTCATAAGGCTCAGCGCGTATACTATTATATGATCAACGGGTTTCACCGTCCGGACTTTGTAATCGACATAACGGAAACCATCGATCTGAAAAAAGAAAGCCTGCACGCTTATCAAAGCCAGTTTATTCCTACGGCGCAGTCAGTGAACACACCGCTGACCAACGGTTATATCGAAATGGTGGAAGCGCGGGAAAGACTGTATGGCAAAGAAGCCGGGACGGGGTATGCTGAAGGCTTCTTTTCAAAACAGCTTCCCGTTTTGAATGATGATGTTTTTGGGGGCGGACAATGAGACCATTAAAAATAGGGATTACATGCTACCCGAGTGTCGGAGGCTCGGGTATTATTGCGACGGAACTCGGCAAGCTGCTTGCGGAAAAAGGGCACCAGGTTCATTTCATCACATCAAGCATCCCGTTCAGATTAAATACATATCATCCGAATATTCATTTTCATGAGGTGGAAGTCAATCAATACGCGGTATTTAAACATCCGCCTTATGACCTTACACTGGCGAGCAAAATCGCCGAGGTGGCCGCGAGGGAAAATCTTGATATCATTCACGCGCATTATGCGCTGCCGCATGCGGTATGCGCTTATCTAGCCAAACAGATGCTCAAGCGTGACATCGGGATCGTGACGACGCTTCACGGTACAGACATCACCGTTTTAGGATATGATCCGTCATTAAAAGATTTAATCCGTTTTGCCATCGAAGCGTCCGACAGAGTGACGGCGGTATCAACCGCGCTTGCCGGAGAAACATATGACTTAATCAAGCCGGATAAAAAAATTGAGACCATCTACAACTTTATTGATGAACGTGTTTATCTTAAGAAAAATACAGAGAGTATAAAAGAGAAACATGGTATTTTGCCGGATGAAAAGGTCGTCATCCATGTTTCGAACTTCAGAAAAGTAAAACGTGTTAAAGATGTCATCCGCGTTTTCCGTAATATCGCAGCCAACACAAAGGCGAAGCTCCTGCTTGTCGGTGACGGGCCGGAAAAGTGCGTCGCTTGGCAGCTTGTCGAAAAATACGGACTGCAGGATCAAGTGCTGCTCCTCGGAAATCAGGACAGGATGGAAGAGCTGTATTCCATCAGCGATCTTAAGCTTCTTCTGTCTGAAAAAGAAAGTTTCGGACTCGTCCTCCTTGAGGCGATGGCCTGCGGCGTGCCGTGCATCGGAACAAATATCGGCGGCATCCCGGAAGTGATTAAAGATCAAGTAAGCGGTTTTCTGGTGGAAGTCGGCGATATTCAGGCGGCATCTGAAAAAGCGCTTGCCGTTTTAGAAGATAAACAGCTCAGCAAACGATTGACTGATCATGCGCTGAAAATGGTGGAGACCTCCTTTTCTTCGCAAAGAATCGTCAGTCAGTATGAACGGATTTATGACGAATTGGCAGGACCGGAGTGATCTTATGGAACAGGAATTTGTCAAAGCCCTCCCCATCCTTCATCATCTGATGAAGGCGGGCCATCAGGCGTACTTTGTCGGGGGAGCCGTCAGAGACAGCTATATGAAACGAAAAATAGGTGATGTGGACATCGCAACCAGCGCTTCGCCGAATGAGGTGGAGCGCCTCTTTAAGCGGACTGTCGATGTAGGAAAAGAGCACGGCACCGTCATCGTCCTGTGGGAAGATGAAACCTATGAAGTCACCACTTTTCGTGCCGAATCAGAATATAAGGACTATCGGCGCCCGGAAGCTGTGCGGTTCATTACTTCTTTATCAGAAGACTTAAAGCGGAGAGACTTAACGATTAATGCGATGGCGATGTCTGCCGAAGGAGAGCTGCTTGATTATTTCGGAGGCGCACATGATATCGGACAAAAGCTGATCCGTACGGTGGGTAACCCTGAAGACCGTTTTCGGGAAGACGCTCTGCGGATGATGAGAGCCGTCCGCTTTATGAGTCAGCTCGGCTTTCTGTTAGAAAAAGAAACAAGAGAGGCCGTCATAAAAGACAGGGAGCTTTTGGCACATGTATCAGTAGAACGAAAGACCGTCGAGTTTGAAAAGCTGATGCAGGGCGCTTTCTCACAAGAAGCGATTCAAACGATGGTGCAGACAGGTCTGATACAAGAGCTGCCCGGCCTTTCCGGTTATGAGCAGCAAATGCTTGAAGCAAGCGGCTTTCCGTTTTCTTCTTTAGATGCACGCGAAGAACGCTGGGCAGCGCTGTTATTGTTTCTCGGTCTTTGTCCGAAAAGTGCCGAGGCGTTTTTAAAACAATGGAAACTGCCGGGAAAGGTCATAAAAAAAGCGGTGCAGATCATAAGCGTTTATCCGGCGCAGCTGGAAGCAGAAGCGATGTACCGAGCGGGAGAGGCGCTGTTTTCAGCCGTTAAAATCGGGATGCTGAAACAGCATAAGACGATTGATGAACAAAAGCTGAAAGAGGTTCAGAGCCTGTATGAGCAGCTGCCGATCAAAAGCCTTCGAGACCTCGACATTTCAGGCGCTGATCTGATGGAGCTCAGAAACCGCCGCGCGGGTAAATGGGTGGCCGAAGAACTTCGCCGGATTGAAGAAGCGGTATTGGCAGGGAAGCTTCCTAACCGAAAACATGACATAAAGGAGTGGCTCGCATCATGGGATCAACATTAAGAACCCGATTAATTGATTTATTTTCTGAGGCGGGTGACGGCTTTATCTCCGGGCAGAAAATAAGTGACGCGCTCGGCTGCTCGAGAACCGCCGTTTGGAAACATATAGAGGAGCTCCGCAAAGAGGGCTATGAGGTTGAGGCGGTCAGACGAAAAGGGTACAGGCTCATTAAAAAACCGGGGAAACTCAGTGAATCCGAAATCCGTTTCGGGCTGAAAACAGAGGTTTTGGGCAAACAGCTTCATTACCGGGACGTCCTGCCGTCCACCCAAAAAACCGCTCATGAACTTGCCAATGACGGCGCGCCGGAAGGGACCCTCGTAGTCGCCGATAAACAAACGGCAGGCAGAGGAAGAATGGCCAGAGTATGGCATTCACAGGAGGGAAACGGGATTTGGATGAGCCTCATTCTGAGACCCGACGTTCCTTTGCAAAAAACGCCGCAGCTCACCCTGTTATCCGCCGTTGCGGTCGTACAGGCCATCGAGGCTTTTACAGGCGTACAGGCCGCCATTAAATGGCCGAATGATTTAATGATTCACGGCAAAAAAGCCGTCGGGATTTTAACTGAGCTGCAGGCGGAAGAGGACCGTGTCCGTTCGGTTATTCTCGGGATCGGCATCAACGTGAACCAGCAGGAAACCGATTTTCCCGGCGAGCTTCAGGACATTGCGACGAGCCTGAGCATGGAAGCCGGTGAAAAAATTGACAGAGCGGGTCTGATACAAGAGATTCTGCTGACTTTTGAAAAACGCTATCAGGATTACTTGAACCACGGCTTTACACCGATCAAGCTGCTATGGGAAAGCTATGCGGTCGGACTGGGGAACGAGCTCAGAGCGAGAACGCTGCAAGGAACGTTTTACGGGAAATCGCTCGGCATTGATGATGAGGGAGTTCTTCTTTTGGAAACGAGAGACGGTATAAAGAAGATCTATTCTGCCGATATTGAGCTCAATTAATCTTAGTTGGTACAAGCCTCGTGAATTTGGTATACTTCCTATGGGCAGTATCATAATGAACTGCACCTGATCAGCAGAACAGAGATTACGAAAAGTCTGCCTTGATCCAAAAAAGGACTGGGACAGAGGGATGACATTCGCCGAACGTTAAACAAGTGGGAATCCTTCTTATTTTACAGAAGGCTTTTTTGCTTGCGAAGAATTGGCGGCTCATCTCCTCACCGTTTAGAGGAGGAGAAACAGAATGAAAACAAAACTGGATTTCATGAAAATGAAGGAAAACGGAGAGCCGATCGTGATGCTGACCGCTTACGATTATCCGCAGGCAAAGCTTGCGGAACAGGCGGGAGTCGACATGATTTTAGTCGGGGATTCGCTCGGAATGGTCGTGCTCGGACTCGATTCAACCGTCGGCGTAACGGTCAGGGACATGATTCACCATACAAAAGCGGTAAAACGCGGTGCGAAAAATACGTTTATCGTAACTGACATGCCGTTTATGTCTTACCACCTTTCAAAAGAGGATACATTGAAAAACGCCGCGGCCATTATTCAGGAAAGCGGCGCGGACGCGTTAAAGCTGGAAGGCGGAGACGGCGTTTTCGAATCCATCCGCGCGCTGACTCTCGGCGGAATTCCCGTCGTCAGCCATTTAGGCCTCACACCGCAGTCTGTCGGCGTATTAGGCGGATATAAAGTGCAGGGAAAAGATGAGCAAAGCGCGAAAAAGCTCATTGAAGACAGTATCAAATGCGAGCAGGCGGGAGCGATGATGCTCGTGCTTGAATGTGTGCCTGCTGAACTGACTGCTAAAATAATAGAAGAAGTATCCATTCCCGTCATCGGAATCGGAGCCGGTTCAAAAGCGGACGGCCAAGTCCTTGTCTATCATGACGTCGTCGGCCACGGCGTGGACAGAACACCGAAGTTCGTGAAGCAATACGCCAAAATCGACGGCACGATTGAGTCGGCCCTCAGCGATTATGTCCGTGATGTGAAAGAACGGGTTTTCCCGGAAGAAAAGCATTCCTTTCAGATAAACCAAACTGTGCTGCAAGGCTTATACGGAGGAAAGTAAGCGATGAAACAACTGACAGAAACTCAACAGCTGAAAGAATTAATTGCACAATACCGCTCAGAAGGCCGGACGATCGGATTCGTCCCGACAATGGGTTTTCTTCATGAAGGACACCTGACCCTGGTTGAAAAAGCAAACAAAGAAAACGATATTGTCGTGATGAGCATCTTTGTCAATCCGACTCAATTCGGACCGGGCGAGGATTACGAAGCATATCCGCGAGATTTAAAGCGCGATGCCCGGCTTGCAGAACAGGCGGGAGCAGATGTTTTGTTTACGCCGTCTCCGAGTGACATGTATAAGGGCGAGCAAAATGTTGCCGTGCAAGTGAAAAGGAGAACTGACGTGTTGTGCGGCGTCTCCCGCGTCGGCCATTTTGACGGAGTGGCCACTGTGCTGACGAAGTTTTTCAATCTCGTTAAACCGACCCGCGCCTACTTCGGCCTGAAAGATGCCCAGCAGGCAGCGGTTGTGGACGGATTGATTGAGGATTTCTTTATGGATATCGAATTGGTTGCAGTGGACACGGTCAGAGAAGAAGACGGACTTGCCAAAAGCTCTCGCAACGTCTATCTGACTGAGCAGGAACGCAAAGAAGCGCCGATGATCTATAAAGCATTGCAGCAAGGTGCCGAACTGGTCAGAGACGGTGAAAGAAATCCGGAAACCGTTATAAAAACCGTCACCGGTATCATCGAAAACACAAGCGGCGTCATTGATTATGCCGAACTGTACGCTTATCCGGAGCTGACTCCGCTTAAAACATTAAACGGCAAGGTCATTCTGGCCTGCGCCGTCCAATTTTCTAAAGCCAGACTGATTGATAATATCATTATTGATATTGATGAATGGGAGAGATCATAATATGTACCGCACTATGATGGCCGGAAAACTGCACCGCGCTACCGTGACGGAAGCCAATTTAAACTATGTCGGCAGCATCACGATTGATGAAGATCTTTTAGATGCCGTCGGAATGCTCGCTAATGAAAAAGTTCAGATTGTGAATAATAACAACGGAGCGAGACTTGAAACGTATATTATTCCCGGTAAGCGGGGGAGCGGCGTCATCTGTTTAAACGGAGCTGCCGCCCGTCTCGTCCAAGAAGGAGATAAAGTCATTATTATTTCTTATCAAATGATGTCTGATCAGGAAGCAAAAAGCCATCAGCCGAAGGTGGCCGTTCTGGATGATCAGAATAAAATCGAGCAGATGCTGGGCCAGGAGCCGGCACACACGATTTTGTAAAAGAGCCCCCTTCATGGGGGTTTTCTTTTAAGATTTAGGGGCAAAAGCTGTTTTTCCGCTCCATTTCTCAACAAAACGTGTTACACTTTTCTCGTATGCAAGAATTGAGGTGTCCATTTTAATGAACAAACAACGGTTCGTTGTCATAGATGTCGAAACAACAGGAAATTCGCCGAAAAAGGGCGATAAAATCATTCAAATCGCAGCGGTTGTCATTGAAAATGGACAAATAACTGAGCGGTTTTCAAAATATATCAATCCGAATCAGGCCATCCCGCCGTTTATTGAACAGCTGACCGGAATTTCGTCCGGAATGGTTGAAAATGAACTGCCGTTTGAAGCGGTCGCAGAGGAGATTTTTCATCTGCTTGACGGCGCGTATTTTGTTGCCCACAATATTCATTTCGACCTCGGATTTGTCCGGCATGAACTGAGCGAAGCGGGCTATGAGCTGCCGGATTGTGAAGTGCTTGATACGGTTGAGCTTTCGCGTATTGTTTTCCCGGGGTTTGAAGGATATAAGCTCGGTGAGTTGTGCGCAGAGCTGAATATTGTTCATGACCGCCCTCACCGCGCAGACAGCGATGCGGAGGTTACGGGCCTGGTCTTTTTAGACATTTTACATAAACTGAAACATCTGCCTTTACCGACGTTAAAGCAGCTTAGAAGGCTTTCACAGCATTTTATCAGCGATTTGACGCTGCTTTTGGATTCTTTTATTCATGAAAGCAGGCCGGCGGAAGAAAAGAGCTGCATTCCATACGCCTCTTTTTCAATTAAAGAGCCCGATCACATTCCGGTTTCCCGTCCGGTGAATGCGGCCATTGACCTTGAAAAGTGGAACGAAGAAAAAGAACAGATCTTGTCCGGCATCATCCCCCGCTATGAAAAGCGGAAAGGACAGCTTACGATGATGGATGAAGTGCTTGGCGCCTTCCGCAATCGGGAGCATGCGCTGATTGAAGCGGCGCCCGGCATCGGAAAAACGATCGGTTATCTCGTTCCGGCTGTTTTATTTGCCAAAGCGGAACAAACTCCCGTCATTATCAGCACGTACTCTACTCTTTTGCAGCAGCAGATCATGTCTAAAGATCTTCCGCTTTTGGAGCGTATGTTTCCTTGGCCGGTCAAAGCTGCTATTTTAAAAGGGAAATCACATTATCTGTGCCTGCCGAAGTTTGAACATATTCTGCATGAGGAAGATGACAACTATGATGCGGTTTTGACGAAAGCGCAGCTTCTCGTCTGGCTGACGGAGACTGAAACGGGCGACGCCGCTGAGCTGAATCTTCCATCAGGCGGCAGATTGCTGTGGGAGCGCATGGCTTACGATGAGAATTCTTTTATGAAAAAAGGGAAGGACTCGGCTGCCGGGTTTTATGAACGGGCTAAAGAAAAAGCGCAGGCCGCAGATCTGATTATCACAAACCATGCTTTGCTGTTTTCAGATCAAAGCAGTGAAACGAAAAAACTGCCTGCAAGCGGAACGGTCATCATTGATGAAGCGCATCATTTCGAACGCGCCGCCAGCGAGCACCTGGGGAAGAGAGCTTCATACATCGGACTGCACACAAAGCTCAGCCGAATCGGGACCTTAAAGGAACACGGACTGTTAAAGCGGATGAGAAAACTGTTTTATACGTATGAACTGCCGGCGGAAAGTTTTTTTGACGCCGATGAGTGGATGAAGCATATTCAATCGGAAAGCGACGCATTTTTCAGTTCAGTGCATTCTTTTGTCAAACGAAGAAAACCTAAAGACGATCTGAACCGTCTCGTCTATAGTCTCAATCATAAAAGCCAGGATAAAGGGTTTCACATGATAACGGACGGAGCGGAGCGGCTTTGTGCGATGCTGGATCAGCTGCTTGACATGTTTTCCGTACAGGAGAAACTGTTACACCAAAAGCTTGATCAGATGAAAAGCGGAGCGGCTTTTTTAGCGGGCGAATATGTAAAGTGTATCAGGGGGCTGAAAGAATATCGCGATACGTTCAGCAGGCTGCTGTTTGAAAATGATGAGAAAGAAGCCGTTTGGGTTGAAATTGATGCGAAGGGCGCAAAAAATGCCGTCAGCATCTATGCGCAGCCTTTGGAGCCCGGTGAAATGCTGGCAGACCAGTTTTTCGCCCGCAAAAAAAGCGTTGTGCTCACATCAGCGACCTTAATGGTGGAGCAGTCTTTTCAATTTATGATTGAAAGGCTCGGACTTGCGGATTTTTATCCGCGCACCAAAAGCATCCCGTCTCCTTTTTCTTACGATGATCAGATGAACGTCATCATTCCGAAAGAGATGAAATCCGTTAAATATGACGGGGAGCGGGAAGTCATTGAGCATATTGCCAAGTATGCAGAAATCATGTCAAAGGGAAAACAGCCGAAGATCCTTGTCCTGTTTACGTCTCATGATATGCTGAAAAAAGTGTATCAGGAACTGAAACTCAGTATGGAGATCTCAGGCATTCAGCTTCTCGCCCAAGGTATTTCAGGCGGGAGTCCCGGTAAATTAATGAAAACCTTTAAAACGGCAAGCCGGGCGATTTTGCTCGGAACGAATCATTTCTGGGAAGGCGTTGATTTTCCGGGGGATGAATTGTCAACCGTCATGATCGCAAGACTTCCTTTCAGGGCGCCTGATAATCCGCTTCACGCCGCAAAATGCGAATTTGCCAAGAAGCAGGGGAAAAATCCGTTTCAGACGATTTCCCTGCCTGAGGCCGTGTTAACGTTCAGACAGGGGATCGGGCGCCTGCTCCGTACGGCGGGAGACAAGGGAACGATCGTTCTTTTAGATCAGCGTGTAAAGACGGCGGGATACGGACGGCTGTTTCTTGAAGCGCTCCCGACTTCATCCCTTTTGGAGCTGACGGATGCCGAACTCGGGGCTTATGTCAGCCAAACGGAATAAAAGCCGCATAAACGCGGCTTTCGTGGTGTGGGATGAGGAATTGTTTTTATAGTAAAAGCGGGTTCATGCCGCCTTGTGATTTTATTATGCCGCGGGCGCATCCCGTTATGACTAACAAAATTTGTTCGACCGATGGAGGGTATAAAAATGGAAAGCAAAATTGAAATTCTGTCAACGATTAATGTGGAGCATTCAGATGATTTATATAAAATCGTCGATACATTAAACCGGACTTTGAAACGGGACAACCTGATGTTCGGCCTTGCGCTCGACGAAGAAAATCAAAATGAAGCGGTCTTCACCATTTATCGCACATAGGTGAAAAAGATGAGAAAAAAAGCATTAATATTTACAGCCGTATTTGGTATTATTTTTTTAGCAGTTCTTTTATTTTCGGCCAGCATTTTTAAATCTGCAATGGCTCAAAAAGAAGAAGGCCACGAAACAGCTGCCGCAGCCGCTAAAGAAAAAACGAATCTGACAGACGCTGAGAAAGTGGAGACCTTTGTCGGCAAACAGAAATATTATGTTGTTACCGGAACGGATAAACATGGAAAAGATATGTATGTATGGGTTCCGGCCGACAAAAAAGCAAAAATTCTCTCAAAAAAAGCCAGTGACGGCATTTCAAGCGGCAAGGCTGCCAAGATCGTTCGGGACGAAGGGCTTGTTTCCAAGCTGAATGGCGTTCACCCGGCGAGAGAAAACAATGTTCCGTTATGGGAAGTGACCTATATCAACAAAAGCGGGCAGTATAGCTTTAGCTATGTGGACTTTACAAGCGGCAAGATTCTCAAAAACATCACACCGTGAGACGTATTAGGGGGAGTTCAAGTTGAAATTGGCAAAAAGAGTATCCGCATTAACACCGTCTGCAACACTTGCAATTACCGCAAAAGCGAAAGAGCTGAAAGCGGAAGGCCATGATGTCATCGGCCTCGGAGCAGGAGAACCGGATTTTAATACGCCTCAGCACATTATAGATGCCGCGGTGCGTTCCATGAATGAAGGCTATACGAAATATACGCCTTCAGGCGGTCTGCCGGCCTTGAAAGACAGTATCGCAAAAAAATTCAAAAACGATCAGGGGATTGAATATAAGCCGTCAGAAATCATTGTCTGCACTGGAGCGAAACACGCTCTGTATACATTATTTCAGGTCATTCTCGATGAAGGGGACGAAGTGATTATACCGACTCCTTACTGGGTCAGCTATCCTGAGCAGGTGAAACTGGCAGGGGGGCGTCCCGTCTATGCAGAAGGGCTGGAATCCAATCAGTTTAAAATTTCACCGGAGCAGCTGAAGCAGGCTATCACCGAGAAAACAAAAGCCCTCATTATCAATTCACCGAGCAACCCGACAGGTGTTATGTATACGAAGGAAGAGCTTGCGGAACTCGGAAAAGTGTGTCTGGAGCATGGCATTCTGATCGTTTCTGACGAGATTTATGAGAAGCTTACATACGGAGGAAAAAAACACGTCTCAATCGCACAGCTTTCAGATGAATTGAAAGAGCAGACGATTATCATTAACGGCGTTTCGAAATCTCACAGCATGACGGGCTGGAGGATCGGCTATGCGGCGGGTTCGGAGACGATTATTAAAGCGATGACGAGCCTTGCGAGCCACAGCACATCCAATCCGACGTCCATCGCTCAATACGGCGCCATTGCGGCCTATAACGGGCCGGCTGAGCCGCTTGAAGAGATGAGACAGGCATTTGAGGACAGACTGAATACCATTTACGCTCAGCTCAGTGAGATTCCCGGATTCACCTGTGTCAAACCTGAAGGGGCGTTTTACTTGTTCCCTAACGCCAAAGCGGCCGCAGAAAACTGCGGATTCAAAGATGTCGATGAATACGTCAAGGCGCTTCTGGAAGAAGAAAAAGTCGCCATCGTGCCGGGCTCGGGTTTCGGTTCACCGGACAACGTCCGCTTATCTTACGCAACGTCACTCGATCTTTTAGAAGAAGCGGTCAAGAGAATCCGCCGCTTTACGGAAAAACACAGCTGATTCTGAAAAAGCGGCTTTTAAAGCCGCTTTTCACTTACATTGACCCCGTTAGAGTAGAACGGGTATAATAAAGTGATGAAAAAAGAGATTCAGGCAGATTCCTGAATGTCTTTCTTGTTCTGGAGGGAAAGAGTTTGAAAACAACAATCAACCAAGTGTATAAACACACAGGCGAGGAAGTAACGATTGGAGCTTGGGTCGCTAATAAACGCTCAAGCGGTAAAATCGCATTTTTACAGCTGAGAGACGGTACCGGCTTCATTCAGGGAGTTGTCGTCAAAGCTGAAGTAGAAGAAGACATCTTCCAAATTGCGAAATCAGTGACGCAGGAAACGTCACTTTATGTAAAAGGAATTGTGAAAGAGGACGAGCGTTCACCGCTTGGCTATGAGCTTGCTGTTACATCCATTGAAGTCATTCACGAAGCGACTGATTATCCGATTACGCCTAAAGAGCACGGTACGGAATTCTTAATGGATCACAGACATTTATGGCTCCGTTCGAAACGCCAGCACGCGATTATGAAAATCCGTAACGAAATCATCCGTGCGACTTATGAATTTTTCAACAAAGAAGGCTTCGTGAAAGTTGATCCGCCGATTTTGACGGGAAGCGCTCCCGAAGGCACGACTGAGCTGTTCGCGACGAAATATTTTGATGAAGACGCCTTCTTGTCTCAAAGCGGCCAGCTGTATATGGAAGCAGCTGCAATGGCGCTCGGAAAAGTATTCTCTTTCGGACCGACGTTCAGAGCGGAAAAATCGAAAACGAAACGCCATCTCATCGAATTCTGGATGATTGAGCCTGAAATGGCATTTGTTGAATTTGAAGAAAACCTTGAAGTTCAGGAGAATTATGTTGCATACATCGTACAAAGTGTGCTGGAACATTGTAAGATCGAGCTGAACACATTAGGAAGAGACACATCGAAGCTTGAACAAATCAAAGCGCCATTCCCGCGCATTACGTACGATAAAGCGATTGAATTCCTGAAAGAAAAAGGCTTTGACGATATTGAGTGGGGAGATGACTTCGGTGCGCCGCATGAAACAGCGATTGCAGAAAGCTATGACAAACCGGTGTTTATCACTCATTACCCGACGTCATTAAAACCGTTTTATATGCAGCCTGCCAAAGATCGTGACGATGTCGTGTTATGTGCCGACTTAATCGCTCCGGAAGGCTACGGGGAAATCATCGGCGGTTCAGAACGCGTTCATGATATGGATTTATTGGAAGAAAGATTAAAAGAACACGGTCTGGATTCAGATGCTTACAAATGGTATGCTGAACTCAGACAATACGGTTCAGTTCCGCACTCCGGCTTCGGCCTCGGACTTGAGCGGACAGTGGCTTGGATCAGCGGAGCGCCTCACGTGCGTGAAACGATTCCGTTCCCGAGACTTCTGAACCGTCTGTATCCGTAATAGTTATGAAAAACGAAGTCTCCTGCAAGGGAGACTTTTTCTAAGTAAAGGGGAAAGCTCCCGGAGATAACCTTTTACAGTAAGAGGTGTAAGGATGAAAAAACAGCAATTTATAGATATGCAGGAACTCGGCATTTCAAGCATTCCCAACCTGCTGCTGACACATTACCGGCAGCTCGGGCTGAATGAAACCGAATTGATCCTGCTTTTGAAGATTAAAATGCATTTGGAAAAGGGCTCTTATTTTCCGACGCCGTTTGAACTTCAATCAGGCATGTCCATCTCTGCTGAAGAGTGTACAAGCTGCCTGAGAATGTTTATTCAAAAAGGTTTTCTGTTTATTGAAGAATGTGAAGACCATAACGGCATAAAGTTTGAAAAATATTCTCTGCAGCCGTTATGGGCGAAGCTGTATGATTACATGCAGCATTCTCAAAATGAAACGCAGGAAAGAACGTCAGAAAGAGAACAAAAAAGCCTGTATACCATCTTTGAAGAAGAGTTCGGAAGACCGCTGTCGCCGCTTGAATGCGAGACGCTGGCCATATGGCAGGATCAGGATCAGCATGATGCGATTCTGATTAAACACGCCTTAAAAGAAGCCGTTTTATCGGGGAAACTCAGTTTTCGCTATATTGACCGGATTTTATTTGAATGGAAAAAGAACGGCTTCAAAACGGTTGAGCAGGCGAAGGCGCACAGCCAAAAATTCCGGCGTGTTCAAACGAAACAGAATGATCCGCAAAAAGAGTATACGAGGCAGGTGCCTTTTTACAATTGGCTGGAACAATAACATGAGAAGGGGAGAAACGTGTTAAATTTAAAGCAGATTGAATATTGTCTTGAAAAAATCGGCGATATGTTTCCGCACGCAGAATGTGAACTTGTCCATTCAAATCCTTTCGAATTGGTTGTGGCAGTCGCATTATCCGCACAATGTACGGACGCTCTCGTCAACAGAGTGACAAAAACGCTATTTCAAAAATATAAACGGCCTGAAGATTATCTTGCCGTATCGCTGGAAGAACTCCAGCAGGATATTAAATCAATCGGTCTGTACCGTAATAAAGCCAAAAATATTCAAAAGCTGAGCAAAATGATCATTGAAGAGTACGGCGGAGAAGTGCCGAAAGACCGGGATGAGCTTGTGAAGCTGCCGGGTGTCGGACGGAAAACGGCAAATGTGGTCGTGTCTGTTGCTTTCGGCGTACCTGCGATCGCAGTAGACACTCATGTGGAGCGGGTCTCTAAACGGCTCGGCATCTGCCGCTGGAAGGACTCTGTTTTGGAAGTAGAGAAAACATTAATGAAAAAAGTGCCGAAAGAGGATTGGTCTGTTACGCATCACAGATTAATATTTTTCGGCCGGTATCACTGTAAAGCGCAATCTCCCCGCTGTGCGGAATGTCCTTTGCTTCCGCTATGCAGAGAAGGGCAGAAGCGTGACAAAAAAGGGCTGGTGAAACGGTGACGGCGATTGACATTCTGGCAGGCTATGAAACATACCTGCGCAGCCTTACGGACTTGGAAAGCCTCGAGATCAAAGCGGCGCTGCGCCGCCATCCGCTGTATATGGATTTCAGCGGCCAGCCAACAGTGCAGCCATGGAGGGAAAGGGGCGAATATGTCCCGTTTCTTTTTCAGATTTGGAATGAAACGAAAGAAACGCTGCTTCCCGTTTTTCAAACAAGAAAATCGAGGTGTGATCAAAATGACATGCTGAAGGGAATAGCCTGTCTGATTGCCGCTTTTCATTGGACGGCAGGGGAGCGGGTCACATCACTCGACTGGACTGTGCTTGAAACAAAGCATTTTCCCGCGGAACCGATCAATTGGGCGGAGCGAATGGCGTTTATTTTAACAAAACCGACTCAATATCACTCGTTTATTCAGCTGGATGAATTGATGACGGAGATGAAGAAACAATATCATAAATATGAAGCCATGAACAAATGTTAAAAACCTCCTTTTCCCATAAGGAGGTTTTTTTGTACGAAAAAAATCCTTCACCTGTTTGGGGTGAAGGATTTCGTCCGCTAATGAGCGGGATTTGACTGGATGGTTGACGAATTGGACTGCCCGTTGATAGTTGAAGATGAGTCTTGGTTTTTATCCGTTTGACCGCTGTCAGGTTTATTTGAGCCGTCTGAACCGGAATCGGAATCATTATCAGAGCCGTTATCTTGCTGTCCGTTGTTATCGGTCCCGTTGCCGGGCTGATTCTGATTGTTGTTATCTGTTTGATCCTTATCGGATTGATCCTGATTTTTATCCGGGTCATCAGTTGGTGTTTGATCCGATCCGTCAGACGTATTTGTCTGATCGTCATCTTTGTTTGAATCATCGGTTTGCGTCTTGTCCTTATCTTTATCTTCATCAGTCTTCTGTTCATCGTCAGTCGCTTTATCTTTATCCGCATCGTCTTCTTCATCTTTCGGGACTTTGAAAGATGCTGATGCCGTATCGCTTTTTCCGTCATCGTTTTCCGCTGTCACCTGGAAGCTGTATGTGGAGCCTGGCGTGACATCTGAGACGACGGCTTCTTTTGCCGAACTGTTTTGAATGTCACTGTAGCTTCCGCCGTCAACGGATTGTTTGACATTGAATGTTGCATCACCGTCATAATTCCAGCTTAAGGTTAATGATTTTTTATCTTTGTCGTATTTCACTTGCAATCCTGTCGGTTTATCGGCTTTTTCTTTCGTATACGTTTTAGAAACGGCAGTTGGCTGCGTCCCTTTCACGAAGTACTCCGTCACTTTTTTATCATCCGGCGTGTTCGGTCCGGCTAAAGCGGCAGGATTCGAGCCTTTCTCAACTGTTTCTTTTACGACGCTGTCAGGCTGCTTGAAGCTTCCTTTACCGTCATCAACGTATGAGATCAGCTTTTGGAAAATCCGTTTTGCGACTTGCTGGTCTGCAGAAGACAGTGATTTCTTGCCTGCTTTGTTGCCAGACTCAACTCCGGTCCAAACCGCCGCAGTATATTGAGGGGTGTATCCGACAAACCAGGAATCCGGAACTCCGCCTGGAGCAATGTTATATTTTTGAATATCACCTTTAGTAAAGTTTGTCGTACCCGTTTTACCGGCGACTTCCACGTTCGGTACTTGAGCCAGTCTGCCTGTTCCTGACTGCACGACTGTTTTGAGCATATCGGTAATCATGAATGCCGTGTAATCGCTCATAGCACTTTTCGGTTTCGGTGTTAAATCAAGCTTAGTGCCGTCATTAAATTCAATTGATGTGACCGCATGCGGTTCATTGTACGTTCCGTTATTTCCGAAAGCGCTGTAGGCGCCTGCCATGGTCATAGTAGATACACCGCGATTTTCATCCCCAAAACCGCCGATAGAATAGGGCTCATATACTTGATCTTTGTTTAAACCTAATCCCAGGTCGTTTGCAAAGTCCACGGCATTATCCTTTCCAACTGCTTGGAATGCTTTTAAAGCAGGGATATTACGTGAGTCTGCGAGGGCCTCTCGCATTGATATCTGGCCTCTGTATCTATTGTCATAATCATGGATCGGTGTGCCGTTAGAGTACGTATATGCAGAATCGTCAATCTGCTCATACGTCGACCATTTTTTATTTTCAATGACCGGGCCGTAATCAAGAATCGGTTTTATGGTTGAACCGGGCTGGGTTTTACCTTGTGTTGCATAATTGAATCCGCCTGCAGTTCTGTTCCGTCCTGCTCCGATGGCGCGGATTTCTCCGTTTGTCGTATCAAGGAGCGTGACGCCGCCCTGCATGCCTTCGGTAAATCCGGCTGTATCGCCGTTCATCAATTGATCAAGATAATCTTGTGCTTTCGTATCAAGAGTCGTATAAATTTTCAGTCCGTCAGTTGAAATATCGACGTCTTTCTTTTCTTTTGTCTCAATTTCTTTCATAACTTCTTCGACAAAAGCGCTGTATTTATTTGTGTCCTTTTTATCGTATTCCTTTTGGCTGACGACGCCTTCATCTTTCATGGACACTTTCTTCGCTTTTTGGTATTCAGAGTTTGAAATGAATCCTTGTTTTTCCATTAAGCTGAGAACGATGTTTCGTCGTTTTTCGGAAGCCTTCGGGTTTTTAACCGGGTTATATCCGGTCGGGCTTTGCGGCATTCCGGCAAGCGTCGCCGCCTGTTCAACCGTAAGCTTGCTCAAGTCTTTTACGCCGAAGAATTCTTCAGCCGCTTTTCCGACGCCGTAGGCGCGCGGTGAGAAATAAATTCTGTTTAAATACATTTCTAAGATTTCATCTTTAGAATAATGGCGCTCCAGCTGCAGGGAAAGCCACACTTCCTGTGCTTTCCGTTTAATCGTTTTCTGATGGGTCAAAAGCGAGTTTTTCACAACCTGCTGGGTGATTGTGCTTCCTCCCTCTGAACCGAACCCATCCGTAAAGTTGGCGACCAAAGCGCCTCCGATACGAATCGGGTCTATACCGTGGTGCTTATAAAAACGGGCGTCTTCAGTTGCGATAAATGCTTCTTTCACAACATCGGGTATATCCTTAATCGGGACGTAGGTTCGTTTTTCACCGCCCACTTCCGCGATTTCTTTTCCGTTTTTATCGTAAATCGTTGAAGAGTAAGGCGTTTTCAGCTTGGCTTCGTCCAAAGACGGCGCGCCGGAAACCAAAACGGCAAATGCCGCCGCTCCGCCGACTATGCCAAGGACAAACAGAATAACCAAGGACAGCACAATCTTTTTGAATAAACCGCCTTTACGCTGTTTCTTGCCTTTTTTCGGTGAAGAGGGCTTAGTGCTTTTCGTCTGCCTTGCCTTACGGCGTTCTTCACGGCTCGTAAATTGATCTGACATAACATCTCAACCTTTCGTTTATCAACCTTTCGCTCAGTCTACTGTTCCTGCGAAAAATAAAGCTGTTCAATAATACTAATATAATCAATTCTCGGTGAGTATCCAAGGGAAATCGGAAAGGAAGCATCTTCTAATTCGTCTTTGCGAATTGATTTTCTGCCGTTCTTCTCCTTTCTCTCCCAAAAGACAAACAGCTTGTCGGCTTCGAGGAAATAAACCTTTCCGAAAGCGGATATAATAACAAAACAAATGCCGTCTTGCCTGACCACCTGCTTCATATGCTCAATCTGATGATCATGAAAATTCTGCAGGGGAAATGCCGTTTTGTTTTTTGTTTCTTTTGCCTCGAAATCGATGTAGCGTCCTTTATAAATGCCGTTGTAGTCAGTTGTTGAAGACTGTTTAAAATAAGCTTCCTTAATGACTGCGGCGCTTCTTTTCGGATAGTGGACGTTTACAATCTGGACGGGTGTCGGCTTTTTGTGAATGACAGCAATTTGGTTAGCCAGATAATACTTATTCGTTTCATTCAGGTCGTCTTCGAGGGTCATGCCGCGATTACTGTATGAATGAGACCGTTTCTGGCTGTTTTGGGATGAAACCGTTTTGTTCGGCTGAAAAGTTTTTCCATTCGGGTACCGAATCACTTTTTCCATCCTCCTTATCAAACTAATAGTGACGGAAGTGAATGAACGTGCATAAACGACAGACCGTAACCGCCATTCTTCGCCTGATCGAAAAAGAGACGAAAATAAAAAATGCCGATAATATTTCCCGGACGAATGCCTATAAAGCATATTATGACCGCCATCCTGAGATCAAGTGGCCGCTTTTGGCATCCTTTGTGTCCCGCAATGCGGGCTGGTCGATGACTGATTTAAGAGGCGTCCTTTATCAGGAGGGCCTTGACAGCAGTCAGAAAAACTGGTTTTTCCTTTCGTATGAAAGGGCGAATTGGCTGATTTTTTCTGATGCCTATCCTCAGCTTCTGGTCTACCAGTGGTCAAAACAAATCGGCGAACCTCTTTTCCGTCATCTTCCTTATTTCCGCGTCTCGGCTTTTATGCAGGAAGAATGGTTCCGCTTTTGGCGTGACGGAGATACGGAACGGCTCATGTATGCTCTTATTATAAATGAACAAAACACTATCCAAGCACCTATTATACAAAATCCTTCGTTTAAAAAGAATGTTTTTGGCACGATTCCTTTTTATTTAAGTGATTGGTTTCACTTTAATACGGTGATATTCCCTTCATTTGACGGACATTTATACGGAATTTCCGTCAAACGGTTTTCAAAAACCGAAGAGAGAATTACGCTCGGAAAACAGCTGGCCCGCCTTCTGTTCAGCCCTGATCTTCACGCTTCTTTTTACCGTTTTCTTGATACCGTTCCTCATACCGGTTCACGCTTTGATATGGAGAAAATGATCGGCATCAAAAAAAGAACATCACCGATGCTTAGGACAACCTATCCCATTGTTGCCCACCCATTAGACGGCGAAAGGGCGGATTGGTTTCAAAAAAGGTTAAGAAAAGGGGCTTTCTTACAGGAGAAAATGCCGAAACAGCTTGAACTGACGGACTGGTACTTCCAGAAAAGACGGGAGCTCCATGCGCTCTTCGCGGTTAAAGAGTGGCTGAAGAAATGAAAAAGCCCGAAACCGTTCGCTGGGGTTTCGGGCTGCTGATGTGTTACGTGGAAGGGCGGTTTGGGCCGCCTAATTTTTTATCAAGCGTATCAGTCGTTTTTGCTTCGGTTTTTTGCTGTTTACCTGCATTTTTCGGTCTCGTTTTCATACGGCACCTCCTCAACTGTATCGTTTGCATTAACGTGCCGGTTCATACAAAGTTTGCGGCACTTTTTTGTCGAAAGGCACGCCTTTTAGGATAATCTCTGTTTGTTTGCCGAACTGCTTCTAGTTTTGTCATGTGCAGAGGAGAGCGGTATGAAAACGAGAATTATATTTGAAAGAGATGCAAGTGATAAAAGGGAGGAACATGAATGTCTGTTTACACGAGCAAGGCTGATATTCTCCGTCTGCTTTCTGATATCGAAATCCGGATTTCTGCTGCTGAAAAAACGCTTACCCAAGCAGTCAGATGCTGTCAGGCGGAAGCTGAAGAAATCAGACAGGAGAAACTTTCCCGTCTTGAGGAAGAGGCGCGGGAGCTTCATGTTTGTATTGATGACCTGTTTTTGACTGACCGGCGTAAAAAGGATTTGCCGCGAGTCTGCCGGATAAGCTGATTTTGTGCAAAAACTTTGGTACCATATGTACTGAGGTGAGTCCGTTTGCAGACACAGTCGTTATTGGAGCTGACAGAACAAATGATAGAGGCGGTTCTGGAAGCCGAAAAAAGGTATCAGGATGGAAAAGAGTCAGGCCGTTCATATGATTTTTTTGAGACGATTAAACCCGATGTTGAAAAAAGAGACCGGCTTTGCGCGCTTTGGACAGAAGCAGCGCTTGCGTTTATTCAGGAAAACCGTCCGAAATACGTTCATCATGCACAAATTCAGGCCGTTACAGAAAATTTCGGGGAGCTGATGCTCCAATCATATGTTCATCATATTCATAAAAAAAGATACAGGGATTTAACTGAATCTGTTTTATATACGCTTCGTATATTAAGGGATGAAATTGAAAAAGAAGGCAGCTGAAAACGGCTGCCTTCTTTTATATAAAGGGGTCGGGTATGTTATTCATACGCCGGGTTTTCTGCTCCACTTGCTTCGAGAACCTTCATACTGTTTCGAAATTCGGTTGCGGTGAAATGGCCTTGAATATAGAGGAATTTTGCAAAGTCCATCAGTTTATCTGCACAATCTGTTTCATATTTTTTCACTTCAGCAAAACGCTTTCTTAAGTATGATACGTTCATAATGGTGCATCCCCTCTCATGTATGTTGAGATTATGTTAACATAACGATTCGACTTTTTTCTGTTTTTAAAAAATTAAGACTTTCGACAGCATTTGACAAAGATCAGAATCACCGAAAGCACATAACCAAGGCGGAATTCATACATATATAGCAGAAACTTAGTGAGAGACAAGGGGGAATGTCATATGCAATGGAGAGCGCAGCCATATCAAAATATGTACCAGCAGCCGGCGGGATATTTCTACCCGCAGCAGATACAGCCATTGCAGCAGCCGCCATATCATCAGCAAGGGCAGTACCCGCAGCAATTTTATCCGAATCAGGAATACGGTCATATACAGCAGCCGTTTGCTCCTGCTCCTCCTCAGGCAGGCATGCCCGGGGGCCAGCCGGGGTTTGTGAATCCTTACCCCGTTCCCAGACCGAATCAGCAGCAGTCTTCCCAATTCTCAGGCATACTCTCCCAGTTTAAAAAAACGAATGGACAGTTTGACTTCAATAAAATGATGGATACAACGGGGCAGATGGTAAGCGCCGTAAATCAGGTCGGATCGCTGGTGAAAGGCTTCACCAGTATCTTCAAATAAAAAGCATGAATGATATCCATCATTCATGCTTATTTTTTAGGGAAAAAGAGGGTAAGCGTCTGTTCATTCCAGGATGTTTCCATATCTTCTTCACTTACCTTATACGGGAGGACAACGGTTCTTGTCATGCTTGAAGACACATGGGATGATTGAGCCTGTTTATGATCGTAGCGGATTGTAACGTGAAGGTAGCACCCTTTCGTTTCCACCAGCATATCCCCGTCACGGAACGTCTCGGGAACGCCGATATCAACCGCGAGCCCCGTCGGCTCTTCTCTGACGTCAATCGTCACTTGCGCTTCAGTAAAAGCCGAATTGACAAGGTGCTGAAAACCCTGCATCAATTCTGCGAAGGGACCTGAGTGAAAAAATTGGTCCATCGCATGGCTGATGATGTCCTCATTACTTTGCGGATCAAGTTTATCGTTTTGGGATTGATCCATATGACCACCGCCTTTTTACAAACAGACTATGCGATGCTATGCCGTATGGTTAAGAATTGAAGGAAAAAAGAAAGTATGGTTAAATAGTGGAGAATAAACTGGTAACGGATTCACATTTAGGAAGGGGAGCACAACACATTGCTGAAAAAATTATTCGGATTGGGAGACAGCCGGAAAAAGCCGGCCGAGGAAGTGATTTTTTCTCCGGCTGACGGAGCGGTGATGGATTTGGCTTCAGTGCCGGATCCTGTATTTTCACAAAAAATGATGGGGGACGGGATCGCCGTCGAGCCTGCAAACGGAGAAATTGTTTCACCGGTTGAGGGAGAAGTGATTCAGCTGTTCCATACAAAACACGCTGTCGGCATCCGCACCCTTTCCGGAGCGGAACTTTTGATACATGTCGGTTTGGATACCGTCAATATGAACGGCGAAGGCTTTGAAGCGCATGTAAAAGAAGGAGACAAAGTGAAAACAGGCGATCTGCTTTTAACGTGCCGGCTGGATTTAATAAAAGAAAAAGCAAGCAGCACCGTCATCCCTATGGTGATTATGAATGGCGATGCCGCAGAACCTTTGCAATTTGCAGGCGCAAATGAAGCGAAAAAAGGACAAACAGAGCTTTTTACGATAAAAATGAAGTAGGCAGGGGCTGATTCCCTGCTTTTTTTCTTGTGCAGGATTTTCATCTAGCCAGGCAAACAAATATTCGGTAAACTGTACCTCATAAAGAGGTGTGAACGATGAAGAAAAAATCACTGAGCGAACTGATTCAGGAATTAAAAAATCATGAAAATATTGTGCATTGGCATGAAGAGGAACCGCGGGAGGCGAAAACCATGCCGATGCCGGAGCAAGTAGATCCGAACATTCGGGCGGCTCTCGAAAAGAGGGGGATCGAGCGGCTTTTTACACATCAATACTCCGCTTTTCAGACGGTTCAAAACGGAGAAAGCATTGTGGCCGTCACACCGACGGCCTCCGGAAAAACACTGTGCTATAATCTTCCGGTTCTTCAGTCTATCGCGGAAGATGCCACAAGCCGCGCACTTTATTTATTTCCGACAAAGGCGCTCGCGCAGGATCAAAAAAGCGAGCTGAATGAAATCATAGACGAGACGGGCATGGATATTAAAAGCTTCACCTATGACGGAGATACGTCTCCGGCTATCAGGCAGAAAGTCAGAAAGGCCGGGCATATTGTGATCACAAATCCCGATATGCTTCATTCAGCCATTCTTCCCCATCATACAAAATGGGTGAGTCTGTTTGAAAACCTGAAATATATCGTCATTGATGAATTACATACGTACCGCGGTGTATTCGGCAGCCATGTGGCGAACGTCATCCGCCGTTTAATGAGAATCTGCGCTTTTTACGGAAGCAAGCCGTCATTTATCTGTACATCCGCCACAATCGCCAATCCGAGGGAGTTGGCGGAGCAGCTGACGGGAAAATCCGTGCGCCTGATTGACGACAACGGTGCCCCGGCAGGAAGAAAGCACTTTGCTTTTTACAATCCTCCGATTGTAAATAAACCGCTGCATATTCGAAAAAGCGCCACCGTGGAAGTGAACGAACTTGCCAAAACTTTTTTAAAAAATAAGATCCAGACGATTGTTTTTGCCAGAAGCCGTGTCCGGGTCGAAATTATTTTAAGCCACATTCAGGAGATCGTAAAAAAAGAAATCGGCGCGAAGTCTGTCAGAGGCTATCGCGGCGGATATCTACCGAAAGAAAGAAGAGAAATAGAGCGGGGGTTAAGAGACGGCAGCATTCTCGGCGTTGTCAGCACAAACGCGCTGGAGCTCGGCGTTGATATCGGCCAGCTTCAGGTCTGCGTGATGACGGGGTACCCGGGCAGTGTCGCGAGCGCATGGCAGCAGGCGGGCCGGGCCGGGCGCCGGCAGGGTGAGGCGCTTATCGTGATGGTGGCGAACTCTGATCCGATTGACCAATATATTGTCCGCCATCCTGATTATTTCTTTAAACGCTCGCCTGAATCTGCAAGGATTAATCCCGATAATCTCATTATATTGGTCGACCACCTGAAATGCGCCGCATATGAGCTGCCTTTCAGAGCCGATGAAACATTCGGAGAAAATGATGCGAGGGACATTCTCGAGTATTTAGAGGAAGAAGGGGTGCTTCACGAAAACCGCGAACGCTATCACTGGGCGAGCGAATCTTTTCCCGCCTCCAATATCAGTCTCCGTTCAGCGTCACAGGAAAACGTGGTCATCGTTGACCGGTCAGAGACGGCTGATGTAAAAATCATCGGAGAAATGGACCGCTTCAGCGCGATGACGCTTCTTCATGATGAAGCGATTTATCTTCATGAAGGGGTGCAGTATCAGGTTGAAAAGCTTGATTGGGACCATAAAAAAGCGTACGTGCGAAAGGTCGATGTCGAATATTATACAGATGCCAATTTAGCGGTGCAGCTGAAAGTGCTGGACATTGACAGAACGGACAGCAGAAAGAAAACGGCCTTACATTTCGGCGACGTCACCGTGAACGCACTTCCGACAATATTTAAAAAAATTAAAATGACGACATTTGAAAATATAGGATCAGGACCGATTCATCTTCCTGAAGAAGAACTGCATACCAGTGCAGCCTGGCTTGAATTAAAAGAAACGGATTCGGAAATCGGCGAAAAAACGCTTGAACAGCTGCTTTTAGGCATTGCCCACGTCCTGCAGCATATCGTGCCTGTATACGTCATGTGCGATCGAAATGACGTGCATGTCGTGCCGCAAATCAAAGCCGCACATACGGGACTTCCGACAATCTTTCTGTATGATCATTATCCGGGCGGAATCGGACTTGCCGATGAAGTATATAAACGATTTGATGAAATCAATGAAGGGGCTGAGCGCCTGATCCGACAATGTCCATGTCAAGACGGGTGTCCTTCCTGCATCGGCTCCGAAATAGAAGGAATAGATGCAAAGAAAGCGATACTCCGGCTCTTGAATTACGTGTAAAAGAAAAGGGGGACGAAAGATGTCCTTGAAAAATAAATTAAAGCGGATGAAAAACCACTTGAATGTGCCGGAAGCTGAAAAAAAGCCGGCAGCTTCACAACTTTCGGTCCCGGATATTCAAGTCCCGTTTAGAGAAGAATGGGAGGCACTCGGAGTGAAGCCTTTCTTTTTTGAGGATGAATACTGTCTTATCCGCGAAACCGTCTATCCGCTTTCGCACCGCCACGGACGGTACAGCTTCAGTGAACTTGATGACGTCATGGCATTATGGAATAAAGGCGGTTTGACACATACTTTATCAGCAGAAGGATACGAAAAAAGCCAGCTGTTCTTCTTTGATACTGAAACGACCGGCCTCGGCGGCGGGGCCGGCAATATGATCTTTTTGCTCGGCCATGCAAGAGTGTATGAAGACCGTGTAGCGGTTAAACAGCATCTGCTCCCTAAACCGGGAAACGAGACGGCTCTTTACAAAAGCTTTTTAAGTGAGGTTGACATTACGTCCCTTGTTACGTATAACGGAAAAGCCTTTGACTGGCCGCAGGTAAAAACCAGGCATACATTGCTGCGGGACAGGCTTCCGAAACTTCCTGACTTCGGGCACTTTGATCTTCTGCACGGGGCGAGACGGCTTTGGAAACATAAATTAGAGCGTGTATCGCTTTCGGCGGTTGAAAATGAAGAGCTTGCTTTTAAAAGGGACGAAGACACCCCTGGTTATTTGGCGCCGATGCTGTATTTTCAATTTTTAAAGGCGGAGGACCCGGCTCTTTTAAAGGGAGTGCTCTCGCATAATGAACAAGATGTGCTTTCCCTCATCGCTCTTTACATCCATATGTCAAAAAAGATTTTTGCATCTTCTGATCAGACGTCAGAACGTCAGGAAGCATACGCCATGGCGAAATGGTTTATCGCTCATAAAGAAACCGATCGCGCCGTTTTGCAGCTGGAAGCGCTGCAAGGCAAAGACTTTGAAGATTCGGATCGGGCCCTTTTTGACTTAGCGATGCTTTATAAAAAACAAAACCGCAGGCAAGACGCCGTGCCCCTTTGGGAGAAACTGACGGACTCTGATCTTCACACATGCAGACACCAATCAGCGGTTGAGCTGGCGATCTATTTTGAGCATTACGCAAAAGATTACAAAAAAGCTCTGCAGGCCGCGCAGCAGGCGGCAGAAGACGAGGAAATATCGGAAAAAGAAGCCGAGAAGCTCCATGTGAGAATTGCCCGGCTCAAGAGGAAATATTCCTCTTGAAATATTGCCCGGGAAAGCGCAAAAGCCGAGCTGTTTCGCCAAAAATATTTTTTTCTGAATCCGCATCGATTTTGTTGTAGAATGGTGCCGCATCTTGTAAAATAGCGTTAGTTATTTATAGGGGAGAGTTGGTATGTATAAAGGTGTTTTTTACTTGTTCTTTGTCGTGGTTTTTTTGATTGCGTTTGTATTTTCGAATTTTAAAGACAGTTTGCTGACACACTTTTAAATTGGGTGATTGAATTAGAACATGCACCCTCTTTTCTTCATAACCTAACAGTGTAATAAAAGTTAATGGAGAGGGGATTTAGCATGTTTCATCATCATTGTTGCAGACCAAACGTGATGCCGCCGATTGTCCATCCGACTCATTGCTGTGAACACCATTGCTTTTCTAACACGGTTGTGCCGCATATTCATCCGCAACATACAACTAACGTAAATCACCACAACTTTGAGCACGTTCATTACTATCCGCACACTTTTTCAAATGTTGACCCGACAACTCACCAGCATTTTCAGTGCGGAAGCCCTTGCTGCGATCATTAGTATTGAACGCTTAAGCAAGATCGGTTAGGATATCAGCAAATCAAAATGGGGCCCGATGGGGAGCCCCATTTTTTAAGCAGGTGATCAATTGAAAGTATTAGCCGTAACGGGGTACAAGCCGTTTGAGCTCGGGATTTTTAAACAGGATGACCGGGCGCTTGTTTATATAAAAAAGGCGATAGAAACCAGACTCAGAAGCTTTATTGACGAAGGCTTGGAATGGATTCTCATATCCGGACAGCTGGGGACTGAGCTTTGGGCGGCAGAAACGGCGTACGATCTCAGAGAAGAGTATCCGGAATTAAAGGTTGCCGTTATCACGCCTTTCTACGGCCAGGAGGAAAAGTGGAAGGAGCCGAATAAAGAAATGTATGAAGCGGTGCTTGCTCAGGCAGATTATGAGGAGAGCCTGACGCATCGGCCGTACGAAAGTCCGCTCCAATTCCGGCAGAAAAACGCGTTCTTTATTGAAAAGTCAGATGCGCTTTTGCTTTTATATGATCCGGAGGTGGAAGGATCGCCGAAATATATGCTGCAGCAGGCAGAAAAACGCCGTGAAACAGACGGATATCCGATTTATTCGATTACGATGGATGATCTCCGTGCCGCCGTTGAGGAAGAAGATTTCTTTACATAACACGTCAGAGAATATTTGACAACGGGACGTGTTTCTGAATAAAATATAACATGATGATTCACGATATGAGGTGAAAAAGATGCTTGCTGATAAAGTAAAGCTTTCTGCGAAAGACATTTTGGAAAAAGAATTTAAAACAGGCGTTAGAGGTTACAGACAAGAAGACGTTGACAAATTTTTAGATATGATTATTAAGGATTATGAAACCTTTCATCAAGAAATTGAAGAACTGCAGCAGGAAAATCTGCAGCTGAAAAAACAGCTTGAAGAAGCAAGCAAAAAACAGCCGGTGCAGTCCAATACGACCAACTTTGATATTCTGAAAAGGCTGTCCAACCTTGAGAAACATGTATTCGGCAGCAAACTTTATGACGAATAAGGCAGATGCACTTGTCAAATGAGACAAGTTGCTTTATAATGAACAAGTGTTCTTAACGTTCGGGTAATCGCTGCAGGTCTTTGAATCTGTAGAGGAAAGTCCATGCTCGCACGGTGCTGAGATGCCCGTAGTGTTCGTGCCTAGCGAAGAAATAAGCTAGGGCAGCCTTGATAGGCTGACGGCAGGAAAAAAGCCTACGTCTCCGGATATGGCTGAGTATCCTTGAAAGTGCCACAGTGACGAAGTCTCATCAGAAATGTTGAGAGTGGAACGCGGTAAACCCCTCGAGCGAGAAACCCAAATTTTGGTAGGGGAACCTTCTTGAAGGAACTGAACAGATAGAAGGACAGAATACTTTCTGTAGATAGATGATTGCCGCCTGAGTACGAGGTGATGAGCCGATTGCAGTACGACGGAACAAAACATGGCTTACAGAACGTTAAACATTATTGATATGACAAATTAGAGCTCTCCTTTAAAGGGGAGCTTTTATCTTGAATGAAACGAAAGCTTAAAAGAGACAGGGTGATACGATGAAGAAGTACACACTAATAGCGACGGCGCCGATGGGAATTGAAGCGATCGTCGCCAAAGAAGTGCGTGATTTAGGTTATGAATGCAAAGTAGACAACGGAAAAGTCATTTTTGAAGGAGATGCGCTTGCGATCTGCCGCGCTAACTTATGGCTGCGGACGGCTGACCGCATCAAAGTACAGGTCGCCGAGTTTCAGGCAAAAACGTTTGATGAGCTGTTTGAAAAAACAAAAGCGATTGACTGGCGCGCGTACATTCCGGAAAACGCAAAGTTCCCCGTTATCGGAAAGTCCGTGAAATCAGTGCTTGCCAGTGTGCCTGACTGCCAGCGGATCGTCAAAAAGGCGATAGCGGAAAAGCTGAAACTTCAATCAGGAAAACAAAATGAATGGATTGAAGAAACGGGACCCGAGTATAAGGTGGAGATTTCCCTTTTAAAAGATAAAGCCGTACTTACACTGGATTCATCAGGAACAGGCCTTCACAAACGGGGATACAGGGTTGATCAGGGCGGAGCTCCGATTAAAGAGACGCTCGCTGCCGCGTTAATTCTGTTAACCAACTGGACGCCTGACCGTCCGTTCGTCGATCCGTTCTGCGGTTCCGGCACGATCGCCATCGAAGCCGCTTTAATCGGGCAAAACATTGCTCCGGGTTTTAACCGTGATTTTGCTTCAGAAGACTGGGAATGGATCGGAAAAGAACTGTGGGACAAGGCGCGCCTTGAAGTGGAAGAAAAGGCGAACTATGATCAGCCGCTGCAGATCTTTGCCAGTGACGTGGATCACCGGATGGTAAACATCGCCAAAGAAAACGCAGAAGAAGCGGGACTTGGGGACCTGATCGAATGCAAGCAGATGCGAGTGCAGGATTTTACGACGAAACTCGAATTCGGTGTTATCGTCGGAAACCCTCCGTACGGCGAACGGCTCGGCGAAAAAAGGGAAGTAGAGCAGATGTATAAAGAAATGGGCCGGGCATTTGAATCTCTTGATACATGGTCTGTCTACATGTTAACGTCAAATGAACAATTTGAAGAGGTCTACGGAAGAAAAGCAACAAAAAAACGGAAGCTCTTTAACGGTTTTATCAAAACGGATTATTATCAGTACTGGGCTAAAGTGCGGCCGCAGCGGAAAAAGCCGCAACAAAGAGAAGACGCCTGAAACAGCGTCTTCTCCGGCATCTTTACGTTTTATTCTGCCATTACCAGCGGTGCGCTTTTGCGTTGCTCCGTAAAATAATGTTGGTCTGGGACATTTCGGTGTGGCCGTTCACCTGCGATTTAGAGCGTTTCGGCCGCGTCCAATTGTGATGAAACAATTCAGAATGCTGATCTAATCGATCTTTATAACTCATGTAACCATCACTCCCGGATAGAATAATTTTGTGAAGATGGATATTCGATCGAATATCTGTTGTAGTTTGTGCAGGTCAGGTGCGGATCATTCAGGATGGCATGTATAGAAAGTGAAGCATCGGCATAGAATGATGATTATTTCTATTTGAGAGGTGATCTTATTTTATGCTGAACAGCGAGCACTTCAGTAAAATACAAAAGGCGTTAGACGCAACTGCTTTCCGGCTGGAGGAAGCCGGAGCTGAGTTCGGTCCTTCCGTCATGACACGCGCACAGGAAGAACTTGAAAATGCGGTAAAACATACACATTCAACAGACCATCCGTTCCTATGTACACATATCATTAACCGGAAATGAGTAATGACAAAAACTTGGCGTGGCCAAGTTTTTTTGTTGTATTGAAAAGGGTTAAATGATATTATAGATGGTCTGAATGCCGAATAGTTAGGGGTTGGAGTTGGGTGACAACATCACGTTTGCCTTTTGCTTTAACAAAAGAAAAGAATTTTTACGAAGAATTGAACAATTGGATTGGTGACGTGTTTTACGATATCCTTCCCGAGAAAGGATTTGACCTTCGGGATGAGCAGGTATTTATGGCGTTTCAGCTTGAACGGGCTTTTAAAGAGAAAAAGGTCATGTTCGCTGAGGCAGGAGTCGGTACGGGGAAAACGCTGGTGTATCTGCTGTTTGCCATCAGCTATGCAAGATATACGGGTAAACCGGCCATTATCGCATGCGCCGATGAAACGTTAATTGAACAGCTTGTCAAAAAAGAAGGCGACATTTCCAAGCTGACAGAACATTTGGATCTGCAGATTGATACACGGCTGTCCAAATCCCATGAGCAGTATCTCTGTCTGAAAAAGCTGGAGAAAACGATGCAGCGTTCTGATGATGAAAAGTGGCTGGATCTTTATGAGTCGCTGCCTTCATTCGTACACGAATCACAAGCGATGCAGCGCTTTTATCCGTACGGCGACCGCAAACAGTACGCTGATTTGACAAATGAAGAGTGGGCAGGCGTCAGCTATGATTCCTTCCAAGATTGTTTAACATGTGATATGAGACATAGATGCGGTTTAACACTTTCAAGAGATCATTACAGAAAATCAACGGATCTGATTGTTTGCTCCCATGATTTCTACATGGAGCATGTATGGACGGAAGAATCACGCAAAAGGGAAGGGCAGCTGCCGCTTTTGCCGGATCACAGCGCCGTCGTGTTTGATGAAGGACATCTGCTGGAATTCGCCGCGCAAAAAGCGTTAACGTATCGTGTGAAGCAGTCGACGCTTGAGCTGTTTTTAGAGCGTCTGCTTCAAAATGACATCAGAGAGGAATTCGCCGAACTGATTGAAGATGCCCTTGCCGCAAACGATGAGTTTTTCTATGTGCTGTCAGAGGAATCGAAGGAAATCGCCGGCTCTCACCGATTGGACATCCAAAACGACCAGCGTGTTAAGCGTGCGGCTGACGAACTGTGCCGTCTGCTCGATAAAATCGGCGAGGCGCTCGTATTTGAATCGGAAATGTATACGATTGATAAGTACGAGCTGTCAGTTGTAGAAGAATACGTCGAACAAATGGCATATTCGCTGTCGCTGTATCAAAAGGATGCCATCAGCTGGCTTGAAACGCGGGATACAGACTCAACGTTTGTCGTTATGCCGAGAACTGTAGCCGAAGTTTTGGGAGAAAAGGTCTTTTCTAAAAAGATACCTTATATCTTCTCATCGGCCACTCTTTCTGAGGGCGGTTCATTTGATTATATCGCTGACAGTCTCGGAATCCGTGATCCTTTATCATTTACCGTTGAATCTCCGTACGATTACGAGGAGCAAATGTCTGTTGCGCTTCACGGTGACATGACGTCTGAGCAGAAAACAGCCGAAACGATTGAAACCATTAAGGAGAATGAAGGACGCACCCTCGTTCTTTTCCCTTCCTTTGAAGACATGAAGGAATTTAAAGAACAGGCTGCCGCGTGGGAGCTGCCGTATCCGATTTACTACGAAGGTGACGAAGAGATCAGCAGTCTGGTCGAAAAATTCCAGCGGGATGAAGAATCCGTGCTTTGTTCCGTCCACTTATGGGAAGGTCTTGACATTCCCGGTGACTCGCTCCGGAATGTGACCATTTGGGCATTGCCGTATCCGCCTCATGATCCTGTGTTTACCGCAAAGCGGAACGGAGCGAAAAAAGATCCGTTTGAGGAAGTTGATCTGCCGTACATGCTTTTGAGAGTCCGGCAGGGAATCGGCCGCCTCATCCGTTCTAATCAGGACAGCGGAACCATATCCATTTATGCGGGCGGAGAAAGTGAACGGGTCCTGGCCGAAGTCAAAAAGGTCTTGCCTGTTACACCGAAAATCGTATAAAAACAAGAGCTGCAGGAATCTTATCCTGCGGCTTTTTTTAATCCGGGAAGTTGACTTTATGACGGCGTTCCATTAGCCTGTAATTGATAGTGAAAAGGGAGGGGAACGGATATGGATGTACATACATATGAAAAAGAGTTTTTTGATCTGTTAAAAAGAGTATCCCACTATGAAGAAGCCATTGCGCTCATGCATTGGGACTTAAGAACGGGAGCCCCGAAAAAAGGCTCTGATGACCGGGCGGAAAGCATCGGACAGCTGTCGGCTGACGTTTTTCAAATCCAGACATCCGACCGGATGAAAGAGCTGATCGACATCCTTCTCGTGCATGCAGAAGAGCTCTCTGAAGATACAGTGAAAGCGGCGGAACTTGCGAAAAAAGATTATGATCATAATAAAAAAATTCCTGAAGATGAGTATAAAGAATATGTCATTTTAACATCGAAAGCGGAAACGGCTTGGGAGGATGCAAAGGCGGCCTCTGATTTCTCTATGTTTGCTCCGTACCTTGAGAAGCTGATTGATTTTAATAAGCGGTTTATTTCTTACTGGGGCTATGAAGATCATCCATACAACGCATTGCTCGATATTTTCGAACCGGGTGTTACGGTAAAGGTGCTGGATCAGCTGTTTTCTGAATTGAAGGAAGCGATCATTCCGCTTATCAAAAAAGTGACGGAATCCGGCAATAAACCGGACACTTCCTTTATAACGAAAACGTTTCCGAAAGAACAACAAAGAGACCTCTCCTTGTATTTCTTAAAAGAGTTCGGGTATGATTTTGACGGCGGCCGCCTGGACGAGACGGTGCATCCGTTTGCGACGACAATCAACCGCGGCGATGTGCGGGTGACGACCAGATATGACGAAAACGATTTCCGCACGGCGATTTTCGGAACGATTCATGAATGCGGGCATGCGATCTACGAGCAGAATATTGACGAAGCGCTGAGCGGAACGAACTTATCTGACGGTGCATCCATGGGAATTCATGAATCCCAATCGTTATTTTATGAAAACTTTATCGCCAGAAATCAACATTTCTGGACCGCCTATTATGAAAAAATGGTTGAGGCTTCGCCTGATCAATTTCAAGATGTGAAAAGAGAGGACTTTGTACGCGCCGTAAATGAGGCGAAACCGACCTTTATCCGAATTGAAGCCGATGAGTTGACATATCCGCTTCATATTATTATCCGTTATGAAATTGAAAAAGCGATTTTCAGCAATGAAGTGACAGTGGAAGAACTGCCTGCATTGTGGAATCAAAAATATCATGATTATTTAGGCATTACGCCGCCATCTGACGCAAAAGGCATTTTGCAGGACGTACATTGGGCGGGCGGCGATTTCGGCTATTTCCCTTCCTATGCGCTCGGATATATGTATGCGGCACAGCTGAAGCATACCATGCTTGAGGATCTGCCTGAATTTGATCAATTAATAGAACGGGGCGACTTTGAGCCGATCAAACAATGGCTGACAGAAAAGGTTCATCAGCACGGAAGACGCAAAATGCCGCTTGACATCATAAAAGATGCAACGGGAGAAGAGCTGAACGTTCAATATCTCATTGAGTATCTCGTCGGCAAATATTCAAATTTATATTTATAAACGAAACGCCCGCTATACACCGGGTGTTTTTCTAAAAATTCTAAAAAGACGAATAATCGAAAACTAATTCTTTGTAAAAGTTCGGAAATATTCAAATTTCACTATGCAAAAGAAGTGTATCTTGTTATAATTTGATTAATATCATACGAACACTCATATAATCGCGTGGATATGGCACGCAAGTTTCTACCGGTCACCGTAAATGTCCGACTATGAGTGAGCAATGGAACGGCTTTATTCGGCCGTTACGTGTAGATCATTCGGCATTGCTTGCTCTTTTTTTGGAGAGCGGGCAATGCTTTTTTTATTTTTTATAAGCGGGGGTAATCATTGTGGAAGCATTAAAACGAAAAATAGCAGAAGACGGAATCGTTCTTTCTGATCAAGTGCTGAAAGTGGATTCTTTTTTAAACCATCAAATTGATCCGGTTCTCATGCAGCAGATCGGCCGGGAATTTGCGCGGCGTTTTGAAAAAGACGAGATAACCAAAATCGTCACAATTGAATCTTCGGGCATTGCCCCTGCGGTAATGGCCGGCCTTGAACTCGGCGTTCCCGTCATCTTTGCGAGAAAAAGGAAGTCTCTCACGTTAACGGATGATCTGCTGACGGCGTCCGTCTATTCTTTCACGAAAAAAACAGAAAGTCAGATTGCAATCTCCGGAAATCATCTCTCGAAAGAAGACCGCGTGTTAATCATTGACGACTTTTTAGCGAACGGACAGGCGGCAGAGGGGCTTTTGTCCATCGTAAAACAAGCAGGCGCAGCGGTTTGCGGGATCGGAATCGTCATTGAAAAGTCATTTCAGCCGGGAAGAGACGAGCTGGTAAAAAAAGGATGCCGGGTCGAATCACTGGCGAGAATTCAATCGCTTGAAGACGGAAAAGTGACATTTGTACAGGAGGTCCGTTCATGAAAAACGGCTATGCCAAAACACTTTCCCTCGGTATCCAGCATGTGCTTGCCATGTATGCCGGCGCCGTCGTCGTTCCTTTAATTGTAGGAGCGGCATTGGGACTGAACGCAGAACAGCTGACATATCTCGTATCAATTGACATTTTTATGTGCGGGGCGGCTACGCTGCTTCAAGTATGGAGGAATAAATGTTTCGGCATCGGCTTGCCTGTTGTGCTCGGCTGTACGTTCACCGCGGTAGCGCCGATTATTTCCATCGGTAAGGAGTACGGGATTTCAGCCATTTACGGAAGCATTTTGGCATCGGGTCTGCTTGTCATTCTGCTGTCGTTTTTCTTCGGCAAGCTCGTATCCTTTTTCCCGCCTGTCGTAACCGGATCTGTCGTGACGATTATCGGGATGACCTTAATGCCGGTCGCGATGAATCATATTGCCGGCGGGGAAGGCAGCAAGGATTTCGGTGATCCGGCTAACCTTGCCCTCGGATTTACGGTGCTCGTCATTATCGTGCTGCTTTATCGGTTTACAAAAGGATTTTTGAAATCCATTTCGATTTTAATCGGCATTGTCATCGGGACGGCCATCGCATATTTTATGGGAAAAGTGCAATTTGACAATGTGGCGAATGCTGACGCCATTCAAATGATTAAACCGTTTTACTTCGGGACGCCGACATTTCATGCGGCACCGATTATTACGATGTCCATCGTTGCCATTGTCAGCCTTGTTGAATCAACCGGCGTCTATTTCGCTCTCGGTGACCTGACAAACCGGCGCCTGTCTGAACGTGATTTAGCAAAAGGCTACCGCGCGGAAGGCCTGGCGGTATTCATCAGCGGCATTTTCAATGCTTTTCCGTATACGGCCTATTCCCAAAACGTCGGCCTCGTGCAGCTGACGGGGATTAAGAAAAACGCGGTCATCGGTGTCACGGGCGCACTTTTAATGCTATTCGGCCTTTTTCCGAAAATCGCAGCCTTCACGACCATCATCCCGTCTTCAGTACTGGGAGGCGCGATGGTGGCCATGTTCGGCATGGTCATTTCCTACGGCATTAAAATGCTCAGTCAAATTGACTTTAAAAAGCAGGAAAATCTTCTGATCGTCGCGTGTTCGGTCGGATTGGGACTCGGTGTAACCGTCGTTCCCGATATGTTTAAGCACCTGCCGTCTTACTTAAATCTGCTGACCACAAACGGAATCGTCGCCGGAAGCTTTACCGCCGTGCTTTTGAATATTGTTTATAATATGATTCCTAAAACGAAAAAAACTCTTGATGTGACAAGGGTTCAAGAGGGTTAGTGATCCGTTTTTCTTAAAAAAATAACATTTTAATAACATTTCTTTATGAAATCCCGAGATCGAGGATGCTTCCGAAAGTTTGCTGAACTTTTTGTGAGGCATCCTCTTTTTTTATTAGTTTCATTGTTTGAAAAGAAATAAATTGAGTGATGCGGCATCCGCCTTATTTCGCCGAAAAACCGTCCCGAACTATATGTACGTGAACATATGACTGAATGTAAGAAAAAAAGGAGAATGGGGGATCATATCATAAACGAATATCATTGTTCGGACGGTGATGACACGAAACTTGGTTTAGACATGGAATGAAATGCCCGATGCCGAAGTGCAACTGCAGAATGGGCGCTGAGGGGGAGTGTCTTGTGCACCGATCCTTACAAAAGAGAGTAAAAGAAGGGAAAGCCCCTTCTTCTAATTAATCCATCCTTCAAAAGTTGCGCGATAGAACCCTTCGATTATCTCTACTTTCTTAAGGTAATAAGTAACACCATTTTTAACAGTTGTATTTGGGATATCCCATCTATGAAGGTAATCCATTGTAAAAGAATCTTTGGTCGCTTGTGTCGAAATTTTTGTTTCAGTTGAGTCGCTATTTGTATTGCCAGGGCTGGATGCAAAAGCAGGGGAAGCGGAAACGAGTAAAGCGAGAGACAAGGCAGAACCAGTTAAAACTTTTTTTAATTTCATTTTTAACACTCCTTTGTTTTTTAATACAATTGTATTATTACACAAAATACAATAATAACCAAGAGGTTTTTTGTTAATATTTTGTGGGCGCAGCGTGAATTTTTTTAGGGGAGTGGATGGCAAAAGGGGCAATCCTTTCATCCGCTGTTGCAGCTTATTTCAGGATACTGATATGTATATAGAGAAAAAGAGTTGATTATTGCTGGCCTCTGGTGAGCTGCAGCCTTTGAGTGAGTGTTTGCTTTAGCTATTCCAGCGCTTTTCCAACGGGAAAGGTGAAACAATTGTACAAAAGTAAAAACTTTATTTAAAATGTTATAAATACTAATTTTCAATATAGGAGGTTATCTGGTGGCAGAAAAGAAAAAAGCTTTAATCATTGTGGATGTACAAAAAGCTTTCGATGATAAAAAATGGGGAGAACGAAATAACGTAAAAGCGGAAGAAAACATTAGTAAAATACTGAAATTATGGAGAGAAAAAGGATGGACAGTCATATACATACAACATATTTCTGATAAACCTGGTTCTTTATTTTATCCAAAAAATGAGGGGGTTGCTATAAAGGAAATCGTTAAACCTATGGATAAAGAGGTCATTATAACCAAGAAAGTAAACAGCAGCTTTATCGGGACTAATCTAGAAGAGATTTTAAAATCAAATGATATAACAACTGTCGTAATAACTGGTTTGACTACGCCCCATTGTGTTTCAACAACTACAAGAATGAGCGGTAATTTAGGGTTTGATACCTACCTCATTTCAGATGCGACAGCAGCCTTCGGAATGAAAGACCAAAATGATACATATTATGATGCCGAGACTATTCACAATATATCTCTGGCTACATTGCATGACGAATTTGCCACAATATTAACGACTGATCAATTAATCAATGATTTTATAAAAACAAACTGATTAACATTATGGCTAAGGCCGGCGGTGGGTATAGCGGCTGAAAAGCATATTCAGTCGCATACAAGGATCTCGTCTGAAAAATGGCATCTGCTTCAGATGCTTTTTTGTTTCTTGTAAAACGGGCTGGTAAAAAATGATCGGCGCGGTTAACGGTCTGATTCGGCTTCGGTTTTGAATAACAAAAGATTTTACTAATCAGCGAATTATTCAAGATTTTTTGGCTTGTGCTGAGTCTGGTGTCTTTTGATTTCCTCGAATAGATTGGCTTGATCATCTTTTTGTGGCTGAGGCTCTTTGTTAAGACATTTTGGGTCGGTCACATTTTTAAAATCTTTGATGGTTAAAGGCTTACAGTCATCTTTTAATTCGTAGCCTAATTGTCCATTAGCTTCTAAAGTGGCATATTTAATTGAAATGCCAAGAAGCCTTAAACGCATTTCGAGTTGATCTGCTGTCAGTCTCAGCTTCTTTAAGTTTTGTATATTAGTTGGCCGTCTTCTATATCGAATTTAGATTTTTCGGTTAAAAAAATTCAATCCAGTTTACTTTTACTTGAAACCATTCCATCAACATTAAAGCACTAAAAGGATAGACGCAGCGATTAATGTTTTCAATAAACTGGTTTCTAAAATGGGATGAACGATAATCGTACCGATTGAAATCATCACCATTGTCTGTGCGATGGTCATTTGTGCAATGGATTTTCTCCCTGAAATTCTCAGTAAAATCATTCCGAATGCAATTATAATTAATTCTTCCCAAGCAAATCTCATGTTATCACCCTGGATTGTGTTTTATCAAAAATGAAAGAGCAAGTAAGAGGTTTCTTAACGTTAGCTGGGGAACTCAGGCGTCGATAAAACGTTCTGGATTGATAGAGTTGAGACTCGGCTTTTGGATAGACACGCGGGAGAGAATTTTAGTTTATGTGTTTTTGCGTCTAAAAGCAGAAACATTACAACTAATAATGATCATCGGATGTAATAAAATTACGCACCTAGGTGCTATATGCTGGATCAATTATAAAATGGAGTGAAACTAAAAAAAGGGGCAAAGCCCCCTTATATTAGCAGCTTTTTAGTTGTTACTTGAGACAATCATTCCGCCGTCATGAAAAATCAGCTTTTGTAGACGGCTGTCCAAGTGCCATCAGCACCATGGAAGGTGATGTTGTCTAAATAATAGGTGATTCCATTCCGGTAAATTGAAGTAGGGTAATCAGGGCCATAACCATTAAGTATGAACGTCGCCAAAGCAGATACTTCCTTCGTTTTGCTTTCTGCAGAAGGTGTATCAGCAGGACCTGCGGCAAAAGCAGGGACGGCAGAACAGAGTAAAGCGAGTGATAGGGCTGAGCCGGCTAAAGCTTTTTTCATTTTCATTGCAAACACTCCTTTTCTTTTTTAATACAATTGTATTATTACATATTATGTTAAATATGTACATGCCTATCTTTGTTAATTTTTTGTGAACAAACAGATAATCTATTTAAACGCAGAGATGTAATAAGTATGATGATGAAGCAATTATCATCTATAAAAATAAGATCAGGAAGCAGATGATTTTCTCGAAAATCATCTGCTCTTGCGAAATGAGGAGTTACATGACATTTACGGAACGGGCGGTAGCCATTATCAAACAGATTCCTGAAGGAAAAGTGATGACGTATGGTCAAATTGCCGGTCTTGCGGGAAGTCCGCGGGGAGCGAGGCAGGTTGTGAGGATTCTTCACTCCATGAGTAAAAAGCATCGTCTTCCTTGGCACAGGGTCATCAATGCAAAGGGTGAAATCGGATTAAGAGATGAAGAGATGTTTTCTGTACAGAAGCTGTCTCTTGAAGCTGAGGGCGTAGCGGTCACGTCAGACGGACGGATCGATCTCAATTTATACGTCCATGATCCGAATATGTAAAAAACCTGCCGTATATATCGGCAGGTTTTTCAGTTATATGCTGCAAGCCGGCCAGAAAGGTTTTGCCGGATATAAGGCCATTCCTCCCGAAGGATGGAGTAGTAGGCGGTATCTCTGAGGCCGCCGTCGACAGCCGGAATATGCGCGCGGCGGATCCCTTCAAATTGGGCACCGATCCGCAAAATCGCAGTTCGTGAGCGCTGGTTGCGAACATCGGTTTTCAGCGTCACCCTGACAGCTTGCCACGCGTCAAACGCATGGGTCAGCAACAGAAGTTTACATTCCGTATTGACACCGGTCCGCTGTACGGCAGAGGCATACCATGTGCTGCCGATCTCACACACTTCCGGGGCTGCGTCCGCCGGCCGCGTAAACACTTCCGCATCCATAAACCGCGTGCTTCCGACGATTCGCTCTTTTTCAAGACTCCGTACTGCAAATGGCAATGCAAGTCCTTTTTCATAATCGGAAAGCGCACGTTCAATATAACGCTTTGTTTCTTCGATTCCGTCAGGAACATGGGTGTAAGCGTAAGTCGCCCTATTTTCTGAAGCAGCTTCACAAAGTGCCTGAGTGTGATCAATCGTCATCGGCTCTAACTGAACGAGTGACCCTTTAAGAATGACGGGCTTCAGCATTCTTATCACAACCTTTTTTTATGAATGGATCAAGTATAGTCGAACGGTTTATCATTCAAAAGGGCCAATTTTAAATTAAAATGGCATGTCAGTGAAATCCTCGATTCAATCTTATGCATACATTCAGGAAAAAAGCGGAAACCTTTATGTGAAGAGGTGATGGGCATGGCATATGTGTTATCGGTCGGAACGAGCATTCCGGAATATCATGTCTCGCAAGAAACGGCGGCGGATTTTGCGAGAGGGATGTTTGCCGATTCATTTAAGGATATTGACCGGCTGTTAAAAGCCTTTCAAAACGGCGAAATTGAATCAAGGCAGTTTGTCCGGCCGATTGAATGGTATAAAACGGCGCGGGGTTTTTCAGAAAAGAACCGGCTGTATACGGAAGAAACCGTTAAGCACAGTGCGGATGCGGCGCTTGATTGTTTAACAAACCCGGATTGTTTAACAAATCCCTTTCCTTATGAAAAAGTGGATGCGATCTTTTTTATTTCCAGCACCGGGCTTTCGACACCCAGCATTGAAGCGAAAGTGATGAATCAGCTGCCGTTTTCTGCGAAAACAAAACGGATACCGATCTGGGGCTTAGGATGCGCGGGCGGAGCGGCCGGCCTGTCCAGGGCGTACGAATACTGCCGCGCATATCCTGAAGCATACGTGCTTGTCATCGCGGCTGAACTCTGCAGCTTAACGTTTCAGCCGAACGACAAGTCAAAAAGCAACTTAATCGGAACTTCCCTGTTTGCGGACGGCATTGCCGCAGTACTAGTCGGAGGAGAAAAGGCGAACCGAAACGGCGTCAAACAGCCGCTTCTTCCGCGGATATTCGCCACTCAATCGGTGATGATGCCGGATGCGGAAGATGTGATGGGCTGGGAATTCACCGACAGCGGTTTTCAAGTCATTTTTTCAAGAGATATTCCCACCCTGGTTTCACAGTGGCTGAAGGACAATGTTGATGAATTTTTAATAGAATATGGTGTCGGTCCTCACGACATTAAAACCTTTCTTGCCCATCCAGGCGGGAAAAAGATCATTGACGCCTATTTAACGAGTCTTTCAATGGACATCGGTCAGCTGGAGGCATCTCGGAAGGTGCTGCAAAAACATGGGAACATGTCTTCCGCAACTATTTTTCATGTGATAAAAGAACAGTTGCTCCGCGGCCGGCAGAAAGAAAACGAAAAAGGGCTGATCGGCGCTCTCGGGCCGGGATTTTCGTCTGAGCTTTTGCTGTTCAGCTGGGAAAAGGGGGCTTCTTAATGTTTTGGCTGTTTATCATGCTGCTTGCGGCCCAGCGGATTGCGGAGATGATCGTGGCCCGGCGCAATGAGCAGAAGGTGAAAAAGCAAGGCGCAGTCGAATACGGAGAAGGACATTATCCCTTTCTCGTCCTGATGCACGTGCTCTTTTTTGTCTCTCTTACAGCTGAGGTGGCGGCGTTTCAAAAAACGCTTTCTCCAAGGTGGGCCGCCATTATATGTATTATTTTATTTGTACAGGGGATCAGGTATTGGGCTCTATTATCATTAGGGCGGTATTGGAATACGAAAATTCTTGTCGTGCCGGATGCGGAGCTTGTCAGAAAGGGGCCGTACAGGTGGATGAAGCACCCGAACTACGCGGTCGTCATCTTAGAATTTATTTTTCTGCCGCTGTTATACGGAGCGTATTGGACACTGTTTCTCTTTTCGATTCTCAATGCCTGCATGCTCACTGTGAGGATTCGCGCCGAAGAGAAAGCGCTAGAAGAAAACACCGCAAAATAGAGATTGAAAATCATTCTCACTCATGATAAGATGTAAATATGAAAATGATTCTCATTCAAGGTGGTGCCGAAAATGACAATGTTATTTTTATTTGCAGCCGTTTGTACATACAGTGTTTTGATTGGTTTCGTATTGAAAAAAGTTTCGAATAAATCGATGTCTTCTTAAACATCTGCGGTTTTTAATGCCGCGGGTGTTTTTTCTTTATCAGCTGCCGATATCGGCGGCTTTTTTACGTTTCCTGAAGAAAAGTGGGCCATTCTTGTGTAAAATGGGGGAGAGGTTTTTTTCAGAGCTTTCTAAAAATGAAAACGTCATTTGATGCGACAGACACAAAGGGGTAAAGACACATGACAGAAGAAGAACGCCATAACAGGGAGATTTTCAGCAGAACGGGTGCCTTATACGTACAATTTTTGGATCACCAGGATGAAAAACGGGCCGATCAGCTCGCGGCCATTATGAAAAAAGCGGCTGATGAAGAGGTTTATATCGCGTTTACCGGGCATTATTCGGCCGGAAAGTCCTCTTTATTAAACACATTGCTCGGTGAAGACATACTGCCGACAAGCCCGATTCCCACAAGCGCCAACCTCGTTGTCATCCGGCACGGTGAAGATAAAGTCGTGCTTCATACGACGGACGGGGCTTATGCAGAAATTAAAGGAAGTTACGATAAAAAACAAGTGCAGCAATTCTGTAAAGACGGTGAGCAAATTGAAACGGTGGAAGTCTATGCCGGCTTTAAGGAGTCAGAGCCTTATGCGGCCTACATTGACACACCGGGAATTGATTCGACGGACGAAGCGCATTTTTTATCTGCCGCTTCGGTTCTCCATCAGGCTGACGCTTTATTTTACGTCGTTCATTATAATCACGTTCATTCAGAAGAAAATATGCTGTTTCTCAGCTCCATCAAAGACCGTATTCCGAATTTGTTTCTGATCGTCAACCAAATTGACAGGCATGATGAAACTGAAACGAAGTTTGAAGAGTACCGCAGGCAGGTGGAAGATATGCTTGAAGGCGCGGGAATACCGAAAGAATCGCTTTTCTTTACGTCTGTCACTGAGCCTGACCATCCTTTAAACGGCATGGAACAGCTGAAAAAACATCTGCAGAAGCTGAAACAGCAGGCAAAAACAAATTTATGGTCCTTAACGGAGAGAAAAGTCGCACACTTAGTCAAAGAGCATACAGAGATGCTCGTAAAAGATGATAAAAACGGAAGCGGAGAGCAGTTTGACAAACAAGAAGCACTTGTCCGTTCTGTTGAAGATGAGCTTAATAAAGCCGTTCAACAGGCTGAAACAGCAGAGAAAGACATCAGAAAAGACGTGCAGAACATATTGCAAAACGCTAATTTGACACCCTTTGAGATGAGGGAGCTTGCATCTGCTTATATTGAATCACAGCAGCCCTCATTTAAAACCGGATTATTCTTTTCAAAAGCGAAAACGGCTCAGGAGAAAGAGAGAAGGCATGCTGAATTCTTTGCCGATATTAAAAAAAGAACGGAAGGGGAAGCGGATTGGCACATTATCGACACATTTACGAAAGCGGCCAAGCGGTATGAAGCGGATTCGGACGAACTGATCAAGAAAATCCAGGCGTACCGCACACCGCTTTCTGATGATATCACCGCTCAGGCCCTTAAGCAGGGGGCGGCCTTTTCATCTGAATACGTATTAACTTATACGAAAGACCTCGCTGAGATGATCAGAAGGGAAGCCAAAAGACAGACAGCGGAACTCATTGAGGAGCTGACCGCTTATGTTCAGGCAAAAAACGGACCGCTCATTGAGAACTTGAAAAACCGGCTCGAAAAAGAAAAGAAGATAAGGGATGAGCTCGCGCAATCGGCAAAAGAAGAACGCAATGCCTTGGAAAAAGCAGCCCGGGTCCGCGCTTTGTGGGAAGAAGAATTGACCTGTGATACGGGAAGCGGCGACTGGTATACGCGAAAAAAACGCCTTGCAAAAGCGCCCGTTCAAAAAGAGAAACCAAAAGAGACTGTACAGTATGAAGTAAACAAACCCGAAAAAAATGCGATGAAGGAACTTCCTATAAAAGAGCAGACTGATCGGTTCTATGAGCTTGCCGGGATTCTTGAATCCTCGAGCATATTAGGAAAACAGGCAGAAGCCTTTCGAAGCAGGATTGAGCGGCTTGAAAACCGCCAGTTTACCTTGGCGTTATTCGGCGGATTCAGTTCCGGTAAATCATCATTTGCAAATGCGCTTGTAGGTGAATACGTGCTTCCGTCATCACCGACGCCCACAACGGCTACGATTAACAAAATAACGAAACCGCAAGCCGGCAAACCGCATAAATCTGCGGAGATCGTTTTTAAGACGGAGGAGGATCTGGACGCTGAAATGCTTCAGCTGACTGAGCTGAAAGACGCTGATGTAAAGGGGCGTTCACTGAAAGAGAGATGGAATTATGCCATTAAAAAGGGGAAAGTTCCGGATGAACTTATCCCGGTGATTCAGACGATGCTGCAGGCGTTTGATACGTATGAAGAACAGATCCGTCAAAGGCAGACACTGACGGTGCCGGTGGAAGATTTAAAACCGTATGCTGCCGAAGAAAAAACGGCCTGCTGCGTAAAAGAAGTCACCGTGTATTATGATTCGCCTCTCACGCAAAAAGGCATCACAATTGTTGATACGCCGGGAGCAAGCAGTATAAACAAGCGCCATACGGAACTTGCCTTTCAATATATAAAAGATGCTGACGCGTTCTTTTATATGACGTACTATCAGCATTCTTTTTCAAAAGGAGACAGGTCTTTTCTGAAGAAACTCGGCCTCGTCAAAGAATCATTCGGCATGGATAAAATGTTTTTTGTCATTAACGCCGCCGATCTGGCCAAAACCGAAAGCGAGCTGGAAACCGTCAAAGACTATGTCCGCTCAGAACTCTCAAAAGAGGGAATTAACCGGCCGAAATTATATCATGTCTCAAGTAAAGAAGAGCTTGCGGGTAAAAAAGCAGCTTTTTATAACAGGTTCTCTGATGTAAGAACCGGACTTGAGCACTTTATTGAGGAAGATGTAATGAGGGCCAGCTGCGCCCAGCTGAAAACAGAGGCGGACAAATTGTGCGATATGGTGGAACAGCTTCACGAATCTCTTCACCAGTCGGCAGAAGAAAAAGAGAAAAAGAAACAGCGTCTGGAGTCTTCCTATGAAAAAGCTCTCGCTGACATTTCAAAGCGCCGTACGTCTGAGGTCATCATTCGAAAGGTGATGAAAGATACGGAAGAACAGCTCTATCACATTAAACATCGCCTGACATTTTATGCGAATGATATGCTGAAAACCGCCTTCCATCCGGGCCTTCAAAACGGCGATTGGAAACAAAATATAGCAGCGGCGCTGAATGAAGCGCTCAAGGAATTCCGTTTTGAATATATTCAAGAGCTGAAAACGCTCGATATCCGGATGACCGGTTTTATTGAGCGCCATATGACTGAGGAATGGATGGAAAACTGTCAGAAGAAGCTTATGGAAGACGGAGATTTCTCCATTTATGTGAGCGCCGAAAACGAATTTGCCGTTCAGCTGAAAGAAGTCGCTCCGGTCATTGACGTCTCGGCATTCACACATCACATAAAAGAAGTTAAATCGCCGAAGCAGTTTTTTGAACAGAACGGAAAAGCAGCGTTTGTAGAAGGGCTCAGGCTCAGCCTGCAAAAAGTGACAGAAAAGTGGCTTGAGCAGGAGAAAGAAAGCCTTTCAGAGCGATATACTGAGCAGGTGCGCCGTCTGCAAGAAGACATGGCGGATAAAAGCCTGTCCCAGATCCGCGAGCAGCGGGACACTTATTTACAAGGTCTTGCGGATAATACGAGTGCAAGGGAAATTGAACACCTTTACGAAGCCGAAAAAGCATGGAAAAAGAAAGATGAAATGCTGAAAATTTAAAAATCCGGTTGGCGGGCAGATAACAGTCGTGGTAGACTAAAATGAAAAAAGCGAGATGAAACCTTTTATGTCAGAAGTCCATAAAGCAATTTCAGCACATTCCGCAAAACAGCATCAGCACGTCAAAACATTTGTACAGCTTGACTACCAGCGTGAACAGGCCATTGAAGAAGCCATTGTAAAATGCAGACAGAATGAACCGTTCACGACAGATGCCATCAATGGCATTACCGCAAAAATGAACCAGCTGGCGAAAAAGGGCATCGTGCCGCAAAGACGATTCGTAAGTGAAGAGATGGTGAAAGAATTCGTCAGCAGACAGTAATGGATGAACCTGCCGCGTGTGTCATCAGCGCTTGCTGTACATACTATCCGTATCTTCTCTAAGGGGGGATATGACAATGGGCAGAACAAAACTGGGAAACAGAAATGCTCAGCAGAATAACAATGCCAAAAAGAAAAACGGTTTCGGACAGAAATTTGATTCTTATGCCGGCCGTGAAGCTGAAAAGCTGATGGCAAGCAATAAAAGACACGGTGAGTAACGTGACGGCAGCATCTTCCAAATGGGGGGATGCTGTTTTTTTACCGCCTTCTTTGGTAAAATAGGAACATTGAATAAAAAAAGGAGTTTCGATATATGAATAACAAATTACTGCTCGTGGACGGCATGGCGCTTTTGTTCCGCTCATTTTTCGCGACGGCCGTTCATCGCAATTTTATGATAAATGAAAACGGAATCCCGACAAACGGCGTCAACGGTTTTTTAAAGCATCTCATTACGGCGGTTGATACATTTCAGCCCACACATGTCGTCTGCTGCTGGGATATGGGAAGCAAAACGTACCGCAATGATTTGTTTCAAGATTATAAGGCCAACAGAAGCGAACCGCCGCTTGAGCTGATTCCGCAATTTGATTTAGCGAAAGAAGCAGCGCGAGAGCTCGGTTTTTTAAACATCGGCATAAAAGGCTATGAGGCGGATGACTGTATCGGTACGCTTTCTGCCCTATTTTCCGGAGAAGCGGAAATTACGATTGTAACGGGTGATAAAGATCTGCTTCAACTGCTGAATCATCAAGTTCAGGTAGCGCTGCTGCAAAAGGGTATCGGCAATTATAAGGTATATACAGATGAGATATTCAGAGAAGAAACGGGGGTTCCGCCAAAAGCGCTGATTGACATTAAGGCGCTGATGGGAGACTCGAGCGATAACTATCCCGGCGTTAAAGGGATCGGGGAAAAAACGGCGTACAAGCTGATCCGTGAATACGAAAACATAGAACGGTTATTAGAAAGCCTCGCTCTCTTGCCGAAGGGCCAGCAAACGAAAATTCAGCAAAGCTTGAAAGAATTGGAGCTGTCAAGGCAGCTTGCTGAAATACATTGCGAGGTGCCGTTAGTCTGTACGCTTGAAGAAGCGATTTTTTCATTGAAGATGGAAGAAGCATCCTTAATGCTCAGACGCCATCAGATAAAAGGAATTGAAAGAATGCTCGAAAAGCTGAACGCCAGAGAGATCAGCTGATCCCTCTAGCGTTTTGTATTGCTTTTTTTTGCGTTGTTTTCAAGGGCTGATTTCGGGTCTTTATGCGCATTTCCTTCCATATTTCCCTGAGGATTCACGCCCCCGGTCAGACGGCCTTTATTTTCTTTTCTCATAGCTGTTCACCTCATTTGTAGGATGAACAGTGAAACGCAATTTCATTCCGGTTATTTATTCAGCCGGACCGCTTTTTTTGCGAGCTGATCGGCTGTTTGGTTTTGTCTGCCGGGAATCCACTTAATGAAAAACAATGGAAATCCGGCCTTTAAGCGGATGATTTCATCCACAAACGGCTGGAAAGCCTTGTTTTTAACCGCTTCAAGTTCCGCGGCCCGCTCCACGATATCTGAATCCGTCCGGAATGACACGGACTCAAATCCGCGGGCGGCACACAGCTTCATTCCTTCAATTAAAGCGAGAAATTCAGCTTCCTGATTTGAATGGTCGCCGATCGGAATTGAGAAAGATTCTGTTTTCCCGTCATGTTTAATAAAAATACCGATACCGGAGGGGCCCGGGTTTCCGGCGCTTGCACCGTCCACGTAAATTTCAGCAGGCATCATCCGTCACTCTCCCTTCGGTGTCATTCGTTTTGCCGCATACGCATAAGGGACAGAAATGAGTGATACCGCAAATTTAATCAGGTAAGTCGAAATAAAGATGCTGAACCATACGCCCGCGGAATAAACGCCGATAAAGGCCACGGCAGTGAAGATAAATGTATCCAGCAGCTGGCTGAGCGCCGTGCTTCCGCTGTTTCTGAGCCAGAGAAGCCTGTCTGAAGGAAAGATTCTCCGAATGGCTGAATATACATAAACATCTATCGTTTGGCTGAAAATAAAAGCCAAGAGGCTTCCGAGCGCAACACGCGGCAGAAAACCGAAAATCGTCTCAAGGGCAGGCTGCGCGATATCTGACGCAGCCGGTTTATATAAAAGAGCCCCCTGCATGGCGCATGTCAAAGCGAGCAAAGTGGAAAAGCCGAGCCAGACGGCTTTGCGCGCTTCCCGGGGACCGTATTTTTCGTTCAGCACATCCGTTGCGAAGAAAACGGTGCCGTACATGATATTTCCCAGTGTCGCCGTAAGCCCGAACAGCTCAACTGTTTTGACAACCTGCAAGTTGGCGCACACCGTGGCGAAACCGATCCATACGAATAGGCCCGTTTTGCCAAATCCTTTATAAAACAGAAGAACAATGATAAAATGAATGACCGCAAATAAGATCCATAACACATCGTTAAACAAAACCTGCTGACTTCCTTTCAATTTGAGAATGGTTTGATTATAGCACACGCCCGTCAACTAATGAATGGTAAGGTGATTTCAATGAATCTTAAGCCGTATATCGAAATAGAAGCAAAAGGAACAGGCCCTGTCGCGTTTTTTTCCGAAGATTGGCTGACCGTTCCGAAAGCGCGCATGCTTGCAAGAGAAGTCAGCCGCTTTCCTTATATAAAAGACATTTATTTTGAGGATGAAAAAGGCGCGAGCTGGACGCTTAAAGAATTAGAAAAGCTTACTGAAGAACTTGCGTACGAACCTGACGACATTACAGTGTATTTCGACGGCGGCTTTGACAAAACAAGCGGACGCGCCGGACTCGGAATTGTCGTGTATTATTCTCTCGGCGGCAAGCGGCATCGCATACGGAAAAACAAAAGCTTAACGCTTCAGACGAACAATGAGGCGGAATATGCCGCTTTGTACGAAGCGCTTAAGGAAGTGCAGGAACTTGGCGCAAGCAGAAATTCAATCACGATAAGAGGGGATTCCCTCGTCGTTTTGCATCAGCTTGACGGCAGCTGGCCGTGTTATGATGAAACGCAAAACGAATGGCTGGATAAAATTGAAGCGCTGCTCGAATCCTTAAAGCTGACACCGACATATGAAGCCGTAAACCGAAAGGAAAATCAAGAAGCGGATGACCTTGCCAGAAAAATTCTCTCGGACCGGCAGATTGAAAGCCGCATAACATTAGAAGGTAACGGAGATGACTGATATTGGATAAAAAAAGCATTTATAAAGAATTGACAGAGCTTCAGGATGAATATTGCAAAGACTGTTTCGTAAAAAAGCATTTCCGCAAAGAGTTTGGAAAAACGCACGCTCATTCTTTCTGCATCAACCAATGCACGGTGGGGGAGAAGCTGAAAGCCTACGGCAAGGTGCTGACAAATCAATAAAAAATAAAACCGCAGCTTCTGCGGTTTTATTTTTCGAATTCATCAAGCTGATGCTGGCAATCGTCGAGAAGCATTCGCTGCTTTTGCAGAAAATCCTGGTCGAGAGCTTGCAGTTCACTGGATTGTGACATCGTTCTGGCATCCTGAATCGCCTGGTAAGCAGACTCCACCAAAGTTGAACTTTGGCCCCGGGTAGCCGCTCCCGTTGTTTTCTGGGCCGTTTCCACCGCTAATTCAAGCTGGCGTTTATCCGTCAGTCCGTTTGGAAAAAATTCAGAGTCCATTAAAAAACACCTCCGCAAATAGTTTGGAGATTTTTTTTAGAAATATGTACGGAAAATAGAAAAAAATATAGAAAATAAGCCGATATAACTATTGAACCTGATTAATTAGGGCTTATTTACTATTATTCAGGGTATCTTGGGAGAGAAGGGAAAAACCAGCCGTGAATGATAATGATTTAAAAACAATCCTTCAGCAGACATTTAAAGAAATATACGGTGATTTGGGAAGTTTAGCGGAAATGGCGAAAAAAGGAATGCCGTCAATGGAGAAACAAATTGAAGAAATCGAGCAGCGCTGTAAGCAGAATCTTGTCGCAATTGAGATTCAGACGGCAATCAAATAGGAGAGGCATACGCCTCTCCTCTATTTGTCATCTGATCAACATGTATTGAGTTTAGAGTTTTACAACATTAGAAGCTTGAGGTCCACGATTACCTTCGACAATTTCAAAAGAAACTTCTTGTCCTTCTTCTAATGATTTGTATCCTTCTCCTTCGATAGCAGTGAAGTGAACAAATACGTCGTCTCCGCCTTCAACTTCGATGAAGCCGAATCCTTTTTCGTTATTGAACCATTTTACTTTACCGTTTTGCATATTGCTTAATTCCTCCTAGTACTGTAGCACCTTCGTGCTAAAAAAAATTTTGTCATCATCCAACCGTACGTATGTAAACGTTGTTAAATGATGGTTCAACTATACACCATATGGGAGCGGGCGTCAAGCGGCCGCTCCCTATTTTTTATCTTTATTTTTCCAGTAACAAAGCTTAACCGGAAAAAAACAAGAAGCACACGAATCGTTCGTGTGCTTTTCTTTTACGATAATGCCATATCCGCCTTCCCGGCCATCATTTCAGATTCTTTTATAATGTCCTGCAAAATGACTTCAGAAGAGTTGGGGAGGTGAAGGCTTTTAATATTGCTCTTCATCCGGTTCAGCTTCTCCTCATCCGCAAGAAGGGAGGTGACAGACTCTAAAATTTCTTCGTGGCGGTTGACCACGACAGCCGCACCGCGATCTTCAAAGAAAATGGCGTTTTCCTTTTCCTGTCCGGGAACCGGTTTGTACAAAATAACGGGTACGCCGATCGCCGTCGCTTCCGTCAGTGTGATGCCGCCTGGTTTTGTGATCATGCAGTCCGTAATACGGAACAGCTCGTCAATTCTTTCTACATAACCCAGCACTTTCAGCCGGTCGGCATTGTCACCTTCCAAGCTGCTGAGGGATTCTTTCAGCGAGCTGTTTTTGCCGCATACCACCACAACCTGCACCTGATCGTCATGAACGAGATTTTCGCACAGTTCTTTTACGTTTTTCAGCACACCATGCGCTCCCGCCATAATAAGAAGAACTTTTTTGTCGGGAGAGAGATTGTATTTTTTATAAATCGGCTCTTTCGGCATCGATTCCTCGAATTGAGGCCTGATGGGAATGCCTGTGATCTTTACGTTGTTCGGGTGAGTGCCGATTTCAATCAGTTTTTCCTTTACGTAATCTGTGGCGACATAATATTTATCAACATTTTCATGAACCCAGATTTTGTGAAGGCAGAAATCGGTCATAACGTTGAACGTCGGGATCACTTTTCCGGTTCTCCGTCTGTATTCCGGTACGACAATCATCGGAAATGTATTGATAATAATGTCCGGCTTATGCTCTTCGACGAGCTGGCCTAAACGTTTATTTCCCATTTTAAAATAAATATTGAATTTGCGTTTATTATAGATTTTGTCAACTCCGTAATAAAACAAACGATAAAACTGTTTCCCGATTGAGAAGCTTTTTAAATAAAGGTATTGAGTAACCTCTGAAACAATCGGATTTGACTCTTGATACAAATTGGAAACCGTCACATCTAAGCCGAGACGCAGACATTGTTCGTAGAGCGTTTTGGCCACTTGAACATGCCCGTTTCCGTAATTTGCAGTCAAAATTAATACTTTTTTATTGGTATTCAAGTAAATTCACCTCAATGTAATCAACAACAAGCAAGCTTCATGCATCGTAAGGAGTTATTGTCTATAGATAAACATAACACAAGTGCATCATTTTATAATAAGCGCGGCAACATATTTAAACTAAATTTAATTGATATGTTCCATTATTTTAAAGTTTTGTTATACGCATACTGAATCAAAAGTATTTTATCATATTTTTGTCACCGTATCACTTAAAACAAAAATTAATCCCATTCATACGGAGTTTCCTGATATACGTAATAATTCAGCCAATTCATAAACAATAACGTTGCATGAGCTTTCCAGCGGTTAACAGGTTCTTTCCCGCCGGGCGCAAAATAGTGCTTAGGAGCTTCTACGTTTGAAAGATTTCTCTCTATGTCTCTCTCATACTCCTGAAGCAGCGTATCGGTATCATATTCCGGATGACCCGTTAAGAAAATCTGTTTTTCGTCTTTTGAAACGATTAAACAGACCCCCGCTTCCTCTGAAACGCTGAGCACATTCAGATCCGAAGCCGATTGCAGCTGCTCCGTATTAATATCTGTATGCCGTGAGTGTGGCACATAGTATAGCTCGTCAAATCCTCTTACCAATCTCTCATGTTTTTTAAGAACGGTATGCTCAAACACACCGAAGATTTTTTTCGGCAGCTCCACTTTCTCAATGCCGTAATGATAGTATAAACCGGCTTGAGCGCCCCAGCAGATATGGAGTGTTGAAGTGACGTTCGTTTTGCTCCATTCCATGATTTCCTTCAATTCTTCCCAGTAAGAAACATCCTCAAACGGCAGGTGCTCAATCGGAGCCCCGGTAATAATCATTCCGTCAAACCGTTTGTGGCGGATGCTGGAAAAATCCGTATAAAATTCATCCAGATGCTGCCTTGCCGTATTTTTTGGAGTATGTGTGCTCGGAATTAAAAACGTAAAGTGAACTTGTAAAGGTGAATTCCCAAGCATCCTGAGGAGCTGGGTTTCCGTTTGGATTTTTTTCGGCATCAGATTTAAAATCACGATCTTCTGCGGCCGGATATCCTGATGAAAAGCCCGGCTTTCATCCATTACAAAGATGTGTTCACTTTCAAGCACCTGCTTAGCGGGCAGGTGATTTGGTATATTAATAGGCAACATGCCACCTCCGTTATTCCCCGTTAATTTTCTTCATTATAGAAATTTTTAAGCCATTTTTCAATCCATCCCGGCGTAATAAACCGCATTTAACGCATAATGACAGGGATAAAAGCGGCAAATGGGTATAAATTCGGAGCGGCTCTTTTATTATGACGGGTAAAGAGCCGTTTGGTTCCTCGAAAAAAACGTTTTCCGTTAAGTGGAAGGAAAAAGCGGTTACAGTTTGTTTTGCAGTGTAAAACAGGTAAAATAAATGAAGAATGTAAAAAGGAGGGCCGCAGATGACAATTTACGATATAAACGTACGGACCATAACAGGCGAAGACATGACGCTATCGGCTTACAGAGGCAAGGTGATGATCATTGTGAATACAGCAAGCAAATGCGGGTTTACATCCCAGCTCAAGCAGCTTCAGGAGCTCTATGATACATATCGGGAGGAAGGTCTTGAAATATTGGGATTTCCCTGCAACCAATTCATGAACCAAGAACCTGGAAACGAAGCGGAAATTCAAGAGTTCTGTGTGAAAAACTACGGAGTCACATTCCCGATGTTTGCGAAAGTTGATGTCAATGGGGCAGACGCTCATCCTCTCTTCAAATATCTGACGGAACAGGCGAAGGGGATGCTCGGCACAAAAGCGGTCAAATGGAATTTCACTAAGTTTATCGTGGACCGAAACGGTGAAGTCAACGGGCGTTTTTCACCGAACGTCAACCCAAAAGAGCTTGAAGATACGGTGCAGAGGCTTTTGGCCCGATAAGAGGTGATACGGTGAACGAAAAAGAGCAGCTGGAAAGCGTCAGGAATTGGGTCAGAGAAAAGCTTATCAATGAACGTACGGGCCATGACTGGCTTCATATTTCCCGGGTCGCAACACTTTCTGTTTATATGGCAAAAGAAGAAGGCGCCGACTTATTTATCACTGAGACGGCCGCGCTGGTTCATGATCTGATTGACGCCAAGCTCGAAAAAAGCGAAAGGCTGACGGCAGGCGAAGTGACAGAACGGCTGGCTGCTTTCAACATTGCGGCTGGCTCCATTGAGGAGATCGCGGATATCATCACGAGAATGTCATTCAGACACAGGGAACTCCTGATAAAGCGGCCGCTTTCATTGGAGGGGAAAGTTGTTCAGGATGCAGACATGCTTGATGCGATCGGCGCAGCGGGCATCGGCAGGGCTTTTATGTTTGCCGGGGCGAAGGGTCACCCGATGTACGGAACTCAAACAAGTGTACTGGCCCATATAGAGGATAAATTAATCAAGCTTAAAGGCTTAATGAATACAAAAGCGGGAGCCGGTTTAGCAGAGGAGCGGCATCAATTTCTTTTGCAGTTCGCCGCCCGTATCCAAAAAGAGGCCGGCATCGGCAAAAGCTAAGCGGCGCAATAGAACGCTTGTGCCGACTATGTTAGAATAAGTGTCAGATTGCGCATAGGAGGACCAATATGAAGATTAAATCAATAGAACCGACGCCAAGTCCGAACACGATGAAAGTGATTTTGACTGAAGAGCTTCCGGCGGGGAAAAGCAACAATTACAAGCCTGATCAGGCAGATGATGCTCCGGCCGTCGTACGTGATATTTTAAACATTGAAGGAGTAAAGGGTGTTTATCACGTTGCCGATTTCCTGGCTGTGGAGAGAAACGCCCGTTTTGACTGGAAGGACATTCTGCCTCAGGTCCGTTCCGCTTTCGGAATGGAACATACAGAGCAGTCTGAGAGCCGTTCTGAACAGGAATCGTTCGGTGAAGTGAAGGTTTTCGTACAAATGTTCAGCGGAATCCCGATGCAGGTCAAATTGACGGACGGCGAACGTGAAGAGCGCTTCGGCCTTCCGGAACGTTTCCAAGAAGCCATCTTAAAGCTGCGTTCCGAAGCTTCAAATGTTGTATTTGAGCGGGCTTGGAAAGAACAAGGCGTGCGCTTCGGGGATTTTACCGAAATCGGACACGATGTCACAGAAGAGCTTCAGGCCGCCTACAGTGATGAGCGGCTCAAACGCCTGACAGAAGCAGCCGTACAGCAAAAGGGTGAGGCCAAACCGGCAGTGCAGCGGAAAGCTTATAAAGTGACTTTGGAAATGCTCGATGATGAAGACTGGAAACAGCGCTATGCCCATCTTGAGCAAATGGATCCGGATGAAGACGATTTACCAGTATTGGAAAAGGCGCTGCATGATCCGAAGACTTCGATCAGAAGACAAGCCGTCGTTTATTTGGGAATGATCGAAAAGCCGTCTGTGCTTCCGCTGTTATACAAAGCGCTTGAAGACAAAACGGTGACGGTCAGAAGGACGGCGGGTGACTGTCTGTCGGATCTCGGCGATGCGAGCGCCATCCCGGCTATGATGAAATCGCTCAGTGACTCAAGCAAGCTCGTGCGCTGGCGCGCGGCCATGTTTTTATATGAAGTCGGCGATGAAAGCGCGCTGGAAGCATTAAAAGCGGCGGAAGACGATCCGGAATTCGAAGTCAGCCTGCAAGTCAAAATGGCGATTGAACGGATTGAGCACGGAGAAGAGGCGAAAGGTTCAGTCTGGAAACAGATGACTGAAAGCAGAAAAAAAGAACAGTGACAACAAAAAGGTGCGCCATGCACCTTTTTTATTTGAATTCACTTTTTATAAAAATTATTTAGAATATTGTTGAAAAATGATTCAAAACTCTATATAGTAAGTACAATATTAATTGTTGGAGGGTTTTTATCGAAATACAGAAAGAATAGAAAAGCGAGACAGGGCAAAGACGCTGTAAACAGGTAATTTGCAGAACGCGCCCTAGAATAAACTGAAAATTTTAAAAATATTGCACAGTCTAAAAACAGTAGGGGGATCACCATGGCAGAATTACGCAGCAACATGATCACACAGGGAATTGACAGAGCGCCGCACCGCAGCCTTCTTCGCGCTGCCGGCGTAAAAGAAGAAGACTTCGGCAAGCCGTTTATCGCGGTCTGTAATTCATACATCGATATCGTTCCCGGGCATGTTCACCTGCAGGAATTTGGAAAAATCGTAAAAGAAGCAATCAGGGAAGCGGGCGGTGTGCCTTTTGAATTTAACACGATCGGAGTAGATGACGGAATCGCGATGGGGCATATCGGCATGAGATATTCACTGCCGAGCCGTGAAATCATTGCCGATTCAGTTGAAACGGTCGTCTCGGCGCACTGGTTTGACGGAATGGTCTGCATTCCGAACTGCGACAAAATTACGCCGGGAATGCTGATGGCGGCTATGCGGATTAATATTCCGACCATTTTTGTCAGCGGGGGGCCGATGGCAGCCGGCCGCACAAGCGACGGCCGCAAAATTTCGCTTTCTTCAGTATTTGAAGGCGTCGGCGCATATCAAGCCGGGAAAATCGGTGAAAGCGACCTGCAGGAGCTGGAACAGTTCGGCTGCCCGACGTGCGGATCTTGTTCAGGTATGTTTACGGCAAACTCCATGAACTGTCTGTCTGAAGCGCTCGGTCTGGCGCTTCCGGGCAACGGAACAATTCTGGCAACTTCACCGGAGAGAAGAGAGTTTGTGAGAAAATCAGCGGCCCAATTGATGGAGACCATCAAAAAAGACATTAAGCCGCGCGATATTGTCACCGAAAAAGCGATTGACAACGCCTTTGCGTTAGACATGGCTCTCGGCGGCTCAACCAACACAGTGCTACATACGCTTGCGCTTGCCAATGAAGCTGGGGTTGAGTACTCTTTAGAACGCATTAACGAAGTGGCTGAACGGGTGCCTCACTTATCGAAATTGGCGCCGGCCTCGGATGTCTTCATTGAAGATCTGCACGAAGCGGGAGGAGTCTCGGCGGCCCTTAATGAATTGGCGAAAAAAGAAGGGGCGCTTCATCTTGACGCGCTGACTGTAACAGGCCGCACACTCGGAGAAACAATTGCAGGTCATGAAGTAAAGGATTATGACGTGATTCATCCGCTTGACAATCCGTTTACCGAAAAAGGCGGTTTGGCCGTCCTGTTTGGGAATCTGGCTCCGGACGGCGCCATTATCAAAACAGGCGGCGTACAGGACGGGATTACAAGACATGAAGGCCCCGCTGTCGTCTTTGATTCCCAGGATGCCGCGCTTGAAGGCATTATAAACCGCAAAGTAAAAGAAGGAGATGTTGTCATTATCCGTTATGAAGGGCCAAAGGGCGGACCGGGCATGCCGGAGATGCTTGCTCCGACGTCTCAGATTGTCGGGATGGGGCTTGGCCCGAAAGTGGCGCTTATTACAGACGGCCGTTTTTCAGGAGCGTCCCGGGGTCTTTCAATCGGGCACGTATCACCTGAAGCGGCTGAAGGCGGCCCGCTCGCATTCGTAGAAAACGGCGACCATGTCATCGTTGACATAGAAAAACGGATTTTGGACGTACAAGTGCCTGAAGAAGAATGGGAAAAACGCAAGGCCGAATGGAAAGGCTTCGAGCCGAAAGTAAAAACAGGATATCTGGCCCGGTATTCCAAACTCGTAACAAGCGCCAATACAGGCGGAATCATGAAAATATAAAACAGAGGCCTGAACAATTGAATTCCGGCCCCCTCTATAGTATCCTTGACTTCATATAAGGATTTTAGAGGGGGCTTTTTTATGTCAATGGCTTATGAAGAATATATGCGCCAGCTGGTCGTGCCGATGCGCCGTGAGCTGACGGGTGCGGGTTTTCAGGAATTAACGACTGCTGAAGAAGTAGAAAGCTTTATGGAACAGGCAGAGGGCACGACATTGGTCGTTGTCAACTCCGTGTGCGGCTGTGCAGCCGGTCTCGCCCGTCCGGCTGCGACTCAGGCTGTTTTACAGCATGAAAAAGCGCCTGATCATACGGTTACCGTATTTGCCGGTCAAGATAAAGACGCAACTGCAAAAATGCGTGAATATTTTACGGGGCAGGAACCTTCCTCGCCATCAATGGCGCTGTTAAAAGGGAAAGAGGTCGTTCATTTTATTCCCCGCCACGAAATCGAAGGGCATGACATGGAGGAAATTATGAAAAATCTGACGGATGCCTTCGATGCGCACTGCTGAAATGCCCAAATTCCGGGCATTTTCTTTTTGGAGAAAAAGATGATCACAACGAGTTACAGACCAAGCGAATACACGATACACACAGCGCAGTCACTCAGTGTCAGGCTGGGTGACACTTACTGCAGCCGCAATAAACAGCCCATTGAAAAAATGCTGGAACGAGCCGCTAGCGATCTTTTAGTCATCGGAAAGGAACGGTTCGAACTTTACACGAAGCAAGGGGAGAAGTTCTTTTTTCACCCGAATACAGCGATGTTCCGCGCAAAGCGGTTTCTGAGAGGGGAAGCCGAGCCGTTGTTAAAAGCAGCCGGATTACGCGAGGGGGATTCCTTTTTAGATTGTACGCTCGGCCTGGCATCCGATGCGATTTTGGCAAGCCTGGCAGTCGGAAAAAGCGGACAAGTCATCGGCCTGGAGAAAAACAAGCTTGTCTCATTGCTTGTAGAAACAGGACTTCAAACGTGGGAAACCGAAATGGAGCAGCTCCAAACCGCCATGAAACGCATTCAGGTTAAACATGCCGACTGCGCCGATTATTTGCGGGAGCTCCCTGATTCATCGGTAGATGTCATTTATTTTGACCCGATGTTTCACGAACCTGTTGAAACGTCAGACGGCATTGCACCGCTCCGCGCGCTGGCAGAAGAGGGTTTTAACGAAGAGTGCATCACGCAAGCCGTCCGGGCGGCGAAAAAATGCGTAGTGCTTAAAGACCATTGGAAAAGCCCGCGGTTTGAACGATACGGCTTCAAGGTGCTGAAAAGAAAGACGGCGCTTTTCCACTTCGGTGTCATCCATGTAAGCTCATGATATCATGGGCTTCTTTTTCGTTAATCAGTGATTTCCATAACGACAAAATAAAGCAGCGTGAGAAGTGATACAGTCGCAAATAAAGCGTTAATCATCTCATCTCCTCCTTTTTCTCCTTCTTATTGTAAGCGGTTTATCCGCTCGGTCACAGTTACCAATTTCCCATATTGCATGATAATACGGTGCCGGACATGACGCCGCGCTTTAATCTATGCTAAAATAAAGGAAAAGAGGACAATAAAACAGAGGGGAACAATCTATCATGAAATTGTGGATGAAAAAGACCCTTGTGGTTCTGTTTACCATTGTAACGTTCGGACTCGTGTCTCCTCCGGCTGCTTTGATGACAGACAAGCCTTCAGGACAGTCGAGCAGTCTTGAGCAGAATGATTACACCGCTTTTTATGATGAACATGCCCTGACGGGAGAAGCGAAGGCAGGGCGGGAGCCTGAATTACTGTTTCAATCGTATCAGCAGCAGCTTCTCGGTGATGCTGAAAATCAATCATTTTTAAAATTCGGCAGCAAAATCTCTCCGGTCATTGAAGATGATTACAGAAGTGAAATTCTGCCGAAAATCGAAGATGTCATCACAGGACATTTAGCCAAGTTTCAAGATGATGAAGCGTATCAGGATGTGGTTATTTCCAGTAAACCGTCGGCCGGAAAAACTGAAAAAATTTTTCATGTGTATAACAGGCTGACAGGGGAAGATCTTTTAAGGTTCCACGTCCGCCGGGATCATCCTCCGCAAGACGGCTACTGGTTTAATTTTCATTACCATACCGCTGAAGACGGATTTCAATCACATCATGAGCTCGGCAGCATTTACTGGGACCGCAATACGCCGCCTGACTGGATGAGCGTGTAATAGCGAGAAGAAATAAAAAAATCATTTCTGAGAAATTTTGCAGAAATGATTTTTTATTGTGTTACACTACTAAAAGACTACTTTAAAAGGATGAAAAAAATGAAACAATATAAAGATTTGTGCCGTCATGTGTTAGAAAACGGAGAAAAAAAAGGAGACCGTACGGGAACGGGTACGATCAGCACGTTCGGCTACCAAATGCGGTTTAACCTTCAGGAAGGTTTCCCGATGCTTACGACGAAAAAGCTCCATTTTAAGTCCATCGCGCATGAGCTGCTTTGGTTTTTAAAAGGAGATACGAACGTCCGCTACCTTCAGGAAAACGGAGTCCGCATCTGGAACGAATGGGCGGATGAAAACGGAGAACTCGGACCGGTTTACGGCTCTCAATGGCGTTCGTGGCGCGGAGCAGACGGCGAGACCATTGATCAAATCTCCCGGCTGATTCATGACATCAAGACAAACCCGAATTCCAGACGTTTAATCGTCAGCGCCTGGAATGTCGGCGAAATTGATCATATGGCGCTTCCGCCCTGCCACTGCCTGTTTCAGTTTTATGTCGCGGACGGAAAACTGTCGTGTCAGCTTTATCAGCGCTCAGCGGATGTCTTTCTCGGCGTGCCGTTTAATATTGCGTCTTATGCGCTTTTAACAATGATGATCGCGCATGTGACGGGACTTGAACCGGGTGAGTTTGTTCATACATTCGGAGACGTCCACATTTACCAAAACCATGTGGAGCAGGTGAATTTGCAGCTGACAAGGGATGTCCGTCCGCTGCCGAAACTGCGGTTTGCGCGAAATGTTGATTCTATTTTTGATTTTACGTTTGAAGACTTTATCATTGAGGATTATGACCCGCATCCGCACATAAAAGGAGCTGTCAGCGTATGATTTCGTTTATTTTTGCGATGGATGAGAACCGGCTGATCGGAAAAGATAACGATCTGCCTTGGCACCTTCCCGATGATCTCGCATATTTCAAAAAAGTGACGACGGGTCACACCATTGTAATGGGGCGCAAAACGTTTGAATCAATCGGACGCCCGCTTCCGAACCGGCGGAACATCGTTGTAACCTCACGGGACGAATCTTCATTCCCGGGCTGTATTACCGCCGACTCGGCTGAGGAAGTGCTCAAGCTGATCCCGGCGGATGAAGAATGCTTTGTAATCGGCGGCGCCCAGCTGTACAGTGCGCTCTTTCCCTATGCGGACAGACTCTACATGACAAAAATTCACCATGTCTTTGAAGGAGACCGTTTTTTTCCGGAATTTAATGAAGCTGAATGGGAATTGACCTCCCGCAAACAGGGAGTAAAAGATGAAAAAAACCCTTACGATTATGAGTACCTTGTATACGAGAAAAAGAATTAAGCAGGGGGACAAGAATTGATTCGTTACGGCTGCCTTGTGATTTACGTTGTATTTATGTTCATGAAAAATATTCAGGAATATATCAATCAAAAAGAGCTTGACCCGCGGCTCTCTTTTCAAAAACAGATGAGGCTGGTGTATGAGCGGCCGAAAGCCTTTATGAGAGGCTGCATTGACGTGTCGGGATCGGCAATCGGCATTCATCATGATCAGCCGATACCGGACGGCCCCGTATTGTATGTGCATCCCAGATTGCGCCCGGCTGATCTTCTGCTGCTTGCGGGACATCTTGAAGAGCCGGCTGGTTTTATCGCTGGCGAGAAAGCTTTCCGGATGCCGTTTCTCGGAAATTGGCTGCGTCTGATGGGTGTCATTTGTGGCGGAGACAGCCGGGATGCAGTGCTTCAGGAGGCGGAAGTCCGGCTGCAAAAAGGGCAAAGTCTGATTCTGTCCGAAGACGGCGAAATCAATCCGGAGGAACTGGCCCTTCGTTTCGATCTCCCGATTGTGCCTGTCAGCACTTCGGGAACAGACCGGCTGCTGCGGGGCAGGTTATTGAAACGGCTGAAACCGGCTGACATTGAATTACATATAAAGCCCGCTTATTATCCGGCCGGTCAGAAACGGCTCCGTGCATAAAAAAAGCACAGTCTCTATACGAGAGGCTGTGCTTTTTTATTTCAGATAAAGGGAACTTTGACGCAATAAAACAAAATACAGAAAAACATCGAGGCGCTGCCGCCTAAAACAAAACTGTGCCAAATGGCGTGATGATACGGAACTTTTCTCCAAATATAAAATATTGTGCCGGCGGAATACAATAAGCCGCCGAAAAGAAGAAGGCCGAAACCGGGACCTGACAGCGAAGCGTACAGCGGTTTAATGGCGATGATGATCAGCCAGCCCATCATTAAATAGACAAGCGTTGAAAAAATGATAAACCGCTTCACAAAAAAGATTTTAAACACGATGCCTCCGATGGCAAGCGACCAAACAATAATTAAAAGGGTCAGACCGAGCGCCCCTTTAAGGGGTCCTAATAAAAATGGCGTATATGTTCCGGCTATTAATACGTATATCGCGGAATGATCCACAATTTCAAGAATGTCTTTCGTTTTTTTATGCTGGATGCTGTGCAAAAGAGTCGAGCTGAGATACAGCAGGAGCATTGAAGCGCCGAATATGGAAAAGCTGACGATGTCTGTCGGCGAGCCGTATTTCACCGCAAAGATAATGAGAAAAATAAGCGCCGGAATCGACAGCAATACACCGATTCCGTGTGTGACGGCATTTGCGATTTCTTCTTTTATTGTAAACAATCAAATGTCCTCCTTTTTAAAGGATTTGTTTTTGCAGTGACTGCAAAAAGGTCAACCCTTCTAATGTGATTTTTGTTCCTGCGCGTCCCCGGCCTTTTGTCACATAGTTCATCTTTTCTAAGTAATCAAGCCTGTTTCTGACTTGCTGGGGCGTTAATGTCATTGTGCTGTTTTCGCTTAATTCGGATATGCTCCGTCTGCTGGCGGGTTCGCCTTTTGTATTTAAGTCTTTAATTGCTTCCAAAATAAACAAAAACTCTTCTTTCTCCATCAATGTCAGCCGTTTTTCTTTTTTCTTAGCGGTTTTCGCTTTCTGGCTGTTTTTGATATACGGCGGGACATGCTCGGGATAAATCGTGCTGCCGGATGCTGCCGCGGCCATATAGTGCGCCGCATTTTCAAGTTCTCTGATGTTGCCGTTAAAGGTGTGCCGCTCAAACAGCGGATAAACGGACGGATCGATATGAACATGCTGCCCCGAGGCTGTCAGCATATGCTGCAGAAGAAGCGGTATATCGCTTTTTCGTTCAGATAAAGCAGGGAGCGGAAGGCATAACACGTGAAGCCTGTAAAATAAATCTATGCTGAACGTGTTTTCCGCGCCGGTATCGCCAAGATTCGCCGTGCTGCTTGCAATGATGCGGGCGGAAAGCCCGGCGTCCAGCTCGGAAAGAAGGCGGGCCTGTACCGAGAGCGGCATGTCTCCGATTTCATATAAGAATAATGTTCCGCGGCGGGCCCTGTTTAATGCGCCTTCAGCGCCGAACAGTTCATATTCGAGCCGCTCTTCGCTTTGACTGCAGTGAACGGTAATAAATAGTTCGCTGTTTCTGCGGGATTTATGATGGATCGCTCTGGCCATTTGTTTTTTTCCGGTTCCGACTTCACCCGTTATGAAGACCGGCAAATCAGATAAGGCAAATTGCGAGGCCAATCGTTTCGCTTCTGAAAAGGTGTGATGTTCGCCGGCTAGCTGATAAAAAGGATCAGTTTGTTCAATTACACTCATAAATTGGCTCCTTTTGGTTCTAATTGGTTTAAGTATAACACGTTTATGCGATCGAAAATATCTTTTTCTCTTGTATCGGTTCATTTATTTTTATTTACAAAATTAAAATAATTATCTTATTGTTTGAATATTCATGTTATAATGGCATATTAAATAGGGATTTAAATAAGAAAGGACTCTGTAAATGAAACCGTTGCTTAAAGAAGACTCTCTCATCCAGGTAAAAGACATTTTAAAAGCGCACCAAAACGTAAAGGACGTTGTGATACATACGCCTTTGCAGAGGAATGACAGACTTTCTGAGAGGTATGGCTGCAATATCTATTTGAAAAGAGAAGACCTGCAGGTAGTCAGATCATTTAAGCTCAGAGGGGCTTATAATAAAATGAGGCAGCTCTCAAAAGAGCAGACTGAAAACGGAATTGTATGCGCAAGTGCGGGAAACCATGCGCAGGGGGTTGCGTTTTCATGCAAACACCTCGGCATTCACGGCAAGATTTTTATGCCGTCAACCACACCGAGACAGAAAGTATCCCAAGTGGAACTGTTCGGAAAAGAATTTGTTGAAATCATATTGACGGGTGACACTTTCGATGATGCGTATAAGAGTTCTGCGGAATGCTGTGAAAAAGAAAACCGCACGTTTATTCATCCGTTTGACGATCCCGATGTCATGGCCGGACAGGGAACGGCTGCCATCGAAATTTTAAATGACATTGACGTCGAACCGCATTTTCTTTTTGCAAGCGTAGGGGGAGGAGGACTCCTGTCCGGGCTCGGCACGTACATGAAAAACATCTCGCCGGATACAAAAATCATAGCGGTAGAGCCGAAGGGCGCAGCCTCCTATTTTGAATCGAAAAAAGCCGGACAAGTGGTTGAACTTGAGAAAATTGATAAATTTGTCGATGGGGCTGCCGTAAAAAAAATCGGCGCTGAAACCTTTCAAACGCTCGAAACCGTCGTCGATGACGTTTTGCTTGTCCCGGAAGGAAAAGTGTGCAGCACGATTCTTGAATTATATAATCAATGCGCCATCGTGGCTGAACCGGCGGGTGCATTGTCCGTGTCAGCACTTGATCTGTACAAAGAAGAGATTAAAGGGAAAAACGTCATCTGCATGGTCAGCGGAGGGAATAATGACATCGGCAGAATGCAGGAGATGAAGGAGCGCTCCATGATTTACGAGGGGCTGCAGCATTATTTTATCGTTAATTTCCCGCAAAGGGCGGGAGCGCTTCGCGAATACCTTGATGAGGTGCTCGGTCCTGATGATGACATCACCCGGTTTGAATACACGAAAAAAAATAACAAAAGCAGCGGCCCCGCATTGGTCGGCATTGAGCTTAAGCATCGGGAAGATTACGGCGCGCTCATTGCCCGGATGAATCAAAAAGGATTTCATTACGTAGAGGTGAATAAAGATCAGGATCTGTTCCACCTGTTAATCTGACTTTTTTTAGAACGGCCGCGCAAAATGACAGACACGCTTTCTCAGATTGTATATAATAAAAAGAAAACAATCGAAAAAGAAGGATTGATATCTTGTTACTCAAAAGCCTAGAGTTCAAACGACAGGACGGGATTCAGGTAAAAGTGACAGAAATACCGGTTGTCACGGAAGGTGAACAATATTTTTTTCAAATTCATCAGCACCTTGAGCTTTATTTGAGAGAAGTTTTTGCTTCACAAAGTGTGGGAACAGTGTATTCATTCCGACAATATGTCAAGCGCCGTATGAAGTGGAAAGATTATGAGGCCGTTTTCAGCCAAGAGATTTTAAAACATAACGCATAACGGTGCACATTCCTTAGCGCCTTCCTTTTGATAAGGGAGGGTGCGGGAATTTTTTTATGATGAACGCTGTAAGCGTTTTATCTATGGGGGGAATGGTAATGAAAAAAATGAAAAGCTTCGCTGCCGTCTTTTGTTTGCTGCTCTTGTGCGCCTGCGGGGGGAAAACGATAAAAGACCCGCTGAACTATCAGATTGAGCCGTTTTCATATCAGAACCAAGACGGGAAAACAGTGTCACTGAAAAGCCTGAAGGGGCATGTCTGGATTGCCGATTTTATGTTTACAAACTGTAATACAGTCTGTCCGCCGATGACGGCCCACATGACCGAACTGCAAAAAAAACTGAAGGCTGAGAACCTGGACGTGCGGATTGTGTCATTCAGTGTAGATCCTGAAAATGATACGCCGAAACAGCTGAAAGCCTTTGCTTCCAAATATCCGCTTTCGCTTCGCAACTGGGATTTTCTGACCGGTTACAGCCAAAAGGACATTGAAGATTTTGCGATGAACAGCTTTAAAGCAATCGTCAAAAAGCCGGAGGGAGAGGACCAGGTCATACATCAAACTTCTTTTTATTTAGTCGGACCTGACGGCAAGGTGCTTAAAGATTATGACGGCGTGCAGAAGGTTCCGTATGATGATATCCTGTCAGATGTCAAAGCGGCTGAGGAGCTCAAGTAAACTGGCAGATTAGACATTTTCAAAACTGAAAAAACATGTTACACTTTCCACTAGTAGACGGGGAAGGAGCAACCAGATTGAAGCTGCGAATGTTCTCATTGATCGCCGGACTGGCTTTGCTTTTATCAGCTTGTTCTGTCCAGCGCACCGGTTTTGACGCTGAAGAACCGAAAACGAAAGATCATATTGTCATAGCTGCGGTCGGTGATTCATTGACTGAAGGAGTAGGAGATCCTGACGGTTCAGGATACGTCGGCAAGACAGCGGAGTCTCTTAAGAAAAAGGGACATGTGAAAACGGTAGATATTAAAAATTATGCGGTGCAGGGCGACAAAACGTCAGACCTGCTGAAAAAGCTTGATAATAAAAAAGTGCAGAAATCATTAAGGAGCGCCGACTATATCTTTTTTACCATCGGCGGCAATGACTTAATGAAGGTGCTCCGCCAGAATATGATGCAGCTGACGGTTCAGCCGTTCCAAAAGGAAGAGAAACCTTTTGAAAAACGGTTCAAGACGATCATTTCAAAAATCCGCAAATATAATGAAAACGCAGAGCTGGTGTATGTCAGCATGTATAATCCATTCACGTTTACGCTGCCTGAATTAAAAGAAATTAATGGGGTTGTGACGGATTGGAACAAGATCGCCGCAAAAGAGCTGGAAAAAGATCCTCACGCCGCTGCGGTGAATGTTGAAGACTTGTTCAGTCAAAAAAGCGGCAGCAGACGGATTTCAAAGGATGATGATTTTCATCCGAACGCAAAAGGGTATGCACTCATCGCCGACCGATTATACGGCATCATAGAAAAACAAGGGTTACCAGCAGAATAGGGTGAAATGATGAAAAAATGGAAATCGCTGTTTTTTGTTCTTCTCGCACTCAATGTGATTGCCGCCGCGGTAATTGTGACATTATTGGTTATGCCGGGAGAACAGACGAAAATACAAGATCAGACAAAAAGTGAGTACGGCTTTCATATCACAAGCTCGAAAGAATCTCTTGCCAGGTTTGTGAATTCGTACTTAAAAGAGAAGGCATCGAATCAGCTTGACTACAAAGTGGACATCAATAACGATGTGCACGTGGCAGGTAAAATCAAAGCATTCTCAACCTCCATTAACGCGGTCGTCACATTTGAACCGTCCGTACAGGAGAACGGAGATGTGGTTTTGAAAGTGACGAAGTTTTCATTAGGTGAATTAAGCTTGCCGATCAGCTTTGTGCTGAATTATATGGACAGCTTTTATGAACTCCCGTCATTTGTGCACGTTCATTCCGGGGATAAAAGCATCGAGATCCGTCTGTCAGAAATGCCTTTAGACAACGGCATGTATGTAAAAGCGGATAAAATCAATCTCGACACGGATGAAATTGAATTTTCCTATTATCATCCGAAACAATAAGTTTTCATAAAAAAAACACAGATCCTTTCAGGGATTTGTGTTTTTTCGTGTCAGCGTTTTTTGTCTAGCTTGCTGAACAGTTTGATTAACGTTGCAAGCTCTTCATCAGAGTAGCAGTCAAACCGTTTAAAAAAGTATTCTGTTTTTTTCTGGTTGAAATGATCGACAATTTTCTCCCCGGCTTCCGTAATATGGATTCTGATAATTCGCCTGTCCTCTTTAGAACGGATGCGGGTGATCCATTCCTTTTCTACTAAAGCATCGGTCACTGCGGTAATGTGGCTTGCGGAGACCTCAAGAATGGGGGCAAATTCCGTTACTTTTTTAGGCCCTTGTTCACTGAGAATCCGCAAAATGGTGAATTCGTTCCTGGACAGCTCTTTATCTAGAATTTCATTAACTTCATTTCTGATTTGTTTAAACACTTTTCGAAGCAAAGCTTCCATATCATACATCATTTGTGTCCTTACTTTCAAATCATGAACCTCCAATATGTAGTCAGCGTGGCATTCGTTCAGCTTCCCCTGAAAGCAGAATTATTTTTATTCTGTTTATACATGCTATAATATAATAATACCACGTATGAACAAAGGAGGGCACCCGTATGTCAGAAAAAAAAGAAATCGCCACATTTGCAGGCGGCTGTTTTTGGTGCATGGTGAAGCCGTTTGACGAACAGCCCGGGATTGAAAAGGTGGTGTCCGGCTATACAGGAGGTCATACTGAGAATCCGACTTATGAAGAAGTGTGCAGTGAAACGACCGGACACAGAGAAGCCGTTCAAATCACATTTCAACCTGACATTTATCCGTATGAAAAGCTTGTCGAGCTGTTTTGGCAGCAGATCGACCCGACTGATGCAGGCGGCCAGTTTGCAGACCGCGGAAGTTCATATCGGGCGGCGATATATTACCATAATGATGAACAAAAACAAATCGCTGAAGCCTCAAAAAAACAGCTTGAAGAAAGCGGCATATTTAAAAAGCCGATCGTCACAGACATTTTAAAGGCTGAGCCTTTTTATGAAGCGGAAGGCTATCATCAGCACTTTTATAAGAAAAATCCTGATCACTACGGGCGCTACCGTGTAGGTTCCGGACGTCAAGGCTTTCTGGATGAGCATTGGAGGGACAGATAAGATGGCTTTTAATAAAGAAGAAAAAATCAAATCATTAAACCGCATGCAATATGAAGTCACGCAAAACAACGGAACGGAGCCGCCGTTTCAAAATGAATTCTGGGATCACAAAGAAGAGGGGCTGTATGTTGATATCGTATCAGGAAAGCCCTTGTTTACATCTCTGGATAAATTCGATTCTCATTGCGGCTGGCCCAGTTTTACAAAACCGATTGAGGAAGAAGAGGTTGACGAAAAACTGGACACAAGCCACGGGATGATCCGGACGGAAGTGAGAAGCAAAATAGCGGACTCCCACTTAGGCCACGTATTTAATGACGGCCCGGGGCCAAGCGGTCTCCGTTATTGCATTAACTCTGCGGCACTCCGGTTTATTCCGAAAGACAAGCTGAAGGAAGAGGGCTATGAAGCCTGCCTGCATTTATTTGAAAAATAGAGCTCAGCAATGAGGCCTGCCTATCAGACAGGCCTTTTTTCTATGTTTTTTTTTCTTCATGTAATCGTTCAATAATCTTTACGATTGTTTCTTTTGTGATGAGCGGCGCCTGATCCGATTGATATCTGGGGAGATTGACCTTCCGAAATTCCGGATGTTTGGCGGGATCCGGCAATATCGCGTAAAGATTGCCCCATTCATATAAAGATTCCGTCTCATGAGGAGAGGTCAGTTCTTCATGAAGCTTCTCACCGGGGCGTTTTCCCACTTCAACAGCGGCTGGCTGCGGCAGTCCGTGCCGGAACGCATATTCTTCAAACCCGTGAAGCAGTTCTTCAAGCCTCAGGGACTCCATTTTAAAAATAAACGTTTCTCCGCCCTTTGTAATCGCCGCAGATTGCAGGGTGAGCGTTGCGGCGTCATCGATCGACATAAAAAACCTCGTCATGTTTTTATCCGTAATGGTGAGCGGACCGCCTGCCATCAACTGCTCAAATAAAATAGGAATAACGGAACCGCGTGAACCGAGCACATTGCCGAAGCGGACCGAACAAAACACCGTACCGCGGTTTTGAACATGATGATTCGCCTGATGAAACAGCTTCTCGGACAACAGCTTCGTAGCTCCCATTGTGTTTACCGGGGAAACGGCTTTATCGGTTTTTTAAGACATTTACTGCATTTTGAGGAACTATCAGTGGCGGTGAGATCGAAAGCGAAAAATTAAACCTCAGGATAGGGGTGATTTCAAACTGAGCCGGAATTGGCCCTTTTCTTTTTTGTGTCATCGTAACGATAACTTCTTTGAAGACCATTCTTAATAGCGAGTTCTTTTTTTCTGTGCTTGTTTCAATGTGATATTGATCAATTATCTTATTTATGTTGTTTCTGACTGTATTACTGTCTATTTCTGATTGCGCTTCTTGAGTTCCATTGAGTTCATGCTTGGCAATCTGGAGCTCTTTAAATTCTTCATCTAAAACAGCTTTTCTTTTCAAAAAAAGTTCATCAGTGTAAATGCCGCTTTCATATTTCTCGAAGATAAAATTCTCTTTGTTTTTTAACTCTTGTTCTTTTTGTGAAAGATGTTCAGACATTTGCTTCTTTGTTTTCACATTACTATTTACGTCTTCGTATTTAGAAATCATTGATATGATATGTTTTGTTAAAGTCTTATTATCTAAGTTGCTTAAAGAAGAGAGGTAATCCAGAATGGCATTTTCAACATCGTTATATCTCACATAAGTGCATTTATTCTTTTTGCAAGTAAGTGATTTAACGTGATACACACTTTCCGTGCCGTTTTTGTTTTCTCGCGTTCGTCTAGTTTCGTATTTAGATAATGGTTCACCGCACTTAGAACAAGTGCATACGCCTGCCAATTCACTTAATTCCAATGCGTTTTTATTAGGCAGCAGGGGGATTTTGTTTGCAATTTTCTCTTGTGATTGTTGAAATTGTTCTTGATCTATTATAGGGGCATGTGCATCCGATACTACAATTTGTTCCTTTTCAGGTCTAATTGTTCGTTTGCCGTCTTTTGTTCTTTCCCTAACCTTATATTTAACAGTTCCGATATACGCTTCGTTTTGCAGAATTGCTTTAATTGTGTATTGATTCCAGCGCTTTTTTCCTGATGGAGTCGGTATTTGTAATTTTGTTAAGTGAGAAGCAATCGCTGTATAACTAACTTCTTTTCCATTCAACCCATTTAAAAAGATGTTAAAGATGAATTGAACGACTTTTGCTTTTTCTTCGACTGGGACTAGTTTGGATGTTTTTTTGTTTAACCGGTATCCATAAGGCGCTAGTCCTGAAATCCATTTCCCTTGTGCCGCATATGTGTATTTAGCGCCTGTCATACGCTCTCTGGTCATTTCAAATTCTTCTCTGGCCATAAACAATTCAAAACGAATCTGACGCATGTCTGCAGGATTTCGAGGGTCATAAACTTTATATGGTGTAATGATAATCAATCGCTTACTTTGAAGAAGGTTAACAATTTGTCCCGCATCACTGTAGCTCCCGCGGCTGAGTCTTGTTATTTCTTTAACAGCAATTGCCTGGTACTTGCCTTCCTCGAGGTCTTTAAGACATTCTTTAAAAACAGGGCGACCCTCAATGCTTTCTCCAGATCCGATTTCCATTTTTAATTCATAGGGGATTTCAATCGACTTCAGTATTTTATTCATGAGTTCATTTTGTTCTGTTAGCGTATCTTCGCCTGTTCTTTTTTCCCGCTCCATATCCTGACGAGAGCGTCTGAGATAACCCAAAATATTTGTAATGTTGTAAGAATGAACGATGTTTTTTAACTCCAAAAAATCAGCACCTCCTCTTTATTGTATTTACTGTAAAAACAGAAGTATTCGTACAATATTCTGTCTGACATTGAATACGAAAATAACTAATAAATTGTAAATATTGTATTGTTTGAATATTGATCTATTCAAACGCCGACTGTATTTAACAGGGTTTTTATTTTGTTCATTTAATCCTTATATGAAAGCGCTTATGAGCAACTATAACTTGAACACTAAATAAAATAATGGTTTTATCCATAAACAAAGAACTTAAAACGGTGGGGGAAATATCAAAGGAACTTAATATCTCAGACTGGGGTATTCTGAATCTATTTAAGGCAAAAAAAGTGGCAAGCTTTCTTACTCTGAATTGTCAAAGAGGAGGAGAGCAAAAGACAAAGAAATTGGCCGGAAATATAATTATTCGCCTCCCTACATCCGTCAAGTTTTTAAGGATCAAGGAATTGGGCACTTGGCGTTAAAAATCAGAATAAGAATTAAAGAAATTAACGGATACGTTAATTCTCAAAACATCTAAGACTGTTTTTGAGAACAGTCTTTTTTGTGCAGTAAACATATCTTAAATTGTGAATGAATATATGATCACCGTAGTGATTTCTGAACAGTTTCAAATGCAGGAATGCCTTACCTTTTTTAAACGAATATAATAAAAACAGGAAAAAATATTGGTGTTTTATGGTATTGTGGTCAATGTGTTGAACAATAAAATTAGGGATAAAGGAGAGTTCAAATTGAAAAGTCTATTTGCTAAAATTCTTTTGATGTTGCTTGCAGCCGTTATAGCCATCCCTACTGCTGGAGCTTCGGCCTCAGAAGTGCAAAAAGCGAGTGTTTCTAAACAGGACGTGCAATTTACTTATAATCCTACCGAGCTTCAAAAACTAGCTAAAGAATACTCAGCCCCACCAGTTAAAGAGAAAGGCATTTTAAATGCTGCTGATGAATTAAAAGGTCTCGAAAATGGTAACTCACAAGATCAAATGAGTACTATGGGAGCTAAAAGCGCCGCAGCTAAAGAAGCGATTAAGGTTATTAGAGGACTAGCGAATAATGCTTGGGCAAAAGACATTTTAGGTACAATGTTCGGAAAGTCCACGGTAAACAAGATTATTAAAAACACAAACAAAATTTGTAAGGTTCTCGAAGATATAACCGGAGCTCCTAAAGAGGTTGCTGCTATGGCAAGAAAATAAATTCCACCAGCTATTAAAGGTGCAGTTGGCGCAGGAGTTGCTGAAACAATTGGCATGGCAGTAGAATATATCATCCTTGCTGCAGATTATCTTGTTCTTTAAATACTAAAATTAAAGGTGATAACATGACTGGAAATCGTTTTGTAGACTGGTGTAACGAAAATAACCTAAATTCTGAAGACGAAACTTTTCTCGTCCAGTTGTCAGGTGCATTTTGTAATTATGAAAATGATAAAGCGAAAGAAATGAATAAACAACTATTCATTAACCGATACGGTGAAGAGCTTGGAATTAGCTCCATTAAAGGAGATAATCGATCAGAATATGAAGAAATTATTCGTACTTATGAAAAGAATAATTACAAGCAGAAAGAAATTAATATAGATGAGCTGCTGCAGGCATTATTTGAGACAGAGATGATGTTATCTTTAAAAGAAAAGTTTTGATAAAATCCTAATTGATGTATCATAGGGGTTTAATCAGCCACTATAGGCCACAGAGTCCCTCACACGCTCTGTGGTTTTTTGTTTAGATTGAATGTACCAAATAAAAAAGAAGCCTCAGAGGACTTCAAATTAATTAATTCTTCTCACATGCAAAGTTGTCATTATCCCGATCCATTTTAGATGTATAAGCAGGGTGAGTGCTTGGTACGCCATGCGGGTATTTCTTTCTCAGCTCTGTGCAGTTTGCAAAGTGTTCTGTTCCTCCAGCAGAAGGGGAGGCTTGTGCAGAGTTAGAAGAGCTGCTTGATGCTGAACTGCTTGAATTTGAATTGCTAGGGTTCGATTTATGTGTCTCGGATTGGTGTGTTGTAACTGACTTTTGATCCGGCTTAGATACACTTACTGATTTCTTCGGTTTCGTTGCGCAGCCATTAAATCCTTTATCAGTCACATACCCATTCTTACTCCAAATCTTCAAGTCTTTATCTTTCGCAGCTTGCTCATCTTTCTTATACGTGTCTAAATACTTCGTGTTTGGCTCATATACATAAGCTACTCGTGCTAATCCTTCTTTAAGCAGTGTTTCTTGTACTGATTTGCCATCTGCATAAACGTAAGCCAGCATTCTGCCATACTTGTCTGTACGATCGCCTTTATCAAACTCCAGTTGAAGTTTTCCCTTGTTAACCAGCTGTTTGTTTCTTGCTGAAGCATCCTCACCATATGGTTGTACGCAAGAGTTTGGCTTCTTAGTTTTAGGCGTGTCAACAAGTAAATAACGAACCATTTTGACTTCGCCTTTATAGTTTACTTTAATCGTATTCCCATCAACTGTTCTGTTAAGTGTTACATCGACCAGCTTTTTCTTCTTGTCAGACGCCTTTTTATCCACCGAATCCTTCTTTGAAGCATTTTCGGCTTTTTCATTGTTGTCATTAGTACTTTTGTCATTTGATTGAGTGTCTGCCTTTGTCTCTTTTACATCCTTTTCTTCTTGCTGCGTTGTTTTAGCTTTGTCTAAATCTATTTTATCTGAAGAATCAGAATCAGACCCGCACGCGGCCAAAGAAAAGCTTAAAGATAATGCGCAAATACCTAATAACCATTTCTTCAATGTAATTCCCCCAAATTTGTTGTTCTGTCTCTATATCGGACAAACCTTCCTAATTATAAATATAAAACCAAAGATTGTAAATTACATTTTGGCATTTTAAGACACTCAAATACAGTTTTGAGGTAAAATTTAGTGGTCTAAACATTAGAGGAGGGAATTTATATGGAAGAAGGGAAGTTAATTCACATGACTCTTAATGGAATAAAGGATGCTGTTTCTAAATACGGAACTTTTCCTATGTTCCAACATGGGGGGCATGTCATGGAAGACGCTGCTTTTCAATTCAGAGATCCGGCCAGTCCTCAAGAAATTAATAGTTTAGAAAAGATGTTAGGGGTAACTTTGCCTAATGATTATAAAGAGTTCCTATTCAATCACAATGGATTGGAAATGTTTAATGGTATTGAGCTTCTTAGCACAGAAGGGATAATTGAATTTAATGAAGTTCAAGACTTCCCTAAAGGCTATGTCCTAATTGGATACCACTATGATGGCAGGTATGTTGTTGACACAAACAAATCAAATAAGGGATTAGGATATATGTTGTATCTGGATTCAATTGATAATATTGAAGATGCGATATATTTAGACTCTAACTTTGAGATATGGTTTGACATGTTGGTGTCATCAAACGGAACTAAATACTGGGAAGTGAATCCAAATATTCAAGAGTATTATAAATATGTTTCAAAATAGAAAGTTTAGATAAGATCAGTGGAAAGGATCCAGATATGAAAGTATTTGAAGCATCCTCGTTCATTTCAGCAGCGGAGAAACGGGCAAAAGAATACGATCAGATTAGAGAACAATTTATCAATCTCAGAAAAGCGTTTCAGGGAATGGCTGATTTAGATGACAATGAGTTTTCGGGCAAAGGTGCTGATAACATCAAGGCATTCTTTCAAGATCACGCAGGTGTTACAGACAGCTGGCTTGATCTGATCGATATGAAGATTGCTTTTCTTAACAGTATCTCAGGAAAAGTAACTGATGCGGGACTAGCCGATTCGTTTGTGGAAGAATCGTTTTTAGAACATGAGTTGATTCATGCGAAGAATAAATCACAAGCCATCATGCAGGAGCAGCAGAATGAAATGAAAGGTATCCTTGATGAAATCAGCGATATCATTCATCTTGATGTTTTCTCTACAGAAGATGTCGATCAAAAGCTGGAATCAGCAGACAAAAAACGGGACGATACTGTACATAAGCTCGGCAAGCTTGATCATGATCTAACGAAAGAATACGCAGAAACCGAGGCAAATGAACATTTCATTCAGGCTGACTTTCAGCAGCTCCAAAATGCTACAGGTAAAGGGAAAAATGCAACACCACTTCACTATAACGCCAAGGCGTACAGAGAAAGTGACATACATAAGAAAAAAGGCGAGATTGCAAGACACTCAGACACATATTTAACGTTTAAGAAGGAAGAAGCGAAAGAGCGAGAAATCAAGGATCTGAAGAAAAAGCTCGCTGATGGAGTAACTGATCCTGATGAATACTTGGAGATTGCGAGGAAGATCGGGTACGCGAACCTTGAACTTTCCCAACAGCAATATGTGATCCAGCTTGAACAAGCAAAACAGCTGGAAGAAGCCGGAGAAGTGACTTGGGATATTTTAAAAGGAGCCGGCGTCGGCCTTTATGGTGTCGGGAAAGACACGGTAACCGGTTTATGGCAGCTGATCAGTAAGCCTGATGAAGTTGTTGAAGGTATCATAGGGGCAGTTGCCCATCCAATTAACACGTATAATGCCATTTCAACAGCTATTGAGGAATCGTATCAAAAAGATATGGTGAACGGGGATGCTTACTCCAGATCAAGATGGGTGACATATGCGGTCGGTTCAGTGGCTGTGGCTGTCGTCGGAACAAAAGGCGCAGGAGCCGTTAACAAAGCTGATGCGGCGGGGAAGGTCATAAACAAGGCAGGACAGGCAGGTCAGAAAATTAAGGACATTAAGATTTCAGATTTGCTTCCTTATAACACTAAGTATGATCTTGCTCTGGCTGATAACGTACCATACAATGTGGTTAACAGCCAAAACCTTAAAAATGGACTTTTGTCCAGTGCAAAGAAATTGGATGAAAGCAGAAAGCCATTTACTGGTCAGAAAGTAAATGTCCCTTGGTTAAATAAAGAGAAGTATGAGGCCTATGAAATAGACGGCAAGGTAAAAGTTAAAGGAGAGCCTAGAGATGTAAGCCGTAGAGTATACACAATAAAAGATATTGACCTTAATCAAAAAAATCGTAAAGGCTTTACGAATCTTCAACTGATGAAAAATGGTAATGCTCCGTTTGCTAAAGATGGCACGCAAATAAATTTACATCACTTAATTCAAGAAGAGCCTGGTACTATGCTGGAGATACCTGAAAGCTGGCATAATAAGTACAGTGATGTTTTGCATGGATTAAAAGGGAATGGACAGAGTTTTAGAAATGATCCTGTGCTTGATAAACAATATAAAAGTTTCAGAAGAAGGTATTGGAGATGGAGAGCTCAGCAATTTGAGAATCAAGAATAAGAGGTGAAAGTTTAATGGATTATTCGAAAATAAAAACTTTCTTTGATGAAAATAAAGAAAATTCAATTCTCACGGGGGGAGTCACTGAAGATCAGATTAGAGAAATAGAAGAGGAGCTCAATGTAACTCTTCCAGACAGCTATAAATGGTTTTTAACTGAGTATGGTTCAGGGGGAGCATACGGAACAATGATTCTCGGATATGACTCTCACGGCGCTGAAGTTGTCGAGCAGACCAATGAATATAAAAAATATTATAACCTTTCCGATGGTCTTGTAGTGATCGAATATGTAGATGAATTTTCTTATTGTCTTGACACTAACAAGATGATAGATGGAGAATGCCCAGTCATTCTTTGGGATAACCAAGAGGGATATGGTAAACAAGTTGCTAGGACATTCCAAGAGTTTTTAATAGAAGAGCTTGAAGAATCGAAAGACGACTGGATCGATGATGAGGACTGGGACGATTAAAACTAAAAAGAATGTCTATATCTGTTTTTCCATAGCATATGAAGGAGTATTAAAATGAGCTTCACTAAGATCAAACAAAAGTTGAAAGAGTTTACGATTAATGCTGGCACAGATCCTAGCATTAATACAAACGAGCAGCTCAAAGAAATTGAAAGAAATATAGGTAATCAATTGCCTTCCGACTATAAGGATTTTTTGAAGGGATATGGAGGCTGTTATTTAGAAAGTAAAAAAACAACAGATGAGATTGAGTATGACGTTTGCTACAAACCTATAGAGAAAGATCCTTGGATGGGTCAGGAAGATGATACACAATTAATAGAGAGCTTCTATGGTTTAGCTAACGATCATAACAGTCTCCAAGAAGCAATCAATACTTATTCTGATCGCTTTCCTAGGAACATTATTCCTATAGCAAGCTCGGCAGGTGGGAATGAAATATCCATGGATATCGATAATGAAAAGATATTGTTTTGGGATCATGAATTAAGTCACCCCGATAAAGACTTTTTCCTTATTGCCAACTCTTTTGAAGAGTTTATTCTAAGTTTAGTAGATGAACCAATTGAAACTGATGATAATGACAGTGATGTGGAAATTGAGGTTTTAGACAATGACTTTGCAAAATTGTAAGGACAATTAGCTTTTATTGTTAGGAAAAGTATTGCAAAGTTAAGCTCTCAGAAAGAGAGCTTTTTTATTTTCGATAGAAACTAATTATAAAAAGGGAGAGAGGTTATGGATTCGTACCAAGTAAAGAAATTAAAACCCGAAGAATACCATAAGTGTAATAATATTTGGGACATGGAAAAGAAAAAGAAAATGGCTAAGGTGTTTTATGACGAATTAGTAAGCGGAAACAGAATTACTTTTATTTACTCAGTGAATGACGAGTTTATAGGAGAAGGATCGTTAGTTTTTCAAAACAATGACCCAGATTATACCATTCCGGATAAACGCATTTATCTATCTCGTATGATTGTTAAAGAAGGATATTGAAATTGCGGGATAGGCGGTATTATTGTTGATTATTTGATTGATTATGCTAAACAACTTGGATTTGAGGAAATAACACTCGGTGTAGATACAGATAACTTAAACGCAAGACATCTATATGAAAAAAAGGGCTTTACAACCGTATTATTTCTTGGTGAAGATGAATATGTAAAACTCCTTAAAGTATTAAAATAAAATTCCCGAGAATTATGGTGAATGTGTGGGAGGTTACTTTCACAAACGATGATAGACGGTAACTTAAGCTAATCTAATTAGATCGTTATTAAGATACGGATTAGCATTTATCCTCTCAAAACCAACCCGTAATGAACTAGGATACTGTTGGCTGAGGAATTATTTTTCCATGTATTGTATTTTATGGTATTCTTGAAATGAAAGGAGGAGACAATGAAAAAGAAATTAATTGGGGTCTTGATCATTGTTTGTTTTTCTGTGTTCATGTATGGCGCAGTTACACATTCTTTTAAAAATCAAAAATCCACTGAGGAAGTATTAGAAAGTGCATGGGATGAATTTGGCTTATTTAGCCTTGGAATTGGAGAAACAGACCCAGTCATATCAATTGGTATGGATAAAACAAAAAATGAAGAAGAATTACGACGCTATCTAAACGATAACTTATCTAAGGAAGTTAAAGAAGAATATAAAGTTGAGATCATTAAAAAGGATATTAAGGTTTTAGAAAGACAACATGAGAAGTATTTGGAAAGTAATAAAGCGCATTGATACATTAAAGATGCTTATCGGTTCCAAATACAATAATGATTTTATCCAATAAACAAAAGTTTTGCAAACCATTCCAATGGTTTCATTTAATCTGTTATAATCAATCTGTAAAATACAGACTGGTTATAGTGTATTTCTTTAACAAGAAATGCATAAAATAAAAAGAGCATGGTGTTGGTCGCACCCCATCAAAGGGCTTGCTCAGATGTTATGTTATTCATGATAGATCTAACCCTTCAGGTTTTCAGGCTCAAGGGAGGTCTATTTTTTATTTATATACGTCAACAGGGCGATTATAAACGACCCAAATGCAAGCATTCACATTAATGCCTGAAATGTTGACATAAGCATCACCCCCTTTCTATAGGGGGTGAGCAAGACTCCAAGACTCCAAGATTCCCTTAAGTGAGCATATTTAATGTACAGGAATCATTTATATGTCGTTAAAAACCCATTCAGTTACCTATGCGAAAAGAACCATGTTAGAATCAGGTTCTTTTTTGAATTTGAGTTAAATAATCGGCTGGAATTACCGATAAATAACATGTGAAATAATACCAAGGAGGTTAAGGGATTGAAAAAAGTACTTAGTTTAGTAACAATTACACTTCTTGCTGTTACAACGATGTTTTCCATTAGCACATCGAAAGCAAAAGCAATTGAAGCAACACCGCTTTACAGTCTTCAGATTCTTTCCGTCACATCGGATGGAAACGACTTTGTATGGGAGCCTGTTACAAGCAGCAAGCCAAATGCAACAAATGTTTTGAAAGGTGACAAGCTGCATATTAAAGTTCGCTTTATGGGCTATACAAATTCGACCGTCATTAAAGCAAAGGATGGGAGAAATTTGTTATACAAAGGTGAAGCGAACATATACAAATATGACCCTATACTTGGACAAAACAAAGTTGTGATAGGATGGGACAAATACATTGAAATTCCAATGAACGAACTTCCTTCAAATGAGATTCAAGTTGAAGGTCTTGGGAAAAACATGAAAATCATTTATAGCAACGTTGTAAAATTCGAGAGAGGATGAATGTTATGGAAGGTCTAAATAACTCTTACAATATCACGAAAGATCCGAAATTTTTAGCGTTTTGCAGTTTAGCGACAGAAGGTGCAGGAATTAGTTCGAATACGCAATGTTCAATTGGTTTTAATGAATTCAAAGAAGCGCTGGAGAATGGCAAAGTAGTTGATAATAAAAACCTTAAAAGCAGTTCAGAGTTAAATCACCAGTTTGATTACTGGAAGTCCAGAATAACTGGGGGACGAGCTGTAACTGAAACTGATAATCAAGTGTTAGATATCATCAAACAAGCATACAATCTTGGAATGGTTACGAAAGATAATATGCTTTTGAGAAATCAAGCCATTAACGCGTATAAAACATCTATTTAATTTAAAATTAAAGCCCCTTATTCAGGAAGGGGCTTTTGCTTTGCAACTTATTCTTTATGTTTAATCTAAAACCATAAAGTCCTGCACTTTTGTTTCTTCTTCAGGCAAATCAAATTCATTAAGTTTCTTTTTAGTACGGATATCAAAAATCCCCATATATCCACCAATCCCTTTTTTGTTTTCCTCTTGTGAAATTACATAAAGTTTTTGATCTTTAAACTTTGCATTCATATACGGAAATTTTAAATCGAATTTTTCAAAAGAAAAATCTTTACCGTACTCAAGTAAGCAGGCGTATACGGATTTATTAATATATGTAACGTAAAATTTACCGCTTTTTTTGTCGTAATACACAGCGTCCGCTTGTTCGAGATCATCAGGATATTTTATGAATTTTGATTTCCATGATCCTTTTTCGATTACAGTTAGTTCATGTTCTGAAGAATACGCTACAACATATTGTTCAGGAGGATCCAAATAACATCTCCATAGGAGAGGCTAATCCGAGATCCGTTTGATAATCCCTTCTGTGTTTCTATCAATGACGTACATAGACATTCCTTGAATGACGTAAATATACCTATTATCGCTTCCTCCCATGGTTACGAGGGTAGGCAAAGTCAGGCTATATTTTTTATTGAACTTTTTATCATTTACTTTCAGTTCATTCCATTGGTGTCGACATTATAGCTTTTACAGAAATATCTTCTCCTGATACCAAAAAGCAAATGGGATTGGATAATTATGTTCTTTAATAGTGTTGTTTTTTAATGTGTAATAAATATGGTTCATGTTCAGCTAACAAGGACGATATCGTCTGAAGAGGGGGTTTTTTTCTGGGAGTATATGGTATATCCGGTACCTTAAAGTATCGTTTATTGAGAATTTTTCTCCTTTGTGATGTGGGATACTTGGAGTTACGCTTTTCTGATGAGTGGCATTGTGAATAGCATAAAAAGATTTTATCCTCGGTTGGATTTATTTTAGAAGTACTTACAGAGTGTTCACCTTTATTTATAAAGAATGCATTGATCAACAATATAACTATTGCACCAATTAGAACTCCTGAAATCCCATATAAAACATAAGACTTTTTCATATAACGCTCCTTATCTTTTATATAAAAAAAACACACTTGCAGAATAAATCTGCAAAGTAAATGATTAGGAGCAGACAGTTTTTGATGAGCGGTCAATATCCAGATGTGACAAGTGCTTCTCCATTACTGTTTAGGTCTGTTCCTTTTGTGTTTTTGTATGATTGCCACACAAGTTTAGAGGAGCAATACTATTTATTTGTGCTTTTTTTGGTTGCAGCTATGAATAGGCTTACCTGTTTTACTATGAAGGACAGCATTGCATAGAGCTTTACAGGTGAACACAGATCATAAAAAAACACCCCCTATGCGGGAGTGCCAAAACATTTATGCGGTTTGCCCTCGGCGTTCCGCTGAGAAGTCATTATGGTGATCAAGCGCGATATGGATACTGGCTGTGTGGCCTCTTCGGGCTTCTTTAAAAACTTTGTGGCCGTCAAGAAGATAATGTCCAACAAGCCCAAGTAAAATAACTAAAAAGATAAAAGCCGATGCAAATTTAAATTTCATAAAGACAATCCCCTCTCTGAATTTGTTTTCGGGCATAAAGCACTTTCTCATAAAAGGCTGTAGCTACTTTATGGTCTTCATTTACATTATAATACATTGCTGCATCAGTCGCTAGGTCTTCCACATCTGAAAGCATAGCTTTTGATTCTAAGTAATCTAAGATTTTAAAAAGTCGTTCTTTGTCATTCTCAACGAATAAACCCATAAGAAAATCAAACATTTTTCCTAATACGTCATCGTTCAACTCCTTTGAAAGCATAAGACCTTGTTCACAAACCTGTTTTCCATCGACCGTGTTGAATAATTTAAAGTGCGTTTTTGCCAACATTAGAAGTATGTCAAGCAGTCGGCTAGAATTGTGAAGAGAATTACTTTGATAAATTGAGACGCCTTCTTTAAAATACTCCAATGCCTTCTCCATATGTCCTGTTGTAAATGAGCATAAACCGAGATTGTACAAAGAAGAACCTATTAACCGCGGCATATCAATTTCTTGTGCTTGTTTTAATGCATTCATGAAATGCGGTATTGCTTTTTCTGGATACTCCATGTCTAAATAATTCAGACCGATGACGAATGAACATTGGATTACTCTTATTGAGTATGTCTCGTGTGCTTTGTAGGTTTCTATTGCTTGAACAATATGATGCATAGACATGTGGGTTTGCTTCATGTGATAGTACACTTCAGCAACTTTGTAGTGAAATTCAGCTCGCTCTATTTCATCGGGGACAATAGATATCTTCTTTTCAGCTCGGTTGTAAAAACTTATTGCTTTAAGATATTCGTACTGTTCAAATTCATACATCCCATGAAAAAAGTTAAAATAATATTCAAGAATTCCTTTTAGATCGCTTTGTTTACTTTCGATCTCTTCTGATAAGTCTGAAATTTTAGGTCGTTCTTCATTCATGGTTTTTGGTTCAAGATAATCAAGCATTAATTGATGTCGAAAACACATGAGCGAATAGTACAACAATAAATCTTGATCTTCTTCCATATGCTCTATTTCTTGTTCAACTTCACCCTTTAGAATTTCTGCATCTGCAACACTGAATAATCTTATGTATTTGTACCATTTATTGATTTTTAAGCCAACCTTTGAAGAAGAGATCAATTGCTCCAAAAAAATCACCCTCCTAGTATTTCGACTGATTATGTAATATTTTATCATAATGTAATATATTAGGAAGAGTGTTTTTTCTTAATTTCTCAATTTGGTGTGGAATGCGATAGAAGCCCCCTCGTTCGAGAAGGGGATATGATCAATTTCCTGTTGCTTTCAGTGAGGCAAGCCACTCATCTAATGTTCCGGAGAAACCTTGTTGAACGGCTAATTCATATGCTGATTTTCCATCTTTACCGGCAGCGCTAGTAGCTTCAGTACTGCCTTTTTCACCTTTTTTTTAATGAAGCTAATCATTCAAAAGTGATGAATATTCAAGGCGGGAGTAAGGAAAATTAACAAAAAAATGTGAGGGAATTTAGATGAAACGATTTATTTTGGTTATACCTTTATTGGCTGCTGTTATTGTCTCTCCAACTCAAATGAAAGCAAGTCCAATGCCTTGTAGTGCAGTACTCGAACCGGTGAATCAAAAATTGAAAAATGCGAAGGGTGCGGCACTAATCTATAAAGTGCAGTTATACCCGCCAAGTGCTGCGAGAACGAATATGAGTATTCTTGCTGTCCACCTTCCTCAGCCATCTTCTTATGGAAGCTACGACGGTTATGAAGGATTTGCCTCCAAAACAGGGGAGATCAGTTGGCGATTTAAACTATATCCGACTCCCGAGGGAGAGAGTCCTAATTGGGCTGGAAGGATTGATTCCATATCAGCTGAAATGACAAATGTTCAAGTGCAAGTACGCCTTTCAAATTCTAAGACGCAAAAGTTGGGGCCGAGTGTATTAACAAATAATATTCAATCTTGCTATTAGAAATGTAGAGCTCTTATCAAAGAGAGAAATGCGACTGGATTTTTTGTAAAGTGTCAAAAAGGTAATTGATCAAGAAATTCTGGTGAAAAATGAAAAAGAGTCCATTAAGGCGGAGTCCAATGAATGATGAGGAATTAAGAATCATTCTGAAATCAATTCATCATTGACAGAACAGAGCCGGCAAAAGTCGATATTGCGTTTGATTTTGTACAAGAAAGACGGCATAAAAAGAAATGGTTAGCTAAAAAAAGGCAAAGAGTCAACGCTCTTTACCATCAGGTGTTTTCCTTAAGCGGTCTGCAATATGCTTAATTAAACTCAGCGCAGCAGTCACTAATGCAATAACTAAAACAATTTCAAGTAAGAGGATAAACCCAAATTTCAAACCGTGCCTTTCAAAGTAATCCTCAGTAAAAAAGAGCAATTGATAAATTCCAAGCATCAGCACAATAAAGGAAGCGCCTATAATAGCGAGAGACTTTTTAGAGAACTCCTTAGTATGGTTAAAATTATAAATCAATAAGAACAAAAATAGACAAGCCATGGCGATCTTATGAGTCAATGAATCACTTGCTGAAAACCCTTGCGCAAGTAAGGAGATAATTAATCCGGTCATTCCGATTATTTTGTTCAATATATCACCTGCTTTGTATAAGTATGACTTAGATGTCAGCTTACCAATTAAAGGTGAAATTCTCAACATAATGCAGTTTAAAGTTAACTTAAAATGTGATTATTTTAAGAAAGAGGTTGAAATATACTCGATTATCAAAAAAGGGAGCAAGTAAGGTCTTTGAGAATGGAGAAATGGGAATTATATTGTGGACGACAAATCGAGGTTCTGTAGGTGTTGAATGGGACTCTGGTGAATATGGTGAATACAATGATAAAGTCGATGAGCTATTTGTTAGCAGATTAATATGTTTTCCGAAAGTTAGACGAAAGCAGTTCATTAAAGGAAGGGTTAGACAATGATTAAAATAACGCTATTCCAAGATGAATATTGCAATGGTGAATGGGTTGAAATTGATAGGCTATTAAATATATTTATAAGAACAGAGTCAATTAATATTGAAGTTATTGATATCAAATACAATTCACTAAATACTGTGCGAACTCAAATACACTCTGCGTATATATAGAGAAAGGACTTAAGATCACTAGGACCGAAGATGAAATCGTGATTTTAAACGTAGTAAGAGGAAGAAATGAAAACCTATGTAGCAACCAAGGAAACTGAGTACTTTACCAATGAATCCATTGAAGAGGTGCTTTATGCTGGTACAATAAAGAAGCTGCGTTTAGCAAAATTGATGGCACTTCAGGCAATAGACTAATTTTAGATGTTTGTTTTGATGGCTTGAGGATTAAATCTTTTATCAAATTTCATAATGGTGTTGGCGAGTAGCTTTTGATAAATTGGCCAGCGCAAAGAAAGAGGTTGAAGACTACAATGCCAAACTAATTGAGGCAGGCACAATCTCTTTGAAATGTTGGAGAGAGCTGGACAAGTCTAGATAAAAGATAGTTTTTATTCAAATACTCAAGGCAGAGCCTATCGCACCTACAATGCCAACAAAATCAACTAGTGTTGTTACGTTGCTCATAAAGTCAAAAGAATTGTTTATTAGAAACATAAAATCAGCCCCTGTGAAAAAATTTAACACTAAGATAAAAAATAATAAGAAGAAGGATTTTATCACTGGCTTGTTTTTTGTGTAGGAGCAGCCTTGAATATTCGATTGTATTACTAATATATCAAAATTTCTACAATTAATCCAATTCTCTCTTACGATAGTTTTTAACGAATACAAAAAAGCCCCACGAATGGAGCTGCTAGATTACGTATTATTGAACATAGCCAGAAAAGTCGCTCGGAGCAGAGAAAGATAGATAGTAAAGCGCATTGGCATCTAGATTTTTTATTGTTCCTGTAGCTGTACCGTTAGCATTTACAGTTAGTGTTTCAGTAGCAAAAATCCAGTCGGAATCATTCCAAACTTTCACAGTTAGTTTAGTTCCAATATTATTTGTAATTGAATAGCTTATCGAAGATTTGCCTTGAAAATAACTGTTTGAATATAACGTATTGCCAGTTGCTTGTCCAGCGAATGTCAATTTGTTTTTCGTAAGATTTACAACGCTATTTGAATTAGGAGGGTTAAGACCAAAAGCTTTAAATTCACTTTCGACAGAGTTAGTAAGCTTAGTTGAAAACCTAGAATTGTCGGTCTCAGCAGATGCGGCAGTGGCAATGCTCAGAGAAAGAATGGCCACCATGGTGCAAACAATAAAACTAAACAACTTTTTCAAATTAAACACTCCTTTATTTGTAAGTTAAAGTAAATAATAACATTTAATTTCAGGAGGTCAATAGGTTTATTCAAACTGGAATGAATCTGTCACAAAATATGAAGAGCATTTTGGTGAATTACAGCTAAACGATTTGGATAACTTATTGTATTATGTACTGAATTTTCAGTCTGTTTTGCTAAGCATTAAGGAGTTATGTAATAGAAGAGAGATTATACTCTCCAAGATTCAAAGGAAGGTATGCGGAGTTTACCATGTAGTCTTAAATCTATAATCACTTTCAGCCAGCTATAAGAATGTTTATTAATCCCATATGGAGAGTTAGCTTTATTAATACGACGATTCCTTCAAGATGCTTTTCATTGGCAGATTAAAGTAAGCTAATCCGTTTCCCTGCAGACCTTCAATAACAAATACATTGTTATGGTCAAGGTTAATGTCTAAAAGCATGCTTTTCCGTTCAGTGAGCGGGTTATTAGCAATTGAATGCCAATTAATATAAATTATATCGACTACACAGTAAACGATATTATAGGCAGATTTTTTAGACATAAAGCGTCCCATTACAGTCTCAAAGTCAGGAAGCAAAAACAACAGTACCATTGAGCATATCAAGATTCGAGATTTCTCAACTTGCTTGTTACTTTATTGTTGTAAACGAGTATAAAGCTGGAAGGTTCAGTGTAGCTTTAGGAGCCGAATTGCTTAGAGAAAGCACTGTATGAAGAGGGATTTTAATTAAATAAAGCAGACATTAAGCCTGCTTTATCTTTTTGAACATTATTCCTTTTTTATATGAATTAATGTTCTCACCAAATGCCCGTCCTTAAGATTTTAAATTCTGGGCACGGTCAGACTTTTTAGGGAAAATACATTCTAACAAAAGAAAAAATAAAGTTAATCCTAATGATAATTTAAAATTGTCGCTGTTCCCAATGGAACATAAGATACCCACTATATAAATAAATAAAAACCTAAACAACGAGGCAAATATAAACTTGAAGAAGTTATCCCCAATGAGATGCCTTCCAACAGCCACAAAAATATTATCAAAAGTAAAAGAATAAACAACCATACACACACTTGTTATAACAATCTGTTTAAATTCTATTTCTAATTCAAAGAATTTTACAAGCACATTTGCTGATCCTGTTGCAAATAAGATTATCACCATTATGATTGCAGTAGGAATGAGTGATAAAACCAAAGCTCCTATTACTGTAGATAATAAAAATTTTTCATTTGTGTTTTTTTCTGCAGCTTCTTTCTTTTCTCCTCTGTACATAAAAATAAAAAAGACGATGAGAGATAAAAGATAAATTGATAACGTCATAACAAGCAGATTCATGGTGATCTCTCCTTACCTAATTAAAACAAAAGAGTGAAGGTTGTAAGCCTCACTCTCTTGTTTTTAATGTATAGTTATACCAAAAAGAACACAACAACCTTCGCAATTAACTGTGCATCAGCTAATGGAATTCCGGCTTTCACTAAGGCCACAGTAACAGCTGTTTCTCCGAAATTTGTAAGTTCATCTATAACGTCCGCCGCTTTGTGTCCCCACTTAGAACAAGCATCACCAGCTTTTTGTGCCCATTTATATGGGATCTTTTTAATAAGGTTTCCTAAAGCGGGGCCACCAACCCTAAGTGCTTTTACTAATATTTGTTTAGCGAAAGGAATGCCCTGTGTATGTACTTCAGAATTTGAAGCTAAAGGAGCCTGTACGCTATTTTGAACTACAGGTGCTTTTTTACTTTCTGCTGCACTTGCATAGCCAGGAGAAACAACTGATATAGCCAGCACAGCCAACGTGAACACCATGATAAATGAAATAAGTTTTTTCTTCATTTCTTCACCATCCTTAAATAACCATTAGTTTAATATATTTACAAATATAATGGATATTTGTAATGAAATCAATATATTACCTAAAAAATTTTAGTTATAAAAGAAGGAACAAGAATTTTAAAAACATACTTTTGTTATTATACGAGACACAATTTTCTTAAAAAAGAACCGAAAGTCTCATTGGGGATGCCCATTTTATGCCGTGGAGAAGATTCAATAAAACTGTAGGTTTAACAAAAACAAATATTTTCAGGAGTGTAATATCATAAAACAACTCAGAGGGGGAATTAGGTTTAAGAAACACCATTGGCAAGATTGAAATTGTTGGAATTTTACTGGAGTGGTTTGCTTTATGATTTTGGGGCAGGAGTTAAGGCGAAAAGAGATAACTCAGACTTGGAATGATACTGAAAGCAACGTCTACGATCAACTTTGACAAATACTCAACTGCTGCTGTCGTTCAAACATTAGGATTTGCTTTTAATTTGCCTACAGGGGGCTGGTCATCTGATTTAGCTGGATTAGCTAATAATGATCATTCTAGGTGAATATAAAATTGTTTACTTTTAGGATAAGCAGGAATGTAAGACGGCAGGGACGGCTCTTATGACAAAACACCTTGTAACGATTTATGAAGATAAGGATCAAAAGAAAAAATCGGGAGTGACAGCTTTATCATCACAGACAAAGGCGGCCCAAAAGTTGCTGCAATGTGATAAAAAATAACCCTGTCTTAGGCGGGGGATTATTACATGCTGTTTATTATGCTGTAAACAAACGCAACAATAAATAATGGATAAGAGATAATAGCAATTAGTTTTGAAGATTTGCTCTTTTTTTCAAATGTGTATATTAGTGCAAATCCTAAAAAGAATATTGTGACAAACCAAGAAGAATAGGACGGGTACAATGCAATAAGTAAGACAATAAGAGTGGATAACGCAAAAGAAGAGTCAAGTGTTATTATCTGATCGTTTTTCAAATAAACCGCCTCCTTACACATATTCCACATTAGATCGCTTAAAGAAGGTGTTGTGGTTGATCAGCCAATTGAATATTTCATGATGCAATTGTGCGGTTCTATGATGGTAAAGACCTCGCCGTGTTCCATAAGACTACGGGGAAGTTGTTAAAATCCTTAAAAATGAGTCGTTTTAGTCTGTCATTTCCTAAAACAGTGTTTTACTCTTGTTACAAATATGCAAGAAGGGCGGTTTGAACTTGTATAGATTATGTACAATGCTGTTAATTTTGTTAAGTATAACATTAGGGTGTCAAAACCCAAAGCAAACATTTTATGGAGGCTGAGCAAACCATGGTCGGCTATGTCATTTTAAAAGGAGAGAATCAAGCAATTTTCATACATAATGAAAAAGCTGATGTTAAAGACTATGAAAATCTTAGTGAAAAAGAGATTATTAAAAAGTATAGATCGGATATAGTTTTACTGGGACTTAGTCAACTTAACAATAAAGATGACTTGAGCAAAGGACAAAAAATTCGTATTTGGTATAAAAAATTAAATGAATCTTCACCGCCAAAAACAAATATCTCAAAGTTTGAAAGGATTTAGTACCTATTCTTTAATTCTCAGAAATACCGCTGCAAAACTGAAACGGCATATTGAACCGAAATAATGTCTTCAAACCTCACGTCATTCTTCATTCGCGGTGGCTTATTCCTGCCCCGGGATTTATTTGACAATTGTTGACTCAGGTGCAGAGAAGGCATATGTCAAGAACACATTTTGAATTACTGGGCACCTTGAATAAAGCCAGCATTCCCATATTCATATGCGAAGAGATCGGTACTGAACGCTGGATCATACATTTGAACAAGCTTGCGAGGCTTTGATAAAGAAAGAACAGTCAAGAGACGAACCATTACATACATATAATACTCCTGTGAAAGCGGGGGTGTAGTTTTGGAACCTTACCAACGTTATGAGGAATTAAAGAAGAAAACAATAAAGGTTGTCCATAAAGATAATTACAGTATCCGCTATATAGATCAGGATGAAGCGAGTAATGACTTAGATGAATTTTATAAACAATTTGCTCAGCATTTATTGGAGGCTGCTTTGGAAAGGAGTGCAGAGTAAGCTTCTTTTTTTGATTTGCTTGTGGTGAGTATCTTAATAAACGGCTTTATCGGTACTGATATTAATCACATGCGTCACTTCTTGCAGCAAAGCCGCTTCTGCGACATTTTGTCCGCCGATAAGGTTGGTTTGAATGGCTTCAAAGGGATTATCCTCACATGTCGGAACCTGCTTCAGCGCAGCTGTGTGAAAGACAATATCAACACCTTTCATCACTTGGTTGACTCTTCTGTAGTCACGAACATCGCCGAGCACAAACGACAGTCTTTGTTCATCCGCGTATTTTTGCTTCATCACATATTGTTTACTGTCATCTTTGCTGAACACAATGACTTCTTTAGGGGTTAAGAGCAAAAGGCGTTTTACTATTTGGCTTCCGATTGATCCTGTTCCGCCTGTGACGAGAACAGTTTTATCGTGAAAAAACGGTTGTAGCTCTACTGCTTGCTGTTTAGGCATGGCTTATCCTCCAACTCTCGTTTCTCTACCATGCATCATATGTTGAACAATTTCAGCGAGTTAATGAAAGAAACCAATAAATCAAAAATTAGAGAAAAACATTAATCTGATGCGCTTTCATATCGCGTTACCCGATTAATAGAATAGAAATTACAAATAAAACATTGTACTAAATATTCATTTTAAATATTTGCTCACGTCAATTTTTTCTCTTCATAAATCCTCACATTCGGACAATCTTCACAAAAACTTAACACTGAACTTCCTGTATGTATTTTACAATTAAAGTGCACGTTCATAAAAGGAGGATGGAAAATGAATCATTCAAAAACACTTTTGTTAACCGCGGCAGCCGGATTGATGCTCACATGCGGTGCGGTTTCTTCCCAGGCCAAACATAAGCTGTCTGATCCTTATCATTTTACCGTGAATGCGGCGGCGGAAACGGAGCCGGTTGATACAGCCGGTGATGCAGCTGATGATCCTGCGATTTGGCTGGACCCCAAGAATCCTCAGAACAGCAAATTGATCACAACCAATAAAAAATCAGGCTTAGTCGTGTACAGCCTAGAGGGAAAGATGCTTCATTCCTATCATACCGGGAAGCTGAACAATGTTGATATCCGTTATGATTTTCCGTTGAACGGAAAAAAAGTCGATATTGCGGCGGCATCCAATCGGTCTGAAGGAAAGAATACCATTGAGATTTACGCCATTGACGGGAAAAACGGCACATTACAAAGCATTACGGATCCAAACCGCCCGATTGCATCAGCAATTGATGAAGTATACGGTTTCAGCTTGTACCACAGTCAAAAAACAGGAAAATATTACGCGATGGTGACAGGGAAAGAAGGCGAATTTGAACAATACGAATTAAATGCGGATAAAAATGGATACATATCCGGCAAAAAGGTAAGGGCGTTTAAAATGAATTCTCAGACAGAAGGGATGGCAGCAGACGATGAATACGGCAGTCTTTATATCGCAGAAGAAGATGAGGCCATCTGGAAGTTCAGCGCTGAGCCGGACGGCGGCAGTAACGGAACGGTTATCGATCGTGCCGATGGCAGGCATTTAACCCCTGATATTGAAGGACTGACGATTTACTACGCTGCTGACGGGAAAGGTTATCTGCTTGCCTCAAGCCAGGGTAACAGCAGCTACGCGATTTATGAAAGACAGGGACAGAACAAATATGTTGCGGACTTTCAGATAACAGACGGGCCTGAAACAGACGGCACAAGCGATACAGACGGAATTGACGTTCTGGGTTTCGGGCTGGGGCCTGAGTATCCGTTCGGCCTTTTTGTCGCACAGGACGGAGAGAATATAGATCACGGCCAAAAGGCCAATCAAAATTTTAAAATGGTGCCATGGGAAAGAATCGCTGATAAAATCGGCTTTCATCCGCAGGTCAATAAACAGGTTGACCCGAGAAAACTGACTGACAGAAGCGGAAAATAAACATGAAAAAAGCAGCTTATCCAAGCTGCTTTTTGATGTGAAGAGCGTTTCATGAGAAAGTCTTGGAACGGATAGCCGTAAGCACAGCCGGCAGCCGGTCATACGTGTACGCCGGTACTGTCTCTTGATAATTAAGCGCCGCGATTTGTTTACGTTCACCCGGGTTTGTCATATAAAAATGGATCTTATCCGCAAAATCCGCAAACCCGCTGTAAGAAACAAATGATGAAAACGGGGGCGCGGGAGAAAGGTCTGTCAGCTGAAAGGCCTGACAAGCCGCAATGTCTAAGCTTCTCGTATTTAAACTGGTATTTTCGATGCCGCGTCCGTTCTGATTGAGCGCAAACCGATAAGAACGGTGAGGGTTTAAGACCACCTCTGCGCTGTTGTAATATAATGCGGCAAGTTCGGGTTCAATCCATTCATCCATTACGAGCACATTTTGCTGTCTGGCGATTTTTTTAGGCAGATGTCTGCGCCATCCCTTCCCGATAATACGAAGCGTATACGGAAGCTTCGCCGCTGCTTTCACCAGTTCAACGCGGTTCGGATACGGGTATCCGATCAGAAGCAGATTTGTGTGAAGAGAGGCTTCAGCAGGTTGTTTTTTAAAAAGCCGCTGATTAACGGGGATCGGGACATAATATACGTGCTGTAAGCCCATTTGCCGGTAAGCATCAAGCGCGTTTTGTTCTATCGTTAAAACGGCATCCGCAAGCGGCGCGATTGTCATACTCACATCGAAATAAAAAGGATCCTCCGTCATCCATAGATAAACGGGAATCTGTTCTGTCTTCAGCCATTGAAGCCATTCAGACGGAATACGGTCTCCCGTCATCATCAGACTGATGTCTGGTTTGAATGCCCGTATACTGCGGATGGTATCTTCCTCAAACTCAGAAACAGAAAAAAAGCGGACGGAAGACTGTAAAAAGCCTTCCTCGATCCAGCGGTCAAAATACGTGTATATGCCTTTATATCCTGAACGGATATATAAAACGTTCATATGCTGTTACGAAGTGAACGTGACACTTTCAACTTTGTCGACGTCAAGCAATGTTGTAGCAGAGCCTGCCGGTGTAACGGAATTTTCCTGCGTAACAAAAACGATTCCGTGAATTTCGTCAAAGGCAACAAATTGAACCGGGCCGATCATGTCTCCTGAATCCATCACAATGCTGATGACAGTGCCGGGCTGAATTCTTGCAAAAATCCATCTCGCCGCTAATGAAATACCGCTTCCCAATACAGATTGTGCGCTGAGACTGTCTTTCGCCGCTGCTTCATCCACTTTTGCATCAATTGCCGATTCCAATAAATCTTTTACTTTGTTTTCCACATTATCTCCTCCATCTGTGCCGCCAGATAAAGCGCTGTTGTCAAATACAGGGGCTAAAAGAGTTTTTAATAATTTCTTTTTAAGCTCCAAACGATCCTCGCTCATGCGGACATACACCTCCTTTACAATTTCAACCTCACGTTTATTCATATTCCTGATTGAAAAGATTGGTATAAGTCGAATGCCGTTTTGCTTGCATTTTTTTCAACAATTAATCAAACAGCTGAATTTTCGAATCAGGCTTTGTTTGCCTATGCGGATTGTAAGAGTATGACATACGTTGTATAGATTAAAAAATGAAGGAGAGGAATATTTTGGATTCAGGAGAAACTGTAAAACACGGGGGTTTTGAGGAGGAATTTCAGCTCGTACTGCTTCTTCTTCTTTTGTTATCTCATCAGCCGTCCGGAGATCATTCAGATTTGCGGCGTCAGCTTGTAATGGCAAAAGAGCTTGGGGTTCCTGTATCGCGCGTCAATCTGATTAACGGCAGCACACTGCAGAACGTAATTGTCAAAGAAGTGCTGTCAGATTTGGCCGTTTTTCAAAATCCGCTCAATAATACGAGATCAAACGTCGCGATTTCAAGCATCGTCAGCTGGGGGGCTTTTTAATAACGATATCAGGCTCTGTCTTTTTCGGAGCCGTTTTTTACGTTTTACAGAAGGGGTGATGGGATGGAAAAGAAGGTCTCAATTATCTTAACGAGTTACAACAAACCGGATCTTGTAAAACAGGCGATTGAAAGTGTTTTGCATCAGACCTACAGCAATTGGGAGCTGTTTGTGATGGATGATCATTCAAATGAAGAAACCTCGGCCGCCATCAGTACGTATATAAAAGATCATCGCATATATTATGACAACAGTTTTATCAATCCGGCCGAACGGCTGAAGTCGACCCGGTATGCCGTTTTGATTAATGATGCGCTTTCACGGGCCGAAGGCGAATACATCACTTATTTGACAGACGACACCGTATTTCATCCGAATAGGCTCAGCCGCATGGCGGAAGCGCTTAATCAATGCAGCGAGTTTGATGCCGTCTATTCCAGCCAGAAGGTGATACATGTAAACGGGCGCGGAACAGAACAATTCCACTTCTATCGTTTTGCTGAAGAGGTGCTTGATCAGGCCGCTTTTCTCGTTGATCACTGTTCAGTGATGCACCGGAGATCATTGCTTGAGCGTGTGAAAGAGAAGTTCGGCAGCTTTTGGGACGAAGATGTTATGCATTGGAATCACGGAGACTCTGTTTTTTGGAGCAGGCTCAACACATTTACATCATTTCTGCCGATAAAAGAAGTGTTGGATACGACCTATAAAACACCCCACTCATTTCAGAACACGTATCAATCGCTTCCGTCTGTCTTGATCGACGGATCCTTTGTAAAGGGGACGGATCAGAAAGTATATCAGCTTGACCGAAATAAAAGGAAGCCTGTAAACGAGCGCTGGCATACGTTATACGAAGGCCGGACCGTCGTCATTCCGGATCCGTTTTTATTTCAATATGAGGAAGAGGACTCCGCCAGTATTCCGAATTTTCAGCTCGTCAGGGATCAGTTTCATGTTTATTTTATAGAAGACGGGGAGAAAAGGCTGGTTGATCATAGCGCATTTCGCTTTTACCGATTTAAACGGCATGGCATCCCGGCTTTAGAACGGGCCGAAATACAATCGCTTCCGGACGGTCCGCCGATCAGCCGGTGGACATCTGACTGTGTTCAACATTTGCCCGGGAGGATGCTGTTTCGCATTGAACGGAAATTTTATGTTTATTTGAGAGGGGTTCTCCATCCGATCAGTCATGACGTAGCGAAACGCTTTTTTGCGAATCAGAAGGCGATACCCATTTCCTTTCAGCAAATTAAACAATTACCAATTGGAATGCCGTTCTATCCGGTGTACGATGAAATTATAAGAAATCTCAATATAACAAAAGGTTGAGAGATGCAGTCGGATGTGCAAGGAAAAGGAGAGCTTTTATGACCGATCAATTTGATAAAACCGAGAAGCAGTATATAGAGCTTACTTCCGGCATTCAGAGGTTCGAGCATTTCAGTGTATATACGGACCCTTTTTTGCCGCAGATTTTTTCGCATAACTTTGTTCAGCTGCACCGTACATTTCCGTTAGACAAACTGCTGCCGTTTCTTTCGTCCGTTCCGGGCATGCTTCAAGCCAATTATATTCATGTGAAAGCGTCTCCGGAGCACGCATTTCCGCTTCTTCTGAAACAAACTCTGGTAAAGCAGGGCTGCGTAGTGGAAGATGAGCTGTTTTTTGCAAGGAAACTGGAAAATGGGGACCTGCAGGCCGGACACCCGCTCACTGCTTGGGGGACGGAAAAGAGCCTCGCCGATGGGTCGTCTATTATGAACATCTATGATGCCCTTTACATTGGCGAGGCGGCGGCCGAACAAAAGCTTGAGCGGAAATATCCTTTGTATAAGGAGGGAACGGTTATGCTTGTCGTGTGCTACAGCGACGCCTCGCAAACGATTCCGATCGGCTGCGGAGAGCTTTTCATCAACAAAGCAGATAAAACCGCAAAAATAGAAGAAGTCGCAATTCTGGATCAATTCCAACGAAAAGGCTACGGATCGATATTGATGAATGAGCTGATGGCGGCGGCAAAGCTGAACGGCATGGAAACCGTATACCTTGTGACGTCCGGGATGGACGGTGTAAACCGCTTTTATGAAAAACTCGGCTTCAAAAGATTTCGGCGCGTGCATACAATTTTTCATTATTTTCTTACATAGTTGGGCATTCGCATAAACCAATTGGGAGTTGGCCCGCATACAATGCCGTATATCGTAAGAAGAAAGGATGATTTGCGTATGTACGGATACGGATATGGCTACGGTTGCGGCAGTTTTGGCTATGGTTACGGGCACGGCGGCTGCGGAGGCGGAACCAGCACTTTTGTGCTGATCGTGGTATTGTTTATTTTATTAATCATCGTCGGTGCGGCTTTTATTTGTTAGACTGAAAAAATCCTATAATGAAAATCAGCCTGCAGAGAACATCACTTTCTGCAGGCTTTTTGTTATTTCCATGCTGAAAGATCAGCTTGAAAAACATACTAATACATATTACCTTTCTGGAGAAGGGGGGGAAATGTGAACAGAACGATTGAAGAATTACCAGAATCCAGAATTGCTTATTTCCGAAACGTCGGAGAGTATGGCGGAAAGCAAAACAAAGAACTGATGGAGTCATTTAAAAACTGGGCGCAATTGAATGGCCTGCTTGATCATTCTGTCATTTTAGGAATTCCGCAAGATCATCCGAATCGTACTCCTAAAGAGAAATGCCGCTATGATGTTTGTCTTGTTATCAATCAAGACCATGTGCCTGAACCAGCCCGGATCGGTACATTTTCCGGAGGGAAGTACGCTGTTTTCTTGCTTGATCATACAAAAGAGGCAGTCAGCGGATTTTGGAACACTGTTTTTTCTGAGATCGAAAAAAATAATTTATCAATCAGAGAACAGCCTATTATCGAAAGGTATACTTTACAAAAGGTGAATCATCATTTGTGTGAAATATTGATTCCCATACAGTAAAGAAGACGGGAATTTTCCGCCTGCTGCTTATACAGATTCAGATCAAAAATGATGGGATGAGCAGATAAATAGCAGAACCGAAGAAAGAATAAAATCAACAATAGGAATAGAATTTCCAGAACGCTCTTCAGGCTGTCGGGACATCTCCGGCAGCCTGTTTTACAGAAAGGTATTTTCTGCAAAAAACTTTCTGAAGGATAAGAATGCGGTTATTCATCTGTTCATACAATGAAGCAAATGGGTTTTCGAGGTGGAAAGATATGGGGAGCTATTTAATCAAACCGGAGCTTGACGCAAATTATCCGTCAGTCAGTCATGGTAAGGGATCATATGTGTATGATCAGGAGGGGAACAAGTATCTGGACGGAGCATCGGGGGCGGTCACTTGCAATATCGGCCACGGCACGGAGGAGATTATACAAGCTTTAAAAGAGCAGCTTGACTCCGTTTCGTTTGTGTATCGCTCGCAATTCACCAGTACTCCGGCAGAAGAACTGGCTTTATTTCTGGCCGATCATCTGCCGGGCGGACTGAATTGGTCATTTTTTGTAAACAGCGGCTCAGAGGCAGTCGAAACAGCGATGAAAATGGCCGTTCAATATTGGCAGGAAAAAGGGCAATACCAAAAATCCGTCTTTCTATCAAGATGGGGAAGTTACCACGGTATTACTTTGGGAGCGCTTTCATTATCAGGGTTCTATGAACGGAGATACCGCTTCACCCAACTGCTTGAACGGTTTCCGGCCGTTTCAGCGCCTAATATGTATCGTTCAGAGCTGCAGGGAGAGGAATTTGTGAAAGCTGCGGCGGCTGAACTGGAAACGGCTGTTCAGCGGATCGGTTCCTCATTTATCGCGGGATTTGTCGCAGAGCCGATTGTCGGAGCAGCCGGGGCGGCCATCACTCCGCCGGCAGGTTATTATGAAGCGCTTGAGGTTGTCTGCCGCAGGCACGGTATTTTGTTTATTGCGGATGAAGTCATGACGGGGCTCGGGAGAACAGGGCGGATGCTTGCTTCTGAGCATTGGGGGATTGCCCCTGATATCGCGGTGCTCGGAAAAGGGTTGGGCGCCGGTTACGCTCCGATTGCGGCAGCTGTTGCGTCTGATGACATCATTGAAACGATCAAGCGGGGCTCCGGGGTCATTATGAGCGGACATACGTACAGTGCCAACCCATACTGTGCAAGGGCGGCGCTTGAAGTGCTTCGCTATGTCAAGAAACACGAGCTGCTTCGGCAGTCAGAGGAAAAAGGCGTAATGCTGAAGCGGAAATTAGAAGAAATCAAAGACCGCAGCGGGGTGATCGGGGATGTCCGCGGTAAAGGCCTCCTGATCGGGGTTGAATTCGTTAAGGATAAAACGACGAAGGACGTTTTTTCGAAAAAACAGGCCTTCACCGAAAAAATCATTAAAGCGGCAAAAAATCGGGGCCTGCTTATTTACCCAGCAAAGCCCGGTATTGACAGCGGAGAAGGAGACGCCGTCATCATCGCCCCGCCGTTCACGATTTCATATGCGGAGCTGGATGAGCTGTCAGATCTATTTTCCCAGTCCGCAGAAGAAGCTGAAAAAATGATGAAGAAGGATTGAGCTGATATGTCTATTTTTCATAAAAAAATCGATATTCATGAAGCAATTGCCGATGTCAAGGACGAATCTGTCATCATGTTCGGCGGTTTTGGGGGAGTGGGTTCCCCTCCGTCATTAATCGAAGCGATTTTGGAAAGCGGCGTTAAAGAATTGACCGTTATCTGCAATGATGCCGGATTTCCGGAAATCGGTATCGGTCCGCTTATCGTTCATAAGCGGGTAAAAAGGCTGATCACTTCCCATATCGGCTCAAATCCTGTCGCGGGCAGAAAAATGACTGACGGAGCGCTTGAGGTGGAATTTTCGCCGCAAGGGACGCTTGCTGAACGGATTCGCGCAGGCGGAGCGGGGCTAGGCGGTATTTTAACTGATATCGGCATTGATAACGCAACCGTTTGTGAAAACAAAGAAACCGTAACGATTGACGGAAAGTCCTATTTAGTTGAAAAAGCGCTGACAGCTGATTTCGCTTTTGTGTCGGCACATATTGCTGATGAATTCGGAAATCTGACGTTTGACAAAACGGCGCGCAACATGAACCCTCTGATGGCTGCTGCGGCCGAAAGAACATTTGCTGAGGCGGCAGAAATTGTGCCTGCCGGCGAACTTGACAGCGAGCATATTGTAACGCCGGGCGTTTTCGTGGAGGGTGTCGTGCAAAGTGAAGGAGTGAAGTGGAGATGGGCTTGGGAATAGCGGAAAGAGAGAGTATCGCGAGGCGGGCCGCCAGTGAAATTACCTCAGGTATGATTGTCAACCTGGGGATCGGCATTCCTTCTTTAGTGCCGAACTTTCTGCCGGCCGGCATGGAGGTAATGCTGCAGGCGGAAAACGGCGTCCTCGGGATCGGCGGTAGTCCGGAGCGCGGAGAGGAGGATGAGCTTTTATGCAATGCGGCCGGATTTCCTGTCAGTACAGTTAAGGGTGCTTCCTATTTTGATTCAGCTCTGTCTTTTGCCATGATCAGAAAAGGGCTGATAGATATTACCATTTTAGGCGCGCTCCAAGTCAGCAGGACAGGTGATCTCGCCAATTGGCTCGTGCCGGGGAAAAAGGTGCCCGGAATGGGCGGGGCGATGGAGCTTGCCCAAGGCGCGAAAAAAGTGGTTGTCGTCATGAGCCACACCGATCAGAAAGGCCGGCCGAAGCTGGTCGAAAGCTGTTCATTGCCGCTTACAGCAGCAGGCTGTGCAGATCTCATCATTACAGAGAAAGCCGTCATCAGCATAGATGAGGGAGCTTTTGTTCTTGAGGAACTGCTGAATGGCACGACCATAGACGATGTCATTCAAACAACGGATGCCGAAATCAGATTGGGAGAATGTTTTCTTAAAAGGGGGTCTGTCCATGGATCAATTAGAAAAGAAAGTCACTGAGTGGGCGGAAGAAAACACAGCAAAAGCGGTAAGCCTGCTGAAACGGCTGATCGGGGAAAAAAGCACGTTCGGCCATGAATTTAACGCACAGGCAGTCGTTTTAGAAAAACTGAGACAGTTTGACATGGATATTGATGTCTGGGAGCCGAGTGTCAAACAATTGAAAGAGCATCCTTATTTTGTATCGGAACGCGAAGACTTCCATGAAAGCCCGAATATCACAGCCGTAAAGAAAGGGGCCGGGGGCGGAAGATCACTGATACTGAACGGACATATTGATGTTGTCCCGGAAGGAAATCCCGCCGCATGGACGTATGAACCGTTTACCGCTGTTGAAAAGGACGGCAAAGTTTACGGACGCGGTTCAACGGATATGAAAGGCGGCAATACAGCCCTCTTGTTTGCGTTAGAAGCGCTTGAAGCCTGCGGGATTACGTTAAAAGGAGATGTTCTGTTTCAAAGTGTCATAGATGAAGAGTGCGGCGGCGCGGGAACACTGGCGGCTGTTATGAAGGGCTACAAGGCTGACGGGGCGCTTATTCCCGAACCGACTAATTTAAAGCTGTTTGTTAAGCAGCAAGGGTCCATGTGGTTCCGCATTACGGTAAGAGGGTTGTCCGCACACGGCGGCACCCGCTATGAAGGGGTGAGCGCCATTGAAAAAAGCCTGCATGTCATCACAGCCCTTAAAGAGCTTGAACACGTCCGTAACGCCCGTATCAAAGACCCGCTTTATCGGGACGTTCCGATTCCGGTTCCCATTAATATCGGCACCGTCCAAGGGGGAACGTGGCCATCATCGGTAGCTGACCGTGTGGTGATAGAAGGCAGGTGCGGAATAGCGCCGGATGAAACGCCCGAAGCAGTAAAAGAAGAGCTGGCAAGCTGGCTGAAAGATTTGGAGTACCGGGATGAATGGTTTAAACACCACTCCGCGGAAATAGAATGGTTTGGGGCTCAGTGGCTTCCGAATGATCTCCCGGATGAGCATCCGCTGATTTCCGCTCTGGAATCTTCTTTTGAGAAAATGAAAGGGGCAAAACCGGTTCGTGAAGCGTCCCCGTGGGGAACGGACGGAGGGCTTTTGCAGCACGCGGGACAGACGCCGGTCATCGTCTTCGGTCCGGGAGAAGTCAAGGCGGCGCATCAGGCGAATGAATACATTGAAGTCCGGGCGTTAATCGATGCCGTCAAAATCATTTCTCTTTTTATCATGGAATGGTGCGGGGTGGCAGATGGGGGTGACGGAGCTGATAAAGGAACTGAGGGCTGAAAGCGGAGCGGCCGAGATTGATGCAGACCGTTTCAATGAGCGGCTTAGAGTCATTCGTTATGACGGACAGATCACGGCGCTTATACCGGCCGTTTTGGCAGAAGCAAAGCAAGAAGGAGCCCAAAAGGTGATTTTCTTTGCCAAGCGCGGCGATGAGCCGGAATTTGTCAAGCATCTTTTTATTGTTGAGGGTGCCATAGACGGGTATTACAACGGGCATGAGGCTGTTGTGATGGTGCGCTATTTATCAGAGGAACGGAGACGGTCAGATTCATATGTATCAGAAGATTCGGCTGTTGACCGTTTATATGAGACACCGCGGCGGGGACTGACTCAGACAGAAAGCACGCTGATGTTCAGAAAAGCGGACGAAGATGATGCGGACCGTTTAACGCACTTATATAAACATGTTTTTCTTACCTATCCGACTCCTGTTTTTAATCCCCTTTATATTAAAAAAACAATGAAAGAAAACACCATCTATTATGCCGCATTCGATCAGGATCGTCTCATTGGGGCGGCAAGCGCAGATATCAATCCGGTTTTGGGGCACGCTGAAATGACCGATTGCGCGGTTCTGTCAGATTACAGGGGGAACTCCGTAACGGCACACTTGTTTAAAGCGTTGGAGCAGGAACTCGCTGGCCGGGGAATCATTCATCTTTTTTCCTTGGCCCGTGCAGCGTCTTACGGGATGAACGCCGTTTTGTATCATGCGGGATACGGCTACAGAGGCAGGCTTGTGAACAACTGCCGCATTTCAGAAGGGCTCGAAAATATGAATATATGGTGCAAAACTTTACGTTTGGCCATTCATAAGGAGGAATTCGTTTGACAAACAAATGGTTTCAGCCGAAGCGTCACTGGAAGGAGATTGAATTGTGGAAAGATGTGCCGGAAGAAAAGTGGAATGATTGGCTGTGGCAGCTCACCCATACTGTAAGAACCGTCGATGACCTGAAAAAAGTCATTCATTTGACCGAAGAGGAAGAAGAAGGCGTCAGGATGTCTGTAAAAACCATTCCCCTGAACATTACGCCTTATTATGCTTCTTTAATGGATCCCGATAACCCGAGATGTCCGATCCGCATGCAGTCCGTGCCGCTGTCAGAAGAAATGCACAAAACGAAATATGACCTTGAAGATCCGCTGTTTGAAGATGAAGATTCACCGGTTCCCGGTCTTACGCACCGCTATCCCGACCGCGTTCTTTTTCTGGTGACAAATCAATGCTCGATGTATTGCCGATACTGCACCAGAAGGCGTTTTTCCGGACAGATCGGAATGGGGGTGCCGAAAAAACAGCTCGATGCGGCAATCGCTTACATCCGGGAAACGCCGGAAATCCGTGACTGCCTGATTTCCGGCGGAGACGGGCTTTTAATTAACGATCAGATTCTGGAATATATTTTGAAAAACCTGCGTGATATTCCCCACCTTGAAATTATCAGGATCGGAACGAGAGCGCCCGTCGTATTTCCGCAGCGGATAACGGATAACCTTTGTCAGATTTTGAAAAAGTATCATCCGGTCTGGCTGAACACTCATTTTAATACGAGCATCGAACTGACGGAAGAATCGGTTGCGGCGTGTGAAAAGCTCGTTAACGCAGGTGTTCCGGTCGGTAACCAGGCTGTTATTTTAGCAGGCATTAACGATTCGGTGCCGATTATGAAAAAACTCATGCATGATTTAGTGAAAATCCGCGTGCGTCCGTACTATATTTATCAATGTGATTTGTCAGAGGGAATCGGCCATTTCAGAGCGCCTGTGTCAAAAGGATTGGAAATCATTGAAGGACTGAGAGGCCACACAACAGGCTTTGCCGTGCCGACCTTTGTCGTCGACGCCCCGGGCGGAGGCGGTAAAATCGCCCTGCAGCCGAACTACTTGCTCTCCCAAAGTCCGGAGAAAGTTGTGATCAGAAACTTCGAAGGGGTGATTACATCTTATCCCGAGCCGGAAAACTATATCCCGAATCAAGCTGACGACTATTTTGAATCTGTTTTTCCGGGAACAATGGCCAAACGCGAGCCTGTCGGACTGAGCGCCATTTTCGCGGACAAAGAGGTTTCGTTCACACCGGAAAATGTATCGAGGATCGCCAGAAGGAAAACGTTTACATCAAACCCTGATCATGAAACGCTGAAAGACCGCAGGGAAAAGAGAGATGAATTAAAAGAAAAGAAATTTATTGCACAGCAAAAGAAAGAGCAAAAAGCAGGATCGGAAGTCGGAGGTGAATCGCCGTGAAGCCATGCGAGTGGTGCGGCAATCAGAAGGCGTCAGCTTGTCAGGCGGCTGTGTACTGGGAGCTTCCTGACGGTACGAGAGCCATAGAAATTACAGAAACACCCGCATTCGCCTGCTCCTCCTGCGGCATGACGTATCAGGAGGAAGCGGTCATAGCGGAAATCGAAAATCAGCTTTTTTTAGTCGATGCAAAAAAATTACCGGAAACACTCACATATCAAGAGCTGATGGGGACAGAACGGATCTTGAAACGGAATTATTTTGACTTCTCCTAGTCTTCTTTTGTTGTAATTTCACACTTGAATTGTATAATAGTACAACAAAAGACAGTCATCAGGAGGGGAAACCCATGAAATCCTTTTATCACTATTTGATGAAATACAGGCATCCCAAACCGCAGGACGCAATCAGCCGGTTTGCGAATCAGGCATACGAAGATCACGGCTTTCCGAAAACGTCAAGCGATTATCACGAGCTCAGTTCTTATTTAGAACTGAGCGCCGACTATTTAGAAACGATGGCGACATTTGATGAAGCTTGGGAAAAATATGAGACCGAGGTGCATCACGCCTGACGAAAAACCGCACATTGTGCGGTTTTTTTCTGTTGAAATCAATCGCTTATGAGGTGCCGTATGATCAAATCCCGCAATGCCTTTCGTTTTGATCAGGCGTAAACAAATCTTCCTGACGGCACGGATCATAAGGCAGCAGAATGTATAGCTGCAGAGTTCACCGGATCAGACCTGCTGCCGGCGGGGTCCCGTGTAAGGAGCCTCTTTTCACGGAGAAATAGTCAAACATTTAAATGAAGTGAGAGGAATCAAATGATCTATGGTGAGGCACTGACGTTTGGACGGAAAGGGAATTTTTTGTGACAAGGTTGAAGCGGATTGAAGTTGTGGCTTCATTGAAAGCCGAAACGAGTTTGGTTCTTCATGATAAACAAGCCATTACGAATATGCAGCCGGAATTGGATCTCCATACACCTTCGATGATGTGTTTCACGGCAAATCTTGAACATCACGGCGGTGATATTGTCAACATGCCTTCGGGCCGGGTATTTACCTTTGCGTCACGGAGAAATAAACAAAAACTCATTCAAAAACAGGCGCTTTTTGTCTCGTCATTGTTACTGCTCATTCGATCGAAAGCGCAATGCCATCAGACGCTTCTGTTACGGTAAGTGAAAAAACGCACAAGCATGTTGGGGTTTTTGACATTTTGAACAGGTGCAGAAATAGATATTTCCTGTGGTTTTCATGCCCATGCGAAATTATGGCGGCCGGCATACGATAGCGTATGACAGTCCGCGGCAAGGGGGAGACAGCATGAAGCCAGATAAACCGAAATTTCAAGTGGGAGACATCGTGGTCGTCGTGATGTACGGAACCGTCGGCACCATTACGAAGGTTCATCAAATTGATAAACATTATCTTTATGAAGTCAATCATAATGAAGTGCTTTATTTTGAATCGTCCATCCAGCTTTATAAAGATTATGAGGGCGTGATCGTCGATATGGAAAAATTAGATATTGAATATGAATTTCTGATCGGCGACGTCGTATATGTAAAGGACTACGGAAAGGAATTATTCCGAGTTATCGGTCACAGAACTGAAATATGGAGATATTTAGAGGATGGCTGGGAGGATATTATTTATGAGCTGACTCGGCTGAAAGACGGAGAGTGGCTTGAAACGGAGGAAGAGGATCTCACGCTGGTTCTGAGAAAATATGAAATGGATCAGTTTGTGCATCAGCTGCTGTTTGTCCACTATGTTGGGGAAGCATCTCATGAGATCGGCGAGGATACCGTCGCGTCTGCTCTTCTTCAGTTTGAAGGCGATGCTGATGATCCCGATGCCCTGCATGTGCTGGCGGTATCGATTGTAGATGAGCTGCTTGATATTTATAACGATTATAAGATTCTTTATCATTTGTTCGGTGACGAAGAATATAAAGATATGATGAATTTTGTGCTGGAAAGCCTGCGGGAGCATTTCAGCTAGCCGGCAAAAAAACGGACGGTGACATATAAAAACCAGGGCAGACAGCCGGCAAAGATGACAAACGACATTCCTTTCAGCACTTTTTCCAATACGATATCAAATCCATCTCCGTCCAATAAAGCCATCATTTTCGTCATTATCTTTTCTCCCTCCGGGGCTTGTTTTTTTAAAAGTATATGAGCGGACAAAACGTTTAGAACTTTCGGGTATAATTTGAACGGTTTTTTCATAAAACATAAAAAAGGAGGCGGTGTTTGCATGAAAGAAATAGATCTTGTGATTGACACAGAAGAAATAGCTGATTATTTTTACAGTCAGCTTGCTATGCGCGGGTACATACCGAGTGAAGAGGAAATCTTCGAAATAGCCGACATCACCTTTGATTATTTATTAGAAAAATGTATGATAGACGAAGAGCTTGATGAAGACTGAAACTGCGGAACCGAAGTGAAAAAGCTTCGGTTTTTTCAATCAGCTCGGGAGAATGAAACATGGGGGGAAAACGTTGTACAAGCCAGCAAGTCTTTTCGCATTGTTTATTCTGCTCGCAGCAGCGATCCGGATAGAAGCCGTCCGGGCTTTTGATGAGCGTGTGATAGAAGCGGCTGTCAGGATCAGGTCTGTCTGGCTGAATGAATTGATGTTATGGATAACGGAGCTCGGCACGACCGCGGTGCTTTTGCCGCTTCTTCTTTTGACAGGCGCAGCTCTGTATATGTACAAAAAAACGCCGGATGTTGTTTTTTTGCCGCTTCTCTTTCTCATTGAACGGATTGTAAACATAAAAATAAAAGAATTGATTGAAAGAGCCAGACCCGCTTTTGAACCGCTCGTCCATGAAACCTCATACAGTTTTCCGAGCGGCCACTCCATGAATTCGGCAGTGATGTATCCCGTCATCGCTTACTTTTTGATCAAGCATGTTCCGTTTTTCACGAAAAGAAAGAGGGCCCTCACCGTCTTTACCGGAGTTCTCGTCATTCTGATCGGATTCAGCAGAATTTATTTGGGCGCGCATTTTCCGACGGATGTCCTTGCCGGATTCAGTCTCGGACTTTGCCTCGTTTCGCTTTTTGCGCTCTTTGACGAAAAGTATCATCCGTTTCGACAAAAATAGAGACAGGAAAAATGAGAAAAAACGCTAATACTATTAAGAAATAAGAGGGAGGGATCTTGATGCTGTTATCGCTGCCCGTGTTTAAAAAAAAGACTTGTGCCTATGATGTGACGATTTTTCAAACACCCCGCTACGGCGAGAAAAAGGGATACAGGGTCGTCTATCGGACAGAGCTGGCCGCTGACAATCATCAAGACGCACTGGAAAGGGCATTTTCTGTTTTTAATGTGCCTGATACGGTCCCAAACGACTATCAAGCCAGATTCATAGCGACCGGAGACGTCATACTCATAGACGAAGGAAGAAAAGGAAAGACCTATTACAGGCTTAACCCTGCGGGATGGAGTAAAATTAACCGGCTGCTCGTCCAGCCGAGGTAAGACGGAGCCGGCTGAAGATTCAGCCGGCTTCCGTATTGTCTGGGAAAGACAGTGTTAAGGCTTCCGTTTAGCGGCGGAATGCTCTTTTCCATGTGCTTCATCAGCTGCAATGACGTCTGAAACGGGCACGTGATTGTTCTTTTTCTGGCCGGTCACCCGGTTGCGCTGTTTTTTGCCCATTATGTTCACTCCTTTTTCTTTAGGCTTGTCATCCTGCATATTCTGCCCAAGATTGCCCTGATCAATGCTGATGATTGTCTCTTACCGTTATTCAGTGTACAATGGGTGGGAGTTTGAATAGGCAGGAGGAAAAGGAAATGAGTGTACATATAAACGCAGAAAAAGGCCAAATTGCGGATACAGTGCTTTTGCCGGGAGATCCGCTCCGAGCGAAATTTATTGCGGAAACGTATCTTGAAAATGTGGAATGCTATAATGAAGTCAGAGGAATGTACGGATTTACGGGTACATATAACGGCAAAAAAGTATCAGTTCAAGGCACCGGCATGGGTGTTCCGTCTATCTCTATTTATGTGAATGAACTGATTCAAAGCTATGATGTTCAAAACTTAATCAGAGTCGGCTCATGCGGAGCCATCCGTAATGACGTGAAGGTGCGTGACGTGATTTTGGCTATGACGTCTTCAACGGATTCACAGATGAACCGTGTCGCCTTCGGCAGTGTAGATTATGCTCCTTGCGCAGACTTCGAACTGCTTCATAAAGCGTACCAGGATGCGCAAAAAAACAATCTTCCCGTAGCGGTCGGAAGCGTATTCACCGCCGATCAGTTTTACAATGAAGACTCCCAAATCGAAAAGCTTGCCAGATACGGCGTCCTCGGTGTAGAGATGGAAACGACTGCTTTATATACGCTTGCCGCTAAATACGGCAAAAAAGCGCTGTCTATCCTGACTGTAAGCGACCACGTATTAACGGGAGAAGAAACAACGGCAGAAGAGCGTCAAACGACTTTTCATGATATGATTAAACTGGCGCTGCATACTGTATCGTAAACTTGAGATGAGGGTTTGCTGATTAAAGCAGCCCTCTTCTTTATGCATCGCCCTGATTCAAAAAAAGAAAGGTAAGGGTAAAATGAAGAAATCCACTAAATGGTTCTCGCTCGCTGCCGCTCTCAGCGTAACCGCAATCGTGGGCACCGGCTGCAGCATTTCAGGCGGCGACAGCCATAAGGACACAAAAACAGCAGCTGAAACAAAACAATCAGATGACACATCAAGCAAAAAAACAACGAAGACAGAAAACAGTGATTTTGTATTGGAGAGCAAATATTTTAATGATATTAAAGAAGTGAACGGGCTTGAGACCATTCAAAACCCGACAAATACACTTGCGCTCGTAAATAAGACATATACGCTGCCGGGAGATTATAAACCGAATGATCTCGTAATCCCGAAAGTCGAATTTTCTTTTACTGAGAAAATCGAGAAACGATATATCCGCAAACCTGCCGCCGATGCTTTGGCGGAACTATTCAGCGCCGGGAAAAAAGAAGGTTATGACCTGGTTGCCGTTTCAGGATACCGTTCTTATGACAGACAGAAAGTTATTTTCGATAATGAAGTCAGTCTGAAAGGTGAAAAAAAGGCGAAAGAAGCCGTCGCATATCCGGGGCAAAGCGAACACCAGACGGGGCTTGCCATGGACATTTCAAGCAAAAGCAACGGATATGAGCTGAATGAGGCGTTCGGAAACACGGCGGACGGCAAATGGGTGAAAGACCATGCGTATGAATACGGCTTTATCATCCGCTATCCTAAAGGCAAAGAAAATGTTACAAAGTATGAGTATGAACCATGGCATTTACGCTATGTAGGCAAAAAAGCGGCAAAAGCCATCCATGACCATCAATTAACGCTTGAAGAATATTTTAATGAAGTAAAGAAAGTGTAATGAGAAGAAGCCCGCTTGAAAAATAGAAAGCGGGCTTTCTTTATTACCAGAAGAGCAGACCTCCAAGCGCAAATCCGGTAATGAAACCAAGGCCGATACCGTAGGCTGCTCCCCAGCCTCCCCAGCCTCCTCCCCAATAACCGAATCCGTACCCTCTGTGACGGCCGCCGACAGGGGTGATATACACTTTGCTGTTAGTCACCCGTACGATTCTTCCGACGTGGACTCTGCCGTTTCGTTCTGTAATTCTTGCTACTTTTCCTTGGTGCTGCCGGCAAAGATGATAATAGTTTTGCATCTTTTCTCCTCCTATCCAACCTATCTTTCTATGTCAGCTTATGATAGAGTGCGGTAAAAAGGTTGGACGAAAACAGGAGGACAATTGCCGTTTTACTTGTAAGCGACAAAAGCGCAGTGTCCCATATATTCACGGTACGTCTGCATAAGCTCGTAATGAGCCGTCAGCGTATCGTAGTGAACCGGCTGAATAACGGGCGATAAATCCATTTCTGTAGTCGGCTCCTGCGCATTGTTTTCATAGACAGCGGGAATGAAATCCGCTTTCTGAAAGCCTTGCTGAAGCAATCTCTGTTTCCATGCGGTTTCATCCTGCAATACGGTAAAACCGTAGAAGTCTTTTATCTGCGTGATGGCGTTTTCCGGCATGGGCTTTTGTAAAGCAGCTTCAATGCCGATCAGCATGCCCCCGGGTTTAAGGACCCGCAGGATTTCAGACAGCGATGAATCAAGATTTGAAAAGGTGAGAACTGATTCGGAAAGAACGGCGGAAAATTGATTTTCAGCAAACGGAAGCCGCTCAAGCTCCGCTAAATAGCCCGGAATGGTTAAGCCTTCAGCGGCAAATCGTTTTGCTGCTTTTTCAAGCATAAGAGGATCCTTATCCACACAGGTGACGGGATACAGCAGGTGGCCGAGATAAGCGGCCGTCTGTCCCGTTCCGCAGCCGGCGTCAAGAATCGGTTCGCCAGGAGGAGGAGCCGCTTTTGCGAGAACGGCTTTGGAAAAAGCGAGCCCGCCCGGGTGAGCCCCTCCGACTCCGAATAAGGACAGCATTTCTAAATATTTGCTCAAAGGCCGAATCCTCCTTTTTTCCTCAGCATATGTTAAGAGAAAAGCATAGGTTTGGGTAAACGGGAAAGAAGGGCGCCTCACGTTTGAAGTTGACGAATGAGCGTTCGTCTATGATAATAATGTAAGAATAAAAAGGTGGTGTTTTCTTGAAGCGGCAATTTAAACTGTTTTTTATTATATTGATCACTGCGGTCGCAGCCTCGGCGCTTACGCTGTTTATCACGGGCAATACGACCATTTTCGGACAAGGCTCGGCTGCTTTGACGAACAGCAAATTTGAGAAATTCAATAAAGCCTATGAGCAGATTAAAAGTGATTACTATCAAAAAACAGATGACAGCAAATTAGTAGACGGAGCGATAAAAGGCATGATCAGTTCCCTGGATGATCCGTATTCTTCTTATATGGATCCTCAGGAAGGAAAGTCGTTTGAAGAAACAATTTCCGCTTCGTTTGAAGGCATCGGCGCACAAGTGGAAGAAAAGGACGGCAGCATCCTGATCGTATCGCCGATTAAAGGGTCACCCGCGGAAAAAGCGGGGGTTAAACCGAATGACCAGATCTTGAAGGTCAACGGCAAAAGCGTTAAAGGCCTTAATGTAAACGAAGCCGTCGCATTAATCCGCGGCAAAAAGGGAACAAACGTCAAGCTTGTGCTGCACAGAGCGGGTGTCGGCGATCTGAACCTGTCGATCAAACGTGACACCATCCCGGTTGAAACGGTGTACTCTGAAATGAAAAAAGGAGACATCGGCGAAATCCAAATCACATCATTCTCCGAATCGACGGCAAAAGAGCTGAATTCAGCCATTGACAGCCTCGAAAAACAAGGAGCGAAAGGATACATTCTCGATTTAAGGGGCAATCCGGGCGGCCTGATGGATGAAGCCATCAAAATGAGCAACATGTTTATCGATAAAGGGAAAAATATCATGCAGGTCGAATACAAAGACGGCACGAAAGAAGTCATGAAAGCGACGAAAGAGCGCAAAGTGACAAAACCGACAGTCGTCCTCGTCAATGACGGCACCGCGAGCGCCGCGGAAATTATGTCGGCTGCGCTGCATGAATCATCCGGAATTCCGCTCATCGGCGAGAAAACGTTCGGAAAAGGAACCGTGCAGACGGCAAAAGATTACAGCGACGGTTCTACCGTTAAACTGACAATCGCAAAATGGCTGACAGCGGACGGAGAGTGGATCCATAAAAAAGGCATCAAACCGCAATATCAGGTTAAGCTTCCTGAATATGCGAACCTGCCGTATTTAGATGCGAAAAAAACATACAAATACGGGGATTCCGGAACGACCGTCACCAATGCGCAAAAAATGCTGAAAGCGCTGGGGTACAGCGTGAATGTAAACGGCACGTATAATAAAGCATTTGAACAAGCAGTCAAACAATTCCAAGCAAAAGAGAAGCTGAAACAAACAGGTATTTTAACGGGAGACACAACGGCAAAACTGATGACGGATCTGCAAAAACAGCTTGCGGACAACGATACACAAATGAAACAAGCCGTTGAAACATTAAATAAGAATATGAAATAGTAAAAAACACCCGATGCGTCGCTCGCGCATGGGGTGTTTTTTATTTGCGAAAAGCCCGTCTTATGTCGTTTCCTGTTCAAAAAGGTGGCTGTTCGCCTGAATGAAAAACTGTGATTGCTCATAGTGATAGGTGACTTTTGAGAAATCAAACGGCTGGCCGTTGGTTAAATGAAAAATCGTTTCAACGCAAAGCTTAGGCGCTCCTGTAAACAGACCTAAGTACTCCGCTTCTTCCTCATTTAACATCCCCGCGTACAGATATAAATCTGAAAAACCGCGCTTTAACCCGAGACCGTCTCTAATATAATCAAATATTGATTCTGCCACGATCTCTTTATTCAAATACGTAATAATGGATTTGTTGTAAAATGACTCTTCGATACACAATGTCAGCCCGTCAATATATCGGATTCGCTTGACATAATACACGTCGCCGTCAGGCGGCATATTCAGATTTTGGGCAGCCTCAGGCGTGGGTTTTCTCACTTCCAGCGCTAATAATTTGGAAGTGACATTAAAATCTTCAAGTGATTCTTTAAATCCCTGATTAGAAAGCAGACTGATATACCCTTTTCTTTTATTCCGTCTGACAAAAATGCCGCTTCCCCTCACTTGAAACACAATCCCCTTTTTTTCTAATAAATCTAAGGACTTGGTGATCGTGCTTTTGCTCACGTTAAACCGGGTCATTAAGGTTTGCAGCACAGGCAGTTTATCCCCTTGCTGCAGCTGATGTTCTTCTATGTATTTTTCAATATCTATCGCGATTTGCTGGTATTTTAACATATCCATTCCTCATTCATTTATTGTCCCGCTTCTTTCAGAATTATAGCATAATCGTTTTTAAAAGCCATTTCGTAAATTAACTATAATTGTTTATGTATTGATAAATTATACCGGTACAATTATAATGTAAACGTATAATATGAAAATGAAGGCAGGAATTCTTCTACACCTGCGAAGCGGTGCTTGAAGCTGCTGCAGTGCATTTATTCGGTATGCAAGCGGCAGTCAAATAAAGGAGGATATAAACGATGGGGACATTGCCAAAAGATTTTTTATGGGGAGGCGCTCTGGCCGCCCACCAATTTGAAGGGGGATGGAATAAAGGCGGCAAGGGGCCGAGTGTAGTGGACGTCATGACGGCAGGCGCGCATGGTGTGCCCCGGAAAATAACAGATACAATTGAAGAGCGGGAATTTTATCCGAATCATGAAGCGATCGATTTTTATCATCGTTATAAAGAGGACATCGCATTATTCAGCGAGCTGGGCCTGAAATGTTTAAGAACGTCCATCGGCTGGAGCAGAATTTTTCCTAAAGGTGATGAAGCGGAGCCCAATGAGGAAGGATTGGCTTTTTACGACCGGGTGTTTGATGAATTGCTGAAACATGGGATTGAACCGGTAATCACGCTGTCACATTTTGAGATGCCGCTGCATTTGGCGAGGGAATACGGCGGTTTCAGAAACAGAAAAACAGTCGGATTTTTTGTGAAATTCGCTGAAGTGTGTTTTGAACGCTATAAACATAAGGTGAAGTATTGGATGACGTTTAACGAAATCAATAATAAGATGGATGTGAATAATCCGATCTTTTTATGGACGAACTCGGGCGTCGCCGTTAAAGAAAACGAAAACGCAAAAGAAGTCATGTATCAGGCCGGCCATCACGAACTGCTGGCAAGCGCATTGGCTGTTTCGAAGGGAAGAGAAATCAATCCTGAGTTCAGGATCGGCGCGATGGTATCACATGTCCCGATTTACCCGTACTCATCTCACCCCGATGATGTGATGCTGGCTGAAGAAACGATGAGACAGCGCTTTTTCTTCCCGGACGTCCAGGTTCGCGGATATTATCCAAGCTATGCGTTAAAAGAATTTGAAAGAGAAGGCTATCAGATACACTTTGAAGACGGTGATGAAGAGATTTTGAAAAATGGCCGAGTGGACTACCTCGGATTCAGCTATTACATGTCCACTACCGTAAAAAGTGACGTGATAAACGATAATACCGGGGATGTCGTAAACGGAGGATTGCCAAACGGCGTGGAAAATCCTTATATTACAGCGAGTGATTGGGGCTGGGCGATTGACCCGACCGGTTTACGGTACACATTAAACCGCTTATACGACCGCTACCAGATTCCATTATTTATCGTGGAAAACGGATTCGGCGCCATTGACACATTAGAAGAGGACGGTTCAATTCATGACGCTTCAAGAATTGAATATTTATCGTCACATATAAAAGCTTTGGAAAAAGCAGTCACATATGATGGCGTGGATGTAATGGGCTATACACCATGGGGAATTATTGATATCGTGTCATTTACAACCGGAGAAATGAAAAAACGCTACGGCATGATTTATGTTGATCGGGATAATGAAGGCAACGGTTCAATGAAGCGGCTTAAGAAAGACTCATTTGAATGGTATAAAAAAGTGATTGAAACAAACGGCGCATATGTATCCTAAAGGTATAAAAAGGGAAGGCTTCACCGTTGTGTGAAGCCGGCTTTTTATCAGTAACTATGAAAGCGCATTCATTAAAACGGGAAGGAGGTGACTGTCCGGCTTTTCATTTAGAATCGCTTATAAAAATAAGGAAAGGGATGGTGGTTCATGTTTTTTAAAAAAAGTCTGCACATGACCCTGGTTTTTCTTGTGTTTTTCTTTTTCATATCAAGCAGCACGGAAGCCGAAGTGTATGCGGCTGATCGGAAGGCTTCAGACAAAAACAAAGTAAGGGTGTGGTTCAGTTCTGAAAAAGATCCGGCTTCCCGTACGTGGTATGACGGGCCGCTGGAAGTGAAATACGCCTTAGACGAACAAACACCGCTTACATGGACAAAAAAGAAGACTTCTGACTCCGCCGCCGTGTATATTGATCCGTCGCGCCGCTATCAAAGTGTGTTAGGCGTAGGATCGTCCCTGGAAGAATCCACAATCCATAATTTATCAAAAATGACACCTGCAAAAAGAAAAGAAGTGCTGAAAAAATTGGTTGATCCCAAAGATGGTATCGGCATGGACGTTATGCGCATAACGATCGGGACATCTGATTTTACGGCACAGGAATTTTATACGTATGACGATATGCCTGAAGGCCAAACAGATCCTAAGCTCCGTCATTTCTCGATCCAAAAGGATATTGATTTACACATTACAGCAACCATCAAGGAAGCGCTGGCGATAAATCCGGAACTGAAAATCATTGCCTCACCGTGGAGCCCGCCGGCTTGGATGAAAACGAATGAAAACCTCAAGCGGGGAAAGCTGAAAGATAAATATATCGGCGCACTGGCCGTTTACTTCCGCAAATTTATTGAGGCGTACGAAAAGCAGGGAATTCCGATTTATGCGATGACCCTTCAAAATGAACCTTTGCTGGAAATCGACTATCCGAGCATGTACATGCCGCCGTCTCAGCAGCGCAAACTGGCGATAGCCGTGAAAAAAGAATTGAAAAAACACATAATTGACACGAAAATTTGGATTTATGATCACAATGCGAGCGGGGCGTGGAACTATATTCCGCCGATTTTAGATGATAAAAAAGGAAACCGGGCGGCAGACGGCATCGCTTTTCACGATTATGACGGTGACCTTTCTGTCATGTCGGAAATCGGAAAGAGATATCCTGATCAATCTATTCACTTAACGGAGCGGTCTGTCTGGGGGACGGCAGGGGCGGATCGGATCGCACAGTATTTCCGCAACGGCGCGTCGAGCTACAATGCGTGGGTGACGATGCTCGACAGTCAAATTAAGACGCATCATTGGATAGGCACCCCGGACCCGACGCTGTTTATTCAGGATGCTAAAAACCCTGACCGCTATTGGAATATCCCGATCTTTCATATGACAGGCAACTTTTCAAAATTTATCGACCGGGGAGCAAAGCGGATAGAAAGTAATTACGGCTCCAAAAACACAGTCTCGAATGTATCGTTCCTTAATCCTGATCAATCCATTGTGACAGTCGTAATCAACCAGACATCTTCAGAACAAAAATTCCATGTCGTTTCAGAAAATCGGCAGTTTGAAGCCGTCATCCCGGCTAAAACCGTCGCCACCTACAAATGGCAGCACAAAAAGTAAAAAAGCCGGCACATCGATGTGCCGGCTTTTTTCTGTTAAGCGCCTTTTTGGTTCAGTTTATCAGAGGGCGCTTTATTGAATAAACCGTCTTTGACGGCGTTTGAAGACGCTTTTTTTACAAAAAACGGGTTAAGGATAATAACGGCTGCCATGTTAGCGGTCAAACCCCAAAACCCTTCATATATACCGTGGGCGGATTGGGTGATATTTACCGTGAATGTCACGATAAGACCGACGAGAAGACCGGTAATTGTCGCTTCTTTCGTTTGATTCTTCCAAAACAGACTGACGGCGATAGCCGGAAAGATCTGAACCATGCCGGAAACACCGAGAAGCTGAAGGGTAACGAGCGCAGTCGGGAACAGCATACCGAATAAAAGCGCGAGCCCGATGACGACAAATACCATTGAACGGGTGATCATCGTCAGCTTGCTTGGTGACACATTCGGGTGAATCAAATCCCGATATAAGTTATTCGCAAATAAGTTTGATGCTCCGATGGCCATGATGGAGCAGGGAATCAATGACGCAAGGGCGATCGTGGAGTAAGCAAATCCCTGTGCGACTCCGCCGTAAGACGTTTGAATCAGCTTCAATAAAGCGAGCCGCGGATTGGTATCTTCCGGCAGGACAAGAAACGCGATAAAGCCGAGAAAAATAACAAGAATCAAAACAATATTATATAGCGGCAGAAACATGCTGTTTTTGCGGACGGCATCTGCGCTTTTTGCCGTAAATACGCCGGTTGCCGCATGCGCCCACATAAAGAGCGCCAGCGCAGATACGATGGAAGCTGTGATAAACCAAGGAATTCCTTTCGGCCCCGAATCCGGTATCGTCAGCATATGCGGCGCTTTTTCAGCCAAAGTGTGAATCATCGGCGTCCAGCCGTGAAAATGGATCAGCGGGAGTGAGACGACCATAAACAGCATAATCACCCACACCAGAATGTCTTTAATAATCGCCGTAAACGTCGGCCCTTTAATTCCGCTGAAAAAAGTATACAGCGCTACAAGAATAAAAGAGATGATGACGACCATATTGACATTAATGACACCCGTTCCGGCCACCTGAAGCGTATCTTGAATCCCGCTCAGCTGGAGACAAATATAAGGAATGAGCATAAGAACGCCGACAATGGCGACAAGACTGGCCAAAAGTTTACTGTCAAAACGCTCACGGGCATAATCGGCAAGCGTCGTTAATTTGTGAATTTTTGCCACTTTCCACAATTTCGGCAGAAAGAAATAAGCGATAAAATACGCCAAAACAGAATACGGGATTGCAAAAAAAGCAACGCTTCCCCCTGTGTAGGCTGTGCTTGTTAAGCCTAAAAACGTATAAGCCGTATAGAGATCCGCGCCGACTAAAAACCAGACGAGGAGCCCCCCGAACCGTCTGCCGCCGACAGACCATTCCTCAACAGAAGTACGTGATGATTTGTCTCTTCCGGCTATAAAGCCGATACAGACAACGGTTAAAACGATGACGGCTGTAATGATCAATGCTGTTATATTTGCGGGCATCAGTCCAGTCCTCCTTGTTTCTTCTGCAGCCTATAAATAAGAAACGAACATAATGGAGTGACTGCGATCCATAAAAGCAGCCAGAAATGAAAAAAGGGCAGCCCGATAATGATCGGATGAACCCGATTAGCGACTGACAGCAGGGCCAGCTGGCTGAAAGGGATTAAGATGAGAACGAAAATTAGTGCTTTTCTGACCATTTACTTTCCTCCTGAAACTTGATAATGCTCCTTATCATAGCAGGTGTCAGATAAGATCACAACATATTTTTCAGAAAAAAAAGAATTCTATTACTTTTTTAACTGAAACACTTTAGTTGCATCTTCATTCATATTAAATTAGAATAGTTAATATCTCGAAATCAAGATATTTAGGAGTGAATACATTGAATACACAAGGATTGCACCATGTTACCGCATTTGCAAAAGATCCTGCTGAAAATCTTCGGTTTTATACTGAAGTGCTGGGTTTGCGGCTCGTTAAAAAAACCGTTAATTTTGACGACCCGGCCACTTATCACTTTTATTTCGGCAACCAAAACGGAGAGCCGGGCACGATCATTACATTTTTTCCTTTTCAGGGAAGCCGCCCGGGAACCGTGGGAAAAGGGCAGGCCGGAAGAATTTATTTCTCCGTGCCGAAAGGAGCACTCGCGTTTTGGAAGCGCCGGCTTGAAGAAAACGGCTTGTCTGTAAAAGAACAGATCATGCTGTCTGAACAAGTCCTTCTCTTTAATGATACAGAAGACCTGCCGCTTGCCATAATGGAAGATGAAAGAAGCGGACAGAGTGAATGGACTCCTTCGGGCATTACTGAAAAAGAAGCGATCACAGGCATGAGAGGTGTTCTTCTGTACTCATACCGTCCTGAAGCAACCATTCAATTTCTCATAGAACGCTTCGGTTATTCAAAGACAGGAGAAGAAAATCAAATTGTCAGGCTGCAATCGGAGGCACGGATCGGACATATTATAGATGTTGACCTTGCTCCGAAAGAAGCGGGAGCCGGCGGTTACGGGACAGTTCATCATGTCGCTTTCCGCACGAGCGAAAAAGAGCAGGCGGAGTGGAAGGATATTCTTGCTGATTCTCATCTTGCTTCATCTGACATTCTTGACAGGTCATACTTTACTTCAATCTATTTCAGAGAAAGCGGCGGCATTTTATTTGAAATGGCAACCGACGAACCGGGCTTTATGACGGATGAATCCTTTGAAAATCTCGGAACAGAGCTGAAGCTTCCGGAATGGCTGGAAGAGCATCGCAGTCAGATTACAGCTGTTCTGCCCAAAATGGAGAAAGGAGAATGATGATGAAACATATGTTTGAACAGGGAACGTCAGAAAATGTTCTGCTGCTTTTGCACGGAACGGGAGGAAATGAACATGATCTTCTGTCGCTCGGACGTTTTATCGATCCGAACGCAAGTCTGCTGGGGGTCAGAGGATCAGTGTCGGAAAACGGCATGCCCCGTTTTTTTAAGCGGCTGAAAGAAGGGGTATTTGACGAGAAAGATTTAATTGAACGGACGGAAGAATTAAAGAATTTTATTGATGAAGCGGCGCAAATGTACGGGTTCAGCAGAGAAAACGTGATTGCTGCCGGCTATTCAAACGGCGCCAATATTGCAGCAAGTCTTTTGTTTCATTATAAAGATGTACTGAAAGGAGCGGTTCTGCATCATCCGATGGTGCCGATACGCGGAGTGAAGCTGCCTGATATGGAAGGGCTGCCTGTGTTTATCGGTGCGGGAAAACGCGATCCCCTATGTACAAAAGAAGAATCGGAGGAGCTTTATCAGTATCTGACAGATGCTCATGCATCCGTTGCTCTTGAATGGCAGGAGGGCGGTCATCAGCTCACACAGCAGGAAGCCGAGCAGGCACGAGCCTGGTACAGTGAGCGATTCCTATAAAAAACCCTTAGTCTGCTTAAGCGGACTAAGGGTTTCTTTCATCTTACAGCCAAGTTGACACTTTAGATACAGGCAGCCGGTTGCTTTTATGCGCCGGCTTAACGGCTTTACCGATTGAAATCAGCATGACGGGCACGAAACGCTCGCTCACGTCGAATTCTTTAACGAATTGCTCTTTATTGAATCCGCCGATCGCGCAAGTGTCGTAGCCTTTTGCTTTAGCGGCAAGCATCAGCTGCATCGCTGCTAAAGAAGCGTTTAAAAATGCTGAATCGCGGGCAAACTGATCATTTTGGTATGCACCGTTAATCTGGCCTAAAAGCGTTTGTTTAATCTCTTCTGTGATATTGCCTTGCTCAGCCAGTTCAGCATAAACGTCTTCACCATTTTCATTTGCTTTTAAGTCGCCTAATACGGCAATAACTGCTGATGAATCAATAATCTGTTTTTGATTAAAAGCAACCGGAAGCAGGGCAGCTTTTGCTTCATCACTGTGAAAAACTTGAAAATGCCAATGCTGAAGGTTCCAGGCGGAAGGCGCTTGCGTTGTGATTTCAAGGAGTTCTGTCAATTCCTCTTTTGTAATGACCGCGTCTTTATCGTATTCTTTAACAGATGCGCGTTCCTTTAAAACGTCTAATACGGATGTCATCATGTTTCCTCCTTCGGATAAACGTGTTATCATAATAGAAAAGTTAGAAGCTTACTAAATGTAACTTGAAAACTAATTTTAATGGATCACAAAAAACTTGTCAATTCATAGATGAAGGGATGAATTCACGTGGGATATACAATGTGTCCTAAAATGGAATCCGCTTTTTCTCTTTTGGGAAAACGCTGGAACGGCCTCATTATCCATGTACTGATGGACGGGCCGAAACGATTTAAAGATATGACCGAAACGATACCGACAATCAGTCAAAAAATGCTCGCGGAGCGGCTCAAAGAGCTGGAACAAAATGAAATCGTCGAGCGTCAGGTGCTGCCAGAAACACCTGTCAAAGTCATTTATAAACTGACTGATAAAGGCATGGCCCTGCAAGCCGTTTTTCAGGAAATGCAAAAATGGGCAGACAGTTTTTACGAGCCCGGGGGATCTGCCAACGACACATGTCATGAATAATAAAGGCTGCCCAAGGCAGCCTTTACTTAATGATAATGTTTAATCGTCATAAAAACCATTAATATCAAAATTGTTCAGATTGAGGTTCAAGCCTTTTAATTGCTTTAATAAAGCATCGAATGTAAGGAAATGATCATTTTTACATTCCGCCGGAACATCATCTGGAGAAAATAGTTCCATTCCTCCCTCAATCCACTGTTTCCGGTATAACTGAAATGCCGCTTCAATTAAATGATCAGGCGTTACAATAAACCCTAAGCTTACGTCATGGTCCTCACTGTAGCCGAATTCAAACCCGCAGCAAGGGCAGATATCAAATGTTTTTTGATATTCGCCGTTATAAACGGGACTTGTCTCTAATCCTTTAAATCCGCATATCAAACAAGGATACAACTCACTAACCAACATACATCCCTCTTTTATTCAGTTTGAAATCATCCAAAAAACAAGCAGGGAGGCCTTTTACAGTTTCCCGGTTAAAAACTGAGCCTCACCGAGCCCGAAGCTCCAATCGGCGTTCCCGTTTTCTGTAATGGAAATCATGACGTCCTCGGGTGATATGCCGCATTCTGTTTTAAGCTGATCAGCCATCAGTTGATATAACGTTTCTTTCTGATGTTCGGTGCGCGCTTTGCTGACAATGCTGATGATGACAAGATCTTTGCTTCTTTTGAAACCGAGCCCGGTATCTTCAATGATAAGCTCATGAGGCCGATGCTGGTGAACGATCTGATAACGGTCCGTTACTGGGACGTCAAAAGCTTTAACCATGGCGTAATGGGCGGTATCCAGTAATTTTTTTAATGCTGCGTCATCCCGGCCTTCAATAACGTCAAAACGAAGTAATGGCATATTTTATTCCCCCTGATGGTTTTATAATGTCGCAACTTGTAAAAAAAGTATAACAGTTAATCAAAATATAATTAAATTATAACCAAATTGTTTACATGTTAACGCAATATCAAAGAGAGGCACAAGTTGTTACAATCGCCCAATCAATTTCCTCATTTTATGAATACGCTTAAGAATAGGCAGACATAAAGGAGGAAAAACATGTACCCTCGTCATGCATTGTATCGCGGGAATTTCGGTCCTGCCGGATTTCCGGCGAGAAGTCCTTTTTTGTTCGGCGCTCCTTTATTCGGCGGATTTTTAGGCGGTCTTCTCGGAGGCGTGATTGCCACAGGTTTTACAAGACCCCGCTATCCGTACGGGTTTGCCGGTTACGGATACGGAGGCGTCCCATACGGCGGTTTCGGGCCGGGAGCCGGCGGTTATCCGCCATTTTATTAAGAAAAAACGGCCTGCATCGCGCGGGCCGTTTTTTTATCTTAAAATCTCCACTTCCGATAGATTGTAGTCTTCCTGTTTTGAAAACATAACTTCAATCATCCCGTCTTTATAGACTGCTTTTGTTCCTTTCCGTTTGACGAGGCTCGGAAGTACGATTTCTTTTTTTCCTTCTCCCAGGCTGCTGTTCTCTACAACGAGGCTGTGTGACGTATGCTTAATCCTGATACGGTCGAGTTCCTCTTGTTCGGCGGGAATTTTCGCAAAAACATGATCGGATGTTTCAAACAGGTCAATTTCCGGCTTGGGCGGTTCCGCTTCGACCGGATCGGCCTTTTTGGACATCGGGTCGCGAAAAGGGAACTGTCCGGCATAACCGGCGCCGAATACGCTTTCCATCACTCGGTTGACATATGTCTCGACATCTTTCGGATCAGCATTTTTAAACGTTTCTTTAGAGAACTGATTTTGGAAGGGAAAATATCTGTTCCAATCAAACACGGCATCTCACCCTTTCTTAACGGACAACATAGTATATGCCCGCCGGAAGCTTCCCGTGATATAATATAATCTGTTTACAGAAAGGAAGGGGAAGGCCGTGCAAGGGAATAACGTAAGAAAAGGAATCATTTATACCGCTTGTTCTTTCGTCATGTGGGGGCTGTTTCCGGTCTATTGGAAACTTCTTGAACAAATACCCGCATTGGACATTTTAGCTCACCGGATTTTATGGTCATTTGTTTTCATGTGTGTGCTTTTAACTGTGCTTAAGAAGTGGAAAACCGGATGGCGTGAACTGCGTCTTTTGAAATCGGAAGGGGGCCTGCTGGCGCTTTTTTTCGCTTCCGTTTTAATTTCCGTTAATTGGTTTGTGTACATATGGGCCGTCAATCACGGCTTTTTGCTTGAAGCAAGTCTCGGGTACTACATTAATCCGCTCGTTTCCGTTCTTTTGGGCATCCTATTCTTAAAAGAAAAGCTTAACAAGATGCAAACAGCAGCCGTTTCTATTGCCGGGGCGGCCGTGCTCATATCTGCGTTTCAATATGGCGCGGTTCCTTATATCGCATTGCTGCTTGCATTCAGCTTCGGTCTGTACGGCTTATGTAAAAAAAGAACCCGCATGTCCAGCACGATCGGGCTGACGCTGGAGACGCTTTTGATTACCCCGGCTGCACTTATTTATTTAGGATATACAGCTGACGGGAGCACTTTTGGGTCCTTGGGGGCAGGAACATGGGCGCTCCTATTTTTCGCAGGCGTATTTACGGCCCTGCCGCTGTTATTGTTTGCAGAGGGGGCAAAGCGTCTGCCGCTGTATCAAGTCGGCATTTTGCAATATATAGCGCCGACCATCACCCTTATGCTTGGCGTATTTGTGTATCATGAACCGTTTTCCGGGCAAAAAGCGTTTACCTTCATTTGTATATGGGCAGCATTGCTTTTGTTTACCTTTTCACAGATAAAATGGAAGCGGCCGATAAAAAGCCGCTAAGCCTTTCGCTTTCCAGCGATAGCTTAAATTATGTATAATCATTACGAGTATGTAAAGGAGCTGTACAATGGGCACTGATAAAGACATAGCAAAAGCCTATCAGGCACTGTGGAATAACCGCACTCTCCCGGCTTCAACCCTTGAAGAAGCGGAAAAGGCGATTGATCTTGAACTGCTTGATCAAAGAACACATCCGAGGCTCCGGAAGTCACCCGAGGAAAAGTTTGCTCTGGCGGTGCAGCGAATTGTAGATTCCCGGCTGCGGCCGATTGAGAAATATGAATTGGTTGAACTACATACGAAGCGTTTGCAATTTTTAAAAGAAGAAAGAGGGGAGCAACTATGAAAGCGATCATAAAAGAAGATGTGCAAACTTCTTTAGAGCGATATGCCGATCGTCCTGTATATATCCATTTGGAAACAACGACCGGTTCTTATTCAGCGCATCTGAATGAGAAAAATATGACGGTTGTAGCCTATATACGCAATGCAAAAGTGACGTACCATCAGGCGAAAATCAAAGGAAACGGCCCGTACCGCGTCGGTTTGAAAACAGAAGAGGGCTGGATTTACGCAGAAGGTTTGACTGAGTATACAGTAGATGAAGAAGACCGTTTGTTAATGGCGGGGCATCTGCCGGGCGGAAAATTGGCGATTTCGCTTCAAATCAGCGAAAAGCCGTTTACAGTTTAAAGAAAAGGGTGAAAATCATGAAAGAACATGTACTCGTCATCCTGCCTCACCCTGATGATGAATCATACGGAGTGGCAGGACTGATTGCTTTACACAGACAAAAAGATATTCCCGTTACGTATGCATGCGCAACGCTTGGCGAAATGGGCCGGAACATGGGAGATCCCTTTTTCGCGAACCGTGAAACACTGCCGCTGTTAAGAAAGCAAGAGCTGATTGACGCATGCAAAGCAATGGACATTACTGACCTGAGAATGCTCGGGCTTCGTGATAAAACACTTGAATTTGAAGATGACGAGTGGCTCGCGGATATGATGGAAGAGATTATCGACGATGTAAAACCGAGTCTGATTGTCACATTCTATCCGGAGCACGGCGTCCATCCGGATCATGATGCATGCGGCGAAGCGGTCATCAGAGCGCTTTACAGAAAGAAAAAAGAGGACCGCCCGCGCACGCTTTGCATGGCAATCACCCGCAACAGGGAGGAAGCCGTCGGCAAGCCTGATGTCATTCTTGATATTAAAGAGGTTGCCGATATTAAAATGAATGCCTTAAAAGCGCACCGCACCCAAACGGAAGGCATGCTGAGAGAGCTGGAAGAAAAATTAAAAAATAACGAGCCGGTTCTTCAGACATGGTTTGAAGAAGAAGTGTATTGGACATATCCGTGGAAAGACTGATAAAAAAAGGGATAAGGCTGAAATGCCTTATCCCTTTTTTTGTGTCAGGTCGGAAGCGATCGCTTCCGCAAGCGAAGACCGTATTGATAAATTTGAAAAACTCAGTCCGAGCTGCACCGCGGTTTGGGCGATTTCAGGACGGATTCCGGATAACGTCGCTTTCACGCCGAGCATTCCGAGTGATTCAATTAAGGTGAAAAGCTGTTGAGCAACCATCGTATCAATCATGGCTACGCCTGATAAATCAATGTACAGCTGCGTGATGCGCTTCTCTGAACACTGGTGCAGCGTATTCTCCAAAATCATTTTGGCTCTTGCCGTGTCAATATCCCCGATCAGCGGCAGCAGTCCGACATTGTCAAAAAGCACAATTACCGGCGAGCTCAGCTCTGTAATCAATTCTTTTTGCGCTTCAAGCTGAATGTTTGTGTTTTTATACATTTCCTCTATGAAAATATGAATGACCACATCAAACGATTTAATCAGCGTATGGAATATATCTTCGGCATCTTCTTCTGTCACGGTGTCTGAATGAAGTCTGGTAAACTGCTTTACATGGCCGACATACAAATCACGAACTCTGATAAACTCGCGAATGATGTAATGGATGGGAGTTTTTAAATGTTCTTTATCCCGTGCGGCTTCAAACGCCCACTTTTCCAATGCCGCTGTATATACTTCCTTCTCTTCAGAAAAAATCCGATTGAGTTGATAATTAAACGCCAGATTTTGTTTTTTCAGATTTGTGAGAACAGCCGGGTCAGTAGAAGCATAAACAGAATCAGGATCCGTATCATGAAGGGTATCAAACCATGTCTGACTGATGTCCTCCGCCCGTTCGGTTAAATAATCGTACAGCAGTTTATGTTTTGGCATTGCTGCTCCTCCTTTATAAAATCATCATTTTTTTCACATAACGCTTTTGCAGCTTCATCAGTCTGAAGAATAAACCGACAGCTCCTGCGGCAAGTCCTGCAATTAACCCGATCCAGTAGCCGTATGCCCCGAGGCTCGTGTAAGTGCCGACTGCGTAACCGAGCGGAAGCCCGATAATCCAATACGAAACAAAAGCCGCACCGAGTGTATAGTTGACATCCTTATATCCTCTCAGGGCGCCTTGTATCGGAGCTGCTACGGCATCAGAAAGCTGGAAAAACAGCGCATAGATTAAAAAGTGCTGCGTCAACATGAGCACCTCCGGATCTGATGTATACATTCCGGCGATTTGCGGCCTGAACAGTAAAATGAAAGCCGCCGTGCATAAAGAAAAACAAAGGGCCATCACAATGCCGATATAGCTGTATGACCGGGCATCCCTGTAACGCTTTGCGCCTGCTTCAAAGCCGACTAAAATCGTCATGGCCATGGATACGCTGAGCGGCAGCATATACAAGAGAGAAGCAAAATTCATTGCCGCCTGGTGGGATGCAATCGTCACCGTCCGGAAATGGCTCATTAGAAGTGTGACAGCCGCAAAAATGCTCGTTTCAAAAAATACCGCAAAACCGATAGGCAAACCGATTTTCAAAAGTTTTCTGCATTCAGACGGAGAAAAACGGTACAGTTTCTGAAATACAGAGTACCCGGCAAACGGCTCAAATCTGAAGACGATAAAAAAGCTGACGGCGCAAATACACCAGTAAGTCAGGGCGGAAGCGAGCCCCGCACCGACTCCGCCCAATGCCGGCATGTTGAATTTCCCGAAAATAAATACATAATTTAAAACAAAATTAATAGGCAATGAGCAAAGCGTAATAAGCATCGTGACTCGCGTTTTGCCGAGTGCGTCAATGAACGAGCGCAAAACGGCGTACACAAACAAAGGAAAAATACCGAGGGATAAAAAGCCTAAAAAGTGTTTGGCGATCGTCCGGACACGAGGTTCCAGGCCCAAATGTCCCAAGATCATATCAACGGTGAAAAAGCCGACCAGGATAACCGCCGCACTGAGAATGGCCGCTACATAAACGGCCTGGATGACGGAAAACGGCACTTCCTTTTGTCTGCCGGCTCCAAACAGCTGCGAAACAACGGGCGTAACGGCCATTAATATTCCTGCAAGGCCCGTATACACCGGCGTCCACAGGCTTGAACCGATTGCAACACCGGCTAAATCGGCGGCGCTCACTTTCCCTGACATCACCGTGTCCAAAAAGGTGATCAGGGCAAGGCCCGCCTGTGTGATTAAAATCGGAATGAAGATATGTAACAGCTGTCTGACCTTTTGGCCGATCGTGTTCGTTTCTCTCAATTTAGGTTCCCCGTTTCTTTATTTTAACGAGAGAAATTATAACATTTTATGTATAAAAAGCAATGAAAGCCGGCCTACTCTTTTTTGTCCGGTTTCGGCTTTTTAAACATCTTGGCATAAATGAATGAAAGTGAAATGACCCCTAAAAAGGTGCAGATATATTGCATCAGCCGTGCGAATTCCATATGATGTCTCCTCCTTTCATGATTATGGTGTACACAGCGGCGCATATCCATGCGCGCGATGCAGAAAATAAGGGAAAGGAGATGATGTGACATGCGCCACACTCAAATGACGGAAAGCGCGTTTACGGCCGCCGTTCAAACGTACTTGAAACAAATTACCGAGGATGCCGGAATGATACTGCGGACATTGGATGAAAAAGACCAATGCCTTCTTTGCGAATTAGATGAACTGGGACATACGTTTCAGGAAATGCAGGCTGTCGCTTCGTCGTTTTACCTGCAGTCATATATCGAACATTTTACGCCTTCCTATACAGAGCTGGCGAGGGCCGTGCAGCATCTGGCGGAAGAAAAGCACGGAGCGCTGATTGTGATTGAACGTGCAGATCCGCTGGACGGAATGATACAAAAAGGGACCAGCCTGCATGCCGAGATCAGTTCAGCTTTAATTGAGAGTATTTTTTATCCCGGCAATCCGCTTCATGACGGAGCCGTATTGGTCAGAGAAAACCGGGTTGTATCAGCAGCCAATGTGCTTCCGCTCACAACAAAACATGTCGATCTCAAATACGGGACGCGCCACAGGGCCGCGATGGGACTTTCGGCCGTGACTGATGCACTCGTGCTCGTTGTTTCAGAAGAAACGGGAAAAATGTCTTTTGCTAAAGACGGCGGACTGTATCCGCTTGTTTCGCCGCGGGCGCTTCATACGAAATAATAAGAAAATGGGAATATTGTACCCATTTAATATTAATAAGGTGAACATCTTTACCTTTTTCTGTATTGGTGTTATCGTTTAAATATACATAAAATTTAAAAGAATAGGGAGTGGAAAGATGGCAAATGTATTGATGATCGGCTTTCCGGGAGAAGGCCATATCAATCCGTCTTTAGGCGTCGTAAAAGAACTGAAGGCAAAAGGGGAACATGTCGTATATTACGGCGTGAAGGAATATGAGCACAAAATCGCGTCAAGCGGAGCGGAATTCCGTGAATGTGAAGATTTCCGAAAAGATGAATTCGGAAAAAACGCAACGGGTGATGAACAGCGGGATGCTACCGAGTTTTTACTGTTAATGATTGAGACTTCCGAAAAAGCCGCACTCCGTATTCTTGAGGAAGTAAAAGATGAATCATACGACTACATCCTTTATGATCATCATTTTCTGGCAGGAAGGCTTGTGAGAAATAAGCTGAAACTGCCGGCATATTCACTTTGCACAACATTTGCAATGAATGAAGCATTTATTAAAGAAGTGTTTTCAAATACAAACCTTATATCAGAGGAATCATCTCATTATCCGGCTTATACCGAAGCGGTCAGCCGGCTTAATGAAGAATTCAGCGCAGACATTAAAACGCCGTATGATATTTTCTCAAATGACGGCAGAAAAACCATCGTATTTACTTCAAGAGCGTTTCAGCCGAAAGAAGAAGAGTTTGGCGATTCTTATCTCTTTGTCGGTCCGTCCATAACTGAAAGGCCGGCGGCTCAGGATTTCCCGTTTGACCAGCTTGAAGGAGAAAAAGTCCTGTTTATTTCAATGGGCACGATTTTTAACAATCAGAAGGAATTGTTTAATAAATGCTTAAAAGCGGTCAGGAACTTTAACGGAAAAGCCGTCATGTCAATCGGCAAACATCTTGATCCGACGGAGCTTGATGAAATTCCTGAGAATGTTATTGTAAAGCCTTATGTTCCGCAGCTTGAGATCCTGAAGAGAGCGGACTTATTTATCACTCACGGCGGAATGAACAGTACGAGCGAAGGGCTTTACTACAAAACCCCGATGATCGTCATTCCGATGGGAGCAGATCAGTTCGCCGTCGGAAGCCAAGTGGAAAACACGGGCGCGGGCAAGATGTTTAAAAAAGAAGATGTAACAGCGGAACTGCTCACTGAAGCAATAAAAGAATTGAGCGAAAATCCTGAATATCAGACAAAAGCTTCTGAAATCGGAGAATCCCTGAAAGCGGCCGGCGGAGCACAGCGTGCAGCGGAATTGATAGCAGAAGACGTGAAAACTGCCGAGACCCGGGTTCTGTAATCAGCCGTCACCCGCTTCCTTTATAGGAAGCGGGCTTTTTTTTGTTTGTTTTTCGGGAGGATTTTCACGCCGTGAAGAGAATTGTATGAAAAACAGACAAGAAAGGTGGAATGTCGCGGAAAAAAGCCATGTTATGAAAATGATTCCAAAGTCTTTTGTGAAATGTTCTCAATTTATGTAAAATGTGTGGCATTGGTGATGATCTAAGACAAATGATTCGGAATTAATGTCGACTTCTGAATGAATCCTGCATAACAGGAGGCGTCCAAAGAAAAGGAACGTCCCTTTCAGCAATGATAAATAGGAGGTTTTTCGTTATATGAAGAAAAAAATCGCAGCCGGACTGGCTGTATCTGCAGTAATGACTTCAACCTTCGCCGTGCATCCCGCTGAAGCAAAAACCATTCAAGTAAAAAGCGGCGACTCTCTTTGGAAGCTTTCCCGGCAATATCATACAAGTATTTCAGCCCTGCAGGCGGAAAATAAACTGAAATCAACGATACTCCACCCAGGACAGCGGCTGCACATTCCCGACGGCAGCGGCACACATAAAACGGGGCAAAAAGGAAAACGAAACACTGGTGCTTACACAGTTACATACGGAGACTCATTATGGGTGATCGCTAAAAAATACCGAATGAGCGTTTCTGAACTGAGAAGCCTGAACCGTTTGAGTTCAGATATCATCTATCCGGGCCAAAAACTGAAAATTAAAGGGTCTGCCGGCGGCACGGACGGAGGCGGCAGACAGACAAAGCCTGATAAAGGCGCATCAGGGACTTACACTGTGAAGCCGGGTGACTCGCTGTGGAAAATCGCCAATCAAACCGGCATCACCATCGCCGAACTGAAAAAGCTGAATCAATTAACATCAGACATGCTGTATCCGAATCAAGTATTAAAGATCAAAGGTTCTTCACATAACGGAAACAGCGGCACAACACCGCCATCTCATTCAAACCCTTCTGAGAAGCCATCCACTTACAAAGTAAAAGCAGGCGATTCCCTCTGGAAAATTGCTAATCGGTTCGGCATCACCGCTCAGCTCATCAGAGAAAAAAATAAACTGACAACTGATGTGCTTCAAATCGGACAGGTTCTGTTGATTAACGGAACGGGAAAAACAGAAGATCCTGTGGGGCAGCCGGGTAACAAACCGGCAAAGCCAAACAAGCCAAATACTCCCGAACCTCCGGTGACAGGGTCAAAGATTGACAGAATGATAGGCGAGGCGAAAAAACATGTCGGCGTGCCTTACCGCTGGGGAGGCAATACGCCTGCGGGCTTCGATTGCAGCGGTTACATCTATTACCTTTTAAATAAGGTAAGCTCTGTTTCCCGTCTGAGCACGGCCGGATATTGGAATACGATGAAACATATCAGCCAGCCGTCAGCAGGCGACTTTGTCTTCTTTACGACATATAAAGCGGGCCCTTCTCATATGGGAATGTATTTAGGCGGAGGAGATTTTATTCACGCAAGCTCCTCCGGGGTTGAAATTTCAAACTTAAGCAATCCATATTGGAAAAAAGCTTATTTAGGAGCGCGCAGTTATTTTTAAAAAAAAGCCTTTCGGGGCTTTTTTTGTTTACCATTTTCACGTTTTGACAAGACTGATGGGTAAAAAAATAAGGGGGAGGAAGCATGAATCGTCTCTTGCTTTTTCTCATGCTCGCATCAATTACGCTTTGCGGCTGCGGGGCGAGACCCGCTCCTGTTCCGCCCAAAAAACATGGGGAAAGCCGCGCATTGGAAGCATCTGCATACCGTGAGCATGCCGGACTCATCAATCAAAACGGAAAAACGATCGGATATATCGAAGTGAGGGAATCTGATGATGAAGGATCAGACATTCATATATCAGCGGGACATCTGCCGCCCGGCGCTTCTCTCGGATTTCATATTTATGAAAAAGGGACATGTCAGGCACCTGATTTCGAATCAGCCGGCGGTCCGTTCAACCCTTTGAACAAAGAACACGGCTTCAACAATCCGATGGGTCATCACGCCGGAGATCTCCCCAATCTTGAAGTGGGGGCTGACGGTAAAGTGGATGTCATTATGAACGCGCCGCAAACTTCATTAAAAGAAGGGAGCAGACTCAGCCTGCTCGACCGGGACGGAAGCGCGTTCGTCATTCATGAACATACGGACGATTATTTAACAAACCCGAGCGGAAATTCCGGAGCCAGAATCGCCTGCGCTCCCCTGACAAAAAGCGCCCGCAGGGAATGAGCCCTTTTGTATTGAGTATACAAGGGCTTTTTTAGTATACTCGGTTATGGAATACAAATGGAAAGGAAACATCACCTATGACTTCAGAATTACAGCACCTATCACTTCCGGAAGATATACAAAACAAACTGCAGGCTTATCAAAATCATCCCGTTTCCCAAGAATTCCGGGATTTAATCGGATCATCAGGCTATGAGGCCGAAGATAAAGCGATTGTATTCGATGCCGTCATCGCTTTGACAATGGGAAAAAATATCTTATTAAAAGGACCGACGGGTTCGGGAAAAACAAAATTGGCGGAAACGCTTTCGAACTATTTTCATAAACCGATGCACAGCGTCAACTGCTCCGTAGACCTCGATGCGGAAGCGCTTGTCGGCTATAAAACGATTGAAAATGAACAGGGGCAGGCGACAATTGAATTCGTTCCCGGACCTGTAACAACCGCAATGAACGAGGGACATTTTTTATACATTGATGAAATCAATATGGCAAAGCCTGAAACCCTTCCGATTCTAAACGGCGTGCTTGATTACAGAAAAATGATGACAAATCCCTTTACAGGAGAAGTGATTAAGGCAAGCGAAGGATTCGGTGTTATCGCCGCGATTAATGAAGGCTACGTCGGCACCGTTCCGCTGAACGAAGCCCTTAAAAACCGTTTTGTCATCATTGATGTTCCGTATATTAAAGGAAGCCTCCTGAAACAGGTGCTGACCTCTCAGTCTGTCTTAAAAGATGAGAAATTAATTGAGCGCTTTATGACGCTGTCTTCTGATTTAATCGCACAAGCGCATAACGGACAAGTGTCAGAAGAAGCGGCGTCCATCAGGGCTCTCATAGATACGTGCGACTTGGCTGCGTACATCCCGCCGAAACGGGCGATTGAAAGAGGCATCGTGGAAAAACTTGATGACGACAGGGAAAAAGCCGCTGTCAGAAATATTGCAGAAACGCTGTTCGAATGAGGGATATACAATGAAGTTTATCAAATTTAACGACAGCACGATTGATTCGTTTTTGTTCATGATGCTGACTGATCTGGCAAAAACACTGACCAGAAGCAGTGAAGTTGAAGTGGAATACGGCGTGCAGTCTTACTACAATCCCTTTGAAAAGAAAATTTACATGAGCCACTTTTGGAAAGACCGATCAGCCGGGGATATGGAAGCCGGCCTGAAAAGCGATGTCTATTTGCGCGCTGTCGGAACACGCAGCAGCTCATTTCGGGTATTTGCGGGGTTTTTAAATGACGTTCACCGGCACTTCACCCGCCAAAGCTTTGCCAAGCAGCTGTTTATGCTGCTTGAGGATATCAGAATTGAAGAGCTGATCAAAAAAGAACGGCCGGGAACGAAACGTGTTTTTCAGAAGCGGAGGGAGATGTACAGGAAATATTTCACGACGCAGCTGACATTGAATTTAGAACGGAGCATTTTCACCGACGCTTTGTATTGCGCGATGTTTGTCAAGCTGACGGCTGAGTCTCCGCTTGAAGGCATTCCTACCATGCATGAAAATATTGATATGATGATACCGTATATTGAACGTCAGCTCATCCGGGTGTATGAGGCGGATTCTACGGAACAAATCGCAACAATAACGGAAGACCTCATGGAAGGCCTTGATGAAGTGCTTGAGAAAGATATGCTGAACACATACTTTTTTCTGCCGGAACTTGATTACGAAAAAGCGGCTGAAGAGCCTTTATTCGAAAGCGTAAAAAAAGCGCCTTCATTAAGTGACGATCTCACGCTCCCTGAGTCTTCCGACGGAGATGAAGAGATCCTTGAAGAGAAAATGAATACGTGGCACCGGGAAACCGAAGCGCCGTCAAAAAGCTTCCTTCAATTTGATATTGAGCACGGCGCGAAGTCAGATCTTGGGAAAGACGCGGCCAGAGAAGGCGATGACGGTGACCAGGCGCTCGGCTCCGTTCAAGGTTCCGCACGTCAGACGAAAAGAGAGGATTACTCCAAACTGGAAGCGCTTGAATCCATTCAGGATGAACATGAGGGCGCCGGGCTGGCTGACGGAATAGAAAACAAATTTGCCTTCCCGGTTTATCAAACGCCTCATAAAGCGTCTCCTGAAGAGGAGCAGTCTTATAAAGAACAGGCAAAAACGATAGAATCATATCAAAAACGCCTGAAGCAGATGATACAAAAAACACTTGAGCACAAAAAAACGCTCCCGCGGACCGACCTTCACGCAGGCCGGCTGAATCGCAAACTGATCCGCTATTTTACGGAACGGAACCCGCGCCTTTTCTATAAAAAGCAGGACCCGTCCTCAGACATTGACGCCGTTTTTACATTGCTTGTCGATTGTTCGGCCAGCATGTTTGACAAAATGGATGAAACAAAAAGAGGGATCGTTCTTTTTCATGAAGCCTTGAAATCAGTGTCCGTCCCTCACCAAATCGTCGGATTTTGGGAGGATACAAACGAAGCGACCGAAACGAGCCAGCCGAATTTCTTCAATACCGTCATTCCGTTCGAAGAGTCGCTGCTGCAGGCGGCGGGTCCGCTGATCATGCAGCTTGCGCCAGAAGAAGATAACAGAGACGGATACGCCATCAGACAAATGACGAAACAGCTGATGCGGCGGAGTGAGGCGCAAAAATTTTTAATCGTGTTTTCAGACGGAGAGCCGGCAGCATTCGGATACGAACAAAACGGCATCGTCGATACGAGCGAGGCTGTCATCGAAGCGAGAAAAAAAGGGATAGAAGTCATAAATGTTTTTCTGTCCAATACTGCGATAGAAGAATCCCAGATGAAAACCATTCAGGATATGTACGGAAAGTACAGTATTTTTGTTCCGGATGTCGATCAGCTGCCCGATGTGCTGTATCCGCTTTTGAAAAAACTGCTTCATAAAAGCATAGGATAGGCTTTTTCCTATGCTTTTTCGCTTTTTATTTTAAAATGATTTAATTTTTTCGGTATTGATCTGTTTTTTTTACTATTTTGTGAACAATCAAGGTAGAATCCAAACGCAATCAGTGGTAAAATATCCTTGGAAGCGTTTTTATTACATAATTTTGGGCACAGCGTTCAAAAGTTATTTCAAGATAGTGAATTGATCACTTGATTATCTAGGTTGGGGGTAATATTCAAATGTTTCAAAATAATATGAAACAAAGAATGAATTGGGAAGATTTTTACGGACCGAACCTCGGCTACGCACTGGAGCTGTACGACCAATATGCTGAAGATCCAGACAGCATTGATCCGGATCTGAAAGACATGTTTGACGAACTAGGCGCTCCGCCAAGCCAAATAAAAGAGGCATCGGAAACAAAGGAACAGGGACGCGTCACCGCAGATCTGATTCAAAAGATCGCAGCAGCAGTTAAACTTGCAGAAGATATTCGAACCTATGGCCATCTGAACGCTTCCGTCAATCCGCTCAGAAAGGATCCGAAAAAGAGCGAGCTCTTTCCGTTATCCGAGTACGGGCTTACAGAAGAAGAAATGAAAGCAATACCAGCGTCTGTCATCTGTAAAGACGCACCTGCCAATATAACAAACGGCTTAGAAGCCATCCAGCATTTACGCAATACCTATAAAAGAACCATCTCTTTCGAGTTTGACCATGTGCATGATTTCGAAGAGCGCGCATGGATTACAAAAATGGTCGAGTCCGGAGAACTGTTCCGGAAAAATTCACCGGAAAAACTGTCAGCCGTTTTAGAAAGACTGACGGAAGTAGAAGGATTTGAACAATTTTTACACCGGACATTCGTCGGTCAGAAGCGTTTCTCAATTGAGGGATTAGACGCGCTTGTGCCGGTTCTTGACGACATTATCGCCCAGTCTGTGAAAGCGGGCACAACCAATGTCAATATCGGGATGGCGCACAGAGGCCGTTTAAATGTGCTTGCGCATGTGCTCGGCAAACCGTATGAGATTATTTTCTCAGAATTCCAGCACGCGCCGAATAAAGACCTTGTGCCGTCTGAAGGATCGACCGGCATCAGCTACGGCTGGACGGGCGATGTTAAATACCACCTCGGTGCAGACAGACAGCTTCAGAATGCTGAAACCAAAAGCGCGCGGATTACGCTTGCAAATAACCCGAGCCACTTGGAATTCATCAATCCGATTGTGGAAGGAAGCACGCGGGCGGCACAGGAAACAAGAACGCAAAAGGGGTACCCGGTTCAAGACGAAACAAAATCGCTCGCCATTTTAATTCACGGTGACGCAGCGTTCCCGGGAGAAGGCATTGTCGCCGAGACGCTGAACTTAAGCTCACTGAAAGGCTATCAGGTGGGCGGGGCCATTCATATCATCGCCAATAATATGATCGGCTTTACAACTGAAAGCGATGAATCACGATCCACAAAATATGCCAGTGATTTGGCGAAGGGCTATGAAATTCCGATCGTTCACGTCAACGCGGATGATCCGGAAGCATGCCTGTCAGCCGTTAAATTTGCGGTTGAATACCGGAAGCGGTTCAATAAAGATTTCTTAATCGATTTAATCGGGTACAGACGATACGGCCACAATGAAATGGATGAGCCGTCAACGACACAGCCGATGCTGTATGATGCCGTCAGAAAACACCCGACTGTCAAGCGGATCTTTGCGGAAAAACTCGTAAGTGAAGGACTGATCAGCGAGGAAAAAGCGCAAAACATCGAAACGGCAGTGACAAAACGAATTGAAGACGCCTATAAAAAGGTGCCCGCCAAAAAAGAAGACGCCGTACGGGAAATTGAATTGCCGGAGCCTGTGTCCAACGGTTTTCCAGACGTTGACACAGCCATTGATTTTGATGTTCTCCGCAAGCTGAACGGCGAACTTATCAACTGGCCGGAATCCTTTAACGTGTTCGGCAAGCTGAAAAGAATCCTGGAAAGACGTGCAAAAGCGTTTGATGATGACCGTAAAGTTGAATGGTCATTGGCTGAATCGCTTGCGTTTGCTTCCATTTTGAAAGACGGCACGCCGATCCGGCTGACCGGGCAGGATTCAGAGCGCGGAACGTTCGCTCAAAGAAACCTTGTGCTGCATGACAGCGAAACAGGAGAAGAATTTGTTGCTCTCCATCACTTAGACGACTGCGCTTCTTCATTTACGGTGCATAACAGCCCGCTCTCTGAAGGATCGGTTCTCGGCTTTGAATATGGATACAACGTGTATTCGCCTGAAACGCTTGTGTTGTGGGAGGCGCAGTACGGGGACTTTGCCAATGCGGCTCAAGTCTATTTTGATCAATTCATATCTGCAGGACGGGCAAAATGGGGACAAAAATCAGGGCTGGTCATGCTGCTGCCTCACGGTTACGAAGGGCAGGGCCCTGAACACTCCAGCGGCCGCGTCGAGCGGTTCCTGCAGCTGGCGGCGGAAAACAACTGGACAGTGGCCAACCTGACAAGTGCGGCTCAGTATTTCCACATTTTAAGAAGACAAGCGAAAATGCTGCTTCGTGAGGAAATCCGCCCGCTTGTGATCATGACGCCGAAGAGCCTGCTGCGCAACCCGAATACGGTATCTGAAGTGCAGGAACTGAGCGAAAGCCGATTCAAGCCTGTCTATGAGCAGTCCGGTCTTTCCCATGCTTACGAAAAAGTGACTCGCGTCGTATTATCAAGCGGAAAAGTGTCAATTGATATCAGCGATCACTTCAACAAAATGGAAGGCGATAAGGATTGGCTTCATATTGCCAGAATCGAACAGCTGTATCCGTTCCCGGCAAAAGATACGAAGGAGCTTTTCGCCAAACTGCCGAACCTGCAAGAGATCGTTTGGGTTCAGGAAGAGCCGCAGAACATGGGGGCATGGAGTTATATCAGCCCGTATCTGACGGAAATTGCGCCAAAAGGAGTAAATGTCCAATACATCGGCCGAAGAAGACGATCCAGTCCCGCAGAAGGAGATCCGACAGTCCACAAAAAAGAACAGGAACGCATTGTATCTGATAGCTTGACTCGCAAAAACTAAGGGGGAAATGTAAAAATGGCGGAAATTAAGGTACCTGAATTAGCAGAATCAATCTCAGAAGGAACGATAGCCCAATGGTTAAAGCAGCCCGGTGATTATGTAGAACAGGGTGAGTACTTGCTTGAACTGGAGACGGACAAAGTAAATGTTGAATTGACAGCAGAAGAATCGGGTGTTCTAAAAGAGGTATTGAAAGATTCGGGTGATACCGTCCAAGTAGGAGAAATTATCGGTACCATTACAGAAGGCGCTGGCGAAAGTTCTGCACCCGCCCCTTCAGAAAGTGCTCCAGCCAATGAACAAACGAAAGAGGAAGCAAAAGCTGAACCTGCTGCACAAGAAGTCAGCCAGGAAGCACAATCAGAAGCGAAATCCAGAACGGTAGCGTCTCCGGCTGCACGCAAGCTGGCAAGGGAAAAAGGGATTGATCTATCACAAATTCCGACGGGGGACCCGCTTGGCCGCGTGCGCAAACAAGATGTGGAAGCTTATGAAAAACCGGCTTCAAAACCTGCGGCACAGCCGAAACAGCAGGCTCAAAAAACACAGCAAAGCTTTGACAAACCTGTCGAAGTGCAAAAAATGTCCCGCCGCAGACAGACGATCGCGAAACGATTGGTTGAAGTGCAGCAGACTTCTGCGATGCTGACTACATTTAACGAAGTTGACATGACGGCCGTTATGAATCTAAGAAAACGCCGTAAAGACCAATTCCTTGAGCAAAACGATGTAAAACTCGGTTTCATGTCGTTCTTTACAAAAGCCGTCGTGGCTGCATTGAAAAAATTCCCGCTCCTTAACGCTGAAATTCAAGGCGATGAGCTGATCGTGAAAAAATTCTATGACATCGGTATCGCTGTCGCGGCTGAAGAAGGGCTTGTCGTCCCAGTCGTACGTGACGCTGACCGCCTGACGTTTGCCGGCATTGAAAGAGAGATCGGCGAACTTGCGAAGAAAGCGCGAAACAATAAATTAACATTAGGTGAGCTGCAAGGAGGCTCCTTCACGATCACAAACGGAGGTACATTCGGATCGCTTATGTCAACACCGATCCTAAACAGCCCTCAGGTCGGGATCTTAGGTATGCACAAAATTCAGCTGCGCCCAGTAGCAATTGATGCGGAGCGCTCTGAAAACCGTCCGATGATGTACATCGCTTTATCATATGATCACAGAATTGTAGATGGTAAAGAAGCGGTCGGGTTCCTTGTCACCATTAAAAACCTGCTTGAAGATCCGGAACAGCTGCTGCTGGAAGGATAATTTGAGACAGACAAAAAGTACACTGCCCTTACAAGCAGTGTACTTTTTTATTGAGCGAAGGGGAGAATTTATATGAAAAGCTGTTATCCGCTTGAGATCGAATTTGAATATAATGAAGAATTGCATTCTATCACTCCGGTTCTTCTGCAAGACGAACATGACACGATATTAATAGACTGCGGATATCCCGGTTTTACAAACCATCTTCAACATGCTGCTGCCCGGCATGGAATGTCGCTTCATTCATTGACAAAAATCATTGTAACGCATCACGACATAGACCATATCGGCTCACTCGCTGCATTACATCGTTTGCACCCGGATATCAGCGTGACAGTACATGAGCGTGAAGCGCCGTATATTGACGGCTCTAAAAAATCTTTACGGCTTGAGCAGGCTGAATCAACGTTTAGTTCATTGCCAGAGGATGCAAAGCCTTATGCAAAACAGTTCATTTGCTCGCTTCAATCAGTCGAATCGGCTCCAGTTCACCGGACAGTTACTGACGGTGAGCTGCTGCCTTGGTGCGGAGGCATTCGCGTTGTAGCCACGCCGGGTCATACACCCGGCCATATCAGTCTTTATCTGCCTGCCGAAAAAACAATGATCACAGGTGATGCGGTCGTCATTGAAGACGGAAAGCTGAAACTTGCTAATCCTGACTATACGTTACATATGGATGATGCGGTCCGATCTGTGCAGCGGCTGCTTGATTACGATATCCGCCAATTGATTTGTTATCATGGAGGTTTATTTCAGGGGGATGTAAAAAAAGCGCTTTTGCGCCTGTTTCGTGATCTGCAGAATAATCAAGGATAGGAGCGGCGGCAGCCTATCCTTGTTCAGTTATGAAAACGGAATCTTTGCCGTTTCTTCTTCGGCGCTGTTTTTCTCTTTTTTCTTAGACCAGTAGGTGGCAAGAACAGACCCCGACAGATTGTGCCATATGCTGAAAATTGCGCTCGGCACGGCTGACAAAGGGGAGAAATGCGCTGTCGCAAGCGCTGCGCCCAGTCCGGAGTTTTGCATTCCGACTTCTATCGCAATCGCTTTTTGTGAAGCATAATCCATTCTGAACAGCTTTGCAGTCAGGAATCCTAACAAATATCCGATTCCGTTATGTAAGATGACGACAGACACAATCAGCAGTCCGGATTGAAGCAGATGCTCACGATTTACGCTGACGACAGAGGATACAATCGCTACGATGCCGATTACCGATACGAGAGGAAGTGCGTGCACGGCTTGTCCGACCTGTTTTTTGAAGAACAGCTTCACAATCACCCCGAGGACGATCGGCAAAAGCACGGCTTGCATAATGGAAACAAACAGTGAACCGAAAGAAACGGGAAGCCACTCTTTCGCAAACAGCATAATAAGTGCCGGCGTTACAATAGGAGCAAGCAATGTTGAGATCGTGGTGACCGCAACAGAAAGCGCCGTATTGCCTTTCGCCAAAAACGTCATGACATTTGATGCCGTACCGCCCGGACAGCATCCGACCAGAATGACGCCCGCGGCGATTTCTGCGGGGAGGCGGAGCCCGACTGATAAACAGAAAGCCGCAAGCGGCATAATCGTAAACTGGGCAGCGACTCCGATCACGACATGCCAAGGCTTTCTGATTAATTCTTTAAAATCGTCTGCTTGAAGAGTAAGCCCCATCCCAAACATAATAATACCAAGGAAAATCGTCATATAAGAACTGATCCAAGAAAACAAATCAGGGCAGGCGAATCCCAAACCGGCAAAGACGATAACCCACAAGCCAAAGGTTTGGCCCGCAAACCCGCTTATTTTTTTCAGCCATTCCATAAACACAGCTCCTTTTACATCCAATCAATCAGTCAGAAAATATGACTGACTTTTCTGTACTCCATTATAAATAATATTCTGAATAATTCAATATTAAATATAAGTTTTCGATAAAATTATTATGTAAACTAATATCTTCTTGACTATTCAGACATATATTCTTACAATTGTTTTTTATACTGAAATGAATTGGGAGTGCTGAAGTGAAAGAAGCTAATCAATGGTCATCTAAGCTGGGATTTATTTTAGCTACGGCCGGCTCTGCAATCGGGCTCGGCGCAATATGGAAGTTCCCTTACGTAGCGGGAACCAGCGGAGGCGGCGCTTTTCTGCTTGTTTTTATTTTATTTACTGTTTTAATCGGACTGCCGCTTTTGCTTGCTGAATTTATTATCGGCAGAAAAACACAAAAAAACGCCGTTGAATCCTATAAGGCGCTGGCGCCGGGGAAAAAGTGGCACTGGATCGGATATCTCGGAATCATAACGTGTTTTATTCTATTATCCTTCTACAGCGTAGTGGGGGGATGGATATTAATCTACATTATAAAAGGCTTTACAGGCGGTTTAACGCTTTCTTCGGGATTTGATACGTTATTTATCGATACCATTTCAAACCCTTATGCAGCGGTTTTCGGTCAGCTGCTGTTTATCGTGCTGACGATTTTAGTTGTGGCAAAAGGGGTGAGCAGCGGCATCGAAAAGGTAAGCCAGGTGCTGATGCCGGCTCTGTTTATTCTGTTTATTCTTTTAATGATCCGCTCCGTTACGCTGCATGATGCAGCGAAGGGATTAAAATTCTTCTTCATGCCTGATTTTGGCGCGATGGATGCCAATACCATTTTATATGCGATGGGTCAATCATTTTTCTCGTTAAGCGTCGGAGTGTCCGTAATGGTTACATACAGCGCATATTTAGAAAAAGAAGAAAATATTGTTCAATCCGCCGTATCGGTGACGGTATTAAATGTCCTTGTTGCCGTGATGGCGGGAGTGGCGATTTTTCCGGCGGTATTTGCATTCGGTCTCAAGCCGGATCAAGGTCCGCAGCTTTTATTTAACGTGCTGCCGACCGTCTTTAACCAAATGCCGTTGGGCATCGTGTTTTTACTCGCCTTTTTGCTGCTGTTTTTATTTGCGACGCTGACATCGGCTTTTTCAATGCTTGAAATTTTAGTTGCTGTTTTGTCAAAAGGCGATTCGGCAAAACGGAAGCGGTATGCATGGATCGGGGGACTTGCTATATTTATTGTCGGGGTCCCTTCGGCGCTGTCGTACGGCATTTTGAGTGATGTTTCTATTTTTCACCGCAGTATTTTTGACGCTGCGGATTTTCTGGTCAGCAATGTCTTAATGCCGTTGGGCGCGCTTTTAATTGCCGTGTTCGTACCGCTGAAAATTCCGAAACAGATGCTGTTTGACGAACTGAAAAGCGGTTCCGGTATAAAACGAAAATGGTTTGCAGTCTGGCTCCTATTAATCCGTTATGTGGCTCCTGTAGCCATTATTATCGTTTTTCTGCACGTGCTTGGTATTTTTTAGACCAAAAGAAGCAGGCCCCCGTTCAAGACGGGGGCCTTTTTTAATAAAGCGGCCACATCACGCGGCGCGCTTGCTCGAACCGTTTCTCCGCCTCCCGCCAATCAACGACATTCCACCATTGATCCACGTAAGCCGCGCGGTCATTTTTATATTGTAAATAATAGGCGTGTTCCCATACATCCAGCGGAAGCAAAGGAATGACGTCCCATTGGCTGTAGAGCTGATGCTTCTCAGCGGCCAAAATCTCCAGCCGTCCGGAGCGCGGCGCCCAGACAAGGATAGCCCAGCCGACTCCTTCGACTTTTTTTGCTGCTTGAGAAAATTGCTCTTTAAAAGCGGAATAGCTTCCGAATGACACATCAATCATTTGAAAGAGCGCACCCGTCGGCCGTCTTTTTCCGTTTGGATTCATGGAAAACCAAAAAATACTGTGCAAATAATGGCCGGCACCGTGAAACGCCAATTGCCGCTCCCAATGCGCCACTAAGTCGTACTGTTTCGTTTGTCTCGCTTTTTTGAGCTCCAGTTCTGCTTTATTCAGACCGTCAACATAGCTCTGATGGTGTTTAGTATGGTGGAGTTTCATAATCTCTCTTGAAATATACGGTTCCAGTGCGGAATAACTGTATGGCAGTTTAGGGAGGACATGCTTGCCGATCGGCACATAGGCTCTGCGCTCATCCGGCTCTTCCGGTTCGGTAATGTCCCGGTAAAGTGCTGATGCCTGTTCGTACCATTCCGCCTCCGTTAATCCATCATCCTGAAGGGTGTGAAAAATCCGGTCGATTTGTGCCGCGAAGCGATCGAACCGACCTTGCTGTATGACTTGTTCCTTCAAGGTTTCACACCAATTCAGCATTTCGGTTTGATAAGCGTGCCGTTTCATTTTTCTTCCTCCTTTTCACTCACTTTCATAAAAGTGCTGAGCGCAAGCAAAGAAAACACATACGGGTAGCTGTGATACCTGATGTAAAACTGTTTCGGCAGGCCGATTCCGGTCGGATAGCTGAAAGCGTCTCCTTCGTAATGCCGGTTTTCAATAAGAAAAGATATGCCTTTTGTGACGGCTTGATGATGAGGTTTTTCGTATTGCAGCAAAGCTTCGGCCGCCCAAGCCGTCTGTACAAGCGTCCCGTAAGAAAGCGGAACATAGGTTTTGACTTCTGCGCTTTTACAGGATTCTCCCCAGCTTCCGTCCTCGTTTTGAATGGACTTCAGCCAGCGGATCGCTTTTTTCACGGCCGGGTGGTTTTGGCTTACGCCGCAAGCTTTCATCCCTGTCAGCGCTGCCCATGTGCCGTAAATATAGCAGACACCCCATCTGCCGTACCACGATCCGTCCTCTTCTTGATGGCGGATCAGCCATTGGACGGCCTTTTCAATCTGAGGGTGATCAGGAGAAAGCCCCGCTTCTCCTAAACAGTGCAGCACCCGTCCGGTTAAGTCGCTTGTTGAAGGATCGATGGCAGCTTCCTCAGCCGATTCCAGCGGCAGCAGGCGGACCAGCGGATGATTGACATTTTTCTCAAAAGCAGAGAAGCCGCCGTCACTGTTTTGCATGGACAAAAGCCAGCTCAGTCCGCGTTCCCATGAGGCGGGATAACGTTTTCGCGGAATGGCTTTGAGCACTGCGGCTGTGTCATCACAATCAGGATTATTTGTATTAATGTTTGAAAAACCCCATCCTCCCGGTTCAGCATGCGGGTTGTGAACGGCCCAATCAGCGACTTTCGTCTGCTGCCGTTCACGCAGAAACCGGGCGGCTCCGGTTATCATTTGATCGTTATCTGAGATGCCGCTTTTCATAAGCGCATAGCTGAGAAGCGCCGTATCCCAAACGGTCGACGTTGAATTTTCCAGGTACGGTATATCGCTGCAAGACGTGAGCAAAGCTTTCGTGCCGGCAAGCGCTTTTCTGATAACGGGGGAGTGGCGCGATACACCGAGAGCGAGCAGGCCGTACACCATAAAAATAGTGGCACTCGCATAGCTGTATAATGTGCCGTCTCCTTCAATCCGGTCAAGCATATACGTTTTGGCCGTACGCAGACTGAGCTGGTGAAAAGCGGCAGGAATCTGCAAAAGCCGCTTCCAGTGGGCGAAAAGAGAAGAGAGGTCTCTGTTCTCATCATGATCGGAACGAAGCCATGTAAACGGATTTTTAGTCATATGCCGATCTAAATGCGCGAGAGACGGAACATTGGGATTTTTCAGCGAAAATCTTTTGTTAAGCGTCACGGCCATCGGTACGAAATGAATACGAGCGTATGTACTGAACTGGTAAAAATGCAGCGGGAAGGATGGGGGAATGACTAAGAAAGATAATGGCAGATGCAGCGCGGGCCATGGGTAAAGGCCGTTTGCCGCAAGCATCCACTTTGTCATGAAGTGTACGTTGCGCAAGCCGCCATTTGAGATGATAAAGCGTTCGGCCTGAATCATATGCGCCTCAGAACGGCTATATAAACCGGAAGCCAGCAAGCCGGCATAGCCCTGTACAGTAGCGGTCACATTTCCTTTCCGGTCATCAGGATAGTTGGCAAAAGTTCCGTCCGGGCGCTGTTTAGCGCGAATGCCTTCTGCAAGCTCAGCGATCAGTTCTTTATCATTGTCTCCAAGAGAAGTGAGAAGGAGGATCAGAAAGGCGTTTGTCAAAATCGGACCTTCAAAACAAAATGACCATGAGCCGTCCGGATTTTGCGTTTCTCTTAATAGGGAGATGGTTTTCTTTTGGCAGCTTCTGACGTTTTCATGAATTGTGCTCACACTCGCTCAACTCCTTCAGAAGCATATATATTCATATGTAAAAGGCGGCATGACAAAAGAAAGAAACTGCTGACAGGCAGCAGTTTCTTGTTTGATTTAATCTTCCAGGTTGATCCAGACGCTTTTCACTTCTGTATAATTATTCAGCGCGTAAGAGCCCATTTCCCGCCCGAGGCCGGATTGCTTATAGCCGCCGAAAGGAGATGCCGCATCGAAAACATTGTAGCAGTTGACCCAAACGGTGCCGGCTTGGAGACGGTCAGCAATGTAATGAGCGTTTTTCACATTTTCAGTCCAAAGTCCGGCTGCAAGACCGTATTCCGAGCGGTTCGCCCGCTCAATGACTTCATCAACCGTATCATACGGAATGGCGGCTAAGACCGGGCCGAAAATTTCTTCTTTTGCGATGGTCATGCTGTCATCCACATCCGCAAATACAGTCGGGGAGACAAAATACCCTTCTTCAAACGGGCAGCTGCCGCCCGCGACAGCTTTGGCTCCTTCCGCTTTTCCTTTTTCAATATATGAAAGCACGCGCTCATGCTGTTCCTGGCTGACGAGCGGGCCGATTTGTGTATCTTGGTGAAGGCCGGCGCCTTGCTGAAGCGATTTCGCATATGAAACCATTTCGCTTACGACCTCATCATATTTGTCTTTGTGAATGAAGACACGGGAGCCTGCGCAGCATACCTGTCCCTGATTAAACATGACCCCGTTTAAAGCGCCGGGAATGGCTTTCTTCAAATTGGCATCAGGCAAAATGATGTTAGGTGACTTTCCGCCAAGCTCCAGTGTCACGCGTTTAATTTTTTTTGCGGCTTTTTCCATGATTTTTTTGCCGATTTCTGTAGAACCGGTAAAAGCGAGTTTATCGACATCGTCATGGTTGGTCAGCGCTTCCCCGGCCGTCTCGCCGAACCCTGGGACAATATTGATGACGCCGTCAGGGAAGCCCGCCTGATCTATTAATTCCGCTAAATAGAGGGCGGTCAGCGGTGTCTGCTCCGCCGGTTTCAAAACGATTGTGCAGCCTGTGGCAAGGGCGGCGCCCATTTTCCACATCGCCATAAGGAGCGGAAAGTTCCAAGGGATGATCTGCCCCACGACGCCGACAGGCTCATGGCGGGTGTAATTAAAATATGAGCCGGCGACCGGAATCGTTTGTCCGGTTATCTTTGTAGACCACCCGGCATAATAACGCATATGCTCAATTGCGAGCGGGATATCCCCATTCGTCGTTTCATTAATCGGTTTTCCGTTATCAAGTGTTTCAAGCTGCGCGAGTTCCGTTTTGTGCTCTTCCATTAAATCGGCAAGCTTATACATCAGCCTGCTTCTGGAAGCGGCCGGCATAGTGCGCCATTCGCCGTGATCAAAGGCTTTGCGTGCCGCTTTCACTGCACTGTCAATGTCTTCTGACTGTGCCTCGTAAAGCGTCATCAGCGTTTCTCCGGTTGCCGGATTCGGTGTGACAAATGTTGATCCTGAAGCGCTCGGAACAAATTTTCCGTCAATATAAAGTTTCTTCGTACCCTGTAAAAATGTTTCCAGCCTTTTTGTGATCTGCATCGTTAAAGAACTCATTCGTAACAAACCTCCCGAAATTTTTTATGGTCTGTTTTGAGCATCTTGATGTCCGCGCAAAGTAAGCGCATACAGTCATTCTATAATAACACCCCCGGTAAAATCAATCGATAACCGTTATTGCAATTCACAAGAAAAAACGGCTACAATAAGCTTATCGATTAAGAAAAGGAGTTTTATAAATGATTCATAATAATTGGCAGACAAAAGAAAGCGTCAAAAAGGTCAAATGCGTACATACAGATGCGAAAAAATACATTGTCAAAAATGTGCTGACGCCGGGTAAAGAGTATGAAGTCAAAAATGAAACAGAAGAATTCATTTTTGTTGCAGACAATACAAACAAAGTCGGAGGCTTCTACAAAGCGTATTTTGAAGAAGTTTAAAGCTGAATGAATTTATTTTGCCTGAGCCATACTAAAAAAGACTACATATAAAGGGTGGCTGCAAAATGAAAAAAACAGAGCAAGACAAACAAAATAAAACATCAGATCAGCTTCAGCAAGTGCAACCTGAAGAAGGCACCGACACGACGATGGAACAAATTTCAGATACCTATAAAGAAGGAACAATTGAAGATACGGATCGTTGATGTTTTGTTGAAACCGCGGCATTGGAGAAGCCGCGGTTTTTTATGGCGAAAATAAAAAACTGACTTTTCGAAAAAAATACCGTTTTCTTGAAACCTTTTCTTCCGCTGAACCGTATTACTTCATAACAGCGGCACCTTTCGCGAAGGGCTTTTTTGATGAACGTTCTAAAAATGTAATCTGTTCGTAATGGTTTAAATGCCGTCTATGTCGTATTCTTATATAGGGATAAAGAACTTATTTTTTATGATTGTAATAAAACAATAGTATAGAAGCAGAAAGTGGGGTTCTTCATTGGGAATTTTTTCTGTCAGCAGATCAACCGACACAAAAAAGCTGGAGGCTTTGCTCGTTGAGGGAGAACGGATCGAAACGATTTATAAACTGCGGGTTGACCAAATATGCTTTACGAATAAACGAGTGATTTTCTTTGATAATAAAATGTTCTCCAAAAAGAAAGTGCGCGTATTTCTTCCATATAAAACAATTGAAAGCTTCGCCATTCAAGAAGCGGGGATGTTTGATCCCGATACCGGGCTTGTATTAATGACAAGGGGAAAAACTTTCGAATTGGAATTTGCAAAAGAAACGGACTTGACTGAGGTTCAAGCCATCTTAACAAAATACTTATGCAGTTAAATATCACATAAAAGCCATCCGAATGCATGCGGATGGCCTTTTTATTATATAATGCTTGTTTTTCCGGAGTTCGAATCAATGAGATCCGGGTCAGCGATAGAACTGATGGGGATATAAATCGGCGCCAAATCACCATTTTCTTCACCGAATCCGTAGTTGATCTTATTGGATAAAAAATAATCGATTTGCTGATACGGGCCGATCGTAATGGAAGAACCGCGGTCGACCGCATTTACTTTAAAGCCTCCTACATTTACCAAAACCGGCGAAAACATCATAATGGGCCTCCTTTTCCGGCAGGGATTTTGTCGCATGCAGACTCAAAGGTTGATGGAGAATCAATTTGATCCCGGTCATCCACTTTGCCGTTCGTGCCGATGAAGCCGCTTGCATCTCCGAAGTTCTGTCCGTATCCCTGATTCTTTTTATCAGAATTCTGCCATTCCGCCAGTAAATTTTGTCCGACATTCACCGCTGAAGCATTTTCAAAGGAATTAATTTTCAACATGAAAATATTAATATTGATATATGGAGTTGGTTGAACCACAGGCAAACCTCCTTTAATACAGGTGTATGCCGGCTGTTATGACCGTATGCTTAGACAGGGGGCGATAAAAATGGATTTCGATAAGATGAAGCAATGGATGGAAATGGCGCAAAACATGTCCGGCGGCGACTTTTGGAAAAACGTTTTTGATGATGAACAACTGAAATCATTTCAAAACGGCCATTCTCATTTTCCCTTTCAACAGGGAGATGGGCAAATGAGAAGAAATGAGGATGCTTTTCCTCTTATAGATATTGTGGAAACCCATGATGAGCTCCAATTTTTGCTGTATCTGCCCGGCTACCGGAAACAAGATGTTCAGCTGTTGTCCTACGGAGAATATATTGTCGTAAAAGGCACGAGAAAATCCTTTTTCAATGAACAGGATTTTAAACAGAAGACCGGAAAATACGGCGATTTTGAAAAAAAACTCGATCTTCCGCATTCCGCTCAAGGTACGAAGGGAATGCAGGCGGTATTCAAAGACGGGATTTTATATATATCGATTGCTAAACATCTGGGGGATGCAAGCCAGATCATTATCGAAGGCTGATCTTGTTCGCTGTGCCATCTATCAGATCTGAATCATCGATACTCATGATAGGGATGGCGACAACGGTGCAATCACCGTTTTGTTCACCGTACCCTTCATTTCTTTTATTGGCTGCTGTGTTTCTCACCATAACGGAAGAGCCGGTGTTAAAAGCCGCTCCGCCGCTGATTCCGTTCATTTTTATATACTCAAAGTTGATAACGGACGGAAAAAACATCATGATTCGCCTCCTTTTTGTATATCATGTTTATATATTCGCAATACGGGACGCATAGAACTTTCCAAGAGTGACGGGGAAAGAAGTGATTTTCTTTGAAAAAAATAATGAAAGAGATTTTCAAAAAAGTGTGTGAAGAAGAATTAGACCGGCTTAAGAAAGTGGAACAACAGCTTGATGAGCTTCAGGATAAGTGTCATTTTGAGCCGCAAACGGTTGAAGGGGAAAAAACATATGTCCATATTGAGCACGTCAAAGTGGACAAGGTTGAATACAATATTGATTTTGAACAGCTGAGTATAGAAGAGCTGAGCGGTATGCTGAATATCGGCGCCACTTACCATACACCGGCGCACAGGCTCAAACAAGCCTGCGCTGAAGAAAGTCGGGACAACCCGCAAAATGATGCTGCGAAAGAAAAAAGACAGACAAAGCAGCAGACACCCAATGTCACCATCAGGGGGAGAAAGCATTGACCCCCATTGTTTCATCCTCCTTTTTCGAGGGTATGTATTAACAGATGCAGCGAAGAATACAGACGAAAAAGGAGATGATGAATATGTCATTATCAAAAGAACAGCAGGACAGCCTTTATCATAAATTAATCGATTTAAAGGAAAGTCTTCAGGGAGAATCCAAAGAAAATCATTCAATGAGCGAAGACACAGGAGAACTGTCGAACGGAGTAGATAATCACTTAGCTGATCACGGAAGCATTTATTTGGACAGGGTCACGAATCAGACGCTGGACGGTGTCGATCAGAATCTTTTAGATGAGGTGAACGCCGCGCTTGAACGAATGGATAAAGGAACATACGGGATTTGCGAGAAAACGGGAAAAGAAATTCCTTATGAAAGACTTGAAGCCGTACCGTACGCCAGAATGACCGTCGAAGCGCAGCGAGAAACAGAAGGGGATGTGAAAACAGACGCTCCGTCATATGAAAGGGAATTTCACGAGCAGGTGAAAGACCTCTCAAATAAAGAAACCGTTGATCAAAAAAGCTCACAAACTTACGAAATCCTGGATCGTGAACAGGATTCACAATAATAGCAGCAGGTACATTCATATGTACCTGTTTTTTTATTCCATAAAAAATCTCAGAATCGAAATAAAATCATTGACTTTATATAAAAAAGAAAGTAACATACTATTTGTAAGTAAATATTAAAAGATTACCGGGAGGAATTTAGAATGTCTCAAGTATTATTTGTAAAATCAAGCGACCGTACGGCTGAAGAAGGCGTATCCGTAAAATTATACGAAGCGTTTCTGGCTGCTTATAAAGAAAACAATCCGAATGATGAAGTGATCGAACTTGATCTTCATAAAGAAAACCTTCCTTACCTCGGAAGAGATATGATTAACGGAACATTCAAAGCTTCAAAAGGAATTGAAATGACAGACGAAGAGAAAAAACAAGCGTCAACTGCTGACATTTACTTAAATCAATTTGTCAAAGCTGACAAAGTCGTGTTTGCATTCCCGCTTTGGAACTTCACAGTGCCTGCTGTGCTTCATACTTATGTTGATTACCTGTCTCGCGCAGGGGTTACTTTCACATACACGCCTGAAGGCCCTAAAGGTCTGATGGGAGATAAAAAAGTAGCGCTCTTAAACGCACGCGGCGGCGTATATTCTGAAGGACCGATGGCATCTCTTGAAATGTCATTAAACTTCATGAAAACCGTTCTCGGTTTCTGGGGTGTCCAAGATCTTCACACTGTTGTCGTTGAAGGTCATAATGCTGCACCGGATAACGCTCAAGCGATCATTGAAAAAGGACTGCAAGAAGCGAAAGATCTGGCTGCAAAATTCTAATTGCCATAACTCTTGCGCCCCTACAGGGTGTGAGAGTTTTTTCTATTATAGAAGAAACTGGCGGCAGCTTTCGATCTGATCTTATATTGATATATTGATATTTTGTCGAAAAAACAATTTTTATGTAGAATAAAGCATTTTTTACAAAGAAAAAAGGTTTTCTGTAAAAGAATTAACCCTCTTGCCAAAATACGACTGATGGTGTAGGATATAAGAGAAGCTACATTGTTCGTATTGTTAATTAAGTTTTAACCTTTAAGCTGTAATAGGGAGTTTTATATCGAAGCCGGAATGTCATGCCTCCATTGCAGAGGACGACAGGAACGCTTCTGCAAACACCCACTTTGAGGAGTGGTGGTTTAAAACTTTCTTACTTGCGTACGGCATACGTAGCGAAAGCCATTTCCCTTGCGGAGATGGCTTTTTATTTTGAATTGCCCTTGAGCAGCGTACTTTATCAGTATGATAAAATGAAAGAATCAAAGACAAAGTGAGGTTTTACAACATATGCTGGATAAAGCCCAATCCCTTCTGGCGCATTATTTTGGCTACGACAGTCTTCGCGCGGGCCAAAAGCAGGCGATACAATCAGTTGCAGAGGAGAGAAAAAACACGGTCTGCATTATGCCGACGGGGGGCGGAAAATCAATCTGCTATCAGATTCCCGCACTGCTGTTTGAAGGAACCACAATCGTTATTTCCCCTCTTATTTCCTTAATGAAAGATCAAGTCGACGCGCTTGAAGAAGCGGGTATCGCGGCAGCTTATATTAACAGCACCCAGACAAGCCGTGACATTCATGAGCGCCTGACCGGTTTGAAACAAGGGGCTTACCGGCTCTTTTACATCACACCGGAGCGTTTGACTTCTTCTGAATTCATTCACATCCTGCAGAATATTACGGTTCCTCTTGTCGCCATTGACGAAGCTCACTGTATATCGCAATGGGGACATGATTTCAGGCCGAGTTACCGGAATATCGAAATCCTTTTTAATGAATTAAAAGAACCGCCCGTCATCATCGCCTTAACGGCGACGGCTACGCCTGAGGTTCATGATGACATCTGCAAGCAGCTTCATATTAAGAAAGAACAAACTGTATATACCGGTTTTGCCAGAGAGAATTTAACGTTTAAAGTAGTAAAGGGCGAAAACAAAGACCGGTTTATCGAGCGGTACCTCGAAAAAAATAAACACGAAGCCGGCATTATATATACAGCGACAAGAAAAGAAACCGACCGTTTATATGAGAAATTAAAACGCAGCGGCATCAATGCCGGCCGTTATCACGGCGGATTGGCGGATGATGACAGAAAAGACCAGCAGGAGCGTTTTCTTAACGATCAGATACAAGTGATGGTAGCTACGTCCGCTTTCGGAATGGGAATCGATAAGAGCAACATCAGGTTTGTTTTACACGCGCAGATTCCGAAAGATATGGAGAGCTATTACCAGGAAGCCGGACGGGCCGGGCGCGACGGTCTTAACAGCGAGTGTGTGCTCTTATTTTCGCCGCAGGATATTATGGTGCAGCGTTTTTTAATAGACCAATCGGCCGCCGGAGAAGAAAAACAAAAGCAGGATCTCAAAAAACTGAGACAGATGGTGGATTACTGTCATACGGAAGATTGCCTGCAGCGGTTTATTCTGAAGTATTTCGGCGAGAATGAGGCGGAAGCTTGCGAAGCGTGCGGCAATTGCACTGATACAAGGACCGCCCATGACGTCACAAAAGAAGCGCAGATGGTATTGTCATGCATCATCAGAATGAATGAGCGCTTCGGAAAAACGATGGTGGCGCAGGTGCTTAGCGGGTCAAAAAATAAAAAAGTGCTGGAAAACGGCTTCAGCAGCCTGTCCACTTACGGCATTATGAAGCATCAATCCGCAGCGGAAATCAGTGATTTTATCGAATTTCTTATTTCAGATGAATATATCAGAATGGCGGACGGCACATTTCCCACGCTTATGGTCACCCAAAAAGGCAGGGACGTTCTGCTTGGAAAAAGCGCAGTCGCGAGAAAAGAAGCCTTACAGGCCGCCGCCGTTACCGAAAATGATGAATTATTTGAGCTTCTCCGGCGTCTCCGCAAAGAGATTGCAGCTGAACAGGGTGTGCCTCCATTTGTCGTGTTCTCAGATCAGACGTTAAAAGAAATGTCGGCGAAACTTCCGAAAACAGATCAGGATCTTCTTTCCGTAAAAGGGGTCGGGGAACAAAAAAGATTGAAATACGGAGCGGTTTTTTTAGAAGAAATCCGAAATTATGTAAGAGAAACAGAGTGAAAAAAAGTTTTTTTAGAAATTTGCACATTGTGTTTTTCATTGGCGCCGGAAAAATCAGAAGCCTGAAAACCCTTGCTGTATCAAGGTTTCAGCAAGACTTACCAAGCGAGAGAAATGTTTCATGTAAAGGAACTGTAATCTAATTCAAATCGTTTTGTTATTGAACTGACATTTTCATATGTTACGATATCACCTGTTAGCCGCCAATAAAAAGCTAACAAGGGAGGATTTACTTATGAAGAAGACGATTATGTCCTTTGTCGCAGTTGCAGCAATTTCAACAACTGCATTTGGAGCTCACGCTTCTGCTAAAGAAATCACGGTGCAAAAGGGTGACACGCTCTGGGGGATCTCGCAAAAAAACGGAGTGAACCTAAAGGACTTAAAAGAATGGAATCAGTTATCTTCTGATTTAATCATTGAAGGAGAGAAACTGACTATTTCTTCAGTAGAAACAACCACATCTGGGCAGTACACAGTGAAGCAGGGCGACAGCCTCTGGAAAATTGCTCAGAAATTCGGAACATCAGTCGGCAATCTGAAAAGCTTGAATAACTTGCAATCAGATATAATTTACGCAGGCACAACGTTAAATGTGAAAGGTCAGGCTCAGGCTGCACAGCCGGCTCAAGAAGCCAGCCAGCCGCAAACTGAACAAAAACCAGCTGCTGAGACAGAACAGCCGAAACAAGAAGCTGTCAAAAACGAGCAGCCTAAACAAGAACCTGTTCAAGAACAACAACAACCTAAACAAGAAGCGAAGGCTGTCGAAGCAAAACAGCAGCCTGTTCAATCAAATACAAACCAACAAGAGCCTAAAAAGCAGCTGACAATGACTGCAACTGCTTACTCTGCTAACGACGGCGGCATTTCCGGTGTAACGGCAACCGGTGTTGACTTAAACAAAAACCCTGATGCAAAAGTCATCGCGGTAGACCCTAGTGTCATTCCGCTTGGCTCTAAGGTTTATGTTGAAGGTTACGGAGTGGCAACAGCAGCAGATACAGGCGGCGCAATTAAAGGAAATAAAATTGACGTATTTGTTGCAAAGAAAAGTGACGCTAACAACTGGGGCGTCAGAACAGTAAATGTTAAAGTATTAGACTAGTTTCATATAGAGATGAAGAACACAAGGCGAAATGCTTTGTGTTCTTTTTTTCTTCCCTTTTTTGACTGTATATAATCGTTATATGCGGAAAAAGAAAAAGCGTTTCTCTAATATAATAAGGAATGGATGTGAAAAAAGAATCGGAAGGGATGAATCTGATGGAGCCGGAATGTATATGTTTATGGAATGCCTCCACGGAATCACCGGTGTTTCAAGCAGGTATATGCACCGCTTTCGCCATTGTGCTCGTTATCGGACTGTCTATGCCTGCTGTCAGGCTGTTTCAGGCGCTTGACAGAGGGAGAGGAAGGCCAGCCGTTATTGAAAAGGTGAGACGTACTGGCGTGATGAAGAATGGCAGGCACGAGCTTGTACTTATTTTAAACGTAAAAAACCAAGACGGAACGCATGATAAACGTGAACTGACACACGCCGTATATAATGAAGAGATCAGCCGTTTTTATGAAGGAGCTTCCGTATGGGTGACGGCAGCGGCTGGCGGACGAATTATGATCGCTCCTCGCACGCCGCGGCATAAGGCGTCAAAATAAAAAGACGGGGCGGTTTTCCCGTCTTTATGTATTAATGCCGATCGATCCATATCCGTCCGCCTTCTGAGCCGGCTTCTATCCTGCATGCTCCTCCGATCGGGAATGTCATCAAAGGGGAGGTATGGCCGAAATCAGCATTTGCGATAACAGGCATGGATGACAGTTCTTCTTTTGTACGGATGACGGCACGCAGAGCCTCCTCAGACACATTTGAAGCATGCTGGAAACGTCCGATGACAATTCCCTTCACGGCTGAAAAAGCGGGAAGATGGATGAGTGACTGCAAATCCCGGTCAAACATATGAATGTCCGACATATGATCATCTTCTATAAACAGAATCACTTGTTCCATCTCCGGAAAGTATTCGGTGCCCTGCAGAAGATTCAGCGTGCATAGATTTCCTCCGATCAGTGTTCCTTCCGCATATCCGGGCTGAATAACGATCGGTCCCGGATTCCGATAAAAACGTCTGTCCTCCTGGTTCAAATACCATTTATCATCACTCCACTCGGATGAAGGTTTTACCTCATACGGGTTGTCAGAAGCACAGCAGGCCAAGAAAGAGTCAATCGTATAGTCCAGCCCTTTTTTCATGGCAAATGAAGAAAAATGGGGACCGGAATATGTAATAAGGCCGGTTTTTTGATATATGGCATGGCCGAGAGCGGTAATATCTGAATAGCCGCAAAGGATTTTCGGATGCCGCTTGATGTTTTCATAATCAAGGTAGCGGAGCAGCTGATTTGATTGGAAGCCGCCGAGTGTCGTCAAAATCGCTTTGATGTCAGGATCAGCGAAAGCTTCGTGCAGATCCCGTACACGCGATTCAATCGATGATGAATGAAATTCATTTATTTCTTTCGCATTCTCTGAAAAAGAGACACAAAAGCCCAGCTCCTCCAATTTTGTCTTCGCGGCATTTATATTTTCATCTGACATAGCGGACATGCTTGTGGCCGGAGACACAATACGGATGCCGTCGCCTTTTTTCAATTTTTCCGGATACAAAAAAAACCCTCCTTAAATGGTTTAATCTATTACACCATATTAACGAGGGTTTATCTATCATTTTTTACAGGTCGACCCATTTAATGCCGCCTGATTGCGTATCATTGTCAATCCAGACATCAAATTGATGCTTTTCATAAAAATGAACGAGCCGGTCGACATGATCCCAATCACGCTTAGCGATGTCGCCCGTCACTTTCGGGATATTCTGCTCTCTGGCGATATGTTTTAAAAATTTCATGCAGATCGAGCCGTAGCCGTGGTTCGGCGGGCCTTTAATATCCCCGATATGAATGGCATTGTCATAATAAGAAGCGATCAGTGAAAAACAGCCTCTTCCCCGGTAGGCTGATTCACAATCAGTCAGCATAATCTTACATGTTTGGCCATCATCAATCGAGGAAACAATGATCCAATCGTCATTGTTCGATTGATCAATACCAAGCACTCGCGCGTCTTTTGATACATCTATCAGATTTTCCCGCATTCTGAAAATCTGAAATTCAAGTTTATGAAGCTCTTTTTCCAGCTCTTTCTGATCTCTTTCTTCTGCAGTAAACAAAATCATACTCCTTTCACAGCGTAAAAGTCTTAGTCAAACACAAGTATCCATTGTAGTAAATGATGTCTTGGTTTGTAAATGGGTTTTGCAAAAACTTTTTTAGAAAAGTCTGCCGTTTATATGTGGATTGACGTTTTTAAGGCGGTGGGGATAGGGAAAGGAACAGTGAGCAGCGGAAAAAGGAGGAATCTATAATGGCAATTGACTCACTCATCGGCAAATTGAAGTACGTAATGACGGAATCTCCTGATAAAATGCTTTCCTTATATGTAAATACGGATATGAGAAATCCGGATCAGCAGGGGGGAGAGTGGAAAATCGCCTTGAAAACCGGTTTTCGGAGATTAAAAGAGTATCTGTCTGTAAGTGATCCGGAAGAAGAAAAATCTCTCGTCCGCATCATGCAACGTGTCTATCAATATATCGATGGGCTTGGTAAAGAGATGCCGCGAAGCCTCGTATTTTTTGCATCGGGGGAAGGCGGTGTCTGGGAGACGATTGAATTGCAGGTGCCTGTCGAAACACGATTTTATTGGGAAGAAACGGCTGTCCTTGATCAATTAGAACTTCTCCGTGAACAATTTCCAAGCACGGCTTTTATTCTCACCCAGCAGAATGAAGTGAAGATCATAGAAACCGTACTCGGAAAAATTGAAGGGGTGGAGCATTATCAATACGACGTCATCAATGAATCGTGGAAACCGCAGGATGTAAGCGGAAGCTCCGCATCAATGGACGAAGACGCCGCCAAAGCCCATGTCGAAGAAAACCAAAACAGGCTGTATAAACGATTGGCTTCAAACCTTGATCAAAAGGCCGCTTCACACCAATGGGAGCGTCTCGTAATCGCAGGGGACAAAGAAACAGCCGATATTCTCGATCAGCATATGAATAAACCGATAGATCGGATCATTCCAAAAAATCTGTTGAATGAAAACGAACATAAAGTGATAGAAGAACTGTTGAAGGAAGCATAATATGACGAAAGGCCGGGTCTCAAACACCCGGTCTTTTTAGGGCTTAAGTTTGTCTAATTTCTGACGAAGCGGACGAAACCGTTGACATCAAAGCTGAATTCTCATACCATTTGGATAGTCAGTAAAATTGAGAGAGGTCATAAGATGAATCAGACAGAAAACAAACCTAAAAGTTATACCGGTATCGTGCTGACATTGACCGTTTTGATCAACGGGTTAATTGCGGTGCTGTTTTTTATGCCGAAATCGGGACAGGTCAGCATTGCCAATATTCATATTCTGCCGATGTTAAATGCTATTTTTAACAGCTTTACTTTTATCTTTTTGCTGGCAGCGCTCTTTATGATTAAGCAAAAAAATATTCAAGCGCATAAACGCTTTATTTTGGCGGCGTTTACGACGACTCTGCTGTTTTTGATCTGCTATGTCGTGTACCACTCGATAGCTGAGAATACTTTATTCGGCGGCCACGGCATCATTCGGGGGATTTATTTCTTTATTTTGATTACGCACATCTGTCTTTCCGCCGTTATCGTGCCGCTTGCGCTGTTTACGCTGATCAGAGGATTCAGCATGCAGGTGGAGCGCCACAAAAAAATCGCGAGATGGACGATGCCGCTCTGGCTGTATGTCAGTCTGACGGGTGTCATTGTATACTTAATGATCTCACCGTATTATTAAAAAAAAGCCGTGCTCTGCGCGGCTTTTTTCTATTGATGGAAAAAGGCGCCTCATCAGGGCGCCTTTTACTCTTCAAGCGTTTCAAGTGTTGTTACATTTAAGGATTGTTCAACGGTTTTTGTTTTTGCTTTTACTTTTTCTGCGTACGTGTAATCACCATAGCAGTAGGGATAACGGAAATTGTCTTTGTTCCCTCCGCAAGTGTAAAGTTTCGGATTCTTTTTGACCTGCTGCTCGGAGTATTGTTTTGCCAGTTCCTCAGTATGCGATCCTCCATGTTCAGCCACAAAATCAATATAGCCGGCTCCCATGTTGTAGCTTTGTATAATCGTATCCAAGTCTACGCCTTTTTTCTTGCCTGTTTGGTACATGAGAGTGAATTGTTTGATTCCCTGTTTGATACTGGTTTGAGGGTTTTTAATCTCATTTCGCTTTAAACCCAGAGATTCTGAAGACTGCATGGGATCATTTCCTCTTCCTTTTGACTCCTGATATATCATGCCGAGTACAAGCGATGTATATTTGGTGAGTCCTTTTTCATCCAGCTCGTCTTCAACAAGCGGTTTGTAATCTGTCAGCCGTTCAAGCACGATCGGTTTGACATCAAACGGAAGGCTTTTGAGCCATTCATTATTTGAAAATAACAGAATGAGGAAGAAGGAAACCATGACAAAAACACATATCATCATAAGACCCGCGGCAGCGAAACAGCCTTTTTTCTTTTTCTCCACTGTGTTTCACCCTCAATTTCAGGAGCATTATGACTTTTTCATTATGACACAGATGGATGCGCGAAACCAAGCGGAAACCCGTATTTGAAACATAAATTTAAAATAACGGTTCTTTTGTCAGGCGCAGGATGTATCTGCATCAATTGACATTTGGTATAATTGGGCTACTTGAGAAAAGAAGGGTGAGGTATATGACTGAATTTCACGAATCCGGAAAGACGAATGACCCCGCTGTCGATTTAGATGAGGAAACTTTATTTTTGGTTGCCCAGACTTTTAAGGCGCTGTCTGATCCGACCAGAATCAGAATTCTCCATTTGCTGTCACAGGGTGAACACGCGGTAAATGATATCGCAGAAAAGCTGAATTTGCTGCAGTCTACCGTTTCTCATCAGCTGCGTTTTCTTAAAAATCTACGCCTCGTCAAATCACGCAGAGAAGGAACATCCATCTATTATTCTCCTGAGGATGAACATGTGTTAGATGTGCTTCAGCAAATGATTCACCATACGCGGCACGATTAAAAAACATCCCTGCTTTTTAGACAGGGATGTCAGCCGTACTGACTGTTATTGGTTTGGTCTCTGCTCGTTTTTAAAACATAAAAAGAGAAGCCGCTGTAATAAACTGCGATGAAATAAAAGATACTGATGGTCAGCGGATCGGCCCCGACCGTTTGGCTGTATGCCTCCGGATGGGTAAAGTCCGCTGTGACCCGGTAAATTTCAATAACGCGATAAACAAATCTCGATAGGAAAAACGTTAATAGAATAAGTTCAATCCACAGATGAGTGCGAAAATACATTTTTCCGCGGCGTTCTTCAAAAGAAATATTCCGTTTGGCAAACAGGACCAGAAGCCAGCCGCAAAAAGTGCCGAATATAAGATGGCCGTATAAAGCCGGGTGTGTGATGCTGAAAAACGCCAGAGCCGCAGCCAGCAATGAAAACAAAATCATTCTTGTATAAAGCCAGCGGGGTTTCAAAGGCTGAAAGCCGACGGACCGTTTCACCTTTTTATACAGAAAAAAGGCAATCATTAAGACAGGGCAGATGCTTTGAAGTGTGATATGCATGGTGTGGAACTCCCCCTCCGTTGAGTAGTGTATGCTTATCCGGCTGGTTTTAGTAGTCTGATTTATTCGCAGGCTGAAAGCATCTTTTATCACAGTATGCGCGTTTCTTTTTTTTGCATAAGAGAAGCGCCCGAGCCTTTTTCAGGATTTAAACAGAAAACTCTTGATAAACTAACGGTATTAGTTATAATAAAACTAACGATATTAGTTTTAGGGGGATGTTGATGAGAATCTTACAATACGGAAGGGTTTGGCAGCTGACTTTTTTTCCAGCGCTTTTCCCGGTGAATTGTTATTTGGTCGAAGAAGAAGTAGGAGTAACCCTGATTGACACCGGACTGCCTAACAGTCATAAAGGAATCAAACAAGCATTGCGGCAGCTTGGGAAGCCGCTGAATGACATATTACTCACCCACGCGCACGGGGATCACATCGGTTCGCTTGACTCATTAGCTGCGGAATTTCCGGATGCTTCCGTCTGTATTTCTGAGCGGGATTCTTTCTTGCTGAAAGGTGACACTTCATTATTTGAGCATGAAGCACAAACGCCGATAAAGGGGGGAGTGCCGAAAAATGTTCAGACCGAACCTGATCGCCTGCTGAAAGGCGGCGAGCAGATCGGATCTTTACTTGTCATTCCCGCTCCCGGTCATACGCCGGGAAGCCTCGCTTTTAAAGATATGAGAAATGATATGCTGATCGTCGGAGATGCCTTTCAAGTACGGGGCGGCCTTGCTGTTTCAGGGAAGCTGAAATGGAAATTTCCGTTTCCGGCTTTTGCTACGTGGAATAAAGAAGAAGCTGTAAAAACAGCAAGAACGCTTATCGCTCATCAACCAAGCAGTCTGGCCGCCGGACATGGAAATGTTCTCTGCAATCCCGTTGAAATGATGGCTGAGGCTGCTGAGGAAGCGGAACGAAGCCTGCCGGGAGGCCGATCATAATGTCACCGAGAGTCGGATTGAGCCTTGACATGATATTGAGAGCCGCAGCAGGCATCGCTGACGAAAAAGGGCTGAACGAAGTGACGCTTGCGGCCGTTGCAAAGTCCTTAAACGTAAAACCGCCTTCCCTTTACAATTTTGTCAATGGCCTTCAAGGAATTAAAACAGAGCTGGCTGTCTCCGGTTTAACTATGTTATTTGAAAAAATGGCGGCCTCTGCAGAAGGACTGACGGGTGAAACGGCTTTGCTCGCTCTTGCCGATGCCTATATCAATTTCGCCGAAGCCAATCCCGGATTATATGACGCAACATTTCAAAAGATAAAAGACGGCCGGATTGAGAATCTGTCAAGCCTGCTTGTAGAGCTTGTTGTCAGGCAGCTGACAGCTAACGGTTATGCACAGTCTGACACTGCGATTCATGCTGCGAGAGGACTGAGGAGCCTTCTTCACGGATTTGCCGTGTTGAGAAAACAGAGTGCATTTGAATTAACCGAATCAATTAAGGAAAGCCGGAAGTTTGCAGTTGTTGCTTTCCTAAGAGGTTTACAGGTTAGATAACTATAATATTTTTATGTAAACTAAATAAAAAAACGCATCAGTAAAAGGAGGGACAAATGGATTCATTACAACATATCATTTGTGAGCGGCGCACCTATTCACATATTTTTGATTCTCATGCACACACATACTGCCAAATGCTCTTTCCGCTCGAAGGACAGCTGGACTTGGAGACAGAAAGACGTGAAATCAGATTAAAACCTGATCAAATGCTGTATATTCCGCCCGGGCATGAACATCGGTTCCGTTCTTTGGAGCGAAACGAATGTCTCGTTCTCGACATACCGGCATATTTTTTCAAAGGTTCATTTGATCCCGGCGTTCTGAATAAGCTTGATTCTTTTTGGACATCGATTCGGTTTCTGCTGACAGAAGAGACTAAGCAGCAGTCGGCTCATTCATTGAGTCTGCTTGCAGAATATATTGCTGAAAAGATACAAGAAAACCGTACGAATGATTCAATTGCGTATATCCGCCGAAATCTCTCAAAGACTTTTTCAATTAAAGAGCTTGCCGCAATGGAACATTACCATCCGGCGTATTATTCCGACTGGTTTAAAAAGCAGACGGGGAAAAGCCCGCAAGCTTATATTGCTGAGCTCCGTATGAAGAAAGCGGAACAAATGCTTATTGAAACAAAATGCCGGCTGACAGACATCAGTCAGGAGGTCGGCTTTCAAAATTTGTCTTCCTTTACCAGATGGTTTGTCAGACATAAGGGAATAACGCCGCGCGTCTTCCGAAACACCTTTCAATCTGATAAATAATCCTGAAAATCAGTTAAATAAACTGCGTCTTTTTTTGGTATCATGATTGTAAAAAAGGAGTTTTTGATATGGCAGTCATCGAAGATTTTATCAAGCTCGATCTCAGAATAGGAACGGTCGTAAAAGCGGAAGTATTCCCGGAAGCAAAGGTGCCGGCCATTAAGATGACAATAGATTTCGGCGAAGAGATCGGCATGAAACAATCAAGCGCCCAGATTACAAAACGGTACGAACCGGGTGATCTGACGGGCAGGCAGGTTACCGCTATTGTCAACTTTCCGCCGCGGCGGATCGCCGGATTTAAGTCAGAAGTTCTCGTTCTTGGCGGCATCCCGGAAAAAGGAGATGTTGTCCTGCTTACGCCAGAGCAGTCAGTACCGAACGGAACGAAAATCGGATAATAAAAAAAGACGTTTGCAGAAGCAAACGTCTTTTGCGTATTGAGGCGATACACCACACGCCACATTCGTGTGTGCCGCAAGGGCATGTGCATCGGCTTACACAATTCAGCTCATCGCTATATGAATATAGCATGGCGGGTGTGGAAATGCAAGAGATTTTTTAATATATGTTATATCTGGCTTTGTTTTGCCGATCCCCGATTCCTTCGTGTAAGGTTTCGTTTGAAATTTTATGATCTTGAATAAAGCAGTTTGACAAATGCAAGAGGGAATTTGAGCAAGTTGTGACCCGAAGTGTGACCTGGAATTAAAATCCGGGTCTTTTTGTGTAAAAAATGCATGCGAAGAGACCATATAGGCATTAAATGTTATTACTGATGTCTTCATTTATCTTTTTGCTAAGTTTCTGAACCTTCTCTTTAACATTTGAAACAGCTCTTTTTTGATTTCATCAAAGTTCTCCTGAATATAGTCCATGACACTTCTTATTATAACTTCACTTTCAAAATTGAATATCTCATTTATTTCTGGCTGTTCTTTATCTGTCAGGTGATGGTATTGAAGTTGTTTAGCATTTACTTCAGCAGCTGCATCAATCCTAACTTAGTTGTTCTGGCTGTACAATTTCATATTCACCTTCTGCATACTTTTGCTCCGCATAATGGCCTCCCCATTGACAGAGCTCCTGCAAGATAGGTTTAAGAGATTCTCCAAGTTCAGTGGATGAATATTCAACCTTCGGCGGTACTTGGTTATACATCTTTCTGCTCACAAGTCCACTGGCTTCAAGCTCTCTAAGTGTTTGAATCAGCATTTTCTGAGTAATATTTGGGATAATGCGGTTTAATTCACTCGTTCTCTTTGGTCCATTCATTAAAAAGTATAATACAAGGCCTTTCCATTTTCCGCCAATCACTTCCTTTGTCACTTCAAACCCACAGCTGAATTTTTTCATGTCTAAAGCTCTCCATTCCACATTTATTACTTTTTAGTTACTATATCACAAAAAAGTAGGTACTTCCGATAATGTGCTTACTGAAGGATACTATTACTTGTAAGTTGTTCTTCAAGTACTTAAAGGTACTAGACATAAAATAATATTAATTCTAAAGGAGTGTTAAGTATGGGTGAATTTGAAGGTAAAGTAGCGCTTGTAACGGGTGGAACAAGTGGGATTGGTCTTGCTGCAGCACAAAAATTTGTAAACGAAGGTGCATATGTTTATATCACGGGACGTAGACAAAACGAACTTGATAAAGCTGTTAACCAAATTGGCAAGAACGTAACCTGTGTTCAAGGTGATATTTCTAAGCTTGAAGACTTAGACAAACTATATGACATGATAAAGCAGGAAAAAGGTAAGTTGGACATCCTTTTTGCTAATGCAGGCATCGGCAGCTTCCTTCCATTAGGTGAAATTACTGAAGAGCAGGTTGATAGAACGTTCGGCATTAACGTGAAAGGAACCATTTTTACTGTTCAAAAAGCGCTATCACTATTCCCGGACAAAGTAGGTTCTATTATTGTAACGGGCTCTACTGCTGGATCAATTGGCAACCCAGCATTTAGTGTATATGGAGCATCTAAAGCAGCATTAAGAGCACTGGTTCGCAACTGGATTCTTGACCTAAAAGGTACTGAAATCCGTGTAAATGTGGTAAGTCCAGGAGTGATTCTTACACCTGCATACGATGAGCTTTTTGGTGATGCACTTGAAGGAGCGATGGAAAATGCCAGAAATACTGTTCCAGCTGGAAAAGTTGGGACACCTGAAGAAGTAGCTAACGCTGTATCTTTCCTTGCTTCAGACGAAAGCAGTTACTTGACGGGTATTGAATTGTTCGTAGATGGCGGGCTAGCACAGGTATAATTTCACTGCTCAGAGGTTACAAATCTTCCCCAAAAAAGGTTAATGGGGATTTACTTGAAGAAGCCGTATAAAAAAGTCGTTTTCCTTAAAGGACAGGGAATTCGACTTTTTTATGTTTGAATTTGATTAACGTTGTAAATTCGCATTTTCCTGGGGCTGCCACTAAATGACCTGTAAAAAAGATTACTTTGTGAATAAATGTACTTAAAGTAAGGGGCGTTAGTTGAAGAACAAACAACAGCGTTGTTGTAGTAAATGAGGTCATTTGTTGTACAAAAAAAGGATAGTTGAATACAGGCATTTTCACCCTGTTCATCTATTCTCTCTTTTTGTTTATAAAATGTGTGACTTTTTATTTGGTTACTTAATTATTAATAATATTAAACATTTTCTTGACTTTTAATAAAAAACAATATCCCTGTCCTTGTATTCTAATACTTTTGAAAATATTTAAAGGAATCCTTATGTCCTGAATAAGCAAAAATGCTGCATACATAATCACCTGTGCTTGTACCAAGGTAATACTCTTTATCGGGTCTATTAGGGTGGTCACAAGGTGGATTCCCTTTACATACAACGATGGAAAGCCTAAAAAGCGTTTCAAAATCTTCACAGCTATGACAATACCGGTTTGTGTTGAACTTGTTGCGAAGGATCAAAAAGGTGCTATTGAAGAGTTAGTAGAAACAGGAGAAATGGGTGTTAATTTCCCTCATATCATTGGATATGGGGGAGGTAAAATAGTTATTCCAACTGTCACAAACAATGTGTTTTACATAGGTGAAGAAGCAACTGTAGTAGAAGTAGAAGACGATGAATAAGACAGATTTACATAACGAGCAGTTCTGTCAGGTTGTATTTGGGGGATTGATCGTAGTTGTACCAGCTTTAAGCATATTGTGCATAGCGTGGTTTGGGTGATTAGGAAGAGTGTCACCAGCACTCTCCTAATCTATAGCAAGTACTATGTCATTCCATTGTATTTAAACGTTAGCAAATAATCAATATTAAAGGGGGGGATGTTTTATAAGAAAAACTCATTTAAAGGTGCAGAGAAGGGCAACTTTGGCGGGTCATACCTCCTCTGCATGTGTCGTATCACTGCACACTTCACCCTGAAGTGTTAGATCGGATTATTATCAAGGGGTTAGCGTTTTGCGAGCCCCTTAAAACTGAATACAGTCAGTCTACACTCCTGAATTAAGGTGTTGTCTTTAGTGATGCCTTTTTTGAAGGATCAGGCTGCCGTGGAATGCGCTAACACACGTAAAACTTGACAGGGTAGTGACTAGGCCGATGCAAATAAACGAGGATAGGATGCCTTCTGTGTTTCCCTATTTACACATGCATCTGAAAGGCGAAAGCTGCCATTAAGTGCTGACGAAGGAAGTCTGATTGAAAAGGACAATGAGAAGAGAAGAAAACTTGGATTCGTTTATGGATGGGCCAAGAAATAAATACGGATCAAAAAGCGATCTTACGAGCTGTTTCTTATACACCTGAAGGCACAGCATTACATAGAGTAGGATTGACAGGTGGGCATAAAAGTTGATGTCTTAATTACTTGAATTGATAGTATACTAAAATATCTTTTAAGGAAAAATGAGCTGTAACAAAAAAATTCCACAAAATGACTTTACAAATATCGGATATTAGACTATTATATTATTGAATAATCTGATTATTTAATATATTAATGAAGGAGGGGTAATAATGGAGGAAATTCAAAATGTTTCTCAAGTTGAATTGGAAGAAACTTGCTATGATTGGGAAATGAATTAGGAAATATGAAGGGGTAACAAACTTAAGAGTTACCCCTTCATTTAAAAAGGGGTGATGAGATTGTCTCTTTTAAATAAACAATATGAAATGTTCAGATGTGCAATAGATAAAACATATTTCCAGAAGTATAAAGAGCATAATGAATTTGACTGGGTGAATTTTGATTATTTTAGAAAGTTACATTACAGTAAGCGAACAATTAGATTTAACCACGTCTTTCCGCAAACAAAAAAAGAAATAGAAAATTGGGATTTGCTGGTGAATGATTTCTGCGAAAAAAATATATACAGGGGACAAAGGCTTGAAAAAGACATAAGAAGTTTCTTGAAATTTCTTTCGGAGAAACATGGAGATGGAAGCTTTATTTTTCAACTAGCTAGACATGAATTTAATATATATAAAGTGGCCGCTGGAAATGAAAATGGTGTCTTAGATCAATTTAACTACCCGATTACTGAGGTAAAAGATCGACGTGATAAAAAATCTGAAAAACGTGATTATTTATATTTGAAAGAAAAAAGGAATGTTAGGGTATTCAAAATTCAACATTTCGTGTCTAAGTGGATAAAAATATACACAGCAGTTCAATGTGTCGAAAAATCATGGGAATTAATACATAAACATTTAAACACTGATGAAAAAGAACAGTTAAATTCTGCAATAAAAAGTTTCAAAAACTTAAGTTTATTAGATATATGGAAGCGAGAGCATGCCAGTGATTAAATCCAACAATATTAAAAATAGAATTGTGATAGCGGGTGCTATTGATAGCTTAGGTGCTTCTATTGTATGGACTGGTTTGCCACTATATGCATATTCGATTACTGGTTCTTTTTTATATACCTCGTCATTATTCTTCACTACAGCTATAGCTCGTATAATTGCAACCTTTTTAGGAGGTTACTTGGCTGACGTATCCTCGAGCAAAAAAATAATGATAAGGTGTCTATCTATAAATTGGATTTGCTATTTATTTTTATTTTCGGGATTATTCCTTAAATTCACCTGGATTATATTTCCGGTGATGTTGATATCACAAGGTTTAAGTACGATTTCAAATATGAATCAAAACCTATGGTTTAATTCACTTTGCTCCAAAGAGACATTAGCTTCAGAAATCAGTGGAAGAAATTCTTGGTTTTTGGTTAGCAAGACTGCAGGATTTTCTCTAGGTCCTCTTATTTATAATTATCTTAATACATATTCTTTATTAATCAATTTGGTTACTATAATTTTCGCCTTATCTTTAATTTCCAGTATAAAAAACAAAGGTTATGTCAGTGTAGCAAGGAAAAAAGATAACATTTTTTAACTCTTTTAAAGAAGTATACAGGAATCAATTGTTGAAAAGATTAAATATAATTGAAATATTGAATGGATTAACCTTTCCGGTTTTAACAAGTTTATCAATATATATTCTTCAAAAGAATTTAGACGCATCTTCTATTACTATTTCATCGTTTTGGTTTATTGGGGGCGTAGGGGCTGTTATAGCTAATATAGCTTTATCAAGATTAAAACTGTTTAAATTGAAATACGTCTATTTGTTCGTAATTAGTTTTAGTCTTATTATAGGTGGGTTAATGCTAATGACAATAGCGAATGTTCCCTTAGTTTATTTAATCGGATTTTCTTTATTCACACTTGGTACACCTATTATAAACAACCTACTAAGATCAAAGGTTTTTATTCACGCTCCAAAAGATATGAAAGGTAAAATAACATCTGTTATAACCTCTTCGTCAGATCTAGGCACTGTATTAGCTTTATCAATTTCATGGATTATTGTTGAAGAATTTGGTGCGATTTCTTTTATGTTCTTTGTCATTGGAACTAGTGTATTTAGAATATGTTTATTCTTCTTTACTCTTCATAAAGTGGAGAGCAGTATGGAAGTGAGGGGATAATGCTTGCTTATTTGTAAAGGTGTCGGCTTGAGTTTTCGCCAAACATTTTTTGACGAATTGGATATAATAAAAAAAGATGTTGATTTCTTAGAGATAATATCAGAAAGATACTTCACTGAAAAGAATACAGAAGAACTTAAGGTTCTTGCTAAACAATTTCCATTAATTCCACATGGACTATCTCTTTCCATAGGTACTTATGAAAGGCTACCTAAAAAGAAGGAAAAGCAGATTTCTAATTTGTTGACAGAATTAAAGACAGATAGTTATACTGATCATTTAGCATTAAGTAGTGTAAAGGATATTGAGTTACTTGATTTTTTTCCGGCTATGTATAAGGATGAAACTTTAGAATTCTTAAAAAATAAACACAAACAATTAAAAGAAAATAGTTTGAATAATTTATATTTGGAGAATATAACATACACCTTCAATTGGCATAACAATGATTACACAGAGTTGGATTTTTGGTGCAAGGTTTTAAATGAAACAGAAATAGGAATGCTATTAGATGTATCAAACCTATATATAAATAGCGTCAATCATAAATATGATCCGTATGCTTTTTTTGACAGACTCCCCAAAGATAAAATAAATTATTTGCATGTTGCGGGATTTATTAGCAATATGTACGGATTTTTAGTTGATTCACACTCTGAACCTGTTGACTCTGAAGTATGGAAACTTGCTGAATATATAATTAAAAAAGCACCAGTGCAAGGCGTTATCCTAGAAAGGGACCTGAATTGTAATAATTATCATGATGTACAAAATGATATAAAAATTATTAAGTCATTATTTGAAAAAAACGCTCCCCTTCTCCTTTGAGATGTAGGAGCGTTTAACTGTTAAATTGCTTTTAACGAAACGAGCACTCATCTAATGTTCCGGGGAAACCTTGTTGAACGGCTAATTCATATGCTTCCATCTTTATCGGCAGCACCAGTAGCCCCTTAGCTCCAGTACTGCCTTTTTCACCTTTTAATGAAGCTAACCATTCCTCTACAGTTCCTGACAAACCATTGTCTACTGCAATATTATAAGCAGACTTCCCAGTGACAATTGAGACATTAACCATTGGATTGAAGAAACTCATTTATGCGCCCCCAAAAAGTTATATGTTATTCCTGACTCAGAAATCTTGAAGCTTGTGATAGGTGAATCATGAGCGTCCATTTGAAAACCTTGCCCAGCTCTTAAATAGATAGGAATTCCACCGTTGATTGATACATGACATTCCTGATCATTCGAAAAGCTGAATTTATAGAAAGAATATTTAATCGTCCAAGCTACTGGTGGGGAAGGGATCACTTCATGGTTAGATTCTGACTTCTCAAGCATTGGACTCCCGATATATCCAGATCCTATTTGCATGACCAACAATCATTCCTTTCTTAATTAAAAATGAAAAAAAGGGGAGGTGAACTCCCCAAGTTATTTTGGTTCTGTGTATTCCATTGCTTGATCGCTGTCTGAGATACCTGTAGTGGTTGGATCCACTACAATTCCCATGGCAGTTAAAAATAAAAATGTCAGCAGTGCATTAAATTTCTCAGTGAGGTCATCACGAAACACAGAAATATCGTATTCAAAGCTCTGGTGTCTCAATCATAAAATAGGTCAGAAATCTGCAAAGAATTATGCAGGTATTGAATGGGATTGGGAGAAAATAAAATCTTCCTTTGCTGAGTCGAATGGTTGGCAAGTTTGGAAAGCTAAAAGTTAAAAATTTTAAACAGAAGGAGAGAATCACAGATGGATAAATACAAAATTAATAGATCAAAAGGGTACCCCATCTTAGGCGGTTGTCTCCCTAAGATAGATATCACTGCTGAATATTATGTGATTGCGTATGCCAAAGTTTCCGGAGACAACCCGATAATTTCAAGGTGTGATGGCAAATTAATGGCTTAAAATTAAGATAAAACAGCAGTTTAATTAGATTTTCAAAACGATTCTTTATCATCGCAAAGAAAAAATGTAAAATCCACCTATAGGCATGAGTTGTCAATGATATTGAGGCGTCCTTGGGGGGAGAAATTTGAAAAATAAACTTGAAAAATTGCTTCTTGAAAAGGGTGTATGTGAATTTCATATTAAGGAAATGAAGGAAACCAAAAATATAAGTGAGTATCCATATGAATTGTATTATGATGAAGTAGGAAACAGCGAAAAACTATATCGGGATGTTCCGTTAAAAGAAATTAAGAGTTTAGGGTTCAGGGGAACCAGTGGTGTGTCTTGGTTTGATCACGCGTGTTATAACGGTACAGATAACATTGACAGTGGCCGATGTGAAAAAGCTTTAGAATACTTGAAAAAACAAAGTCTAGAAGAATTTCATGCTTATTATCAACACTCACCAGTGAAATTGGTTCATTATGAAGATTGACTTTTATGCTGTTTATGGTGATGGAACACACCGTACAATTTGGGCCAAGATAACAGGAGCTCCAACAATTTATGCTCAAGTAACTAGAGCAAGAAAGAATCCTTCCTTATATAAATCATACTTAAGATTTAAAGAATTAGAATCACAGATTAATAGGTATTTTAAGGAGAATGACCTTAGCTGGGGAGTTAAAAAAAGTCAATACTATTCAGAAATCCTTTACAAAGGTATGCCAGTAGCACTCTATTCTATAGATCCGCCTTACTCATTTAAGCGATCTTCCTACAGTCAATGATCAAAAGTTGGATACATGGAATAAGGAATTAAATGAATTTATGATTGAGTTTGAAGAAAGTTTTCGCTATAGGAAAATCTTTCGCAATGTTATGAAGATTACGGCTGGAAAATTAGAGCACAAACTTTTTTCTTTTATTGAAAAGATAAGTGAAAGTTGGTCTGCAGCTAATGGAAAGGCAAGAATTATAAAACAAGGATTCGATATGTATTGTATCGATAAAAAAATCATTTAAGTTACTTTAAAATATGTACAACAGCATGAGGGATGACGAAGAAACTAAAGGAGAAGTGATGAAAAAGTTAATAATTTTATGTTTGGGTATTATCGGGGTATTTCTTATAGTTCAGTGTAGTAAATTTAACAACAATACAGAAGTTTATGTGGATACTCAATTAGAGGGAAATCACGATGATGAAAATGAAAGAAAAAGTTATTATGACCATGATTCAAGTCAAGAAAGTGAAGCGCTTAATGACAAATATTTAAGACGAGAAGAGAATAAGGAATATGACATTTACGCATATGATTTAACAACTAGGGTAATTCAATCACGTAATGGACAAGACGAATATGTTTATAGAGGCAACGTGATCGCTAGTAGTCAAGCCGAAAGCTATGGTTATCACACATCACCAATTACTAAGGAAGTAGCTAAAACAATTAAATTTTGGAGGAACGATGTAGATTTTGTTCCTAAAAAGGGTGAGATTGTTCTGGTTAAATTTCCCAAGGGTAATTATAAAACCTATATTGATATTGAGCTTATGTATAAGCCAACTGGAGAATGGAATTGGTGAACAAAACATCCACGGGATTCGGGCTGCCTACATGAGAACAGCCCTTTGCCATTAGCTCGCAATCTTGGTTTTGACTTGCTTGTGAGTCTTTATATTACGTAATTTAAGAGCAGGTTTTTCCACTATCCTGTACGAAAGAAATGCAATGGCAGCAGTAACAGCGATTAGAGCTATGATCAGCGGGTAATCAGACAATGTTTTATTAATTTCAGTGTATAAGAAGATGTTGATGATCACCATGTGCCATATGAAAATTCCCATACTGATATCGTCTAACCGGTTCAGCTGCCATAATATCTTCAGCCCATTGTAACCGAACCAAATGATTGCGTAGCTCAAAGGCACAAACCATAAAAAGCTCCATAGTGTGCTGTTTATTGAGCTGAGATGTAAAAAGTCAATTTTAAAGAATAAAAATAAAATTATTGAAGATAAGAATAAAACAATATGCCGGGGTGACTTACTCCATGCCTTTGCCCAGAAGATGCCCAAAGTGAAATAAAACATCTGCGGCAGGAATGAATGTAAGTATAGGCTGTCGATTCATTACCAGGCAAGAACTTTAAAGCCACGTAAGAAACCAGCACACTAAAAGCGGAAACAGCAATAGAGCAAAGAATCATTTTCTTGAATCCAAAACGTTTATAAAACCAATAAATTGCGGGCAACACCAAGTAAAAGCTAATCTGAACAGGAACTGCCCAAAGTGAATCGTTAAGGCGACCTGTGCCAATGTGATGAAATATGTCAGGGAAGTATTGAGGGTATAGCACAAGATTGCTTAGAAGCCATATTCCAGTACTCATCGTAGCCATTAGTCTCAAAGTCTTTATATTCCATTAAATTCCATCACGCAAATTTAACACTACTATAATACCAGACGATATATATAAGGAGGGTTTTAATTTGATTGGAATAGCATATTTCTTAATACTCTGGCTTGGTGTTGGCTTTTCTAACGGGATTTAAGGCCTTATTTGTTGATCAGGTATATGATGAAGAGTTTAAGCAGAAAGTGATTGATTCATTTTCACCAGGTATGGAGCAGAATATGATTGAACTATTCTTTAAGAATAAAATAAATATCATGGTGTTTTACATATTAATTGGATTGCTGCCACTGGCCATAAAAATTGTTGGTCTGCTGAAAAGGGGTTAGCTATGCCGGTTATCGATACCTTTTTTGTTATTTAATTTGAAAATGATGATTACTTCAAGTCATTTAAATTAGAAGGCAGTGGTTATATAGTATATAAGGGGTACATGACGCTTACAATGTCAGAAGCTTTAGTGATCTCAAACGAGCTACATACAGAGTTTAAAGCCACTTCTGCCATAAGACAAATTGAAGTTATTACTAGATGAGGAGTGTTCAGGTGTACTGGATTGAATGGGCTGCAATCCTTGAAGACTTTTATCAGCAGCGATTTGAGTATTTGAATGGAAGAGACACTAACCAGATATAAGGAGATGTAAGATGGGAAAAATAATCAAATAATGATAGAGTAAGGAGAAGGGGAAATTAACCAACCAAAAGTGAGGGGTATATAATGGGGTTTAAATTTAGAAAAAGTGTCAAAATTGCTCCAGGAGTTAAACTGAACATTAACTCAAAAAGTGTCGGCATCAGTGCCGGTGTTAAAGGGGCACGTATATCAACAAACACTAAAGGTAGAACCACAACCACTGTTGGAATTCCAGGTACGGGTATTTCTTATAGAAATACCGTGGATTCTAAAAGGTCTAAAAATAAAACAATATCTTCAGATCAGACAAGAGTTCAAGCTACTTCATTCCCAAACCCTATTCAGGAAGTCTATAGTTCCTTGAGCAAAAAATATAAAAAGCCATCGAAAGATCTTCAAAAAATATTTAGTCATGCCGCCAATCGAATAAATCAAGATCAAATAGTGACTTTCGTTAGAGGGAATCTAAATGGTTTCATGGGAAATGCCGGCGTTCTTTTTGCAATGCCAGATAGGTTATTGCATTATGGTGATAAATATGCAAAGTACGAGATTGTGGAATTTGATTATAATCTAATTGATCATGTAAAAGTTAAAAGTGGGCTAACGGGTTATAAACTAATCTTTGATTATGCCGGGAAAGAAATTTCAGTTTCAACAATTGATGAAGGAAGCATTGACGAAATTTTCGCATATCTTCAAGAAAAGATAGCAGAGCAATCAAATCAAAATATGAATGATGTGTCTTTTTCAAGCTCAAATATCCCTGAACAAATTAGACAATTTGCTGAGCTTAGGGATCAAGGAATAATAACCGAAGAAGAGTTCGCGAAAAAAAAAGAGCAACTGCTTAATATTAACTAATGAATATTTAAGTGAGCTTAGATTTTAAAGTAAAGTAGGTATATATTCAATGGATGAAATAAAACAAATAGGCTACCAAGATTTTTTTGATGTAATAAAAAACGAAAATTTGATGTGGGCTCATTTAAAGAGTTTGTCAATTCTTTATACGGTGAAACAAATTTTCTTGATTATAAGGAGACGATAATTGAAGAGTTTAAATTAGCAAAGCTTCTCCTTGCAAAGGCGAATTCAGGTGGAGGAATGATTGTTTTTGGCATTGAAGATAAAGAATATAAGCCAGTTGGGCTACAATTAGATGACAACTTTGATAAAACAGTTTTTGAGAAGAAACTGAGGAATTATATACCAGATGAGCTTAAGTTCTTCTCACAACTGTTAAAATACTCCGACGAAGATGTTTACGGTGATTTGAGAGGAAAAGCTTTTTTGATTGTATATATTCCAAAGCAATTGAGATACATTCCATTCTTAACAAAGAAAGAAACAACAGGAATCAAAGTAAACAGAATTTATGTAAGAAGAAACACGTCTGTTGAAGAGGCAAACAGCCATGAAATAGAGGAAATGGTCAAAAAACGAGTTCATAGTACGTATCACGATCTTTCATCGTTAACTTTGGATGAGCATATAGAACAATTGAGATGTTTATATGGGAATATTAATAAATATAACAACAAAAGTTATGCTTTTACATCTCTCGCACAAACATTTACAGCACAGCTTTACACTAATCGAAAAAATCCACATTATCCGGCTGAATCTTTTGATAAGTTTATAGCAACAATGATTGATAAAAAGAAAAGAAGAATTGAAGGTATTTTGGAAGTAGCAGAGCGATTTAATTTTGGGGGAAATTAGCACAAAAAATTAAGGAGATAAGAGAGTAGGTATTCTGTCTCCTTTGGCTTAATCTGATCGATATGAAGATTGCGTTTCTTAACAGTATTTCAGGAAAAGTAGCTGATGCCGGATTAGCCGATTCGTTTGTGGAAGAGTCATTTTTAGACTACGTGCTGATTCATGCGAAGAGTAAATACAAGCTATCATGCAGGAGCAGCGCAATGAAATAAAAGGTATCCTTGATGAAATCAGCGATATCATTCATCTTGATGTTTTCTCTACAGAGGATGTCGATCAAAAGCTGGATTCAGCAGACAAAAAACGGCTTCTTCGCAATCTCCAAGTATTCATCCGGATCAGTTACTCCATCAGCGAGCTTTTTCTTCAAATCCTTGATTTCCCGCTCTTTCGCTTCTTTCTTTTTAATCGTCAAATAAGCATCTGAATGTCTTGCAATCTCTCCTTTTTTCTTATATATGTCGCTTTCCCTGTACGCCTTGGCGTTATAGTGAAGTGGTGTTGCGTTTTTCCCTTTTCCCGCGAGTATGAGAATCTTGAACCTTCCCAGTAGCAATATGTGATCCAGCTTGAACAAGCAAAACAGATGGAAGAAGACGGAGAAGTAACTTGGGATATATTAAAAGGAGCCGGCGTCGGCGTCGGCTTTTATGATGTCGGGAAAGACACGGTAACTGGTCTATGGGACTTCATAACCGATCTGGGGGAAACGCTGTCAGCACTGGAAAACGCAGTACTTCATCCAGTTAAAACATACGATGCTGTTTCAGCAGTAATCGAGGAATCGTATCAAAGAGATATGGTAAATGGAGATGCGTATTCCAGATCAAGATGAGTGACATATGCGGTCGGTTCAGTGGCTGTTGCTGTTGTTGGAACAAAAGGCGCAGGAGCCGTTAACAAAGCTGATGCGGTGGGAAAGGTCATAAACAAGGCAGGACATGCAGGAAAGAAAATTAAAGACGTTAAACTTCCAGATCTGCTTCCTTATAACTCTAAGTATGATCTTGCTCTGGCCGATAACGTACCATACAATGTGGTTGACAGCCAAAACCTTAAAAATGAACTTTTGACCAATGCAAAGAAAATCCCGGATGGAACGAGAAAACCGTTTGCTGGTCAAGAAATAAACCTTCCTTGGTTAAATAAAGAAAAGTATGGTCCCTTTGAGGTTAAGGGCAAGGTAAAAGCAAAGGGAAAAGTTAAAGATATAAGCCGCAGAGTGTATACTATGAAAGATATTGATATGAACCAAAAAACAGAATTTGGCGTAACAAATCTTGAGCTTATGAAAAACGGTAATGCTCCTTATGCAAAAGATAGCACACAGATTAATTTACATCACTTAATTCAAGAATAACCTGGCCCAATGCTTGAAATCCCAAACAGTTTACATACAAAATATAGTGATGTTATTCATAAGCTTAAGACTGTTGGTGAAAGTTTTGAAATGATAAGGTTTTAAAAGCACAATATGAAAGCTTTCGAAAGAGATATTGGAAAGTGGAGAGCGAAACAATTTGAGAATGAGAATTGAGGTTTTTAAATTAAATGATTTATTCGAAGGTTGAAAACTTTATTAATGAAAACAAGCAAAATGCTATATTCACAGAAGGTGCAAGCCATGAAAACATAACTCGCATTGAAGAAATCCTCCAATGCGAACTTCCTATTAGCTATAAATGGTTCTTGAAAAATACGTGCTGGTGGTTTGTTCGGGGTTTTAGTTTTAGGCTATAACTTCGATCATGCGTCAGTTGCAGATAAAACTAAAGTATATAAACAACATTATGGACTTGCTGATGGTCTTGTTGTCATAGAAGATGTTGATTTCTTTGCTTACTGCCTAGATACTAATAAAATGAAAGACGGTGAATGCCTTGTAGTTGAATGGGATAGGATAATTGGCTATCAAGATATCACTGCAGAAAGCTTTATCGAATTTTTTTATAATAAGATTCAGGAAGCGAAAGAAAACTGGGAAGAAGATAAAGACTAAGACGATTAATAAAAGAAAGCTCTCTTTTAGAGAGCTTTTTTCAGATTTTCAATTTTTAACAGGCTTTATAATGAGCAAACAGGCATTACTCAAAATACTCGCCGCGCCTATCCAAAGCAGCCATTGTGTTGCGGTCAGCCATGAGGCAGTTAGGATAAAGAGTCCAATGGCAATTGATATATAATTGCCGGCTCGGTCCAGTTTACGATTGCAATGAAGTTTATATTTAGCATGAGAAATAAATTGATCAATTTTATCTTTCAGCTCATAGCATTTTTCCTTCATCTTATCCTCAGTTTCTTTTACTTTTCGATAAAGCATACTATTCATCGTTTGCACTCCCATATCGCCGTTTTGAAAATTCAGCCATGATTTTTTCTTCATAGTCATCTGAGATGGATTGTGCCTGGTCTTCAACTTTCAAATGTGCTTTTTCTTCAAAACCGTCCTGTTCTTCACCATCAAAACGATAAAGTTTTTGCAATAGCCTCCAGAATGTTTCAACTTCTTCAGTTGTGAACTCATGAAACATATCCGCTAAAAAATAGGTGGCTCTTTCTGAACAGGAAATTAACGCTTTTTTTCCTTCAGGGGTAATCTCAATATTGATTGCACGTTTATCCAGTTTGCTTGGCACAGTGTGAACATATCCTTTTTTCGCGAGACTTGAAATTAATTTGTTAGCGGTTTGTTTTGTTGTGCCCAGCTTTTTAGCGATATTCATAAGTGTGGTATCTTCCGTCGGTAAATGGGCAATAGCAATAAGAGTCATGTGCTGTCGGGAAGTCAACATTTCTAAGTATTCGTCCCCCCGAGTCTGCACCTTATTGACAACCGAAAATAATGATGCGTAACTTTGTTGCATAAAATGCAGTTCCTTCATTAGTAATTTAATATCCATAAGTTATCTCCCATCTAAATTGTCACCATGTTGACAATTATAATATACATCACAAAGGGAAATAAGTCAACATGGTGACTAATAAGGACGGGTACGGCTTTTTCAAAAATGCCACAGACAGTCGGAGTGTTTACAAAAGGGGAAATAAGTATAATAAATGCGAAAAGGGCATTAATCCAAAGTGGGAAGGTGTTTGACATGCAGAAAGTGAACTGGTCAGAACGGTATGAATGGTTCAATAAACAAGATGAAAAAGACGGGCGTTTAATGGCGCTCCTTCGTCATGAGCTTACATATGAGGAAGTCATACGGTTATATAAGAAAGGGTTTTATTTGAAATCAAAAGAAGGGGATGTTTCGTTACGTAAGAACGATATCCGTCGTATGTTTGGGGTTGAAGAGAGGCAGGGGGGCAAACCTTAATGAACGGGAAGAGAAAAACTCTTCCCGCTTTTCATGGCAGCTGTTATTCTTTTTCCAGCATGGAAGTCAGCCATTCTCTTAATGCCGGTTTCTGCACATACCGCTTTCCGTTTCTCGTGATATGCGGAATGTCAGATGTTCATGAGGATCAGGTGAGTTAAAGTTTTCAATCCGTCTCCGATGAAATATCCGGCTAAAGCGATTCCGATGCCGGTAATATATCCAAACCTCCAATAAACGTTATCATTTTTTATACGGTGAAGCCGGCCGGAGGATTCAGCCTTCAGCAAAACCGCCGTGCGTTTATTGCGGACGGTTTTGATTGCTGAGCTTTTCCACCTGCACCTTTCCGGAGAAGAAAACAGCGCCTCCGCCCATATCCGCCAGCCGATCGGGCGTGAGCGAATTGACGAGCTGTTTTTTATCATCCATATCGGCCCAAAGACCTTGGCTCACCGCAACGCCGGGAAGCACCTGTTCGCCGACCGAAACTGTCAATTCGCACTCACCGCGGTGATTCCAAACTCTAACGGTTTCTCCGTCTTCTATGTTCCGGCGTACAGCATCTTCTGTATGAATGAAAAGCTTTGGCGCTTTTTCCAGTTTTACGTGTTTTTCGTTATTTGAAAATGTCGAATTCAAAAAATTATGATTCGGTCCCGGGACAAATAAAAGCGGAAAATCGTCATCGCTCTCAAGAGGGATGTGTGTCGGCAGCGCCGGATAACCGTCCTGTTTCATCTTTTCCGAATATAATTCAATTCTTCCGCTCGGTGTCTTGAGCTTTCCCGGAAAAAGCGGTTTTTTCCGTTTGGCTTTCATGAAGGAATGGCGTGAGAGCGCTTCGTAATTAATATCCTCGATATACGGATTGTCGGGAAAGTCCAGCGCCTGTCTGATTAATTCTTCATCGGAATCCTGAAGCTCCTGCTCGGTAAATCCCATTGCTCCGGCAAGCAGACGGAACACTTCCGTATTCGATTTGCTGTCTCCGTAGGGTTCGATCACCGGTTTTTGCAGCTGAATAAAATGATGCCAGTAAGACGTGTAAAAATCCGTGTTTTCAAATGCGGATGCAGCGGGGAGCACGATATCCGCATATTTGGCGGTTTCCGTTAAAAACAGATCGTGAACGACTGTAAATAAATCCTCCCGCAGCAGGCCTTTTCTGACTTTATTCGCTTCCGGCGCAACCACTGCGGGATTCGTACCGTAAATAAACAGGGAGCGCACGGGCGGTTTTGTTTCTAAAAGAACGCTTCCGAGCCTGTTCATATTAAATGATCGCGGCTTCCGGCCGTAAAGCAGATCAGGCCGCTGGAGCGCTTGTCTGTTATAGTTTAATACCGCGCTGTTGTGCTTGATTGCGCCTCCTCCGGTGTTAAGCCACTGTCCTGTAACAGCCGGAAGGCAGGAGACGGTGCGGACGATCATTCCGCCATTGTCATGGTGCTGAATGCCGTTTCCGATCCTGATAAGGGAAGGGGAGGTTTCCCCGTACATTCTCGCAAGGCGTCTGATATCGTCGGCTTTAACGCCTGTAATAGCAGAAACCGTTTCCGGATCATAGTGTTTGACATGCGCTTTTAATTCGTCACTGCCTTCGGTGTATTCTGTGAGAAATGCTTCATCGTGAAGGTTCTCAGCGAATAAGACATGCATGATACCGAGGGCGAGTGCGGCATCTGTGCCGGGACGAATGGGAATAAACCAATCAGCAAGCCGGCCGGTTTGGTTCTTATGTACATCGATAACGACAATTTTAGCCCCTTTTTTCCGGGCTTTTTGAGCAATCATGACTTGGTGCATATTCGTGCTGACGGCATTGATTCCCCAAAAAATAAAGAGTTTAGCATGTATGGTCTCCTCCGGATCAGTACCCGCTCCTTCTCCCATTGTATAGTTATAGCCTTCAGAACCGGCTTTGCTGCAGATCGTCCGTTCGAGATGACTCGCTCCGAGACGATGGAAAAAACGGCGGTCCATTCCCTCTGCCGCCAGTTTTCCCATATTGCCGTAAAAGCTGTACGGAAGAATGCTTTCCGCTCCTTCTTCGGCAATAAGCTCTTTCCAGCGCGAACTGATCGTATTGATTGCTTCCTCCCAGGAAATAGGCGCAAACGCGGCTTCACCTTTTTTACCGATCCTTTTTAACGGAACGGTTACGCGCTTCTCATCATAAATACGCTCAGCCATGTGTCTGACTTTGTTGCAAATATTCCCTGATGTGACCGGGTGATCGGGGTCTCCCTGAATGTTAACGATTTTTCCGTCTTTTTTTGTCACAAGCAAGCCGCATTGATCGGGACAGTCTAGTGAGCACACCGACTTAAAGACCCCGTTCGGCTGTGTTGCAGCAGAATTCATAGCCCATTTCTCCTCTTTGTTTATATTGTAAGCATTATAACATTTCAAAATCGAACGTCAATTCAGAAAAAAGTGTTGACATTACGGAAAGACTTTTCTATGATGAGTTTATTCTTTTAAACAGCCTGACAATTTCATCATTTTATTTTCTATCCAGAGAGGTGGAGGGACTGGCCCTATGAATCCTCGGCAACATTTATTGTGCCAATTCCAGCAAGCGTATGCTTGAAAGATAGGAAAGAATGGTCTATACATATTTGTGCGCTTCAAGCGTATAAAGACGGTATATGAATCTCTTTCCTTCTTTGAGGAAAGAGATTTTTTTATGAAAAAATTTATGTGAAAAGGATGTTTTGCACCATGACGGTTTTAATTACCGCGCCATATCACGACGAGGGGCTGAAGGAGCTGGCTGAGCTGTTCGGCCGGACTGTGCACCGGCCGTGGAAGAAGCACGGCCGGGCCTATCGGGAAGATGAATTGATCCGGATGATTCAAGAGACAAACGCGTCGGGGCTTATTACTGAACTTGATGAGGTGTCTCAGCGTGTTATTGACATATTGCCGGATTCCGCTTTTATCGGTGTCTGCAGAGGAATGCCGTCTAATGTGGATATTGCGGCGGCGACTAAAAGAAAAATCCCCGTTTTCTTTACACCGGCCCGCAATGCCCAGGCCGTTGCTGAAATGTTTATCGGAAATGTGATTTCATTTTTGCGTCATACGTATTCTTCCCATCAGTGGCTGAAGGACGGAAAGTGGAATGGTGATTATTTGCAGGCTTACGTCAAATTCAGAGGAAATGAGCTGACGGGGAAAACAGTCGGCCTTATCGGTTTCGGAGCTGTCGGACAGAGAATCGCCAGGCTATTGGCCGCTTTTGACTGCAAGGTGCTTTACTATGATCCATTTGTCCGTCATGAAAACCGGGAGTATGAAAAAACGACGATTGAACGGGTATTTTCTGAAAGTGATATTGTTTCCGTTCACTTGCCGCGCACAGAAGAAACCATCGGCCTTATCGGCGCCCGGCACTTTCAATTGATGAAACAGGAAGCTGTTTTTGTCAATACGTCAAGAGCGGCGGTTACAGACAGGGAAGAGCTGCTGCGGGTGCTGAAAGAACGGCGGATTAAGGGAGCGATCCTTGACGTGTTTTATCACGAACCGCCTGAATCTTCTGATTATGATTTGATCTCTTTGCCGAATGTGTTAGCGACTCCCCATTTAGCGGGCGCAACATTTGAAGTGGAAGATCATCATGTGAAGATTTTAAATGAAGCGCTTTTCAAATGGAAACAAGATCAAACCTGCTCAATACGTGAACTTTATAACAAAAGAGAACTTGAAACGGAAGGAGGCGGCTGTAATGGCTGAACAAAAAGGCTACCTTGTATTTGACATCGGGACTGGGAATGCGCGAGTCGCGGTCGTGACTGCCGGCGGCGAAGTGACCGCGCTTGAAAGGGAAGATATCGAATATGTGACGGATCCGATTTATCCGGACGGACGATATTTCTCACCGGAAGGGTTATGGACGCAAATCAGCGCTATGGCAAGAAAGGCTATTGCCAAGAGCCCTCATATTACATTAATCGGAATCACCTCAACAAGCCAGAGGCAGGGAATCGTTCTGATCAATAAAGATAAAAAGGCATTTCTCGGTCTGCCCAACATTGATAACAGAGGGCGTGAATGGGAAGGCGGGATTGAGGCAGAAGAAGAAGTGCATCAGCAAACCGGACGTCTTCCGAGCGCTTTATTTTCCGCCATGAAACTTGTCGGATTAAAAGCCAGACAGCCGTCTTTATGGAAAGAAGTGAAGTACATCACAAGCGTCAGTGACTGGGTGACATTTGAGCTGAGCGGAATTTTAAGCTATGAACCGTCACAGGCTGCTGAAACACTGCTGTTTGACGTAAGGAAAAAGGCGTGGTCAGAGAAATTATGCAACATATTCGGTGTGCCTTCTGCCATTCTTCCTTCACTCGTCCGATCTGGGGCGGTTGTCGGAATGTTAACGTTTAAGAAAGCGGCGGTGCTCGGTCTTTCTGAAAGAGTGCCTGTGATTGCAGGCGGGGGAGACACACAGCTTGCCATCAAAAGTGCAGATGCAAAGCCGGGAGATATCGTCATCGTATCCGGCACAACGACGCCGATTACAAAGATAACAGCGGAGACCGGAACCGAAAGTTTAGAGAGTGCATGGCTGAATTGCCATACAGAAGAAGGTCAATGGCTTCTTGAAACGAATCCGGGTGTAACAGGACTCAATTATCAAAAATTAAAATCCATTTTTTATCCGAATGAATCCTACAGCGTCATGGAACGGGAAATCGCAAGTCTGCCGAAACATGATCATGCCTGTATTTCTGCGTTAGGCTCCTATTTATCGCCTGAGAAAAACGCACTGGCAAAAGGCGGATTTATATTTGACGCTCCCCTGTCCCAAAACTTAAGCAGAGCCCATTTTGTTAAAGCCGCACTGCTGGAAATCGCTTTTTCAATCAAATGGAACTATGAGGCGTTAACAGAGGCGGCTTCCTTTTCACAAGATTATGTGAAGGTGTGCGGCGGCGGTTTCCAAAGTGATGCTTTGACGCAGTTTCTTGCTAACCTTCTTCAAAAGAAAATCTATAAGAGAGAGGGGTTCAGCCAGGCATCCGCAATGGGAGCGGTGATGATTTGCAACGAAGCTCTCGGTGTGAAAGCAGAGCTTTCGACCCGCACAAAGATAATTGAGCCGGAAGCGGATCAGACGGATCTCTTCCTATATGAAGAATGGAAACATACGCAAAAATTATTTACTCATTTTCAGCCGGCGGTGAAAGCCTGACTTGGGGATGAGGTGACAACATGAAAGATTGCTGAGGAGGAACAAAAATGCTTAATAAAATAGGAATTCCAAAACAGCTCGCCTGGGGATTTTTAGGGGTCGTGCTGTTTATGATGGGGGACGGCCTTGAACAAGGCTGGCTCAGCCCGTTTTTAGTCGAAAACGGCTTGACGGTACAGCAATCAGCATCCTTGTTTACGGTTTACGGTATTTCTCTTGCTGTGGCGTCGTGGTTTTCAGGAGTCTGCCTCGAAGCCTTCGGCGCAAAGCGGACGATGTTTATGGGGCTGTTGTTTTACGTCATCGGAACAGCCGCGTTTATCGCATACGGATTTGAGAATCTTAATTTGCCGGTGATGTATGTCACGTATTTTATTAAAGGGCTGGGTTACCCGCTGTTTGCCTATTCATTTTTGACATGGGTGATTTACCGGTCGCCGAAAAACAGGCTCAGTACGGCGGTCGGCTGGTTCTGGATTGCATATTGCTGCGGGATGTTTGTATTCGGTGCTTGGTATTCAAGCTGGGCCATCAAATCCTTCGGCTATTTGAATACGCTGTGGAGTTCAATTTTCTGGGTATGCCTCGGCGCGTTTTTTGCTTTGATTTTAAATAGGGACCGCTTTGAAAAGAAAAAGGCAGATAAGCGGGAAAAGGCGCAGGAATTAATGAAGGGAATCACCATCCTTGCTGAAAATCCGCGCGTGCTCTCTGGGGGGATCATTCGAATCATTAACAGCATCGGAACATACGGATTTCCGGTATTCCTCCCGATGCATATGGCGCAGCACGGCATTTCTACAAATGTTTGGCTTCAAATTTGGGGAACGATCTTTCTCGGAAATATCGTCTTTAACTTAATATTCGGCGCAGTCGGCGATGCCTTCGGCTGGAAAAAGACCGTCATGTGGTTCGGAGGAGTGGGCTGCGGCATTTTTACTCTTTTATTATATTATGCTCCTGTTGTATCACATGGGAACTTGCTTTTCGTCAGCATTGTCGGTTTTATATGGGGAGGGCTCCTCGCCGGGTTCGTTCCGATCGGGGCTATCGTGCCGACGGCGGCCGGCAGCAATAAAGGTGCTGCCATGTCTGTGTTAAATCTGGCTGCGGGCCTGTCGGCATTTGTCGGCCCCGCGCTTGCCTGGGCGTTCATCGGGCTTGTCGGCGCACAAGGCGTTGTATGGATTTTCGCAGCGCTCTATTTCGTAAGTGCAATCTTGACAAATCAAATCAAAATACCTGAAGAGAAAACGGCAAAACACGATAAAGCATTGCCTGAATACGCTTCTTAACAGCAGCGCCCCGAAAATTCGGGGCGTTTTTTTACGGCTGCTGAAGAAACCCGGCAAACCGCTGAATTTGTTCACGTAACGATTGTTGGTTTTCGTGAAATTGTTTGAAACGATGTCCGTTTGCTCCGGACGGATGCGGGAAGCCTTCCAGAATGACCGCATGGCCCATTCTGCCGTTCTTCTTCAGCGTGCGGCAGGCTGATTCTGCTGCTTTTCCGAGAGGGATAAGCAGAATGTCTTTTTTCATCATTTCTATTTCATCCGGAAAACATGTCAGCGCATAACGGCTGAGAAGAGCTGATCTGCTGATGGCCGGCCGGTGTCCCGTATAGTTTTTCTGTTTATAAAAAACAGGGTGTTTGATAACGGATGTCGTATGAAGCAGCTCCCGTTTTGAATCAAAAAACCGGGATGAATCCTCAACGTGAAGCGCGGCCGGCAGACCGCATTCATTAAGCATTTCGATGATGTGCTGCCTCATGGAACCGGAAAGTCCGGCCGCTTTTTTTGTCTCATATGCTATCACCTCAAGAGATTCGCCGTTTTTTAAAAGCTGTGCCGCTGCTTTGTAAGCCCGCTGCATCTGAAAAAAACCGGGTGTAATTCCGGAGATGACAACCGCAGCATGTGGGTTGATATACTCATTATGAGGCGAATAATACATATCCAGATCTCCGTCCTTGGCTAAATGGAACTCCGGAGTCAGCAAATCCGATTTTGTAAATCCTCCCGAAGATGATAATGCTTTAAGCTGCTGCAAAAAATGCGCAAGCCGCTCACGATCGCAAATCATGTTATGCCTCCTTGAATCCGCCAGTTTCTCTTAGTGTCATCAAAAACGTCGGATGACATGCAGGCTCATAAACCGCTTTTACCGGCGTTCCAGAGCATTTTCAGGACGTGAGGCGTTCCTTTAACTTCGGCTGCCGTCGTTTGCACGGCTGTTTTTTTAGTAAGAAAGTCTTCCTGCAGTTCTTTCTGCTTTTGTGATAACAAACGGGTTTCTGTTTTGATTTCTTCAACGGACGTCTGCATAGACGCTGTCGCGGCGTTAATCTTCTTTATATCAGGCGCTGTGTTTCTTTTAAAATGCACGGCGGATACGGCTGCATAAATTAATGCGGCAGCCGCAACGGCAGCACTGATATACAAAATGATGATCATCTGCTTTTCACTCCTTTTTTTCAGTTGATACCCTTTACGGATCGTGTTGAATCATTTTATTTGCTAATTGTTTTTTTTCTGCTTATAATGTGAAATCGTACATAAGGACATTCAGAAAGGGTGAAAGACATGGAAAGCCTACAAAACAAAACGGCTCTTATCACGGGTGCGGGCAGAGGAATCGGCCGCGCCGCCGCTATCGCTTTAGCAAAAGAAGGAGTCAATATCGGTTTAATCGGCCGTACAGAAGCAAATGTCGAAAAGGTTGCGGAAGAAGTGAAAGCCCTTGGTGTAAAGGCATCATTCGCTGCAGCCGATGTGAAAAACCAAAAAGAGGTTGAACAAGCCGTCTCCTCTATTAAAGAAGAACTCGGTGAGGTTGACATCCTGATTAACAATGCCGGAATCAGCAAATTCGGCGGATTTTTGGATCTTACGCCTGAAGAGTGGGAAGACATCATTCAAGTTAATGTAATGGGTGTATACCACGTGACACGCGCCGTTCTTCCTGAAATGATTGAGAGAAAATCAGGAGATATCATTAATATTTCTTCTACGGCGGGCCAAAGAGGCGCCGCGGCGACAAGTGCGTACAGCGCTTCTAAATTTGCCGTTCTCGGTCTGACCGAATCTCTCATGCAGGAAGTCAGAAAACACAATATCCGTGTCAGCGCAATGACTCCGAGCACGGTTGCAAGCGACATGTCTATTGAATTAAATCTGACAGACGGCAATCCGGAAAAAGTCATGCAGCCTGAGGATCTTGCAGAATATATGGTTGCTCAATTGAAATTACATCCGCGCATTTTCATCAAAACGGCCGGTTTGTGGTCAACTAATCCTTAAACAAAAGGGGACCTGTCTTCGTGACGGGTCTTTTTTTGTTTTCGCAACCCGAATAAATAGGCATAAAGAGCCGTTTTTGCAGAAAAAAGAGTGAAAAAGAAACCGATATCAGCTATAATTAAACTAAATAAACTATGTACCAAATGTTCATCAAGATTATTTTTCCCCGCCTCCAAAAAACAAATCAATACAAACCAAACTGTCCGAACAATAAAAGGGAAAACGGGATATAAAGAGAATATTTAGTACATGGAATAATTTGTTAGAAGGAAGGATGTGCACGTATTGAAAGAAGAAAAAAGAAGTTCAACCGGTTTTTTAGTGAAACAAAGAGCCTTTTTAAAGCTTTACATGATTACAATGACAGAGCAGGAACGGCTTTACGGACTGAAGCTTCTCGAGGTGCTGCGTTCGGAATTTAAACCCATCGGTTTTAAGCCGAATCATACCGAGGTGTACCGTTCACTTCACGAACTTTTGGATGACGGGATTTTAAAGCAAGTAAAAGTGAAAAAAGAGGGAGCCAAACTCCAGGAAGTCGTTCTCTATCAATTTAAAGACTATGAAGCTGCGAAGCTTTACAAAAAACAGCTGAAGACAGAGCTTGACCGCTGCAAAAAGCTGATTGAAAAAGCCATTTCAGATAACTTTTAAATCCGGCCGGAACGCACCCGGCCTCCCGGACTCAAAAGGTTTGTTCTGTGATTCATTATACATAATAACAGGATCGGAACAATACATATCAATAAAACCTCCAAACTTGACATCGACTCCTGAAGTGGTAACATAAAAAACGTGTGAAAAATACGAACAAAATACGAACAAGGGAGATGTTACCGATCTTAGATCAAAAGAAAGTTGCTTTTATCGGAGCAGGATCAATGGCTGAAGGAATGATATCAGGCATGGTCCGTGCAAAAAAAATTCCCAACCAAAACATCTGCGTGACAAACCGCCGCAATACAGAGCGACTCGCTGAATTGGAACATCAATACGGAATTCAAGGCATTGCTTTTGACAGCATGAAAACCGAAGACATTGATGTCTTTATTTTAGCCATGAAACCGAAGGATGCTGAAATCGCTCTTGCTACGCTGAAACGGCGTATTCAACCTCATCAAATCATCCTGTCTGTTCTGGCAGGCATAACAACCTCATTTATACAACAATCATTACATGACCGTCAGCCAGTTGTAAGAGTGATGCCGAACACATCCAGCATGATCGGCGAATCGGCAACAGCTGCGGCTTTCGGAGACCATGTCTCTTACGGTTCAGCAAAAACCGCGGTATCTCTTTTGGAATGCCTCGGGGAAGTGTACGTGATCAAGGAAGATCAGATGGACATTTTCACCGGCATCGCAGGCAGCGGACCGGCGTACTTCTATTATTTAATGGAGTTTATTGAAAAAGCAGGTGAAGAAGCCGGCTTAGACAAACGGCTGTCCCGCAAAATCGGGGCGCAAACGTTATTGGGCGCTGCAAAAATGCTGATGGAAACGGGTGAAAAACCGGATGTGCTTCGGGAAAACATCACCTCTCCAAACGGCACGACGGAAGCCGGCCTCGATGCGCTCAGGTCAGAAGGCGGCGGAGAAGCCATTGCCAAAGCCATTAAACACGCGACCGAACGTTCTATTGAGATCAGCAAAACAATTGAAAAAACGGCAGCACTATAATCGTTAAAAAACAGGAGTGATACAGTGACGTCTCGGACGAAGATCAAAAGAGTCGCGGTGAAAATCGGAAGCAGCTCACTGACGAGCCTGCACGGGGAAATCAGCAGAAGAAAGCTGGAAGCATTGGTGGATCAAATCGCACAGCTGAAAGACAGCGGCTATGAAGTGATTTTAATATCTTCCGGCGCAGTGGCGGCAGGTTATCGGAAGCTCGGATTTATTCAGAAACCGGAAGGCCTCCCTGAAAAACAGGCTTCTGCTTCCATCGGGCAGGGATTATTAATGGAGGCTTATTCAAAACTGTTTTTAGCGCACGGTTATGTCGCATCACAAATATTAATTACAAGAAGCGACTTTTCCGATGAATACCGCTACCATAATGTGCGCAATACGATGAACGTCCTTTTGGAACGGGGCATTATTCCGATTATTAATGAAAATGACACGGTCACAGTCAACCGTCTGAAATTCGGAGATAACGATACACTCGCAGCGAAGGTGGCAGGTTTAATTGATGCCGACATGCTTGTAATTTTATCAGACATTGACGGTTTATATGATGATAATCCGCGCAGCAACCCGAAAGCGAAAAGAATCAGACATGTAAGTGACATCACTCCGGAAATAGAAGCAAGCGCGGGAGATGCCGGGAGTGAAATGGGAACCGGCGGAATGCGTTCGAAACTGGATGCTTTTAAAATTGTGATGGCCTCCGGTATTAAAGGCTTTCTCGGGCAGGCTAACATTCCGGACATTCTGCTTCAAGCGGTAGATGAGGCGGCTGAAGGAACTTATTTTGAAGCGGAAGGAACCCTGCCGTTAAACCACAAAGAACAATGGCTTGCATTTAATTCCGGCCCCGAAGGCGAAATTGTGATGGAAAAGAAAAGCAGCCGCGATGTCGCGAACGGAAATATGGCACTGTCACCGCAGGATATCGAACAGATTAAGGGCAGATTCAGCAGCGGAGCGGTTGTCAGGCTGCTTGATCAGCAGGGAGAAGAGCTCGGACTCGGCATCGTCAACTATTCCTCAGCCCAGCTGAAGACATTTAAAGAAACGCCGCACAAACAGACCGATCAATCAGTCATTGATCCGGAAGCGTTTGTCTGCCACGTTGAACTATCCATTCCGATCGGCTGAGAAAGATCTATAAAAATATGAAAAAGCCCGAGGCTTCGTTTTGAAGCTCGGGTTTGTTTTTTATTGATATTGTTCAAGTTTGGAGAAAAATTGAATGACAAAATGATAGAAATCATTTGCAGACGGAGCCAGTTCTCTTCCTTCTGGTTTAATAATGCCTACGGTGCGCTTCACTTGAGGAAATTCAATCGGAATTTTGACCGTGAACCGGGGTGTGGTTTCTGCAAAGGTGCTTTCGGGTAATAAAGTAACTCCCATCCCCGCGGAGACTAATCCTTTAATGGCATCTAAATCCTCGCCTTCCGTCGATACAAGCGGCGCAAAGCCGGCCTGTCTGCAAGCGTCAATCGCCATGTTTCGGAGAATAAACCCTTCAGGAAATAAAACGAATTGGTCGCCGCGCAGATCAATTAAATGAATATTTTTCTGTTTGGCAAGCGGATGATGCAGCGGAACAAGCGCGTAAATCTTTTCCGTGAATAAGATATTGCCTGTTATGTCGGGGAATTCCGTGGGAACGGGGCCGAGCAGTGCAGCATCTATATCCCTGTTTCTTACCGCTTCGATTAAAAACTTATAAGAACCCTGGCGGAGCAAAAACTCAACGTTCGGGTATTCCTCTTTAAATGCCGAAATCACAGTCGGCAAAAGCTGGCTTGCAAGGCTCGTCGGAAATCCTATTTTGACGGTTCCGCGATTCGGATCAAGATATTCATCAATTTGTTCCTTCGCATAATCAATTGCTTTCATCGCCGTTTTAACATGTTCTAAAAATTGTTTGCCGATCGGCGTTAATTTAATATTTCTGCCTTCCCGTTCAAATAAAGTGACTTTCAGCTCTTCTTCAAGATTTGCAATCTGCCGGCTGATGGCGGATTGTGCGACATGCAGATGATCAGCCGCTTCTGACACATGTTCCCGTTCTGCTACCTCCATAAAATACCGAAGCTGGCGTAATTCCATTGCGTTCACACCCATCTATCTCATTTTGAGATGTATTTGATCTAAATTATATATTGTTTATATTGTTTTGAAAACTTACAATTAATTTAAAGTTGTCAGATTTTATGACCGATAATTAACGGAAACTGATCGGGGGAGAGGAATTATGACTTACAATCAAATGCCGAAAGCACAAGGTCTCTACCGTCCGGAATTTGAGCACGATGCATGCGGAATCGGCTTGTATGCCCATTTAAAAGGGAAACCTTCACATGACATTGTCAAAAAAGGACTGAAGATGCTTTGCCAGCTGGATCACAGAGGAGGACAGGGCAGTGATCCGAATACGGGTGACGGCGCCGGCCTGATGGTTCAGATCCCTGATGCTTTTTTTAAGAAAGAGTGCGGAGAAATGAAGCTGCCGGAAAAAGGCCGTTACGGGGTAGGAATGGTCTTTTTCTCGCAAAATGAAGAGGAAAGAAAAAAGATCGAAAAACAGGTGAATGCATTCATTGAGCAGGAAGGACAGATCGTTCTCGGCTGGAGAACCGTCCCTGTAAATGTCGGAAAAATCGGAACAGTGGCACAAAGCACTTGCCCGTATGTGCGTCAAGTATTTATCGGAGCCGCAAACGATTTGAAAGACAGCCTTGCTTTTGAACGCAAACTGTATGTCATCCGGAAGCAGGCGGAAAATTGGGGCGTTCAAGAACAGCTTGATTTTTACTTCGCAAGCTTGTCAAGCCAGACTATTGTTTATAAAGGGTTGTTAACGCCTGAGCAGGTTGACGCTTTTTATTTGGATTTGCAGGATGAAACCTTCGTATCTGCATTTTCACTCGTGCATTCAAGATTCAGCACAAATACCTTTCCTACTTGGGAACGTGCCCATCCGAACCGCTATCTGATTCATAACGGAGAAATCAATACGCTTCGGGGCAACATCAATTGGATGAGAGCGAGGGAGCAGCAGTTCGTTTCAGAAAGCTTCGGAGACGATCTTCACAAAGTGCTGCCGATTTTAAATGCTGAGGGCAGTGACTCATCCATTCTTGATAATGCGTTTGAATTTTTCGTGATGGCGGGGCGGAAACCGGCACATACGGCAATGATGCTGATTCCGGAACCATGGACGGAAAACACTCACATGTCTAAAGCGAAACGGGCTTTTTATGAATATCACAGCTCTTTAATGGAGCCGTGGGACGGGCCGACCGCCATTTCGTTTACGGACGGAAAACAGATCGGCGCCATCCTTGACCGTAACGGCCTGCGTCCGGCACGTTACTATGTGACAAAAGATGATCATATTATTTTCTCATCTGAGGTCGGCGTTATTGAAGTGGAGCAGGAGAACATTCTTCATAAAAAACGTCTGGAGCCCGGAAAAATGCTGCTCATTGACTTAGAGGAAGGCCGGATTATTTCAGATGAAGAAGTAAAAACAGAAATCGCCAATGAATTCCCTTATCAAAAATGGCTTGAAGAAGAATTGGTTCAAGTGAATCCTGACCCGGAAATCCGGGAAGAGGAACAATTCGATGATCTTCTCGTCCGTCAAAAAGCGTTTGGCTATACGTATGAAGATATTCAGAAGTATTTAATTCCTGTTATTAAAGAAGGCAAGGACCCGCTCGGCTCTATGGGAAATGATTCGCCGCTCGCCGTTTTATCCGATCGCGCCCAATCACTGTTTCATTACTTTAAACAGCTGTTTGCGCAAGTCACAAACCCGCCGATTGACGCGATCCGCGAGCAGCTTGTGACCTCTACGGTGACATGGCTTGGAGCTGAAGGCGATCTGCTGCATCCGAGTGAAAGAAATGCACGCCGCATAAAATTGTATACTCCTGTATTATCAAACGAACAGTTTTATGCGCTGAAAACACTTGTGCACCCTGACATTAAGAGCCAGAACATCCGCACGCTGTTTTCCGATGACCTGGAAAAAGGCCTGAAGGATTTGTTTCAGCAAGCGGAAAAAGCGATCAAGGAAGGCGTATCTCTGTTAATTTTATCTGACAGGGCAATGAGTAGGGAATTGACGCCGATTCCGCCGCTTTTGGCCGTCAGTGCGCTGCATCAGCATTTGATCCGTCAAGGCCTGCGAACAAAAGCAAGCATTATCGTTGAATCCGGGGAAGCGCGTGAAGTTCATCACTTTGCGGCTCTCATCGGGTATGGTGCCGATGCTGTCAATCCGTATTTGACTTATGCTACGTATAAGCAGGAAATCGATGAAGGCCGGCTTGATATTCCGTATGAAGAAGCTGTCAGCAAATACGGAAAGAGCGTAACAGAAGGCGTCGTGAAAGTGATGTCAAAAATGGGGATTTCAACTGTGCAAAGTTACAGGGGCGCCCAAATTTTTGAAGCGGTCGGCATCGGTGAAGACGTTATCGCCAAATACTTTACCGGTACTGCATCTCAGCTTGGCGGAATCGATATTGAGACGATTGCGCAAGAAGCGAAACAGCGCCACCAAGCGGCGTACAAGGATGATTACAGCCAAACTCTTGATCCGGGAAGTGAATTCCAATGGCGGAACGGGGGAGAGCACCACGCTTTCAACCCGAAAACCATCCATACGCTGCAATGGGCCTGCCGAAAAAATGATTACAGCCTGTTTAAGCAGTATTCTCAAGCAGCGGATGAAGAACGAATCGGATTTTTACGCAATCTGTTCGCCTTCAAAGAAGACCGCAAGCCTTTAAAATTAGAGGAAGTTGAATCAGCTGCGTCCATCGTGAAACGTTTTAAAACAGGAGCGATGTCGTTCGGTTCATTAAGCAAGGAAGCCCATGAGGCTTTAGCGATAGCGATGAACAGGCTTGGCGGAAAAAGCAACAGCGGAGAAGGCGGCGAGGATCCGAAACGTTTCGTTCCGGATGAAAATGGCGACGACAGAAGAAGTGCGATTAAACAGATCGCTTCCGGCCGTTTCGGCGTAAAGAGCCATTATCTCGTCAATGCGGATGAATTGCAGATCAAAATGGCGCAAGGGGCGAAGCCGGGAGAAGGCGGTCAGCTTCCGGGGAACAAAGTATATCCTTGGGTCGCGGATGTCCGCGGTTCTACACCAGGTGTAGGGCTGATCTCACCGCCTCCTCACCATGATATTTATTCAATTGAAGATTTGGCGCAGCTGATCCATGATTTAAAAAATGCAAATCGAAGCGCGCGAATCAGCGTCAAGCTCGTGTCAAAAGCCGGTGTCGGCACGATTGCGGCCGGTGTGGCAAAAGGCACTGCGGATGTCATCGTCATCAGCGGCTACGATGGCGGAACGGGCGCATCGCCGAAAACGAGTATTAAACATACGGGTCTTCCGTGGGAGCTTGGTCTTGCAGAAGCTCACCAAACGCTGATGCTGAACGGCTTACGGGATCGCGTAGTATTGGAAACGGACGGTAAGCTGATGACAGGCCGAGATGTCGTGATGGCCGCCTTGCTCGGTGCGGAGGAATTCGGCTTTGCTACAGCGCCGCTTGTCGTTCTCGGCTGCGTCATGATGCGCGCCTGCCATTTAGATACATGTCCTGTAGGTGTCGCGACGCAAAATCCGGAGCTCCGCAAAAAATTCATGGGCGATCCTGACCATATCGTAAATTACATGCTGTTTGTCGCAGAAGAAGTGCGTGAATATATGGCGCAGTTAGGCTTTAAGACGCTTGATGAAATGATCGGACGGACAGACGTTCTTCATGTCAGTGAACGTGCGAAAGCGCATTGGAAAGCGGGCCAGCTTGATTTATCCACACTGCTGTACCAGCCTGAAGGCATACGCACTTTCCGTACGGCGCAAAACCATAAAATCGACGAGTCGCTTGATATGACGGTTATTCTTCCGGCGGTGCAGGCTGCAATTGAAGCCGGTCAGGAAGCGGAAGCTGAAATCAAGATCAATAATACAAACCGCGTAGCCGGAACCGTGACGGGAAGTGAAATTTCTAAACGCTACGGAGCGGAAGGCCTGCCGGATGATACGATCAGACTTCATTTTACCGGATCAGCCGGACAGAGTTTCGGTGCATTTGTCCCTAAAGGGATGACGCTTCATTTGAACGGGGATTCAAATGACTACGTAGGCAAAGGGCTTTCAGGCGGAAAAATCATCGTGAAAGCGCCTGATGCCTTCAATTGTGAAACACACGATAACGTTATTATCGGGAACGTCGCATTTTACGGAGCAACAAGCGGGGAAGCGTACATTAACGGGCGCGCCGGTGAACGTTTTGCAGTCCGTAACAGCGGAGTCAATGTCGTTGTAGAAGGTATCGGAGACCACGGCTGTGAATACATGACAGGCGGCCGGGTTGTCGTCCTCGGCGAAGTCGGCAAAAACTTCGGGGCGGGAATGTCAGGCGGTATCGCATACGTCCTGAGTGAAGATGCCAAAGCATTTAAACGCAAATGCAACATGGAAATGATTTCATTTGAAAAGCTGACGGATGAGGCGGAGATCAAAGAAGTGCAAGAAATGGTCAAACGGCATGCGGCGCTGACAAACAGCAAAAAAGCCGCAAATCTCCTGGACAATTGGGAAAAAGCCGCAGAAACTTTTATCAAAGTCATTCCGAAAAACTATAAACAAATGCTCCTCAGCATCGAAGAACAAAAAGCGGCGGGTTTATCAGAAGAAGACGCAATTATGTATGCTTTTGAAGCCAATACAAAGGTTCAGCAAACGCCTGCCAAAGATCAAAAACAAGCGGTAGTACAGTAAGAAAGGGGAGAGGAACATGGGGAAACCAACTGGATTCATGGAAGAAAAACGAGAAAAACCGGCTGAGCGGGACCCTCTCACTCGCTTAAAGGATTGGAAAGAGTATTCGGCTCCATTTTCAGATGAAGCGTCAAAGCGGCAGGGGGCGCGGTGTATGGATTGCGGCACACCGTTTTGCCAAATCGGCGCTGATATCAACGGTTTTACCTCCGGATGCCCGATTTATAATCTGATACCGGAGTGGAATGACCTCGTCTATCGGGGGCGCTGGAAAGAAGCCTTGGAGCGCCTTCTGAAAACGAATAACTTTCCTGAATTCACAGGGCGGGTCTGTCCCGCTCCTTGTGAAGGATCTTGTACGCTGGCCATTTCAGATCCGGCTGTTTCAATTAAAAACATCGAGCGGACGATCATTGACAAAGGTTTTGAAAATGGATGGATTCAGCCGAGAATTCCCGCGAAACGCACAGGTAAAAAAGTCGCTGTCGTCGGTTCAGGCCCGGCGGGTCTGGCAAGCGCTGATCAGCTGAATCAAGCCGGTCATTCCGTAACGGTCTATGAGCGTGCCGACAGAGCCGGCGGCCTGCTGATGTACGGCATTCCGAGCATGAAGCTTGAGAAAAATGTCGTCGAACGCCGTATTAAGCTTTTGACGCAGGAAGGTATAGATTTTGTGACAAATACCGAAATCGGCGTTGATATAACGGCAGATGAGCTGAAAGAACAATTTGATGCCGTCATTTTGTGCACAGGCGCCCAAAAGCAGCGCAATCTGCTGATTGAAGGCCGGGAAGCAAAAGGCGTCCATTATGCGATGGACTATTTAACACTGGCGACGAAAAGCTATTTAGATTCCAACTTCAAAGACAAACAATTTATAGACGCTAAAGGGAAAGACGTCATCGTGATCGGCGGAGGAGACACAGGAGCTGACTGCGTGGCAACCGCGCTGCGTCAAAAAGCGCGCAGCGTGCACCAGTTCGGGAAACATCCTAAACTTCCTCAGATGCGCACGAACGACAATATGTGGCCTGAACAGCCGCACGTCTTTACCCTTGAATACGCCTATGAAGAAGCGCAGGCAAAGTTCGGCAAAGACCCGAGAGAATATTCAATTCAAACGACAAAAATGGTGGCCGATAAGCAGGGCCGCTTACAAGAGATCCACACCATTCAAATGGAAAAAGTCAGAAACGAATTCGGAAAGTATGAATTTCATGAACTGCCCGGTACAGAAAAAGTCTGGCCTGCTCAGCTGGTGTTCATCGCCATCGGTTTTGAAGGGACAGAACAGCCATTATTGAAACAGTTCGGAGTCGATTCGGCAAATCATAAAATTCAGGCGGCATATGGGGATTATAAAACGAATGTTGACGGTGTTTTCGCCGCAGGGGATGCGAGAAGGGGCCAAAGCCTGATTGTATGGGCGATTAATGAAGGCCGGGAAGCAGCGCGCGAAGTCGACAGTTATTTAATGGGGAGCACTGTTTTACCGTAAATAAAGGGGTTTATTTATAAAACCGGCTGGGATCAGCCGGTTTTTCGTATTGAAATGGAACCTCCTTCTTCTTGTATTGGTCATATAAGGGTAATGTGGAAATGGAGGATAAATATGGAATTTTGTTTTACAGAGCGGAGAGATTGTTTTCTTCCGCAGACTGATACGATTTGCAAGCCTTGCGCAGTCGATTTGCTGGCAGATTTTAATCGATGAAGAAAAACATATTGAATTTCAAGCGAAAACAATGCGCAAGTTCTGCCGGCGCCGCTTAAAGTCCACCAATACGTGTGCTGTGCTTCCCGCTTTATTTTATTGACGGGCACTTTACCCGTCGTGTGGCTGTATCATCGAAAAGTTTTAAAAGCTGTTTGTTTATTTGAAAGAAGCCGATTAAGAGTATGTCAGAGCGGAAACGCTTAAAAACAAATAAGGGAACGGACGGGTCCGTTCCTTTTTTTAGACATCTATACGAAAGCCGATATTGCCGAACTGCCGTCCTTCCCGCATTCTGTTAAAAGCGGGAGCTGCTTCACTGAGAGGGTACATGCGGTCGATAATGGGACGGAGCTCGCAGCGGTTTATCAATTCCAGCATATCCGCGAATTCCTCATTGCTTCCCATTGATGTACCGAGAATATGAATCTGCGGAAAAAACAGCGAGCGAATGGGAAATCCGAGCTGATCGCCTGAACTGGCGCCGAATGTTACGATCCGGCCATTCGGTTTAATAATGTCAAGATAGTGTTGATATAAAGCGGGGCCTACACCGTCAAGTATGATATCTGCTTTTTCGCCATTCAGCGCCTCATTCCAGTCACCGTAGCTGTCAATCGCCCGGTCTGCACCGTATGACAGTGCGGTTTGTTTTTTGTTTTCACTGCGGGAGGTGACGCTGACTGTCGCTCCGATAGCTTTTGCCATTAATAAGGCATATGTTGCCACGCCGCTTCCGATGCCCGGAAGGATAAGGTGTTCGCCTTTTTTTAATTGTCCTTTTGTAAATAAGGCGCGATAAGCGGTTAATGCTGATAACGGCAGGACGCCCGCTTCCTCCCAAGTCAGGTGTTCGGGTTTTAAAACGGCATTTTCCGCAGGAACGATGACATAAGGTGAAAATGTTCCGTCGCTCGGACCGCCTAAAATATCAGGGACGGCTGGTACGTCCTCAACAGTCTTCCAATTCAGTACCGGGTTGATGATGACTTCTGCATTCAGTAAATGAGACCGGACGCCGTGTCCTATTTCGGTTACGATTCCCGCGCCGTCTGAACCGAGAATAAATTCATGGTTTCCGGTTTCGTGTTTTTTCATTAAAAACAAATCACGATGGTTTAATCCGGCTGTTTTCAGCTTTATTTTTACTTCGCCGTTTCCCGGCCTTTTGTCAGGTGCCTGCCTGAAATTAAAGCCATTTTCGTGTATGATAAGGGCATTCATCATTCTTCTCTCCTTTATGATTGATGAGAAAGATTTTACAGGCTGTATCAGCTGCAGTAAATAAATGAAAATTGATAGCCGGCTATCAATAAAAATCATAGCAAGAAGGTGCCCTTACATGGAAAGCGGAGACTTAAAGATTTTTCAGGCTGTCGCCCGCAAAGGAAGTATTTCAAAGGCGGCAGAAAGCCTGCATTATGTTCAATCAAATGTGACAAACCGGATTCAGCAGCTGGAACGGCAATTGCAAACACAGCTTTTTTACCGCACAAATCGGGGAATGACGCTGACGCCAGCAGGTGAAAACTTATTAAAAGACGCAGACAGAATCCTTCAATTGCTGCATGAGGCGCAAAAAACAGCGCAAGAGGCAGGCGATCCGAACGGCCCGCTTCGAATCGGTTCTCTTGAAACGGCAGCAGCCGTCCATCTCCCTCAATTTTTCACGGAGTATTGCAGCCGCTACCCGAAAGTACAGCTGTCTCTGTCAACCGGTGATACACATACCTTAGTGCAGCGCGTTCTACACTATGAGCTGGACGGCGCTTTTGTTTACGGACCGGTCGAATATGAAGATCTTGAGCAAGTCGCTGTATTTCAAGAAGAATTGGTCTTGGTTTCAAATAAGCGGGAAGGCAGTTTGCAAGACTTGCTGCGAGAGCCGATTCTGTATTTTGCCGCGGGCTGTTCGCACCGCCGCAAAATAAAAAACATACTGAAAGAAGAGGCAGTGCCCGCACATAAAATCATTGAATTCGGTACGTTGGAAGCCATTATTGGGGCGGTGCAGGCGGGGATGGGGGTCTCCTTTCTGCCTGCATCAGCCGTCCGTTATTTTCAAAACAGGAAAAATCTTTTTCTTCATAAGCTCCCTGAACATTTTCGGAATATGAATATATCATTCATCTACCGGAGTGATTTATTTTTGACATCGGCATTTGAAGAACTGCTGAATGGATTAAAGACATTATCGAACAGAAGATGAGAAAAAGGACAGCTGTGTACGCCAATTTTTTTTCGTTCCGGTTTTTCTCAAAAAGAAAGCGGGTATCCGGGCTGAGCTCGATCAGCGTGATGAAAAACTCGGCTATAAAATCAGAGAAGCACAAATGAAAAAAATACCGTATATGGCGGTTGTGGGAGATCAAGAGTGCCGCCATTATTCTGTACATGTAAGGCAATACGGGCGGGAAAACACATTTGAAGAGAATGTGAGTGATTTTATTTCCCGGATCATAAGAGAGAAAAAACAAAAAATAGAGATTCAAGAAAAATAACATTGACATATCGTAAAATCACGATATAATAAAGCGTATGAAACCTATTGATGTTTTTAAAGCATTGTCTAATGAGTCGCGGCTTGAGATTTTACAATGGCTGAAAGAGCCGGACCGTCACTTCGCACCGCATGATGGCATTGATATGAATGAGATCGGAGTATGTGTCAGCCAGATCACCGATAAGCTTCAGATGACACAGTCAACGGCGTCTCAATATCTTTCCATTCTTCAGCGGGCAGGCCTTATCCAAACAAAACGGATTGGCAAATACACCTATTATAAAAGAGATGAAGATGCGATAAAGGCGATGGCCGATTATTTTCAGCGCGAAATGTAGGGCTGAATCCTTTAGAAGAGGGATTCAGTTTCTTTTTCCGACTACACATCGACATATTGCGATTTGTTTCTGTTTATTCAACTCTTTATATCGATATATCACAATATATCTTTATATAAATCATCAATGAAGGAGTGTGTCAGGTGCAAAATACCTGGAAGATTTACATTTTGGCAATTATCAGCTTTTTAGTGGGGACGTCTGAATATGTGATATCCGGGATGCTTGATAAAATTGCAGGTTCCTTGGGAGTTACTGTGGCAGCAGCAGGGCAGCTGATTACGATTTTTTCACTTGTTTATGCAATCGGAACGCCTGTCATGATGGCCCTTACAGCAAAACTGGACAGAAGGAAGCTCATGATCTATGCTCTTGGATTGTTTGTAATCGGAAATATCATTTCATTTCTTGTACAGGGATACGGATCATTTGCGGCAGCCCGGGTGATCATGGCGATTGGAGCAGGAACTGTGGTGGTCACCGCGCTTACGATCGCAGCAAAAATCGCTCCTCCGGGAAAACAGGCAAGTTCTCTCGCGACCGTCATTATGGGGTTTACGGCGGCGCTCATTATCGGTGTTCCGATCGGAAGAACCGTGTCTGAAGCTTTTGGCTGGAAGGTGGTTTTCGCCGGAATTGCGGCAATCGGAATCATTGCCATGCTTATTATACGTTTTGCGTTGCCTGAGATAAAAGGAGATAAACCGGTGCCGCTCATTCAGCAATTTTCTCTTTTGAAGAAACGAAAGGTGGCTGTCGGGCTTGCTATTACGTTTTTTTGGCTCGGAGGCTATTCGGTTGCGTATACGTACCTTTCTCCGTATTTACTGAACGTCACTCATATCGGCAGCGGAATACTGAGTACATTGCTGCTTATTTTCGGTGTTGCAAGTCTTGCTGGTTCTAAAGCAGGCGGTTTCAGCGCAGACAAATGGGGGGCGCGTATGACATTAACCGGCGGAATGGCGCTTCATGCTATCATGCTCATGTTATTGCCGTTTGTCACACATTCTGCTTTCGGAGCGGCGGCAGTGCTTATTTTTTGGTCCTTCGCCGCCTGGTCATCAGGACCTGCTCAGCAGTATCATTTGGCAACGATGGAGCCTGAATCATCGGGTGTATTACTGGGTCTCAACCAGTCTGTGATGCAGCTGGCTATGGCGGCCGGGGCGGGCATCGGGGGCATTGTTGTCACTCATCTGTCTCTTGCGTCAGTGACATGGATCGGATCAGCTGGTGTTGTCATCGCGATGTGCGGCGTGCTTTCACTTGCCTCGTTAACATCTGAAAAACCCTCATCTGAATACAGTGCAGAATAAACAAAAGCCTCATTTCTCAGCTTGAGAAACGAGGCTTTTTGCCTAGTTATTTTTTATATTGTTTCAAGTTTACGCCGATTGCGGCTCCGTTTCGGCTTGAGTCGGCAACTCCGGTGAAGGTGCCGTTTTCACGGTCGATCAGGATGCTTTGCACATTACCGATATCAACCGGGCTGCTGCCGAATTTATGCCCCATTTCGTTCAGTTTTGTGAGGGCTTCTTCCGGCACTCCTTTTTCATATCGATAGGATGTCATGCTGTTTGTGTAAATTCTCGGCTCTTCGACCGCCGCTTTCAGATCCATGCCGTACTCAACTTTGTTCAGGATCGTTTGCAGGACGGAAGAAATAATCGTTGCTCCGCCGGGAGAGCCGACAGTCAGGACAGGTTCGTTATTTTTGAATAAAATAGTCGGAGTCATGCTGCTGAGCGGACGTTTATTCGGCTGCACTTCATTTGCGCCGCCAGGCACCGCATCGAAGTCTGTTAACTCATTATTCAACACAACGCCGTATCCGGGAACCATAATGCCGGAACCGAACAGCTGTTCAATCGTTGTCGTATAAGATACGACATTGCCGAAGCGGTCGGTTACCGTGAAGTGAGTCGTTTGGCCTTCTTGTTTGTCAGTCGGCTGCTTCACTTGTTTATAGTTTGCAGAACCTTCCTGATAGGCCCAAGGGTCGCCGGCTTTCGGTTTTTTATTGACTTTATCAATATCTATCAGCTGTCTGCGGGCATTGATATAATCTGGATTCAAGAGGCCTTTGAGAGGGACGTTGACGAATTCTGGATCCCCGGCAAATGCGGCGCGGTCAGCATAAGCCAAATGCATCGTTTCTGCGAGAAGCTGATATTTTTGCCAAGAACGGATATCATATTGAGAAAGCTTAAAATCATCCAGGAGGTTCAGCATTTGCAACAGGAAAACACCGCCCGAGCTTGGAGGAGGAGCAGTTGCGATATGATAGCCCTGGTAATCTCCCCAGATCGGTTCGTCAATCGTCACATTGAAGTTTTTAATATCTTTTTCTGTCATTGAGCCGCCGAATTCCTGCACTGTTTCCGCAAGCTTTTTGGAGAATGCACCGTCATAGAATGCTTTTGTGCCTTTGTACTTAATAGCTGTAAATGTTTTGGCTAAGTCTTTTTGGATGAGTGTGTCTCCTTCTTTCAGAGGTTTTCCGTCCGGAAGAAACACGTCTTTTGCAGCGGTGTGTGATAATTTGTCTTTATAATCTGAGATGGCATCAGCTAAAACCGAATCGATCGGAAAGCCTTTTGAGGCAAGTTTAATGGAAGGGGTGATGAGTTGTTTCATGGAGCGTGTGCCCCATTTGTCGAGCGCTTTTTCAAGTCCTTTTAATGTTCCCGGAACACCGACTGCAGTCCCTTTAGTAACGCGTTCGGAGAAAGGGATGGCTTTGCCGTTCTCGTCAAGGAACATATCCGGTGTTGCGCCTGCCGGTGCGCGTTCCCGGCTGTCGATAATGGTGGTGTCTTTCGTCTTCGCATCATAAACCATCATAAATCCGCCGCCGCCGATTCCCGACATCATAGGTTCAGTTACGTTTAATGCGAATTGAATGGCGACCGCGGCGTCAACTGCATTGCCTCCTTTTTTCAGCACGTCGGCACCGATTTGTGAAGCGAGAGGATGGGCGGTGGCAACCATGCCGTCTTTGCCGACATCTACCTGTTTGTAGTCGTCATAGGAAAACGGGTGTTTCTTAGCCTGAGCGTGATAAGGGATGCTTCCGGCCGCGAGCAAAGTACTGAGCAGAACGATAAAACAGAGATTCATAAACTTTTTCTTTTTCATAGTCTGCCTCCTTTGTTTTCCGCTTACAATTATAGAGTAAGTAAAATGTGCTGTTTTCACAAGTGACAAACGGAATAGTCCGGTGCGCAAAAAGCCGGAGTTTCTGTGTGAATGTAATCAGTCGCAAATAGGCTAAATGGGAAACCGGACAGAAAAAGCTGTGAAACAAGCATAAAGACAAAAAATAAGCTACAATAAACAAAACAGAATTCACTCACATGACATATGAAAGGAACGTGAGCCATGTATTTAACGATCAAAGAGACAGCTGAGTTTACCAGTCTTCCTGAAGAATATGTGCACAATCTTGTTTTGACGAATAAAATAAGGGCCGTACATGACGGACAGCAATATTTAATCAACAAGGAACAATTTCAAACCCATCTCGAACAGCTGGAAAAATATAAGGAAATGATTCAAGAGTTTTTAAATGAGCCGCTTCCTGAAGACATTGATGTAAAAGATGAAGACTAGGACACAATTTCATATTGTGTCTTTTTTTTTTTATTTTTTTCGGTTGCTCACAAAAAAACGAATGCTCAGATTTCGTTTTAAGGACGTTGTTTTTCTTTTTTAATACCGTGAGTATCTATTGATTTAAAAGCCCGCCACCGGGTCGAAAATGATGTTTTTGAAGACTTCGATGAAACTGCATGCCTTATTCCCCTTATGTAACACTATGTATATTATGTTACATAAGGCCCTTTATCCTTTATCATTCAACAGGTTTCGGCTATAATAGTAACATAATGCTCAATATGTTACTTTACCAATTATAAGGGGTTTTTTGATGCATATCGTACAGCCGATCCGAAGTTTGGAGAAGATCCAGGAAGTCAAACAGTATTTAATGAAGAAAAGTGATCGTGATTATTTTTTATTTATTTTCGGCATGAACAGCGCACTGCGGATTTCTGATGTTCTGCCGCTTCGCGTGAGGGATGTAAGGAACAAAGATCATGTGTGGGCAACCGAAAGCAAAACGAGAAAGAAAAGAAAAATTCTGATACTGGAGTCTTTGAAGGCCGACATATACGCTTATACAAAAGACATGAAAGAGGATGACTATTTGTTTAAATCGAAACGGACGAATAAGCCCATTTCCCGGATTCAGGCATACAGAATATTAAAGGAAGCAGCTGCCGCGTGCGGATTGGAGGAAATCGGGACGCATACGCTTAGAAAGACGTTCGGGTATCATTTTTATCAGAGGACAAAAGACATTGCTGAACTGCAGAGGATTTTGAATCATTCTTCTCCGTCTATTACAATGCGTTATATCGGAATAGATGAAGATACGACGAGAGCCGCCTATAAAGTGTTCGGAGGGCTGTAGGCTTGAAAAAAACGGCCGCCAGCGTTACTATAATAGAAGCAGGCTCTAGTAGCACAGCGGATAGTGCAGCAGTTTCCTAAACTGCAGGTCGGGAGTTCGAATCTCTCCTAGAGCGTTTTTTGTATAAGATAGGCGCGGATTAATAATGTCGGCAAGACAGAAAACCCCTTGTTATACAAGGGGTTTTTGAGTTGAATATTTCGCAAGAGCCTGGTGGAAATGATGTGAAAAAAGCCCGCTGTAAGCAAGCGGGCTTTTTCTTATATGACAGCATCAAATTGATTGACTTTCCAAACGTTGTTTTCTTTTACGAATGTTACATCGCGTTTTGCTGACGGGGAACCGTCAAGAGTCGGTACAGTGAAGCGGTATGTTTGAACGCTTCCTTTTTTAGAAAGAAGAGTCATTTTTGCTTTTTTCCAATTCAGGAGGTTATCTCCGTCGCCGACCGGAACAGCCAATTTGCCGTCTTTTACAGTGAAGTGGTAATCTTTGAGCCCTTTGTCAATCGCTTGCTTTGTAAAAGCGGGTGTCAGATATTTTACGGCTTTCGCTTTTGTTCCGAGGTCTTTGCACATAAATACGTATTGAAGATTTTGATATTCAAACGGTTCAGATGTGCAATTTGTGTTTGGTTTAAGCGCACTGCCGCTCATCGTGTTCCAGAAATGTTCTCTCGCTGACAGGGCCAGCTGAAGTGCTTGTTTTTGTGTAAGGTCATTAGATGCATTTTTGGCGGTCGCCGCAGTGCCCAATGACAGAATCAATGTAATAGTAGTGAGGAATAATAGCCATTTTTTCATGATATAATCTCTCCTTCAATCAATCTCTTTCTCTTATGTTACAAATGTTACAATAATTACGGTAAGATTACAATACCTTTTCAGAAATATTTTCCGGACTTTTTATTTTTATGGTTTATTTCCATGTAAGACGTGAGAAAAAGATAAAGAGTTTCATTGAACAAAAGGTTTTTACAAGCTGTCTGCTGAGTAATAAAATGGAAGAAAATCAAAAAAGGAGTCCTACATATGGAAGTACAAGATCATTTAGAAACAGCGGAAGGCCGCGGCCAGTCTGTCTGGCGATCGATGTCACTGTTTTTAGTGCCGCTGCTTTTAAGCAATGTATTGCAATCTGTCGGCCAATTGGTCGGAATGGTATTTGTCGGAAGGTGGCTCGGAGTTGATGCGCTTGCCGCCGTATCGTCTTTTTTTCCGCTGTTTTTTCTGCTGATCTCCTTTACGATCGGAATCGGTTCGGGAAGTTCCATTCTGATCGGGCAGGCTTACGGCGCGAAAAACGAAGAGAGGATGAAGGCGATTGTCGGCACTACACTGACTTTTACCTTTATGCTCGGTGTTGTTCTGGCAGTTGTCGGCAGTGTGTTTACGCTTGATATTCTGCGGCTGATGGGAACGCCGGAAAACGTAATAGATGTCAGTGTCCGATATGCGCGCATTTTGTTTTGCGCAATGCCGCTGATGTTTTTATATTTTGCGTATACGACATTTTTACGCGGAACGGGAGATTCAAAGACTCCGTTTTATACGTTAATCGTCAGTACAGTCATAAACATCGGGCTCTTGCCCTTATTGATTCTCGGGCTTTTCGGACTTCCGAAGTTCGGCATTTACGGTTCGGCGTATGCAACCGTGATTTCAAACATCGTGACATTTATCGTACTCATGGTTTATTTGCGGAAAAGGAAACATCCCTTGGCATTTGACCGGACTGCGCTCCGTTCTCTTAAAATGGACAAAAAGCTGCTCGCGCTTTTACTCCGTCTCGGTATTCCGTCGAGCATCAATATGATTCTCGTGTCACTTTCTGAAATTGCGGTCATTTCATTTGTCAATCATTACGGATCAAACGCGACGGCTGCTTACGGGGTCGTCAACCAAGTGGCGAGTTATGTGCAGATGCCGGCGGTAAGCCTCGGTATCGCCGTTTCAATTTTTGCCGCCCAATCCATTGGCGCCAATCAATTCGGCCGGCTGAAGCAGGTCATCAAAGTCGGCATCGGCCTGAATTATTTGATCGGCGGGGTTTTGATTGTGCTGATTTACACCTTCTCCCGGCAGATACTGGCTTTGTTTTTAACCGATCAGGATACACTCCGCATTGCCCGCAATCTGATTATGATTACCCTTTGGAGCTATCTGATTTTCGGTCACGCTCAGATTGTTTCAGCAACAATGCGGGCGAGCGGTACGGTGTTATGGCCGACGATTATCAGCATTTTTACGATTTGGGGAATTGAAGTGCCTGTGGCCTTTATTCTTTCTCATTATACGAATCTCGGCATTCTTGGCATTTGGGTCGGTTATCCGGCGGCTTTTGTCGTCAGCCTGCTGCTGCAATACGGGTATTACCGGTTTGTATGGAAGAAAAAACAGATTACCCGGCTGATTCAATAAGGTTTTACCGCACATCGCTCAATTCATACGGGCGATGTTTTTTTAGAGAAGGAAAATGAGTTTAGAAAATGGAATTCCTATACATGCTAGAAAACAAGGAAAGGGCAGGTGCTTATGACGATTGAACATACGACTTATTTAGGAGTTTCAGCCATAAAGGCGGAGACTGATCAGGCTGAATGCATCATTGTGCCGGAGTGGGGATCAAATGTCATATCGCTTCGGGATAAAAGAACCGGTATGCGGCTTCTGAGAGAACCGGAAACTGCGGAGGAATTCCTCAAAAAACCGATGCTGTACGGCATTCCCGTTTTATTCCCGCCGAACCGGATTACGGACGGGACGTTTCGTTTTGACGGCCGCTCGTATCAATTCGAGATAAACGAAGAGGATAAACATAATCATATTCACGGCTTTCTTCACAATCAGCATTGGAAAGCGGCGGCAGCGAGAGAAGAGGGGGATGGAATGACAGTCGAAACAGAAATTGATCTTTCAAAGATTCCCCGTGTTCATAAACAATTTCCGCACGATGTCATTGTCCGGATGACCTATACATTAAAAGACAATGTGTTTACGCAGCGGGCGCTGATTATGAATAAGGGAACGGAGGCTTTTCCTTGGGGGCTAGGCTATCATTCCACATTTGTTTTCAATGAAGAGCGATCCCGTCTATTTTTGACGGCTGACCGCATGTGGGAATTAAATGAACGTTTCGTACCGACGGGCCGTTTATTGGATGTTCCTGATAAAGAAGCGTTCCGTCATGGGATGTCTTTGAAAAATAAACAGTTTGACGATGTTTTTCTTTCTTCCGGACGGAATGGCGGCAATAACGAAGCTGTTATTTATCATCCGAATGAGAAATTATCCGTTTTGTATCAGGCAGACACGTCTTTCAAGCATTGGGTGGTATATAACGGTGACGGAAAGCAGGGGTTTGTCAGTCTTGAGCCTTATACTTCCGTTACAGATGCATTTAATCTGAATCAGCCTGCATCACTGACAGGGCTTCAGATTCTGAAACCGGGCGAAGAAGCGGCTGCGTCATCCAGGATCACCATTTTGCATGACGAAGAATAGGAAAGAGGCGGGATATCATTGAAAACATATGTGAAACGCTTGTGCGCGGTGATTCTGCTTTTGATCATTGCCGAAGTTCCTTATATTGATGATGCGGCTAAGGCGGCTGAACAAAAAAATACTTTGCAAAAAGAGCTGGAACACATTCTGGATGAAGAACCCGCTTTAAAGGGAGCTTCAGCGGGCGTCAGTGTCCGGTCAGCAAAAACAGGGGAGGTGCTGTTCGGCAGCCGGGAAGATATGCGGCTGAGGCCTGCCTCATTGATGAAACTGCTGACGGCAGCTTCGGCGCTTTCCGTTCTCGGAGAAGATTACACCTTTAAGACAGAAGTACGGGCAGACGGCGCCGTGAGAGGAAAACAGCTGCGCGGAAACCTTTATCTCAGGGGAAAAGGCGATCCGACCCTATTGGCTTCTGATTTTGAGAAGATGGCTAAACAGGTCAAAGCCAGAGGCATCCGGGTCATTAAAGGAGATCTGGTCGGGGATGATTCGTGGTATGACGATACCAGGTATTCAGTTGATCTTCCGTGGAGTGATGAAGGCCAATATTATGGCGCGCAAGTATCAGCTCTTACCGCTTCCCCAAATGAAGATTATGATACCGGAACGGTGATTGCGGAAATCAGTCCGGCGAAACAGCCCGGTAAAAAGCCGCGCATTTCAATTTCTCCCTATACGGACATCGTTCGTGTGAAAAATGAAGTAAAAACCGTCGCTTCTGATGAAAAGAAAGAATTGACGGTTGAACGGGAGCACGGTGGCAATGTGATTACGATAAAGGGAACCATACCTGCCGGCTCGGCAAAGGCAAGAGAATGGGCGGCAGTGTGGGATCCGTCGTCCTATGCTTTAGATTTATGGAAACAAGCGCTTACTAAACAGGGTATAACTGTAAAAGGGAAAATCAGAACAGGCCGAATGCCGCACCGCACCCAGCTTGTCACATCACGGTCATCCATGCCTCTTTCAGAATTATTGATCCCGTTTATGAAACTGAGCAACAACGGGCACGCCGAAATTCTGATCAAGGAAATGGGAAAAGTGAAAAAAGGGGAGGGCAGCTGGGAAAAGGGCTTGGACGTGATGAAATCGGAGCTCAAATCGTTCGGGCTCAATCCGGATGAATTGATTGCAAGAGACGGATCCGGCGTTTCTCATATTAACGGCGTATCCGCCGGCCAAATCGGAGAGCTTTTGTATGCGGTTCAGAAAGAGAAGTGGTACCCGGCTTTCCTTCGTTCGCTCCCTGTCGCCGGTGCAAGCGACAGAATGACGGGAGGCACTCTTCGGAACCGGCTGAAGAATACTCCGGCAGAGGGCAAAATTAAAGCAAAAACCGGGTCACTAACATCAGTCAGTTCGATTGCCGGCTATGCAGACACAAAAACAGGAGATACGCTTATTTTTTCCGTGCTTCAAAACGGGCTGCTTGACGAAGATGACGGAAAAGACATTGAAGACAAAATCGCAGTCGTGCTGGCAAATCAATAAGAAGGGCCGGATCCTTAGAGGGTTCGGCTTTTTTGGTGTCTGTAAAACATTATATTGCGATTATGAATCAATCTTTTCAAAAAGTAATATCGGCAACATTATTCCTTTTTTTTACATGATACTTTCTTACTTGTTCACTGATTTTTCATTTTTTATCATAAAATTTCTTTTCAGAAGACAAAACCTTTTTAAAAGCGCAATTAATTATACATTTTATTCCTTATTATAGTGTTTTAGAACCAGTTTGCAGTGTGCATACATACTGTTTTACATGGTATAAAAATTATAGAAATGAAGAAGTGAAGTGAGGAATATATACTATATTCTAAAAAATGTTAGAAAAAATTTAATTTTTTATTGTGATTTCTAAAATATGTTTTAAAATAATGCTTATATGGATGATTTAGTCATATGCTGTCGAAATTTAATTGTAATTATTTCACTTTCTTATCCTCTTAAATTGAAATGGAGGGATTCCATTGAAGAACACTGTTTATTCTTTAACTCACGCCCAAAGAAGAGTCTGGTTTACAGAGCTGCTCGAGCCGGGCACAAGTATCTGCAATCTTGCGGCGTGCGTCAAATTCAGGGGGAATATCGACTTTGACGTATTGCGCCGTGCTTTAGATTTCTCTATCTTGCAAAATGATTCGCTCAGGTTTCAACTGACGGAAGGGGACGGCTCAGAACCCCAGCTGTATCTGGCCGGGCATCGGCCGATTTCTTTAGAGACCGTTGATTTTACTCATATTGATCAATCAGAGCGGGATGCATGGATTGACAAACAGACGCGTGTTCCGTTCAAGCTGTTTCATTCACCGCTGTATCATTTTACTCTGCTTGTCATGTCAGACGAAGAAGTTTGGCTTTATTCAAAATTTCACCATATTATTATGGACGGCATCTCGCTCAATCTGCTTGGCAATCAGCTCATTGAAATCTACCAAAAAATCATGCGAAGCGAGGATTTGGCCGAACACCAAAGCCCTTCCTATCTCAGCTACATGGAAAAAGAACAGCAATACTTACAGTCTTCCCGTTTTCAAAAAGACCGTTCATTTTGGACTGAAACATACCGAACCGTTCCGGAACACCTTTCACTGGCGGAACGAACCTCTCATCTTAGACAAAGCACTGCAGCTTCAAGAGATACAATCACTCTTTCCCACTCCTTAGAACAATCAATCCGGCGTTTTTGCAAAGATCATAATGTCAGCATCATCTCTCTGTTTATGGCTTCGTTATACATATGCATCAGCCGTCTGACGGCTAAAAAGGATATTGCCATCGGTACTTATTACGGAAACCGCGGTTCCAGGCTCGAAAAGGATATGCTCGGCATGTTCGTCAGCACGCTGCCGATCAGAATGACGGCAGATCCGGATGCGGAGTTCCTGTCTTTTGTCCGCAGTGTAGGAAAACAGCAGCTGTCTGTTATGCGGCACCAGAAATATCCTTACAATCTTTTTGTCAATGAATTAAGGCAGATTCATCACGACCTGCAAAATATCATCGGGATTTCGATGCAATACCAGCCTCTCGCGTGGCGTCAGGCAGAAGGTTTCGATTATGAAACGGCGATGTTTTTCAGCGGGCATACGGCAAATGAGCTGTCCATTTTAATTAAGGAGCGGACAGATACGGGATTGATTGAGCTGAATTTTGATTATCAATCCGCTTTATTTACTAAAACATCGATTAAACGAATTCAAACTCATTTGCTGACGATCGTTGAAAATGCCGTTAGAAATCCAAACCGGCTGATTCGGCATATTGATATGGCGGATGAAAAAGAAAAGAAACGGGTGTTAACTGCGTTTAACCGTACAGAAACGGTTGAACCGCCGGCTCCGACGCTTCACGGGCTGTTTACCCGCCGCGCCGCGCTTTCGCCGCATCGTCCGGCGCTCCGTTTTCCGGACGGTATGCTGACGTACGCCGAGCTTGACCAGTACACAGACAGGCTCGCCGTTCGGCTCCGACAAAAAGGCGTCCGCAAAGAAAGCATGGTCGGCGTACTCGCTGAACGCTCGCCGGAGATGGCGGTTTCAGTGCTTGCCGTGTTAAAAGCGGGAGGCGCCTACGTGCCGCTTGACCCGGAGTATCCTGAGGACAGGCTGCGCTATATGCTTGAGGACAGCGGCGCTTGTCTCCTGCTTGCACAGCCGGGGTTATCCGTTTCCGGTTTTTCCGGTGAAACGCTAGAAGCGTCTCTTTCTTCTCTGACAAGTGAGACGGAGACAGGGGCTGTCTCTGACGAAGCGGATGCTGATTCGCTCGCTTATATCATTTATACGTCCGGTTCGACGGGAACACCGAAGGGAGTGGCTGTTGAACACCGTCAGGCCGCCGCCTTTTTATCAGGGATGCAAGGGCAGTTTCCGTTAACGGAAGAGGATATTATCGTGCTGAAATCATCCTTTTCATTCGATGCCTCCATCTGGCAATTGTTTTGGTGGACGATATCCGGCGCATCCGTGTATCTGCTTCCTGCCGGCTGGGAGAAAGATCCTGTGCGGATGATTGAAGCTTTTTCTTCTGAAAAGGTGACGACCGCGCATTTTATTCCGGCGATGGTCAACAGCTTTTTAGACGCGCTGGAAACAGAGCCTGCGGAAACAAGAGCACGCCTCGGCAGAACACTGACACGCGTGTTCGCCGGAGGGGAAGCTCTTTCCCCGCTTACGGCTGCCCGGTTTGCCGATCTTCTGCCGGAGACCATGCTTATTCACGGCTATGGACCGACGGAAGCGACGGTTGATGCGGCATTTTACGTCTGTGACCGAAAACAGGACAGCGGACGAACGCGGCTTCCGATCGGAAAACCCGTTCCGGGTGCCCGTCTGTATGTATTAGATAGCGGAGGAACCATCCAGCCTGCGGGCGTGGCAGGAGAGCTGTACATCGCGGGGACCGGCGTGGCCCGGGGCTATCTGAACCGCCCTGAGCTGACGAAGGAGCGCTTTGTCGTTGATCCGTTTTATCCGGGAGAACGCATGTATCAGACGGGCGATATCGCACGCTGGACAGAAGACGGCCTTGTCGAATGGCTCGGCCGTTCAGACGGACAGGTGAAAGTCCGCGGCTACCGGATTGAACCGGGGGAAATCGAAGCGGCGATCCGGCGCATCGACGGCATTCGTGAGGCGGCGGTCACCGCCCGGACCGAACACGGCGAAACCGCGCTTTACGCCTATATTGAAGGACGAAAAAGCGATGACGTGCGGGCGGAGCTTGCCACACGTCTTCCGGCCTACATGATGCCGGCTCAGTTTATAGAGATGAGCGAATGGCCGGTCACGCCGAGCGGAAAGCTTGACCGCCGCGCGCTGCCGGCTCCCGGCGGAGCGGCAGACAGACAGGCGTACACCGCCCCGCGGAACGTCACAGAAATGAAGCTTTGCGCCCTTTGGGAAGAGGTGCTGAAAAACGGCCCCGTCGGCATCCGGGATCACTTTTTGAGCGGGGGAGGGCCATTCTGTTAAAAGCGAGGCTCTCGTCTCCCGCATCGCCAAAGAGTTCGGGTGTTCAGGTGCCGTTAACAGGACCATCTTCGCCCGGCCGGACGGTGGAAGAGCTCGCTTCGTTATTCAGGACTTGGAAGAAAGCTCGTATGAGCGATTCAGCCTGCCGAAAAAACAGGACACCTACCCCGGTGTCCTCAGCGCAGAAACGGATGTATGTGCTCCAGCAGCTTGAAGACGGCGGTGTCGGCTACAATATGCCGGCTGTGCTGGAACTGACGGGCCCGCTTGACCGCAGCCGGCTGGAGGAGACGTTCCGGCAGCTTGTTGAGCGCACGAGTCGCTCAGAACGTCCTTTGAAACGGGGCCTGACGGCGAACCGGTGCAGCGCATCCATGACAGACCGTGCCGTTTCAGCCTGATGAGGCCGAGTCAGCTGACGATTTCGTCCGGCCGTTTGTCTGGAGGAAGCGCCGCTCTTCCGTGCGGCCCTCGTGAATAAGAATCGGATGAACGTCACCTTTATTAACGGATATGCCATCATATAATTTCTGACGGTGTGTCCGTCAACACCTGAATAAAGAATTCGGGCGGGAGCCTGTACGCAGGCCGTTCGCTTGGGCCGATGCGGCCTTCAATATAAGACTATGCCGTCTGCAGCGTTTCGGTTCAAGTGAGAAAGAAGGAATATCAGAAGCAGGAAGCCTATTGGCTGAAGCGGCTTGAAGGAGAGCTTCCGGTGCTTGAACTTCCGGCTGACAAGCCCCGTCCGGCGGTCAGAAGCTTTGCGGGCGGCAGCGTATCGTGCACGCTTGACGCTGAAACGGCATCCGGCCTTCACCGCATCGCCCGGGATCACGGCTCCACTTTGTATATGGTGCTTCTCGCCGCGTACAATACGTTACTCGCGCGCCTGAGCGGGCAGGAAGACATCATCGTCGGCTCGCCGATTGCCGGGCGTCCGCACAAAGACCTTGAACCGATTCTCGGGATGTTCGTCAACACGCTTGCCATCAGAACGGAGCCGAAAGGAGACAAACGGTTCACCGATTATTTGGCGGAAGTCCGCCAGGCGGCGCTTGAGGCGTATGAACATCAGGACTACCCGTTTGAAGAGCTTGTGGAACGGCTCGGCGTGCAGCGGGACATGAGCCGCAATCCGCTGTTTGACGTGATGTTTATTCTTCAGAATATGGAGCGGGAGGAGATAAATCTGGCCGGTCTGAAGGCGTCACGATCAGAGCATACCGAACATGATGTATCAAGTTTTGACCTGACCTTATCAGCGGCTGAATCCGATGGAAACATCCGCTTTGAGATGGAATTCAGCACCGAGCTTTTTATGAAAGAAACGATTGAACGCTGGATGGGCCACTTACTGAATCTCTTGCGCCATGTTGCCGCCGAACCGGAAGTCACACTATCGAAAGCTGACATTTTGGATGAAGAAGAAAAACAAAAGTTACTGATTGAGTTTAATAACACACAAACCGAATTCATGGAAAAACACAAACTGTTTCACCAGCTGTTTGAAGAGAAAGCAGAAGAAACGCCTCATCAGACCGCTGTTATTGAAGGAGCACAACAGATCAGCTATTTACAGCTCAATGAGCGGGCAAACCGTCTTGCCCGAACACTGCAGAAAAATGGATTCGGTCCGGGAAAAAGAGCAGCCATATTAGCAAACCGTTCGATTGAAGCGATCGTCAGTGTTCTTGCGGTCATGAAATCAGGAGGGGCGTATATACCGGTTGACTCCCATTATCCTGAGGAACGGATTCGCTATTTATTAAAAGACAGCGCGGCCTCCGTCTTGATGGTGCAGTCAGAATACAAAGAACTTGCTTCACAGCTGACGGATCACAATTTATTTCTCATTCAGCTTGATCATGAAGATCAATACGATATTTCCGCAAAGAATATTCAGCCGGCAGCGTCACCGGATGATACCGCATATATCATATATACTTCGGGAACAACGGGAACGCCGAAGGGAGTCGAAGTCAGAAATCGCAGCTTTACGCATGCAGCACTTGCATGGCGCAGGATTTATGAGCTTGATCTTATACCGGTCAGAGTGCTGCAGATGGCGAGTTTCTCATTTGATGTATTTTCAGGGGATCTAGCACGCGCCCTGCTAAACGGGGGAACGCTTGTCATTTGTCCGGATGACGTCCGGCTTGAGCCGCAGCAGCTTTATCGGCTCATTGATCAGCACCGTATCACGTTTATGGAGTCGACACCCGCGCTGATTGTTCCGTTTATGGAATATATATACCGCCGGAAACTCGCGCTGCAAAGCGTAAAAATACTGGTACTTGGTTCAGATATGATCAAGTCGCAAGATTTTTATACGCTTCATGAACGCTTTGGGAAAGAAATGCGGATCATTAACAGCTACGGTGTAACAGAAGCGACAATTGATTCTTCGTATTATGAAGCCGAAATGAGCGAAGAGCCCCGGGAAGATGATGTGCCGATCGGTGTTCCGCTTCCGAATGTGCAAATGTACGTCTTAAACAAAGACAAACAGGTCCAGCCGATCGGCGTTTTCGGAGAGCTGTATATCGGAGGCGCCGGCGTCGCCAAAGGATATTGGGGACAGCCTGAGCTGACAGAGGACGCATTCAGTGACCCGTTACAAACGGGAGAAACGCTCTACAGAACCGGAGATCAGGCTTGCTGGCTGCCGGATGGAACTCTTCGTTTTAAAGGGCGGATCGATAAGCAGGTGAAGATCAGAGGCTACAGAATTGAGACGGGAGAAATAGAAAGTGTGCTTTTGAAACACGGTCAAGTCGAAGAAGCGGCTGTTACCGTGATGAAAGATGCCGAAGGACAAGCCCGATTAGCGGCATACGTCGTTCCTAAAGAGGCCGATATCTCATCACTCCGCCAGTCTCTTATGCAGGAGCTCCCGGCTTATATGATGCCGTCTCATATTATCGGTTTAGACAGCATGCCCCTTACACTGAACGGCAAACTTGATAAATCGGCATTGCCGGCAGAAGAGATACATTCATCACAGGCATTTGTCGCGCCCGGCGATGAAAAACAGGCGATGTTATGCCGGATTTGGGAAGATGTGCTTCATATTCAGAAAGCGGGAATTCATCACTCTTTCTTTGAGCTTGGGGGAGATTCCATTAAGGCGCTTCAAGTGTCAGCCCGACTCGCCGGAGAAGGCTGGAACATGTCGATCCGCGATTTGTTTCAGTTCCCGACGATTGCAGAACTCGCGAAGCACCTCACGCCGGCTGTTGCAACGGCTGATCAGGGCCCGATAGAAGGAAGCGCTCCGCTGACACCGATCCAGCAGAGATTTTTTGAGGAGCCGGGTGCGTTTGAGCTTCATTATAACCAATCAGTCATGCTGTGCAGTGAAGACAGCCTCGAAATAGATGCGCTGTATCAGGCGGTTTGCGCGCTGACAGAACATCATGATGCGCTGCGAATGACTTTCACTGAAAATGAGCATGGGGAAGTTGTTCAATATAACCGCGGAATCACAGAGCAGCATGAAGAAATCTTTACGCTTAACGTCATAGATCTTTCAGAAGAAACACAGCCGGAAAAACGGATAGCCGCTGAGGAAAAAGAAATACAGCAGGCTATGCGCCTTGATCAAGGCCCTCTGCTTCATCTCGGAGTGTTCAGGCTGAAAGAAGCCGACCATCTGCTCATCACGATTCATCACCTTATCACGGACGGCGTGTCGTGGAGAATATTGCTTGAAGATCTGCAGACAGCATATCAGCAGGCATTGGACGGCAAACAAATCGAACTGCCGCCGAAAAGCGATTCTTATATAAAGTATGCCGAAGAGCTTTTTGACATTTCCAAGAGCAAAGCATTGCTGGAGGAAGCCGCATACTGGGACAGCGTGATGTCTGGTGAAACAGCGCCGCTGCCGAAAATAACTGATGAAAACGCCGGACGATTGCAGGAAAACGCGCGCACTGCATCATGGATATTAAGCAGCGAAGTCACGAAGCAGCTGCTGATGGAAACACAGCAGGCGTACGGAACGGATGTTCATGAATTGCTTTTAACGGCGCTTGGAATGACGCTTCATGAGTGGACGGGTTCCGAACAGATCCTTATCAGCACTGAAGGACACGGACGCCAGGGGCATATTCCTGACATTGATATGTCAAGAACGGCGGGCTGGTTTACATCTGTTTACCCGGTGCTTTTGGATATGAGAGTGCCGGACGGCTCAGGGGAAACAACCGCGCACCGCATAAAGACGGTAAAAGACATGATGAGACGGGTTCCTCATCACGGAACCGGCTACGGGCTGCTGAGATATTCGCGAAACATTAATTATAAAGACCCAGAAATAAGCTTTAACTATCTCGGTGCGTTTGACGGTCTTGAGGGGACACTGAAGATGTCACCGTTCAAGCCGCAGCATGATATAGCGGCCGGGCGCATCCGCGAGTTTGATCTGGATATTAATGCGATGGTGGCGGCCGGGCAACTGGAGGTAAAAGCCGTTTATACAGATGTATTTGCACCGGGGGCAATCGAGTTCTTCATGAATCGTTTCCATACTCACCTCGAGGACATCATCGCCCACTGTTCCGGCAAAAAAGAGCGGGAAAAAACATTAACGGATTACAGCCATACAGAATTGACCGCTCAAGCCCTATCAAGCATTGAAGATCTCGTAAAAGGACTTTAATTTCATAAAAAGGTGTGTGGCATTCGTGACACAAGCGACAGAAATTCAAGATATTTACCCTTTATCATATATGCAGGAAGGCATGCTGTTTCATTCGCTTCTGGATTCCGGATCAAACGCATATGTCGAGCAGATTTCGTTTACAGTCAGCGGGGATTTATGCATTGATACATTCCAAAAAAGTCTGGATATGCTTGTCAGCCGTTATGATATTTTCAGAACGATTTTCATAAAAGAAGTGCCTGACCTTGAAGGGCCGCAGCAGGTTGTCCTTTCACGCCGTGACACTGCCGTACGGACTGAAGACATTTCAGATTATTCGGAAGAACGGCAGCAAAGCATCATTGACAAATTCAAGGAAACCGACCGGCATAAGGGGTTTGATCTGCAAAAAGGCCCCTTAATGCGCCTGACTCTTTTTCAAACGGGAGAAAACCGCCATACGTGCGTTTGGACTCATCATCACATTATGATGGACGGCTGGAGCTTGGGCCTTGTACTGAAAGATTTCTTCAGCATGTATTATGCGATCCGGAGCGGGCGGCCTGTAAACCTCGGCAGTCCGGCTCCTTACAGCACTTATATCAAATGGCTCCGAAGCAGGAATAAAGAAGAAACGTCAGCGTTCTGGTCGCGCTGCTTGGAAGATTACGGAGAAACCGTTTCCGTTCCGCAAACGAAGAATAAGGCGGCGCAAAACGGTTATGCATCTGAGTATTTCCAATTTTTCCTTGAGCCTGAAACCGTACAAAAACTGACAGACATTGCCCGAGGCATCGGGGTCACGCTGAATACTATATTTACGGGCATTTGGGGTCTGCTTCTCCATCGTTACAACGGGACTGAAGATGCCGTCTTCGGTTCGGTTGTTTCCGGCAGGCCTTCAGCTATCAGCGGCATTGAATCCATGGCCGGACTGTTTATCAATACCGTGCCAGTAAGGGTGCGCGCGGCTGGTGATATGACTTTTTCTTCTCTTCTCAAAAAGGTGCAAAAAGAGTCACTCGCTGCGGAAGAGCACAGCTATTATCCGCTTTATGACATTCAAAACGAGAGCGGCCTGCAAAAAGATCTCTTGAATCACATCCTGGTTTTTGAAAATTATCCGGTTCAGATGCAGGCTGCGGTAAACGGCTGGCAGCAAACGGAAAGCAGTGCGCTCTCACTTGAAAACTTTTCGATGGCGGAGGAAACCAATTACGATCTTAACGTCGTCATCGTTCCGGGAGAAGAGCTTTATGTGAAATTCAGCTACAATGCGGGCATCTACGATCGGGAAGACATGAAACGGATCAAAGGGCATATTCTGAAGGTCATCTCCTGTGTAACGGAAGATCCGGACAGGCTTTTATCAAGCATCAGTCTCGTACCACCGGAGGAAGAAGCCCTGATTCATTCGTTTAACGAAACGAACCGTCCGTACCCTGAGACAACCGTTCATGGGCTGTTTGAAGAACAGGCGGCAAAAACGCCTGACCAAGAGGCGTTGAGATATAACGGGGTAAGCTGGAGCTACAAGAAATTAAATCAGCGGGCAAATCAGATTGCCCATGCGTTAAGGGAAAAAGGCGCCCGTTCAGATCAGATCACCGCTGTTATGCTGCGCCGATCAATGAGTACGGTTGCCGCTCTGCTCGGAATTTGGAAGTCGGGCAGCGCCTATATGCCGATTGATGCGGAATTTCCGCCTGAACGGATTTCATTTTTACTGAGAGACAGTGAAGCCTCACTGCTCCTGACTGAAAAAGACCTGCTCCCCCTCATTCCGCCGCATTTCAAGGGCAGCGTCGTCATCATGGAGGAAACGGTTTCCCAGCAGACTGCACCGCTTCCGCCGGTGTCTGACAGCGGAAATTGGGCGTATGTCATTTACACTTCCGGAACGACAGGCCGGCCGAAAGGGGTGCTTGTACAACACAAAGCGATCAGCAATACATTGCAATGGCGGCGTGAAGAATACGGGATGACAGAAGGAGACATAGCGCTTCATCTTTTTTCATACGTATTTGACGGGTCATTAACGAGTCTTTTCACTCCGCTTCTGTCGGGCGCCTGTGTACTGTTAACTGATGAAGATGATGCGAAAGACGTCCTTTCAATAAAACAGAAAATCGCCCGCCACGGAGTGAGCCATCTTCTGATCGTTCCGTCTCTGTATCGCGTTCTGCTTGATTCGCTGACGAAAAAGGATGCGCAAACGCTTCGGGCGGTGACATTTGCCGGGGAAGCGGCCACCCCTGATATCGTGGAAGCGAGCCGCAACATATGCCCGAATGCCGAGCTGCTGAATGAATACGGCCCGACGGAAAACAGTGTGGCCACGACGATTCTGCGCAACCTGCAAAAAAGCAGCCGGATTACGATCGGGCGCCCGATTGCCAACACTTCTGTCTATATGATGCACGGAGATCGGCTGCAGCCGGTCGGAGCCGTCGGTGAACTGTGTATTTCCGGAAAAGGTCTGGCGGACGGATATTTTCAGCAAAAAGAGCTGACGGACAAAGTCTTTACCTCTCATCCGTTTCGTAAAGGTGAACGGCTGTACAGAACGGGAGATGCAGCCCGATTTTTACCGGACGGAACGATTGAATATATGGGACGCTTTGACGATCAGGTGAAGGTAAGAGGTTACAGAATTGAATTGGGAGAAATCGAAACGGCACTCAGAAGTCTGTCCGGGGTAAAAGAGGCGGCAGTCACCGTGCGCAGAACGGCGGACGGGGAACAGGAGCTTGCAGCTTATGTCGTACTGGAAAACGCGGGTGTGACATTTGATCCTCATGCCGAATTGGCCGGGAGATTACCTGCTTATATGATCCCGGGAAGCTTTACCAAATTGACGGAAATGCCGCTGTCTGTGAGCGGAAAACTTGACCGGGCCGCACTTCCTGAGCCGAAAGAAGCCGAGAGAACCGGTGATTATCAAGCTCCGCGCACAATGCTTGAGACTGAGCTGCTGTCTATTTGGCAAGAAGTGCTGAAACGGGAACACATCAGTATGAGAGATGATTTCTTCCAAATCGGCGGACAGTCGCTGAAAGCCGCGTCGCTTGTTTCAAACATACATAAACGGCTGCAAATTGAACTTGCCGTCCGCCATGTTTTTGAACATCCGACCATCGAGAGCATGGCCCGCTTCCTAGAACAGAGGAAAAGAGGAGAATATGCAGAAATCACGCCTGCGGAGGCAAAGGACCTGTACCCGCTATCTTTTGCGCAAAAAAGGCTTTATGCCCTTCATCAGCTTGCGGCGGACAGTACGGGCTATCATATGCCCGCTTGTCTGGAACTGAGCGGCAGACTCAACCGTGATCGTCTGCACGAAGCCTTTTCAGCGCTGTTACAAAGGCATGAAGCGTTACGGACATCATTTGTTTTACGAAACGGGGAGCCGATGCAGCACGTACATTCACATGTCGATCTCGATCTCACAGAGATTCACATGCCATCCGGGACACTTCTTCAAGAGGCGATGGAAACTTTCGTCAAACCGTTTGACGTGGAAAAAGCGCCGCTTTTGAGAGTGACTTTAGCCAAAGCCACTGAAGAACGTCATTTTCTGCTGCTTGATATGCATCATCTTATCGCAGACGGTGTGTCAATGAGCGTTCTGATCCAAGAATTGACGGATTTGTACAGAGGAAAAGAGCTGCGGCCGTTAAAACTTCAGTACAAAGATTTTTCCGTCTGGCAGCATGAGCGGTTCGCCGCTGAAGAATTCAAAAGACATGAGCGGTATTGGCTGGATGCGATCGGGGAAAATATTCCCGTTCTTGATCTGCCGCTCGATAAAAAGCGCCCGCAGCTTCCTGATTTCAGCGGGTCCGTTGTTCGAACGCGCCTACAAAAAGAAACGGCGGAGAATTTGCGCCGGCTCATGGATGAGACGGGTTCGACACTGTATATGATTCTTTTGGCAGGCTACTCCTTGTTCCTTTCTAAATTGAGCGGGCAGGAGGACATTGTCGTCGGTTCACCTGCGGCCGGCAGAAGCCGCGCTGAGCTTGATGGGGTCATCGGCATGTTTGTAAATACCGTGGCAATGAGAAGCAGGCCGAAAGGGGATAAAACATTCCGCGCTTATTTAGAAGAGGTGAAAATGCTCGCCCTCGGCGCAGCCGAACATCAGGCCTTCCCGTTTGAAGAACTTGCCCAAAAGCTTGATACACACCGGGAAGTCAATCGCAATCCGCTGTTTGATGCCATGCTCGTTTTGCAAAACAGTGATGATTTCAAAGTGAACCTTCCGGGCTTATCCGTTTCTTCACATGCAGTGAAACATGACATTTCAAAATTCGACTTGACGCTTCATGCCGAGGAACAGCCGGACGGCACACTGGATTTTCATTTTGAATACAGTACCGCGTTGTTTGAAAAAGGTACGATCGAACGGTGGGCCGGTCATTTTAAAGAGCTTTTAGGACAAATCGCATCGGATGATGAGCGGAAGCTGTCTGACATTCATTTGCTGGACACAAATGAGCGGCAGATGCTTCTTCAAGCGGAAAATCAAACAGCTGAGTATCCGAGGCATGAGACGATCGTCAGTTTATTTGAGGCACAGGCGGAAAAAATGCCGGATCAAATTGCAGCCGTTATGTCCGATGAGCGTCTCACCTACCGCGAGCTCAATGAAAAGGCGGATCGAATCGCCGATATGCTGTCGGAAAACGGCATCCGCTCCGGACAGATTGTCGGAATTATGACCGAACGATCCCCTGATATGCTGATCGGGATTCTCGGTATTTTAAAATCGGGAGGAGCTTATCTGCCGATTGATCCTGACTATCCTGACGAGCGGATTTCATTTATGCTGACTGACAGCGGCGCGCGTGTTCTGTTGACGCAATCGGGTCTTGGGATATCCGGAATGGACGGGCTGCCGGTTTTATACATCGATAAGCCTGAATCCGTTTCAGCAGACAGAACGAAAGAAATGATAACGCCTGAACAGCCGGCTTACGTGATTTACACATCGGGCACAACCGGAAAACCGAAAGGCGTTATGACGGAACACCGCAATGTCATCAGCCTTATCACACATAAAGGACTGCCGTTTGATTTCGGCTCTGGAGACGTCTGGACCCTGTTCCACTCCTATTGCTTTGATTTTTCTGTCTGGGAAATATTCGGCGCGCTCTTATACGGCGGAAAGGTAGTTATCGTGCCGAAAGAAACTGCCCGTGATCCGCATTTGTACCGGCAGCTGCTGCAAAGTGAAGGCGTAACGGTGCTGAACCAAACGCCGACGGCTTTTTCCGGACTCATTCATGAAGAAGCCGGGCATGCGGACAAGCTGAAGCTTCGATATGTCATTTTCGGCGGAGAAGCGCTCCAGCCCGGCATGCTGAAAAGCTGGAAAGAGAAGTACCCGGAGACAGAGCTTGTTAATATGTACGGCATTACGGAAACCACGGTTCACGTCACATGCAAAAAACTGAATATGGATGATATTGAGAGAAATAAAAGCAATATCGGCAGACCGCTGGAAACCCTCTATGCTTTTGTCATGGACGCCTATATGAATCCGCAGCCGATCGGAATTCCAGGTGAGCTTTATATCGGCGGGGAAGGCGTCGCGAGGGGATATGTAAACAGGGATGATTTAACCGCCTCCCGGTTCATCACGAATCCGTACATTACCGGCATGCGGCTCTACCGGACGGGCGATATTGCCAAAAGACTCTCAAATGGCGAGCTGGAATATGTCGGGCGGAAAGATGCGCAAGTAAAAGTCAGAGGCCACAGAATTGAGCTGGGAGAAATAAAATCAGCGCTGCAGGAGCTTTCCTTCGTGAAAGAGGCCGCCGTGATCACACGTGCTGATCAGCACGGTCAGCACTCCATTTACGCATACGCGGTCCTACACGGGAACGAAAAGATAAAAGAAGCAGAGATTCAGGCCTCTCTCAGAGCTTTTCTGCCGGAATATATGATTCCCGCCCGTTTGATAGAGCTTGATGAACTGCCTTTGACGGCGAATGGGAAGCTGGACGAGAAGGCGCTCCCGCAGCCTGAATTAAATGAAAGCCTTGGAGATGATATCAGCCTGAGAAATGAAACTGAAGAAATGATGGCTGACATCTGGGAAGAACTTTTAGGTGTTGAAGGACTCGGCCCCAATGCTCATTTCTTCCATCTCGGCGGGGATTCGATTAAAGCGCTGCAAGTATGTGCGAGGCTGAAACAGCAGGGCTATGAAACGACCGTCCGCGAGCTGTTCGAGCATCAGACACTGGGAGAAGTGTCGATGCGGCTCCGGAAAGTCCGCCGCGTGATTGATCAGGCTCCCGTCACGGGAGACGTGCCGCTGACGCCGATACAGCACTGGTTCTTTTCGCAATCATTGCCGCATGATCATTTTAATCAGTCCGTTATGCTCAGCAGTGCGGACAGAATCAATGAATCTGCTATGAGAAAAGCGCTGGCACAGCTCGCGGTTCATCATGACGCATTACGGATGGTATGCGGCACGCAAAACGGATCAGTGATTCAATATAACAGAGCGGATAACCTTTCTGAAGAAGAACTCTTTACGTTTGAAACGCATGACGTGAGAGGGAAAGGGTCATTACAAGAGGAACACGCCGCAATTGAACAGGCGGCCGCCCGCATTCAAACTTCCATTCGGCTGGAGACGGGTCCGCTCGTAGCTGTCGGTTTATTTCATGCCGCTGATGGCGATCATCTGCTGCTTTCCATTCATCACCTTGTCATTGACGGAGTGTCATGGCGGATTTTATTTGAAGATCTCACCGCGTGCTACAGGCAGGCGCTCGAAGGAAAAGAAGCCGCGCTTCCGGCAAAAACCGATTCCTATCAGACTTACGCGAAGCAAATCTCTGATTATGCAAAAAGCCGCCGGCTGTTACAGGAAGCAGACTACTGGTCCGAAAGAGAAAAAGCGGCGGTCAAACCGCTTCCGAAAGATACCCGCATCTCTTCCAATCTTCTGAAAGATACAGATGTGATGACCGTTACATTGACAAAACAGGAGACCGAGCAGCTGTTAACGGAAGCGAACAGAGCATACACAACAGAGACGGGCGAATTATTGCTTGCCGCGTTAAGCCTAGCGCTGAACAGATGGACCGGAAACGAGACATTCAAAATCAGCCTGGAAGGCCACGGAAGGGAAGAGCACCTGGAGCATCTTGATATCAGCAGAACCATCGGCTGGTTTACGTCAATTTATCCGGTATTGGTTGACGCAAGTTTTCAAGATCAGCCTGATGACGGCGAGCGTCTCGGTTATCACATTAAGCGGACAAAAGACATGATGCGCCGCATACCGCATAAAGGAGCGGGATACGGGGTGCTGAAATATATAAGCAAACTATGGGGAGAGACTGAATCTGATTCTCCTGAAATCAGTTTTAACTATCTGGGACAGTTTGACCGGGAAATCCGTTCCAGCGGCTTCGGTGTTTCTCCCGTAAAAGCGGGAAATGAAGTCAGCCCAGACTGGGAACGTCCGTACACACTTGATATCAGCGGCTCCGTATCGTCGGAATGTCTCAGCATGCATGTCGTGTACAACCGTTTTCAGTATCAAAAAGAAACAATTGAAGTTTTGACGGGATATTTTCATACCTTTCTCAAGCAGATCATCACGCATTGCACAGGCAAAGAGGAGCGTGAATGGAGCGCCGCTGATTTCAGTGATGAGGAGTTAACGCTGGAAGATCTGAATGACATTATGGGAGCCGTCAACAAACTATAGAAAAGGAGTGGCGCAATGGGGCAGCAACCGGAAATACAAGATATATATCCTTTGTCTTTTATGCAGGAGGGCATGCTTTTTCATTCTCTGTTGGATCATGACTCAAGAGCCTACTTCGAACAAGCGGTGTTTACGATCAGCGGAAAGCTTGACCGGGAACGATTCCAAAAAAGTATAGACACTGTTTTTGAACGATACGATATTTTCCGTACGACATTTATTCACAAGAATGTGGCAAAGCCCCGCCAAGTCGTGTTGAAAAACAGGCCGAGCCGCGTTCAGTTTCATGATATTTCTCATTTGGACGAGAAGGCGCAAGACAAATATGCCGACCGGTTCAGAAAAGAAGATAAAGATAAAGGATTTGATTTGCAATCAGATCCTCTCATGAGAGTCTCCATTTTGAAAAAAGCGCCTGAACGATATGTTTGTATATGGAGCCATCATCATATTGTCATGGACGGCTGGTGCTTCGGAATTGTCATGAAGGAATTTCTGATGATCTATCAATCTCTCGGAGACGGACGGCTTCCGTCTCTCGAGCCCGTTCAGCCATATGGGAAGTATATTAAATGGCTCATGAAGCAGGATCGTAAAGAAGCCGAGATTTTTTGGAAAACGAGACTTGCCGATCTTGAGCAAACGGCGTCTCTTCCGAAAAAATCCGCGGAACCAAACGGCGAACTTGAGCAGGCCGTTTTCACCATTTCTGAAGATCAGACAAATGAGCTGAAGAACATTGCGGCAAGGGCGGGAGCAACGCTGAATACAGTGTTCCAGGCACTGTGGGGCATGTTGCTGCAGCGTGTCAGCCGCTGTGATGATGCCGTTTTCGGTTCTGTCGTTTCCGGACGGCCGTCGGATCTCGCAGGCGTGGAAAAAATGGTGGGACTGTTTATCAATACGATTCCCGTACGGGTGAAAAGCGGTTCATTTTCTTTTCTGGAGCTCGTCAGGCATTTGCAGCAGGAGACGCTGCAAGCAGAAGCGTACAGCTATTATCCGCTGTATGACATTCAGGCGCAAAGCCCTCTGAAGCAAGCGCTGTTTGACCATATTATCGTGTTTGAAAATGTGCCGGCCCAGCGTGAAATTGAAAATGTGAGTCAGGCCGGTTCATTTGATTTTGCGGTAGAGGATTTTACGATGGAAGAAGTCACAAACTACGGATGCAGCATAAAGGTGATTCCGGGCAATTCTCTTTATATCCGCTTAAAATTTGATACCGGTATATACGACGATGTTTTTATGAAGAATATCGAAACATTTTTACGGCATATGGTGAACTCAGTCATTTCCGACCCTGAAATCGGCGCTTCCGAGATCGCATTGCTGGATGCGTGTGAAGCCAGAAGTATGATGGATGCATTTAACCATACAGAAGCGGTTGAACCGCCGGCTCCGACGCTTCACGGGCTGTTTACCCGCCGCGCCGCGCTTTCGCCGCATCGTCCGGCGCTTCGTTTTCCGGGCGGTATGCTGACGTACGCCGAGCTTGACCAGTACACGGACAGGCTCGCCGTTCGGCTCTGCCAAAAAGGCGTCCGCAAAGAAAGCATGGTCGGCGTACTCGCTGAACGCTCGCCGGAGATGGCGGTTTCAGTGCTTGCCGTGTTAAAAGCGGGCGGCGCCTACGTGCCGCTTGACCCGGACTATCCTGAGGACAGGCTGCGCTATATGCTTGAGGACAGCGGCGCTTGTCTCCTGCTTGCACAGCCGGGATTATCCGTTTCCGGTTTTTCCGGTGAAACGCTAGAAGTGTCTCTTTCTTCTCTGACAAATGAGACGGAGACAGGAGCTGTCTCTGACGAAGCGGATGCTGATTCGCTCGCTTATATCATTTATACGTCCGGTTCGACGGGAACACCGAAGGGAGTAGCTGTTGAACACCGTCAGGCCGCCGCCTTTTTATCAGGGATGCAAGGGCAGTTTCCGTTAACGGAAGAGGATGTTATCGTGCTGAAATCATCCTTTTCATTCGACGCCTCCATCTGGCAATTGTTTTGGTGGACGATATCCGGCGCCTCCGTGTATCTGCTTCCTGCCGGCTGGGAGAAAGATCCTGTGCGGATGATTGAAGCTTTTTCTTCTGAAAAGGTGACGACCGCGCATTTTATTCCGGCGATGGTCAACAGCTTTTTAGACGCGCTGGAAACAGAGCCTGCGGAAACAAGAGCACGCCTCGGCAGAACACTGACACGCGTGTTCGCCGGAGGGGAAGCTCTTTCCCCGCTTACGGCTGCCCGGTTTGCCGATCTTCTGCCGGAGACCATGCTTATTCACGGCTATGGACCGACGGAAGCGACGGTTGATGCGGCGTTTTACGTCTGTGACCGAAAACAGGACAGCGGACGAACGCGGCTTCCGATCGGAAAACCCGTTCCGGGTGCCCGTCTGTATGTATTAGATAGCAGAGGAACCATCCAGCCTGCGGGCGTGGCAGGAGAGCTGTACATCGCGGGGACCGGCGTGGCCCGCGGCTATTTGAACCGGCCTGAGCTGACGGAGGAGCGCTTTGTCGATGATCCGTTTTATCCGGGAGAACGCATGTATCAGACGGGTGATATCGCACGCTGGACAGAAGACGGCCTTGTCGAATGGCTCGGTCGTTCAGACGGACAGGTGAAAGTCCGCGGCTACCGGATTGAACCGGGAGAAATCGAAGCGGCGATCCGGCGCATCGACGGCATTCGTGAGGCGGCAGTCACCGCCCGGACCGAAGAAGGCGAAACCGCACTTTACGCCTATATCGAAGGACGAAAAAGCGATGACGTGCGTGCGGAGCTTGCCACACGCCTTCCGGCCTACATGATGCCGGCTCAGTTTATAGAGATGAGCGAATGGCCGGTCACGCCGAGCGGAAAGCTTGACCGCCGCGCGCTGCCGGCTCCCGGCGGAGCGGCAGACAGACAGGCGTACACCGCCCCGCGGAACGTCACGGAAATGAAGCTTTGCGCCCTTTGGGAAGAGGTGCTGAAAAACGGCCCCGTCGGCATCCGGGATCACTTTTTTGAGCGGGGAGGCCATTCGTTAAAAGCGACGGCTCTCGTCTCCCGCATCGCCAAAGAGTTCGGTGTTCAGGTGCCGTTACAGGAGCATCCTTCGCCCGGTCCGACGGTGGAAGAAGCTCGCCTTCGGTTATTTCAGGACTTGTGAAGGAAAGCCCGTTATGAAGCGATTCCAGCCTGCGAAATAAACAGGACACCCTACCCGGTGTCTTCGGCGCAGAAACGGTAGTGTATGTGCTCCAACAGCTTGAAGAGCGGTCGGTGTCGGCTACAATATGCCGGCTGTGCTGGAACTGACGGGGCCCGCTTGACCGCAGCCGGCTGGAGGAGACGTTCCCGGGAGCTTGGTGAGCGGCATAGAGTCGCTCAGCAACGTCCTTTTGAAACGGGCCTGACGGCGAACCGGTACAGCGCATCCATGACAGCCGTACCGTTTCAGCTCGATGAGGCCGAGTCAGCTGACGCATTCGTCCGGCCGTTTTGTCTGGAAGAAGCGCCGCTCTTCCGTGCGGCTCTCGTGAAAGAATCAGACGAACGTCACCTTTTATTAACGGATATGCATCATATTATTTCTGACGGTGTGTCCGTCAACACCTTGATAAAAGAATTCGGCGAGCTGTACGCAGGCCGTTCGCTTGCGCCGATGCGCCTTCAATATAAAGACTATGCCGTCTGGCAGCGGTCGTTTCAGGAGAAGGAAGGATACCAGAAGCAGGAAGTCTATTGGCTGAAGCGGCTTGAAGGAGAGCTTCCGGTGCTTGAGCTTCCGGCTGACAAGCCCCGTCCGGCGGTCAGAAGCTTTGCGGGCGGCAGCGTATCGTGCACGCTTGACGCTGACACGGCATCCGGCCTTCACCGCATCGCCCGGGATCACGGCTCCACTTTGTATATGGTGCTTCTCGCCGCGTACAATACGCTGCTCGCGCGATTGAGCGGGCAGGAAGACATCATCGTCGGCTCGCCGATTGCCGGGCGTCCGCACAAAGACCTTGAACCGATTCTCGGCATGTTCGTCAACACGCTCGCCATCAGAACGGAGCCGAAAGGAGACAAACGGTTTACCGATTATTTGGCGGAAGTCCGCCAGGCGGCGCTTGAGGCGTATGAACATCAGGACTACCCGTTTGAAGAGCTTGTGGAGCGGCTCGGCGTGCAGCGGGACATGAGCCGCAATCCGCTGTTTGACGTGATGTTTGTGCTCCAAAATATGGAGCGTGAATCCCTGAATTTAAATGAGCTGCATTTGACTCAAGCCGCGGATACAGGTCATAAAACCGCAAAGTTTGATGCCACGCTTTACGCGGCGGAAGGGTCTGACGGTTCCATCAGCTTTGATTTTGAATTCAATACAGATATCTATCAAAAACAGACAATCGAAAAATGGCTTTCTTACTTTACTCGTATTCTTACAAAAGTAATTGAAGACCAAACAATACCGCTTGGTGACATTCACGTACTGGATGATGCTGAAACAAATCGCGTTATTTATCAGTTTAATCAGACGAAAAGCGATTACCCAAGACACGAAACCATCAGCCGTTTATTTGAGCGTCAGGCTGAAGAAACCCCCGATGCCCGGGCAGTGGTATACGATGGACAAATCTTGACATACCGTGAGCTGAACGAACGGGCTAACAGAATAGCGGCGGCTCTCCGATCAAATGGCGTCGGTCCGGAAAGTGTTGTCGCCTTATTAACCGGACGTACAACAGAGCTTGCTTCCGGAATCCTCGGAATATTAAAAGCGGGAGGCGCCTACTTGCCTATCGGTGACGATGTGCCTCGGGAACGGGCTGAATGGATGCTTAAAGACTGTAAAGCTGATATTCTTCTCCAATCTGATAAACTTGACGGTCTGCCGCTTTCCGGAAAACGTTTATTCATAGAGGATATTCAAACAAAGGCCGGCTTAAGTTCGGAAAATCCCGAACCGCTCGGCGGACCTGAATCATTGGCCTACATGATTTATACATCCGGGTCAACAGGTGCGCCAAAAGGCGTCATGATTGAACAGCGAAGCGTGATCCGTCTTGTGAAAAACAGCAATTATATTGATTTTACGCCGAAAGACAGACTGTTGTTTACTTCATCATTAGGATTTGATGTAACGACATTTGAAATATTCGGTCCGCTTTTAAACGGCGCTTCTTTATATGTAAGTGACCAGGAAACCTATCTCGACTCTGATGTTCTGGAAACATTTATACAGCAAAACGGCATTACGACACTGTGGCTGACATCGTCTTTGTTCAATCATCTATCAGAACAAAATGAACACGTGTTTTCCGGATTATCCCGATTGATTATCGGCGGGGAAGCACTGTCCCCAAGTCATGTAAACCGGGTTCGGAAAACGCTGCCGCATCTTTCAATATGGAATGGATACGGACCGACTGAAAACACGACGTTCTCGACTTGCTTTTTGATTGAACAATCATACGATCATTCAATCCCGATCGGCCGCCCTGTCGGAAATTCAACTGCATATATCATAAACAGCAGGGGAACACCGCAGCCGATCGGCGTCATCGGCGAATTATGCACAGGCGGAGACGGTGTGGCAAGAGGATATTTCGGCCGCCCTGAGCTGACGGAAGAAAAATTTGTCCCTAATCCTTTTGTTCCCGGAGAACGGATGTACCGCACCGGAGATTTAGCCCGCTGGCTGCCGGACGGAACGATTGAATATGCCGGACGGATGGATGATCAAGTGAAAATCCGCGGTTATCGGGTCGAGCTGGGAGAGATTGAAGCCGCACTAAGGAGCCTGGACGGCGTGAAAGAAGCTGCCGTGTCAGTCAGAACCGGGCAGTCCGGCAATAAAGAACTGATCGCATATATGAGTCTGCAGACGGACATGGATACAGAAAAAGTGCGTTCATCACTTTCTAAGCAACTGCCGAATTACATGGTCCCGGCCTATATGATGGAACTTGAGAAGCTGCCGCTTACGCCGAACGGTAAATTGGATCGGAAAAATCTGCCCGAACCGGAGCTCGCGCTTCAAACCGCGTACACAGCTCCCCGCAATGAGCTTGAAGAACAGCTTTCCGTTATCTGGCAGGAAGTGCTCGGCACAAAACAAGTCGGGATTGAGGACTCATTTTTTGAGTTGGGCGGCGATTCAATCAAAGCGCTGCAAGTTGCCGCACGGCTCGGACGCTACGGGTGGAAAATGACGGCAAGTGACTTATTCCGGCATCCGTCCATTAAGGAACTCGCGCCTCTTATCCGGAAAGCGGAAAGAGTCATCGATCAGCGGCCGGTGGAAGGAGACATACCTTGGACACCCGTTCAGCACTGGTTTTTATCACAGCGGATGGAAAACAGAAATCATTTCAATCAGTCCGTCATGATGTTCAGCTCTGACGCATTGCATAAACAGCCGCTCAAACAAGCCTTGGAGCATCTTGTCATTCATCATGATGCACTCCGGATCACCGTCAGTTCAGAAAACGAAAGTATCAGACAAATCAATCACGGTATTCAAAAAGATGAACTGTACAGCTTGGACATTTGGGATCTGTCTGAGACAGATACTTGGGAAAGAGAAATAGAAGATGAAGTGGCTGCGCTCCAACAGCGGATGGATATTGAAAAAGGGCCGTTATTAAAAGCCGGCTGGTTCAAAACCCGGTCAGGGGATTATTTATTCATCACCGTACATCACCTGGCGGTTGACGGAGTGTCATGGCGTATTCTGCTGGAGGATTTATCTGCCGCTTACACTCAAGCCGTAAAAGGTCAGCCGGTCCAGCTTCCGCCAAAGACCGATTCGTTTAAGCAATACGCCGTAAGGCTTTCAGAATACGCAAAAAGCAGCAAGCTGATGCGTGAAGAAGAATATTGGCGTTTTATTGAAGAAGAAACAGCCGCCGAACTTCCTTATGAAAAACCGCAGCATCAGACGGGAGCCGACAGCGTTCGGCAAACGGTAAGCTTTACGCTTACAGAAGAAGAAACGTCCGTTTTGCTTCAGCAGGTCAACCGGGCCTACCATACCGATACGCAAGATATTCTTCTGACTGCCGCAGCTTTGGCTTTACGGGACTGGACAGGGGGCGGCAGACTGCGCATCGCGATGGAAGGGCACGGGAGAGAGCACATCATGCCGGAGCTCGACATCAGCCGCACCGTAGGCTGGTTTACCTCCATGTACCCGGTGCTCATTGACTTGAACACAGCAGGCGCTGAGCTTGGAACGGCTGTAAAAACGGTCAAAGACACACTCGGAAGAATACCGGATAAAGGAATAGGCTACGGCATTTTAAAATACATGACACCGTCTGAACAAAAAACAATCCGCTTCAGACAAGCGCCTGAAATCAGCTTTAACTATTTAGGGCAATTCAATGATACAGAAGATCAGCACACATTCAGTTTATCCGGTCTTGCGAGCGGGCACGACATCACGCCGACATGGCAGCGGGAACAAGCGGTGGAAATGAGCGCGATGGCTGCACAACATAAACTGCACTTCAGTTTGAGCTATCCGCCGAGCCGCTTCCGCAAAGAAACGATGGAACAGCTGCTGCAAACCTTACAGCAATATTTGCGTGATATTATGGCGCATTGCACAGGCAAAGAGGAAGCAGAAAAAACCGTTAGTGATTTTAGCAGCAAAACGTTAACATCTGATGATTTGGACAGCATAGCGAGTTTTGTCGAGGAACTGTAGAAAAAGGCGACGGGGAGATTATAACATGACAAAAAAGAATGCAATTCAGGATATTTATCCGCTGTCTTATATGCAGGAAGGAATGCTTTTTCATTCCCTCCTGCAAAAGGAATCACAAGCTTACGCCGAGCAGGCCTCTTTTTCAATAACAGGGAAGGTTGACACCCGCGTGTTTGAAGAGAGCGTTCATGCCCTTTTCGAAAGACATGATATTTTCAGAACGATCTTTATCAGCCAGAACGTGTCAGTGCCGCAGCAGGTCGTATTAAAAGAGCGGAACGTCAGCATCATTGAGGAAAATCTCACCAATTTAAACAAGGCTGATCAAATCAAGCATATTGAAGAAGCCAAACGAAGAGACCGTAAGAAAGGATTTCACCTGCAAAAAGACATGCTGATGCGGGTGACGCTGCTTCAAACCGGAGAATGTGAATATACGTGCATTTGGAGTTTTCATCACATTATTATGGATGGCTGGTGTCTCGGGATCGTGCTGAAAGAGTTCTTCCAGATATATGCCTCGCGGCTTCGACGGACACCGTTAACGCTTGAGCCTGCTGTGCCGTACGGGACCTACATCAAGTGGCTGATGGAGCAAGATAAAGAAAAAGCCGCTTCGTACTGGGAGCGATACCTTGAAGGCTTTGAGCAGCAGACTGTTCTGCCGAAGCAGAAAAAAGCCGGCGAAAGCAGACAAGAGGAAGTGACGTTTTCCTTTTCAAAAGAGGACACGGCTAAGCTGAAAGATCTGGCCGTGAAAGAAGAGGTCACGCTGAGCACCATTTTCCACACGCTCTGGGGCATTTTGCTTCAGGCGTATAACCAGACAGAAGATGCGGTTTTTGGTTCTGTTATTTCCGGAAGGCCGTCTGAAATCGAAGGCATCGAGCGAATGATCGGCCTGTTCATTAATACCGTGCCTGTCCGGATCAGCGGGGCGGACATCCCGTTTCAAAAGCTGATCAAAAACGTGCAAAAGGACGCTTTGAAAGGACAGGCATACAGCTATCATCCGCTTTATGATATACAGGCGAATTCACAGGTAAAACAAGGCTTAATTGACCATATTCTCGTCTTTGAGAATTATCCGGTTGAACAGGAGCTTGATGTACTGAACAGCAAGGGGGACACGAAAGACCTTTTTCACATCCATGATTTCAGCATGGAAGACGAAACCAATTACAGTTTTTATCTTATGGTGGCGCCGGGTGACGAGATTCATTTGAAAATGAGATACGATTCAAGCGTGTATGACCGCCAATTTATCGAAAATATCAAAGGTCATTTGACACATATCGTTTCCCAGATTCTCGACAAACCTGATATCACACCGGATAAGCTTGTAATCATCACTCCTGAGGAAAAAGAGCAGCTGCTTGCTCCGATTTCTGAAGAAACTGAAATGCCTGAGTATGACACGATTCATGCGATGTTTGAACGGCAGGCCGCACAAACGCCGGATCAAATCGCGATCCGGTATGAAGGCGGGTCAGTGACGTACAAAGAGCTGAATGAATCGGCTAATAAGCTGGCCCGTCTGCTGCAAAAACGCGGATTAAAGCGGGAGGAGCCGGTAGGCGTCATGCTCGGCCGTTCCCCTTCTTTAGCGGCGGCCGTTCTCGGTATTTTAAAAGCGGGCGGCGCCTTTGTCCCGATAGATCCCGGCAGTCCAAAGGAGCGTATCCGATATGTTATTGAAAACAGCGGCTGCATCCATGTTGTAACAGAGCGGCATCAGTCACTCCCCGCGGAACAAACGCTGCAGGTTACATATATAGAAGAGGCCGGGACGGAAGCGGACGGAAGCAATGTGCAATCCATTAATACGGCGGACGACCTCCTTAATATGATTTATACATCCGGTACGACAGGGAAACCGAAGGGCGTGCTGCTCGAACATAAAAATATGGCCAACCTTCTTTCTGACCAATTGACGAACACAGATATTGATTTTTGCACAAATGTACTGCAGTACGCATCTTTGGCGTTTGACGTCTGCTATCAGGAGTTATTTTCAGTACTCTTGAGCGGCGGCACCCTTTGTATCGTGCCCGAATCAATCAAACGGGATGTTTCTCAGCTGTATTCGTTTATCGATCAGCACAAAACAGAGGTGGTGTTTTTCCCGACTGCGTTTGTCAAGATGCTTTTCAATGAAGAAGGTTATGCACAGTCTTTTCCCCGCTGTGTGAAGCATGTCATTACGGCCGGGGAGCAGCTGACTATCTCACGTTTGTTCAGGCAGACGCTCCGTTTACACGGTATGCATTTGCATAATCATTACGGCCCGTCAGAAACCCATGTGGTTTCAACGTATACGATTTCTGCGGGAGATGACATACCTGAACATCCGCCGATCGGGAAACCGATCCATCATAACAAAATGTATATTCTCAGCAAAAACAGACAGCTTCAGCCTCTCGGAATTGCGGGAGAATTGTATATTTCCGGAGCGAATACAGGAAGAGGCTATGTGAACAATCCGGCGCTGACCGAAGAGAAATTTTTGCCGGATCCGTTCAGAAAGGGCGCCGTCATGTACCGGACCGGAGATTTGGCAAGACTGCGTGCAGACGGCCAAATTGAATACATCGGCCGGACAGATGATCAAGTGAAGATCAGAGGGTACCGGATTGAACCGAAGGAAATTGAAACCGTCCTGGCAAATCATCATGCCGTGAAAGAAGCTGCCGTGCTGATTCAAACGAATGAGTCGGGCGAAAATGAATTATGCGCCTACTGCAGCGTCTCACAAGCGACTGATCCTTCTCAGCTGCGAAGTGATTTGGCCAAGGAGCTGCCTGATTATATGATTCCGGTCAAATGGGCTTTCGTTGACGCGATTCCGCTCACTGGAAACGGCAAAGTCGATCAGCGGGCCCTTCCGGAAGCTTCAGCGTACGCAGCGGGCCGTCGATATACAGCTCCCCGGAATGTGACCGAACTGAAGCTTACCCGCATATGGGAAGAAGTGCTTCAAACCGGCCCGATCGGCGTTCACGATCACTTTTTCGAGCTTGGCGGCCATTCATTAAAGGCGACGGCACTCGTTGCAAAAATAGCTAAAGAGTGCAGCGTGCAAATCCCGCTGAGTGATGTCTTCAGCTATCCGACTGTAGAAGAACTCGCCAAAATCATCGGTGAAGCAGAAGAGAATCCGTTCGCATCCATAGAAAAGACAGAAACAAAAGAAACTTATCCTGTCTCATCCGCTCAAAAACGGATGTATGTCCTTCACCAGCTTGAAAATGGCGGTGTCAGCTATAACATTCCAGCCGTTTTAGAGGTGAAGGGGCCGTTTGACCGAGACAGGATGGAAGCCGTGTTCAAGGAGCTGATCCGGCGGCATGAACCGCTCAGAACGTCCTTTGAAGAAAAAAACGGCCGGCCTGTGCAGAGGATTCATGACGAAGTGCCGTTTGCATTTACAAAAGAACAATCAGCCGAAGCGTTTATCCGGCCGTTCGATCTCGGCAAAGCGCCTCTTTTCCGGGCGGGATTTGTCCAAATAGAAAAAGACCGGCATCTGCTTTTAGCTGACATGCATCATATTATTTCAGACGGCGTATCCGTCAATCTTTTGATACGTGAATTCAGTGAGCTGTATGCTGAGAGAAGTCTGCCGCCGTTACGGATTCAATACAAAGATTATGCCGTCTGGCAGCAATCATTTAAGGCGGGCGCCGCATATCGGAAACAAGAGGAGTACTGGCTGAACCGGCTTGCCGGGGAGATTCCCGTGCTTGAATTGCCGGCTGATAAGCCGCGTCCCCCGGTGCGGAGCTTTTCCGGTGACCGGGTGTCATTTGTCATCAGCGAAAAACATACAGCACAGTTGAAAAAGCTGGCGAAAGAAAACAAATGCACACTTTATATGACGCTGCTCGGTGTGTACACGGTTCTGTTAGCCCGTTTAAGCGGACAGGAAGATATGATTGTCGGGTCTCCGATTGCAGGAAGGCCTCATGCCGACCTTGACGCCGTTCTGGGCATGTTTGTCAATACGCTCGCTTTCAGGACGCGTCCCGACGGAAGCATGACGTTCAAAGAATATTTAAAGGAAATTCGCCAAACAGCGCTTGAGGCTTACGAGCATCAGGATTACCCGTTAGAAGAGCTCGTCGATAAGCTCGGTGTGCCGCGGGACATGTCCCGAAATCCGCTGTTTGACACAACATTTGCGCTGCAAAATATGGAACAGCAGAAGCTTAGGGCAGCCGGACTTGAACTGCAGCCGGCAGACGTCAGCCTGCCGATTTCTAAATTTGACTTATCGCTGTACATCTCCGAAAACGCCGGTGAATTGTACTGCCAGTTTGAATACAGCACTGATTTGTTTGAGAGAAAAACGATTCAAAAATGGGCGGAATTTTTCACGACACTTGCTGAAAACGCCGCAGCTGATCCGGGTTTGGAATTAGACGATATTTCTGTTTTGTCAGAAAAAGAAGAAGTGTCTCTGCTTCAAAATTTCAGCCCCTTGCAGAAAACAGCGTTTCCGCTTTATCAGCCCCTTCATGAGCTGCTGGAACAACAGGCGGAAAAAACGCCGGACCGTCCGGCGATTTTAACTGATGACATTTCGATTACGTATCAGGAACTGAACGAAAGAGCGAATGAGCTTGCGCACCGGCTGATCAAACGGGGGATAAGGCTGGAGGATAAAACTGCCATTATGGGCCGGCGTTCTCCTGACATGCTGATCGGCATTTACGCTGTCTTAAAAGCAGGCGGTGCATATCTGCCGATTGATCCGGATTACCCGGAAGAGCGGATTCGCTTTTTACTGAAAGACAGCGGCGTGAAATTCTTACTGGCAGAACCAGAACTTTTCGCACCAGATCTTTTTGAGGGAGAAACGATCTCTCTGAAAAGCGGACAAACAGGCAACCCGGAAGCTGCGGCCAACCCCAATGTTCCGGTAAAGCCTGATTCATTGGCTTATATCATCTATACATCCGGTTCTACGGGACGCCCAAAAGGCGTGCAGGTTGAACATCAGTCAGCCGTAAACTTTTTATACTCGCTGCAAGCGCGTTATGGATTAAAGGATTCCGACACCATTTTGCATAAAACATCATACTCTTTCGATGCTTCGATTTGGGAGCTGTTTTGGTGGCCGATCGCGGGAGCTTCTGTTTTTCTCCTTCCGCAAGGCGGCGAGAAAGACCCTGAAATGATACTGAACGCATTGGAGAAAAACCGCATCACGGCAGCTCATTTTGTGCCATCCATGCTTCATGCTTTCTTGGAATATATAAATTCCAGAAAACAGCCGATCAAAAAGACCTGCTTAAAAAGGGTTTTTGCCGGGGGCGAACAATTGGGCCCGCACTTGGTTTCCCGTTTTTATGACCTTCTGCCGGGAACGGAATTGACAAATTCCTACGGTCCGACGGAAGCGACGGTAGAAGCGGCGTACTTCGATTTGCCGCAAGGAAAGGAATTTCACAATGTTCCGATCGGCAGTTCCGGACATAACATGCGGCTGTATATTTTAAATCAAAAGAAACAGCTTCTGCCGCCGGGCTGTATCGGAGAGCTGTATATCGCGGGGACCGGCGTGGCCCGGGGCTATCTGAACCGCCCTGAGCTGACGGAGGAGCGTTTTCTCGATGATCCGTTTTATCCGGGAGAACGCATGTATCAGACGGGCGATATCGTACGCTGGACAGAAGACGGCCTTGTCGAATGGCTCGGTCGTTCAGACGGACAGGTGAAAGTCCGCGGCTACCGGATTGAACCGGGAGAAATCGAAGCGGCGATCCGGCGCATCGACGGCATTCGTGAGGCGGCGGTCACTGCCCGGACCGAACACGGCGAAACCGCGCTTTACGCCTATATCGAAGGACGAAAAAGCGATGACGTGCGGGCAGAGCTTGCCACACGCCTTCCGGCCTACATGATGCCGGCTCAGTTCATAGAGATGAGCGAATGGCCGGTCACGCCGAGCGGAAAGCTTGACCGCCGCGCGCTGCCGGCTCCCGGCGGAGCGGCAGACAGACAGGCGTACACCGCCCCGCGGAACGTCACGGAAATGAAGCTTTGCGCCCTTTGGGAAGAGGTGCTGAAAAACGGCCCCGTCGGCATCCGGGATCACTTTTTTGAGCGGGGCGGCCATTCGTTAAAAGCGACGGCTCTCGTCTCCCGCATCGCCAAAGAGTTCGGTGTTCAGGTGCCGTTACAGGACATCTTCGCCCGGCCGACGGTGGAAGAGCTCGCTTCGGTTATTCAGGACTTGGAAGAGAGCCCGTATGAAGCGATTCAGCCTGCGAAAAAACAGGACACCTACCCGGTGTCCTCAGCGCAGAAACGGATGTATGTGCTCCAACAGCTTGAAGACGGCGGTGTCGGCTACAATATGCCGGCTGTGCTGGAACTGACGGGCCCGCTTGACCGCAGCCGGCTGGAGGAGACGTTCCGGCAGCTTGTTGAGCGGCATGAGTCGCTCAGAACGTCCTTTGAAACGGGGCCTGACGGCGAACCGGTGCAGCGCATCCATGACAGCGTACCGTTTCAGCTCGATGAGGCCGAGTCAGCTGACGCATTCGTCCGGCCGTTTTGTCTGGAAGAAGCGCCGCTCTTCCGTGCGGCTCTCGTGAAAGAATCGGATGAACGCCATCTTTTATTAACGGATATGCATCATATAATTTCTGACGGTGTGTCCGTCAACACCTTGATTAAAGAATTCGGCGAGCTGTACGCAGGCCGTTCGCTTGCGCCGATGCGCCTTCAATATAAAGACTATGCCGTCTGGCAGCGGTCGTTTCAGGAGAAAGAAGGATACCAGAAGCAGGAAGCCTATTGGCTGAAGCGGCTAGAAGGAGAGCTTCCGGTGCTTGAACTTCCGGCTGACAAGCCCCGTCCGGCGGTCAGAAGCTTTGCGGGCGGCAGCGTATCGTGCACGCTTGACGCTGAAACGGCATCCGGCCTTCACCGCATCGCCCGGGATCACGGCTCCACTTTGTATATGGTGCTTCTCGCCGCGTACAATACGTTACTCGCGCGATTGAGCGGGCAGGAAGACATCATCGTCGGATCGCCGATTGCCGGGCGCCCGCACAAAGACCTTGAACCGATTCTCGGCATGTTCGTCAACACGCTTGCCATCAGAACGGAGCCGAAGGGGGACAAACGGTTCACCGATTATTTGGCGGAAGTCCGCCAGGCGGCGCTTGAGGCGTATGAGCATCAGGACTACCCGTTTGAAGAGCTTGTGGAGCGGATCGGCGTGCAGCGGGACACAAGCCGTAATCCGCTATTTGATGCCATGCTTGTCGTTCAGAATATGGAACATGAGGAATTGCTGTTGGACGGTTTGCATATTCAGCCTGCGGACGTGTCCCGTCCGGTTTCCAAATTTGATGTCACTTTGCAGGCTTCTGAAGGCGGGGGACAGATTCATTTTCTGTTTGAATATGCGGCGTCTTTATTCCGGAAAGAAACGATGCAGCGCTGGGCTTCCCACTTTATGACGATGCTTGAACACATTGTCCGTGAACCGGAAACTTCTATACAAGCGATCAGCATGCTGACTGCTCCGGAACGGGACCGAATTCTTTCGGACTTTAACGGCATGACGGATAAACAGCTGCCTGAAAAAACAGTTCATGGACTGTTCATCACCCAGGCGCGAAAAACACCGGATGCGGCAGCCCTTATCAGCGGGGAAACGTTGGTCACATATAAAGAATTAGATGACTGGTCGAATAAAATCGCCAGAGCTCTGCAAAAACGGCAGATCGGACCGAATGCCGCCGTCGGCATTGTGATACCAAGATCGCCGGAACAAGTCGCGGCAGTCTTCGGGGTTTGGAAAGCCGGGGGCGCCTACGTCCCGATAGATCCTGAATATCCGGAGGAACGCAAGCAATATATCATTTCAGACAGCGGCACAGCGCTTCTCCTTACCGCACACGGCGCAATAGATCAAGTGCCTGATCATTTTAAAGGTGAAGTGCTCGCACTGGAGGATATCCAAGAACAAGACGCATCACCGGTTCAGCCATTATCAGCACCGGAAGATTTGGCTTACATCATTTACACGTCCGGGACGACAGGCAGGCCGAAAGGGGTTATGGTCGAACATCGTTCCGTCAGCCAAACCCTTCAATGGCGAAGCGGATTTTATGATCTGAATGAGAAAGATACGGTTCTTCAGCTCTTTTCATTTTCATTTGACGGTTTTGTAACAAGTATGTTCACACCGCTGATTTCCGGTGCGAAAGCAGCCGTTTTAGCCGAAGATGAAGCAAGAGATATTCTTGCCATTAAACACTATCTTGCATCTTACCGCATCACTCATATGATCATTGTTCCCGTACTGTACCGTACACTGCTTGACGTACTGGAGCCGGGGGATGCAGAGTCTCTCAGAATTGTCACATTAGCTGGAGAAGCTGTCGACCAAAACATTATCAGCCGCAGTTTATCGGTTTGTCCTCACACGGAGCTTGCCAATGAGTACGGCCCGACGGAAAACAGCGTCGCCACTACAGCGGCAAGACATATAGAACAAAGTGAGAACATTACGATCGGCCGGCCGATTGAGCATTCACACGTTTATATTTTAAACGGGGATCACCCGCAGCCGATCGGTGTAACGGGAGAACTTTGCATTTCGGGTTCCGGCCTTGCAAGAGGGTACCGCAATCTTCCTAAGCAAACGGCCCAAGCCTTTGTCCAAGACCCGTTCCACAAGAACCGGCGCATGTACCGCACAGGCGATCTGGCAAAATGGCTGCCGGACGGCACGCTGCAATATATCGGCCGAATGGACGAGCAAGTCAAAATCAGAGGCTACCGGGTGGAACTGAAAGAAATTGAATCGGTCTTAACAGGCATAAAAGGTGTCAAAGAAGCAGCCGTCACCGCTCATACCGCATCAGCAGGCCAAACGGAACTATGCGCTTATATCGTGACAGAAGAAGGAACAGAAAGTGAAACCGTGCAGCAGGCGCTCAGAAATGAAATGCCCGCTTATATGGTGCCGGCGTTCTTTGAAACACTTGAAGCCCTGCCTGTCACACCGAACGGGAAGCTTGACCGCCGCGCGCTTCCTGAGCCGCGGAAAAAAGCGCACACCGGACGGGCATTTACGGAGCCTGAAAGCGACATGGAAAAAGAGCTTTCCGCGATTTGGAGCGAAGTGCTCGGAACTGAAAACATTGCCGCGGATCAATCATTTTTTGAACTGGGCGGCGATTCCATCAAAGCCCTGCAAGTATCAGCCCGATTACATCAGGCAGGAAAACAGATCGCCGTAAAAGATATTTTCAGCCGGCCGACAATTAGAGAGCTGGCGCCTTATGTCCGTACAGAGCGGCAGCCGGTCAGCCAAGCTCCTGCAGAAGGAGAAGTGAAGTGGTCGCCGGTTCACAAATGGTTCTTCACACAAGACATGAAGGAAGCAAATCATTTTAACCAGTCCGTCATGCTGACGAGAACAAATTCAATAGATGAAGAGGCTCTGAGGAAAACGTTAAAAGCCATTACCGTTCATCATGATGCTTTGCGCCTTGTCTGCAAAAAAGACGAAGAGAAAGGTCTTCTCCTCTTCAACAGACAGGCTGACCTCGCAGATGAGCAGCTTTACAACCTGACCATATTAGAAACGGAAGGCGATGAGCATGAGAAGGAACGTTTTATAAAACGCCGCGTCGCAGAGCTTCAGAGAAACATGGATTTGGAGAACGGGCCGCTGGTACAGGCGGGACTGTTCCGCTCTGAAGCAGAAGATTACTTGTTTCTGACGGTCCATCATCTCGCTGTCGACGGGATATCATGGCGGATTTTATTGGAGGACTTGGCTTCTGCTTATGAGCAGGCCGCCTCTGGACAGGAAATCAAACTCCCTCCGAAAACCATGTCATTCAAAACATATACGGAGCAGCTGGCCGATTATGCCGAAAGTAAACAGCTTCTTCAGCAGACGGAGTATTGGCGGGAGATTGAACACTATGAAACAGAAAGTCTTCCTTACGAGCAGGCAGGTCTATCTCAAACTCCTGCAAAAAAACGGAACACGGTATCCTTCACTCTGACAGAAAGTGAAACGGACGCCCTGTTGAAAGATGTGCACAGCGCCTACAATACGGATACGCAAGATGTGCTGTTGGCTTCCGCCGTGCTTGCCCTTCAAAAGTGGTCGCCGCGGCACGCTTTGAAAATCGCCCTTGAAGGACACGGACGCCAATCGGAGCAGGCAGGTGCGGACATCAGCAGGACAGTGGGGTGGTTCACTTCCATTTACCCGGTGCTTGTCCGGAGCGGAGTTTATGAACCTCTTGAAGAATATGAAATTCGCACATTGAAAACCGTCAAAGACACATTGCGGCGCATTCCGGATAAAGGGAACGGATACGGCGTCCTCAAATATTTAACACCGCCGAAACTTGCCGGGATGACTTTCGGGAAAGCACCGGAGATCAGCTTTAATTATCTCGGACAATTCGATGCGCCCGGCGGGAGTCCGGCAGAAACGGAACAGCCTGACGCGTTTCAGTTTTCTCCTTTGGGAGGCGGAGATGATGTGACAGATACATGGAAACGGGAGCAGTCACTTGAAATCAGCGCGATTGCGGCAAAAGGCCGGATGACCGTCAGCATTTCCTATGAAACGGAGCGCTTCCGGCAAGATACGATCGAACGGCTGTCCGAAAGCTGCCGGTATTATCTCCTGAAACTGTCGGAACACTGCCTCAGCAAAACCGATACGGAGAAGACTGTCAGTGACTTTGATGATCGGGAGCTGACTGAGGAAGCCTTGCAGGATATTGCCGACTTACTCAGCTTCCACTAAACCGAGCGGGAGGAACACATGGACAAAACAAAAAATATCCAAAATATTTATCCCCTCAGCCGAATGCAGGAAGGAATGCTTTTTCATTCCTTTCTGCAAAAGGAGGGGGCTGCATATATCGAGCAATCCGTCTTCACCATAAAAGGCCGGCTTCGTCCGGAATTGTTTGAGCAAAGCGTACAGTCTGTCATCAGCCGTCACGATATTTTCAGAACGGTTTTTTTACCTCATGTCGCTCAGCTGAACGGCCCCCGCCAAGTCGTGCTGCGTGAGCGGGAATTCCGGCTGCACCGCGAAGATCTTACACATTTGGATGAAGCGGAACAGAGCGCCTACTTACAGCGATTTAAGGAACGTGACCGCTTAAAAGGCTTTGACTTGCAAAAGGATATGCTGATGCGTGTGTCTTTGTTTAAAACGGCTGAGGAAAAATATGTATGCGTCTGGAGCCACCATCACATCCTTATGGACGGCTGGTGCCTCGGCATCGTCCTTCAGGAATTCATGCATATGTACCGGGCGATTGAATCAGGCTCACCCGTCACACTGGCGCCCGCAAAGCCTTACAGCACGTATATTACATGGCTGACTGATCAGGACAAAGACGCGGCTTCTGAGTATTGGAAAGGATATTTAGCAGGCTGCGAGACACCCTCAGGACTCCCGAAAATATCGGCCCGTCCCCAGGAAAAAGGCTACCGTAAGAAAGAGCTCCTGTTTTCTTTAGATCAAAATCTGACAGACAGGCTGAAAACCATCGCCAAAGAAGAGGGCGCTACGCTCGCGGTTCTTATGCAGACTGTATGGGGCCTGATGCTGCAGCGATACAACCGGACGGACGATGCCGTATTCGGCGCCGTCGTATCAGGGCGGCCTTCCGTCATTGACGGCGTGGAAAGCATGATCGGGCTGTTTATCAATACTGTGCCGGTACGCATTAAAACGGGTGACGAAAGCTTTAGAGAACTGCTGGGACGCTGCCAGAAAGAAATGCTTGATTCAGAGGCGTTCAGTTATCATCCGCTTGCTGACATCCAATCTCAGACTGAGCTGAAACAGGATTTAATCGACCATATCATCGTGTTTGAAAATTATCCGATTCAGCAGCAGATGAGAGACGCGGAAAAGGAATCGGATGCACCGTTCCGGATCGGGAATGTCAATGTTTCGGAACAATCGGGCTACGATTTTAACCTCATCATAGCGCCCGGCGATGAGCTGATCATCAAATTCAGCTACAATGCGAACGTTTATGACGAAGTATGGATAGAGAGCGTAAAAGGACACTTGGAAGAGGCGCTGCGCGGCGCCGCCTTCAATCCCGATGTTTCCGCTGATCGGCTTCCGATGCTCGGACAAAAGGAAAAATCAAGAATAATCGGCGAATTTAATGACACGAAAACAACGTATGAAAGAGACGAAAGCATCATCAGCCTGTTCAGCCGACAGGTGAAGAAAACCCCGGACCATCAGGCGCTTCACGCCGGCGGGCTGACGATGACGTACCGGGAGCTCGATGAACGGTCAACTGCGTTCGCCCGCATCCTGCTGGAAAACGGTTTGGCGCCAAAAGGAATTGCCGGGATTCTTGCCGAACGCTCACCGGAATTTATCATCGCTGTTCTCGCTGTATTGAAAGCGGGAGGGACGTACCTTCCGCTCGATGCAGAACTGCCATCCGACAGGATCGCCGATATGCTCACTGAGAGCGGAGCACAGCTGTTAACGGTACAAAAAGGGATTGAGACTGACATTGACTTTTCTCACATCATCTCTATCCCGGCTGCAGCTGAAAAACAAACAGCTGAGGCGGGTAAACTGAATACCGTTACGTCACCTGGTGACCTTTCCTATATTATGTATACTTCCGGTTCAACAGGAAAACCGAAGGGCGTGATGATTTCCAACCGCAACGTCGTATCGCTCGTGTCAAACAGTAATTACACGTCAGCCGGCACGACGGACCGTCTCATTCTGACAGGATCCATCGGTTTTGACGCAGTGACGTTTGAAATCTTCGGAGCGCTATTGAACGGAGCGTGCCTCCATGTGGTTGACCGCACGACAATGCTTGCCCCTGAGAGGTTCGGCAATTATCTTTCTTCAAACCGTATTACGATTCTGTTTTTGACGACGGCGCTTTTTAACCAGTTTGCCCAGGCGGATCCGGAGATGTTTTGCGGATTGCACACCTTATATGTCGGCGGAGAAGCATTGTCCCCGGCGCTCATCAATAAGGTCAGACACCGCTGTCCGAATCTCAGCCTTTATAACATATACGGACCGACGGAAAATACGACATTTTCCACCTTTTACGAAATCAGGCACGATTTTTCTCAGCCGATCCCAATCGGAAAACCGATCAGCAATTCAACCGCGTATATCATTGATAAAAATGGCGGACTTGCACCGATCGGCGTGCCCGGTGAGCTTTGTGTCGGCGGGGACGGGGTTGCCAAAGGCTATTTAAACAGGCCTGACTTAACAAGTGAAGCATTTGTCAGCCACCCGGTTCATCCTGAAGAAAAGATCTACAGAACAGGGGATTTGGCACACTGGCTGCCTGATGGAAGCATCGGATACATCAGCCGTATCGACCGTCAATTCAAGATTCGCGGGAAGCGTATCGAGCCGGCCGAAATCGAAGCGCGGCTGACTGAAATTGATGGAATCAGGGAAGCGGCAGTCATCGTGTCAGACGAAGGACAAGAAGCAACCCTTTGTGCGTATTATACAGGCGCACATGCTGAAGAAAGAGCCATTCGATCCCTATTGGCCAGGTCGCTTCCCGACTATATGATTCCGCAGTATGTGATGAAGCTTGACCGTATGCCGCTTACCGTAAACGGCAAAGTGGACCGCCGCAGGCTGCCTGCGCCGGAACGGAAAAAAGCTTCATCAAAAGCCGTTCCGCCACGAAACTGGGTAGAGCGTGAGCTGATCGACATTTGGACGCCGATCCTCGGCTGCGGGGAGCTGGGCATACAGGATGACTTCTTTGAGCTGGGCGGCCATTCTTTGAAAGCATTGCAAGTGATTCATCAGCTGAAGACCAGGCAGCAGATGGATGTGCCGATTGAAATGATATTTGAATATCCGACAATTGAACAATTGGCTGAAAAGCTGTATTCAAACACACTGTCAGAAGCTGCCGAACAGCATATCAGCAGACTGAATCAGCCGAAAGGCCGCAATCTTTTCTGTTTTCCGCCTATCTCAGGTTTCGGCATTTTCTTTAAAGATCTGGCGGCGGCATTAAATGGACGGGCTGCTGTGTACGGTTTTAACTTTATTGAAGAAGACAGCAGAATGGAACAATACATTGATAAAATGCTGGAAATCCAGCCGGAAGGCCCTTATATCCTCTTCGGATATTCAGCGGGCGGCAATACGGCATTCGAGGCTGCAAAAGCGATGGAAAAGCGCGGCTTAGAAATCAGCGACGTCATTATCGCAGACGCGTACAGAAAGCTTGACGCACTGCCGCCGCAGCCAACAAACGCAACAGCCGAAAATGTCCCGGAAGCCGTCAGGGAAGCGGTCATCAGAAAAACAGAGCGCTATCAAACGTACTGGGCGGAACTGATAAATGACGGCCAAATTGCGGCAAATCTCCATTTTATTGAGGCCGGCATAAAGGAAGAGCACAGTGATAAGACCGAGCCGGTGAAATGGGAAGGCGCCACAACGGGAGTCTATCAGGAATATCAAGGCGGCGGCGCCCATAAAGATATGTTTGAACCCGCCTTTGCACAGCAAAATGCTGAGGTCATACTGGACATCATCGCAAACAGCGGAAGACGCTTGGCGCGGAATCTGTAACATCCGGCAGAATGACTGAAGAAGACAAAGGGCAAGATAGGGGAATCAAACTCAGTTTTTTTTGGAGGCTTTGAGATGACGAACCTATCTTGGCTTACGTATGTAATGATTATTCTTGCCAGCTACCGGCTGACCCATTTGATCGTATTTGATAAGATTACGGAATTCATAAGAAAACCCTTTATAAAGCAAGAAAAAACCGTCGATCAAAACGGGCGCGCCGTCCAAAAAAAAGTCCCTTCCTCCGCATTCGGTTATATGCTGCAATGTTATTGGTGTGCGGGCATCTGGTGCGCCATATTAATTGGCATCTGCTATTTGGTCTGGCCCCGCTATGCACATCCGGTTATTTTCATTTTGTCCATTGCCGGAGCGCAGGCCATTCTTGAAACATGCGTCGGCGTCGGAACGAAGGTCATTGACGTGCTCGCCGCCATAAAACATAAAAAGTCCTGAAGCGTGTTGATTCGCTTTAGGACTTTTTTCTTTCCCTTTTAGGCTGAGAGGAGCAAAGCAGGCTTTCTGATTCACCGCCCGGAATGCTTCGGAATACCGTAAAGCAGAGAGGGGGAAAAACATGAAAAGCTGCCGTTTTAGCATGATATGGTTTTTGGCCGTTGTACTGACAGCCGGCATCTTTACGTTCTCAGCATCCGCACAAGCAAGCGGCACTCAGCCGGAGAGAGAAATGAGAGCCGTCTGGATCGCGTCTGTCACTAATATCGACTGGCCCTCTAAAAAAGGGCTGTCACCGGAAGAGCAAAAAAGAGAATACAGCAAGCTGCTGGATGACGTTCAGGAGATGGGAATGAACGCCGTTATCGTCCAAATTAAGCCTGCGGCTGATGCTTTTTATCCATCAGATTACGGGCCTTGGTCAGAGTATCTGACAGGAACCCAAGGCAAAAATCCCGGCTACGATCCGCTTGCTTTTTTAGTTGAAGAGACACATAAACGGAATCTTGAATTTCACGCTTGGTTCAATCCTTACCGGATCACGATGAATCACACAAATTTGAATGCGCTTTCAGATGATCATCCCGCGCGTTCCCATCCGGACTGGGTCGCTGCATACGGAAAACAGCTGTACTATAATCCTGGAATTCCGGAAGTAAGACAATTTATAACGGATGGAATCAAAGAGGTGGTCAGCCGTTATGACATTGATGCGGTTCATATGGATGATTATTTTTATCCTTATAAAATTGCCGGACAGGAATTCCCCGATCAGGCGGAATACGAACGGTACGGAAAAGCTCACTTTGCATCAATTGATGACTGGCGCAGGGATAACGTCAACCGGCTTGTAAAAGAAATCAACGAAACCATCAAACGAGAAAAACCTTATGTCAAATTCGGAATCAGCCCGTTCGGCGTATGGAGAAATGCCGCAGATGATCCGACAGGCTCCGAAACGGCCGCCGGGGTGCGGAACTACGATGACTTATATGCTGATACAAGAGAATGGATCCAAAAAGGATACATTGATTACATCGCACCGCAAATTTACTGGAGTATCGGATTTAAAGCGGCGGCATATGACGTCTTAGCGGATTGGTGGGGAAAAGAAGTGAACAATCGGCCGGTGCATTTATATATCGGGCAGGCTGCTTATAAAATCAACAACAATACTGATCCGGTCTGGGCCGACCCGGGGGAATACGGAAGACAGATTACTCTAAACAGAGGATCAGCATGGATAAAAGGCAGCATGCATTTCAGTTTAAAGGATTTAAACCGTAATCCGCTCGATGTGAAAAACCGTTTGATCAATGACATGTACAGCCGGCCCGCATTAATTCCCGAGATGCCTTGGCTCGGACATTCCGCTTTAAAAAAACCGGCTGTCAAACGGGCGGAGAAGAATGCTTCAGGCCATACACTCTATATCGAAGATGCGAAATCCAACGGTAAAAAAACGGCTTATTACGCCATTTACCGCGCAGAAAAGGGAAAGCAGCCTTATTTAGTGGATACAGTCAGAAAAACATCGTCACGGACGCAGACATTTTCAGATACTGTTATTCGGGCGGAAGAAGCATGCACCTATATCGTTACTTCCGTTGACAGGCTTCACCATGAGAGCCGTCCCTCCGCAAAACGGACGATTAAATAGCCATTATTAATAAAACTGACAGTTGCGGAACTGTCAGTTTTTTTTTGCGGCGGATGAGTCCGAATGTTCAGACTTTATTTGGATGGAATGAATAAAGACCCCCATTAATAAAATGTAGAAAGCAGCAGAAGGAGGAAGGTTAATGAATTTTCAACTGACAAAAGAACAGCAGATGGTGCGCGAAATGGTCAGAGATTTCGCCAAAAATGAAATTGCCCCGAAAGCCCATGAGGTTGATCAATCAGCCGTCTTCCCGATAGACACATTTAAAAAAATAGGCGAACTCGGGCTGCTCGGAATTCCGTTTCCGGAAGAATACGGCGGGGCGGGCGGTGACACCATTTCATATGCAGCAGCGGTCGAAGAAATCGGAAAAGCCTGCGGCAGCACGGGGCTGAGCTACGCGGCAGCCGTGTCACTCGGCGCAAGCCCATTATACTATTTCGGTACTGAGCAGCAAAAGCAAGAACATCTTGTTCCGCTTGCTTCGGGAAAAGCGCTCGGATCATTCGGGCTGACAGAGCCGAATGCCGGTTCAGATGCCGGCGGCACCCAGACAAAAGCCGAGAAAAAGGGCGATGACTATGTGATAAACGGAGAAAAATGCTGGATCACAAACGCAAATTACGCCCGCACGGTCATTGTCACCGCCGTTACGGGAAAGAACTCCGCCGGAAAACCGATCATTTCAGCTCTCATCGTCCCGACAGACACACCGGGATTTACGATCACAAATCCGTACGACAAGATGGGTGTGAGAGGATCGGATACGGCCGAGCTTGTGCTGGAGGATGTCAGGGTGCCTGCCGATAACCTGCTCGGTGATCCTGAAAAAGGTTTTAAACAATTTTTATATACATTAGACGGCGGGCGGATCTCGATTGCGGCACTGGCTGTCGGTATCGCTCAAGGCGCACTGGAGGCGTCGCTGTCATATGCGAAGGAACGCAAGCAGTTCGGCAGTCCGATATCGTCATTTCAAGCCATTCAATTTAAGCTGGCCGATATGGCGATGGAAATTGACCTTGCCAGACAAATGGTGCTTAAAGCGGCATGGCTGAAGGATCAAAACCTGCCATTTACGAAAGAAGCGGCATTCGCCAAGCTTTATGCTTCAGAAATGGCCGTCAGAACCTGCCTTCAGGCCATCCAAATTCATGGCGGTTCCGGTTATATGAAGGAATGCGGTGTCGAACGTATGCTTCGTGACGCAAAGCTGATGGAGATTGGCGAAGGAACATCAGAAATTCAAAGAATGGTCATCGCAAGACAGCTTTTGAAGTGAAATGAAAACGTTTACTAAGACAGGGATGGAAGGGGGCAGGTCATATGGCTGAACTTATCCATTTAACAGCCGGAAAGCTGCTTGAGCGGACCGCGGAGCTTTTTCCGGATCATGAAGCGGTTGTTTACCCTGAGCGCGGCCTTCGTTATACGTATGCCGAGTTTGACCGGTTATGCCGGCAAACCGCAAAAGGGCTGATGAAACTGGGAATTGAAAAAGGAGATCATGTGGCCATATGGGCATCCAACATACCGGAATGGCTCGCGGCGCAATTTGCAACGGCGAAAATCGGCGCCGTTCTGGTCACCATCAATACAAATTTTCAAATCGCAGAACTCGATTACCTGCTGGCGCATTCAGACGTCTCGGCCCTGATAATCATGGATTCCTACCGGCAGACATCTTATGTTGAGATGGTGAATAAGCTGATTCCGGAGCTGAAAACTTGTGAGCACGGCAGGCTGCGTTCGAAACGTTACCCCTTTTTACGGACGGTGTTATATATCGGTGATAAAAGCCCGCCCGGGATGCACCGCTGGGATTCTTTGCTGAAGGAAGGCGAAGCTTTAACGGATGCAGCGCTTGACGGAAGGATGGACAGCCTGAAAAAGGATGATTGCATTCATATGCAATATACATCAGGTACGACCGGATTTCCGAAAGGCGTCATGCTCTCACATTTTAATATCGTAAATAACGCGGCCAATATCGCAGAATGCATGAAGCTTACTTCAAGTGACCGTTTATGTATTCCCGTGCCGTTTTTCCACTGCTTCGGGTGTGTGCTCGGCGTGCTGGCATGTGTTTCCGCGGGTGCGGCGATGATTCCGATCGAACAGTTTTCTCCGCCGGCCGTTCTGAAAACGGTGGAGCAAGAAGCCTGCACGGCTCTGCACGGTGTACCGACGATGTTTATCGCCCTCCTAAATGACAGCCGTTTTTCTGAATATGATCTTTCCCACGTCCGAACCGGGATTATGGCAGGCTCGCCATGCCCGGCGGAAGTCATGAGAGAAGTGATCGGCAAAATGAGGATGACCGGCATTACCATTGCCTACGGACAGACCGAAGCATCACCTGTCATTACGCAGACAAGAACGGATGATTCATTTGAAAGAAGAGTGGAAACAGCGGGGCGCGCGCTTCCCCATATCGAAGTCAGAATCGTTCGGCCCGGAACATCCCAAGAAGCCGACCGGGGTGAACAAGGAGAGCTCTGCACCCGCGGATACCATGTCATGAAAGGCTATTATAAAAATCAAGAAGCGACCGAAGAAGCGATAGACAAGGACGGCTGGCTGCATACCGGTGATTTGGCTGTCATGGACGAGGACGGGTACTGCAAAATCACGGGCCGTCTGAAAGACATGCTGATCAGGGGCGGCGAAAATATCTATCCGCGCGAAATTGAGGAAATGTTATATCGGCATCCCGCAGTGGCAGACGTTCAGGTCGTCGGCGTGCCTGATCCGAAATACGGAGAAGAGGCCGCGGCGTGGGTCAGGCTCAAAGACGGACAAACCGCTTCCGCAGAAGACATCAGAACCTTTTGCAAAGAACATATCGCCCGCTATAAAGTCCCCAGGTATGTTTTGTTTACAGATGAATATCCAATGACAGCCTCAGGAAAAATTCAGAAATTCAAGCTGCGGGAAAAAACGATTGAAGAGCTCAAGTTAACTTAATGAAAAAGGAGTGCTTCACATTTGTTTAAAAAAGTCCTGATTGCCAACAGAGGAGAAATCGCCTTAAGAATTATCCGCACCTGCAAACGCCTCGGCATCCCCTCGGCAGCTGTGTATTCAGAAGCCGACCGGGACGCGCTGCATGTAAAAGCGGCTGATGAGGCCTATCCGATCGGTAAATCGAGAGTAAATGAAAGCTATTTATATATCGACAGAATCATAGAAGCCGCCAAATCCGCCGGAGCGGACGCCATTCATCCGGGCTACGGGCTGCTGTCAGAAAACAGCCTGTTCGCCGAACGCTGTCGGAAGGAACAAATCACATTTATCGGCCCGCCCGGTGATATCATCGCCAAGATGGGCAGCAAGATAGAAGCCCGAAAAACGATGCAAAAAGCAAAGGTCCCGATCGTTCCCGGTGTTTCAGAGCCATTGCCCGATGTTCACTCCGCCTTAGCCGAAGCCCGTGCCATCGGCTTTCCGGTCATGCTGAAAGCGTCTGCAGGAGGCGGCGGAATCGGCATGCAGATCGTACATTCAGAAGAAGAGCTGGCCAAAGCGTTTGAAGGCAATCAAAAGCGGGCCGCATCCTTTTTCGGAGACGGCGCAATGTATATGGAAAAAGTCATTGAAAATGCCCGTCATATTGAAATTCAGATTCTCGCAGATTCTTTCGGAAACACCGTTCATCTGTTTGAACGTGACTGTTCAGTACAAAGGCGCCACCAAAAAGTGATAGAAGAAGCGCCGTCGCCGTTTGTTGACGATGAATTAAGACAAAGACTCGGTGAAACCGCCGTTAAAGCCGCTGAATCGATCGGCTACCAAAATGCAGGCACAATAGAATTTCTCGTCGACCAAAAGAAACAAATCTATTTTTTAGAGATGAACACAAGACTGCAGGTGGAGCATCCGGTGACAGAAGAAATTACAGGACTGGATCTTGTGGAAGAACAGCTGAAAATCGCCGCCGGGCAGGCGCTGACTTTCTCGCAGAAAGATATCAACCACCGCGGTCATGCGATAGAAGTGCGGATCTATGCGGAAGATCCGGTCACCTTTTACCCGTCACCCGGTGCCATCTCGTCTTTTTCCGTTTTAAGACACCCGTCAGTGCGACACGAATGCGCCGTAGAAAAGGGAAGCGTCATTTCTCCGTTTTACGATCCGATGATTGCTAAAATGATCGTCACGGCGAATACGAGAAAACAAGCCATTGAACAACTGAAAACCGCCCTTGGCGAATATCATGTAGAAGGGATTAAAACCAACATTCCGCTGCTGACAAAAATTGCCCATTCAGAAGTGTTTGAAAAGGGTGAGGCAACAACCGGTTTTTTACAAACAATGAACGAGGGGGCGTCAAAATGAGCGTCATAAAAATTCAGATGGCGGGAAACCTGTGGAAAATTCATGTGAAGCCGGGTGATGTCATTGAAGAAGGGCAGGAAGTGGCCATCTTGGAATCTATGAAAATGGAAATTCCGATTATCGCTGATGCAGCGGGTACGGTGAAAGAAGTGAAAAAATCAGAAGGTGATTTCACTGATGAAGGAGAGGTCCTGATTGAACTTCAATAAAACGGGAGGTGCAGCATGAACTGTCCGAAACATGTCCGCATCAATGAAGTAGGACCGCGTGACGGCTTGCAGAATGAATCGGCGTGGGTGGATACAGAAGATAAGATTGAGTGGATCAATATGCTGTCAAAAACAGGCCTTCCCTATATCGAAGTGACATCATTCGTGCATCCGAGATGGATTCCGGCTCTGCGTGACAGCCTGGACGTCGCAAAAGGCATTGCCAGATCTGAACATACGGTCTACGCGGCTCTCGTTCCGAACCTCATCGGACTGGAGCATGCTGCAGAAGGCGGAATCGATCAGGCCTGTGTATTTTTATCTGCAAGCGAAACCCATAACCAAAAAAACGTAAACAAACCGATTGACCGGACCGTTCAAGAGCTCAGGCGGGTTATTACTGAAGCAAAAGCTGAAAAAATGGCGACGAGAGCTTATCTGTCCACTGTGTTCGGCTGCCCGTACGAACAGAACGTGCCGGTCGAACAAGTCATCCGCCTGTCAGACACCCTGCTCGAAATGGGTGTTGATGAAATATCGCTCGGCGACACGATCGGCGCGGCAAACCCCTTGCAGGTCATAGCCGTGCTTGAAGCCCTTTTGCCGAGAATTCCCGCCTCAAAAATCGCACTCCATTTCCATGATACAAGAGGAACGGCTCTAGCGAATATCATTCCCGCTCTTGATATGGGGATTACATCCTTCGATACTTCCTCAGGCGGGCTTGGCGGCTGTCCGTATGCTCCGGGATCAGCAGGAAACGCCGCCACAGAAGACGTCATTTATATGCTCGAACAAATGGGGATTGATACCGGGACGGACATGAATAAACTTCTTTATGCCGCCGGCTGGATCGCGGATAAAATAGGCAAAGATCTGCCAAGCAGAAACCTGCAGGCATTCAGAACGAAATGAGAAAGGAGAAGCCATGGGAGATTGCATCTTGTATTCCGTCTGTCAAGAAACGATCGGTCTGATCACGCTGAACCGCCCGCATGCGGCCAACTCACTGTCATCAGAAATGATTGATCATTTACAGCGTGTGATTGAAGACATCAAAAACTCGCCATCCATTCGCTGTGTCATTCTCACCGGCTCCGGAAACACATTTTGCGCCGGCGCTGATTTAAAAGAAAGAGCGGGGATGAATCATGAACAAGTTAAGAAAAGCGTCAGGCGTATCGGTGAAACGGCTGCATCCATTGAAGCTCTCCCGCAGCCGGTCATTGCAGCGCTGAACGGAACCGCTATCGGAGGAGGCCTTGAACTCGCTCTCGCCTGCGATATCAGAACAGCCGTCAGCCGGGCGGGCCTCGGCCTTCCTGAAACAGGGCTTGCAATCATTCCCGGGGCGGGCGGAACGCAGAGACTGCCCCGGCTCATCGGTCCCGGCGCGGCAAAAGAATTGATCTATACCGGCCGAAGGCTTTCTGCCGAAGAGGGAAAAGACATGAAGCTGATCGAGCATGTTTGTGAAGCCGATGAACTTATGGAAAAAGCAAAAGCACTGGCCGGCCGCATCGCCGCTAATGGGCCGATCGCCGTCAGACAAGCAAAATCCGCGATAAACAAGGGTCTGGAGACAGATCTCAATACAGGGCTCGAAATCGAACGAAAAGCATATGAACAAGTCATCCCTACACTTGACAGAGAAGAGGGCCTGCGCGCTTTTAAAGAAAAAAGACCCCCTGAATACAAAGGAAAATAAAACATGGAGGGACTCGGATGGATTACGAAAAAGAACGGCAGACACGCAGCAAAACGATTGAAAAGGGAGGAGCCGCGAAATATCACGCAAGCAACGAAAAGAAGGGAAAACTTTTTGTAAGAGACAGGCTGAAGCTTTTATTCGATGACGGCATATCCGTTGAAGACGCTTTTTTCGCCGAGTGCATGTCAGACGGACTGCCGGCTGACGGGGTCGTTACCGGGATCGGAACCATCGGCGGCAGAACCGTTTGTGTAATGGCAAACGACTCAACCGTAAAGGCGGGCTCGTGGGGCGCGAAAACGGTGGAAAAAATCATCCGCATTCAGGAGACGGCGGAAAAGCTTCAGTGTCCGCTCTTGTACTTAGTCGATTCCGCAGGTGCGAGAATTACGGATCAGGTCGACATGTTCCCGGGCAGAAGGGGAGCCGGCCGCATCTTTTATAATCAAGTAAAGCTGTCGGGCCGCATTCCGCAAATCTGTTTATTGTTCGGTCCTTCCGCTGCGGGCGGCGCTTACATTCCGGCCTTTTGCGACATTGTCATTATGGTCGAAGGCAATGCATCCATGTACTTAGGTTCCCCGCGCATGGCAGAAATGGTGATCGGCGAGAAAGTATCGCTTGAAGAAATGGGCGGCGCCCGTATGCATTGTTCCGTATCAGGCTGCGGTGATCTCCTTGCCCCGACGGAACAGGAAGCAATCATGATGGCGCAGACATATCTCAGCTACTTTCCGGCAAATTATACTGAAAAAGCGCCAGTCAACAAATCTAAGAACCCGAAAGCTTTTGAAAAACCGCTCTCAGATGTCATCCCGGCACATCAAAACGCACCGTTCAACATGATGGATTTAATTGAACGTGTCATTGATGAAGACTCATTTTTTGAGATTAAACCGTTATTTGCGCAGGAATTAATAACGGGGCTTGCGCGGATTCACGGACAGCCGGTCGGCATTATCGCCAATCAGCCGCGTGTCAAAGGCGGAGTTTTATTTCTCGATTCGGCGGATAAAGCCGCAAAATTTATCGCTTTGTGCGACGCATTCCATATTCCGCTTCTGTTTTTAGCAGACATTCCCGGATTCATGATCGGAACGAAGGTTGAGCAGGCGGGCATCATCAGGCATGGCGCAAAAATGATCTCCGCAATGGCGGAAGCGACTGTTCCGAAGCTTTCCGTTATCGTCAGAAAAGCCTACGGTGCCGGATTATACGCGATGGCGGGGCCTGCTTTTGAACCGGACTGCTGTTTAGCGCTTCCGACTGCGCAAATTGCCGTAATGGGTCCTGAAGCAGCGGTAAATGCGGTCTACGCAAACAAAATCAGCGAGCTGGCCCCTGAAGAAAGGCCGGCTTTTATTCAAGAAAAGCGTAATGAATATAAGGAAGACATTAACCTTTACCGGCTTGCCTCTGAAATGGTGATTGACGGCATTGTTCCTGCTGATTCCTTGCGGGAAGAACTCAATAAACGCCTCACTGCTTACATGTCCAAACAACTGACATTCACACACCGGAAACACCCCGTATACCCGGTATAAATAAAAAAAGACTGCATAGATCCGGCTCGGCAGCCGTTCTTATGCAGTCTTTTTTCACAGTCTTGATCTCATTTTCTTCACAACAAAATAAACAACAATAAATACGAGAGCCAATATAATGATCGGAGTTGTATACATTCCGGCATAGCTGTCTACGTCTTTCCACTGTCCCCCGAGCTGATACCCGAGATAAACGAAAATGACAGACCACGGAATAATGGCAAGCGTCGTCAATATGACAAACTTGGAAAGAGGCATTTTCGCAAGGCCGGCCGGGATGGAAATCGCATGTCTGACGACCGGGATAAACCGCGCCGAGAACACAACGCCGGCGCCGTAACGGCGAAACCAGTTTTCCGCAACATCAACATGATGCTTTTTCAGAAGTAAGTACTTGCCGTACTTGTCCAAAAACGGCCGTCCCCCATAACGGGCGATCCAGTATATAAAGCACTGCGCGATCGTTCCCCCGATCACACCGGCGACAATGGCGCCGATAAAGCTGATCGTGCCTTCTGACACCATATAGCCTCCGTAAGCCAGAACGATTTCACTCGGAATGATTTCGATCATTAATCCGAGCGCAATCCCTAAATAGCCCATACTTGTCAGCCAGGATAATATTTCACTAATAAAATTGCCCACACTGTTCACAACCTCTTTATCTTTTTACCCAATTATATGACTGATTGACAAGCAAAATGGTTACAAATTATTTTTTAACGCACGATTTCTTCAGATTCTCTTTTTAACACCTCTTCTAAATAAGCTAAAAGTTTCGGTCTCATTTCTTCCCGCAGAAGCCCGATCTCCGTGCCGGCCTTAAAACAGCCGAACTTATCTCCTATATCAAACCGGCTTCCTTCAAGCTCCCGCGCGTAAATGCTTCGAGTGCGGCATATTTCGCGCAGCGCGTCTGTCAATTGGATTTCGCTGCCCGCGCCTCTTCCGATCGTCTTCAGCGCTTTAAAAATGGCAGGGGTTAATATGTAGCGGCCCATCACCGCAATATGAGAGGGCGCCTTTTCAACGGCCGGTTTCTCAATCAGATCCTCAACCCGGTACACATGACCGCTCTGCCGCCCCGTCTGTATAATACCATATTTGCTGACATCAGCAGGATCGACGGGCTGTACGCCGATCGTTTCTGTGCCGTGTTGGTTATAGACGTCTATGAGCTGTAAAAGAGCGGGAGTGTCAGATACCATAATATCATCACCTAAGAGAACGGCAAAAGGCTCATCTCCGATAAAATGCTCCGCACACAGCACTGCATGGCCTAGTCCGAGCGGTTCTTTCTGACGGATGTAATGAATATTGGCCAAATCGGCAATCCGCTGCATTTCCTTCAGCGTCTCTGACTTGCCTTTTTCCTCAAGATTGAATTCCAACTCCGCCGACCGGTCAAAATGATCTTCAATCGAGCGTTTGTTTCTCCCTGTAATAATCAGTATATCTTCAATTCCTGACGCTGCGGCCTCTTCGACAATATATTGGATTGCCGGTTTGTCGACGATCGGCAGCATTTCTTTCGGCTGCGCCTTTGTCGCCGGCAGAAATCTCGTTCCTAAACCCGCTGCGGGGATGACCGCTTTTCTCACTTTTTTTCTCATTCATCTTCACTCCTGATCCTGTATGTTTTTCAGCGAATCTCCAAATACCCAGATTCGGTTTCCGATAAAATTCATCATCATTCCGCCGATAGTGGCGGCGAGCTTACTCACCAAAAGCGAACAGCCGCCTTTTTGAAACGCGTACAGCAGCAAAAAGGTGATTCCCGACGCTGCAAGATTAATGATGAGAAAGCGCACGATCTCTTTCCCGTCAGCCTTGTGTTTTACACGAAACGTCCACTTCCGGTTCCACACATAGCTGTTGATGATCCCTGCCGAATAGGAGCAGATCTGCGCCGGCAGATAGGGGACAAGGCAAGCGGTGAGAAGAAAGAAGACACCAAAATCGATCAGCGTATTGCCGGCGCCCACGGTGCAAAAACGGCCTGCTGTCTTTACTTTTTCTTTCAGCATAACGGCATCCGGTTTTGACCTCCCTTCATAAGTAAGATGCGGATCGCTGTCCTATTTGTTGATATGGATTACTTTAGCGGACAGTGTTGAATAAACAATTACTAAAATATGAACAAAACATGAAAACGTAATGAGGCTTTGTAAAACCCATTAAGTTAACAGTTCGATAGTTTGGGTTGACATATTAAGCGTGAAACACTAATATTCTGTATAAGTGTTAACCTTTTTTTATTTTGGTTAACATTAAATTTCAAAGTGAAAGAAAGGAGGGAGATTCCATGCGGGAAGAGACCTATTACAGCGTCAGAATGAGAGCTTCCCGAAACGCCCCCCATGAGCAGGGCGGAAAACACATTTCCGGCGGAGAACGGCTCATCACTTACAGCGGTTTACAGGAAGCGGTAGATGGCTTATTACATAAAGGCTTCTCACACTCAAGAGGGATACCTGATTTTATGCAGATTCAGCTTGAAAGCGTTCATGAACCGATCGAAACGATCCGCCCTTTGCCGGTTGCCCTCCATCAAACAGACACGCCGGAAAAAGGACAAGCAATTGCCCGCAAGCTTCTGCAAAAGGCGGGGATTCCTCCGCACATGATAGAGAAAGCGTACGAAAACATTACGGAATATGCAGAAGCAAGAGGAGCGGTCCTGTTTGATATCCGGGCAGGAAAACGCATTGACGGCAGAGGAAATAGAGGTGTGCGGGTATCCCGAGTGGATTGGCCGTCACATGATTTTCAAAAATGGGCTTTTACTCACAACATGCCGGAAAATTCACGAATAAAAGAAGCACATGCCATCGCGGCAAAAGTTTGCGCACATCCGGGAATTATTGCCGAATTGTGCTGGTCAGATGACCCTGATTACATAACAGGCTACGTTGCCGCAAAGAAGCTGGGATATCAGCGGATTGCCAAGATGAAGAATGCCGGAGATGAAAGCGGATGCCGGATTTTCTTTACTGATGGCTCTATAGATACGGAGAGCTGTATCCATTTTTTAGAGAAGCAGCCTGTATTCATTCAGCGGGAGGAGAACATATGAAACAATCAATGATTGAAAAGAGCAAACAGCATCTTTGGCTGCCTTTCACACAAATGAAAGATTACGATGAAGATCCGTTAATCATTGAAAGCGGAAACGGGATCATGCTGAAAGACATCAGCGGCAAAGAATATTATGACGGCTTTTCTTCAGTATGGCTCAATGTACACGGCCACCGCAAAAAAGAAATGGATGAAGCGATTCAAAAACAGCTTGAAAAAATCGCTCATTCGACTTTGCTGGGTATGACGAACGTTCCCGCAACAGAACTTGCCGAGATGCTGACGGGCATCACACCGGAAAAGCTGACACGCGTTTTTTACTCCGACAGCGGAGCGGAAGCAATGGAAATCGCTCTGAAAATGGCCTTTCAATACTGGAAAAACGTAGGGAGACCTAAGAAGCAGTCGTTTATTTCGATGCAGAACGGCTATCACGGCGATACGATCGGAGCCGTCAGCGTCGGCTCCATTGAACTCTTCCACCATGTGTACGGCCCGCTGATGTTTGAAAGCTACAAAGCCCCGATTCCTTATGTATACAGATCTGATAGCGGTGACCCCGTACAGTGCCGGGATGAATGCCTTCACGCGCTCGAACAGCTGCTTGCAAAACACCACGAAGAGATTGCCGCACTTACGATTGAATCGATGGTGCAAGGCGCATCCGGGATGATCGTCATGCCTGAAGGCTTTCTGGCAGGCGTACGAAAGCTGTGTACGGCATATGATGTGTTAATGATCGTTGACGAAGTGGCGACGGGGTTCGGCCGCACCGGAAAAATGTTTGCCTGCGAGCATGAAAATGTCCAGCCGGACTTGATGGCGGCAGGGAAAGGCATTACGGGAGGCTATTTGCCGATCGCTGTGACGTTTGCCACAGAAGCCATTTATGAAGCCTTCTACGATGACTACGACAAAATGAAAACATTTTTCCACGGCCATTCCTATACAGGAAATCAGCTTGGCTGTGCCGCGGCAATTGAAAATCTGCGTTTATTCGAATCAGAGCGCATCGTTGAACGAGTCGCCGAAAAATCAAAAACGGCAGCGAAATTTCTTCATGATCTGAAGCAGTTTCCTCATGTCGGCGATGTCCGCCAGCTCGGTTTGATGTGCGGCATAGAGCTTGTGCGGGATAAAGAGACGAAACAGCCTTATCCGCCTGAAAAGCGGATGGGATACAAGGTGTCCTTGAAAATGAGAGAGCTGGGTATGCTGACACGGCCGCTCGGAGACGTCATCGCCTTTCTGCCGCCGCTTGCCAGCACAACCGATCAGTTACAAGCCATGATATCCATTATGAAAGAAGCGATAGCCGAGGTGACCGGCCGTGGATTTTGACGGATGGCTCCTCGGAAGGCTCGATGCGGTGAAAAGAGACGGGCTGTATCGGACGCTGCGAACACAGGAAACCGCTCTTAAAACCAAAGGGCAAAAGCGGCAGACCTGGGCGTCCAATGACTATTTAGGTCTGTCAAAAGATGAACGGCTGATCACAGCCGCGCAAACAGCGCTGAGCCGGTTCGGAGCGGGAAGCGGCGGCTCACGGTTAACGACAGGAAATACTGTGTGGCACGAAAAACTTGAACAAACAATCGCGGACTTTAAACAGACGGAAGCGGCTTTATTATTTTCAAGCGGTTACTTGGCGAATATCGGCGCGCTTGCCTCACTGCCTCAAAAAGGCGATGTCATTTTAAGCGATCAACTGAACCATGCGAGCATTGTTGACGGCTGCCGTTTATCAAAAGCGGAAACCATCGTGTACCGCCATATTGATATGGCTGATCTTGAGAAAAAACTTGCCTCCGTCCAGACTCGGAACCGCCGTTTTATCGTCACAGACGGCGTTTTCAGCATGGACGGCACCATCGCGCCTCTTGACCGAATAATGGCGCTTGCAAAGCAGTATCAGGCATTTGTGATAGCAGATGACGCGCATGCAACCGGTGTACTCGGGGAAAACGGCGGAGGAACCAGTGACTATTTCGGTGTTTGTCCTGATGTTGTCATCGGCACATTAAGCAAAGCTGTAGGAACGGAAGGCGGTTTTGCCGCGGGATCAAACATTTTTATTGATTTTTTGCTGAATCAGGCGCGGACGTTTATTTTTCAGACGGCCCTCCCGCCGTCAATTTGTGCGGCTTCGCATACGGCATTTGACCTCATATCAGATATGCACGATACGCGCCGTGAGCTGCAGTCGTCTGTCAAAAAGATAAAAACGCGTCTGGCCGATATGGGCTTTACTGTAAGAGGCGGAGATACACCGATTATCCCCGTTATCATCGGTGATGCAAAAACAGCGGTTTCAGCCGCTGCGCTGCTTGAGAAAAAGGGAATCTGCGCCCCGGCCATCCGCCCGCCCGCCGTTCCGGAAGGCGAAAGCAGAATCAGGCTGACCGTTACGGCGGATCGCAGCTTACAGGACATAGACGAGCTGACAGAAGCATTTGATTCCATTAGAAAAGAGCTGAATATAAACAAATGAGAAGTTTTTTTGTCACAGGAACAGATACCGGCGTCGGAAAAACCATCGTTTCTTGCGGACTTGCCGCGGCATTCAGGCAGAAACAGGCGGATATCGGAGTGTTTAAACCGTTTTTAAGCGGCGTGCCGCGGACTCATCCGGAAAGTGACACCTCGCTGTTGAAAAACATGTCACAAACCGCACTGTCTCATGAAGAAATCACGCCATTTGAATGGAAAGAGCCGCTTGCGCCGTACACGGCCGCCATGCTTGAGGGGAAATCCGTGAGCATGGATGAAGTCATGGCCCACTGGAGTAAGATCAAAAATCGTCATGAGTGTTTCATCGTCGAGGGGGCAGGCGGCATTTCCGTTCCGCTTGGTGAAAATTACTTAGTCAGTGATTTGATAAAAGCCTTGGAATTACCGGCAGTGATTGTCGCCAGGCCTGATCTCGGAACCATCAACCACACATATTTAACCGTTGAATATGCGAAAAACATGGGAATAGAGGTTCTCGGTATTATTATCAACGGCGTAAAGAGCCGGCCGGGGCTGGACGAGAAGACAAACCCGAGCATGATTGAAACATTATGCAAAGTTCCGATTTTGGGAATCACACCGAAGCTGAATCACGTTTCACCTGAAAACATTCAACACATGATTGAGAAACATATAGATGTTTCCTCTTTCATGAATCTGACACAAATGGGGAGATAAACATGAATCAATGGATGGATCTTGCAGAGAGAGTTCTGGACGGGGCGGAAGTAACGAATCAAGAAGCGCTGGCCATTTTAAATTGTCCTGATGAGGATCTTTTATTGCTGATGCATGCCGCTTTTCATATCAGAAAACGATTTTACGGAAAAAAAGTAAAGCTGAATATGATTATGAATGCAAAATCAGGCCTGTGTCCGGAAAATTGCGGGTACTGTTCACAATCTTCAATATCAAAAGCGCCGATCGAGTCTTATCGGATGGTGGATAAGCATATATTGCTTAAGGGGGCAAAACGCGCCCATGACTTGAATATAGGGACATACTGCATCGTCGCCAGCGGGCGGGGACCGTCAAACAGAGAAGTAGATCAAGTTGTTGATGCTGTCAAAGAAATTAAAGAAACGTACGGTTTAAAAATCTGCGCATGCCTCGGTCTGCTGAAGCCGGAACAGGCAGAGCGCCTGAAACAGGCAGGAGTAGACCGGTACAATCATAACATCAATACATCACAAAGGAATCACTCAAACATTACGACTTCCCACACGTATGACGACAGGATCAATACAGTGGAAACGGCGAAACAATCGGGGATGTCGCCTTGTTCGGGTGTCATCGTCGGCATGAAAGAAACGAAACAGGACGTCATTGATATGGCGAACAGCTTAAAAGCGCTTGATGCCGACAGCATCCCGGTTAATTTTCTGCATGCGATTGACGGAACTCCGTTAGAAGGGGTAAGCGAATTACATCCGGTGTATTGCCTGAAAGTGCTCGCCTTGTTCCGTTTTATCAATCCGTCAAAAGAAATCCGTATCTCAGGAGGCCGGGAAGTCAACCTTCGTTCGCTGCAGCCGCTGGGACTTTACGCCGCAAATTCGATTTTCGTCGGAGATTACTTAACGACAGCAGGGCAGCATGAAACAGAGGATCATCAAATGCTCCATGATTTAGGGTTTGAAGTCGAATCCGTTGAAGAAATGAAAGCCGGCCTGCAATCCGCCTGCAATACGGAGGTATAAGATGACGGCGGGCCTATCGACTGCACATCCGTCCCTCCATGCGGATTCGGATTTTTGGAATGACCCTTACCCGTTTTATGAAAAACTGCGTGCCATTGATCCTGTTTATAAAGGAACCGTATTAAAACATCCGGGCTGGTATGTCACCGGGTATAAAGAAGCGGCAGCGATTTTGAAAGACACCCGGTTTAAAAACCGCGTCCCTTTTCCGGAAGCTTCAACGAAATATCAAAATCTATCGCATATCCAGCACGATATGCTGTTATTTAAAAATCAATCAGACCATAAGCGGATGCGGATGCTTATAGGTAAAGAATTTACCGCAAAGACGGCGGAATCACTTCGCCCCTGTATAAAAGAAACGGTTCATGACTTGTTGGATCAAATCCAAAACAAAAAAAACGCAGACCTTGTTTCAGAGTTTGCCTTTCCATTGGCAAGCCTCATCATTGCGGAGATACTCGGAGTGCCGAAAGAGGAGAGATATCAATTCAGACAATGGACGGCAGACGTCATTCAGGCCATTGATCTTACCCGGTCAAGAAAGATGTTAGTCAGAGCAAGCGACACCGCAGGCAGGCTGACTGCATATTTCAGAGATTTGTTTCACGAGCGGAAAGCACATCCTCAGGAAGACTTAATCAGCAGGTTTATTATGGGGGAACAGCTTTCAAAAGACGAAGTGCTCGCGACATGTATCTTACTTGTCATAGCCGGACACGAGACGACGGTAAACCTCATGAGCAACGGTGTGTTTACTTTATTGAAACACCCTGAACAGCTTAGCGCACTGAGAGAAAACCCCTCGCTTATTGAAACTGCTGTCGAGGAATGTCTGCGCTACGACAGCCCCGCGCAGCTGACGGCACGCACCGCTTCAGAAGACTGTGAAATAAATGGGAAGACCATAAAAAAAGGAGAGCAGGTATATATCCTTTTAGGGGCAGCCAATCGCGATCCAAGCATATTCGATCAGCCTCATAAAATGGACATCCAAAGAAAACCGAATCCGCATCTTGCATTCGGAAAGAACGCCCATTTTTGCATAGGCTCCTCATTAGCGCGCATCGAAGCACAAATTGCAATTCTCACACTGTTTGAGCGGATGCCTAAGCTTCGGCTGGCCGCACACCGCCTTGAATACCGCAAGCTCATTGGTTTTAGGTCGCTCAAAGAGCTTCCGGTTGTCCTTGGCTGAATGACCATGCAGGAGGGCCGGATTTTATCGGTTCCTCTTGCAGGAAATAAATGAAAGAAAAAAGAATACATATTTATAAAGCAAAAATCCTCTCTGATCCATCTCACTATCCCTAAAAAAACTCGCTGCTCAGCCGTTCAATATCATGCAGCAAGAATCTCCTTTTCTTTCGCCAAAACGGAAAATTCACCATGATGCACATTTTTTCAGCCTCAGAAACGGTGCAAAACCGGCATGTTTTTTGCTTTATTTTCTCGATTTTTGTAAGCGCTTACTAATATTGAGCAGAAAAGAGGGGGATTTGTGGACATTGTTATTATTTTATTGGCATTAGGCATGCTGATGTTTGCGGCTTACCGGGGCTTTTCAGTCATTTTATTCGCTCCGATTTGTGCGCTGTTTGCCGTGCTTCTTACAGATCCAAGCTTCGTACTTCCTTTCTTCTCGAATATATTTATGGAGAAGATGGTAGGATTTATTAAGCTGTATTTTCCCGTATTTCTTTTAGGGGCCGTTTTTGGCAAGGTTGTTGAAATATCCGGGCTCGCCGAGTCGATTGCAAAAACAATCGTCAGACTTGTGGGAGCAAAAAGAGCCATTCTCGCCATCGTCTTAATGGGTGTGATTTTAACGTACAGCGGCGTCAGTCTCTTCGTAGCGGTGTTTGCCATTTATCCGTTTGCTAAAAACCTATTTATTAAAGCTGATATTCCCAAGCGTCTGATACCCGGTACGATTGCATTGGGCGCGTTTACTTTTACAATGGATGCGCTTCCCGGCACACCGCAAATTCAAAATGTCATTCCGACAGCTTTTTTTAAAACAAACATTTATGCCGCTCCCTGGCTCGGACTGATTGGCGCAGCATTTGTGCTTACGGCCGGAATGATTTATTTAGAATCCCGGCGCAAAAAAGCGGCCAATGCCGGAGAAGGCTATGCTGGATTTCAATCTGAAGTTTCCGCTGCAGAGGATTCCTCAAGTCTGGCTAATGAAAAACATACGCCTGTTTTACCGCAGGAGGCAGAACCCAGCCCCGCGCGGCAAGTGCTCGCCTTTGTTCCGCTTATCCTTGTGGGGATCATGAACAAATGCTTCACAATGTGGCTCCCGCATTGGTACCCTGACGGATTTGATTTTGCGCAGCTCGGTTTAGAAGCGTTCGGGAAGATTGACCTTTCCTCCGTCACTGCGATCTGGTCAGTAGAACTCGCACTGCTCATCGGAATCATGACAACGATTTTGTTCGATTGGAAAAAAGTGCTCTTCAATTTGAAAGAAGGACTGAATGAGGGCATCGGGGGTGCCTTGCTCGCGTCGATGAATACAGGAGCCGAATACGGATTTGGCGGCATCATTGCGGCGCTTCCCGGCTTTAAAATGGTCAGCAGCGGCATATCGCAGACGTTTACTGATCCGCTCGTCAACGGAGCGGTGACGACCACTGCGCTTGCCGGAATTACAGGATCGGCATCAGGAGGAATGGGCATCGCTTTAAGCACGATGTCAGCAGCATATACAGAAGCAATCAATACATTCCACATCCCGCCGGAGGTCATGCACCGGGTGATTTCGATGGCCTCCGGCGGGATGGACACTCTTCCGCATAATGGCGCCGTCATTACACTGCTCGCGGTCACCGGGTTGACCCACCGCCAATCCTACAAGGATATCTTTGCCATTACCGTCATTAAAACAGCCGCTGTGTTTGTCATCATCGCCATTTACAGTCTGACGGGCCTTGTGTAGCCAAAACAGAAAGGGGAAACGAATATGGGAAAAGGAAAAGTGATGGACTCTTATAAAGATGCTGCTGCACTGATCAAGGACGGAGACACCCTCATCGCAGGAGGCTTCGGCCTGTGCGGCATTCCGGAACAATTAATACTCGCGATCAGGGACAGCGGCGTGAAAAACTTGACCGTTGTCAGTAATAACTGCGGTGTTGATGATTGGGGGTTAGGCCTCTTGCTTGCAAACCGGCAGATCAAAAAAATGGTCGCATCCTATGTCGGAGAAAACAAAACCTTTGAACGGCAGTTTTTAAGCGGGGAGCTGGAAGTCGAATTGGTGCCCCAAGGAACGCTCGCAGAAAGAATTCGCGCGGGAGGGGCGGGCATTCCGGCGTTTTATACACCTGCGGGCGTCGGAACATCAGTAGCCGAGGGAAAAGAACATAAGACATTTGACGGACGCACCTATCTTCTGGAGAAAGGGATTACAGGGAACGCCGCCATCGTAAAGGCCTGGAAAGCCGATCCTCTGGGCAACCTGATGTTCAGAAAGACGGCGAGAAATTTCAATCCGCTCGCTGCAATGGCAGGCAAAGTGACGATTGCAGAGGCTGAAGAAATCGTCGATGCCGGAGAGCTTGATCCCGATCAAATTCATACGCCGGGTATTTTTGTGCAGCACGTTCTGCTTGGCGGGATTCATGAAAAACGGATTGAACGCCGCACCGTCCGGCAAGCATGATAAAGGAGGCTGACAGAATGAGAGATAGCAGAAAACGAATGATCAAACGGGCTGTAAAGGAAATAAAGGACGGAATGAATGTGAACTTGGGGATAGGGATGCCGACGCTTGTAGCCAATGAGATACCGAATGATTATAACGTCCTGCTTCAGTCTGAAAACGGCTTGCTCGGAATTGGGCCTTATCCGGCGGATGGAACGGAGGATCCCGATCTGATCAATGCGGGAAAAGAAACCATTACCGAGGTAAAGGGAGCCTCGTATTTTGACAGTGCCGAATCCTTCGCCATGATTCGCGGCGGCCACATTGATGTAGCGATCCTCGGCGGGATGGAAGTGTCCGAACGGGGAGATTTGGCGAACTGGATGATCCCCGGAAAAATGATCAAAGGAATGGGCGGCGCCATGGACCTGGTCCACGGAGCAAAACGGATTATTGTCATTATGGAGCATGTTAATAAATATGGGGAATCTAAAGTGAGAACGGAATGTACGCTGCCTTTAACCGGCAGGCAGGTGGTCGATCGGCTGATCACAGATTTGGCTGTATTCGATTTTCATGATGGCCGTATGACGCTCACCGAACTGCAGGAAGGTGTAACAGTGGAGGAGGTCTTTGAGAAAACAGAAGGTCATTTTACTGTCAGCCAGTCGTTAAAAAACGGGGTCAGACCAAAATGAGGAGGTGCCGTCATGCATTCATTGCTTATTGAAAAAACAGCCGTTGTAACAGGAGCAGCCGGAGGAATCGGGCTTGAAATTGCAAGAGAATTCGCCCGTGAAGGAGCAGCCGTCATCATCTCTGATGTAAACGAACAAGCGGGGAAAGAAGCGGCGGCAAGACTGAAAGAAGAAGGCTGTGAAGCAGTCAGCATCACATGCGATGTAACAAATGAAAGCCAAGTGGCCGACATGCTGCAGACGGTCGAGAAACAATTCGGACGCCTCGATATCCTTGTGAATAATGCGGGCATTCAGCATGTCGCGCCCATCGAGGAATTTCCCACCGAACAGTTTGAACGGCTCATTCGTGTCATGCTGACTGCGCCATTTATCGCAATGAAGCATACATTCCCCATTATGAAAAAACAGCAATTCGGGCGAATCATTAATATGGCGTCTGTCAACGGGCTGATCGGTTTTCACGGGAAAGCGGCATATAACAGCGCCAAGCACGGCGTCATCGGTTTAACGAAAGTCGGCGCACTTGAAGGCGCGGCTGACGGCATTACCGTCAATGCGCTTTGTCCGGGATATGTGGACACTCAGCTTGTCCGCAATCAGTTAAAGGACATTTCCGCAACAAGGAATGTACCGTACGAGCGGGTGCTTGAGGACGTCATCTTTCCGCTCGTTCCCCAAAAACGGCTGCTGTCAGTGAAGGAAATCGCTGATTACGCTGTATTTTTGGCCAGCGACAAAGCAAAAGGGGTTACAGGTCAGGCCGTAGTCATGGATGGCGGGTATACCGCTCAATAGTTCTTATATTTTTTAAAAAACAGCCGCTCTGAACGGCTGTTTTTTTATGCCTGAAAAATCTTGTTCACTCAATAGGCCGATTTACTGCGCCAACCGGTATCCGGGCTGGGTCATTCACATGTTCTGCGGCGTATTTTGTCCTTGCAGATTTTTCTCATCCAGATCCATTTCTGCACCGCATTTATAATCAAGCGCCATCAGTTTACAATCCTTCACAGATATACAAATGAATTTTTACAATAAACATAAAATATGTAATTTCTGACACAATAATGCCAATAGCCCTAAAACATATGAAACATGAAGAGCGCGGCCTAAGTGAAGAAGAGCCGGTAACAGGCTCCACTCCGGCTTTTCATCATCTCTCTTTAAGACAGATTTTCGGTGAAACCCCATGTTTTATTTTATGAATAAATATATCTAATTCGTTTGTAAAATCGAACAATAACTCCTCCGAAAGTATTCTATACACATTTGTTATAATCATGCTAGGATGTTATATAAAGGGATAATTTGTATGATATTGTATTTCTGTTCAATATGATCGGAGGAATCTCATGAACAATCTTGCCTTTTTATTTCCTGGACAAGGGTCTCAATTTGTAGGAATGGGCAAACAATTTTGTAATGATTTTGTGCTCGCAAAGAGATTGTTTGAAGAAGCGAGCGATGCGATCTCCTTGGATGTAAAAAAACTGTGTTTTAACGGAGATATGAATGAATTGACAAAGACAATGAACGCGCAGCCCGCTATTTTAACGGTCAGTGTTATTGCTTTTCAAGTGTATATGCAGGAAATAGGGGTGAAGCCCCGCTTCCTGGCAGGCCATAGCTTAGGCGAATATTCAGCGCTTGTCTGTGCCGGCGCCCTTTCTTTTCAGGATGCCGTTACACTTGTAAGGCAGCGGGGAATTCTTATGCAGAATGCGGATCCTCAGCAGCAGGGGACGATGGCCGCCGTGACTCACCTCTCTCTTCAAACGTTGCAGGAAATATGTTCGAAAGTGTCGACGGAAGACTTTCCGGCAGGAGTAGCCTGCATGAATTCTGAACAGCAGCATGTGATTTCCGGACACCGGCAAGCTGTGGAACGTGTCATCAAGATGGCGGAGGAAAAGGGAGCGGCATACACTTATTTGAATGTCAGTGCGCCTTTTCACAGTTCGCTGATACGATCAGCATCTGAACAATTCCAGACTGTATTACACCGGTATTCCTTCCGGGAAGCCGCATGGCCGATCATTTCAAATGTCACTGCACGCCCTTACAGCAGCGGAAATTCGATCAGCGAACATCTCGAGCAGCACATGACGATGCCGGTAAGATGGACGGAATCGATGCATTACTTGCTTTTACACGGAGTGACGGAAGTCATCGAAATGGGTCCGAACAATGTCTTAGCCGGTCTGCTGAGAAAAACAACGAATCACATTGTACCTTATCCCTTAGGACAGACATCTGATGTTCACTTGCTTTCCAATTCAGCAGAAAGAAAGAAACATATTGTCCGTTTACGCAAAAAACAACTGAATAAATTGATGATTCAATCCGTCATTGCGCGAAATTACAACAAGGATTCAGCGGCTTATTCCAATATGACGACGGCATTATTTACGCAAATCCAAGAGCTGAAAGAGAGAATGGAAAGACAGGAAAATGAGCTCTCAGAACAAGAGCTCGAACATTCGATCCATTTATGCAAATTAATTTGCGAGGCTAAACAGCTTCCGGATTGGGAAGAATTGCGGATTTTAAAATAAAGCGCCCAGGAGGGGACCTATGTATACCAGTCAATTCCAAACCTTAGTAGATGTCATTCGGGAAAGAAGCAATATCTCTGACCGCGGGATCCGTTTTATCGAATCCGATAAAAACGAGACGGTTGTCTCTTATCGCCAATTGTTTGAAGAGGCGCAAGGATATCTTGGCTATTTACAGCATATCGGCATTCAGCCGAAGCAGGAAATTGTATTTCAAATCCAAGAAAACAAATCATTTGTCGTTGCTTTTTGGGCTTGTATATTAGGAGGAATGATCCCGGTGCCGGTCAGTATCGGAGAAGATGATGACCATAAGCTGAAGGTCTGGCGCATTTGGAACATATTAAATCACCCGTTTCTGATTGCCTCTGAAAAAGTATTGGACAAAATAAAGAAATACGCTGCAGAACACGATTTACAGGATTTCCATCATCAATTAAACGAAAAATCTGACATCATTCAAGATCAAACCTACGATTACCCCGCTTCGTTTTATGAACCTGGTGCGAATGAACTCGCCTTTATCCAATTTTCTTCAGGATCGACAGGAGATCCAAAAGGAGTCATGTTAACGCATCACAACTTAATACATAACACGTGCGCCATTGGGAATGCCCTAGCCGTTCATTCGAAAGACTCTTTCTTATCATGGATGCCTTTAACGCATGATATGGGGCTCATCGCCTGCCACCTTGTTCCCTTCATAACCGGAATCAATCAAAATCTGATGCCTACAGAATTATTTATTCGCAGACCTATTCTTTGGATGAAAAAAGCTCATGAACATAAAGCCAGTATTCTATCCTCTCCTAATTTCGGATACAACTACTTCCTTAAATTTCTGAAAAACGAACCAGACTGGGATTTATCCCACATCAAGGTCATCGCAAACGGTGCAGAACCGATATTGCCGGAGCTCTGTGACGAATTTTTGAAAAGATGCGCAGCATTCAATCTGAAAAGATCCGCCATTTTGAATGTTTACGGTTTAGCGGAAGCTTCGGTCGGCGCAGCATTCTCTAAATTAGGTAAAGAATTCGTTCCCGTTTATTTGCATCGCGATCATTTAAATCTCGGTGAAAGAGCTGTAAACGTCAGCAAAGAGGATCAAAATTGCGCTTCATTCGTCGAAGTGGGACGACCTATTGACTATTGTCAGCTTCGGATCTCCGATGAAGCAAATGAAAGAGTAGAAGACGGAATCATCGGCCATATCCAGATCAAAGGAGACAATGTGACTCAAGGGTATTATAACAACCCCGAGAGTACGGAAAAAGCGCTGACTTCTGACGGCTGGGTAAAAACGGGAGACCTCGGATTCATTAGTGAAAGTGGTAACTTAGTCGTAACCGGAAGAGAAAAGGACATTATTTTCGTGAACGGAAAAAATATCTACCCGCACGATATTGAACGGGTAGCGATTGAAATGGAAGAGGTTGACTTAGGAAGGGTTGCCGCCTGCGGTGTATATGATCAAAAGACACAAAGCGGAGAAATCGTGCTCTTTGTTGTTTACAAAAAATCACCTGAAAAATTCGCACCGCTTGTCAAAGAGATAAAAAAGCATTTGCTCAAGCGGGGCGGCTGGAGCATAAAAGATGTCCTTCCGATCCGAAAACTCCCTAAAACAACCAGCGGAAAGGTTAAACGCTACGAACTTGCCAGACAGTATGAGGCAGGGAATTTTTCAACAGAGTCTGCCGCCATCAATGAATATTTGGAGAGCAGCCCGGAAACGTCCGGACAGACTCCCATTCATGAAATTGAAACGGAATTACTGTCTATCTTTTCCGATGTGCTCAATGGGAAAAAGGTTCACCTCGCTGACAGTTATTTTGATATGGGAGCAAATTCATTACAGTTATCGCAGATTGCCGAGCGCATAGAACAGAAATTCGGACGCGAGCTTGCCGTTTCAGATCTCTTTACGTATCCTTCTATCACTGATTTAGCGGCGTATCTGTCTGAAAGCCGGGCTGAAATCAAGCAGGACGCGGCAGCGAAACCAAGCCATGTGACACCGAAAGATATCGCCATTATCGGGATGTCGCTCAATGTCCCTGGAGCATCAACTAAAAATGATTTTTGGAATCTGCTTGAAAAAGGTGAGCACAGCATTCGAGAATACCCTGCATCCCGGCTGAAAGATGCGGCGGATTATTTAAAGTCCATCCAAAGCGAAATCAATGAGAATCAGTTTGTGAAGGGCGGCTATTTAGATGAAATCGACCGCTTTGATTACTCGTTCTTCGGTTTAGCTCCTAAAACGGCTCAGTTTATGGACCCTAACCAAAGACTGTTTTTGCAGTCTGCATGGCATGCGATTGAAGATGCGGGCTATGCCGGCGGCAGCATGAACGGGAGCCGTGTCGGGGTATATGCAGGGTACTCGAAGGTGGGCTACGATTATGAACGTCTCCTTTCTGCGAATTATCCGGAGGAGCTTCATCAATATATCGTGGGCAATCTCCCTTCCGTGTTAGCCAGCCGAATCGCTTATTTCTTAAATTTAAAAGGGCCGGCGGTCACAGTCGATACGGCGTGCTCCTCATCGCTTGCCGCCGTTCATATGGCATGTAAATCTTTAATATCCGGCGATTGTGAAATGGCTCTTGCCGGCGGTATCCGGACATCGCTCTTGCCGATCTGTATCGGACTCGATATGGAATCTTCGGACGGGTACACGAAAACGTTCAGCAAAGATTCAGACGGTACTGGCACAGGTGAAGGCGCGGCCGCAGTCCTGCTGAAACCTCTGCAGGATGCTGTTCGCGACGGAGACCATATTTACGGCGTAATCAAGGGAAGCGCGTTGAATCAAGACGGAACAACCGCCGGGATTACAGCACCGAATCCGGCAGCTCAGACTGAGGTCATTGAGACGGCCTGGAAAGACGCGGGCATTGCCCCTGAAACACTGTCTTTCATCGAAGCGCATGGCACCGGAACGAAGCTCGGCGATCCGGTTGAATTTAACGGGCTTTGTAAAGCGTTTGAAAAGTATACGGCAAAAAAACAATTTTGTGCGATTGGTTCTGTTAAATCGAACATCGGTCATTTGTTTGAAGCGGCAGGCATCGTCGGGCTGATCAAATCTGTCCTCATGCTGAATCACAAGAAAAATCCGCCGTTAGTGCACTTTAATGAACCTAATCCGCTCATTCATTTTCACTCTTCACCATTTTACGTAAACCAGGAAGCTGCAGCGTTCCCATCCGGTGATGAGCCGCTGCGAGGCGGAGTCAGCTCATTTGGCTTTAGCGGAACGAACGCTCATGTGGTATTGGAAGAATATATTTCTCAAAGTGAGTATGCGCCCGAGGATGAACATGGGCCGCACCTATTTGTTTTATCCGCTCATACTGAAAAATCACTCTATGAACTCGCACAGCAGTACCGGCAATATGTATCGGATGACAGCCAAGCTTCATTAAAGTCCATTTGCTATACAGCCAGTACGGGCAGGGCTCATTTGGATCATGGCATTGCCATGATTGTATCCGGTAAACAAGAACTATCGGATAAGCTGACCCGCCTGATTCAGGGAGACAGAAACCTTCCCGGTGTATACATCGGCTACAAGAATATGAAGGAAATGCTGCCCGCTCATAAAGAAGAGCTGAATAAACAAGCAGCCGCACTGATTAAGCAGCGTTTACGTACGCAAGATGAACGGATCACATGGCTGCATCGCGCCGCCGAATTATTTGTGCAAGGAGCCGTTATCGATTGGCGCGCGCTTTATTCAGGTGAAACTGTACAAAAGACGCCATTGCCCTTGTATCCGTTTGAACGGAGCCGATGCTGGGCTGAAGCTGACCAATTGCGCTTAAACGAGGACGAAAAGAGAGGAGAAGCGGCATTGAATATCAATCAATCGAAGTCGCATATTGAATCCTTCCTGAAAACTGTAATCAGCAATACTTCGGGGATCAGAGCGGAGGAACTCGATCTGAATGCTCATTTTATCGGACTCGGAATGGATTCTATCATGCTGTCACAGGTCAAAAAAGCCATCGCGGACGAATTTGGGGCAGACATCCCGATGGATCGTTTTTTTGATACGATGAACAACCTTCAAAGTGTCATAGATTACTTGGCTGAGACCGTTCCATCGTCCTTTGCATCCGCTCCGCCTCAAGAGAATGTTCCGGCGCAGGAAATGCAGGTCATTTCAGAAGCACAGTCTGAATCGGATCGCAGAGAAGGTCATCAAGAGCATATGCTCGAAAAAATAATCGCTTCTCAGAATCAATTAATTCAGGATACCTTGCAAGCTCAATTAAATAGCTTTAATTTGTTGAGAAACAGCGGACATCATTCCGATGAGAAAGAATACGCTAAAGCGCAAGAGAGATCAATTCCTTCTGTCCAGCAGGGGCCTCCGGCCGTCACTGCAGAAAAGAAAGCGGCTCAAGAAGCGAAACCCTATGTTCCTTTCCAGCCTCAGAACCTGCATGAACAGGGACACTATACCGCACGGCAAAAACAATACTTAGAAGATTTCATCAAGAAATACGCAGATAAAACGAAAGGTTCCAAACAATATACGGACAACACCCGATTTGCTCATGCAAACAACCGCAACTTGTCCAGCTTCCGTTCATATTGGAAGGAAATCGTATACCCGATTATCGCCGAACGTTCTGACGGTTCTAAAATGTGGGATATTGACGGAAATGAATATATCGATGTCACCATGGGATTCGGGGTTAACCTTTTCGGGCATCATCCTTCCTTTATTACACAGGTTATCGATGATTCAGCCCGTTCATCATTGCCTCCGCTCGGACCGATGTCAGATGTCGCCGGTGAAGTTGCCGACCGGATCCGCACATGTACCGGGGTAGAAAGGGTCGCTTTCTATAATTCCGGAACAGAGGCCGTCATGGTTGCCCTGCGTTTGGCGCGGGCGGCAACAGGAAGAAAGAAAGTGGTGGCGTTCTCGGGCTCTTATCACGGCACGTTTGACGGCGTATTAGGGGTTGCCGGCACAAAAGGCGGAGCTGCGTCTGCGAATCCGCTGGCTCCTGGTATACTGCAGAGCTTTATGGATGATTTGATTATTTTACATTACAACAATCCCGATTCGCTGGACGTGATCCGCAGTCTTGGTGATGAATTGGCAGCCGTACTGGTGGAACCGGTACAAAGCCGCAGACCGGATTTGCAGCCGCGGGCATTTTTGAAAGAATTGCGGGCGATCACGCAGCAATCCGGAACAGCTCTGATTATGGATGAAATTATTACCGGATTTCGGATCGGTCTCGGCGGCGCACAGGAATGGTTCGGCATTCAGGCTGATTTAGTGACCTACGGAAAAATCATCGGCGGCGGACAGCCGTTAGGGGTAGTTGCCGGAAAAGCTGAGTTCATGAATGCGATCGACGGGGGTACCTGGCAGTATGGGGACGATTCCTACCCGCAAGACGAGGCGAAACGCACGTTTGTGGCCGGAACCTTCAATACTCATCCGCTTACCATGAGAATGTCATTAGCCGTGCTTCGTCATTTACAAACCGAGGGAGAACATCTGTATGAGCAGCTTAATCAAAAAACAGCCTACTTGGTCGATGAGCTGAATCGCTGCTTCGAACAAGCGCAAGTGCCTATCCGCATGGTTCGATTCGGTTCTTTATTCCGGTTTGTCTCATCGCTTGATAATGACTTGTTCTTTTACCATCTCAACTATAAAGGTGTCTATGTGTGGGAAGGACGCAACTGCTTCTTGTCTGCGGCGCATACCGCTGATGATATAGAAAAGATTATTCAAGCGGTGAAAGACACGGTGGAGGATCTTAGCCGAGGCGGATTTATTCCGGAAGGCCCGGACTCCCCTGATGGCGGAGGCCGTAAAAAGTCCGGGACGCGCGAGCTTTCACCTGAACAAAAGCAGTTGGTTATGGCATCCCATTACGGGAATGAAGCTTCCGCCGCTTTAAACCAGTCCATTATGCTGAAAGTGGAGGGCGAACTGCAGCATACGCCATTAAAACAAGCCGTCCGGCATATCGTTGACCGTCATGAAGCTTTACGTACAGTGATTCATCCCGATGACGAGGTACAGCAAGTGCAGGAACGGATGAATATAGAAATACCAGTCATTGATTTTACCGGTCACCCGCATGAACATCGGGAGTCGGAAATTCAAAAATGGCTGACAGAAGATGCCAAGCGGCCGTTTCATTTCCATGAACAAAAGCCTTTGTTTAGAATCCATGTGCTTACTGCGGCTCACAATGAACATCTGATTGTGCTCACGTTCCATCATATCATTGCCGATGGATGGTCAATCGCCGTATTTGTTCAAGAACTGGAGAGCAACTACGCGGCAATTGTACAAGGAAAGCCGATTTCACCGAAAGAGGCAGATGTTTCGTTTCGCCAATACTTAGACTGGCAGCAGGCACAGATTGACAGCGGCCATTATGAAGAAGGGGTCCGTTATTGGCGGCGTCATTTCTCTGAACCGATTCAGCAGCCAATTCTGCCGAGCACAGGTTCTGTCCGTTATCCGAACGGGTATGAGGGAGACCGGTGTACCGTCAGGCTTGGACGGCCATTGAGCGAGGCTTTAAGGTCATTAAGCATTCAGATGAAAAATAGCGTATTTGTGACAATGCTGGGTGCATTTCATCTTTTTCTGCACCGGCTTACCAAACAGTCAGGCCTTGTGATCGGGATCCCCGCAGCAGGTCAATCGCATATAAAACAGCATGATCTGATTGGAAATTGCGTCAATATGATTCCGGTGAAGAACACGTCTACTTCAGAAAGCACTTTAACCGGTTATCTTGGCAGTATGAAAGAAAGCGTGAATCTTGCAATGCGGCACCAAGCCGTCCCGATGACACTGGTGGCCAGAGAGCTTCCGCACGATCAAGTGCCGGATATGCGTATTATCTTTAATTTAGACAGGCCTTTTCGAAAGCTGCATTTCGGAAAGGCGGAAGCGGAGCCCGTTGCATACCCGGTAAAATGCACCCTGTACGATTTATTTCTTAACATAACAGACGCGCATCAAGAATATGTTCTTGATTTCGACTTTAATACGAACGTCATCAGTCCGGAAATCATGAAAAAGTGGGGAGCGGGTTTTACAAATTTGCTGCAAAAAATGGTTGAGGGGGATTCAATCCCTCTTGACGCCATGATGATGTTTTCCGATGAAGAACAGCACGATTTACAAAAACTGTATGATGAACACCAGAAGCGGGTCTCTTCAATAGGAAGCAATACAGCAAATTTCACTGAAGCCTACGAGGCGCCGATAAATGAAACGGAACGGCAGCTGGCGCGGATTTGGGAGGAACTTTTCGGCCTTGAACGGGTCGGCAGATCAGATCGCTTTCTGGCTCTGGGAGGAAACTCGCTCCAGGCGACGCTTATGCTTTCCAAAGTTCAGAAGACATTTCATCAAAAGGTTTCCATCGGACAATTTTTCAATCACCAGACTGTTAAGGAATTAGCACATTTCATTCAGAACGAAACAAAAGTCGTGCACCTCCCGATGAAGGCTGCCGAGAAAAAAGCGTATTACCCGACATCGCCGGCGCAGCAAAGAGTATATTTCCTGCACCAACTGGAACCGGATCAGCTGGCGCAAAATATGTTCGGCCAAATATCAATAACAGGGAAGTACGATGAGCAAGCCCTGATCTCGTCTCTTCAACAAGTGATGCAGCGGCACGAAGCGTTTCGCACGTATTTCGACATTATAGATGGCGATATCGTTCAGAAACTTGAAAACGAAGTTGATTTTAACGTTCATGTCCGGACAATGAGCCGGGACGAATTTGATGCCTATTCAGACCGGTTTGTAAAACCGTTCCGCCTGGACCAAGCTCCGTTAGTTCGTGCGGAGCTGATCAAGATTGAAAACGAGCAGGCCGAACTGCTCATCGATATGCATCATATCATTTCGGATGGTTATTCCGTCAACATCCTTACAAATGAATTGCTGGCTTTATATCATCAGAAACCATTACCGGACATTGAATTTGAATATAAAGATTTCGCAGAATGGCAAAACCAACGGCTGAATGAGGATGCCATGAAGCGGCAGGAGACATATTGGCTGGAACAATTTCAAGACGAAATTCCCATCCTTAACCTGCCGACAGACGGTTCACAAGCGGCAGAACGGTCTTCTGAGGGACAGCGTGTGACATGCTCCTTACAGCCGGATGTCATCCGTTCGCTTCAAGATTTGGCGCAAAAGGCGGAAACCACTCTCTATACGGTGCTTCTGGCCGCCTATAATGTGCTGCTTCATAAATATACCGGACAAGAAGACATTGTCGTAGGCACGCCTGCTTCAGGAAGAAATCATCCGGATATCGAAAAAATCATCGGTATTTTCATACAAACCATCGGAATCCGGACGAAGCCGCACGCCAATAGAACGTTTACGGATTATCTGGAAGAAGTAAAGCGGCAGACGCTTGACGCTTTCGAAAACCAAGACTATCCATTCGACCGGCTTGTGGAGAAATTAAATGTGCAGCGGGAAACAACCGGAAAGTCTCTGTTTAACACGATGTTTGTGTTTCAAAACATTGAATTTCATGAAATCCGGCACAATGAATGTACATTTAAAGTGAAAGAACGAAATCCAGGGGTCTCTTTGTATGATTTGATGCTCACGATCGAAGATGCCGGTCAACAGATAGAGATGCATTTTGATTATAAACCGGGACGATTCACAAAAGACACCATTGAACAGATCACCAGACACTATACCGGCATTTTAAACAGTCTTGTTGAGCAGCCGGAGATGACATTGTCTTCCGTTCCTATGCTGTCTGAAACCGAACGGCATCAACTGCTGACGGAGTGTAACGGCACAAAGACGCCGTATCCGCATAACGAAACAGTAACCCGATGGTTTGAAATGCAGGCGGAACAGAGTCCCGATCATGCAGCCGTTATTTTTGGCAATGAGCGGTATACGTACAGACAGCTCAATGAACGGGCGAACCGATTGGCGCGGACGTTACGGACAAAAGGCGTACAAGCTGATCAATTCGTTGCCATCATCTCTCCGCATTGCATCGAGTTGATTGTTGGTATTTTGGCTGTTCTGAAATCAGGCGGCGCATACGTGCCCATTGATCCTGAATATCCGGAAGATCGGATCCAATATATGCTGAGAGATTCAAGGGCGGAGGTTGTGTTGACACAGCGCAGCCTGCTGGATCAATTACCGTATGATGGTGACGTTGTGCTTTTGGATGAGGAAAACTCATACCATGAGGATCACTCGAATCTTGAATCGGACAGCGATGCGCATGATTTGGCCTACATGATCTATACGTCAGGTTCCACGGGAAATCCAAAAGGTGTCCTCATTGAGCATCAGGGACTGGCTGATTATATTTGGTGGGCGAAAGAGGTCTATGTAAGAGGTGAGAAAACCAACTTCCCATTATACTCTTCCATCTCTTTCGATCTGACTGTGACCTCGATATTTACGCCGCTGGTTACGGGAAATACCATCATTGTCTTTGACGGCGAAGACAAAAGCGCTGTGCTTTCTGAGATTATGCGGGACTCAAGAATAGACATGATCAAGTTGACCCCGGCACATCTGCACGTCATCAAGGAGATGAATATCGCTGGCGGCACCGCAATACGGAAAATGATTGTCGGCGGAGAAAATTTAAGCACCCGTCTGGCCAAATGTGTCAGCGAGCAGTTTAAAGGCCGGCTGGACATTTTCAATGAATACGGACCGACGGAAGCTGTCGTCGGATGTATGATTTATCACTTCGACGCAGAACGGGACAAGCGGGAATTTGTACCGATCGGCACTCCGGCTGCCAACACGGATATTTATGTGGCCGATGCAAGCAGAAATCTGGTTCCGATCGGGGTAATCGGCGAAATATATATCAGCGGACCGGGTGTTGCCAGAGGGTATTGGAACCGTCCGGATTTAACGGCAGAGAAATTTGTTGAAAACCCGTATGTCCCGGGAGCGAAGATGTACAAATCAGGGGATTTGGCTAAGCGGTTGAAGGACGGAAATCTTGTATATATCGGGCGCATTGATGAACAAGTCAAAATCAGGGGACACCGAATCGAGCTTGGTGAAATTGAAGCAGCAATGCATAACGCGGAAGCGGTGCAAAAAGCCGCGGTTACAGTGAAAGAAGAAGACGGCTTAAAACAATTATGCGCGTATTACGTAAGCGACAAGCCTATAGCGGCTGCGCAGCTTAGGGAACAATTGTCATCGGAGCTTCCGGACTACATGATTCCGTCCTATTTTGTCCAACTGGAGCATATGCCGTTAACGTCCAACGGGAAAATAAACCGTAAGGCACTGCCAGCACCAGAAGCGAGTCTGCAGCTGACAGCTGAATATGTTCCGCCGGGTAATGAGACGGAGTCCAAACTGACAGATTTATGGAAGGAAGTGCTCGGAATAAGCCATGCGGGGATCAAACATAATTTCTTTGATCTCGGAGGCAACTCCATCCGAGCGGCTGCCTTAGCCGCCAGAATTCACAAAGAGCTGGATGTGAATCTGTCTCTAAAAGACATATTCAAGTTTCCTACCATTGAACAATTGGCTGACAAGGCGTTACACATGGACAAAAACCGATATGTACCGATTCCGGCTGCAAAGGAAATGCCATATTATCCGGTTTCTTCAGCTCAGAGGCGTATGTATTTGTTAAGTCACACAGAAGGCGGCGAGCTGACTTACAATATGACGGGTGCCATGAATGTGGAAGGGACGATCGATCCCGAACGGTTAAACGCCGCTTTCCGAAAATTAATCGCGCGTCATGAAGCGTTGCGGACCAGCTTTGATTTATATGAAGGCGAGCCGGCACAGCGTATTCATCAGAACGTCGACTTTACGATAGAACGGATTCAAGCAAGCGAAGAAGTAGCGGAAGACCGTGTGCTTGATTTCATCAAAGCGTTTGACTTAGCCAAACCGCCGCTGATGCGGGCCGGACTGATTGAAATTGAACCTGCACGGCACGTGCTTGTGGTTGATATGCATCATATCATTTCTGACGGCGTGTCCGTCAATATTCTGATGAAAGATTTAAGCCGAATCTACGAGGGGAACGAACCGGACCCGCTCTCTATTCAATATAAAGACTTTGCAGTTTGGCAGCAATCGGACATTCAGAAACGGAACATCAAGAGCCAGGAAGCGTATTGGCTGGATCAGTTTCACAGTGATATTCCTGTACTGGATATGCCTGCGGATTATGAGAGACCTGCCATACGCGATTACGAAGGCGAATCATTTGAATTTCTTATACCCGAACACTTGAAACAGCGTTTAAGCCAAATGGAAGAAGACACAGGAGCAACACTGTATATGATTTTATTGGCGGCCTATACGATTCTTTTATCCAAGTACAGCGGACAAGAAGATATTATCGTAGGAACGCCATCTGCCGGGCGGACTCATTTGGATGTAGAGCCGGTCGTGGGAATGTTCGTCAATACGTTAGTCATTCGCAATCACCCGGCGGGCCGTAAAACATTTGATGCCTACTTAAACGAAGTAAAAGAAAACATGCTGAACGCCTATAAAAATCAAGACTATCCATTGGAAGAATTAATTCAGCATCTGCATCTTCCAAAAGATTCAAGCCGCAATCCTTTATTCGATACGATGTTTGTGCTGCAAAATCTCGATCATGCTGAATTGACTTTCGATTCTCTTCAACTCAAGCCGTATTCATTTCATCATCCGGTTGCCAAATTCGATTTGACCTTGTCGATTCAGACGGACCAAGACAACTATCACGGACTGTTTGAATATTCGAAAAAACTGTTTAAGAAAAGCAGAATCGAGGTTTTATCAAACGACTACTTACACATCCTATCGGCGATTTTGGAACAGCCAAGCATTCTAATCGAACATATCGGATTGAGCGGCAGCAATGAGGAAGAAGAGAACGCGCTTGATTCTATTCAATTGAACTTTTAGGGAAAAGCATTATTTCTTTAAATTATATAAAATGAGGTGCTCCAATGTCGGTATTTAAAAACCAAGAAACGTACTGGGAAAACCTGTTTGATGAAGAAGACGGACTAAGCGCATTCCCTTACTTTAAAGCAGCGGATAAAGCGTCGTTTGCCCGTACCGGCTACCAGGAAAAATGCATCTGCCGTTCCTTATCTCCGGAAGTATCTCAAAGAATCATGACAATGGCGAATCATTCCGATATGGCGGCCTATCTGATTTTATTGGCGGGTATTGAATGCTTGTTATATAAATATACGGATCAAACGAGCCTGATTCTTGGCATTCCGACGGTATCGAAGCAAAAAGCCGGCCAGTCAGCCGTTAACAACATTGTCCTCTTAAAAAATACGCTTTCAAACGAGAGTACATTTAAAACCGTATTCGGGCAGCTGAAAGAAGCCGTTAATGATTCTCTGAAAAATCAAAACCTGCCGTTTAGAAAAATGGTTCAGCATCTGAGCGTGCAATACAATGACGAGCATCTGCCGTTGATTCATACCGTCGTTTCGCTTAACGAAATTCATTCCTTGCAATTTAAAGAAGATACTGCAGCCGATACGCTGTTTCACTTTGATTTGGAGAACAACGGGGTTCATTTGAAGCTTTTTTATAACGGCAATCTGTACGATGAGCGCTATATCAATCAAATTGTATCCCATTTGGATCAGCTGCTGTCTGTGATCCTGTTTCAGCCTCAAGCCGCGATCCATACGGCAGAGATCTTACCGGAAGCGGAAAAACAGAAGCTATTGTTTGATTTTAACGACACCGTCAGAGATTTCTCCGGGAGCAGAACAGTCTATCAATTATTTGAAGAGCAAGCAGAAAGAACGCCTGAGCATGCGGCCGTCAAGTTTAAAAACGACCATTTGACGTACAGGGAACTGAATGAGAAGGCGAACCGTTTGGCAAGAACATTGCGTAATTGCGGGGTTCAACCCGATACGTTAGTCGCCATTCTCGCTGATCGTTCATTAGAGATGATCGTATCCATTATAGCCGTTTGGAAGGCAGGGGGCGCTTATGTGCCCCTGGATCCTGAATATCCAAAAGAGCGGCTTCAATATTTGCTTCATGATGCGGATGCAGACGTTCTCCTTGTTCAGCGTCATTTAAAAAACAGTCTCACCTTTGACGGCCCGGTGATTGATTTGAATGATGAAACATCATACCATGCCGATAGCTCATTGTTATCACCAGCAGCGGGACACAGCCATTTAGCCTATGTCATTTATACGTCGGGTACAACAGGAAAGCCGAAAGGAGTCATGGTTGAACACGGCGGCATTGTGAATTCGCTCCAATGGAAGAAGGCGTTTTTTAAGCATTCTCCGGCGGATCGCGTGCTTGTCTTGTACCCGTATGTTTTTGATGCGTTCATTTTAAATTTCTTCGGCCCGCTCATCTCGGGGGCAACTTTGCACCTATTGCCTAATGAAGAGAATAAAGAAACTTTCGCCATTCAAAATGCCATAAAACAAGAGAGAATTACTCATTTCTCAACTTCTCCCCGTCTTCTGAAAACGATGATCGAACAGATGAATGCAGAGGACTTCATCCATGTTCAGCATGTTGTTGTAGGCGGTGAGCAGCTGGAAACAGATACAGTTGAGAAGCTGCATTCTCTGCAGCCTCGCATTCGGATCAATAATGAATACGGACCGACAGAAAACAGCGTGGTATCTACATTTCACCCTGTTCAGTCCGCTGATGAACAGATCACAATCGGCAGCCCGGTGGCCAACCATCAAGCTTATATTTTAGGAGCGCACCATCAAATCCAGCCGATCGGCGTACCGGGAGAGCTGTATGTCGGAGGAGCGGGAGTGGCCCGCGGCTACCTCAATCGCCCTGAATTGACGGAGGAAAAATTTGTGGAGCATCTGCATGTTCCTGGTCAAAAGATGTATAAAACGGGGGATCTCGCCAGATGGCTGCCGGATGGAAGAATCGAATATTTAGGGCGGATTGATCATCAAGTAAAAATTCGCGGCTACCGGATTGAGATCGGCGAGGTAGAGGCAGCCATGTTCAATCTGGAAAACGTTCATGAAGCCGCAGTCGTCGCGCGGGAAGACGCAGACGGAGCCAAACAATTGTATGCCTATTATGTCGGCGAGCCTTCTTTGACAGCAGCGCAGTTCAGAAAAGAATTATCCCGGGAACTGCCCAATTATATGATTCCCTCCCGCTTTATCCCTTTGGAACGCATTCCGCTCACTTCCAATGGGAAGATTGATCTGAAAGCTTTGCCTGCTGCTGACGAAAATACGCGGGCGGAATACGAATACATAGCCCCGCGGAACACAATAGAAGAACTGCTGGCGTCCATCTGGCAAGAAGTATTAGGGGCAGAACGTATAGGAATTTTGGATAATTTCTTTGATTTTGGCGGAGATTCGATTAAATCAATTCAGGTATCATCCAGATTGTATCAAGCCGGATACAAGGTTGATATGAAGCATTTGTTTAAACACCCCTCGATTGCTGAACTTAGTCAGTTTGTAGCGCCGGTCAGCAGGGTGGCTGATCAAGGAGAAGTGAATGGCGGAACCAAGCTGACCCCGATACAGCATTGGTTTTTTGAACAAAACATGCCGCATGCACACCATTACAATCAGGCCGTCATGTTATATTCGGCGGAATGCTTTAAAGAGGCTCCGCTTCGCCGGACGATAGAACAGATCGCGTCGCATCACGATGCCTTGAGGATGATTTTTGAAAAAACGCCGGATGGATACGCTCCGCGAATTACAGGAACGGATGAAAGTGAACTATACCATCTGGAAGTGATGAATTATAAAGGGGAAACCGATCCGGCTCAAGCGATTGCCGATAAAGCGAATGAGATTCAAAGCAGTATGGTATTAGACAAAGGGCCATTGATGAAGCTCGGTTTGTTCCAATGTCCGGACGGAGATCATTTGCTGATTGCAATTCATCATTTGCTGATTGACGGAGTATCCTGGCGTATTTTGCTCGAGGATTTTGCAAGCGGTTATGAGCAGGCAGAACGCGGACAAACGATCCAGCTCCCGCAAAAAACAGATTCGTTTCCATTCTGGGCCGATCAATTGTCCAAGTATGCGGCGGAAACCGATATGGAAGAGGAGATTGCGTATTGGACTGAGCTTTCAAGCATAAAGCCTCAGCCATTGCCTAAAGACACTATCAGCGAAGGATCGTTATTAAGAGACAGCGAAGAAGTGACGATTCAATGGACAAAAGAGGAAACGGAGCAATTATTAAAACAAGCGAACCGCGCCTACAACACGGATATCAACGATCTGCTGCTGACTTCGTTAGGGTTGGCCGTTCACAAGTGGACAGGCACGGAAGACATTGTCGTGAATTTGGAAGGCCACGGGAGAGAACCGATTATTCGGGATGCTGACATTTCCCGCACGATAGGATGGTTCACAAGCCAGTACCCTGTCGTCCTGAGAATGGAAGCCGGAAAAAACCTGTCGCAGCGGATCAAGATCGTGAAAGAAGGGCTGCGCCGCATCCCTGATAAAGGAATGAATTACAGCATCATCAAATATATATCCGGGCATCCGGAAGCCGACAGCCTGCAGCTGAATCCGGAGATATCGTTTAACTATTTGGGACAATTTGACCAAAACCTGAAGCATCAGGCTTTGCACATATCGCCATATTCCACAGGGTTATCGATGAACGAAAACCAAGAGAGAACGGCCGTGCTTGATTTGAACGGCATGATTGCCGAAGGGACATTATCACTGACACTGAGCTACAGCAGCAAACAATACGAAAGATCTACTATGGCGCAATTTGCCCAAGGGTTGAAAGAAAGTTTGCAAGAAGTCATTGCGCATTGCGTAAGCCGGCAGCAGACTTCTCTCACACCAAGTGACATCCTGTTAAAAGATATCTCAATCGACGAACTGGAACAGCTTTTGGAGCAGACGCGTGAATTAGGCGAAGCGGAAAATATTTATCCATTAACGCCGATGCAGAAGGGCATGCTGTTTCACAGCTTATTTGATCCGAATTCAGGTGCTTATTTTCAGCAAACGATGTTTGATCTGCATGGAGATCTGGAGATTGATTCATTTTCAAAAAGCTTGGACGGCTTATCGCAAAAATATGATATTTTCCGCACGAATTTTTACAGAGGCTGGAAGGATCAGCCGCTCCAAATCATATTCAAAACGAAAAAAATCGGTTTTCAATTCAATGACTTACGAGAGATGAAGGAATCACAAAAAGAAGCGATGATTCAGCAGTATGCCAGAGAAGATAAGATGCGGGGGTTCGACTTAGAAAAAGGTGCTTTAATGCGGCTATTCATCCTTCGTACGGATGAAAAGACATACCGTTTTATCTGGAGCTTCCACCATATTTTGATGGACGGCTGGTGCCTGCCGCTGATTACAAAAGAAATATTCGAGAATTACTTTGCCTTGCTTCAGCAAAAGCAGCCTGAACAATCATCAATTACTCCGTACAGTCAATATATTGAATGGCTCGGCCGGCAAGATGCGAAAGAGGCCACGGCTTATTGGGATCAGTACTTGGAGGGATATGAGGAGCAAACCGGCCTTCCTAAGGATCATCATGCAGCGGAAGACGGACGATACGTTCCTGAAAAAGTGACGTGTGACATAAGCTCCGATCTCACTTCGAAAATGAAGCGGACGGCAGGCGAGCATCATGTCACGCTGAATACGCTGCTGCAGACGGCATGGGCGGTTTTGCTGCAGAAATATAACCGCAGCCGGGACGTTGTGTTTGGAAGTGTTGTATCCGGAAGACCTGCTGGAATTCCAAACGTGGAAACCATGATCGGCTTATTCATTAACACCATTCCCGTCCGGTTCCGGTGCGAAGCCGGGACAACGTTGGCCGAGCTTATGAAAGAGGCGCAGGAAAGGGCTGTAGCGTCTCAACAATTTGAGACGCACCCGCTGTACGATATTCAAGCGCGCACAACGCAAAAACAAGATTTAATTACACATTTAATGATATTCGAAAATTATCCGGTTGATCAGTATATGGAAAGTATAGGCCGCCAGAACGGAACATCCATCACGATCTCCAACGTGCAAATGGAAGAACAGACCAACTACGATTTTAATTTGACCGTTATACCGGGCGACGAGATGACCATCTCTTTTGAATACAATGCAAATGTGTATGATCGGGCAAGCATAGAGCGGGTTCGGGAACATTTCATGCAAATCCTGCAACAAGTCGTGACAAATGCGGATATCCGGGTGGATCAAGCGGAATTGTTAACGGAAGGCGAAAGAAGAACCCTTCTGCAGACGCTTAACGACACGGCCGCGCCGTTTCCGCAGACGCCGGTTCATCAATTATTTGAAGAGCAATCGCAGCGTACGCCCGATCAAGCAGCCGTCATTGATAAGGACAGGCAGCTCACGTACGGAGAGCTCAATAAGCGGGCCAACCGACTCGCGCGAACGTTAAGAGCGAAAGGAGTCCAGACGGATCAGCCTGTAGCCATCATCACGAGAAACAGCATCGAATCGGTGGTCGGAATCCTTGCCGTTTTAAAATCAGGGGGAGCCTATGTCCCTATAGATCCGGAATATCCGCAAGACCGCATACGGTATATGCTGGATGACTCCCAAGCCGGAATCGTTTTAATGCAGCGGGACGTCAGGAAACAGCTTGCCTATGAAGGCGTCACGGTTTTACTTGATGATGAAAGTTCTTATCACCAAGATGGCTCTGACCTTGCTCCGATAAATGATGTGAGCCATTTGGCATATGTCATTTATACGTCAGGTTCCACAGGCCGGCCGAAAGGCGTACTAATCGAGCACCAAGGCTTGACCAATTATATTTGGTGGGCGAAAGAGGTTTATGTAAAAGGCGAGAAAGCCAACTTCCCATTGTATTCGTCAATTTCTTTTGATCTGACGGTGACTTCTATTTTCACGCCGCTTGTCACAGGAAATGCAATCATCGTCTATGACGGAGAAGATAAAACAGCTCTGCTTGAATCGATTGTGCGGGACCCGAGGGTGGATATCATTAAATTGACTCCGGCCCATTTGCAGGTTTTGAAAGAAATGAACATTGCCGATCAAACGGCTGTCCGAAGAATGATTGTGGGCGGGGAAAACTTAAGCACCCGGTTAGCCCGCAGCATTCATGAACAGTTCGAAGGCCGGGTTGAAATATGCAATGAGTACGGACCGACGGAAACCGTTGTCGGCTGCATGATTTACCGTTATGATGCCGTAAAGGACAGACGGGAATCGGTACCGATCGGAACCGCTGCGGCAAACACGAGCATTTACGTTCTTGATGAGAATATGAAACCCGCGCCGATCGGAGTGCCGGGAGAAATCTATATCAGCGGCGCCGGTGTGGCAAGAGGATATTTGAACCGTCCTGAATTAACGGCAGAGAAATTTGTCGATGACCCGTTTGAACCCGGAGCGAAGATGTATAAGACCGGAGATTTGGCGAAGTGGCTGGCGGACGGAAACATTGAATATGCGGGCAGAATAGATGAACAAGTGAAAATCAGAGGCTATCGTATCGAATTAGGCGAGATCGAGGCGGCACTGCTTCAAGAAGAAGCGATCAAGGAAGCTGTCGTTACAGCCAGAGAGGATGTCCACGGGTTTAAACAATTGTGTGCATATTACGTAAGCGGCGGGCAAACAACGGCTGCCCGGCTCCGGAAACAATTGTCTCATACCCTTGCAAGTTATATGGTTCCGGCTTATTTTATCGAGCTTGATGAAATGCCTTTAACTTCTAACGGAAAAATAAACAAAAAAGGGCTGCCGGCTCCGGATTTCGAGCTGCAGGACCGAGCAGAGTATAAAGCTCCCCGAACAAAAGCGGAAGAAATATTAGTTTCTGCCTGGGAATCGGTATTAGGCGCTGAAAACGTCAGTATTCTTGATAATTTCTTTGACCTTGGCGGAGATTCCATTAAATCCATTCAAGTATCCTCCAGATTAAATCAGCAAGGATACAAAATGGAAATCAAAGACTTGTTTCAATATGCAACAATTGCAGAATTGAGTCCGCATATCAAGCAGAATCTGCGTATAGCCGATCAAGGTGAGGTCAAAGGAAAAGTCAGCCTGACTCCTATTCAGCATTGGTTTTTCGAACAAATAACGACAGATCAGCATTATTATAATCAAGCCGTCATGCTGTATGCGCCGGAAGGTTTTCAGGAAACGCAGCTTCGTCAAACCCTACAAAAACTTGCTGAACATCACGATGCGCTCCGCATGACGTTCCGGACTACGGAAAATGGCTGCGAGGCACAGAATGAAGAAATCGCCCAAAGCGGACTGTACCGCTTAGAAGTCCTGAATCTGAAAGAAGATTCCGATCCGGGACGGACAATTGAAGCCAAAGCTGATGAGATACAAAGCAGTATGCGTTTAAGTGATGGGCCGTTAATGAAAGCCGGGTTGTTTCAATGCGCAAATGGAGATCATCTGCTCATCGCCATCCATCATTTGATTATAGACGGGATTTCATGGCGCATTTTACTGGAAGATATCGTTAGCGGCTACAAGCAAGCCGAGAACGGGCGAGTGATTCAACTGCCGCAAAAAACAGATTCCTTCCAATTATGGGCTAAGAGACTTTCAGAATATGCGCAAAGTGAAACCATAAAACAGGAACAGGAATATTGGACAAAGATCGAACGAACCGAAGTCAAACCGCTGCCTAAAGATTTTCATGAAACCCATACAACTGCAAAAGACAGTGAAACAGCAACTGTGGAATGGACGAAAGAGGAAACGGAGCTGCTATTAAAACAAGCGAATCGCGCTTATAACACGGAAATAAACGATTTGCTCTTAACTTCTCTCGGTCTTTCCATATCGCATTGGTCAGGACTGAAACAAATTCCGATTCATTTAGAGGGACACGGCCGAGAACAGATTATACAAGATATAGATATCTCCCGCACGGTCGGATGGTTTACAAGTCTGTATCCGGTTGTGCTGCACGCGCAGCCGGGCAAAGAGATCTCTGATTATATCAAGACGACCAAAGAAGGATTGCGCCAAATTCCGCATAAAGGGATCGGATATGGAATAGCAAGGTACTTAAGCGGCGGAATGCCATCGAAACTCAATCCTGAGATCAGCTTTAACTACCTGGGACAGTTTGACCAAGATTTACAGCAGCATGGGGTTCAATTATCTTCTTATTCTTGCGGTTCAGACTCTAGCGGAAATCAAGAAAGACCGTATGTATTGAATATAAACGGAATGATCACCGACGGCCGGCTGAAGCTTACGATCAGCTACAGCAGCAAACAGTACGCAAAAGAAACGATCATGCGGTTATCGGAAACGATTCAAAGCCGCCTGCGGACAATCATTACGCATTGCGTCCATAGAGAACAATCGGAACTGACGCCAAGCGATATTTTGTTAAAAGGCATGTCGATTGACGAATTGGATCAGCTCCTCATTCAACTGCCGCATGCAGGTGAGGTTGAAAACGTGTATCCGCTCACTCCGATGCAGAAAGGAATGCTCTTCCACAGCCTGCTGGACGAGGCCTCAAGTTCTTATTTTGAACAAGCATCGTTCGATTTGCAGGGAGAATTAAAGATTGATTGGTTTAAAGCAAGCCTTGAACGATTATTTGAAACATACGCCGTGCTCAGAACCCGTTTTTACAGCGGCTGGAACGATACTCCTTTACAAATTGTCTATAAAACGCAAACACCGCAAATTCATTTTGCAGATTTGCGTGATATAGAGGAGCACCTGAGAGAGGATGCAATCGCAGCCTATCAAAGAGAAGATAAGGCAAAAGGATTTGACTTGGCTCGGGATCCGCTGATGCGCATAGCGATTTTCCGTATGGAAGACCGCAAATATCATTTGATTTGGAGCTTCCATCATATTGTGATGGATGGCTGGTGCCTGTCTCTTATCACGAAGGAAGTGTTTGATCATTATCGCGCCTTACAAGAAGGCAGGGAACCAGAACCGTCATCGGCAGCTCCTTACAGCAACTATATCGAGTGGCTTGACCGCCAAGATCAGGGAGCGGCAAAGCGGTACTGGAGCGGGTATCTCGAAGGATATAAAGGTGAAACCACGCTTCTTCATAAAATAGAGCAGCATGAACAAAAAGAATACGCCTATGCCAATGTGACCTGCCGATTTGATCACGAACAGACAAAACAATTACAGCAGATCGCAAATCAGCATCAGGTTACATTAAATACGTTGATCCAAACGTTATGGGGAGTTTTATTACAGAAATACAGCGGGTCCGCAGACGTTGTCTTCGGCAGTGTCGTGTCGGGAAGACCGGCGGAAATTCCTGATGTGGAACAGATGATCGGTCTGTTCATCAATACCATTCCGGTTCGCATCCGCTGCGATGAGGACAGCACTTTTGCTGATACGGTGCAAATGGTTCAACAAAACGCTCTGGCTTCCCAATCATACGATACCTATCCTTTATACGAAATTCAGGCCCAAACGGAACAAAAGCAGAACCTGATTGACCATATCATGATTTTTGAAAACTATCCGATCGGTCAGCAGGTCGAAGAGACGGGACATCATAGTACGGAGCTGAACATTACGAATTTTCATATGCTGGAACACTCCCACTATGATTTGAATGTGGTTGTCATACCTGGCAAACAGCTGGCCGTTCATTTCGGTTTTAATGAAAACGAATATGAAAAATCAGAAGTGGAGCGGATCTGCGGACATTTTGAACAGCTCATGCAGCAAGTATTACAGCAGCCGTCTGTCAAAATAGAAGAATTGGAGCTTCTCTCTAGGCAAGAAAAAGAACATTTGCTCAGCCGCTTTCAGTCTAATGACATGCATTACCCGCTTGAACAAACGATACATGAGCTGTTTGAGGAACAGGCGCATCGTACTCCAGACAATACAGCGGTTGTATTCGAGGGTACACAACTCACCTACGGAGAACTGAACCGGCGTGCCAATCAGCTTGCGCGAACCTTGCAGGCAAAAGGTGTGCGGAACGATAAGCTTGTCGGTATTATGACTGAACGCTCGCTTGAGATGATTGTAGGCATCTTGGGAGTTTTAAAAGCGGGCGGCGCATATTTGCCGATAGATCCTGATTCTCCGTCTGAACGCATCAGTTATATTTTAAATGATTCAAGCATCAGCGTATTGCTTTACCGCGGGAAGCTGCAGGATGACATCGGCTTCTCAGGAACATGTATCGATCTCATGGAGGAACATTTCTATCACCAAAAAGACAGCAGTCTTGCACTCTCTTATCAGTCCAGTCAACTGGCCTATGCCATTTATACTTCCGGTACGACAGGCAAGCCTAAAGGCACGTTAATTGAACATCGCCAGGTCATTCACCTGATTGAAGGACTTCGACGCCAAATTTACTCTGCCTACGATGCGGAGCTGAATGTAGCCATGCTCGCTCCATATTATTTCGATGCTTCTGTTCAGCAAATGTATGCTTCCTTGCTGTCAGGACATACCTTGTTTATTGTTCCGAAAGAGATTGTGTCAGACGGTGCTGCCTTATGCCGTTATTATCGGCAGCATTCGATTGACATCACCGACGGAACACCTGCCCACTTAAAGCTTTTGATAGCTGCAGGTGATTTGCAGGGAGTTCCGCTTCAGCATCTTTTAATCGGAGGAGAGGCACTTTCCAAAACGACGGTAAATAAGCTCATGCAATTATTCGGCGATCATGGCGCTTCACCTGGGATTACCAATGTATATGGGCCTACGGAGACTTGCGTAGACGCGTCTCTGTTCAACATTGAATGTTCTTCCAATGCGTGGGCACGCAGCCAAAACTATGTCCCTATAGGCAAGCCGTTAGGCAGAAACCGCATGTACATTCTTGATTCAAAAAAACGGCTGCAGCCGGCGGGCGTCCAAGGCGAGCTGTATATTGCAGGGGACGGTGTCGGGCGGGGTTACTTGAACCTGCCGGAACTGACGGACGAAAAATTTGTTGCCGATCCGTTTGTACCGGAGGACCGAATGTACAGAACCGGTGATCTGGCCCGCCTTCTGCCGGATGGAAATATTGAATATATCGGCCGGATTGATCATCAGGTGAAAATTCAAGGTTTTCGGATTGAACTCGGTGAAATCGAATCGGTGATGCTTAACGTTCCTGATATTCAAGAAGCCGCCGCAGCTGCCCTTAAAGATGCAGATGATGAATATTACTTGTGCGGATACTTTGCTGCGGATAAGACAATACAGATCAGTGAACTTCGCGAAAGAATGGCCCGGCATTTACCGGGATATATGATCCCGGCTCAATTTGTGCAGTTGGATAAGATGCCGCTGACGCCAAACGGGAAGTTGAATCGCCAGTTATTGCCGGCTCCGGTCAAAAAGCGTGACGGCGGCATAGAGTACGTCCCGCCGCAAACTTCGGCAGAAATCCAGCTGACAGCAATTTGGGAAGATGTCCTCGGATTAGAGCAGGTGGGGATCAGAGATCACTTTTTTGAGATCGGCGGACACTCCCTGCGGGCAACGGCGCTGATTGCAAAAATACAAAAGCAATTGCATGTCCAAATTCCTTTGCGGGACGTCTTCCGTCTCCCAACCATTGAACAGCTCGCACAGACGATCACGAAGACGGAGCTGACCGGATATGCTGCGATTCCTGCAATTGAAAAAAGACCTTATTATCCGGTATCCTCAGCACAAAAACGGTTGTACATCCTGAATCACTTGGAAGGCGGAGAACTCAGTTACAACATGCTGGGACTGATGGCTGTCGAAGGCAAGCTTGACCGTGACAAGCTGCAGCAAGCCTTCCGCACGCTGATTTTGCGCCATGAATCTTTGCGCACCGGTTTTAAAATGGCTGACGGAGAACCCGTTCAGTATGTCTTAGATCACGCAAAGTTCGAAGCAGAGTGGTATCAGGCAGAAGAAAATGATGCGGACCTTTATATCCGCAAATTTATTCGTCCATTTCATCTGGATGAGCCGCCGCTGCTTCGCGTGGGGCTGATTGAACTTCAACCTGACCGCGGAATTCTGATGTTTGATATGCACCATATTATTTCTGACGGAACATCCATGAGTGTATTGATTAAAGAATTTATCCGCATTTATGAAGGAGAAACATTACCGCCTTTGCGCATCCAGTACAAGGACTACGCAGTATGGCAGACCGGCGAAGCGCGGTTAAAACAGATCCAAAATCAAGAAGCCTATTGGTTAGAGCTGTACAGCGGCGACGTTCCTGTCCTTCATCTGCCGACCGATTATATCCGGCCGTCGGCACGGGATTTTGCGGGAGCCACAATGCAGTTTACGCTTGATAAGCAAAAAAGCGCCGGGTTAAAGCAGCTGGCATCCCAAACTGAATCGACTTTATATATGGTGCTCCTTGCGTCTTATACATTATTGCTTTCAAAATACAGCGGCCAGGAAGACATAATTGTCGGCAGTCCTATAGCGGGAAGACCGCACGCCGATTTGGAACCGATTATCGGAATGTTTGTGAATACATTGGCCATGAGAAATTACCCTGAAAAAGGGAAGACGTTCTCTCAGTATCTGTCCGAGGTGAAGGAGAATGCATTAAAAGCTTATGAGCATCAAGATTATCCGTTCGAAGCGCTGATCGATCAACTGAATATCGCCAGAGACTTGAGCCGTAATCCATTGTTTGACACCATGTTTGTGCTTCAAAACACGGAGCAGGAACAGTTAGAGATAAATGACGTCACTTTCAAACCATATCCAAGCGAACATACGATGGCTAAATTTGATTTAACCTTAACGGCGGTGGAAGAAGAGTCGGGTATTCAGTTCACAATGGAATACTTGACGGCTCTGTTTAAACCGGAAACGATCAAACGCATGATGGGGCATTTTGTGCAGCTGATTGATTCGATTATTAAACAGCCTGATGCCGAGCTGGCTCGTCTGAATATGATGACCAAGGAAGAGGAAGGAGACATTCAGCAACTCTTTAACGATACTGCAGTTGCGGAAAAACGAATTCCGACAACGATTCATCAGCTTTTTGAGCAGCAGGCTGAGCTTAACCCGGATCATGAAGCCGTCATGTTTGGAATTCAGACACTGACTTATCGTCAGCTGAATGAGCGTTCCAATCAGCTGGCGCGCATCCTTCAAGATAAGGGGGCCTGCACTGATCAGGTTGTTGCCGTTCTCACGGATCGCTCAGCACATATGATCATCGGCATTTTAGCCATATTAAAGGCCGGCGCAGCATTTCTTCCTATTGATCCGGAGCTTCCCGAAAAACGGCGGGCTTTTATGCTGAAAGACAGCGGCGCCGATGTGCTTTTGACTTGTGCAGGCCACGCTATTCCGCCGCGCTTTGAAGGAGAAGTGCTTCAGCTTGATGATCCGATGATATATCAAGGCAGAGCAGACAATCTTAATCTTTCCTGCTCGGAAAATGATTTAATGTATGTTATTTACACGTCAGGCACAACGGGGCAGCCGAAAGGAGTTCAGTTGGAGCACAAGACGATGACGAATCTGCTCGCTTATGAGCAGGATCATACGCAGCTTCGCTTTGACAGAGTGCTGCAATTTGCCGCGATGAGCTTTGATGTCTGCTATCAAGAAATGTTCTCCGCGCTTTCAAGCGGAGGAACACTCTTTATCATCGGCAATGAGGCAAAACGTGACATACGTCAGCTCAATGATTTTGTCAGAACGCACGGGATACAAACAGCATTCCTCCCGACAGCGTTCCTTAAGCTCCTTGCCTCAGAGAAACAATATTTCGAACCGTTTGCCGCGTGCGTGGATCACATCATCGCTGCGGGAGAACAGCTCATCGTAACAAGTATGCTGCGTGACATGCTGGCACGCCATCAAGTCACATTGCATAATCATTATGGCCCGTCGGAGACGCATGTTGTGACCATGTATACCGTCGATCCTGATACAGATCAGGAGCTTCAGCCGATCGGCAAACCGATTTCAAATACGGAGATTTTCATTTTGAATGAAGCCGGAACGCTTCAGCCTGTCGGAATCGTCGGTGAACTTTGTATTTCAGGAGCGAGCCTTGCCAGAGGCTATCATAACAGGGAGCCTTTGACACTCGAAACTTTTGTTCCGCACCCATATGACTCGAATCAGCGGATGTATAAAACAGGCGATCTGGCCCGTTACCTTCCTGACGGAAACATTGAATATGCGGGAAGGAGAGACCACCAGGTCAAAATCCGCGGTTACCGGATTGAACTCGGTGAGGTGGAGGCCGCTCTTCTCAAGCACGTACAGGAAGCAGTTGTCCTATCAAAAGAAAATACCGATGGCCAAATCGATTTATATGCCTATTTTACAGCGGAGCAATCACTCTCGATCAGTCAGCTGAAAGAAAAACTTGCTGGCCAAATACCGGGATACATGATCCCTTCATACTTCATCCAGCTTGAGAAACTGCCGCTAACCGGCAATGGAAAAGTAAATCGAAGAGCATTACCGATGCCTGAAGCAGGTTTACAAACGGGAACCGACTACGTTGCTCCGCGGACGAATATGGAAGAGCAGCTGATATGCATCTGGCAAGACGTTTTGAAGGTAAAAGAAATAGGTGTAAAAGATAACTTTTTCGATTTGGGCGGCCACTCGTTGCGGGGGATGACGCTCATCGCCAAAATTCATAAGCAATTCAGCAAAAACATTTCATTAAGAGAGGTCTTTCAATGTCCGACAGTTGAGGAAATGGCAAAGGCAATTGCAGGAGCTGAAACCAACGGGCCGGATTACATTCCGAAAGCCAAAGCAAAAGATGTCTATCCTGTATCTTCCGTGCAGAAGATGGTTTACCTGTCAACACAAATAGAAGGCGGAGAACTGAGCTACAATATGCCGGGAATCCTTACATTAGAAGGAAAACTCGACATAAATCGCTTGCAAACCGCTTTCCAAAGACTGATCCAGCGTCATGAATCACTGCGTACCGGTTTTGAGCTGGTCCGCGGAGAACCGGTGCAGGTGATCAAACCGCAAGCGGAGTTTTCGATGGAAAGATACAAGGCAACAGCTGACGAGGTTGAGGAATGTTTCCGCACCTTCGTGCGGCCGTTCGATCTCAGCCAGGCTCCATTACTCAGGGCCGGACTCATCGAGTTAGAACAAGACCTGCATATTTTCATGTTTGACATGCACCACATCATCACGGACGGCGCCTCCATGAATATTTTTGTCGAAGAACTGATTCAATTGTATGACGGCAAAGAGTTAGCTCCGCTCCGTATTCAGTACAAAGACTTTACGGAATGGAAACATCAAAAAGAGCAAAGAGAACGAATCAAGAAGCAGGAAGGGTATTGGCTTGGTGTATTTCATGAAGAGCTGCCTTCATTTGAGCTGCCGAAAGATTTTGCGAGACCGCCGGTTAGAAGCTTTGATGGGAAAAGGCACAATTTTACGCTCGATAAGACTGTCACCCAAGGGATAAAGCAGCTGGAAGAATTGACCGGGACGACCGCTTACATGATTTTGTTCTCGGCCTATTCCATACTGCTGGCTAAATACAGCGGTCAGGGTGATATCGTCGTCGGCACACCTATTGCGGGGAGACCGCATGCGGATTTGGAACCCATTATCGGAATGTTTGTCAATACATTAGCCATCCGCACCGCTCCGATGGCGGAAAAGACATTTTTGGATTATATAACGGAAACGAAAGAAACCATGCTGAAGGCTTTTGAACATCAAGAGTATCCTTTTGAAGAATTAGTTGAAAAACTGGGTGTAAAACGGGACTTAAGCCGCAATCCATTGTTTGATACGATGTTTGTCCTGCAAAATACGGAACAAACGGATATTGAAGTGGACTCTCTCGCAGTCAGGCCTTATGAACAAACAGAGACGGCAGCCAAGTTTGATTTACAGCTGAACTTCTTAATAGATCAAGATGAGATTCAGGGCAGTTTTGATTACTGTACAAAACTGTTTAAAAAGAAAACCATTGCTGTATTGGCCAAGGATTACGTCATGATCCTTTCGGCGATTATGAGAAACCCATCCATTCCTTTAAAAGACATTCAATTAAGCGAAAAAGTAAACAAAAGTAAACATCTCGCAAGCACAATCGAATTGGATTTCTAATCACGGGGGCAGCGGCTGTCCCGGCATAAATGCCGCGGCTGCCGCCAGCTGCCTGAAAACAGGAATGAAACCAACTGGAGGGATATGAATGTCAGAATTCAAACAACAGGAGTTGTTCTGGGGCCGAATGTTTCACACGGAAGACCGTCCCGGTGCATTCCCTTCGTTTCAAGTGTCCGACTCAACAGTAAAGCGTGATATAACAAGCGGATCTGACTGTATTCACAGTTCATTGAGTGCGGAGGTATCACGGCGCATTCTGACCATGACGAACCAAACGCCAATGGCCGTCTATCTGGTTCTCCTGGTCGGAATTGAATCCCTTTTATACAAATACACGGGGGATGAGGGAGTGATTACAGGGGTTCCAACCTTTGAAGACGAAACTGATGAAGATCTTCGTTCAGACCAGCTCATGTTAATCAAACAGCATATCAATTCCGGCAGTACGTTTAAATCAATTTTCCATGAATTGAAACATACGCTGGACGAAGCGATCTTATATCAGGACGTTCCCTTTGATAAAATGGCCGGACAGCTGAGGCTGAACTACAATGCAAATCATTTGCCGATCATCCATACAGTTGTTTCACTAGAGCAAATTCATTCTGATGGTTTCATAGAAACGGCTGCTGCAGATGCTTTATTTCAGTTTGCTATGGGTGAAGACTTGATTGACCTAAAATTATGTTTTAATGAACAAGTCTATGACCGTCAGTATATGATGCAGGTGCTCGGACATTTAAACCGGCTATTTTCTGTCATATTATTTCAGCCTGACCTCCCCCTCGGCCAAGTGGATATTTTGCCAGAATCGGAGACACATACACTTCTCGTTGACATTCAAACTGCGAAAACTGAATATCCGCGGGATAAGACGGTTTATCAGTTATTCGAAGAACAGATGAAACGAACACCGGATCAAGCAGCCGTTATTTACGGAGAAAAGCAATTCACATATCGTCAGCTCAATGAACGTGCCAATCAATTAGCCCGAACGTTAAGGAAAAAGGGGGTAAAGACGGACCGGCTCACTGCGATTATTTGCGAGCATGAGATCGAACTGGTCGTGGGAATACTGGCCGTTTTAAAAGCGGGAGGGGCCTATGTGCCAATTGATCCGGATTATCCGAAGCATCGCATACAGTATATAGTAGAAGACTCCCAAGCTGATATCATCCTGACGCAGAGCCATCTTCAAAAACAGTTGGAACTTGCGGGCACAATGGTTTTCCTCGATCAGGAAAGCTCTTACCACGAAGACGGCTCTGACCTGGAACTGATCAGCAATACGAAGGATTTGGCTTATGTCATTTATACGTCAGGCTCCACAGGCAAGCCTAAAGGAGTGGCAATTGAGCATCAGGGCTTAACCAATTATATTTGGTGGGCCCGCCGGGTCTATGTCAAAGGGGAAAAAACCAACTTTCCCCTATATTCGTCCATCGCTTTTGATCTGACGATAACGTCTGTTTTCACTCCGCTCATTACAGGAAATTCCATTATTGTCTACGGAGGAGAAAACAGTGCTGCCTTGCTTGATTGCATTATTCAGGATTCAAGGACGGATATTATCAAGCTGACCCCGGCGCACTTGCAGTTATTGAAAGAGATGAATATCCCTGCTGAGTGCACCATTCGGAAATTGATTGTCGGCGGTGACAATTTAAGCATGCGGCTCGCCCGTAGCATCAGCGGGAAATTCGGCGGAAAAATCGAAATTTTTAACGAATACGGGCCTACAGAGACAGTCGTCGGCTGTATGATTTATTCCTTTGATCCGCAAAACGACAGACGGGAATCAGTGCCGATCGGAACCGCCGCGGACAACATGAACATTTTCGTGCTGGATAAGAGCATGAAGCCGGTGCCGGCCGGCGTTCCGGGAGAAATCTATATCAGCGGGGACGGCATCGCCAGAGGATACTTGAACAGAGCGGAATTAACAGCAGAAAGATTTTTGCAGCACCCCTTTGTGCCAGAGGTGAAAATGTACCGGACGGGAGATTTAGCAAGGCGGCTCCCGGATGGAAATATTGAATATTTAGGCCGGATCGACCACCAGGTGAAAATCCGCGGTTACCGCATTGAAATCGGGGAAGTCGAATCCGCATTTTTCCAAATACCGCCGATTCAAGAAGCTCTCGTTACGGCACAAGAAACCAACGGGGAAACATCCTTGTGCGCCTATTATACCGCACAGCATTCTTTAACCGCAGGCGAAATTCGGGAGCGCCTGTCCCGGCAACTTCCGTCCTATATGATCCCTGCTTATTTTGTACAGCTGGATGCGATGCCGCTTACTTCCAACGGAAAAATAGATCGTCAGGCTCTGCCTGCTCCAACGAGAAATCTCACTGGAAATCCTTATACAGCTCCGCGGACAAAACTGGAAAAAATACTGGCCGGGGTGTGGGAATCGGTATTAGGCGCAGAACAGGTCGGAATCGATGATCATTTCTTTGAGCTGGGAGGAGATTCGATTAAGTCGATTCAGGTGACCTCAAGCTTATATCAAGCCGGGTATAAGCTTGACATCAAACACTTGTTCAAACACCCGACGATCTCCGGGCTTGCTCCTTTTATTGAGCCCATTACCCGAATCGCAGAACAAGGGGAGATCAAAGGCCGTACCTTATTGACGCCGATTCAGCATTGGTTTTTCGCCCGGCAATACCCTGATCCGCATCATTATAATCAATCTGTCATGCTTTATTTTAAAGGGGGTTTGGACGAATCGAAGCTTCAGAAAGTCATGAAGAAGATTGCCGAGCATCACGATGCTTTGCGCATGGTCTATGTTCAGGGAGATCATGAATACGAAGCCAGAACCCGCGGGATCAGTGAAGGAGAATTATTCAGCCTCGACGTGTTCTCTTTACTCGAAGAAAACAACCCTGCCGAAACGATAGAAACGATAGCAAATGACATTCAGCAATCCATCCATTTAGCCGATGGACCGCTCATGAAACTGGGATTGTTTCAATGTCAGGATGGCGATCATTTGCTGATTGCGATTCATCATCTGGTTGTAGATGGCGTATCGTGGAGGATTTTACTTGAGGATATAACGTCAGCTTATGAGCAGCTCCAAAACGGAGAAACGCTCACGCTCCCTAAGAAGACGGATTCCTATCTGTTATGGGCTGAACGATTGAAACATTATGCAGAAACTCCGGAATTTGAAGCAGAAAATCAATATTGGCTTGAGCAGAAACATATCTCGCAACACAAATTGCCAAAGGATAATGAGCAGGAGACCGGTCTGGCCGAAGACCGGGAAACGATCATCGTCCAATGGACAGAGGAAGAAACCGAGCATTTATTAAAAAAATCGAACCGGGCCTATACGACTGACATTAATGATTTATTGCTGACCGGACTCGGAATGGCTGTTCATCGCTGGACGGGGCATGAAGAAATTCATGTTCATCTGGAAGGACACGGCAGGGAATCTATTTTTCAAGACGTTGATATTTCACGTACAGTGGGCTGGTTCACAACCCAATACCCGGTTTCTTTTCAAATCCAGGCAGACCGGGACATCTCCCAGCGGATTAGGACGGTGAAAGAACAGCTGCGTCAGATTCCCCAAAAAGGAATAGGATATGGCCTGATGAAATATTCGTCCGATCATCCGAAGGCATCAGAATGGACCGGACATCCGGAAATCAGCTTCAATTACCTCGGACAATTTGATCAAGATTTCGAAAATGGAGGAATCGAAGTATCTCCTTACTCCGGAGGGAAAATTGCAAGCGACAGACATCCCATTGCCTATACGCTTGACATTAACGGCATGATCTCAGACGGCCGGCTGTCATTGGCCATCAGTTACAGCGGTAAACAATATCGAAGAGAAACGATGGAAACATGTGCAGCTCTCTTAAAGAACAGCCTAAAAGAAGTCATCGAACATTGCGCAGCTCAAGAAGACATTCACCTGACGCCAAGCGATATCTCACTGAAGGACATAAGAATCGAGGAATTAGATCAATTTGTTCAGCAAACACAGCATATCGGCGAGATTGAAAATATATATCCTTTAACTCCCATGCAGAAAGGTATGCTGTTCCATAGTTTAATCGATTCGGCTTCCAGAGCTTACTTTGAACAAGCCGTTTTTGATCTCAAAGGCGACTTGGATATCAAGGCATTTACAATGAGTTTGTCGCAGCTGGCGGAAAGACATGAGATTCTCCGGACTCATTTTTATACGGAATGGAAAGATCAGCCTTTGCAGATCGTATTCCGAAAAAAAACGATCGAAATAACTGTTGAAGATATTCGAAGCATGAAGAATAAACAACGAAACGAGTTCATTGCCGGCTTTGTACAAAAAGATAAGGCAAGAGGATTCGACCTTACCCAAGATGCATTAATGCGCGTATCAATCCTTCGTACAGAGGATGACCAAGTCCGATTGATATGGAGCTTCCATCATATTTTAATGGATGGCTGGTGTCTGCCTCTTATTACGAATGAAGTATTTGAAACCTATTATGCGATTCTTGATAGAAGAAAAGCGGAGCGGGAAGTCGTCACCCCGTACAGCCGATATATCGAATGGCTGGAAGACCAGGATCATAAGCACGCTTCAGCCTATTGGCAAAAATATTTGGACGGTTATGAAGGACAAACTGTTTTACTGAAAGAACCTGTCTCAAACCAAGCCAAGGGATATCAAAAACAAAGGCTTGCATGCCGGCTCGGAAAACAGCTGTCAGAAGAAATCAGACAGACTGCAAGCAAGCATCACGTCACCGTGAATACGTTCATTCAAAGTGCGTGGGGACTATTGCTGCAAAGGTACAACAACAGTCAGGATGTCGTTTTCGGGTCGGTTGTATCCGGCCGCCCGGCAGAAATTCCGGGTATCGAGTCCATGGTCGGCTTATTTATCAACACCATTCCCGTCCGTATTACCGCTCAGCCTGGAATGACTGTGGAACAAGTGTTGAAAATGAGCCAGGAGCAGGCATTGGCTTCTCAAGGGTATGATACATTTCCGTTATATGAAATTCAGGCTCAAACTGAACAAAAGCAGCAGCTGATCAGTCATATCATGGTATTTGAAAATTATCCGGTCGAGAAACAAATGGAGCATATGAAACCGAATCGTGACGCACTGGACATTATCAATTTCCATATGGAAGAGCATACCCATTACGATTTCAATTTCATTGTCATGCCCGCGGGAGAAATCGACATTCATTTTGTATACAATAGCAACGTCTATGATCATGCAAGTGTCAAGCGGATGGAAGGGCATTTTATGCAAATCATTAAGCAGATGGTGAACAGTCAGGCGATTCGCGTCCAAGACTTGGATATACTTACGGGGGATGAACGTTCGCTCCTTATAGAGGCATTTAATGATACGGAAGCAGATTATCCAAAGGAAAAGACGCTTCATAAATTGTTTGAGGAACAAGCACAGCGTACGCCTGATCAAACGGCTGTCGTATACGGGGAAAGCCAGCTGACATACCGGGAACTGAATGAAAGAGCCAATCAACTTGCCCGGACATTGCAATCAGAAGGCGTGCAGCCGGATCAGCCGGTCGGGATTATGGCCGAACGTTCCTTGGAAATGATCGTAGGACTCTTCGGAATCTTAAAAGCCGGCGGCGCGTATGTGCCGATCGATCCGAGCTATCCGGAAGAACGGATTCACTATATATTGGAGGATTCGGATCCGAAGCTGTTGTTAGTACAGAGTCACTTGAGGAAAAGCGTGCCTTTTACGGGAAAAGTGCTTGACCTGGAAGATCCGCGATTCTCTTGGGAAGATGGTTCAAACTTGAAACAGACTGCCGGACCGAATCACTTAGCTTATGTTATCTATACTTCGGGATCAACAGGCCGACCGAAAGGGGTTATGGTGGAACACCGATCCGTAATCAACCGTCTCGTTTGGATGCAGAAACATTACCCGCTGGATAAGCAGGATGTCATTCTGCAAAAAACCCCAATCACCTTTGATGTATCGGTGTGGGAATTGTTCTGGTGGTCGATGACTGGTTCTAAAGCGGTATTGCTTCCAAACGGAGGAGAAAAGAACCCTGACGTCATCTTAGATACGATTGCGCAGAAAAATGTCACCATTATGCATTTTGTGCCTGCGATGCTGCATGCTTTTCTTGAGTCCATGGAGCAAAAATCCGACGAGGAATTAAAGAGAAAGCTGGCATCATTAAAATATGTATTTGCAAGCGGCGAGGCTTTGACGCCTGCGCACGTTGCGGGGTTTCATCGCTTGATCACACCGGCGGGTGAGGCTCAAATCATCAATTTATACGGGCCGACCGAAGCGACGATCGATGTATCGTATTTTGAATGCGAAGCGGGAGAAACGCTTAACTCAGTTCCGATAGGTAAACCGATTTCCAACATTCAATTGTATATCGTACACCCCGAATCGGAATATTTTCAACCGCTCGGTGTGGCAGGAGAGCTGTGTATCGCCGGAGACGGGCTCGCACGGGGCTATTTGAACCGCCCGGAGCTGACGGCTGAGAAGTTTGCAGCTCACCCATATGAAGCAGGGAAGCTGATGTACCGTACAGGCGACTTGGCAAGATGGCTGCCTGACGGCAATATCGAGTATTTGGGAAGAATTGATCATCAAGTGAAAATCCGAGGCTACCGGATAGAACTCGGCGAGATCGAAGCATCTTTACTACAACTCGATGCTGTCAAAGAAGCGGTCGTCATCGCGATTGAAAAAGAGGGCTCAAAACAGCTGTGCGCTTACTTGTCAGGAGACGAGTCATTAAATACGGCGCAGCTGAAGCGTCATTTGCTGAACAATCTGCCTACGTATATGATTCCGGCTTATTTTGTACAAGTAGAGAATATGCCGATAACCGCTAATGGAAAAATCGATCGAAAAGCGTTGCCGGCTCCTGAGGGAAATAGGCTTACCGGAACCGAATACGCAGCGCCAGGAACGTTAATTGAAAAGCAGCTGGCCGATATATGGAAGGATATTTTAGCTCTGCCTGACCCCGGGATTAAAGATCACTTCTTTGACGTTGGCGGCCATTCACTTAAAGTATTGCAGCTCATTCATCAAATTAACGCCAGTATGGGAATCAACATGCATTATCAAGCCGTATACGATTTTCCTACCATCGAAACAATGGCACGCGCCATTCAAGCGGCCGTTTTCGAATCCGAGACGGATAACGTATTCGTCAAGCTGAATCAGGAAGATTCAATCCCTGTGTTCTGTTTCCCGCCTTTAATCGGGTATGGACTCGTTTATAATGAAATGGCGAAAAGACTTGACGGCGTCAGCACCATCTATGCCGCTGATTTCTTAGAAGAGCCGTCTCATGGGAAAGAGATCGTTGACCGGTATGCAGAAAGCATGATAAGCATTCAAGAACAAGGGCCTTTTGTTCTGCTTGGTTACTCTTCCGGATCGAATTTGGCTTTTGAGGTTGCCAAAGCCTTAGAAAAGCGGGGGCGCACCGTATCTGATGTGATTATGCTGGATTCTAAAATCACCGATTCGGTAACTCATTTATCGGAAGAGGAAATCCAAGAGATCGTCCATCTGAATATGGACATTATTCCGGACTACTACAGAGAAATATTAACCATTCCTTCGATTAAGGATAAAATCAGAGGCTATCTAGCGTATCACAATGAACTGATCAATTCCGGCGCCGTTAACGCCAACATCCATCATTTGCTATGCGGCGATGTAACCGATGATAGGGGCTGGACACAATCAACAGCACAGCATTATCTTGAGTACAAATTAAAAGGAGATCACGTGACGATCTTTGAACCTCACAATATCGAAGAAAATACGGATGCAATTCGATCTATTATCAAAAGGATTGAAGAACGGCATCATCACGGACTTGTTCTTGAAGAACAACTGTCAATAGGATCGTTTGCTGGCGACACGAAGTTTGACAAAATGTAAGTGATCAAGTGTAAAACGCCGCTGGCCTGGCACTCAGCGGCGTTTTTTATTAAAAAGGCGAGAGTCATACTCCTGTGTTCGCAAGTTACTCCAGAGCCGTTCTCCATGACCGGTTGTCATCAAATGGTAAAAAAATCATCATACATTTTAAGGAAAAAGAAGGATGTCAAGTTATTAGAAAAAAGTGTAGCGTATGTGTATGGGTACTAGCTCTATTATTGAGTTGCTTCACTGCGGAGTCTGCTTTTTACTGCCGGTACTGCAATTTGTTCTCAAATGGTAAAAGTTCCCCGAATTTAAAGAAAAAGGAGGAGCGTTAAGTTATGTGTAAAAAATGTTGCGTATGCCTATGGGTCCTTGCTTTATTATTGAGTTGCTTCACTGGGAAGTCTGCGTATGCTGCCAGCACTCCAATTGCAAAACATGTTGGGAATTCAAATCCGCTTATCGACCATCATCTGGGCGCGGATCCGTTTGCGCTGACCTATAACGGAAGAGTCTACATCTATATGTCAAGCGATGACTATGAATATAATAGCGACGGCACGATTAAGGATAATTCATTTGCCAATTTGAATAAAATATCCGTCATATCTTCAGCGGATATGGTGAACTGGACAGATCACGGAGCGATTCCCGCAGCGGGTGCCAATGGGGTGAATGGCGGCCGGGGGATTGCCAAATGGGCAGGAGCATCATGGGCCCCGTCAGCCGCGGTGAAAAAGATCAACGGTAAGGATAAATTTTTCCTTTATTTCGCAAACGGCGGCGGAGGTATCGGGGTTCTCACCGCAGACAGCCCGACCGGTCCGTGGACAGATCCGATCGGAAAACCGCTGGTGACGCCAAGTACACCAGGAATGTCCGGTGTTGTATGGCTTTTTGATCCGGCAGTATTCGTAGATGATGACGGTACCGGTTACCTATATGCCGGCGGAGGCGTTCCGGGCGGTTCAAATCCAACGCAGGGACAATGGGCCAATCCTAAAACAGCAAGAGTCATGAAATTAGGGCCTGATATGACCAGTGTTGCCGGAAGTGCATCTACGATTGATGCGCCTTTTATGTTTGAAGATTCGGGAATGCATAAGTATAACGGAAAATATTACTATTCCTATTGTATCAATTTCGGGGGCGCGCACCCGGCCGATAAACCTCCAGGTGAGATCGGCTATATGACCAGCTCAAGTCCTATGAATTCTTTTTCGTATAGAGGGCACTTTCTGAAAAATCCGGGAGCATTTTTCGGAGGCGGCGGAAATAATCACCATGCTGTTTTTAATTTTAAAAACGAGTGGTATGTGGTGTATCATACTCAAACTGTCAGCTCCGCTCTTTACGGGGCCGGCAAAGGATACCGTTCTCCCCATATAAATAAGCTTGTGCATAATCCAGATGGCTCCCTGCAAGAGGTAGCGGCAAATTTTGCAGGTGTCAAACAGCTATCCAACTTGAATCCATATAACCGGGTAGAAGCGGAAACGTTTGCCTGGAACGGACGGATTTTGACAGAGGCATCCTCAGCACCCGGCGGGCCGGTCAATAATCAACATGTCACAAACATTCATAACGGAGACTGGATTGCTGTAGGAAATGCAGATTTCGGGTCAGGCGGTGCCAGGACGTTTAAAGCAAATGTAGCGTCCGCTCTCGGCGGAAAAATAGAAGTGCGACTAGACAGTGCAAACGGTAAGCTTGTCGGAACCTTGAATGTCCCTTCCACAGGCGGAACGCAATCCTGGAGAGAAATAGAAACTGCGGTAAGCGGCGCATCCGGTGTTCACAACGTATTCTTTGTATTTACCGGAACTGGTACAGGAAACTTGTTTAATGTTGATTACTGGCAGTTTACACAAAGATAAGCAAAGGTACGTTTTCTAAGTCTATAAAAGATAAATGAAGGAGAGGAAAAAATGATGTCGAGCGTAAAAAAACCAATTTGTGTATTATTGGTATGTTTCACAATGCTGTCCGTCATGCTCTTAGGACCGGGAGTTACTGAAGTTTCAGCAGCAAGTGATGCAACAGTTAATATATCTGCAGAAAGACAAGTGATTCGCGGTTTTGGAGGAATGAATCACCCGGCTTGGATTGGAGACTTGACTGCGGCTCAACGGGAGACCGCTTTTGGCAATGGACAGAATCAGTTAGGTTTTTCGGTCTTAAGAATTCATGTAGATGAGAATAGAAATAATTGGTACAAGGAAGTGGAGACTGCAAAGAGTGCGATCAAACACGGAGCAATCGTTTTTGCTTCCCCTTGGAATCCGCCAAACGATATGGTTGAGACTTTCAATCATAATGGTGACACATCAGCTAAGCGGCTGAGATACGATAAGTACGCCGCATACGCGCAGCATCTTAACGATTTCGTTAATTTCATGAAGAGTAATGGTGTGAATCTGTATGCGATTTCTATGCAGAACGAGCCTGATTACGCTCACGAATGGACATGGTGGACGCCTCAAGAAATCCTGCGTTTCATGAGAGAGAATGCCGGTTCCATTAATGCCCGTGTGATTGCGCCGGAATCATTTCAATACCTGAAAAATATATCGGATCCCATTTTGAACGATCCGCAGGCGCTTAGGAATATGGATATCCTCGGAACCCACCTGTACGGCACTCAGGTCAGTCAGTTTCCTTATCCTCTTTTCAAACAAAAAGGAGGAGGGAAAGAGCTATGGATGACGGAGGTATACTATCCGAACAGTGACAACAATTCAGCGGATCGCTGGCCTGAGGCTTTAGGTGTTTCAGAGCATATTCATCATTCAATGGTAGAGGGAGATTTTCAAGCTTATGTGTGGTGGTACATCCGCAGATCATACGGCCCTATGAAAGAAGATGGGATGATCAGCAAACGCGGATACAATATGGCTCATTTCTCAAAATTTGTGCGCCCTGGCTATGTAAGGATTGATGCAACGAAAAATCCTGAACCGAATGTTTACGTGTCAGCCTATAAAGGAGACAATAAAGTCGTGATTGTTGCCATTAATAAAAATAACACAGGGGTCAACCAAAACTTCGTGTTGCAGAATGGATCTGCTTCGCAAGTATCCAGATGGATCACGAGCAGCAGCAGCAATCTTCAACCTGGAACGGATCTCAAAGTAACGGATAATCATTTTTGGGCCCATCTGCCGGCTCAAAGCGTGACAACATTTGTTGTAAAGCGTTAAAGGCATCAGCATTGCATTAAGCCAATTTTCTTACTCGGAAAAGAAAATTGGCTTATTTTCTGTGGGAGAGAATGTTGATTTTTTAACGATACACGGACATTGGGTATAATAATGACAATGACTTCAAGGAGTGATCAATATATGTCACGGCTTCACAGCAAAGTATTAATCATAGACGATGAAAAAGAAATTTTGGAACTGATCAAAACCGTATTAATAAGAGAAGGCATTGATCGCGTAGTGACCGCTTCAACTGCCCGTGACGGATTGGCTCAATTTCATCAAGAAAATCCCGATCTTGTGATATTGGATATCATGCTGCCAGACGGTGAAGGCTATGATATCTGCAAGCAAATAAGGGACATTTCACACATTCCTATTATCTTTTTGTCTGCAAAGGGGGAGGAAACGGATAAAATTGTAGGACTTGCCATCGGCGGGGACGACTACATTACAAAACCTTTCAGCCCTAAAGAAGTCGCATACCGGGTCAAAGCGCAGCTGAGACGGGTCTCTTACTTACAGCCTTCTCAAACCGGAACCGTGATAAAAAAAGGACCATTTGAATTAAACCAACAACAAGCCGAGCTCACCAAAAATGGAGCGGCTATTGAGCTAACACCTAAAGGACTTATGCTTATGGCCTATTTTCTGCAGCATCCCAATCGGGTGATCAGTAAAGAAACACTCTATCAAGCTGTATGGGGAGAAGACTTTTTCGGTTCTGACAACACGGTGATGGTTCATATACGCAGGCTCCGTGAGAAAATAGAAACTGTCCCATCAAAACCAGAATTTCTCGTCACTGTGAAAGGGTTAGGCTACAAATTTGTTGTAAAGGATGCGTAGGGATGAATTGGCGATTAACAGGCAGATACATGGTATCTGTCATCATAGTGACCATCATTACAGTCTTCATTAATTTATTTATTTTTATGTTTTGGCTTGTTTTCCAGGCGAACAGCCAACATGACGAAGAAAGTACACCGGAAACTTTCACAAGATCATTCGGACAATATGTCACGTTATCGAACAATGGTATCACAGTAAACAAAGAGGGCCAAAAAGCTTTAAAAGAGCAGAATGCATGGATTCAAATATTAGATGAAAACGGACAGGATGTTTATCATGATAGAGAACCTAAAGGACTGAAGAAAAAATATACGCCTATTGAAATTGTAAATTTACATAAATATAAGGATGAACAATTATTATCAACCATTTACGCCGGCGGAAAAAAAGTAAACGGCAAGGAGTACAGTTACTTTATAGGGTTTAAAAATCCCTCTCTCGGAAAATTTGTCCTCTCATATGATACCAAGGAATTTGTGACGAAGTTCAATGCAGGAACCATCATATTATTATCAATAGATGCATTGATCGCATTACTCATTGGCTATCTATTCAGCCGGCAGCTCACAAAACCGCTCGGCCGTGTCATCCAAGGAATCCAGCGGTTAGCTAATGGAGATTATACGATCAAAATGAAATCCAAAGGCATTTATAAAGATGTCTTCTATAATGTCAATCACTTATCGGAACAACTATCTTTAAGCAAAAAAGAAAAAGATAAATTAGAGCAAATGCGTGAAGAGTGGATCAGTCATATTTCTCATGACATTAAAACACCATTAGCATCTATTCAAGGCTATGCAGAAATCATTAAAGATCCGAATTATCATCTCACAGTCGAACAGATCAGAGATTACGCCCGGATCATTGAGAGTAAATCGCTCTATATGAAAGATGTGATGGAAGATTTAAACTTAACGACAAGGCTGAAAAACAACGATGTGATGTTAAATAGAGAACGGGTAAACCTTGTATCGCTGCTGCGTGAAACGTTAATTGATATTTTAAACGATTCCAGATATGCGGATAAGTCCATTGAGCTTCAAACGAACCTGGAAAAGCTGATGCTGAACCTTGATGCGATATTGATTCGGAGAGCGGTCACGAATCTCATTTTAAATGCCCTCGTTCACAATGATCCCGATGTGAAGATCGTTGTACAGCTTGAACAAAAAGAACGAACTCATGTGACAATTAAGGACAACGGCAAAGGGATAGAAGAAGAGGAGCTGGAAAAAGTGTTTGACCGCTATTACAGGGGGACAAATACAGGAACGACGCATGCAGGCTCTGGTCTCGGAATGGCCATAGCAAAGGATATTATCCAAAAGCACGGAGGGGACATCACCATTCACAGCACCGCGGGAGAAGGGACAACGATAGATATACAATTATCATAATGGCTATACAAAAAAAACGGTTCTGCTGATTAATAACAGAACCGTTTTTTCCTATTGTTCCGAAAACACTTTGATTCCTTTGACAATGTTCCAAATGAAAAAATAGATCGCCACAAGGAATGTAACAGCATAAGTCGCAAGCAGGAAAGGCCCGGCATGTCTGATATCATTCATACCAAGTAAACCTGAAGCGATGATGCCGATTCCAAAAATCAAATAAGGAATCAGATGCGTCCACAAAGATTTTTTCGCATGTTCTTTCACATCGTCCCGGCTTAAGAAATAGACGATAATCGGAAACAGAAACGGCGCAAAAAATATACTGAAGTAACATAATGAAGACAAAATTTTATTTTCTCTCAAACCTTTTCACCTCTATGATTTATTGAAGGGGGAATTCTTCTGGCTGAATCCCACACTGAAGTACAATCTTATTGTACAACTCCAACCTTAACCCGTATTAATCCGAACCTTACATCAACCTTAAATTAACAAGGACGGGCAAGGGCTCGTCTTATTACAATCATAAGATTCAATGCCATATTGAGACTCATCACATTTAGCGCGTCTACGTCAGAAATACATTTAATTTTTCGACTCGATTGAAAAATGACGTGTAAAGTCCCGGTTCAGTCCAGTTTTCTTTGTTCTATATGTGTCAGGTGCAACTAATTCAATAGAGAAAGAGCACATTCACAGGCTTTTACACCTTCTAAAAACAAGAAATTAGGTTGATAGACAATCATGAGAAAGATTTTTACAATGAGTTCGTGCTCATAAGAAGTGGAGAGCCAAAATGATGAGAAGGAGGAAAAGATCAGATATGAAACGGTCAATTTCTATTTTTATTACGTGTTTATTGATTACGGTATTGACAATGGGCGGCTTGCAGGCTTCGCCGGCATCTGCAGCAGGGACAAAAACGCCAGTAGCCAAGAATGGGCAGCTTAGCATAAAAGGAACACAGCTCGTAAACCGGGACGGCAAAGCGGTACAATTGAAAGGGATCAGTTCACATGGATTGCAATGGTATGGCGATTTTGTCAATAAAGACAGCTTAAAATGGCTGAGAGACGATTGGGGCATAACCGTTTTCCGCGCGGCGATGTATACGGCAGACGGCGGTTATATTGATAATCCGTCCGTGAAAAATAAAGTAAAAGAAGCGGTTGAAGCGGCAAAAGAACTTGGGATATATGTCATCATTGACTGGCATATCTTAAATGACGGCAACCCAAACCAAAATAAAGAGAAGGCAAAAGATTTTTTTAAGGAAATGTCAAGTCTTTACGGAAACACGCCAAACGTCATTTATGAAATTGCAAACGAACCAAACGGTGATGTGAACTGGAAGCGTGATATTAAACCGTATGCGGAAGAAGTGATTTCCGTTATCCGCAAAAATGATCCAGACAACATCATCATTGTCGGAACCGGTACATGGAGCCAAGATGTGAATGATGCAGCCGATGATCAGCTAAAAGATGCAAACGTCATGTACGCGCTTCATTTTTATGCCGGCACACACGGCCAATCTTTACGGGATAAAGCAAACTATGCACTCAGTAAAGGAGCGCCTATTTTCGTGACGGAATGGGGAACAAGCGACGCGTCTGGAAATGGCGGTGTATTCCTTGACCAGTCGCGGGAATGGCTGAATTATCTCGACAGCAAGAACATCAGCTGGGTGAACTGGAATCTTTCTGATAAGCAGGAATCATCCTCAGCGTTAAAGCCGGGAGCATCTAAAACAGGCGGCTGGCCGCTTACAAATTTAACTGCTTCAGGAACATTCGTAAGAGAAAACATTCTCGGCAACAAAGATTCAACGAAAGAACGCCCTGAAACGCCAGCACAAGATAACCCCGCACAGGAAAACGGCATTTCTGTACAATACAAAGCAGGGGATGGGGGTGTGAATAGCAACCAAATCCGCCCGCAGCTTCACATAAAAAATAACGGCAATGCGACGGTTGATTTAAAAGATGTCACTGCCCGTTACTGGTATAACGCGAAAAACAAAGGCCAAAACTTTGACTGTGACTACGCGCAGATTGGATGCGGCAATCTGACCCACAAATTTGTGACGCTGCATAAACCTAAGCAAGGTGCAGATACCTATCTGGAACTGGGTTTTAAAACAGGAACGCTGTCACCGGGAGCAAGCACAGGGAATATTCAGCTTCGTCTTCACAATGATGACTGGAGTAGTTATGCACAAAGCGGTGATTATTCCTTTTTTCAATCAAATACGTTTAAAACAACGAAAAAAATTACATTATATCATCAAGGAAAACTGATTTGGGGAACAGAACCCAATTAGTTAAGCTTTAGGCGGACATCAGCAACGATGTCCGCTTTTATTATCTTAAACAGCAATACATGGAGGTTTACGTGAAGGAGTAGATATGATTCACTCAACATATAATGTAATCGTTTTACAGTTTTGAAAAGTGTTTAAAGCGCAATGTATGTATTTCACACCCGCCACTTTTATTACTTAAGGGGGAACAAGAGAATGAAAAGGTATGATGCATTTCCAGAGCCGATTGGCGGCTATACTGTCGGCCGCACCCAACTGGATTTTGAGTACACGGCATCAGATCATACAAAAAGAGAACTGACTGCGTTTGTGTACTATCCGTCCGACAGCAGCGAAGGGAAGACTACATCAACGTACATGTTTCCTGAAGTCTGCGAAATGCTTGATGAGCAGCCGCTTCTCACTGCGTTGAAGGATGCTTACTCTATAGATATCAAGACCCAATGTTACGACGACCTTGCTCTCTCCGGGAAAGAAAGCGTTATCCGGTGTTATTCTATGTTTGCGGCGGGGGCGGTTCTTCAGAATGGGGCACAGTGATCTGTACAGACTTGGCAAGCGTGGGATATGTGGTGGTAAGCATCGGCCATCAGAATAGCACGATGTATAAGCGTAAAGATGGGCGCCTGTTTTAATGTATCAAAGGATTTTTCTGATGCCATTTTGGCGTTTTCGAAGATCCGGAGATGCTGGCGTTGGCTTGGATAGCGGAGCGTTCGGCCTTCAGGGCAGCGACCTTAAGAAACCCTTTTTGCTGCTGTTTTGTGAACCGAACTATAACATGAATGCGATCATTGGCGCTGACAATAGCATGGATACCTATTATTTCTCTGTTGATCGTGCTGCGCATTTAGATTACTGCGACATCGTGTTTACCAGTGTGAATGAGGAACTTAGAGGCGAACGGAATGCCACGGAGATGCGAAATCTTGTTACAGACTATACGAAGAACTTTTTTGATCATTACATCCTGCAGAAAGCTGCAAGTGTGGAAAGTCTGGCATACGATGGCGTGGACTTGATCAAGAAGACCAGCAACAAGTGACATAACAGATGAAAATACTCAAACTGAAAAACCTTTATAACCAATTTAATTTATTAAGGACGTAGAGGTTTTTTAATATTACCTTACTAAAAGGGGAAGCTGTTAGAATATATGGATCCACTTTTATATTCTCTTCACAATTTCTAGTTTACATAATATATATTCTAGGAAGTTAAATCTTTAATGAAAATTCCGTCTCGTTATCTTAAGTATACTTAGTTGATGAGACGGAATTAAAAAATAGGATGTATTACGATTTGTATTTATTTCTTACTGCTTTACATAGCATCGATCTTTATAAATCGTTTCACACTTTACTTCTTCCACATCAACTTTGCCATCGGATAATCTTGTGTAAACATAAACCCATTTTTCATTTCCGTTTTTAATAAACATGTCGAATTTAAAAGCGTCAGTATATTTGTCCATGACCCAGATCAATCCCGGAAGAGTTTCTGCTTTTGCTGGCGACACAGAAACCAATAATGCTCCAGCAATTACAGCCGCACCGGCTATTTTTTTAATTTTACTTTTTAACATTAATATTGCCCCCTTGTGATTTATTGCCTGCTGCTTTCTCACTTAGCAGGTAATCTGATTTTACCATCTTGTACAAAGGGAATTTGTCATATTTTGTAGATAAGATACTTATTTTCACTAAAAATACATATATTGTGATGAATTTTATCCGAATAAGATCTCTTCTTTTTTGAAAGCGTACACAAAAATAAAATCATGTCTGGTAATACTCCGACGATTTTTTCGCATCGGCTCCTCACATATGAGCTGAGCAAGTATGACAGCCGCCAGCCCGAGCACTGCCGCGAAATAAAATCCGGCCCTGAGCCCCAGCCAATCGTTAAAAAATCCCTCGACCAAAGGTCCTCCAAAAATACCGAGTGCATAAAGCGCCTGGTACGCCCCCATCGATGTTGCTCTCATGTCTGCCGGAACAGACTCAATCGACATTCCAAGCAGCAAAGAAAAGATAATGCCGAGTGAAAAACCTATTAAAATCTGAACCACATAAAGCGCCATCGGGCTGATGGTAAAAGGAATGATAAAAATAAAAACGGCTGCGAGTAAATAAAACAGCTTTAATGTTACCCAGTTTCCGCACCTGCGAACTAACGTTCCTATCACTAGCGGAGCCAGTGCGTGGGGAGTCATAAACGAAAAGACAACAAGCTGATTTCTTTCTCACTGACACCTATACGCAGCGCATATGCCGTTGTGAAGCCAAACATTTTCGTAAAAATCATGTCATGGGCTAAAATGGATAAAAACGAGATTTTCAGCAAGGACATATGCCCGGCTGCCTTCACCATACCGCTCAATGTAACAGGTATCTTTGCGGTCGTTTTCATTTCGCGAATCATGAAAGACAGGCAAAGACTGGCAAGACCGAGGCTGCGTCCCATCCTCATTCACTGACAACATAACCGCTCATGTCATCCCGGACAGCTGAGCTAACACGAGAATAAATGAGATCCAGCGCATGACTCCTTTCGTGTCATCCGCCGCAAAATAGCTCGCAAATAAAATGGTGAATATAACCCATGTAGATGAGAAAAAGCCGCCTGATGAACAGACGGCTCTGCAGCTTGTTATTTGCTTCGGTTACCTGCGGAAGCATGAGTGATCCGATAATGCACAGTTAAAAATTTCAGTCCGAACAGCCACATATGATGAACGGCCTTCAGGCTTGTTTCGCTCTGGGCTGAAATAAGAAATGTCTCTGCCAGCGGAAGATGACACGTCCCCCATTTCGTCTGCAGATAAATCCCTTCATCACCCGCTCCGCTTTTTCGCCGTCTGCTTGTCAAAACAAGATTCTGCTTACGCTCATAAGGTTTTAAAATGCCCGTCATTTGGCCGTACGGCAGCGGAAGAGAGATATTCATGTATCCTTCCCCTTTTGCCCTGTACGCTGAATACAGCGCAGTAAAAACGGTTTCCTGCTTTTCATTTGTTCTGATCCACGCACGGACATTTTTTCTGCCGTCTTTATCAGAGTCAACTCCTATAATATCACTGTGCATGATATACCAATCCGGATTCATGGACAGATGAATCTGCCCCGCTCTTCTGCTGAACGGCTCGTACACGCGCGCGAACGGACGAAACCAACCGCTCCACGTCACTTTCGCCATGATGTCATAATCAATTGTCTCTTCATAAAAGGAAATAACGGCCGGCGCCAGCTTTTCAGTTGAAAAGTCTTCAGAATGCAGTTCTCTCAGCTGATCCTGAAGGCCGGTATAATGGATGTCATTTGCTGCATGAATGTCAGTCAAAAAATCTTTGCCTATCGTTCCCTTCCCGTAAATTCTGCTGAACGTTTTTTCACTGTTCTCATCGAACGGTCTAGGATTTTCTATTCTCCACCCCGCCAAAGCCGGCAGGATAACGCCGAATGCATTGACGGCCCCATGAATCCAAATCATCTGGCTGATCGTGAGCGTTGCCTCCGCGCGGTAGACACCGTACGAATATATCAAAGAAAAAGCAATTGTGATCATTAACACAGCCGAAGAACTCCTGATCAAGATCCTGCCTGTTTTCGTAACAAACGGCGCCTTAAAGACGAGATATGCATTTACATACAGACCCGCAAGATACAGAGCGACAGCAATCACATCAAGTGTCTTTGAAAATGTAATCCCCAAGGCAATTAGGACCGGCGAAATCAAAATAATGACCGTGCTCCACCGGTAAAGTCCGCGTTTCTCCCGTATGATCCTGCCGAGCAATCCGTTAAAGATCGGAATGAGAAAAGCGGAATAGTGAAAGTGCACCGCCGTCAGCAGAACGATAAGCGGGCCGAAATTCAGGACGGGAATCTCAAGGACATATGCGAAGAACCAGAATCCGCCCCCGGCCAAATAAATGAAACCCGCCATAACTGACATCTCTTCTGTTCTGTGAATATTTGTTTTCATCAGCCGGCGGACAGCATACAGTGCCAGTCCAAGCGTATAAATGAACCACACAAAGGCAAAAAAGCTGAAGCCTGTGACAAGCGCAAGCGCCGCACATATAGCGGCAACAGGATAACTCCGTAACCACACATTCTCTAAGGTCTTTGACGGCCGAAAAGCAAAGCAGAATACAGCGGGAACGAAAAAAAGCACGGAAAATAAAACAAACGTCTCAGCCGCTGATATATGCGGAGCTTCAGCCGCCGCAAATCCCAAAAAGCAAACAACGCTTACCATGAGATGACGCTTCAGCATGTTTCTCCCTCTGTTTCCCGGAAAGTCCCCCGGTAAGAGAAAAGCGTGCCGAGTATCCGGTTTTTCACATGAACCTTTATGCTGAAGCAATTCATTTCCTCATCATAAGCCTCATAAACGGTTGAATTCCCGCACAGCCATGCCGGAAGCGGGATTTTCTTTCCGCCTATCAGGAGCCACTGCCTTCCGGATGTAATAATAAGCCCTCCGTCTGAAGACGCTTCTAAATGCAGTTCAGACAGTAGGATGTGAGGTTTGCCGAAGTAATCAAGAATTCTGTTTTCCCGCTCATCATATTCCATGACCGCATCAAAAAAACGCGTTTTGCCTTTAAAGAAAAAGGTACGATTCCATTCCACGCCATTTTGCCTGTTTTTGTTTTCGATAGTAAAAGGGATATCGTTTCCCCTCTCTGAGAAAAAACATCTGAAAAAAACACCGGTCTTTAAAAGCATTCTGACAAGAAAAGAACCTCCCTTTATTTCTGACATAACGCCTTCTCCGCAAAACGTGCGTGATCCGTCAAATCTGTACCGTTTCTGCAGCATCGGGTGCAGTGATTGATAATGAGTAATCGTTTTTTCATACATTGAATCCGTCATTTCACTTCTCTCTTTCGTTTTGTATGCCAGGCGCTCGGCAGCTTGAGCTTAAGAATCATGCCGGCTATCGTAAGGACTCCTAATGAAATCAAGAATCCGCCGCCGGAATATAACAGTGCCGTTACACAAAAGAAGACTGACTGCCCGGCGTGAATCAGCCACTTTCTCCGCATGGGAAGCAGCCATAATACCCCTAACCCTGTCTCCAGCGTTCCCCTCACGATCTCTGCATCGGCACAGCCATCATGAAAGCCTTGAAAAAACCAATACAGACTGAATACGAGGCACATACAGACATAGACAAATCCGAAACGGACCGATATCTTCGGATGTCTGTTTTGTTCTATCCAAAGCCGCAACGCATCAAAGCTCCATGCGGTAGCCCAGCTTAGCAGAGGACGAAATAAAAACCGGTCTATCCAACTTCCCGGCAGACCGCGGGCCGTTTCATATTGATATTGAGTCAAAAATGAGGTTTGTCCGTTATCCCGCTCTATATACTTCCAGTAGCCCCTGCCTTCTTTTATAAGTGACAGCGGATGATCAGAGGCAAAAGCGAGCGAAGACACTCTTTCTGACAAGCGAGGCCTTATGTCACCTATTGATTCGCCCGTGCCGGATACCTTCAGCCCAAAACCGATTCGTGTTTCATATAGAAATCTCTGCGGTTCATCTGGCAGCCTATGAAGATATGTAATGTCAGAAAAACGCAGATCCCATTCTTTATGAAGATGCGGGTTTTGCGTATATTCCCAAAGCGTTTCTATATCAGATGCAATATTGATTTCGACATATATCGGCTTCTGTTTCATGCTCCCTCCTCTTCCCTTCTTTTGTAAACAATTCCTATATTATCATAGGAACAGATCAAGCGGGAGAACGAAAAGGCCATCCCGTTATCAGCAGGACAGCCTCAGTGGCTTTGATGACTTATGAATAAGGTATCGTGTCTTTTTTATCTTCAGAAACTGTTTGAATGATAATCGGACGCACAAAACGGATTACCGCAGCCGAGGCCAAAACAGCTAATCCGCCTGCAAGCAAAAACGCCCCCGAGAATGATCCGCTTTTATCCGCGATAAAGCCGGTTAAAGCAGGCCCGATAATACCGGCCGTGTTTGCAAGAAAATGCATAAAGCCGCCGACTGACCCGACATTCCTTTGATCAACCACATCGTGAATCACCGCCCAATAGATAGAGCCCGTTATATATAAAAAGAAGACTGATAAAGCAACGAGAATAACGGCACTTACGGCAGTGGTAACAAGTCCGGCAAATCCGATCAGTACAGCGGAAGCGAACAGGCAAGTGACAAGAATGACTTTCCGTGAGAACAAAACCCCTTTTCCGGCGGTTTTTTTGTATACATAATCAGAAATCATTCCGCCTGCCGCCAAACCGATAAATCCAAGAATCCAGGGAATAACAGTCACCACGCTCATAAATTCAATACTTAATCCGCGTTCTTTCACCAGATAGCTCGGAAACCATGTTAAGAAGAAAAATAAGATGTAATTGTAGGCGAAAAAGGCAAAAGCCGTGAAGAGAACCGTTTTTTGTTTTAAATAAAAGGTCATCGGGATATGCTGCTCATGCGATTGAACCGCCGCTTTCATTGCCGGGGTGTCTTCCGTCTGTGCCGGCCGTTCTTTGACAAATTTAAACCAGATAAACGCCCAGACTAAACCGACGATCATGATCAGGACAAAGGAAACCTTCCAGCTGAATGCCACAGCAATCATCCCGACAATCGGGCCGGAAATCGCTCCGCCGAGCGGCGTGCCGCTGTTTGTCAGGCCGATGACCGTGGCGCGCTGAGACGGAGGAAACCAATTGTTGACCATTTTGCTTATGGCAGCCGACAGCGGCCCCTCGCCCATACCGAATAAAACACGGATAATCAAAAGACTTACAAATCCGAAAGCAAGCGCAACCGCCCCGCTGAAAAGAGACCAAACGATCATCGCCGTACACAATGTCAATTTAGCCCCGTACCGGTCAGATGCAACACCGCCAAGGAAGTTACACACAGCGTATCCGACAGAAAAACTGCTGAAAATCAGCCCCATTTGGGTTGCAGACAATGTGAGATCCTGCTGTATGAACGGCGCCGCAATAGACAGCGCTGAACGGTCTAAATAGTTAATCACCCCGGCTGAAAATAAAAGAAGAATAATAGGGAATCTATCCTTTGAGAACATAAAATCCCTCCCTCTTATTTCATAATTTAAATTGCCGGAGTAAACCGGTTTATGTAATGAAACCGGTTATCCGGATTGCCTTGGAAGAAGCGCCGGTTTATAGCCGGAGTAAACCGGTTTATGTAATGAAACCGGTTATCCGGATTGCCTTGGAAGAAGCGCCGGTTTATAGCGGTGAATCCGTTTTTCAACGCTATCTTTTTCTTGTATCTGGCAAAGAAGAAGGCTTCCCGCTTTTCGCGCCATTTCTGCCGCAGGCTGGACGATCGTCGTAATCGGAGGAGTAAAAAAACCTGCAAAAGGAACTTCATCAATTCCGATGACGGCTGCCTTATCCGGGATTGTCATATCATGCTCCTTCATATACTTCAGCACCTCAACAAGAACGATATCGTTTGCCGCCAATATCGCTTTCGGAGGCTCCTGAAGTGAGAACAGCTCTGACAAAACATTAGAAATATCAGCCGCATCGGCTGTTTTGATATATTCGTTCCGCACCATCATTCCGTGGCGGTCAAGCGCCTTTTTATACCCTTCAATCCGTTCTACCCTCGGACTGATTTCCCGAATAATGGACGTCGTAATAATCGCGATTCTCTTAATGCCGCTCTCGATAAACCGGTCAACGGCAAGACCGGCTGCATGATGGTTATCAAGCATCACTGTCGGAATCCCGAGTTCTTCAATGGTTCTGTCCATAAACACGACCGGAAACGTATCGCGTTTCATCTTTTCATATAAGGAGAGATTTTCGCCCGTCGGAAAAATAATAATTCCGTCCACCTGCTTGGCCCTGAGCATTTCAATATATTTCTTTTCTTTTTCCGGTTCATCATCCGCATTGCAGACAATAATATGAAATCCTTGTTCATGAAAATAGTCTTCCACCGCCCTGATGACCTGAGTGGAAAAGGTGTGAAGAATATTAGCCACCACCACACCTACCGTAAATGTTGATTTCTGTTTTAAGCTGCGGGCGACGAAATTCGGCTGATAGTTCAGCTCATGAATGGCCGCTTCTATTTTTTGTTTCGTTTTCTCGCTCATATAGTCATAGCGCTGATTTAAAAATTGAGATACGGTGCTTTTAGATACGTTTGCATATTTCGCCACATCAGAAATTGTAATGGTTTTCATAGACTCATCCCCGTCTGTCTTCATTTTTCACTAGTATAAGTCAGAAGTAAATAGTTTACAATCTGACAGGGAACTGGATTCTGTCACACTCCCGAATAAGCCATAAAACCTCCGTCGACGGGAACGGTGACCCCGGTGATAAAGCCTGAGCATGAATCATCCGAAAGCCACAGGAGCGTTCCCAGAAGGTCTTCCGGTTTCCCGAAACGTTTCATCGGTGTATGTGCCATAATCTTATTGGATCGGTCTGTCAGACTTCCATCTTCCTGTAATAACAACTCACGGTTTTGCGCAGTCAAAAAGAAACCCGGAGCGATGGCATTCACCCGCAGCCCTTTTTTTGCGAAATGAACAGCCATCCACATCGTAAAATTCTGAACCGCCGCCTTAGCCGCGCTGTAGGCAGGCACCTTTGTCATCGGTGTATACGCACTCATAGAAGAAATATTAATAATCGCGGGACATTCCGCCTTCAAAAGGTCTTTTCCAAACACTTGCGATGCCAGAAATGCACCGGTAAAGTTGCTTGAAAATACGCTGGAAAATCCCGTTTCGTCCATATCAAAAAATGATGGGCTCTGCTCATCCTCTTCATACGTCTCATTGGCAGTGATCGCATCAGCGTGGTTTCCCCCGGCTCCGTTAATTAAAAGATTGACAGAACCGAACCGGCTGATAATCTCGTCTTTTGCCTTTTCGAGCGAATCACGGGCTGAAACATCAGCCGGTACAGAAACCGCGGTTCCTCCAGCGTCAGCAATCTCGCCCGCCGCACGCTCTGCTTTATCAGCATTCCGGCTGACGATCGCAATTTTCATCCCCTGCCGTGAAAGCTCCTTTGCCATTGCTGAACAGAGAACACCGCTCCCGCCTGTTATGACAGCGGTTCTTCCTGATAAACGTTCATGAATCGGTCTCATCTCTTCACCTCTTTCTCATGAGACGAGAACGCATCCCACAGTCCGCTCAAGTACATAATTCCTAAGGCACGATCATATAAACCATAGCCCGGCCGGCATTGTTCGCCCCAGATATGACGGCCGTGATCAGGCCGTACATATCCTTTGTAGCCTTGGCCGTGCAATTCTTTTACCACACCGGTAATATCAATGGACCCATCACTGGTAAGATGCGAAGTTTCCGTAAAATCACCGTTATCGCAGATTTTCACATTTCGTATATGGGCAAACGGCGCAGCTCCCGCACAGTGTTTGGCGATCTTCACCATATCATTGGCGGGATCCGCTCCCATCGAACCCGTGCACAACGTAATACAGTTGGCGGGTGAATCTGAAATCTCTCGCAGCTTTTCATAACTTTTCTCACCGGTGATAATACGGGGCAGGCCAAAAATTGACCAAGGCGGATCATCCGGATGAATGGCCATTTGAATGCCGTGTTCCTCCGCTACAGGAAGGATTTCATGTAAAAAGAATTCTAGATTGGCCCAAAGCTGTTTTTCACCGACCGTTTGATAGGCTTCAAACAGTTCCTTGATCCGGGCCATTTTCTCCGGCTCCCACCCGGGAAGCGTCAAATCAGAAGATTCTTCAACCGTGCGGATCAGTTCCTCCGGAGGGAGACTTTCCACTTTCGCTTTTTCAAAAAACAAAGCAGTTGACCCATCCTCCAGTGCGCGGAACATATCAGTACGCGTCCAGTCAAAAATCGGCATGAAATTGTAACAGATGACTTTCACGCCGAATTCGGACAGATTGCGAATGGTCTGTTTATAGTGCTCAATATATTGTCCGCGTTCTTCATGGCCGAGTTTAATGGCTTCATGAACATTCACGCTTTCCACGACCTCTGCATGAAACCCATAGGATTGAATGAATCTGACTTCGGCTTCAATGTCCTCCTTTTCCCATACTTCGCCCGCGGGCTTCTGGTGAAGAGCCCAGACGATGCCTTTGACCCCGGGAATTTGTCTGACATGTTCAAGCGTCACCGTATCATTACCTTGGCCGTACCAGCGAAACGTGATATTCATGTTACACCCCCGTATATTCGTTTTTTCGGCAGACGTATTCTTTGCTGAGGGATACGGCAGCTTCATAGCCGCCCTTTTGATATGCTTTTGTCAAGTCGCTTCCCACTCCGACCGCGACCGCTCCGGCAGAAAGCCAGTCATTCATGCTGTTTAATGAGATACCCCCGGTCGGCATAATGCGGACATTCGGCAGAGGGCCGTTGACCGACTTGATAAATGAGGGATTAAACGAATTAGCGGGGAACAGCTTTACCACATCACATCCGGCTTCGAGCGCCAAAGCCATATCAGACACGCTCATGCATCCCGGAAGATACGGTACGCTGTACTGGTTGCATAGAGATGCTATCTCTTTTACAAAATGAGAGCTGACGATAAATGAGGCGCCTGATAAAATGGCGTGTCTCGCTGTTTCGGTATCCATTACAGAACCGGCTCCAAGAAGAATATCTTGATGCCGGAGTTCCTTAAAGACATCTTCCACTTCAGGAGTTGTGTATGTAAGCTCAATGGCGCTGATACCTCCTGAAATGGCCGCTTTTGAAACTTCAAGCGCCTCTTGGCTGTTTTGTCCCCTTATGACAGCCACCACTTGTGCATGCAGAAGTTTTTCGTAAATGGCGTACTTAGGCAGCATTCTCGCTCCTCCTTTAATCAAACGTAATGATTGCTTTTCCCACCTTGCCCGGGTGCTGTTCGATCAACTGAAATGCTCGATGGACGTCATCTGCTGAAAATGTATGTGTAATAAGACCGCCGTGCGTTAACAGGCCTTTATTCAGTAAGTCTGTAATGTACGGAAACTGATTCGTCTGCAATCTTGAACCGGTGATCGTGACTTCCTTTTTTGTGATCGGAAGCTGAGAAATGCCGGCAGTCCTCTCATCAAAACCAAGCACAACCACATGACCGGCCGGAGACACTGCGTCAATTGACGTTTCAAACGTTGAGGGGAGACAGACGGCATCAATGACGACATTAGCGCCTTCATTTTTTGTCCATTCGTTCACCCGCAAAACGGGATCTTCTTTTTGCGCGTTGACGGTAACATCCGCACCGTTTTTTTCAGCGAAGGCCAAGCGTTCATCATTCAAGTCGGTTATCATGACGGAAGCGCCTTTGAACTTTGCCATTTTTAATATGCAGATTCCGATCGGCCCCGCTCCTTGAATCAAAACGGTATCTTCCTTCTCGACACGGCCTCTCCAAACGGCCTGGGCGCCGATCGTATATGGTTCTGCCATGACCGCTTCCTCCCAGGGCAGATCGGGCGAAACAGCATACAGCTGCTTTTCCGGAAGCACGATATATTCCCGCATCCCGCCATCTTCATGAACGCCGAACACCGAAAGCGCTTTGCAGACGTTCGGACGTCCTTTCCGGCAGGCATAGCATGTTCCGCAATAAGATATCGGTTCAATCACTACCCGGTCACCCGGCTTGAAACGCCGGACATGAGAACCGGTCTTTGCGACTTCCCCTGTGACTTCATGTCCGATTACTCTCGGCAGGGACGCTAACGGATTTGTCCCATGATAAATATGCAAATCTGATCCGCAAATTCCGACCCGCTTCACCTTGACAAGAACATCATCCGCGTGGACAACAGACGGTTTCTCACATTCCGTCACCATCAGATCAAATGCTTTCCGTACTTGAACCGCTTTCATTTTTTCACCCGCTTTTTAAGTTGTGCTTGCTACCGTTCAATCACAGTCTCTTTGTTTACAAATGACAGAACCTCTTCTAGGCAGGGAAGCCCTTCATTGTCACCGGAAACTGTGGTGACGAGCGCACCGACTGCATTTGCAAACTCCAGACGTTTTTCCGGTTCAAAACCATGTAGATAACCGTACAGGTAGCCGGCATTAAAGCCGTCACCCGCTCCTACCGTGTCGACAGGCGCAACCGGGAAAGCCTCTTTGTGAACCCACTTATGATCATGATACAGCGCAGAACCCGCTTCACCGTCTTTTATGACAAGCTGACTGATTGAATAGCTCTCTGCAAACCGGGCTAATGCTTCATTTTCTCCTATACCTGTCAGCTGTTTCATTTCGTCCCGGCCCGCCAGAAGAATATCAGTATGCGGAAAGATTTGATGAAATGCCGCACGTGCCTCCTCAATCGTCCACAGCTTCAGCCTGATATTCGGATCAAAAGATACGGGAATCTTTCTTGCTTTGGCGATAGAAAGCACCCTTTCAGCAATTTCAAGATTTTTCTTATCAAGCGCGAGGAACACACCGGTAAGATGAACGATGTGAATGCCGTCAAACATATTCTCAGTTATATCTTCCGGTGCAAGAGTCAGAATTGGTGAATTGAAACGATAATAAAACGTCTTGCCTGAACCGTCATTTCTGATCTCTTTGACATTTAAAGATGTAGGAAAGCCTTCAACAAAGGAGACGTCAGTCACATCAATTCCTTCTCCTTTGGCAAACTGATAAATCACTCTGCCGAACTCATCCTTCCCCAGTCTGCTGACCCACTTTGAGTGCAGGTTCAATCTGGCGCATGCAATCGCAAAATTCAGTTCAGCTCCTCCTGCTTTTCGTTCAAAATGGGTAACAAAACGCAAAGGTCCTGTGCTTGCGGGATTTAAGGTGATCATCGCATCACCGATCGTAAAAATGCCATAATCAGAAGCCACATCAATACTCCTTTCCTTTAAGACTAAATCGGTTTGGTAAACCGATTTAGTTAAACTTTATATGAAAGCACTTACATATACAAGATAAAAATACAATAAATTCAAAAAAATCTGTTTTCAGTAAAAATAACCCGGTTTTTCACATAAAAAACCCCTCACAACAAAATGTAAGGGGGTTTTTTGAAAATTGTATGCATGTTTCCTCAGTTAGCAGTCTTACGTTCAGGGCTTGTACCTTCTTCTTCCGCCCATGTTTCGATATGCTTGAGCTCCGGAGTATTCTCGGCTTTGAATACGGGATCAAGACCTTTTTTGCGCTGAGCGGCATAATCCTTATAGATCTTGTAGGCTACATTACTCAGCAGTAAGATTGCCACTAAGTTAATGAGAGCCAAGAGTCCCATAAACAAGTTTGCCATGTCCCAGACGATCTGGAAGTCAGCCAAACATCCGTATACCACCATCACTACGACGAATACGCGGTAAATATTAAGCCATGTTTTGCTTGTTTTAATAAATTCAATATTCGTTTCACCATAGTAATAGTTGCCGACGACTGAGCTGAATGCGAATAAAAACATCGCAATCGCAATAAATGTCGGCGCCCATCCGCCGAGATGGTGCTGCAGTGCGGCTTGCGTCACTTGGATGCCGTCGCCTTTAGGCGTAACGCTGTACAATAAAATGATAAAAGCAGTCGATGTACAAACGATAAACGTATCAAAGAACACGCCGAGGGTCTGAATTAATCCCTGCTTAGCCGGATGCGACACATGTGCAGCCGCTGCGGCATTCGGCGCGCTTCCCATTCCCGCTTCGTTTGAAAACAGGCCGCGCTGCGCTCCGATAATAATGATGCTTCCTAAGCTTCCGCCGACGATCTGCTCAAGACCGAACGCATTTTTCACAATCGTAACAAGCAGCTCAGGTACCGCCGAAATATTTACAATCACGACATACAGCGCGATCAGAATATACATTCCCGCCATAACCGGAACGATTAATTGCGAGACGGAAACAACACGCTTCAGACCGCCGAATATAATGAAAGCCGTTAATACAGCTAAAATGATTGCGATAACTGTTTTATTCACATGGAATGCTTCGTCAAACGCCACAGAAATCGTATTTGACTGCACCGCGTTAAAGATAAGTCCGAAAGAAACGGTAATCAATACGGCGAATAAAATACCGAGCCAGCGGGCGCCCAGTCCCTTTGCCATGTAATATGCCGGACCGCCGCGGAATTCGTCACCGGAACGCACTTTATACAGCTGCGCCAAGGTGCTTTCCACAAAGCTGGAAGCCATACCGACAATCGCTACGATCCACATCCAAAATACTGCGCCGGGACCGCCTGTTGCAATCGCCAGCGCGACGCCGGTCAAGTTTCCGGTTCCGACACGAGAAGCGGCTGAGATAAAGAATGCCTGCATTGAAGACACTCCTTTATTTCCTTGCGGCTTCTCCCCGACGATTCTGAACATTTCAAAAAAGTACTGGAATTGAATAAAGCGAAAACGGAACGTAAAGTACAATCCGATCCCGACTAAAATATAAACAAGATACTTCCAAATAAAATCATTTGGAACATTTATGATTTCACTGATGAAAGCCTCCATGTTTAACCTCCCTTTTACATATCTTTTACTGTCATTTTTGCTGTATATGTTAGATCTTTTAACACAACGGGTATTATTATATCACAACAACAGTGGTTGAGAAGTTTTTTTAAGAAAATGTTTCGGTTTCTTCATCACATCTTTTGCTGTCATGCCCCGTTTTTTATCATACAGCCTGAAAAATGTTGTCACGTTATAAGGAATGCGTGCATATCATAACAAATAGGTCTTTAAGAAAAAAGAGATGAAAAGATGGATGGAATGGTATATACTTAACCAGGATAATATTTTTTTAAATTTAATAAATGTGTTTACTTTACATTTAAATTAGGGTATTATAATAAAAATATTCAGACTTATGAAGGGAGGAGAACATTTGAAAAAAATCTTGTTTTTAAAAGCTTCTATTTTATTTTTAGCGATTGCAAGCTTTCATTTGCTCTCCATTCCCCATGCGTTTGATACCGCTCATCATTTTAAAGCGGTAGCCGACCAGCAGGAAATGCACGAAATGAAGGCCGGCCAAAATGCTGATGATGAGAAAAAATCGCTGACGGGCTCATATATCTTGACGGCGCTTTTTGCCGCTTCTGTCTCACTGATCGTGATATCAGACAGGAGACGCCCCGCTTCCCGGAGAAGACAGCGAAAGAAAAGCTTTTTAATCGCTAAATTTTATCAGTCCTCGTATTTCGATGAACTTCATGTTCAACATCGCCTATCTATGTAACATAAAATGAGGAGGTTGTTAAACATGTTGTTTATCTTACGAATGGTGATTTTAGGGTTGTTTTCATTCACTGCATTGAATTTATTTGTATGGCAGGGAATCGAAGTCATTCACGCTATCACTGACTTATTCGGCAGCCATGAAAGCTAAATAGTAAAACCTCCGCTCAATGAGCGGAGGTTTTTTATTTTATTTTTACTCTTAAACATCGTATGCAGGGATACGCCATACATCTGTTACCGGCCCTGTCTCATCTTCATCGGTAAAGAAGGAGCCGTTGCTGTATCGGTCATTCGCCCGCAAGGACTTCACGGCGATTTCGATTCTCTCGCCTTTTTCTGTTTCCGCAGTGATCATGTCAGCCAAAGCGCACGCAAATACGCCGACTGCCCGATGCGGGTTCTTTTTAAGCTCACGCAGCATGACGACACCGCGTTTCGCCCTGGATGTTTTTTCGAATTCAGATAGGTTCATCCGTTTGATTGCTCCCCGCTGTGTGACGAGGACAAGCGAATCTGTTTCATGCAGGATTTGCCCTGATACGACGGTATCACCGTCTTTTAAATTTATGCCCTTTACGCCGGCCGCACGGGCACCGACTACATTTACTTCATCTTCACCGAACCATAAACCGTACCCGAGGCGGGTGGCGATAAACAGCTGGCTGCCGCCGTCTGTGACATGAACATCAATCAGCTCATCATCCCCTTTAAGGTTAAGGGCAACAAGCGCTTTCGAGTAACGCTGCGCTTTGTAATGCGTCATTTCAGTTCTCTTCACCATACCGTTTTTCGTCATGAACAATAAATATGAAGATGGATCAAATTCTTTTACCGGTATAGCTTTCACGATGGTTTCATCACGGTCAATCGTGATGATGTTCGTTACGTGCTGCCCCATGTCTTTCCACCTGATATCGGGAAGCTGGTGAACCGGACAATAAACATAGCTTCCCTTATTGGTAAAGAGCAGAAGAACATCCGTTGTATTCATTTCAAATTGGTGAATCAGCCTGTCAGTATCCTTCATACCGAAATCCTGGCCGTTAGAAGCGGCAAATGACCGCTGGCTTGTTCGTTTTACATAGCCGTCTTTTGTGACTGTCACATATACGTCCTCAGAGGCAACCATGACTTCAAGATTGATTTTAATTTCCTCAATCTTTTCTTCAATGACAGACCGTCTGCTGTCAGCATAGGTCTTTTTCAATTTTTTCAGGCTGCTTGTAATGACTTTTAACAGCTTTTTATCATGACTTAAAATGGCTTCGAGCTCCTGAATTTTCTTACTGAGCTCTTCCGCTTCCTCTTTTAGCGCCGTAATATCCGTGTTTGTCAGACGATACAGCTGCAAGGATACGATCGCTTCGGCCTGCGGCTCCGTAAATGCGAATTTAGAAATTAAGTTTTGTTTCGCATCTTTCTTGTCGCTGCTTGCCCGGATGACCGCTATGACCTCATCTAACACGGACAGTGCCTTCATCAGTCCTTCAACGATGTGATGCCGCTCTTTTGCTTTTTGTAATTCAAAGACGGAGCGGTTTGTCACCACTTCCTTCTGATGGGAAATATACGCATCCAGGATGGCCGTAAGACTCATCAGCATCGGCCGGCGGTTATGTATGGCGACCATATTAAAGTTATATGTTGTCTGCAGATCAGTGTTTTTATATAAGAAATTCAGGATGCCTTTTGCATCGGCTTCTTTCTTTAACTCAACGACCACCCGAAGCCCCGTGCGGTCAGTTTCATCCCTGACTTCAGAAATGCCTTCGACTTTTTTGTCTATGCGGTATTCGTCCATTTTCTTAACGAGATTGGCTTTGTTTACTTCAAACGGAATTTCTGTAATGACGATCTGCTCCCGTCCGCCTCTTACGGATTCCACTTCAGCCTTGCCGCGGATAATAATTTTGCCTTTACCGGTTTCATAAGCCTTCCGAATGCCGTCGACTCCTTGAATAATGCCTCCTGTCGGAAAGTCAGGCCCTTTAATCACCTGCATCAAGTCATCGACGGTGCAATCCGGAGATTCAATCCGTTTAATGACGGCATCAATGACCTCACCCAGATGATGAGGGGGAATATCAGTCGCATAGCCCGCTGAAATCCCGGTTGATCCGTTAACAAGCAAGTTAGGGAACATGGCGGGCAAAACAACCGGCTCTTTACTGGTGTCATCAAAGTTCGGAACGAATTCAACCGTATTTTTATCAATATCACGCAAAAGCTCTGACGCGATAGAAGATAATCTCGCTTCCGTATAACGCATGGCAGCCGGCGGATCACCGTCAATGCTTCCGTTGTTGCCGTGCATCTCAATCAGCACATTCCGCACTTTCCAATCCTGGCTCATCCGCACCATCGCTTCATAAACGGAGCTGTCACCGTGCGGATGATAATTACCGATAACGTTTCCGACCGTTTTTGCCGCTTTACGGAAATTTTTATCGAATGTATTTCCGTCTGCGTGCATGGCGTATAAAATTCTCCGCTGCACCGGCTTTAAACCGTCACGAGCGTCGGGCAGCGCCCTGTCTTGAATAATATATTTACTGTAGCGTCCGAAACGGTCGCCGATTACTTCTTCTAACGGTAAATCATGAAATAATTCTGGCTGTGCCACTATTAAACCTCCTCAGCGACCGACAAGTTTTCATTTTCCAAAATATTGCTTTCCTCATCTAATCCGAAGGCAACATTCTTTTCAATCCATTTTCTTCTCGGTTCTACTTTGTCTCCCATTAATGTCGTTACACGGCGCTCTACCCGTGCCGCATCGTCGATCTTGACTCTGACGAGCGTTCGCGATTCGGGATTCATCGTCGTTTCCCAGAGCTGGTCTGCGTTCATTTCTCCCAGACCTTTATAGCGCTGGATGGTATATCCTTTGCCGACTTTCTTTAAAACGCCGTCCATTTCTTCGTCGGACCAAGCATATTCAATAATCTCTTTCTTGCCGCTTCCTTTGCTCACTTTGTAAAGAGGCGGAAGGGCGATGAAAACTTTTCCGTGCTCGATTAAAGGTTTCATATAGCGGTAGAAAAACGTTAACAGCAAGACTTGAATGTGCGCGCCGTCGGTATCCGCGTCCGTCATGATGATGATCTTGTCATAGTTGATGTCCTCTATATCAAAATCTGCGCCGACACCGCCGCCGATCGCATGAATAATCGTATTGATTTCTTCATTTTTGAAGATGTCTGCTAGCTTTGCTTTCTCTGTGTTGATGACCTTTCCGCGAAGGGGCAGCACGGCTTGGAATTTCCGGTCTCTTCCCTGTTTTGCAGAACCTCCAGCAGAGTCTCCCTCCACCAGATACAATTCATTCTTCGCCGGATTTCTGGAACCGGCCGGTGTGAGTTTTCCGCTCAGCGTCGCTTCTGATTTTTTGCGCTTTTTGCCGCTTCTCGCTTCTTCTCTCGCTTTACGGGCCGCTTCACGGGCCTGGCTTGCTTTAATCGCTTTTTTGACAAGCAGGGTTGCCGTATCGCGGTTTTCTTCCAAGAAATAAGCAAGATTCTCAGAAATGACGGCATCTGCGGCGGATCTCGCCTCACTTGTGCCGAGCTTTCCTTTCGTCTGGCCTTCAAATTGCAGCAGTTCCTCCGGGATACGGACGGAAATGATTGCGGACAAACCTTCCCTGATATCGGCGCCTTCAAGGTTCTTGTCTTTCTCTTTTAAAAGGGCGACCTTTCGCGCATACTCGTTAAACGCTCTTGTCATTGCCGTTTTGGCTCCTGATTCGTGGGTGCCGCCGTCCTTTGTTCTGACGTTATTAACGAATGACAGCATATTTTCTGAATACCCGTCATTAAACTGAAACGCGAAATCGACTTCAATGTCATGATGCTCGCCTTCAAAGGAAACGACTTCGCATAAAGCGTCTTTTTCCTCGTTTAAATAAGCGACAAATGCTTCAATTCCGTTCTCATAATAAAATACTTCTTTTACGCCGTTCCGTTCATCAATTAATTCTATTTTCAAACCTTTTAACAAGAAAGCCGATTCGCGCAGACGTTCTGACAGCGTGTCAAAATTATAAACCGTTGCGCTGAACATTGACGGATCAGGTTTAAAATGGGTAAGCGTTCCCGTTTTTTTGGTCGTTCCGATTTTTTCAAGTGAAGTCACGGGCTTGCCGCCGTTTTCAAACCGCTGTTTATAAACATATCCGTCACGCTCAATAGTAACTGTCAGCCACTCCGATAATGCGTTTACGACAGATGCGCCGACACCATGCAGACCGCCGCTTGTTTTATAGCCGCCCTGTCCGAATTTCCCCCCGGCATGCAGCACAGTGAAAATAACTTCCGGCGTCGGCTTTCCGAGCTTATGCATCCCGGTCGGCATTCCGCGTCCTCTATCCTGAACGGAGATGCTGTTGTCCTTATGTATCGTTACGATAATATGATCTCCGTAGCCGGCAAGAACTTCATCGACGGAATTGTCGACGATCTCATATACCAGATGGTGCAGGCCGCGTGCGTCCGTCGAACCGATGTACATTCCCGGTCGTTTTCTGACGGCTTCCAGGCCTTCAAGCACCTGTATGGCATCTTCGTTGTAATCAAATTGCTGTTTTCTAGCCAAACGTACAAACCCCTTTCAAAAAACCTGCTCTTAATCATTCTCTTTTTTAAATGTTTTCATGTCTTTGTTTTTCAGTATGCGCAAGCTTCGGTCCAATTCTCCTCGGACTCACAATTATAACCAATATGCTTGATTTCGCAACATATTTAAGCGAATGGCTCGTTTTTTAGGCCGCAAGACATACATTCGAACGGCTTTTCATCTTTTTGGTGCCCTTTTCGGCAGATAAGAACATGAGTTCGCTTTCTATTATATAGCTTTATGCCGGCCATCGCAAACAGACTGCAAACCCCTGTATAAAGGGGTTTCAAAAAAAGCTGTTCATGCTTTATTGTATCTGTTTCATCATCATACGCAAAGAGTATTCTTTCAATAAAAAAGCAAAAACCCCTGATTTGCCAAGGATTTTTGCCTTTTTTGTTCCTATTTTATAACAGCGCGGGCGACTTTTATACATAAATCCATTACAGCCGTCCGTCCTTTGTCTGTAATCATGCGATACGCTTCTTCATTTGCAAGACCCTGCTGCGCCCAAAAAACGGGAGCGTCCGTCTGTAAAAATTCTTCAGCAACGCCGGGAAGCTGCTCAGAGCGTCTGAACACATTCACGATATCAATCGGTCCCTCCACGTCTTTTAATGAAGCAACGGCTTTAACGCCAAGCGCCTCATCAATCGTTGGGTTGACGGGAATAATTTCATACCCTTCATCCTGCATCGCTTTGGAAACCATGTAAGAAGTCCGGTCGGGACGGTCTGACAGCCCGACGACTGCGATCCGTTTGCTCCGGTCCAGAATTTCTTTAATCTCTGATTTTGAAGGATTTTGCATCTTTACCATCTCCTTTTGATATATTGTACATGACCGCTTCGCCGGAATCAAAAAAAGCGATTTGTCAGCTTAATTCTCAAAAAACTTGTCATCAGACGGTAACAACTCGTGTTAAAATAGAGTGAAGGGACATTGAAAAGGAGAAATGTAGATGTTGATTGCTTTATTGATTATTTTGGCCTATGCAATAGGCAGCATCCCGTCAGGTTTAGTCGTAGGCAAACTTGCGAAAGGGATCGATATTAGAGAACACGGAAGCGGCAATTTGGGCGCTACAAATGCTTTTCGCACGCTTGGCGTTAAAGCGGGATCTGTCGTCGTCGCAGCCGATATTTTAAAAGGCACCCTGGCCGCGGCGCTCCCATATTTACTGCACGTCCCCATTCATCCTCTTCTCGCAGGGGTGGCAGCAGTGATCGGCCATGTATTCCCCGTGTTCGCAAAGTTTAAGGGAGGCAAAGCCGTAGCCACATCAGGGGGCGTCCTGCTGTTTTATGCTCCGCTGTTATTCGTTACGATGGTTGCAGTATTTTTCGTATTTTTATTCCTTACGAAATTTGTTTCTCTGTCTTCAATGTTAACAGGGATTTATACGATTATTTACTGTCTGTTTGTAAAAGACCCTTATTTATTAATCGTAGTGACGCTCTTGACCGCGTTTGTTATCTACAGACACAGGGCAAACATCAAACGGATTATAAACAAAACAGAACCGAAGATCAAATGGTTTTGATGAAACTTCAATTTTGACATCAAAATGCCATATTCGTTTATAATAGAGATAATTTCTTTATATGAGAAACAAAAAGGGAGTGTTCCGGATGAACATGAAAGTAACGAAAGGCGCGCTGGATTGGTACAAAGAAGAGCTCGATCTGGAAACAGGCGACCATGTCCGTTTCTTTGTCCGTTACGGGGGATGCAGCAACGTTCAGAAAGGCTTTTCTCTCGGCATTTTAAAAGACCTGCCGATGAACATCGGCACCAGCACGGAAGTTGAAGGCATTACCTTTTTTATTGAAGAAAGCGACTTATGGTACTTTGATAATCACGATTTGTCAGTCACATATTCAGATCAGGCAGAAGAGCCGGTATTTGATTACGTGTAAAAAAAAGAACGCAGCGGATGCGTTCTTTTTTTTACAGCCTGAACCTTTTTAGGTGATCAGTCAGACGTTCTTTTTCTAATATGCTTCTTTGCGTTTCTCCGAGCAGGTCAAAGTGGGGAAATTCATTTTTATGGTGAATCCACTCCGGCTTCAGCCCGTACTCCGCTCCCCATCTGATCAGTTTATTGAGATCGCTTGAACCGGCCTTCGTCACGGTCTTAGCCTCCGGAAAGCGGTCGTCCAGCCAGTAATGCGTTAAAAAAGCGATTTTCCCTTCCGATACATCCCGCTTCCATCTTTCCAGTTCCTTACGCGTAATTCCAAATGCCATAAGTGCAGCCGCTCCTTATTTTTTTGCCTTTTCGTAAGCGGCATGCCAATCAGGAAAAGCCTTGCGAAACTGAATCGGTTTGAAGCTCTCTTTATCAACGCATATATGAGAGGATGTCGCTTTGATGGCAAGTTCTTGATCCGGATTATAGATGTGGTAGCCGTAAACGGTTTTAAATCCGTTATATTCTTCAATCCAAGTATGTACGACAGCCGTTTCACCGTAGCGGAGCGGCTTTTTATAAGAAATGCTGATATCCAATACAGGGGACAGCACTCCTCTATCTTCCATATCCTTGTAAAGGAATCCGAGTTCCTTAATCAGCGCCGTTCTGCCGACCTCCATCCAGACTAAGTAATTGGCATGATAGACGATGCCCATTTGATCTGTTTCCGCATAACGCACTTCTATTTCTTTTTTTGACACATGCAACGTTCTCTGCTCCCTTTTTATCAGATTAGCCCCATTTTATCACAACGAGCCGGAAAGAGAAAAAAACCAGGTTTCCCTGGTTTTTATTATGATTGATAGCCGTTTTCTCTTGCAGCCGATTCATCCTGAATTTCACTGCGGAACGATTCAATGCTTTCATTGCGTCTGGCATTCTTTTCTTGAATGCGCTGTTTTTCCTCATCTGTCGCAAATTCCATTGATTCTTTCGCTTCTTCTATATTTTCAATTGTATTCTGCACCATATCCTGCAGCTTTTCAACGTTATCGGAACGGTCATCCGGATTCGGTTTTTGATCATTGTTTGTCATAATGTCTGCTCTCCTTTGATGATGTTATTCGCCTTTCGTCTGCATGACAATCGGATGTCCGTTTGACTTGTCATGAAACTTTTCCCCTTTGTTGCGTTTATATTTAACGGGTTTTGTCCCTAAGTGGCTCGGAGCGTATTGCGGCTGGCCGTCTTTCTTGTTTATGCCCATGTTCATCCCTCCTTAAGAGTATATTTTGCAAAAGGAGGTGCAAACATGACTGCAAATTAAAGGTTATTTTTGTTTGAACCGCTGCTCCAGCTTTTCTTCAAGCTGATTCAAATATTCCGTATTGGTCATCAGCTCACGTTTATTTTCCATAACCAATTCATGAAAAGAACGTTTTCGCATTTTTTTCAATCTTCTCACCTCCGTGTTTTCATTCATTTTTTCCAATTTTTCAAAACCTAAGCCCTTCACAATAAAAAAACTGAACCTCTATTTGAGATCCAGTTTTTCTTTCATTTCTTTTTTTGTCATCGTGCCTACGCGAATGTGCTGAATGGTTCCTTTTTCGTCTAATATGCATGTTGTCGGATAAGAAAGCACGTTGAAATCCCCGTTAATTCCGCTTTTGTCAATCAGAATAGGAAAGGTCAGCTGATAATGATCAGCAAATGATTTCACAGCCTGTATATTTTTTTCAGAAGACGTAAAATTAACGGCTGCTACCGCAATATCAGGATATTCTTTCTGCAGCTCCTGCATAGCGGGCATTTCCATTCGGCACGGCTTGCACCACGTCGCCCAGAAATTGAGAAGCACTTTTTTTCCTTTATAATCAGAAAGGGAGATACTTTTTCCTGACAATGTATCAAGTGTAAAGTCAGGGGCTTTCATCCCTTCTTCTGTCCCTTCTTTCGGACTTTTTTGCACAGAATAAATGTTCCAGCCCGCATATACTAACAACCCGATAAGTAACATTCCGCCCAGCCATTTCGCAAGCATCTTAAGGCCTCCCGCATAAAAAGAGAGAAAGCAGACTGCTTTCTCTCCTTTGTTCATTCTGCTACTGTTTCATTTTATCGCGAAGCACCATTTGTAAAATGCCGCCGTGGCGATAGTAATCAATTTCCACTTCACTGTCAAAACGGACAACGACTTCAAACGTTTTTACCGTACCGTCTTCACTGATTGCTCTGACAGTCAGCAAGTCGCGCGGACGTACAGATTCATCAACATCCACCTCGATGACTTCCTTACCGGTTAAGCCGAGTGTATCCGCGTTTTCACCCTGTTTGAACTGAAGCGGCAGCACACCCATGAAGACGAGGTTGCTTCTGTGAATTCTTTCAAAGCTTTCGGCAATAACTGTTCTGATGCCGAGCAGGTTTGTTCCTTTTGCAGCCCAGTCACGTGAAGAGCCCATTCCGTAATCTTTTCCGGCCAGGACGACAAGACCCGTTTTATCTTCTTTATACCGCATGCAGGCATCATAAATAGATGTCACTTCCCCGGTAGGCCAATGTGTTGTGTAGCCGCCTTCTGTACCCGGTGCGATTTGGTTTTTAATGCGGATATTGGCGAATGTTCCTCTCATCATGACTTCATGGTTTCCGCGGCGTGAGCCGTAAGAGTTAAAGTCACGAGGAGAAACGCCTTTTTCCTGCAGGTATTTGCCCGCCGGTGTGTCTTTTCCGATCGCTCCAGCCGGAGAAATGTGGTCAGTCGTCACGGAATCGCCGAATTTGCCGACAACGCGAAGTCCTCTTAAAGGCTCAACTTTTCCCGGCTCTACAGACATTTCCTCAAAGAACGGCGGGTTTTGAATGTAAGTGGAATCCTGGTCCCACTTATACAGCGCTTCATCCGTCGTTTCGATTTCGTTCCAGCGCTGGTTGTCGTCAAATACCGTTTCATACTCTTTGCGGAATAATTCCGGCGTAACAGTCTGTTTGACGAGAGAATTGATTTCATCCATGGACGGCCAGATGTCATCGAAATAAACATTTTGTCCGTTATTTCCGACACCGATCGGGTCCGTTTTCAGGTTGATGTTTACAGTGCCCGCCAATGCGTATGCGACAACAAGCGGCGGTGACGCAAGGTAGTTTCCTTTAACAAGCGGATGGATCCGGCCTTCAAAGTTTCTGTTACCCGACAGGACAGAAGTGATCAAGAGATCATTTTTAGCAACCGCTTCTTCAATCTCTGGAGAAAGCGGGCCGGAGTTCCCGATACATGTCGTACAGCCATACCCCACAAGGTTAAAGCCGAGCTCCTTCATGTAAGGAAGCAGACCTGAGTTGACTAAGTATCCAGTAACAACCTTAGACCCCGGTGCAAGTGAAGTCTTCACATAATTCGGCACTTTCAAGCCTAATTCTACCGCTTTTTTGGCTACCAATCCGGCACCGATTAATACATAAGGGTTTGATGTATTCGTACAGCTTGTAATAGCGGCGATTGCAATCGCCCCTGTTTTCATAACCGCATCTTCACCGCTGTTAAGTTTAAATGAAATTTCTTTGTTCTCTTCAGCAGCATCCGCTCCGAATCCTTGGTTGCCGGCCGGGCTGACAAGATGTTTTTTAAACGTTTCCTGCATAACGGAAAGCGGGATTAAATCCTGCGGACGTTTCGGGCCTGAAAGGTTCGCTTCGATTTTTGACAGATCAATTTCCACAACGTCTGTAAAAATCGGCTCTTCCGCGTCAGGCGTATAGAATAAACCGTTGCTGCGGCAGTATGCTTCCACAATATCGATCTGCTCTTCTTCACGGCCGGTCAGACGCAGGTAAGAAAGTGCTTCCTCGTCAACCGGGAAGAATCCGCAAGTCGCTCCGTATTCCGGCGCCATATTGGCAATAGTCGCCCGATCCGCAAGCGGAAGCTCAGCAACACCAGGACCGAAGAATTCAACAAATTTATTGACTACGCCTTTTTCACGCAGCACTTGAGTGACTTTCAGCGCCAAGTCAGTCGCCGTCGTTCCGTTAGGCAATTTTCCGACAAGTTTCGCGCCGATGACCTCAGGAACAGGGAAATATGAAGGCTGGCCGAGCATTCCCGCTTCCGCTTCAATACCGCCGACACCCCAGCCGAGGACGCCGATTCCGTTAATCATTGTTGTATGGGAATCAGTTCCCACCAAAGTATCAGGATAGGTCACAAGTTCTCCGTCTTCCTCTTTCGTATGGACAACACTTGCCAAAAACTCAAGGTTTACCTGGTGAACGATACCTGTTGCAGGCGGAACGGCCTGATAATTGTTAAACGCTTTCTTTGCCCAGCTTAAAAATTTATAACGTTCTGCATTTCTTTCGAATTCTAAGTCCATATTAATGGCTAACGCATCTTCCGTACCGGCTTTGTCAACTTGTACGGAGTGGTCAATGACCAGGTCAACCGGAATTTCAGGATTGATTTTATCAGGGTCTCCGCCGACAGAGGCCATGGCTTTTCTTAAAGATGCCAGGTCAACTACGGCCGGAACGCCGGTAAAGTCCTGCAGAATAACCCGTGACGGTTTAAACGGCACATCGATATCTTTTAATTCAGCAGTACCCCATCTTGCTAAATTTTCAACATGTTCTTTTGTAATGACGCGTCCGTCTACCTGACGCAAAACGGATTCCAAAAGAACCTTAATAGAATAAGGAAGTTTTGAAACATTGCCGACCCCTGCGTCTTCCAATGCTTTTAATGAATAGTAGTTGTATGTTTTCCCATTTGAAGAAAATGTTTTTCTTGCTTGGAAAACGTCTTGTGTTGCGACTTTTTGCTGATTTGTCATTCTCCAAAATCCCCCTTCAATGATCAAGATCGTTCTTTAGATGAATGTTCACATTCCATCACAATTTTCTCACAATTTCATCTTAGTATAAAATCATACATAAGTAAATATCAATGTTTTTATTAAATACAATAAGATCGTCTTATGAGAATATTTTCGGTAAATTTTGTCCGATTTTCCGCCTCATACAACGGGCTGTAAAGAGCCATATTAATGTTGAGGTGATGATCATGGTAAAACGGAAAGCCAATCATGTAATTAACGGCATGAATGATGCGAAAAGCCAAGGCAAAGGCGCGGGTTATATAGAAAATGACCAGCTCGTCCTGACGGAAGAAGAACGGCAGAACAATAAAAAAAGAAAAACAAACCAATAGCCGGAACACCTTAAAAAGGAGGCTTTAACATGACAAATAAAAATACGAGTAAAGATATGCATAAAAATGCTCCGAAGGGCCATAACCCCGGCCAGCCGGAACCGCTGAGCGGAAGCAAAAAAGTGAAAAACCGCAACCATACAAGACAAAAACATAATACAAGCCACGATATGTAAAACAGACCCCGGTGTCTGTTTTTTTGTGCCATTCACCCATTTAAAGCTTCTGCATACGTTATAGCAAGGCTTTTTAATATGGAGGAATGCTTCCATGAATCACTCAAAAAACGCTGAAGAATTTGATGATACGGAAGAATGGCTGCGGCAGTTTTACGAGGACCCGTATGCTTGGTATGACGAGACGCTGCCGATCGATCTATATGAAACAAGCCGTCAGTATATCATTGAAGCCGACCTGACGGCCCTGAAGCAGGTGCAGGCGATCACCGTCACTCTTTCGGGAAATGAGTTTATGCTCTCTGTTAAAACGCTTGAACGGACATTAAACAAACAAATGGTGCTTCCTTTTTATCTGAATGACAAACATATTTTCACTGATTTCACCAACCATATTCTGACCGTCTCCATGAACAAGGAGCCTAATGAGACTCCTGCCTCATTTTCCTTTCAATTTCCTCTATAACATAAAAAAGCCGCTTTCATCCCTCAATGGAAGCGGCTTTTTTGTCCGGTCATATCAGTCATATACCCTCAAAGTGAATCTCCCATGGCCAAATAGCAGAATCACTATACGATAGAATATGTTCTAGCAACCGAATTGACTGGACATCTATCATTTTTTCTATTCTTTTTTTCATGTGTTCTTCTATTCTGTCTTCGTTTACAATATGGTTAAAGTAAGGAGGAGATAGAACAATGCTAGAAGGCTGGTTTATGTGGTTTATTTTATTTTGGGTCATCGTGATGATCGGATTGCTGTCTATCGGCGGATTTTTTATGTTCCGAAAATTTTTAAAACGCTTACCGAAAGAAGACGGCCGGTCAGAACTGGATTGGCAGGACTATTATATTGAAAAAAGCAGGCACTTATGGAATGCGGGTGACAAGGCGTTTTTGGATGAATTGGTCGCTCCCGTGCCGGAGCTCTTTCGGGATGTAGCCAAAGCGAAAATCGCCGGAAAAATCGGTGAACTTTCCTTAGCGGAGGAAGCGGAACAAATAAATCGTGATTTAATCATCAGGGGTTACATACTGGCCACTCCTAAGCGTGATCATCAATTTTTAAAAAAGCATCTCCGCGAAAAACAGATTGATCTTACTCCTTATCAGGCCCTGCTCAAATAAAAAACCTTTCCGGCGGACGGAAAGGTTTTAATTCATCTGAATATCAGCGGTCTTCAGTTCATTCGAAAGTTTGCGGTAAGACATAAACATCGCGATGCGCCACGGGACAATCATTCCGAAAGCCAGAATCCAAAACATTCCGCTTAAAGCTCCGTAATCAATCGTCGTGCTCAAAATGGATTTCATAGCGATTCTGATAACCAGCAAACCAATCAGGATAAACACAAACGCTTTTGACCGTTTTAAATAGATTTCATTATTTTTAATCTCAAATTTAGATGTTTTAATCAGAAAAATAGAGAAGATCACGCCCAGCGTAATGGCCTCCAAAAATTCTTCGCCCGTCACTCTGAAAATCGGAAAAAGGAACATAAGCGCTCCCGTACTCATGAAAATCGGCGGGAGAATTATTTTTTTAGGTGAAGCGGGCTTGTCGGAGGCTTTAATCCTGACGATCATCACGGAAATTGCCATGGCCGCTGCAATAACGGATGAAATTATAATCATCATCTTTATCATTCCTTTGCTTGCACGGAGTTTGATACTATATACTATACTCCAAAAACATAAAAAAAACCAATTTGAAAAGAGAACACGTTTACGTTCCCGTTACCCGGCCTACGGCCTCCAGCACTTTAGATGCTTCAAACGGTTTAACGATAAAGTCTTTAGCGCCTAATTCAATCGCTTCCAGAACGATCCGCTGCTGCCGCATGGCGGTGCACATGATGATCCGGGCTTTCGGGTCAAAAGCTAAAATATCCTGCAGCGCCTGTATACCGTTTTTGACCGGCATGGTAATATCCATTGTCACCAGGTCGGGACGGATTTTTTGATATACTGCCAGGGCTTCCTCCCCGTCAGCCGCTTCCCCGGCCACTGTGTAATTCGCCGATTCCAGAATCTCTCTGATTTTCACCCTCATGAACTTGGCGTCATCTACAACTAAAACTCGTGTCATATTCCCCTCCACATATTTAACATTAACTAGTCTTATTGTACCAAAAACGAAAGGGTATATAATAGTTCAAAAGTTATTAATCCGTTACAGACCCGTAAATCCTCCGAAAAGATTTGACAGAACGATCAGAATGTAGCTCATCCAGTTAAAAAACAGCATAACTCCGATCAGAATCATAAGAATGCCGCCGATTTTCATGATAAGCAGCTGATGCTTGCGAATCCAATTCATTCTGGTAATAAAAAATGAAAGAATAAGAAAAGGAATCGCAAAACCGAGAACATATAAAAACATATACGGCACTGCTGAAGAAGGATTTGTATTTGCCAGCGAAAACACGGCTCCTAAAATAGGCCCGCTGCACGGCGACCAGCCGGCTGCAAACGCAAGACCGATCAGAACCGAACCGATAAACCCCTCCGGACGGCGCTTAAAGTGAATGCGCCGCTCTTTCATCATGAATTTCGGCTGAAACACACCGGCAGTAATCAGCCCGAAAAGGATCAGCATGATAGCGCCAAACTGGCGGATCGCTTCATGATATTGGGTAAAAAAACTGCCGATAAACGAAGTTCCATATCCCAATGCGATAAAAATCACGGAGAAGCCAAGCAAAAAACAAAGTGTATGCACGAGGCCACGCTTTTGCAGCATCACCTTTTCTGTTTTCACCTCGTCCATACTGACACCAGTTATGTAAGATAAAAAGGCGGGGTACAACGGCAGACAGCATGGAGAAATGAAAGACAGAAATCCGGCCCCAAACGTCAGAAAGTAATTAAAACTCACGATGACACACTCCCTTCGAGTTATGACAAAATCATTTCATTTTTTTAACACTTTCCCGAGAAGGATTACTTTTTATAGAAAAAGCTTATATAATTTAATTTGACATCGAGATATTATACTCCTTCTTATTTGAAAAACAGTATAAATGTGGATATAATAATAGCGACTCAGGTGAAAGATTTATGTATGAAAGGATATATCCCTGTGATTAGAGAGCATCTATTAAATGAAATTGAAAAAAAACGGGCAGAGCTGCTTAAAATCGTCATGACAAACGGAATGACATCAAACATTACGATAGAACTCAGCCAGGAGCTTGACCACCTTCTCATACAATACCAAAAAGAACTGCACACCGGCAGTTGGGGTGAAACATGACGCCAAAATAAAAAACCCTCTCCGGGTTTTTTATTTTTATAACCATGTATCTCTATATCATAATCTGTACGTATTATTTCGCTTGATTATTCATGGCTTTCATCATTTGATTAATTTTCTTTTGAGAAGGTTTCATTCCCATTTGCATCATCATCATGCGTAACATTTGTTCATTAATAGGCGGATTCTTTTTCAAATAGCTCATCATATATTTACGAGCAATAAAAAACCCGAGTGCAACACCTATGAGCAATGCGACAACGCCCACTAGGATGCCAACCCATAAAGTCATTTTATTTCCTCCTTCATGTTGTCTAGTTTAAAGTGTACTAAACCAAAGGCTATTATACAACATTTACATCTCTTTTTCCTCGTTTTTAGACAAAATTTCTTTCCCTGACCGGATTTAACCACCCGTAGCGCCGTGTCTTGAAATCCATTGCAAGAAAACAGGGGCTGATTTTACGCAGAATCTCAAAGAAAATCGTTTCCGCCTCATAATCTCCCGAAGCCGCAATCTCAATTAAACTGTCTTTCATCATGAAGGTGGCGCGGCCCTTTTCTCCGGGCAGTGTAAGCCGGTAAATGGAATCCAAACGGCTGTAACTCATTCGGTTTAAATGCAGCTGGAGCCGCTGATGCATATGTATCACCGGAATCGGTTCCGTTATATATTGAACTTGCTTTTCTGTCATTTGATATTCCTGGGGTGTCAGATCTGTCCAATGATAGTCTCGAAACAACTCAAACATAGCCGTTTCCCGCCCGAAGTAGTGGTTCGCAAACTCATCCTTTATCAGGTGCGTATAGTAATGACGTTCCATTTCCTCATCCCCTTTTACAGCGCTTCGTTATTGCTTTCTATTATACAAAAGGAGAAAAGAAAGAATTGTCTATTACTGTTACGCCGCCCCTTCTATTTTTGTCGCATAAACAGGAAAAAGAGGATGATTTGACTCATCCTCTTTTGTCTCGTTATTTGTTTAGAAGTTTTTTCACGCGGTCAACTACGTTTTCTGCAGTAAACCCGTATTCTTTCATAATTGTTTCTCCCGGAGCTGAAGCACCGAAACGGTCAATTGCGAGAACGTCTCCTTCAAGACCGGTAAATTTGCCCCATCCGAAGCTTGAACCCATTTCGATCGCAAGACGTTTCGTCACATTCGGAGGAAGCACGCTGTTTTTGTACTCAGCCGATTGTTTTTCAAAGCGGTCCCAGCTCGGCATGCTGACTACAGATACGTGAATGTTTTCTTCAGCCAGTTTCGCTTGAGCTTCGATCGCAAGTCCGACTTCAGAGCCTGTCGCTAAAAGAAGGGCGTCCGGTGAATCGGTTTTTGCTTTGGAAACGGTATAAGCCCCTTTTTCCACGCCCGCATACGCTTCTTCAGCCTGCTGATCAATCGTCAGCAGGTTTTGGCGTGTCAATACAAGAGCTGTCGGATGATCTTGGCTTTGAACGGCAACCTTCCATGCAGCTGCGGTTTCATTTCCGTCAGCAGGTCTGATCACAGAAAGGTTAGGAAGTGCGCGTAAAGAAGCAAGCTGCTCAACCGGTTCGTGAGTCGGCCCGTCTTCTCCTACGGCAATACTGTCATGCGTGAATACATAAGTGACAGGGAGTCCCATCAATGATGCCAGACGAATGGCAGGTCTTAAATAATCAGAGAATACAAAGAATGTGCCGCCGAATACGCGGAGGCCGCCGTGAAGCGCCATTCCGTTTAATGCAGCGCCCATCGCAAATTCACGGACACCGAACCAGAAGTTTTTCCCGGCGTAGTCTTTGGCCGTGAAGTCTCCTCCATTTTTGATTGTCGTTTTATTTGAACCCGCAAGGTCAGCAGATCCCCCGACAAAGAAAGGAATTTTCTTGGCGATCCCGTTCAGCACCTCACCTGAAGATGCGCGGGAAGCAAGGCTGCTGCCTTTTTCATAAACGGGAACTTCCTGATCCCAGTCTTTAGGAAGCTCGCCTTTCATGCCGAGTGACAGCTGTTCAGCAAGCTCAGGATATTTTTCTTTATAAGCCGCGAACAGTTCATTCCATTCCTGTTCTTTTTTCGAGCCGGCTTCTTTTACAGCTTGATTGAAATGCCCGTATACTTCTTCCGGAACATAAAAATCTTCTTCAAACGTCCAAGCATACGCTTCTTTTGTCAGCTTGCTCTCTTCTAGTCCTAACGGAGCGCCGTGAACGCCGGATGTGCCCGCGCGGTTTGGAGATCCGAAACCGATCGTGGTTTTCACTTCAATCAAAGTCGGTTTTTTATCATTCTGGCGCGCTTTTTCAATTGCAGCCGTCAATTCAGCGATGTTGTTTCCGTCCTCAACATAAAGAACTTCCCAGTTCATTGCTTCAAAACGCTGCTTTACATTTTCAGAGAAAGAACGGTCTAAATCGCCGTCTAAGGAAATGTCATTAGAATCGTATAATACGATCAGGCGGCCTAATTCAAGATGGCCTGCAAGAGAAGCGGCTTCGGAAGAAATGCCTTCCATTAAATCGCCGTCTCCGCAAATACTGTATGTATAATGATCAACTACGTTGAATGAATCACGGTTATATGTCTCAGCCAGATGGCGTTCTGCAATTGCCATTCCCACTGCCATTGCAATCCCCTGTCCAAGCGGCCCGGTCGTTGCGTCTACTCCGGCTGTATGCCCGAACTCCGGATGTCCCGGTGTTTTGCTTCCCCATTGACGGAACTGTTTCAAGTCTTCAATGCTGAGGTCATATCCGCTTAAATGCAGCATGCTGTATAAAAGCATTGAACCGTGGCCTGCTGATAAAACAAAGCGGTCGCGGTTAAACCAGCCCGGATTCTGCGGATTTACATTCATAAATTTCGTCCACAGCGTGTATGCCATCGGAGCGGCTCCCATCGGCATGCCCGGATGTCCGGAATTCGCTTTTTCAATTGCGTCTATAGATAGTGTACGAATGGTGGCAACTGATTTCTTTTCAATTGTATCCATTATAATCCCCTTCCTTATTGTTGTACCTTTTCATCATAAAGCGATGCTGACTTTTTCTCAACTCTTTCAGCTTAAATTTGAGATAAACTTGTTGAAAATTGTCGTAAAGCACATCCTGATATTAGTATATACGAAAAAAGAATACGTATTGCCGTATTCTTTCTGTTTAGTGAAGATTATTTTTCTGTTGTTCTCTTTTTAATTTTTCAGGGGTGACATCGTTGCCTTCCGGATCAATCACTTTTACGCTCTTTAACGTATTTTTCATTGAGGAGCGGAATCCTTTCAAATACTCCTGGCGAAGCTTTTGCTGTTCAGCTTTTTCCTCATCCGTTATTGTGTTTGATTTAGCTTTTTGAGCCAATTCGTTAATTCTTGCGATTTTTTCTTTAGAAATCATAATAAGCTCCTTTGGTGCGTGTTGATTATATACTACTAAAACGCAGTCTTTTTTACAACTGATGCGCGTCAGCTGCCTTCTGTGTCTGCGGTATATTCCTGAAACCGCCGGTGAACCGTGGCTTTGGACACGTCATAGCCGAATCCTCTTAAGGTCGCTGCGATTTCTGCAAAGGTAAGCTTGTTGGCTCTCAGCCTGATAATTTCCGAAACCGGAACCTCTTTTTTTTCTTTTCCGCTGTTTTCATGTCTGTTTTTCAGATTCCGTTCAGGCTTGTAGCCGTTTTTCACGGCTCTTTTCATTCCCCGCCGGATTTTCATATTGTGAATTTTCCTCTGATATTCCTCAACAATACTGACGATTTCAAGTACCATCGAATCAGCTTCGGAAAGCTCCAGTTCACCTTTATGAGCCGTCGTATATATTTTAACGTTCTCCCTGTAAATACAATGCAAAAGCGCAATCTTGGCGTTTCCTCTTCCTAATCTCGTTTCGTCCTGCACCAATATCGCGTCAATATGTGATTTTTTAATTTCATCAAGCATTTCAAATACTCCGTCGCGGTCCATTTCGTAACCGCTGGCTTTCTCAGAAATGACTTTCACGACTTCCATGCCGTTTGCAGCAGCGATCTCACTGAGCTCCTCTTCCTGTCTTTTTAATGACGTTTGCTGCTGTTCTTTGTTTGTGCTTACGCGGGCATAAATGAGCGCCTTCATTTCTCTCTTTCCTCTCTAATTGACAATGGCCAGCTGATATACGGCCGGATGCTTCTTCTTAACCGGTAGAATAAGTTCGTCTCCGGGCTTTATATCAGCAGTTTGGAGATGATTATTCTCCGTCACCCACTCAATGAAATCTTCTTTATTAATGTGTTTCTTTTCTGCTACATGATCCGCAAGTGACCAGAGTGTATCGCCGTCCTGAACCTTTATTTTAACATATTGGCTGAGGGACTGATCATTTCCCGCACATGAAACAAGTAAAATAGCGGCACTTAAAATCGCAGTAAACAGCCCGACAAATATGATAGATTCTTTCGCCATGTAAACAACCTCCGATAAGAATGTTTGTTCGCTTTTTATATCTTTCAGTATATACGAACAAATGTTTCTGTCAATCGTTTTTTTCGAACCTATGTTTGTACTGTCAGGAAAATCATGCTATAATCTACTTAAAATCGACGTTTTGAGGTGCGAAATATGACGAAGCTATCAAAAAGGCAGCTTGATATCCTGCGTTTTATTAAAGAAGAGGTAAAAACGAAAGGATATCCGCCTTCTGTAAGAGAGATAGGAGAAGCAGTAGGACTGGCTTCCAGTTCAACCGTGCACGGCCATTTGGCGCGGCTGGAGACAAAAGGCCTGATCAGACGGGACCCTACGAAACCGAGGGCGATTGAGGTATTGGATGAAGAAGAAGTCCATATTCCGAAAAGCCAGGTCGTAAACGTTCCGGTCATCGGGAAAGTGACGGCGGGTATTCCGATTACGGCTGTTGAAAATATCGACGAGTATTTTCCGCTTCCTGACCGGATGGTTCCTCCGGGCGAACATGTCTTTATGTTAGAAATCATGGGAGAAAGTATGATTGACGCCGGCATTTTTGACAAAGATTACGTCATTGTCAAACAGCAGAACACGGCCAATAACGGAGAAATCGTCGTAGCTATGACCGAAGATGATGAAGCGACGGTCAAGCGCTTCTATAAAGAAGACAATTATGTGCGGCTGCAGCCGGAAAATCCGACGATGGAGCCGATTATCCTGCAAAACGTAAGCATTTTGGGGAAAGTGATCGGCGTATTCAGAGCCGTCCATTAATTCTATTAAACTTCATTTATCGTAAAAAACCCCTCTGTAAGGGGTTTTTTTGCATAAAAAAAGCAGATTCGCCCTGGCTTAAGAAACGAACCTGCTAAGGAGGAAAAACTTACATTCTTATTATCCGACATCACACTTTTGAAGTCAACTAATAATGTTTCCCTCAAGAAACTTTTCATCCATTTTTCAACTTTTTATATATTTGTGCGTGATGAATTTGCTTTTTTATCTTTTCTTTGGGCGGGCACGTCAAAAATTTATATATGAATATTTAGTACATAGTGCGATAAGTTAAATATAGATATAAAAAAACCCGCTGCCTTTAGCGAGTATCTATTTTCAATCAAAATGATAATATTCTACACCGTAGAACCCTTTAATATAGACGGGACCACAGACGTTTGAAGAACTTTCAACCAGAATCCTGTATTTGTGATACGGATCAATTGATTTTTTATCCTGGGCACTGAGGTTTAACCAGCTGCCGCTGTAGTTTTTAGAACTTAATGTATAAAAATTTCCGTTCAGCGCCATCCGCTGGAGTTTCATGCTTAAACCGCACGAAGAGTTGTTCATTATGGTGAACTTATATCCTAAAAAGTAATCGTCGGCAGCTACAGCACCCGGATTTTCAATATGAAACTCTTTTGCGTTTCCCTCCAAAGTGAAGCTTGTTTTTGATCCGAATTCAGTGGTAGCCGCTTTAGCTGAGTGTATTCCGCTAAAACATAATAAAAAAACAGCAATACACATCCAGTATTTTTTCATTTGCATCCCCCTTTTTACATATTTTAACTTGTGAATCCTGTGATGTCTATTCACATTTTACTTTATAACCACTATATACCAGTTTAAAAATTTGCGGATTGCTTACAATGAAGACTAAACGAAATAACGAAGGTGGTTCAAATGAAACACGTAATTGCTTTCGCTTCTAAAACGGCGCTCACACTTGCTTTACTGTACATTGTTCTGGATCTTATGTACCAAGTAACCTTTTTAAACGTTCTGTTTATTACAGTGATCTTAAGTTTAATCACTTATTTTGCGGGTGATTGCATGATTCTGCCGAGAACAAGCAATTTCACAGCCGTTGCAGCTGATTTCGGAATTTCATTCATTATATTATGGATATTCCTGATGAACATTGGCGGGTTTAATGTCTCTCCTGCCGCGGCAGCGGTTATCTCTGCACTTTGCATTTCTGTTTTTGAGGCATTTTTTCACCGGTATTTGCAGCAATATGTACTTCCCGAAGATTATAAGGACACAACAGAGACGGATAGCACGCTATGGAGCTATCAAACCGAGGCGTCTGAAGAATTAGTGCCGGAAAAAGACCCTCAGGAAAAAACATAAAAAGGAGGCAATCGCCTCCTTCTCTTTTTACTTTTGCTTCTGATCGTCCAGCGGCAGCTGCAGCAGTGAGTCTGTGCCTGTCGCTTTCGGCGTTTTTCCGTCCCATTTTTCAATCCATTTATATTTGATCATTTCATCGGACATTGATTTCTTAATGATTTCGTTATAGTCAGCGATCCCTTCCGCTTCAATTTTTTTCTTTTTCGCTTCGGCTTCGGCTATTTTAATTTCAGTTTGTGTCCGTTCTAGTTCCTGTGAAGACTTCACCCTTGCATCGATGGCTTCCTGTGTGGCTTTATCCGGCTTCGGTACGCCAAGCGTCAGATCATCAATTAAAAATCCAAGACTCTTCATATCATCAGCAAATCTCTTTTGAACATCGGCCGCGGCTTCAGCAGATTTTTGCCCGTATGTGTCAATAACCGAGTATTTGCTGATTGATTTTCGCGCCGCATCCCACAGCCTTGTTTTTAAATATGTATTTTCAATCGTTTCAACGTCTACCGCCCCGAATTTGTTAAACAGATCGACTACTTTATCAGGCTGCACGACATAGTTGTAAGCGATATCCATTTCTATATTTTTACCGTCAGAGGTTGCCACTTTTATATTTTCATTATTCACTGTCTGCATACGCACCGGATATTCCGTTACTTTATTAAATAATCCGACTAAGTGCCAGCCTTGGTCCAATGTGTCGGATTTTACCCCGCCATTCGGTGAGTATACAACCCCGACATAACCGTTCGGTATTTTTTCAATGAATAGTGACGCTGTGACGCCCGCAATTAAAAGGGCTGCACCTATAATCACACCGCCGAGAATTTTTTTTGTGTTTCCGCGCTTATTTTCGCTCATGCTGATCTTCTTCCTCCCATGACTTTTTTAATTTTTTGGCTCCGCTTCCCACTTGTTTAAAGATTGGACTAAGCATTAGCCATAAACCGAATCCGATGATGACAAGAAGAATGATAGACCCGATCATCACTTTCATTTGCCCACCTCTTTTCTTTCATCCTGTCAATTATGTATACGATCTTAAGAACTTAAAGTTTCATAAATTTCAAAAGAAAAAGCCCCGCCGACAAAATAAGCGTGCTTATTAATAATTGTCACTGATAAAATCAGAAATCGTTTTTGTAAATTGGTAAAAGGTCCCGTTTTGTGCGGATGCTCTGCTTTTCAGCGTAAAGGTGTCAAATAGTGATTTTCTGAAGCCGGTGCTCATTTCGATTTGAATACTCAATCCGGATGAAGATTGATTGGCAAGGTTGTTCGGACTGACGCCTGCGTATTTATCATTTGTGCCAAGAAGAACGGCAGGATACCCGTGCCGTTTCAGCACATCGGTCAAGAGTTCGGCCCGTTCTCTGTCTGTACCGCCGATTTTTATCTTTTTATCATCACTGCCGTAACCGTGCAATGAAATGACATTAGAGTGCCCTTTCACCATTTGCACGGCCTTGGTTTCATCGAAATGCGAACTTGTCAAATGCAGAGCTGCATTACCGGCTGATTTTAACCCTTCAAATAAATATAAACTCCGGTTTTCGGCAATTTCTCTGGCTAACTCACTGGTCCCCGGCTCTATGCCTCCGCCGTGTATAGCTAATATGAGGACAGAAGGGTCATGCTCCCGCGTTGAAATGGAAAAATCGGAAGGATCTTCATTCAGCTTTAATTCCTCGAAACTGCCGTAAAGATCTGAAGCGGCATCAGCCCGAAAGAACGGCAGAAGCAAAAACGGTAAAATTAAAATTGAAATTCCTTTTTTGGTTATTGATGGCATTTGTATGTTTATGTTACAATACAAATGCTTCAGCCTTTGAAGCGAACGGCAGAACAGGGTGACTTTGGACGGTTTCTTCTGCTCTGCCTCTTTGCCGGCTGCTTTACGGTCTACTCTTCTAACCCTTTTTGCCATAACATCATCCTTTCTTTTGTTTACACTTTTGTCACAATATTATATACGTTGGACAAAACCTCCGTTCATCTTGAAGAATAAAAACATCAAAACAACCTCTATCCTTTAACCTAAAAAAGTCTTTCTGTTCAAAGAGACGGAAAGCTTAAATGATAAAAATGAAACCCGTCTCCTTAGTTTTGTTTGATTTCCCAATTCAAGAATCCCCGAAAAAATTTGAATGTAACTGCTGTCTCCATAAAAAAAAGACTGCTGTTAAGCAGTCTTTTTTTCGTTTTATTTCGTGCCTGTTGATCCCAGTCCGCCGCGGTCATTGTTCCCGAGCTTGTCTACTTCGATCAGCTCCACTTCAGGCATTTTCTTCATGATTCTGAATTGGCAGATCCGCTCCCCCTTGGAAATGTCGGTATCCCGAAGCGCGAATGCAGGAAAAAACCAGAAGTCATTGTCGCCTTTATAAGATTCATCAATGACTCCCATTGAATTTGTCTGAATGATCCCGAAATGCTTATATGTACTTGAACGCGGAACGACATGGGCCTCGTATCCTTCCGGCAGTTCCATCGCAACTCCAAGCGGGATAAGTTTGAATTCGCCTTTTTTGATTGTTATATGTTCAGCTGCCCGCAGATCAATCCAATCGCCCTGTTCAATTTTACTGATTCTCGTTTGCGTATCATCTGAATATTTAATTTTGATTTGTAAAGTCATGTTCGCTGCTCCTTTTGCTTCCCTATTTCAGTCGTATTGATGACCAATCCGTGCCCCATTATACCATTTAACTGATAAGAATGCTGATTTTGGTGTATATGCTGCCGAAGAGGAAGCACGGCGAAGTCAATGAGAATAAACCTAAAAATGAGGGCCCCTCCTATCAGTTTTTTCCTCCATTTTCACATGACAGTTTCAATTACAATAATGCAAAGCTATATGTCCGTTCTGTCAACAGAGCTTTTTTAAAATTTCGCCTCGGTTTCAAAAGGAATTTCGTTCTGAATAAAGAATTTGAAGAATAAGCGCTTAAAGGGCGCGCGATTCTTTTCTGTCAACTGCCTCAGGCGCTTATATCAAAAGAAAGAGGTGTCTTTAGAATGGTTCAATTTAAAAACTTTCCTGATCCGTCTTTAAACGCCCCATTGCAGTCTCGCCCTGCACAGCCCTCTGAATTGGAGCATCTCAAAGCAAGGATGCAGAATTTTATTAAGCATTCCGCAACGGATGATAATCTTGAGATTGCAGATGCCCGGGTGACGGCGGAAGGAATGGTCACCTCACTTTTAAAAGAACGGCTTGATACAGAATACGAAATGCTTATGAATAAAATCACCCGGGAAGTGAATGTGGAGGATTACGGAGCGGTCCCTGACGGCCGGGACAATACAGAAGCCTTTCGGAAAGCGATCGGGAACGGCCGGGTCAAAGTAAATGTTCCCGCAGGAGAATTTTTGGTTCAAGGGATAAAACTCCCCTCATGGACTACTATTTCCGGTGAGGGACAAGGGATTACCGTGCTTAAGCTTCATGAGGACACTCCCGCATACGAATGGGTCATTACTAACGATGATTACGAAAATGGAAACCGTAATATTTTTGTCCAGAACATGACTTTAGACTGGAATCCTGACCGTCAATGCGGAGTCAGGAACCCCGGAGGACAGTGTTCCAGCTGTTTAACGTTTGCTAATGTGCAATACGGCTGGATTAAGAATGTTGAAACGGTTAACGCGGGTCTGCATGGTATAGATATTACATCTCCGACTTACGATCATTTGCCTGAAACAGAATGGACGAAAGACGGCTGCCGTTATATATGGATTGATAACTGTGTGGCATACGGCGCCGGAGACGACGGCATTACCACCCATTACAGCGAATATATTTTCATTTCCAACTGCCATTCCGGAAACCCCCGCGGCACAGAGCATGCTGAGGGCAGCGCAAACTCGAACGGCATTGAAATTGACGACGGCTCTAAACATGTGTGGCTTTTAAATAACTATACGAGCGGAAATATCCGCGGGATTGAGGTAAAGGCGCACAGCCTGTGGCCGGCTTCTCAAAATGTTCATATTATCGGTCATGTTTCGTATCGTGATGTACGTTCATTTGATATTCGTCATATCGGCCATCATCAGGCCTCAGACCCCGAAAGCACGACGGCTTATGATGTTACTTTAACCGATTGCACCGCGATTGAACCGGTATTCAATGCCCTCTATGACGGTGTAACCCCGAGGGCGCTGGTCATCTCTGCCTATAAAAACGTTAATGTAAACGGATTCACAGCTATTGGTGATCCCTCATACGACTATGGCGGGAATCCAGTCGTGGCTCTTCAATACCGCAGTCAAAATATTACGATGAACGGCATTAAAATACGCGGCTTTACACAAGCCGGGGTTGACATCAATATATCCGGCGGATCTAATAAAACCGATTATGTTAAAATTTTAAATTTTGATATATACAAGTCTTCTCCTAAAGGTATCACAATCGGCGGAGGCCAATATAACGTAAATATTATGAACGGTACGATGATCGGAGACGGCGGTTCCGTCGGAATTACGTCCCCTAACAGTCAGGCTGTCATTCTCGGGGTGCAAGCTGAAGGTTACAGCGCGGCCGCATCTATAAAAGGACAGACTTATGAGCAGATCCCCGTCAATTTAAAGGGAGGCGCACAACTCGCGACCAGCTCCGGTTTTGCATTCAACCCGACAAGCGCCGTTATTGCGGGAACAGGCGATATTACGGCCAGAGGTGACAGAAATGCGATCATCAGCTCTTCCGGAGGTTCAAGTTCCGAAGGTTCAAGGGCATTTATCGCCGCTTCAAACAATGTCCATATTACGGGCGGCAAAGTCTCCAGAACGATTCTGTCATCAGAAAGCATTACATTGGAAGAACCATACACGGTTGCCGGAGGGCATCAGTCCATCAAATGGAAACTGGATTCAGCGGGCGGCCACGGTACGTTCGCCGGAGCTGTCACCTCTTCCCTGTCAGGGTACGGAGAATATTTTGAAAGTGTAACCGGCCAGACGATTCCCGCCGGGACGATCGTCACAGTGAAAGGCGAAAAAATTGAATCGGCTCACGTCGGAGATTACATGCTCGGCGTCATTTCAGAAACAGCCGCTTTTATCTCAGGAGCCGCAAGCTTCGGATGGCAAAGCCGCTTTTTGACAAATGAGTTCGGCGGTTTCATATACGAAAATGTGACTGACGAAGAAACAGGAGAAACGGTACGCGTACCGAAACAAAACCCGGACTGCAGTCCGGCTCTTGAAGCTGACTATGAAGCACGCGCGGCCAGAGACGAATGGCACATTGTCGGACTCAACGGCCGGCATTACGTACGAGTCGACAGTACGGTCAGCCCGGGAGATTATATCACGGCTCATAACGGAATCGGGACTAAAGCCGCGGAAGGCTGGAAGGTATTGAAACTGACGGCCTTATACAGCGCTGAAAAAGGGTACGGCATTGCAATTGCGGTTATCAAATAGGATCTCAATATCAGGATCATCTTCTCTCTTTTCTATCGGGCGGGTATGATCCTGTTTTTTATACCGAATGAGATGCCTCTTTTTCAGCATACCGTTTCATTTGTCCAAGCCATCCATGCTTTCTGTCATAGAATACTACCGTCAGATGAAAAAAGGAGGAATATGAGTATGAGTATGGACATGGGTATGGACATGAACGGACATTATGATCACCAGCCAAAGCAGCCTAAACAAAAAAAGAAAAAGAAGAAACAAGATAAAAAGCATCTTGATTATGATTACATCGTTGTTTATAAAAGAAAATGTAAAAAATGCTGCTGACTTGACATATCAACACTTTTTACACCCGGTAAATCCCGGGTGTTTTTCTTATTATGGCGTTTCTCCGGGCTATTTTCAACCAAAATCTGGTCATTCTATCACAATACATAAAAAGACTCTATTATTTTCTTCCCTTTTCGCCTGATTAAAAGTATTTCATTTACAGAAAACAACATAAATAGAATGACATGACTTTTGAGAAAATCTGCTCTTTGCTTGGTCAATTTTTCCGTGATACCATGAATTTGCAACAATTTTTAAAAATTTCCTCAGGAGGTCATAGACATGAAAATCGCCAGAACAATAGTCGGATCATGCTTAGCTTTATCTCTAACAATTCCTTTCACAGCCAGTGCCTCAGCAGCCAGTCAGTCTGAACACCCGAATGCGCCTCACGTTTCACCCGTTGCAAATCCGTTAGAAAGTAAATTATCCCAAACAGCAGGCCAAAACGTAAAAGCAGCAGGTGTTGATGGCGGGCTGAACGTAAACGTAGATGTTCTCGGAATTTCAGATCGCATTACTGAAGCGGTTAAGTCAGATCAAAACCGAACCGGCTGGGTAAAAAATGTCATGGAAACAACATTTTACGCATCAGGACAGAAGTACAACGTCATGGTGTTCAATTTAAATCAAGAATATGAAGACCGCTTTAACGGCGTTCAATTTTACGGATCAGCCGTTTATGACGGCATTACTTACGGAATCTGGGTCTTCGAAGACGGTTCCTTTGATAACAAAGGAGACGGGGGCTGGATCAATTGGGCATTCAGAGGATGGTTCGATCGTGATAATCAGCATATTGAATTCCACAGACCTTAATTCAGAGAAAACTTGCGGCAGCGCCCGCAAGTTTTTTTAACTGGACTGCACATTTTTCACCGTTATAACGACTATACTTGAAGTGCGGGCTCCGAACGCAGCCCCGGTAAAGTCTTTCAAAGTGAGGGTATGCCATGTCAAAGTCTTTAAAAATAATGTTGTGGAGCATATTGGTGTTCATCATCTTGTTAGTGATTATCGGAATCGTTTCTTACAATCAAACTCCGTCTGCAGAAAGCGCAGCAAAAAAATGCTTTATGGCTTCTAATCAATTTTAAAGTTCTGCCATAAGTCTTCACCGGCTTTTTAAACCACAGAACACCTGACAAAACGACGAATTTTCAATTTATTCGTTAACGATCTCATTCAGTATAGAATATACACGTGTATCATGGGGCAGTCCGTTTTGATACATATATCTTCTCAAAATTCCTTCAGATTGAAACCCCGCCTTTATCAGTAATTGATGAGACGCTGCATTCTCAATGAACACAACAGCGCCTATACGATGCAACCCAAGCTTTTCAAACCCAAAAGAAAGAACATTCTCCAACGCTTCAAAAGCATAGCCATTCCTCCAATAATTCGGATGAATCTCATAACCGACCTCCGCCCGCTTATGCTTGGGCACCCAAGAGTTAAAACCAATAGTTCCAATTATTCCCTTCGCATCTTTCCTCTCGATTCCCCATCGCATTCCCTTTTTATCATGATATTGATCTTTAAACCAGCCAATCATTTTTTCAGCCTGTTCCATTGAATCAAAAGGTTCCAAACCATAATAGCGTGTTACATTTGTATTTGAAAAATAAGCAAATATTTGCTTTGCATCTTTCTTTTCAACTTCTCTAAGAATAAGTCTGTCCGTTTCTATTACAGGAAGCATTTACGGTCCCCCCTTTAAAAGAAATGTGAGAAGAAAATATATGCAGACTAAAACCCTTTTTTTAAAAAGTAAACTAGCATCCCTATCAAATTTTACATTTCGGCATAATATGTATTAATCCTCTTTAGGAGGTGAGATTATATGGGATTCTCAGGTGGTTATGGTAGCTCCTTTGCGTTAATCGTGGTGCTATTCATTTTATTAATCATCGTTGGGGCTTCTTTCCTCGGCGGTTATTAAGAATCCTCTTACCTCCGCATCCATGTCAGCAGCACCTCCATGATCGTACGGCGCCATAAATGAAATGTTTATGGCGCTCTGCTGTTTTTCCCCTTTTCATTCACACATTAAAACTAAAAAGATCGGCCGATAAACATGCAGCCGATCAGTAATTCATAGATTATTGTGTAAGGTTTACATCGATGACGTTATAGAAGGCATTGGAAGTATCCGCAACGTCCCATACCCCCAAAATGACATGATACCCGCTTCGATCAGTCGGCACAAAAATCTTATGAGTCAGATTCGTATCTGCCTTGGAACCGTCGTGGTTTACCGTTCCGATTAATTCGAATTCATCTCTTGACAAAGGTTTATTCGGATTCCAGTTTTTCTTGGTGATATAATAGTGCCACTTTGATGTCGCATGAGGAGCCGTGTAGTACCAAGTAAAGGTGTTAAAACCGCCGCGGATGTTTTGTTTTACCCAATAATCTGCAGTCTGCTTGTCTAAACCGAAGTCAATTTGTCCCGATCCCCCATTTGCAGACGCAATTCTTCCATCCGGCGGACCTGCAGCCGGAAATCCTTTCGGCCCTTCTACAGACTGAGGATTATCAATGACGGAGCCATATTTCTGCGCAGCGGCCGTCCAGCCTAATGTTTGTTTCTCTAAAGCTCCCATGTACGCTCTGCTGACGGGCTCTTTTATATACCCGTGCGCAGATGCATCACTTGAATAGAAAGCGCCTCCAATCCCAAGAGTAACAGTTAAAACTGCAGCTTTGACCAAACCCTTCATTACTGCATCATCCTCCCTCTTTTGTTAATAAAAACCTTTCGGTATATACATTTCACGATAGAGGATGAAATGACCTTCCTTTTCTTGATAGAAAAAAGCAATGAGGTTCGCGCTTTCCCCTTTGTTTTTTATAATCATAAAGAGAAAGCCGGGCCGATTCTGTTGTCGAATCCGCGATTGCCAAAAACCGGCCCGCCCCTTATGCTCAGAACTTCATTCGCTGGATTTGCGGGTTTCTTTTCGGATAACCGGTGCTACTTCCGCTGCTAATCGTTCGATGTTTTCCGCGGCTTTTTTAAACGGCATACCTCCTATATCGATTTGCGCGAGAAATCGCTGATGCCCGAACAACTCATATTGATGCATGATTTTTTCAATGATCTGCTGTGAACTTCCCACAAATAAAGCTGTTTCTTTTCCGGACGCCCGCTCAAAATCTTCCTTCGTTAAAGGCTCATCGATCCCGTGATATGAATGAACGTGAGACCAGTAATTTGAATGATACGGGTAAAATTCTTGTATTGCCTGTTCATTCGTTTTTGAAATGAACATATGTCCGGTCACGGCAACCTTCACATTTTCCGGAGGATGACCGGCTTTAGAAGCCGCTTCCCGGTATTTGTCAACAAGCGGCTTAGATGACATCGGATCACCGCTCAGTACAGCTAATGCCAAACCCGCACCTGCACGCCCGGCTCGTTCTGCGCTTTCCGGAGTCCCCGAAACACCTAACCATAGCGGAATGCTTCCGCAAAAAGGCCGAGGAGAAATTTCTGCCTCGCGCAGCGGCGGCCGGTAACGTCCTTTCCAGGTAACCGATTCTTCCCCGGAATTTAATTTTAAAAAAAGGTCAATGTGTTCTTCAAACAGTTCTTTATAATGGCCTACGTCATAACCGAAAAGAGGAAACGAGTCTAAAAATGCGCCCCGTCCCGCAATGATTTCCGCCCGGCCGTCTGAAATCAGATCAAGCGTTGCAAAATCCTCAAATAAACGGACGGGATCTGCGGTGGATAATACGGTCGTGGCACTGGTCAGCTTAATATTTTCAGTGATCTGTGAAATCGCTGATAAGATGGCCGGCGGCGAAGATACCGCATAATCAAGACGATGATGCTCGCCTACACCGAATACATCAAGCCCTGCGTCGTCAGCCAGTTTCGCCAGCTTCATCAATTCATCTATCCGCTGCTTTGCGCTGACTGTTTTCCCTGTCAGAGGATCGGGATATAATTCTGCAAATGAATAAATTCCAATTTCCATACAATCACGGTGTTCAGCCCTCACATTTCTCTCCTCCTGCACTGTGTAAAAAAGCTTTTATGTTATTCTATTCAGCCGTTTTATAAATAGGAATTTATTCAAAATAAATACAGAAGCTTAACATGCAGAAGGCCGGTATGAGAGGAAAAAAAGTTTCCGGCGCCCTTCAATTCTGCCCATTATACTCATGTAGCCGGACTAGGCAAGAACAAAGCCGGCACAAGCGGATTCGAATTCATGTGTTCGTTTTCAGTCCAATTCAATCCAATCGTGATATTGATCATAAAGCTTTCCTATTCTTCCGGCATCAAGAGCGATGACTTCACACCCTCTGTCATCATACAGAAAGAAAATAATATCTTTTGTCATATTCACAAAGAAAACATCAGGATACCCAACGGAACAGCCCCCGAACCTTGGCTTCAGCGGAAAATCTTCGTGGACGGCTGCCTTAAGTAATTGGGGAATACGCAGATCTTTCCGTTTACATAATAAAGAAAACTGCTGCATTTCATATTCTTCTGCATCATCTTCTTCAAACGGACAGGGGCAGGTCTTCACCTGGATCCGATATAAATCATCCTTACACTTCAGAAACGGCTGATAAACCTTTAATTTTCTCGGGTGATTACCTTGAGTTTTGTGCTTATATACGTTGGCAACAAGGAACATGTCATCGCTATGTTCAAACAGTTCATTGAAAAGTACGGCGGTTTGATGATGAACAAGCTGAAAATACTCAAGATTCAAAGCACCGCTTTCATTAAATTGATACATATTGCCGCCGAGAGAAAAATGAATTCCCACGTCCCATTGATGATAAATGCCGGGCACTAATTTTAAAGTCGGAAACCTTTCCTTCAGATAATCATTTATTTTCATTCAAACATCTCACTTTCCGTTTCCCGCTCCAGAGACAGAAGAAGCCGAAAACATTCCGCTTATTTCTTTTTCACCCTTGTAATATTATTCCGATTGGAATACAATGAAATAGAACACTGTGAACCCCATTGATCAGGGTGGATGCTGGTCACATTCATCCTGATCCTTTCTTTTACACAAGATCGCACCAACTTTGATCCCCTCCGTTTCCAACCTTATACATATATTTCAATGGTATTATTTTCTTATACATAAGCATCAAGAGGTGTCAGCTTTGAACAACATCAGAAGATTAAGAGCATATTTTCAGTCTCACCGTAAAATAGGTCTGGCTGCAGACTTGCTTACGGCTGTATTGCTTATCTCATTACCCATTCTTTTTTACGGATGCCGGCAGGGAGCTGTTAATGGTTTCTTTATGATAAGTAATTTCATCGGCTCCAATGCCTCTTTTATCGACTTCAGCACATCGAGGAAAAACAGACAAAAATAAAGGCTCTGCGTCAAAAAGAGGGTTATACCGCCCTCTTTTTATTCTTTCAGTCATACCAATGCGTTCTTTTCAGATTGAATTTTTTTCTGAATAGGACTCATGATCGATTTTCCATGCTGCTTCAACAGTGATTTCATGACCGATCACTTCATGTTCCGGCATATATTCAAACGTTTGAATATGGTCTTCTCCCGTTCCGCCTCCTTCTAATTTCTCTCCGGTGTATTCTGAAAGATGATAGTCTTTATCTTCACCATATTTCCGGCCGTCAACAAATAATGTTAATCTCTTAATCACCGTGTTCTTTTCATTCACTTTATTACCTCTGTAATACAAATTCAAGAAATAGTTAGGGCCGATAGATGTCTTGCCTGATTTTTCGATTGACGCTTCCCACGTCTTGCTTTGGCTATAGCCGATATATTTAACTTTTTCTCCTGAAATTAAAGAAAACAGTGCAAATCCGGCTGCTATTATGAGAACAGTGATAATAACCAGCAATGTTTTAATGACTTTACGTTTTTTCATGACATCCCGCCTTTATCATTTAGAACGTATGAATATTAGAATTGTTACATTTAATTTGAAAGAATAATAAAAAGGGTTCTAATTCCAGGAATAAAAAAAATACTAAGAAGATCATATTCCCCTTAGCTTCACATCCCAGACTGCCATGCAATAATGATAAAAGTCGTCCAAAAAGTTGTGACTAAAATAAGCATAACGGTTACAATCATTAAAATGAGACAACTTATTGTTAGAATTGAGTCTTTGTTTTTGTTAAGAATCAGAGTAATTATTGATCCTGCAGCAAATAGATACGACAAAACCGCACCGACCCAATACCACAGCATAGAGTCATTGCTCCAGTAAGCCATTGACTGCATATAAATACTGAATATAAATCCTGACAATGCTAATAGAAACGAAACTAAATTTGATTTCACGTTAGAGTTCCTTTCTTCATAAGTTTTATTTTTAGGAACGGTCATACATCTGATAACACCTTTTATGCGATATGCTTCGCCGCTTTGTCTGCATATTTTAATTCTTATTTCGTTTTTAAATATGTTTACGAAAAAAGAAATCATATAAAGTTCACCTGAAACGCCGATTTAAAATTAAATAGATGTTTTATAAGCGTTAATTGCTTGATTTCTATCTTTCTTAACCATTCCAAGATTGTATGCTTGTTTGATGATATCCAGCACTTGATTATCGGTTTCAGTTACAGCTCGTCCACCAGTTATTCTGGATTTCCAATAATCAAACTGGTGATTTCATTCTGAACAGCTTTTAACATTTTGATTATCAACCACTTTTCCATTCTCAAGCGCATCATTGCTGATTCGATTACTTCCCGCTCCTTCTGTCGCTAAACTGCAAAATGTCCATCCCATTCATCCTCTCTCCAATTTTACAACGTTGCTATAATGAATTTTATGTTTTTCCCAACCTTCAAGCTTAATCTTTTTGATCGTTACTAATCTAAGTTTTTTTTCAATTCCATAATCCATTGGTATGATCGGTAACCTAATGAACTTAAATACAAAAAAACCTGCTTTTAGCAAGGTTTTTTCGGTAAAGGGGAGATTATTTCCCCACAAATTCTATTAACTATGTTTTTGTTTTAACCATTTTTTCTTTAGCAATGCGTATTGGTAAGTGTTTTCATATTTAGGTGTTCCATCCTCGTGGGCAGTAAATGAAATAAATTCAAGAAAATAACCTTCTTTACGCATTCCTAATCTCTCACATAGTTTTTGTGACCTGCAGTTATCATCTTCAACATATGCATAAAGCCTTCTTGCTTCTTTTTGCATAAAGAGATACTCAAAGAAAGCCTTCGCACTTTCACTTGCGTATCCCGCCCCTTCAAAACGGGCATTGAAATTCCAACAAACGGAATAGGTATCTGGCTCTTCTTTTAAATAAAATAGTTCTCCGACTAGATCATTACTGTCTTTTAAACAAACTGCAATATAAGAGTCATCTCGGCTTCTTTTTTGAACATTTACGGCAGCTTCTTCTAACGTAGATATTCTGTCATCAAGAAAACAATTCACTCTCGGATGTGCCGAATATTCCAACAGACCTTGTGCATCTCTCTCGGTAAAATTTCTTAAAATTAAGCGATGGGTTTCAATTTTTTGCATTTGCAGTCTCCTGTTTCATTGTTATCGACCTTTGAAAAGAACTTCTTCGTTTGTTGAAGAACTTATCACAATCTATTTTTACTATAATGATGGGTGTTATCATCTTTGTCAAAAACAATAATCATTCATTTGCCGCCCGCAATGTAAAGTACTGAACAATTTTCGTGAAAAACCCTCAGTATCGAATATAAAAACGGGCAATAGTAATAAAACAAAGTTAAGCCATTAAAAGCTTATTGAGTATTTTTTCAAACTTATTTACGCCCATCATCTCATGAGTGAGAAATGTCCCATTATAAAACACGCTGAAAGTCGTCCAAACTGCCGGGGATTTTTGCGCCATATCTTTTGACGATATTCGCCGGGCCTGAAAATGAAGTCCTTTCTTTTCAGTCAGTTCCTTTAAATCCTTTAACACTCCGACTGCAAATGGACATTGGGCTGTATAAAATATTGTGATTCCCTCATCATTAACGGAATTACTTTTCACCTGTTTTTTAAATACAGGAGGATGTGCATGTTCATTCCACGTCAGTGACATCAACTGAAAATAGGGTTCTGCTTCATCTTGCACAGCAAATCCCATATGTTCAAAGAAATGCTTATCACTTAAATAAGGGAGTTTTTTCTTCCCCACTATATGAACTATCCCATCCATACCGCGGGATTTTGCATCTGACACACATTTTTCTAACAAGTATTTCGCATGCCCGTTATTCTTATATTTACCTGAGACCTAAAGACAATTAATAAACATAAAATGAGGTGCGCTTACCGGAACCCACGCTTCTTCTGCAGGTAAATATTCAATAAAAACTTTTGCCCGTTCGTTTAGGCGATAGAACACCAAGCCATCAATCATTCGATCCTTGAGCCAGCTCTTCTTTTCATTTACTGCATCCTCATATTGTTTCGTACCTAATGCACAGCAAATATGATTGTCATCAATATTGTCCCTAGTCAACTCAATGTATTCCATTTTTCCTCACCCGCTTTCTTTTGGGAACATCAGCTTTACTTGCAGTGAACATTGTAATTTCTCAGAAATATAGAGTCCCAGAACCAATATATGAACGCAGCAACAATGCTCATTATGTAATAAATGGAACTTCCGAAAACTGTGAAATCAATTGGCGGATTATCTATGTGCCAGAACAAGAACACGGCTAAAAAAGCGACTGCTGTATAAATGAGAAGATGCACCAAACTAAACTTTTTAGGCTTCTTTCTTAGCCATAGTTGCACAGGAACAGCAAACAAAAGGTAAGTAATGAATGCGTAAAAAGCAATGATAACCACAGTAACCAATGCAAATGGCACAAAACCCGAGTATACAAACATATATAGCCCGAAGATCAAACCATACGACAAACTTGAAAATGCCAATGTGTAAATATACTTTCGACTTTTGCTCCAAGACGCCGCTCCCATATAGTTCACCTGCTTTATATAAAAATACATTTCTCATTTTTTCCTATTGTTTAAAATCAGTATATATCCATCACTTTAAAAGATCTATGTTTTTTGGCAGATCATCAATTCACTATCTTAATATCCAGAAATTTTATTGCCATTAAAAAAGGTCGCTCACCAATCTGCATCCGGCTCATCGTGTTCGAATCCGTGAAATCCACACATCTCCGCAGCCGGCTCCTTTTGTGATCAATAAGTAATGATTTATGTTTGCATCACCATTCACCTTATCAGCCGAGCTCAAGTTCAAATGATTACCCGTGAAATTCTTTTCACTAAGGGTAAAATCATATCCTGCCGGTGTAATTCTCTGCAGTGCAAGTCAAATATCTATAGAAAGATTATGACCACAAATTCAAAGCATTCTGTGCATTTGGAGATGACAAACCCCCATTTATACACCATTCGGATGACAAATCATCCGTAGAATCCTCCCTGCATAGCTCCCTCAATTTTTGTAGAGACACTTGTCCGCAAAAAATGTAAGGGTTTTCAAAAGAAGAGTCGTGTGCTAAATTGTAAGATAAGTAAAAATTTTCTGCGAATATTTGAAAGGGGTGTATGATTTGAAAGCAGTAGTAGCAACAAAAGACAAAAATATAGCGATCGTACAAAAAGAATTACGTCCTTTGCGGCATGGTGAAGCCAAAGTTAAGATGGAATACTGCGGTGTATGTCATACTGACTTGCATGTTAAAAATGCTGATTTCGGGGATGTTACAGGCATCACTTTAGGTCATGAGGGAATAGGCATTGTAACTGAGATTGGTGAAGGCGTAACAAGTTTGAAAAAGGGAGACCGCGTCTCTATTGCCTGGATGTTTGAAAGCTGCGGCCGCTGCGAATATTGCTTAACTGGCCGTGAAACCTTGTGCCGGGATGTAAAAAATGCCGGCTATACAGTTGACGGCGCAATGGCTGAAGAAGCAATCGTAGCAGTTGATTATGCAATAAAGGTGCCGGAAAACTTAGACCCTGCAGCAGCAAGCAGCATTACTTGTGCAGGTGTAACAACTTATAAAGCCGTTAAAGTCAGTGAAATTAAGCCAGGTCAATGGATCGGTGTATTTGGAGTCGGCGGTTTAGGCAACTTGGCTGTTCAATATGCAAAAAATGTCTTTAACGCTAAAGTAATTGCTTTCGACATTAGCGATGAAAAATTGAATTTTGCTAAGAGCTTAGGCGCTGATGCGGTTGTAAACAGTTTAAACGAAGACCCCGTCGCTAAAGCAAAAGAAGTGACTAACGATTCAGGGCTTGATGCAGTGGTCATCACGGCTGTCTCTAAAACCCCTTTCAATCAAGCGATTGATGTTGTAAAAGCAGGAGCTCGCGTAGTCGCCGTCGGTTTACCGGTGGACAAAATGGATTTAGATATTCCCCGTCTCGTGTTAGATGGAATTCAGGTAGTAGGTTCATTAGTGGGTACCAGAGAAGACCTGAAGGAAGCTTTTCAATTTGCTGCAGACGGTAAAGTTGTACCTAAAGTTACAAAACGCCCGATTGAAGATGTGAATGATATTTTTGAAGAAATGGAGCAAGGCAAAGTGACCGGCCGCATGGTTATCGATTTTACTTCCTAATCATTAAGGCTGCCGGGAATGATACGGCAGCCTTTGATCTCTATTCTTGCTCTGCGCCCCACCCAGACTGAATGAGACTTTGTCATTTAGTTCAGAAAAGAAGCTCTACAGACCATTCAGCGGTTATTCATTTTGCAAGTACTCTCTGAACTAACCCTGATACCAATATAATGCAAGGTCATTCATTGCCGAAGCGTAGCCCTGCTGTCTTAACATAGTTGTTATGCTGCCCCGATGATAAGTTCCGTGATTGGCAACATGGAATAAAATTTCTGAGTAAGCAGTTTCTCTGTAACCTAACCAAGGATTATTTAAGTTCATTTTTTGTTCTAAATCTGTTTGGCTATTCATCCATTCTTCAAACTGTGAAGCCAGTTCTTCATAAGACGCCGCAAATTCATCTGCAGAATATAAATGAGCTCTTTCCGCATAAGCCACAGAACCTTCCAATGCTTCCTGCATGTCTATTCCTTTAAGCACTTGCAGCCACATAACATCCACCGCGCAGATGTGACTGAACGTTTGAGCAATTGTAGGATATGAACTGTGAACCTCTTCATAAAGGACATTACTTGGTAATTCCTTTATTCTTTCTAATAACGCTTTATTCGCCCACACATGATACTGATACATATTTTTCGCATGGTTCATTTAACATCTCTCCTTTAAAGTTGATACTTGTGATTATAAAAAAAGATATATGACAGCAGATTGTCATACATCTTTATAAATTTTCATTATTTTTTCGGCTTCATCCATTAAAATTGATTGCAGTTCCAGCGGTTTTATAATTTTAGCGCCACTGCCAAAGCTCAAAAGAATTGATTTAAGCCATCCGGCATGCTGAGGCCGATACACAGAGATTGTAAACGTCATACTTCCATCTCTGTTCATGACTTTTGAAGCGTTCTGAAATTGATCTAATACTTTAGCTATGGAATTAGGATTAACCCAAATGACTACATCCGCAAACCCTCCTAGGTCGGATTCTGAATAAGATGGTTCATCTTTCACTTTGTGACTGCGCAAAAACTCTTCTTGAGTAAGCATTATATTCATCATACGTGATACTCTAAATTCTCTATCATCTTGACGTTCTCTGCAGAAGCCATATACATACCAATTACGAAACTTATAATGAAGGTGGATAGGTTCTACTTCACGTGATGTAAATTCATTTTTATTACTGACATAATCAAAGCGTACTGCCTTTTTTTCCTGTATAGCTTTTCGCAGCCGGATTAATGAATTCGGTTCTGTTCTAAGGCTTTCCAAGTTAACATACAAAGTCCCGCTGTTTTCGCTTGTATCCAGAGATTTTAATCTATCTATCGTGTGTTCAACTTCTTTATCTTCAAAAACACTCGACAAACTGCTTAATACTGTAATTAAATTCAATACATCATGAGAACCGATTAAACTTTTATCAAATTTGTATCCTCTCATTATCCCAAAACCGCCGTTAGCCCCTTGGTATGAAACGACTGGTATTCCAGCTGCACAAATCGCTTCGATGTCTCTATAAATTGTCCGCGTTGATACTTGAAATTCATCAGCTAAACTGGAAGCAGATAAAATTTCATTATGTAAGAGCTTGAAAATGATTGATAACAAACGTTCTAATTTCAATTCTCAATTCCTTTCCTTATTAGGGTTGGAAGTGCTCTTTTTACTCTGACACATTTATGCCGTTCACCTCCTGTCACTTCAAGATACCACGCAGAAAGCTTAATTTTTCCACCCAACCGCATAATACGCGAATTACCATATACTTTGTGACCCTGATAAACCCTTCTATCGCTTCATCTGATATTCAATAAAACGCCTGTTCTCTTCACTGAGTAATTTGAGGCTCAATTTAATCTACATAATAGTTCACTGAATCTCTCAACAATTTTAGATAAAAATCTTCTTTTTATAGAGATGTTCGTTCTATCGACATCCTTATGATAAATATGGTAAAATTCTTAAAAACAAGGGAGTGTTGTTACATATGAGTCTTATCATTTTAGCATCCACGCTTTTATGGGGTGCAGTGATCCACGAGCTAAACAAACCTTCAAAAAAGCAAAGTAAACGAAAAATGATCCCTTTGGTATCCCTCAGTTCTTTATCTACTTTAATCATCACAATTTCGCTTTTTTCTAATTTAATTGGTTGATATTTGTTATGAGGAAACCCGCCAGAGGTTCCTCATAACACTAAAAACCTACTCACTGCACTTTTTACAGCAGACCTTATCAGAGTGTTTGCTTAACACTTTATCCATTCTCCCCACAGGCATCTTCTTCTCACTCGGAAGTGTAAGATAAGCTGTTATCTCATCCCCTGATTTTAATGTTTTTCCGCAGATAGAGCATTTTAAGGCTCGATGGTATTAAAGAAATTTTTTAATTCCCATCATAAGCCCTCCTTATTTACCTTTATAAAGTAATACGTTAATGCTTTATAAAAGTTTCAGGGTTAAAGAAATACCTCCTGCCTTGGGAATATACTTCGTTTCAGTTGATCCGCAGGCCGCCCCGGCATCGTTGCTACATAATATACCCCACCCAATAGGCCCGCTTTTCATTTTAAGTGAAATCACTTCATGCTTTGACCAGTTACTGGCAGTGTATGGATTGTTAATTTGTGGACATTATATTTGTCCTCTTAAATTTTTTCTTCTTCCTCAGCTTGAAACAAGGAGGAATTTTTTATAAAATATTTGTAAATTTATAGGCTGTATCATATTCACTATTAAGAGGAGGAATACGAATGAAAAAGAAAATTATTGCCGGCGCTCTTGCTTTTGGGTTAATTCCGCTAATGGGGGCTGCAGATGTTTCTGCAAAATCTTTGCCAAATCAAGATAAAGTCATGAAACCTGCCGGTTGGTCATGTGACGCTCCGTATATTGCGTGTCAGCCTTTTTCTGGCGGTACCGGTAAGATTTCATTCAACTATCAAGGCAGCTCTCCAGGAAAAATCAGAGTTTTTGTAGCGAATGACGGCAGCAAATCTTTCAAATTCACCATTAATTATCCTAATGGGAATACACTCTTATCCTCTACGACATTAAATGCGGGGAAAACGTTCATTCAAGAATTCAGCGTTAACCAAAAAGGAGAATACATCCTGAAATATGATAGCGGCACCGGTGATAGTGTCGATGGTTTCTTTAGATCTGTTGAGATCTAAATTCCGTTAGGAAAGTCGGCAGTTTTGCCGACTTTCTTTTCCAAGCATTCTGCAGAAATAAAAGTAAAGTGTCGAATAAACATATGACCTTTTTGAAACGGAAACTTTATCTGCACCACAAACCCGCAAGCAGCCTCCTTGTATCGTACCTTCTGTCCCTTTGTGATTTGTTTTGATTTGTCGTATACTGCGCTTGCCCGGGAAATGATGAATATTTTCGTTAACTATAATTTCCCTGTACCTCTTCGTATGTAGCTCTGCATGATGAAGTAACTTCATGGCTCACCACTTTCATACACAGTTTTATTGCATGTTGAGCCATATCCCTCCTCTTTAAACAGCAACCCGTCCCATCCATTTCTCTCTTTCTATTATTTCATATTCTTAGAAGCTCTTCATTTTAGACTTAATATCCATTTTTTCTTATTTAGACTTAAATCTATGTCGAAATTTATCGTCCGGCATATTATGTACTATCCTAACAACAGGAGGTGGCAATAATATGGGGAACTACGGTGGAAATTACGGTGGAAGTTCTTTCGTATTGATCGTTGTGCTGTTCATTTTGTTAATCATTGTAGGTGCTGCATTCCTTTTCTAGCACATTGACGATTTATATTCGTCTCCCAAACATTGCATCCCTTAGTTCGGACAGACGCCATAAGAAGTTTTATGGCGTTTTTACTTTTTAAAAAAATCTATCTAAGATAAACATTTTTTATTTTCACTCTGGTAAGCGGGAGAGTTTTCTCCCCTGCCTGCGCCAATATTGCCGCTATGAAGAATAAGGCGAACAATTCAATTCAGAATAAAGACTTGTTCATGAACAAAACCCCTAAATAGTTGTTAAAAAACTAAGGCGTTTTTAATTCATCAGGATTACAGAGGCTGTGAACTTAAAAAGGATATTACTCACCTTTATAAAATTGTCATCGTTAGATTTAGCCACTGAATCTTTTTTGTAAGGGTCCGCCCACAAAATGCGGTGTTCTCACATTAAATCATTTTCACATAAAAAAACCGGATTCCTCTTCTAAAAGGTTCCGGCTTTTCTTTTTGTTCGGTATTTGTCAGTTAATATGCGGGAAATATCTGGTGACGTGCACACACCCGCTATTATAATATTTCAATAGAGCCTTCTGTTCCATGAACGCGGATTCGCTGCCCATCTTTTATCAATTGGGTTGCATTTTCAACTCCAACAACTGCAGGTAAGCCGTATTCACGCGCGATAACCGCTCCATGGGTCATCAGTCCGCCAACTTCAGTGACCAGGCCTTTTATGGACACAAACAATGGTGTCCAGCTGGGATCAGTATAGGGGGTAACTAATATATCCCCATCTTCCAAATCGGCATCTTCCATGTTTAAAATAACCCGTGCCCTGCCCTCTATGACTCCCGAGGAAACGGGCAGCCCGGCAATCGCTCCGGCCGGGAGATTTTCTCGTTTGTACTCGCCTGTAACGATTTCACCGTCAGACGTGATAACACGCGGCGGAGATAGTTTTTCATATACTTTGTACTCGCCTTTTCGTGTGCTGATGATTTGGTAATCCAATTCATTTGTGCGTACGACTTCCTGAAGTTCTTCAAAAGTGAGATAGTATATGTCTTCTTTTTCATGAATAACCCCCGCTTTTGCGAGTTGTTCGGCTTCTTTCAGTAAAGCCTGCTTATAAACGAAGTAGCGGCTGATCATGCCGTATTTTGGATATTCTCTGAATCCGCTGAAGTTCCGGATGATTTGGATCATTCGTTTAGTTTCTCTGGCTTTTTGTTCACCATCCGGTAATTGCTTCAATCGGTCTAATAACTCTTGTTCTTTCTTCAACGCCTCCTGCCGCCCTTGCTCAAATTTCCGCTGGCTGGCATTTGGCTCAAAGTTTTTGAGATTATTAAGAATCATAGGGACAAGTGCAATTGGTTTTTCGCTCCATCGAGTTCTTGTGATATCAATTTCTCCGGCACATCGCATTCCGTACTTGTTGAGATAAGCATAGATAGCGTCATGGGTTTCCCGCCCGCCTTGAAACTTCACCAGCCCATCCAAAAAGTGATCATCTTTTACATTCTCTAAATAGGCAATTACTTCTGGATAAGGACGGATCACATCGGCGACGTCCAATAGCGCAAGCCCCATTTCTGAAGTAATATTATGGGGTACAGATTGAGAAACCGTATCTGCTGCGTTTTTTTCACCTAACCACTCGTTCATTTTTTCGTTAATCCATGATGAAGCATCCATTGCAGTTCGAATCAGCACCGAACTTTTTGGATTAAATAAAATGTTCTTTAATTCCTGGATATCTTCCAAAATAAAACGAAATAAATCAGATCCTGATTTCGTCTGGATGTTTTGTTTTAACTCTTCTATCGATGCCTGACTGCTCTTAATCAAATCAGAAACAATTGCAGGATCGTTTTCAGCTTGATCCGGCATATCTGCATTGCCTTTGCCGGGAATCGGCGCCGTTTTATCAGGTATCGGTTTAATGAAATCATGTCGCTCTATTATGGTCATAAGTGCGTCTTTTAAGAGCGGATCGTGCTGCCCCATACCTTTTAAGAAAACTTCTCTGACATTAGGGGATGCCAGTTGATGTGTGACATCGACAAATAGCCTTCCGCCGGCTTTACGCATGGGTGCAGCAGTCGTCAACAAAAAAAAAGACAATCCAAGGGGTTTTATGGGATCCGTCATCATTTGCTGATGACCGACAGAGATATAGACGTGATTTTCTTGATCGTTCGCTTCAGGAACGGGGTATAACGTTGTGATCGGACGACTTTGGACAATATAAAAAGTATCGCGGTCCAAACACCATTCGATATCTTGCGGCTGGCCGAAATGAGCTTCGATCTGTCTCCCGATACGTGCCAGCTGTAAAATTTGTTCATCAGTCAGTGTTTGAATCTTTTGCTGATCAAGATCAATCTCCCGTGTTTCCGTTCCGCCTTCTCTTCGTTCATAGACAGCCTTTTTTTTGGTTTCTATTCTCTTATCGACGATTTTCCCGTCCTGTACTTTATAACAATCGGCAGATACTAAGCCGGAGACCAGTGCTTCACCAAGTCCAAAACCGGCATCGATGGACAGCAGCTTTCGGTTTCCGGTCATCGGATCAGCGGTAAATAAAATCCCCGAAGCCTGGGGGAACACCATCCTTTGGATGATAACAGATAAATAAACTTGGCTGTGATCAAACCCATTTTGCATACGGTAAATGACCGCGCGATCCGTAAATAGGGACGCCCAACATTTACTGATATGCTGCAAGATCGCATCGACGCCGGTAATATTTAAATAGGTGTCTTGTTGACCGGCAAAAGAGGCATGCGGTAAATCCTCAGCTGTCGCACTAGAACGTACGGCATAGGCATGTTCTTCGCCGAACCGGGAGAGATGGCAAGCGACTGCTTTGACTACATCTGAAGGAATTTCTGCTTCCATAATGGTTTGCCGGATTTTTTTGCTGACTTCACCAATTTGATCCCGATTCTCCGCTTTCAGCATGGTCAGTTGATCCAACAGCGCTTGTAACGTTTCGTTTTGTTCAATGGCTTTTTGATATCCGGCGGTTGTGACACAAAATCCTTCCGGTACTTGTATTCCTTGAATTTTTGATAATTCCCCTAAATGTAACCCTTTTCCTCCAACGAGCAAAGGCTGTGTTTTTTCAATTTCGTGAATGCCGAGAACCAAAGAACTCATTCTATATCTCCCCTTCAAAAAAATTTGACAAGAGCTTTTCAGCATGATATAATCATAATATAAGATGGATAACTATGACTTTTCACACAGAAAGCGCGCGTGTTCTGATTATATCACCGTGTCTGTTTTTGTGCAATATAAAAAGAACCTGGCCAATTTGGCGAGGTTCTTTCTTCATTTTCTAAGGAAATCCTGAAGTTGAGTGATACCTGTGAATCCATTGCAGAAAGGCTATCCCCACGGATTCAAGAAACAGGAAAATCTCAATAATAAAAAACATCCCCCACGCAATGTGAGGGATGTTTTGTGTGTATACTTCTCATTTCATCGTCATATGAGTTTAGACTGATGCAGTCACAACTTACAAGAATGCTTATCTTAACACATTTGAAGTTATATTAGCGCTTTCGTTGCTATGATATACCTAAACTGTAATCGCTTAGGGTATTTCGCGGGAGAAAGAATTGCATTCCATGGTTTATTAATGCCGGCTTTCTCATTTGTTAACAGATTTATAAAACCAAGGCCATTGATAATGAGTGGCCGTTTATTGTTCTTCCTTTGACCTCCTGAAAATTAGGTTTGTCTAAAGCTCTTTAAAGCTGTATTGAGATCTTTTGTGTGAACGTAAATGTTCTTATACAACTCGAATAGTGTTTTATATTTTTGAACATTTTGTTCTTTTGGATAAAATGCAGCTGCTTCATGAATGAACTGCTCTGCACATTCTTCAAGAGAGTCAAACCACCCGCTTCCGAAGGCAGCTAACATCGCAGCCCCCATGGCCGGACCTTGTTCATTTTCTAACTTAACCACCCTCGTATTGAAAATATCAGCCTGCATTTGAAGCCACGTTTCATTTTTAGCTCCCCCGCCAATAGAGACAACCGTATCAACTGATTTTCCCGCTTCGCGGAATAGCTCAATTGATTCATATAAAGAGAATGTGATGCCTTCCATTATCGCCCTCAAAAAGTGCTCTCTTTTATGGGCTCCGTCCATTCCGATCAAGCTTCCCCGAATAGATGAATCAGCATGCGGCGTTCTTTCACCGACCAAGTAAGGAGTGTACAGCAGTCCATTTGCTCCTATCGGAACAGATTCCACCCCCCGCAATAATTGTTCAAACGATTCGTTCGGCGCAAACGTTCTTTTAAACCAGTCCAAGCTGTACCCTGCAGCGAGCGTGACCCCCATCGTATAAAAAGAATCCTTTTTTCCATGATTAAAAAAGTGCACTTTCCCTTTAAAATCCCTTTCTTTGTCTTCTTCACAGGAAAGTATGACTCCTGACGTCCCAATGCTGCATAACGTTTTTCCGGAAGAAAGAATACCGGCTCCGACAGCACCGCAAGCATTATCTGCTCCCCCAGCGTACACTTTTGTTTTTTCGAGCAGCCCTGTCTTCGCCGCAACGCTCGGAAGCAGCGATCCTACACAGTCATGGGATTCCACAAGCGGAGGACAAATTTCTGCTGAAATACCAAATTGATTGCAAATCTCATCGCTCCACTCTTTGCGGGTCATATGTAAAAGTAACGTTCCCGCGGCATCGGAGTATTCGGTGTGAATGGCGCCAGTCATGCGGAATCTCACATAGTCTTTCGGAAGCAGAAAAACAGCGGTTTTGTTAAAAAGTTCAGGCTCATGTTCCTTCACCCATAACATTTTAGGTAATGTAAACCCTTCAAGGACACGATTTTTTGTGATATCAAGCAGATGATTGCCAAATGTCTCGGTTATCCTGCTGCATTGAGGCGTCGTTCTGGTATCATTCCAAAGAATCGCATGACGCAGCACCCGCCGATCTTGGTCAAGCAGTACTAATCCATGCATTTGTCCTGAATAGCTAATCCCGTCAATATCCCCGGCTTGAACGTTGGATATCGAAATCAATTCAGCCAACGCTTCAATTGTTTGCTGCACCCAGTCTTCAGGATTTTGCTCACTATATCCCGCCTTCTCTTGGATGAGCGGGTAACTTTTGGACGTTTCTGCACAAACCTTGCCGTTTTGATTGACTAAAATGGTTTTAACAGCACTCGTTCCAAGGTCTATTCCAATGACATACTTCATTTTTTCACTCCTTCCTCTCTAAATAGATTTCCGTTGAAATGACCCGCCATAACAGTAACTTCATGACGGGCAATTCCGGGAACTTGGCTGCCTGCATCTTTTATGCGGGATCTGGAGCTTCTTTTTTCATTTGGTTATACCTGTAAAATGTATTGGTTTAATATCGCTTTTAGCCGTTCCTGTCTCCCTGATTCGTTTTTAATTGGCTGATTGTTCAGCGCATATTGCTCAAGTGTCTTAAAATCAGCTCTTCCTTCTGCAATTTCAAGACCAATCCCTTCAGTAAAGCTGCGGTAACGGTGTTGAATCACATCTTCAAACACACGATCTTCGATTAATTTGTGGGCGGCTTTCAACCCTCTTGCAAATGTATCCATCCCTGCAACATGGGCATATAGTAAATCATCAGGCTCAAAAGAAGATCTCCTGACCTTTGCGTCAAAGTTTAATCCCCCGCTTCCAAGACCGCCATTTTGCAGGATTTCGTACATTGCTAATGTCGCAGAATATAAATCTGTCGGAAATTCATCTGTGTCCCATCCTAAAAGCGGATCACCCTGATTCGCGTCAACAGAGCCGAGAAGGCCATGCACTCTCGCCATGCGTAATTCATGTTCGAATGTATGCCCGGCTAATGTGGCATGATTGGCTTCGAGATTTAATTTAAAATGATTGTCTAAGCCGTATTGCTTTAAAAAGGCAATGGTTGTTGCTGCGTCCGTATCATATTGATGGGTGGTCGGCTCTTTTGGTTTTGGTTCAATCAAAAACTGCCCTGTATACCCGATTTCCTTCGCATAATCCACTGCCATATGCATAAATCTGGCCATATTATCAAGCTCAAATTTTAAATCGGTATTTAACAAAGTTTCGTACCCTTCACGTCCGCCCCAAAATACATAGTTCTCGGCGCCAAGCTCTTTTGCTGTTTCTAATCCTTTTTTTACTTGGGCTGCGGCATACGCAAATACATCTGCATTACAAGAAGTCGCCGCACCATGCACAAAACGGGGATTCGTGAACATATTTGCAGTATTCCATAAAAGCTTAACGCCGCTGGTTCTCATGTAGTCTTTTATCATGTCCACGATTATATCCAGATTTTGATTTGTCTCTTTTAACGTACTTCCTTCCGGTGCGATATCCCGGTCATGGAAAGCAAAAAATGGCGCATCCAGTTTTTCAAACAGCTCAAACGCTGCTTCTACTCTCGCTCTCGCCAGATCCATGCCTTTATAGTGATCCCACGGTCTCTGCATCGTAGCTGCGCCAAACATGTCTGTGCCGTCAGCGGTAAATGTATGCCAATAGGCAATAGAAAATCGCAGATGCTCTTTCATCGTTTTTCCGCCAATTACTTCTTGAGAATTATAGTATTTAAATGCTAAAGGATTCGTGGATTCTTTCCCTTCGTAAATCACTTTGTTTACGCTTTCAAAATAGTTGACTGAACCGGAATGAGAGTGAGCCATGTGTGATTTCCCCCTTAAAAATAAATTCTAAACTTGATGATTCGAATACAGATGCTTTTATGTCATGTTATATATTAGTTTGTTGCCTAAACAAACTAACTTATTTTCATCTTATATAACCTCATCAGTATTTTCAATATTTTTTTTAGTTTTTTACGAACACATTAGATATAATAAAGGTTGGATTCGCTATGTAGCGTTTCGCACGATAAACACAGAACGTTCAACTTAATTTAAAGATTATACAAACGGAGTGGATGAAGTGGATATCGCTGATCAAGCCTTTGTCAAAAAAGTTAACCAAAAGTTATTACTAAACGAAATACTTAAGAATGCTCCTATTTCAAGAGCAAAATTATCTGAAATGACCGGATTAAATAAATCGACTGTTTCATCACAGGTAAACACATTAATGAAAGAAAATCTTGTATTTGAAATCGGTCAGGGACAATCAAGCGGCGGCAGAAGACCTGTCATGCTTGTTTTTAATAAAAAAGCAGGATACTCCGTAGGAATAGATGTAGGTGTGGATTATATTAACGGCATTTTAACCGACCTTGAAGGGACAATTGTTCTTGATCAACACCACCATTTGGAATGCAGCTCTCCTGAAATAACGAAAGATATTTTAATTGAGATGATTCATCACTTTATTGCGAATATGCCGCAATCTCCGTACGGGCTTATCGGTATAGGCATATGCGTTCCCGGGTTAATTGATAAAAATCAAAAAATTGTTTTCGCTCCGAACTCCAACTGGAGAGATATTGACTTAAAATCTTTCATCCAAGAGAAGTTCAATGTGCCTGTTTTTATTGAAAATGAGGCAAATGCCGGCGCATATGGAGAAAAAGTATTCGGCGCTGCAAAAAATCACGATAACATGATTTATGCAAGTATCGGTACAGGGATAGGAATCGGCGTTATTATAAACAATGATTTATACAGAGGGGTTGGCGGATTCTCTGGAGAAATGGGACATATGACAATAGACTTTAATGGTCCGAAATGCAGTTGCGGAAACCGAGGCTGCTGGGAATTGTATGCTTCCGAAAAGGCTTTATTAACATCTCTTCAGACGAAAGAGAAAAAAGTGTCCACTCAAGATATCATAGACCTCGCCCATCTGAATGATATTGAAACTTTACATGCGTTACAGAATTTTGGATTCTATTTAGGGATAGGCCTGACCAATATTTTAAATACATTCAATCCGCAAGCCATCATTTTAAGAAACAGCATCATCGAATCGCATCCTATGGTTTTACATTCAATTAAAAGCGAAGTATCGTCCAGGGTTTATTCCCACCTAGACAATAGCTATGAATTATTACCATCTATCCTAGGAAAAAACGCACCGGCATTGGGAATGTCCTCTATTGTGATTGATCATTTTCTCGACATGGTTCATAACTGAAATGTACAAACTTCTATGTTTTACGCTCATCTTTAAAGATGGGTTTTTTGTTTTGTTATTTTCATCCTGAATGGGAGCATTTCTGACGTGTTTTTCCACACAGGCATTTTCTAATATGAAAAAGGAGTTCCAAAATAGAAAGCTCCTTTTTCATGTGCTAATTATTTTTCTTTATAACGGAAATATCTGAAGTCGGCCGGAATATGATTTCCGCTCGTATCTTGGCATTGCATCCCTACAAAAGCTCCTGTAAAGAATCCCCCGCCGCGGATGTAATCATCTGATAATTTTTTCGATTCCAATGCAATATCGATTTTGTACCAATCTTCTTTGTTAAATGAATAGAAATAATAATATTTTTCGTTTTCAATATTCACTTTTAAATAGACGTACTTGACTTCACGAGGAATCACAATTTTATTTTTTAACGGTTGTGAAAAAGAAAAGTTATCACATATCGTTAATTCAAGAATACGGCCAAGTTCTTCATCATGCGTGACTTGAAGAGCCGTCCAGTTCTCTGTATTGTAATAGTTCACCAAACCAGCGGCTTGCTGAAAATTTTCCGGATAAAACGCAACAGCCGTTTCCGCTTCAAAATGGAGACTTTGCCAGCGTCTGGCTACAAATGCCTGAGTAAATGTCGAAGTTAAGGATTCATGGCCGTATAATCGTAAATGATTTGGCGCTTGAGTTAATGAACCTAATTTCTCCGTAAAAGGGATTCTTAACGTTTGAAAATTAATATTTAATGTCGCATCCTCAAATTCATCAACTTCCGGATACGTGTCTTCAAATATGGTTTCAGGTATAGAAGGCGCATCCACCTCCAAGCTCCCTTCTTTTCCGCCTTCTACATAAGGCCAGCCATCTTTCCAATAGAGCTTTTGAATAGCTGTTTCTCTGCCCAAAGGACAATATCCTCGCTGCTGAAAAATTGAATCATCGTCCGGATGAATAGGACGTCCCGTTAAATGAGCTAAATACCACTCATCTGTATGTGTTTGTACAATAGATGCATGCCCGCATTTTTGCAATGGGTTTTCCGGCGCATGCCATGACGTTAAGATTGGATTATCGGGATGAACTTCATATGGCCCCTCGATATTTGCAGAACGGGCAATTGTAGCAGCGTGTTCGAACCGCGTTCCTCCTTCTGCGGTTAATAAATAATAATAGTTCCCGATATGATAAAGGTGCGGCGCTTCCGTCAGCTTTCTTTCAGTTCCTTTAAATATCACTTTCGGTTTACCGATCAGTTTTTGCTCCTTATCAGAATATTCCTGCATGACAATGCCTCCAAAGGAGTGCCGATCAATACGCTGATCCCATAACATATTTAATAAATATTTTTTTCCATCCGTATCATGGAACAAAGAAGCATCAAATCCCGAGCTGTTTAATGTGATCGGCTCCCCCCAATCACCATCAATCGTGTCACAAGTCACTAAATAATTGTGGCAATCTTTCCAGGCGCCATCTACGACCTTAACATCCGTATAGATCAGCCAAAACTTTCCGTCGCTGTAACTTAAACATGGCGCCCAGACTCCGCCTGAATTAGGATTTCCTTTCATGTCTAATTGCGAAACTCTCTGTAATGGATGTGCAACTAAGTGCCAATTGACTAAATCTTTTGAATGGTGTATCTGGACTCCCGGAAACCACTCAAATGTAGATACAGCGATATAATAATCCTCTCCCACCCTGCAAATACTCGGATCGGGGTTGAATCCTTTAAGTACTGGATTGATAATCTTCATGCAGAACGCCTCCTCAGCTATTTTCTGTTGACTATCATGTTTTAAGCTTTGAAATCGTCAATATGATCCAAATAAACTTTGTCTCTATTCTCTAATTCTCGAACCATGTTTTTATATTTTTTCTCATCTAAGTTATAGAAATTAATATCAATCATGGCCAGAACCAGTAAGAACACGGGAATAATGGTTGCTGTAATTAAAATTCCCGTCAATGCCTCCGGCGTTTGCGCCTGATTTGCCACATATCCAAACTGATCTAGAACCAAACCCGGTACAACCCCTCCCAAGGCCATGCCGAATTTAAAGAAAAATCCGATAATAGCGTATATGAGACCGCCCATTCTTTTCCCGGTCTTATACTCTCCATATTCGATTGTTTCAGGAATAAGCGCCCACATATATCCCCCGGCAGTGAGACTTCCTGCAGCGGCCAGCAATCGAAAGGAAAGTATCAGGAATACATTACTTGGCGGAACAAACAGTAAAGCTAAGAGGCCGATCATATTCAGTAATAATGCATAGTTTAGTAATTTCTTCTTCCCTAATAATTGATGAAGCTTTGGAATAAACGGTAAAATGACCAAAGCAGGCAAACTTCCCAACAAACCGTACCACTTCACTAAATCCGCTCTTTCTAAATTATACGTTACGTAATAGATGCCAACCGAATTACTGATTGAATTCACTCCAAAAATAATAATAAAGAAAATACTTAATACAACTAGAGGCCGATTAACACGAAATTGCTCAAATATATCCGATAATTTAATTTTTTCTTCAGATTTTTGAAGCGTGACACGCTCTTTTGTGCTTTTAAAACAAAAGATTAAAAGGCACCCGCCTATAACTCCCATAATACCCATGGTTAGCTGCCAGCCAAGAGATTCGCTGCCGGAAGTATCGCTTAAATAAGCAGCCAGCAAGGGAACAAAAAATGCAACGACAAGTCCCCCAAGATTCGCAAATAACATACGGACAGACGTTATACTAACAACTTCTTGATTATTTCGGGTCATTGCAGAGGTTAACGCGCCATATGGCACGTTTATCATGGTGTATGTAAGCGATAAACCGACATAGGTGATATAGGCATATATTAATTTCCCCATATCCGAAAAATCCGGGGTTGTAAAACAGAGTATTGCCAATATGACAAATGGAAAAGCTCCGAATAAAAGATACGGTCTGAAGCGTCCAAACCTGCTATTTGTTCTGTCTACTATCGTTCCAATAAAAGGATCAGCGAGAGCGTCGATGATTCTAACCACTAAAAACATCGTACCGGCTGTTGCTGCCGGTAAACCAAATATATCTGTATAGAAGAACAAAAGATAAGTAGACACTGTTGCATAAATTAAATTACATGCAAAATCTCCAGACGCATATCCAACTTTTTCAACCATGCTGATCTTCTTTACATTTTCACTGAGCATGATTTCCTCCCCTTTTCGATCCTTTACATAAGGAACATGATGAATGGTATAACATTTCTTCAATTTTATCGGCCAGTGAGGTCTTTATAAAAGCGCTTTCAAAAAAATGATAGCGGTTTACTTTCACAGAGCATTTTCATCATAGTGAACAGGATAAAAGCTTGGCTTTCGTTTTATATATACCTCCAATTAAATTGAGCCTCTTATCCCCCTTCCATTTAAGACCTTTACATGAAGGACAATTAAAGTGGTTTATTAGTTTGTTGATCGAACAAACTAACTTGATTTCATATTATAAAATCTTTTCTGCTTTTTCAACTCTTTTTTCAGAAAATTTAAAACCGATCAAAGGACATACCATGTTGTAATTGCCGGCTCCTTCGACAGACGTTAAGTAAAAACCCTATGTGTCACCTGACTGATTTATTAAATGATAAGCACTTCCATCATCTTTTGTTTAGAAAAACTTATTAAGAAACATGCACTTGAAAAAATGCGAATCATATATAAGTGATATCCCGTTTAATTGGTTGAGGAGGATATTATGAAACCTATGCTGCCTTTTGAAAAATATTTTGGTGATTTAGAACTGGTTTATGCATTTTATGGAGCTATGCCTACCGGTGTTACTGTCTCAGAAACCGGTCGTATATTCATTTGTTTTCCGAAATGGGGAGACGATGTTAAATTTACGGTAGCGGAAATAATTGGGGATAAATTGCAGCCTTATCCTGATTTACAAACCAATTTGGTTAACTTTGAGAATATCAAAATGACTTTCATCAGTGTCCAAAGTGTAGTTGCTGATGGAAGAGGAACGCTTTGGATACTAGATACAGCGGCACCCAATTTTTCTGAACCAATTAAAGGCGGGGCAAAATTAGTCGCTGTTGATTTAAAAACCAATACAATCAGAAGAGTGTATACCTTTACAGAAGATGTTGTCCTTCCAACAACCTACCTGAATGATGTCCGATTTGATTTTCGTGTCGGAACTGCAGGTTATGCCTATATAACGGATTCTTCTTCCAAAGGACCAGGAGCTATTATCGTCGTTAATTTAGAAACCGGAAACGCATTTAGACGGTTAAATGGAGCAAATCCAACTTCACCGGATTCCTCTTTTATACCGAAAGTAGAAGGTAAAATTTTGATGAATCGTAACAAGGATGGTTCAACTTCCCCATTTAGGCTGGCATCCGACGGTATTGCGATCTCTCCTGACGGAAAGGTATTATTTTTTTGTCCCCTGACCAGCCGCCATTTGTTCTCTATCTCAACAGAAGCCCTGAGAGATAGAAATATATCGGACATGGATTTACTTTATCATGTGGCGTATTGGGGAGAAAAAGGCGCGTCTGATGGAATGATTACAGATGCAAAGGGAGCCGTTTATGCCGGAGATTACGAGAACAATAGTATTCGAAATATGCTGCCGAATGGCACAATGGAAACCATCGCACATGATCCGAGAATTTTATGGCCGGATACTTTTTCGATTGGTCCGGATGGATACTTATACGTCATCGTGAACCAATTACATCGGCAGGCTAGATTTCATTATGGAGAAGACTTACGACAGAAACCTTATAGTTTACTTCGTATTAAAATTGATGAATTTCCTGCTCCTGCTTTTTGAAAATAAAAATGGCCGGTTCAATTTTAGAGCATAATTGGCTTCATTTAGCCTTCATCCTAAACCGAATAAGGGATTACAATAAATACGTGTCCTCAATTATGGAGTTAGATTCATAACTTCATTTTTTTTGGTCAAGGACCAAAATATCGACCTCTTAACCTTTTGACCAAAACTTAAAAAATCCCCTGACACCAATAGTGCCAAGGGATTGAGAGATTAATACTGAGACATGTATTGTTCGCGCTCCCAAGGGTGAACTAATGCTGCACCTGTGATAAAAAGAAAATCATTTAACAAAAGCAGCAGCATGAATGCGAATATTTTTTTCGCGTTTACCCCGCCTTAGAAAGAGAATGACGCTGATTTGATATATGAGTTCAGGTATACTTATAGTGTTCGCTGCACATCGCTTGCAAACAAACATCGGACAATATTTTCACCCTGTAATGGCCTTTCGTACGAGTAAAGCAATGATCTTTCAAACAATGCTGACAAAGATAATTGTCTCGTATCAATGCAAGTTGTCTTGTTCGTTTCCAATCTATTGATTTATAAAAAATTGTTATTGTTTTGTTTCTTTCTGTTGCTGTGCCTTGTGTGCATCACAGTATCGGTCACGGGTAAAGCTGGGGCACCGAGGGGCTGCGCATATTCTTAGATATTTACGTGGCAATAATATCACTTCTTTAATTGCTAAAAAAATGCTCTTTTTAAAGAGCATTAATCTTGTAGATATTTTGTTATATTGTTTATACAATGCGTCCCTTTTGAAATAGCCCAGCCAACACTGAAATCATTCACACCTAATAAACCAAGATCAATATCTCTATTAATTTTTATGATTGTTTCTATTTCTTCACGAGTTTTTCTACTAATTATATTATTTGCAACTAAGGAGTTTAGTGCTTTATATATATCGCCTTCTATTTTAAGCTCTTCTTTTTGACAAAGATCTTCGACGAGTTCAAATATTCTTCGGGTAATTTTATCTAACTTCTCCTGAGAATTAACTGGTTCTATGACAGTTAATTCATCTGAGTCCTCAACTTTAAATTTTGTTTTGTAGTTGGATAAGTCTGCTCTTACATCTTCACTTACATCTGAATTTAAAGACGTTATAAAATCTTTTGGGGTAATATGTGCAAAATCCTTACCAGTTTGTATAAAGAATTCTTCAATTAATTCACGCCTTGCAACTATGGGGTTTTCATTATTATCCTTATAGACCCAATCACTTTTTTTATCCCCACTAACAAAAACCACATCAGTATCCAGTTGAAGAATTGAAGACCATATAATAAAATCTCCTGAACTATTTTCCTCTTTAGGATTATCTTTATATCCCGGCGGAATTTTATTTTTAAAACGTTCTTCAGCCTCTTTCATCAGATCCTTATCGGTTTTTCCATCCGGTGGGAAAATAATCGTCTCTTGTGCAATTTCCAGAATACTGTCCAAGAAATGGTCTTCATAAAAAAGTTTTTTTAGATGGTCTCTTAGCTCAACTAATCCATCCTTATATTCTTTAAGGGCACTATGATGATTCTCTTGTAGAGTCTCAATATTCTTAAGGATATCTTTTCCTTCAAGCATGGGAACACGTTCTCTTATTGGATTTTGTCTCTTTGTAACTTAGATATGACTTGGTCTATATCATTCATTCGTTGTTTAATTTCTTTTGTTCTATTCTTAGAAAATTCCTTTATAACTTGTAAAGGAATTCTAAGTCTATCTTCACCTTTTAATCGCTGTAAAGTTGTTAAAACTTTATTAACTGTTACTTCTCTCCACTGATAAGCGGCTAGTAAAACGTTAGTATCAATTACAATTGTCGCATCTTTTAGCAACTCAGAAGCTGGTTTTGGTTGATATAAGTATCGTTTCCAATCCTTCATTCATAACTCTCCTACAAAATTTTTCATTCTTATATATTATCGGTTAAACATATCAAAAAGAAACCAATCGCGAAATTTGTCGAACGATTCCCTTTAAATCACATATTTATTCTTTCTAAACTGCCACCGCACTCAAGCCGTTAACCGCCAATAGTCTATCCTGAGATTTACCGGAATCAGTTTACAGAGAACATGAAAAAGCACCCTATAAAGGGTGCTGAATCTATAATGATGCTTTATTGATTTAGAAGCCATTTTATACGTTCAACTAAAGCTATGTAGTGTAGTATTATTAAACAAAAAAAGATAATACTAACTGTTTTTAAATCACTAAAGTAAATCGCCGCAACAGCTATTGCGAAGATCAGTAATTCAATAATCAATCTTATAACTCCATTTACGGCTATTACAGTTTGACCACTTCGGCTTGGATCGTTAGGTACTGCAAATACAGTCCAAATTAGCATTGCTAATATCGGTAATACTAAAGTTAAAACATATCTTAAAAAACCATTGAAATGACTCCAAGCAAATAACCCGATAAAGATTAGTGCAGCAACTTCAAGCAAAAATCTTAGAAGTAAATTAATTTGGTTCAAATTATTCAGCTCCAAATACTCTAATTCTTTGGTGACTATTACTTCAAGGTTATTTGTTCAATTTCTTTAATAGATTCTTTTAAATGGTTTGAGCTTTTTTCTAGATGTTCTATTATCCCTTGTAATTCTTCGGTTCTTTCTTTTTCAAATTCTTCTGATACAGTATTGGTTACTTTTCTTAAAGCAATGTCCTCATCAATTAATTTTTGTATTATTTTTGAAAGTCTATACTTCTCTTGATGTTTCAATTTCCTCACCACCCACCTTATTATCGGTTAAGGATCGTGACAAAGGAGCTATTTGCGGAATTTGTCGAACGAAAAACTACTCAAATACATATCCTAAGAAAATTCAATATAAGACCGTGAAACCTTTTGCAATCATCTATTAAAAGATACACTCTATTTTGCTTTTTATTAATATTAAGGTTCAAAAAAATAATTGAATCTTTATCTTCTTTATTTCTAATAACCCGATTATTGTGCACAATAATATTTCTAATTCTATTCCAGTGCCTTATTTTATTCCATTCAGGTGTATTTTTTAAGTCTCTAACTTGAACAACCTTAGTTAAATACAAAACAGCTCTTTCAATACCATTTCCTGATATATCTTTTAGATCGATCTTATAACCATGTTTTGTTTTATAAGCATTGCAAATTAAATTAAGAAAGTATTCAAAATCACCATATATTCCAGTAAATAACGCACTGGAAACAGAAGGAATTATAATCGGCTCTATTAATAAATGTTCACCGTTTGAATTGTTTCTAGCCTCAACATCTTCTTTTATTTTTTCATAAAAATACTTAAAGGTTGTTTCGTAATTCTGAAATGTCGATGCAATATCCATATAAACAGCGAACAAGTCACTAGATAAATCATTTCCTTTACTTACGGCATCTTGTACAAATGAAAACTGATCCAAGTTAATCCCCTCCTACCTTATTATCGATGAAAGGAAAGGACAATGGAATAGTATGCAGAATTTGTCGAAAAAAGTTTAGGCAATCTAATCTTTTACCCCCTTATGTTAATCACTTTTTAAAGATTGATCTCACCCATACTCCGAGAGGAAGCCAAGTATAGCAAAATCGCACAATGAAACACGATATCACTATTCTCCCAATACGGACACCTCAGACTAGTTGCTATCCAGGTTCAGAATGCTCCTCTCGTTTTGGCTTCATTCCTCAACACCTTTGTTCCGTATCCGAATCTGTCTTGATAAGGGAAAGACGATTCACCCGTAGATTTCAATAAGTTTTATTTATCGTATTTCATCGATAGGTTAAGTTTATCGAGATTTCAAACATAAATAGTCCCCCCTTTTTCTCCCCTAATTTTCCCCTGTTTTGTCGGAAATTTGTCGCTTATTTGTCGTTTTACACCCAAATAAAATAAACAAAAAAGAGCAGACCGAAGTCTGCTCCCTTCAAAAGTTTATGATTTGTCATTATCAGATAGTCTTAGAACCGTAATACTCAATAATATTAAGCCTATAAACGTGCCGTATTTTCCGGTATCTATATCTGTGAGTGGAGCTACAATATATTCAATCAGGAATATAATAATAGCTATTGAGACTAATATACGATTCATTTGACATTACCACCTTATAATTAACCATTTCTCCAAGGTACAACAACAGGGGTACCAATTATCCAATTATAAGAAATTCCATACTTTCCATTATCGGATACTTTTTTTATGGCATACTTACCAGCAAACATTGCCCCTGCAATTGCTCCAGCATATACTGAAATCCCAGGTATTTTTTTTATCAATGCTGTTATCCCGGCGATAGCTCCTGCAATACCGTCAGCATCCTCAACAATATCTAAGAATTTTTTAATTACACACGAATTCATGCTCACCTTGACTATAGGAATTGCTACCGAAACACCTTGTTTCCCTCTACATTTTGCTAGAGTTGACATCTCACTTGATTCATCGGAAATATTAACTGTAGCAGAATCGACTAGTGTTCGATGGCCATCAGTTAATAAATATTGATCAACTTTAATCGACTCTTTAGAGGTTCCTTTATCTAGAATTTTTTGATCAATAAAATACTGTTTTCCGCCATATTCGACTGTATAAGATGCTTCACCTTCAGACTGACTTATAACATTCATTCCAGAAACATTGGTTTTTACCTTTTCATTCATCGATGTCTTAGCATAAGAAGGAAGTGCAAATCCGCAGACTAAACTCAATACAAGAAACAAGCTTACTATTTTTGTTTTCAAATTATTATCCCTCCTTTAAGGAGACTAACATAGTCATAATGAAAAATACACCATATAACGTTAAAATAGGAAATCCCACCTACACAACTGCTTACTACAAAAAGACACTCAGATTATTCCGAGTGCTGTAGCAATACGTAAAATGGCACGCTGTTTTATTTCATAATAGGTGTCGTTCTTCATGCCGAGTTCCATATAAATATGAATGTCTTTTGTTTGGCTGGCTGTTAAGTATTTTTTCTCAATGATCATTCGTTCTTCATCGTCCAGGCTGTTTTCTAGCGCCCTTTCCATCTGCTTAACCTTCAGTTCATTTAATATGAAAGAATCTCTGATTGAAGGAAACGGACTGATGCCAGCGTCAACCGATTCCTTCAAAAATTTAAAGAAAAGTCTAAGCGTGGTTTTCCACAAAAAAGAGGTTCAATTGGCTGTAGCTGAAAAAGAAAAACGAATGGATCATCAAAACAAATAAAAAACGAGAATACAATATGGAGTTTATCAATAGCGATGACATACCTTTTTTTACGTGTAGCATATGAATGAGGATTATATCTCCACAATTATGGAGTAGTGTTTTGTGGGGGATACTTGCTTGATTTATATTAAGTTATTAAACTTGTTAAGAAATCCAAAAAATCCCCTGACACCAATAGTGCCAAGGGATTGAGAGATTAATACTGAGACATATACTGTTCGCGCTCCCACGGATGAACCTGTGTGCGGAACATATCCCATTCGATTTCTTTTGCTTCGATGAAGTGTTCGAACAGGTGCTCGCCGAGCGCTGCAACCATGACTTCGTTTGATTTGAATTCGTCGAGAGCTTCCGCCAGTGTCGCCGGAAGATCTACGATGCCGTTTTCCATGCGCTCTTCTTTGCTCATGACGTAGATGTTGCGGTCAATCGGAGCCGGTGCTTCAAGTTTGTTTTTGATTCCGTCAAGGCCTGCTGCAAGCAATACGCTTAACGCCAGGTACGGGTTTGCCGCCGGGTCTACGCTGCGGACTTCAACACGCGTGCTGATGCCGCGGGAAGCCGGGATACGGATCAGCGGGCTTCTGTTTTGCGCGCTCCATGCCACGTAGCAAGGTGCTTCATAGCCCGGAACAAGGCGTTTGTAAGAGTTCACTGTCGGGTTTGTGACAGCCGTAAAGCTTGTCGCATGTTTTACGATACCGGCAATGAAATGTTTTGCTGTTTCACTCAGCTGAAGATCAGCGTCTTTATCAAAGAATGCGTTAACGTTATCTTTAAAGAGTGATAGGTTGCAGTGCATACCGGAACCGTTTACGCCGAACAGCGGTTTTGGCATGAATGTCGCATGCAGACCATGTTTGCGGGCGATCGTTTTGACAACCAGTTTGAAAGTTTGGATGTCGTCACAAGAACGGATGGCACCGGCATATTTAAAATCGATTTCGTGCTGACCAGGAGCAACTTCATGGTGAGATGCTTCGATTTCAAAGCCCATTTCTTCAAGCTCAAGCACGATATCGCGGCGGCAGTTTTCTCCCAAGTCAGTCGGAGCCAGGTCGAAGTATCCGCCTTTATCGTTCAATTCAAGCGTCGGTTCGCCTTTTTCATCTAATTTAAACAGGAAGAATTCAGGCTCAGGTCCAAGATTGAAATCGCTGAAACCGAGTTCTTTCATTTCTTTCAGAATCCGTTTGAGGTTGTTACGCGGGTCACCTTCGAACGGCGTGCCGTCCGGATTGTAAATGTCACAGATGAAGCGTGCTACTTTACCTTTTTCAGCCGTCCACGGGAAGATTACAAATGTGTTCAGATCAGGATATAAGTACATATCAGACTCTTCGATACGGACGAAACCTTCGATGGAAGAACCGTCGAACATGCATTTATTATCAAGTGCTTTTTCAAGCTGGCTCACAGGAATTTCCACGTTTTTAATCGTTCCGAGAATGTCTGTGAATTGAAGGCGGATATACTTTACGTTTTCCTCGTTTACTAATTTTACGATGTCTTCTCTTGTGTACTTTGCCATTTCGTAAAACTCCTCCTCTAAAAGGTAAATGTATATAGCAAAACAGTTGCTAACGGATTAATGAAAGAATCGGGACATGTCACCTTGGCGGAAAGTATTTCCCCGCTGGAAACGGCCTGCCTGCATCAGTTCGTTTTTCAGAAGCTTTCTGAGTTCGTCATCAGACAGATTGTGCTTCATCGGTTTGGCGGTTTTTTCGGATTTTTCTTCCGGTTCGGCAGATGCCTTATCCAGAATTTGTTTGATCCCCGCCATATTGACGCCTTGTTCAATCAGATTTTTGATTTCTAACAGTTTATCTACATCATGGAATGAAAATAATCGTCTATTTCCTTCGCTTCTCGCTGGAAATATCAATCCATTTTCCTCATAATATCGAATTTGCCGGGCAGAAAGTTCTGTTAACTGCATGACAATCCCAATTGGAAATAAAGGCATTGAGCGGCGAATGTTATCACTCATCTCAATTTCCTCCTTTTCTTATCTTAGTCTCATTATAGGTGATGTTATATTTTGTGTCAACACAATGTAAGGAATCTTAACATCAAATTCTTTGAAAATTGCAAACGCCCTAAATCAGCTCTTTTTCCATTAAAGCATTTACGGCGCTGCAAATCGCATTTTTCACGTGCGCGTAGGTTAATCCACCTTGGACATACGCGACATAAGGCGGTCTGATAGGTCCATCTGCTGATAATTCAATGCTTGCTCCCTGTACGAAAGTGCCCGCTGCCATAATGACATCGTCTTCATATCCCGGCATATAGCTCGGATAAGGCGTCACATGCGCATTAATCGGTGATGCATATTGTATCGCCTGGCAAAAAGCGATCATCTTATCAGGGTCCTGAAACTCAACTGATTGAATCAGATCCGTTCTCGTTGCATTCCATGCAGGGTTTGACGTAAAGCCGAGCTTTTCAAGAAAACGGGCGGTAAATACCGCTCCCTTCAAGCTTTGCGCCACTACATGCGGAGCGAGAAAGAAACCTTGATACATTTCCTGCAGTGAATAAAGCGAAGCCCCGGCTTCACTTCCGATTCCCGGGGAGGTCATCCGGTAAGAGCAGGCCTCAATCCACTTGGCTTTCCCTACAAGATAGCCGCCCGTTTTAGCAAGGCCGCCGCCCGGGTTTTTAATCAGGGAGCCGGCCATAAGATCCGCTCCGACGTGGCAGGGTTCCCGCTCTTCTGCAAATTCTCCGTAGCAATTGTCCACAAAAACAATGACATCTTCTTTGATTTCCTTTACGAAACGAATCATCTCTTCAATTTCATTTATTCTGAAAGACGGACGATTCGCATATCCTTTTGAACGCTGGATGCCGATCACTTTTGTATTCGGCCGGATTGCAGCCCGGACTGCTTCAAAGTCCACTCTGCCTTCTGATGTTAAATCGACTGCATTGTATCCGATTTGAAATTCCTTAAGCGAGCCTGAATACTCCCCGCCTCTTACTCCGACGATTTCCTCGAGTGTATCGTAAGGCTTGCCTGTGATATAAAGCAATTCGTCCCCGGGTCTCAGCACGCCGAAGAGCGCGATTGAAATCGCATGCGTACCGGAAATGATTTGCGGCCGCACAAGTCCCGCCTCTCCTCCGAACACATCAGCATAGATCTTCTCCAGTGTATCTCGTCCGATATCATCATAACCGTATCCGGTTGAAGGCGTAAAATGCGTATCGCTTACTTTATGTTTTCTGTAGCTTTGCAGGACTCTCCATTCATTCCGTTCACTGATTTCTTCTATTCTTTTATGAACGGCGGAGATTTCCGCTTCTGTTTCTTCGGCGGTTTTTTGTAAAAGAGCGCCGTGGGTCAGTGTGTCAAACATGTTGTGTATACCTTCCTTACATGAATTTCTTCAATTCTCCGAGTATGCTTTGTTCTTCCTGTACATAACCTGAGACTTCGTAGCGTTCATTTTCTTCATTAAAATAAAGGCTGTCGATCATGGTCTCTGATTTGATGCGTGACATCAATTTGCCTTCGGCGGCAGGCACATGAACTTCATACGGTGTCATCAGCTCCCGGCGCAAATAAGCTTCGATTTCCGCTTTTAGTTTCGCTTCATCCCCGGCGATTCGGGCGCTGATCATGATGTGGCCTTCTCCCGCTGTCGGGATGAAGTCAGGAAGTGTCTCATCACGTTTGTTATAAGCGGTCAGCACCGGAATGTCGTCTGCCTCAAGCTCTTTTAACAGACCGAGGACAGTCTGTTCATGCCCGGCATAATCTTCATTGGATGAATCAATGACATGAATGATCAAGTCTGCTTCCTTCACTTCCTCAAGCGTTGAACGGAAAGCGGCAATCAGGGTCGTCGGCAGATCCTGAATGAAGCCGACCGTATCAGACAAAAGGACGCTGTAGCCGCTTGGGAGCGCCATCTTTCTCGTCATCGGATCAAGTGTTGCAAACAGCAGATCTTCTTCATAGCTGTCTGAGCTTGTTAATTGATTGAACCACGTTGATTTTCCTGCATTGGTATAACCGACGAGTGCAGCCTGAAGCACGCCGTTCTTTTTGCGTCTCTCCCGATAACGGCTTCTGTGGCGGATAACCGTTGACAGCTGCACGTTAATTTCGTGTATGCGGTTTCTAATGTGGCGCCGGTCTGTTTCAAGCTTTGTCTCACCGGGCCCTCTCGTCCCGATTCCGCCGCCTTGTCTTGAGAGATTGATTCCTTGTCCGCTCAGACGCGGCAGCGCGTATTGAAGCTGGGCCAATTCGATCTGAAGCTTTCCTTCTCTCGTCTTCGCCCTTTTTGCGAATATATCCAAAATAAGCTGCGTGCGGTCGATGATCTTCGCTTCAATTGCAGTGGCGAGTGATTTAAGCTGGCTCGGTGACAGTTCATCATTAAAAATAACCAGATCCGCTTCAAGCTCTTCACACAGCGCCTTCAGCTCGTCTACTTTCCCCTTGCCTATGTATGTAGCGGCATCCGCTCTGTTCCGTTTTTGCGTAATCCGGGTCAGCACCGTTCCGTCAGCCGTTTTTGTCAATGAAGCAAGCTCTTCCATGGAATGTTCAAAGTGCTCATCTGTCATGTGCGGAAGCTGGCAGCCGACCAAAATGACCGTTTCTTTTTTTCCTTCCTGTTCGTTCAAATGGATGTTCCTTTCTGTGTCGTATTGGGCAGTAGTACTATCATACCAAACCCGCAGGGCGTATACCACACATCCGGCGGGTTTTAAAGAGAGAAATAAAAAAGAGACCCCTCAAACCGGCTGAGAGGTCTATTCGTGAGCTGCCGCCTCATCTTTTATAAGTAAATCCTGGCTCTTGATCGTCATTAAATCGTTTTTCAAGTATTGGTCTCCCATTAAAAGTCTCATGGCCTGAGCGCGGATCGATTTTTCAATCACGTTTCTGACAAAGCGCCCGTTGCTGAATTTAATGGGGCTTGTCGTGCTTTTCACTGTCATTAAGTAATCTTTTAACTTCCACTCGGCTTCCTGGCTTAATTGATACTCCCGCTCTGCTATCATGCGCTTTGCGATGTCCATCAGCTGAGTGACAGAGTAATCCGGAAAATCGATGCTGATAGGGAAACGCGATTGCAGACCGGGATTTAATGACAGGAAATGTGTCATTTCTCTTGAGTACCCTGCCAGGATCAGAATAAATTCATGCTGTTTGTCTTCCATATGCTTGACAAGCGTATCAATCGCCTCTTTACCGAAATCCTTTTCTCCGCCTCTTGCAAGTGAGTATGCTTCATCAATGAATAAAATGCCACCAAGCGATTTTTTAATCAGATCTCTCGTTTTTTGCGCCGTGTGTCCGATGTATTCACCGACGAGATCGGCACGTTCCGCTTCAATCAGATGTCCTTTGGAGAGAACGTTCATTTCGAAGAAAAGCTTGCCGATCAGTCTCGCGACGGTGGTTTTCCCGGTGCCGGGATTCCCTTTGAACATCATATGAAGAGCTTGTTTTCCGACTTTCAGCCCTTGTTCGGCCCGTTTTTGGTTGACGAATATCCATGCGTAAATTTCTTTAATGTTGCGCTTCATTTCTTCCATACCCACTAATGTGTTCATTTCTTTTTCAATTTCTTTCAGAATGCTGTGCTTGGCTTCATTTTTTTGCAGGGCGGCCTGATATTCCGCCTCAGCTTCTGCATTTGTCAGCACTTGCTTTTGGCCATTAAGAATGATGTTAATTTGTCCGTTATTTTTATAGGTTACAGCGCGCTCCAACATGCTCACCTCTCTGTTCTCTCTTTATCTTACTCATGATGAAGCGGTTCTGTGACATCCGCCTATCATCATGAGGCCCGTTTTCCTCTTTATCTGTCACTTTTTCCGTTCTCTTCGGGAATGATGTTGAATCCTGCGCTTTCCCGAGAAATATTTTTCATTTCTTATTGTATTCAGCAGAAACGGGAGGACAAACCATTTATTTTTATTTTCCGGGAAATGTTGGGTGTATTTCTCATTTTTTTCATGAATGACAGCCGTACAAGCACCTTTTGAATATCATCATATGCTGTAATGAGGTGATGGAGAATGGTTAAAATTTTTATAGACCCCGGTCATGGCGGAACTGATTCAGGTGCAACCGGAAACGGACTTCAGGAAAAAGCGGTCACGCTGGAGATCGCGCTGGCTTTGCGCACGATTCTGTCGAATGAGTATGAAGGAGTTTCTGTCACGATGAGCAGGACAAGCGATAAGACGGTCAGCCTGACGGAAAGAACGGATGCCGCCAACAGCTGGGGCGCAGATTATTTTTTATCCATTCATATTAACTCAGGAGGCGGAACCGGATTCGAAAGCTATATTTACCCCGGTGTCGGAGCGCCGACCTCGACTTACCAATCAGCCGTCCACACGCAAGTAATTCAAGCATCGGGTTTTAATGACCGCGGAAAAAAAACAGCCAACTTCCATGTGCTGCGGGAGACAAGTATGCCGGCGATTTTGACGGAGAATGGTTTTGTTGATACGTCAGCTGATGCAAACAAACTGAAAACAGCCAGTTTTATTGAAAGCCTTGCAAGAGGACATGCCAAGGGCTTGGAGCAAGCTTTCGGTCTAAAAAAAAAGGCTGACTTATATAAAGTGCAAATCGGCGCATTCAAAGTGAAAGCAAATGCTGATGCGCTTGCCGCCGATGCGGTGTCTAAAGGTTTTGACGCGATTGTGCTTCCAAAAGGCGGCTTATTCAAAGTGCAGATCGGCGCATTCTCTTCCAGAGATTATGCTGAAGCGTTGGCAGCGCGGGCCGAAAAAGCCGGATTTGATGCCTTCATTGTGTAAGACTAAATGAAAAAACCCCTGCTCTCCCTTTTTTGGGACGAACGGGGGTTTTTTGTTATTGAAGTATATCGGCGACAAACTGAGACCAAGCTTCAAGACGATGATACACATTTTCCTCTTTCAGTTCGCTCAGTTTCATCCATCGCCCGGCGATTTGATCTTTTTCTTTCACTTTGACTTGTGCTGCAGGCGCTAACTGGAGCGCAGAAAGGATGCCGATATGCACCTTCCCTACATCGTTTTCATCATCATTGATCAGGCCGAGTGTGACAATGTTTTGTTTGTCCTCCTCGCGAATGTACAGTTCTTCCGCCAGCTCCCGGTCGGTGTTCTGTTTCAGCACTTCCGAAAATGAAGCCGCCCCTTCCATAGGGTTCATGTGTCCGCCGAAGCCGAGAGAAAGCTTATTATGGAGGCGCGATTCCCCTCCGCCCGCGAGCCGTTCATACACAAATACCTCATCATCGCGGCGGATGACGACATACGGAATCGGCTGTTTAAATCGCGGGTCCTCTTCCGCGTCGCCTCTTCTGATTTCAAAAAAATGCGCCTCAATTTGAGCCATAATTTTTATGATACGTTCATCCTCGCTGTTGACTCCCTGAAATGTCAGCATTTCGTTTTGAAAGACGTCACTCCGCGGTGCAGCCAAGATGATTTCATCCATTTTATTCATGCCCGTTCCCCCTGTCTTACCTCTCCACTCAAGCCAAAAGAGCAGATATTATATCTGCTCTTCATCTTGGCCAAAATAAAAATCTTCGTCCTTAATCGGTTCTACCGTCGCCTTTTTGTAGCCGTTCCCTTTCATGGAGAAGAAATCATGTGATTTTGTTTTGGTGTTTAATCCGTTTAATACAATCGGATTAATATCCTCTTCTTCAAAGTAAGGATCGAACCCTAAGTTCATCAAAGCTTTATTGGCGTTATAGCGGATGAATTTCTTTACGTCATGAGACAGCCCGACTTGGTCGTAGAGATCCTCTGTATATTCAAGCTCATTGTGATAAAGCTCTTCTAAAAGCTCAACCGCAAATTCGCGAAGTTCCGCTTTTTTCGCTTCTGTTTGTTTATTGAATATTTCCTGGGCCAGCAGTCCGACATATACACCGTGGATCGCTTCATCACGAAGAATCAGGTTGATGATCTCACCGCTTTGCATCAGTTTTCCCTGTCCGTAGAAATATAACGGATAATAGAAACCGCTGTAGAAAAGGAAGCTTTCCAGATAGACAGAAGCAACCATCGCTTTGAACAGTGAAATTTCATCATCTTTTTGAATGGCTTTGTAAAGCCCGACAATCATTTGCGCTTTTTTCTGCAGATATTTATTCTGCTTTACCCATTCAAATACTTCGTTGATCGTTTCAGTCGGAGCAAGCGTCATAAAAATATTTGAATATGATTTTGCGTGCACCGCGTTTTCCATCATCGCCATGAAATTAAGAACCGCTTTTCGCTGATGGCCTTCGACGTGCTCGGCCACAATCGGCATGCCTGTGTTCCCCTGCTCTGTATCAAGCAGTGTCAGGCCGGCGAGCACCTTCATGTACGTATCCTGCTCATTTTTACCCAAATACTTCCAAGTAAGAAGATCGCCGTTTAATGCGATCTCTTCCGGAAGCCAAAACTGCTTTACGTTTTGGTTGTAGAACATTTGGGTGAAATCATCTTCATGCTTTGACCAGTTTGCTGCGTCATAAATTTTTGTCACTGTTAACTCTCCTTTAATCAAACGACACAAGAAAGACAGCTGTCCTGCCCGGTATCTTTCGTTCTTGCATAGTAAATGGTTTTGATGCCTCTATGGTGGGCATACAGATCAATACGGTTCAGATCACGAGTTGTCATCGTATCTTTCAAAAACAGGGTAAAGCTGATTCCCTGATCGATATGCTGCTGGATTGTCGCGATCATATCCACCACTTTGAACATGTCCATATCATAAGCTTCTTTGTAGAAGAACCAGTTATTAGACGCTAACCCCGGCATCGGGTAATACGTTTTTGAATTTCCGTATGTTCTTTCTTCGATCCGTTCCATGATCGGCATAACGGACGCCGTGCTGGATTGGACGTAGGAAATGGAGCCTGTCGGCGCGATGCACAGTCTGTAACTGTGGTACATGCCGTTTTCGGCGACAAACGCCTTCAGCTCTTTCCAGTCTTCAATTGTCGGGATGTGCATGCCTTCAAAGAGCGCAGCGATTTTTTCGTATGCCGGTGAGAACTCTTTTTCGATATATTTATTGAAATATTCTCCCGTTGCATAAGTGGAGCCTTCGTAATGCTCAAACGTTTCGCCTTTTTCTTTCGCAAGCTCAGCTGAACGCTGGATGGAATAAAAGTTCACCATCATAAAGAACGTATTCGCAAAATCTCTTGCTTCCGGGCTTTCATAAGCGATGCCGTTTTGGGCCAGGTAGCCGTGAAGGTTCATGGCGCCTAAACCGATCGACTTCATCGCTTTGTTCGCGCGTCTGACTGCCGGCGCGTTGCGGATATCCGTCGTCTCAGATACATGAGTCAGGGAATCCGTCGCGAGTTTCACCGTGCGCTCAATCGATTTATGTTTCATGACATTCAAAATATTTAATGAACCAAGGTTGCAGGAAATGTCCAGGCCGATTTCGTCTTCCTCGTCATAATCTGTGTAAGCCGAAACCTGTGACGCCTGAAGCACTTCAGAGCAAAGGTTCGAGAATTTCACTTTTGATACGTGGTTATTCGCATGCTCTTTGTTTACGTTGTCCTGGAACATAATGTACGGATAACCTGACTCAGAACGGAGAACGGCAAGCTTTTCAAGCAATTTGCGCGCATTCACTTTTTCTTTTTTGACACGCGGGTTGTCAACAAGCTCCTCATACATCGCCGTCATGTCCATCTCATCCATATGCTGGCCGTATTCTTTATAAATCGTGTGCGGATAGAATACATAAGCCGCTTTGTCCTCACGTGCAAGCTCAACGAACTTATCCGGAATGACGACACCGATAGAAAGCGTTTTGACGCGCACATCTTCATCCGCAGAAATCTTTTTCGTATCAAGAAAGTCATTGATATCGCGGTGGAAAATGTTTAAGTACGCCGCGCCAGAGCCTTGTCTTTGGCCCATTTGGTCAGCGTAACGGAACGCGTTATCAAGAAGCTTCATGACGCCTACAACACCTTTTGTGGCGTTTTCAACATCTTTAATCGCTTCACCTTTCGCGCGGAGCTTGGACAGGTTAAGAGAAACACCGCCGCCCAGTTTAGAAAGCTGCATGGAAATATCGATCGCCCGTGAAATATCGTTTAAGGAATCATTGACTTCGAGCAAGAAACAGCTCACCAGTTCTCCGCGGCGTTTTCTGCCGGCATTCAAAAATGTCGGTGTGCTCGGCTGATATTCCTGATTGATCATCAGATTCACATATTCTTTTGCTTTCTCAGTGTCGCCATTTGCGAAGAACAGCGCAACAATTGAGATCCGGTCCTCATAACGCTCGAGGATTTTTTTCTTGTCATTCGTTTTCAAAGCATAGTCATTATAGAATTTAAACGCACTCATGAAGGAAGGAAAACGAAACTTCTTAGCGTAAGCTGTCTTAAACACTTCTTTAATGTCTTCAAAAGAATAAAGGCTTAAGAATTCCTCTTCGTAGTATTGGTTTTCAATCAAATAATCCAGCTTCTCTTTTAAATCGTGAAAGAAAACTGTGTTTTGATTGATATAGTCTACAAAATAGCTATGTACAGCCTCTTTATCTTTATCAAACTGGAATTTTCCATCTTGTTGGATCATGATTTCGTTATTTAACTGGATCCATTTTGGCACTTGATTTTGTGACAACTCTTTCTACCTCCTGAGTAAACAATTCAACGTCTTTAGATGTGCCGCTGAGTTCAAATTTGTGCAAGATCGGCACCTGATATTGTCTAGAGATGGTATCGGCGCTTTTTGCAAAGTTATCGCCCCATACTTTGTTGCCGCTCGCAGCGACTCCTAATAAGAGATGGGCGTATTTTTCGAGAAATGATTGTGTTGATGCCGGTACCTGACCGAAGTTTGTCGTGTAGGTGACCAAAACAAACGGAGTGTCCACGTGGTCCATTTCGTCCACCTTGCGGATCAGCTGAAAGTCTGTTTTATTCACAAAACGCTGAACATTCCCTGTCTTTGAATCAAATATGATTTGAACCATCCTTATCACGACCTATCAAAAATAATGAATCTCTTAACACTATATATAGTATACTAACCTCTCAGAAAAACACAACATATTGAGATCGATTTATAAAAAATTCATATTTTTGAAAGAGCGGACTTTGGCTCCGGCCCGATTAACGCCCAAAAAAGAGAGCAGAACGAGAATCATCTCTCATCCTACTCAAGGTGTCATGTGTAAGCCGATGTCTATCATAACATGAAAAAAAACTGCTTAGTAGTCTAGACTTTTATTCTTATTTTTTGTAAGAATCACATTTTTTTTCGCTTTCAACGGTTTCTTCAATCTCTACATCAGCACCGATTTCTTTCAGTACGGCTTTCAGAGCGCTTGTGATGGAAGCCTCCCTGATCAGTTCTTTGCCGTCAACGATGATGCTGGTTCCATATTCATAGCAGGAATCATCTTCACAAGTTTCTTCCCAATGGTTGATTATCACCTTGTGTTTCAATCGTCTCACCCTCTGCATGATCAATGTCAGTACTTAGTGTAGCTTGTGCGGCCCGCTTTGTAAATTCGAACGCTTGTGAAATTTATTCAAGCTCATCCAGCGCCGTTTCTTTTTTCAGTTCGATTTTATTCGTTTTTTCATCATAGCGGTATATTTTTAGATAACCGCCCTCGACAATGCCGAAACGATTATGTTCCAGCTGCACCATGCCTTCTGTCTGCGATTCGGCATCCGCCAAGCCGCCGTCATCATCCGTCACCACCGTCTCGTGATTGCTGCAAGCTCCAAACAGCAAAAAAACAGCGATCCAAACGAGCGTAATCCTGATTCTTCTCAGTTCATTTTCACTTTCGAACACGATTTTCCGAACCCCCTTTTATCTTTCCGATATACGGCCTGCAATATACAGACGCGCATAGAAAAAGACCATTGTTCATGGTCTTTGTCAAAAAGTCTATTCAAGCTCAAGCTGGACGTTTTTTTGCGGGGCGAACGTGGAGATGGCATGTTTATAAATAAGCTGCTGCTTCCCCTCCGTTTCGAGCAAAACGGTAAAGTTGTCAAAGCCTTTTACCTGGCCGCGAAGCTGAAAGCCGTTGAGTAAAAACACCGTGACGAACGTATTGTCTTTTCGGATTTGATTCAAAAACTGATCTTGAATATTAATCGGTTTCATGTTTCGTCCTCCTTGGTTCTCAATACAATACTGTTTCGATTAAATTTCCAGTTTTCCTGCTATGCACTCGAAAATTTCCTTTTTTTTCTGCTCAATATCAACAGGCGGCGTCATATCTGTCCATGAAACGGGCATTTTATTGCGAAACCAGGTCAGCTGGCGTTTCGCATATCGCCTTGAATTTTGTTTTAATTGCTCCACGGCCTGAGGAAGCGGCACTTTTCCATCAAGATATTCATACAGCTCTTTATAGCCGATCGCCTGAATCGATTGGCTGTCCCGGATATTCATATCATACAGCCGCTTTACTTCGTCAAGAAGGCCGGTTTCCAGCATCAGGTCAACGCGCTCGTTAATCCGGCCGTACAGTACTTCTCTGTCCATTGTAAGACCGATAAGAACCGCATTGTAAAGCAGCTCCCGTTTTTGGGTTTTAAGATGCTCTGACATTGTTTTTCCCGATACATGCAGGATTTCGAGCGCGCGGATGACTCTTCGCGTATTGTTTTGATGAATGGCTGCCGCCGCTTCCGGGTCGGCTGCCGCAAGCTTGGCATGAAGCGCTTCCGCCCCTTCTTCAGCCGCCAGTTTCTCCATTCGCTCCCGGAATACAGGGTCGCCGGAGTTTTCCGTGAACGTATAGTCATACAGCACGGACTGAATGTACAGACCCGTCCCCCCGACAATCATCGGCAGCTTTCCTCTACCGGCAATCTCGGTGATTTTTCCCCTCACCATTTTCTGATAATCCGCCGTTGAAAAAGTGTCGGACGGCTCCAAAATATCAATCAGGTGATGCGGCACGCCTTCTGTCTCTTCTTCGGTGACTTTGGCCGTTCCGATGTCCATCCCTTTATATACCTGCATGGAATCTCCGCTGATGATTTCCGCATTCAGCATTTTCGCGAGTCCGATGCTTAGTTTTGTTTTTCCGACTGCCGTCGGTCCGACGAGTATGACGACAGGCTGTTTTTTATTTTTCAATATGTATCACTCTCTTTTATAAATCTCCCCCTAATTATAGCATTCATTTCTTCAGGCACCTATCCATTTTGCCCTTTTTCCTGAGCGCTAAACGTCCGCTACCACCCGATCGGCTCGTTTCCGACAACCTCTCTCGTTTTTCCTTTGAGCGTATGGCGGTGCGTTTTCCGTCCTTCCTCCCGCGGATCGTAAACGACGCCGCCATGCTGGATCCGAATCGGCTCATTGTAGGCGGCAAAGGTGGTCTCTGAAAGCTCATGGTAATGTGTTCCGTCAACCCTCGGGATGGCAGGGCCGGAAATGCCGTAATACCTATGAAAATGGCCGTTTTCAAACGAGGTGATGCCCGTATAGAAATGTGTATGCTCATCTGTATTGCTGCCGTTCTCCGGCTGCGAAAAGCCTTCGATCATATGGTAGTGCCCCTGCACTACATCCGTAACAGCCCGGTATGCGTGTGTGTGCGGAGGTTTTTTTGACCAATCGGACTGATACAGGCCCACAAAAGCTCACTCCTTTATTTTTTTGATAAATGCCCAATCAAAAATTGGTGGGCTGAATACTCTGTTATCATCTCAAATTTATTCTTGGAGGTACCTAAATTATGAATGAAGAATACACATATGCAGCAGATAGTGATATGAGACCGTTTGGACGGCCCGGATTTGGGTTTGGACGGCCGGGCTTCGGGTTCGGGCGTCCCGGATTCGGCTTCGGCTTCGGGCGGCCGGGTTTTGGATTTGGCCGGCCTTGGTTTGGTTATGGATTCGGACGGCCGTTTGGTTTTTACGGCGGACCGTTCTTCGGAGGGCTTGTCGGGGGGCTTGTCGGAAGCGCTTTATTCAATCCGTACCTGTACGGAGGTTACGGCTACCCTTACTATCCGTATTACTACTAAGACAATCAAAAAGGGCTCCTTTCAGGGGCCTTTTTATATAGGCCTAATGTCTTGACTTGGCGGGCAAAGTTCGGATATTATTTTATTTTACTGCCTTAAACAAAAGGCATAAGGATTATGATGAGAGGGGGATTTGATATGATTCTGGGTTATATCTTCCTCACAATTGCTATTTTATCAGAGTCAATCGGCGCGGCCATGCTGAAGGTCTCCCGCGGATTTACGCGGTTTTTGCCGAGCGCGCTTGTAGTGGCAGGCTATTCATTGGCCTTTTATATGCTTTCACTTACACTGAATCTCATTCCGCTCAGCTTATCCTATGCAACATGGAGCGGAGCGGGAACGGTGCTCGCATCCATTATCGGAGCGAAATGGTTTCATGAAAAACTGGACAAGCAGGCCGTCATCGGACTTGTATTCTTATTGGCCGGTGTCATTCTGATGAATTGGTAGAAAGGAGAAGCATGATATGAAAGGATTACTCTGCCTGGCATTAGCCATTGTATCAGAAGTGTTCGGAAGCTCGATGCTGAAGCTGTCGGACGGTTTTACGCACTTATGGCCCGCTCTCGGCGTCATTGCCGGAATCGGAGCCTCTTTTATGTTTTTGAGCTTCTCTTTGAAAAGCCTTGATTTATCCGCCGCATACGCGACATGGTCAGGTGTCGGCACGGCTTTAACGGCAATTGTCGGCTTTTTTGTTTTTAAGGAAGCCATGACAGCTAAAATGATGATCGGGCTTATTTTTGTCATCACGGGCGTCATCCTGCTGAACCGTTCCAAGTCTCAAAAAGCTAAAAAAAATCAAACGGCCCGGAGCTGACCGTTTGAACTCGTCAAGCGCGGGCAGCTTTTACTTCAACCTCAAGCTCCATCTCCACGTTTCCTTGGACCGCTCGTGAAATCATACATGAGGACTCCGCTTTTTGCGCTAACTTCCTGGCGAGCGTAAAGTCCGTTTCGGCTGCATCCGGCTTTAATAATATAAACGGGCGGTGAATGATTTTCTGGTACGTGAACACACCGTTCGTGACGTCTACAATTCCTTCAGATTCCATATGTAGATCTTCTTTATCCAGGCCGCTTCTTTCCAACATCGCCGCAAGCGTTATAATATAACAGGTCGCGGCCGCTCCAAGCAGCATTTCATCAGGATTTGTGCCTTCTCCGGGTCCGTCCATTTCCTTAGGAATGGACACAGCGGTTTCCAGCCGGCCGCTTTTAATATCGCCGACGTCATTGCGATTTCCGGGCCAATTTGCTTTTAAATAAAAGTGATGTTTTGCCAAGGGACAAACCTCCTTTTTTTCAGTTTACTCATCTTTCACTGGTTTGTCTTTTTTTAAGCTCATGAATACTCTTGATTGATCACTCTTTTTATCGTACGGACAAACCGGTAAAATTCCTCCGTTTTTGTGAATTCCCTTTCGCGGTAATCAAAATTATCAAAAAACGCTTCCCGCTGTTCTCTGCTGATCTCAAGCTGTATACTCAGCCCGGTTTGCGCCTGGTTATTGATATTTTCGGTGTCAACCCCGGCCAGACCGGTTTTTGAGGTTGCCAATTCTGCAGGAAATCCGTTTCGTTTGAGAGCTCTCACCAATTTTTTTGCCCGCTTCCGGTCGCTTCCTCCGACAAGAGTATTTTTCTCGTCGCCTTTATAACCGTGAACTGCGATAACATAATGGTGCTGCTTAATGCTTTCGACTGCTGAAGGCTCATCGAACTTGGTGCTCGTAATATGAAGAGTCTGGTTATCATGCGCTTTTAATCCCTCAAACAGGTAGGTTGAATAATCATCCCTGAAAGAGCGGACGATCTCGCTCACCCCGCCCTCAATTCTCCCTCCGTGCGGGGACATGATCAATACGGGGCTCCCCTTTCTCTTATTGTACGATATATGATAATCATCGGGGTCTTCATGTTCAGCCAGATCTTTAAAATCTGTGTATGTATCAGAAGAATTCGAGGGATCAGGGTCTGACGCATAATGAGCACATCTTATTAGTAAGACCATTGCTACGATAATGATGACATTAAGTAAAATTCTTTTCATCAGCTCTCCTTCTTTGCTCCTTTCTGAAAAATGAAATATTCATTATATGGATTTTTGTCAATAGGTCTTATCTTAACATTCTATTAACATTATCATCAGTGAAAAACTTCCCGGTTTCGAAAAATCAATGGATTGTCACGGTTCAAGCGCTCAAATGCCGGGCATCAGTGAAAAAAGGTTGAGAGAGGGCAAAAAAAAAGGGAGGAACGCCCGAATTTTCAGGGGCGGGAGATTCACGACCGGAAACGGACGGCATCAAGAATACGCTTTTAGAAATGAATATCCGCCTCCCGAAGCAAATGCGCAGGACAGAATGGAGCCCGTCAAAAAAGTTCTCATCTGCCTTTTTGTACAGCAAAATGCCGTTACAGCCCCCTCATCCCCTTTTTTTATCATAATGGTCCGTTTTGAAACGGAGCCGTCTTTTTTCATATATATAATATCAATCGGAAGCTGTTTTTCCAAGGAATGTCTCAATACGATGTTCATGTATAAACTCCTTTCCGCCGGCTTCATTACAAAACGAACAAACGTTCCGTTTCGACTCGATTTCTTCTCCTGAAAAAGCCGCAAGTAACCAGCGCTCCTGAAGGACAAACAAACTGACCGAACTTACGGCCTGTTCATATGGTATAGAGAGAATCGCCAGAATGGGAGGAAAAGTATATATGTTTGGTTACTCAATGGTACAAATGGTGCGGTCAAATGCTCATAAGCTGGACTGGCCGCTCAGAGAAAACGTATTACAGTTATATAAACCTTTCAAATGGACACCTTGCTTTTTACACAATTTTTTCGAAAAAAAGGTGAAAAACAGAAAGAAAATGTCAGTCATCATTGAATTTGAAGAGGGCTGCCATGAATCCGGTTTTCACAGCACAGGACAGGTCTTATCAAAAGAAAAACGCTGCACCATAAAAAAGCAGTTTCAAACAATCAATTGCTGCAGCGCCGAAGTCACGCCGTCCGCCCTTCACATGCTTCTTTCGCAATGCCGGGATATCCGTAAAATCTATTTAAACCGTGAAGTAAAAGCTCTCCTTGATACAGCAGCTGAATCGTCTCATGCAAAAGAAGTGACCCGTAACGGCACCGTATTAACAGGAAAAGGCGTAACCGTCGCCGTTATTGATACCGGAATCTATCAGCATCCCGATTTAGAAGGCAGGATTATCGGATTTGCGGACTTTGTCAACCAAAAGACAGAACCGTATGATGACAACGGACACGGCACCCATTGCGCCGGTGATATCGCAAGCAGCGGCGCTTCATCTTCGGGTAAATATCAGGGGCCGGCGCCGGAAGCCGATCTGATCGGAGTCAAGGTTTTAAACAAATCAGGATCAGGAACCTTGGCTGATATCATTGAAGGTGTGGAATGGTGCATACAATATAATAAAGAACACACAAAGAATCCGATCAGAATCATCAGCATGTCGCTGGGCGGAGATGCGCTCAAATATGATAAAGAAACGGACGACCCGCTCGTCAAGGCCGTTGAAGAGGCATGGAATGAAGGAATCGTCGTCTGCGTGGCCGCGGGCAACTCCGGTCCGGAAGCTCAAACGATTTCAAGCCCCGGTGTCAGCGAGAAGGTCATCACGGTAGGCGCCTATGATGACAATGATACGGCCAGCAATGAGGACGATACGGTCGCTTCTTTCTCAAGCCGCGGCCCGACGGTGTACGGAAAAGAGAAGCCTGACATTCTTGCGCCCGGGGTCGATATCGTATCTCTCCGTTCTCCGCGTTCATATCTTGACAAATTACAGAAATCAAACCGTGTAGGCTCCTTGTATTTCAGTCTGTCGGGCACGTCCATGGCCACTCCGATCTGTGCGGGCATCGCTGCCTTAATCCTTCAGCAAAACCCGCAGCTTTCGCCTGACGAAGTGAAAACATTGATCAGACAAAGTCCGGATCAATGGACAAATGAAGATCCGAACATTTACGGAGCGGGCGCAGTGAACGCCGAAAACGCCGTGCCGAAAGAGTAACCTTTTTATCATGAGAACGGGGTCGTCTGCACCGGCAGATGACTCCGTTTTTCAGGTGAATAGATGAAACATTTATAATGAAGGAACTCGGAACAGGTCAGAACCGGCTGTCAGAAAAAAAGATCAATGCAAGGCAGTGTATTTCTAAAAAAATAGGGAATAAGTATGGTGTAGATAAAAGGAGGAATCACAATGGCACTTACAAACACCGAATTGTCTGAATGGCTGCAAAAACAGATCGGACAAACGCTTGATATCAGAAAAGGAGAGCTGACAGACAGCCGAAACGAGATTTCTGATATGGATCAGATCATGCTTCACCTTGATGACGTTCTCGTCCGCCGGACAAACCATCCCGATGACTATGTAGCGGATGAAGAACTCGTCTTAAAAGGGCACGGCACAACCTATACGGAGGAAGGAAATGTCCCGCTTCCCCAAGATGCGTATGAAATTCCTCTGCTCGGCGACATTACCATCCAACAGGAGCAAGACGGATTAAAGGTACATACAGATCGGGCCGTGTATACAATCGGGACCCGGAAAGAGCAATAAAAAGAAAAAACGCCGCTGATTCAGGGCGTTTTTTTATTGTTTTTTTCTTCAGAATATCCGTGGAACATCGTGAATGCGCAAAGCATAATGCCTAAAATAATGATAATCGGGAGCCAGATCACGGCAAACTTATAATCCGGTTCGGCAAAAGCGCCTATGACCGCCCCAAAGCAATACAGAACCAAGGCAAGCGCGCGCAATACAGCATCTCTCGTAAACTGCTTCCGCTTGTCCGCTTTGTAAAACCTTGCGGTGAGATCTTCAAAAAAATTAGCGAGCGTTCCCGTTAATACGGTCGTGGAAATCCCCGCTACACCAAGTTTTCTCGCGGCTGTCGTCTGCATTCCCATTGCGAAGCTGAGCAGCATAATCAGCACATAAACAGAAATGGCGTCTGCAAAAAAGCAGGAGAACAAAGCAAACAGCAGCAAAACAGCTCCTTCAATAGCTAAAGCGGCAGTTACCGCAGGGGGCCAGAATGATTTCTTTTTATTGCCCACAAGCAGGGCCGCGGCAATAACGCCGGCAATAAATCCGATTAACGAGGTTAACGATTTGAGTACGGCAAGGTGCCATGAGTTGCCGATCGCCAGGCCGAACAGAACGATATTCCCCGTCATATTGGCGGTAAAGATATGTCCCAGGCTTAAATAACCGATCACATCCACAATTCCCGCTGTTAAACAAAGAAGTAAAAGTGCAATATTTCGGTATGTAGTCACTGTCAATGTGATCCAATCCTTTCTCATGCTGATTCCAACATATAAGTTTACTCTTTGCCATTTCATATGTCCAGCCGGCGTGCCGCTTTTTCAAAGCATAAAAAAACTCCGGCGAACCGGAGAAGTTACTGAACGATAAATAATACTCTCGTGCCGTCGGAATAGCCGCTCATTTGATTTCCAACCCATGAACCGGCCCCGCGGTTATCCGATGGGGTTACATATCTGATATCAGCCCCCGCCCCGCCTTCTGTGCAGACTGCCATGGGCCATTCATCACGGTCAAACCCGGGCTTTGTCGGAATTCCTTTCAATGATTCTTTCCTTCTGTTCTCCGCTCCGCCCCGATCAATTGTACAAATCTCAGAATGACCTGCCGAAATGGCGTCTTTTATATGATTTCCCGTCTCCGGATATTTTGACAGCGGGAAATACAGCACCTGATCGTATCGGGATGCAGCATGAGCAGCACTGTCCGAATGGATGCCGGCGCCCGTAAGGCCGAACTGAAGAGAGATCACCAAAAGCAGACTTGCCGCCCATTTCATAAACGCATTCATTCACATCCTCCTTAAGAAGTTGATATGAAGCGTAAATATGTATATTAGCCGGATTTAACACACATGATGAAATGGCAAAAAAAGTTTGCTGTTTTGTTGATAATCAACGAAAATGGCGGCTTTACGATTTGTCTATTGAACCGGCTTCTTTTTCCTTATATATTTTAGACATACTTATGAGCCGTTGTGATCAGTGTCTTCGGCAGATAAAAGGAGGAATGCCGTCCGGTCGGCAGGCACCGGCTGTTGGTTATGTCTTTTCAAAAACATGAAGGCGGGGAAATCCAGATGGAAAAAACAATGTTTCACCCACACTCACCCGAGTTTCACGAAGACCCTTTTGCGGTTTTAAGCAGATTCAGAGAGCAGGACCCCATACATAAATTCGAACTGCAGCGTTTCGGAGGCACCTTTCCGGCATGGCTCATCACGCGTTATGATGATTGTATGGCGTTTTTAAAAGACGGCAGAATTACGAGAGATGTAAAACGGGTTATGCCGAAGGAGCTGATCGCGAAGCTGAATGTCAGCGAAGATATCGATTTTGTCTCAGAGCATATGCTGGCAAAAGACCCTCCGGATCATTCACGTCTTCGATCTTTGGTGCATCAGGGGTTCACTCCCCGGATGATTGAGCAGCTTCGCACCGGGATAGAGCAGATCACAGAAGAGCTGCTGGATGAAATGGAAACAAAAGCAGACCCTGATATCATGAAAGATTTCGCGGCACCGCTTCCGTTTATCGTCATTTCCGAGCTGCTCGGAATTCCGAAAGAGGACCGCGCCAAATTTCAAGTATGGACAAACGCGATGGTCGACACGTCAGAGAGCGGACAAGATGCGACCAACCAGGCTCTCAAAGAATTTAAACAATATATGAAAACACTGATCGAAGAAAAAAGAAAACATCCCGCTGAAGATCTGACAAGCAAGCTTATTTACGCTGAAGAGGACGGCCAAAAGCTGAGTGAATCAGAGCTGTATTCCATGCTGTTTTTGTTAGTCGTTGCCGGGCTTGAAACAACGGTTAACCTTCTCGGCTCCGGCACCCTGGCGCTTCTTCTGCACAAAGACCAGATGGAGAAGATAAAGCGGCAGCCCGAAAATATCCAGACGGCGGTCGAAGAGCTTTTGCGTTACACCTCTCCCGTCATCATGATGGCGAATCGATGGGCGATTGAAGATTTCACCTATAAAGATGTTTCTATTAAAAAAGGCGATATGATATTTATCGGCATCGGTTCAGCCAATCGGGACCCGGAATATTTCGATGATCCTGATACATTAAATATAGCGAGAACACCGAACCGTCATATCTCTTTTGGATTCGGCATTCATTTTTGTCTCGGGGCTCCGCTCGCCCGGATGGAAGCATCCATTGCCTTTACTTCGCTTTTAAAACGGTTTCCGAATATAGAGCTGAAAGGCGCGCACGAGGATGTAAAGTGGAGAAAAAACGTGTTTTTGAGAGGGCTTGAAACATTGCCTGTCAGATTTTAATATCGCCCCCTGTTTATCGGGGGTTTTTTAATGTCTTATAAACAGGAAATCAATATAACAGTGAATATTTAGTACATAGTGTATTTAGTTCTATTGTAAAAAAAGCGGCCGGATTGCTCCGGCCGTTCTCTATTACCGTTTTACCAACTCATTTGTTTCGTCCAGCTTTTTTTTGAAAGATTTAAGGAAATTTGCGCTTATCGTTCCTTTGTTTGCGTACAGTTTTTCGCAGAATGCCTTAATGGCGTTTTGCGGCTTTGGTTCCGACAGCATTGTGACATGATTGGAAGAGTGGACGTCCAGCAGGTGAAAGTGTTTTATCTGGTGTTCCCATTCTTTCCAATACGCATCATGGTCTAACGGAATTTGTTCTTCCTCTGCTGTCAGATAACGTTCAAGATCTCCGAGAAACAAACCGCTTTTATTACGGAAGTAGTAGCATTGCAGCGCTTCCGGATGAGGCAGCGGCTTCATGTCATACTCTTCCATTCCGTAAGCGAGCTGCGTCTTCATCATTTGCTCCAGCTGCATCCGGATCGCTTCTTCGGATTTTGGCAGACCGCGCTTTTTGGCAAGGCCGATCAATTCTTTCAATACTTCTTCTTCCTCAGCCTGGACGGTAATGTCTTCTCTGCTGATTAATGCCTCTTCATGGTTTTCAGGCTTAAGATATGCCGTAAGCATCGTATTGATCGTTTGCAGCATGACTGACTTAACAGATGGTTTTCTCTCTTTCCATTTTTCACTGTACGGGGTGTCGATCATGACGGCGCTTTTTACTGTATGACCTTCCTCCTGCAAGAGGCGCGCGGTTTCATAAGCAAGCATCCCGCCCAAGGAATATCCGCCGAGGTCATAAGGGCCTTTCGGCTGTACCGCTTGGATGATTCTCATATAAGAAGCGGCCGTCTCTTCGATTCCTTGCAGCGGCTCTTTCCCTGTCAAACCTCTTGCCTGGATGCCGTAAAAAGGACGCTGACTCTTTTTGGCGAATGGCTGGTATGCTTCAACGCCTCCTGTTCCGCCGTGAAACCAAAAAACAGGACGGCCTTTTTCTCTTTCATTCAGCTTGACGAGTTCGGGAAAATTCCGGCCCGCCTCATGCGGTTGGTTCGTTTTTAACAGCATGCCGATCTCCTGAAGAGTGCTGCATTTCTGAAGAGCTTCCAGACTGATGCGGCTGTCTCCGTCCTCAAGTTTTTTCTGCAGCTGAATAGAGGAGATTGAATCAAAGCCGTATTCAGTCAGCGGCTTATTTTGATCAATTTCCGCTGCCTTCATCCCCAAAATGTCAGCCACAATGTCAGCTGCGCTCTCGCGGCGGAGCTGAGGGTCCTGGGAAACCGGCGCAAGGGTGATGTCTTCTGGCTGACCGCCGTTCCAATACTTGTGGTGTTCAAAAGGATATGTCGGAAGCGGCACTCTTTGAACAGATTTGCCTTGGTGGAGTCTGTCCCACGGTATATCCGCACCTTTCACCCAGCAAAATGCAAGCTTTTCCAGATTGTTTTCAGCCAACAGCGTCTCCGTGACGACTGTACCGAGAGTCCCTTCCAGTAAAACGCCGATATCTCCTGATCCAGTCTGCTGACTGCCTGTAAAGAAGCTTTTCATTCCATTGCTTTCTTCGGAAAATGCTCTGTACTCTTTCAGTTTTTCCAGCAATTCATCTTGATTGCGGGCAACGAGTGCCAAGCGGCAGTTCATCGCCTCACGGCCGGTCTGAAGCGTATAAGCAATATCCCGCAATGACGGAGTATCTCCAGTTTGCACAAAATCAGCCAGCTGACCTGCGGACGCCTTAAGACGCCCTTCGCTCTTAGCAGAAAGCACGATAAGCTGCGGGTCATGCGCAGATTCTTTGTCTTTATGGCTCGGACTGTACTGTTCCAAGACGACATGCGCATTCATGCCGCCGAAGCCATAGCTGTTAATTGCGGCCCGGCGCGGGATCGGTCTGCCCGTATGGTCGGTGAGCTGTGACCATTCCTGATTGTCTTCGGTGAAACGGAAGCGGCTTTTTTGAATAACCATTTGCTCATTTGCAGCTGTAAATCCGGGAATGCCCGGGATGGTATGATGCTTCATGGCCATCGCTACTTTTATAAGGGCGGCCAGTCCGGAAGCGAGTTCGCCGTGCCCGATGCAAGGTTTCACGGTGCTGATATAACAAGGCGCGCTTTCCTCTTGATTTGCAGACTCGCCGTAACCCGCTTTGATTGCATTAAACTCCAGCGCATCTGCCATTTCGGAGGCAATGCCGTGCGCTTCAATATAAGTGACGGTTTGCGGATCAACATCGGTGTCTTCGTACGCTTTTTTCATCGCGGCCTTCATTCCCGCCGGATTCGGTGCGTGAAGCGACATGCCTTTACCGCCGTGAGACACTCCTGTTCCTTTAATGACCATGTGAATATGATCGCCGTCTTCAATTGCCGCCTCAAGCGGTTTGATGATGATAACGCCCGCCCCTTCGCTTCTGACAAAGCCATCGGCATCTTTTTGGAACGATTTCGCCCGGCCGTTTTTGCTTAAATATCCCATCGAGTCAAAACCGATAAAACCTTTCGGCGATTGCAGAATATTGGCGGCGCCCACGACAGCCTGCTCACATTCGTTATGACGGATTGATTGAACCGCCCTGTGCAATGCCACCAGCGTTGACGTGCAGGCAGCCTCGTAATATTCACTCGGTCCTTGTAAATTCAAGGCATATGATATCCTGTTCGGAATGATGGACGGAATGGCTGTTCCATTGTTCGGATCGCTGTTGCCCGCGGCAACGAAAACGCCTGTCGGTCTGCTTGATAATGCCTTATTTGTCAGGCCCGCATCCTCCATTGCCTTCCATGTATGCATCAAAAGCAGAAACTGCTCCGGCCCCATTTGTGATGCCTCTTTAGGAGAAATTCCGAAAAAGAGCGGGTCAAATTCGCCGACACCGTCAATAAAACCGCCCCATCTGAGACTCGTGTCATTCTCATCGCCGGCGTAACGGCGCCAGTCCCAGCGGTCCGCCGGAATTTCGGTAATACAGTGATCCCCGTTTACGATGTGTCCCCAAAAAGACTGGATATCCGGGGATTGCGGAAACTGAGCTGACATACCGATAATCGCGATTCCTTGCTTGACATCGGCGTTTTCACAAGGCGTATGCTGTTTCTTCGGTAAAGTGCGCTCTTCTGTTTCCGTGACCCCGGCCTCTTCTGAATGCCTATGATCGGCAAGCAATTGAGAAAACTTGCTCTCATATGCTGACGCGAAGTGGCGGGTCAGCTCCTCCGCCGTCGGATACTCGAAAAACAATGTTGGATTCACATCGATGTCCGCCTCTTGGCCGATCTCTTTTGTCAGCCCGATCAGACTCGCTGAATCAAGTCCCAATTCCATGATATTCGCGTCAGAACGAAGAGATGACGCGGGTTCATCCATCATCTTGGCGAGCTTGCCAAGGACGTAGCTGCGGATATCATCTGTCAGACTGCCGGCAGAAATCGGTGCTCCCGCATTCTTAACAGCCGTTCGGGCCGGCTGATTCATCTGTTCGGTTTTCGGGCGGAACCGTTTCAGGGCATAGCCTTCAAAACGCATCACCACTTCCGATCGGCTGCTGATGACATCTGCGTTAATCAGAATCATTTCCCCCGTTTGTTTAGCCAGCTTGATGTGCAGCCAGCAATCGGTAAGATTTTCCGGGCTGCTGAAGGTGACGGAATTAATGCCGAACGGCAGATAGCTTTCCGTCTCTGTTTGGTCCAATAAAGAAAGCGAGCCCAAGTAAGCACTGTTGGCGATTAATGGATTTATGGCATAATGATGCGCTTGTTGTGAGTCGCTATTGTTCAGGTTCACTTTCGCTAAAACGGCATCAGTGCCTTTGTACAGACGGGTGATCGTTTTAAATTCTTCTCCCCACACGACGGTTCCCGTTCCATCTCCGTATAACTCATCTATCCGGCCCACTTCCCGGTAAGAGCGCTGAATGGCCGCCAGATCTGCGTGCTGCTTTTGAAACGGATACGGGCTGCACTCGGCATACGCCGCTATGCTCCAATCAGGAGACGTGCGGCTGCGGTGCATTATGCTCAGTTCAAATCCATCCCCGTTTTGTTTCGATTCTGTTTTCAGCTCGATGTGATCGCCTTTTTTTACGGTAATGGGGCTGACGTAATTCAGTTTTTTAATATGTCCTCCTTCCGCTTCAGGAAAAAGGTCACAAAAATGATCGACTGCCAGACTGTTATATGTAGCGCCGACGAGTACCGGTTCTCCGCCGAATTGATGCCCTTTCACGTATGGGTCGTCATCACTGTATACCGCCTGAACGCCGGCAGCGTTTTCTGATTCACCGAAATGAAAAGAAGTCCCGTGGTCAAAAGCGTAGGCCGGCAGATGAACGGCGTGCTCTTGCTGCAACTGATCAAACGTGATATTCTCTCCTTTTTCCCATTGCCGCGCACGCCGGCCGATATCAGAATCGGAGAAATTGAGATTCCGCTGATCCATGCGGTAAGCGGCCAGTTTTTCCAGCAGTTCCTGAACGGAAGCAGCCGTAAATGCCGCCCGATACTCCGGATGATGCGTTCTTTTTTGCAGCGCAGATGCGATGGCGGCCGGATGAAGAGATGGCGTCTTTTCTAAAAAGGCCGCAAGTCTCTCAAGATAGGCTTCAAAACTCCATTTTGTTTTCGCTGACACAGGGAAAATATATTCCTCATCGCCGTGACGGGCCTGATCGGAATTCGGGCTGATATATTCTTCTACGATGAGATTTGCATATGCCCCGCCTGCCCCGAAGGAATTGATCATGCTTCTCCGCGGTACGATGTCTCCCGTCTCGGCATCCTTCAGACGCTCCCAATACTCGGTTTTCTCCTGCAGGTAAAAGGCCGTTTGTTCAAGCGCGATATTCGGATTTTGCGGTTTTGCGTTAATGGTCGGAACTAATGTTTCCCGCTCCATTTGCAGCAGCACTTTCGCGAGCTGGGACATCCCGGAGGCCGCCTCTAAATGGCCGAGATTTGACTTGACGGATCCAAGCGCGCAAAATCGTTTTTTATCGGTATATTGCGAGAACGCGTTCGTCAGGGCAATGACCTCAATCGGATCTCCCAATACAGAGCCGTTTGCCGCTGATTCAACATAACTGATTGTTTCCGGATTGATTCCGGCTTTGTCAATGGAAGCCGCCATGAGCTTCGCCTGCTGTTTCGGATCCGGAGCCGTGTACATCTGCCTTCCGCCGCTATGGCACAACGCGCTGCTTTTAATGACCCCGTAAATATGGTCTTTGTCGGCAACCGCTTTGGAGAGCGGCTTCAAGAGCACCGCACCGACTCCTTCTCCCGGCATCAGCCCCGTGCCGGTTCCGAAGCTTTTGCTTTCACTTCCCTGTTCAAGCAAATTCGCCCGTTCGAGCGCATCATATTTAGACGGTTCAAGCGTGAGATTGACCCCCCCGGCAATCGCCATGGAACAGCTGTTAAGCTTCAGGCTTTCACAGGCGAGATGAATGGCGCTCAGTGAGCTGGAGCATGCGGTCGTAACGCCCATGCTCGGGCCCGTTAAATTGAAAAAGTGGGAAATGCGGTTGGCGATATGCCAATCCCCTCCGTTAGAGCTGAGCGCAGCTTTTTCCAATGACGGGATATTCCAGAAATATTGATTGTACATACTGCCCATAAATACACCGATTCCGCTGTCTGATTCCTGCCATTCGTTTACTCTCTCTAACGAGTAGCCGCCGTTTTCAAATGTTTCCCATACGGTTTCAAGGCTTAGACGGAGCTCAGGTGTCATCTCCATCACATGGTCTTCCCGGATGTCAAACAAGTGATGGTCAAAAGCGTCAATATGCTGCAGAAATCCGCCGTACCGTGTTTTGCGTTCTTCTTTTCGTGTTTCTTTTGCCATCGTTTTCAGAAGACCGGACTTCCATCTGTTTTCCGGAGCTTCCGTAATACAGCTGTCTCCGGCTTTTAAATGCTCCCACAGCTCATCGAGGGTTTCAGACTCGGGATAGCGGCCGCTGATGCCGATAATGGCAATGTCGTCACGATCTGAGCGATTATCGGTGACGGTTTCTGTTTCCGGCTTTGGCGCTTTTGGCTCTTTTTGTTCAGTGATAAATCGCCGCGTTTCCGTGACAAGCGGCACCGGTTCATTCATTGCAGGTTCCGGATGCTCCGTTTCAGGAGGCGCTTGATCGGCTCCGAATGCCTGTTGCAGCTTATCCGGGTAAGTTTCCAGCAAATACTCGGCAAGTTCTTTCGTATTCGTGTGTTCAAATAAGACCGTTTTCGGCAGCTCGCCCGTCAATGTTTCCAGTTCACGGATAAAATTCACCTGCAAAATGGAGTCGATGCCGTATTTTTCAAAGCTGGTTTCCGGCTGAATGCGCTCGGGAGCAAGCTTTATGGACTTGGCTAACGTTTCTTTTATGAATTGCACCGTCCGGTCTGTGACTGAGAAAGACGGTTCTGTGAAATCAGCCGGCTCTTTGGAAGCCGCAATTTCTTCAACCGCCGGCGCGTCCGGCTGCTTTTGCCTGATGACGCCGTCGCTTTCTGCTGCCACGATCTGCTGGCCGAGGTGATGTGACGATTCCGCCATAAATGTAACGTACCGATATCCCTCGCTTTCCAGCGCAGACTGCCACGCTTCAGGATACAGCCCAGGGCATCCGGGAATACGCAGTTTGGCGTCTTCATACAGCCACCAGCCTTCCAAAAGACCGAATGTCAGATGAGAATAAACCGAATGGCTGCTGATCTCATTTAATAGCAAAATCCCATTCTTTTTAAGCACCGCTTTGGCATTGCGAAGTGTCCGCCGAATATTTTTTGTCGCGTGAAGCACATTTGCCGCAATTACCGCGTCATATGCACCCGCCTCTATACCCTGCAAAGCCGGGGGCTCTTCCACATTAAACCGCTTATAAGTCAAATACGGATTGTCGGGACCGTATTCTTTTTCAGCATGCATGAAAAAGGCCTTTGACAGATCGGTGTAGCAATATTCTTTCACATGATGTTTGACCTCTTTTAATCTTTTGAAAACGGCCGCGCTCGTCCCGCCCGTCCCCGCTCCGATCTCTAATATCCGGATTTCCGCGTTCGGGTCTTCTTTCAGGCGTTCTTCAATGAAAGCCGTCAATGTGTCAGCGAGCACCTCATTAAAGTAGTCTGCCGTTTCATTGTTTTTATAGATTCCTTCAACCAATTCCATTGAGGAATCAGGAAACAGAACATCAGTGGCAGAAACTCTGCCGGATAAAATATCCGGCAAAGCTCTGAGAGCGGTCTCCACTAAGGTGATCATCGCCCGTTTGCTGCTGTCCTTGAGTAAAGGAGCTTTCTTTTCATCCCATTCTTGCCACAGAACGTCCGCACGCTCTATCGGACCCGTTAACACATACGTACTGCCAGACTGTTTCAAAAAGCCTTTTTGCACCAAGATGGAGATGCTTTCTTCCAGCCACCTGCCGTAAAACCCCTGCATAACAGGCTGCGTTTCGTTTTCCGTAAAAAATCCGACAGATTTCAGCTGGCCTGCCAATAGTTTGTAAAGAAGATCTTCAGTGTTTTGCAAAGCCGTCCCCTCCTTAACTCAATTGTTGTACATGTCTTGTTACTTTAGGCTGATAGCTTCGCAGTTTTTGCATCGCCGAGCCGTGATGTTCAGGGTATACTTCTATCATTTCTTCCGGTTTTTCCTCCGGCTCTTCCGCCTGTTTCATCATGACGAACTGATTCAATGGGCCGCCGAGCAATCGTTCAAGCGCCGCCATTGCTTCCGGCGCTTCAATTGATCCGACTCCCGCCTGTTTCATCCGTTCTTGATATTCGGCAGATGATACGATTCCGACACTGCCCCAGTAGCTCCAATTCATCACTGCCGCCGAATACGGCCGAACTTGAGCCAAATGAGCGGCAAAGGCATCTTTGAAACTGCACCCGGCAGCATAATTGCTTTGTCCGGCCGCTCGCGCAAATGATTGAACGGATGAGAAGAACAAAGCAAAGTCCAGCGGCTCATTTTGGAACACGCGGGCCATATTCACGCTGACATTGACTTTTGCAGCGAGCACGCTTCTCAAACGGCTTTCCGGCATATTCGCCAGGCTCTGATCCTCTAAAACAATTGCGGAATGGATGATTCCGTTAATTTGCGGGTGCGTGCGTTTGATCGTTTCATACGCCCGTGTGAGCTCATCCGGGTTTGCCGCGTCAGCTTCAATATAAATCGGCGCCGGCCCGAATTGGCTGAGTCTGTCGATTTTTTCCTGGATGGCGCTGTTATGTTTTCGTCTGCCGATCCAAACGACTCGAGCCTGATACGTTTTCACGGCATATTCGCTCCATGCCTCGCCGATACCCCCCGCGCCGCCGATGACGACATAAACGCCGCCTTTTTGGTAAGCGGGCCGGCTTGACACCGGCTGCTGTACAGGGATGAGGCGCTGTTTGTACCAGTGATTGTTGCGGTACGCCCATGTATTGCCTTGCTCATCAAACGGCGCTGAGAACAGCTCCGCCTTTGAAACATCTTCCGGACATCCGGCATCAATCAGCCGTGTTTGCCAGTTCGGATACTCTTTTGCGAGCGAACCGATCAAACCGTGAATGCCTGCATGAGCCGGATCAATGATGTCCGCCGGCTGTACGGACTGTGTTTTTATTGTGACTGCAGTCAAGCTGATTCGCTTGCCTCCATATCCTAAAGCAAGCATCGCCTTAATCACTCTGTACATCTGGATGACGCCCGCATCTTGAGCTTTCACCATGTCACCATCGCTGTGAAAAGGAGCGATCCATACGATATGCCCGAAAGACCCTCTTGCTTTCAGTTCAGCCGCAACAGCCTCTATTTCATCCTCCGGGTTGATATGAAGCCGTTTCGCAGAAGGATGATGCAATTGAAAAGCCGCGCTTTCCTCATCCCCTGCGATAAAGACAATCTCTTCCGTCTTATATGCCGGGCTTTGGTCACGGAATTCCGCAAGATCCCATACCGGAGCCAGAAGGTTTGCTCCATTTAATGATGTTTCCGGCGCCGGGCCTTCCATCATTCTGGAAGAAATCCCTTTAATCCTGACACAGACGCGGCCTGTCTCATCGCATAAGTCAATGTCCAGCCGCTGTATTTTTTCATCCGTTCCCCGGGAGCTGACATACGCCCACATGCTTGTCGTGCACGGGCTGAAAATGTCCAGTTCCTCAAGGGCGAACGGCAGTGACAGCTGGTTATCATCTGCATGCAGCTTCAGTCCGATTGTCGCTTGCAGAGCTGAATCAAGCATACACGGGTGAAGAACGTATTGATCTGCCGTTTCTTCGAGGAAGGAAGGCAGACGGAGCTCAGCTAATGCTTGATTGCTTCCGATATGAATGTGCTGAATTCCTTGTTGTCCGGGACCGTAGTCAATGCCGATTTTGCTGAATAAGCCGTAACACTGTTCAGAAGTCAGTATACTGAGGCCGCATTGAGCTTTCAGTGCGCCTATATCACGGTGCTTAGCCTCCCCGGCGCCGAGAATGCCGGCAGCCCCCTGACAGTGTATCTGCCTGCCGCTTGCTTCTGCTTGTGAATCCGTGTAAATGTCATACACGATTTCACCGTTTTCCCTCGGAATCAGGCTGATTTGCGCTTCAATCGGGCGGGTTCCCGCTTCGATCGGCCGAACCCAAACGATGTTTTTCAGACGGATGACAGACGGAACTTTCTTTTGCCCTTTGACTGCCTGAGCAACCGCCGCCCTGGCCATTTCCAAGTAGGCAACGCCCGGCATGACCGGCTTGCCTTTAATAAGATGATCGGTGAAAATCGTCTCTTGTCCCGTAAATTCGGATCGGTACCGCTGCTCTGTTAAATCCGATACATTCTCGTGAAGCAGCGGGTGCAGCACCCGCGACGTCGGCACAGCTTGCGGTTTTTCTGCTTTCGGCCGGTTGTCCGTGATCCAGTACCGCTCTTTCGCAAACGGGTAAGCAGGAAGACTCATCCGTTGGGGCTTGATATCAGAATATAAGCCGTCCCATTTGATATCCGCGCCCTGCACCCATAATTCCGCAAGCTTGTCATTCTCCCGGCGGCTTATCAGCTCTTCGATATCCGCTTCGCCGTTTGCGCCTGCCATAATGGATTTCAGCGGGATTTTACCCGCTTTTCCTTTATAAATGCCCGCTTTGTCATAACGTCCTTTCGCACAGCTCTTTAGCTTGTCCCGCAGTTCTGCGGCCGAGGAAGCGATAATGGCCGCTCTTTCTTCCATCGCATCACGCCCCTGCTGAAGCGTGTAAGCAACATCGGCAAGATCCGCATCCGTAAAAGAAGCTTGCGCCAGCTGCTGCGCCTGTTCCTGCAGACGTTCTTCTTCTTTGGCCGACAGCACAAAGATTTGAGGGTGTGTGAAAACAGCTGTTTTTCTTTCTTCCTTCGGGATATATTCTTCAATGACGACATGGGCGTTTACGCCGCCGATGCCGAAAGAACTGATTCCCGCACGGCGCGGCAGATGATTGCCGTTTTCGTCTTTCAATGCTGTCCATTCTCTTTTTTCCTGTACGATGTAAAACGGACTGTCTTTCAGTTTGATATACGGGTTGATGACCTCGCTGTGGAGGCTTTTTGCAAGTGTTTTATGCTTCATCTGCATCAGCACTTTGATCACACCCGCGACACCGGCTGCCAGTGACAGGTGGCCGATATTGGTTTTTGCCGATCCCAAACCGCAGTGACTCGCGTAAACGGCGGGATCGCCTGTTTTTTCGTACAGCTTTTGAAAGGCGGATTTCAGGCCGTTGATTTCGACCGGATCGCCAAGCTCCGTTCCGGTTCCGTGCGCTTCTATATAAGTGACGGTTCTCGGATCAATGCCTGCTTTGTCATAAGCCGTTCTGACGACTTCCGCCTGGGCTTTCGGATTCGGTGTCGTCAAGGAGTTCGCACGTCCGCCGTGGTTGACCGCGCTGCCTTTAATGACGCCGTAAATATGATCGCCTGATTTTTCCGCTTCTGACAGCTTTTTCAAAAACAGAATTCCGGCACCTTCACTGACGGCAAATCCGTCCGCCCTGTCGGAGAACGTTTTGCATTTCCCTTCTTTGCTCAGCGCACCCGCTTTATCATAAGCGATGTGGCCTTGCGGTGTGACGACGGTATTCACGCCGCCGGCGATCGCCATCTCGCAGTTCCCGTTTTCAATGGCGCATACGGCGTGATGAATCGCGACCAGCGAGCTGGAACAAGCCGTGTCGATCGGTTCACTCGGCCCGTGCAGATTGAGCATATAGCTGACGCGGTTCGGCCCTGCTGACGGACTCATATTTGCGGCTGACGCACCGCCGATATCCAGATCGGAAAACAGTGAGCCGTACCCGGTATTCCCCGTGCCGATATACAGGCCGGTTTTCGTGCCGGAAAGGCTTTTAGCCGAATATCCCGCATCTTCTATCGCCTTCCACGCATACATCATTAACAAGCGCTGCTGGGGATCCATCTGTTCGGCTTCCAGCGGTGAAATTCCGAAGAACAGCGGATCAAATTCCGCAACTCCGTCAATAAATCCGCCCCACTTTACATTTGTTTTGTTGGCTTCGTTAAGCGGGTCACCGTAATACTCCCGCCAGTCCCAGCGATCCGCCGGCACCTCTGTTATACAATCTTTTCCCTCTTCTAAATTGCGCCAATACTCATCAATATTTGCGGCCTTCGGAAACACTCCGCTCATGCCGACAATGGCGATCGGTTCCGGTTTATGTTCAGCCGCAGTCTGAACATGCTGTACGGCTGTTTTTGCAAATCGTTTGTTCCCTGCCAGTCTGATGCCGCCACCATCTGTTACACCGCTTTGCTTTTCTTCTTTCGGCTGTGTGCTGCCGGCAAATTGCGTTTGATAGTCTTCTGCTAAATGATGCGCCAAGGCTTGAATCGTCGCATATTCAAAAAATACGGTCGGTGTCAGATCAAGCTGATAAGTGTCATTCAGCTTGTTCGCGAATTCCGTCAGCGTAATGGAATCAAATCCGTATTGATTGAACTCCAATTCGATATCGATTTCTTCAATGTTTATTTTCAGAAGTCCGGAAACTTCTTTTGCCAGCAATTCCTGAAGTTTGGCCGTCAGGTCTTTCGGCGCAGGCGTTTCTTCCGTTTTCTTAACCGGTGCAAAAGCGGCTGCGGGAGTCTTTTGAAGCAGTTTTTCCCGCATTACGGCGCGGTTTCCTTCCATAACGAGCACGCTTGTTTTCCCCGTGCTCCATGCTTTGTAAAGAGCTTCTATTCCGGTTTCAGTGCGCATCGGCGTTACACCGGTTCTTTTTTCGGTGAGCTTCGCCATTTCTTCATTGACTTGCATTCCGCCGTCTTTCCAAAGCGGCCAATTGATTGACAATGTGTGACCGTGGCGGTACATTGCCGTAACCAGCGCGTTGCGGTATGCCGCATAGCTGTCCATAAATGCGTTTGCCGCCGCATAATCCGCCTGTCCCGCATTCCCGGTGACACCGGAAATGGATGAGAAAACGATGAAAAAGTCCAGCGCTAAATGCTCGGTTGCTTCATCAAGGTTGACAAATCCGTCCGTTTTAGGAGCCAATACACTGTAAAACTCTTCGGTTGTTTTCTTTGCGATATATTGATCTCTCATCACACCCGCGCTATGAATGATGCCGTGAAGGCCGCCATATTCCGTTTCAATTGTTTTGACCAGGTCTGCCGCAGTTTGAGCGTTTGTTACGTCAGCCTGTTTGTATTCCGCTTTTGCTCCGAGTGATTCAAGCGATTGCAGCTGCTTCCGCTGATTCTCTCTTAATGCGGAACGGCCTGTCAAAACCAGCGTCGGCTCTTTGACTTTCCGGGCGATTTCTTTCGCGAAAATAAAGCCGAGGCCCCCGGCTCCTCCGGTAATGAGATAAATCCCTCCGTCGTTCCACGGAATGCGTATTTTGCCGCCGGACACGGCCGTTTCTTTGACATCTGCGCTGTATCGGATGCCGTTTTCATATTTGATATGGCTGTCATCAGCCCTTGTTTTATTTTCTCTGATGATGTCTGTGATTCTGCCGTTTTCCGCCGGTTCTATTTCAATCAGCTGGGTTTTCAGTTTTTTATGTTCCAGGCCGGCTGTTTTTAGCAGAGCTGAAATCCCTGAGAGCAGCTGATGCTTATCTGTTTTAGAGAGAACCGTCTGGATAAGGACGTCTCCTTCCGTCTCTTCCTTCAGCAGTTTTTGCAGCGTCTCCAATATCCGTCCTGTATAATCACGGAAGCGCGCCGCCGCTTTCCCGTGCGGGGAGGTCATTTCAAAACATTCAGCTCCCGCGGCTTCAACGGCTTGTTTTAATCCGGCGTCTGTGTCACAAAGCATTACGATATGCCGGGCAAAAACGGGTTCCGTTTGAACGGCAGTTTCATCGCTTCGTGTCCATACCGGCTCAAGCATGAGCGTTTCCGGAGCTTTTTCTTTTTTCTCAGGTTCTTTTTCAGCCGTTCTGAATGACAAACCTTTCAGCCTTACGCAAACCTTGCCATTTTCATCACAAATATCAAGATCGCGTTTTTCAACCTGGCCGGCTTTGTGGTCTTCAGAAAGTCTGGCGTAAACCCACATCTCGGCAGCGCATGCGCTGAATACTTCAAGCTCCTGAACCGCAAACGGAAGCATCAGTTGTTCATCATTTGTTCCGGTTAATATGCTTGATGCCTGCAATGCAGAGTCCATTAAGCCCGGATGCATGACATACTCCTGTACCGTGTCCGCACAAGCCGCATTAAGAGACAGTCTGCCCAATACGAAATCATCACCTGTATAAATCGCTTTGACTCCCCGGAAAGCCGGGCCGTAATCAAAACCGATTTTGCGGTACATATCGTACACTTCATCTGCAGAAAACGGTGTCTCGGCGGATTGTGATCTCAGTTTTTGGAGATCAATGACCGGAGCCTTTGCGTCAGGGCGGACTGATACTGCCCCTTGGCTGTAAACGGACGGCTGATCTGTTTCCCGGCCGCAGTAAATGTCGAATTGAACGTCATTTGCCGTTTCGGGAATGAGACGGATGTTGACATGAACCGGCTCGTCTTCAATGGTAATCGGCCGCACCCAAACCGTATTCTTAAGCTTGACGCTTCCTTGTCCGGCCGGAACTTCAGATGCCTGTTCCATTGCTGCGCGCGCCATTTCAAGATGTGCCACACCCGGTAAAATCGGCACGCCTTTTACAACATGATCCGCAAGGTAAAACTCTTCTCCTGTATAGATTGAGCTGAACCGCTGTTCTGCAAGGTTTGAAGTATTTCTGTGCAGAAGCGGATGAAGCGCGTCTTGTTTTCCGGCAGATACAGTGCTTGTTTTTTCGTGTTTTCCGGTGTGTTTCGCCGCCCAATAGCGGTCTTTTGCAAAAGGATACGACGGCAGGCTCATACGTTTAGGCGGCCGGTCTCCATACAGCTTCGCCCAATCGACGTTCAGCCCTTTGACCCATAATTCAAGCAGCTTCGCGTATTTGCCGCGTGCCATCCATTTTTCAACGGCTTCTTGAATTTCTTCATCTTCCGTCAGCATTTGCAGCGTGCCTTTGTCTATTCTTCCTCTGTACAAATCCGCATGCTTATCTCCAGTGATAAACTGTGACAGTTTTTCCTGCAGTTCTTCTGCGGATCCGGCAATAACCGCCAGGCGTTCTTCCATGGCGTCCCTTCCGATTTGGAGAGTATATGCCATAGAAACGAGGCTGGAATGATCGTACCGTTTTTCAGTAAGCGCACGTTTCAGCTGTTTTGCCTGCTCTTTCAGGCGTTTTTCATTTTTGGCGGACAGAACGAAAAGACATGGGTCGATATGAGAATCATCTGCTTCCTCTCTGTCTTCTGGAATGTATTCTTCGATGACGACGTGGGCATTTACGCCTCCGATGCCGAATGAGCTGATGCCCGCGCGGCGCGGCTGTTCGTTTCCGCGTTCGTCCGTCTGCGTCTTCCATTCCATCGTCTCCCGCACCAGATAAAACGGGCTGTTTTCAAGCTGAATGTACGGATTTACCGTCTCACAGTGGAGACTTTTGACTAATGTGCGATGCTTCATCTGCAGCAAAATTTTAATAATGCCCGCTGCTCCCGCGGCAAGGGATAAATGGCCGATATTCGTTTTGACCGACCCTAAGCCGCAATAGCCGGCCGCTTTCTCTTTTCCGTCTGCAAACGAGCTGAACGCTTGTTTCAGGCCGTTAATTTCAACGGGATCTCCCAATTCTGTTCCGGTGCCGTGCGCTTCGATATAAGAGACTGTTTTCGGATCAATGCCCGCTTTTTTGTATGCGGCTTTAATAACTTCCGCCTGTTGTTTCGGGTTAGGCGTTGTTAAAGATGCCGCACGGCCGCCGTGATTCACCGCGCTTCCTTTAATGACGCCGTAAATATGGTCCCCATCCGCCTCAGCGGCTTTCAGCTTTTTAAGGAAAAAGAGCCCGGCTCCTTCACCATGGGCAAAACCGTCAGCCTGATCGGAGAACGTTTTGCATCTTCCTTCTTTGCTCAGCGCGCCCGCTTTGTCAAAGCTGATATACACATCCGGAAGAACAATCGTATTGATTCCTCCCGCCAAAGCCATGTCGCACGTCCCTTCTTCAATTGAAGAAACGGCATGGTGTATGGCAACGAGTGAGCTTGAGCAGGCGGTATCAATCGGCTCGCTCGGCCCGTGCAGATTGAGCGTATAGCTGACACGGTTCGGTCCGACAGACGGACTTGTATTCGCCGCGGATGACCCTTCAATCGCCGCATCGGCATTGGCTAAAAGAGAACCGTAGCCGGTGTTTCCGGTCCCGATAAACACACCTGTCTTTGTGCCTGAGAGACTCTTTGACGCATATCCGGCATCTTCAATCGCTTTCCACGCATACGTCAGCAAGAGGCGCTGCTGAGGGTCCATTTGCTCCGCTTCCCGCGGTGAAATCCCGAAAAACAACGGATCAAATTCAGCAATTCCGTCAATAAACCCGCCTTGGTTGACGTTTGTTTTATTGGCTTCTTTTGCGGGATCCCCGTAATAGTCCCGCCAGTCCCAGCGGTCTTTCGGAATCTCGGTCATGCAGTCTTTGCCTTCTTTCAGGTTCTGCCAGAAAGCTTCAATGTCTTCTGCCATCGGGAAAATCCCGCTGATGCCTACGATTGCGATCGGTTCCGGCCCTTGGTCCCGCTGCACTGTCTGCGGAAGTGTCTCAGGCAGAGTGCGGCGTCGCTTAACGGCCGGGCGCGTAATTTGAGTCTCTTTTACCGGTCTTGCCGATTGAATCGTTTTTGTATTTACCGCAAACCGTCCGGCAAATTCCTCTTCGTATTCACTGATTAAATGAACGGCAAATTCATGGATTGTCGGATGATCAAAGAAAATCGTCGGCGTTAACGTAAGCCGGTACGTTTTGTTTAACTGGTTCGTAAACTCAGTCATCGAGATAGAATCCAGCCCGTATTTTGTCATTTCTTCATGAGGATCAATTTTGTCAATGTTTACTTTTAACAGCGAGGCCGTCTGCTGTTTTAACAGATGCTTCACTTTTTCAAGCAGGCTGTCAGCATCAATGTCATGACGTACGCCGGTCTCTGCTTCCGGATGATCATTCTCTTTGCGGAACCGTTTTGCTTTCATGTGTTTCACATCTCCTTCAAAAACCGTCATCCGGGCTGTCCCGCTCATCAAGCCTTGATATAAAGCCTTGATGCCGGCATCTGTGCCGAGCGGTGCGATTCCCGCCTGCTGCATCAGCATATCTTCCGTCTGCTTTCCTGCCTGCATTCCGCCTTCTTTCCATAACGGCCAGCTGACAGAAAGCGTCTTTCCGTATCTTTGTCCTGCGGCTTGTAAAGAACGGCGGTACTCGGCATACATCTCCATAAAGACATTTGCAGACGCATAATCAGCCTGGCCGACGCTTCCAAGCACACCTGATAAGGATGAGAAGACAATAAAGACATCTAATTTCTCATGTTGTGACGCTTCATCAAGATACACAAGGCCCTTCACTTTCGGAGCGAGAACGTGTTGGAATTCCTCTGCCGTCTTCTTCACCATGTAGTTGTCTTTTATAATGCCGGCACTGTGAACAATCCCGTCCAGCTTGCCGTGCCGTTTACGGATATTGCGGATCAATCGGTATACTTCTGCTTCGTCCGTGACATCGGTCTGCTCGTAGAAAACAGAAGCGCCGGCAGCACGTACTGTTTCCAGCATGTCTTTCTGCTTTTCTCCGAGAGCGGACCGGCCGGTTAGTATGATGACGGCGTCTTTTGTACGGTTTGCGATCTCTTTTGCAAAAATCAGACCTAAACCTCCGGCACCTCCTGTAATGAGATAAACGCCTTCGTCTTTCCACGGAATGTCCGGCTCCGCTTGAGAAATATCCATCTCTTCCCAATCAGCGGCAAAGCGCTTGCCGTTTTCATATTTCACATGGACGCTTTCGGCATGCATACGGTTTTCCGCCGCTTTTTCCGCGATGCCTTCAGCACTTTCTTTCTCCTCGGCTTCGATCATTTGACAGATCAGCTTGGAATGTTCAAGACATGCGGTTTTGAAGAGGCCGGTAATGCCTGAGAACACCTGCTGTAAGCCTGCTGACCGCGTAACAGCCTGAAAAAGAACGCGGCCCTTCGGCTTGCTTTTCATTATGGTTTTGATATGGCCAAACAGCTGACCCGCATAAGAATGATACCGCTCTGCAATAGATGCGGGACGATCGTCCAGGATAATGACGCGTGCATGTTCAAGCTTTGCTTCGACAGCTTGTTTAACGGCTTCATCGTACTCACAAAGGAAAATGATATGATCTTCATACGAAGGCGCGTGATCGGCCGGTGCCGGCTGCTCTTTCCAGACCGGTTCAGCGAACAATGTGTCCGTACGGCTGACCGAAACGCCGGCACCCGCGTTTTCTTCCATGATCCGCGTTGAGAAACCTCTCATCCGCACACAAAGCCCGCCGTTACTGTCATATAAATCAATATCGGCTTTTTGGATAGGATCGCCGGCTTTATTGTTCGCACTGAATGTGACGTGCACCCACATATCATCAGCGCACGGATTCAGAACGTCCAGCTCCTCTAAAGCAAACGGCAATGCGGCTTTGAATGGTTCCCCGCTTTCTGCCAGCAGCGCTCTCGTCACGTTTTGCAAATATTCGGCGGCCTGAAGCGCACCGTCCATCATACTCGGATGAAGGATATAATCAGCTTTCGTATGGGAGACGGATTCAGGAAGCTTCAATTTAGCAAGCAGCCGGTCTTCGCCTTTGTATACAAGCTGGACACCTTTGTAGCCCGGCCCGTAATCAGCTCCGATCATTCCTTTGTAAAACGCTTGAGATTCGATTGTTCCCTGCGTGCACCGGCGCTTCAGCTGCTCAATATCCGCCGCTTCCTCCGGTTCCTTCCGGATGATTTCAGCGATGCCCTGATTATAAAGAGGAGCTTCTTCACCGATAGAATCGTTACCGCCGTACATTCTGTATTGAATCTGTCCGTCCTCTTCTTCATAAAGTCCGATATGGACACGGACAGCGTCCTGATCGACTATCACCGGGCGGACCCATACGATATTCTTTAAGCGCAGGCCGAGAGACTCCTCTGTTGCCCCGCCGATGCTTTTCTCCGCCGCGGCCCGTGCCATCTCAAGGGTGACGGCAGCCGGCACGATCGCCATTCCTTTAATGATATGCTCGGCAATAAAATACTCTTTTCCCGTAAATTCCGAACTGAACCGCTGCTCCTGCAAGACGGATGTATTCTGATGTACCAGCGGATGCAAAAACTTCGCATCTGTTTGCTTCACAGTTTCTTCCGGCCAGAAGCGCTCCTCTGCGAACGGGTAGGTCGGCGCACTGATTCTTCGCGGCGCGGAATCCTGATACAATAAGCCCCAATCAACACGCGCTCCTTCAATCCAGAGCGCCGCAAGTGCTTTCAGCTTTTCATCACGTGTCTGACATGCCGCAAGCTCTTCCATCTCCTGAGCCGACACTTCTCTGCTTCTCACTTTTTCGCCCCGTAAGATGTTTTGGTCATTGCCGTTGATGAAATCCTGCAGCTGACGCTTCAGATCGTGACGATCATGACTGATAAAAACGGCTCTCTCTTCCATCGCTTCACGTCCGGTCTGATACGTAAATGCCAGATCATGCAAGGAAACATCGTTTTCGGCTTCATCCAGAAAGCCGGATAAACAAGTTGCATAGGCAGTAAGACGCTGCTTATTTCTCGCTGACAGCGGAACGATATAAGGCGGCTGTCCGTCATTTGATCCGCTGATCGTTTTGTTTTCATACTGTTCAAAAATGGCGTGTGCGTTTGTTCCTCCGAGTCCGAATGAACTTAACGCTGCCCGGTGCGGCGTCTCTCTCTCCGGAAGCGATTTTCTCTTATCCGCCACATAAAACGGCGAACCGCTGAATTTGATATTCGGATTCGGTGACGTGTAATTAATGGTAGGCGCCAGCTCCCGATGATATAAACTCATGGCGACTTTGATGCACCCGGCCAGACCCGCTGCTGTATCCAAATGTCCGATATTCGTTTTTACGGAGCCGATTCCGCAATACTGCTCCCGGTCCGTGTAACGTTTATACACTTGCTGCAGCGCAGACATTTCAATCGGATCACCCAATGTCGTTCCTGTGCCGTGCGCTTCGATATAGGAAATCGTCTCCGGGTGAATATTCGTGCTGTCTAAAACATGCTGGATGACGTCAGTCTGACCTTTTACACTCGGTGCGTAAAAACCGACTTTATCCGCTCCGTCATTGTTCAGACCGATGCCTCTGAGCATGGCGTATATGTGATCTCCGTCCTGAACGGCTTGCGACGCCTTTTTCAGCAGAATGACGGCCGCTCCTTCTCCGCCCGCCATACCGTCGGCTGAAGCGTCAAATGCCTTGACATGCCCGTCGCTTGAAAAATTCAATCCGTTTTGGTGCACATAGCCGATGCTTGTCGCTGCATGCAGCGTTGCTCCGCCGACGAGCGCGTATTCCGATTCTCCGCTCGTGATGCTTTTATAGGCTGAATAAAGACCGACTAAAGATGATGAGCAATTGGAATGAACGAAATAGCTTGGCCCTTTTAATCCGAGCTTATGGGAAACCATCGTCGGAATCGTGCCGCTCTGCGCTAACACCCATGACACATAGCCGTCGGGAGATTCATGGCCTTCTGTCGTTTTTTCCGGTAAAAGCGACCGATACGAATTATTGCTTGCCGACATATATACGCTTGTCTTCGGAATCTCTTTGGATACATATCCCGCGTCCTCGACGGCTTTCCAAGAATGTAGCAGCAGAAGCCGAAGCTGAGGATCCATAAATTCTGCGTCTTTCGGAGAAATGTGAAAGAACTCAGGGTCAAAGAGATCTTTTCCTTCTATCGTCGATAATGCCGGCACATAGTCGGGATTTTCGATCAAATCTTCAGGCACGCCGGCTTCCCGAAGTTCTTCTTCCGAGTAGAACCGGACGCTTTCCTTTCCTTCTCTTAACTGCTTCCAAAACTCATGATGATTTTTCGCGCCGGGGAACTGGCAGGAAATTCCCACAATCGCCACACTGTCGTCAAAGTAAGACGGCACCCCGTTTTGCGGTGTTTGTTCTCTTTCTCTTTCATCTTGGCCTGGTGCCTCTGATTCAGCCGTCTGTTTAGTTTCAACAATAAATCGGCTGATCGCCTGAATGGTAGAGTGTTCGAATAAATCCGTGACGGTAAAATCGCATTCCAGCTCCTGTTTAATGCGTTCTGCCGCCGCAACAGCCAAAAGCGAGTCGCCTCCCACATCGAAAAAGCCGTCTTCGGTTTTGATGCCCGCCGTATTCAGCAGGTCTTCCCATATTGCGGTCACTTTCGCTTCCGCTTCTGATAACGGCAGTCTGCCCGTCTTTTCAGACCGGTGAACAATTACCTTGCGCTGTTTTAGGTCTTTGCGGTTCACTTTTCCGCTCGGTGTTAACGGCAGCGCATCCAGACGGATAAAATGGGCAGGCGCCATATAATCCGGCAGACTCGATAAAAGATGGTTGCGGAGCGCTTTTTCATCTGCCGTATGACCGGAACGGGCCGTATAATAAGCAATCAGCTTTTTATGTCCGTTCTTTTCCTGAACAACAACCGCCTGATCAAGAATGTCCGGATGTTCGTTCAGTTTCGTTTCAATCGCTCCCAATTCGATGCGGAAGCCGCGAATTTTCACCTGACTGTCAATCCGGCCGGCATATTCTATATTTCCGTCAGGCAGCCATCTGGCCAAATCACCTGTCTTGTAAAGCTTTTCTCCTTCACTAAACGGATTATCAATAAATGATGCCGCCGTCAGCTCAGGCTGATTGTAATAGCCTCTGGCCAGACCGGCGCCGGCCACGCAAAGCTCGCCGGCCACACCGTCAGGGACGGGGCTGAGCTTTTCATCGACAATATAAAGCCGTGTATTTTGAATCGGTTTCCCGATCGGCGTATTCCTGCTTGTGATTTCCTTTTGGCCGCAGCTGTAGTAAGCGGCATAAATAGATGTTTCCGTCGGGCCGTATATGTTTTCAATTCTGGCATGTTTGAAGATGGAAACGGCCTTTTTGACTAAATCTTTCGGAAATGCCTCACCGGCCACCATCACATATTTCACAGGGCCGTCTTCTGTAAATGCCGTATGCCGCTTTACCGTTTCCAGAAATACATTAAACACGGCGGGAGCAAAATTCAGATGCGTGACCTGGTGGGTTTGGATGTATTCCATACAAAGCTGCGGGTTTTTTTCTGCACCAGGCGGCAAAATGACAAGCCGTCCGTTTCCGATAAACCAGCCGAATAATTCAGAAATCGAAACGTCAAATACGTAATTCGTTTTTAACAAATAGGCATCCTCTTGTGCGACCGGATACTCAGCTTCCAAAAACTGCAGCGTATTCATGATGGCCCTGTGCTCAACCATGACGCCTTTCGGTTTTCCCGTGCTTCCGGACGTATATAGAATATAAGCGAGATGATGCGGTTTTGAACGCGGCGTCAGTTTTGCCCCGCTGACAGAACGTCCGCTCTTTTCAATTTCCACCGTGCTCACACCGCCGACGGCCAACTGTTCAATCATGCCGCGCGTATTTGCTTGCGTTAATACGATTGAAACGCCGCTGTCAGTCAACACGTGGACCATCCGTTCATTTGGAAAAGCCGGGTCCAGCGGCACATACGCGCCTCCCGCTTTTAAAATGGCGAGGATGCCGATGACCATCTCAAAAGAACGCTCCGTACAAATGCCGACCGGGCATTCCGGTGTGACGCCCTTTTCTTGCAGGTACACGGCGAGCGCCGTGCTTCGTTCATCTAATTCGCGATATGTAAGACTGTTTTCACCGAATGTGACGGCTTCTCTGTCAGGGTGGCGTCCGGCTTTTTCCGCAAACACTTCATGAATGCAGCGCTCATTCGGCTGATGAGATGAACGGCTTGCTTCACGTTTTTGATTGAGCAGGCCGGAACAGGCTTCAAAAGTGATCTCCGGATCAGAAAGCACCTTTTCTGCCAGTTTCATATAATGCTCCGCCATCCGTTCGATGAAAGAAGGGCTGTAGACATCCGGGTTGTACAGAAATTGCAGGACGGTTTCCGTTTCTTTTTTATAGACTTCAAGCGCAAGCTCAAATTCGCCTTCCTGATGAATGTCTTCTATCATTTCAATGCCGAGTGATTGATATAGTTCCGCCAGCTTTTCCGCTCCTTCTGTCCGGAAGAAGTTTTGATAGAAAAACGCGGTTTGAAAAACAGGCGAAACCGCAGGCGAGCGTTCCGTCTTCAATTCTTTGACAAGCGCGGGAAACGGATACGCGGCATGGTCCAGCCCTTCTGCCAGTGTCAGCTGCAGCTCCTTCAAAAACGCCGTAAAGGATTTGGCGCCCGTCTCCCTGCTTCTGACCGCGATCATATTAATAAAGTATCCGATGACAGACTCAAATTGAGCCTCAGAGCGCCCCATCGTCGGCATGCCGACGATGACATCTTCCTGATTCGTATATTGATAGAGCAGCCCTTTGAAAATAGCGAGATACACAACGGATTCATTGACATTATGTTTTTGGGCGCACACTTTAATCTGCCGGTTCAGTTCATCAGGAAGCAAGCGCTGATACGCCTGCCCTTTGCAAGTTTGAACCGATGATCTCGGATAATCCGACGGAAGCTCAAGCACCGGCAGCGGTCCTTCCAGCTGCTTTTTCCAATAAGAGAGATGCGTTTTTCCCGCTTCGCTTTCCAGCAGCTCTTTTTCCCATTTCACAAAGTCATGATAATCTGCGGCCTGCTGAACCATGACAGGTTCTTTGCCTTCACTTGCTTTTACATAAGCGTCCAGCAGCGCCGACATAAACGTCATAAGAGAGACGCCGTCAAAAATGATATGGTGAATGGTGATTAACACAATCGGCTCCCGCTTCGCCCGCCGGAATACATGAACACGCAGGAGCGGCCCGGTTTCAAGCGCGAACGGTTCTTTTGCTTTTTCTTTAATAAACGAAAGAGCGTCACGCCCGCTTAATTCAGAAAGATCCATTTCTTCAATCGGAAAATGCCGATCCGTATCTTCTATCTGATACGGAAGGCCGTTTTCCTCTTTTATCACACTGGTCAAAATAGGGTGCTGGCGCTGCACGGACAAAAGGGCGTTTTTGAATGTCTCGATATCCAGCTTTTGAAAACGAAAGCATAACGGAATGTTATATGCGCTCATCTCCGGAAACATTTTCTGAAGCATCCACAAACCTTTCTGGCCTTCAGAAAGCGGACGTTTTGCAGTTGTCCGCTTGAAAGCCTGAAGCTTTTGTTCTACTTCAGCGATGGTGAGCGTTCCTGATCTGTAGGCATCGAGAAGTTCTTTATGATTCATAGGTCTTACTCCCTTCTATGATGTCTTGCACTCTTTTAAAATCTAATGTCCCCTCAGAGACCTGTTTCATCATGGCGATGATCTCCTGATCCGTGTACTCCTTGTTATCCGGAGCGGCGGCTTTTGTTTCAGTTTCTTCCGTTCGGTAAAACGTTTCGATCGTTTCTTTGTGTTCTGTCAGGTAATAGCTGATGACGTCTCCGAGCGTGGCATAGCTGTAAAATAACGCCGGAGTGACTTCAATGCCGTAATGACTCGACAAAAGAGCGGCAAATTTGGCTAAATAGATGGAATCAAATCCGAATTCCGCCCAGTTTTTATGCAGGACGAGTTTATCTTTAGATATTTTCAGCAGACTGTGTATCAGCTCTTTCAAATCCGCTTCGAGCCGTTTTTCCGTGCTTTCTTCCGGGATGCGGCGGCTCACGGTTTCCAAAAGCGCATCCGGTTTTGATGAATCGTCCCGCCGTATGCCTAAAAATCGTTCGGCGCGGCTTCTTTTGCCGGCAATGACAAGGCACTGGGTGTTGTCTTGAGAAATGATGCGCTCAAACAGCTCAATGCCTTCATTAGTTTCTAACAGGCGCTGGCCGCTTGATTGCAGGTACATGCCCGTCGTCTCTTCACCGCCGACGGCCATTCCGCCGTTTTTCCAGACCGGCCAGTTTATGACAAAAGCGTTTCCGCTTTCGGATTGTTCGTTTTTATAGCGGGCATACGCCATTTGGAACCTGTTCGCGACCGCGTAATCACAGCAGCCGAAATCTCCTAAAACAGCCGATGTGGATGAAAAGTAGCAGATGAAATCAGGCGTTTCGTTTTTCAGCCACTCGTCAAGAAGCAGGCTCCCGTTTATTTTCGGTTCAAGCGTACTGCGGAAATTCCCGATTTCATTTTCAAAGACGGATGTTCTGCTTTCGATGCCCGCCGCATGAATGACGCCGTGAATAGCTCCGAATCGTTCTTTCGCGCGCTTGATGCAGTCGCCCATTCCGATCGGATCACAAACATCGGCTTCGGCGTAAAGAACACCCGCGCCGAGATTTTCCAGGTCTTTCATTTTTTCTTTCTTTTCTTCATTGATCGGCGACCGCCCCGTGAGAATGACATTTGCCTGGTAGTTCCGGGCGAGATGGCGGGCAAATAAGTAGCCGAGCCCTCCTAATCCGCCTGTAATGAGATATGTTCCGCCGGTTCTGATCCTGCCGTTTTCTTTCGTTAGTCCGGTTGGTTCGGTGTGATAGACATATCGTTTTCCCTCTTCCAAGAAAACGGTATGGTCTGTTTCAGCTTTCAGCTCGTCCCAAATGGTTCTCATCCAGTCCGTTATGGCCGCGCCGGCTTTTCGGAAGTGGCCGGTAACACTTGTTTTCGGAAGAACAATGCCGAGCGAACGCTCAAAGCCGATCCATGATTCCAAGTAGCACCTTTCCAGACCGGATGCATATTCCCCCGCCAATAACAGCCTTTCCGGCTGCAGACCGGTCTCAGCCATTGCTTTGAGAATATGGACAATACATGAATAATCTTCGATGCAGCTTTTATCTTCAAGCGCCCATAAATACAAAATGGCAGAAGCTTCACCGTACTCTTTTTGAATATCCGCAAAAGCATTCACATATGATTGCGGATCTTCCCGCACCACTTGGCAGCGGCCGGCGGACAAGGCCTCATACCGGTCTCCCTGAGCGATAAAAATAACGTCAATGTCACTGTCATACGATTTGATCACAGAGACGGCTTCCTGCTGCTTCTTCTGATCAGTTAAGAAAGAAATCACCGTTTTGACTTGCTTTTCTCCGGCAGCCGGCAGAGCCTGTTCTTTAAGAACTTCTCTAAAAGCCATTACTTCAAACTGCTCCGCCGGATCACTTTCATCAGCCGGCGCGTTAACGGGCGCGGCCTTGCTTTGTACAGGCTGCTGATGCCAGAAGCGTTCTTTCGCAAACGGATAAGCAGGCAGGCTGATGCGGACCGGAGGACGGTCTCCGTATAATTTCGCCCAATTGATGTCCAATCCTTTTACCCAAAGCTCAAGCAGCTTAGAATATTTCCGTTTGCTGATCCAAGCGTCTATGATGGTTTCCATGTCATCATCGGCCGCAAATACGGCAAGCATCCGTTTGTTTTCTTCCCTGCCGTCACGGTGCAGTCCGGCGCTGTTTTGTCCGGCGATAAATCCGTTCAGTTTTTCCTCAAGTTCATGAAGTGAATGGACGATAAAGCCGAGACGCTCTTCCATCGGCACCCGGCCAGTCTGGAGAGTAAAGGCTATGCTCATAAGATCGCGGCCGCTGTATCTTTTTTCACGGATGGCGTCTCTGAGCTGTTTTGCTTTTTCAGTGAGCCGTTCGCTGTTTTTCGCGGACAGGACGATGATGGCGGGCTGATCTGCCGGCGTCTCATCAGGCACTTTGTCTGGCGTATATTCTTCTATAATGAGGTGGGCGTTTGCTCCTCCCGCGCCGAAGCTGCTTAACCCCGCTCTTCTCGGAAGCTCTTTGCCGCCGATGACGGGACGTTTCCACTCACCGAGCTCCTGCTGAACGGCAAACGGTGTATACGCGAAATCAATATTTGGATTCAGCTGTTCCGCGTGCAGGGACGGCGCAATTTGGCGGTCTTTGAGCTGGAATAATATTTTTGTCAGACCCGCAATGCCCGCGGCGCTTTCACAATGGCCGATATTTGATTTTGCTGAGCCGATGGCGCAAAACTGTTTGTCTGTTGTATCCTCTTCAAATGCTTTCGTTAATCCGGCGATTTCAATCGGATCCCCTAATGCGGTCCCCGTGCCGTGGGCTTCAATATAACTGACGGTGCGCGCCGGGACGTTTGCCCTTTCGAAAGCTTCTTTTATTAAGGCGGCCTGCGCATTCGGATTCGGAACGGTGTATCCGTTCGTTTTGCCTCCGCTGTTAATGGCGCTTCCTTTAATCACACCGTAAATGTGATCGTTGTCGGCAATCGCTTGCTCCAACGGCTTTAATACGACCGCGCCCACCCCTTCTCCGTCTACAAAACCGTCCGCGCGGTCTCCGAACGATTTGCACGTGTCGCTTGCGGAAAGCATGTTCATGACTGACAGATTCATATAATGAATCGGGTCGGTCACTATGTTTACGCCCCCGGCAATCGCGCATTCGCTTGAACCGCTGTATATGCTCTCAAGCGCCAGATGAATGGCTGTCAAAGAAGAGGAGCAGGCTGTATCAACGGCAATGCTCGGCCCTTGGAAATCAAAAAGGTAAGATACCCTGTTGGCAATGGACCAGTAGCCGTAGCCTGTCGGGTAGTTTTTGTTCATCGCGCCGGCAAAAACACCGATTTTTCTGCTTTGGCACAGGTTGTCAGGCGTATAGCCGGCATCCTCGATACTCGCATACGCCGTTTCTAAAAATAATCGCTCCTGCGGGTCCATTCGCTCCGCTTCCAAAGGAGAAATCTGAAAGAACAGCGGATCAAACTTGTCCATATCCTCAATGAAGCCGCCCCATTTCGTATAAATAGAGCCTTCTTTACCTTTCTCTTCATCGTAGTAATCCTGCCAGTTCCAGCGTTCCTGCGGAATTTCTTCTATGCAGTTTTTTCCTTTTTTAATATTGGCCCAAAGCTCAGCCGCTGTTTTTGCCTGCGGGTAGCGTCCTGAAACACCGATGATGGCCACGTCGCGAACCGAACTTTGCCGGACGGTCTCTCTGGCTGCCCGCTTTTCCCTCCGCCGCCAGTCAGTGCGAAGCGGCTTGGCCGGCTGTACAGCCTGCGGTTCTGGTGATGCCTTCCGTTCTTCCTGAACAGGCGTTTGTCCCGTCAGTTTGATCATCGCGTCTTTTTTCGTTTTGATTAAGTGAGCGACGAGCGCTTCGATCGTCTGATATTCAAAAAATAAAGTGCTGCTGACTTGGTCCAATACATTTCGTAACGCGTTTGTCAGCTGTACGACGACGATAGAATCAATTCCGTATTTTTCAAGCGGCGCTTTCGGATCAATTTGAGCCGGCGGAATTTTTAACGTTTCTCCGATTAACGTTTTCAAGTACTCGGTGCTTTTTTCTGTTAAAGACGTGTCGCCTTTTTGCACCGTTGTTTGCGGCGCTTTAAATTCCGGCGCTTGTGCTGCTTTTGGCGGATCGGTCCGTTTTCCGGCCCCTGCTTTAAGCGTTTTTTGGCGGACAACGCCGTTGCTTTTTGCCGCTATAATCTGATGGCTTAATTCATGTGCCGCTTCTGCCGGGAAGAAGACAGAATGCCAGCCTTCACTTTCTAACACGCGCTTCCAGCTTTCCGGATACAAGCCCGGGCACCCCGGAATACGAAGGGCAGAATCTTCATGCAGCCACCAGCCTTCAAGCAGTCCGAAAGTAATATGCGGGAACAGGCTGTTTCCCGCCATTTCATTTAAGAGCAGCAAACCGTTGTCTTTTAAGACGGCTTTAGCGTTTCTCAGCGTCTGGCGGATGTCTTTCGTCGCGTGGAGCACATTGGCGGCAACGACGATGTCGTATGCGCCCGGCTCTATGTCCTGGCCGGCAAGCGGCGCTTCTGCGTTAAAAAGCTTATACGTCAGATAAGGATTCCGTTTGCCGTATTCCGTCTCCGCATGCACGAGAAAAGCTTTCGATACATCGGTGTAACAGTATTCTTTTATATGGTTTTGATACGGCCTAAGCTTTTCAAATATGCCTGCGCTTGTGCCGCCTGTGCCCGCTCCGATTTCCAGTATGCGGATCTCGGCTTTTGAATGTTTGCTGATGTTTTCTTTCACATAAGCCGTTAATGTTTCTGACAGGGCGCTGTTAAAGTAATCCGCGACTTGATTGTGCTTATAAATTCCTTCAACAAGTTCCATTGAAGAGTGCGGGAACATGATGTCAGTCGCCGGCACGTCTTCGCGCAGAATGTCCGGCAGTGCTTTAAGCATCGTCTCGGCTAAAACAGTCATCGCTTTTGTATCGGCGTTATTGAGCCATTCCTCTTTTTCCTGCTCCCATTTTTGCCATAGCGAGGCGGTTGTGTCTTCGGCACGGGCCGACAGTTTATATGAATCCGCATTCCCTTCCAGATAACCATGTTCCAGAAGGAAAGCGATCGTTTGATTGAGCCATTTTTTAAAATATTCGTGTTCGGGCTCATACGCTTTAAGGCTTTGCGGCGTCAGCAAGTCTGCTTCTTTAAGCTGGGCGATCAAAAGCTGATACAGAAAATCATCGAGCTTTTGATGTTCAGCCTCTTTTACAAGACGTGCGCCGGGCGGAGCGGCCTTCAGCTGTTGTGAAGAGACAAGCGGCTGAGACGGATAAACGGAAATTTTTTCTGTTTCACTCATCCCTTCGACTGCGACCGGTTTTGTCGTATGAATGAAAGCCGCTTGATCAACCGGCAGCGTCATAAGGGTTTCAAGCGCCTCCATTGCAGCGTCCGGTTCGATCAATCCCAATCCGATCTGATCCATCAGCTGAATAAAATTGCCGTCTTCAGCCGCTTCGCTGTTGCCCCAATAGCCCCAATTCATGACTTTGACCGGACAATTCCACGTCTGATCAAGTTCTTTCGCAAATGCGTCACTGAAAGCGCATCCTGCGGCATAGTGGCTTTGTTTCACGTTATGGATAAATGCCACAAGCGAGGAGAAGAAGAGCGCAAAGTCAAGCGGCTCCCGTCCAAATACCTCCGCCATGGACACACTGACATCGGCTTTTGCCCGCAGCACCGATTTGAACTCTTCTGTCTTCATATTATTTAAGCTTTGCTCAGACAGATCCATTGCCGAGTGGATGATTCCGTTCATTTTTGTGTGACGCTCTTTTATGAACTGATAAGCCCGTTCTAAGGAAGCACTGTCAGCGGCATCGGCGGAAACATATTCAGGCGCCGGGCCGAATGCGCTGAGCCGGTCGAGTTTCGCCTGTATGGAATCATTCAGTGTGCTTCTTCCGATCCAAATGATATGTGCTTTGTAGCGGCGGATCATGTATTCACTCCATGCCTCGCCAAGATATCCGGCGCCTCCGATCACGGCATAAACCCCGCCTGTTTGGTACAGCGTGCCGTTTTTCGGCATATTGTCAAGCGGTATCAGCTGCCGCTCAAACAGCTGCTGATTGCGGTACGCCCAAATTTGACCGTTTTTTCCGGCAGAAAGACTGAGCGCCTCTTTGACCGGCCAGCTGCCGTCCGTTTCCGTGTCAATCATGCGGATATTCCAATGCGGATATTCTTTCGCCATTGTTCCGGCAAGTCCGCTGACTGCGGCCTGTGACGGGTCGGCGCTGTCTTGATCGGAAAACGGCTGGGCATTTGCTGTGACGATGCACCAGTCCAAATGTTTTTCTCCGTACCCCAAGGCAAGTAATGCTTTCATCAGCTTGAACACATGAAGAACGTTTCTTTCCTGTTCCTTGAGGCTGCAAGCACTCTCAGCCTGCGGAGCAAGCCAAATGATTTGCTCCAGTTCTTTTTGTCCTTCAAGCATGTGCGTAAGAGATGTGATATCATCCGTACCTCTGATCGGATAATAGGAAACGTTCGGCAGATGTTCTTTTATGCACGTATGCGTTCTGTCAGTTTCACCGAAAACCGCAGTCTGCTTTTCCGCTGTTTTTGCTTTCTTCGTTTTTTCAAGTGCAACGGGCTCCCATGCCGGAATCAGCATCGTATGGCCGACAGGCGCTTCCGGGGTTTCTCCGCCCGCTGTTTGGCCTGTGTCAAGCGCCCGGACGGACGCGCCTTTCATCCGGACATAAACCGTACCGGCATCATCGCACATATCAATGTCAAATTTTCTTACGTTGTCATTTGCTTTGCTGCCTTCTGTGTACCGGATATATGACCAGATATGTTCAGGACACGGCCCGAACACTTCCACTTCCTGCATCGCAAACGGCAGAGAAAGCTCGTGGCTGTCTGCATCGTCATGTATTGAGCGGACAAGCAGACCGACTGAGGCGTGAAAAGCGGCGTCCATCATACTCGGGTGAAGCGTATACTGTTCTTTATTGTCATGTACGGCAGCCGGGAGTGAAATACGGGCCAATAATCGGTCTTCTCCGATCAGCAATTGCTGTACGCCTCTGTATGCCTCTCCGTAATCCAGACCGATCTTCTCAAAAGCACCGTAACATTCTTCCGCAGTCACGGTCCCTGAATTGCAGGAAGCTTTGACAGACTCGATATCAATCTGGGCGCTTCCCGGTTCGGTAATGACCGCTTCACCCTGGCTGTGAATAACCGGATCTTCGCCGTTTTCTGCCTCACTGTATATTTCATAGGTAATCTCACCATTATCTTCTGGGTAAAGGGCAATATGTATTTCCTTCGGTTTGTCTTCAATCATGACCGGCCGGACCCAAACAACCTGCCTGAGTGTGACGCTATGGTCTTTTTCCGTCACGGCAGCAGCCTTTTTAACCGCCTCTCTGGCCATTTCCAAATAGGCAACGCCCGGCAGTATTTTTTGTCCGTTGACGACATGGTCAGATAGGAAAAATTCATCTCCAGTAAAAAGAGACGTGAAGCGCTGCTGCGAAAAATCTGACGTGTTTTCTTGTAAAAGCGGATGCAGCACTGTGCCTGACGGGCTTTTCTCCTGTTTTTTCTGCTGCGGAATCCAATAGCGTTCTTTTGCAAACGGATACGTCGGAACGCTTGTTTTACGCGGTTTACCCAAAGCGTACAGCCTATTCCAATCTATTATTTTCCCTTCTGCCCATAACTCGGCAAGCCGTATCGGATCGTCCGTCTCAGGAGCGGTTTCGCTCAGTTCCGGCAGCTCGGCTTGTCCGCGCCAAAGACCGGGGATGTTTTCGTTTCCTTTTACGAAATCATTCAGCTTTTCTTTCAAGTCGCGGGTGTCATTTACAAGGAAGACAGCTCTCTCCTCCATTGCTTCACGTCCTGTCTGAAGTGTATAAGCCAGTTCAGACAGCACCGTCTTTTCTGAAAGCGATCGGGCTAGTTTTTCCGCATAGGCCAGAAGCCTGTCTTTATTTCTTGCTGACAGCGGGATGAGTTTTGCTGCATTGTTCTCAGGTGCAGGCGCTTTTTGTTCAGGCTGAATGTATTCTTCTAAAATGATATGGGCGTTCGAGCCTGATGCACCGAAGGAACTGAGTCCGGCCCGGCGCGGATAATGTGTGACTTTTCCGTTTTCTTCGGCTGCCGGCTGCTTCCACGGAGCAGTCTGCTGCTGTACGTAAAAAGGAGATCCCTCAAATTTCAGGTAAGGATTTAATTCCGCAGAATGCAGTGATTTGACAAGCGTTTTGTGATGAAGCTGCAGCGCCGCTTTTGTTAACCCGCTGATCCCCGCCGCTGATTCTGCGTGACCGATATTTGATTTGACCGAACCGATGGAACAAAATTGCTGATCCTGCGTCCCTTGGCTGAACGCTTTTGACAGACCTTCAATTTCAATCGGGTCTCCTAACGAAGTACCCGTGCCATGGGCTTCCACATAACTGACGGTCCGCGGGCTGATACCTGCTTTTTTCAGACAGGCCTTAATGACTTCTGCCTGTGCAGCAGGACTCGGGACGGTAATTCCGCTTACTTTCCCGACGTGGTTAACGGCGCTTCCTTTAATGACAGCGTAAATGCGGTCGCCGTCTTGTTCGGCTTTTTCCAGCGGCTTGAGCAAGACCGCACCGACTCCTTCTCCGGAAACGTAGCCGTCCCCGCCCTCGCCGAATGTGCGGCAGCGGCCGTCACTTGAGTGCATCCCTACGCTTCCGTAGCTGAGATATTTCGCCGGGTGCAGCGACAAGTTCACCCCTCCCGCAAGCGCGGCTTCACATTCGCCGCGGCGGATGCTTTCAATGGCCAGATGAACGGCGGTCAATGATGAGGAACAAACGGTATCCACCGCGATGCTCGGCCCGTGGAAGTCACAATAATAGGACACTCTGTTGGCGATCTGCGCATAATTCAGTGAAACCGGAAAAGGATCAGCTTCAGATAATTGTTCTGCGCCGATTAAGGAATAATCTTTATGCATCACCCCTGCAAATACGCCGATCGGATGCTGTTTCTCCCCTTTATTCCCCAGCGTTTCAGGCGTATACCCCGCATCTTCAATCGTTTCCCAGCATGTTTCTAAAAACAGGCGCTCCTGCGGATCCATCGTTTCCGCCTCACGCGGTGAGATTCTGAAAAACTGCGGATCGAAACAGTCGGCATCGTCAATGAAACCGCCCCATTTTGATACTGTTTTTCCAGACGGGGACGTTACGTTTTGATATGTTTTCCAATCCCATCGGGACTTCGGAACTTCAGTGATGCAATCGGTGCCTGCCTTAAGATTTTCCCAAAACTCCGCCACACTTTTCGCTTTCGGATAGCGGCCGGCCATTCCGATAATCGCGATGTCTCCGGTGTTTTTATGATGTTCTGGCGCGTCCGGCGCTTCAGCTTCAGACCGTGATGATTCGGCTGCACGTTCCTCCGCATATTCAAATGAACCAGTCTTTTTCAGAAAGGCTGCGAGTTCTTTTATATTTGTATATTCAAAGAGAAGAGTGGGCGCGAGGTCCGCACCCGTCTTTTTACTGATATCCTGTACAATCTCAAGCAAAGAAGATGAATCCAGTCCAAGCTCGTAGTAGCCTGCAAGAACGTCCAGCGTCTCCCAAGGCTGCCCAAGCTTATCAGCCAAAAGCTTCTTTAAAAACAGAATGATGTCTTTTTCATCTGCGCTTTCCGGCTCAGCTGCAGCCTGTTGATTCTGTTCGGCTGTATTCGCGTCTTCTTCGAGCCGAACCGCTTTTCCCGTAATGTTTTTAAGCTCCGCCACCTTTTGTCCGGATCGGCTGAAGTACTCGATCGTCATCGTTGTGAGTTCTTTTTCCTGACGGACGCCGGAAGCGGCGATACGCGCCGTGCACTCTGATTGAAGCCTGTCAGCGGCCGTGAACGATTCATAATATAAAGGCAGGTGAAGCCGGTTTGTTTCTGAAAGCAAACCGCTCCCCCCGATTCCGCTCGCATCCAAAAGGGCCGGATGGAATAAAAAGAAATCTTTTCCTTCTTCGCAAGAAAGCTCAGCCAGCATGCCGCTTTCTGTTTCGTACAATCGTCCATTTGATTTCATCATCCCGGAATGAACCAAGTCATGATCCAGACAGCGGTTATACATGTCATCAAGATTCCGAGACCTGGCTGACTGCTTCACATCGCTGAAATCAATGATTTCGTCAAATGTGACAGCGTCTCTTTTCACCATTTCAGCCGTCGCATATTGTATATTGTCTGACAGCTCGTCACCTTGCTGTTTCTGCCCTGAAAGGGAGATGAGCCACTTTCCATCTCCGCTATCAGAACATTGAATGGTCAGAATGATTGCAGCCGTTTCACTGACGGTTAAAGGCTGATAAATCGTAACGTGCTTCAATTCAAGCTCATTGTATACATAACCGTGTTCCTGAAAAACCTGATAAATCAAATCGATATAAGCAAGACCGGGCAATACCGCTTCACCAAAGACCATATGGCCCTTCATGATGGGATGATCCAGTGAGATATTGATTTTTTCCGATATCATTCCTTCCCACTCCTCTCTTATTTAAATGCTTTCCAAAACATTTTTTTCGCAGGAAGCTCTTGTTTCTCCGCTCGTACGACAGGTTCTTTTACCAGAGCCTTACGTCTTAATGACGGTACCGGCAGCGGCTTTCTTTTCAATCGGGTATCTTTTTCTTCCCAAGCTTCCAGAATGACGTGGGCGTTCGTTCCGCCGTCGGCAAAGCAGTTGATGGCTGCTGACGGTCTGGCTGCATCCCATTCGCCGGCTGTTTTATGAAAGTGAAAATCTGTCTTTGTTATATCAAAATGCGGCATCGGTTCGTCTCCTGAGAGAAACGGAACCGTTTGTTTATGCTTCAGCATTAATACGACTTTAATGAAGCTTGCAATGCCTTCTGCGCAAAGCGGATGCCCGATGTTCGGCTTGATTGACCCGATGCCGAGCGGAACATGCTGACCTGAGCGGTATACGGAGTGAATCGCCTTCAGCTCAAGCAAATCAGTCACCGCGGAACCCGATCCGTTTGCTTCGATATAAGTGATGTCTTCCGGCTTTTTGCCGCTTTTGAGAAGCGCGCTTTGCATAACGTTCTTTTGCGCCTGCATATTCGGGGCTGACGGGCCTGCCGTTCTGCCGTCATTGTTCATGGCGGCAGCCTTAATGACCGCGTGTATCGTATCGCCGTCTTTTTGCGCCTGGCTTACTGTTTTTAACAGCACCATGCCGACGCCTTCACCGAGGACCACTCCGCCTGAACGCTTGTCAAATACGTGAAATGCCGGTTTCTCGTTTAACAGCCCGCGCTCTTGGAACATCCGGTGCGCCGCATCTGTGTTCAGCAGGCTGACGCCGCCAACTACCGCCGCTTTGATATCGCCGCTTCTCAGTGCCTGAACGGCCATGTTCATTCCTGTCAAAGCTGATGAACAAGCCGTATCAAGCACGATACTCGGCCCGCGCAGATCAAAAAATTGCGAAACGTTTGCCGCTAAATAATTCTGCCCGCCCGCAACAATCGGGTTGCGGGTATTCGCAAGACTTTCAGGATCAGGCTGATGCTGGCTGCGGCCTCCGATATACACACCGGCCTCTATGCCCTTGATTTCTTCACGGGTATAGCCGGCATGGCACCAAAGTTTCAAGCTCTCTTCCAGCACCGCCAACGCCTGAGGGTCCATCGCTTTCGCGTCGTTTTCCGGAATGAAAAAGAATTCGGAATCAAAGTGATCCATATTGTCAATCAATCCCGCAACATATTGATTTGCATATCCGAAACGTTCCGCCGGGACGGAGCCGATTGCGGACCTGCCGCTTCTCAGCAAGTCCCAATATTGTTCTAACGATTCCGCTCCCGGAAAACGGCAGCTCATTCCGACGACGGCAATGTCTTCAGTTACGGCAGCACGCTTTTGCTCAGTGTGAACCGTTTGTACGGCAGCCGGAACCAAGATTTCCGTATCAGGTTCCTCCCTTTCTGCAAGCAGCGGCTGCCCATTGGATACAAGCCATTCGGCAAACGCGTCAATCGTCGGATGTTCATATAAAACAGACGGATCTAAATCCTCTTTGAGCGCTTGATTCATTTGCTGTAAAAGCTGCGCTAAAATGATCGAATCAACCCCGTAATCCTGAAACGGTTCGTCTGTTTCCAGATCTTCCGGAGCGATTTTCAGCTCATCGGAAAACAGTTTCACAAGCCATGCCTTCGTATCAAGAAGCAGTTCTCTGTCTGAATGTTTTTCCGCGGCTTTGCCGTTTATTACGGCTTCAGTCTCTTTTGGTTTTTTCTCTTGACAGAGCAGCCTGTCGGGATGCCATTCGCTCCGATCAACGATAGCCGGCAGAACGGACGGGCGGATGTTTCCAGATAAAATGCGGTCCAGCAAGTCAAGTCCTTCCGCGTTGGACAGTCCCAGCAGCCCGGTCTGCTTCAGGTTTTCTGTGCGGACTTCACCCAATCCGGTTTCCTTCCAGTTCGGCCATTGAATGCTGACTAGCGGATATTGATGCTGATGAGCCGCCGCGAAATAATCCATGTACGCATTTGCCATCGCATAATCCGACTGTCCCGCCGCGAGCGCCGGAACGACTGCAGATACTGAAGAAAATAAGACAAAAAATTGCAAAGGATCATTTGTGAAAAGGCTGCTTAATGTTTGAAGCCCGGCGACTTTCGGTTCAAGCACTTCTTGTATGTCGTCGGCAGTCTTTCTGATAAACGCCGGATTTACTGAATTAACCGATCCCGCACAGTGAATGACGCCGCCGATCGGTCCCATCGTGCGCCGGATCGTTTCAATTTCCGCTGCCGCCGCATCATGATCAGACAATTTCAGACTGATCACCGCCACTTGCACTCCTTTTGCTTCAAGCTCTTCAATCGCCCGTATCTTCTCTCTCAGCCTCGTATTAACGGCTGACCGTTTATGACGGGGAGGAATAGGCTCCCTGCCTGTCAGCACTACTTTTTTCACGCCGTGTTTTTCTGTGAAATGGCGGGCGCATAAGAGACCCAGTCCCCTCGTCCCTCCGGTAATGAAAAGCACATGGTCTTCAGGAAACGGTGCTGGCTTATGTTCTGCTCGCTTCCCGCTTGGAATCTCGCTGAACAAAGCACGGTATCTTTGTCCGTTTCGGCGGCAGACTTCCGGTTCTGTGCTGTCCGCCGAAAATTCATCTGCAATCTGTTTGGCAAGCGTCTGCTGATCCGTATCTGTATCGGCATCCATGTGTCTGGACGTCACGTTTTGATACTCATTTTGAAGCATTCTGTACAGGCCGCTTTTTGCCGCTCCTGCAAGATGAATCGTTTTCTGCTGAAATGGCTCCAAGCCTTTTGTTACATATAGCAGCGTCAGCGGCCGCGCTTGCCGGCGGCTTGTATCAATCAGAGTCTGGAGCCGGCTGATCCCTTCCAGTGAAGGGTCTTCGTCTCCGCATCCCGTCAGATCGATTACGCCATCTATGTGATTCCAATCGCTAGCTGCAGTGTCAGCGTCAGCGGCCGGGAGAATGAACGAGTCAGCGAAATGCTTCGCAGTCTCTTCGGCAAGTTCCGCTGTTCTTACATCAGCCAGAATCATGACCGTCCTGCCGCTTTTCTCACCGGCCGAATCGATCTCACACGGAACCCATTGCTTTTCTAAAAGCACAGCCTTGCGCCGGTCTTCTGTTTCCTGCGGTACGGCTTTCGGCTCAGGCAGCCAGTACGGCTCCTTCGCAAATGGGTAAGCCGGCAGACTGATTCTGCGGGGTTTTTCGCCTTGATAGAGTCTGTCCCAGTCCGTCTGAAGCCCTTTGGCCCACAATTCCGCTATTTTGGCGTATTTTTTCTTATCGAACCACGACCTGACAAGCTGCTTCAGATCATCGTCCGTTTCAAATGCTTTGATTTCTTTTTTTGCCGTTTTGATGTGGGTTTCATATATCCCTTCACCCGTATTTCCGTTTACAAAATCGGTTAAACGGCTGATCAGTTCTTCTCTCGAACCGGCTGTAACCGCAAGACGGTAATCCATCGCATCACGCCCGGTCTGAAGCGTGTATGCCATATCCGAAAGATTGATATTCTGATTGGCTTTTGCAAATTCGATCACAGACTCAGCATAGGTTTTTACCTGCGGCGCTTTTTTCGCCGACAGCACAAAAATGTTTGTCTCATCAGACTTGCGGCTTCCCCGGTCTTTCGGCTGATACTCTTCGATAACGAGATGAGCGTTTGTGCCGCTGTAGCCGAATGAGCTGACGCAGGCCCGCCGCGGTGCTCCGCCTGTTTCCCAAGGTTTAAGTTCGGTATTGACAAATAAAGGCGAGTCATCGAAATCAAAATGTTCATTCGGCGTGCTGAAATGAAGGGTCGGCACAAGCTGCTGGTGCTTCATCGACAGCAGAACCTTCTGGACGCTTGCTACACCTGCCGCCGCCGACGTATGCCCGATATTCGATTTAACCGAACCGATGGCGCAGTATTGTTTGCGGTCCGTTTTTTCCTTGAATACAGAAGATAAGGCTTCTAATTCAATCGGATCCCCCTGCTTTGTGCCGGTGCCGTGCATTTCCGCATAGGTGATGCTCTCAGGGTGGATGTTGTGCGCTTCATACACTTGACGCTCTAAATCCATTTGGCTTTTCGCGCTTGGTGCGGTAATGCCGTTGGTTTTTCCGTCTTGGTTAATTCCAGATCCGATAATGACTCCGTAAATATGGTCTTGATCGGCTTCCGCATCTTTCAGCCTCTTCAAAACGAGCGCCCCCGCGCCTTCGCCAGGCACAAATCCGTTCGCACTGTTATCAAATGCTTTACATTGGCCGTCAGGAGACAGCATTCCGGCTTCACACATGCTGATGTATGATTCAGGCGTTAAATACAAGGTGACGCCGCCGACAAGGGCCATGTCAATTTCATGATTCAACAGCGCCTGACGCGCCAAATGAGTCCCGACGAGAGATGAAGAGCATGCCGTATCGATCGGAATGGCCGGCCCTTTCAAATTGAGATAATAAGGCAGGCGGGCCGCCGCGATGCTGAAACTGTTGCCCGTCGCGCTTCCTCCTGTCTGATGTTTGTTTAACATCATTCCGTATTCATTGTTCATAATCCCCAAATAAACGCCGCAATTTTTTCCGTTTAATTCTTTTGAGCTGTAACCCGCATCTTCAAAGGCTTTAAAACCTTCCTGTAAAAATATCCGGTGCTGCGGGTCCATAAGTTCCGCTTCAGACGGAGAAATATTAAAGAACAGCGGATCAAACTCTTCAATGCCGTCAAGCATACCGATTGATCTGCAGTATACTTTGCCCTTCTTGTTTAAGGCCGGATCATAGTATTTGTTTACATCCCAGCGGGAAAGCGGGATGTCGCGGATAGCGTTTTTCGCATGGGCTAAGTTGTCCCAATATGCCTTTAGGTCCGGCGCATCCGGGTACTTGCCCGACATGCCGACGATGGCTATCGCGTCCGCTATCTCGTCTTTAGGCTCCCGTTTGGCCTGCACCGGTTCAGGTTCCTTTTGAACCGTTAATCTCTCCGGCTCGGCAGGTGTTTTCTCCTGCGGGGCGGCTTGCTGTGTAAGCGGCTTTGGACGTACGGGAACCGCCTGTTTTTTTCTGCCGCGGACGGACGGCTGCGTACGCAGAAAATCGGCAAATTGACGGATTGTCGGATAATCATACACTTTCGTTACGTTACAGTCCGTGCCGTACCGTTTATTGACGGCCTTTATCCATTCAAGACCGGTAATCGAATCCATACCGAGGTCAATAAAGGCCTCATCAATATCCACTTCATGCCGCTCCATGTACAATACATCAGCCAGTGCTTTTGATAACTCGTCATGCACCGCTTCAATCGGTTCTTCCGGTTCGGCGGAAGCTGCCGTTTCAGACATCGCCTCCAGAATATCCGCTTCTGCTTGTATCACATGCTGCTTATGAGCGTTTAAAGGCTGCAGCAGTATGTTTGACGGTTTTTTTACGGCCTCTGTTTTCTGCGGTTCGGCTGCTTCCTCAAGGATCGGTTCTGTCCCGAGCTCTTTTTGCAAGAAGGCCGCAAACTGGCGGATTGTCGGATAATCATATACTTTCGTCACCGTAAGGGACGTGCCGTACGCTTTATTAACGGCCTTTATCCATTCAAGACCTGTGATTGAATCCATGCCGATATCAATAAATGTGTCATCTGCGTCGATATCGTCGGCATCCATATATAACACGTCCGCCAACCTTTCCGTTAATTCGGCACTTACTTTTTCAGCGGATACCGCCGGACGGGAAGCAGACTGTACGGTTCTTTTCGGTTTCGCGCCGCTCAAAGGCTGCAATGAAATGTTTGACGGTTTTTCTTTGGCAGTCTCCTCGTGAAGAGTTGCTACTTCAATGACCGGTTCCGGGACGGCCGCCGGTGCGATCGGCGCAGACTGTGTTTCGGCCGGTCTTTTGACAGCTGCATCAGCTGATGTGTCGATCCAATAACGGTCTTTTGCAAACGGGTAGGCCGGGAGACTGATTTTTTGCGGTCTGCCCATTTGATACAGCTTATCCCAATTCAGCGGAAGGCCCTTCACCCAAAGCTCTAATACCTTTGCGGCTTTGCCTTTTTCAAGCCATGCCTCAATGGTTTTTTCCATGTCCTCATCAGCCGCAAACAGCGCCATCGTGTCTTTATTCTGTTTGACTTGTCCGCGGTAGAGCCGGTCAATTGACTCCTTGCCGCCCGTAAATTCGTCAAGCTTTTCTTCAAGCTCACGCAAATTGCTGACAATCATTCCGAGACGCTCTTCCATCGGTTCACGTCCGATTTGAAGCGTATATGCGATCCGGCTCAGATCCGCTTCTTGGTAACGCCCGCTCCGCAGCGCATCAAGAAGACGTTCCGCCCGTTTTTGAAGCCTTTGTTCATTTTTCGCGGAAAGGACGATCATCGACGGATGAGGTGCGGCAAAAGCCGTCTCCTTATCCTCATCAGCGGTATATTCTTCGATGACGATATGGGCGTTGACGCCCCCGGCTCCGAATGAGGAAAGCCCCGCGGTTCTCGGCAGTTCTTTATTTATTCCGTTTTCATTTATGACCGGTCTTTTCCACTCTTCAAGCGTCTGCTGCACTTTGAACGGCGTAGCGAGAAAATCAATATTCGGGTTAAGCGTCCGGGAATGCAGTGACGGTGCGAGTTTCTTATGTTTCATTTGCAGGAGCACCTTCGTCAGACCCGCGATGCCCGCCGCGCTTTCACAGTGACCGATATTGGATTTTGCTGAGCCGATGGCACAAAACTGTTTATCTTGTGTTTGTTCTGAAAAGGCTTTTGTCAGACCCGTGATTTCAATCGGATCACCGAGTGAAGTCCCAGTGCCGTGGGCTTCGATGTAGCTGACCGCCCTCGGATCGGTTCCCGCGTCTTTTAACGCCTGTTTGATCACCGCGGCTTGGGCGTTCGGATTCGGTACGGAATACCCGTTTGTTTTTCCATCATGGTTTACGGCCGTTCCTTTGATCAGGCCGTAAATATGATCACCGTCCGCTTTCGCTTTAGAAAGCGGCTTAAGGAGTACCGCTCCCACTCCTTCACCGGGCACATAACCGTCCCCGCCTTCACCGAAACTTTCACATCTGCCTTTGCTTGATAAAAATCTGTTCTGGCCGAGCATCAAATATTTATTCGGATGAACGGATACATTGACGCCCCCGGCAAATGCTGTCTCGCATTCGCCGTTCCGCAAGCTTTGGCATGCCAGATGAATGGCTGTTAAAGAAGAAGAGCACATCGTATCCAGCGCCATGCTCGGACCGTTAAAACCGAATACATAGGAAGCCCTGTTCGCAATAGATGACGGATTTCCGGTCAGCGCAAGCGATTTTCCGCGCGCCTGTTCTTCGGCTCCGTAAAGCTGATATTCCTCATACATGACGCCTACGTAAACACCGACATTGGCGCCAAGCAAATCACCCGATTTTTCCTTGAGCTTTTTGCGCGTGTAACCGGCATCTTCCATCGTTTCGTAGACACATTGCAGGAATAACCGCTCCTGCGGGTCCATCAATTTTGCATCCCGAGGCGAAATAGAGAAGAATTGCGGATCAAATTTGTCCACGTCTTTCAAAAATCCTCCCCATTTTCCGTACGTCTTGCCTTCTTTATCTTTATCAGCGTCGTAATAAAGACTGTGATCCCAGCGATCGTTTGGAATTTCAGTTATGCAGTCAGTGCCTTCACTCAAGTTCTTCCAAAATTCCTGAAGATTTTCGGCTTGCGGATATCGTCCTGATATACCGATAATCGCGATATCTTCACGCTCCGTCACTGGATTTTTCCGCGTGTCTGTGCGGACTTGCGCAAAGCCTTTTTTGCCTTCATTCCGTTTGGAAACGGGCTTTATTTCGGCTTTTTCAGACAGCGCCGGTTTGGCTGCAGGGGTTTCTTCTGTTTTCAGCCCGGTCACTTCCAGCAGCGTGTCCCGGTGTGCTTTCATAAAATACTGCGCCAGCGATTCGATATTCTGATATTCGAAAAACAATGTTTTTGACAATGAACCGAAGCTCTTTTCCAGCCGGCCCGTCAAATGCATAATCATAATCGAATCAATTCCGTAATCTTCCATAGGCGCCTTGGCGTCAATTTTGCCGACAGGAAGTTTGGTTACTTCCGAAAGCACATGTTTCAAGAAATGCTCCGTTTTTTCTGCAAGCATGTTCTCTCCGTCTGCCGTAAGACCTGCCGGTTCTTCCGTTTCGCTGCCCTTATCCGGCTGATCATCCGCTGATTTATTCAGAAACGCCCGGATTTTTGCGGCGTAGCCTTCCGTCACCATGATTTGGGATGTGTTTGCCGCCCACCCGCGGTACAAAGCATGGATGCCGTTTTCTGTTTTCATAGGGACCATGCCGCTTTCTTTTGTCAGCATCGCTTCCGTTTCAGCGTCAACCGTCATGCCGCCGTCTTTCCAAAGCGGCCAGCAGATTGAAAGGGTGTGTCCATAGCGTTCATTTCGGGCTTTTTTACGGTTTCTTTTTTCACTGAAGGCGTTCATAAACGCATTGGCCATCGCATAATCAGCCTGGCCCGCGCTTCCGGCGCTTCCGGCTCCGGAAGAGAAAAGAATCAGAAAATCAAGCTCAATGTCCTTTGCCGCTTCATCAAGATGAACCAGTCCGGAGACTTTCGGCGCCAGTACATCACGGATTTCATCTTTGGGCTTTTTCAGAATATAATTGTCTTTTATCATTCCCGCGCTGTGTATGATACCGTTTAATCCGCCGTACTGCCGGCAGATGTCCGCTGTGAGCGATTGAACTTCTTGTTTTTCCGTCATGTCCGTTTGTTTGTACACGGCTTCCGCGCCGAGATCGGACAGTTCTTGAAGCTGGTCTTTTTTACGGTTATCCAACAGAGAACGCCCCGTTAAAATAAGCACGGCGTCTTTTGCATGCCGGGCGATTTCTTTGGCGAATAAAAATCCGAGTCCGCCCGCACCGCCTGTGATCAGATAAACACCTTTATCCTTCCACGGCTTTTCGGCGCCGAACTGTTCAAGCCCTGTTTCCTGCCATTGTGCCGTATAGCGCTTGCCGTTTTCATAGCGAATATGTTTGTCATCAGGATGAGCGCTGCATTCTTTTACATATCGGGACAGCGTGTCTGCCTTGACGTCCGGCTCCAATTCAATCAGCTGGCCGGTCAGGTTCGGGTTTTCAAGCGCCGCTGTTTTCAAAAGCCCCGTTAAGCCGCAAAGGAGCTGCGTATCCGCTTCTTGAGGCACGACAATCTGAATGAGCTCGCGCCCGCCGGAATTTGAAGCGAGAATTTTCTTCACTTCTTCGAACGCCTGAAGCGCACAAGCTTCAAACCGTTCGTCTTCACTCTTATGCTGATCACGGAGCACGTGACAGCTGAAGTCTGTCTGTATGCTGTTCATTTGATCCGTAAACCGGTCTGATATCATCACGTGACGGGCTTTGAAATGAGTCGGCGCTTTTTCATGTACAGCGGCCTTCTCTTCCCATACGTGTTCAAAAAATAGTGTATCTGTTTTATCCGTTTCAATTTCCCGTGCGGAATAACCAGTCATTTTCACACATACATTGCCTTGTTCGTCACATACATCAATATCCAGCTTCTGCACGGCATCTTCTGGCTTGCTTTCGCCGCTGTACGCAATGGAAACCCACATATCGCTTTTACAGCTTTTCAACACATCAATCTGTTCGAGAGCAAACGGCAGCATCGGCCTTATGTCATTTCCGTCTCTGTCAAGCATTAACCCGATTGTCGCGTGGAAAGCCGCATCCAAAAGGCTCGGATGGAGGACAAACTGATCTTTTGTATGAGAAATAGATGACGGGAGTGAGAGCTTCGCGAGCACTTTGCTGTCTTTTGCATAGATTTTCGTGACCGCTTTGTGAGCATCCCCGTATTCAATCCCCATCTGTTTGTATGCCTGATAGCAAGCGTCAGGTGTGATCAGACGGCGTGACTCTCTTAATTTGTCAATCTCGATTTTGGCCGGTTCGCCCCCTCGGACAAACGCCGCGCTTCCTTGCGCATAGAGAACGGGCTCTTGTTCCGAGGAAGCCGATTCACCGTAAACCGTGAAGCCCATCTCCCCATTTTCTTCATCATAAAGACGGAGATACAGTTCTGCGGATTCATCCGCCGCTGTAAACGGACGTATCCATACGACGTTTTTCAGACGGACTGTTCCTTCTTCCTTCGTTTCTGCCGCGTGTTCAACGGCCGCCCGGACCATTTCCAGATAAGCCGCGCCCGGTAACGTCCGCTCGTTTTTGACGACGTGATCTTTCAGGAAAAATTCTCCGCCGCTAAAAGAGGACCGGAAACGAACACCTGACATGTTTGATACATTTTCATGAAGGAGCGGATGCAGCATGCCTGCCCTTTTTTGCGGCAGCGATTCTCTTTTCTCCGCCTTCGGCACCCAATACCGGATTTTTTCAAACGGATATGTCGGCAGGCTGATCCGATTCGGTTTGTTTTCACCGTACAAGAGATTCCAATCCATCGTTCCTCCGCCGGTCCACTTTTCGGCAATCATCTCCAGACTCCCGGAAGAAAGCCATTTATGTATCAAGTCCGGAGCAAGCTCTGCCTGATTGCTTTTATCGGCTCGGTTCCGCCAGCATCCGCTGACCGTTTTACCCGCCAGAAAGCCTTCCAGCCGCTCTTTGAGCTGTGTCATATTCTGAGCGGTGAACGCAACCCGCTCCTCCATCTGTTCACGGCCGATCTGAAGTGTATATGCCGCATCCTCAAGCGGCAGGCCGGGATGAATAAATGAAGACAGCTTCGCAACATACTCTTTTAGCCGTTCTTCATTCCGGGCGGAAACCGGGAAAATGAAAGTCTGTTCTTCTGCCGGTTCATACGCTGTTCTCTGTGATTCTTCAGGGATAAATTCCTCCAGAATGAGATGCACGTTTGAACCTGTCGCCCCGAAAGAACTGATGCCCGCACGCCGGGGATATACGGTCTCGTTTCCGTTTTCCGTCACTGATGGCTGCTGCCATGCTTCGGTATGATGCTGGACGTAAAACGGTGATTGTTCAAAATCTAAATACGGATTCAGCTCCTCGGAATGAAGAGACGGCACCAAAGTTTTATGGTGAAGCTGCAGGGCAACCTTGCTTAAGCCGCTGATGCCCGCCGCCGATTCCGCATGGCCGATATTGGACTTCACTGATCCGATCGAACAGAACTGTTTGTCCTGTGTGTACTGGCGGAACGCCTTGACAAGGCCTTGAACCTCAATCGGATCGCCGAGAGAAGTTCCCGTCCCGTGCGCCTCAATATAACTGACCGTGCGCGGATCGATGCCCGCTTTGTCCAGGCATTCTTCAATCAAATCGGCCTGCGCGACAGGACTCGGCACGGAAATTCCGCTCACTGTCCCCACGTGGTTGACGGCACTGCCCTTTATCACCGCATAAATCCGGTCTCCGTCTTTTACCGCCTCTCGCAGCGGTTTTAATAAAACGGCACCGATTCCTTCAGCCGGTACATAGCCGTCTCCGTCTTTCCCGAATGTATGACAAACCCCGTCTGTTGAAAACATGTCCCATAAACCGTATGTCAGATATTTATTCGGATGCAGCGACAAGTTGACCCCTCCGGCAACCGCCGATTCACATTCCCCGCGCCGAATGCTTTCCGCAGCAAGGTGAACCGCAGTCAGCGAAGATGAACAGACCGTATCGACCGCCATGCTCGGCCCGTGAAAATTGCAAAAATATGAAACTCTGTTTGCGATTTGCGCATAATTAAGAGAAAGCGGGAATACATGATCTTCAGAAGAAGCTTCCGCCCCGACCAACGTATAATCCTTATGCATCACCCCCGCGAAGACGCCGACGCGCTGTCTCTTATTCCGTCCGCGCGCCTCTGCGAGCGACTTCGGCGTATATCCGGCATCCTCAATCGTTTCCCAGCATGTTTGTAAAAACAGCCGTTCCTGAGGGTCCATTGTTTCAGCTTCCCGCGGCGTAATCCGGAAAAATTGGGGATCAAAGCAATCCGGATCATCAATAAATCCGCCCCATTTTGAAATGCTCTTTCCGGAAGGCGACTTTACATTTTCAAACCGGCGCCAGTCCCAGCGAGACTCCGGAATTTCGGTGACACAGTTTTTTCCTTCTTTCAGGTTTTCCCAGAATTCATGAATATTTTCGGCCTGCGGATAGCGGCCGGCCATGCCGATAATCGCGATATCTTCATCTTGCGGAACACTGCTTTTCCGTCTTCTTTCTGTTTGCTTCTCAACCTGCTTCTCTATTTTTGCAGGAGACGCGCTGAAATGGCTTCCGTACTGCTCTGTCAGGAAAGCCGCCAGCTCTGATGCCGTCGTATATTCAAACAGCAAAGTCGGAGAAAGGGTTTCGCCGATTTTTTCGCTGATCGTTTCGACGACGTCAAGCAGTCCGGACGATGTCAGCCCCATTTCATAGTAGCCGACTTGTGAATCAATCTGTTCAAGCGGCTTGCCGATTTTTTCAGCCATCAGATTCATGACAAACCGTTCTGCTTCCTCATGCGGGTGTCCGCCTTCAAGCGATGCCGCAACTTCCGGTAAACCGGCTTTTTCAGGAGACTTCTCAGCAGTCTTTCGGTCTGTATTGATCAGCTCGGCATCCCGCACGAGCTTGCTTGTGAAATCTTTCAGCTCGGCTACTTTTCGGCCGGATGTGTTAAAAAACTCCAGTGTAATGTAAATGAGCTCTTTTTCCTGCCGAAGCGACGAACGTTTGATTCTCGTGATGCAGCCGGCCTGCAAAGGTTCGGAAGCTGTAAAAGATTCGTAGAAAAGAGGCAGAAACAGCCTCTTTTCCCCATTTAACAGCGAGGAGATCAATAGGTTTGCGCCGACGCCGCTTCCGTCAAGAAGAGTCGGATGGAACAAAAACCCTTCGGCCTGTCCCATCGCGTCTTTTCCGAGCGATACATCAAAGGTGACGCCGTCCCGCTCCTCAAACACTTCTCCTTCCGCTTTCATATATCCGCTGTGAACCAATTCCTGGGCTCTGCATTGTGCATACAGCTCATTTAAATCGATGGTGCATTCCGCCTCGCGTTTGACAGAGTCAAGATCAAGCGTGTCACTAAAAACTGCGGGTGCCGTCTCGTGCATTTCCGCTTTGACGTAAATACGTTCTTCCGGCTGGACTCGGCCGCCGCTGACCTCAGCCCCTTTTGCGGTAAGTTTCCAGCGCCCTTCTTTTACCTTTGTACATTCAACCGTAAGCTTGACGGCGCTGTCTTCTTTCGCAATAAGCGGCTGATATATGGATAAATGGCGCAGCTGAAGCCCGTCGTATGAATAGCCGCGCTCTTTAAAAATCTGATAAAACATATCAATATAAGCCAATCCCGGAAGGACTTTTTGTCCGTAAACGTCATGATGTAAAATAAACGGATTTTTCAGCGATAAAGTGATTTGCTTATTGAAGTTCTTCACGTTAAACCTCCACTTCATAGGTATCCCAGATGTTTGCCGCAGCTTTTTCGTTCGTTTCTTCTTTGCTGTCCGGCGAAATCAGCCGCTTATTTAATGCAGGCGGTGTTAAAGGGTGGCGCTTGATTCGGCGCCCTTCGTCTCCCTGCCACGCTTCCACAATGACGTGTGCATTTGTTCCGCCGTCGGCAAAGCAGTTAATTCCTGCCGCCGGCATTGGTGACGGCCAGTCTGCCAGAGTGCGGCTGAACTGAATATTGGCCTTTTCTCTATCAAAATGTGTGTTTTCATGCTCACCCGATAAAAACGGGATAAAGCTCTTTTCTTTCAGCATGAGAACAACCTTTATGAAACTTGCAATTCCTTCCGCGCAAAGCGGGTGCCCGATGTTCGGTTTCACAGATCCGATTCCGAGCGGGCCGGCGTCTTTTGAACGGTAGACGGATTGAATGGCCTTCAGTTCTAACAGATCCGTCACGACCGTGCCTGAACCGTTCGCTTCAATATGAGTAATGTCTTCCGGCTGTTTTCCGCTTTTTTCAAGAGCCGTCTTCATGACGGATTTTTGCGCTTCCAGACTCGGCGTAGCCGGGCCTGCCGTTCTTCCGTCATTATTGACGGATGCCGCCTTCACTACGGCATAAATAGAATCTCCGTCTGCAATGGCCTGAGACACGGTTTTTAAAAGAACCATTCCGACTCCCTCGCCCAGCACGACTCCATCGGCGCGTTCGTCAAATACATGGAACGACTGCGCTTTACTTAATATGCCGCGCTGTTCAAATAATTTATGGGTTTCTTCTGATTCAAACAGGCTCACGCCGCCGACGACGGCCGCTTTTATTTCTCCTGTTACAAGAGCCTGCACGGCCATATTCATTCCGACTAAAGCAGAAGAACAAGCCGTATCGAGGACAACACTCGGGCCGCGCATATCAAAATATTGAGAGAGATTTGCGGCCAAATAATTCTGGCCCAGCGCGACGATCGGGTTTTTCGCATCCAGCAGTTTCTCTTCACCCGGTCTGTGACGGCTGCGTCCGCCGAGGTACACACCTATTGCTTCTCCCTTTATCTCATCCGGCGTATAGCCCGCGTGATACCACAGGTTAAGACATTCTTCCAGAGCGGCCAAAGCTTGAGGGTCCATTGCCTTTACATCTTCTTCAGCCAGTAAAAAGAAGTCCGGATCAAATTGATGAATTCCATCAAGCATTCCCGCGTAATAAGGCGTCTTCACCCCCCATCGCTCAGCCGGAACAGGACCGATAGCCGAACGGCCTTCAGCCAAAAGCGACCAGTACGCCTCTAAGGAAGCCGCCCCCGGAAACCGGCAGGACATGCCGACGACCGCGATATCTTCCCGGTGAATCTGTTTTTCGGCCGCCTCTTCTTGCACCTTAACGGCTTGTGTTACAATTACCGGCTCAGCCGGCTTCTTCATAACAGGCTCAGCCGCCGCCAAATCAAACCGTTCTGACAAAACTTCTGTATATCCTTCGAGAAGCCATTTTGCGAAAGATTGAATCGTCGGATATTCATACAGAATGGACGGGTCAAGCGATGCCGAGAGATTCCGATTGATCCGCTGCAGAAGCTGAGCAAGGATAATGGAGTCCACTCCGTAATCTTGGAATAATACGTCTGTCTCAAGCTGATCCTGGTCAATCCGCAGCTCTTCAGAAAATAATTCTTTCAGCCATTCTTCTGTTTTCCTTGTTAATTGAGCGTTGTCTGCGGCGGTATCAGCGGTTTTTTCCGCCGATTTTACCATAGCCGGGCTCATTGGCTGATCCTGCCTGCTCCGCCGCAGGAATCGCTCCGGCTTCCACAGCTTAGGATTCAGAACGGCCGGCAGCACCGGGCCCCTTGCTGATTCAAGAAGTATGCCGTCAAGGAGCTGTAATCCTTCTGCATTCGTGATGCTGTATAGCCCGCTCTCTTTATAAGCTTTGTTCGTTACTTCGCCCATTCCGGTTTCTTTCCAGTTCGGCCACTGAATGCTTACGATCGGCAGTTGCTCTTTGTATGAGTCTGCAAAATAGTCCATATACGCATTGGCCATGGCATAGTCGGCCTGTCCTGCCGAAAGCGCCGGTATCGCAGCTGACACAGAAGAGAACAAGACGAAAAACTTCAGCGGCTCTTCACTGAGCACACTGTATAACGCCTGAAGCCCCTCTACTTTCGGCTCGAGCACGCGCTGTATGTCTTCATCGGTTTTTCTGATGAATGCGAGCGTCTCTTTATCGGTCACACCCGCGCAGTGAATCACGCCGCCGATAGGTCCGAGCGTCTGTTTGATCTGACTCAATTCCTGTCTCAGCCCGGCTTCATCAGCTAACGGGACTGACAATACCTTCACTTGTACACCTTTGGACTCCAAGTCGAGAACAGCTTCAATTTTCGCTTTTACAGAAGCCGTCACCCCATTCAGTCCGCCCGTCCACTCACTTCGCGGCGGAAGGGTCTCACGGCCTGTAAGCACCAGTTTTTTCACTCCGTAATGTTCGGCAAAATGGCGTGCGCATAAAAGGCCGATCCCTCTCGTCCCTCCGGTGATCAGAAGCACATGGTGGTCCGGAAAATCAATTCTCTCGCCTTGCGTATTCATATTTTCTGATCCGCTCAATACGGCGCGGTAGCGCAAGCCGTCCCTCCGGCAAACTTCCGCGTCATCAGTACGGGCATGAAACTCATCGGCAATCTGCTTCGCCAGTTTGTCATCCGAAAGCGCTCCTTCAAGGTCGAGATGCCTTGAAGACAGATGACTGTACTCGCATGCCAGCATTCTGTACAGCCCGGCCCGTTTTGCTCCCGTTATTTGATTGGCCTCTTTCCCCATTGACTCAAGGTCTTTCGTGACACAAAGCAGTGTTATCCCTTCTTTATGCCCATGCTCAATCAATTGCTGAAGCCATTTGATACCGGGCATATCTCCAGAAGCTTCTTCTTTCGCTGCGCCGAGAAGGTCGATGACTCCGCCAAACGCCTGCCAGTCATATTCACCGGTAAGGTCTGATGTTGTGATAATACGGTGATTCGGCATATGCGCTGCGATCTCTTCTGCGAGATTGATCGTGTCCCCGCCTGTCAAAATCGCAACAGAACGTGGGCACGGTTCACGCAGTTCGAGCGGGCTCGGTTCCCATTGTTTTGTCAGAATACGTTTCATCCGTTCCTCTGTATGGACCTTATTTTTGTCAGGATTCTCAGGCACCCAATACGTGTCTTTTGCGAACGGATAAGACGGAAGACTGAGTAAACGCGGCGTGCCCTTTTCATACAGCCGGTTCCAATTCAACACGCCGCCTTTCACCCATACCTCTGCCAGCTTGGCGAATTTTCCTTTTTTAATCCAGGCGTCAATGACGATGTCCATATCTTCATCTGCCGTGAACAAGGCAAACGTATCTTTATTGCGGTGAGACTGGCCGGTATACAGCCCGGCGATGTTTTTCTCATTTTTCGTAAATGCTTCCAGCTTTGTTTCCAATTCCGCCATCGTCGCTGCAAGAATGGCCAGGCGCTCTTCCATTTCGTCCCTTCCGGTTTGCAGCGTATAAGCGACGCCCGCCAAGTCTTGATCTGTATACGGCGTTTGACGGATCGCTTTTTGCAGCTGCTGCGCCTGTTCAAACAGTTTTTCTTTTGATTTGGCGGACAAAAGGATGATTGCCGGATTTTCCGGGCTGTGCTCAGGCTGCGCGGCTGCTTTCGGGACATACTCTTCAATGACGATATGGGCGTTGACCCCGCCGATGCCAAATGAGCTGACCCCGGCCCGGCGCGGAATCGCATTTCCGTTTCTATCTTTCGCTGCCGTCCATTCCTGATTTTCCCGCACGATGTAGAAAGGACTGTCATCGAGCTGAATGTACGGATTGATCGTCTCGCAATGCAGGCTTTTCACCAGCGTTTTGTGCTTCATTTGCAAAAGCACTTTCATGACGCCTGATACTCCCGCGGCAAGCTCTAAATGGCCGATATTGCTCTTGACCGAACCGATGCCGCAGCGGTGATCGGAGACTTCAGGCTCTTGATTTGTTTTCGCCAGCTCGTGAAACGCCGCTTTCAAACCGTTTATTTCAATCGGGTCGCCCAATTCCGTTCCTGTACCGTGCGCTTCAATATACGTGACGGTGCTCGGGTCCACTCCCGCTTTCCGATATGCTTTCACCAATAAATCAGCCTGCAGTTTCGGATTCGGCGAGGTTAACGTATTCGCCCGGCCGCCGTGGTTTTCAGCCGTACCGCGGATCACGCCGTAAATCGGATTGCCGTCACGTTCTGCATCTGTCAGTTTCTTCAGCATCAGAATTCCCGCGCCTTCTCCTCTGACATACCCGTTGGCATCTTTGGAGAAGGTTTTGCATTTTCCGTCTTTGCTGAGCATGCCTGCTTTGCTGTAGCTGATATGCGCTTCTTCCGTCAGAATCGTGTTGATTCCCCCGGCAATCGCCATGTCGCATTCTCCGTTTTCTATAGCGGATACCGCCCGGTGAATCGCAACAAGCGAGCTTGAACATGCCGTTTCAACCGGCTCGCTCGGCCCGTGAAGATTTAACAAATAGCTTAAACGGTTCGGACCGATGGAAGGAATCATGCTGCCTGTCGCCGCATGTCCTTCCGGCGCAAGACCTGCCCTTGTGAACAAATCTTTATAACCGGTATTTCCGGTGCCGATAAAGACACCCGTATTTGTGCCGGAAAGGCTTTCCGGCTTACAGCCCGCATCTTCTATCGCCCGCCATGCATAAGTCAATAACAGCCGCTGCTGCGGATCTAAATATTGGGCTTCCCGCGGTGAAATCCCAAAGAACAGCGGATCAAATTCAGCTATTCCGTCGATAAAGCCGCCCCACTTGATATTCGTTTTGTTCCTTTCAAGGTTCGGGTCGCCATCAAACGCTTGCCAATCCCAGCGTTCTTTCGGAATGGTTGTGATAGAATCTTTTCCTTCTTTCAGATTGCGCCAAAATTCCTCTATATCCTTCGCGCCCGGGAATCGGCCGCTGATTCCGACAATGGCAACCGGGTCCAAGCGGCGCGGCTCTTGTGTCGCTGCCCTAGCGTTCATTACCGTTGCGAAGCGCTTTTTCCGCTGCATTTTCGGTTTTTGGGCTTTTGGCTGCTCTTTTTTCGGAGACTCCTTCTTCTTTTCGCCGAAACGGCCCGGATGTTCTTTTGCCAAATATCCGGCGAGATTACTGATCGTTCCGTACTCAAAGAAAATCGTCGGCGCCAGCTCCAGCTGATACGCTTCATTTAATTGATTCGTAAAGACGGTAAAGGATACGGAATCAAAACCGTATTCACTCAGTTCCGTATCTGTATCAATGTCCTCACGGTCAACTTTTAAAATGCTGCTTACCATGGCTGTCAAAGCGGTGTGAAGCGCTTGAAGAGATTCTTCTGCATCGTGTTTTTCTTCCGGCTGAAAAGGAAGACCTCTTTCTGTTTCATCCGACAAATACTCTGCTAAACTGCGGATCGTCCCGTGCTCGAAGAAGATCGTCGGTGCCAGCTCCAGCTGATACGCTTCATTTAATTGATTCGTAAAGACGGTAAAGGATACGGAATCAAAACCGTATTCACTCAGTTCCGTATCAATATCAATCTCGTCTTGGCCGACTTTTAAAATTGAACTGACCAATCTGATAAGCGCACCGTGCCATTTGTCTCCCGAAACGGCGGATACAGGCTCTATTTTCTCCACCTGCGGCTTTTCAGTTTCAGAAACGGACAGGAACGACTGTTTTAATTTTGCTGCGTGTCCTTCAGCTGCTAAAAGCTGCGGCCTTTCCTGAGCCATTCCTTCATAAAATGCAGCCAGGCCTGACGCCTTTTGAAGCGGAACCATGCCGAAAGCTTTTTTCATCATTCTTTCCGTCTCGTCTCCCGCCTGCATACCGCCATCTTTCCACAGCGTCCAGTTAAAGGCGATCGTTTTTCCGTGCCGCAGGCCATTCTCCGTAAGGGATTGCCTGTAAGCGGCGTATGCATCCATAAACGCGTTGCCGGCGGCATAATCAGCCTGCCCGACATTGCCGAGAACGCCGGAAACACTGGAGAACAATACGAAAAAGTCAAGATTGCAGTCTTTGCTGGCTTCATCTAAATAAGCGGTGCCGATCACTTTCGGATCAAGCACTTCCCTGAACTCTTCCTTCGTTTTTTGCAGCAGGAAACGGTCTTGTATCACGCCCGCTGCGTGAATAATTCCGTTAAGCTCCCCGAATTCCGACGTAATCTCTTTTATCAGCGCTTCATTTTCCCGCCGGTCTGCCGCATTCAGCTTTTTGTAGACGACATTTGCGCCCGAGTCCTGAAGCATAGCAAGTTCACGCTGTTTGGCTTCTGCCAGATTTGAGCGGCCGGTCAGAATGATTTTCGGGTGTTTTACGCGACCAGCGATTTCTTTTGCGAACATCAACCCCAGGCTTCCTGCGCCTCCGGTAATCAGATATACGCCTTCGTCCTTCCAGACGGCGCCGCCACCTGCAGGATGCATTTCTTCCCAAGCCTTCACATACCGTTTTTCTCCTGTATAACGGATATGTTTATCATGCGGCCGATGGCTGTCGTTTTTCAGTTTTTGAGCGGCAGCCGGCATTTCGCCGATTGATTCCATCTCGATGAGCTGACAGTCAAGTTTTCCGTATTCCAGCTCGGCTGTTTTTAACAAACCTGTTAACCCCGCAAACAATTGCTGGCTTCCGTCTGCTGAAATAACAGTCTGAATCAGAATGCGGCCCTGCCTTTTTTCGCTGATGATCCGCCGGATGTGTTCAGCGATTGTCTGCGCGTAGCTTTGGAAGCGTTCAGCGGCTGTTTCTCCCTCACCTTCTGCAATCAGCAGTTCGGCGTCTTTCAGGCCGGATGCCGCTTTATCTTTTATACGGCAGGCATCTTCACAAAGTATGATCAAATGCTCATCAGCATGGACAGAAGCTTTCTCGGATGCGGCGGCTTCTTTCCAAACCGGTGCAAACAAGACCTTTTCCGAGCCTGATGGCCGCTGAGCCGATTCTGCATCGCCTTCAAGCACTCTCGTAGAGAATCCTCTCACCTTCGCGCAAAGCGCTCCTGTTTCGTCGAACAGGTCAATGTCGGCTTTCTGCACGGAATCACCGGTTTGATATCCTTCGCTGAAGCGTGCATGCGCCCGCATAGTCGGTGTGCATGGTTTGATGACTTCAAGGTATTCCAGCGCAAACGGCAGAATCAGCTTTTGTCCGGAAAACTCCTGCATAATGCAGATCGTCGCCGTCTGAATAGCCGAATCAATGATGCTCGGATGAAGCGTAAATTGTCCGTTCGTATGAGAAACAGAATCCGGAAGCTGTATATCCGAAAGCACTTCTTTCTCGCCGATAAAGGCGGACTTAATGCCTTGGAAGGCTTTTCCGTGGAACATCCCCCTGCTCCGGCCTTCCCGATAAAAGGCCGCCGGATCAAGAATGTCCGCTGTGCATCTGTTTTGTATGGCAGAAAGGTCGGCCTCAGGCTCTCGTTCAGCCTTTATGATTTCAGCCCGTCCTTGGCTGTGCAGCACTTCTTCATCGTCAGCGTTTACGCTGTAAATGTCATATGAGATGATGCCGTCCTCTTCAGGAAACAGCGCGATATGGACTTGGCGCTCTTGTTCGTGAACGACGATCGGTTTCATCCAGACGGTATGATGGAGCGTTATTCTGTCTTGGTCTTTTAATAAGCCGCCAAGCGCCCGTTTTACCGCTTCATAAGACATTTCCAAATATGCCGCTCCCGGCAGCACCGCTTTTTCCCTGACCACATGATCCTTCAGGAAAAATTCTGAGCCTGTAAACCGTGAGCTGAACCGCTGAACGGCCAAATCTGACGTATTTTGCTGCACAAGCGGGTGTAAAACTGAGACTCCGGTGTGTGCGGCAGATGTTTTCTTTTCTGCTTTTTTCGGCCAGTACGGCTCCTTTGCAAACGGGTAGACCGGCACGCTGATCCGTTTCGGATGCTTGTCTTTGTAAAGCTTGTGCCAATTAATGGGGACACCTTTACTCCACATTTCACAGAGCTTCGTTCCTTTTCCTTTCGCAAGCCATTTCTCAATGAGTTCAGCGCTGTCATCATCATCAGAAAGCCAGGCAATATCTTTTGCCTGCTGTTTTTCTCCTCTGAAGCAGCCTGTTACAGCCGGCTTATCATTGATAAAATCGGCAAGCTGCCGCTTGAGCTCCGCAGTGCCGCTTGTGATAAAGGCCGCGCGCTCTTCCATCGCTTCCCTTCCGACTTGGAACGTGTAGGCAAGATCAGCGAGGCCGGCGTCCGTTTTTCTTTCCAGAAAAGCCAGCAGCTGTTTTGCGTACTCCTTCAGACGATCTTTTTTTCTGGCAGACAACGGAATGATGAACGGACCGGCAGCGTCTGCTGCTTCGGATGCATCCGGATATTGTTCAAAAATCGCGTGTGTGTTTGTTCCGCCAAGACCGAAAGAGCTTAAAGCCATGCGGTGCGCTCTGTTCTCACGGGTTAACTCTTTCTTTTCTCCCGCTACGTAAAACGGAGAGTCTTCTAAATGAAGATTCGGGTTCGGCTCTTTGTAATTGATGCTCGGCGCGATTTCCTGATGATATAAGCTCATGACAACCTTGATGCAGCCCGCCATTCCGGCCGCTGTATCCAAATGCCCGAGATTTGTTTTGACTGAACCGATGCCGCAGTATTGTTTTTTATCTGTATATCGGCCGTACACCGATTGAAGTGCGGACAGTTCGATAGGGTCGCCGAGTTTTGTTCCTGTGCCGTGAGCTTCGACGTACGCGATCGTTTCAGGATGGATGCCGGTCTGATCAATGACCTTCTGAATGACCTCAGCCTGTCCTTTGACGCTCGGCGCATAAAATCCGACCTTATCCGCTCCGTCGTTATTGACGCCGATTCCGCGCAGCAGCGCATAAATATGGTCGCCGTCCTTAACGGCATCCGACGCTTTTTTCAAGAGCACGGCGCCGGCTCCTTCACCGCCGATCATTCCGTCAGCAGCCGCGTCAAACGCTTTAATATGCCCGTCGCTTGAAAAATTCAGCCCCGGCTGATGAACATATCCGGCACTTGATTCCGTATGAAGGGTCGCACCGCCGACAAGGGCATACTTGGCTTCGCCGGACTGCAGGCTTTGAAAAGCCGAATGCAGGCCGATTAACGAAGATGAGCAGTTGGCATGGACAAAATAGCTCGGCCCTTTCAACCCGAGTTTATGAGAAATCATCGTCGGAATCGTGCCGCTTTGGGCAAGCACCCATGATACGTAGCCATCCGGCGTTTCCAGCTGTGCTGTCGTCTCCTCCGGCAGCAGGCTGCGGTAAGAGTTCGTGCTTGCAGACATATACACGCTTGTTTCCGGAATTTCTTTTGAGATATATCCCGCATCCTCGATTGCCTTCCATGAATGGAGCAAAAGCATTCTCAGCTGAGGGTCCATATATTCCGCATCTTTCGGTGAAAAGCCGAAGAAACCGGGATCAAACATTTCTTTCCCCTCTAAAACTGATTTAGCCGGAACGAAGCCGGGATGATCAGCCAGTTCTTCAGAAACACCGGATCGGCGGAGCTCCTCTTTTGAAAAGAAGGTGATGCTTTCTTTGCCTTCTTTGATGTTATTCCAAAATTCATAATGATCTTTTGCTCCCGGAAACTCACAGGATATACCGATAACCGCGACACTGTCCTCATAATAATCGGGAATTTCTCCCGCTGGGTGTTCCCGGTCTTCTGTATTCACTTTCTTTTGCGGCACAGGAGCCAAAACGGTTTCTTTCAGTTTTTGTTCTGTGATGTACCGGCTGATGTCTTTTACCGTCGCGTATTCAAACAGCTCCGTTACACTGAATTCACAATCCAGTTCCTGCGTCATCCGGTCAGTGACAGTCACGGCAAGAAGCGAATCTCCCCCCGCATCAAAAAAGCGGTCATCAAGCTCTATATCTTTGCTTTTCAATACATCCTGCCAAATCGCCAGCACCGCCTGCTGGATATGAGATGATGAAAATGTTTGTGTGTCCGGCTGCTTTTCCGTCAGATCGCGCGCAGCAAGAAGCTTGCGGTCAACTTTTCCGTTCGGTGTGAGCGGCAGCTCTTCAAGACGGATAAACGAAGCTGGCGTCATATAGGCCGGCAGCGCTTGTTTCAAATGATTGCGCAATTCCTTTGCAGACGGAAGCGGCTCTCCGTTTTTCAGGATATAAAATGCGCAAAGTTTTTCATTTCCGGAGTGATTGTTCACAACCACCACGCTTTCCTGTACGGCCGGATAGGCATTCAGCCGGCTCTCAATATCTCCGGGTTCAATCCGGTAGCCGCGGATTTTGACTTGGGTGTCCATCCGTCCCATGTATTCAATGCGGCCGCCGGGAAGAAAACGCGCCATATCGCCTGTTTTATAAATCTTTGATCCCAGTTCGAGCCGGTGGCTGACGAAAACGTTATCTGTCAGCTCAGGCTTGTTGAAATACCCTCTTGCCAATCCGTCTCCCGCAATACAAAGTTCTCCCGGCATCCCTTCTAAAACAGGGTTGAGAGCGGAATCCATAATATACACACGGGTATTGGCGATCGGGCGCCCGATCGTAAGCGCGCTCTCATTTTCCGTTATACGCTGCACCGCGGACCAGATTGTCGTCTCTGTCGGCCCGAACATATTCCAAGCCTCACTTTTCGTATCGAGAAACTGCTGCTTCAATTGTTCGCTAAGCGCCTCTCCGCCGCAAAGGATTTTCACTTTTTCTTCATTTGACCATCCGGAATGAAAGAGCATTTTCCACGTAAACGGCGTCGCCTGCATGATCGTCGGTTTGTACTCTTGAATCAGCTCTTTCAGCTTCCGTGCGTCTTTTGTGAATTCTGTCTTACAGATGTTGCACTCTGCTCCTTTGATTAAAGGGAGGTAAAGCTCCAGTGCCGCGATATCAAAGCAATATGTCGTGACGGCAAGCAGTTTGTCTTCGGACGTAAGCCCCGGTTCATTCGCCATCGAGATTAAGAAATTGGTCAGCGCCCGGTGCGGAATCATCACGCCCTTCGGTTTGCCCGTGCTGCCCGACGTGTAAATGACGTACGCCAGATCGTCAGGTGTCACTAACCGCTTCAGCGACGTTCTTTCCGCGGCTGTACTTTCAATACGAGACCAATCGCGGTCAATGGCAGTTGTCTGCACGCCTCCCCAGTTCAAGGAGTGCTCTAAATCAGCTGTCGTCAGACACATTGAAATCCTGCTGTCGGCGACCATATATTCCAATCTGTCAGCGGGATAAGAAGGATCAAGCGGCACATACGCTCCCCCGGCTTTTAAAATGCCGAGAAGGCCGACAGCCATATGCAATGAACGGTCTGTATAAATGCCGATGAGATCATCAGGGCCTGCACCGTGCGCCTGCAAATAGAGCGCCAGCTTCGTGCTTTTTTCATCAAGCTCACGGTATGTCAGCTTTTGCTGTTCATACACGACCGCACAAGCGTCCGGCGTTTCTGCCGCCTGACGTTCGAATAATTCATGGAAGCAGGCATCCGGATATTCACGGCTTGTCTCATTCCAAGTCTTAAGAATCATGTGCTCCTCTCTTTTTGTCATGAGAGAAACGTTCTCAAGCGGCATATCCGCATTCGCCGTCAAAGCTTCAGCGGCCTGTACAAATTGGCTGAAAAGTCTGGCCGCCCCTGCTTCGTCGAATAATTCGGTGCTGTATTTAATCGTAAGATCCATACCTGATGCTTCTTCCCACATTTCAAATACAAGATCATATTCCCCCTCCTGATGAATGTCTTTTACAAACTCACAGGAGAATTCCTTGTATTCATCCAGCATCGATTGATAGCTTGAATGCTGCAGAAAGTTCTGATAGAAAAAGGCATTGCTGAAAACAGGCGAACCGTTCTGCAGGGGTTTCGCATGCACATCACGCACCATTTTCGGAAACGGATAAAAGGAGTGATCCAGTCCGTCCAGAACGGCATCCTGCACCTTTTGAACAAAGTCAGCAAATGTTTCTTTTCGTCCGGCTCTGCTCCGTATAGGAAGCATGTTGAGGAAATGGCCGACCACTCCGTCAAAGCGTTCTTCAGGTCTGACCATTGCAGGCATGCCTGTCACAATATCTTCCTTATCCGTATATTTGCTTAAAAGCACCATATAGCAGCTCAGCATAACGGTAGACAAATGAATCGAACGGGATGCGGCAAACGCCGTTAGATTATTCAGCAGCCGTTCGGGAAAACGGCGTGTCAGCGTATCTTCTGTAAACTCCGGAACGCTGCTGTCCGTGCGCATCGGCGGAAGCTGAAGGTCAGGCAGATCGCCCCCGAGCTGTTTCATCCAGTAAGCGCGGGCAGCTTTGCTTTCTTCACTCGCTAAATACCGCTTTTCCCAAGCCGCGAAATCGGAATGAATGCCGGGAGCGGCGGCCGTAAACCCTTCTTTTCCCTCCAGCAGCGCCTGATAGTGATCCAGCAGACTGTGAATAAATGTAATGGATGAAAAACCGTCAAACACGATGTGGTGAATGACCGTCAAAAGATAATGTTCCGAGGCGGATTTTGAAAGCAGCCGCACGCGCAGCAAAGGCCCGCCTTCTTTGACAAACGGCTCTTTCACTTTTTTCCGTATCAGAGCGGGTATTTGTGATTCATTGACGTCAGAAATATCTTCTTCCGAGAATACAAAAGGATCTGCCGCTTCTATGAAATAAAACCCGTCGTCTGTTTCATTCACGGCGCTTTTGAGCATCGGATGCTGCTTTAATACGAGCTGAAACGCCTGTTTCAGTTTCTCTTTGTCGATTCCGGATGTGAATCGGAAACAGAGCGGGACATGGTATGCAGTCGTTTCAGGCGACATTTTCTGCAATGTCCACAGCCCTTTTTGGACTTCTGAAAGCGCCGGCGCCGTTTGCCGTCTCTCCCGTTCTGCCGGCGGTTCGGCTTTTTGGGAATGATGCTCCGCTGACATGTTTGCCGCTTTTTCAGCAGTATAAGCCGCTAAAGCGCCAATCGTCGGGTTTTTGTGCAGCTCTCTTGCCGTCAGCCGGATGTGATACGTTTTTTCAATTGATCTGGCGAGTTTCATCATCTTGATGGAGTTAACGCCAAGGCTTTGAAACGGTGTATTTGGATCAACAAGCTCATCCGCGATGGAAAGTTCCTCTTTCAGAAAACGGATAAAATCCCGTTCAATTTCTTTCTCTGCAGAAGCCGGGGCTGAATTGCCGCCTTCTTGTCTGTTATTATGTAATGAATCAAATTGCCCTTGTTCGAATGAATGTTTCAGCTGAGTGCGCTGGATTTTCCCGATTGCCGTCTTAGGAATGTCTTCTTTTGCGACCGGTAGCAGATAATCAGGGGTAACGCCGATTCTCTGTGTCACGTGCTGGTGAATGTGATGAAGAAGCTTCGTCATGCGGTTCTCATCCAATGGAACAGACGTCACAAAGAAAATCGCCAGCTCATCTGTCGTGCTTTGATTCGGCCGGACGGCGCATGCCGCTGTATATGACGTTTCAATTTCCGGCAATTCCTCAACGGCTGATTCAATGGCGTGGCTGTAATAATTCACACCATTGATAATGATGGCATCTTTCGTGCGCCCCGTTATCGTCAGGCGGCCTTCACGCAGAAATCCGAGATCTCCCGTTTCAAACCAACCGTCTTCTGTAAAGACACTCTCATTTAAGTCCGGGCGCTCATAATATCCGCTCGTTACAGTCAGACCGGACACTTGAAAGCGGCCGATTTCTCCTTCTTCCACCACTTGATTGCGGTCATCCGTAATTCTCATATTAAACCCCGGGATCGGCAGACCGATCTCGACGAAACGATCGTCGTCACTCGTGTTTTCCAGTGTAAACTCATCTGAGAAAATAACGCCCGAAGACGTTTCGGACATTCCCCATGCGGGACGGATGGCATTAACCGGCAGACCGTGCGGCTCTAAAAGCTCCATAATTCTGCGTCCGACTTTCGCCACCGCGGCCTCCCCGCCGTTCAGCATATAACGCATGGAAGATAAGTCCCATTTCCGCGTTTGAATCTCTTCTGCGAAATCGGCAAGCAGCCCAAAGGCAAAATTGGGGGCCCACGTGACCGAAGCGCGGTAATGATCAATCAGGTCGAGCCATTTTAAAGGATCCATCAAAATGGATTCGCTCGGTATGTTGATTTCCTCACATCCAAGATAAACATCACGAAGATGAAGCATTCCGATGCCGCCGACATGGTCAAAAGGCATCCAGTTAAACGTGACATCCTCACTTGTATAGCCCTGCATCTGAATATTTCCTTTGACCATGCAGACGATGTTTTCATGGCTGAGCATCACGGCTTTCGGCTTGCCCGTGCTTCCCGAGGTCAAAAGCAGCATCGCCAAATCTTCCGGACGGGGATGATGACAGTCCGTATCCATTTCATGCGCACTGAGATCTTCTGCCGCCAAAGCGCAAAACCCGGAAAGCTCCTGCTCCTCCGCCCATTCAGTCATCTCCGGCAGCACTTCACGGCTTGTGATGACATACGGCTGATTCAAAAGCGTCCAGGCGTCTTTCAGTTTTTGCGTCCCGCTGTTCATTTCTGTATAAGCCGGAGCGGCCGCAAGCGGAACCGGGATCGCTCCTAAAAAAACACAGCCCCAAAACGCAGGAATCAGCTGGGAATTGTCACTGAGCTGTAATATGACTTCATCCTGATCCTTCACTCCTGATTGGCGGAGCCCTTTCACAATCGAAAGAGCGATCTTTTTCAGGCCGCTGTAAGTCTGGTACACTTTGGTGCCGTCAGGCTGTATATATGTGATGCCCTTTTGATCTCCCGCTGCCGCGGCGGTTTTGTGCAGGACTTCAGGAATCGTCATCGGCTGATCCGCTGAAAGCCGCAATGGTTTTCCGTAGCTGACAGATGGCTTGAGTAACCCGCTTGCCTTCATATCACTTTTCATAGAGCTGCCTCCATTTCATCTGTATGTAAGATGTATGTCTTATACTCCGTACATCGTCGTGATTCGTTTTTTCACTTCATCATCATGAAACGTCTCATCGTGCATGATTAACTCCTTCTCAATGACAGCCGGAAGCTGCTCGCGAAACGGCGTCACCAAGTGCCTTTTCAATGTAATTAAAGAGTTTCTCGGTTTTTCCGCAAGCTCACGGGCCAATTCCTGCGCATAGTCTAATACTTCCTGCCGCGGAAGCACCGGAAAAGGCACCCCTCTTTTCTCCAGGTCACCGCCGCGGTAGTGGCCGCCGTTTAACAGCATTTCATGGCCGAGGCTTGCCCCAAGCTTCTCCGGAACGATAAAGGTGGCCCCCATTCCGGGAGTGAAACCGTATTTCATAAAGTTTGCGGTATACACGCTTTCTTTGCTTAAAATGACAAAATCACTAAAAAGCCCCATGACAAACCCGCCTCCGATTCCGTGGCCCTGCATGGCTGAAATGACGGGGATATCACATTCCAGCGCCAAAGAGTACATGCGGTCTTCCGTAAACTTTGTGATGCCCTGCTGAATCCTGAGCAGACCTTCCTGTGTGCCTCCGGAAGCAAAGTAATGGCCGTATCCTGTTAAAATCACAGCTTTATAGACTGACGATTTTTTTATACGGGTGAATGCTTCCATCAATCCATCCGTCAGTTCTTTGGAGAAGGCGTTTTTATGGGCTTTATCCTGCATTGTCACTTGGATAATATCCGGTTCAATTTCGAGCAGTTCAACTGCGGCGTTCGGCATGATATCCTCCTAACTGTTCTCCGTTTCCCAAGGAAGCCGCCCCGTTTCTGCATAACGGAAAATGGCTGATTGGTTATCCGGATCTGAAAACATCGCTTGATTTTCGGCTAGAGCAATGGATTTCGAACGATGAACAAGGTCGTTTAAGGAATCCATGTATTTTTTATAACGGATGACTGCTTTTTTCGACAGCGGGCGAAGACGCAGCAAATGCTTTCTCAGCTCTGTTGCTGAGTCCGGAACGCATACGTCACAAAGTCCCCATTCAAGCGCCTGATGCGCCGGCACGGGCTTTGTCATAATCGTCATATAATGCGCCTTTTGAAATCCGATTCTTTGAATTAAAAACGGCAGAACGCAGGCTGGATAAAGTCCGAATAACAGTTCAGATAAACTGAACGAAGCACTCTCCTCTGCAATGACGATATCGCACGCGGCGGCAAAACCGACACCTCCCGCATTTACTTTTCCGCGGACGCGGGCGATTGTGATGTACGGCCCGGATTTTAATGCCAGCCACAAACGGTAAAGCGGCTCCTGCGATTCCGCATGCTGCATTCCCTGCCTCATTTTCCGGTACATCTCATCAAAATCCGCCCCGAAACAAAATACCTCCGGCTGCCCTTCAAGCACTACGGAGGTCACGGAGTCTTCACATTCAGAAAGAACGTGCAGGCATTCCTCCACTAAACGCTCATTAATCGTATTGTTGGCTTCAGGCCGATCAAAGGTGATGAAGCAGACATTTTGCTGAAAACGGACGTTGATCGTCTCATAGGTCACGGCATCCACCTGTATTTCCGATGAAATTCCGTGATTTCTTCCAAATATAAACGAGGGCTCCCGGCATGATGGTCTAAAATGTTCGGAATCATATTCATATCCAATTTGACATTCCGGGTTCCGAACTTCACCAGACCGCTGCCTTTAAACAGTTCTTCATACTCTTCCATGGACAGCCTGTATCTGTTGTTCAGATGCTCTTCTATTTTGAAAGAATGCTGCCGCGTTTGTCCTTCAGGCGTCACAACGCCGCTGTAAAATTCCGAACAGCATCCGGAGCCGTACGAGAAACAGCCGATCCGCTTAGAAGTGTCGAAAGCCCCTTGGTCAATCGTGCTTGTAAGAGCCAGTAAAGAGGCTGCCCCCATAATGTTTCCGACTCTTTGGCAGTAGCGGAGCCCCGGCTCTACCCTGGTTTGAAAATCCTGTTCGATCTCAGCGTTTTTCGCTTTTGCAAGCTTACGCATCATCGTCCGGTGAGCTCCTTTGACCATGCCGCCAAACGGTGTATGGAAGGCAAGATAGTGAAACGTCTCTTTATAGTCAGCGCCCGGCACACGGTTTTTGTACTCGCGAAATGTCTGTTCGCAGCAATCGAGATAAGACATCAATGACAAGTCGGCGTCACCGGCTTCACTGTCCGGGATCGGACGGCATGTATCCATCACCTCATAGCCGTAATAGCCGTTGGCGCCCGCATCCGCCTGAAATACGATTGGGTTTTCACCGATCAATAAGGCGACGGCACCCGCTCCGGCGCTCGGTTCGGCGTAAGACCAATCCTCGCTTAACGCATCGCCGCCTTCGGCAATTAAAAACCGGGAAATATCCGTCGCGACGACAAGCGCCTTCGCTCCGGGGGATGTCTGCGACAAAATAAAGTTAAGCGCCATCTGCAAACCCGCCGTTCCTGAATAACAGGCCTGCTTCAGTTCAAATAAACGGCAGTTCCGGTTGAGGCCTAAGTAATCATGAATATATGTACTGAGTGATTTTCCGAAGTCGATGCCGGACTCCGAGCAGGTAATCAGCAGCTCGATTCTGTCTTTTTCAGCCTCTGTCAATCGGTCGATAATCGGCTTTGCCGCATTAACGCCGAATGTGACGGGGTCTTCGTACGGAAGCGCCACCGCTTTTTCTTTCATCAGTAAATTCTCAAATCTGGCAGGGTCTAAGTTTCTGTACTCCGCCAGCTGCATGACATCAAGGTATGCCGTCCCGCCAAACACATTTATCGCTTCTATTCCGGCAGCCGCCATGAACTTCGCCTCCAATATGAATTTTGAGTTTCCGATTTTTTCACCGTTTTATCAGACAGCCTGTACCTTTTCATAAAGCTTTGCCGCCAATTCGCCGATGTTTGACACTCCCGTCAGCTCAACACGCGGGATCTGCAGTGATAATTCTTCAAGCATCATCGTGATAATTTCGGCGCGGTCCACTGAGTCCGCCCCCAGATCAACTAACCGGTCTTCCTTTGAAAGCTGTTCGCCTTCTAAATCAGGCAAAACCTCGTAGATTGTGTTCTGCAGCAATTCAAAGATTCTTTCTTCACTCATTGTCAGTTCCTCCCTGTTTCATCTTTTATGAATATTCCATGTTTTCAATCTATCATTTCGTCTTGTCAACACGTTTGCAGAAATGAGCCTAACTTCTGATTCAAAAGCGAGGCCGTCTCTTCCATAAGACGAAGGCCGATACCATCGGCATGGCGGTTTTTCCAGGACTCCAGCTCCGTACCTTTCACCCATTGATTAAAGGCGCCTAATGCCGGGCCGCAATGAATCTGGAAGTCTACCTTGGCATCCGGGTCTCCTTTAATCGCCGAAGCAGAGCTTTGCCTGAAATACCATTTGAATATGAGCGCCATTTTCTGTTTCGGATTCCGTTCGGCTTTTGAAATGTCTTCATTCGAATAATGAGCCTTCACTTTGTCATAAATACTGCTTACACTTGCCTTAAAATACTTCTCTTCTATTTGTCTGAGTGTCTTTTCATCAATTTCTTCAATTGAGCGGTGACGCTGATACAGTTCATGCAGCTTAGAGGCCCGGGTCGGAAAGAACAGCCCTTTCTTTAATACCTGCACCTTGCTGCCTGATTCAAACATATCGCCGGCCGGCGCGTAGGCCGTGTCCTGTACATTCATCTGCTGCAGGAGATCCTTTACGAGGCCGCTCGTCGCTGCTTCAACGGTGCATTGGTTAATGGATCCGGTCACAATAAAATCAGCGCCGAGCATAAATGCGGCCATAGCAGCCTCAGGCGTTCCGATTCCCCCTGCGGCTCCGATGCGGACGGTTTTGCCGTATCGGTATTTTTTCATCATGTCATCTCGTAAACGGATGATCGCCGGCATGAGACTGTAAGCAACTCCGCCGTCAGTGTGGCCGCCTGAATCAGCCTCTACGCAGATGTCATGCGCAACGGGTATTTCTCTCATCAGACTTGCTTCTTCAGCGGTAATTTTGTTTTCGGCTGCAAGTTTCTGCAGAATGTGATCAGGCGCCGGGCTGAGAAATGCTTCCGCTACTTCCGGACGGGACAGCTTTGCGATAATCCGCTGACGCGCTATTATTTGTCCGCCGGCACCGCGTTTTAACCCCTTAGCGCGAAACCTTACTAAAGCGGGAGTAACCGTTAAAAATGCTGATGCTTCCAAGTTCTGAACCCCATGCTTCAGTAAAAGATCAATCATTTTTTCTTCTGAATCTGTATGCTTCATGTTATGTACAACATTTATGCCAAAGGAACCGCCGTCACGAAGCTCATGCTGAATTGACAAAATGGCGTCCTCAACGTGCGCGATGTTCAAACCGCCCGTTCCGAAAAAGCCCATCATTCCTTTTTCGGCCAGTTTGACGACCATTTCCTTCGAAGAAATTCCGCGGTACATGCCGCCGGCCAAGTAGGCGTATTTCAATTGATAATCGCGCTTAAACTCTTCATTTCCTAAAGACACCGCCGTAATTGAGCTTTTTCCAGCTTCAGCCGGGACTTTGATTTCATCTGTTATCGGCTCCGCTTCAGCCGTAATTCTTTGAATCAGCCCCGTCAGCACTTTTCCGGGACCGATTTCCTCAAAGATCATGTTCTTTCTTCCCATTAAAAAACGGATGCTGTCTGTCCAGTTCACCGATCCCGTTATTTGTCCGGTGAGTGTCTTTTTCAGCTCGGTCTGCTCATAAGGTCTTGCCGTCACATTTGAAATGACCGGAATGGACAGCGGCTTAAAATGGAAAGTTTCAATAAACCGTGAAAATTCCTCCTTCGCTTCCAGCATGTATCTGGAATGAAAGGCGCCGCTGACATTTAAGCGGTGAACCATTTTTACGCCGTTTACGGCTTCAAAAACGGATGCGGCTTTTTCAATATCTTCTTTATATCCGGAAATGACAATTTGCTGCGGAGTGTTCATGTTGGCGATATCAATCGTATGCAAGTGATACTCTCTTAAAACGTCCGTCACCTGCTCATGAGTCAGGCCGATCACCGCTGCCATGCCGCCTCCTTTTGCGCGGCTCATCAGGTCGCCCCTTTTTTTGACCAGCTGTAGGCCTTCTTCAAAATCAAAAGCGCCCGAGGCGTATAACGCGTTATATTCGCCTAAACTGTGTCCGGCGGTAAAATCCGGTTTCAAGCCGGTTTCTTCTGTTTTTTTCAAATAACTGAGGGCATTGACGACATAGAGCGCCGGCTGAGTGAATTGAGTCTGATTGAGACGTTCCCCGTCCCAGCACAGCTCCTGAATGGAATATCCGAGAATGTGATCCGCCTTTGCGGTTAATTCAGGATAGCGGCCGAACAGGTCCTCTCCCATCCCTATTTTTTGCGAGCCTTGGCCTGGAAAAACAAAGCTGATCATCTTACAGTCTCCTTCCGGGCGGTGATAAAATGCTGTCTTCTATTTGCTGCAAATGGGTTTGTTCTTTATGAAACGGCGTCATAATGGCACGGATGCGTTCAGCCGATCCTGCGGGAAGAATCTGTTTGGCAAATGCGGCCAATGTTCCGGAAGGCCCGGCATCGATATACAATCCTTTTTGGCGGCTGTCTGCGAATTGAAGCGCTTCGCGGAATCGAATCGGCTTTCTTACAATATCCCAGAAAAAGTCCGCTTGTATATCGGTCTCAGCCTCTCCGGTCGCACTGGAGATGTACGGTATAAACGGAGTCCGGATTGATTTCTGAGCTAAAAAGCGCTTGTACGGCTGTTCCGCCTGATCAACCAGCGCTGAGTGAAACCCGTAAGATACCGGCAATAGCTGATGAGGAATCTGCTTTTCTCTCAGATCGTCCATGATCTTTTTGATATGTTCCCGCTCTCCCGAGATGACAAAGTGAGAATGATAGTTTACAGATGCCAATTCACTATGTTCGCCGAGCAGCGGATCATCTTGATATAAAGCCGGATCACCCAGTATCGCAAGCATGCTGCCGTTACGGCAAGTTTCCGTAATGATTCGGGCCTGTTCCAGCACGCAATCTAAAGCATCCTCAGCACTCAGCACACCCGACACAGCGGCCGCTGCATACTCTCCAAGGCTTGCTCCGATCACATAATCGGGACGTATGCCTCTTTGCTCCAAAGCATATGCAAGTGCGTACTCAGCCATAAAAATGGCAGGATGGCTGAAAAGAAGGCGGTCAAATGGATCAGACAGACGATTGCCTGTATGATAAACCTCTTTCAGGACAGAGTAACCGAAACGGCTGACTGCAAAATCGTCCAAGTCAAGCATTTTCTGCCGAAAAGCGGCGTTATGTGCAAACAGCTCTTTCCCCATTTGATAGTATTGGGAACCCTGTCCAGAAAACATGAAAACAATTGGCTGGTTCATTTGTTCTCCTTTTCGCTCTTTATTTTTTTAAAATATTGATTTGTAAGTTTTTCTTGATGTTGTGTGCAGATGAAGTGGTCGTGATGTTGTATGGCTGGCACTATTATGTGAGATAAGAATTTTGACTTGCATTCCGCTACATGGCGGGTGAAGCTTCAGTTTCTTTTTTGATGCGGTGAATAAGTCCTGTCAGCACATGACCCGGGCCGACTTCTTCAAATTCCATCCGTCCTTTGTCCAGCAGATAGCGGATGCTGTCGTTCCATCGCACTGAATGGTCGATCTGATCGGCCAGAACGGAGTGGATTCCGTCTTGCTCATAAGGTCTGGCATGCACATTAGAAATGACAGGAATTGATATAGCAGAAAAATGAAATAACTGTAAAAATTTTTCGAACTCTTGTTTTGCTTCGCTCATATATCTCGAGTGAAAAGCGCCGCTGACGTTTAACGGATGAAACATCGTAACGTCCTTTATTCCTTCGAATACGCTTTTGGCTCTTTCAATGTCTTCTTTGCGTCCGGATATGACAACTTGGTGAGGAGAATTCATATTGGCAATATCAATCGTATGTAATCCGTGCGTTTGAAGGGCGTCCGACACTTGAGCTGCGGTTAACCCCATAACGGCGGCCATTTTTCCGTCAGTGGCCATACTCATTAATTCGCCTCTTTTACGGACAAGCTGCAGGCCGGTAATAAAATCAAAAGCACCTGCTGCAAACAGCGCATTATATTCTCCCAAACTGTGGCCGGCCAAATAATCCGGCTTTATGTCATTTTCTTGGATTTTTTTCAAATAGCTTAACGCGTTTACAACATATAAAGCAGGCTGGGTGAACTGCGTCTTGTGAAGATTGGAATACGGATTCTCAAGACAAAGCCGTTTCATGGAATATCCGAGTGTTTCATCAGCCTGCTCCGTTAAGTCTTTAAATTCATCAAACAATGAGCTTCCCATTCCCTGCTTTTGAGAACCTTGTCCGGGGAATATGTATGTGATCATTTTCTCAGCCATCCTTTCTCGGATTCAGTTAAGAAGCATGTTCAAGTTGATAGTAACTTCACAAAAATACCATGTCAAGTTAATTTATCCTATGCGGAATCCTGAATAATGCCTATTTTTCCCTGACGGAAGGCGGACTCAGGGCTTTTGGAATAGATATAAGCAGAATGTCCCATTCAGCCTGCCCGGCGCTTTTATCCGCAAACTACCGTTACTCAGCCATTCATCACCAAAAAGCGAGCAATGACTATCATTTCAATTCAGAAGTTCCGTGGCCTAAAAGAAAAACTAGTTAGATAGAACCAAATTATACGCTACTTAAAGTGAAACAGCCCTTTTTGATTTTTTCTGTTGCGGAAGTTCACGAAATGTTCTTTTTTTTCAATCTGAAAGTAAATATTGTTTTTCAAAAGACTCTCCATTTTTTGACCCGGCTTCTCCCCGAAGGAGTGCCCCGGATACACACGCACATGCGGCGGAATAGAGGCTTTGATCCTCTGTATACTGTGAAACATATCTTCAGCTGAGCTGCCCCTGTCCTCACATATACCGCACCCTTCTGTAAACACGGTGTCACCGGTAAAAAGGTGATCAGATAGCAAATAGCACATTCCCCCGGCCGTATGTCCCGGGGTCAATATACTTCTGATGATAAACCCTCCGGCTGCAAAGGTTTGTCCGTCTTCAAGCGCTATTAAGTTTCTGCACCGGAATTGATAGAAATCGATTTCCGCCGACGACATGTATATATCAGAATGATAGATTTGCTGAAGCGGCTCCGCCAAGTTTACATGGTCATAATGCGAATGTGTTAATAAAATAGCTGATAAATCAACATCCAATTCATGCAGTTTATCGGTTATTTTATCGATTTCCCAGGACGGGTCCACCGCTATCGCAGATTTTTTTGAGCGGTCTGCGATAATATAACAATAGTTGGACCACATCTGGTGATAAGTTTTGATTTGATGCACTTCATATGTATGATCCATTGTCACCATTCCCATTTAAAAGATCCGGGCAGACTGCTGCCGCCGCCCAGCCGACTGTAACCACTTTACCAGATGGCACCACGTTTTTCCATGGATTTTCCGGTAAAGTTTAAAAAACTTTCTGCTTCCGCCAAAAGCACCAGTCTGGGCCTTTTTTACAAATTGCTATGCTGATATATAAGGAAATCAGAATATTAATTCAGATGAATTCTTTAGGGAATTTTATTCAGAAAATGAAGGATGAATATGAGTTTCGGATAAAAAGAAAACAAATTGAGCTTTTGTTTTGAGAAGCAATTACAGAAGCGGCCGGAGGAGATAATCAGTTTTTAGAAATGACCCGCAATTAAGATTATTATTTCAATCCTTTTCTTCAGATAAACTAAACCACACGGGCTCTCGAAATATATCAGAATACCTTAGTTCTTACACCGAATTCAACGTTATGTTGACATTAACATAATTGAACTGAGAAAAGTACGGCTTAATTTACACTCTTTTCTTTTGCGAGAAAACCGTTCAAAAACAAGTCTAGCTGCAACAATTCACGAAAGCGTCGCGCATGAAAAAAGACGTCAGTTGAAGACGATTTATATTTGATTATTGACAAGGAGCTCAGATGTTTTTGTTAGGGCTAAATAAAGTTATCTTTTTACTGTGCAAAAACAAAACTAACATAAAATCATTAAGTGTAAAAAGTAAATATTAAGATTTAGACAAATAGACTATGTTATATGGGTCGGAGTTTACTGCTCAAGGTGATTTGTCCTGAGCTATAAAAGCACTGAGAGCAGCTCGGGACGCAATACCTACTAAAGTTAAAGCTGCTATGGGTGGAATCGGCGGTTTTGAAATAATTCTTAATATCATTGACAATTTTACTGGTGCAGTTGAAGATGCGTGCTATGCGGATGCTCTAAAAGTAACTGGTAACCAGGCTGCAACTTTGTGGGTTACTAAAACTCTTATGCTTTTCCTTTAAACGGGGCTATTGTTGGTGTTTAACAAATTTATCCTGTGTTAAGCTTTAAAGTGATTATTTTCTAAAGTGTTTAAGATCGGAGGTAACTATGGAAGATAAAAGTAATGCTGAACCGAGCCCGAAAGCTATAAGAATTCTAACTTACATCATTCCTATATTTTTAATAGGGCTTATCCTTGTTCTTAAGAATATTAACACCGCCGCAGCGGAAATTTCATTTTATATTGTTGCTGTCGGTGTGGTTCTTTTAGTGGTTTTCAGTTTGATCAAAAATAGAAAAAACCGCAGAAAGAACTAAATGTAAGGGGGACTAATTACTAGTCCCCCTTGACTAACTTGCGGATAGTATAACCCGCCAAATTCCAATTTTATTTAAATTCTTCCCCATCTCTTCCCTGTGACTTTGTAAAAGCAGGTACCCGCATACAGAGTATTCATCTTGTACTTAAGGGATCCTTCCCAAATAACTGGATGTTAAACAAATTATCTTCATGATTTACGGTATACCATGCAACAATTATGCCAGAACTCAAAAGTTATCTCTGAAAGGCTGGGTCATTCAAACTAGTAAGGCTGCTTGTGGGTAAATAACGGTTTAGTCTCACATAAACGTTGTTATTACATCACACGCTTAAACATCTTCTCCATCTCATACGTACTGTGGTGGATAATGATCGGCCGGCCGTGCGGGCATGTAAACGGGTCTGTCGTTCGGCGCAGGTCGTCCAAGAGCGCTTTGATTTCGTCGTTTCTCAAATGGCGGTTCGCTTTGATTGAGCCTTTGCAGCTCATCATAATGGCCGCTTCCTCCCGGAGTTTTTTAATATCGATCTGTTTGGCGTCAAGCACCTGCTGAATGATTTCTTCAATCAGTTCAGCTTCTTCCCCTTTTGGAAACCAGGCCGGATGGCAGCGGACGATGTAGCTGTTCGTGCCGAATGCTTCTAAAAATACTCCGACGCTTTCAAGCTCATGCTGATGCTGGTCAATGATCAGCGCTTCATTTGCCGCATAATGAAAGGTGAGCGGCACGATCATATCCTGCACTTCAGGCTCGACCTGCCCGACTTTCTCCCGGAAATATTCGTATTTAATCCGTTCTTGCGCCGCATGCTGGTCAATGATATACAAGCCGTTTTCGTTTTGGGCTAAAATATACGTCCCGTGCATTTGGCCGATCGGATACATCACCGGAACTCTTTCTTCCCGTATTTCTTCAGAGTCAGCCTCCTCTTCAGGCTCCGGAATATCGGAAACAGGCGCTTCCGTTACCGGCATGCCGAGCTCCGGCGGCACTCCGTGACCCGCTTCATCCGGCAGGGACTCTTCTTCTATGACCGGCTCCGGCTCTTTTACGACCGAACTCAGCTTCATCGGTGAGTAAGACGGCTCCGGCGTTTTTTCAGGAAGTTTCCGCTCAGGCGCGCTTTCCTCGAATGTCATAAATTGCTGTTCGTTTTTGGCCGGTGCCGGCGCTGTTTTTTTCGGGAGCTGGGCGCTCGGAATAAGCCGCTGCTTTTGAAACACTTCCTTTATCCCGTCACGGATCAGCTCATGCAGCTCCGTCTCTTTGCTGAGGCGGACTTCAAGCTTCGACGGATGGACATTGACATCGACCAAAATCGGGTCCATCGTAATTTCGATAAACGTAATCGGATGGCGGCCGATCGGCAGAAGTGTGTGATAGCCCTCATGCACCGCTTTTACAAGCGGGAAATTCTTAATGTACCTTCCGTTAATGACAGATGACATGTAGTTTCTGGATGCACGCGTGATTTCCGGAAGCGCGATGTAGCCCTTGACTTCAAAATCAAGCGAGCTGACATGGAGCGGTATCATTTTTTTCGCAACCGCCGTCCCGTAAATTGCGGCCAGCACATGGCGCACGTCCCCGTTACCGTTTGTCTGCAGCAGATTTTTCCCCTGATGGCGCAGACGGATGGATACTTCCGGATGCGCAAGAGCAATCCGGTTGACAACATCCGTAATATTGCCGAGCTCCGTATGCACGGTTTTCATATATTTCAATCTGGCGGGCGTATTGAAAAACAGGTTGGTAACGATAATCTCCGTTCCTTTTCTGCTGGAGGATTTCTGCTCAGAAATGATATTCCCGCCCTGAAGAATGAGATGGGTTCCCGCTCCCTCGCCGATGCTCGTTTTGATTTCCAGATGAGAAACAGACGCGATACTTGGCAAAGCTTCTCCGCGGAAACCGAGTGTTCTCACCCGGAACAGGTCGTTTTCATCTTTGATTTTGCTGGTCGCGTGGCGGCGGAAAGCCCGCTTGCAATCATCGGTTTCCATCCCTTCGCCGTTATCGAGCACCCGAATCGACGAAAGCCCCGCTTCCTCTATGTCGATTTCAATGACTGTGCTGTTTGCGTCGATGGCGTTTTCCACCAATTCTTTAACGACTGAGGCAGGCCGTTCGACCACCTCGCCGGCCGCTATTTTATTCGAAAGTTCATCTGACAGCTGGATGACTTTTGCCAAGTCCGTCACCTCTTTCTATTTTAATTTTTTTTGCAGCTTGTACATTTCATTCATCGCCTCAAGCGGCGTCATATCGAGAATATTGATTGACTTAAAAGCTTCAAGCACTTGTTTTTCTTTATTAGAAACCGCCGGTGCCTTCTGTTCTTTTTCACCGTCAGCAAAAAAGGACAGCTGTGCCGGTTCTTCTTTGACGGCGGGCTTTTTCTCAGGTGCCGCCGGAAGCTCCGGTTTATCTCCCGTCTGCTCAAGCTGTTTCAAAATCTCCTGCGCGCGGCTGATCAGATCGTCCGGGAGCTCCGCAAGCTGGGCGACATGAATGCCGTAACTTTTATCTGCGGCTCCTTCTTTGATTTGATGGAGAAACACGACCGTTCCGTTATATTCCTCTGCGCGCACATGAACGTTTTTCAGCTGAGGAAGCTTATCTTCAAGCACCGTCAGCTCATGATAATGCGTGCTGAACAGTGTTTTAGCGCCGATATGATCATGAACATATTCAATAATCGCCTGTGCCAGCGCCATTCCGTCGTACGTTGATGTCCCGCGGCCGATTTCATCAAACAGGATCAGGCTGTCTTTTGTGGCGTTCACAATTGCGTTTTTCGCTTCCAGCATTTCCACCATAAAGGTGCTTTGTCCGGAAATCAAATCATCCGCTGCCCCGATTCTCGTGAAGATTTGATCAAAAATCGGCAGAACCGCTTCTTTTGCGGGCACAAAACAGCCGATTTGGGCCATGATCGATAGAAGTGCGATCTGTCTCATGTACGTGCTTTTACCTGACATATTCGGACCCGTAATCAGGAGCATTTCCCGCGAATCACCCATCAGGCAGTTGTTCGGCACGTATTCTTGACTGTCCATCACCTTTTCAACGACGGGGTGTCTCCCTTCAATGACTTTTACTTCATTATCAGAAAAGACGGGCTTTGTGTAATGCCTGTTTTCACTGATCGTAGCAAAGCATTGCAGCGCATCCAGCTCACTCATTTGTTTGGCAAGACGCTGCAGACGCGGAATAAATTGTTTCACCTTTTCACGAAGACCGGCAAAAAGCTCATATTCCAGCTCGCAGATGTTGTTTTCCGCTTCTAAAATAAGCGCTTCTTTTTCCTTCAATTCCGGCGTAATGTACCGTTCGGCGTTTGTGAGGGTCTGCTTCCGCTCATACCGCCCGTCCTCAAGCAGATGAAGGTTTGCTTTTGTGACTTCAATATAATAGCCGAACACTTTATTGAAACCGACCTTTAATGAACGGATGCCCGTATAAGCGCGTTCCTGCTGCTCCAATCTGGCAATCCAGTCTTTACCGTTTTTGCTGGCGTCACGGTACTCATCGAGCTTCTGATGATAGCCGTCTTTAATTAAGTTGCCTTCTTTTAACGATAACGGCGGGTTTTCATGAAGGGCTTCTTCTAACAGGTCAAGCAAATCCCCGCACGGATCAATCAAGCCGGCGCGTTCTTTTGCTTTTTTATGGTTAAGAGATCCTACAAGCTCTTTAATGCTCGGCACTTGTTTTAAAGATTCTTTCAGCTGGATTAAATCTCTTGCGTTGACGTTTCCGAATGCGACCCTGCCCGCCAGACGTTCTAAATCGTATACTTCCTTCAGGCGCTCGCGCAGATCTTCACGCTCAAACAGATGATTGATCAGCGTCTCGACCATTTCCTGGCGTTCTTCGATTTGGGATGCCCTGATCAGCGGGCGGTCAATCCATTGTTTGAGAAGCCGGCCGCCCATTGCTGTTTTCGTCTCGTCTAAAAGCCAAAGCAATGACCCTTTTTTGCTTTTCGAACGGATCGTTTCCGTCAGCTCAAGATTCCGTTTTGAATACAGGTCAATTTTCATCGCTTCTTCCAATTCATATACTTGAACCGGCTGCAGATGATCCAGGCTCCGTTTTTGCGTTTTCTGCAAATACGTATATAAACGCATAAACGTCTCTGTCAGCTCTTCGCCCGGCAAGTGCTTTGCGATTTCAATGCGTTCTGTTATTTCCCCGTCTTCGATAGAAATCGTTGCGCCGCACCGTTCTTTCAGCTGAGCAGCCGTATGTTCGTTAAACTTGCTTGATACGACAATTTCCTTTGCGCCGACTGAGTAAATTTCTGACATGACATCTTCAATCCGCTCAATAAATACGGCCAGGTTTTCTCCGGTCGTTAAGTCTGATAAAGCGAGACCGTATCCGTTACGAAATTCGGAAACGGAAGCGATAAAGTTGTTTTCCGACTCATGGATGCCTTTTCCATCCATCACGGTTCCCGGGGTGATCAGCTGGACGACTTCTCTTTTTACAACGCCTTTAGCCGCCTTCGGATCTTCCGTCTGCTCACAGATCGCCACTTTATAGCCCTTTTTAATCAGCTGTTCAATATAAGCCGCCGCGGAATGATACGGCACGCCGCACATCGGAATTTTATCAGCCGAACCTCCGTCTCTGCTTGTCAGTGTAATTTCAAGCTCTTGCGACGCTTTTTTTGCATCTTCAAAAAACATTTCATAAAAGTCACCAAGCCGAAAAAATAAAAAGGCATCTTGGTGCTCTGCCTTTATCTTCAAGTATTGCTGTATCATAGGCGTGTAACTAGCCATCATTTAATCCCTCACTATGTATCTTCTCTTATCCGAATCCCATTATAACATAAACAAAAGAGTGATATCTTTATATATAAAAAAGAGACTCGGGGTGTTAAACTCCCCTAGCCTCAACTTATTCTTCAGGATCTCCGACTAAAAATTCAGGGTTAATGTCCTCTAATTCTTCGTCAAGATCGTCTTCCCAATCATCATCATCGTCTTCTTCCCAGTCAGGATTGACTTCGACGACGACTTTCGTTTCACCGACCACTTCTGCTAAAAATTCCCTCTCTGCCTGAACCACGATTTTATTTCCGTTAGGAGAAATGGTGACTTCAAGACAATTCGGCTGCTGCAGCACTTTGGCAATGACTTCGTGTTCGTCATCTAAGTAATTTGTATCTCTGTATCTGAGTTTAATCACATCGACATACTTTACTCTCTCGGTTACAACTTCCGTTTTTGTATTATCGGCGTAAGAGTACCAGACGTTTATATCATAATACCCTTCAATTTCTACAGTCTTCCCGATCTTTTCGGCATCGTACTTGTGGTTGATAATCCAGCCGCCCAGTATACTTGACGGTTTTTCTCCAGGCGAGATCGTGTTGGTGCATTGGGTGAATTTTCTTCCTTTCGCAACTACCGCTTTCGTAATAATTTCCCTGTATTCAGACATTCCGGCAGGCCTCCTTGTTCTTCTTCGTGTTATCTTATGCTGGGCATTTGTCTCATGTGCATTTTTATAATAAAAATATAAAAATACAAAGTTTCTGTTTCATTGTATGCAGCCCTGCCCAGAAACTTTACTTTTAAGTATGATAAAACTTTCCAGTAAAAATAGGACAAAACGTTGAGACAATGAAAATTTAGTACATATTACAATTAGTTCTCAAACAGAAAAAAACACGGGCCGATGAAGGCCCCGTGTTTAAATAGAACAGCTGTTATTCGAATGTTTTACTTTTGAACCGGTTTCTCCCGTCAGCAGGTTGCCTCCGGTAGATGTAATAATTTCGTTTGTCACCTGATTTGAGATCGTATGTGCGACAAGCTGAAGAAGGTCATTGACCTCAATCTGGGAATCTCTGAATTCCTGAATGATCGGAATCCCTTCAAGCTCTTCCTGCAGGGCGTCAATTTTACTTTCCACTTGTTTCAGCGCTTCAAGCTTTTCGTAGTGCTTCAGGTTAACGGCTTGCTTTTGCAGGGTTTTAATCTGATTAATAATCGCAGAGACTTTTTCATTTTCGTTAATCTGCGCCTCGGCGCGTTTGAAAAAATCAACTTCTTCTGTTTCAGAAATCATTTTCGCAAGGTTCCTAGCCTGCTGTACAATGTCTTTCTTTGAGTAAAGCGTCATTATTATTTCACCTCGATTGCTTCTCCTGCCATCACACCGTCAAGCGACCATGTTTTCGCCTGTTCGATTTTGACGCGTACAATCTTGCCGATGGCGTCTTTCGGCCCTTTGAAGTTGACGAGCTTGCTTTTTTCCGTATAGCCGGCAAGAATGTCAGGGTTATTTTTGCTTTCTCCCTCAACTAATACTTCGACAGTCCTGCCTTCATATTCCTTCATTTTTTTGGCTGAAATTTCTTTCACCAAATCATTAAGGCGCTGAAGACGTTCTTTCTTGACCCTCATCGGAACATTGTCTTTCATCTTCGCTGCCGGCGTGCCTTCACGAGGAGAGTAAATAAACGTATATGCGCTGTCAAATTCCACTTCGCGATATAACGAAAGCGTTTCTTCAAATTGTTCATCCGTTTCATTCGGAAAACCGACAATAATATCGGTCGTCAGTGAAGCGTTCGGCATCGCCGCTTTAATTTTTCCGACAAGCTCCAGATAGCGTTCTCGGTCATATTTACGGGCCATCATTTTTAACATCGCTGAGCTTCCTGATTGAACCGGAAGATGGATATGGTCTAAAAGGTTGCCGCCTTTGGCGAGCACTTCGATCAGATGATCATCAAAGTCACGCGGATGACTCGTCGTGAATCGGATTCTCGGAATATCAATTTTACGCAGTTCGTCCATTAAATCACCGAGACCGTACGTCATATCCTCAAAATCTTTTCCGTACGCATTCACGTTTTGACCGAGCAGCGTGATTTCTTTATAGCCTTCGCTTGCAAGTCTTCTGACTTCCTGGATAATTTCCTCAGGACGGCGGCTTCGTTCTTTTCCGCGGGTATACGGTACGATGCAGTATGTGCAGAACTTGTCGCAGCCGTACATAATGTTGACCCAGCCTTTAATTTTTCCGTTGCGGACTTTCGGAAGGTTCTCAATGACATCCCCTTCCTTCGACCACACTTCAATGACCATCTCTTTTGATAAATATGCCTCTGATAACAGTTCCGGCAGACGGTGAATGTTGTGCGTGCCGAAAATCATATCGACAAACGGGTGCTTTTTAAGGATGCGGTTTACGACTGATTCTTCCTGTGACATGCAGCCGCAGACGCCGAGAATCAAGTCCGGGTTGTTTTTTTTAAGCGCCTTTAAATGGCCGAGCTCTCCGAACACTTTGTTTTCAGCGTTTTCCCGGATGGCGCAAGTGTTTAATAAAATAACGTTCGCGTCATCAACCGAATTTGTCGCTTCATAACCGAGCGCCATAAAAATACCCGCCATGACTTCCGTATCATGCTCGTTCATTTGGCATCCGTACGTGCGGATATAAAATTTCCTGCCTTCACCAAGGCCTTTAAATTCTTCAGAGATTTTAAAATCGTTATGATATTGAACGGATTCTTTGCCCCGTTTTTTCGCATCTTTTAAAGAAGGCGGAATATATACGGCTTCAAAATACTTGCTGTAATCCTTTTCGGATTTTTTGTCCGCCGGATTCACTTGTCCGCTTTCCTGCTTTTGCTTTTCATTCATGTTCGAATGTCTCCTTTCAACCGAAACTTCCACCCTCAAGTATACTGGTTAAAAGCGTTTGGCACAACCGCCAGCCTATTATTGTACACCTTATTGAGAATAAGAATCAATAAGAAATAAAAAAGAGGGAATCATTTCCCCCTTACACAAGCTGAAGCTCTTTTGCGGCTGAACGGATTACTTCCAGGGCCCGGTCAAGCTCCTCTTTTGTATGCTCCGCCGTAATAATGGTGCGGATTCTCGCTTTTCCTTGGGCGACCGTCGGATACACGATGCTTTGTGCAAACACGCCGCGGGTCAATAAAAGGTCTGATAATGCCTGGGCTTTTTCTTCCTCCCCTATTAATATCGGCACGATCGGTGTTTCGCTTTTTGTGAGGGTCAGCCCCATTTGAACCAGTTTGTCTTTGAAATACGCCGTGTTCTCCCATAGCTTTTCCATATGCTCAGGCTCTTCCAGCAGGACGTCAATGGCTTCTATGCATGCGGCCGTTACTGCAGGCGGATGAGAAGTGCTGAATAAGAAAGGACGCCCTTTATGGCGCAGGTAATCGATCAGAACCTGCGGCCCTGCGGCGTAACCGCCAAGCACTCCGATGGCTTTGCTTAATGTGCCCACCTGTATGTGGACTCTTCCATCAAGCCCGAAGTGATTAACCGTCCCCCTTCCGTTTTTTCCGAGTACGCCGGAAGCATGCGCATCGTCGACCATCACAAAGGCATCGTACGCCTCGGCAAGTTTGACGATGTCAGGCAAAGGAGCGATGTTGCCGTCCATTGAGAATACGCCGTCGGTGACGATCAGGCGCATGCGGTAATTCATTGATTTTTTCAGCACCCTTTCCAAATCGTCCATATCAACATGGCGGTACACCTTTTTATCTGCTTTTGTCAGCCTGATCCCGTCAATAATGGAAGCATGGTTCAGTTCGTCAGAGATCACGATATCTTCTTTTGTAAGAATGCTTGATAAGACGCCCTGATTCGTTGTGAACCCCGATTGAAAAACAAGTGCCGCTTCTGTTTTTTTAAAGGTTGCCAATTTTTTCTCCAGCTCATTGTGCATTGTGAATGTTCCGGCGATTGTACGGACGGACCCCGTACCCGCTCCGAATTCTTCCGCGGCGCGTTTGGCCGCTTCGACAAGTCTCGGATGCGACGTCAAACCGAGATAATTGTTCGATGAAAGCTGTATCACGTTTTCCCCTTTGACTTCCACCGACGGACCCTGCTTCGTTTCAATTTGTTTCATTTGCTGCCACGTTTTATTTTCTTTCATTTTATCAAGCTCTGCTTTTAGAAATTCAAATTCTTTCATTATAGAACCCTCCCCTTATGGAATCAAAATGACTTTGCCGCACTGTCCCTTTCTCATCAGGTCAAACCCTTTTTCAAAGTCTTCAAGCGGAAACTGATGCGTGATCACCGGCGTCAGATCAACAAGGCCGGATTCAAGCAGGTGCGATACCTGCCGCCATGTTTCAAACATTTTTCTGCCTGTGATGCCTTGGACGGTAAGTCCTTTAAACACCACGTCATTTGTCAGGTCAACCGTCACCGGACGTTCCGGCAGACTCAGCATGTGGAACCTCCCCCCGTTGGCCGCCATCTTTAATCCTTGTGTTATGGCTGCCGGGTGGCCTGACATTTCGCAGACAAGGTCGATCCCTTCTCCGCCTGTTAAGGTGTCGATCACCTCAAGCGGATCTTCCTCGTCAGCTGAAATGGTGATCGCAGCTCCCAATTTCTTCGCAAGAGCCAGCCTGTAATCATTTTTATCAATGGCCGCAATACGGGATGCACCGGCCGCTTTAGCCACCGCCACCGCCATCAGCCCGATCGGTCCGCAGCCGATAATTGCAGCGGAACCGCCCGCAAGCCCGCTGCTTTCCAGCACCGTATGCACCGCGTTGCCAAGCGGCTCTTGAACAGAGGCAACGGCGGGGTCCATATCAGCGGGGTTTTTCCAAACATTTCGGGCCGGCACTTTGACATATTCAGCGAAGGAGCCGGCTGTATCTACGCCGAGGATCTTTGTATGGGTGCACACATGATGTTTTCCTGTTAAACACGGGACACAAGTACCGCAGACGAAGTGGGTTTCAGCCGAAACGTAGTCACCTATTTTGACATTTGTGACGTGCTTGCCCGTTTCCGCTACGATACCGCTGAATTCATGTCCGAATACTTGAGGTGTTTTGATTCGTTTCTGCGCCCATTGATCCCAATTATAAATATGCACATCTGTACCGCATATAGATGCGGCCTGTACTTTAATGAGAACTTCATTCTCATTAATGGAAGGTATGGGAATTTCTTTCAGTGTTGCTCCGAAAGCGTTTTCATTTTTAACGATAGCTTTCATCTTTCCTCCCAACATGTACACTCCTCCTCGAAAAAACACTGTAATAACTGGATTGTAACATGAGATAAAAAGGAGGTAAACACCAGTGTCCACTCGAGGAAAACAACTGCTTCCGTCCGGGAAAATGGGCGGGATTTTTTTTGAATATTATATGAATAAAGCCATTTATCATCTCTTCGTACTATCAATATAATATTGTGAGAAAATATGACAGCAATAAAAACAACCTGCTCGCCTTACGCAAGCAGGTTGAGAATGTACATGTTTTTGTTTTTAACGGGGTTCGACGATTAACTTAATCGCCGTTCTTTCTTCTCCGTCAATCTGTATATCTGTAAAAGCCGGAATACAAATCAAATCTACGCCGCTTGGCGCGACAAAGCCTCTGGCAATCGCAACCGCTTTAACAGCCTGGTTTAAGGCACCCGCCCCAATTGCTTGAATTTCGGCGGCTCCGCGTTCCCTCAATACGCCGGCAAGCGCGCCTGCTACTGAATTTGGACTTGATTTTGCTGAAACTTTTAAGATTTCCATTTCTGCTCCCCCTTAGTTTTACAATGGATAAGTGAGTGTTCATTAGAACAATCATTATTAGATGTTGCTATCCAAAAAGCCATCCCCACAATGCTTTTCAAAAATAGCGGGCTACCTTCCATTTCTACTATATTCACTAAGAAGTTGCTATATTCCTGCTTTTCCTTTTAATATTTTTATAAAATAAACACATGATCACCTATTCAAAGAACATATGGTCATCATTGATTAATATCCGTTCGATATTTACGGCCTTTTTCGTTTGATCGTCGATGTCAATGAGCACTCCGCTCAGCGTAGTTTTACCTTCCGCCACCGTAAACCGGACGGGAAGATTGGTTTTAAACCGCTTGATGACCGTTTCTCTGTCCATACCGAGAATTCCGTCGTACGGACCCGTCATGCCTACATCAGTAATATATGCCGTTCCTTTCGGCAAAATGCGGTTATCTGCCGTTTGCACGTGTGTATGGGTGCCTACCACGGCAGAGGCTCTTCCGTCTGTATACCAGCCGATCGCAATTTTTTCGCTTGTCGCTTCCGCGTGAAAATCAATAAAAATGTACGGTGTGCGCTTTTTCGCTTCTTCTATTAATTCATCCGCTTTAGCAAACGGATCATCAAGCGGCGGAAGAAACGTCCGCCCCTGTAAATTAATGACGGCAAGCTCTTTTCCGTTCGATTTAATATAAGTAATGCCTTTGCCCGGCGTACCTTCCGGGAAATTCGCCGGCCGGACAAGATGCGGCACATCATCAATAAAGTCGAAGATCTCTCTTTTATCCCACGTATGGTTTCCCATTGTAATGGCGTCGGCTCCCGCTTCCATCAGGCTGTGGTAGATCTTTTCCGTCAGTCCTTTTCCGTGTGCTGCATTTTCTCCGTTAATAATTGTAAAATGCGGTTTATGTTTCGCTTTCAGTTTCGGGACATATTCTTTTACCATGTCGCGGCCCGGGGAACCGACAACATCTCCGATAAATAAAATTCTCATACATTCCATTCCTTCCTTTTCAGGGACTCAAAAAAATAAAGTGATGCGCTAAGCATCACTTTATTTTGCATACTCTACGGCTCGAGTTTCTCTGATCACGGTCACTTTAATGTGTCCCGGATAATCAAGCTCGTCCTCAATTCGTTTACGGATATCACGCGCCAAACGATGGGCTTCTAAATCATTAATGGAGTCCGGCTTCACCATGATGCGAACTTCACGGCCGGCCTGAATCGCAAATGATTTTTCAACACCTTCGTAAGACTCGGAGATTTCTTCAAGCTTTTCAAGTCTGCGGATATAGTTTTCGAGCGTTTCACTTCTCGCGCCCGGTCTTGCGGCTGACAGTGCATCAGCGGCAGCGACCAGAACGGCGATAATGGAAGTCGGCTCTTCGTCTCCATGGTGTGACGCAATACTGTTAATGACGACTGGATGCTCTTTATATTTGGTCGCAAGCTCCACTCCGATTTCCACGTGGCTTCCTTCCACTTCATGGTCAATTGCTTTTCCGATGTCATGCAGAAGACCGGCCCGCTTGGCAAGCTTTGCATCTTCTCCAAGCTCGGAAGCCATTAAACCGGCTAAAAACGCAACTTCCATAGAATGTTTCAGTACGTTCTGCCCGTAGCTTGTACGGAATTTCAACCGGCCGAGGATCTTGATCAGATCCGGGTGAAGTCCGTGAACGCCGACTTCAAACGTCGTCTGCTCACCCATTTCCCGGATATAGTCATCAACCTCACGGCGGGATTTTTCAACCATTTCTTCAATTCGCGCCGGATGAATACGGCCATCCTGAACGAGTTTATCAAGAGCGATTCTTGCCGTCTCCCGTCTGATCGGATCAAATCCGGAAAGAATGACTGCTTCAGGTGTGTCATCAATAATCAGGTCAATACCTGTAAGCGTTTCAAGCGTACGAATATTACGCCCTTCACGGCCGATGATACGTCCTTTCATCTCATCATTCGGAAGATTGACGACCGATACCGTCGTTTCGGCAACATGATCTGCTGCACAGCGCTGCAAAGCAAGCGACAGAATGTTTTTCGCCTTTTTATCTGCCTCTTCTTTCGCACGGTTTTCGGTTTCTTTTGTCATGATGGCGATGTCATGTGAAAGCTCATTTTCAACCCGGTCAAGAATGATTTGTTTCGCTTCATCCCGTGTCAGGCTCGAAATGCGTTCGAGTTCTGACTGCTGCATACGAATCATCTCATCCACTTTGCTTTCCATCTCTTCAATATGTTGTTGTCGTTCATTCAGAGAATGATCTTTCTTCTCCAACATCGCTTCCCGTTTATCAATTCCTTCATGTTTACGGTCAAGATTTTCTTCTTTTTGAAGTAAACGGTTTTCTTGTTTTTGAAGCTCATTTCGTCTTTCACGAACTTCCTGTTCAGCATCTATTCGAAGTGTATGGATTTCGTCCTTTGCTTCAAGCAGAGCTTCTTTTTTCAGTGCTTCAGCATCACGCTTTGCATCTTCAAGGATTTGCTCGGCAGCACCGCGTGCGCCCGCAATCTTTGCTTCGGCAATGGTTTTACGAACATAGTAGCCAACAACTAAACCGAGCAGAGTCAGCAAAATGGAGATGAGAACCGTCATTGGGGTCATACTTTCACCTCCTCTTGCTATGAACTTGGTTTTTGCTTAAATAAGTGCCGGCATGTACATTGTCTGATTTTCTCAACATACAGAACCTTCACAGGGAATGAGTCTCTCATGCCCTTGTCAAGTTTAAATGGTTTAACAATCATGTTAAAAAAACAAATGTTACAACTTCATTGTAATTGTGTCGGAAATACTTGTCAAGCTTGCCAGCTTAACGATTCGCCTTCAGCTCGGATCGCCGCCCATGTATATATCATACCATACCTTCATCCGCTTTTCGTGAATGACGGCTCTGTCAGTCCGCCTGGTTAAGCAATTGGTAAATTCTATTGTTTACCTGTCCTAATTTGGCGTTATTCTGAATGTTTGACAGTAATATGACATATTTGCTTGCCGAATGGCTGAAACTGTTTAAAATGTTGTAACCGGGCATAACACCGTGATTGGAATAGCTGCCCGGATCAATGTAAAACCCCATCCCGTAAGCGGCACTGCTTCCTGCTGTAAACATTTTTGTGAAGCTTTCTTTTGAAAGGAGCGTGCCGTTTACGATCGCTTTATCAAATTTATAGAGATCTTCAGCGCTCATATACATGTCGCCCGCCCCGTAAAGCTGCGATAAGTCCAAAAGGTGCGGCGTTACAAGACTGCCGCTCTCATCGACTTTGTAGCCGACGGCAGGATATTTGGCTTCAGCAAATGTTTTGTAAAATCCGGCATGCTTCATTCCGGCCGGTTTGAACACGTGTTCTTTTATATATTGTTCATAAGACTCCCCGCTGACCTGAGATACGATATAAGCAAGCACTGAATAGTTGGAATCCCTGTAATCCCAAACCCCGGGCTGCCTTTTAATTCCGCGGTATTCTATATCCTTGATTAAATCAATTGGAGAAATCGGTCCCCGACCCTCAATATGCCCGTTTATGCCGGACGTATGATTGAGCAGGTTTTTCAATGTGATGCGCGTGCCGTTAGGAAAATTCGGCAAGTATGTACTGACGGGGTCACTCGTCTGCAGCAGCCCTTTTTCTTCAAGCTGCAGGACAGCCGTCGCGATTAACGCTTTTTGTGAAGAACCGATATAATATGATGTCTCCGGATTGTTTTTAATTTTTTGTTTTCGGTCTGCATAGCCAAAGCCTTTTTTCAGCACAACTTTTCCATCTTTTACGATCATTGCTGTGCCGCTGAACCCGATCTGTTGCAAGTAATTGCTGATCTGTTTATTGTGATCGATTGATTTAGGTGTTTTCTCTTTTTGCGTCTTTTCTTTTTTCTGTTGAGTCTGGTCTTTTGAAGTATCAGATTGAGCGGCGGGAGCGTTTTTAACGGATTCCTTCTCCCGATGATGCGCTGTGACGGTCCAGATCATAATAAAAACAGTGACAAGCAGCAGAAAAAGAAACAGCCCTCCCGTTTTCATCAGCTTCTTCTTTCTTTTTTTATTTATTCTTGTGCGGCGGGGGCTCGTCATCTTTTTTCCTCCTCAGATATAATTTCAACTTTCGCCATGATGTTAGACGAGTGAAGGGTGAAAAAAGTTGTAACATTCCAGATAAAATTTTCCGAAACAGCCAGTGTTTTTTGAAACACACAAAAAAAGAGCGGAAATTGCTTACTCCGCTCTTTTGATCGTGTTTTTATTCTTCTAATTCCATCTCTTCCTGAACTTCTTCCGCTTTGTCCGTTACACCGTTATTGTCTAAACCGTAATATTCACGGATTTGTTCCTGAATCATCAGCATGATGTCTTTATTTTCTTTTAAGAACTGCTTGGCGTTTTCACGGCCCTGACCGAGGCGTTCTTCTTCATAAGAATACCACGAACCGCTTTTTTGCACGATATCCAGTTCAGTTCCAAGGTCGATGATTTCCCCTTCTTTGGAGATTCCTTCACCGTACATAATGTCCACTTCAGCCGTACGGAACGGAGGAGCGACTTTGTTTTTTACGACTTTAATTCTCGTTTTATTCCCCATGACGTCGTTACCCTGCTTTAATTGCTCGGCACGGCGCACTTCAAGGCGCACGGAAGAATAGAATTTCAGCGCGCGGCCGCCCGGTGTCGTCTCCGGATTTCCAAACATAACGCCGACTTTTTCACGAATCTGGTTAATAAAGATTGCGATTGTTTTAGATTTATTGATGGCGCCGGAAAGCTTACGGAGCGCCTGAGACATAAGACGCGCCTGTAAACCGACGTGTGAATCACCCATGTCACCTTCAATTTCAGCTTTTGGAACAAGCGCCGCAACAGAGTCAACGACTACGATATCAACAGCTCCGCTTCGCACCAGCGCTTCAGCAATCTCAAGCGCCTGCTCTCCCGTATCCGGCTGAGAAAGCAGAAGCTCTTCGATATTGACACCGAGCTTTTGCGCGTAAACAGGATCAAGAGCATGCTCAGCATCAATAAATGCGGCCTGTCCGCCTTTTTCCTGAACCTCAGCGATTGCGTGAAGCGCTACAGTCGTTTTACCTGAACTTTCAGGTCCGTATACTTCAATAATCCGTCCGCGCGGGTATCCGCCTATTCCGAGAGCGGTATCAAGTGCAAGGGAGCCGCTTGGCACCGTTGAAATTCTTGTATCCGTTTTTTCTCCGAGCTTCATGATGGAACCTTTGCCGAATTGTTTTTCTATTTGCTTAAGAGCCATATCTAAGGCTGCCTGACGATCACTCATTTATTTTTTCCTCCTTTATCTTGCCACTACATATACTATACCTTGTTTACTGACATTTGCCAAGAAAAAAGCGAACGCATATTCGGATTTTTTCCGCGTTCGCTTTTCTGCAAAAGAGCATAATTTCCCTTATAAAACTTAAAAATCAGAGAAAACGGCTCTTTAAAACTTTATTTTTGATCCAGCATTTTTAAAATGAGATGGCAGCCGTATTTAGCGGCGCGCTTTCTGATTCCGGTTCTTGAGCCGGCAAAGTGAAATTCGTGCACCTCTTCTTTTCCTTCCGCTGAAATGCCGATAAAGACGCGGCCCGGCGCATGCCCTTCCTGCGGGTCGGGACCCGCAACCCCGGTAAAGCTGATGCCGATATCGCTTCCGGTCAGCTTTCTCACACCGGCTGCAAGCTCTTTCGCACACTCTTTGCTGACCGCTCCGCTTTCTGCGAGCGTCTCAGCTTTCACGCCGAGCACATGCTGTTTCACGCTGTCGGAATAGCAGACAACGCCCCCTGCAAATAGTTGAGACGCACCGCTTAAATCAGTCACCCACTCTGAAAACAGGCCGCCTGTAAAGCTTTCGGCAGAAGAAATCGTGATTTTGTTTTGTCTGCATGCTTTTGAAAGCTCCTTCACCAGGGACGTATCATCATATCCGTAGAAAAATTCACCGACACGTTCTAAAATGGCGGCTTCCGTTTCTTTTAAAAGCCGTTCTGTTTCTTTTTCGTCAGCATGTTTCGCCGTTAAACGCAGCGTGACCTCGCCGTCAGCAGCAAGCGGCGCAATCGTCGGATTCGTCTGCGCGTCAATGATATCTTCTAAATCAGCTTCAAGCTGGGATTCACCGATTCCGAAAAAACGCAGCACGGTTGAAACGATTTTCTCATTAGAACCGAGCTTTTTAAGAAGCAGCGGCTTCGCTTCATTTTCAAACATCGGACGCAGCTCGCTCGGCGGTCCGGGAAGCAGCATATAAAGCCTTGAGCCGTGCTCTGCAAGCATTCCCGGCGCCATGCCGAAATGATTCGCCAAAACGTCCGAGCCCTCAATGACGAGCGCCTGTTTGCGGTTATTCGGCGACATGGTCCGTTTTGTTTTCGCGAAATATTCTTCGATCGACCGGAACGCTTCGTCATTCAGAACGAGCGGGCGCCCCAGTGTGTTTGCAATGGTTTCTTTCGTTAAATCGTCCTTGGTCGGTCCGAGGCCGCCTGAAAAAATAATCAGATCTGAGCGCTCTTCGGCAATGCGGATGACTTGCTTAAGCCGCTCCGGATTGTCACCGACAGCGGTATGGTAAAACACGTTTACACCGATTTCCGCCAGCTCTTTACTGATAAACTGCGCGTTCGTATTGGCGATCTGGCCGAGCAGAAGCTCCGAGCCGACCGCAATGATTTCTGCTTTTTTTGCTATTTCCATCTTTAAGTCCTTCTTCCTTAGTTAGATGTTTTTAACGCATCCCAGTTCTTCGCAAAATAATCCCAGCCGGAAATGACTGTGAAGAGCACGGCCACCCATAAAGCGATATCGCCGAACGGGAAAGAAACGAGCTCAAACGGAAGATTATGCAGCAAAAGCGCGGCAACAGCGATGATCTGGGCCCATGTTTTAATTTTCCCCAGCATATTGGCGGCTACAACTTCCCCCGTTCCCGCCAGCACAAGTCTTAATCCCGTTACGGCAAATTCGCGGCTGATGATGATGATGACCATCCACGCCGGCGCAAGGTCAAATTGCACAAGCGTAATTAATGCCGCGGACACCAGCAGTTTGTCAGCCAGCGGATCTAAAAATTTCCCGAAGTTTGTCACGAGGTTCAGTTTTCTGGCGTAGTAGCCATCCACCCAGTCAGTCGTTGATGCGATAATGAATAAAACAGCTCCCGTAAGATGCGCGACCGGAATCGATTCATCCCCTATATGAACGCTGCCCCAATGAAAAGGAACAAGCATGATAATCATAAATACAGGAATTAAAGCGATTCTTGCCAGTGTGATTTTATTCGGTAAGTTAAACATAAAGCCCCTCCAATAATATGTACTCGGACGTGAAGAAAAAGTCATCTTAATCGTTCAGATGACTTTTCCCCTTTTATTTTTTCATCTTGATTGTGATGGTCTGCGCCATCACATCATGCGGATTGAGTTCATAGGACAGAACCTCTCCGTTGATTTTAATTTTCAGGTTAGGGGCATAGCCCGTGCGGATTTCAATCTGCTTTTGATCCGTGACGTCTTTTTTAAAGGTTTCGCCTTTTTGCAGCGTTCCTTCTTTTAAAGAACCGCCGCTGTCATCACGAACGCGGATCCACGCGCTGTCAGAAGCAATCAGTTCAAGCTTATACTTATCTGCCCCGGAGACGTTGTATGAAGAAGCCGAGCCTTCCGTTCCGGCCGCTTTGATCTCCGTCTTTTCACTGCTTTTTTCTTTCTTTTTCTGCTCTGACGCTTTTGTGTCTTTTTTGTCTTTTTTGCTGTCAGATTGCGCTTCGTCGTTTGTATTGCCGTCGTTTTTCAGCGCAGAATCCTTAGGAATCTCATACTTGCTCTCACTTTGGGTGACGGTCTTATCTCCGTCTGTCTGCCCGGATTTGCTCATTCCGAACTGAATAATCGCATAAATGATCGCGATGACGATAATGACACCGATGACGACAAGGACGGTCGGAAGCCATTCCGCCGCCTTTGAAGCGGACTTAGGAAGCTCCCTTTGCATGGCGAGACCGGAGATTTTTTCCGACACATCGTCATGGTACGTGTTAGGGATGTCTTTTTTATATTCTTCAAATAACTGATCTGAATCAAGCCCGACAGCTTCAGCGTACTGCTTGATAAACGCCCGCACATAAAAATTGCCGGGAATGACGTCATAATTGCCTTCTTCCAGAGCGGTTAAGTATCTTTTCTGAATTTTCGTCGCCGCCTGGAGTTCATCCAATGACATCCCTTTTTCCTCTCTGGCTTCTTTAAGCCGGATTGCTAATTCTGTCACAACAAACACCTTCCAATATTAAAAATCAAAGCTTGAAAAACCGGTCTGGTCAAACATTTGCGGTTCTTCTGCATGTTCATATGTAATGACTTCGTCAGGATCATTTCTGAGTTCGATAATATAATCGAAGTCATCGAGCGTATACTCCGAATTTTGAACAAAAATATCGGGGTGCTCCACGACCTTTGTCGCCGGAAGCCGCATAATTTCACTGACGAGCTGAAGATGGCGCTCAGATCCCCGTCTTGTCGAAACGATGCCGTCGAGGATAAACACGTTTTCCGTGCTGTATTCATCGGCAACCAGCTGGCTCCGGATCGTTTGTTTTAGCAGCGTTGATGATACGAAAAGCCATCTTTTGCTGGCACAAACGCTTGACGCAACGATGGACTCCGTTTTTCCGACCCTCGGCATTCCGCGGATTCCGATCAGTTTGTGCCCTTCTTTTTTAAACAGCTCGGCCATAAAGTCAACCAGAAGACCGAGCTCGTCCCTTTCAAAACGGAAGGTTTTTTTGTCATCGGCATCACGCTGAATGTATCTTCCGTGGCGGACTGCAAGACGGTCGCGAAGCCTCGGTTCTCTCAGCTTCGTTACTTTAATGGTCTCCATTGTTTTTAAAATTGATTCCAATCGTTTAATTTGATCTATATGCCGGCATCTGAGCAGCATTCCCCTTCTGGAAAGGTCGACACCGTTAATTGTGACAATATTAATTGACAGCATCCCGAGAAGAGATGAAATATCCCCGAGCAGGCCGGGGCGGTTCACTTGAATTTCATATTCAAAATACCATTCGAGCTTTGCCAAATGATATACCCCCTCCATTGTGGCAAATTTTTACCTTCCTTTATCATAAAACATTTTTCTCTAATTAGAAAGAAGAATGTTGCTCTATAGAGGAAAACATAAAAAAAGAGAGGAGAAATCCCCCCTCTTAATGAGTGCTGTTATTTTCAACAAGCTTCACCATCATATTTGCGATGGCGCGCTGTTCATCTTGAGAAGCAACGCTCCAAAGATCAGCAAGCACTTTTTCCTGATGGTTTTTCGAGTCGACTTCGTTCGCAAGGTAACCGCCGATTTCTGTAGCGAGGTCAGTGATCGTTTCATCACTCATCCCTTTTTCCTGCGCATAGTTCAATCTGTCGCCAAGGAAATTCTTCCAATTATCCCAGTTTTCTAATACTGACATGTTGGGTTCCTCCATTTCATCTGTTGTTACAAAATTATTTTGTCCGTGCAGATGCAAACTATACACACATTTTTTTCAGCAGTGCCAGCCGCCGTTTACGGATAATATATGCCCCGTAATATAGGAAGCCTTGTCCGATAATAAAAAGGCCGCCGCTTCGGCGATTTCCTCCGGCTTCGCCAGCCGGCCCGCGGGAATTTCCTCTGCCAACGCTTCTTTTTCATCAGACGTGAACTGATCAAGCATATTTGTATCAACGGCACCCGGCGAGACCGCATTCACGCGGACGCCGCTCGGAGCGAGCTCTTTGGCAAGCGCTTTGACGAACGAATGCTGCGCTCCTTTGACCATGCTGTATAATACCTCGCACGATGCACCTGTTTCTCCCCAGACGGAACCGATCGCGACAATGCCCCCGCTTTTTTTCCGGATCATGCCGGGCACCAGATTACGCGCCAAAAGAAACGGACTCGTCACATGCAGCTGCACCATCTCCCGCGCCGTGTCATCCGTAACGTCCGTAATCAGGCCGAAATGACTTTTGCCGCTGTTTAATATCAGAGCGTCCACAGGCTGCTTAACGGAACGGCTGAGTGTCTCCGCGCCATCCGGTGAGGACAGATCAGCCTGGATAGCGGAGGCTTTTACGCCGAATGATGCGCTCAGCCTTTCCGCAAGCCTGTGTGCGGCTTCCTTATTAGAATGATAATGCAAAAGGACGTCATATCCGTTTTTTGCGAGGACTTCACTTATACTTTGTCCGATTCCGCCGCTTGCTCCGGTTACGAGCGCTGTCTGTTTCATCAATCAATACTCCTTCTTTCCCCAGAAAAACATCCCTCAGGGCGTGAGGGATGTTTTGTTATGATTTTGGCACGACTTTGCAGACTGTCAGCCTGTCTTCTGATATTTCTTCTTTAATGACCCGCTTTACGTCTTCCAGGGTGATCTGCTCCAGTACGGTTACGACATCAAACAGACTCATATCTAAAAAGGCGTAGCGTGTGAATTGGTTGGCGATGTATTCAGGCGAATTGAGCGCTTTTAAAAATGACCCGATCTTCTTTTTTCTCGCAAGGTCAAGTTTTTCCGCAGTCACGGCTGATTCTGCATCAAGCAGCATCTGTTTTAGTTCGTCAGCGAGCTTATCCGGCTCTGGTGTATCTCCTCCGACAGAGGCAAAGCCGAATCCGTATTCAGCCGTGTAATCAAAGCTGAAGGTTTCATCAATGTAGCCTTTATCGTACAAGTTGCCGTAATGCGGTGAGCTTTTTCCGAAGAGACATTCAAGCATGAGGTTCATGCTGAGCTCGTGCTTCAACAGCTCCCGCCCCGTTTTATAAGGGTCTTTCGCCTTTAAACCGACAAGACATTTTGAGCCTTGCACGTTCATTTTTAATTCCTGCTCCCGGCGGAAAACCGCTTCCTGCTCCTGAACCTCTTTACGTTTGATTTCAGGCTGGTCTGTAAACGGCTTTTTCTCCTGGTTTTTCCGCACCTGGCTGATGATCGCTTCAGGATCTGCGGGGCCGACGATAAAGAGCAGCATATTGCTCGGATGATAAAACGTTTCGTAGCACTCATACAGCAGATCTTTCGTAATATGAGAGATGCTCTCCACCGTTCCGGCAATGTCAATTTTCACAGGGTGGTCTTTATACATATTTTCGATAAGGCCGAAAAACAGCCGCCAATCCGGATTATCATCATACATATTGATTTCCTGGCCGATGATGCCTTTTTCTTTTTCAACTGATTTTTCCGTGAAATACGGATCCTGAACAAAATCCACGAGTGTTTCCAGGTTTTTCTCTACATTAGAAGTGCTGGAGAACAGATAAGCGGTTCGTGTAAATGATGTAAAGGCATTTGCCGACGCCCCCTGCTTACTGAAGTCCTGAAACACGTCGCCGTCCGCTTTTTCAAACAGTTTATGTTCCAGAAAATGCGCGATTCCGTCAGGCACGTGTACCATTTCTTCCTTATTTAAAGGAACGAATTGATTGTCAATGGAACCGTACTTTGTCGTAAACACGGCGTATGTTTTATTAAAACCGTGTTTCGGCAGCACATAGACATCAAGGCCGTTTGCCATTTTTTCATGATACAGCGTTTCCTGAAGCTGTTCGAAATTTATCGGTTTAGTCAAGATGCTCCCCCCGTCCCTTTTAAGAAATAAGTCGTATCCAGCTTAATGTTCTTTCCGACATTGATAATGTCCTCTTTTGTCACTTTCTCGATATTGTCGAGGAAAGTTTCGATCGGTATTTCCACTTGGGCTGAAGCCTGCTGATACAGAAATTCCGCTAAGCCGTATGCCGTATCAATCGTTTCTAACACTTGGTTTTTAATAACGGCTTTCGTTTGGGCGATATCGTCCTCTGAAAAGTCACCGTTTTGCATAGCCTGAAATTGTTCTTCGATAATGGTGACGGCCTGCTTATAATTTTTCACCTCAATGCCCGACATGACCATCAAAAGCCCTTTGAAGCTTTCCACCCTTGAGGCTGCATAATAGGCGAGGCTTGCTTTTTCACGGACATTTATAAACAGCTTTGAATGAGAGAAACCCCCGAACAGCCCGTTAAACACCTGCAATGCCGGATAATCCGGATCTGTATATGTCGTATTGGTCCGGAATCCGATATTCAGCTTGCCCTGCTTGACGTCCTCTTCATCAATGACTTCCTTCGGATCGGGCTGTTCATTCGTCTTGCTTCTTTCAAAAGGCTGCAGCTCCCGTTCTTCCGTTTTAAAATACGTATCAACGGCCGTTTTCACCTGATCTGAATCAACATCGCCGATGACGTACAGGTCCAGCTGATCTTCGCGTATGGCTTTTTGATAGGCTTCATACAAATCTTGCGGTGTAATGTGTTCGACATCATCGAACTCGCCGTTGACGTGAAGGGCATACGGTTCGCTTTTGCACATTTCCTGAACGAGACGCAGATTAGAATATCTCATCTTATCATCATATACGGCTTGAATCCGCTGTTTCAGCGTCCGTTTTTCCTGCGTGACATAAAGGGGCAGGAAGGCGCCGTTTTCCAAAGCGGGCGAAAAGACAAGCTCTGATAAAAGCTGAAGGCCTTTTTCCAATAACGGTGTGCGGTCCTTCAGATACTTTTCGTTAGGAATCTCAAGTCTGAACGTAATGACATGACGTTCTCCCTTTTTTGTCAGATCAGCTGAAACGGATGTGCCGTACAGCTCATCAAAATAAGAACGCAGATCAGCGGTTTTCGGGCGGCTTTCTGTTCCGCGCAGAAGCACATGCGGAAACAGCGCCCTTTTTGTTACGAGCTCTTTCGTTAAAGGAGCCAGCATTTTAAACGTCAGCGAAACGGTTTTAAATTTCTCAGTCTTTACGATGTGGGCGGTGATCCCGCCGTGCTTTGACTTCATTTCATTTACGTAAGTCATGTGAAACCTCCTTCGTTCATTCTTTAATAGTATGTATTATGGCCAAATTTCAGGATTCGCAAAAAAGAGTGCGCAGATGTAATTATATCAACTGGAGGATTTATAAGGAAACAAAAAACCTCTGCCCGAAAACAGGCAGAGGCATTGAACGTTATTTTTTCAAATTGAAAGGCCACCAGTTGGCTCTTCCGAATATTTTCACCATGACCGGCACAAAAAACGGAAGGACGACAATTGCGTACATGAGAAGGCCTGTTAATACCACGGTTGCAATCTGTAATAAGGAAAGAACGCCTGACGGCAGCATGGCCGCAAAGGTTCCCGCTAAAATAATCGCCGCAGAAATGATGACGGAACCCATATTTTTCATACTGCTGATCATTGCGGGTTCCGTTCCTTCTTTTTTCAGCTCATTAAAGCGGTCCATTAAAAAGATGGAATAATCCACACCAAGAGCCATCAAAATGACAAAGCCGAAGAACGGCACGGCCCAGTTTACGCCCGGATACCCGAAGAAGTGTGTAAAGATGTATTCCGTCACGCCGATGGATGCGAAATACGTCAGTACGAGCGACGCCACTAAATAAACAGGCATAATGAGAGAGCGCAGCATTATGATGAGAATCAGAAAAATTCCCGCCAGCATAAACATTGCCGTCCGTTTGAAGTCTGAATCCGATACTTCTTTCAGATCGGCATTCATGCTGGAGACTCCCGAAACGCCGAAAGAGGCATTCTTCAGATCCGTGTTCGGAATGGCTCTTTTTACGCTCGCTTTGATCGCTTGAATATCTTGAATGGCCGTATTTGAGTAAGGATTGTTATCAAGAACGACGGTCAATTCTGTCGTTTTTCTGTCATCTGACATGTACGTATTAAACACGCTTGTGAAATCACTGTTTGTCAACGCGTCTTTCGGCACAAACCAGCCTGTCATTTCTTTATCTGAGGCCTTGTGAAGCTCACCCAGGTAATCATTCGCCCCCATCATGCCGCTTGATACTTTCTTAAGCCCTTTTACACTATCGTTAAGGCCTGAAGAAAGATCGCTGAGCCGGGAAGAAAAATCACCGAGACCGCTCTTCATTTTTTTCTGGCCCTCCGCGAGCTGTCCTGCCGCCGATTCAAGGCGCGGCATTTGTCCTGCAAGAGCCCCCTGTCCGTCTGACACTTGCTGCAGACCGTTTTCAATACTGGTCAGACCGTTGATCATTGCGTTAATTTGAGTGTCGATCTTTTTTTGAGCGGCTGCCAGCCGGGCAAATTGTTTTTCCGCTTGCTGCAGATGATCCTTTTGACTGTCGACCTGTTTAGAAAACGCTTCTGCATCCGCGTTTGCCTTGGAAACGGCTGACTGTACACCCGTAAAGGCCGATTTGATTTCTTTGTAAGAGGGATCGGTTTTGACTGACGGTATTGACGCTTCCAATTTTGCAAACGGCAGCCGGGCAAGCTGCTTGTTCAAATCGGCAAGCTGTCTGCTGGCTTCATCTTTCATCGGCAGGACGGTTTTTACCAATTTTAAAGCGTTTTGCGTTTCTGAAGCGAGACCGCTGTTTTGTTTGAGCTGTGAAGTCAGCATTTGTTTTTGCTCTTCAATCTGCTTTCTCATCTGGGCGACGCCGGCTTTATTCTCATTCACGCCAGCCTGCAGTTTATTCAGGTTTTCGCCTATATCAGAAAGCCCGGATTTCAGAGACAATGTTCCGTTAATAAGCTGATTGACGCTTTTCCCCGACTCTTCGATCTGCGGCTGTGAATCAGCTAACGACTTTGCGGCATGCCCTAATCCGTCCGTGATTTTTTCAAGTCCTGTATTGCCTTTATCAAGCCCTTCTTGAAGCTGCTTTGCCTGATTTGTGACAAATAATTGATTCAATCCGTTTCCGGCAGGGCGCGTGGCGCTTCTGACCGTTTTTACACCCTCTGTTTTTTCAAGTTCTCTGCTGATTTTTTCGATATCAATCAGGTGTTTTTCGGTATTTAAAGGCTCATCATTTTTGATGACGACTGTGGCCGGAAGAAGCTCCCCCGGGCCGAATGCGTCTGAAATCGTATTAAACGCGCGGACGGATTCATATTTATCCCCGATTTCGTCAAGGCTGTTGTAAGATAGCGATCCTTTGTAAAGAAGGATCGGCGGGACGGTGAATACCGCAACGATTGCAAGACTGATGAGCGGCCTTTTAAATGAAAACCGCCCTGCCGTTTCCCAAGCTTTGCTTTGAGGATGGGAAATATCACCCTTAACGGGCCAAAACAGTCTTTTTCCTAAAACAGCCATAAAAAACGGCACGATCGTCATGAGCGCAAGCAGCAGCACCGCGACACCGACCGCAACGGCGGCTGCCGACTGATACAGCTTAAATGTCGCAAACCCGATGCAGGCAAATCCGATCAGCACCGCACCGCCGCTGTACAAAACCGTCTTTCCGGCCGTTTTGTAGGTGACGACGATCGCCTCTCTTATATCAGCGCCATGCGACAGTTCTTCTTTAAATCTGCTGAGAAGCAGAATGCAGTAGTCTGTGCCGATTCCGAACATAATCGCAACCATGAAAATCTGCGTAAAAGTTGAGAGCGGAAAATTCAGCTGGTCGACTAAAAATGCGACAATCGACTGGCTGACTAAATAAGATATCAATACAGATAAAAGCGGCACAAACGGAGCGACCACTGACCGGAATACAAGGATCAGCACGATCAGGATAAAAGCGACCGTTATATATTCAGTCTTTTTCAATCCGTCCTGTGAGCTTTTTAACACATCTTCATCGATCAGCGACTGGCCTGTAATGCCGTATGATACGCCGTACGGTTTCAGCTCTTTATCAATTTTATTTTTGATTTCGAGGATATCGTTTTTGGATGTATCAAGCTGCAGCTGAACGAGCATCGTTTGTCTGTCTTTTGACAGCAGCTGTTTTTTGATGTCGTCATTTTTCTCCCCGAAGTATGAAGTCACCGTTTTAATCTGAAGCGCTTTTTTCTGTTCAGACAAAGTGCTGACGGCTTCTTCCAGACGATCTTTTTTGTCTGTCATTAAGCCTTTTTCGTGAAATACGATGACGGCAGAAGAAGACGGTGCATCTGAATCAGACATTTCATCAAGCAATTCATGGGCATAAGAAGAGGAATATCCGTCCGGTACGGAAATCTGCCCTTTCTCCCGTGTCAATTCAGCCATATCAGGCGCTGTAAGCATAAATATCACCGTTGCGGCGATCCATACCGCGGCGATGATCCAGCGGGCTCGGATAATGTTTTTCATTATGTCTGCTGATCCTCCTCTGTCATCATCAATCGATATAATTTTTCATATGTATTAACGAACATCTCCGCCTCGTCTTCATCAAAATACATAATATATGAACGGACGAGTTCCTCAATCCGCCGCTCCACACGGTGAAATACTTCCGTCCCCTTTTCCGTGACATTTAAAAGTATGCTCCGGCGGTCGCTTTGGCTGCGTTCTCTATTGATGTAGCCTTTTTCATACAGGCGGTTCGTCATCGATGTAATGGCGCTTTTGTTGACGTGGCACACCGCGGCCAGTTCAATTGATTTGCAATCCGGATTGAGCATAATATAGCGGAGTATGTAATATTGATCCAATGTCAGCTCTTTGTTCACTTTTTCAGCGATAATGCTGTCAATTTTTTTTAAGACGTGCAGGTATACATCGGAATAACGCTGAATCAGCTGCTTTACTTTTTCTTCATGCATCTTTTCCCCCTCCTTCCAATAGTTAAAATGTTTAACTATTAAAAAGGATAACGACTTGACGATATCATGTCAATCTTCAAAATAAAATAAAAAAAGACAGTGCAGATTACACCGTCTTTAATGATTCCTTTTTTTCTTTTGCTTGTGATGAGATATTTAACAGCGCTAAAAATACAGACACAATGCCGCAAAAAGCGGATAAAATAAAAATCAGCCAGCCTGCATTTGACATCAGGGCAGCAAAGATCGGCGGTCCCGCCGCTACTCCGATAAACCGCATGCTGTTATAAAATGAGGTGATGGTTCCCGATTCCTCGTTGTCTACGCCTTCTGTGATGACAGCGTCTAATGCCGGTAATGCTATTCCGATACCGATACCGCTGACACACAAAAAGATAAATAATAAATAAAAACTGTGATTCCACCATAGGCCGATAAACGACAGTGTCACGGCACTCATTCCGAAAACGATGCAGAACTTCATTTTGCCTTGGTCTTTCCCGATTTTTCTGCCTGATATATATGAACTGACGGATAGAAATAAAAGCGGGATTGCCAAAAGCGCTCCTTTAGCCACACCGTCAATTCCGTATTTCTTCTCCAGTGAGTCTGATAAATAAAAAAGAACCCCGAACAGCAAAAACATAATCACGCAGCCGATGATAAATACCGTAAAGAGCCAGCGTCCGTCACGCTTAAATATGCGGCCGACATTTTTCACAAATTCGGAAATAGAAGGCGCTTCTTTTTGTTTCTCCGGCTTTGCCACCAAAAACAATACGAGAAAAAAACTGATGAGCGAAAAAAACGGAATGAACCAAAACGGCATAAACCAAAACCATGCAGCCAAGAGCGACCCGAGAATCGGGCTTAATACTTTCCCGGCCGTGTTTGATGTCTCAATGTCGCCGAGCCCCGCGGTAATCCGCTCATCATCCCCTTTGAATAAATCACCGATAAACGGCATCACTACAGGAGCCGCCCCTGCCGAACCGATTCCCTGCAGCACCCGCCCCGCCAAGATAATGGGATAAGGATGCTTGAACGCGGTGGAAGCTATCGCGGCAAGCGCTCCGCCCGCACCGGCTATGAGAAGACAAGGCAGAAGAACCTTTTTTCTTCCGAATTTATCGGACAAATATCCGGCAATCGGAATACAAATAATCGCCACAATCGAATAGACCGTTATAATTAACGATACTTGAAAAGACGATATGGACAGCTTCTTTTCAATCATCGGAAGCACAGGAATCAGCATGGAATTCCCGAGTGTCATCACGAGCGGTACAGAAGCCAGAGCAATGATATTTTTTGTTCCATTTTTCTTCTTACTCAACTTATTCACCCATTCACTATACTTGGTTGTTTCCTGTTTTATTGTGCCTTGCGGAAAACAAAGTATGTATTGAAGCGGCAAATAAAAAAACAGACACATGACGCGTCTGTCTTAAAAACGTTTTCTTACAACATGAAAACTGAACTTATCAGCCCGGAAATAATTTAATGAATACAGCACAGGTTCATCATTCTGATTATAGTGGGTTTGCTTCAGCAATAAAAGCGCCGTCTCCGGCTCGCACTCCAAAACCGGTGAAATCGTATCGTGATATCCGATCGGTTCGATATCAGCAACGGCATAGCTGATCACAGACCCGGAGTTTTTTTCCAAAAGATCAAAAATAGATTCCTGTTCATGACAGAAAGAATTCGGCAGAATGTGCATCGGAATCGTATCTAAACAGTAAACGACCGGAGTGCCGCTTGCCGTTCTCACGCGTTCCAAATAAAAAAGCTCCTGCTCAGGCTCAAGCCGGAATCTAGCGATATCTTCATCAGACGGCGTGATGACCTGAGACGACAAAAAAATCGTACCCGGCACCATGTTCGCCTGCTGAATCATTTTCGTCACGCTGTTGAGCTGTTCAATACCTGAAAGAAACAGCGGTTTTGTATGGACGAAAGTGCCCACACCGTGCCTTCTGATAATCACATGCTCCTCTTCAAGGATACGCAAAGCTTCACGCAGAGTTGCCCGGCTGACACCCATAGATTTTGAAAGCTCAAATTCAGAAGGAAGCTTTTCCTTTTCGGTGTAAATTCCGTTTTGTATATCCTCTTTGATTCGCTCAATCACTTTTAGGTACAAGTGACGATTGTCAGCTTTTGTAGACATGTTTCCCCTCCGTAAACCACTTTCATAAATTATTGAACAATTGGGACAACTATATCATGTTTTAATAAAAAAATAAATAGGAATGATTTTGGTGATATCATTTTCAGTGAAAACTCTCTCCTTTTTAAGAAGAGAGCTCATCATATTGTTCCTTAGATAATAGTACTTCCCTCGGTTTGCTTCCTTCATACGGCCCGACGACGCCCCGTTCCTCCATTGCGTCAATCAGACGGGCTGCTCTCGTATATCCGATTCTGAACCGCCTTTGAAGCATGGAGACTGATGCCGTCTGCATGCCGATAATCAAATCGACCGCTTCGTCATAGAGATCATCCGTTACTTCACTGTGTGTTTCCGACACTTCTTCCGGAATCATCTCTTCTTGATACTGCGCTTTTTGCTGCGTAATCACATGATCGACGACATGCTCAACCTCTTCATCCGATAAAAATGCTCCCTGGACCCGGACAGGCTTATTCGCGCCTACAGGCAGAAACAGCATGTCTCCGCGCCCCAGAAGCTTTTCAGCGCCGCCCATGTCTAAAATTGTCCGTGAATCAGTCTGAGATGAGACACTGAAGGCAATTCTTGACGGAATGTTGGCTTTAATAACACCGGTAATAACGTCGACTGAAGGCCGCTGAGTCGCGATAATCAAATGAATTCCCGCCGCCCGCGCCATCTGTGAAAGTCTCGTAATTGAATCTTCCACGTCGGAAGAAGCAACCATCATCAGATCGGCAAGCTCGTCAACGATGACGACGATGTACGGCAGCTCGGGCTGCTTGACTTCTTCTTCGGCATTTGACCGCTTAATATGGTCGTTATAGCCTTCTATATTTCTCGTACCCGTATGGGAGAACAGCTCATAGCGGCGCTCCATCTCATTGACGACCTTTTTCAAAGCCTGCGAGGCCTTTTTCGGATCTGTCACGACCGGCGCAAGCAGATGAGGAATGCCGTTATACACATTCAGCTCAACCATTTTCGGATCAATCATCATCATCTTCACTTCATGCGGTTTGGCCCTCATCAGAATGCTCGTAATAATACCGTTGACACAGACGCTTTTTCCGCTTCCCGTTGCCCCCGCTACAAGCAGGTGGGGCATTTTGTTCAGTTCGGCAAGCACGGCTTCCCCGGAAATATTTCGTCCCAAGCCGATCAGAAGCTTCGCGTCCGGCTTGTCATTGAGCTTGGATTCAAGCACTTCTTTTAACGAAACCATCGCAACTTCAGCATTGGGCACCTCGATGCCGATTGCTGATTTACCCGGAATCGGCGCTTCTATCCGGATATCCTTGGCGGCAAGCGCGAGCGCAAGGTCATCGCTCAGATTCACGATTTTACTGACTTTGACCCCGACGTCCGGATACACCTCATATTTTGTGACCGCCGGGCCGAGATGAACTTGGGTCACTTTCGCTTTTACCCCGAAGCTTTGAAAAGTCCGTTCGAGTTTTCTTGCATTCTCGTAAATGTTTTTCTTATCGGTCTGCTGGCCGGTATGTTTCGGGTCAGCCAAGATGTCCAATGAAGGCATTTGATAATCTTTATTTTCAAGCTCTGTAAACGTCATCGGCGGAGCCGCAGCCGTTTCGTCACTGTCTTGAGCGCCGCCGGAAGGCTCATCTTTTGCCGCTTGCGCCGTCTCCTGCGTTTTTTCCGGAATCAGCGGTTCGACGCGTTCTTCCTGACGGTCTGAAAAGCTTGAAATAATCGGCTCTGAATGGATGATCGGCGAAATGATTTCCTCATCCTCTTCTTCGGGCTCAGGCATTTCTTTTTTCTTTTGAACCCGTTTTTGTTTTTTGCCCGATTTGGTTTTTGTTTTCGGCGAAGACATATTCGTTCTGACCGTCTTCATATCCTCAAGAAATGCCTGCCATTGGCCGCGGATAAACCGGCCGACGGGGCTCGTCCACTTTTTGAGCGTTTCCTGCAGTGAACGCCCCGTTACAAGAATCAGCCCCATTAAGATCAGCACGATCGCCATGATCTGTGAACCCGTTGATGCAAATAAAAAGTGGGAAGCTGCAAACAGTACCGCGCCGATCATGCCGCCGCCCAAATCAGGGGAAGCAGCCTGCTGTTTCATGTCAATCATAAACAGCTCCCACGTGTTGCCGATGACACTTGCCGACCGAATCGACCCGTGATGAGACAGATTTTTAAAGAGCTGCACGTGAGACAGCAGCAAAATACTGGCGATAATACAGTACAACCCTGCCTTTCTTCTCGTTAAAAGGCTTGGACTCTTCTTTTTCCAAAACAGCGAAATTCCGAGAAGGAAGAGCGCAATTAAGCATAAAATAAACCACTCTCCGGCAAAAAAACGGAACAAGTACACAAATGTCTGTCCCACAACGCCGAGCTGCAAAACAGCAATAATCGAGATTGCAACACAGAGCAGTCCGCTTAGTTCGTATTTTAGATTGAGCTTACTCTCTTGTTTCTTTTTAGATTTCCGTTTTTTCTTTGCCACACTCATCACCTTACTGCGTTAAAAAATGTAAAATCATACATCATGAAGAAAAGCAGCCTTTTGCCGGCTGCATTTTTCTGTAGGATTCCCCTATTATAGCATATTTTGCCCCCGAGAAGCGGACTGAATGCCGGTTAGATTTTCAGCTTGATTTTTTGTCCCGGAGCGATGTCCGGATTCAGAAAATCCATCGGGTTCGTACTTAAAATCTGTACGACTTCAGCTTCATTTCCCTTCATCTCAACCAGCAGCGGCACACCGGCGTAATCTACCTGTTCATGCACGCTTTGCTCTATATCCTGACCGTAAACGACTTCTTGGGGCATGACGGTATAAAGGATCATTGAATCATCCTTCCTTCCTCGCCCTTTCGTTCCTCAATCAGCTGATTCAGCTTTTTTATCGCCTGTCCGACGCCGCCCACGTCATCAATTAGTCCGTAATCAGCCGCATCTTTGCCGACTACGTTCGTTCCGATGTCCCTGGTTAAGTTTCCTTTTGAAAACATCAGCTCTTTGAATTTTTCTTCGGAAATATTTGAATGATGGGTCACAAAGTTGACAACCCGCTCCTGCATTTTATCCAGGTATTCAAACGTTTGCGGAACACCGATAACCAGACCTGTAAGCCGAACGGGGTGAATGGTCATTGTCGCTGTCTCCGCGATAAAACTATGATCACATGACACGGCGATCGGCACACCTATGGAGTGGCCCCCGCCGAGTACGATTGAGACGGTCGGTTTTGATAAGGATGCGAGCATTTCCGCAATCGCAAGCCCCGCTTCCACATCGCCTCCGACGGTGTTTAAGATGATCAGAAGTCCTTCGATTTTCGGATTTTGCTCAATGGCGACGATTTGCGGAATGACATGTTCATATTTGGTTGTTTTATTTTGCGGCGGGAGCTGGACGTGCCCCTCAATTTGGCCGATGATCGTCAGGCAGTGAATATTGGTATCTTGGGACATTTGCGGCAGAGATGTCTCTCCCAGCTGCTGAATTTTGCTCATAATGCTGTCTTTCGCATCTGATTTTTCGGGCTGCTGTTCCTCGGTGTTTTCCATACGATGATCCATTTTATCTTTCACCCTTTCCGAATGTCTCTTTGTATTATGAACAAAGATGATGATTTCCATCCGGGACATGAACAAAAACAAAGCCGGAGCATGATGCGCTCCGGCTTTGTATACATTATACTTCCATAATGATCGGAATGATCATCGGCTTGCGTTTTGTTTTTTCATAAAGGAATTGATTCAGCGCATCACGCATTGCTTGTTTCAGCGTGGACCATTCTACGGCAGATGTTTCCGTCGCTTCAGTCACGATAGAGCGGACGAGCTCAGTAGCTTGTACAATTAACCCCTCTGATTCTCTGACATACACGAAACCGCGCGTAATGATCTCAGGGCCTGAAACAAGGTTCTTCTTCTGCTTATCGAGTGAAATCACGACGATGAGAATGCCGTCTTGTGACAATAAGCGGCGGTCTCTCAGCACGATGTTGCCGATGTCGCCGACTCCGAGGCCGTCAATCAGAACGTTTCCGTATGTGACTTTATCCCCGATTTTCACATTCTGGCCGCGGAATTCAACGACGTCACCTTTTTCAATCAAGAAAATGTCGCTGCGTTTCATGCCGATCTCTTCTGCGATTTTGGAATGCGCTTTTTGCATTCTGAATTCACCGTTAACCGGAATTAAATATTTCGGTTTCAGCAAATTAAGCATGAGTTTCAATTCTTCCTGCGAACCGTGACCGGACACATGCACTCGTTTTTGGGCGAAAATGACTTGAGCGCCGGCGCGGGCAAGCAGGTTGACGGTTTTGGAATATATCAATTCATGCCCCGGAATCGGTGTTGATGCAATGACAACGGTGTCTCCTTCTTCAATGTTAAGCTGCTTGTGCGCCTGCTTGGCCATCCGCGTAAGAGCGGCCAGCGGCTCACCATGGCTTCCGGCTGTAACAATTGCCACGTCCCGCTTCGGATATTTTTTCACATCCTGCACAGGAATAAACATTTCATCTTCGGCTTCAATATAGCCGAGTTTGCGCCCAAGCTGAAGCACGTTTTGCAGATTTTTTCCGGCGATTGCAAGTTTGCGGCCGTTCTGGACGGCAGCCTGTATCACTTGCTGGATCCGGTTGATATTAGACGCGAATACAGCAATGATGACACGGTTTTCTGAATTGTTCATCGCATCGGAAATTTCACCGCTTACATATGCTTCTGACGGAGTATACCCCGGGCGCTCCGCATTGGCGCTGTCAGAAAGCAGGGCGAGCACGCCGCTGTTTCCGATTTTGGCAATTTCGCCAATATCACATGATTGGTGATATGCAGGCGTCTGGTCAAATTTGAAGTCTCCCGTGCATACAATAGAGCCAAGTGATGTTTTGAAGCTGACTCCCACTGAATCCGGAATACTGTGAATCGTTTTAAAGAACGATACTTTCGTTGATTCAAATGTAATGACTGATTTAGAGTGAACTTCACGTAAATCAGCTTTTCGATTATGCCCGTACTGCTTGAGTTTTTCTCTCAGTAATGCAAGCGTAAGCTTCGTTCCGTATACCGGCACCGACAGCTTGTTCAATAAATAAAAGACGCCCCCGATGTTTTCATCGTGCCCGTGTGTCAGAAAGATGGCCTTCACGCGGTCAGCCCGTTCTACTAAGTAGGAAATATCCGGAATGACAACATCAATACCGAGCATTTCATTTTCAGGGTGCATCAGCCCTGCATCCACTACAAATATGTCTGAGTCAATTTCAATGACATATAGGTTCTTCCCAATTTCTCCGACGCCGCCAAGGGCGATAATTCTGACGTTTTCTGTATTTTTCTTTTTCAAAATCTGTATCCTCCTAGTCTCATACCCGTCCATCATCACTTGTTCCTATTATAACTGATATCAATTTTAGAAAACAAGAAGAAGCGGAAGGTTTAGGGAAAACCAATATGTATACAAAACGGTCAAACTCACGATAAAAATGAGAATGACCGCGTATTTCAACTGTATAAATTTTTTCTTACAGTTCGCTGATGACGCTGCTCAGGCTCAGACGTTCATCTTCATTCAGCGGGATAAGAGGAAGACGCACAGATCCGACATCAAGGCCTTTCAGCTGCAGCGCCGTTTTGACCGGAGCCGGATTAGGCGCTTTAAAGAGCTCCTTCATGATCGGCAGAAGCTTCTGATGAATCAGTGCCGCGGTTGCCGTCTGCCCGTTCGTATAGTTTTTAATCATCTGCTGCATGTCAGAACCCACGATATGGCTGGCCACTGACACGACTCCTCTTCCGCCGACTGCAAGAATAGGAAGCGTTAACCCGTCATCACCTGAATAGACGTAAAAATCTTCCGGTGTTTCGGCAATGATTTTCGTAATGGCATCAAGATCGCCGCTCGCTTCTTTAATCGCAGAGATATTCGGAATCTCCGCAAGTCTGATGGCCGTTTCCGGCGCAAGCGAAGCGACCGTTCTGCCCGGCACGTTGTAAAGCATCACAGGAAGAGACGTTTCTTCAGCTATGGCTTTAAAATGACGGTACATCCCCTCTTGGGAAGGCTTATTATAATACGGCGTGACAAGCATAACGCAATCGACGCCGGCTTCTTCAGCTTTTTTTGTCAGTTTAATGGAGTCTTTCGTATTGTTGCTTCCCGTACCCGCAATAACAGGCACGCGTCCGTTCACTTCTTTGACTGTAAATTCAAAGAGTGCAATTTTTTCTTCCGTTGAAAGTGTCGGAGATTCGCCGGTCGTGCCTGCGACGACTAAAGAATCCGTGCCGTTTTTCAACAAATAGTCGATTAATGTAGACAGTTTTTGAAAGTCTACATTCCCTTTACTGTCAAAGGGGGTAATCATCGCTGTAGATATATTTCCGACATTCATTTTTTTCACCTCATCATGATTCAATCACATTTACTTTGAAAGTTCAAACACTTCATGCAGCGCATTTACGGCCGTTACCATATCTTTTTCATGAACGAGCACCCAGATCGTCGTATGGCTGTCGGCAGATTGCAGAATCGGAATGCCTTTATCAGAAAGTGCGGAGACGATTTTTGACGTGACACCCGGAACACCCATTATTCCGGCGCCGACCGCTGACACTTTCGCACAGCTTTCCGTCACTGTCGGTTCATATCCTAATTCAGCCAAAATGCTGCGCGCGGCTTCCGTTTTACTGCCGGCTACGGTATATACGATTTCACTCGGCGTAATGTTAAAGAAATCTACACTGATTCCGGCATTTGCCATTGCTTTAAAGACTTCAGTCTGAACGTTGTATTGCCCCATTTTGGCGGGAACCTTAAATTGCGTCACATCTTTCACATGTGCGATCCCTGTGATCAGCCGTTCGAATACATCGCTGCCGACGTTGGACGAATGATGGGACGTCACCAAAGTGCCTTTGTCTTTTGAATAAGTGGAGCGCACGCGGATCGGCACCTTTGCCTGCATGGCGATTTCCACCGCGCGCGGATGAATGACTTTCGCGCCTTGATAAGCAAGGTTGCAGATTTCCGTATATGTTACATTCGGAAGCGGCTTAGCATTTTCCACGATTCTCGGATCGGCTGTCATAACGCCTTCCACGTCCGTAAAAATGTCGATAAACTCAGCATCAACCGCCGCGCCGAGCGCCGCCGCTGATGTATCGCTTCCTCCTCTGCCGATCGTCGTCGTGTCGCCTTTTTCAGTCGCTCCCTGAAACCCTGCGACAACGACGGCATCATGGCTGGCGAGTGCAGCGAAAAGCCGCTCTGTTTTCATTTCTATAATTTTGGCGTCAGTATGCTGGGCATTGGTTAAAAAGCCGGCCTGGGCTCCTGTTAAAGCTGCGGCTTTTATGCCGTTTTCCTTCAGCATGCTGGAAAAAACAACGGACGAAATCGTTTCTCCGCAAGACAGAAGCATATCCTGCTCTCTCGGAGAAATGTCGGACTGGCTGCCGTAAAGGAGCCCGATTAAAGAATCTGTCGCGTACGGGTCTCCTTTTCTTCCCATCGCCGATACGACAACGACAACCTTATAACCTTCACTTATGGCATCTTTAATGTGTGCTAGCGCAAGCTTGCGGCCTTTGTCATCTTTTACGGATGTTCCGCCGAATTTTTGAACTATGATCTTCACTATTTTCACTCCAAATTAGTCTGACGTAACAGAAGAGAGCAGGCAGAGCCTTACTCTCTTCTGTTCGCCTATAGAAAATACGTTTGTTTTATACGAGGTTCAGTTTTTGCAGGCTTTCCGCGATTTGAACTGAGTTCCAAGCGGCGCCTTTTAACAGGTTATCAGAAACAACCCACAAATGAAAACCGTTTGCTCTGTCCAAATCTTTCCGGATTCTTCCTACAAATACATCGCGTTTGCCGACGCAATCAGCAGGCATCGGGTAAAGCTGCTCCGCCGGATCATCCTGAAGCGTAACACCCGGAGCTTCTTTTAAAAGCTGTTTAATATCTTCAACGGTTGCGTCATCACGGTCAAGCTCAATGTAAACAGATTCTGAGTGCCCTGTTTCAATCGGCAGTCTGACACATGTCGCAGCCACTTCCAGCTTCGGCATATGCATGATTTTTTTCGTTTCATTAATCATTTTCATTTCCTCAAACGTATAGCCGTTGTCTTGGAATTTATCAATTTGCGGAATGGCGTTAAATGCGATTTGATAATGCTTTTTGTCGCCTTTAACCGGCATAATGGACGGTTCTGCGGGTTCATTGTTTAAAATCGCCTTTGTCTGGCTGTACAATTCTTTCGCCGCTTCATTGCCGGCTCCGGACACAGCTTGGTAAGTAGATACAATGACTTTTTTCAAACCGTACGCTTTGCGGATCGGTTCAAGCGCAGCCACCATCTGAATCGTTGAACAGTTAGGGTTGGCGATAATGCCGTTATGTTTGTGCAGATCACCTTCGTTCACCTCAGGCACCACGAGCGGTGTATTTTCGTCCATACGGAATGCGCTCGTATTGTCAATCACGATGGCTCCCCGTTTTACAGCCTCAGGCGCCAAGCTTTGTGATACGCTTCCGCCAGCGCTGAATAACGCGATATGAACGCCTTCGAAGCTTTCAGGAACAGCTTCCTGCACTGTATATTCTTCGCCTTTAAACGTTACTTTCGTACCAGCAGAACGCTTTGAGGATAGTAGTGTGAGTGTTTCGATTTCAAAGTTTCTGTCTTCCAGTGTTTTCAGCATTTGCTGTCCTACGGCTCCCGTCGCTCCGACAACTGCTACGTGTAATCCTCTTCCCATCTGTAAAACTCCTTCCGCCAATTAAGCATCATTTGTTGAATTGACTTTGCATTTTACGTTTTATTTTACCATAGAATAGTCACGGATTGACCGAATTTTTTTATTCCGGAATGATTTTCTGTCATCATGATTTTTTATTCATGATGGTGTACGAGCACCGGCTGAACCTGCTGGTGCAAAAGAGCTTTTTCTACCGTAATCGGAAGGAGATCCATTCTGGCGACGAGCGATGTCGGTTTTTTCACGTGGTCATCCTGGCCGAACGGGATGAAATATATGTTTTTTGCGGACATCAGCCTCATTAAATTCGTTCCGTTTAAACCGAGTCCGTCATTTGTTGAAATTCCGAGCACGACCGGCCGGCCGTTGCGGATCGTGGCTTTCGCAGCCATAAGGACGGGGCTGTCAGTCATCGCATTTGCGAGTTTGCTCATTGAATTTCCGGTTAAAGGGGCGATGACCATGCAGTCGAGCGGAAGTTTCGGCCCGAGAGGCTCCGCTTTTACGATGGAATCAATCGCCTCAAAGCCTGTTGCTTCTTCAATTTTTCTGACCCAATCTCCCCCCTCCCCAAAGCGGGTATCGGTCGATTGAACGGTTGACGTCACGACCGGCCGGACTTCAGCTCCTTGACTGATAAGCGCCTCTATTTGCGGAAAAACTTCCTCATATGTGCAATGCGAGCCGGTTAATCCGAATCCGATTCTTTTCCCTTTCAGAGACATGGCTATTTCCCCTCTTTCTTTAAGTCTGCCAAAAGCTTGCTCAATACGTTCGCAATAATCTGTCCGGCTGTTTTCGGGGCCACAATTCCCGGAAGACCCGGAGCAAGCAGCGCTTTAATGCCTTGTTTTTCAGCATATTTGAAATCCGTTCCGCCCGGACGGGATGCTAAATCCAAAATCAAGGTCTTCGGCGTCATGCGCGATAAAACGCTTTGATTCAGAATCAAGCTCGGTACGGTGTTAATGCAGATATCAATATCATTTACATGTTCAGTAAGCTCTTCAAGTTGAAAAGGAGAAAGCCCCATTTCCGATATACGGGCTAAATGAGCCGAACTCCGCGCGCCCACTTTTACTTTCGCCCCTAACGCTGCAAACGTCCGGGCGATCGTCATACCGGTGCGCCCCATGCCGAGAACGGCGACATTTGATCCGTGAATGGTATAATCCGTATGCTGAATCGCCATCATGATTGTTCCTTCAACAGTGGGAATCGAGTTGAATATCGCGATGTCGTCCCGCTCAAATAATTTCACAAGCTTACGGCCGGCTTCGCTGGCGATCCCCTCAAGATACGCGTTGGAGATGCCTGAATAAATGACGCAATGCTCCGGTGTCCGCTCAAGATAGCTCTGCTTTAATACCACTTCTTCATTTGAAAAAACCGTGGAAACAACGCCTTCTCCGGTCGTTGCCGATACAGGCAGGATGATACTGTCTATTTTTTGAAAGGGAATCTCATCAATTTTGCATTTGACGGTTCCTGTAAAACCATCATCCAATTGGTCAAACCCTGCAAGATAAATATCGGCATGCTGTTCTGTCAGCTTTCTTATAATCTCAAGCTGTCTTGCGTCACCACCAATGATCGCAATTGTTAATCCGGTTAACATCTGAAACGTTCACCTTCTTTACAGTTACTGGATCTTTTAAGTGTCATCCTCCTCTTCATCGTATGTGCAAAGAGAAAGGGCGGTGAATGTACAGCGTCTTTTTCATAAAAAAAGCACCGGCTGTATGAGCCGGTGCTTGCAAAAAATGAATAAGATCTACTCTTCGGGAGGCGTGATCTCCCCCGGAACGTCTAAAATGATCATGTCTGACCCGATTTTTTGGATATGGTTCCAGGGGACGCGGATGTCGTGGCCTTGTTTTCGCAATCCGAACCATTTTACCGTCGGTATCAACAGCGCGGTAATTTGTCCGTCCTGTTCATTAATTTCCAAATCGGTCTGGCCGAGCACGCCGAGCCGCTCTGCCCGTTTAATGTCCACAATTTCTTTACCTGACAGTTCACTGAGCCTCATGATAGCCACCCCCTTGTACTATATGACCCGGAGCAAAAAAAAATGCCTGCCCCGTATAGAGGCAGACTGCTTTGCAGCTTAAGACGAGGCCGGTATATTGCCGGTCGGGCTGATGAGCGATAGTGCGTAATCATCCGTAAATAAGCGGCGGCTGAGGCCGTTGACGCTTTCCAGGCTGACCGCATTTAATTCAGCGATAATTTCATCCATGGTCTTATGCTTTCCGAGCAGGAGTTCGTTTTTCCCGTTCCGGCTCATTTTGCTGTTTGTGCTTTCTAAGCTGAGCATTAAGCTCCCCTTCATTTGCTCTTTGCTGTTTTCCAGCTCTTTTGGAGTGATACCGTCACGTTTTAGAACCGATAACGTTTCCTGAATGGTTTCAGACAGAAGTCCGAGCTGATTCGCGCCGGTGCCTCCGTAAATCGTCAGCATACCGCTGTCTTCATAGGAACTGTGATAGCTGTATACAGAATAGGCCAGTCCTTTATCTTCGCGCACATCCTGGAAAAGACGGCTGCTCATGCTTCCGCCAAGCACGTTGTTTAAGACGATCAAATCGTAAATGTCCGGATCTCCGACTTTCAGGCCTTTGAAACCGAGACAGAGATGCGCCTGTTCGGTGTCTTTTTTTCTGGTCAGCTTTTCATAATGAAACTCAGGCTCGCTGATGCCGCTTGCTTTGCCCTTCGCTTCGTATGTACCGAACCATTTCTCCACGTCTTTAATGAATTGTTCCGTTACATTTCCGGCGACAGAAATGACGACGCGGTCCGGCGTGTAAAAGTCATCCATATGCTGTCTGAGAGAATCGCCGTTAAACGACGAAAGCGTTTCCTCCGTCCCGAGAATCGGGTATCCGAGCGAATGATTGCCGTATGTCGCTTTGCTCAGCAGATCGTGGACAATGTCATCCGGCGCATCTTCATACATTTTGATTTCTTCATATACGACGTTCTTTTCTTTTTTGAGCTCATCTTCGTCAAAAGCAGAATGAAAGAACATATCAGCCAGCACATCAAGTGCGTAGTTTGCATGCTCATCCAGCACTTTGGCGTAATAGCACGTATATTCTTTTGAAGTGAAGGCATTCACTTGGCCGCCTATCCGATCGAAGGATTCTGCGATTTCACGTGCGGACCTGGTATTTGTTCCTTTAAAAAACATATGCTCAAGAAAGTGCGAAATACCGTTTGTCTCCGGCGTTTCATGACGTGATCCCGTCCCGATCCAGACGCCGATTGCCACAGACCGCACCGTTGGATTATTTTCAAGCACAACTCTTACACCGTTTTGGCATGTATAGCGTTTTATCAAGTCTGTTCCTCCTATTCAAAGACAGGCAACTGCCGCCTGCTACTTCATCAGCCTGTTTTCATCCATTAAGTCAGACACTGAGCCGAGCGCGTAGCCTTTTTCTTTGATTTTTGCAATCAGTGTATCCAGGCTTTTCGCAGTCGGATCAGTCGGATGCATTAAAATCATGGCTCCGTTATGTATTTTGCTCAACACCCTTGTTTGTAAAACAGCGGGAGACGGTTTTTGCCAGTCAATGGTGTCAACGGTCCACATGATGGTGCCCATTCCTTTTTCCGCCGCAAGGTCGACCACGGCTTTTCTGAAGCTGCCGCTTGGCGGCGCAAACCATTTCGGCTTCATGCCGAGCGTCTCGCTGATTTGTGCATTGGTTTTGTCAAGCTGTTCGGAAATGCTTCCTGAAGTCAGTTTGCTCATATCAGGGTGATTGTATGAATGATTTCCGATTTCATGTCCGTCTGCCGCTATTTTTTTCCCCAGTTCCTGATTGTTTTTCAGCCATTTCCCTTCAAGAAAGAAAGTTGCTTTGACCTGGTGCTGCTTCAGAATAGGCAGCATTTGCTCCACGTATTCATTTCCCCAGGCGACATTTATCAGGAAAGCGACCATCGGTTTGTCGGGATTTCCTTTATAAATGGGTTCGGGCGCGAGAGAATCAAGATGGACTTTCGGCTTTACCTGCTCATAGACAAGGTCGTCTTCGTGAAATTCTCCGTCCTTTTTCATTTGTTTATAGGATTTTTCCACATTGACTTTTAAACCGTTATATCCCGGTATACTCTTCCATATTTTATCAATCCGCGCGTCTTGCGGCTTCACTTCATACTCTGACGCTTTTTGCAGTAATTCTTCATAGAGCGGATCTTTTGATGCTGACACAGTTACCGCGTCTTTTTTCATTGCGTCTATGTAATCAACTGTATACGGGTTTTTTAACATTTCAAACGAAACAAAAAAAAGAAATAAAAAAACGGCAAACGGCACGAATTTTTTCAACATGTCCTTCCCCCCTCATCACACATTATGTATGAGGAGGACAAGGTAGAACCCGTCTGTTGTCTTTCTCAAAATAAAGAAGCCGGGTCTCCCAGGCTCCTTGTTAGGTTTTCATTTAAGATTGTTGTTGTTCCTGTTCTTTTTCTTTCTCTTCGCGCAGCACTGCTTTACGCGACAGATTTACTCGTCCCTGTTTGTCAATTTCAGTTACCTTCACAAGGATTTCGTCACCGATTTTCACAACATCCTCAACCTTGCCGACCCGTTCGAGCGCTAGTTCAGAGATGTGAACGAGACCGTCTTTTCCGCTGAAGATTTCAACGAAAGCGCCGAATTTCTCAATCCGTTTCACTTTACCGAGGTAAAGCTGGCCGACTTCGACTTCTCTGACAAGATCTTCGATGATTTTTTTCGCTTTTTGGTTGCTGCTTTCATCAGTAGAAGAAATAAAGATGGTGCCGTCTTGTTCAATGTCAATTTTAACACCGGTATCTTCAATGATTTTGTTGATTTGTTTACCGCTCGGTCCGATAACGTCACGGATTTTATCCGGATTAATGGTCATCGTTAAAATTTTCGGCGCATATTGAGAAAGTTCTTTTCTTGATTCACCAAGCGTGCTGAGCATGCTGTCCAAGATTTCCATTCTTCCTTTTTTCGCCTGCTGAAGCGCTTCTTCAAGAATTTCTCTTGAAAGGCCTTCAATTTTAATGTCCATTTGCAGCGCTGTCACGCCTTTTTCCGTGCCGGCTACTTTAAAGTCCATGTCACCGAGGGCGTCTTCCATCCCTTGAATATCCGTCAATACTGTATAGTACTCGCCTGATTTCACAAGTCCCATCGCGATACCTGCAACAGGGGCTTTAATCGGAACACCTGCGTCCATCATGGCAAGCGTACTTGCGCAGATGCTGGCCTGTGAAGTGGAACCGTTTGATTCAAGCACTTCAGATACGAGGCGGACCGTATACGGGAAGTCTTTTTCATTCGGAATGACCGGCTCAAGCGCACGCTCTCCAAGAGCACCGTGACCGATCTCACGGCGTCCCGGTCCGCGCATCGGGCCTGTCTCCCCTACGCTGAACTGCGGGAAGTTATAATGATGCATAAAGCGTTTTGACTCTTCCACGCCTAAACCGTCAAGAATCTGAACGTCTCCAAGGGCGCCTAATGTACAAACGCTGAGCGCCTGCGTCTGTCCTCTCGTAAACAGCCCGGATCCGTGCGTTCTCGGCAGAAGACCGACTTCTGAAGAAAGCGGGCGGATTTGATCAACGCCGCGGCCGTCCGGACGGACTTTTTCTTCTGTGATCAAACGGCGCACTTCGTTTTTCACGAGTTTAGACAGTGTCTGTTTCACTTTTTTAATTGTATCTTCATCATGCTCTTCTTCTTCGAATTTCGCGACAACTGCATTTTTCACTTCATTGATCGCGTCTTCGCGAGCATGTTTTTCGTGAACCTGAATGGCGCTGAGAAGATCCGGCTCCGCAAGGCTTTTTACTTTTGCGCTGAGCTCTTCGTCAATTTCATACAGTTCGATCTCTGTTTTCTCTTTGCCGACTGCTGCGACGATTTCTTCTTGGAATGCGATCAGGCGCTTGATTTCTTCGTGACCGAACATAATCGCCTCAAGCATGATTTCTTCAGGAACTTCATCCGCTCCGGCTTCCACCATGTTGATGGCATCTTTTGTGCCTGCAACGATGAGGTTGATATCACTTTTTTCAAGCTGGTCAACCGTCGGATTGATGACGAATTTCCCGTCAATGCGGCCTACCGTCACACCCGCGATCGGGCCTTCAAACGGGATATCGGAAACGCAAAGAGCGAGTGATGAACCGAACATTGCAGCCATTTCAGATGAGCAGTCCTGATCAACACTCATGACAATGCTGATGACCTGTACTTCGTTACGGAATCCGTCTGCGAAAAGCGGGCGGATCGGACGGTCGATCAGACGGCTGGCTAAAACGGCCTTTTCACTTGGACGGCCTTCTCTTTTAATAAAACCGCCCGGAATTTTACCTACTGCGTATAATCTTTCTTCATAGTTAACGGTAAGCGGGAAAAAATCTAGCGGTTTCGGTTCTTTTGATGCGGTTGCTGTGCTGAGCACTGCAGTATCGCCGTAGCGGACCATGACAGCGCCGTTTGCCTGTTTGGCAAGCTGGCCGGCTTCTACTGTAAGCTGTCTGCCGGCCCAATCTATGGTAAAGACATGTTTCTCTTGTCCCATTCGATTACGAGCTCCTCTCTTAATGTGTGAAATAATCAATTACTCCTATTATGAACGAAATGAATTGAACATATCAATGTCAAAGTAGTATGTAAAAGGATTTCATTGTTTTTTTATTATTATTTTTTTCGCTTTAATACGATAAAAAAGCGGGAATCCTCCCGCTTTTTACGATTATCGACGTAAGCCTAGTTTGTTAATTAACTCACGGTAACGAGTTACGTCTTTATTACGCAGATACGTAAGAAGATTACGACGTTTACCTACCATTTTAAGAAGACCGCGACGTGAGTGGTGATCTTTCTTGTGAGTACGCAAATGCTCGTTCAAGTTGTTAATTGAGTCTGTTAGGATAGCGATCTGAACTTCTGGAGAACCAGTATCAGATTCGTGTGTTTTGAACTCGCTGATGAGTTGATTTTTACGCTCTTGAGTAATTGCCATCCTGTTTCACCTCCATATCATAATTAGCCCCAGTTACCTAGCAACCGTCGGTGACTTCGGATTGCCAAGCAATGGTTTTAAGACTACGAAACATATGATACTAAAAATCGCGCCCATATGCAAATCTTTTAGAATAAAATTTGTGTACTTTTGATGTTTTTTCCGTTATTTGCTGAAAAAACGGATCGCTTCTTGTTTGTCTTTCCCGATCTGAGCCGTCAGTTCATCGATGCCGTTAAACTTCCGTTCGCTTCGGATTCGTTTGTACCACTCGATTTTAACGTCTTCTCCGTATACATCCTGTTGAAAATTAAACAAATGAACTTCAATTGACGGCTGATCGGGACGCTTTTCATAAAAGGTCGGTTTGTAGCCGATGTTGCAGACGCCTTCATACACCTCGCCTTTTATTTCGGCTTTCACTGCATACACGCCTGTCGGCGGCACGATATAGCTGTTGTGCAGGCCGATATTCGCGGTCGGAAAACCGATGGTGCGGCCTCTCTTGTCTCCGTGAATCACAGTGCCCCGGATAAAATACGGCTGACCGAGAAGAGTGTGCGCAAGTTCAACGTCACCATCCTGGAGCGCTGACCGGATATAAGTGGAGCTGATCTTTCTGTCCTGCTCGGTCTGTTTCTCGACAGTCGTGCATCCGGCCTTGCCGTTTAAATCGTCCGACAGCGTCTCCATCGTGCCTTTTCCGTATTTTCCGTACGTAAAATCGAAGCCTCCCACAGCGTGCCGCGCGTTCAACCCTAAAATATACTCCTCGGCAAACTGTTTTGGAGACAGAGACGCAAACGCTTCATCAAACTTTACGACATACAGCACATCAGCGCCTAAACGCCCGATCTGGCTGATTTTATCTTCAAGCGGCGTAATCAGATCCTTTGGCTCTTTGTCCCTACCCAACACATGGGAAGGGTGTGGATGAAACGTCATAACGGCCAGCGACAGGCCTTTTTCTTCGGCAATTTGTCTGGCTGTTCCGATTACTTTCCGGTGTCCCAAATGAACGCCGTCAAAGTAGCCGAGCGCCATGACAGACGCCGGCTGCTCTTCTTTTTGTAAATGATGCGGATGAGAAATATGTATCGTCTTCACAGAACGGTCACCTTTTTTCTTATTGTTCGCTTTTTTGCATGAGCACTTTAGCCGGTTTCAGCAGTCCTTTTTTTGAAGGATGCGGCATATAAATGGCCACACATTCTCCGTCTTCAGTACAGACCGCTATACGGGCGTCAGCTGTCATTGCAGAAAATTCCGCCGGGATGTCAAACACCGACCCGTTTTCAGCTTTCTTAGCTAATGTATCACTTATGACCCATTTCGGCAAATGATTGAGCGCTCTATCGATCGGCACGGCATGCTCTGCAACCGTTCCGTCCGAAACCTGCTGTTCAAGTTCCTCAAACGTGAAACATTCATCAAGGCTGAAATCGCCCGAAGCAGTGCGGATGAGATGCGACATATGCGCGGGATAGCCGAGTTTTTCACCGATTGTCACCGCCAACGTTCTGACGTAAGTGCCTTTTGAGCACGTGACTGTAAAGCGGAATGATGCTGTGTCTTCGTTATAAGTGACAGGGGAAGTGAGCGCGATATCTTCAATCGTGATATTCCGCTTCGGCCGCTCCACTTCAATACCCGCTCTGGCGTATTCATAAAGCTTTTTCCCGTTGACCTTTACCGCGGAATACATCGGCGGCACTTGCTCCTGCGGTCCCTTCAATTTGTCTAAAACGGCTTTGATATCCGCTTCTTCCAGCGGCTCCCTGACAGGCTTTACGCTGACCGTTTCTCCAGTCTGATCTTCGGTCGATGTGGAGAAACCGAGAGTGATCTCAGCATCGTACGTTTTTGACTTGTCGGTGACGTACTCAACGATCTTTGTAGCCCGTCCGACGCAGATCGGCAGTACGCCTGACACTTCCGGATCAAGGGTTCCCGTATGCCCGACTTTCTTTGTTTTTAACAGTTTTCTTATTTTCATTACACAGTCGTGAGAAGTCATGCCGACCGGTTTATGTAAAAGGAGAACTCCGTTAACCATCTGTCTTTCGCTCCTTTGTTATCAATTGTATCCCGTAAAACGCAGAAAAGAGGACAGACGACACTCGCCCATCCTCTTTCCCGTTATTCAGACGGTTTATCTGAATGCAGTTCGTGAATCAATGTTTCAATACGATTGCCGTACTCAATTGATTCATCAAATTCAAATTCAAGCTCAGGCGTTTTGCGGAGTCTGATTCGGCTGCCGATTTCGGAACGGATAAATCCTTTCGCTTTCTCAAGCCCTTTCAGCGCCTCCTCTTTCTTTTTCTCTCCGCCGAGAACGGAGATATACACCTTCGCTATTTGTAAATCACCTGAAACACGTACGTCTGTTACAGTGAGAAATCCGATTCTCGGGTCTTTCAGCTTTCGGCTGATAATATCCCCGAGCTCTTTTTTCATCTGCTCGCCGACACGGTTTGCTCTCATACTCAATTCAATCACCTCTAAGTTAAAACCACTCTGTTCTAGTGATCGTCCGTTCTATCTCGGGAAAGGAGTCAATAAACGCGAGTACGCGCTGGATCTCCTTTTCCGCCTGAACGTGAGAGGAAGAGACGACGGCGATTCCGAAGCTGGTCCGCTGCCAAGTGTCCTGATAGCCGATTTCTGCGGCCGACACGTTGAACTTATTCTGAACCCTCGTTATAATCCGCTTCAGAACGGCTCGTTTCTCCTTTAATGATCCCGCATCATAAATGATGCATTCACATTCCGCAAATCCGATCACTTTCTTTCGATTTCCTGCATGACATACGCTTCAAGGACGTCGCCTTCGCGAATGTCATTGTATTTCTTAATCGTTATACCACATTCATATCCTTGTGAAACTTCTTTCACATCATCTTTGAAGCGTTTCAGAACGTCTACTTCCCCTTCGAAGATGACCACGCCGTCACGGATCAGGCGGAGTCCGCTGTCACGTGTAATGTGGCCGTCTGTTACATATCCGCCGGCAATCGTGCCGATTTTCGACACTTTGAATGTTTGGCGCACTTCAACCTGACCGATGACTTTTTCTTCGTACTCAGGATCAAGCATTCCTTTCATCGCCGCTTCAATTTCTTCGATGACTTTGTAAATGATACGGTGAAGACGGATATCTACATTTTCAGCTTCAGCCGTGCTCTTAGCATTTCCGTCTGGGCGCACATTAAACCCGATAACAATTGCATTTGAAGCAGATGCGAGAATGATGTCTGATTCCGTAATCGCACCGACGCCTGTGTGAATGATTTTCACTTTTACGCCTTCTACTTCAATTTTTTGAAGAGCGGCTGTTAACGCCTCGGCTGAACCTTGAACGTCAGCTTTTACGATTAAATTGATGTCTTTAACATCGCCTTGTTTAATTTGTTCAAACAGATCATCGAGGCTCAGCTTCGCTTTGTCGCTGCGCTGTTCTTCCAGTTGCTTGGAAGCGCGTGCTTCACCGACAGAACGGGCTGTTTTTTCATCTTTAAAGACGAGGAATTGATCGCCAGCCTGCGGTACGTCGTTTAAGCCCGTGATTTCTACAGGTGTGGACGGTCCGGCTGTTTTCACGCGGCGGCCGAGATCATTGACCATGGCCCGCACGCGGCCGAATGTATTTCCGACAACGATCGGATCTCCGACATGCAATGTTCCCGTTTGAACGAGAAGTGTTGCGACAGAACCTCTTCCTTTATCGAGCTCAGCTTCAATAACCGTTCCTTTTGCCTGACGGTTCGGATTGGCTTTCAGCTCTTCCACTTCACTGACAAGCAGAATCATTTCGACAAGCTCGTCAATTCCCTTGCCTGTAAGAGCGGACAGAGGAACGAAAATCGTTTCTCCTCCCCATGCTTCAGGAACGAGTCCGTATTCAGTCAGCTCCTGCATGACACGGTCAGGGTTCGCGCTTTCTTTATCCACTTTATTCACGGCAACGATAATCGGAACCTCAGCCGCTTTCGCATGGTTGATGGCTTCGACTGTTTGCGGCATAACGCCGTCATCAGCCGCTACGACTAAAATGGTAATATCAGTTACTTCCGCACCGCGCGCACGCATTGTTGTGAACGCCGCGTGTCCCGGAGTATCTAAGAACGTGATTTTTTTGCCGTTTTCTTCGATCTGGTACGCCCCGATATGCTGGGTGATTCCGCCGGCTTCACCTTCAACAACCTTTGTTTTTCTGATGCTGTCAAGGAGGGTCGTTTTCCCGTGGTCAACGTGGCCCATGATCGTCACGACAGGCGGACGGATTTGAAGATCTTCTTCTTTGTCAGCCTCTTCATATTTTTCAAGCTCAGTTTCTTCGAGCACAATCACTTCTTCTGTTTCCACACCGTATTCAGATGCGATCAGTTCGATTGTGTCTTTGTCAAGCTCCTGGTTAATGGTAGCCATTACACCCAGAAGCATCAGTTTTTTAATGAGTTCAGACGGTTCTTTGCCAAGTTCTTCGGCTAAGGCCCCGACTGTTAAAGAGCCGGAAAACGTAATTTTCTCAGGAAGCTCTTTTTTCGGCTTCAGCGGTTTTTGCTGATACTGATTTTTGTTGTTATGATTGCGTTTGTTTTTGTTTTTGTTGTTGTTGTTATTCTTCTTGTTTTTGTTAAATTGATTATTCTGCACGTCATTCTTCTTTCCGTCTCGAATTTTGTTTGGTTGATTCCCAGCAGGCTGCTGATTAATCCCTTGCGGCTTGTTTTTGTTCGTTTCCGCAGGCTTCTGAGATGTAACGCCGGCGCCGCCTTTTTTAAATTTCGCATCAAGCTGCTTAATGGTCTTTTCTTCAAGCATTGCCATATGGTTATTTACTACTATATCCATGTTTTTCAGCGCAGTCAAAATTTCCTTGCTTGAAACATTGATGGCTTTTGCATATTCGTAAACTCTCATTTTAGCCATTCGTTCACCCCCAAAAATATTAATCGAGCAAGCTGATCAGCTTATTCGCAAAACCTTGGTCAGTGACGGCGACAACGACACGTGATTCCTTGCCGATAGAGCGGCCGAGATCCGCGCGGCTTTCGACTTTTTTATAAGGCACTTTATAATAATTGCATTTATCGGATACTTTTTTTGCAGTATTCGCAGATGCATCTTCTGTCAGCAGAACAAGTTTTGCACGCGCATTTCTAATTTCTTTTATAACCAAGTCCTCGCCCGACACGACCTTACGAGCTCGATTGGCCAGACCCAGCAAGGGAAACCATTCCATTCCAGACATGTTATTTTTTCACCTTTTCCGCCAGTTCCAGCAATTCTTCGAAAATCTGGTCATCGATTTGTGATTGAAATTGATTTTGCAATGTGTTTTTCTTTTTCGCAGCTAAGATGCATTCTTTCTCAAGGGTGATATAGGCACCCCGCCCGTTCTTCTTTCCGGTCGGATCGACTGAAATCTCTCCTTCTTTAGAACGGACAATTCGGATCAGTTCCTTTTTAGGCTTCATTTCCCCCGTTACCACGCATTTGCGCAGAGGAATTTTTTTTCGCTTATTCACCTAAAGTCACCTCTTATTCATCCGATTCGGCTGTTTCAGGCTCCATAAAGAGCGGCTCTAAATCGTCATCTTCTTCATGCTCTCTCGGATAGATGCCAAGGTCTCTTGCATCCGTTTCACTTTTGATATCGATTTTCCAGCCTGTCAGTTTCGCGGCTAAGCGGGCGTTTTGCCCTCTTTTTCCGATTGCCAGAGAAAGCTGGTAATCAGGAACGATGACAGTCGTGGCTTTTTCTTCTTCGCTGACGATGACATCCAGCACTTTAGACGGGCTGAGCGCATTGGCAACAAATTCAACCGGATCATCAGACCAGTTGACGATATCAATTTTTTCGCCTTTCAGTTCATTGACGATCGCCTGCACCCGCTGGCCTTTAGGACCGACGCATGAACCGACCGGATCAACGTCAGGGTCATCAGTGCGGACGGAGATTTTAGAGCGGTCGCCCGCTTCTCTGGCAACGGATTTCAGTTCGACCGTTCCGTCATAAATTTCCGGCACTTCGATTTCAAAAAGACGCTTCAACAGGCCAGGATGCGTTCTTGATACATAGATCTGCGGCCCTTTTGTCGTTTTTTCGACTTTTGTGATAAATACTTTAATCCGATCGTGCGGTTTATAGCTCTCATTCGGCATTTGTTCATTGACGGGCAGCAGCGCTTCAATCTTGCCGAGAGACACGTAAATAAACTTGCTGTCTAAGCGCTGTACAATTCCCGTCATGATGTCTTCTTCACGATCGATAAATTCTGAGTAAATCACGCCGCGCTCAGCTTCACGGACACGCTGCGTCACCACTTGTTTCGCCGTCTGCGCAGCAATGCGGCCGAAGTCTTTCGGCGTTACTTCTATTTCAACGACATCTCCGACAAGGTAGTTCGGATGGATGTGCTGAGCGTCGTCAAGCGAGATTTCAAGTCTTGAATCGTATACCTCGTCTACGACATCCTTTCTTGCGAACACGCGGATCGTGCCCGTCTCACGGTTCAGATCGACCCGTACGTTTTGCGCCTGGTTAAAATTTCGCTTATACGCGGAAATTAAGGCAGCTTCAATTGCTTCGATGATAATGTCTTTACTGATGCCTTTTTCTTTTTCAAGAATAGTGAGAGCATCTAATAGTTCACTGCTCATGTTAGCGGTCTCCCCCCTTAAACACTAATACTTCATTCATTAAAATGTTACAGCTAATCTTGCGTTAGCTATTTTTTCATACGGAATATTGACCCGTTTCTTTCTTGTTTTGACCGTCATCTCTATTGTAACAGTTTGTCCATCAAATTCAGCCAATTTGCCTTCAAACACTTTTAAACCGTCAATCGGTTCGTACGTTTTCATGTACACATTTTTGCCCAGTGATTTTTCGAAGTCGGCTTTTTTCTTTAATGGACGCTCGGCTCCAGGAGAAGATACTTCAAGAAAGTAGTTCTGAGTGATCGGATCGGCCTCATCCAGCTTTTCGCTTAACGCTTCGCTGACTTTGGCGCACTCCTCAATATCAACACCGTTATCGGAATCAATAAACACGCGAAGGAACCAGTTTTGACCCTCTTTGACAAATTCAATGTCTACGAGTTCAAGCTGAAGGTCATCCAGTATGGGCTGAGCCATTCCTTGAACGGTATCAGTCACTTTTTTGCTCATGTTTTTCCTCCTTGTGCTGTCGATATCATATCAGCCGTTCCTCTGCATAAAAACCCTGCTTCTAAAGAGCAGGGGCATTGAGAAAACGATGGACATGTCGAGGCAAAATTGCCTGTTCAATACAAAAGAGCGGGTTTCCCCACTCTTTGCCTCGGTAATCGTTAGCATTTCCAATAAAACTATACCATAACCATATATTTAATGCAAATCAAACTCCGCTCGGAGGCTGTGCACAAAGCTTAAAACAGCGACAGCTGATTTTGGTCCGGAAGCGACTCAAGACAGCCGTGACGATCTAAATACTCTAAAATGGTTTTTGACACTTTTCCTCGTTTTTGAAGGTCCTCTTTTGAAAGGAACTCCCCTTCTTCCCGCGCTTTCACAATATTGAGAGCGGCGTTGGTTCCGAGTCCCGGAATTGAGTTGAACGGCGGGATGAGACTGTTGCCGTCAATGATAAATTCCGAAGCGCTCGAACGGTATAGATCGACCTTCTGGAAGGAATAGCCGCGCTCACACATTTCAAGCGCAAGCTCTAACACGGTAAGGAGGTTTTTCTCCTTCGGCGAAGCATCAAGCCCTTTAGAGCTGATATCATCCATCACCGCTCTGATGGCGGTTGAGCCTTTAATCATTGTATCAATGTCAAAGTCATCTGCGCGGACGGTAAAGTACGCAGCATAATATAAAAGCGCGTGATGCACTTTAAAATAGGCAATCCGCACCGCCATCAGCACGTATGCGGCGGCGTGGGCTTTCGGGAACATGTATTTGATTTTTTTGCATGAATCAATATACCAGTTCGGCACATTGTTCTTTTTCATTTCTTCTTCCCATTCCGGCGTCAGGCCTTTGCCTTTACGCACGAATTCCATGATTTTAAAGGCCAGTGAAGGCTCAAGGCCCTGATAAATCAAGTAAACCATAATGTCATCACGGCAGCCGATCACTTCGCTCAGTTCACACGTATTGTTGTGTATCAGTTCCTGCGCGTTGCCGAGCCATACGTCCGTGCCGTGGGAAAGCCCGGAAATCTGGACAAGCTCGGAGAACGTCGTCGGCTTCGTATCCTCAAGCATCTGCCGCACAAATCGCGTCCCGAATTCAGGAATGCCGAGCGTCCCCGTTTTACAGCCGATCTGCTCTTCAGTGACGCCGAGCGATTCTGTGCCTTGGAAAATCTTCATAACTTCCGGATCATCTGTCGGAATCGTCTTCGGATCAATTCCGCTTAAATCCTGGAGCATCCGGATGACTGTCGGATCATCGTGCCCCAATATATCAAGCTTCAGCAGGTTGTCATGAATGGAGTGGAAGTCAAAATGAGTCGTTTTCCATTCAGACCCCGTCGCATCTGCCGGGAATTGTATCGGGGAAAAATCGTAAATATCCATGTAATCCGGGACAACGATAATCCCCCCCGGGTGCTGGCCGGTCGTTCTCTTAACGCCGGTGCAGCCCTGCACCAGACGGTCGATCTCCGCGCCGCGCATGTGTAGGTTATGATCACCCGCATAGCCTTTCACATATCCGTAAGCCGTCTTTTCCGCAACGGTGCCGATCGTTCCCGCGCGGTAAACATTATCTTCACCGAACAGCACTTTCGTGTAGTTATGAGCATGGGGCTGATACTCACCTGAGAAGTTCAAGTCGATATCGGGTACTTTGTCACCTTTAAAGCCTAAGAACGTTTCAAACGGGATATCATGTCCGTCCTTTTTCAAAGGTGTGCCGCAAGACGGGCAGCTTTTATCCGGAAGGTCAAAACCGGAACCGACTGATCCGTCATTAAAGAATTCGGAATATCGGCAGCTCGGGCACACATAGTGCGGAGCGAGCGGATTCACTTCAGTGATTTCCGTTAAGGTCGCCACAAGCGATGAACCGACGGACCCCCGGGAGCCGACGAGATAACCGTCATCCAGAGACCGTTTTACAAGCTTATGGGAGATGAGATAAATAACGGCGAATCCATGACCGATGATGCTTTTTAATTCTTTTTCTATTCTCGCTTCCACAATTTCAGGAAGCTCTTCACCGTAAATGCTTCTGGCGCGCTGATAGCTCATTTCACGGATTTCTTCATCGGCTCCGTCAATTTTCGGCGTGTACAGATCGTCTTTGATCGGTTTGATCTCATCGATCATCGAAGCGACTTTCTGCGTATTGTCAACCACGATTTCTTTCGCTTTTTCCGCACCGAGAAAGGAGAAAGCATCCAGCATTTCATCTGTCGTTCTGAAGTGCACTTTAGGCAGTTCGTGCCGGTTTAACGGGTTGGCGCCGCCTTGGGAAGATATTAAGATCTTCCGGTAAATTTTGTCCTCATCGTTTAAATAGTGAACATTTCCGGTGGCAACGACCGGCTTATTCAATTTTTCCCCGAGCTTCGTGATGTTGGCGATGATTTCTTTCAGCGCTTTTTCATCCCGGACGAGCTCAAGCTGCAGAAGGTGTCTGTATACTTCCGGCGGCTGCACTTCAAGATAATCATAGAATGATGCGATATCTTCAACCTCTTCAGGTGATTTTTGCATCATGCCTTCAAAGACCTCTCCCCTGTCACAGGCAGAGCCGATTAACAGACCTTCTCTGTATTTATTAAGCTGCGACCTCGGAATGCGCGGCACTCTGTAGAAATATTGAATATGAGAAATGGACACGAGCTTAAACAGATTTTTAAGGCCGGTCTCATTTACGGCAAGCAATGTAGCGTGATAAGGCCTTGATCTTTGATAAGCATTGGATTGTCCCATATTCTCATTCAGCTGATCATGATAAAAAATGTCTTTTTCAGCGGCATCTTTGAGCATTTTCAACAGCAGGTAACCCGTTGCTTCAGCGTCAAAGACCGCTCGGTGATGCTGGGTTAATTCGATATCAAACTTCTTACATAACGTATTTAAGCGGTGATTTTTAAACTCAGGATACAGGAAACGCGCGAGTTCCAGCGTATCAATGACTGGATTTTTCGCTTTTTCCGTTTTCAGTAGACGCTTGTACGCCACATTTAAAAATCCCATATCAAAGCTGGCGTTATGAGCCACAAGCACGTCATCGCCGATCCATTCTTTAAAATCCCGGACGACGTCAACGACATCGGGAGCGTCGCGGACCATGTCATCCGTAATCCCGGTAAGCTCTATCGTCGTTGCTGACAGCGGATGGTGCGGATTGGCGAACGCTTCGAATTTATCGATGATTTCTCCGCCTCTTATTTTGACTGCGGCAAGCTCAATGATGGTGTCATACACTGCGGACAGACCTGTCGTTTCAACGTCAAAGACGACGTATGTGTCTTCTTCCAAAAGACGGTGAGCTGGATTGTATGCGATCGGAACACCGTCATCCACGATATTGGCTTCCATTCCGTAAATCATTTTAATGCCGTGTTTTTTCGCGGCGGAATAGGCATCCGGGAAAGACTGCACAACGGCATGATCAGTTAACGCAATCGCTTCATGTCCCCATTTTTTCGCCTGTTCGACAAGCTTTCCGATGCCCGTTATAGCATCCATTTGGCTCATCGGAGAATGCAGATGAAGCTCAACCCGTTTTTCGCCTTCAGGAGCGGTGTCTTCACGGGTTTTGGCTTTTATTTCATTCACGTCATTTGCAATCATGACGAGGTCTCTGACGAATGTATCGTTTTGAATGCTTCCCCGCGCCTTCACCCACATGCCTTTTTTCAGCGTTTTCATCAAAGCGGCGTCTTCTTTTTCTCTGGCGAACATTTTTACTAAAATACTGTTTGTATAGTCCGTGATTTTGAAAATGCAGAGCGTGCGTCCGCTTTTCAGCTCGCGTGTTTCAGCATCAAACACAAACCCCTGCACCGTGATTCTTCTTTCTTCATCCATGATGCTGTCAAGCGTCCGGATTTCTTCGTTCTCTTTAATTTGATAGCCGATGACAAGCGGGCCGGACGGCGCTTGATCCTCATCGCCCTCTTTTTCCTTCTTCTCCATTTCGATAAGCGCCTGCATCGCCCGCTCCTGATCTTCAGCAAGCTTTTGCTCGCGGAATTTCTGGACTTCTTGGTCAGATACGAAAATTTCGGTATCCAGCTGCAGTTCCGGAAATCCGAATTGGCGATAGCTGTGCTGAATCAGTGCGCTGTATTTATTTTTGAGCGCCGATGCTTCTGTATCTGTTTTTGTTTTCACGATCAGTTTGTTTCCCTTGAGCTTCGGCTTCTGCTGATTCAAAAGAGCCACCATCGGCGGCGAGGTTCCTTCAAGCTCTTCAATACAGCGTGTCCAATAATCCTGTACAAGCTCCTCTGTCACTGTAGGATCGATGACCTGAACAGACGATGTGACACGGGCGATGTGAGCAAACGATTGTGTTAACCTCATCATGAATGAATCATATATTTGATACGGCAAAAGAGCCTTAAAGCGAAATTGGAAATGCCAGGCTTTTTCTGCTTTATGGATTGTCAGTTTATCAATCTCTCCGTCTTCAAAGTATGTCATGAAGGTATCATCTGTCATATTAAGCTGCTGCAGAAGAATCTGAAACTGTCTTCTGTTTACTGATAACTGTTCCATTCAGACAGTATCCCTCCCTTAAAACATCATAAGTGAAGGTACCTCCGCAGGTGATGAGGTACCTTCTTTTTTCTCTATTTTAACATGATTTTGTACGATTCGTTATGGTGATTACTTCGTCTTAATAAATTCAGAAAGCTCTTCCACTGAAACTTCGGCAGATTCACCGGTTTTGCGGATTTTCACTTCTACGATGCCTTCGTCGGCACGTTTTCCGACAGTGATGCGGATCGGAAGGCCGATCAGATCAGAATCAGCAAACTTCACGCCTGCGCGTTCAGCGCGGTCATCGTATAATACCTCATAACCTTCCGCCTGGAATTTGCCGTAAAGCTGTTCAGCAAGCTCTTTTTGCGCTTCATTTTTCATATTCAGCGCCAAAATATGAAGATCATACGGAGCAACGCTCTTCGGCCAGATCAAGCCTTTTTCGTCGTGATGCTGTTCAGCGATGGCAGAAAGCGTTCTGGACACGCCGATTCCGTAACATCCCATCAGCATCGGCTGCGCACGCCCGTTTTCATCAAGGTATGTCGCATTCATCGCTTCAGAGTAACGCGTGCCGAGTTTAAAGACTTGTCCGACCTCAATCCCTTCAGCGAAACGGATCGTGCCTTTTCCGTCAGGTGACGGATCGCCTTCCTGAATGATTCGAAGATCGGCATACGCTTTTACAGACGCGTCACGTTCGATGTTTACGTTTCGGTAATGACGGTCTTTTTCATTCGCGCCGCAAACGGCGTTTACCATAACTTTCACGGCTTGGTCGGCATAAATCTCAATGTCGCCGGCAGCGCCGATCGGCCCCGCAAATCCCGGCTCCGTGCCAAGTTTCTCCGCTACTTCTTCATGAGACGCAAGCTCAACCACTTCCGCGTTCAGAAGGTTTTTCACTTTCACGTCATTGACCTCATGATCGCCTCTTACTAACACAAGAACAAATCGGTCATCCGCTTTAAACAGCATTGATTTGATGCAGGCGCTCGGCTCGATCTGCAAGAACGAAGCGAGCTCTTCAATGCTTTTGACATTCGGCGTATCAATTTTCTCCAATGCCTCGGGTGTTTCATCTGACGGCTCGCTGTTCATGACAACTTCCGCCATTTCCGTATTGGCTGCGTAAGAGGATCCATCGGAATAAGCGATGGTATCTTCCCCTATTTCAGAAAGAGCCATAAATTCATGCGTGTCTTTTCCGCCCATCGCGCCCGAGTCGGCAATAACGGGACGGACGTTTAATTCACAGCGTGCGAAAATGCTGCTGTATGCGCCGTACATGTTTTGGTACGTTTCCTCCAGACTTTCTTCAGAAGCATGGAAAGAATACGCATCTTTCATGATGAATTCGCGTCCGCGCAATAACCCGAAACGCGGGCGTTTTTCATCTCTGAATTTAGACTGGATCTGGTAAAGAGTGAGCGGCAGACGCTTATAAGATTTCACCTCATCACGCACGAGAGAAGTAATGACTTCTTCATGTGTCGCGCCTAAAGCAAATTCACGGCCGTGGCGGTCTTTCAGACGCATTAATTCAGGCCCGTACGTATACCATCTGCCTGATTCCTGCCATGTTTCAGCCTGCTGAAGGGCCGGCATCAGCATTTCCACCGCGTTGATTTTTTCCATTTCTTCACGCACGATCTTCTGAATGTTTTGAATGACCCTGTAAGCCAGGGGCATGTAGCTGTAAACCCCGCTCGTATTTTGTCTGATAAATCCCGCTCTCAGCAGAAGCTTATGGCTTTTTGCTTCAGCATCAGCCGGCACTTCTCTCAGGGTCGGAATAAGCGTCAAACTTTGTCTCATGTCTTCGCACCTCTGATTTTTTACTAGTCAATTATAAGAATAAACGCTGGATATCGTTCCATGTGACAACCAGCATAAGAAGCATTAAGAAAGCTACGCCGATAAATACGACAAATGCTTCCTTGTCACGGTTTATCGGCTTGCCGCGGATTGCTTCAATGAATAAAAACAGCAGCCGTCCGCCGTCAAGCGCCGGTATCGGCAGCAGGTTGACGATTCCCAGGTTGATGCTTAAAAACGCCGCAAACTGGAATAGGTTGATAATACCGGTTTTTGCAACTTGATCCGTCATATCATAAATGCCGACAGGACCCGAAAGCATATCAAGCTTAAACTGGCCTGTCACAAGTTTGCTCAGATTGGTCAGGATCGCTTTTGTGACATCAACGGTAGATGTCGCGCCGTAAGCAATCGCTGCAAGCGCGCCTTTTTCAGTCGGCGCATAAGAGCCGAAGCGGCCGATTGTTTTTTTATTTTCATCTTTTACAGCTTCAGGTGTAACCGAGATATGAAACGATTTGCCATCCCGTTTGACGGCGACATCGATTTTTTTCCCGGGATTTTCTTTTACCGCTGTCACGATGTCGGTCCATGACCTCATTTTTTCACCGTTAATGCTCTGGATATAGTCGCCTTCTTTTAAACCTGCAGCAGCTGCGCGTCCATTGTCTGTCAGCTTCCCGAGCTCAGGCTGATTTGAAGGCACGCCTTGAATGAATCCGAGCATGACGAGAATGACATACGCTAAGATGAAGTTCATAATCGGACCGGCAGCAATCGCCTTAATCCGCTTCCATACGGGTTTAGACCCGAATTGTCGATTGTAAGGCGCAATCTGCACTTCTTCTCCGTCTACGATAAAAAAAGAGGTCTGACTGACAGTAAAGCCCGCCAGTTCATCTTCTTTCCCCTGCTCGTACCCGGTAATCTTCATTTCGTGCTCAAGATCAGCCGTCTCCACCTCGATAATTAAAGCGTCGGGATATTTTTCCTTTTGATTAATGATGACTTTTTCCACTTCGTCATCTTTATTAAAAAGAAGCCCGACGGTATAACCGGGTTTGACTTCGATCATCTCCGGGTCTTCACCGGCCATGCGGACGAACCCTCCGACCGGAAGGAGTCTGATCGTATACACGGTTTCATTCTTTTTAAATGAAAAGATTTTAGGGCCGAAGCCGATCGCAAATTCACGGCAAAGGATTCCCGCTCTTTGGGCGAGCAATAAATGCCCGAGCTCATGGAAAAAAACGAGCGTTCCGAAAATAATAATAAACGCGATAACTGTATTCACGAACATACCACCTTATGTGAGTATTGAATTAACGTATCCCCGGGTGTCTTTGTCCACTTCTTGGATATCCGCAAGACTCGGATCCTGAATTACGCTGTGGCGGTCCAATGCTTTTTCAATCAGGTCCTCAATCGATAAGAATGAAATCCGTCCGGCAAGAAAAGCGGCAACGGCTTCTTCGTTGGCCGCATTTAAAACCGTCGGCATCGTTCCCCCTATTTTACCTGATTCAAAGGCAAATTGTAAGCAGCGGAACCTTTCAAAGTCAGCTTTAGCAAAATGAAGGCTTCCGATCTCCCATAATTCAAGCCTTTTTGTTTCAGGCAGAGGCAGCCGGTCCGGATATGTCAGCGCGTATTGAATCGGCACCCTCATGTCCGGATTTCCGAGCTGGGCGATGACGCTTCTGTCGTGAAATTCAACCATCGAATGAATGATGCTCTCTTTATGTAATACAACGTCAATCTGTTCATACGGAATGTCAAAAAGCCAATGCGCTTCAATGACTTCAAGCCCTTTATTCATCATTGTAGCCGAGTCAATCGTAATCTTTGCACCCATCGACCAGTTCGGGTGATTAAGGGCGTCGGCAATCGTTACAGACTCAAGCTCCTGCCGCGTTTTATCCCTGAAACTGCCGCCGGATGCCGTAATGATCAGGCGCTCGATATTTTTGCTCTGTTCGCCTTGCAGCGCCTGAAAAATAGCGGAATGTTCGCTGTCAACCGGAAGAAGAGGAACACCGTATCGTTTTGCGTGTCCTTTCACTATATGCCCGGCAGTGACGAGAGTTTCCTTATTTGCAAGCGCAATTGTTTTTTTCTGTTCAATCGCTTTCAAAGTCGGGATTAAACCGACGCTTCCAAGCAGCGCATTGACCACGATATCCACTTCGTCCATGACTGCCGCTTCAATCAGGCCTTCTTCTCCGATGCCGATTTGACATTCATGCGAAAAAGACGCTTCTTTCACTTTTTGATATGTATCCATGTCGCCGACTGCTACATATTTCGGCTGAAACGTTCTGATCAACGGGATCGCTTTCTCGGCGTTTTTACCGAAAGTCATCGAGACGAGACGGAACTGATCTTGATGCATGCGCAATACGTCTAACGTCTGCTCCCCGATTGATCCTGTTGCTCCTAAAAGACAAATATTCTTCAAAATGCCACTCCCATTCTATGCGTCCAGATCGGTCTTATTTTCATATTAGCCTTTCTCATGAAAAAAGCGCAAGCAGAAAGTATAAGAACGGCATGACAAACAAAAAGCTGTCAAATCGGTCTAAAATGCCGCCGTGCCCGGGAAGGATTTTCCCCGAATCCTTCACATCATAGTGCCGCTTAAGCGCTGATTCAACCAAATCCCCGATCTGTCCGAACACAGACAGAACAAGCGTGATGACCAAAAGAACCGGATATGAAATCGGAAGGTGTGCAAACAGCTGAAAAACAGCCGTAAAAATAAGGGCGATGACAATACCGCCGAGAAACCCTTCCACTGTTTTGTTGGGACTGATTTCGGGCCACAGCTTCCGCTTCCCGAGCGACTTTCCGACGAAATATGCGCCTGAGTCCGTTGACCATATGACAACGCAGGCATAAAAGATATACAAAAGCCCGTTTGTTTCAATGTTTCTGATTTCAATAAAATAATGAAAACACAGTCCGATATATACCGTCGCGAGAACGATAAACCCGACTTCGTCAAACGTAAAGGTGTTTTTCACGAGCACCGTATAGCTGAGCAGAATCAATACGGCGAAAATCGTTACTTCCATTTTCGCATCGAAAAAATGATATTTGTCCGGCATCATATACAGCCATAACAACAAGAAGCTGATCAGACCCGGAAAAGAAAAAAATCTGAGCTTTTTCATCCGCAAAAGCTCAAAAAGCGCTATACTTCCCATCACGTAAACAAATACGGTGAACGGCAATCCTCCGAAAATAACCAAAAATAAAAATAGTGCCGCTGCCAGAACACCTGTTAACAATCTTTGTTTCATTTCCACCATCCTCTAAATTCCGCCAAACCTCCGGCCCCGCTGCTGAAATTCTCCCACTGCCTGCAGAAAGTGATCTTCTTTAAAATCGGGCCACAGGACATCTGTAAAAACAAATTCACTGTAAGCCACCTGCCAAAGCATAAAGTTGCTCAGTCTGATTTCTCCGCTCGTTCTGATGAGCAGTTCCGGGTCCTGGATTGATTCTGTCATTAAATGCCCGGAAAAGAGGGCTTCATCAATGTCTTCGATATTCAGCGTGCCGCTTTTCACCTGTTCGGCCAATGCTTTTGCCGCATTGACGATTTCCGTGCGTCCGCCGTAGTTCAAAGCGAAATTGAGAATCAGCCCGTCATTTTGTTCTGTATCTTTTACGGCCTTCTCAATCGCCCTGTACGTATGAGAAGGGAGCGCGGATTCATCTCCGATAATTTTCACCTGTACATTTTCCTCTATCAATTCAGGAAGATACGTATTCAGGAACTCTTCCGGAAGCTTCATCAAAAAGTCGACTTCCATCTTCGGTCGCTTCCAATTCTCCGTTGAAAACGCATAAAGAGTCAGAACTTTAACGCCGAGCTGATTTGCGAGCTTTGTCACCCTTTTTACCACTTTCATTCCTTCATGATGTCCGGCAATCCGCGGGAGTGAGCGCTTCTTCGCCCAGCGTCCGTTTCCGTCCATAATAATGGCAATGTGTGCGGGAATTTCACCCTTCAGTATGTCTTCTTTTGTATACCGTTCTAAGTTGGAAGCCGCATTCTGCTGATTCTTCCAATTTTTGAGTATGTTGAGCATGAGATTCCTCCGTCACCCAAAAAGGTTGCGTTGCTGATGATCAATGTAATCAACAGTATTAACAAAAAAACCCCCTGTAAACATGAGAGGGTCTTTTCACATTATCTATTGTACATAGTTTTTCATTAAACTTCCATGATTTCTTTTTCTTTGTCTTTCGTGACGCTGTCAATTTTTGACACATATTCATCTGTCAGCTTTTGAACGTCTTCACTGGAAGCACGAAGCTCGTCTTCTGTAATGTCCCCGTTTTTCTCAAGTTTTTTGAGGTCGTCGTTGCTGTCACGGCGGACATTACGGACTGCTACTTTCGCTTCTTCCGCGTATTTTTTCACGACTTTGACAAGTTCTTTACGTCTTTCTTCCGTCAGAGCCGGGATCGCGATGCGAATAATTGTGCCGTCACTTGTCGGAGTTACGCCAAGGTCAGCTTTCAGGATCGCTTTTTCAATATCGCCGATTGCCGTTTTGTCATACGGTGTGACAACAAGCATACGCGCTTCAGGCACATTGATGGAAGACAGCTGGTTTAAAGGTGTTTGGGCACCGTAGTATTCTACTGTCACTTTATCCAATAGAGATGGGTTGGCACGTCCCGCGCGGACTGACGCCAATTCACGTGAATAAGCAGCAACCGCTTTTTCCATGCGTTCTTTTGTTTGTGTTAATACTTCGTTTGACAACGTTATTTCCCCCTTACGATCGTTCCGATTGATTCGCCGATTACGGCACGCTTAATATTTCCTTCTTCCATAATAGAAAAGACGATCAGCGGAATATCATTATCCATACATAGTGAAGAAGCCGTAGAATCCATGACTTCCAGCCCGTCTTTTAACACATCGAGATAAGATAATTTTTCGTATTTAACAGCTGACTCATCTTTTCTCGGATCGGCATTATACACACCGTCGACATTATTTTTCGCCATTAAAATCACATCCGCTTCGATTTCAGCGGCACGCAGCGCTGCGGTTGTGTCCGTAGAGAAATAAGGGTTTCCTGTTCCCGCGGCAAAAATCACAACGCGTTTTTTCTCCAGGTGGCGGATGGCTTTTCTTCTGATGTAAGGCTCAGCGACCTGACGCATTTCAATTGATGTCTGCACTCTGGACTGAATTCCGAGCGTTTCCAGGCTGTCCTGCAGGGCAAGTGAGTTCATGACAGTAGCAAGCATGCCCATATAATCGGCCGTCGCACGGTCCATTCCTAAGTCACTGCCTGTTTTTCCGCGCCATAAGTTGCCGCCGCCTACAACTACGGCCACTTCGACGTCAAGCTCAGCGATTTCTTTTACCTGTTTAGCGATGGATTGGATAACAGTCGGATTAATGCCGTTTCCCTGCTCTCCTGCCAATGCTTCTCCGCTAAGCTTTAAAACGATACGATTGTATTTTGGTTTTTCCATAATAACCTCCAAGTGTAAACATTGCCGTTTCCTATTATGCAAGAGAAAAAAAGGTTTGTAAATATAGTTTTAAAAATAGGGAACACAAGTAGTGTCCCCTATACTGCCTGAAAAGCCGCGAAAGATTCGCCAAGGCTTTCCGCCATTATTTTTTCACTTGGTTCATAACTTCTTCAGCAAAGTTTTCTTGGCGTTTTTCAATGCCTTCTCCAACTTCGTAGCGGACGTAAGTTTTAACAGATGCGTTTTTCGCAGCCACAACTTGTTTCACTTTTTCGTCTGGGTTTTTAACGAAAGCTTGGTCTAATAAGCAAATTTCTTCGAAGAATTTGTTCAGACGGCCTTCAACCATTTTAGCTACGATGTTTTCCGGTTTGCCTTCTTGAAGAGCTTGCTGAGTCAGGATCTGACGCTCATGGTTTGCTTCTTCTTCAGACACTTGGTCGCGGGAAATATAACGAGGATTTACCGCTGCAACATGCATCGCGATGTCTTTTGCAAGATCTTCGTCAGTTGTTCCGCTAAGAACGGATAATACGCCGATGCGGCCTCCCATGTGAAGGTAAGCACCGAACGCTTCGCTGTCTTCTTTTGTAAGAACAGCAAAACGGCGAAGAGTGATTTTCTCTCCGATTTTAGCAACGTTGCTTGTGATGTATTCTTCAACAGTAGAACCGTTTTCCATCTTTTGACCCATCGCTTCTTCAAGATCAGCAGGAGCGTTTGCAAGAAGGTGGTCAGCAAGCGTGTTCAGAAGCTCTTTGAAGCCTTCGTTTTTCGCAACGAAATCAGTTTCAGAGTTTACTTCTAAGATAACGCCTTTGTTGCCGTCAGTTTTAATAAGAGTAGAACCTTCAGCAGCGATACGGTCAGCTTTTTTAGCCGCTTTCGCAATTCCTTTTTCTCTCAGAAGGTCGATTGCTTTGTCCATATCTCCGTCAGTTTCAGTCAATGCTTTTTTACAGTCCATCATACCAGCGCCTGTTTTTTGACGCAGTTCTTTTACCTGCTGTGCAGTAATAGCCATTTGAATTCCTCCTTATATGTGTAAACAAGATATGTATAGATACATTTTTCTTGAAAAAAGGTGATAAAAGGCAGTCCCTCTTATCACCTTTTGATTAGGTTACGCAGTTGTCGTTTCTGTTTCAGGTGCAGTCTCTTCAGCAGCTTCCGCTTCTTCTTCGCCTTGCTTCGCTTCAAGAATGGCATCTGCCATTTTAGAAGTAAGAAGTTTGACAGCGCGGATTGCGTCATCGTTTGCAGGGATTACGACATCAATTTCATCAGGATCACAGTTTGTATCTACGATTCCGATGATAGGAATGTTCAATTTGCGAGCTTCCGCAACAGCGATGCGCTCTTTGCGAGGATCGATGATGAATAATGCATCAGGAAGATCCTTCATGTCTTTAATTCCGCCGAGGAATTTTTCAAGACGCTCTAATTCTTTTTTCAATTGAACAACTTCTTTTTTCGGAAGTACTTCAAATGTACCGTTTTCTTGCATTTTCTCGATGTCTTTCAGACGCTTAATGCGTTTTTGGATTGTTTCGAAGTTTGTCAGTGTACCGCCCAACCAGCGTTGGTTGACATAGTACATGCCAGAGCGTACAGCTTCTTCTTTAACAGAATCCTGAGCTTGTTTTTTTGTGCCGACGAAAAGGATTTTTCCGCCTTCAGCAGCAAGGTTTTTCGTGAAGTTGTAAGCTTCCTCTACTTTTTTCACTGTTTTTTGAAGGTCAATGATGTAGATTCCGTTACGCTCCGTGAAAATGTAACGCTTCATTTTTGGGTTCCAGCGGCGTGTTTGGTGGCCGAAGTGAACACCAGCTTCAAGCAATTGTTTCATAGAAATAACTGACATGTGATTTCCTCCTAATAAAATGGTTTTTTTCCTCCGCTTAGGTCATTTTTGTGCAGAACTGCCGTTTGCAGCACCCTCTGCATAAATCGTTAAGCGTGTGTATTTAACACCAAGACATAATATAACACAGCTTTATGCGACAATCAAGAATCCTTTACAGCTTTGCCGCGAAATTTTAAAAACAGCTCGATTTCTGTCTTTCCGCCCTGCACCCGTTTGGCGATTTCCGCAGGGGTGAGCCCTTGTTCATATAATTCTGAAACACGTTCTTCAAACGAATGCGCACCGTTGTTTTCGTCACTTTCAGCCCGTTCCGTTGCATTGATGAGCTTTTCCATGTGATCCGGAATATCAGGCTCTTTTTTCGGTTCCGGCCGGGGTTCGGCGTCTTCTGCGTCAGGCGCTTGATCATTCCGGCTTTTTGCGTCTTCGAGTCTTTCATTTTCTTCTTTCAGCTCAAGCAGAAACGCTGCAAGGGTGTTTTCCGTCTCTTCAAGAATCTTCTTCTGCTGGCGCTCCGTCTCCTTGAGGGCTGAAAACCTCGTGTACAGAATAATGACGGCATAAAGCAGTACGCCGTGAAGCACAAAGCTTAAAAGCCATAATAGTGTTGACATGTTTTTCACTCGCTAACCATGAGTTCATTATTGAATTACTTTTTCAAGCAGGTGCTTTAATTTAAACAGCGCCTTTGAATGAATCTGTGAAATCCGCGACGTCGAAAGGTTCAGGACTTGTCCGATTTCGGTCAAAGTCAGTTCTTCTTTATAGAATAAACTGACGACAAGCTGCTCTTTTTCAGAGAGCTCGTGAATTTTGCCCGCAAGCTGAGCGATCAGCTCGTCCTTCATGATTTTTTCTTCCGGCGGCACATTTTTGTCATCTCTGATCATCACTTGAATATTCTCACCGTCATCCTGGTCGTGAAGCTTTTCATCAATTGATAAGAGATTGGCAAAAAACCCTTCATTCATCGTTGATACTACGTCCTGCTCCGTCATCCCCAGCTCTTCTGCGATCTCTGAAGGCGTCACATTCCGAAGGTAGCGCTGTTCAAGTTTTTCGATTGCCGCTTCGACTTTTTTTGTCTTCTCCCGTGAAGTTCTGGGCAGCCAATCTTCTTTACGCAGCCCGTCGATGATTGCACCGCGAATTCTAAACGAGGCATAGGTATCAAATTTTAAATCCCGGCCGGGGTCAAATTTTTCTAGGGCATCATATAAACCAAGCATACCAAGGCTCATTAGATCGTCTTTATGCACCGATTTCGGCAGTCCGACGGAAATTCTGCCGACATGATATGTGACCAGCGGCATGTAACGGCGCATTAAATCATCACCGGCTTTAGGATCTTTCCACTCTTTCCAGCGCGACCAAAGCACCTGATCTTCATAATTCAAGGATTGCATTGTTATCCCCCTACCTCATACCTTTATTAAATCGTTGTTTCACCTTGTTTAACAGTTCGAATGTGCAGCATGCAGGACTTTGGCTCAAATTCAATCGTCCGGCCGCTTGAGCCGCCCGTATCTTCACTGATGACCGGAATGTTATACAATGAAAGCTGCTCTTTGATAGCCGCTACATTCCTCGGGCCGATTTTCATCAGGTCGTTTGTCATTTTAAACTTAAACATCTCCGCTCCCCCGGCGAGTTTTGCCTTCAGGGCAAACTTGCGGCAGCCGGCTTTCAAAAGCATATCAATTGTCATCTTAACGGCGGTGTCCGCGTATTTTGCACGGTTGAGCTCCGCCGTTTTTGATAACCCGGAGTCCGGCAGCATGACGTGAACGAGTCCTGCCGTTTGTTTGTCTTTATCGTATAAAACCAGCCCCACGCATGAACCGAGTCCCGAAGTCCGGATTTTATCCGGATAACGCGCGACTTGAACATCCGCAATCCCCACTTTAACGACTGCGGCTTCCGCACGGCTCATAAAGCCGCACCCAATGAGACGAAGAGCTTTTCAAAAGAATCATAGTCCGGGAGCATAAACATATGGGCTTTGAGCTCCTGCCGGCTGCCCTGGTCAAAAATAGAAGTATCCACGACAATGGCATGCTCTCCGACTTGGCTGAGCTCCATCAGTCCTTCACTGATAACCGCGCCGAACATATCAAGTGAGATTTCCGGCACGCTCGGGTAAATCTCAAGCTTTGTCAAATCAGCCAATGCCGTTAAATAGGAGCCTGCTAAAATATTGCCGAATTCATGTAAAGCAGAAGAACTCAAATGATCTTCGCCCAACTGGTCAATATCAAAATCCGGATTTCCGATCAGCTCTCTGATAAACTGTTCCGCCTGATGGAAAGGCATGATGAGAAAGATAGAGCCTGTCATGTCGCCTTCCATTCTTAAAAAGATACTGGCGACCGGCGTTTCAGCCCCGCCGAAAAAATCAGCGAGCTCATCAAATGTCAATAAAGTCGCAAACGGCACTTCCATGTCTATCTTTCTGTTCAGCAGCTGAGCCATGGCAGAAGCCGAGTGACCCGCCCCGATATTTCCGACTTCCCGCAAAATATCCATCTGCTCTTCTTTGATCGCTTCAAACTTACTCATGTTGTCTTTTCCCCTTTAAGCATTCGGCTCTCCGGACGCAGATGCCGAAGCACCTTTATCCAGCACCGCATGCGCATCGATAATATTGAGGAGCCTGTTATCTTGCTTGACGATCTGTTTAATCCACACATCCGTTTCCTTTGTCTGGCTTTCAGGCGCGGATTCAATTTCATTTTCATGCACGGTGATGACGTCATTGGCCTCATCCACGACCCATCCGACATCGGCGTCACGGTAAGAAATGATGATAATCCGTGTCTCTTCTGTGATGTCCTGTTCAGGCTGGTTCAGACGTTTTCTTAAATCAAGAACCGGGGTAATCACTCCGCGCAGATTGATAACGCCGCGGATATACGATTCCACACCCGGGACCCTCGTCGGTTTTTGCCACTTTTCAATTGATTTCACCTGGGAAACTGAGATAGCGTATTCTTTCCCGTTTATCATAAACACAATCATTTTTTCACCTGTTTTGATTTCAGCAGTCATGCGGGCACCTCCTCGTGTCGTTTTAGTAGATCAGCGCATTGCAATCAATAATCAGCGCCACTTCTCCGTTTCCGAGAATCGTAGCGCCGGAAATCGCAAAGACGTTCGTCAAATAGTCGCCGAGTGATTTCAGTACGACTTCCTGCTGTCCGATAAAAGAGTCCACGACAAAAGCAGTGGATTTATCGCCCTTTTTCACGACGATTACATGGAACTGATCGGCATCCTGTTTTGAATCCGTAATGCCGAATTCTTTTTTGAGATAGACGATCGGAACGATTTGTCCTCTGAAATCAATCACTTCTCTGTCATGCGTCTGCAGGATATCTTTCTTATCAATAACAGCCGTCTCTATAATAGAAGAAATCGGTATCGCAAACGTCTCTTCTTCCAGTTTAATGAGAAGAACGGATATAATTGAAAGTGTCAGCGGAAGCTGGATACTGAAAAGAGAACCTTGGCCTTCCGCGGATTTGACACTGACAGAGCCGCCGAGTGATTCGAGTTTATTTTTTACGACATCCAGACCGACGCCCCGACCTGAAATGTCAGAAATTTGATCGGCAGTCGAGAAGCCAGGAGCAAAAATAAGCTCGTAAATCTCATTATCTTCAAGCGTTTCAGCATCACGTTCGGTGATTACACTCCGCTCGAGCGCTTTTTCAAGAATTTTCTTTCTGTTCAGGCCGGCCCCGTCATCTTCAACCTCAATAAAGACATGATTGCCGCTGTGATATGCCTTAAGCACGACATGACCCGATTCCGGTTTTCCTTTATTCACCCGCACTTCAGGCGATTCAATGCCGTGATCGATGCTGTTTCTGATTAAATGGACAAGCGGATCACCGATTTCATCAATCACCGTGCGGTCCAGCTCCGTTTCAGCTCCGATGATGGACAATTCGATTTTCTTGTTTAATTCCTTTTGAAGCTGGCGGATCATTCTCGGGAAACGGTTAAAGACGGTTTCTACCGGCACCATCCGCATATTAAGAATAATAGACTGAAGGTCGCCCGAAATTCTGGTCAGGCGTTCAACGGTTTCAGTCAGCTCATTGTGGTCAAGCTCTTTGGCGATCTGCTCAAGACGTCCGCGGTCAATGACAAGTTCTTCAAAAAGGTTCATTGAAGAATCCAGTCTTTCAATGTTGACGCGAATCGTTTTCGAGCCGCTGTGATGCTTCGGCTGCTCTTCCGTTTTCGCTTGCGGTTTCGGCTGTTTTTCAGCCTTTTTAACCGGAGTTTCCTTCACCGGTTCAGCTGCTTGCGGTTTTTCGGCCGTTTTTAACGGCGCACCGGCAGAAATTTCGACATTCTCCACTTCTGAAATGCCGCTGATGAGTTCTTTAATTTCTTCAGCAGGCTGCTTTGTCAAGAAACACACCTGAAAATCCGTTCCGAAATCTTCCGTCTCAAGCACTTCCGCGGCAGGTATCGTTTTTGCGACTTCCCCGGCTTCATTCAGCTTTTCAAATATCATGTACACGCGCACGGCTTTGAGCATACAGCTTTCATTCAGGGAAACCGTTATTTCATAGCGGCTGAATCCTTGCTCTTCCGCCTCTTCAATAACAGTCCGTTCAAACTCATCATAATTCCATTCAGTTGAAGTCTGTTGTTTTGAAGCCGGCGGTTCTGCTGTTTCGGCTGAAGCCGCAGTCTCATGCGCCGCATTTACGTCGAGCTTCGCACTTACTTCAGAAATATCACGTTTGCCGTCTCCTCCGTCAATAATGGACTGCACCATCTCTTCAAGATGATCAAGCGCTTCAAACAGCACGTCCAGCCAATCCGATGTAACGGGCATTTCTCCGTTGCGGATGGCGTCCAGCACATTTTCCATCAGGTGGGTTAAATGCGCCAGATCTGTATATCCCATCGTTGCGCTCATGCCTTTCAGCGTATGGGCAGCTCTGAAGATGTCATGCACAAGCTGAAGGTCTGCCGGATCTTTTTCCAACAGCAGCAGCTTTTCGTTACATGTCTGTAAGTGCTCTTTACTTTCATCAATAAAGACATCTAAATATTGATTCATATCCAATTGATTCACACCCTCTCTTTTTTCACACATCCGGTGATGGATGCCGCGATATCTTCCACATGTTTAATCTCATGAATGAGGCCCGCCTTTATCGCTGACTTCGGCATTCCGAACACAACACAGGATTCGTCCGATTCCGCAATCGTTTTAACGCCGCCTGTTCTGAGCATTTCTTTTACGCCCTCGGTTCCGTCGCTGCCCATGCCTGTCATAATGACGGCTACCTTTTCGTAACCGGATAAACGGCTTGCCGACCGAAACAAATAATCGGCTGACGGTTTATGCCGGCTTTCCGTATCATGAACATCAAGAATGATGCGGAGCCTTCCGCCTTCCTCTGCAACCGTCATATTTTTTCCGCCGGGCGCGATGTACACCCATCCGTCTTTCGCTTCTTCACCGTTTTCCGCTTCTTTGACCTGAATATCTGACAAATGGTTGAGTCTGTCTGCAAGTGAAGCGGTGAAGCCTTCAGGCATGTGCTGAACGACAAATACAGGCGCCTTTAAATCCTTCGGCAGTTTCGGAACCACCTTTTGCAGAGCCCGCGGTCCGCCTGTAGAGGTCGCGATGAATACGGCCTGCTTGGCGGATTTTGCTTTCGGTCTTTCAAATCCCGCCAAAGCCGGACGTTCCGGGATAGAAGACTCTTTCACTGCCGCCTCAGGTTTTTGGGCGCGGGACAGCCCGGCTGCAATCACCCTCTCAATCAGCTGCTCTTTAATTTTATAAAGATCAAGTGAAATCGCTCCGGAAGGCTTGGTGATAAAATCAAAAGCGCCCATCTCCAGGCAGTTGATCGTTCGGTCCTTCCCTTGCTGTGTCTGGCTCGATACCATGATGACGGGAAGTTTATATATGCTGATGATCTTCCGCAATGTATCCGTTCCGTTCATGACCGGCATTTCAATATCAAGTGTGACAACATCCGGTTTGAGAAGCTCTATTTTCTTCAGCGCCTCTTCCCCGTTTCTGGCTGTCCCGATGACTTCTATCTGCACTTCCGCAGCCAGAAAATCGGTAATCATCTTTCTCATAAAAGCTGAGTCATCAACGACAAGCACACGAATCACTGTAAAGTCCTCCTCAATAAAAAAGAAGATAATCTCTCAATAAATGCCGGTTTCTCTTCTCTTGGTTTGTTTTCTTCCGTTTGAAACAAGACATCCGTCAGAAGACGGACGGACCTGCTGGCTTTTGCTTGAGGACTTTTTATTAAAAAAGGCACCTGGTCAATGACGGCTTGACTTACTAGCGGATCATCGGGTATGGAGCCGGCGAAACGCACCTCCGCGCCTAAAAACGTGTGGATCGCATGAGAAAGGCGGTTGTACGTGTCCAGCGCCTGTTTTTGGGCGCGGGCGCGATTGACGGCAATGTTTACGGTCAGCCGTTCATCCGCGAGCAAAAGATGTTTGATCGCGCTGTACGCATCCATAATGGCCGTCGGCTCAGGCGTTGTCACGGCGAGAATGTCTTCCGCCGATAAAATAAACGGCAGCTGTTCTTTTGAAAGTCCCGCTCCCATATCAAACAGAACGTAATCAAAATCGCTTAATACAGCGGAAAGACCATTCATAAAAGCCGACCACTTCTCTCTGTCTGCTTGATAGAACGCCTCAAGCCCCGTTCCTCCGGATATGTAGCGAAGGCCTTTCGGACCGGAGGAAAGTGATTGAGCCAACGCGTGCCGATTCTCCATCACATCAATAATGGTGCGGGAAGAAGCAGCTCCGATCAGCACATCAATGTTGCCCATTCCGATGTCAAGATCAATGATGAGTGCTTTTTTTCCTTTTTCCTGCAGGGCAACTGCCATGTTTAATGTTAAATTAGATTTTCCGACGCCGCCTTTACCGCTTATGACGGCTAATGTCTTCGCTTTTTTCTCATAAAGCTCCGGCTTGATCATTTGCCTCTCTCTCATTTTCCTTCTTAATGACTCTGCCTGATCGGGTTTCATGCCAAAAGCATCCTTACAAACTCTTTTGGTGAAGCCGATAGGATGTCTTCAGGCACATCCTGTCCATTTGTCAAATAGGCGGCGCCGATTCTTGATTCCGACAGCACTTGAAACACGGAGCCGAGTGAGGCGGTTTCATCCGTTTTCGTGAAAATGAATTGATTGACCGGCACACCGGAAAACTGTTTCAGCACCTGTTTCATATCTTCATATTTTGCAGATGCCGATAATACGAGAAAGGATTGTAAGCCTGATTCAAACGGAATCATCTCTTGTAATTCCGTAATATACTGCTCTTCTTTAAAGTTTCTGCCGGCTGTATCAATGAAAACATGGTCGTATTCAGCGAATTTTTCCAGTGCCTTCAGACATTCTTCCTTTGAATAGCATACTTCAAGAGGAGCCTGAAGCAGCTCCGCATATGTCTTCAGCTGCTCGACCGCGGCAATCCGGTAAGTATCCGTCGTCATAAAGGCAATTTTTTTATGCTCTGTCAGCATTGATGAGGCCGCAAGTTTCGCAAGTGTAGTCGTTTTGCCGGCCCCGGTTGAACCGAAAAGCACGACGTATTTTGATTGAATCCCTTCCTGCCACCTGTCTGTCGAAGGGAGTTTTTTCACTAACAAATCCTGCAGCTTTGAGCTGACATTATCTTCAGTTAAATCTCCGGAAACAATTGAAGAACTGAGCAATTCACTGAGTACGGCGTTTTGCGTATGATCAGGAAGCCCGGCTTGCTTCAATAGTCTCTCGGCTTTTTTTAATGGTTCAGGGAGCACTTCTTTCAAATGCGCCAGTTCGCCGGAAATACTTTGATCCGGAAGGCGCGGCGGCTGAACAGGCTCAGCTTTCTCCGCCGTTTCCGTCTTTTTCATTTCTTCAGCGGCAGCCGGCGGCGTTTTTCTCGCTTCCCTGACGTCACGATCTAAAACCGCTATCACTTCGACGGCCTGCTGCGACCGCAGCCCCAGCCATTTTCGTTTCTTTACTTGTTTGGAATGTAAAATAACGGCATCATTGCCGAGTTCCTTTTTGATTTGCTTCGCGGCATCCTGCATTGAAGCGGCTGTAAATTTTTTTATTTTCATTAAATATCCACCACTCCAATGCTCTGTACTTCAACATTTGCTTCCAGCTCATTATAAGAAAGAACCGGAAGATCAGGGAAATACCGTTCTAACAGCTGTTTTACATACATTCTGACAGCAGGCGAGCAAAGAAGAATCGCCGACTCCTGACGGATGGAAAGCTGCTCGGCCTCGTTAGCGACAGAACGGATGATGCTGTCCGAAACCTCAGGGTCGAGTGACAGGTAATTGCCCTGTTCAGTCTGCTGAACCCCGTCTGCAATCGCTTTTTCCACCCGGCCTGAGCATGTGATGACCTTCAGCGTTTCATGCTCTCTCGCATATTGTGCCGTGATTTGTTTGGCAAGCGACTGTCTCGCGTATTCTGTCAAAAGGTCTGAATCTGTCGTTAATCTTCCGTAATCGGCAAGAGTTTCAAAAATGGTCACCAAGTTTCTGATTGAAACTTTTTCTCTCAGCAATTTGGCAAGCACCTTTTGAATATCGCCGACAGAAAGAGGGTTCGGCGTGACTTCCTCAACAAGCACAGGATAATTTTCCTTCAGATGATCGATCAGCTGCTTTGTTTCCTGTCTGCCGACCAGTTCATGAGCATGCTGCTTAATTTTTTCTGTAATATGCGTAGATACGACTGACGCCGGATCAACAACTGTATACCCCAGCATGTCCGCTTCATCTTTTGCAGCTTCGCTGATCCATTTTGCGGGAAGTCCGAACGACGGTTCAATCGTTTCAATTCCTTCAATGACGTCATCTTCAGGCGTCGGTGACATCGCTAAATAATGATCCAGCAGGAGCTCTCCTTTAGCGACTTCATTGCCTTTAATTTTCAATCTGTATTCATTCGGCTGGAGTGCGATGTTATCCCTGATGCGCACAACCGGAATGACAAGTCCCAATTCAAGCGCAAGCTGACGTCTGATCATGACGATGCGGTCAAGAAGATCACCGCCCTGCCCCGCGTCTGCAAGCGGCACGAGTCCGTATCCGAACTCAAATTCAATCGGATCAATATGTAAAAGCTGCACAACGCTTTCCGGGCTTTTCAGTTCATCCGCCTGAGCCTCTTCTTCAAGAATTTCTTCCTCTTCTTCGCTCGGCTTATCCGCTTTGGACAGCATATAAGCGCCGAATGCAAGCAGACCGGCGATCGGCCCCGTCAGCAGAATGCCGATCGGTGTAAGCAGACCGAGCAAAAGTACAGTTCCCGCGGCTACATACAAGAGCTTCGGATAAGCAAACAGCTGGCCTGTAATATCATGACCGAGGTTTCCTTCAGATGCCGCTCTCGTCACGACAATCCCCGTAGCCGTTGAAATGAGCAAGGCCGGCATTTGAGAAACGATACCGTCACCGACCGTCAGCATTGTAAAGTGAGACGCAGCTTCTTGTATGCTCATCCCCTGCTGCAGCATGCCGATTACGATTCCGAAAATAATATTGATCATCACGATGATGATCCCCGCGATGGCATCCCCTTTGACGAATTTGCTCGCACCGTCCATGGCACCGTAAAAATCCGCTTCCCGGGCGACTTTTTCACGTCTGTGCTTTGCATCCTGCTCCGTAATCATGCCGGCATTTAAATCCGCGTCAATACTCATTTGCTTTCCGGGCATCGCATCGAGCGTAAATCTCGCCGCCACTTCCGATACCCGCTCGGCGCCTTTTGTAATGACGATAAACTGAATAATAATTAAGATAATGAAGACAACAAGCCCTACCAGCACATTTCCGCCGACAACGAAATTCCCGAATGTCTCAACAACCTTTCCCCCTTCTCCGTGAGAAAGAATCGAACGTGTCGTCGACACATTGAGCGCAAGCCGAAACAGCGTCAATAACAGCAGCAATGACGGGAATATCGAGAATTGCAGCGGTTCTTGCATATTCATTGTGGTGAGAAGCACGATCAACGCAAGAGAGATATTAATGATGATCAAAATACTTAACAACCATGGAGGGAATGGAATCACCAGCATTGCCACAATGAGGACAACACTTATTAAAACCGATAAATCTCTTGTTGACATGCTGTTTTTCTCTCCTTTTGAATCTGAAATTCACTATACTTTTTGTTTCGTTTTATATACATAAGCCAAAATTTCCGCAATGACTTTAAAAAACTCTTCCGGCACAGCCTGGTCAATGTCAACCTGATCATATAACGCACGCGCGAGCGGCCTGTTTTCAATCGTCATGACATCGTGTTCTTTGGCGATCTGCCTGATTTTTAATGCAAGATGGTCGACCCCTTTGGCAACAATGTAAGGGGCGTCCATTTTCTTTTCATCATATTTTAAAGCAATCGCATAATGGGTCGGGTTGGTAATGATGACATCCGCTTTCGGCACTTCCTGCATCATCCGCCTCATCGCCATTTCCCGCTGCTTCTGCTTAATTTTGGACTTGATAATCGGATCACCCTCCGATTTTTTGTATTCATCTTTTATATCCTGCTTTGACATTCTGATATTTTTCTCATAGTCAAAACGCTGATATAAATAATCAAGCCCGGCCAGCAGCATTAGAGCCCCTGATCCCGCAAGCCCCATCCAAAGCGTGAGCTTAGAAACGAAAGTGAGCACTTCCGCAGGTGTTAAAAGCGGAAGGCGGAGAATATCGCCATAATGCAGCCAGAGCACCATAAAGGCGGCAAAACCGACCACAGTAATCTTCAAAATGGATTTGACCAGTTCAACAATCGCCCTCATGCTGTAAATCCGCTTAAATCCTTTCAGCGGGCTGAGCTTATTCAAGTCAGGCTTGAGAACTTCCGCAGAAAACAGAAAACCCACCTGCATGTAATTGCTCACGACACCTGCCACAAGCGCGACCAGCATAATCGGCGCGAGGATGAGGCTGATATCTTTCACCGTATCTACGAACAGTTCATGCACGGAAGATGCTGACAGATGTAATGATATCGATTTCGTATAAAACGTTTTAATAAAGGACAGCAGCCTGTCCCGCATATAAGGACCGAGCGCGATCAGCGAAAGAAAGATAATCAGTAAAGAAACGGCTGTATTCACATCCGTACTTTTCGCGACCTGTCCTTTCTTTCTTGTATCCTTCCGTTTTTTCGGAGTGGCTTTCTCCGTTTTTTCACCGGCAAAGAATTGCAGATTCAGTCTGAGTCTCATCATGTCACACCGACCAATGCCAATAGATTCCGCATGGTTTCAACGGTAAGGCTGAAGATGTTGCGGACGACGACAAACATCACCGCCATACAAACGATCAGCATAATAAAGCTCACGGCTATTTTCAGAGGAAGCCCGACAACGAAAACATTCAGCTGCGGCACCGTTCTCGCCACAATACCGAGCGCCAAATCAACTAAAAACAGACTGGCCACAACCGGCGCAGACATTTGAAAAGCGATAATGAACATGGCATTGAAGCTTTTTGCGATAAAAAGTCCAAAGTGATCATTTCCAAACGACGGAAATGCCTGATCAAGCGGGATATACTGAAAGCTGTAATAAATCCCGTCCAATAAAAGATAATGGGCGTTTACGCTGAGCATAAATAACAGCGCCAGCGTATAAACGAATTGTCCGATCAGCGGGCTTTGCGTTCCTGATTGCGGATCAATGACATTGGCGATGGAAAAGCCCATCTGAAAATCAATAAAGGAACCCGCTATCTGAATGGCTGTCATCATCATGAAAGCAATCAGCCCGAGGCTCAAGCCAACAACGGCCTCTTTTATGACAAGCAGCATATACTGTTCCCCTATTTCTATTTCCGGCGCATGTTTCAGCGTGCTGAAGCAGATCACCGAAAGAAAAAAAGCAAAGCCGATTCGGTGAACCGCCGGCAGATTCCGATGTCCGAACACCGGCACCGTTACAAAAAAAGCAGAGATTCTGATAAAGACCAATAAAAAAGCGGGAAATAAATCAATGATGGAATTCATTTGATTCTACCCTGCAAATCGGTTCAGATGAGAGAACAAATCAGTTGTGAACGAAAGAATCGTCGACAGCATCCAAGGACCGAAAAAGATCAGTCCAAGCATCACCGCCACGATTTTCGGAATGAACGCAAGCGTCTGTTCCTGGATTTGAGTTGTCGCTTGAAAGATACTGACGAGCAAACCGACGATCAGCGCGATCGCAAGCAGCGGCCCGCTGATCATTAGTGTTACATATACGGCTTTTTCCGCCATGGAAATTACAAATTCTGAACTCACAATTAGCACCTACCCTAAAAGCTGTCAAGCAAAGATTTCACGATTAAATACCATCCATCGACCAAAACGAAAAGCAATATTTTAAAGGGCAGAGAGATCATAACCGGCGGTAGCATCATCATTCCCATTGACATTAAGACGCTCGCCACGACCATATCGATAATTAAAAACGGAATAAAAATCATAAAGCCCATTTGAAAAGCGGTTTTGAGTTCTGATATCGCATAAGCAGGCACCATCGTCGTCAAAGGAATATCCTGAATCGATTCAGGTTTTTTCATTTTGGCATAGTTCATAAACAGCGCCAGATCCTTCTGCCTTGTATGCTTGCTCATATACTCTTTAATCGGCTTCTCGGCTTTTGTATATGCTTCATCGAGACTGATTTTGTTGTCCATCAGCGGCGTTAAGGCTTCCTTATTAATCTCTGAAAAAGTCGGCGCCATAATAAAAAACGTCAAGAACAGCGCAAGGCCGATTAAAACCTGGTTCGGAGGCATGTTCTGCGTCGCCAGTGAGGTTCTCACAAAAGACAGAACGATGACGATTCTCGTAAAGCAGGTCATCAAAATCAGAATCCCCGGCGCTACTGAAAAGACAGTCAAAAGCAGCAGTAATTTAACAGTGGAGCTGACTTCGGTCGGACTGCTTGAATTAAAAAGATTAACGAATTCATTCATGATGATAAGGGCCTTTCTTCTTTCCTTCAGAACGGCTTTGTTTCAGCTCGTTCAGCTGTTCTTTCAGCGCTTTTGAAAACGACGGAAGCATCGTTTGCGGCTTTTTTTCTCCATCCTTACGCGGATTTACGAGCTTGGTCCATTCCACTTTTGAAGACATCGACTCTTCGTATTGGCTCAGAATCGCCTCGCGCTCTTTTTCATCTTCAATTTCTTTTAAAAGCTGTATCGTTTCGCCCACACCGACTACGAGAACGCTGTTTCCCACTTTAATCAGCTGCACGGAACGATTTTGGCCGACTGACGTTCCGCCGATATTTTCTACATATTGAAACGGCTTCAGCAGACGGTTTCTTCTATTCATCAGTTTGACAAATCCATAGATCAGCAGAATGACGAATAATAACGCCCCGATCATCTTTACAAAATCAAAAGCGGAGACAGAAGATGCAGAAGCATCCCCTATCTCTTGATCAGCCGTTTGTTTCGATGTATCGCTTTTTTTCTCTGTTTTGTTTGTTGATTGTTTGTCAAACCATTCGTTGACGGTGGAATTATCAGACTCCGCCGCAAAAGCAGGGAACGGATGTACATTGAGTAAAACGAAACAACAAATCAAAGCTAGTAAACCATGACTCTTTTTCAACAGTCGTACACCCTTTAGCTTAATGTTTTATTAATGGCTTCAAGCACGCGGTCCGCTTGGAACGGTTTCACGATAAAGTCTTTTGCGCCGGCCTGAATCGCGTCAATAACCATTGACTGCTGGCCCATAGCCGAACACATGATGATTTTCGCCTGCGGATCGATCTGTTTAATTTCCTTTAGAGCTGTAATCCCGTCCATTTCAGGCATTGTAATATCCATTGTCACTAGGTCGGGGGAATGCTCTTTGAATTTTTCGACTGCCTGCGCTCCGTCTGAAGCTTCAGCTACAACGTCAAAACCGTTCTTCACTAAAATATCCTTGATCATCATTCTCATAAATGCTGCATCGTCTACAATTAAAATTCTGTGTGCCATAATCTGTTTCTCTCCTCTATGTTCGCTTATTTTAAATTGTTAAGGCGGTCTGCCTGACTTAAAATATCAGTGACTCTCACGCCGAAGTTTTCTTCTATGACAACGACCTCGCCCTTTGCCACGATCCGCTGGTTGACCAGGATGTCAACAGGTTCACCAGCCAGCTTGTCAAGCTCAATAATGCTTCCCGCAGAAAGTTCAAGGATTTCTTTGACGCTTCTCTTCGTTCTGCCGAGCTCAACCGTAACGGAAAGCGGAATATCCATCAGCATATCAAGGTTATTCCTTGATCCTTGCGCCGCTTCGTTATGATCAAACGCCTGGAATTCTACCGGAGCGACTTGAACAGGAGCAGCTTTTTTTGCGGTTCCCTGTCTCTTCGGAAGCTCGGGTTTTGCCTGCGGCTCCGGCTGCATGGCAGGTTCCGGCTGCGGCGTTTCGTATGTTTCCTGTGGTTCTGATGCGGTTTCTGCGGCCTCTGACTCATGCTGGTCTGCAGTCATCAGGTCTGCGATCAGATCTTTCGCAAACGTAATCGGATAAAGCTGCATGATGCTCGAATCGATTAATTCGCCGACTTTCAGACGGAATGACACTTTTACGAGCAGGTCATCCTCAGGTATTCTGTCGGTCCCTTTTTCTTCCGTCACATCCAGAAGTTCAACCCTTGGCGGAGAAATGTCAATCTTTTTACTGAATACGGTCGACATTGACGTAGCAGCCGAGCCCATCATTTGATTCATTGCTTCCTGCACGGCGCTCAGGTGGATTTCACCGAGTGACGGATCGGCGCCCCGGCCGTCTCCGCCGATCATCAAATCCGCGATGATGGCCGCGTCGCTTTGTTCGACGACGAGCAAATTGCTGCCGTCAAAGCCTTCTGTGTAGTTCACTTCAATGGCAACATACGGATGAGGAAATTCATCACTGATTTTGCTTTTTGAAATGACGGTCACACTCGGTGTCGTAATGTCCACTTTTTGATTTAAAAGAGTGGACAGCGCCGTAGCCGAGCTGCCGAACGAAATATTCCCGATTTCTCCGATCGCATCGCGCTCAAGTTCAGACAAGTTCGCCTCTTGAGGCTGTTCTGTATCCTCTGACTGACTGCTTGTGCCGTTAAGAAGAGCATCGATTTCATCTTGAGATAATCTATTGTTCATCTTGTTCACCTCTTATGTCGTGATCTAAAATTTGCACTGCCTGTCTTCGATTCACCCGGCCGGCCTGCCCTAAAAACTTCGGTTTGTTTCCGACCAATACAGTAAGAGGATCAGTCACTGATTTGTCCAGAGTTATACAGTCCCCGACTTCCAAACTTAAAAATTCTTCTATTGTCAGTTCAGAAGCGCCCAAGAGAGCCACAACGGGAATTTGAGCCGTCATGATGCGCTTTTCAAGCAGCTTCGTTTCTTCGGGCTTCGCTTCATTCCGGTCTGATTGCATCCAATAATGTACGGAAAGCTTAGGGATAATCGGCTCAAGTACGACATGGGGAATACAAAGATTAATGACACCGCTGATTTCACCTATCTGTGTATTGAGAGAAATGACAACGACTGTTTCATTTGGGGAAACCATCTGTACAAACTGAGGATTCACTTCAAATTCAGTCATTTCAGGGTCAATATCAGCAATCGATTGCCAAGCTTCTTTGTAGTTGCCCAGTGCATTTTCAAATAAGTTAGAAATAATATTCGTTTCAATTTCCGTAAGGCTGTCAGCTTTGTTATGAGTGATGCCGATGCCTCCCATGACGCGGTCAAGCATTGCGTATGCGATGGTGGGATTAACCTCCATCATGATTCTGCCTTCCATCGGATGAACATCGAATAAATTTAAAATCGTCATGTTCGGTATGGAACGGATAAATTCTTCATACGGCACCTGGTCAACTGAGCTGACGGATATATGAATATACGTTCTGAGCTTGGCGGAAAAGTGTGTTGTGAGAAGCCTCGCAAAGTTATCATGTATCCGGGTTAAACTGCGTATCTGATCTTTCGAGAATCTGAGAGCCCGTTTAAAATCATATACCTTTACTTTTTTCTCTTTAACTTCCTTTTTCAGCTCTTCCGCATCCGCCTCACCCGTGGAAATGGCGGAAAGCAGTGCGTCTATTTCATTTTGGGAGAGAACTTCTCCTGACATTTTCTTCACCTCCGTATTCTGTCAAATTTGTTTTTATTGCAGATTAAAGGAGGTAATGTACACTTTCTGAACTTTTCCTTCTTGGAGATAGCTGTTTACTTTCTCTTTTAATGATTGTTTAAACGCTTCTCTTCCTTTATCTCCCTCAATCTCTCCGGCGCTTGTGTCAGCTAAAATGGAAATGATGTTGTCTTTCACCTGAAAATCGCGTTTTTCAAGTTCTTCCTTCGCTTTAGCCGAGTCGGTTTCAAGCTTGATGCCGATACGGATGATGCTGTCAGACTTTAAGTTTGTCGTGATATCGTCGACAGACACAGTGGCTGCAACGACTTCGTCAATTGTCGGCTTTTTATCTTTGCCGGAATGTCCGCTGACGACAAAATATGCTGCCGTTCCGAGGCCGGCGATGACAATTAAAATAATCAGCAAAATGATGACTAATTTTTTCTTCATTCTTCTTCCTCTATTCCCTGATCCAGTGAAAATATTTGTATGCAATGGTAAAACGATATGACTTTTTTGAGAACTGCTTCTTCCGGTTCTTTCACTACGAACTTTTTGCCGTTGGACAGTGTAATCGTCGTGTCGGGGAAGCACTCAATCTGTTCGATAAACAGCGCGTTCAGCGTAAAAGGCTGGCCGTTTAAACGGGTGACTTGAATCATGCAATCCGGAGAAGCGGCCTAACCGCCTCTCCTCCCTCCTTACCGTTTCAGATTAACCAGCTCCTGAAGGATTTCATCTGAAGTCGTAATGATTTTTGAGTTTGATTGGAAACCGCGCTGAGCAACGATCATTTCGGTAAATTCATCTGTCAGATCTACGTTTGACATTTCAAGATAGCCTGCCAAAAGCTTACCCGTTCCGTTTTCGCCCGGAGTGGTGACTGCGCTAGCAGCTCCTGAACTTAATGATTCTCTGTAAAGGTTGCCTCCGATTTTTTCCAGACCGGCGCTGTTAGGGAACGTGACCAGACCGATTTGTCCGGCATCATGAACCGCATCCCCTGCATCAGTGTATGTAACGGTTCCGTCTGCACCGATGCTGTAATCTTTCGCATCAGTCGGAATATTGATTTTGCCGCCGCCGATTTTTTCAAGGTAGTACCCGTCAGTCGTAACAAGGTTGCCTTGATTGTCCTTTCCGAAATTCCCCGCACGTGTGTAAACGATTCCCGAACCTGTATTAATCTGAAAGTAGCCGTCTCCGTCAATGGCTAGGTCGGTTTTATTCTGTGTAGCCTGCGGGGCGCCGGTTGAATGAACGACATCAATGGAAGAAGTCGCGGCACCCAAGCCGATTTGTTTTGAATTGGTCACGTTTGAACCGCCGGCGACTGTCTGGCTGATCATATCTTTAAATGTAACGCGGCTTTTCTTAAATCCCACTGTGTTGACATTGGCGATGTTATTGCCGATTACATCTAGTTTTGTCTGAAAGTTTTTCATGCCGCTGATACCGGAATATAATGAACGTAACATGTTAAATTCCCCCTGGGTTTCTTTTTATTTAGATGTTTCGCTGACGGCCGTGACATTCCACGGACTGACCTCTTTGCCGTTTTCAAGCACGAGCACGTAATTGCCGTTTGAATGCTTGACTGAATTGACTGGGCTTGTCTGATCCTTCCCGTCGCTGTCGCTGAATGTGACATTTTTGCCGATCCAGTTCACATACATCGTAAACGGATCTTGATTTTCTACAAATTTAGTCATCGTCGTATTCATATTCATCATTTGTTCCAATGAAGAAAATGTCGCCATCTGGCTGATGAATTCTTTGTCATCAACCGGATTGAGCGGGTCCTGGTTTTGAACCTGTGTCATTAAGATCTTCAGAAATTCGTCTTTCCCTAAATTCGTACTGCTGTTTACTGCGGAGGTGCTCTTCGCGTTTGAAGTGGTTGAAGCGCCCGCCGCGGCATAATCCGAGTTTACTGATGTCACCTATTCTTCCTCCATTTCATTGAGAGAAAGCTCCTCCAGCATATCTCCGAAATCGCCTGACTGCTGCTTGTTCTTCTGCTCTCTCTGTCCCTGATGCTGCTGTTTATTGTGATCGGCCGTCTGCCCGTAAACAGGCTGCTGATCCCCGCCTTGAAGCGGGACTGTAAAACGGTCGACCTGGACCGACATATTCGGAAGCGACTGTTTCAGCTGAGGAAGATGCTGTTCCAGCAGCTCTTTCGCGGACTGGCTGGATGCGATTATTTTGCTTTGAAACATCCCGTTTTCGTTTGTCACCTTAATTGTGACAAATCCGAGGTTCTCGGGATTAAGACGAATCGTAAAGCTTCCGGTTGTTTTCCCGAAAGGCGTGTATTTCATCTGTTTCCAGCCGCTGATGACCTGATCCGTTAACGGTTTATTTTCTGCCGGCTGCTGTTCAGCTCCTGCGGACGCTTGCTGAATGCCGGCAAGGCTTCTCGTTCCCGAAAACAGTATATGTGCAGACAATTTGCTGTCAGGCGCCTTTGCGTGAGAAACCGTGCCGCCGTTTTGCTGTTCCGTTTTCCCGGCTGACTCTTGGGATGATTCAGATGATTGAGATAACACAAAAGCTTTCAGCTCAGTTTCAGCCATATCCCATTCCTTTGTTCCCTTTTGAGAAAGGCCCGCAAGCTGCTCCGCGACGCTTTGAAAGCTCTTCAGCTCAGCGGCTGTCATGGAGTAAAGTTTAGATGCAGATTCGTTTTTCGGAAAAAATGTCTGCCGCAGGTCTTGAATCACGCGGTCCGGAACGCCTTGTTTTTTCAATGCCTCTAATAAACGGGCGCCTTCCTGGTAAACCGCCTTTGCCTGCGTGCTGTCCGGCAGTTCCTGCTGAGATGTGAAGAGCTGGGATACGGCTTCTTGAATGAAAAGCAGGCCCTTCTCAAGCGCATCCTTGACGGAATCCCCGTCTTTTGCGGAAGAATCCGGCTCATTCGTTTCAGGCTTCGCCCCATGCTGTTTTCCCGCTAACATGTCTTCAACGGATTCGGCAAGCTGTTTCAATAAAGGAAGAGCTGTTTCAGCCGTCTGCTTTCCTTCAAGAGCTTTTACCGCCTCAAGCAGCTGTTTAAGCTGCAATTCTTTATCTTCCGTGCCGGCTTTCAGCCAATCACCGATTTTCGATAGGGCATCATTCAGCTCTGCGTCACTTGTTTTTGTTTCATCTCCGGGCTGCCGGGGAGAAGTGATTTCCGACAGGAGCCAGTTCTGAAATAGACCTAAGCTGTTTACATTCATCTTCACATTGCTGTTTTGCGCAGTCTGCGTACGATTACCCGTTAATTCAAGCAGCTTCAACTTACATCACTCCTTATTTCCGTCAGCGGATAGTTTTTCTGTATATTTAGCCGCTTGTTCAGGAGTCATTTTCGTCAAGATTTCAGCAAGCTGCTTTTTACTTAATCCGTTTAAAATATCGAGGGCTTCTTTTTCTTTCAGCTTTACGATAATGCTTGCCGCTTTACCGCTGTCCATACTTTTATAGATGTTGATCATTTTATCTTTTCCGGCTGAATCCGAAGCGTCTTTTTTCGTTTCATCCGTCTTCGTTTTCTGCTGCTGTTCAGCTTCCTGTTTCAGCGAACGGATTTTCTGATTCAGATTATCGATTTCGGACTTGCTTGTATCTAAATCTTTATTCAAAATGTTAATTTCACTTTTTTGTTCCTTTATGGTCTTTTCAAGAGAAGCCGTTCTGTCTTCCTTCTGCTTTTCCGCCGCGCTTTTCATTTCTTTCGTTTCGGGAACCAATTCTTTTAAAACAGGCGTTTTAGCGGCTGTTTCCTGAATCGGCTTCATCACATCAACGCCGGCAGCCCAAAGGATGATGCTTGCGACGATGATCAGAAAAATCAGCGGGATCATGATAAAAAGCAGGATTGAACCGAACTTTCCAGATCTCTTTTCTTTATCGGCCATTTCATTCGCTCCTAATGCCCCTGAATCATAAACTGCTTGATTGAAATGTCGTCCATTTCCCTCATCTCTGCAGCTTTGTCTTCAAGTGCGAACATATTAAATTGTTTTTCCCGCATTTTTTCAAATTTCTTTACTTCAATGTTTTTTTCGGTGAGCTGTTCCTGCTTCTCATTCATTTCATTTCGTTTCATGATGACAAGCTTTTGATAATGATAGATGGTGTTCTCAAGATTGGAAACGAATTGCTGATAATGTCTCATTTCCTGAACGCTCATCCCGCATTTCAGCTTTGATTCTTTGTCTTTTTCGAGCAATTCTTTTTTGCTCATATTTTCATATAGTTTTTCAGCCACTGTCTCAAATTCAGAAACCGATTGTCTGTATTCAGTCAATGTTTGGTCTTTTTCATTTTCTTTTAATTCCAGCAGCTTTTGAAATCTGAATTGGTACGCCATGATGTTTATTCCTCTTTTCCTGTCAGACTCGTCAATGCCGCAATGCTGTCTTCCAATTGAGCAGGTTCTTCCGTTCCTTGTTTTAAAAATTGAATAAGCTGCGGATAAAACTGAATCGCTTCATCAATTTCTCTTGATGACCCTCTTTTGTAAGCTCCGATATTAATGAGATCTTCAGAGTTTTGATAAGTTGACAGAAGATCGCGGAATTTGTTGGCCGCCTCTATGTGCGCTGTGTCTGAAATATTGGACATGACCCTGCTGATGCTTTTCAGGATGTTCACAGCCGGGAACTGTCCTTTGTTGGCAAGCGCCCGATCGAGAACGATATGCCCGTCTAATATTCCGCGCACCGTATCGGCAATCGGTTCGTTCATGTCATCTCCGTCAACGAGAACCGTATAAAAAGCGGTTATCGTTCCTTGTTCATTTGCGCCCGTTCTTTCCAGCAAACGGGGCAAAATAGCGAACACAGAAGGTGTATATCCCTTTGTTGTCGGCGGTTCTCCCGCTGCCAGGCCGATTTCCCGCTGAGCCATCGCGACCCTCGTGACGGAGTCCATCATGAACATCACATTCCGGCCTTTATCGCGGAAATACTCCGCAATGGCGGTGGCCGTATACGCCGCTTTCAATCGCATTAACGCAGGCTGATCAGAGGTCGCGACTACGACTATCGAGCGTTTCAGGCCTTCTTCGCCTAAATCCTTCTCGATGAATTCACGCACCTCGCGCCCCCGTTCGCCGACAAGTGCGATAATGTTTAAATCAGCTTCAGTCTGCTTCGCAATCATTCCCATCAAGGTGCTTTTTCCGACTCCGCTTCCGGCAAAAATCCCGATTCTCTGCCCTTTTCCTACCGTCAGCAGACTGTCAATCGATCTGACGCCGACACCCATCTTTTCCCGTATCGGCGGGCGTTTCATCGGGTTTGGCGGCGGCTGTTCCGTCGAAACGGGGGACAAACCTTTCGGAAGCGCCCGGCCGTCAAGAGGTTCGCCGAACGCGTCGACAACTTGTCCGATTAAACCCGCCCCTACTTTGATGCGGAGCGACTCGCCAGTGGCCTCCACAATGCTGCCCGGCGCGATGCTGGCCGCTTCCAGATAAGGCATTAGCAGAATGTTTTCATCCTGGAAGCCTACAACCTCAGCTTTAATCGCTTTTTTCGCATGGCCTTTCGGATAAATGAGACAAACATCTCCGATTGAGCTTTCGGGCCCTTTTGATTCAATCATCAGCCCGATGACCCGTTTAACCTTGCCGTAGCGTTTGTACGGATCCGCTGTTTCAATTGAGTCTATTAAATACTGTGTCCTCATTGCTCCGCTCCCGCCTCAAGCGCCGTTAAAAGCTTTTGCTTTAATTGCATCAGCTGGGTGTCTATGCCTGCATCAACACGTCCAAACGGAGTTTCTATCGAGCACGTTCCCTTCGCGGCTTTTTCATCGGCATATAAGCTTAATCTGCATTCTTTGTATAACAGCTGCTGAATTTCGTCCATATGCTGATGAACCGTCTCATAATATTCAGGGTCCACATAGATGGAGATGTCATCATAATCTTTTACTTCGGCTACTACCTGTTTGACCAGCAGAAGGAAAGCCTCTTTATCGTCACTTTTTTGCCGCCATACTTTTTTAGCGAGCGCAACGGAAAGCTCAATAATTTCTTCCTCAGCGCTTTCCAGTTTTTCCTCGACTGACTGTCTCGCCATTTCCATAACGGCATTGGCCCGGCTGATGAGATTGGCATATTCTGCTTGAGCATCGGCTTTTCCCAATGCCATGCCTTCTTTATATCCTTCTGCCTTCGCTTCTTCAATCAATCTTTGTTTTTCTTCCGCCCAGCGGTTTTTCGCTTCTTCAATCTGCCGAAGAGTGTGATCCAATTGAATTTTCGCTTCTTCAGAAACCCTGTCGGCTTCGGCCTTGGCAAAGGCCATGAGCGCCTCCGGGTTTTCAGGTTCCTCCCGGTCTGGCTGGGAATGTGTTTTCCTGACTTCCTGCAAGGAAAGCTTGCGCCGTTTTTGTTCAGGAGAAAATGATGATTGCTGTTTAATGATATTAGACAATAATATCGTCTCCTCCGCCTCGCGCGATTACAATTTCTCCGGCTTCTTCCAGCTTGCGGACGACGCCCACGATTCTTGATTGCGCCTCTTCCACATCACGCAAACGCACAGGCCCCATAATTTCCATTTCCTCTTTAAATGTTTCAACCATACGCTGTGACATATTGCTGAAGACAATCTCTTTGACTTCCTCGCTCGCAACCTTCAATGAAAGCAGGAGGTCGTCGTTTTCAACATCTCTGATCACGCGCTGAATCGCACGGTTATCAAGGGTGACAATATCTTCAAAGACAAACATCCGTTTTTTGATTTCATCCGCCAATTCAGGATCTTGGATTTCTAATGAATCAAGGATCGTTTTTTCCGTTCCTCTGTCTACGCCGTTTAACACTTCAACAACGGCTTCTATGCCGCCGGTCTGCGTATAATCCTGCGTAAAGGAGGAGGACAGCTTTTGTTCAAGGACCCGCTCCACTTCATTTATGATTTCAGGAGACGTTCTGTCCATAACCGCGATCCTTCTTGCCACCTCAGCCTGAACGTCCGGGTTCAGCTCAGACAAAATCTGTCCGGCCTGCACCGGGTCAAGGTAGGATAAAATCAGCGCCATCGTTTGCGGATGTTCCTGCTGAATAAAATTTAAAATCTGTTCGGGCTCCGCTTTTCTCGCAAAATCAAACGGCTTTACCTGCAAAGAAGAGGTGAGCCTGTTTAAAATGCTTACCGCTTTGTCTTCTCCGAGCGCTTTTTCAAGCACTTGGCGGGCGTAATTTAAACCGCCTTGTGAAATATAGTCCTGAGCGATTGCGATATTATGAAATTCTTCAATGATTTCATCTTTTCTTTGATGATCGACGCTTCTGACTCCCGAAATCTCGAGAGTCAACCTTTCAATTTCTTCTTCAGACAAATGCTTGTACACAGAAGCTGATACATCAAGGCCTAAGGAAATCATGAGGATGGCTGCTTTTTGTTTTCCTGTAAGCTTGTTCTGATCACGTTTCGCCATTTTCCATTCCCCCTAATCCTCGTCCAGCCAGCTTCGAAGCAATTTAGCAAAGTCTTCCGGTTTTTCTTTAGCCATTTTTTCAAGCTGTTTTCGTCTGACTGTTTCTTCCGTTTCAATTTTCTCTTCGTTGATATCAGGCAATCGAACCGGCTCCGGCGGTGTTTCATATTCATATTCTTCGTATTCATCCTCTTGTGAGCGTTTCTTTCTGATAAGGAGAATAATAAGCAGAATAATGGCCGCAAGCAGTACGCCGCCTGTAATATATACCCAGATCGGAAGACCTGAAGATTGTGCCGAATCTGTGTTCAGGCTTGTTTTTCCGTCAAACGGCTGAACGGATACAACGATTTTATTGTTGATATCATTGTCTGTCAGGTTTTGATTTTGCGTTTCGTTTTTATCAAGAGACGTTCTGACGACCGTTCCTAAAATCTTCTGTATATCAGCCTGTCTCTGTGCTGATAAGGAAGCGGCATTTTTCGGATTAGGCGGCTCCACCATGACCTGAATGCCTAAATCACGCACTTTATACGGGCTTTCCGCGATTTCTTTATGAATGCGGTTGACTTCATAGTTGATTTTATTGCTGCTTTTTTCGTAGTCCCCGCTGTTTGAACCGCCGTTTGTCTCGGCATAGTTCGCGGTGTCATTGCTTCCCGTTCCGGCCGTGCCGCCGTTGGCCGCACCGTCGCCTTTATACGTTTCCGCGACTTTTTCGGCGCTTACCGCTATGCCTTCCATGTTATCTTTATCTACAGGTTCGACAGTGTCTTCAGTGCGTTTTTCCTTCGTGAAGTCAATATCCGCCGTTACGGAAACAACGACCTTATCCTGCCCCATCATTGTGCCGAGCAGTGACTGAACATGTTTTTGAATGTCCTTTTCGACCTGCGACTTAATACCTTGCTGAGATGCATAACTGTCAGAAACGGACCCTGCACCGCTGTCACTTTTGTCATAATATGTAGAATTTTGATCCATTATGACGATATTATCTTCTTTTAAGTTCGGAACACTTTTAGAAACGAGATGGTACAGCCCGTTGATCTGGTTTTGATCAAGCGAGTAGCCCGGTTTCATCTGCAAAACGATGGATGCGGACGCTGCCGGCTGATCTTCACCGACGAACACGGCTTCTTTCGGCATATTGATCATGACCTTCGAGCTTTTAATACCGTCCATTTCATTTATCAGGTTTGACAATTCGGTCTGAGTCGCCTCAACCTTTAAAACGTCAAACTCATTATCTGTCAGGCCGAAGCCCGCATTTTGTCCGAAAAACGAATAATCAATTGATCCCGTTTTCGGCAGGCCTTCCGCGGCAAGCTGGACTTTAAGTGAATCCACTTGGCTCTCAGGAACCTTTATGACCGTGCCGCCGTCAGCAAGTTCAGAAGACACCTTTTTCGTATCGAGCTCTTCTTTAATCTTCCCCGCTTCTTCCGCGGACAAATCTTTATAAAGAGGCACCATCTTTTCAGACGAAGTAAAAATAATAACGACGATGAGTAAAATAATGAATGCGGCCAAGCCGCTTACCATGAGTATCTTCTGTGTTTTTGATCTGTTGTTCCAAAACGCTGCCGTTTTGGTTTTCATTTGCATTAGAGTACGATTCATGTTAACCCCCGGTCATTCCAGTCATTCTCTTCAATCTGACCACTACATCTGCATTCTCATGATTTCCTGATAGGCTTCCACGGCTTTATTGCGGAATTCGGTAGCGGCCGTCAGAGAGATATTTGCTTTTTGGGCAGCGATCATGACCTCGTCAAGGTTTACATCCTTTCCTGCAGCCAGTTCGTTCGTTATTTGGTCAGATTTTACTTGTGACTCATTTAACGAATCAATAGAGTTTTTTAAAAGCTCCGAAAAGCTTGTTTGGTTTGAAGAATCAGTTTTTTGAGTTTGGTTTAATTGATTCGTTACGTTTTGAGTGTTTTGGGTTTGTTGAAGCTGAAAAGGAGTAATAGCGTTAACCACTTACATCACCTTACTTTCCGATTTCTAAAGCCTTTAAAAGCATGCCTTTGGAGGCGTTTAATGCAGTTACGTTTGCTTCATATGATCTCGTGCTGCTGACAAGATCCACCATTTCTTTTAATGGGTCTACATTTGGTTTTTGTACATATCCGTCTTTATTCGCATCAGGATTCTCCGGATCATAAACGAGATTAAAAGCGGACGGGTCTTCCGTAACGCCAGATACCTTTACGCCATTTCCCGCGCTTCCTGTTCCGTTCATCTTGGAATGTAAAAGGGACGAAAATGATTCGCCTCCGGATTGGAGAGATACCAGCTTTCTTCTGTAAGGCACCCATTCGCCATTTACCTGCTTCGCTCTCGTTGTGTCCATATTGGCCAGGTTGGACGATACGACGTCCATCCGGACACGCTGTGCAGTTAAAGCGGAGCCCGAAATATTTAAGCTTTGAAAGCCACTCATTATTTTCCTCCTGTCAAGACGGTTTTCAGAGAATTGAATTTGCCGCTCATTCTTTCAACCAAAGCCTGATAATTAATTTGGTTTTCGGCTAAATCTGTCATTTCTTTATCGATATCGACATTGTTTCCGTTTTGCTGGTACGATGTATCACTGCTGGACACGATAGAATAATCGTCCCCCGAACCCGTAAAGTCAACGTGCCGATAGTCGGTTTTTACCGCCTCAAGATTGGATGTTTCCTGATCTAACAAATTTCGGAAAGAGACTTTTTTCGCCTTATAGTTCGGTGTATCTATATTGGCGATGTTATTAGTTAAGACTTTTTGCTTAATGTCCGCTCTCCCCAAGGCATTCTCAAGATTTTGTATAGTTCCAGAAAATAAGTCCAAATCCACTTACCTCCATTTCAGATATTTTTCTCCTAAAAACCCTTGTCGAGAATTGTAAAACCATATGCTTATTGTAAGAAATAACAGGCTTAAAGTCTATGAAGTTAGGCTAAAAAAAAGTGCTCAATTATATCTATTTTGCATGTAGGTATTAAGTCCTAGAGTATTTGGACTACAAGCATTTGTTTAATATAAGACTGAAAATAGCAGAATTTCTGTATCTTCCTCCTTTTTTCACACAGCAAGATGGATTATCTCAGATCAGCTTCCAATAAGCAACTTTAAACTGCAACTTTTCACCTATTGTCCATAAAAAAAGCAGGACCCCCATTTTCAGGGATCCTGCTTTTGTCTTAATGAGATTTAAGGTTTTCCAATTCAATAAGGAATTTGTTGTTCAGAACTTTAATGTACGTCCCCTTCATTCCCAATGATCTGGATTCAATGACGCCTGCGCTTTCCAGCTTTCTCAGCGCGTTAACGATTACTGAACGCGTAATGCCGACACGGTCCGCAATCTTACTTGCCACAAGCAAGCCTTCATTTCCGTCAAGCTCTTCAAAGATATGCTCAATCGCTTCAAGTTCACTGTAAGACAGAGAACTGATCGCCATTTGAACAACCGCTTTGCTTCGCGCCTCTTCTTCGATTTCTTCCGCTTTTTCTCTTAAAATCTCCATTCCTACAACGGTTGCTCCGTATTCAGCAAGAATGAGATCATCATCTTCAAATTGATCCTGCAGACGGGACAGAATCAGCGTGCCCAGTCTCTCTCCTCCGCCGATGATCGGCACGATCGTTGTTAAGCCCGCTTGGAACAGGTCTCTGTTTTCCACAGGAAACGCCGTGTATTCGCTGTTGATATCAAGGTTTGAAGACGTCTCCGGAACATTGAACAGATTTCTCGTGTACTCTTCCGGGAACTGGCGGTCTTCAAGCATTTTTTTCATGCGGTCATTTTCAATCTGCTGATTAATAGAGTAGCCCAAAAGCTTTCCTCTGCGGCTGACGACGAAAATATTAGAATCAATGACGTCACGAAGCGTTTCAGCCATTTCTTTAAAGTTTACGGGTTTGCCTGCCGCAGCCTGCAGCATGCTGTTAATAATTCGTGTTTTTTGTAGTAAAGCCATGATAAATAATCCTCCTAGAATTCCTCTTATTAAATTTTCACAATATAAATTGACTTAGATCTTTGTTGTTTGCAATCGTTCCGAGCTTTTCTTCAACATATTGCGGCGTGATGGCGACTTTTTCCATCGTCACGTCCGGCGCTTCAAACGACAGGTCTTCCAAGAGACGTTCCAATATCGTGTGAAGCCTTCTCGCTCCGATGTTGTCCGTATCCTGATTCACATGATAAGCCACTTCGGCGATCTTACGAATAGCTTCGTCAGAAAATTCAAGAGATATACCTTCTGTCTGCAATAAAGCCTGATATTGTTTTAACAGCGCGTTATCGGGTTCGACGAGAATCTTCACAAAATCATCCACCGTCAGCTTGCTCAATTCTACACGAATCGGAAAGCGGCCCTGCAGCTCCGGAATCAGATCAGACGGTTTGGCCATATGGAATGCCCCGGCTGCGATAAACAGCACGTGATCTGTTTTGACGGAGCCGTATTTCGTGACGACGGTAGATCCTTCGACAATCGGAAGGATATCTCTTTGAACGCCTTCTCTCGATACATCTGCTGAGGAAGAAGCCCCTCCGTTTTTTGCGATTTTATCTATTTCGTCAATAAAGATAATGCCGCCCTCTTCAGCTCTTAACACGGCCTCTTGGCCGACTTCATCCATATCGATTAATTTGCCTGCCTCTTCATTGGTCAGAACCTTCCTTGCTTCTCTGACCGTCATTTTGCGGCGTTTTTTCTTTTTTGGCATCAGATTGCTCAGCGCATCCTGCATATTCATGCCCATCTGCTCCATCCCGGAGCCTTGCAGCATGTCAAACATCGACGGCTGCTGCTCTTCCACCTCTACGGAGACGTAATGGTCTTCGAGCTCTCCCAATGCGAGCTGATGCGCCATGCGTTTTCTTTTTTCTTCAAGGCTTGCTTCTTCCTGCTGATCGGCTTCATCATCATTTGCCGTCTGACTTCCTCCGAAAAGCATTTCAAACGGATTTTTCACACCCGCTTGTTTTTTCTTTCCCGGAACGAGAAGCCGCACGATACGTTTGTTTGCATTTTCTTCAGCCTGTTCTTTCACTTCGCTGATTTTTTCTTCTTTAATGAGCCGCACGGATGTCTCAACGAGGTCTCTGACCATTGATTCGACATCTCTGCCTACATAGCCGACTTCTGTAAATTTTGTCGCTTCAATTTTTATAAATGGCGCACCGGTAAGCTTGGCGATCCGTCTGGCGATCTCTGTTTTCCCCACCCCGGTCGGGCCCATCATCAGGATGTTTTTGGGAACGATCTCGTCTCTCAGTTTTTCATCAAGAAGACTTCTGCGATAGCGGTTTCTTAATGCCACGGCGACAGCTTTTTTCGCATCCTGCTGTCCTACAATGTATTGATCCAACCGATCTACGATTTGTCTCGGTGTTAACGGTTTGTTTTCCATGCGCCTCAAGTCCTTTCTATTCAAGTTCTTCCAAAATGATCTGATCGTTTGTGTACACACAAATCTCGCCTGCGATTTTCAAAGCGGCTTTTGCAATATCTTTGGCGGACAGATTCTCTCCGGCATAGGTTTTCAGCGCTCTTCCTGCTGAAAGGGCGTAGTTTCCGCCGGAGCCGATTGCCAAAATGCCGTCATCCGGCTCAATCACTTCACCTGTTCCCGATACGAGAAGCAAGGTATCCTGGTTCATGACAATCAGCATGGCTTCCAGCTTGCGCAGCACTTTATCGCTGCGCCATTCTTTCGCAAGCTCAACCGACGCACGTTTTAAATTGCCGTTGTATTCTTCAAGCTTCGCCTCAAACATTTCAAAAAGTGTGAAAGCGTCTGCAACAGATCCCGCAAATCCGGCCAGAACCTTTCCGTTAAACAGCTTTCTCACTTTTCTCGCGGTATGTTTCATGACTACAGCCTGACCGAATGTGACCTGGCCGTCTCCTGACATAGCGCTTTTCCCGTTATGCTGGACGGCAAAAATCGTTGTCGCATGAAAAGATGACATGAGAAGGGCCTCCTTTTAATTTTCTTTAAAAGCTCTCGGGTGGTGGGACATATATGTGTTTCTCAGCATTTCCTTCGATACATGCGTGTATATCTGCGTAGAAGACAGATTGGAATGGCCCAAAAGCTCCTGGACGCTTCTTAAATCAGCCCCTTCATTCAGCAGATGAGTCGCAAACGTGTGCCGAAGCATATGCGGGTGTATATGTAAAGTGCCGGATGCTTTTTTTACAAGCCCGCTTAAAATATACCGGATTCCTCTGGCGGTCAGCGGGCCGCCTCTTTGATTGACAAACAGCACATCATGAGGCTCTTTTGCTTTTTCAAGCAGGCACTGCCTTCCGCTGTTGATATACAGCTCCAGCGCATCACGGGCATATGAGCCGAACGGGATATAGCGCTGCTTCTTGCCTTTCCCGTGAACGAGCACCGTATCCATGAACAGGTCAAGATCGCCGACAGTGAGCGTACAGCACTCACTGACCCTCATTCCGGTCGCATAAAGAAGCTCAAGCAGGGCCTGATCGCGCATCCCTGACGGCTGACTTCTGTCTGAGACAGCGAATAGTTCCTCAAGTTCTTTTTCATAAAGAAACTTCGGAATCCGTTTCTCTTGTTTCGGCAGATGAACAAGCTGAAACGGATTCTCTTCAACAAGCTTTTCCCTCATTAAAAATTTATAGAAGCTTCTCAAAGCTGAAATTTTCTTGCTGATTGTTTTTCTTGACAGGCCTTTTTCATAAGCCTCTGTCAAAAATATTCTCACATCATGATATGCAGCTTCTTTCATTCCATTTATATTTTGAGCATGCAGAAACATCCCAAATTCTTCAATCGAATTAACATAATTCACAATAGTATATTGTGAATAATTTTTTTCAATTTGTAAATATTCAACGAATAACTTTAAAAAAAAGTTAACATTCTCAGTCATTATGAAGACCTCCCTCTCCGAAGGGCTTTTAAATGGTATCATATAATGCATCGAAGTTGCAATGAAAAGCTATATCGTTTTCGAAATAGTTTGAATAGTCTCAATTGCGCGTTTAGCGTATTCTTCATTTCGTTCTTTTTTGTTTTTAATTTTTACAGGCAATTCTTTTAAGAGGCCGAAGTTTGCATTCATCGGCTGGAAGTTCTTCTGATTTGTCGTCGTAATGTAGTGAGCCATGCTTCCGATCGCCGTCTCCTGCGGGAATGTCACAAGATCCTGACCGAGCACAAGTTTGGCGGCATTGATTCCCGCTACAAGACCTGAAGCGGCAGATTCAACATAACCCTCTACACCGGTCATTTGGCCCGCGAAAAACAGATCGTTCCGCTGTTTAAATTGATATGTCGGGTTCAAAAGGCTCGGCGAGTTGATAAATGTGTTTCTGTGCATGACGCCGTATCTGACGATATCAACATTTTCAAGGCCGGGGATCAGTTTCAGCACTTCTTTTTGATCTCCCCATTTTAAATGTGTCTGAAAACCTACAATATTATAAAGCGTTCCCGCCGCGTCATCCTGTCTGAGCTGAACGACTGCATAAGGGCGCTTGCCTGTTTTCGGATCTTCCAGTCCGACCGGTTTCATCGGTCCGAACAGCATCGTTTTCTTGCCTCTTTTCGCCATGACTTCAATCGGCATGCAGCCTTCAAAGAAGATTTCTTTCTCGAATTCTTTTAAAGGAACCGTCTCAGCCGTCGTCAATGCTTCATAGAAACGGTCAAACTCTTCCTCTGTCATCGGGCAGTTTAAGTATGCCGCTTCTCCCTTGTCATAACGGGATTTTAAGTACACTTTATCCATATCAAGGCTGTCTTTTTCGACAATCGGCGCCGCCGCGTCATAAAAATACAGATACTCTTCTCCCGTGAGCTCTTTCAGCTGCTGTGAAAGCGATTCTGATGTAAGCGGTCCGGTCGCGATAACCGTCGGGCCTTCCGGAATCTCTGTTACTTCCTCAGTAAGAACCGTTACGTTCGGATGGTTTTTCACGAGATCCGTCACGCTTTGCGCAAATTCATGGCGGTCAACGGCAAGCGCTCCCCCTGCCGGAACCGAGCATTTATCAGCAGATTGAATGATTGCTGAGTCAAGCGCCCGCATTTCTTCTTTTAATACGCCTACCGCATTGGCGAGTGTATTTGAACGGAGGGAGTTGCTGCATACCAGTTCAGCGAATTTATCGGTATGATGGGCTGCCGTCTGCCTGACGGGCCGCATTTCGTATAGTTTTACTTGAATTCCTCGTTTTGCAAGCTGCCATGCCGCTTCACTTCCGGCAAGGCCTGCTCCGATTACATTAACTGTTTGCTGGTTCATTTCTTTTCATCTCCTGTTGTTTGTCCCTTCCACACAAAGAAGGTGAGCAAGGCTCTGCTCACCGCTACTTCTGTGGTTCTTCCTTATAATCGCATTCGACGCATTGGACTTGTATGCCTTTTTTAAGCTTTTTCTCTACGAGCATATTTTCACATTTCGGGCATTTTCGTTCAATCGGTTTGTCCCAAGATACGAAGTCGCATTCAGGATAACGGTCACAGCCGTAAAAGACGCGTTTCTTTTTTGATTTTCGTTCGACAATATTTCCTTCATGGCACTTAGGACATTTTACGCCGATTTGTTTAACAATCGGTTTTGTATTCCGGCAGTCAGGGAAGTTGGAACACGCCATAAATTTACCGTATCGGCCCATTTTATAAACCATCCGGGAGCCGCATAATTCACAATCTTCATCTGCGTATTCAGGTTCAATTTCCACTTCTTTCATTTCAGCTTCCGCTTTTTTCACGCGTTTTTCGAAATCGGTATAGAAGCTGTCAATGATTTGAACCCATTCTGTCTCGCCATCTTCAACATGGTCAAGGTCCCTTTCCATTTTAGCCGTGAATTCAACGTTGATGATTTCCGGGAAAAACTCCATGATAAGATCCAGCACGATCTGCCCAAGCTCAGTCGGCACAAACCGTTTATTGTCTAATCCCACGTAACCGCGGCGCTGGATGGTGTCAAGAGTCGGCGCATATGTCGAAGGACGGCCGATCCCCAGTTCTTCAAGCGTTTTAACCAGGCGCGCCTCTGTGTAACGCGGAGGCGGCTGAGTAAAGTGCTGCTCAGGCTCAATATCTTTTGATAAAACCGTGTCTCCCTCTTTAAGGTCCGGAAGCATGCGGTCTTTTTCTTCCAGCTGATCGTCTTTACCCTCTACATAGACTTTCATGAAGCCGGCGAATTTGACTTTACTTCCGTTTGCCCGGAATGTCAATCCGTTATTGCTGAGATCGACGCTCATCGTATCAAGTACGGCAGGCGCCATCTGGCTTGCAACAAAACGCTCCCAAATCAGCTTGTATAGTCTGAGCTGGTCTCTTCCAAGCACCGCTTTTAAGTCGGCAGGTTTTCTGAGCACCGAAGTCGGGCGGATCGCTTCGTGGGCATCTTGAGCGTTTTCATTTTTCTTTGCCGGTTTCCGTTTTCCCGCTAAGTACTCTTTTCCGTATGCCTGATCAATAAAAGCTGACGCCTCTTCAACGGCTGTATTGGAAATCCGCGTTGAGTCCGTTCTCATATACGTGATGAGTCCGACTGTCCCTTCTTTGCCGAGATCAATTCCTTCATATAATTGCTGAGCGATCATCATCGTTTTCTTCGCTCTGAAATTCAGCTTCCTGGCAGCCTCCTGCTGCAGAGTTGACGTTGTAAACGGCAGAGCGGGATTTCGTTTGCGCTCTTTTTTCGTCACCTTGTCAACTGTATACTTATTGCCTTTCAGCTGAGCAAGGACGGCTTTTACGTCTTCTTCGCTTTTTAAAGGAAGCTTTTTGCCGTTTTTCCCGAAAAATCCGGCTTCAAACGTCTCTTTTCCCTTTAAAAATGAGCCGGTAATCGTCCAGTACTCTTCAGGTTTAAAGTCATTGATTTCCTTTTCCCGGTCGATGATCAGCCGGAGCGCAACGGATTGAACACGGCCCGCACTGAGGCCTTTTTTTACTTTTTTCCAAAGAATCGGGCTGATTTTGTATCCGACGAGTCTGTCTAGTATGCGGCGCGCCTGCTGCGCATCGACAAGATCCATGTTAATCATGCGCGGATGTTTAAATGATTCTTTAATGGCGTCTTTCGTTATTTCATTAAAGACGACCCGGCAGTCAGAGCTGAGATCCAGATCAAGGCTGTGTGCGAGATGCCATGCAATCGCTTCCCCTTCTCTGTCGGGGTCGGCCGCGAGATAGACTTTTTTTGCTTTCTTTGCCGCTGTTTTTAATTCTTTTAAAACAGGGCCTTTTCCGCGGATCGTAATATATTTCGGTTCAAAGTTCTGTTCGATGTCAACTCCCATTTGACTTTTCGGAAGATCCCGGACATGTCCCATTGAAGCTTTGACTTTATATTTCTTCCCTAAATAACGTTCAATCGTTTTCGCCTTTGCCGGCGATTCCACGATGACTAGATAATCAGACATTTTCATCCCCCTCAAGAGGTGTTCTCTCTCTTTTCAAGTATCAATTCATTTTAGAGCTGCCTTTTTATGGCTTTCAACATTTCATTCTTTATGATGAACGTCATTTTATACATGAAAATAATATGCAACTTTAAATCCTCACTATTATTAAATATTACAATACCGTTTGTCAAACGATATTTCAAAAGGGTTCCGTATACTGAACGCATCGGGCGGTCAGCTCTCCGTCAATATCCTCTGCGCATAATACAGCTTTCGCCCCTTCTTGAATGAGTTTTATAGGTCCTCCGGAATATGGATTAAATATGGAACCCGGAACGGCAAATACCTCTCTGCCTTGATCGAGGGCCTGGTAAGCTGTGATTAATGAACCGCTTTTTTCTTTTCCCTGCACGACCACAATTCCTTCACTTAGTCCGCTGATTATGCGGTTTCTCATCGGAAAGTGCCATTTTTTCGGCTTTGTTTCAGGAGGATGTTCTGAGAGTAGGAGATGGTGTTCAGCCATGTATTCTGCTAACAGGAGATTTTCCCGGGGATAGATGTGATGGAATCCGCCGGCTATCACGCCGATCGTAAGCCCTTTTGCCCTGATGCTCGCCTTATGAGACAAACCGTCTATACCGGATGCAAGCCCGCTTACAATGACCCAGCCTTTTTTTGAGAGTTCGGCGGAAAGATGCCCAGCCGCTTTTATTCCGTCTTCCGTCGGTTTCCGCGTTCCTACAATCCCGATTTTTCTGCCTTTTTCAAGAAGCGGTGTGTTCCCTTTTGCATACAAGACAGCCGGCGGATCATAAATCGCTTTAAGCCATGTTGGGTAGCGGCTTGATGAAATCGGAATAACAGTAATGCCTTCGCGGCGGTAATCGGACAGAACTTCATCAAGTTCCGGATCCTTGCGCTCTATTTCCCGAAAAATTGCTTCCGGGGCTGTTTTCCCTTCTGATAAAACAGTTAATGGATGCGGATCCGGTAAAAAAGACAGAGAGTGATCAGCTTTCCACCATTTTAATAGAAGAGACGGGGAAATGATTTGATTAATACTGCAGACCATTAAACAGCGCGATGCTTGATCCAAATCGGGCAACCTCCTCTTTTTTCAGCAAAAACAGGAACAGCCGTTACGGCTGCCCCTGCTTCGATCAGTGCGTTTTGCACGTTTCAAATAAGCCTTTTTCTTTTAACACCTTAATCAGCGTTTCACCCATTACAGAAGGGGTTTCCGCGACTTCAATTCCGCAGGCGTTCATCGTTTTGACTTTTTCTTCTGCCGTGCCTTTTCCTCCGGAGATGATGGCGCCCGCATGGCCCATGCGTTTTCCCGGAGGCGCGGTTTTACCGCCGATAAAGCCGACAACAGGCTTCGTCATGTTCGCTTTCACCCACTCAGCCGCTTCTTCTTCAGCTGTGCCGCCGATTTCTCCGATCATGATGACGGCATGTGTTTCAGGATCTTCATTGAACGCTTTTAACACGTCAATAAAGTTCGTGCCGTTGACCGGATCGCCGCCGATCCCTACAGCGGTAGACTGGCCTACGCCGGCTTCTGAAAGCTGATGGACGGCCTCGTATGTCAATGTTCCTGAACGGGATACAACGCCTACATGACCCTTTTTATGAATGTATCCCGGCATAATGCCGATCTTGCATTCTTCAGGTGTAATAACACCCGGGCAGTTCGGCCCTATTAATCTCGTTTTCTTGCCTTCCATAAAGCGCTTCACTTTCACCATGTCCAAAACCGGAATGTGCTCAGTGATACAAATGACAAGATCAATTTCTGCGTCAACCGCTTCCATAATTGCGTCCGCCGCAAACGGAGCCGGAACGTAAATGACTGACGCATCAGCGCCCGTTGTGTGAACCGCTTCTGCGACCGTATTGAATACCGGTACGCCTTCCGCTTCCGTTCCGCCTTTTCCAGGTGTTACACCGCCAACGATATTCGTGCCGTATTCCAGCATCTGCTTTGTATGAAATAAAGCGGTAGAACCTGTAATCCCCTGTACAATAACTCTTGTATCTTTATTGATAAAAACACTCATTATCTGGTCCCCTGCCTTTCATTCTTTCCTAAACTAAGGATACGATTTTCTGTGCGCCGTCTGCCATTGATTCCGCAGATGTGATGTTTAAGCCTGATTCATTCAGGATTTTCTTTCCTAAATCTACGTTTGTCCCTTCAAGGCGCACGACCAGCGGCAATGTCAATCCGACTTGTCTCGTCGCTTCAACAACGCCCTCGGCGATGACATCACACTTCATGATGCCTCCGAAAATATTAACGAAAATTCCTTTTACATTTTGATCGGAAAGAATGATTTTAAAAGCTTCCGTCACTTTTTCTGCGGTTGCGCCGCCCCCGACATCAAGGAAGTTTGCAGGTTCTCCGCCGTAGTGTTTAATGATATCCATTGTAGACATTGCAAGACCCGCGCCGTTTACCATACAGCCGATATTTCCATCAAGGGAAATGTAGCTTAAATCGTATTTTGACGCTTCGATTTCTTTCGGATCTTCTTCATCTAAATCTCTGTATTCCATAATGTCTTTTTGTCTGTATAACGCATTGCTGTCGAAGTTCAGCTTAGCATCCAGCGCCATGACGTTTCCGTCCCCCGTAACGACGAGAGGGTTGATCTCAGCGATGGAGCAGTCCTTCTCAACAAATGCTTTATATAAACCGAGCATAAATTTAGCGGCTTTGCCGACAAGCTCTTTCGGGATGTTAATTGCGAATGCAATTTCCCTTGCCTGATAGCCCTGAAGGCCGACAGCCGGATCAATTACCGCTTTTTTAATTTTTTCAGGTGTTTTTTCCGCTACTTCTTCAATCTCCGTTCCGCCTTCTTCAGACGCCATTAAAACGATTCTTGAAGTAGCGCGGTCAAGTACAAGCCCGACATAGTATTCCTTTTTAATATCGCAGCCTTCTTCAATAAGTAAGCGTTTTATTACTTGTCCGTCCGGACCCGTTTGATGTGTGACGAGCGTCTTGCCTAACAGTTCTTCGGCATACTCTTTCACTTCATCTTTTGTTTTTGCAATCTTTACCCCACCAGCTTTGCCGCGGCCGCCAGCATGGATTTGCGCCTTTACGACATAAACCGAGCTTGACAGGCTCTCTGCTTTTTCAACTGCTTCCTCTGCTGTAAAAGCCACTTTACCTTCAGGAACAGACACCCCGTATTTTCTGAGGACTTCTTTTCCCTGGTACTCATGGATATTCATTTCCCATCCTCCTAACTTATGTAGCAAAACTAAAAATAGACTGCGCTTTCATTCTATATAATACTGGAAGAATTGTCTAGGGTTCAAAACAAAATCTTTATATCCTTCCAAACATTCTAACTTTTATTTTATTGAAAATATAAATTTAAACGGAGTCCGGGAAATGAATGGTCCTTATTTTTCGTTTTTCAGGGTTTCGTCCAGTCTGTAAACAAATGAAAAAATTTCGGCAACGGTTTCATAAAGCGCCTCCGGTATGTGATCGTCAACCGTCAAATGGCGCATTAATTCGACAAGGGTTCTGTCTTCCTGAATGGGAACCCCAGCCTTCTCAGCTTCTTTTATAATATTTTCCGCCACGTGCCCCCTGCCTGTTGCGACAACCTTCGGGGCTTGGTCTTTCTGCCGGTCGTAATGCAGGGCGACAGCTCTTCTTAACGGCGTTTGCTCTTTCATATTTTCACATCCACTTTTCTTCCGCCGTCTTTTTCTATAAACTCTTCCACAAGAGCGCTCTGGTCTTTCGGGCGCCGTTTTTTAGACGTGACGCCTGACAGGCTGAAGCCCGTTTCTTTTACGGCTTCTTTTAAAGCCGGTACGAGAGTGTCGATGGCCGCCTGAAGCTCAAAATCAGTCTCAACCGTAATGGTCATTACATTTTGCTGAATCATGCAGTCCACAACGGTTTCTTGCAGTGTTTCAAGATGCAGCAAAAACAGGAGCCTGCAATGTGACGGATCGAGTTTTCCGTCCGGCTTCTTCCGTCCTTTAAAGAGAACTGTGATGTCATTCTCATACGCGGACGCTCCCAGCGGAAATGACAGCACCATCTGCGTAAAAGAAGGGTTATGCTGCTCAATAAACAGCTGGCCGTTTAATTTATGAATAAGCGGTTCCGCCTCTTGTTTAACGGATTGGGGCGCTTCTTGAAGCGTCCGGACGGCTTGGAGGGCCGTTTTCAGCGCTTGTTTCTCCGGCTGCGGAGATACGCCTTTTTCAAGCGCTGTAATGAATGATAATTCATCACGCGTGCCCAATCCTTTTTTGATTTTCTGCAAAAGGCTTAATACATCATCTTTTTCCGCATATTTCAATTCGGTGAGCTGAACGGCTTTTTCGAAAACAGCCGCCTCCTGTTCTGTCAGATGTGCTTTTTGAAGAACAGGTGCTGTTTTAAATGTTTTTTCTTGAGAAATGAAAGCCTTAATGATCTCCGCCGTTTCTTTTACGGGGCGGTTTTCAGTTTTTTCTGCCGATGTCATTAATTTCTCTATAATCTGTTTTGCCGTTTTTTCAGGAAGTTCCGGATCTGTCCGCGCACTCGGAGGAGAAGGTTGGCTTGAGACTGCCTTTCCGTTTTCACGAGTCTCTCTGACAAATGGTGATTGTTTTGATTCCGTCCGTTCTCCTTCATCCATCAGCCCGGTTTCTGGGATCGGCATGCGTGCAGCCTCGGCAAGCTTCTTCAAGAGACGTTCTGCATGAAGATCCGTTTCCGCGTTTAATACGTCAGAAACCGCCTCTTTGAGCACAGACAGCTCTTTTGCCGATTGCGGAGCCTGATTGATTGCCTGAAGCAGTCCTGAGAGGAGGCGACGGGTCGGAACCGGATATTTAACGGCATGAATGGATGACAAGACTTCCGGATGTGCGGGCAGTTCCCGTTTCAGCGCAAATACGATTGTTTCCGCCGCTTTTTTCAATTCGGCGGCCGGAAGCGATTCAGCCCAGCGGATGCAGGCTTTGAGGCTGTTTTCCGTCATCGGCAGCTTCTGCTGCATAAACGTTTCGGCAATCTGCAGAGACACAGGGCCCGGTTTGACGGAAAGAGCGTTTAACAGTCTACCCGCCGCTTCCTGAACGGTTTTCGGGCTTCCTTCGAATTGGTCGATGACATGAAGCCGGCCCGTTTTTTCCGCCGGCTGTTTGTCATAAGAAAACCAGTAATACGCCTGCGGACGAAGGGCGGTTTCAAGTTTTCCCTGCATCGTCCGGCCGCCGATCTGGATAAGAGCGCTTTGATCGTCCAGCAAACGGAGAACCTTCCCTAACAGCAGCCTTTGAGTACCGCTGTCTTTACCGCCGTCCTGCCGGTCCGGAGGGATTTCCGCCGTCAGCTGTCTGAAAGCCGCTTGGATTTCGCCGCTAATGTTCATGTCTTAAGCCTCTTTTCTAACAATAAGATTGAACGGGAGCGAACGTTTTTCGGTGAATAGTTGTCGGTCCGTATGCCTGAAGAGCTTCAAGATGTTCTTTCGTTCCGTAGCCTTTATTTTTTTCAAAGCCGTACATGGGGTAAGTTTTGGCGTACTCAGCCATGAGACGGTCCCGCGTTACTTTTGCTATGCAGGCTCCGGCGGCAATTGACACGCTTTTGGCATCCCCTTTTATAACTGATGACTGCGGAATGTCAAGCGGAAGGGTCATGGCATCAACAAGCAGATAATCAGGTGTTTCCGTTAAAGCATTGACGGCTTTTACCATCGCCAGTCTCGCGGCCTCATAAATGTTGATCCGGTCAATGACGTCCGCATGGACAATGCCGACTCCTACAGCCGCCGCTTCTTCCGTGATCCGGCTGTAATACTCCTCGAGCTTCTTTTCCGACAATTTCTTCGAGTCCGTGAGACCGAGAATCTCGCATTCTGCCGGCAAAATGACGGCGCCGGCGACAACCGGTCCGGCAAGCGGCCCTCTTCCGGCTTCGTCAACACCCGCAATCAGGCGGAAGCCCTTTTTGGATGACAGTCTTTCGTATGCCGTCATGTCCAGCCATTGCTCTTTAAGAGCTTTTTCCTTCGCATGCTTTTTCAGCCATTGCTCTAAAAGCGTCTGTACGCTTTTTCTCGGGTCTTTCTCACATTGGGCAAGGAAGGGGTCGCTTTCGTCCCTGATCTCTTGCAGGCGTTCTTTTACGCTTTTTACGGTTAATGTATTCACGTTCTCTTCTCCCTTACATTATGTATATCGGTATTCTGCGGAAAAAATAAAGACCCGCATCGCTGCGCGTCTTTATTCTGATGGTGCTTCAAATGAAAGCCTGCCGAATTTTTCCGTCCGGATGTCCCGAATGATAACTTCCGTTGTTTTATCATAGTCAACCATTCCGCCGCCCATCAAACAGCCGCGTTTTTCACCGATCGCGTCGAAAAGAGCGGCGATATCCTCAGGGATTTCCTGAAGTCCGTAGCGCTCCTTCAAACGGTCGGGATAATGCTCTTCCAGAAAGCGCAGCCCGAAAACAGCCACATCCTGCAGGTTGATAATCGTATCTTTAATCGCCCCGGTGATCGCCAGGCGCAAGCCGACAAGCTCATCTTCAAATTTAGGCCATAAAATTCCCGGTGTATCGAGCAGCTCTAATTCCTTGCCTACCTTTACCCACTGCTGTGAAGTGGTAATGCCGGGCCTGTCTCCCGTCTTGGCAATGTTTTTTTTGGCCAGCCGGTTAATGAGCGTAGACTTGCCGACATTCGGAATGCCGATGATTAATGCGCGGATTGCTCTCGGCCTAACACCTTTTGCTTTCATTTTATCGAACTTATCCTTCAGCAGCTCTTTCGAGGACGGCACGATTTGATGCAGTCCCTGCCCGTTAACGGAGTTTATTGAAAGAGAGGGAATGCCCTGTTCCTGAAAGTGGTCCTTCCACTGGGCAGTCACAGCCGCATCCGCCTTATCGGCTTTATTTAAAAGCATAATGCGCGGCTTATTTTTTAAAATCTCCTCAATCATCGGATTTCTCGATGACATCGGGATTCTCGCATCCACCAATTCGTATACGATATCAATTAATTTCAGTTTTTCTGTTACTTCCCGTCTCGCTTTAGCCATATGGCCCGGGAACCATTGAATGGTCATGTGACTTCGACACCTGCCTTATTTACCGGAACCGGATGTTCCGATGATCTCTTATGTATTTTACGTTGCTTGTTCCGCTTTTACAAATTTCATATAAAAAAAGAGCCTGTTACGGGTAACAAGCTCTTTTCGTTCGTTATCATTATCGTCTGATTTCTTTAATACGAGCCGCTTTTCCGCGAAGTTCACGCAGGTAGTAAAGCTTAGCGCGACGTACTTTACCGTAACGTACAACTTCGATTTTCGCGATTTTTGGTGTGTGTACAGGGAATGTACGTTCAACGCCAACACCGTAAGAAATCTTACGAACTGTGAACGTTTCGCTGATTCCACCACCACGACGCTTGATCACAACACCTTCGAAGATCTGGATACGCTCACGGTTACCCTCAACAACTTTTACGTGTACACGTAAAGTGTCACCAGGACGGAACGCAGGAAGATCAGTGCGAAGCTGTTCTTTTGTGATATCTTGAATTAGTTTTTGCATCGTTTTCAACTCCTTCCAACAGATGCTCTTGGCCACAACTGCAAGGCACAGCGGAACATCGTTTTCAAGCTTCTGAAGGATAAGCCTCCTTAAGCCACAAGTAGTATCTTATCATATCTTCATCACCTGCGCAATAGAATCTATTCGTTTTCCCACTCGGAAATCCATTTTCTTTGCTCATCAGTGAGAGGATAGTTTTCAAGAAGATCCGGACGTCTTAAAAAGGTTCTTCTGATTGATTCTTTATTGCGCCATTCTTGTATTTTGGCATGGTTGCCGGACAAAAGGGTCTCAGGCACTTTTAAGCCTTTATAATCGGCTGGCCTCGTATAGTGAGGATGCTCTAAAAGCCCCGTGCTGAAGGAATCCTCCACGTGGGATGCTTCTTTTCCGAGGACGCCCGGCAAAAGCCTGACAACGCTGTCGGCAATCATCATGGCAGGGAGCTCTCCCCCGGTCAGCACAAAATCCCCGATGGAGATTTCATCAGTGACAAGATGTTCCCGGATCCGTTCATCATACCCTTCATAATGCCCGCAAATAAACATGAGATGTTCCTCTTCCGCCAGCTCCTCGGCTTTCTTCTGCGTATAACGCTCACCTTGCGGGCAGACGAGAATAATGCGCGGCTTGGCGTCCGTACCGGCTGTCAGCTTTTCAACCGCATCAAATACGGGCTGCGGCTTTAACACCATCCCGGCTCCCCCGCCGTACGGGTAATCATCAACCGTTTGGTGTTTATTATCCGAAAAAGCCCGGAAATTGATGACGTCAAAACGGACAGCCTCTTTTTCCTGTGCTTTTTGCAGAATGGATGAACCGAGCACCCCTTGAAACATTTCGGGAAACAGTGTTAAAAAGTCGATTTTCATTCGTCTATTAACCCTTCCATTACATGAATCTTAATTTTCTTCTCATTTATATTAATATCCTTCACCACAGAAGCTATATACGGAATGAGCGCATCTTTTTTGCCTTTTCTTGCAACCACCCATACGTCATTAGCCCCGGGCGTCAAGATTTCCTTCACTGTGCCGATCAGTTCCCCGTCTTCTGACACAACCTCGCAGCCGATGATTTCATGAAAATAAAATTCATCTTCTTCAAGCTCTCCCAAGTCTTCTTCAGGAACTTTGATCACCATGTTTCTTAGGTGTTCGACTTCATTGAGACTCGGCATTTCTTTGAATTGCAGCAGGTGAAACTGCTTGTGAAGCCTGTGGGCGCTGACCGTTACTTTGATTGGCTCCGCAGCCCCTTCCGCAAACAAATAGAGCGTATTGCCGGGCTTGTACCGTTCTTCGGCAAAGTCCGTTTTAGAAATGACCCGCACTTCGCCTTTAATGCCGTGGGTATTTACAATTTTGCCTACATTAAACCATCTGTTTGTCATATTATCACCTCGGGCGGATTTCAATTACTACCCCGTCTTTTATGACGATGGTATTTGCCGCTGTTTTTTCATGCCAGTTATCACCGACATTGATTGAAAGCAGCGCATCGATCTCCTTTTCCTTCACTTCGCTTCCAAGCGGGAGCGACTCTGTCTGGCTTATTTGGAAATCGATCATTTTGATTTTATCTTGTCTTTTTTCAATGGCTTTTTTAAAAGATTCCGCTACATCGGGATTCTGCTGATCTTTTTCATGTTTTCTAAGCTGAAAATAGAGCTGGCTGCATTCTCGTTCAAGCGTTTGCTTTTTTTCTGCAAAAGAGGCCAAAAGCTTTTCCTTGCTTTGCTCGGTCAGAACCTGCATAACGGTTACCCTGTGAATAATCTGCATAGGACCAGACTCCCCACTCTTCCAACATATTTCTGTTCATTTGCCTTTTTTACGTGTAAAAAAAGGGGAGGTGCCGGCCCTCTCCCTTTTTCAGTCAAATATTTCAAATTGAACTTTCTTAGAAGACTGTGCGCCAGCTGCAAAAACGACGGTTCGAATCGCTCTTGCAGTCCGGCCTTGCTTTCCGATAATCTTACCGGTATCCGACTTATTGACAGATAAGCGCAGCGCAATCTTTTGATCAGTCTCTTCCTTTGTGACCGTTATGTCTTCCGGATGGTCGACAAGCGGAGCCACAATGCTGACAATCAAATCTTCCAAGTTCTGATCAGTCATTACTTGCCTTGTTTAGCGTTGTGGAATTTTTCCATAATTCCTTGGCTTGAGAACAAGTTGCGGACTGTATCAGAAGGTTTAGCTCCTGTTTGAAGCCATTTAAGAGCAAGCTCTTCATTGATTTTCACTTCAGCCGGCTTTGCAACCGGGTTGTATGTGCCGACTGTTTCGATGAAACGGCCGTCACGCGGTGAACGAGAATCTGCTACAACAATACGATAGAAAGGAGATTTTTTTGCTCCCATACGTTTTAAACGAATTTTTACTGCCATTTTACTAGCACCTCCGAAAATATTTCAACAAGATAGTATATTAACAATGATAAAAGTGTTTGTAAAGTGTTTTTTCTTAACAACGGTTTTATCATGTATAACCGATTACATAAAAGGTAATTTAAAGCCTTTTTTCTTCCCTTTTGACATGTTGGTCATCTGCTTCATCATTTTTTTCATTTCCTCAAACTGCTTTAAAAGACGGTTGACTTCCTGAACGGATGTTCCGCTTCCTTTTGCAATCCGCTTCCGCCGGCTGGCGTTAATAATATCCGGCTGTTCTTTTTCAAGAACAGTCATTGATTTAATGATCGCTTCCACATGATTCAGCTGTTTTTCATCGACTTGGATGTTTTTTAAGCCTTTCATTTTGCCTGCGCCGGGCATCATTTGCAGCAGTTCGTCAAGAGGCCCCATGTTTCGGACCTGGCCGAGCTGCTCCAGAAAATCATCCAATGTGAAGCTCATCGTTCTCATTTTCTGCTCAAGCTCTTTGGCTTTGTCTTCATCAACGGTCGCCTGAGCTTTTTCAATCAGCGTCAGCACGTCACCCATTCCGAGAATCCGGGATGCCATCCGTTCAGGATGGAACGCTTCAAGAGCATCGAGCTTTTCTCCCATTCCGGCGAATTTAATCGGCGTTTCGGTGACCGCGCGGATAGAAAGCGCCGCACCTCCGCGGGTATCCCCGTCAAGCTTTGTTAAAATGACGCCCGTTAAACCGAGCTGGTCATTAAAGCTTTTGGCGACGTTTACCGCATCCTGACCGGTCATTGAGTCGACGACAAGGAAAATTTCCTCAGGATTTGCGACTTCCTTTACGCCGGAGAGCTCATCCATCAGTTCATGATCGATGTGCAGCCGTCCGGCGGTATCTAAAATCACATAATCATGATGCTCTTCCTTCGCTTTTTCAATCGCCTGTCTGGCAATTTCCACCGGGCTGACCTGATCGCCAAGCGAAAAGACCGGCATATCAAGCTGTTTCCCCAGTGTTTCCAGCTGTTTAATCGCGGCGGGGCGGTAAATATCCGCAGCCACGAGCAGCGGTTTGCGGTTATGTTTTTTGCGCAGCAGGTTGGCAAGCTTCCCCGTGGTTGTCGTTTTACCGGCACCTTGGAGCCCGACCATCATAATAACGGTCGGCGGGCGTTTGGCGGCGGCAATTTTGCTTTCTTCGCCGCCCATCAGCTCGGTAAGCTCTTCTTTTACGACTTTAATAACCTGCTGACCGGGTGTCAGACTCTGCATGACGTCCTGCCCGACAGCCCGTTCACTTACTTTTTTCACAAAATCCTTTACGACTTTAAAGTTAACGTCAGCCTCAAGAAGCGCAAGACGGACTTCACGCATCATCTCTTTTACGTCTTGTTCGCTGACTTTTCCTTTTCCGCGGATTTTTGAAATCGTCTTTTGCAGTCGGTCGGCTAATCCTTCAAATGCCATTGTTTGCCGCCTCCTAATCTAATTTCTCAAGCGCTTCAATCAGAGCCGTCATTTTTTCCTCTTCCTGCAAGCCGGAAGCAAGCTCTTTCAGCTTTGTAAACATTTCTTTACGCTCCTGAAACTTTTTAAAAAGGAGCAGTTTTTCTTCATATTGTTCAAGCATCGCTTCAGTCCGTTTGATGTTATCGTAAACGGCTTGCCTTGAAACGTCATACTCTTCGGCTATTTCACCAAGGGAGAAATCGTCCAGATAATAAAGCGACATATAGCTCTTTTGTTTTGACGTCAGCAACGACTGATAGAAGTCAAACAAATAGTTCATTCTCGTCGTTTTTTCGAGCGACATTTGAGCTCTCCCCTTTGTTAAGTCAAATCCCTTTACAAAAACTTAGTTTACATGGTTTCAGAGCGTGTGTCAAGTTTTTATCTTGTCAAAGCAGGATGCCCTTTTTACATAATAAGTGTTTTCAAAAAAATTCATACAGACCGTCGTTAAAATACTCGAATTCTTGTTTTGATACACGATAGCGGCAATAGCCTTCGTAAAAAGCATTGAGACATGATTCATTTGTGACAAAACGACTGATCGCTAATGATTCATCATAACGCGGATCTCCCGCCGATATTCCCGCAGCATCGATAAACAGATAGACCTCTCCGTCTCTCACCAGCACATTATCAGTCGTGCAGTCACCGTGAATCATTGTCTGCTGAACAGGAACAGGCCTGTACCTGTCCAATTCCTTCAATAGCTCTGCACTTCCTTCAGCTTGTCCTTTTTTGACATATTCCCCGGCTCGTTTGATTTGCAGATCGAGCCAGTCTGTTTCCGGCTGTAAACCAGAGACCATTTCGGTTTCATGCAGCCGCTGCAGAAACTGGCCGAAACTTTTGATCAGCTTTTTCTTTTCAGTATCCCCTTTGGCTTTTCTTAAAGCCGAAGTCAGGGTGATTCCATCCTCAAATGACATGATGATATGGCTGGCATGCTGTTCCTGTATCATCCCATAGTAAATAGGAACAGGCAGACGACGAGTTTCCGTCAGTTGTTGTAAAACGAAGGCTTCTCTCATTAACCATTCCCGATACTTCTGTTGAAAAGAACTTTTCAGCAAAAATGCGTCTTGGCCGGTCACTATTTTTCGAACGGTTGAAGTGCCTCCCTGTTCATCCAGCAGCGACATATGGTTTATCGCGCCGATCTTACTTTCCAATTCAGCTTTCAGCCATTTGTCCAACAACTGCCCCCTCCATTCCGATCTATCAATGCGTATAAAAAAACGAGTATAAAACCGTCCATTTTATACTCGTTTTTTATTCATTAATCTTCGGCTTTTTCAACTAAATCCGAAAAGAGACCGTATACGTAAGATTCTGCATCAAACCGCTGGAGATCGTCAACCTTTTCTCCGAGGCCGACCAGTTTCACGGGGATGTGAAGCTCATTGCGGATCGCCAGGACGATACCGCCTTTTGCGGTGCCGTCAAGCTTCGTTAATGCGATACCCGTCACATTCGTCGCTTTGGAGAATTCTTTCGCCTGCGCCATCGCATTCTGGCCTGTCGTCGCGTCCAGCGCAAGGAGAACCTCATGCGGGGCCTCAGGCACTTCGCGTTCGATGACGCGTTTGACCTTTTCAAGCTCTTTCATTAAGTTAACTTTATTCTGAAGGCGGCCGGCCGTATCACAAATCAGCACATCCGCTCCTCTTGCTTTAGCCGCGTGTACGGCATCATAAATAACCGCCGCAGGGTCGCTTCCGGCAGCCTGCTTAATGACAGGCACACCTGTACGCTCCCCCCACACTTCAAGCTGTTCAATCGCCCCGGCTCTGAAGGTGTCTCCGGCAGCGAGCACAACGGATTTGCCTTCATTCTTCAGCTTATGGGCAAGTTTTCCGATCGTTGTCGTTTTTCCGACGCCGTTTACCCCGACAAGCAGAATAACGTTCAGGCGCCCGTCCTGAATATTTAATTCAGAAATCTGTTCGTCGCCGCTGTTATAAATGTCGACAAGCTTTTCAGAAATGACGGACTGCACTTCCTGAGGATCCTGAATGTTTTTCAGCTTCACTTCTTTTTTGAGCTCATCAATCAGCTCCATGACGGTTGTAAAACCTACGTCAGCGCCAATCAGCACTTCCTCAAGCTCCTCGAAGAAATCCTCGTCGACTTTCCGGTAGCGGGAGACGAGTTCGTTCACTTTATTTGAGAAGGAATTTCTTGTTTTTTCAAGACCATCTTTAAATTTTTCAGAGACGGAATCTGTCTGTTTCGTGATTTTCTCTTTTAATTTTTTAAAAAAGCTCATCTTTCAACCTCTTTCCTCGTTACTGAACGAATTCTTTTGTTTCTTCCAGTTTGACCGAAACCATTCGGGAAACGCCGGATTCCTGCATCGTAACACCGTAGAGGACATCCGCTTCTTCCATGGTGCCTTTTCTGTGGGTGATGACGATAAACTGGCTGTCGCCGCTGTATTTTTTTAAATATTGCGCAAACCTGAATACATTGGCTTCATCAAGCGCAGCTTCCACTTCATCAAGGACGCAGAACGGCACGGGCCTTACTTTCAGAATAGAGAATAAAAGGGCAATGGCAGTCAGCGCCCGTTCTCCCCCTGACAAAAGATTTAAGTTTTGCAGTTTTTTGCCCGGAGGCTGCGCGATAATGTCCACCCCGGAATTAAGAAGATCATTCGGATCAGTCAGCTTCAGTTCAGCCCGTCCTCCTCCGAATAAAGAACGGAACACGTCGTTGAATTGAGAACGGATCTGGATAAACGTTTCATGGAATCGCTTCGTCATTTCAGAATCCATTTCTTCAATGACTTGAAACAGTGTGTTTTTCGCTTCCGTCAGGTCATTTTTCTGCTCTGTTAAAAACTGATACCGTTCGTTTACCCTTTCAAACTCATCGATGCTGCCGAGATTGACCGTTCCGAGCTCTTCAATTGAAAGCTTGATCAGTTTGACCCGTTTTCTCGCCTCTTCAGGCTCGAGTTCAAGCTGATATTGTTCTTTTGCCCCTTCAAAGGATAAGCTGTACTCCTCGCGTAAATACTGCAAGAGATTATCAAGCTCAACTTCCATCCGGCCGAGTTTTACCTCTTCATCTTTCAGAATGTCCGTTTTTTGCTTGTACAGACGCTTCATCTCTTTCAGCTCAAGCTCGTTCGTATCAAGCGCCCGCTGGAGCTTCACACGCTGGTCGCGCCGGCTGGCGATCAATTCGATCGTTCTCGTTTTATCGTGAAGCTTATGATGGGCTGCTTCTTCAAGCTGCTCCTCTCCGCTTGTGCTGGACGTCATCTCTGAGGTCAGGAGGCTTAAATCTTCCCGTGTTTCTTTCAGAGCGAGCTGCGTTTCTTCAAGCTCTTTTTTCAGCCTTTTGAGGTTGTCTTCCTCACTCGAGCACGCCTGTTCTTTTTTCGCAGCGGCCACTTTACATTCCGTCAGTTCATGAGAGAGCGTTTCTTTTGTTGAGGATAGGGTCTGCTTTTGTTTTGTCAGCCTTTCCATCTCTTCCTCAAGCTCTTTCAGCTGGCCGGATGCCTCACTCAGCTGTTCTTCCAGAGCTGATTTGCGCGTCTCTTTTTCCCGGCTGCTTTCCGTCAGTGATGCTTTCTCCTGATCGTAAAGCTCCAAATGGGTATTGATGTTCTTTTCAGCAACTTCGAGTTCATACAGCCTGCCTTTTACATCCTGCTGCTTTGTTCTGAAAGCCTCACCGTCTTCACGGAGGCCGCTCAGCGTATGTTCAAGCTCTTGAATGGCCTGCTTCAGCGCTTTGACCTCTTTTTCGAGCAGAGCTGTTTTTTCTTCCATTTCGGCAAGCCGCGCAGTCACCGTCTCAAGCTCGCGGCTTCTGCCGAGCAGAGAATTGTTTTTCTTTTTGACCGCGCCGCCTGTCATTGATCCGCCTGGATTGACGACATCGCCCTCAAGCGTGACGATGCGGTAGCGGTGCCCGAGAAGCTTGGCCAGTTCATTCGCGCCTTTTAAATCTTCAGTGATCAGCACGGTGCCGAGAAGGTTTTGAATGACATTCCGATACGCCGCATCATATGTGACAAGCCCGCTCGCTGTGCCGAGGAAAGACGGATGCTTTGAAGCCGTCTGTTCATCACGGGTTTGAAGCTGGCGCGGTTTCATAACTGTAAGCGGCAGGAACGTCGCGCGGCCGAAGGAATTCTGTTTTAAATATTGAATCGCTTTCCGCGCCGCCTGCTCATCGTCTGTGACAACGTGCTGCGCCGCTGCGCCGAGTGCAATCTCAATCGCCGTTTCATATTTTTGTTCGGTCGCAATCAGTTCGAGAACGGCGCCGCGGATGCCGCCGAGCTGCTCTTTCTGCTTCAGCACTTCTTTTACGCCTTGGTAAAATCCTGAAAAATCGCCTTGCATCGTTTCAAGCATATCTTTTTTGGATCTGGCCTGCTGGACGAATTGATATGCCTGATACAGCGCTGATTCTTTCTTTTCATACTGGCGTTTTTTCTGTTCATATGCTGTCTGGACTTCGCGAAAGCGGACGACCTGATTGTGAATATCCTCTTCAACGGCGGCCAATTCCTCTTCGCACGCCGCTTTGCGGACTGCAATATCGTTACGTTCTTCAAGGTATTTTTCATTGTTTGCGGTCAGTCTCGCCTGCTGGACCGCAGATTGGGACATCTGATCATCTAAAAGCTGCAGCTCGTTGCGAATCGACGCCTGGCTGTTTAACAATTCAAAGTAATCGCTTTTTAATTGTTCGATTTTCTCTTCTACATTTTCATTATGCAGACTGAGAGCCTGCTGCTTTTCTTTCACCTGGGCGTTTAACCGCTTCACTTCCGCACGAAGTTTATCATAGACGGCAGACTGTTTTTCAATGTCCGCTTTCAGTTCGGCTTCTTTGTTCGTGTAATGTGTAACGGATTCCTCTAGCTGTTCCCGGTTTTGCGCGGCGTTTTTTTTGCGCTCTTTCAGCACTTCTTTCCGGCCTTCCAGCTTTTCCAGCTCTTCACTTGTCACGAGCAGCACCTGCTGCAGTTCGTTGACGGATTCATCAAGCGCGTGGATTTTATCTCTCGTCTCTTCTATCATCGCTTCTTTTGCGGACAGAGCTGATGATTCCGCCAATTCTTCTTGTTTTGCCGTCTGCACCTTTTCTTTTAAACCCGACCATCTGCCATGCAGTTGTTCGATGTCAAAGGCGGTAAGGGCAATTTCGACATGCTCAAGCTCTTTCTTTTTTTCTAAGTAGTCTTTGGCGATTGATGCCTGGATTTTCAGCGGTTCGACCTGATCTTCAAGCTCGTGGAGAATATCTTCCACCCTGTTTAAGTTATCCTGCGTCTCAAACAGTTTGTTTTCCGCTTTTTTCTTTCGTGTTTTATATTTCAGCACGCCGGCCGCTTCTTCAAAAATACTGCGGCGGTCTTCCGCTTTGCTGCTGAGAATCTCTTCGACTTTCCCCTGGCTGATAATGGAGAATGCTTCTTTTCCGAGCCCGGAGTCCATAAATAAGTCAATGATGTCTTTCAGGCGGCACTGCTGATTGTTGATGAGAAATTCACTTTCTCCGGAACGGTACACCCGCCTCGTCACGCTGACTTCGTGATAATCGATCGGGAGAAAATGATCTTCATTATCAAGCGTTAACGTGACTTCGGCAAGGTTCAGCCGCTTGCGCGAATCACTTCCCGCAAAAATGATATCTTCCATTTTTCCGCCCCGAAGCGAGCGGGCTGATTGTTCGCCGAGCACCCAGCGGATGGCTTCGGTAATGTTGCTCTTTCCGCTGCCGTTCGGACCGACAACGGCCGTGACGCCTTTTACAAAGTCAACGGATATCCGTTCTGCAAATGATTTAAATCCTATAACGTCTAAACGTTTGAGGAACATCCCAGATCCTCCTTATCGTATAAGTATCTCAATATTATCATAATCACCCGCTTATATCAGGCGCAGACATACTGAAATCCCCCTAGGGATACAGGGGGATTTTATTGTTTCGTATGATGTTTTTGCAATTTTGCAAGAGCTTCCTGTGCCGCATGCTGCTCGGCTTCTTTTTTGGAACGTCCGTTCCCGATACCGAGCGCCTCACCTTTAAGAGAGACGAGCGCCTCGAATTCCCGGTTGTGGGCAGGCCCTTTTTCATTGAGAATTTTGTACTCAAGCGATCCTTTTCCGTCCCGCTGTACAAATTCTTGAAGCTGGCTTTTGAAATCCATCACATGAGAAAAAGCACCATCGTTTATTTTAGGGAACACGTACTCTTTCAGGAATTGCTGAACCGGCTCAAGGCCCTGATCCAGATACAGTGCGCCGATAAACGCTTCAAACACATCCGCTAAAAGCGCAGGACGCTTTCTGCCGCCCGTCATTTCTTCTCCTTTTCCCAAGAGAACAAGATCGCCGAATGACAATTCGTGGGCAAGTGAGACGAGTGACGGCTCGCATACGATAGCGGCTCTCAGCTTCGTCAAATCTCCTTCACTCATGGCCGGATATTTGGCAAATAAGAATTGGGAGATCGTCAGTTCCAAAACAGCGTCACCTAAAAATTCAAGCCTTTCGTTGTCTTCATACGGCTTTTTCCGATGCTCATTCACATAAGATGAATGTGTAAATGCTTGATACAAAAGTTTCTCGTTTTGAAAATGAACCGAAATCCGTTCTTGGAACTCTTTAAATTGCTCTATTTTTTTATAGAACTTTTTTTTATCTTTAAAATGTGAGTGTTTTGACATAGTAACCTCCATAGGCACATCAGGTTCACCGCGCTCCCCGCCGTAAACGGAATCAGCAGCGCGTACAGCGTCAGACGCCGGTAACCGAACGATTAAAGGGCTAAAGCCCCGCTGTCAGGCGGGACTTTTAGCATCAGCTTATTGCTGGTTTTGTATGTAGTTCACAGCGTCGCCGACTGTTGCAATCTTTTCAGCATCTTCGTCAGAAATCTCCATATCAAACTCGTCTTCAAGTTCCATAACAAGCTCAACTACATCTAGGGAATCAGCACCTAAGTCTTCCTTGAAAGAAGCTTCAAGTTTGACGTCAGCTTCATCAACGCCAAGGCGGTCTACGATGATTTTCGTTACACGCTCTAATGTATCTGCCATAGCAATTCACCTCCCCTCAAGTATTATAGAGGATTCGTTTTTAAAAAACTAGAGAAACTAGGATGAAATTTTAAAAACAAATCTTTACATCACCATTCCGCCGTCAATATGAAGGGTTTGGCCCGTCATATAACGCGATCCTTCAGAAGCAAGGAACGTAACAACGCTGCTGATATCGGAAGGATCACCGAAACGCGCGAGCGGAATCTGCTTCAGCATTTCATCTTGGACTTCTTTAGAAAGCTTGTCCGTCATATCCGTGGAAATAAAGCCCGGAGCAATGGCATTGACCGTAATATTTCGGCTCGCAAGCTCTTTGGCTGATGACTTCGTTAAGCCGATTACACCGGCTTTTGCCGCCACATAGTTTGCCTGGCCGGGGTTTCCGCTGACGCCGACGATTGATGATACGTTGATAATCCGGCCGGAGCGCTGTTTCATCATCTGTCTTGTAACGGCTTTCGTGCAGTTGAATACACCTTTTAAGTTAATGTTAATGACATCATCCCATTCATTTTCTTTCATTCTCATCAGAAGATTGTCTTTTGTGATCCCCGCATTGTTCACGAGAATGTCGATTGAAGAAAATGCAGCGACAGCCTCTTTCATCATGTTTTGTACTTCTTCGGAATTTGATACATCGGCTTTTACGGCGATCGCGTTTCGGCCCAAAGATTTGATCTCATCTACGACTTCGTTCGCTTTCGCTTCATTCCCGGAGTAGTTGACTACTACATTACAGCCGTTTTTCGCAAGATCAAGCGCGATCGCCCGACCGATTCCGCGGGACGCTCCCGTTACCACTGCTGTTTTTTCATTAAGCATCCTGATTCTCCTCCTTCAGCGTTTGAATCGCCAGTTCGATGGTTTCATGGTCAGAAACCGAGATTGTTTTAAGGCGGCGGTTCACTTTTTTCACAAGGCCTGAAAGCACTTTTCCGGGCCCGATTTCAACAAACGTCGTGACGCCTTCGTCAATCAGTTTGTTAATGGTTTCTTCAAAGCGAACAGGCGAATACAGCTGTTCGATCAGTTTTTTCTTGATATCGTCTTTTTCTGTCATAACGTCAGCCGAAACGTTTGAAATCACGGGAACAGCCGCATTTTTTAACTCACAGGCGCTGAGCACCTCCTCGAGTTTTTGCGCTGCCGGCTTCATTAATTCAGAATGGAACGGTCCGCTTACTTCTAATGGGATCGCCCGTTTTGCTCCGTTGTTTTTCGCTTCCTCTGAAGCCAGCTCCACGCCTTTTGCCGTTCCGGAAATGACGATCTGGCCGGGGCAGTTCAGATTTGCAAGCTGTACGAGATGACCGTTTTCCGTCACTTGATCCGTCACCTTTTTCAAGGACTCCGCATCCATTCCGAGAATCGCTGCCATGGCGCCTTCTCCGGCCGGCACGGCTTCATTCATGAATTCTCCCCGTTTTCTTACCGTGTAAACGGCATCTTTAAATGTCATCGCTCCCGCCGCAACAAGCGCCGAATATTCTCCGAGGCTGTGGCCGGCGGTGAAATCAGGGGTGATGCCGGATTCTTTAAACTTTTCCAATACGGCGATGCTCGTTGTCAACAGCGCAGGCTGCGCATTGTATGTAAGGGTCAATTCTTCGGCGTCACCTTCAAAAATGAGCGAGCTCAGCTTTGTTTCAAGCGTTTCATCCGCTTCATCAAAAATACGTTTTGACGCTTCTTCGCGTTCGTACAGGTCTTTTCCCATACCGATATATTGTGATCCCTGTCCGGGAAATAAAAATGCAATCTTACTCATGATGCGGTAACCTCCAGACTACTCATCTGTTTTTTCTTCTTTTACTTCTTCTTCTATAAATGCGGCCACGTTTTGGCTGACCATTTCTCTCGCCTGGCGCAGCGCATGGTAAACAGCGCGTGCGTCAGAAGAGCCGTGCGCTTTAATGACGGGCGCTTTCAAACCGAAAAGACTCGCCCCGCCGTACTCAGAATAGTCCATTTTCAGTTTCATTTCCATCAGCTTCGGCTTCAGCACTCCCGCTGCGAGCTTAGAAACAAAACTTGAAGTCAGTGTATCTTTCAGCATTTTGAAAATCGATAACGCTGAACCTTCCAATGTTTTCAACGTGACGTTGCCCGTAAAGCCGTCTGTGACGATGACGTCAGCAGCGCCTTCGAGCAAGTCTCTCGCCTCAACGTTTCCGACAAAATTCACGTTTGTTTCTTTTAATAATTCAAACGTCTTTTTTGTCAGGTCGTTTCCTTTCTTTTCTTCCGTGCCGACATTTAACAATCCGACGCGGGGCGAGCTGATTCCGAGGACCTGCCGGGCATATACAGATCCCATAATTCCGTACTGGACGAGATGCTCCGGTTTGGCATCGACATTGGCTCCCACGTCCAAAAGAAGGAAACCGTCGCCTGAAACGGTCGGAAGCGTCGGCGCAAGCGCAGGCCGGTCGATTCCTTTAATTCTGCCGACGATAAACAGTCCCGCTGTCATGAGTGCGCCCGTATTCCCCGCTGAGATACAGGCGTCCGCTCTGTTTTCAGCCACTTCCTGCGCCATCAGCACCATAGAAGAGTTTTTCTTTCTGCGTACGGCGCGGACCGGTTCATCCGTCGGTTCAATCACTTCATCGGCGTGCAACACAGTGATGCGGTCTGATGTTGTTGGCAAGTGTGATTCTATCGTTGTCTTGTCACCGACCAGCGTAATATGAAGATCGTCAAATGCCTCAATACTCTTCATTACTCCGTCAATAACAGCTTTGGGTGCGTTGTCGCCTCCCATTGCATCTACAGCTATTCTCATGCATGCTCCACCTTTATGATTGTTTTGAACGGTACATATCAAAGCTGCCGGAGAACACGACTTCTTCTCCCACATAGCTGTTGACTTCAACTACCGTTCTGCCTTTTTCTTTTTCGACTGCCGTCACTTTGGCTTTCGCAACGACGCGCTCGCCTTCTTTCACCTGTCTTGTAAAGCGGATATTTGCGCTTGCGGTCAGCGCCAGCTCATCATCAATGACGGCTACGGCGAGTGAGTTCGCCTGCGCAAACAAATGATGCCCCCGCGCAATTTGATTGCGGCTGAAGACATGTTCGCGTCTTACTTCTAATATGGAAATGGCCTGGCCGTCAAGCTCCAGATCAATGATTTCACCGATCACTTCGTCTAAAGACAATGATTTCACTTCATCATCAAGCGTTTGTTCTGCCACGTTTTTAATTCTTTCCCTCAGCTCCGGTATTGAGAGCTCTAAGCGGTCTAAACGGATCGTCTGAATGCTGACGCCGAATTTCCCCGCTAATTCTTCATCTGTGATGAAGGGTGTCGATTTGATCGTCTGCTGCAATAATTTTTGGCGTTCTTTCTTGCTTCTTCTCATCTGTAAACACCATCCGGACAATTAAGACTAGGTACTAATAGTAGTATATAATCTCATAGATTGGAATGCAATGATTGTTTTTTGAAAGCCGCCGAATTTTACAGAATCAGCTTAATTTCTCCCCTTCTAAGACGCCGCTTGAAAGTAATTGACCGCGCAGCATGCGGTATTCGTCATCTTTCCAAAAAGCCTCTGAAGACACCAGATTGGCCGCATCCTGGCGGGCCGTTTCCAAAGCTCTGTAGTCATGAACCATATCCGCCACCTTGAACTCGGGCATACCGCTCTGTTTTTTTCCGAAGAAATCACCGGGACCGCGCAGTTCAAGGTCCTTTTCAGACAGCTCGAAGCCGTCGTTTGTCTCTGACATGATTCTCATCCGTTCCTTCCCGGTTTCGGATTTCGGATCGGCCATCAAGATGCAGAAAGATTGGTGGTCTCCCCGCCCGACCCGGCCGCGGAGCTGATGGAGCTGAGATAATCCGAAACGGTCGGCGTCATAGATGACCATAATCGTCGCATTCGGCACGTTCACCCCGACTTCTACGACGGTTGTTGACACAAGTACCTGACATTGATTAGCGCTGAATTCTCTCATCACTTGATCTTTTTCATCAGAATGGAGCTTCCCGTGCATCAGGCCGACATTCCATTTACCGCGGTAAACGTCAGACAGCATGTTATATACGTCAATCGCATTCTGTACATCCAGTTTATCCGACTCTTCAATGAGCGGGCAGATAATATAGGCTTGCCTTCCCTGCTTCAGCTCTTTTTCTATAAAAGCCAAAATCCGCTCCAGCATGTCGTGTTTCACCCAATACGTTTCGATTTGTTTTCGCCCCGCGGGCATTTCATCTATCACGGAAACATCCATTTCTCCGAAGACGGTAATGGCCAACGTTCTCGGAATCGGAGTGGCTGTCATAAACAGCACATCCGGATCCTGACCTTTATTCTTGAGTTTTTTGCGCTGTTCGACCCCGAACCGGTGCTGCTCGTCCGTAATAACAAGACTCAGCGCTTTGAATTCCACTTCATCCTGGATTAAAGCATGGGTCCCTACTAAAATATCAATCTCTCCGAGAGCAAGCCGCTCCAAAAGCTCCCTGCGCCGCTTTCCTTTTACAGAACTCGTCAAAAGCGCGATATTTACATCTTCATTTGCAAACAACGATACGAGAGAATCTGCATGCTGTTCGGCCAGAATTTCAGTCGGCACCATTAATGCCCCCTGATGCCCCGACAGAATCGCAGCGTACAAAGCGATGGCGGCGACGGCCGTTTTCCCTGAACCGACATCACCTTGCAGCAGACGGTTCATTCGGTAAGGGGATGTCATATCAGCGGTAATTTCCCGAAGCACGCGCGTCTGTGCGGTCGTGAGCGAAAACGGCAGGCTGTCTGTGAAAGCGGTGAGCTTTTCAGCAGGAAACACATGGCTGATGCCTTTTGACTGTTCCCTTTCCGCTTTACGGAACGCCTGCATTTTCAGCTGAAATAATAAGAATTCCTCATAAACAAACCGTCGTCTTGCCTGCTGTAACGATTCCCTCGTTTCAGGCTGATGCATCGTCTGCAGGGCATGTTTGTAATCAGGCAGCTTATAGCGGATTCTCAATTTTTCAGGAAGCGGATCGGCCGCACTGTCCAAATGATGCTGCAGCGCTTCCTTAATAAACCGTCTCATCATTTTTACGGTGACGTTTTCTTTAACGGAATAAACAGGCTCAATGCTTTTATCTTCTTGATGAGGACCGTTTTTTAATTCCTGCACGGAAACGGTCTGTCTGTGTTTATCCCATTTCCCGGATATCGTGACGACAGAACCTAACGTCAGTTTCTTTTTTAAGTAGGGACGGTTAAAGCAGACCGCGGTAATTAAATAATTGCCGACAAGCACCCTGAATGTCAGCCTGTTTCGTTTTTTGCCGTAATAGGTAAGAGAAGGTTCTGAATGAACCTTCCCTTCTACCGTCACTCTTTCTTCATGTTTTACTTCTTCTAAATCCCTCAGCTCATAGTCGTCATAACGGTAAGGGAAATAATTCAGAAGATCAGAAATGTCATAGATACCAAGTTCGTGCAATGTTTTTTCTGTTTCCGGCCCAATGCCCTTAATTTCCGCTATACTAGTTTGCTGATGGTGTGTCACTTGATTTCAGCGCTCCTCCGAAAATTTTTTTCTCTAATTCTCTTCCCGTCGGTGTCGCAGCTAAACCGCCTTGTCCCGTTTCACGCAGTGCTGTCGGCATTGTCTGGCCGATTTTGTACATCGCGTCAATCACCTCATCGCAAGGAATGCGGCTTGTAATCCCGGCCAGCGCCATATCCGCCGCGATCATCGCGTTGGATGCTCCCATTGCGTTTCGTTTGACACACGGCACTTCTACCAATCCGGCGACCGGGTCACATACGAGACCGAGCATATTTTTCAGTGTAATCGCCATTGCTTCCGCTGATTGCTGAGGCGTTCCGCCCGCCATTTCCACAATCGCGGCCGCTGCCATGCCTGATGCTGACCCGACTTCCGCCTGACAGCCTCCTGCCGCTCCTGAAATACTCGCATTATTTGCTACGACAAAACCGAACGCGCCGGCTGTAAACAGAAAACGGATCATTTGTTCTGTCGTAGGGTTCAGCTTATGCTTTACGGCGAATAACGTTCCCGGCACAACCCCGGCAGAGCCGGCGGTCGGTGTAGCGCAGATCGTTCCCATCGCCGCATTGACTTCATTTGTCGCCACAGCTTTAGAAACGGCGTCTAAAATCAGATTGCCCGACAGGCTTCTTCCCGATTGGATGTATGCCTGAAGTTTCACGGCATCTCCGCCTGTTAAACCGGTCTGACTCGTGACGCCCTTCAGCCCTTTTTCAACAGCTGCTTCCATGACGGAGAGATTGCGCTCCATTCCTTGAAAGATTTCTTCCCGTGTTTTTTGCGTCACTTTCATCTCTTGGGTGATCATCACTTCCGAAATCGGAATTTGTTTTTCTTGAGTGATTTCTATTAATTCTTTTACATTACGAAACATGTCATTTTCCTCCTGACTTTTTAGTCAGCTATCTTAGTAACCTGTATAATATTAGGAAGTGTTGAAAGCTCGTCAAGCACTTCTTCTTCAATATTCTGATCGACCTCAATCGTCATCAGCGCAAGCTGGCCGACGTCCTTACGCGCCACTTCCATATGTCCGACGTTGATGGAGAATTTCGCAAGCACATTGGCAACGCCTGCAATCGTGCCGAATTTATCATTGTGAACGACTAAAATAGCCGGGTGGTTTCCGGAAAGTCGCAGCTCAAAGCCGTTAAGCTCCGTGATTTCTATTTTTCCGCCGCCGATGGAAATACCGGTAAGGGCAAGCTCTCCCTCATCATCAGAAATGACGATACGCGCCGTATTCGGATGAACGGGCACGGCATCCTCTGTACGGAACTCTACATATATGCCCTTCTCTTCCGCAATTTGAATCGCTGTTTTAATCCGTTCATCAAATGTATCGAAATCAAGCAGGCCGCCGATAATCGCGACATCAGTGCCGTGACCCTTATACGTTTCTGCAAATGATCCGTAAAAAGACACAACGATCCGGCGGGGCTCCCGCCTGAATAAGCTTCTGGCCACTCTGCCGATCCGGGCGGCGCCTGCGGTATGTGAACTGGACGGACCGATCATGACCGGGCCGATAATATCAAAAACGCTTCTATACTTCATGCTGGTTTGCTCCTCCTTAACATCACTTCATTCAGCGCTTTTCTTTAGACTAATTGAACATTTCTCAATTGGCAAGCAGGCACACTGCCGCACTGCCGCAGGTAAATAAAGGCATAAGAATAGAAGGGCCTGATAAGCCCTTCTATTCTGCCGCAAATATATATGGATACAGAGGCTGTCTGCCGTTATGGATTTCAACCTCGATATCTTCACAGACACTAGCAATATACTCAGCGAGTTTCTCAGCTTCTTCTTCCGGCGCGTCCTCTCCGTACAGGATGGTGACGATTTCATCTTCTTCCCCGATCATTTCATCCAGCAGCAATTTCGCCGCACTTATCCGATCTTCGGCGCTGCCGATAATTGAACTGTTTAAAATGCCGATAAAATCACCTTTTTTAATATCTTTGCCGTCAATATGGGTGTCTCTGACTGAATATGTCACCTGTCCGCTTTTTACATTCCGGATGGCCTCAAGCATATTGGCTTCATTTACATCAGCCGGCTGGTCAGGGTTAAACGCAAGCAGGGCGGTCATGCCTTGAGGGACCGTTTTTGCCGGAATGACAATGACATTTTCTTCAGCTACGCTCGCCGCCTGATTGGCAGCCATCACAATATTGGAATTGTTCGGAAGAATGAAAACCGTCTCCGCATTGACAGACTGAACGGCTTCAACAATATCTTCCGTACTCGGATTCATTGTCTGGCCGCCTTCGATTACGTGTGAAGCGCCGATGCTCGTAAACAATTCAGAAATGCCCTCTCCCATTGCCACAGTCACGATGCCAAAAGGCTTGCGGGCTTCTTTCATAACGCCTGCCGGCTTTTTTTCATCATGTTCTTGGCTGATGATTGAAGTATGCTGTTCCCTCATGTTTTCAATTTTAATTTTAATCAGATCGCCGTAACGCTGTGCGAGATTAAGTACGTTTCCTGGTTCTTCGGCATGAATATGAACTTTCGCCAGCGTATCATCAGCCACGACCAGCAATGAATCGCCGAAACGGCTCAGTTCGTTTCTGAACGTCTCTTCCTTGAACGTCCGTTTATCTTGATCCAGCCTCACCATCACTTCCGTACAAAATCCGAATTCAATGTCTTCTGTACTCAGCATGCTCTGCGCGCTTTTATGATGCTCGGCATTCACCATATCATCGAGTGCCGGAAGAACCGCTTTTTTCGGTACGGCCTCTCCTTTTAAAGCAGCCAAAAAGCCTTCATATACACAAAGCAGACCTTTTCCGCCGCTGTCAACGACACCGACGTCCTTTAAAACAGGAAGCAGATCCGGCGTGCGGTTGAGCGACGCTTCCGCTTCTTCAATAACGGCCTCCATGACCGAAATAATATCGGTTTCTTCTTTGGCCGAGGCGACCGCTTTTTTAGCCGCATCCTTGGCCACGGTTAAAATCGTTCCTTCGACCGGTTTCATAACCGCCTTATATGCCATATCCACTCCCGCTTGGAGTGCTGCGGCAAACTCTTGGGCGTCAATTTGGTTTTTGTTTTCAATGCTCTTTGTGAAACCTCTGAACAATTGGGACAAGATCACCCCTGAGTTTCCTCTCGCTCCCATAAGCAGGCCTTTTGACAGGGCGATGCCGACTTTGCCGATGTCGGGTGAGTCAATGTGCTCTACCTCTCTTGCACCGGATGACATCGATAAATTCATATTTGTTCCGGTATCGCCGTCAGGCACGGGAAACACGTTCAGCGCATCCACCGCGGATGCGTTTTGAGACAATGTCTCAGCCCCCGCCAGAATCATTGCCGCAAAAGCTCTCCCATCTAAGTTTCGTCTAGACAATACTCATCCTCCTCACTACGGGTTCGTTACTCGTACGCCTTGGACATAAATATTTACAGAATCAACTGCAAGTCCGATTGTTTGATTTACTGTGTATTTTACCTTCGTCTGAACATTGTGGGCTACTTCGGATATTTTAGTGCCGTAGCTGACAATAATGTACATGTCGATATGTATTTGTTCGGCTTCCTGACGGACATGTACGCCTTTTGCGAAGTTCTCTCTCCGGAGGATTTCAGACAAACCGTCTTTAATCTGGTTTTTTGAGGCCATCCCCACTATTCCGTAACAGTCAATGGCAGCGCCTCCGGCAACCATTGCGATGACTTCGTTGGATATATCAATCTGTCCGTATTTTGTCTTCATTTCAATGGACACACAGGTTCCTCCTTCAGGTGCATAGAGTTATCATTATTCTACTATATGTATCCCATTATGAAAAGAAAAGATACAGACAGCGGCCTTCAGCGCGGAAATGTGATTGGTTTTACATGTCAAGTGATTTTTCTTGAAAGTAAGGGAAACAATAGTTGCAAACGGTTTTTAGCTGTGGTAAATTATTTAAAGTATTGTATAACGAAAGCATCTGAGACACTATGTTTAAAAAGATGTTTCGCGCAGTTAGGAGGGAAACAAATGGCACGTAAATGTTTTATTACAGGTAAAAAAACAAAAGCCGGAAACAACCGTTCTCACGCAATGAACGCTTCTAAGCGTACTTGGGGCGCCAACCTTCAAAAGGTCCGCATCCTCGTTGACGGCAAACCTAAAAAAGTGTATGTATCTGCCCGGGCTTTAAAATCCGGTAAAGTTGAGCGTGTATAAGCAAAAATGAACGCCTGCCCTTTTATGCGGCAGGCGTTTTTTATGCGTTCAAAGAGGGCGATTTCAGCTTCTTGGGCTTACTCTTTTCTAAATGAGCCCAGCATCGCCCGGACAATTCCTCCTAAAAACTTCGGCAATTTAATGGTATAAAATTTCATTTTGTCCCCTCCTATAAGTCCCGTATCCGCTGCGTTCATCACTTTAGGATTCATGGTTTTTTCCGCATATGGCAGAAGCCGCTTTTCTAATCCGCGCTCCTTACCATTATTAATATGCCTTTTGCAAACGAAAAAGTACCTCGTGAATGAATGAGTTCGTTACTAATACATAGTGTGGAACCCAGAGGAATATGACAATTATCAAGGGGATATTTAAAACCGTCGAGTGTCAGGCCGTCTGCCGCTTCCGTAAACGGAATGAAAGAAATATAGCGTCTGCGCGCTTTTTCTTCAATTGTATAACGGCCGGGCCCGAACATCTGAATGTCATTCTGCCGGTCGATCAGCTTGACATCGGTATGCTTATGTAAGGCTTTATACAGCAGCTGGATGTTCCCTAAAAAGTGATCGGCTCTTCCGCCCGTCACACCGAATACCCGAATATTTTCCGGTTCTTTTTGTAAAGCCCAGTCAAGGGCGAGTTCAAGATCGGTATAATCTTTTTCCGCCTGATACACATGGAGGGCCGGCGCCGCTTTTTGAATCTGCATGAGCTCCTCTTCCGTAATGCTGTCAAAATCACCGAAAGCTTCCTGCGGAATGATTCCGGCCTCCAAAAGAGCAACCGTCCCTTTATCAACTCCGACCCACGTCGTATCTCCGTCTGTGTATTCGGATAGATCGGGAATAAGCTCCCGCGGGCCGCCCGCAACGATATTGATTGTCTTCATATGCTATCCTCTCTCTTAGACGCGAAAAGAGCCGGCGGCTTTCACCGGGCTCTTTTTCAGCATGTTTATGATGCGTTTCGGATGTCAGCGATGGCTTTTTTCCGATCCGGCTGATTATATACGGCAGACCCGGCAACAAGCAGATTGGCGCCCGCTTCAGCGCATAAAGGGGCTGTTTCTTTATTAACGCCTCCGTCCACCTCGATTAAAAGCTCAGACAGGCCTTTCTCCTCAGCCAGCTGTTTGACCTGACGGATTTTCGGCAGAACCGAATGAATGAAGCGCTGTCCGCCAAAACCGGGGTTAACCGTCATTAACAGCACAAGGTCAAGCTCCTCGATCACATGTTCAATCATTTGGACGGGCGTATGCGGATTAAGCACAACTCCCGCTTTTACCCCCTGCTCTTTTATCAATTGAATGGTCCGGTGAAGATGCGGACACGCTTCAGCGTGAACGGAAAGGATGTCCGCACCGGCTTTTGCGAATGCCGGGATGTAGCGGTCCGGGTTTTCAATCATAAGATGGACATCCAGCGGCAGATCAGTCACCGGACGGACGGCTTCAACGATAAGCGGCCCGATTGTAATGTTAGGGACGAAATGGCCATCCATGACATCAATATGGATATAGTCCGCCCCTCCTTTTTCCACGTCTTTAATTTCCTCGCCCAGTGAAGCAAAATCGGCGGAAAGAATTGATGGCGCAACCTTAATCATATTAATACCTCGGCTTTCTCTCTTTTATTTCCTGCATAAATTCTTTGTAATGCTCGTAGCGGTACGGCTGAATCTCTCCTTCTTCCACCGCTTGCTTTACCGCGCATTTCGGCTCCTTAAGATGCAGACAGCCTCTGAATTTGCAGGAGGCGCTTATTTCTCTGATCTCAGGGAACGTGCTGCCCAGCTCTTCTTCCTCAATGCCGGTAAATTCAAGCGAACTGAACCCCGGAGTATCCGCAACCAGACCGCCTGATGTATGAATGAGCTCCACATGGCGCGTCGTATGTTTTCCGCGTCCCAAATGCGCGGAAATCTCGTTTGTTTTCAGCTCAAGCTCCGGGCTGATCGCATTTAAAAGCGAAGATTTTCCGACTCCGGACTGACCGGCAAACACCGTCGTTTTGTCCTCGAAGTGTTTCACAATGCCTGTTAAACCGCTGTTTTCTTTTGATGACGTCACATATACGTCATAACCGATCGCTTGATAGTCTTTCACGTAAGAAAGTATCGCCTCTTTCGATTCCCCGTCTGCAGCTAAGTCCATTTTGGTTATGCAGATGATCGGGTGAATGCCGTTGGCTTCCACAAGGACGAGAAAACGGTCCAATAAAGACGTGCTGAACGCCGGCTGAACGGCAGAAAAGACGAGAACGGCCTGATCGACATTTGAAATCGGCGGCCTGATGAGCTCATTTGTTCGTTCTTTGATTTCCAGCAGGTAGCCTTCTTTATCATTTTCAGCCTGATAAACGGCATAATCGCCGACCAGGGGCGTTATTTTATTTTTTCTGAAAATGCCCCGGCCTCTGCATTGAATGATCTTGTCCTGTGATTCATCCAAGACATAATAGAATCCGCTTAACGCTTTTATAATTTTGCCCTCAGGCATAGGGTCCCTCCTTATCAGTCATTATCTTTCGGGTATTCAATCGTTTTGTAGCTGACGACTTTATGATCGACCATCACTTGATAATACCCCTTCTGTCCCTGATCAATCTTCAGTTCAATTGTTTTTTCGGTCGGCTCTTTTATTTTAAATGAGTCATACGTATCAGAGATGCTGTGGTCCTTATCATCGATGGCGATTTGCACTTCAAGCTCGTCCCCTTCATGTTCGGGTTCGTAAGGAATGCTGATTTTTTCTTTTACCGTTTTCGCCGGTTTTTCTTCAGGTCCGAGCGAGAACGTCACTTCAACATTACTTCCCGGCTTAACCGCAGTGCCGGCTGACGGCTCTTGTTTCATGACTTGTCCTTCCGGCACGTCATCTGAATGGGCTTGTTTTTCAACAAGCTGCAGGCCGTTATCTTCAAGATACCCTGAAGCCGCTTCTTTGCTGTAAGTCTTTAAGTCCCTCAGCGTAACGTCCGCCGGGCCGAGGCTGACCGTTAGATTGACTTCATCGTCGCTTGCGACCATATCGGTGCCGGCTGACGGGTCCTGATCAATTACGGTGCCGGCCTCGCTGTCATCGTTTTCTTCTTTGACATTGACATGTTTGAAACCTTTTTCCTTCAGCGCTTTTTTTGCGTCGCCGATCTGCCGTCCTTTCACGTCGATCAGCTGGGTTTTCGGTTTTCCGATGCTTTTGTACAGTTTTACAGAAGAGCCTTCTTTAACGGTAGACCCCGCTTTTGGGTCCGTTTTGACCATTAATTCCTCTTCTATTTTTTCATCTTCAATATCCGTTATATCAGGATCAGCCCGGAGCCCGTTCTTTTCAAGCAGGGCTTCCGCTTTTTCGTACTTCATGCCCCGTACGTCGGGGACGCTTACATCTTTAGGCATAAATAAAGACGGGAACACGGTGACCGCAAGAACAGCCGCCATAATAAAAATGAAACAGACGGCCAGCAAAACCCACGGCCATTTCCGTTTTTTCTTTTTGGCTGGCTGCTGTTCCTTATCATCCGTCTCCCCCGGCGTTTCCGCCTGAGACGCGGCTTTTGGGCCGTCAGTAATAACGGGAATGGCTTTTGTCATTTCCTCATCATCCTGCACGGAAAATTTTTGTTCATTCAGCCTGCCGGCGTCAAAAGCCGTTCTGATGTCCGCCTCCATGTCCTCGGCGCTTTCATAGCGGTGAAACGGGTCTTTGGCGGTTGCCTTTAAAATAATGTTTTCAACGCTCTGCGGAATGGAAGGGTTCCACTTTCTGGCGGAAGGCGTTTCTGTTTGCAGGTGCTTTAGCGCTATGCTGACGGCTGATTCTCCGTCAAAAGGGATTTTGCCTGTTAAAAGCTCAAACAGCACGATGCCGAGCGCGTAAATATCTGATTTTTTCGTTGCCAGACCGCCTCTCGCCTGCTCCGGAGACAAATAATGAACCGAGCCCAGCACAGAATTCGTATGTGTGATTGTCGTAGACGTAAGCGCTGTGGCGATGCCGAAATCCGTCACCTTGATATGCCCTAAATGATCTATCAATATATTGTGCGGTTTAATATCCCGGTGCACGATATGGTTTTGATGGGCATGGGCGATGGCCGAGACGATCTGCTCCATAACGGACAGCGCTTCTTTCGGATGAAGCGGTCCGTGTGCGTTTATGTATTCCTTTAATGTCATGCCTTCCACATATTCCATGACAATGTAATAAATATCGCCTTCCTCCCCGATATCGTAAATACTGACGATATTCGGATGATCGAGGCTTGATGCCGACTGTGCTTCTCTTCTGAAACGCCTGATAAAATCAATGTCATTCACAAAGTCAAACCGCAGAATTTTAATTGCGACTTCACGTTCGAGAATGATGTCCTCAGCTAAAAAAACGTTTGCCATTCCGCCGCCGCCAATGGGCCGGAGGATATGATAACGCCCGCTGATCCGCTTGCCGGTTAGCACTTGTCTTCACCCTCTTTTGCATCTGCGGAAAACTCAATCAACACAGCCGTGATGTTATCTTCGCCGCCGTTTTGATTTGCTTTGCTGATGAGAAGGTCTACTTTTTCCTGAGGATCAGATTCGGCTTGAAGCATTTGTTTGATCTCGTGATCTTCTATTTTATTTGACAGTCCGTCAGAGCATAAAAGCAGCTGATCGCCGTCAGACAGTTCAAAAGAACGGGCGTCGGGGCTGATGGTTTCATCTGTCCCCAGCGCTCTCGTCAATACATTTTTCCGCGGATGGTGCTCGGCGTCCTCTTTCGAAATCTCCCCCGTCTTGACCAGCTCATTCACAAGCGAATGGTCCTCAGTCAGCTGAGTGAATTCCCCCTCTTGAAGCAGGTAGCACCGGCTGTCACCAATATGAGCCACAGTGACAAACTTCCCCGTGAATAAGGCGCAGACAATGGTGGTGCCCATTCCCCGGCATTCTTCATTGGCTTTAGCGTGGTCATGCACTTTGACATTCGCCTCATGAATCCGGTCTTTCAGCCAATCCTCGCAAGCGGACGGCAGAGAAGGAACCGTTTCGGTCCGGTTCCACTGCTCTTCCATCGCCGCAACCGCCATCCTGCTCGCTACATCTCCGGCAAGATGACCGCCCATGCCGTCGGCGACAACCGCAAGCACCGCGTCTTCTTTTGTGAAAATGCCCGCCGCATCTTCATTATGCCGGCGGACTTTACCTGTATCTGTTTTCAAGGCTGTAATCAACCTCTTCACCTCGTCTCGTCTTGACGCTCCTTCGCGCGAAGCTGACCGCAGGCCGCGTCAATGTCATGGCCTTGCTCTCTTCTGATCGTGACATTTACACCGCGGGATTTTAACGTTTTTTCGAATGCGAAAATCTGATCTCTCGGTGTGCGGACGTAATCCCGTTCAGGCACATAGTTTACCGGAATTAAATTGACATGGCATTTCACGTCTTTTAACAGTTCTGCAAGCTCTTCTGCATGTTCGACCTGATCATTTACGCCGCCGAACAGCCCGTATTCAAAGCTGATCCGTCTGCCTGTTTTCTCGATGTAATATTTGACGGCCTCCATAAGGTCAGGAAGCTTATAGGCTTTGTTAATCGGCATCAGACGGCTTCTGATTTCCGTATTCGGAGCATGCAGAGAAATCGCGAAATTGATCTGCATTTTTTGATCGGCGAAATCGTAAATCTTCGGAATGATTCCGCTGGTGGAAACTGTGATATGACGCGCTCCGATGTTCAGCCCTTTATCGTGGTTAATGATTTTTAAGAAAGCGAGCATTTCATTGAAATTATCAAACGGCTCTCCGATTCCCATGATGACGACTGAGCTGACGCGTTCATCCGTTTCATCAAGCGCCTTTTGCACTTTCACGACTTGAGCGACGATTTCTCCCGCTTCAAGATTCCGTTTCAGACCGCCGAGCGTTGATGCGCAAAATGTGCAGCCGATCCGGCAGCCGACCTGTGTCGTTACACATACAGAATTACCATACTCGTGTCTCATTAAAACCGTTTCAATCGTATAACCGTCATGAAGCTCAAATAAAAATTTCATCGTGCCGTCTTGAGATGTCTGTTTTACAGCCGTTTTCAGCGTTGTCAGCACAAAATTGCTCTCGAGTTTTTCACGCAGGCTTTTTGAGAGGTTCGTCATTTCATCAAATGAAGAAACCCGCTTTTCATAGAGCCATTCAAAAATCTGTGCTGCGCGGAACGGCTTTTCGCCATTCTCGGTCAGCCATTGTTTGATTTCATCTAATTCAAAAGAGTAAATGGACGGCTGCTCAGTCCGCAGCTCTTTCCGTACGCTTGTCTTTTTTAATTGTGTCATTTTTATCCCTTCTTTCTCATGCTGCTAATAAAGAAACCGTCTGTTCCGAAATAATGCGGAAGAATTTGAAGGCTTCCATCCTGAACAAAGGGTCTCGCCTTTTCAGGCAGCCGCTTTTCAAGAGACAAATCGGGTTCAAACTCAGGGTGTTCTTGTATAAACGCATGCATAACTTCTTCATTTTCTGTCCGATCCATTGTACACGTACTGTATACGAGTGTGCCACCTTTTTTTACTAATGGGGCGATTTCCCTTAAAATGCCGAGCTGGATTTCTGACAGCCGTCTGCTGTCCTCCGGCGTCTTCGTATATTTCATATCGGGTTTTCTTCTGATGACGCCGAAACCTGAGCAAGGGGCATCAACGAGAATACGGTCAAACCGTTCTGCGCCAAAGGCCTCTCCCGCTTTTCGCGCATCCATCGTTTGCGCGTCGATGATCGTAAGTCCGAGCCGTTCTGCGCCCTCTTTAATCAGCTTCACTTTATGGCGGTGAAGATCAAGCGATGTGAGGCTCCCCTCGTTCTCCATCAGTTCCGCAATGTGAGCCGACTTTCCGCCCGGTGCGGCGCATGCATCTAAAACGGTTTCGCCCGGCTTCGGGTCCAGCGCCCGCGCGACAAGCATTGAGCTTTCATCCTGTATGGATACCCGGCCGTTTTGGAAAAATGCCGTGTTCGCGATGCTTCCTTTCAAAAGCTTAATCGCATCAGGAGAAAGGTCTCCGGCTTCCGCTTCCAGACCGGCATTCTCCATCTCATTCAGCACCGTTTCCCTGTCGCTCTTTATGTGATTGACACGGAGCGTCTGCTTCGGCGGAATGAGATGAATCCGGCAGATTTTTTCAGCCGCCTCAAAGCCGTACGCCTCGACCCACTCTTTTACGAGCCATTCGGGATGGCTTGTCTCTGTAGAAAGACGGAGAACCGGGTCTTCAATTTCAGCAAATGACGGCGCCCCCTCACGCTGCAGGGAGCGGAGAATGCCGTTGACAAAGGACGCAATGCCCTTATGCCCGCGTTTTTTGGCGATTTCAACCGCTTCATGGATGGCGGCGCGATCCGGAATTTTTTCTAAATACTCCATTTGATACGCGGACAGACGAAGCAGCTGAATCACCCACGGCTTCACCTTATTCGGCTTGCGGATAAAAGGCTTCAGCATATAGTCTAAGGCGATTTTATTTTGCAGCGTTCCGTAGACAAGCTCTGTCAGCAGTCCTCTGTCCTGATCGCTGAGCGTGTTCGTTTTGATAACCGATGTAAGAAGCAGGTTGCTGTATGCCTGATTTTGCTCAAGCTTCTCAAGCGCTTCAAGGGCGAGCTCCCGGACATTAATTTTCTTCATTTGCTGCTCCTAACACGTCACCGGGCTGCACATTTTTGCCTCTTACAAAATCTTCGCCCTTCATCCGTTTTTTCCCCGCCGGCTGCAGCTCAGTGATTAAAAGGGCGGTGCTGTTTCCTGATGCGACGACAATGCCGTTTTGCTCCGTGCGGATGACTGTTCCGGGCGCAGCATCAGTTTTTGCCGCAACTTTTTCAGAAGCCCATACTTTAATAGTTTGACCGTTCAAAGTTGTATAGGCGACAGGCCAAGGGTTTAAACCTCTGATCTGGTTGTAGATTTCTTCTCCGGGCTTTGCCCAATCAATCCGCTCCTGCTCACGCTTAATGTTAGGCGCGTAAGTCGCTTTTGATTCGTCCTGTTTGATCGGTTTAATATTTCCGGAGATGACGTTCGGGACGGTCTCTGACAAAAGCTTTGCCCCCGCTATGCTTAATTTGTCGTGCAGCGTGCCGACGTTATCCGTTTCATGAATTTCCACTTCGATTTTAGAAATCATATCGCCCGCATCAAGCTTTTCAACCATATACATGATCGTCACGCCCGTTTTCTTCTTGCCTTGGAGAATCGAATAATGTATCGGCGCTCCGCCTCTTAATTCAGGCAATAGGGACGCGTGTACGTTGATACAGCCGTATTTCGGACCGTCCAGCAGCTGCTTGGGCAGGATCTGTCCGAATGCCGCCGTAACAATCAGGTCCGGCTTCAGGCTTAGCACTTTTTCTATTTCTTCTTCGAGCCTTACTTTTTCGGGCTGAAGCACGGGAATGCCGTGACGTTCAGCTTCAGCCTTTACAGGAGGGGGCGTCATGATTTTTTTTCTGCCTTTCGGGCGGTCAGGCTGCGTAACGACACCAACCACTTCATATCCGTCTTCAATAAGCGTGCGCAGGACGGGAACTGAAAAGTCGGGCGTTCCCATAAAAACGATCCTTGTCATCCAATCATCCTTCCATTTCTGCCAGTTCTTCTTCAGTGTAGTAAGCCGTAATTTTTGATGTGAATAAAATGCCGTCTAAATGATCCATTTCATGCTGAACGGCTCTGGCCAAAAAACCCTCCGCTTCTAAAATAAACGGTTTTCCTTTACGGTCGTGGGCTTTTACCTTTACGTAATCCGGGCGGGTGACATCACCGAAAACCCCGGGAAAACTTAAGCAGCCCTCGACTCCGGTCTGTTCACCGCTCTTTTCAAGAATAACCGGATTTACAAGGTCGATCCGGCCGCTTTCTTCACCGATGTCCACGACGGCCGCTCTTTTTAAAATGCCGATTTGCGGCGCGGCGAGACCGACGCCATCCATTTCGAGCATCGTATCGTACATATCGTCAAGCAGTTTTTTTAATTTTTTATCAAACACTGTCACTTCATCGGCGGGTGTTTCCAGAACCTCCGCCGGGTGTGTGACGATTTTTTTTACAGCCAAAATTTTGCCCTCCAAAAACTAATGTTACATCAGCATGTACGGATTCATATCAATTGAAATCATTACATGCTTTTGCGCAATGTCGCGTTTATAGTGCTCCAGTATCTTTTTCAACTGAATCTGCAACTCGTTTTCCTGTCTGTATTTTATCACGCATTGATAGCGATATCTATCTTTGATCCTGGCAATCGGGGAAGCCGCCGGCCCGAGAATTTTCGTATCAGGCCCGCATCCCGCTCTTAAATAGTTTGTAATCTTTTCTGCGGTGACCGCGGCTTTTGCCGCTTCTTCATGAGAAACGGTCACCAGCGCCACGTAATAATACGGCGGGTATGACTGGGTCCGTCTGTGCGCCATTTCCTGCTGAAAAAAAGTTTCATAGTCGTGCGTTTTCGTCAGCTGAATGCTGTAATGAGACGGTGTATACGTTTGAATGACCACCGTTCCCGGCTTTTCATGCCGCCCGGCCCGTCCGCTTACCTGTGTCAGCAGCTGGAATGTCTTCTCCGCGGCCCTGAAATCTGGGATGTGAAGCGTCGTATCGGCGCTTAATACTCCGACAAGCGTCACGTTCGGAAAATCAAGCCCTTTTGCGATCATCTGCGTACCGAGCAGGATATCCGCCTTCCCTTCACCGAACGCTGACAACAGTTTTTCATGGGCGCCTTTTCTTGAAGTGGTGTCCACATCCATCCTGATCACGCGCGCCTGAGGCAGCACTTTGGTAAGCTCCTCCTCCACACGCTGTGTTCCCGTGCCGAAAAAGCGGATATGTTCGCTTCCGCATTCCGGGCATGTTCCCGGGACAGGTTCCTCATGGCCGCAGTAATGGCATTTCAGCCTTTGTCCGTAGCGGTGATAAGTCATGGAAATGTCGCAATGCGGACATTGCGGCACATAACCGCAGTCCCGGCACATCACAAACGAGGAATACCCCCGTTTATTCAGAAAAAGGACGGCCTGCTCTTTTTTTGCAAGCTTCTCTTCCAGCTGTTCCATCAGCTCTCTTGAAAACATTGATCTGTTGCCGTTTCTCAGTTCTTCTCTCATATCAACGAGAGAAACGTCAGGCATGAGCTGGCGGTTTACGCGATGTTTTAATGGAAGCAGCTCATAAACGCCTTTTTTCGCCCGCGCAAATGACTCCAATGTCGGCGTGGCGCTCCCGAGGACGACCGGACAGCTGTGATGCTCGGCCCGGCGGATGGCTACGTCCTTTGCATGATACCGCGGCATTTCCTCCTGCTTATAGGAAGATTCGTGCTCTTCATCAATAATGATCATGCCGAGATTTTCAAACGGGGCAAAGATGGCCGATCTGGCTCCGACGACAAGCCGGACTTCCTTGCGCTGAATCTTCCGCCATTCATCGTATTTTTCACCTGTGGATAATCCGCTGTGCATGACCGCAACCTGTGAGCCGAAGCGGCCTTTAAAACGGTTGACCATTTGCGGTGTCAACGAGATTTCCGGAACGAGCACGATGGCTTCTTGTCCTTTTGCCAGCACTTTTTCAATGGATTGCAGGTAAATTTCCGTTTTGCCACTTCCCGTGACGCCGTGAAGCAGAAAGACGTGGTGGACATGGTCGGCTACGGCTTGTTTAATCGGCTCAAAAGCGGCCTGCTGCTCTTCTGTAAGAGAGAGCGGCTCTGTTTTTTTGAACATTCTGTCCTGATAAGGATCGCGGTAAACCTCCTCGAAGCTTTCCGTAAGAAGCCCCTTTTTAAGAAGCGTTTTCAGCGTCGCGGAACTGGAATCGGTCTTTTTGCAAAGTTCAGCCGCGGAAATCTTTTCTCCCCCGCCGATAAAATAAGTAAGCACGGCGAGCTGTTTAGAAGCCTGCTTTGTCAATGAATCTGCGTGCCGGGCGAGTTCTTCTTTGTCTGCCCCCGCTTCGATCATGCGGATCATTTTTTTATTCGTTTTTTGGGCGACTTTATATGTGACATCAATGCTTCCTTTACGCACGAATTTCTGAAGTGACGAAAGAATGCTTTCATCGGTAATATCCGAGTACAGAAGACTTTTTTGATTCCTGAAAAGCTGTTTGATGTCCGGGGTCAGCGCTTCTTCGTCAACGACTTTCAGCTCTTTCTCGTACTTCGCCTTCAGTGCGGCGGGCAGCATTGCCTGAAGCGCCGTGATTTTAAACGACAGCGTTTTGTTAGAAAGCCATGAAGACAGCCGCATCAGTTCCTCAGTCAGAACTGGCGTCAAATCAAGAAGCTTCTCGACTTCCTTCATTGAGCCGCCGTTTAATTCGGACGAATCTTTCAAACCGGTCACAAATCCTTGAAGCTTGCGCGGGCCAAACGGGACAATCACCCGCATGCCGACTTCGATCATCCCTTTTAAATGATCGGGAATTTTGTAATCAAAGGGTCTGTCAATGTTTTTGGAGCTGACATCGACAATGACTTCTGCTACATTCATACGGGTTTTCGGTCCTCGGCTTTCAAAGCGGTCATTTCCTTCAGCATTTCAAAAGAAACGTCAAGTTTAGACATAAGCGCAAGCTCCCGTTTTCTTCCGTCCCGGAAATAGAAGGTGACGACATTCGTATCCGTGCCAAACCCGGCCCCTTCCGCTTTCACATCATTCGCAACGATCATATCAAGGTTTTTCTGTTCGAGTTTTCTGCGCGCATAGCGTTCGACGTCTTGCGTTTCAGCCGCAAATCCGACCAGCAGCTGGTGTGTTTTCCGTTCGCCGAGTTCTTTCAGTATGTCTGCTGTACGGTTGAATTCGATCACGAGCGAACCGTCTTTCTTCTTCATTTTGTGATCAGAAACAGCCGCCGGCGTAAAATCGGCCACGGCCGCCGTCTTAATCACCATGTCGCATGAATCAAACACAGAAAGCACGGCTTCTCTCATATCAGCTGCCGATTGCACAGGAAGAAACTGATACAGCCCGACTGGCGGCTCTATTGACACCGGGCCTGAAATCAGCGTCACCCGCGCCCCGAGACGGACGGCGGCTTCAGCAGCAGCGTAGCCCATTTTGCCGGTGGATTTATTTGTGAAGAAGCGGACAGGGTCCACGGCTTCGCGCGTCGGACCGGCTGTAATGACAATATGTTTTCCTTTCAGCGGCGCATCGTCTTCAGGCTCCTTAAAATGCTCTCTGACACGCTCAACAATAAGCTCCGGCTCCTCCAGCCTTCCTTTGCCGACATATCCGCATGCCAAATAGCCTTCACTCGGCTCGATAAAGCGGACCCCGTCCTGATAAAGCACAGAGATGTTCCGTTTCACCGCCGGATGATCATACATATGGACATTCATCGCAGGCGCCACCCAGACCGGGGCCTCAGCCGCCAGCACCGTCGTTGTGAGCATATCATCAGCAATTCCGTTGGCAAGCTTGCCGATGATATTTGCCGTAGCGGGCGCGACAATAATTAAATCCGCCCAGTCAGCGACATCAATATGAGAAATCACCTTCGGATTTTGTTCATTAAATGTATCTGTATACACTTCATTCCGGCTCAGCGCCTGAAATGTCAGCGGAGAAACAAACTCACGCGCGGACTCAGTCATAATCACTTTGACATTTGCGCCGGCCTGAACCAGCTTGCTCGTGAGTGCGGAAGCTTTATAAACGGCGATTCCTCCGCTTACGCATAGCAAAATGTTTCGGTTTTTCATGAAGTCTTCTCCCCTTTATGAAAGCATTGGACAAATCCCAAACGGAAAAAAATAACAACCTATGTAGAGATAGGTTGCTACGTGTGCTTGTTATTCGCTGTCTTCTCTTTCAAACGAAAGCAGGCCCGCGTCAATTTCTTCTAAAGCTTTGCCTACATATTTGTGAGAAATGGTATGTTCAATCTGCTGGTCCTTTTTGATCTGCATTTCACGCGCGCGTCTTGCAGACACAGTCACCAGCGTATATTTAGAATCTAATTTATTCATTAAAGAGTCAATTGACGGATCTAACATAAGTTATTCTACCTCCAGCATTTTCTTATATCTCGGAGCGACGCGTTCACGTTTTAAGTGCTCGGCGAGAACGATTGCGTTAATCTTATCACAAGCCGTTTGGATATCGTCGTTTTCAACGACATAATCATACGCGTCCATCATTTCGATTTCAGCTTTTGCGGCATTCATTCTGTTTTCGATTAAATCGTCGGTTTCAGTCCCTCTTGTCACGATTCTGTTTTTCAGCTCAGAAAGACTCGGCGGCGCTAAGAAGATAAACAGGCCTTCCGGAAATGCATTCCGCACTTGGAGCGCGCCCTGCACTTCAATCTCTAAGAAGACGTCTTTTCCTTCTTGAAGCGTCTGTTCGACATAATCAACGGGCGTTCCGTAATAGTTGCCGACATATTCTGCCCACTCAAGCAGTTTGTTGTTTTCAATCATGCGTTCGAATTCTTCTCTGGATTTAAAGAAATAATCGACGCCGTCGACCTCGCCCTCTCTCGGGTTTCTCGTCGTGACTGAAATTGAGTATTCAAATTTCGTGTCCTGTTGTGAAAATATTGCTTGCCGAACCGTTCCTTTTCCAACTCCGGAGGGACCTGAGAGAACGATTAATAACCCTCTTTCTTTCATGCGGCAATTACCCCTGCCCTTCATCCATAATTTCTTCTTTCACAGAAAGTCTGTGTGCAACTGTCTCAGGCTGGACGGCAGATAAGATAATGTGATCACTATCCATGACGACAACTGCACGGGTTCTTCGTCCGTATGTAGCGTCTATTAGCATTCCGCGGTCTCTTGCATCCTGGATCATTCGCTTTATTGGCGCAGACTCCGGGCTGACAATCGAAATCATCCGATTGGCGGAGATGATATTGCCAAATCCGATATTAATCAGTTTAATCGTCATCTTCTACGTTCCCCCTGTAAAATAGACGTCTCTAGTGTAACCTGAAGAGACCGTCTGTAAACAATACGCACAGTCGCTATTCTATATTTTGCACTTGTTCCTTCAATTTTTCAATAGAACTTTTCATTTCAACGACAAGCTTTGTGATTTGATGATCATTGGCTTTTGAGCCGATCGTGTTCGCTTCCCGGTTAAGCTCCTGAACAAGGAAATCAAGTTTGCGGCCGACTGCCCCGCCTTCTTTTAATATATCACGGAATTGAACAAAATGGCTCTTTAATCTGGTAATTTCTTCCGTTATATCAGAACGATCGGCGAAAATGGCGCATTCCGTGATCAGCCTGCTTTCGTCGAGCGCGTCCTCCGTCCATTCCTTCATTCGGGCGTAAAGACGCTCGCGGTATTGAATAACAACGGCCGAAGCGCGCTCTTTCACCTGTTCGGACAGCGTCTCAAGCCGCTCAATGTGCAGAAAACAGTCTTCCGCCAAAAGCCGGCCTTCTTTTTTCCTCATGTCACAAAGTTCCTTTACAGCCAGCTCAGCGGCTTCCCTGATGACTTCTTCAAGCTTGTCATCACGCATCTGTTCTTCGTGAATCTGCGCAATGTGTTCAAATCTAAAGAAATCCATTGCATCGGGTTCTGCGGCCAGGCTGTAGCGCTCTTTCATGACGCGTGCGGCGCTCACATATTCATCAAGGAGCTCCCAATCGATGTTCAGGCTTCTTTTTATAAGCGCGTCACTGTTTACAGTGAGAAACAGCTCTACTCTTCCGCGCTGTATATGCTGCAATATCGTTTGTTTCAGCTTATCCTCTACATATAGCAAAGGCCGTGGCAGGCGGGCGTTCACTTCTTTGAACCGGTAATTGACGGATTTCAATTCAACGGTTGCCGAGAGATCGCCTTTTGTGCTGCTTGCGCTGCCGAAGCCTGTCATACTCCGTATCATATGAAACACCCAATTCTTTCCCGTTATCAAAATAAAAGGGCAATAGACATGCTATTACCCCTAAGATTATATCATATGGAATTATTTTTTTCTTGTCAAAAGTGAACCCGCCAGCAAAAAAGTAGGTATGCCAGACATCCCGATAATCAGCATCCAATCGCCCGGCGTAATCGGCACTGTTTTGAAAATCGGCTGCAGCGGCGGATAATAGATGACGATGACCATCAGGAAGACAGAAGAAATGATGGCGCCGAGCAGATAAATATTTTCAAACGGATTCCGGGAGAAAACAGACGTTTCGCTCCGGCAGTCAAACACGTGTATAAGCTGAGCCAGGACAAGAGTCGCGAATGCAACGGTCTGTGCGTAGGGCAGATTTTCAGGATTGCGGTGATAGACGATGATAAACGCAAAAATGGTTGCGGCTCCGATTAAAAACCCTCTTGATACAACTTTCCAGCCCAGTTTTCTCGCAAACACTCCTTCTTTCGGATGCCGCGGCTTCCGCCTCATCAGGTCTCCTTCCGGCTGATCCATACCGAGGGCCATCGCCGGCAGCCCGTCAGTGACTAAGTTCACCCACAATATCTGGATCGGGACGAGCGGCAGCGGCAGAGCGAGAAGCATCGCAAACAGCATCACTAAAATTTCACCGACGTTGGAGGCGAGCAAATACCGGACGAATTTTCTTATATTTTCATAGATATTCCGTCCCTCTTTTATGGCTGATTTAATCGTAGCAAAGTTATCATCCACCAGAATGAGAGAAGAGGCTTCCTTTGCCACATCCGTTCCCGTCACGCCCATGGCAACACCGATATCTGCCTGCTTTATGGCCGGCGCGTCATTAACCCCGTCTCCCGTCATGGCGACGACGTGTCCGTTTTCCTGAAACGCTTTGACGATTTTCAATTTATGTTCAGGTGACACGCGTGCGAAGACGTAGACATCATCGACCGTTTCGATAAGTTCTTTCTCCGTAAGCTCATTCAGCGTCTTGCCGTCCATCACACGTCCCTTTTTCGGAAGAAGACGCAAATCTTTTGCGATGGCCTTTGCCGTTTCGACGTGATCTCCTGTGATCATAACCGTTTTAATGCCGGCCTCACGGCATTCTTTAATGGCCTGTCTGACCTCCGGACGGGGCGGATCAATCATGCCTGACAAGCCGAGCATCGTCAGATTTTTTTCCGCCTGCTCCATTGTCGGCTTTTCTCCGGCCTTAAGCGGTTTATAAGCAATCGCAATCGTACGCAAAGCTTGCGACGCCAGCTCTTTCAGAACCGCTTCCGTTTCTGCTTTCTTTTCTCCTGAAAAAGGCGTACTTCTTGCGCCGTGCATCAGATGTGACGAGCGGTCAATCAGCACATCGGGCGCTCCTTTAGTGATGACGAACTGCTTTTTTTCCTTATCCTCTATAATGACGGTCATCATTTTGCGGACGGAGTCAAACGGAAACTCGGCAACCACGCGGTATTGCCCGCTGAGCCAATCGTTTGAATAGCCGCCCTTTCTTGCTGCCGTCAGCAGCGCTCCTTCTGTCGGATCACCGTCGAGTACATAACGGCCGTCTTTCAGTGCGATTTCAGATGTGTTGCACAACGCGCCGAAAACCAGCATCTGTTCAAGAATCTTCTCATCTTTCGGCTTGATTTCCCGCTCATCTCGGGTGAAAACGCCCTCCGGCTCATAGCCGATGCCTGACACTTTATAAATTTTGCCGCCTGACCACATATGGGTGACGGTCATTTTGTTTTGTGTCAGCGTGCCGGTTTTATCAGAACAAATGACAGAGGCGCAGCCCAATGTTTCAACCGCCGGGAGCTTTCTGACAATTGATTTTTGTTTGATCATGCGCTGGACGCCGATTGATAATGCCACCGTAACAATGGCGGGAAGCCCTTCCGGAATCGCGGCGACGGCCAATGACACCCCGGCCAAAAACATGCTGTAAAGATCATGTCCCTGTAAGACGCCGACTGCAACGACCAATACCGTTAAAAGGAGCGCGACGATAATTAAAATTTTGCCGAGCTCTTCAAGTCTTCGCTGCAGCGGTGTTGAAAGGCTGCCGGCGGATTCCAGCATATCGGCGATTTTCCCCATTGCCGTATTCATTCCTGTACCGACGACAACGCCGACACCGCTGCCGCGCGTTACGATCGTACCCATAAACGCCATATTGCTGATGTCGCCTAACGAAACATCCGGCTTTCTCAATTTATCGGCTTGTTTAACCACCGGAATTGATTCCCCGGTCAGCGCCGATTCCTCAATTTCAAGGCTTTTCGCTTCAACGATCCGCACATCCGCGCCAATCCGGTCGCCGCTTGAAAATTTCATGATATCGCCGGGAACGAGCTCCTTGGACTGAATTTTCTTCCAGCTCCCGTCCCGCAACGCTGACACATACGGCGTTGACAGCTCTTTTAATGCATGTAAAGACTTTTCCGCCCGCCGCTCTTGAAAAAAACCGAGAACCCCGTTGACAAATACAATCGCCATAATCGCTACGGCATCTACATATTCGCCTAAAAACCCGGATATTAAGGTTGCCGCCAGCAGCACGAGCACCATAAAATCTTTAAATTGGGCGAAAAACACGGCGATCGCCGGTGTCCTCTTGCCCTCCTGAAGCTCGTTCGGCCCGTGCTTTTCAAGGCGTTTTTTCACCTCTTTTTCGGTCAACCCCTGTTTAATGGACGTATTTGTTGCTTTCAGCAAATCGGTTTGTCCCATTTCATGAAACTTCATTCTTCTCGTCCACTCCCCTGCCTCGCTTTAGAGATGTCACTCTGTAAACAAGCTTATTCTGACTCGTCCCTTTTCATGCTATAATTATCGAATGCAGGAAGAAGGAAAGGGTGTTTTATATGTCTTTTGATGGCATGTTTACATACGGAATGACACATGAATTAAACAGCCGAATTGCCGGAGGACGGATCACGAGAGTCCATCAGCCTTTTAAGCACGATGTGATATTCCATATCCGCGCCAACGGAAAAAACCACAAATTATTATTGTCGGCGCATCCGAGCTATTCACGGGTGCACATGACAAACCAGGCCTATGAAAATCCGAGCGAGCCGCCGATGTTTTGTATGCTGCTCAGAAAGCATATAGAAGGCGGATTTATTGAGAAAATAGAACAGGCCGGATTAGACCGGATTATGATATTCCGCATAAAAAGCAGAAATGAAATCGGCGACGAAACCGTAAGAACGCTGTATGTTGAAATTATGGGACGGCACAGCAATATTATTCTGACTGACGGAGAAGGATCCATCATCGACGGGCTGAAGCATTTATCTCCGTCGATGAACAGCTACCGGACCGTTCTGCCGGGCTATGATTACAAGCTTCCTCCCGCTCAGGAAAAAATTTCGCCGCTTGCCGCGGATGAAGAGGACGTTTTGCGTTATCTCAGTTTTCAGGAAGGACGGCTTGACCAGCAGATCGTCAGACATTTTTCCGGTGTTTCTCCGCTGTTTGCAAAAGAAGCCGTGCACAGAGCGGGTCTCGCTAACAAAATAACGCTGCCGAAGACGCTGATTGAAATGTTCCATGCCGTGAAAGATTGCAGGTTTACACCGAACATTACGACAGCCGGCGGAAAGGAATACTTTTATCTCCTGTCTCTCACACATGTAAACGGAGAGGAGCGCACCTTTCACTCACTGAGTGAGCTGTTGGACCGGTTTTATTTCGGCAGAGCGGAACGCGACCGCGTCAAACAGCAGGCTCAGGATCTCGAGCGTTTTGTCGCAAATGAACGGAAAAAGAATGCCAATAAGATAAAAAAGCTGGAAAAGACGCTCGACTACTCAGAGAATGCGAAGGAATTCCAGCTATACGGCGAACTGCTGACGGCAAATTTGTATATGCTGAAAAAAGGTGACAAAGAAGCGGAAGTCATCAATTATTATGATGAAGAAAGTAAGACGGTGACCATCCCTTTAAATCCGAACAAAACACCGTCAGAAAACGCGCAGATGTATTTTACAAAGTATCAAAAGGCGAAGAATTCCGTCGAGGTGGTAAAAGAACAGATCCGTCTGGCCGAGGAGGAAATCGCTTATTTCGATCAGCTGATCCAGCAGCTCTCCTCCGCCTCCACAAAGGATATTCACGAAATAAGGGAAGAGCTTGTGGAAGGCAAATATCTGCGGCCGAAACAGCAGAGAGGACAGAAAAAACAGAAGCAGCACGTTCCTGTTTTGGAGCAATATGAATCTTCACGGGGATTGACGATTCTTGTCGGCAAAAACAATAAACAAAATGAGTACTTAACGACAAAAGCTGCCGCGAGGGATGATTTATGGTTCCACACGAAAGACATTCCGGGTTCCCACGTTGTGATTAAAAGCAGCGATCCGGATGAACAATCCATACTGGAGGCCGCTGCAATCGCCGCTTATTTTTCCAAAGCGAAAGATTCCGGCTCCGTTCCGGTTGATTATACAAAAATCAGACATGTGAAAAAGCCAAACGGCGCAAAGCCCGGATTTGTCACCTATGACAGCCAGCATACCGTATTTGTCACACCTGATGCCGACCTTGTCATACGGCTGAAAAAATAAACGCACCTCCAAGCTGAAACCCGCACTCGGCTTGGAGGTGTTTTTTTATTACGTATAAACGGAGACGAAACTCTCCCAGCCGTCAGAACCGATCTTTACAGTATCAGATCAGTTTCCCGTCATGTCTGCCTGATCCGCCGGGCCGTCTGTGATAAAACGGTCACACCTGGTTTGGCGGCGGATACATTCACCTTCCCTCGCCGAACCTGAGCACATCCGGGCGGGTCTCTGACCTTTCCTTTGTATGCGGGCGAAATCCAGGCGGCATCGGGATCACATACATATTCCGCATCACTTCGCAATCCTGACCGCTTGTCGGCATATACCATTCAAACTGCCCGCTTTCATTTTGAATTTTTCACATTCGGCGGACTGTCAGGACAGTATAAAAAACACCCTGCCTGATGACAGACAGGGTGTTTTTTATGGTCTTCTTCTTTTCTCAAATAATCGATCCACTTCTTCAGCCAAATCAGCAGTAATAAGAGGCTTTATGTCCTCAGCCAGTCTTTTCGTATGTGCAGGGCTTGCGCCGCTTGTTGATACGGATACTTGAATGCGCCCTTTGCGGATGATCTTCGGCATATACACGCTGCCCCGTTCAGCCTCGCTTACACAATTGACCAGCTGCGTTTCAGAAGCGCCCTCGGCTATCTCCCGATTCACGCTGCGGTCATTTGTCGCGGCAATGATGAAAAAAGCGGGCGCGAGATCCTTCATGTCAATTTTACGGGAAACCCAGCGGATACGTCCTTCATCCGCCAGCTGTTTAATTTCAGGCAGGGCATCGGGACTGATTACAGTAATATCCGCGCCTTCCGGAAGCACTGTTTTGAGTCTTCTTAAGGCAACATTGCCTCCGCCCGCGATGACAATTCTTTTTCCGCTGAGATTAATGTGCAGAGGCAGCATACTGTCCCCCCTTAAAATCAAACTGCCCGCCGGGGTTTCGGACAGCTTCCGTCACACGGTTCAAAAACGCCTGCTTAATATGCGGGTGAAAACCTAAGTATGAAGCGAGATGAACATTTTGATTGACCGTTTGAAGCTTTTGAACTTCCCGTTCAATCTCAGTCATTAAAAGCCCGGTAAACAGAAGATATGGAACGATAAAAACGGGTGCTCCGTCATCCTCTTCAAGGCCGGCAAACACTTCTTTATAGTGCGGGTCACATGCTGTTAAAAAACAGGGGATGACTTCTTTAACAGGTGTAATCGCCTCAAGTTTTCCGGCAATCTCACTGACTGCGCTTTTAACTGCCGGATCTGTGCTTCCTCTTCCGATCAGCACCACTTTCGCCTGCTCAATGGGCACTCCGGTATCTTCAATGCGATGATGGACCGCTTTTACGACTTCATCGTCTACTCCGATCGGAACACCATATGTCACTTTTATATCGGGATGCAGGGCCGCCGCACGGGCGATTTCAGCCGGAATGTCATGTTTCGCGTGGGCAGCGGTCAACAGCAGCAAAGGCACAGCCGCAATATGAGTGGCGCCTTGTCTGACACAAGCTTCAAATCCCGCTTCAATAGACGGTTCCTGCAGTTCTAAAAAACAGATTTCCTGAATGGGAGCGTCAGCGTGCGGCATGCACCCTTTTAAAAACGCCGCCGACTCTGTCTGCGCTTTTTTCAGCCTGCTTCCGTGTCCGATATATAAAATCGCCTGCTTCATTTACAACGCCTCGCTCAAATCCGGATTTTTCTGATCAGATGCATACCAGTCCAGTGTGCAGTGATAATTGACGACATCACCGATAACAATTAAACTCGGGTTTTTGATTTCTTCTTTTATCACTGTGTCTGAAAGCGTGCCGACGGTGCAGACGACTGTTTTTTGCCTGTCCGTCGTCCCCCAATGAATAAAGGCTGCCGGAGTGCCGCCGTCTCTGCCGTTTTCCAGCAGCATTCTTTCAATCTGCCGGATATTTTTAATTCCCATATAAATCACCAGCGTATCAATGCCCGTCGCCAGCGCTTTCCATTTTTCTTCAAAGTCGTCTTCTTGTTTATAATGCCCCGTAACGAATGCGACATTGGAGCTCGCCTCTCTGTGCGTCACCGGAATGCCGGCATAAGCAGCAGCCGCGATTCCTGATGTAATGCCGGGAACGATCTCAAACGGAATGGCGTTTTGCGCGAGAGCCTCCGCTTCTTCGCCTCCGCGGCCGAAAACAAACGGGTCGCCCCCCTTGAGCCTTACAACGGTTTTCCCCTTTTTCGCATACTTCACAAGGAAACGGTTGATCGTATCCTGTTTCATAATGTGAAAATCCGGGAGCTTGCCGCAGTAAATCAGATCCGCTTCTTCTCCGGCGTACTGTAAAATCTCTTTGTTTACCAATCTGTCATATAATATAACGTCCGCTTTCTGTATGGCTTTCATTGCCTTCACCGTTAATAAGTCCGGATCTCCCGGACCGGCTCCAACGATAAATACTTTCCCCATAGCATGTCTCCCCGATCCGTTTTGAAATCTTCCCAGAACAGCCGCGAGGCCGCACTTCAGCTATTTTACCATATCCCGCCATTGCGGGGGATATCCGGCTGATTGCGCGGCCTTTTTGGACCTATTATGCTAAGCTGTTTTTCACAAAGTCAACCAGTCTTCCGGTGCATTCTTCACGTTCAAATTTGCCTGAATCAAGTACGAGCTCAGGCGCTTTCGGCTCTTCATACGGTGAGTCGATCCCCGTAAAGAACGGAATTTCACCATTTCTTGCTTTTTTATATAACCCTTTCGGATCGCGCTTTTCACATATATCGAGGTCGCATTTCACGTAGATTTCATTAAATTCGCCCTCTGCCACAAGCTCTCTCACCTGATCTCTGTCCTCACGGAACGGAGAAATAAAAGCCGTGATGACGATGGTTCCCTGCTGAACGAAAAGCTTCGCCACTTCCCCGATGCGGCGTATATTTTCCTTGCGGTCATCATCGGAAAAACCTAAGTCCTTGTTTAAGCCGTGGCGGATGTTATCACCATCAAGCACAATGACTTGATAGCCTTGTTCAAACAGCTCGCGCGCTGCGGCGTTTGCAATTGTGGATTTCCCTGAACCGCTTAAGCCCGTCAGCCAGAGGATAGAGCTTTTATGCTTGTTTTTCTGCTGGTATTCTTCTTTCGTTATTGAGGCTTCATGCCATACGATATCACGATTTGTCACTCTATTTTCCTCCTTAAGAAACGCCTGCTTCTTCTTTCGTTTTCAGCCCTTTAATCAACACCTCGACAACTTCAGGACGGCTGAATTCCGCCGGCGGCATGACGCCGCTTCGCAGCATTTCTCTGACCTTTGTTCCTGACAGAATGACGTGGTCTTCTCTGTCATGCGGGCATGTTTTGGCCGTTCCCATGTTGCCGCATTTCTGGCAGAAGAAGCTGTGCTCGAATTTCATCGGTGTAATCCCGAGTTCATCCGCTGTAAATTGATCAAACAGCTCTTGCGCTTCATATGTGCCGTAGTAATCACCGACGCCGGCATGATCGCGGCCGACAATAAAATGCGTGCAGCCGTAGTTTTTGCGGACAAGCGCGTGGAAAATGGCTTCTCTCGGCCCCGCATACCGCATTGCCGCCAAAAACACGCCGAGGAATACGCGGTCTTTCGGATAATAATGATCGAGCAGCACCTGGTAGCTTTCCATTCTGACATCCGCCGGAATGTCATCTGATTTTGTTTCACCGACGAGCGGGTTCAAAAACAGGCCGTCAACCGTCTCAAGCGCGGTTTTTTGGATATATTCGTGGGCGCGGTGGACCGGATTTCTCGTTTGGAAACCGACGATGGTTTTCCAGCCTTTTTCTTCGAAGCTTCGTCTTGTATCGGCAGGTTCAAATGTAAACTCAGGAAACTGCTTTGACGCTTTTTTAATTAATGTGATCGGCCCGCCGACATACGTATCGCCGCGTGAAAATAATTTTTTCACGCCCGGATGCGCGGCATCATCGGTTTTATATACGTGAACGGCTTCTTTTTGTTTATCCGGCGTATAAATATCTTCGATGTCGACGACACCGTATGTTTCTCCGCCGTAAGTCAGTTTCACCGTGTCGCCGACGGCAAGCTCAGCCGCTTTTTCTGAATCGACCGGAAGCGTGATCGGCAGGGACCAGACAACCCCTGATGCCAGACGCATATTTTCAACGACTGACACGTAATCTTTTTCTGTGAAAAATCCTTCAATCGGGCTGTACCCCCCGATCCCGATCAGCTCTAAATCAGCGAACGAAATCAAATCAAGCTCAATTTCTTTGTGGACGGATGTAAGATCATACTGCTCATTCACCCGATTAATTAATGTTCCTCCGTGCGGTGCTAAACTCATAATACATGATTCCTCCCAGTTAACAGATAAATAAACTCAGATTAATAGTTAAATGCCCCCGCCTTGTTCATGGACAGAGCGTTTCTCTTTTCGGATGGCTTTCATCAGACTGGCGGCTCCGCCAGCTGCCAAAAGCACGCTGGCCATCATAAAGATGGAATAGTAATCTCCTTTTAACAGCAGGGAGACAAGCAGATACGAAATCGACAGTGACAAAAACGGCGAAACAACCCATACTTTGAGCATCGTTTTCACGACTTCTTTATGAAAAACGTTCGGCCCGTTTTTGGCCATTCCGATACCGATAATTGATGATGATGTGACTTGCGCCAATGGGACCGGCAGACCGAAGACGGAACTGATAATGACAAGCCCCGCACCGGTTCCTGAAAGCAGTATGCCTTCTCCGGCTGAAAACCTCGTAATCTTTTTCCCGTTGGTTTCAAGCACTTTGCGTCCTAAAAGCAGAGCGCCGAGAGCGACAAAGATGCCTCCGTACAGCGTTCCTTTTGACACGCTGAGTACGCCCGCAGCCACCAAAGGGCCCACCGCATTTGCGACATTGTTCATTCCGGCTGAAAAAGCTTCCCAAAAACCCGCAAAAAGCAGCACAATTCCTAAAATCTTCTGTTTCCGTTTCGAAATGACTCGAATATTCAGAGAACTGAATACCTTCGATACGAGAAAAGTGAAACAGAACGCGACGAACGGTACGAGCACCCAAAAAATCACGATGACCAAAAGATGCTGTAAAAACAATACTTTGTACGCGACGCCGACACCGACAATCGCCCCGACAGTGACCTCACTCGTCGACAGCGGAATGCCGAGCACATTCGCCGTGAATAACGATAGCGCCGCCGCTCCGATTATAATGCAGACAATGGTGAGCGTAATGGTTTGTTCGGGAATGATTCCGCCGCTGATCGTCTTAACGACTTCACCGCCGCCGATAACCGCCCCTGACAGGACTCCGGCCGCGCAGATGATCAGCGCATACGTTTTCTTTTTAACGGCGCCGGACCCGTAAGCGACTCCCATTGATGCCGCGGCTCCGCTGGCTCCGATATTCATGGCAAAAAACAGACAGAATAAAATAGCGGCTAATTCCATCGGGCAGCTCCTTTATTCATGCAGTCCGCATTCTGTTTTCGCCATGCCGTTCCATCTGCCGCTCCGCAAATCTTCCGCGGTAAACGCAGGTGAAGTGCACGGTTCACAGCCGATGCTCGGATACCCCTGATCATGGAGGATATTGTAATCCAGCTCATGCTTGGAAGTATATCTCCAGATGTCTTTCCATGTCCAATGGATCAGCGGGCATACTTTAATCGATTGAAACTTGTCGTCTTTATTCAGGAAATTCGTATTCGCCCGGCTCGGCCCTTGATCCCGGCGAAGGCCGGACAGCCATGCCGGATGCCCTGCGAGCGCTTCTCTTAACGGCAGAATTTTTCTGATGTAGCAGCACTGGTTCGGTTCTCTTTCCCACAGTTTATCTCCGTGAGCCTCGGCCTGTTCCTCGAGAGTAAGGCTGGGCTTTTTCAGGATAATGTTCAGCCCCGGATAACGTTCTTTCACTTTTTCGATCGTTTCATATGTTTCTTTAAAGTGAAGACCCGTATCGAGAAACACGATTTCCGCGTCTTTCTTTACTTTAGAAATTAAATCGATCAGGACGATGCCCTCAATCCCGAAGCTGCACGCGTAAACAAGCTGGTCTCCGTAGTGGCCGTATGCCCATTTTAAAACGGACAGCGCGCCTTTATAGGAATCGTCTTCCGGAAATGTAATCGCCGGTTCCTCCCATGTGTCATACGTTAGCATTTTTTCTTTCCTCCTCCCGGAGACAATCAAACAGCTGTTGTTCTCTGCCGGTTGTCTTATCCCTCAATCTTTTTTTCATATAAAAAACTTTCAATCCAGCGGAATGAAAGACAGTGACCCGGTATAGCCCTTATCTTCAAAATGCTGTGCATTTTTCTGGATGCGGCACCTTGCAATACACGCAGGTTGCCGGGCGTCATCGGTCCAGTCCCTCAGCCGCTCTTGATAAGCTTTTTAGATTTGTACTAAATTTTAGCACAATTCTAACAGAAGTCAACCCGAGTTTTTTGATAGGAATAATAAAACAGGCTCTGAGGCCTGTTTTTATTGTCATTATTTTTTAAACCAATCTTTTGACTCGGGATTCAGTTTCCATGATTTCAGTTTTTCAATGTCAGCTGAATGAATCGTTCCGTTTTCAAGCGCGACTTCAATCAGCGTGTCATAATCGGTTAACGAGTAATAAGGAAGACCCGCTTTTTTAAAGGCTTCTTTTGCTTTCGGCAGTCCGTATGTAAAAATGGAAATGACGCCGAGGACTTCCGCGCCCTCTCTTTGAAGGGCCGCCGCAGCTTCAAGCACGCTGCCCCCGGTAGAAATCAAGTCTTCAATCACGACTGTTTTTTGTCCTTTCTTAATGGCGCCTTCTATTTGATTTCCTTTGCCGTGCGCTTTCGGTTTGCTTCTGACGTAGCACATCGGCGCGCCTGTACGGTCTGCGAGAAGCGCAGCATGCGGAATGCCCGCCGTTGCAGTGCCCGCGATCATCTCCGCCTCGGGAAAATGCTCTTTCAGCAGTTTGCCGAGCCCGTCCGCCACATCATTTCTCACTTTTGGATACGACAATGTCAGACGGTTGTCACAATAGATCGGTGATAAAATGCCGCTCGCCCACGTAAACGGCTCATTCGGGCGTAAAAAGACAGCTTCAATGTGTAATAGATGTTTTGCGATAGCCTGTTTCATCGGCGAACGCCCTCCCATTCCAGTTTAATTGCTTCATATGCTTTAACGGGGTTTTCCGCTTTTGTAATTGAGCGGCCCACGACGATGGCTGACGAACCGTTTTCTTTCGCAAATGACGGAGTCGCCGTACGGACTTGATCGTCAGCTGCGTCACTGGCGGTGCGGATGCCCGGCGTGACTGTCAGAAATGAAGGCCGGACCGCTTCATAAATGGCTTTTGTTTCATGGACCGAACATACCACTCCGTCCAGCCCGCACTCTTCCGCCATTTTGCCGTAATGCACAACCGTTTCTAACAGCGGCTTATGCAGCAGAAGCTCTTCCCTCGCCACCTGCTCTGAAGTGCTGGTCAGCTGAGTCACCGCGATTAAAGACGGGCGTTTTCTGCCTGCCGGCGTGCCTTCTTCAAGCCCCTCAAGGGCCGCGCGCATCATGCGTGCACCCCCTGCCGCATGCACATTGACGAGATCAACGCCGAGGCCGGCCAGCCGCTTCATCGCTTTATTGACCGTAGTCGGGATATCATGAAGCTTTAAATCTAAAAATATATCACAGTTCCGTTCTTTTAATTGGTGAATGATGGCGGGGCCTTCCTGATAAAAAAGTTCCATCCCCGTTTTGACAAAGAGCCTTTCCTTTTTAAACAAGTCTAAAAACGTTAAAGTCTCTTCCCCTGATGCAAAATCAAGCGCGATGATGGGCAGGTTGTTTTTCATGTTTCCAGCTCCTTCCGATGCATTCACTTACAGATTGAAAGCCGTGTTGGCGCAGCACATGGGGGAGCTGTTCTATGATTTCCGGGCAGACGAACGGATTGACGAAGTTCGCCGTGCCGACGGCAACCGCACTCGCTCCCGCAAGAAGAAATTCTAATGCATCCTCTGCGGTCTGAGCGCCGCCCATCCCGATAATCGGAATTTGAACGGCCTGGCTGACTTCGTATACCATCCGGATGGCGACCGGTTTGATCGCCGGGCCTGACAGTCCGCCCGTTTTATTTGCTAAAATCGGCCGGCCCGTCTTGAGATCGAGCCTCATCCCGATGAGAGTATTAATCATCGTCAGACCGTCAGCACCGGCCGCTTCAATCGCTTTGGCAATTTCGGTTATGTTTGCGACATTAGGCGAAAGCTTCACATACACAGGCACTGCGGAAACTTCTTTCACCGCTTTTGTCAGTTCGGCCGCCATGACGGGATCAGTACCAAAAGCAATCCCCCCCGTTTTGACATTCGGACATGAAATGTTAAGCTCAAGCGCATGCACATTCGGCGCTTGGCTGATGTGCTCGGCCACTTCTTTATAGTCGTCCACCTGAGAACCGGCGACATTTGCGATAATCGGCGTGTCAAATTGTTCGAGCCAAGGCAGCTCGTGATTGAGCACATGCTCAAGGCCGGGATTTTGCAGTCCGATGGCATTCAGCATTCCCGCGCTTGTCTCCGCCACTCTCGGCGTCGGATTTCCGAAGCGGGCTTCGTTCGTCGTGGCTTTAATCATAATGCCTCCAAGGCATGATAAATCGTAAAATCCGGCATATTCTTTCCCGAAACCGAAACATCCGGAAGCGGGGATGATCGGGTTTTTCAATTGGAGACCCGGCAGATTCACCTCTAACATTACAGCGCCACCTCCTCAGCTTTAAATACCGGCCCGTCAAGGCAGACCTTTACATAGGATGTATCGCTTTCACCCGTGCGGCACACGCAGGCGAAGCAGGCCCCGATGCCGCAGCCCATCCGCTCTTCCATCGAAAGATAAACCTCTTTATGGCCGTACTGCTGCTTCAGAGCTTTCAGCATCGGTGTCGGTCCGCAGCTTAGCAGGACATCGAATTCGAGCTGCTTTTCACGGATGATATCGGTGACAAATCCTTTCTCTCCATATGTTCCGTCAGCCGTCGCCACATAAGTGTCTCCGTACGCACGGCATTCCTGTTCGTAAAAAACATCCTTTGCTGATTGAAATCCAAGCACATGAATGACGTTTACGCCTTTTTCCGTCAGGCGCTTTGACAGTTCCTGCAAAGGCGGAACCCCCACTCCGCCTCCGACTAACAGCGCGGTTTTGCCGGGTTCAATCCGCCGCACGGGAAATCCGTTGCCGAGAGGGCCGAGAACGTCTATTCTGCCGCCCTCTTTTTTCCCGGACAAAAGGCGCGTTCCCTCACCGTCAGCTCTGTAGATAACGGATACTTCATCCGCGGCGAAATTGACGTCCGCAATGCTGAGCGGTCTTCTTAATAGCGGTGTGACCGCGTCACTCACCTTCAGATGAAGAAATTGTCCCGGCTCGGTAAGGTGCCGGACAAGCTCTCCTTTCAGCACCATCTTATAAATCCGGTCGGCAATTTCTAAGTTGGATTGAACAGTCAAATGCGCTTTTTTCATATCGTGACTGCCGCCTTTTGATTGGTTTCGGATGCAGGCATATGATCCGCCCGGAATGTCATGCTTTCCAATACCCGCAAAATGGCTTCGGCCGTATCTAAAGATGTCAGGCAGGCGACTCCGTTCTCAACGGATTCGCGGCGGATTCTGAAGCCGTCTCTGGCCGGCTGTTTGCCCTTTGTCAGCGTATTGATGACAAATTGCGCTTCTCCGTTTCTGATCACATCGAGCAGATTTTTCCCTTCTTCGCCGATTTTCCCGACGACTTGAGCCGGAATCTGAGCGTCTTTCAAATAAGCCGCCGTTCCTGCCGTCGCCAAGATTTTATAGCCGATGGCGTGGAACCGCTTGGCGATCAGCAGTCCTTCTTCTTTATCTTTATCAGCAACGGTCAACAGCACTGAGCCGTAGTTCGGGATTTGAATGCCAGAGGCAATCAGCGCTTTATAGAGCGCTTTTTCCAAGGTTGAATCTTTGCCCATGACCTCTCCCGTCGACTTCATTTCAGGGCCTAACGTAATATCCACTCTTCTCAGCTTCGCGAATGAGAAGACAGGCGCTTTCACGAACACCCCCTGCTGTTCAGGCTGCAGCCCCTCTTGATAGCCGAAATCAGCAAGCTTTTGGCCTAGAATGACCTTTGTCGCCAGATTCGCCATCGGAATCTTAGTGATTTTGCTTAAGAACGGCACGGTTCTGCTTGACCGCGGATTTACCTCAAGCACATACACCTCACCTTGCGAAAGTACGAACTGGATGTTCAGCAACCCGATGATGTTAAGGCCTTTTGCCAAGGCAACAGTGTATTGTTCGATTTTTTTCTTAATGTCTCCGCTTAAAGACTGAGGCGGATAGACGGCGATTGAATCCCCTGAATGGACGCCGGCCCGTTCGATATGCTCCATAATCCCCGGAATAACGACTGTTTCGCCGTCAGATACGGCATCGACTTCGATTTCTTTCCCCGTCAGATAACGGTCGATTAACACCGGATGCTGCGGGTTGATTTTGACCGCATTTTTCATATAGTGAAGCAGTTCTTCTTCGTGATAGACGATTTCCATCGCCCGGCCGCCGAGCACATACGAAGGGCGGACAAGTACCGGATAGCCGATGGATGCAGCGATTTTGACCGCTTCGTTCACCGACACGGCGGTTTTTCCGAGCGGCTGCGGCACATTCAGCGCCTCAAGCGCCTGCTCGAACTTATCCCGGTCTTCCGCACGGTCTAAATCTTCAAGTGATGTACCGAGAATTTTGACGCCGCGGGCGCTCAATTCTTCCGCAAGGTTGATCGCCGTCTGGCCGCCGAATTGGACAACAACGCCTTCCGGCTGTTCCAAATCGATGATGTGCATGACATCTTCTACCGTCAGCGGTTCAAAATACAGTTTGTCTGATATGCTGAAATCAGTGGACACCGTCTCCGGGTTGTTGTTGATAATAATCGCTTCATATCCTGCCTGCTTGATGGCCCAGACAGAATGAACGGTCGCATAGTCAAATTCGACGCCCTGTCCGATGCGGATCGGGCCGGAGCCGAGGACGACGACGCTTTTTCTTGATGTTACCTCAGACTCGTTTTCTTCCTCATATGTGCTGTAGAAGTACGGGGTTTCTGATTCGAATTCCGCCGCGCATGTATCCACCATTTTATATACAGGCTTGATGGCTGCTTCTTTTCGCATTTGATACAGCTCTTGTTCCGGCATATTCCATTCCCGGCTGATATATTTGTCGGAGAAACCGAGTTCCTTCGCTGTCTGCAGGACGGCGAGGCTGCCTTTTTCCGCTTTCAGCTCGGTTTCAAAAGCGACCAGCTTACAGAGCTTGTGCAAAAAGAATACGTCAATTGCGGAAAACTCATGAAGCTGCTCCACTGTGTAGCCTCTTCTGAACGCTTCTGCAAGATAAAACAGCCGTTCATCTCCGGCCTTTCTGATCCGTTTTTCCAAAAGCCCGTCAGAAATCTCTTCCGCATCCTTCAGTTCCAGGTGATAGACATCGGCTTCCAGTGAGCGGACCGCCTTTAACAGCGATTCTTCAAGGGTGCGTCCGATGGCCATGACCTCTCCGGTGGCTTTCATCTGCGTCCCGAGCCTGCGGTTTGCCGACTCAAATTTGTCGAACGGCCAGCGCGGGATTTTAGAAACGACATAGTCAAGCGCGGGCTCAAAAGCCGCATATGTTTTTCCCGTTACGGGATTCATCATTTCATCAAGAGAAAGCCCGACTGCGATTTTCGCCGCAAGCTTTGCGATCGGGTAACCCGTCGCTTTTGAAGCGAGGGCAGATGAGCGGCTCACCCGCGGATTCACTTCGATAATGTAATATTGGAAGCTGTCGGGATCGAGCGCGAGCTGAACATTACAGCCGCCTTCAATGCCGAGCGCGCGGATCAGCTTTAATGAAACATTGCGCAAAAGCTGATATTCCCGGTCGCTCAAAGTCTGGCTCGGGGCAACGACGATGCTGTCGCCCGTATGGATGCCGACCGGATCGATATTTTCCATGTTGCAGACGACGATCGCGTGATCTCTGCTGTCTCTCATGACTTCATATTCGATCTCTTTGTAACCGGCAATGCTTTTTTCCAGAAGGCACTGATGAACGGGGCTGAGCTTTAATCCGTTTTCGACGATCTCTTTCAGTTCCGCTTCATTCGAGCAGATGCCGCCGCCCGTTCCGCCTAATGTGTAAGCGGGGCGCACGATAACCGGAAACCCGATCCGGCCGACAAATTCCTCGGCTTCCTGTAAAGTGCGGATGATCTCACTTTCCGGCACCGGTTCATTCAGCTCATTCATCAGCGTACGGAATAAGTCGCGGTCTTCCGCCTGCTGGATGGCGGACAGCTTTGTGCCGAGCACTTCCACTCCGCATTCCTCAAGAACCCCGAGTTCAGACAGCTCGACGGCAAGATTCAGTCCGGTCTGTCCTCCCAGAGTCGGCAGGATGGCGTCCGGCCGTTCTTTTCTGATAATACGCGTGAGAAACTCCGGCGTCAGCGGTTCTATGTATACCCGATCAGCCATTTCCGTATCCGTCATAATCGTTGCCGGATTCGAGTTGACGAGAATGACTTCATAGCCTTCTTCCTTTAAAGCGAGACACGCCTGTGTGCCCGCATAATCAAATTCCGCCGCCTGTCCGATAATAATCGGGCCTGATCCGATCACTAAAATCTTTTTAATATCTACGCGTTTTGGCATACCGCTTCCCCTTCTTTCTCAGTTGTTTCGATCAAGTCAATGAATCTGTCAAATAAGTGATTGGCGTCTTCCGGTCCCGGTGAAGCTTCAGGGTGGTACTGAACCGTAAATGCCGGCAATGTTTTATGCTTGAGTCCTTCGATCGTTTGATCATTGATCGCAATGTGCGTCACTTCAAGCTCTGTCTCATCTATTGAAGAAACCGTATATCCGTGGTTTTGGGCTGTTAAAGCGACTTTCCCTGTCGCAAGCTCTTTAACCGGATGATTGGAACCCCTGTGTCCGAATTTCATTTTTTCCGTTTCCGCTCCCGATGCCAGCGCAAATAATTGATGGCCGAGACAGATTCCGAATAACGGCACCTTCCCGAGTATGCCTTTTATCATTTCAATGGCTTCCGGCACATCTTTCGGATCTCCGGGTCCGTTAGAAAGCATGATGCCGTCCGGCTTGAGCTGAAGCACTTCTTCCGCCGTTACATTGTACGGCACAACGATGACATCGCATTTTCTTTTGTTTAACTCTCTTAAGATGCCGTGCTTCATACCGAAATCGACGAGCACGATGCGTTTGCCGCGGCCCGGACTCGGATATGCCGTTTTCGCCGATACTTGAGCGACTTGATTTCTCGGCAGTTCCGTTTCTTTCAGCCTTGCAAGAACCTCTCCGACATTCTCCTCACTTGAAGCAAACGTTCCTTTTAATGCCCCGGCCGTGCGGATCATTCTGGTGAGTTTTCGCGTGTCGATCCCTTGTAAGCCGGGGATATTTTTCATTTTCAGATACTCATCAAGCGTGTAAGCCGAGCGCCAGTTGGAAGGCAGCTCGCACAGTTCTTTTACGATCAGCCCTTTTACAAAAGGAGTGATAGATTCAAAGTCATCTCTGTTAATTCCGTAGTTGCCGATCAGCGGATACGTCAGCGTCACGATCTGCCCGCAGTAAGAAGGGTCTGATAAAATTTCCTGATAACCGGTCATTCCCGTGTTGAATACGACTTCACCCGCGGTATGCTCCAGGCTCCCGAATGCTTCACCCTCAAATACCGCTCCATTTTCCAGCACTAGTCTTCTTTTCATTTGACGAGTCTCCCTTCTTCATATGCAAGCTTACCGGCAGCCATCGTTACAACAGGCCAGCCGAAGCACTTCATCTTGTTGAATGGCGTATTTTTTCCTTTAGATAAAAATGTATCTTTGTCAATGGCCGCTTCTTTGTCCAGATCAATCAGGGTGATGTCAGCCGGCGCCCCCGGTGCAAGCGTTCCGTACGGAAGACCGAATGCCTCGCAAGGTTTTACCGTCATGAAATCAACCAGCTGCTTCAGCGTCCACGCCCCGTTTTTCACAAAATGTGTGTACAGAAGCGGAAAGGCAGTTTCTAACCCGACAATACCGAAAGGCGCAAGCTTCATGTCCGTGTTTTTCTCTTCTTCTGTATGCGGCGCATGGTCAGTGGCGATGAAATCAATCGTACCGTCTAAAAGCCCTTCAATCAGCGCCTTTCTGTCCTCTTTGCTGCGAAGCGGCGGATTCATCTTAAAATTGGTATCAAGTCCCGGGATATCTTCGTCACAAAGCAGCAGGTGGTGCGGCGATACTTCCGCCGTCACGCGGATGCCCGCTTTTTTTGCGTCTCTTACGGCTCTGACGGATTCTTTCGTGCTGATATGACACACGTGGTAATGGCAGCCCGCCGCTTCCGCCAGCAGCCCATCACGGGCGATATGTACCGCTTCACAAATGGAAGGTATACCCTTCAGGCCGTTCGCTTTTGAAAAAGAACCTTCATGCACGCTCCCTCCGTAAATAAGCGAGTTATCCTCACAATGAGCGACAATCGCTTTATTTATTGAAGCCGCCCGTTTCATGGCTTCATACATCATTCCGGCCGTCTGAACGCCGACGCCGTCATCGGTGAAGGCGAATGCGCCCGCTTCATGAAGCGCCTCAAAATCTGTCATCTCTTCGCCGGTTTGTCTGATCGTAATCGATGCGTAAGGAAGGACCCTGACAGATGAGGTTTCTTTGATCCTGTTTTGCAGCCATTCCATCTGCTCTTTCGTATCCGGCACCGGCCTTGTATTCGGCATGGCGGCGACTGTGGTAAAACCGCCGCGCGCCGCGGCTTTAGAGCCCGTCTCAATGGTTTCTTTTTTCTCGCCGCCCGGTTCTCTGAAGTGGACATGAAGGTCTACGAGCCCAGGTGAAACGAACAGTCCCTCAGCGTCGATCACCGTTTCTCCGTCTTTCGCTGTCAGAAGCCCGGTTTCCGAAATGAATTCACCCGTTACCCGGATATCCTGTACCGCTTTTTCTCCCTGTTCATTTAATATCCAGCCGTTTTTAATGAGATAAGACATAAGCCGCTTCTCCCCTTTTCACATTGGTTTGCAGTGCTCTTTTTAAGACTGCCATTCTGATATACACACCATTTTCCACTTGTTTAAAGATTCTTGATTTTCCGCATTCCACTAATGTTGTGTCAATTTCGACTCCTCTGTTCACCGGTGCGGGATGCATGATGATAGCATGCCGCTTCATGCTCTCCGCCCGTTTTTCGGTCAGCCCGTATGCTTCCAGGTAGCCTTTTTGGTCGGCTTCTGTCTGATGCCTTTCATTTTGGATGCGGAGCAGCATGACGACATCTGAAGCTTGTATGGCTTCATCCGTCTGAACACAGGTGCCGAAGGCGTTTTTCTCATCCTGCCACTGCGGCGGCCCGGAAAACAGCACACGTGCGCCGAGCCTTGTCAGCACCTCGGCATTTGACCTTGCCACTCTGCTGTGTTTGATATCGCCATGAATGGAAACCGTCAGGCCCTGAAAGGTCTCAAATTCCTCTTGAATCGTCATTAAATCAAGCAATGACTGGGTCGGGTGCTGGCCGCAGCCGTCGCCAGCGTTTAAGATCGGAATATTGACTCTGCCGGTCAGATCTTTGTAATATTCATCCGTGCTGTGCCTGATGACACAGGCATCCGCTCCGATTGATTCCAGTGTTTTGACCGTGTCGTATAAGGACTCGCCTTTTTGAACGCTTGTGCTCGTGCCGTCTAAGCTGAGCACGTTCATCCCGAGTTTCTTTTCCGCCACTTCAAAGCTGAACCTCGTTCTCGTGCTCGGTTCAAAAAACAGATTCGCAACGAATTTTCCCGCGAGATCGGGACGGACTGCACCCTCTTTTATCGCTTTTGCCTCTCGCAGCAGTTCTGTAATTTCAGCCGCGCTCAGTTCAGACATCGCCGTTAAATGATTCATGTTTTTTCTCCTCCGTTTCCGCTTGAAGGCCGTAAAAAACACCCCGGTCTATAGACTCGGGGTGCGGTTAAAGAGAGAAGAGCCGTACAGCTTCTTCCCGTTATAACCCTTCCAAGCCTCTCTGGACTTTCTTTAAAAGGTTTACATATGATTTGGTTTTTCCGATGCAATCGCGTCTTCTTCATTTGCATGCGGCAGGATAAGGTTCAGGATGACTCCGACGATTGCCGCAAGCGCCATGCCGGATATTTGGAACCCGCCTTTTGATACTTGAATAAAAGCCCCTCCGACGCCGATGACGAGGATGACGGATGTGATAATTAAATTTCGCTTGTTTTCATAATCAATGTTGTTGTCAATCAACATTCTCAAGCCGCTGGAGGCAATGATTCCGAAGAGCAGGAAGGAAACGCCTCCCATAACCGCGGACGGAACAGAGCTGATCAGCGCTGAAACTTTGCCGATAAATCCGAAGCACAGCGCAATCACTCCTGCGCCGCCGATGACAAAGACGCTGAAAACTCTCGTAATTGCCAGGACACCGATGTTTTCGCCGTATGTTGTCGTCGGCGGGCCGCCGATTAACGAAGCGATAATCGTCGCTACGCTGTCCCCCATTATGGAGCGGTGCAGTCCCGGCTTTTTAATGAAATCCTGTCCGACGACTTTACTCAGCACCATTTGGTGGCCGATATGTTCTGACATCGTCACGAAAGCGACCGGCACCATCGCAGCGGCAATGCCCAATGTCACTGACGGCGTGTAGTCTTTGAAAGGGATGATAAATTCAGGAACGGCGAACCATTTTGCATCAATGACCGGCTGAAAATTGACGATGCCCTGTGTCAGCGCAAACAGATATCCGCCTATAATGCCGATCAATACCGGAATCAAGCTTAAAAATCCCCGTAAAAAGATGGCGCAGATAATGGTGATGGCCAAAGTGACGCCGGCTACACTGAAATGTTTCAGGCTGTAAACGAGTTCCTTCGCATTCGGATCAGCATACATTGCCATATTGACGGCTGTGCTTGCCAGTCCGAGGCCGATGACGATGATGACCGGCCCGACGACCACCGGGGGCAGCAGCTTCATCAGCCACCCCGTTCCAAGCTGCCTGATGAGAAGCGCGATCAGGCCGTACACAATTCCCGCCAGGAAAGCGCCGACCATGGCAGCCCCCGGCCCTCCCGTCGCCTTCACCAAGATAATCGGTGATATAAAGGCGAATGATGAGCCGAGATAAGCGGGAATCTGGCCTTTTGTCACCAAGAGATAGGCGAGTGTCCCGATTCCGCTCGTGACAAGCGCCACTGCCGGGCTCATTCCGACCAGTTTCGGCACGAGTATGGTTGAACCGAACATGGCGAATAAATGCTGCAGGCTGAATGACAGCCAGGACAATGGATTGGGGACGTCCCTGACTCCCAGGTTTACTTTTTTCTTACTCATGGCGTTTTCCTCCCGGTTGACTTTCAAATGGTATAAAAAAACCTCTTTGCTTTTTGCGCAAAGAGGCATACAAAGCCCGGCCGCGTCGATCCGCCCGGCTTTGTGTTTTAAAATCCTCTTTGCAAACTCTCTGGAATGCATTTAAAAAGGGTGATTATTCATTTTCGTAAATGGCGACCATATCAGTCTGATCAACTTCGCTCAGCTGAACCATCACTTTTTCAGCTTTTGAGGTCGGAATGTTTTTCCCGATATAGTCCGCTCTGATCGGCAGCTCCCGGTGTCCTCTGTCGACAAGCACGGCAAGCTGTATCGATGACGGCCGCCCGACATCAACGAGAGCATCCATCGCAGCTCTCACCGTCCGGCCGGTATAAAGCACATCATCAACCACAATGACCTTTTGGTCTGTGATATCGGCCGGAATGTCCGCGCCTTTTACAAGCGGCTCTTCATTGCTCGTTTTTTTTGTGAGATCATCACGGTAAAGGGTGATATCGATTTCCCCGACGGTGACCGGATTTCCTTCAATCTGTTCGATCCGCTCGGCCAGCCGCTTCGCTAAATAAATACCTCTTGTTTTAATCCCTACAAGAATGCAGTCATTCATTCCTTTATTCCGTTCGATCATTTCATGGGCTATCCTTGTCAGCGCCCTTCTGATGGCCTGTTCGTCGAGAATAACAGCTTTTTGATTCACTCGTGACACCTCTCCATTCGTATATAAGAAGAAAAAACCCCTCCTGCCAGAGCATAGAGGGGTTCCTTTCCAGGACCAAGACACACGTGTATCTCTTCTGTCCTATCCGTTATCCTTCTCAGCCTCTCTGGACTGTGTTAAAGAATCTATTCAGCTTGTTTTTATTATTTCAGAAAAGAAACTCGCTGTCAATGGCTATTTCTCAAATGTTCAATGAGTTTTTTCATGTCTTCAGGAAGGGGCGCTTCAAACTCCATGTATTCGCCCGTCCGCGGATGGTCAAAACCTAATATTCCGGCATGAAGCGCCTGACCGTTGAAATCAATGGTTTTTCTCGGTCCGTACTTCGGGTCGCCTGCCAAAGGAAATCCGATATATTTCATATGAACACGGATCTGATGCGTTCTTCCGGTTTCAAGACGGCACTCTACGAGCGTGAAATCTTGAAAACGCTCAAGCACGTGGAAATGCGTGACGGCATTTTTGCTGCTTTCTCTTGTTACGGTCATGCTTTGTCGGTCTTTTTTATCTCTCCCGATCGGAGCGTCAATCGTTCCGTCATCATGTGAAATCAACCCGTGGACAACCGCTGTGTACTTTCTCGTCACGGTTTTATTGACGAGCTGATTAACGAGTGATTCATGCGCCATATCGTTTTTGGCGACCATTAACAGGCCGGAGGTATCTTTATCAATCCGGTGGACGATTCCCGGGCGCATGACGCCGTTAATGCCGGAAAGATCATTGCAGTGAGCCATCAGTCCGTTTACGAGCGTCCCTGTCACATGGCCGGGAGCCGGATGTACGACCATGCCCCGCGGTTTGTTCACAACCAAGACATCCTGGTCTTCATAGTAAATGTCCAAATCCATCGGCTCTGCAAGCACGTCCAATTCTTCCGGTTCAGGAATAGTGACGTTTACCTGATCGCCGGGCTGCATTTTATAATTCGCTTTTACGGATTTGCCGTTAACGGATACCAGTCCCTCTTTTACCCATTGCTGCACTTGAGTGCGTGACCAGTTTTCTCCCGTTGAAGCCAAAAATTTATCAATCCGTTCGCTCTTTTGTTCAGGCTGAACGGTTATCTCAAATTGATTCATGTTATTGCTCCTTCTTTTTCCCGCTGTCAAACAGCATATGAATAAATAAAAGTATTACACCGACGCACAGTGAGGAGTCCGCGATATTAAAAATCGGATAGTGATAATCCACGATGATGACATGAATAAAATCCACCACTTCCTGGCGCGCCGCCCGGTCAATAAAGTTTCCGGCCGCACCTCCCAGCATTAAGCCGAGAGAAATTCCGAGTAACATCTGCCCTTTTGCATAACGCTGTATGTAATAAACGATTCCGATAATCACGGCGATGGTAATGACGTAGAAAAACCACATTTGGCCGGCTAAAATCCCCCACGCTGCTCCCGTGTTGCGATGAGATGTGATATAAAGCACCTGGTCGATGACAGGTATGCTTTGTCCCAATTCCATATGGCTGACGACAAGCCATTTGGTCAATTGGTCGGCAATAATAATAAAAAGAGCGATAAGATAATAAAGCACACACGTTCCTCCAGTATACAGTTACTTTTATCCTTTATGAATTTTATCAGTAAAAGATGCCAGAGTAAAGGCAGATCATAAGCGTATGCAAACAGACGCTGTCACTCATACAGCGCCTGATCATATGCATAATCTCCGGTTACCCAGTATGGAAGGGTTTTCTTTTCAAATTGAGCGGGATAATAAAAATCATCAGCGGTTCTGGCCGTCGGCAGCACCGCAAGTTTTTCAATCGGAATGGGGGCGCCTGTTTTTTCACAATAACCGTACGTATTGTTTTCAAACTTAGACAGGGCAAGAAGAACATCCTGAAGTTCTTCTTTTATATGATAGATCAGAGTTGCTTCTTGGTCGTTCATTGAAGGTTCAACAGATGCTGACATTTGAAAGCAAGAATATTCGAATAATCTTGATTGAAGTTCTTCTTTCATCATGAGAAGCTCCGTGTGGATTGCGGTCAGTTGATCATTCATTCATCACAACTCCTGCTCTTGATGTTATAGCTTTATTGTTGCCCTCAGAGCGCCATTTGAAGCCCATAAGAATTTTCCTGCCGTTCTAATCGATGACATTGCTGGCATGTAAAAAAGCGCCCGGCTGACACCGGGCGCTTTCTCATTTATTATTTTTGATAATATTTTTCAACGATTTCCGCATTGCGCAGTGATAATGTCGGATATTTCGGATTGGCTCCGACATCTTTAGAAATTACGCGGGAACGCTCACACATCTGGCCTTCCGCTTTTTCTACGGTCATTTTTCCTGTTGTAAAGCTTTGCGCGTTTTCCGGCGCTTCACTTTCGTCTTTTACTGTCAGTTCTGAGACGATAAACAGCTGCGCGATGTTTTCTTTAATGGATGACAAGAGGTCGCGGTTTTCTTTGTTCGGATACAAAGTCAGGCTCGCTTCCAATGATCTTCCGATAATTTTTTCGTTACGGGCTGTTTCCAAAGCTTTCAGCACGTCGTTTCGAAGCTCCATGAAGCGGTCGAATTTTTCTTCTGTCGCCTGACTGTCCGGAACAGCAATGGTTTCCGGCATATCTGTCAGCTGCACGCTCGCTTCTTCAACAAATGATAAGTGAGACCACATTTCATCCGCCGTATGCGGGAGAATCGGCGCCGTCAGTTTCACTAACGCCAGCAGCGTTTCATAGAAGACGGTCTGCATACTGCGGCGGTCCGGATGATCCGCATGCTCGATGTACACAACATCTTTTGCAAAATCAAGATAGAAGGAGCTGAGCTCGATCGTACAGAAATTGTGAATGCTGTGATAAACAACCGCAAATTCGTATTCATCATACGCTTTTTTCACCTTATCGATCAGCTTATTCAGCTTGATCAGCATATATTGATCCACTTCGCGGAGATCTTTTACATCCACGGCATTGACGCTTGGATCGAAATCGAACAGGTTGCCGTGAAGGAAGCGGAACGTGTTGCGGACTTTCCGATATACTTCCGCGACCTGCTTCAGAATATCTTCAGAAACCGGGTGATCGGCCTGATAGTTTACGGAAGATACCCATAAACGCAGAATTTCAGCTCCAAGCTGTTTTGCGATTTTTGTCGGGTCAATCGTATTGCCGAGTGATTTACTCATTTTACGGCCGTTTGCATCAAGTGTAAATCCGTGGCTTAATACGCCTTTATACGGCGCTTTGCCGGTGACTGCAACAGCAGTGGAAAGAGATGAGTTAAACCAGCCGCGGTATTGGTCAGAGCCTTCAAGGTATAAATCAGCCGGACGGACAAGATCATCTCGTTCTTCAAGAACGGCCTGATGGGAAGAACCTGAATCAAACCATACATCCATAATGTCTTGCTCTTTCGTGAAGATTCCGTTCGGGCTTCCCGGATGTGTAAATCCTTCCGGCAGGAGGTCTTTTGCCTCTCTTTCAAACCATACGTTTGAGCCGTGCTGTTTGAACAGCTCAGACACGTGTTCAATCGTTTCGTCAGTGATGATCGGCTCACCGTTTTCTGCATAAAATACCGGGATCGGAACACCCCAGACGCGCTGTCTTGAGATACACCAGTCACCGCGGTCGCGCACCATGTTGTAAAGGCGCTGTTCGCCCCACTCCGGCACCCACTTCGTTTGTTTGATGGCATCAAGCAGATCGGATCTGAAATCTTTAATTGACGCAAACCATTGCGCAGTCGCTCTGAAGATCGTCGGTTTTTTCGTTCTCCAGTCATGCGGATAGGAGTGTGTAATAAACTCGAGTTTCAAAAGCGCGCCGTTTTCTTCAAGCTTCTCCGTGATCGGTTTATTGGCTTTATCGTAAAACATTCCTTCAAAGCCCGGCGCTTCGTCGGTCATGTTTCCTTTTTCATCAACAGGGCACAGCACTTCTAAGCCGTACTTTTGGCCGACGATAAAGTCATCTTCCCCGTGGCCCGGGGCAGTATGAACACAGCCTGTTCCGGCATCGGTTGTGACGTGGTCACCGAGCATAACGAGTGAATCTCTGCCGTACAGCGGATGTTCTGCAGTGATGTATTCTAATTCTCTGCCTTTATATGATGCGACAACTTCAGGATTTTCAAAGCCGCATGCCTCCGCTACGTTTTCGATCAGTTCAGCCGCCACTACATAACGCTTGTCTCCAACCTTGATGACATTGTATTCAAGATCAGGATGAACGGAAATTCCGAGGTTGGCAGGCATCGTCCACGGCGTCGTCGTCCAGATGATGAAGCTTTCTCCGTTTTCCAGAACGCCTTTACCGTCTTTCACCTTAAACGCAACATAAATAGACGCGGAACGTTTGTCCTGATATTCAATTTCCGCTTCTGCTAAGGCAGATTCACTTGAAGGCGACCAGTTGACCGGCTTCAGACCTTTATAAATATAGCCTCTTTTCGCCATCTCGCCGAAAACGCGGATCTGCTGCGCTTCAAATTCAGGCTGAAGCGTAACATACGGGTTTTCCCAATCGCCTCTGACGCCGAGACGCTTGAATTGTTCGCGCTGTCTTTCGATCTGCTGCCATGCATAATCTTCGCAAAGCTTGCGGAAATCAGCGACGGACATTTCTTTCCGGTTTACTTTTTTGTTTTTCGTCAGCGCCGTTTCAATCGGCAGTCCGTGCGTATCCCAGCCCGGCACGTACGGTGCGTTGTAGCCGCTCATTGATTTATAGCGGACGATGAAGTCTTTCAGGATTTTGTTCAGGGCATGGCCCATGTGGATGTCTCCGTTTGCATAAGGAGGTCCGTCATGCAGCACGAATTTCGGGCGGTCTTTCGTCCGTTCTTGAACAAGACGGTAAATGTCCTGCTCCTCCCAGTCTTTTTGCATGTCCGGCTCACGATTCGGCAGATTTCCCCGCATCGGAAAATCTGTTTTCGGCATTAACAGCGTATCTTTGTAATCCATTTTCATTCCTCCACAACATTTTTCAGAAAATAAAAAAAGCCCTCTCATCCCATAAGGGACGAGAAAGCTTATCTCGCGGTACCACCCTTTTAGAAAAAACGGATCATCCGTCTTTTCCTCTCGAACATCGTAACGTGATGGAACGTCCTTTCCTACTCTAGGTTCAGAAAGGAAACTAAAGGGCTGATCTGCATGATTCCGGCCATCCCGGGCTTTCACCTTCCCCGGTTCGCTTTATAGCCTGTTTTGAGTCATGCCGGTCCCTTTCAATCGTCTTTTCATCTGAATTTATGAACGTATTATATTCGAACGGGCCGAAGAATGTCAAGAAAATCAGAAAATTATTCTTTTTCCTCAAATACCGCGTCGACTTCGTATTCCAGCAGATGATCCCAATCATCGTTCTTCAGCAGGTCGAGCTGCGCTTCAATCAGCATTTGGAAACGTGTTCTGAAGACTTTAGACTGTTTTTTCAGCTCTTCGATTTCCATTGCGATTTTTCTTGATTTGGAAAGCGACTCATTGATGATGCGATCGGCATTTTTTTCTGCTTCACGGACGATCAGCTTCGCTTCTTTCTGCGAGTTGCGCTTTACGTCTTCTGCGGCTTCCTGGGCTACGAGAATTGATTTATTCAGCGTTTCTTCGATATTGGCAAAGTGGCCGATTTTTTCGTCCAGCTCGTTCACTTTCGCCTCAAGCTCCGTTTTTTTACGGAGTGCGATTTCGTAATCTTTTCTGACCTGCATTAAAAATTCATTTACTTCATCTTCATCATATCCGCGAAAACCTTTTGTAAACGTTTTGTTATGGATATCATTCGGCGTTAATGGCATATTGCCACCTCCATTTTTACATTTCAGTACGGTTATCTAGTTCACATTATAAAACAAATACGGCACAGATGGAGAAAAAAACTGAAAAAACGACTCATTTTTGCCGTTCAAATGTAACTTTCCATTTGTCTTTTTTCGTTTTTCCGTCAACTTTTGCCAAACTGCATCGTCCGAAGCCGCGAATCGAGAGCATGTCCCCTTCAGCAACCTGATAAGACGGATCTTCAATAGCTTTCCAATTCACCTTAACGAGCCCGTTTTTCACAAGCGCCTGCGCTTTCTGCCGGGATTGCCTGCTCATTGAAGCGCAGACGGCGTCGAGACGCAATGAAGAAACCGTGTCATCCCTTATTTCGACATCTGAAGCGGGAATGTGAAGAGCGGAAAGCTCGATTTTCTCAAGCTTTACCGGCGCTTTGCCCGCCTTCGTCAGCTGAGTGCTGACAAAATCGGCGATTTCACCGGAGACGATGAGCTGCACGGCTTCCTCTGAGAAAATCAGATCGCCGTATTTCTGACGCTTTAAGCCGATCCCCATTAATGATCCGAGAAGAGAGCGGTGGTCAATGCTGACGAATTTTTCAGCGTATTGAACGTCAAAAGCCCGGAGCTCAAAATCATCCTGTTCAGGTTCCATATATTCAGGGTATAAAATCGCGCGTTTGCGCTCAGCTCTGTCATATCCTCCGAAAAACGCAAGACCGCAGGCGTCGCCGATAACGGCTTTTACAATCACCTGTTCCCTGGGATCTAAGAAATCAGTCAGCTTCATCCGATACTGGTCCAGGACAATCTGTTTCCATTCAAGCACCTGATCAATAAAAGGCCGCTCGTCTTGTCTGAAGTGCTGGTAAATATCGCTCATGTTCTTTCCTTTCTATGTAAAGAGGCTTGGCTGGTGCCAAGCCCGTATCAAACTGTCGCATTCAAGTATACATTGCGATCATGCGGTATAGGCCCCAAAGTCCCGTCGTGGCAAACCGAAGCACGATAATCGCTACAATCGGGGATATATCCAGCATGGCAATGGGCGGAATGATCCTTCTGAACGGCTCTAAATACGGTTCGCAAATCGCTGCGAGAAACCGTCCGACCGCCGTTTCTCTCGTACTCGGCACCCATGACATAAAGATATAGATGATCAGGGCAAACGAGTAGATGTAAATTAAATAACTCAGAACGGAAAAAATTTGATAAAGAATCATCCTGCTTTACCACCTCTGATGTTCGTCTTCATTTATAAGCTCCGAAATCGTGCCGGAAACGTCGACATTATCAGGCGTGCACAGAAAAATATCTGAACCGATTCTCTGAATGTCGCCGCCGATGGCGTAGACGGTACCGCTTAAAAAGTCGACGATTCTTTTCGCCTGATCATGCTGGATGCGCTGCAGATTGACGACAACCGCCCGCCTGTTCTTTAAATGATCGGCGATTTCCTGCGCTTCCGCATATACACGCGGTTCACTCAAGACCACTTTAGAGGATTTCTGAACACTTTGCAAGCTTACTACGTTCTGCTTGCCCTGCGGCTTCTGAGCGTAAGCAGGCTGTTTATCTTTCTGCTGTTCATGCTCTTCCTGATGATCCTGCTCCGTTTCAATGTATTCGTACTCGTACTCCTCCTCATCCATTGAGAAAAAGTTTTTCAGTTTATTTTTCATGCTCATTTGTTTACACCCCCCGGTTCATTTCCGACTAATGAAGAGCCGATTCTGATAAAAGTTGCGCCCTCTTCAACAGCGATTTCATAATCATTTGACATGCCCATTGACAGTTCCCGGCACGGCGCGTTTGTCTGATTCAGTTTTTGCACCTGATCCCTCAGATCACGCAATTGCCGGAAGCAGGCTCTGATCGTTTCTGTATCGTCTGTCAGGGGAGCCATCGTCATCAGGCCCTCTACAGAAATGTTTCTAAACTCAGAAAGCTCTCTGATAAAGGGGATGACCTCCTCTGTTTTCAAACCGTGCTTAGACGGCTCAAGCGAAGTATTCACCTGCACAAAACAGCGAACCGTATGCTGCGCCCGTTTTTCAATCTCTTTTGCCAATGACAGTCTGTCTAAGGAATGAATATAAGATACACGGTCAACGACGGCCTTCACCTTTCTGGACTGAAGACTGCCGATAAAGTGCCACTTCGGGCTTCCTTTGATGACTTCCTGCTTATGGATAAGCTCGGCATCCCGGTTTTCTCCCAGACTTGTAATACCGGCATCAACGGCCTCTTGAGCCCTTTCAGCTGATACGTATTTTGTAACCGCGATGACGGTAACATCTTCGGGGCTTCGGCCCGATCTGTTACATGCTTCGTTTATTCTTTCGTTTATATGTCGTAATTGATCAGCAACACGCAAGATCTTATGCCTCCTTCATTCCGATAAAGGACATCATGCGTCCCGTTTTCCCTTTGTCGCGGCGGTGTGAAAAGAATAGTTCATGCTCTCGTTCGGTGCATAATCCGCTGACTGAAATGTTTCCTTCCGGAATGCCGCAATGTATCAGAAGAAGACGGTTAACCTCTTTTAAATCAAGCTGATACTGGCCTTTTTCCGTTTCGCATATGGCGGATTCAGCCGTAAAGGGCAGCGCCCGCACTTCATTGATGACGCGGTCGTCGACTGTATAACTTCCCGCACTGATGGACGGACCGATGACAGCCTGAATATCTGTTAAACGGGAGCCTTCTTCGTTTACCCAGCGTTCCGTCATGATGCGTCCGATTTGTTTGACCGTCCCCTTCCATCCGGCATGGGCAGCGCCGATAATGGATTTCACCGGGTCATAAAAATACAAGGGCACACAGTCCGCAAAACAAAGGGCCAAAAAAAGATTCGCATCTTTCGTGTAGAGCCCGTCCGTCCCGCGGAATGCGGAAGAATAGTCTCTCGCTCCTTTTCCTTTATCCCCGGCTGTCACGCGCCGGACGCGGTTTTCATGTGTCTGGTCGGCGAACACCCAGGAATCCAGATCAGTACCGCATAAGGACGCTATGACTTCACGGTTTGTCACAACATCATGAGCTTCGTCCCGGACGTGCAATCCGGTATTTAATGACTCATACGGAGGATTGCTGACACCGCCGTTTTTCGTTGTGAATCCGGCGATGACCTTTGTGTTAAGCTGATTCACACAGTTCCAGTCTTCTATCATGAGTGCCGAGGGGGTGGTAAGACTAAACGGGTGATATGTATTCATGGAGATCCAACCTTTCGACAAACATTAAAAAAGCGTAATTTCCCACTCATTTTAACACAATTTTAAGCATACGTTTAGCGGCTGATTGAAAAATGAGATAAATAAATGTGCCGGAAACATTGAGATTTCCGGCTTTTTACAAGTAAAGGGAGGATTACGCTCCCCCCTTTGGTTCATTTACACGCACTAAGATGACATCTTCCCCAATTTTAACTATATTTCGCCAAGGAATGATCATTTCCTCTTCTTTTCCGAAAAAACCGAGAACTTTTCCGCTGCCGCCTAAAATAATCGCCTGAATTTTTCCCGTTGTCACGTTAATATCAATATCCCCGATGCTTCCGAGTTTTTTTCCGTTCGACACGTTTACCACATCTTTTATTTGAAATTCAGATATGCTGATCATCCGTATCACGCCCTTTGCCCGTTCTTTTTCCTATTATATGAACGGCCGGGCTGAACCTTGTCACATCGGGCAATCTTTTTTGCGGCTGCACCAGCCGAGAATAAATCTCAGCATGATTTTCGTATAGTCCATAAGCTCATCAACGGACACTTCCTCGTTTACGGAGTGGGCGTTTTTTAAATCGCCGGGGCCGTATATGACGCTCGGAATCCCGGCCTGATAAAGCCATCCTCCGTCTGTTACGGTTTGGGAAACATCAAAGACGGGCTCCTGTTTTTTGACGGCAGAGTGTGATGCAGCCAAGACAGAAACTGCCGGATGATCCGGATCGATTTCCAGCGCCGGGAACACCTCTCCTCTGTCTTCAATCATCGAAGATCCGCCCCATTTGAACACCGGCCTGTTTTCTTTGAGCCACAGATCACTGTCAGCGACACGATTAATATAGTCTTCGATTTCTGCGGCTGCTTGTTCGTGCGTTTCGTTCGGATAAAAGTGGACGGTGATCCATAACCGGCATTCATCGGCGACAAACGCTGCGTGTCTTCCGCCTTCAATGACGGCGGGGTTGATCGTATTGGTGCCGGGCGCAATGCCGGGATAGCTTTTCGTTACCGCCCAGTGGCGCTCCAGCTCTCCCAAGGCAGTGATGATTTTCGCCATTTTTTCGATGGCGCTCGCTCCGAATGTGCCTCCGCCCGCATGAATCATATTGCGCCTCATGCCGTCATGAAATGTTTGTTTGCTTTTCAATTCTATCCAGCCGGTGATGACACCGCCCTGCCCTTGAATATGCAGGCTGCTCGTATCCGCGACAACCGCAAAATCCGCGTGATAGCCGCGTTTGCAGCATTCCAGCGTCCCCGCCTCGCCGACTTCTTCTCCGATTACAGACTGTACAATGAGGTCGCCCGGAAGCTTAATGCCGGCATCATGGATCAGCTTCAGAGAGAAAAGAACACACGCCAAACCTCCTTTCATATCAGCGGCGCCCCTTCCGATCAGCATGCCGTCTTTTACGAGCGGCTGAAACGGGTCAGAGTTCCAGTCTTCGCCCCCGGCTTCTGCCACATCAATGTGTCCGTTTAAAATCAGGCTTTGATGCCTGCTTGAATCTGTCCCTTTTAAAACACCGACTACATTCGGATCTTCCGGATACACATCCCACATATCGACCGAGCAGCCCGTTTCTTTTAAAAAGCCGGCCACCCACTTTTGGGCTTCTGCCGTATTTCTTGCTGGCGGGGCCGGAGTGGGAAAGGCGATCAACCTTTCAGCAATATGTATGAAGTCGTGCCTCCGTTTCTCCGCCTGGTGTAACAGCATATCAATCTGATGCATTGGAAATCTCCCCTTTGGCTGTATCAAAAAACCCGTTTCATTAAAATAAAACGGGTAAAAAACGGATCTTCCTCCGCTTTTTCACCGCTTCCCTCCGCCGGCATGATCCGGATCAGGTCCGTTAAGGGTTGAGACAACGTCTCTCTCAGCCGCATGGCAGCACCCCCAGGGTGAATTGATGTTATTTTACGGATGATGCCTCTTTTGCCCGTGTTAAAAACGGGCGGCCATTGTTCCATAAGACATTGACAGGCGTATCGAAAAACGCTGTAAGCCGCTCGTCAGAAAGCATATCCCTGATTTTCCCGGAGGCGAACACCTCGCCTTGTTTTAAAAGCAGCGCCTGATCAAATACCGGCAGAATTTCTTCAGCGTGATGGGTGACATAAAGGATGGACGGCGCATTTTCTTTTTCGGCGATCGACGTAATCGTGTCCAGCAGCTGCTCCCTTGCCATAAAATCAAGACCCGTCACGGGCTCGTCCAAAATCAGCAGTTTGGGATCAGCCATAAGCGCCCGCGCAATCAGCGCTCTTTGTCTTTCCCCTTGTGATAAAGTTTCATACCGTCTGTCGGCGTAACTGATGGCGCCCAAATCCTTCAGAAGACCGATCGCTTTTTCCCTTACCTGCTCACTCGGAGTTTCGTACAGCCCGATTGAGGCGTACGCGCCGCTGAGGGCGATTTCAAAAGCGGAGTCCGCGGCATATAATTTGTGCTGAAGACCTGCCGAAACAAGGCCGATTTTCCTCCTGAGCCTGTCACCGAGCTCTGTTTTTCCGAACTGATGGCCGAGCACCTGCATCTCTCCTGAAGTGGGGAAGTAATAAGAGCATAACATATTCAGCAAAGCCGTTTTTCCGGCTCCGTTTAATCCGTACAGCACCCAATTTTCGTTTTTCTCGACGCGCCAGTTAATATCTTTCAAAATCCATTTCCCGTTTCTTTTTAATGACACACTGTCCAGCTGTAAAATCATTGCCGTTTCCCCCGTTTACTTTATTTAAATTTTCTAAAAACTTTTACACATTAGAATACATCACTTTTTTGCAAACGTAAACCATCGCATGAAAAAAGCCTTTAAACAAGGTTTAAAGGCTTTTTCCGTTATTGATGGATATTTTTATTCATTTGTTTAATGGCTGCCTTTTCAAGCCTTGAGACCTGAGCTTGGGATATCCCGATTTCTTCAGCGACTTCCATTTGGGTTTTCCCTTGGAAAAAGCGCTTTCGCAAAATCATTTTTTCCCGTTCGTTCAGTCTTCTCATGCCTTCTTTCAGAGCGAGCTCCTCAATCCATTGTGTATCCTTATTGCGCTCATCGCTGATCTGGTCCATCACGTAGATCGGATCGCCGCCGTCATTATAAATCGGCTCAAACAGTGAAACCGGATCCTGGATGGCGTCAAGGGCAAACACAATTTCTTCATGGGGCACTTCAAGAACTTTGGCGATTTCCTCTGCTGTCGGCTCCCTGCTTGTCTCACTGATTAACCGCTCTCTTACTTGAAGCGCTTTATATGCGATATCGCGAAGCGACCTCGAGACGCGGATCGGATTGTTATCCCGCAAATATCTGCGGATTTCTCCGATGATCATCGGTACAGCGTATGTTGAAAACTTAACATTATGGCTTAGGTCAAAATTATCAATGGATTTCATTAGTCCGATGCAGCCGACCTGAAATAAGTCATCAACATACTCTCCTCTGTTGTTAAACCTCTGAATGACGCTTAAGACAAGGCGCAGATTGCCGTTTACAAGCTTTTCCCTCGCTGAATCATCGCCCTCATCCTGCAATTGCCTAAACAGCTTTCTCATCTCTTCATTCTTGAGCACCGGTAATTTGGAGGTATCCACCCCGCAAATTTCGACTTTATTTCTTGACACGTTTTTCCCTCCCACTAGGAGCTGCTGTACAACGTTAAGTATCTCCTCGGGTGGGAAAAATATGCACCGCCATTTTACAGAAATAAACATCCGGCGGCGGCAATCCTTGCAGCAGTAAGGGCTGTCAGATGGAAAAAATTTTACACCATTTTGTTAAATTCTTTTCTCAGTCTTTTGATAATCCGCTTTTCGAGCCGGGAGATATAAGATTGTGAAATCCCCATCATGTCGGCTACATCTTTTTGGGTTTTTTCTTCTTCTCCGACAAGCCCGAAACGCAGTTCCATAATCTGCTTTTCTCTTTCGTTTAATTGCTCAAGCGCTTTTTTCAAAAGTTTTTTATCCACATTGGCTTCAATGTCTTTTGTAATAATATCATCATCTGTGCCGAGCACATCCGAAAGCAGCAGCTCGTTTCCGTCCCAATCAATGTTCAGCGGTTCATCAAAGGACACCTCTGAACGGATTTTATTGTTTCGGCGCAAGTACATTAAAATTTCGTTTTCGATACATCGCGATGCGTAGGTGGCGAGTTTGATTTTCTTTTCCGGATTAAACGTGTTTACCGCTTTGATCAAACCGATGGTGCCGATGCTGATTAAGTCCTCGATATTGATGCCGGTGTTTTCGAATTTGCGGGCAATGTAAACGACAAGACGTAAGTTTCTCTCAATCAGGATGGCCCGCGCCGCCTGATCCCCGCTCGGCAGCTTTAATAAGAGCACCTGCTCCTCTTCTTTAGACAAAGGCGGCGGCAGCGCCTCGCTTCCTCCTATGTAATACACTTCATCGCTTTTCAGTCCGAGTTTCATCAGCCATTTATACCACAAATATGTCAGACGCAGCTTAAGTTTTTTCATCTTCCTCCCCCTTCTAAATACCACGCGTTTTGAGTATGATGAATAACAGACTTTTCGTCAGGAAACATGTTTTACAGCCTTCCCTGTCAGCATCTTCGGATGAACGATTCCGTCAAATTCACCGTCAGCGGATAATGGCTTCGTGCTGATGCCGATCAGGCATTTTTCACATGCGATCATCTCGTCTTTTGTTAAAATCGTGACGTAATCCGGCTTTAAACAGAGTAAAAATTGATTGTCCTGGCCGACGCCCCTGTATGGAATCAGCCTCAGCTTATCCGCATGACGGAACGAATCATCAAGCTGCTCTATCACTTCAAGCGGACTGGCGGATTTGATGAGGTCCGTTTCCTTTTCGCTGAGAATCGGAGCGAATTTGTCAATGTGAAGGATCATGACCGGCGTTTTCGTCAGCGGATCATACAGCTGATTCCCGGAATCCACCAATCCTTTCGCGCGGATTGTCTGTCCGCTGAATTCCGCCTGCACCATGACAAGTTCATCGTACTGAATGGACTTCGTCTCGATGTCTTCAATTCTCTTTTTCGAAAAAAACCATATGGCCGGAAATCCGATAACTACAAACATCCAGCTGATCGGGTCGCCGAATCCGGTCTGGCTTGTAACCATTACGCCTTGCTGCACAATTGATTCTGTCTGCAGCAGGGAATGTACGCCGATCATTCCCCCGCCGACGAGAAAAGTCGCGAAATAAAAGGCGAACAAATTTTGAAAAAAGTATCGGAACCGTTTAAAGCCAAAAGCCGTAAGCACGATGACTACCGAAAACGCCATTTTTCCCGCCGGATGCTCCACAAAGGGAGAAACAGGCGTAAACATCAGAAGCACAATGGCTGACCCGATGAAACCGCCGGCGGCCACTCTTCTTTTTTTCACCTGGCGTTTTAAAATAAAGGCGGTTAATAAAAGCAAAAGAGAATCAAAACAAAAGTTCAACAGCCAAATGACATCCAAATAGATTTTCACATCTGACCCCTTTCCTCTTTTGTCTTACATATCTGTTTCTCTCTCTTGTTTCATAAGTATAAAGCAAGCTCTGTGGGAAAGTCTGTCAATTAATGTTGAGGGTAAAGTACAATTTTTAAGGGATAACCGTTTTATTTGTCGAGGGCCGAAAAGGTTGATTTTCTATTGTCCCCTTCAACTAAAAAAGCGCTGCCGTGATTTGGCAGCGCTCTGTTTTTACTCATTGATATAAAGTTTTCCTTTAGCCGTCTGTCTCGTTTCATTTCCGTAGTCATCTCTTGCGATAACGTCAATTTTTGCTCCGCTTGCTTTGATGGAAGAAGCCGCCGTCCAGTAACCCTCATATCGTCCCGGAGAAATTTCTCTCAGCGGAAGCTCTGTTGCGTTTTGGCTCCCTGCCCGGGCGTTTGTCAGAGGCAGACGGATCACGAAGGAAGCGTCTAATTTCTTTCCGCTTGAAAAAGCGATTTTCACTGATTCTCCGGCTTTTAATTCCTTATCCGCTCCGGGAACCAATCCGGAAATGACGGGAGCATTGTAATTGACATCGATTACCGTCTTTTTCGTTGTTTTGTTACCAGCTTCATCTGAGGCCGTGACCTTGATCTCATTGCTGCCGTTTTCCAGAAGGGTTCTCGCTTGATAAGAACCGTTATTTACTTCAGCTTTTTTTCCGTTCACCTTTACCCATTTTAAATGGGCGTCGTGCACTTTTCCTTTTACAGTCACTGCTTCTTTATTTGTTTTATCACCGTTTGCCGGACTGTCAATCGTCACATCAGGCTTATCCTCATCCAGTATGACCGTGACAGGGCGTGACTCGTCGGTTGCCCCGCTGTCTGTCACAGATGCCGCTGTCAGCCGATTGCCATCTTTAGTGAGTGTGACACCGGCCTGGAAACTGCCGTCTGCATCTGCTTTCGTTTCTGCGGCGGTTTTACCGTTATTGGTAAGACGGACAGCGGTTTTTGGTGAAGCCGTTCCTTTCACCGTGATTGACTTCTTGTTTGTAAATGACCGGTTTTCAGGCGACGTTATCTCAGGCACAGAAGCTTCGTAGTCGACCAAAGCCCTGATCATAAAGTTTCCGTCTGATTTATCGGCTTTTGACCAGCGGCCGTCGAGGTATTGCCAGTTTCTGTTCGAGTACGGACTGCCGTCATCAGATGACAGGGCAGGTGTATAAGGATCGGGTTTCGTCTGACGGAACACAAGATAAAAATCCTTTCCGACCGCGATTCCTTTTGAGCTGAGATCCACTTTGGTCCACTCGCCGTTTCGAAGCGCTTCAGCTTGGAACGGGCCGGCAATTTTGCTGCCCGGAGCTCCATCAGGGCCGGATGCATCATATACTTCTGCTTGAAATTCGGTACCGCCCGGATCAGGCCAGTCGGCGCCCCAAAATTTAAAAAGGCCTCCCGTCAGCATACCGTGTTCTTTTCCGTCTTTGAGGGTCATCTTAACGGCAGATTTGCTGCCGGCTTTAAAATATGACAGCGCGGCTTCTTCCGTCCCGTTATCATAGGCGATTTCCCCTTCATAACCGACATACGGCTTAAGCTTGACGTTTTTTTCAGCATCTCCTTTGATGTCGACAGAAAATTCGCTATTGTAAAAGCCTTTTGCCGCTACTTTGATTGTGTAGGAGCCTTCGTACGCCTTAAGCGAATATTTCCCTTTATCGTTTGTCACCGCCGGCTCAATTGCGGCATCCTCGGCCACATAAAGCGCAGCCCCTTTTACCGGTTCGCCTGTGGACTGATTGGTGATGGTTCCTTTTAGCGTGCCGGACGGCATTTGCTCCAGTGTAAAGTCTGCCTGTGCGGTTTTGTCTGATTGAATAGAAACTTGTTTCGAAGCGGACTTAAATCCGTAAGCCTCGGCTTTCAGCGTATAGCTTCCCGCCTTATGTGACAGGCTGTAGCTTCCGCTTGCAGGGTCGGAATATACGGATTTCCCCGTCTCGGCGACACTGATTTGCGCTCTGAGCGGCAGGAGGTTTGTTTCACGTTTCACTCTTTTTCCGGGTGATCTCACTGCCGGTTTGGCCTGTTTCGGACTGATGGCTTTTTTCTTCAGGTGGCCGGGAGGTGTTTGTCTATTGTGTTTACTTTTTTTAGCCGCCTTGCCGAGAGGGCTGCTTGAAAGCCGGACATCATCGATATACCATCCGTCTTCATTGAGTACTTCGTCAGACTGCATATTAAACATGAGCTTTATGTTTTGGCCTTTATACGCAGATAAATCCGCCTCTTCATCATTCCATCCTGCGGAATCACCATTGTAAACGGCCGCCTGCTCCCAATTTGATTTCCCTTCCGGCAGAACGAACACATACCCGTAATCAAAAAATTCTTCGAGCTTGTGCCAGCTTTTAAATTGTAAAAACAGCCGCCCTGTTTCCGGAACTTGAATCGGAGGCATCACGAGATTCATGTTGGCCGAATCGGCATAAGGGCCGGACAGATTCGTCGCATACACTTTATCTCCGGAAAATGCGGCGCCGGGCCCTGAACCCGGGATACCCCATTCCCATTGATCATGTGTCCCGTAACTGGACCAGCCCGCCGGCTGTGATTCAAAATCCTCTTTGTATCCCGCCGTAATGCTCGGTTTCACGTCAGCCCGGTACGTATCAGATTCTACAGAATGACCTCCGAAATCTTTTATGGTCCATTTATAACTTATCTTGCTTCCCGTTATGTCCGGAATCTCCGCCTGGTATGTTCCCTTTTTTTCATCACCGCTTTTTTGAACGGCGGCTGTCGTTTTCCACTCTCCTTCATCAAACTGATAGGAAAGGATCACCTCAGTTACGCTTACATCATCTTCTGCTGTAACCGTTAACGGAAGGTTTGCCCCTTTGTAAGCCTCTGAGACCGGTTCATGATGAAAGCTGGGCGGATTGTGATCTTCGCCCGCAGAAGATACCTTGCCTTCTACGCTTCCGATTCCGTCCGTTACGGCAGAAACGGCATCAAAAGCGTTAACGAGACCGTGGCCGTAACCGTTATTCGGTGATTCCGGAAAAACGGAATCTGTCAGCTTTTCGGCGGTGCGCGTCAAAACGTCTTCCATTTCATCGACCGTAATAGAGGCGTTCGCCTGCCTTAACAAAGCCGCCGTCGCCGCCACATGCGGCCCGGCCATTGAAGTTCCGTCCCAGCCGCCTTCGTATGTTCCTCCAGGAATAGAAGAACGGATATTCACGCCCGGAGCCGAAATGTCCGGTTTTGTTTCATGATACGGTGAGGGGCCTTGAAGTGAGAAATCAGCGAGTTTCTTGTCGATGTCAGTCGCACCTGTCGCAAATGCTTCAGGATAATTGGCCGGATTTGCGATTGAACCCGGTCCTCCCGGTGTAAATAAGTCTTCATTTCCCGCAGAGAATTCCGGAAAAATCCCTGCCGCTCTCCACGCATTCACCATATCGCGGTACCACTCGTCCATTCCCGAACCGCCCGCCCAGGAATTATTGACAACATCCGGCGCCATCTCGGGATGCGGCGTGCCGTTTTTATCTTTAGGCGCAAGCACCCATTCACCGGCATCCAAAATATCGGCATCGGTTCCTCCGTCATCTGAAAATGCTTTTACTGCGATCCATTTCGCCCCCGGAGCCACACCGATTTGATTTGAGCCGTCAGGTTCTGAACCCGTCATGGTCCCTGTTACATGAGTGCCGTGTTCAAGGTCATCGTAGGGAGCGTCTTTATGGGACACGGCATCATACCAGTTCATTTCATGATTCGGCGCTGCTGGATTTTCAGGATCGTAACCCCGGTATTTTTCCTTAAGCGCGGGATGATCCCACTGAACTCCCGTATCAATGGAGGCGACAACCGTGCCGGTTCCGTCGTATCCTGAGGCCCAGGCCTGCGGCGCATCAATTTGGCTGATATTCCATTCGATGCCTTCCTTTGCTTTGACCTCTTTTTGTTTTTTCTTCATTTGAAAAGGAGCTTTTGATTGCCGTTGAGTAAGCTGACGTTTTTCATTCGGAAGAACTTTTTCTACTTCAGGAAATGAGGCGGCTTTTTCCATTACCTCTTTCGAAGCAGTGACTGCCATTCCGTTGACAATATAATAGGAATGGATGTGATCAGCCTTTCCTTTCTTTTTTTGTTTTTCCAAATATGTTTTCAGATTCTGCTGCGCATCATGAGCTGCCAGTTTTAAAGAAGAAACAACGGCTGACCGCTTTTGATATTCGGTTTTTGCTGCGGAAAGCGAATGAGACTCGGCATTTTTTTCTGCTTCTTTGACCGCTTTTTTCGTATTGGCTTTCTCTTTAAATTTGATAAGAAACGTGACTTTATCATTTTTTTCAAAACGCTTCTTGACTGAATCGGAAATCTTATGCTGAATGCTCTTAGAGGAAGAAAGATCTTTGGTGAAAGAAACTGCCCCCGGTGTGCTGTTCGCTCCGGCTGCACCCGGAAACAACAGTGAACTGACGACAATCGCGCTTAAAACGGAGCCTGTCCATCTGTTTCTCGTTTTTTTCTTCAATCGTATCCCCCCTTATTTGGTAACGCCCTATAAAATGTGTATCCCCCCTTCATAATTGGAATCGTTTGTCATTTCGATGCTGTACGTTAAATGTAGACAATCTTCCATCCAGATATTGTCACATTCTGTAGAAAGCCGTATGAAACTAAAAAACAATCAATTCGTCATAGGTATAAAGCTTCTTTTTTCACTGTATAGATCATGGGGGATAGGAAGGAAGACTGTGCACAAAAAAGAAAAAGGACAAAACCATGTGGTCTTGTCCTTTTTTACATCAGCCGCGTTTGTTGCGGTTTCTTAAAAATGTAGGAATGTCGAGGGCATCATCCGCCGGTTGTGATGTATGGCGGTTCACCGTGTTTTGATGCTGTGTTTCTTCTCGTTTCGGCTCACGTTTCGCAGCGTTTTGGCTTTGAGACTTCAATCCTTGGTTTAAAGTCGGACGCTGCGGTTTTGAGTCATCTTTTTCCTGTTCGATAAAACCGGTCGCAATAACGGTGACGACGATTTCATCTTTCAGATTTTCATTGATAACTGAACCGAAAATCATATTGACATCAGGGTCAGAGGCAGAAGCGACGATGTCGGCTGCTTCCTGCACTTCGTAGAGGCTCAGGTTTGTACCTCCCGTAATGTTCATCAAAACACCTTGCGCTCCGTCGATTGCCGCTTCCAGTAACGGACTGGAGATCGCCTTTTTGGCGGCTTCAGCAGCACGGCTTTCTCCTGTAGCGATCCCGATACCCATCAATGCTGAACCTTTGTTGGACATGATGGTTTTGACATCGGCAAAGTCCAAGTTGATTAAACCAGGCGTTGCGATGAGGTCAGAGATACCTTGCACCCCTTGGCGAAGCACGTTATCAGCTTCACGGAATGCTTCAAGCATCGGTGTGTTTTTATCGACAATTTCAAGAATGCGGTCATTCGGAATAACGATCAGTGTGTCAACGGCTTCTTTCATTGCCGTGATACCGCCTGCAGCCTGCAGCTGGCGTTTTCTTCCTTCAAATGTAAACGGTCTTGTTACGACACCGACAGTCAAAGCGCCTAAGTCCTTTGCGATTTGAGCGATCACCGGTGCGGCTCCCGTTCCGGTACCGCCTCCCATTCCGGCTGTAACGAACACCATGTCAGCGCCTTTTAACGCTTCTTCGATTTGTTCCTTACTTTCTTCAGCGGCTTTTTTGCCGACTTCCGGATTCGCTCCCGCTCCGAGACCGCGGGTCAGCTTTTCCCCGATCTGCATTTTCACTTCCGCTTTTGACAGGTTAAGAGCTTGCGCGTCCGTGTTTACCGCAATATACTCTACACCCTGCACTTCATTTTCAATCATTCGGTTGACCGCGTTATTACCGCCGCCTCCTACTCCGATTACTTTAATTGATGCTAAGCCGTCTATGTTTGTTTCGAAATCCAACATGCTAAATCCTCCTAATCTGCCGAATGACTATCAATCTATTCCCAAAACATGCTTAATAGTTTTTTCATTTTGCTCGGTTTGTTGTGTTCGGCTTGTGTTTTTTGTTTTGCTTTTGGACGCTGCTGCGCCTCTGGCCGCTGATGATGTTCTTCTTCGTGAGAGACCGCGATTTCCTGCACGGCTTCTTCCGGCATATGAAAGCCTATTTTTCTTCCCTGAATTCTGGCATTTCGGCAGGCAAATTGTATCAAGCCGACACCCGTCATATACTGAGGGTCTCTTACACCGATATAATTCGGGCTTGCGACCCTTACATTGTGCCTCAGCACTTCCTGTGCCAATGAAAGCACTCCGGGCATTGCGGCCTGTCCGCCGGTCAGCACAAAGCCGCCGGGCAGATCTGTAATTCCCATATGCTCAATTTCGGCTGCGGCAATCTCAAGAATCTCTTCCACTCTTGCTTCAATAATATTGGCAATTTCCTGCTGTGTAAAAGATTGCTTTTGATTCGTTCCTATGACGGTGACTTCAAATACTTCATCTTCTGAAGCCTCATCGTAGAATGCATGTCCGAATTGTTTTTTTACTCTTTCAGCCTCTTCGGTGGAAGTGCGCAATCCGATCGATACATCTTTCGTGATGTTTTCGCCTCCTAGCGGAATGACGGCTGTCTCCTTCAGGTGCCCCTGTTCAAATACCGCCACCGTCGTCGAGCCGCCGCCGATATCAATCATGGCGACTCCGAGGTTCTTTTCGTCTTTTGACAAAGCCGCCGAACCGGCCGCAAGCGGCTGCAGGCAGATATCAGTAATTTCAACGCCCGCTCTCTCCACACAGCGAAGTAAATTATGTAAGATCGTTTTGGAGCCGGTAATCAGCGTGCCTTCTACTTCCAGGCGCACTCCGAGCATTTTTTTCGGATCGGTAATTTCGTCTCTTCCGTCAACGATAAACTGTTTCGGAACGACGTCAACGATCAGCTGCTCATGCGGAACCGACACGACCTGTGCCGCTTCCATTACCCTGCGGACGTCTTCAACGTGAATTTCTTTGTTTTCACTGGAAACAGCGACAACGCCGTTCGTATCTTGAATATGAATATAATTTCCATTAACGCCGACAATGGCTTTTTTCAGCGGAAAACCTACCATTCTTTCAGCTTGGTCAAACGCTTTTCTTATAGAATGAACGGTTTCATCTATATCAACGATTGAGCCTTTTTTCAACCCTTCAGACGGTACATTTCCCACTCCGATAATGTTAAGGGAATCATCTGTCATTTCTCCGACGATCACTTTTGTATTGGACGTACCGATGTCAAGACTGACGTAAAGTTCATTGTTGTTCATTCTATGGCACCTCCTCACATTTCGATCAAATTCTATTCTATTATTTGCGGAACAACAATACAATGAATGTGGCTTTACAAGTGTGTAACAAAAACAACAGCATCAACAAATTCTTATCTGATTTCTCACAATTTATGTTTAATGAAACTATTCGTTATATTCTATGTATATCCTCTTTTATATCGCATTTTTTTTATTTTTTTTAGAGACGGCCCACCTTACCGTAAGATTTCCTGTCACGGTGCCATAATGTGCAAACCAGATGCAAATATACCCGCTTTCCATTAGTCTACACTAAGATGAACCTCCAGAAAAGCTATAGATATTGCCAGAAACATCCGAAAAAAGAAGAAACAGGAGGAAAATTCCAAATGCAATGTTCATTGAAGAAGACACGCCCATTGCATTGAGAATTTTCCCCTTGTCCGGCAGCCATATCCCGGGCAAAAACAAACATAGTCATAATTATTCCGCTATCGGTTATATCGGCTGCCCCGCTGATTGTAATAGATTCTTTTGAATCACCTTAAAATTAGTTCTTTAGAACTATTAATCATTTTCTTTTTTCTTGCCGGATTTACCTTTGTTAAATTCTTCAAAATACGTAGCGACTTCTAAGTGGATAATCCCCTTTTTCCCGCCGTCCAGCTGGGAAACGATAGAAGGATAGGTCTTCATCCGATCGGCAAATGTTTTAATAGAAGCGGTAACTACATACCCGTCGTTCATATACAGCTTGATCCGGTCCTGATCCATTTTTACCGGTGTATAATAGATTTCAGAAATCGACTGCTTTAGCGAACCGGAAAGCTTATCAAGCTGATCCGCCATTTTGACCCGCTTTTTCGCGTTTGTCCAGTCAACCAAAATCGGGCCCGCGTCATCCGGCGTGACTTCGTTCGGCAGCACGGTGCCGTTCTCCAGCACTTCATAATACACATCATTCCGCTGCAGATACGCGATCGTCTTGTATTCTTCAATGTGAATGCTGACTTTATTAGGAAATACTTTTGAAAGATCCGCCTTTTTCACCAGTTTATTCTGCTCAATCTTTTCTTCTGTTTTTTTCTTGTTCAGACTCCAGAACTCGGTTTGTCCGTTATGTATATCAGAAAGCGCGTTGATCTCTTTTACAGACACGTTTTCGTTTCCGGAAACGGTGACAGAAGACACTTTGCTGATCGGCATCTGCAAGTACACGATGATCAGCACCATCATAAAAAAGAGCACAATGAATGAAATCAGCCGGCGGTTTGCTTTTTGTTTCCGCTGCTCTTTGATTTTCGGAATCCGCTCTTCAATATTTACGATTTTTTCTCTTTCATGATTTGGGTTCACTGCCTGTCCACCTCACTAAGAATGAAACAGCTTGACATTCGTCTGATTGAAAAACAAACGGCATGCTGTGATGCCGTTTGACATTTGTTAAAAGTATATCACATGAGCTCATGGAAATCAGAGAACCTTTTAACGATTCCCTCCGATGATTTCAACTTCTGTATGCATGTCAACATCATACTGCTCACGGATTGTCTTTTTCACATACTCAATCAGGTCGAGAACGTCCTTGGCAGTCGCTCCGCCGGCATTGACGATAAAATTCCCGTGCATTTCGGATACTTTCGCTCCGCCGATCTGATGTCCTTTTAATCCCGCTTTTTCAACGAGGTTTCCGGCATGATTCGGCAGCGGATTTCTGAATATGCTTCCGGCGCATGGGCTTGAATACGGCTGCGTATTTTTTCTGTAATCTTTGTTCTGCTGCATTTGCGCCGTAATGGCTTCCCGTTCCTTTTGCTCAAGCTGAAGAACTGCCTCGAGACAGACGCCGGGGCGTTTTTTCTGCAAAACAGACGTTCTGTAGCTGAAATCCATCTCTTCGTTTGTCAGCCATTCGATTGTGCCGTCTTCAAATAAGATACGGGCTTTCACAAGAATCTCACTCATATCAGATCCGTGCGCCCCGGCATTCATATAGACGGCCCCGCCGATTGATCCGGGAATGCCCGCTGCAAATTCGAGACCGGACATTCCTTTTTTACTCATGGAAGTCGCAAGCCGGACGACCGAATAGCCGCCTCCGACCGTCACCTGATCACCGTCAATCTCCAAATGATCCAGACCCGCGCCCAGTTTGATGACAACTCCTCTTATGCCTTCATCAAGCACGAGCAGATTTGAACCGCGGCCGATAACCGTCCATGGCAGATCATGTTTCTTCACAATATCCATAATATCTTTGACCGCTTCCACACTGTTGGGGATGATCAAAATGTCCGCCGGACCGCCGATTTTCATCGTTGTATGGTTCGCGAGCGGTTCTTGTTCCAGCACTTTGCCGACTTCGCGGTCTCTTAATTCCTGAATTACGTTCTCCATCATAAACCTCCGCATTCCATTTGCTCTATTTTTTTATGTCTTCCATGATACTGTACAGTCTGGCTGCCGCATCCGGAACACCGAGTGATTTTGTCCGCTCACTCATGTCTTTTAAGGTTTCTTCATTCATGACGATTTTGTCCAGCGCAGCGATCAGTTTTTCTCCGCTGAGCTCGGTTTCCTTCAGTACGATTGCAGCGTCATGCTGGCTGAGCGCCTTCGCATTGACTTCCTGGTGATTGGCTGTCACATACGGGCTCGGAATAAGCACGCTCGGAATGCCGAGAGCGGTGATCTCCGCAATCGTCGTCGCTCCGGCTCTTGCCACAATGACATCAATTGATTGTAAGTACTCCGGCATTTGGTGCAAAAACGGTTTTGTCACCATATTATCAGCGGCTTTTCCGCCTTTCAGCTCAGCCGTTACCTTCTCGTAATGCACTTCCCCGGTAATATAAAGCACTTGGTAAGGTCTCGTTTTCAATTCTTCCTGCATATCTATCACGGCACGGTTAATGGGAGCCGCGCCTCTGCTTCCGCCGAAAATGAGCACCGTTTTTTGATTGTCTTTCAGCCCGAACTCAGTTAATGAGCGGCCTGTCTTAATTGAGACGACTTCAGAGGCTCTCGGGTTTCCCGTAAACACAACTTTTTCAGCAGGAAAATGCGATTTTGCCTCTTCAAAGCAAATTGCCACCTTATTAACATATTTCGAGAGAAACTTATTTGTGATGCCGGGCAGGCTGTTTTGCTCATGAATGATCGTCGGAATTCCCATTTTTGCCGCCGCGTATACGACCGGACCGCATACATAGCCGCCTGTACCGATAACGGCATCCGGTTTAAACTCTTTTAAATATGATTTGCTTTTCTTCACGCCTTTTAAGAAACGCATGACGGTTTTTACATTTTCAAAAGAAAGTTTTCGTTTGAAACCTGTAATTTCAATGGCGCGGAACGGGATATTTTCCCGTTCAACAATTTTTTTCTCCAGACCGTTCTCTGTTCCGATATACAAAAATTCCACATCCGGATGCCGGCGCTGAACTTCTTTAATAAAGGCCAGGGCCGGATAAATATGTCCTCCGGTTCCGCCTCCGCTTACTGCAATACGCATTCGTATGTCCCCCTTAATCACATAGCGATAACCCTGTTTTTTAGGACAGGGTTATTGATGTTGTCTGTTTTTTTATAGATAACGAATAGATCATGAGTGATGAGGCAAGATACAGATCAATACCTCGAGTACCGGCTGACATTTAAAAGCACGCCGACCGCTGCGAGCATCAGCGTCAGTGATGAGCCTCCGTAGCTTAAAAACGGCAGCGTAATTCCTGTTACCGGGATCAGCCCCGTCACAACGCCGATATTAATCATGACTTGAATAGCTATCATAGAAATAATACCGATGGCGACAAAGCTTCCGTATAAATCCGGCGCGCCGAGGGCAATCCTGACGCCCCGCCACAATAAAATACTGAACAGCAGCAATATGAGCGAACCGCCGATAAAGCCGAGTTCCTCAGATAAAATAGCAAAAATGAAATCGGTTTGCGGCTCCGGCAGGTAAAAAAACTTTTGCCGGCTTTGGCCGAGCCCCATCCCGAACAGTCCCCCCGGACCTACGGCATAGAGCGACTGAATGATCTGAAATCCGCTTCCAAGCGGGTCCTCCCACGGGTTTAAGTAAGAGGTAATCCGTTTAATCCGATAAGGAGCGGACAGAACAAGCGCCGCAAATCCGCTTAAACCGATGAGTCCGAGGAACGCAAAATGAGCGATTCGCGCACCGGATACAAAAATCATCACGATGCACGTGCCCACCATTACCGTCCCCGTTCCCAGGTCCGGCTGGCACATAATAATAATAAATGCAGAAAACACGATTCCGAGCGCGGGAACGAATCCGCGTCTGAATGACGTAATATTCTTCTGTTTTTCAGAAAGAAATTTAGCCAGAAACGCAATCATCGCGAGTTTCATAAACTCCGAAGGCTGAATGCTGAACGCTCCCACTCCGATCCAGCTTCTTGAACCGTTCCGCACCATTCCGACTCCCGGAATCAGCACAAGCACAAGCAGAAAAAAACAAATGATCAGAAGCAGCTTCGACCATGTGCGCCATGTCCAATAATCCACATTCATAATGAAAAACATGGCAATGACGCCGATCCCCGCAAACAGCAGCTGCCGTTTCGCGAAGAAAAACGAGTCGTCAAATTTATAATCCGCCCATACCGCACTTGCACTGTAGACCATAATTAATCCTATTGTTAAAAGCAATAACGTAATGATAACTAATAACAAATCAGGCGCTGTTTTTTTAGTAGTCAAAGCAATCGACACCCCAAGCATAAGTCATTTAGGGCTGCCGATGAACAGAGACAAGCCCTTACTTAAGCATATGCACGGCATCTATAAACATGTCACCGCGTTCTTCAAATGTTTTGAACTGATCCCAGCTCGCACACGCGGGTGACAAGAGGATGACGTCTCCTTCATTTGAGAGCGCAAACGCCGCAGATACTGCTTGTTCAACATTATCGACACGTTTGACATGTTGTATTCCCAGCTCATTGCCCAGTTTTTCTATCTTCGGCGCTGTCTGTCCGAACGTCAGGACCGCTTTGACATTGTCCATATACGGTTTCAGATCGTCAAAACCGTTGCCGCGGTCAAGTCCGCCTGCAAGCAGAATAACCGGTGCTTTGAACGCGGAGAGCGCTTTGCTTGTGGCCAAAATATTCGTCGCTTTGCTGTCATTATAAAATTTACGATTCCGGATTGCTGTTACATACTGCAGACGGTGTTTGACACCGGTAAAGCTTGTCAGCACCTTCTGAATCGCTTTATTAGACGCGCCCGCCGTTTTTGCCGCGGCTACAGCGGCCAATATATTTTCTAAATTGTGCGCGCCCGGCAGCACGATGTCATCAACAGGCAGAATCGCTTCATCGCCGAACATCAGCATTCCGTCTTTAATAAATGCGCCGCTTGACAGTTCCTGGTGCACTGAAAACGGAACGGTGCCGGCTTTTCCGCTTTCGGCAAGCCGCACGACTGTTTCATCGCTTTGATTCACGATGGCCGTATCACTCTCAAGCTGATGAAGATACACGTTCTGCTTGGCTTTTTCATAGTTTTCACGGCTGTGATGGTAATCCAAATGAGCGTCGAACACATTTAAAATCAGGCCGATTTCAGGTCTGAACGCATGAGTCCCCATAAGCTGGAACGAAGAAAGCTCTGTGACGATCCATTCATCACCGTCAGCATGATAAGCCACTTCACTGGCGACAGTGCCGATATTTCCTGCGATCAGCGCCTTTATCGAGTCAGCTTTCAGCATTTCATAAATCAGGGTCGTCGTTGTTGTTTTCCCGTTTGAACCTGTAATGCCGATGAATTTTGCATTGGTGATATAATACGCAAGCTCGATTTCCGTCCAGACCGGGATGCCTCTTCTTTGCGCTTCCTCCACCATGATATTTTCATACGGGATTCCGGGATTTTTGATCAGAATGGTAATGTGATGCTGATCAAAAAGTGACGTCGGATGCTCACCGCAGATGACCTCGATTCCTCTTTCTGAAAGCCTTTGGGCAGGTTCGTTCTCTTCAAAGGCTTTTTGATCATTCACGACGACGTTAATGCCTTTTTCATGAAGAATCGACGCAGCCGCATATCCGCTTTTCGCCAGTCCGAGGACCAGAAAGTTTTGTTTTCGCAAAAAAAGTTCGTTTTCCACTTATAACCACACCTCGATGTAAATTCCTAAAACGGCAAGCAGCAGTCCCGCAGTCCAGAATGTGACGACAACTCTCCATTCAGACCATCCGACCAATTCGTAATGGTGGTGAAGCGGACTCATCTTAAAGATTCGTTTTCCTGTCGTTTTAAAGCTGATGACTTGTAAGATAACAGATAAGGTCTCAATAACAAAAACTCCGCCGATAATGACGAGCAGAATTTCAAGCTTCGTCAGAATGGCAACGGTCACGATCGCTCCTCCGAGCGCAAGCGAACCGGTATCCCCCATAAATACTTTGGCGGGATGGGCGTTGAATACAAGAAAACCGAGAACGGCGCCGACAACGGCAACCGAGAAAATCGCAACGTCATATTGTGACTGGTTCCACGCAAGGATGGCGAAAGCGCCGAATGCGATAGCCGCGGTACCGGACAAGAGACCGTCCAGACCGTCTGTCAGGTTGACGGCATTTGAACCTCCGACAAGCATAAAGAGAACGAGGATAAAGTATCCCCAGCCGAGATCGATTGACAGATGTGTGCCCGGCACCCTGATGCCGGTTGAAAAATGGCAATAATGATATACTCCGTAAAATACAATGGCAATAATGATCTGGCCGATCAATTTCTGCTTCGACGTCAATCCGAGATTCCGTTTCATTACTACTTTAATATAGTCATCCAGAAAGCCGAGCAGGCCGTATCCGATCGTAACAAACAGCAGAAGAAACATTTCCGCGCTCAGATGCGAAAATTTCTGCGTCATGACAATCGCCGTAATGGCGATGGATACGATAATCATGACCCCGCCCATCGTCGGCGTCCCTGATTTTTTCATATGTGATTTCGGCCCCTCTTCCCTGATGCTTTGGCCGAATTTTAAACGTCTTAAAAACGGGATAAGAATCGGAGATATCAGAACACTGATTAAAAATCCCATTATTATTGTAAATAAAATCACTTGCTCAAGCATTGCTCTTTTCTCCTCCCGTTTCGTTCAAACGACATACGTATTTATCATATTCACATTGTGTCCCCGTAATTCTTTTCATTTCCCTCATTCTAACACTCTTTCCTGTTTTACTTTTTATTCAGCTCAACAATAGCTCTTCCCGCTACTTCGGCGTCATCAAAGTCGAATGTTTCATTGCCGATCTGCTGATAGGTTTCATGCCCTTTCCCGGCAATCAGAACCACATCTCCCTTTTTCGCGTTGGCAATAGCAAAAAAGATAGCCTGCTCGCGGTTTGCGATACTGTGATAGTAGGTGCCTTCTACCCCTCTTTCCATATCTCTTAATATGGCCAGCGGGTCCTCGCTTCTCGGGTTATCTGAAGTGAAAATCGGTTCGTCGGCAATCCGCACCGCAATTTCCGCCATTTTCGGGCGTTTCGTTTTGTCCCGGTCTCCGCCGCAGCCGACGACGACGAAAAGCTTGCCCTCTGTCATGTCTTTGCAAGTATTCAGAACGTTTTCCAGACTGTCAGGCGTGTGCGCGTAATCGACGACCACAGGAAACGGCTGATTATGATTCACCAGTTCAAACCGGCCTCTGACACCTTGCAGCTTTTCAAGAGCGCTCGTGATCGTATCAAACGGCAGACCCGCTGCGATCGCTGTCGCCGCTGCAGCCAGTACGTTATACACGTTGAAGCGGCCGACGAGTGAAACCGTGATCTGCTTTGTTCCTTTCGGCGTAACGAGTTCAAAACTTGTGCCTTGCGCAGAGATCTCGATTTGTTTCGCCATGACATCGGCATCGTTCTCGATTCCGTATGTAAGGATGTGCGCCGCCGTCACTTTTTCAAAATAAGCACTGGCTTTGTCATCTGCGTTTAAAACGGCCCGCTTCGGCTTTTCATGGTTAAAGGAGCCGCCCAGCTGGGAAAACAGGAGGCTTTTAGCCTGTCTGTAGTCTTCCATCGTCTTGTGATAGTCTAAATGGTCCTGCGTCAGGTTCGTGAATACGGCGATATCATAATCGCAGCCGTGAACCCTGCCGAGTGACAGAGCGTGAGAAGACACTTCCATAATAGCTGTGTCAACATGCTCATCATTCATTTTCTTGAACGTTTTTTGCAGTGTGACGCTTTCGGGCGTTGTATTTTTGACCGGGAATGTCTCATCCCCGATTTTAATGTACATCGTTCCGATTAAACCGGTCTGTCTTCCCGCTTTTTTGAAAATCTCATCAACCATGTGCGTCGTTGATGTTTTGCCGTTTGTGCCGGTGATGCCGATAAGCTGAAGCTGCTTTGTCGGCTGCCCGTAAAACGCGTCAGAAAGAACGCTGAGCGCCCGCTGTGACCGGCGGACGATAATGACAGGAACATCGACGTCAAGCTCTTTCTCGGCAACGATGGCCGCTGCGCCGTTTTCTGCGGCTTTTTGGGCGAAATCATGTCCGTCTACCGTATACCCTTTTATACACACAAAAAGACTCCCTTTTCTCACTTCCCTGGAGTCCATCTCAATTGAAGTTATGTCAGGGTCATGAAAGTCATTTTGAACAGGTTCGGCCATTAAATATGTAAGCAGCTTTGTAAGTTTCATTGTATCAAACCTCTCAGAAATTCTATTCATTCTTTTATCATGATAACCGTTTATAAAAGTCAGAATGGCTTTTAAACATACAGTTCATATTTTAGCGTAAATAAAAGGATACATCCAGTTAATCTTAAAAGTTATCTTCTTTTTTTCTCTTTATGATAAAAGGCAGCCGAAAACAATCGGCTGCCTCAAAAAGACTCATTCTTCACTCAAGTAAACACGGATCTTTGAGCCTTCTTTTACTTTCGTTCCGGCTGCAGGTGATTGTTTCACAATTTTGCTTCCTTTTCCTGAGGAGTCAATATTCAAATTGACAAGCAGCGACTCAAGATCAGAGACAGACATCCCTACAACATTCGGAACCTCTATTGTTTTTGTGTCGTTCCATTGATATTTTTTCTCGATTTGATTTTTTCGCGGTTTCACGCCGAGCTCCGGCAGACTGTCTCTCATCATATTTCCGACAATCGGCGCGGCGACGGTTCCCCCGAATTGAATCGTGCCTTTCGGATTATCAACCGCGACATACACGACGAGACTCGGGTCATCAGCCGGCGCAAAACCGATAAAGGAGACGATATGGTTGTTTTCGAGATATTTGCCGTCTTTGACCTTTTGTGCGGTACCTGTTTTTCCGCCGACGCGATATCCTTCCACGAAGGCATTCCGCCCCGTTCCCTGAGCGACGACGCTTTCTAAAGCATATCTGATCTGCTTTGACGTTTCCTGGGAAATAACTTGCCTTTTCGCAATCGGCGATTGTTTCTTAACGGTTTTTTTCGTAACGGGATCAACCCACTCTTTGGCGATAAACGGAGTATAAAGCGTTCCGCCGTTTATTGCTGCGGAAACGGCTGCCACCTGCTGAATCGGCGTGACGGAAACCCCTTGTCCGAAAGCGGTTGTCGCCTGTTCGACCGGGCCGACTCTGTCTAGCGGGAATAAGATCCCCGTTCCTTCCCCTTGCAGATCAATGCCTGTTTTTTTTCCAAAGCCGAAGTCCTTAATATATTGAAACAGCTTTTGTTTTCCGAGCCGTTCCCCCAGCTGTACAAACCCGGGGTTGCAGGAATTTTGAACGACTTCAAGATAAGATTGCGAACCGTGGCCGCCCTTTTTCCAGCATCGGAGGCGGGCGCCGTCAACCTCGGCAAATCCTTTGTCATAAAAGTGGTCTCTTTGCAAGTTTACTTTTTGCTCTTGGAGAGCCGCTGCAAGCGTAATAATCTTAAAGGTCGAACCCGGTTCATATGTGCTCCATACCGGCAGATTCCGGTTGTAAACGGACGGATCCACCGATTGATAGTCAGCCGGATCAAAATCAGGACGGCTTGACATACCGAGCACTTCTCCGTTTTTCGGATTCATTGCGACCGCAATCATTCCGTCCGGATTATATTTCGCCGCTGCATTGTCGAGCTCTCTTTCTATAATCGTCTGAACCTTGGCGTCAATCGTCAATTTCATATCAAGTCCGTCTTTCGGAGGGGTGTAATCATCCGCTTCATCAGGCATTTTCTTCCCCTTGGCATCCGTATAAAATTTCACTGATCCCTTGACACCTTTTAAGTCATCATCATAATAAGCCTCCAATCCGAGAAGGCCCTGGTTATCAATACCCGCAAAACCGAGAACATGGGACAAAAAGCTTCCGTACGGATAATGGCGGATGCTGTCTTCAGCCACATAAACCCCTTTTAAGTCGAGCGCTTTGATTTCTTTCGCTTTTTTATTGGAAATTTTCCGCCCCTCGGGTGAGATTTTTTCTATGGAGGTTTTCTTAGTAATGTGTTTGTAGACCTTCTCTTCCGACATATTTAAAACTGACGCGAGAAGCTTGCCCGTTTTTATGGGATTTTGAATCTGGCGCGGTACGACAAAGACGGTCGGCGCGCTTTTATTCGTAGCCAGCTTCACGCCGTTTCGGTCAAGGATCTCTCCCCGCTCAGGCTCAAACGGCAAATTCCGGCTCCAGGAATCCTTAGCCAGTGAAGTCAGCTTTTCTCCCATCACAAATTGGACATAGCCTAATCTGCTGTCAATGATCAAAAAAATGATTACGCCAAAAAGCAAAACCAGTAATAAACGTTTTCGAACCGTTACATTTGAAACGCGCAAGGGACCGTCCACTCCTTATTTAGGCTTGTTTCAATTTATGCCTCAGCTTGGACACATAGAACGGCGGCGCATAAAAAAGAAGCCCGCGGGCATCCGCGGACTTCTCTGTCCCGTTAATCAGGATTTTTAAATTTCACCTTAATCACGGTATTTTCTTTCAGTTCTTTGCCTTTTTTCACACTTTGGCTTGAAGCGTAACCTTCACCGCTCACATCGATGTGAATGCCTGATACTTTGCTGAATTGAAGCACTTCCCGTCTCGACCATCCGGACATATCCGGCATCGTCATCTTTCCGTCTGTTTTTAAGAAGATTTTCTGATTGGTGATCACATCTTCTCCGGCTGTTGGATACTGCTCTTTTACGGCAACATCGCTGCCGATGACAATCGGTGTGAGATGTTCATTTTTCGCTTCCTTCTCAGCGCCCGTGACTGTCTTATCTGTCAGGTCAGGCATCTTTTGGCTTTTCGTTTCTTCCTGACCGGAATCTGTTTTTTCCGTCGGTTCGATATTCATGTAGTGGAGGCTGTTTTTCATCGTCGGGTTAAAGATTTCCGCAACAGGATCAGAGCTGCTTTGCCCCGCTTTTAACTGCGGCTGCTGCACGGCTACATAGATGACGAGCTTAGGATCATTTTTCGGCGCCATGCCCATGAATGAAAACACATAGTTGCTCGTTCCCCTTAAATATCCGCCCGTCCCGGCGATTTGTGCGGTTCCCGTTTTACCCGCGACGTCAAAACCTTCAATTTTATAAGGTTTCCCCGTTCCGATGTCTGATGTCACGACTTCTCCGAGCAGGTTCCGGACTTTTTTCGCCGTATCGGCTGAAATCGGCGTGCCTACTTGCTCCGGTTTTGTCTGCTTGACGACTTTTTTCGTATCGGGGTCGACAATATGATCAATGACGTAAGGTTTCATCATTTTGCCGTTATTAGCAATCGCCGTGACGGCCTGAAGCTGCTGGATCGGTGTTATCGCCGATGCTTGGCCGTAAGCCGTAGACGCTTTGTCAAAATCATATTTGTAGTTAATTTTACTTGATACTTCACCGGGCAGATCAATCCCTGTTTTTTGATAGAGCCCGAATTTGTGCAGGTACTCATTAAACCGGTCAAACCCCAGTTTTTCGTTGGCCAGTTTGGCGAAAGCAACATTCGATGACCTCATGAGGCCGTCATGGAAGCTTGTCATACCCCATCCGGCGCCATCGTTCCAATCTTTAACAGGTCCGCCTCCCACTTTATATGTTCCTGATTTATATTTCTCGTTTGCGGAAAACACATTTTCCTGAATCGCCGCGGCAAGCGTAAAGATCTTCATCGTCGATCCCGGTTCATACGCGTACGACACCAGATCGTTGTAATAATTGGTGACGTTTCTGATATTCGGGTCAAAACTCGGACGCTGCCCCATCGCAAGCACTTTGCCTGTTTTCGGTTCTACGACAGCCGCCATAATTTTTTTCGGTTTATATTTTTCCGCTACTTTCGTCATGCTGTCTTCTAAAAAGGTTTGAATTTTCTGATCAATGGTTAAATATACATTGTCACCGTTTTTAGGTGCGGTGATTTTTTCTTTGCTGTTCGGAAGTTTCCAGCCGGATTTATCACTTTCGTAAGTGACGGACCCGTCACGTTCCGTCAGATAGTTATTCAGTATTTTTTCAAGCCCTAAAGAGCCTTGTATCTCGTTTGTTTTTTCATTCACATCGGCATAGCCGAGAACATTTGACAAAAATATGCCGTTCGGATAGTAGCGCTTCGTATCTCTTAAGAAAGAAATACCCGGAAGATCCATTTTTTCGATCTTTTGTTTTTTCGCATAAGAGATATCGCGGCCGGCTGAACCGAATTCCACCTGCTTCGCGCCATTCCTGTTTAAGATGTCCAGAATCTCGCTTTTATCAAGATTGATAACGGTCGCCAGTTTTTCCGCCGTTTTCTCTTTGTCTTTGACATGCTGAGGATGCTTCGGATCACTCGTCATTTTTTTATCAAGCACGGCAATGAGCTTATATGTCGCCGTGTCCTCTGCAAGCACTTTGCCGTTCCGGTCAAGAATAGAGCCGCGGCTCGCTTCTATCGTCCGCTTTTTTTCGTGCTGCTCGGTCGCTTTTGTTGCAAGTTCTACTCCGTTTGCTTTACCGGTTAATTGAATGTACGCCATTCTCCCGAGAATGACAAAGAAAAAGAGAGCGAAACAAATACTGAGTATCGCTGCTCCTCTGTTCATAAACTTATTTTTTTTCGGCATGGGTTATCATTCCTGTATGTTTTTCACTTTTTTATCTTTCAGATTCAAACCGTGCTTTTTAGCGATATCCATCAGGCGCTGCGGCTGGCTTAAGTCAGCAGCCGTCTTTTCGAGATCACCGATCTGCTTATTCTTCTCAGATACTTTCTCCTCCAGTTTTTGCACCTCAATATTGGATTGGTACGCCGCGTATGCCTTTGATACGATAAACATTGATGTGGAGAGAACGGCAATGGCAAACAGGACGAGCAGCACCTTTTCTCCGAGTGTAATGGAAGCCCTCTTTTTGACAATCACCTTTTTTTCGGGACTTATCACTGGCCGTTGTTGTTTTTCCTGCTGGTAAGCTAAGTTGCTCATAGGCTGATGACCTCCTTTAATGTTGTCATTTGCTGCCCGTTATTTTCGTTTCTCCGCAATGCGGAGCTTCGCTGACCGGGCGCGGTTATTTTCTTCAAGCTCCTCTTTTGATGCCGTAATGGGCTTTCTCGTAATCAGTTTTAATTCCGGTTCAAATTCTTCCGGTATCACGGGAAGACCCGGAGGCAGTTCGGGAAGTGATGATTTTTCCTTGAATGTCGTCTTGCACATTCTGTCTTCCAGCGAGTGAAAAGTGATCACAGACACCCTTCCGCCCGGCTTCAGCACCTCTATCGCTTGCAAGAGGGCCTCTTCAAATACCTGAAGCTCGTCGTTTACGGCAATTCGAATGGCTTGGAATACACGTTTGGCCGGATGACCTCCGCTTCTTCTCGCCGGAGCCGGTATCGCGTCCTTTATTAGATCGACCAGTTGGCCGGTTGTTTGAATAGGCGATTTTTCTCTTGCCTCTTCAATTTTCCGGGCGATCTGCTTGCTGAATTTTTCTTCTCCGTATTTAAAGAAAATCCTCACAAGGTCCTCATACCGCCATTCATTTACGACTTCTTTCGCCGTAAGGGCGGCCGACTGGTCCATCCTCATGTCCAGCGGTGCGTCATGATGATAACTGAATCCCCGTTCCGGTGTATCAAGCTGCGGAGAGGATACTCCTAAATCAAATAAAATTCCGTCGACACTCGTAATGCCGTGTTCATGTAAACACTCTTTTAAATAACGAAAGTTGCTTTTTACCAGAATGAGCTGTCCTTTGTATTCGGACAATGTTTTCTGTGCGTTTTCAAGCGCCGTGTCATCTTGGTCAAAGGCGATCAGGCGTCCTTTTTCCGATAATTGCTGCAATAAATATGTACTGTGCCCGGCGCCGCCAAGGGTGCAGTCCACATAGGTTCCGTCCGGTTTGATATTTAAACCGTCGACGGTTTCACGAAGAAGTACTGTCTTATGCTGAAACATTTGTGTCGGTCCCACCTTTATCAGGAATGAATTGAATTGTCAGTTGTTGTTGTGATGCACGAAGATCCATTATATATCAAATCCAATCATGTTTTCAGCAATTTCAGCGAATGAATCTTCTTGCTCTTCTGTGTATTGTTCCCATATTACCTTACTCCACAATTCAATTCGATTGGAAACCCCGATGACAACACATTCTTTTTCCAGTTTTGCGTAATTCAGAAGAGATGACGCAATATTAACCCTTCCCTGCTTGTCCAGTTCGCATTCGGTCGCACCGGAAAAAAAGAATCGGGTAAATGCGCGGGCGTCTTTTTTGGTGAGCGGCAGAGCCTTCAGCTTTTCTTCAATCAGCTTCCATTCATTCATCGGATAGCCGAAAAGGCATTGGTCAAGTCCTCTTGTCAGCACAAACTGCTCACCGAGGCCTTCTCTGAATTTTGCGGGTACGATCATGCGGCCCTTTGCATCAATTGTATGCCGGTATTCACCCATAAACATGATAAGGACCCCCACTTTCTCCCCTAAACTCACCACTATCCGCCACTTCTCTCCACAACCTCATTTTACACTGTTTACACATAAAAAAAAACCCTGAACTATTCAGGGTTCTTTAAAACTTTATTTCAAAGTTTGACAATCTGATGTTGGTTTTGAAAAGAAAATGGCAGATGTTTGAAGGTTGTGAAGAATTTTGGACCGTAACGGTTCAAATAATACATTACATTCCAAATCCGTTCCTGCGGAGCGCCGAGCGGTCTGATGCTGTTTTGGATTCTTTCATAGTCACGCAGCACAAAACCTTCTTTTTCTTCAATTCTTTTCGTTACCGTCCGTTCTAAAAACAAGAGCTGATCCTGAATGAAGGCGGCATTCTTCTGTAAGAGCGGCTCAAGGCTTGAATCGACCTTCAGCGCTTCGTTCCTTGCGCTTTTATGGACGGCTTCAATCTGCGACTTCGCCTGTTCCATTACAGAAGAAAACTCTTCCGGAATCTGCTCTTCAAAATAAGCGTCTTTCAGGTGTCCGGTGCCGTGTTCGATCGCTTCCTGAAGCGGAATATTCCGTTCTGAAAGCTTCTTTTCAATATGGCGCTCAAGAATCGTAATGTTCAGTCTCGGCACTACCGGCGTCATGCGGAAGCCCATTAATGAGAAAGCCTGCTTCAGCTCACCCCAATAATTGATCTCCCCCGGTCCCGCGATAAACGCCAGAGTCGGGATGAGAAACTCCTGCATAAGCGGCCTTGTCACAACGTTATTGCTGAAACATTCCGGTTTTTCTTCCATATGGGTATGAAGCTCGTCGTTCGTCCACTTCAGGTCAAGCTCCTTAATGACAAAAACGCCGTTTTCTTTTTCAATTAAGAAACGCTCTCCCTCGTGTTCGTAAAACAGATTAGCCTGATCTTTGTCCGATTCAATAATCGGGTGATAACCGGCTTCCCGCATAAGAACCTGCTGGTCTGACACGGCTTTGGCAAGCTCGTGATTGTGTTTTAAAATCTGCTGAAACATACCCGTTTCCAGCTTTTTAATCCCCGGATCTCCCGAATTCATCAGAATAAGGCCTTCTTCTTGAAACAAGTCGGCGATCAACAGCTCAAAAAAGTCCGTGAACGTCTCTGATGAGCGTAAACATCGCTTCACGTTTTGAAGGAGTGTGTTTGTGTGATCCGTTTCCTCAAAAGCAGCGAACACTTCATCAATCCAAGCCGCGCATTTTTCCTGATCAAGCTCGGTTTTAGCCGCCGATGTTTTTTTCCAGTACGACTGCGGCAGTTTCCGCTTCACCGGACCTTTATTCTCTGTTGACGTATGCACATAATTAATTTCTTCCAGATCGTGATCTTCACCCGCCACCCAGAAAATCGGAGCGACAGGAATCTGCAGCGCCTCTTCCTGCTGTCTGGCAAGTACGATAATGGAGATAATTTTATGTATGGTGTAAAGAGGCCCTGTTAAAAGACCGGCCTGCTGGCCGCCTACAACCGCTGCGCTTTTTGGATCTCTCAGTTTTTCGATGGAGGCCTGCATGGCGTCGGAATGAAATTTTTCGTGATAGGAGGATAAATAATCCGCTAATTCCTCTCTGGCAAACGGCCGCGAAGAGAGGTCATGAAGCCGCTTTTGCCATACGTCCTCTGAATGAATATCATAATCAAAAAATGAAGACATGTTTTCTCCATCTATATAGTGCTGCACAAACTTATTTTGACTTTTGATGGAAAGTTCAGTTAGCTGCATCTGTCTGGAACTTCCTTTCTCCAATAAATAGTTAGGTTTCCGAAATGAGTATAGCATGTTACCGGAAAACCTCAAAAGACTTTGTTTCAGTTTCTTTCTAACGCTTTTATGCTGCGGTGTAAAAACGTGAGATGAACGGCCGGCAATCCGCGGCTTTCCGCTTCTTTTACAAGGTAGCCGATAATCGCATCGGCCTCTGTCCGCCTGCCTGCCATGATATCGACGAGCATGGAAGAATGATTTTTTTCCGTCAGTCTGCAAACTTCGCAAACCTTGTTCCACGCTTTTTCTCTATCGGCGAGGCCAAGTATTGTCTCCGCTTCTTCAAAAACGTTTCTCATATATTTTTTGTAAGCGTCATTTCTTAACAGCTCTCCGTTTTTCACGCGCAGCAATGCAGTTAACGGGTTGATGCATACATTGATGATCAGTTTTCCCGTTAACAGCCGATACCAGTCGTTTTCATCATATACGGGAAAATCCCGGTGCATGCCGGAAAAGATGCTTTTGAGCGTTTCCGGCCGGGATGCGCTGAATACACTCCATCTTACGGCTCCCGCTCCCGTATGTTCAACGGCATGATCCGATATCTTTTTTGCTCCGTGCTCAACTGTGCCGGCATAAAGCGAATGATCCGTATGCCAATCTCTAATGTCGTGTATGTGTCCCATGCCGTTTTGCAAAAACAGCACATTCGTCCCTTTTACCGTCTCAAGATCCCGCAGCACAGCACTGAGCTGGTGCTGTTTAACGGCTGCGATTAAGAGGTCGAATCCGGAAGTGATGCCTGTTTGCGCTCTGCATGCCGCCGTACATTCTATTCCGTCTTTCAAAAGCCGTATACCGCCTGAGTTAATCGCATCAGCCTGCTCCGTCCGCCGCGTAATGACTGTTACCTGATGGCGGGACGATAAGTAGTAAGCACATAAAAGGCCTACCGCTCCGCCGCCGATAATTCCGATTTTCACACTGTCACACCCTATATCTGCATTTTTCCATATTATCATAGCAGAAGCCGCCGCAAATTACTTCAATTTCGTTTTGAGCAAAAAGACAGGCAAGCATATTATAGTTGGAATTTTCAATTAAAGCGTTTACAATAATGGTAGAACACAACAAAGGGGGAGTTTGTGTTGAAAATAGAGCGCCTGCTCATCAACTATAAGACACTCGAAGAATTTAAAAGGTTTAAGGAATACGGGATGCAGGAGCTGTCGATGCTTGAAGATCTTCAGGATAATATCATTGAAAATGACAGCACCTCGCCTTTTTACGGGATTTACTTCGGGGATAAACTAGTGGCGAGAATGAGTTTATATCAGGTAAACGGAGGCGCGAATCCGTATTTTGATCAGCGTCAGGACTTTTTGGAACTTTGGAAGCTTGAGGTTCTTCCGGGCTATCAAAACAACGGATACGGAAAAGCGCTTGTTGATTTTGCAAAATCCTTCAGAATGCCGATCAGGACAAATTCACGCATGAAATCAGCAGAATTCTGGGATAAGATGAATTTCGAGCCCGTTAAATATGATATGGCGCGTGATAAAGGAGAAAATCCATACATCTGGCATCCCGATATGGACGGTGAAATGACATCCGGAGAAACGGCATAATAAAAAACCGGCCGGGCCGCCGCCCTCAGGCCGGTTCATTTTACAGGCTCTGCGCCGATTTCCTGTCGTCTTCTTTTGAATTGACCATCCTTCTCGCTCTGTCCATAATGTCAATTAACGCTTTATAATCTTCTTCCGTCATCTCCAGCTTGTTTCTCAAGCTTTCATTTTCCTCACGCAGATCCTCGACTTCTTTTTGCAGCGCGGTCAGCTGTTCTGTGAGTTTTTCTTTTTCATGACGAACATCCGCTGCGGCCGGCGACTCTTTAAATTGCTGAAGAAACAAAATGACATCATCAATGGACAGCTCTTTTTCTCCTTCCGCCCTGCGGATCGGAGGCTGTTTGACGGTTCCCGGCAGATTGGCGGAATGCACCCCGATCTGCTTTCTTAATTCCTTCCGCTGTTTTTTCGCCAGTTCTATCCCTGACTGATATTGTTTTCTGACATAAGAATTCCATCTGAACCCGCAGGCGGCAGCCGTTCTCGTCAGCGCTCTGCCGACTTCTTCAAAAGCGGAAAGCTGGGTCCCGCCTTCCCGAATATGCCTGAGCACCACTTCGGCCAGCAGCAAATCTTCATCTTGCGTCCACGCGTCTTGTCTCGTTATCGTCAATCGTATCTCCCTCCATATTTGCTCATTTACCTCATACATATGCCGCTGATAGATTAGATAGACTACTGGCGCTCACAATTTTTTCGGCGGAAGCAGGCCGGAGGGGCAAAAAAAAAAAAAAAAAAAAAAAGCGCAGGAACCGAGATTCCCGCGCTTTTCTTCATACATTAATTGCTTTTAACATTTATGTCTTTGCCGTTGTATGATCCGCATGCTTTACATACACGGTGAGACAATTTCATCTCTCCGCATGACGGGCATTCTGTCATACCAGGTACATTTAGTTTGAAATGTGTACGGCGCAATCTTTTTTTCATTTTAGAAGTTCTTCTAAAAGGTACAGCCATTATTCCCACCTCCTTAAAGAGTTAAGATTCATCATCTTGTGTTAAGAGCTTTTTCAGATCCGCAAGTCTGGGGTCGATTTGATTTTTCTTGTCTTCCTCAGAAATCACTTGCCAATCCTTCCCCACTTGGGGAGCGGCTCCTTCTTTTTGTTCAGTTTCACAAAAGACTTGCATAGGAATTTCTAAAAGAATCTCTTCTTTTACGATCGGAGTTAAGTCGACGATATCGTCTTCAGCAATATGAACGTCCTCATCTTCTATATCATCCGACTTATGAAATCTAAACAGTTCTTTTGTCGCGATTGTAAATGGATACGGCACATCAACTAAAGTTCTTGAGCACGGCAAAACCATTTCGCCTGAAATCGTAAAGTCAAACGAAACTTGCTTGGATTCAATCTCCGCGCGGCCCTTCACCCGGACGGGAGAAATGCGGCGGATGTCAGAATTCAATTTTGTCAGCTCATTTAACTCAACTGTTTCATCAAATTCAAAGCTCTTTTTCGCCATTTGATGAAGCTGATAAATCGTCCATTTCATTTGTATCACCTCAGGAAAGCAACAAACATGATTATAGCTTTTCAGAATGTTTTTGTCAATATTTTTTCTTTACAGCATAATGCCGCCGTCATGCAATCGTTGACAGCCGGATAGGCTATGCATACACTAAACGAAACGGACTAAAATATGCACTTCATTTGCAAATGTACCACACGAAGCAAAACATAGCAAGAAAGGCGGGACAAATATGAAAGCAGTCGGCCTGGTTGTTGAATATAATCCCTTTCATAACGGACACCGCTATCATGCGGAACAAGCAAAAATCAAAACGGACAGCAGCGTCGCGGCGGCGGTGATGAGCGGCCCTTTTTTGCAGCGCGGAGAACCGGCCGCCGTCTCAAAGTGGGCCCGGACAAAAATGGCGCTGGAAAACGGCGTGGATATCGTCATTGAGCTCCCTTATATGTATGCCGTACAAAAAGCGGAATTATTCGCGCGCGGCAGCGTTTCGCTTCTTCATCATTTAGGATGCAGCAGCTTGTTTTTCGGCAGCGAAAACGGGCGGATCGAACCCTTTATTGAAGCGTCTGAAGCGTTCAGCCGAAAGGAAGATGACTGCAGCCTGATTCTGAAAGAGGAGCTGAAAAAGGGTCTCAGCTATCCGGCCGCCGCCTCAAAAGCTTTTTCACACATATTCAAAGGGCGGGACATGCTCGATTTGTCCAAGCCGAACAATATTCTCGGTTTTCACTACGTTAGAGCGATACACGCCTTCGGTTCCGCTATGAAGCCTTATACGACAGCCAGAATCGCTTCCCAGTATCATGACGCCGAGCTTCCCGGAGATAACAGCCGGATAGCCAGCGCAACAAGCATCCGGAAAGCGCTGATAGAAAAAGGAACGGCGGCCGCAAGGAGCTTTCTCCCGGAAGCGTCTGCGCGTGAGCTGGAGGCATACAGAAATTCATACGGGATATGGCACAGCACGGAAGACTATTTTTCATATGTAAAATACAGCCTCAGCACTCTGTCCGCTGAAGAAATGAGCCGAATCTATGAAGTGGAAGAAGGCCTTGAGCACAGAATTCTGCGCACCATCAGACAAGCCCGATCCTATCGCGAAATGATGGAACGATTGAAAACAAAACGATACACGTGGACGAGGCTGCAGCGGATGAACACGCACATTCTGACACGGACGAAAAAGGAGGACATGCATCGGCTCTTACAGCCTTCAAGCGCTCCTTATATCCGTCTTCTCGGAATGACGAAAAAAGGACAGGCGTACCTGTCGGCAAAGAAAAAAGAGCTTACCGCACCTCTCGTCAGCAAGCTCTCTTCTTTCTCTCACCCCGCTCTGGATCTGGACATACTGGCGGGACGGGTTTACAGCCTGCCGATAAAAGAACCTGAACGCACATTGTTTGAGAAACAGGAATTTTCACAAGCGCCGATCCGCTATGATGAAGACGAACAGCGTTTTTTGAATGCGTAAAAAAAGCACCTGCCTGTATCAGGTGCTTTTTACTTTCAGCTGATCCAAATAGTCAAGTGCGTCCTGCATGGTGTCGACAGGGACGATCTTCATATCGGACTTGATTGCTTTCGCTGTTTTTACCGCATTTTTGTAATCAGAATTTTCAGCTCCGTTTTGATTCGGCGCAAAGAAAATATCTTTTCCCGCTTTGTCTGCGGCGACGACTTTCTGATCGATTCCGCCGATCGGTCCGACCTTGCCGTCCACGTCGATTGTCCCCGTTCCGGCTATATTATAGCCTTTTGTTTCGTCAGGTTTTGTCAGCTGGTTGTAAATTTCTAAAGACATCATGAGACCCGCAGAAGGCCCGCCGATATTTTCAATGCTGAAATGGAGATCCGGCTTCACTTTCACGTTCCGATCCGTATATAACGCGACGCCGATTCCCGCTCTTTTCGGGTCGTCCGGGAATGATTTCAGCACAATGTCAACGGTCTTTTCTTTCGTGTCCCGTTCAATGTGAAACGTTACTTTTTCCCCCGCTTTTTTGCTGCTGATATAATCAATCAGCTTTTCAGCGGATTCGTATGTTTTCCCGTCCGCGCTGATGATTTTATCACCGACCTCTATTTTTCCTTTTGCCGGCATGTCAGAGACGACTGAGCTGGCGAAAATCCCGTTAAATGAGTATTTCACCTGTTTCCCGGCTTTTTGATAAGCGGCAATGACCGCGTTTTCTTGGGAGCTTTTCATCATTTGCAGCTGGCGCTTCATATAATCCGAGTCCGATTCGCCCTCTTCTTTTATGCTTTCATCAGGGACGATTTCATCGTAAGGATGCACTTTCGCCCAAAGATATGTATACGGATTGGCGGGGCCTACTTTGACAGTCATCAAGGAAAGGCTTCCTTTTTCAGGATAGCCTCCGTCCACCTTAATCAGCGGTCTCAGCTCTGATGCTTCTCCCGGCTGTGTAATGTAATACGGAAGCTTAATAAATGTAACAGCAATTAATAAGATCAGGATGATAAACACCCAGCGAAAATGTTTTGCTTTCATATGAGTTAGCCCTCCCAGTTCTCTATTTCTTGTTTAATCCGGCCGATCATCCGGTCTGCGGCTTCTTCGCCCGCTGTGATCATATGATCAATGTTGGCAAAAGAACTTGAGCTGAATGATTCAAGAGAAGGGCGGATCATGACGTCTGCGGCAATGGTCTGGTGACGGACCAATTCATTTTGCAGTATATCCATACTTTGCATGATTACATCAAAAATATGTGCCGCTTTTTCCGTTTTTTTCACCCGGGATACGTCAGAGGCGATGACGATATCAGCACCCATGTCTTTTACGGCAGACACCGGTATTCTGTCGACCACCGCGCCGTCGACTAACATACGTCCGTTCATTTTTTGCGGGACGAAAACGCCCGGTATGCTGATGCTCGCGCGGACGGCTTCGGATACTGAACCTTTCGTAAAAACGAGTTTTTCGCCGGTCTGAAGGTCGCAGGCCACGATGCCGAGCGGGATCCGCAGTTCTTCTATCGGCTTGCCGTACGTATAGGCATGAACGAGCTGCCTGATGCGGTCTCCTTTTAAAAATCCGAGCCTCGGCATCGTATAATCCGCATACACCCGCCGCTTAAATGCTTTGGCGACTTTTTTCATCGTAGCCACGTCATGCCCGGCCGCATAAAAGCTTCCGACTAATGCTCCCATGCTGCTGCCGGCAATCATATCAATTGGAATCTGATGCTTATGTAAACTGGATAACACTCCGAGATGAGCGATGCCTCTTGCCCCTCCCGAACCTAACGCTAACCCGATTGTAGGTTTGGCCAACGCGACGAACCCCCTAATAGACATCCTATACATGAATTCTATGGTCTAAATTGAACCCCTATGCTCGTATATTAGTACAGGATGACAAATAGGTACTTGCCCGGCCGCCTTTAAGGTCTGTTCTATATTTTATCATGATATAAATGTCAGTGTGCAATTTTAGCATCGGGGAGGTAAGAATGAATTTGTCTAAGTTTCATACATTTTTGATTTCATTGTTTTTCATTTTTTTGACGGCGACGGTTATTTCACACCCTCAGGCCTCATTCGAAGCCTCCAAAACCGGTCTTTCCATGTGGTGGGAGGTCGTTTTTCCTTCATTGCTTCCGTTTTTTATTCTATCTGAGCTTTTAATCGGATTCGGCATTGTCAAATTTGTCGGCCTTTTACTCGAACCCTTTATGCGTCCCATTTTCAGAGTGCCGGGGGTCGGCGGATTTGTACTGGCTATGGGCATGGCTTCAGGCAATCCGGCCGGCGCGAAGCTGACTGCACGGCTGCGCCAGGATAAACAAATCTCCAGAGTAGAGGCTGAACGCCTCGTCTCTTTTACCAATTCATCCAATCCGTTATTTATATTCGCTGCCGTGGCGGTCGGCTTTTTTCATAACGCGTCTCTCGGCATTCTGCTGGCATCGGCTCACTATCTCGGAAACATCGCCGTCGGCCTGACGATGCGTTCATACGGACGGAAAGAAGAAGCGGCGTATACCGGTAAAAAGACGATCGCTCTCCCTTCTCTGAAGGAAGCATTTCTGGCCCTCCACAAGGCGCGGCTTTCGGAAAAGCGGCCGCTCGGAAAAATTTTGGGCGACGCCGTCACCTCTTCTGTACAAACCTTGCTGATGGTGGGCGGTTTTATTATATTGTTTTCGGTTTTCAGCCGGTTATTATCAATCGTACAAGTCATGGATGTGCTTTCTGTATTTACAAACGCGCTGCTTTCCCTTTTTCATCTTCCGGCAAATCTGGACATCCCTCTTATCAGCGGAATGTTTGAAATTACACTTGGGAGCAAGCTGGTCAGTGAAGCTGATGCCGCCTTGCTGCCGAAAGCCATGATTGTGAGTTTTATTCTCGGGTTCAGCGGCCTTTCCGTACAGGCCCAGGTAGCCGGCATTTTATCGGAAACAGATATCCGCTTTAAACCGTTTTTCGCGGCGCGTATCCTTCAGGGCATTTATGCTGCACTCTTTATTCTCTTACTGTGGAAGCCGCTTTACCTTGCATTGGACGAACCTTATCAGTCCGTATTCCTCCCTTTCCGCGATCAGGACGCGGGATCTGCTGCCGTCAGCGGATGGAATACACTTGTTGAAACCGGGCCCGCCATCACGCTGACAGCTCTCGCCGTATACGCATTGATTTATTGTTACAGGCTGTCAGCACGGACAAAAAAAGGATGAGACGCCGATCAGCGCTTCTCATCCTTTAAATTTCTGCTTCAGCGCCTGTTCAACTTCCGGAGGAACAAACTCTGAAACAGGCCCGTTATATTTTGCGACTTCTTTTACGATGCTTGAACTTAAAAAAGAGTACTGATTGTTCGTCATCATAAAAAAAGTTTCTATTGATTCGTCAAGCACGCGGTTGACGGAAGTCCCCTGCATCTCATATTCGAAGTCAGAAACAGCTCTGAGCCCCCTGATAATCGCCTTCGCCCGCTTTTTTTTCGCATAGTCGATTAACAGTCCCTGTGACGTCTCGACCGTAATATTCGGAATGTCTTTTGTCACTTCTCTTAACAGCTCACAGCGTTCCTCGACTGTAAACAGCGGCTGCTTAGAAGAATTATTGAGCACGCATACGTACACATGCTCAAACACGTTTGCCCCCCGTCTGATAATGTCCAGGTGTCCGTAGGTGACGGGATCAAAACTTCCGGGACATACAGCTATACTTGCCACATCATTACCCCCTATTTCGGTATATCGTCACTCCTGTAAGCCCGTAAATTTCCCTTCTTGTTACAGAAAGCGCGCCGACGGCTTCAGGAAGCACAACGGCTTTATCATGCTCGGCTACGACAAAACCGTCTTCATTCAGCATGTTCTGCTCATCAATCATTTCGATAAGCGCTTTCAGCTTTTGTTCCTTATACGGAGGATCTAAGAAAATTCCGTCAAAACCTTTTTCCCGTTTCGCCGCGGCATAGAGGGCCCGCTCTGCATCATTGCGGTATACTTCCGATGAAGACAGCAGATCGAGCGCTTTGATATTCGCTTTTACCGTTTGGATGGCTTTGAAATCACGATCCACAAAGATACAGCGGTCAAATCCGCGCGACAGCGCTTCAATCCCGAGGCCGCCGCTCCCCGCAAACAAATCCAGCCCCGTTCCTCCGTCAAAATACGGGCCGATCATATTAAAAATAGACTCTTTTACTTTATCCGTCGTCGGCCTTGTTGATGTGCCCGGCACCGCCTTTAAGGCTCGTCCTTTTCTTGAACCGGAAATTACTCTCATTATTCACACCACTTTTTCTGAAAACTTTGATGTTTCTCATCGGCTGAGCCGTTATGTATAAAAACAATCCCTATCTTATCATAAAGCATTCTTTCAAACAATGAACGTGAAAAACGTGTATACATATTCACATTCCTGTCAAGACTACGTGTAACAGCATCAATGAATGATGTTGTTGCCAACCGCGGAGAAGACTTACGTTTCCCCATAAGTTCTTCCTCCGGTTTCTCCTCTCCCTTTTCCTTCTCCTTAACTTGTTAAGGAATAGAAGGACCCCGCAGGTATCTGCGGGGATTTTTTTATATACCGACTTTATAATCGTACTCTTTCGCTTTATCAAGCTTTGATTCAAATTCCAACTTTAAAAAAGGTTTATAAGAAGGCTCTACCTTCTTCACATAAGAATAAGAAGAAATCTTTTCCATTGTTTTATCGATCAGGTCCATATCGCAATACAGCACAACGTATTTCAGCCGCTTGGAAACATAATGAACGTTGCCGAATTTTCTCAGCATTTTGCTGTGTTTTAAAGAATGCAGATATACGATTATGCCTTGGCGCTTATTTTCCATCATGATCACCCGCCTGACTTTCTGTTCATTTTATGTAAAAGACGAGACGGCCGTCTCGTCAGGAAACTTTGCATCCGCAGCCGCCGCCGGAACCGCAGCCGCCGCCGCAGGATGACAGGCCGTCAAAATAAGGATTCCCCGTCGGCACTTTTACATGCTCCGAGACGGCCGTTCCGAGTTCAATGCTGATCTCGTCAAGCAGCGACTGAAGCTCAGTCTCCGCTTTTTTAAATTCGGCCACCTTATCGTTTAAATCGAGCTCCCGCTTCATTTCTCTCATTTTGCGGGAAATCTCTCTATAATCAGGATGGTATTTGCCAAAGCGCTGCACATCCTCATACTGCTCTTTAACGCTCATAAAAGAACGAATGATCCGCCCTGCCTCTTCATCTTCACGGAGACGCTTGTAACAATCGCGGTAATTTTCAGCCGTCTCAGACTGCAGAATCATGCCGGCAAGCTGTTCCGCTTCACTTTGAAGCTTGACGGACTCAATTGTTGCATACATAAATACGCACCTCCAGTTGCTAGTTTACCATGAAACCACCCAATTGGAAAATGCGGCGTTTAAACGCTTTTTAATCCTGCGAACGCATGGCGTGTACCATCTGCATCATCATCTGCGCCATTTGAATCCCGTTTGAGAATTGACTTACCCGATGCGGTATCGTCTTTTCATAAAAATTCATCATGTCAAGCTGAAAGGAATTGAGATCGTCCGGTTTTCTCGCAAGTCTGCGGTACCAGACGGGACGCTGCCGTATAAACCGTTTCCGTTCCTCATCTGCGGATATGAATTCCTGAACCTCTTTTCGCATACACGATCCCCTTCTTTAATCCTTTCTGAATGAAAAAGGATGTTGTCCGGAGCCTTGCCGGGGCTGCTTCGTGCTGCTCCCCGAAAATTGGCTTAAAAGGCTTTGCAATGATGAAATGGACTGGCTCATTTTATTGATCTGCTCATTCATTTGGTTGATATCCATCTTTTTGACGGCAGTGACCATTTTTGAAACGAAATCGTTCTTTTCAGCTGGTTCCTGTTTGGTTTCCGCGTCGGAAGAAGGCTGAACGGCCTCGTCTTTAAAAGGATCCCACATCGAATCATCCTCGCCCAGGAGAACCCAGTTTTCATAGACTTCCTGCCAGCTTCTTTGTTCCTTGCGAACATTTTGGATCAGTTTGGGATGCTTTTTTACGAATTGTTTAAAATCATCGATTGATTGCCGTGATTGCTGATTCGCCACAATTCTCACCCCCTCCGAAAAGTTTTGCCTGCTATAATGTATCGGTTCATGCGCCTTAATGTTCGCCTAAATTGCGAAAAAAAGCAGGTATATTTTTTTCAGCAGGAGCGCCGCTCGCGAAAAAACATAAAAAAACCGCGGGGGACGCGCCCCTCTGCGGTTTTTTACTGCCAAGGCTTAATGAAGTTTTGCGTATAATACTTCCGGTCCACGCCGACACCGAGGTGCGTATAATCCGGGCTTAACAGCGCCTTCCTGTGGCCTTCGCTGTTCAGCCAGCCCTCCACGGCTGCAGGACCGTCCACATAGTTGTAGGCAATATTTTCACCGGCCTCCCGGTATTTCACATCGCCTTTTTCCAAGCGGTCCTTCAGAGTCCCGTATTTCTTTGAGACGTGAGAGAAATACTTGTTATCCTTCATGTCCTTGCTGTGGCCGAATGCCACTTTCGCGGCGCCTTCGTCCCATTTCAGCCTTGCCAGTCCGTGTTTCACGCGGATGACATTTGTAATGTCGAGAATCTGCTGTTCACTCGCTCGTTCAATGTCGCTCCATTTTTTATCAGAAACTGGCTCGGGTTCTGTCAGCTTTCCTCTGTACATGACCTCATACGGCCTTTGTTTCACCAGCGTTTCCGCATCAAAAGCCCTGATGCTTGACAGATTCCCGTCAAATTTGTCCATGTACAGCTGAACATACATTCCGCCTATCCTGACAGTGGGACGGGTATTGATATCTTCTTCGGAAAACTCAAACCGATACGTGTTTCCCTTGTCAGTCACATTGACAAAAGGAGAAACCTGCGTCGTTTTAAAAACTTCGCCCGTCGATTCGCCGATCTTAAACGGTTTTGCGTTGATGCCGCTTCCCGAAGCGTATAAAGTCACGGCTTTATCATTCAGAATACCGACTTGTACGTATTGGTCTTTCCCCTGGTTGTACACCCACCACTCGTAATCGTAGGCAGAAGGATCTTTCCGGGACGGTTCCCCAAGTTTCTTTTTCACATCGGCGGCAGATTTCCCCATGAGAGAAAGCAGTCCGGATGACGGCATTTTCAGCCGTTTTCCGCTCTCTTCTTCATTGGAAACCTGAGGCTCCTCCTGATTGGTCTTTTTCTGAGGAGCCGATCCATATTGTATAAACAGAACATACGCTCCGTAAATAAGCAAAAGGATAACGAGAGCCCTTGCAATATTTTTCAACCTCTCACCCCCATATCATCAAACCGTTCTGTTTTTGTGTACTCTTATACAGTACAGCCTATTTGCATCGTCCGTGATTTATGTTTAATGGATAAACCCCTCCGGACCTCCGTCTTCAGAAATGTCAGACAGCGCCCGGCCTGCTTGCTCATTTGATTGCTCGGCCAACGAAAGATCGCCGAGCGTAACAATGCCGACCAGTTTTTTATCCCGTGTGACGGGAATTCTTCTGAGCTGATGTTCAGCCATCAAATGGAGCACCTCCTCCACAGAGGCGTCTTCTTCTGCACTGATAACCCGCTCTGTCATTGCGTCGGTTATTTTTTGCGAGTTCGGCTTTTTTGAAGCAATTCCCCGTAATACGAGATCTCTGTCTGTCACGATCCCGACAAGTGTGGCGCCGTCTTCATCCACTATCGGAATGGCGCCGACATCCGCGTCTTTCATCTTCACCGCAGCTTCATATACATTATCTAATACTGTACAATATTGCAAGTCTGACGTCATGAGCTTATTGATCTTTGTCATTGCGGAATTCCTCCTTTTTTCTGCTACTATTGTCGTCAAATTTTTGTTTTTGCATACTTTCACCGTATGAATCATTGAAAGTGTAACGCTTTCATACTATGATTGTCAGGAAAGGGCATTTTTAAAAGGAGGGGGAAGGTTTGAAGTTTGAAAACAGCGGTCTTGAAGGGGTAACAGCGGAGCTCAGCCGCTTGAACGATCTGATGGAAGGCAAAGGGCTCATTCTGGCTGGACAATGGGATTATGAAAGAGTGACTTACGACAAAAAGTTTTCAGTACCTGAGGGGACATTTTATCTACGGATTCAAGGAACGGCAAAAGAGGGCGATGTCGGCGGCAGACGGGCCGTGATTCAGCTGAAGGCCCCTCTTTTAGGAAAGCATTATTATCCGCACGGCGTAGAATACGGCAGCGCTGAAGAATTTCCGGAACATGTCGTCGCTGAAAGCAAAGCTTTACTGCTTGAATTGGAAGAGTCATTAAAAACAGTGCAAATGTAATAAAAAAGTACAGCATATTCTGCTGTACTTTTTTTATGAGACGGTATGCTCGATATACGGCGGCTCTGACAGCGTATCTTTTTCCCGTTCCGTTCTGACCCACTGAAAAAAGATGACAGCCAAATATATTCCGTACACCGCCTCTTGAATGATTTTCATCAGCACTGCCCCAAGCTGCTGATCTTCCAAAGGAGGTAGCGTGTTAAACATCTCCGGTCCGGATAAAGGGATCTCCTCCAGCAAATCTAAAGGAACGCAAAGCTTCATTGCTTCGGCCCAAGCCGCCGGATCTGTATACGTGGCATACATGGGCGCCCCGCTGAACATAATGAGCGCGCAGGCCGGCGTTAACAAAATCCCGTCCGCCATAATATACCCCAGCTTCATTAAACCGCTGAGACGGGGCAGACCGTCCACCTTATGCACAAGCGGCCACCACATAAAAAACGCCGTTACAAAGATGAGTCCGTTCATCAGCGTGTGATACAGCGAATCCGTTTTGACGAAATCAAATATAAACGGGATGTGATACAGCGAAAAAATACCGTTAAACAGCACTAAAGCGATAAGCGGCATTGAAAAAAACGAAAACAGCGGCTTTACGACAGGACGGAAGATCAGTTTTTTCCATGCCCAGCCGGGAATTCCGGAGATCAACAGCGGCGGTACGACTAAAAACAGAACCGCCATCTGCGCCATATGGGCGCTGAACATCACATGGCCCAATAAATCAACCGGACTTCCCGCAGCCGCGTAAAAAAATAGCGCGGAAAGCACAAACAGCACCTTCTCCTTAACGGCCACACGTCCTTTATGCCGGCTGCACCAGTAAAAGTAAACACCTGTTATCACGGCAGTTATACAAAACAGATACGGGCTCCACATTGCGCGAAACCCGAACATTTCCAAATTAATCAAATCTCTCACTCCCCGCCGCCCCGATTACCACCAAATAATCGTGACAAATGCAAGCACGGTGATAAACGCGACAAATATTCCCGAATACAGAAATAATGACGGCGCTTCATGCCCCTTCTGGCTCATATGCATAAAGTAAAACAGCTGAAAGATGACCTGAATGACCGCAAGCAGGATCAGAAACGGCATCGTAAACCATCCGGCAATGCCGTCTGCAGCCACCGTCAAAAACGCGACAAGCGTAAGGCCGATCATCAAGCCGAAGGAGATGACCTGATATTTCATCTCCTCGGCATTTTTCCTTCTCCGATATTCAAGATCCGTACTGACAGTCCCTCTGTTTTTGTTATCGTCCATCGTTATCCCACCATCCCCATCAAATATACAACGGTAAAGATAAAGACCCACACGACATCGATAAAATGCCAATATAAGCTGGCCACATAATATTTCGGCGCATTATAAAGGCTGAGCCCTCTTTTCGCATTCCGGATCATGAGCGCGCTGATCCACAACAGCCCGAACGCCACGTGTGCTCCGTGTGTGCCGACGAGCGTGTAAAACGCTGAGCCGAGCGCAGAGCTTGTAATGGTAAATCCGAACTCGTGAGTGTAATGCATAAATTCATAGATTTCAACCCCTAAAAATCCCGCTCCCAATAATACGGTAACCAGAAGCCACACCTGCATTTTTTTAAAGGAGAAATTTTTCATATGATACATCGCATACACACTCGTTAAGCTGCTCGTCAAAAGAAGCATCGTCGCGATAAACACGATCGGCAGCTCAAACATCTCAGCCGTTGACGGCCCTCCGGCTTTAGATTCCCGTAAAGCAAGGAATGTCGCAAATAGCGAGGCGAACAGAACCGTTTCGCCGCCGAGAAACAGCCAAAATCCCAAAAACTTATTTTTCCCCTCCAGCGTTGCTTTTTCAGGAGAAGCCGGAAAGGTTTCAGCCGTCATTTTTTCCTGCAGCTGCATTACGCCTTCACCCCTTTATCATCATTCGGCAGATCTTCTTTGTGAATATGATAGCCGTAATCATCGACCACAGAGCGAAGCAGCATGGTAAAGAATGTGATGCCGAGCCCTATGAAGATAACCGGAAGCCCCCATGAATAATCGGAGTGGTATAAAAACCCGAACGCTGCCACAAACAGCCCGAAAGATATGATAAACGGCATGATGGAGCCGTTCGGCATATGAATGTCCTCTACAGGCTCTGCAGGCGCCATCCCTTCATTTCCGGCCTGCTTTTCAATCCACAGCGGGTCAAGTCCCCGGACAAACGGAAGCTGTTTAAAATTATATTCCGGCGGCGGCGAAGAGACCGCCCATTCAAGCGTACGACCGTCCAGCCACGGGTCGTTCCCGACGTATTTCCCCTTTATTGAGGTATAAATAATATTGACGACGAGTAAAGCGGCCGCGCCCGCCATGAAAAACGCGCCGATTGAACTGATCAGGTTGCCGGTATCAAGCCCCTGGCCGGGCAGATATGTGTAAACGCGCCGCGGCATTCCCATCAAGCCGAGAAAATGCTGAATGAAGAAGGTAAGATGAAACCCGATAAAAAATAAGACGAACGAAATTTTCCCCATCGTTTCATGAAGCACCTTCCCGAACATTTTCGGCCACCAGAAATGCACGCCCGCCAGGATGCCGAACACAACGCCGCCGATAATGACGTAGTGGAAATGCGCTACGACAAAATACGTATCGTGGAACTGATAATCTGCCGCTGCGGCCGCCAGCATGACACCCGTGACTCCTCCGAGTACGAAAGAAGGAATAAAGGCGACGGCATACAGCATAGGCGTCGTGAATTTGACGTTTCCTCCCCAGATGGTCAAAAGCCAGTTGAAAATTTTAATGCCGGTAGGCACCGCGATCGCCATCGTCGCAACCGCAAATATCGCATTAGCGATCGGTCCGAGTCCCGTTGTAAACATGTGGTGAACCCATACCATGAACCCGAGAAAGCCGATCAGCACGATCGCAAAGACCATAGACGAATAACCGAACAGACGTTTCCTCGCAAATACGGGAATGATTTCTGAAAAAATCCCAAAGGCGGGAAGAATTAAAATGTATACTTCCGGATGCCCGAAAATCCAAAACAGATGCTCCCAGATAATCGTATTGCCGCCCAATTCAGGATTAAAGAAATTCGTTCCGAACAAACGATCCAGCATCATCAGCGCCAAACCGACGGTGAGCGGAGGAAATGCGAATAAAATGAGTGCCGACGCCACAAATGTCGTCCACGTAAACAGCGGCAGTCTCATATACGTTAAACCCGGCGCCCTCATATTTATAATCGTGGCGAGAAAATTGATCCCCGCAATGAGCGTACCTAAGCCTGATATTTGCAGGCCGAGCACGAAAAAGTCTATGCCGTGCCCTTTCGAATTCAGCGCAAGCGACGCGTACGACGTCCAGCCTGCATCAGGAGCGCCCCCTAAAAACCAGCTCAGATTCAAAAAGATGCCTCCGAAGAAAAACAGCCAAAATCCGAGCGCATTCAAAAATGGGAATGATACGTCACGCGCCCCGATCTGCAGCGGCACAACCGCGTTCATCAGCCCGAATAACAGCGGCATCGCCGCCAGGAAGATCATTGTCGTGCCGTGCATCGTCATAATTTCATTAAACTGCTGAGCACCCATAAAATCGTTCCCCGGCCTCAAGAGCTGAATCCTGATAAGCATGGCCTCAAGTCCGCCGACGACGAAGAAAAATCCCCCGGCGATCATATATAAAATCGCGATTTTCTTATGGTCAACCGTCGTCAAATAATCCCAAAGCAAAGAGCTTTTTCTTTGCTGTCCTGTAAGCGTATTCATCATTTGCGACCTCCCCCCTGATATCTCCCTGTCCTCACTTGTTCTCCGCTTTCAGCCCTTTTAAATATTCATACAGCGCATCCGTTTCAGCGTCCGAGAGCTTCGGATAAGTGCCTGTCATTTTATTGCCCGGTTTAATGCTGTCCGGATTTTTCAGCCAGGCTTTTATATTCTCTTTATTCGCATCCTTAATGCCGGCCACTTTGACCCGTTCACCGAAGGTAGCGAGGTTCGGAGCCGTTCTTGCCGCTTCAGCCCGTTTATCATTGGGCTCAACCGCATGACAGCTCAGGCAGTTTTTTTCCTTAAACAGCTCTTCTCCTTGTGCTGCTAAACCGGAATCTGTTGTATGCTTATAATTTTTCATCGCTTTCGTCCATTGTTTAAATTCTTTTGACGGCAGCGGTTTCACTTTGAAATCCATCAGCGCATGTGAAGGTCCGCACAGCTCCGCGCATTTCCCGAAGAAATATTCTCCCGCTTCTTTGCTGCGTTTAGAATCGAAGGTCAGAAAGAAGGTGTTGTCATTATCCGTATTCGTATCGATTTTTCCCCCGGCTGACGGAATCCAGAAAGAGTGTTTCACATCTGAGGACTTCAGCTTGAAATAGACGCGTTCATCTGTGGGAACGATCAGCTCCTGACTTGTCACAAACCCGTAATCGGGATACTCGAATTCCCACCAGTATAAATTCGCCCTTACATTAATCACGAGCGCATCCTCTGCTTTACGGTTTTTCTTATCCATCGGCGACGTATCCGCCAGTGCCAATGTATCGATGACAACCGGAATGACAAGAATAATCAGAAGCAGGATCGGAATAACGGTCCAGGTGATTTCTAAAAAACGGTTCCCCTCCACCTGTTTCGGTATCGTGTCTTCCCCTATACGCGACCGTCTGAACCTCACAATGACGTAAAAGAAAATAACTGCTACGACCGCAACGACGACAACCATGATAAGTGTGCTGAGCACCGTCAGATCATATTGTTTATCAGCCACTTCGCCGGCAGGCTTGAGTGTGGACAGAAACGGTTTTCCACAGCCGCTCAATAAAAGCGGCACTAAGGCTAATAATGATAAAAGACGCCAACGCTTTAACATTTCACCCAACCCCTTTTTTGAATCAGTACGAGATGCACAAGCAGTAAATCTGCTTCCAGCCGAAATACTTCATTTCCTCATTTCTTAAAATATGAGATTTTTTACTTAAAATTCCATCTATGTATAAAAGCAAAGCCGCCTGATTAAACAAAAGGTCAAGGCGGCGTTTACTAGTTGTCATTGTTTGTTTTGGCGATCAAACAAGCTCATTATTCAATTAAAACAGCGTGAAGACCACCATCGCTACAAAATAAATGGTCATGTAGTTAAGCGAATAGACAAACATAAGGGTTGCCCACTTCATGATGTTTTTCATGCGGAATCCCATCAGTCCGAGAACAAGCCATCCGACATTCAGCAAAGTGCCGAGAATGACGATCGGAAGACCGAGACTGCCGAGGAAAAACGGAAGCGGCAGCAGGCATGCGACCCAGACGATAATCTGTCTTTTCGTCACTTCAAAGCCGTGCACTACCGGAAGCATCGGAATATTCGCTGCTCTGTAATCTTCCGTCTTTTTAATCGCAAGCGCTAAAAAGTGCGGAATCTGCCAGATGAATAAAATCATGAATAAAACCCACGCGACAACACCGATGTGCCCTTCAACCGCTGTCCAGCCGATTAACGGCGGCACGGCGCCTGATACACTTCCGACAACCGTATTAATCGTATAACGGCGTTTCGTCCACATTGTATAAAGAACAACGTACGTAAACACGCCGATAAAACCGATGACTGCTGCCATCACGGTGGTCATCAAAAGCATGATAAGTCCTAAAGCAATGAGTAAAATTCCTGACCACAGCGCTTGATTCGGCTGAATCTTTCCGGTTACCGTCGGTCTTACTTTCGTGCGTTCCATTAAATGATCAATATCACGGTCGTAATAGTTGTTAACCGCACAAGAACCGGCGATGATCAAAGAAGATCCTATTAATGTAAGAAGCACGGTGTTTAAATTGCCTAAAAAACTCAGACCGGATATATGTAACGCAAGCCACATGCCGGTAAAAGTCGTAATTAAATTCGAATTGACGATTCCTATTTTGATAAGCGAAAGGAAATCCTTCCATGCCGTCGTCTCTTCAATCTGTCCGTCTATAGCTGTATCGTTTAAAATTCTGGAATTAGCCATAACGTAAACCTCCCTTACAAACCTAAAGCAGGTTTTTTAAGACCTGCAACTCTATCATACAAGATAATGACCTGTAAAAAAACATCCTCTTAAATATTAAACGAGAAACAGGAATTTATTTGTGAACTTTTTATGAATTTTACCAAATCCGCCGGTTTCATAATAAAGCGGTTACTTTATTTCTATCAGACCCATCTGGAATAATCAACCCCATTATCTAAGAAGTCCTGATTCTATTATATTTTTGTGAACAAACAGAATTGAGAATTGCCACAAAACACATATTCGCTTACACTTGGTACGTATATCATTTTGTCCAGTTTGTTAAGAAGGTGAATGTAAAATGAATAAAGCTTTGAAAGCGCTCGGCGTGCTGACGACGTTCGTTATGCTCGTCGTGCTGATCGGCGGCGCTCTTGTCACAAAAACAGGATCGGGTCTCGGATGCGGAAGGCAGTGGCCGCTTTGCCACGGCCGGTTTTTCCCGGAGCTTAACGCCGCTTCTATCATTGAATGGAGCCACAGACTCGCAAGCGGTGTCTCAATCGTTCTCGTGCTGAGTCTCGCTTTTTGGGCATGGAGAAAAGTCACGCCTGTTTTCCGTGAAACAACCTTTCTCGCCATTATGTCCATTATCTTTTTATTTTTACAGGCGCTTCTCGGCGCATTAGCGGTTGTTTTCGGATCAAATGCGCTCGTTATGGCGCTTCATTTCGGCATATCGCTGATTTCTTTCGCTTCTGTTCTGATTTTGACGCTTCTCATATTTGAAGCTGATAAATCAGACAAAAAGCTCGTCAAGCCGCTCAGAATCGGCAGGAAAATGCAGTTTCATATGATCGGCCTTTCGATTTACACGTATATCGTCGTTTATACGGGGGCTTATGTGCGCCATACGAAATCAAGCCTTGCCTGCCCTGACGTTCCGCTTTGCAGCAGGCTGAACCACGGGTTTCCGTCTCATTTTCAGGAGTGGGTGCAGATGGGCCACAGAACGGCAGCGCTGCTTCTGTTCGTATGGATTCTTGTCGCTTTTGCGCATGCGGTGCGCTCCTACAAAGACCAAAAACAGATTCTTGGTGGCTGGATAGCGGCTCTTGCCTTTGTTGTATTACAGGCGCTGTCCGGAATCATGGTTGTTTATTCAGAAATGGCCACCGGCTTTGCACTTGCCCATTCGCTCTTTATTGCCGGTCTGTTCGGCGTCTTATGCTATTTCTTATTATTAATCGCCCGCTTCCGCTATGAATCAAAACAGCGGAACATCTGAGGCACATGAAAAGGCCGAAGCATCAGAGCTTCGGCCTTTTTACATATAAAAAACCTGATCGCACACGGGGCGGATCAGGTTTTTTATGTTTATTTTTTACGCTTTTTCAATTTCGATCAGTAAATCGCCTGTCTGAATCGGTTCACCGTTTTTCACATGAATCTGCTGTATTGTCCCGGAGAACGGCGCCTGTACCGTCGTCTCCATTTTCATCGCTTCATTAATCATCAGATGATCGCCTTTATTCACCTTTGCCCCGGTTTCCGTTAACAATTTAATGACCGTTCCCGGCATGGATGCCGCAATGTGGCTTGGGTTTGTCCGATCTGCTTTTAATTTTTCCTGTACGGACGATTTAATGCTTTCATCTTTAATGACCACCTCGCGCGGCTGGCCGTTCAATTCGAAATAAACGACACGTGTCGCATCTGGCTGCGGTTCACCGATAGATACAAGCTTCACGATCAGCGTTTTTCCGCGCTCGATTTCCACTTCGATTTCTTCACCGAGTGTCATGCCGTAGAAGAAAGTCGGTGTGTCCAATACGGAAATATCACCGAAGCGTTCAGCCGTTTTAACATATTCAGTAAATACTTTCGGATAAAGAGCATACGCGATTGCGTCCTGATCACTCAATTCCATCTGATGCGTTTCTTTCCATTCTTCTTTAATGCCTTCAAAAGATACCGGTTCAAGCAGCTCACCCGGTCTTACCGTGATCGGCGTCTGTCCTTTCAGAACGAGCTTTTGCAGTTTTTCCGGAAATCCGCCGTGCGGCTGACCGATCTGCCCTTTAAAGAGCTCAACGACTGAATCCGGAAAATCAAGCGTTTCGCCTTTATCATAAACATCTTGTTCTGTTAAATTGTTTTGCACCATGTAAAGCGCCATATCTCCGACGACTTTGGAGGAAGGTGTTACTTTCACGACGTCGCCGAACATGCGGTTGACGACGCTGTACATGTCTTTCACCTCATTCCAGCGATCGCCCAGGCCGACTCCTTTTGCCTGCTGCTGCAGATTGCTGTACTGGCCGCCCGGCATTTCATGATTATAAATCTCAGTATGCGGAGACTTCATCCCGCTTTCAAATTCACTGTAATACTGACGGACGGATTCCCAATATTGTGACAGTCTTTCCACCTGCCGGACATCCATTTCAGGACGGCGGCTGTTTCCTTCAAGCGCATGATAAAATCCGCTTGCGCTCGGCTGTGAAGTCAGACCCGCCATTGAGCTGACGGCGACATCCACGATGTCCACACCCGCTTCAACAGCTTTGGCATAGAGAAAGACGCCATTGCCGCTCGTATCATGCGTGTGAAGATGAACGGGAATATCAATCGTTTCCTTCAGCGCTGAGACAAGTTCGTATGCGGCTTGAGGTTTCAAAAGACCGGCCATGTCTTTAATGCCGAGAATGTGCGCACCAGACGCCTCAAGCTCTTTCGCCATAGAAAGATAATATTGCAAATCATATTTCGTCCGGGTCTTATCAAGAATATCTCCCGTGTAACAAATCGCAGCCTCCGCCACTTTTCCGGTTTCACGGACGGCATCGATGGCCAGCGTCATCCCTTTTACCCAGTTCAGGCTGTCAAAGATCCGGAATACGTCGATACCGGACTCCGCTGACTGCCGGACAAATTTTTGAATGACATTGTCGGGATAGTTTGTATAACCGACGGCATTTGATGAACGAAGGAGCATCTGGAACAATGTGTTCGGCACTTCCTTACGGAGATCTTCAAGGCGTTTCCAAGGGTCTTCTTTTAAGAAACGGTACGCTACATCAAATGTCGCGCCTCCCCACATTTCAAGGCTGAACAGTTCAGGCCACAGGGCAGCCGTAGGATTCGCGATTTTTTTCAAATCATTGGACCTGATCCGTGTTGCGAGCAGGGACTGATGGGCATCCCTGAACGTTGTATCGGTCAGGAGCACGGATTTTTGCTCTTTCACCCAGTCTGCAAGTCCCTCGGCGCCTCTTTCATCAAGGATCTGTTTCGTACCGCTTGCCGGCTTTTCCCCGATATCTAACGTAACGGTCTGAGGCTTATCAAATGCAGGTTTTTCTTTTTTCCCGATTCCCGGAAAACCGTTCACCGTGACATTGCCGATATAGGAAAGCATTTTTGTTCCGCGGTCCTTCTGTTTTGGGAAAACAAACAGCTCAGGCGTTGTGTCGATAAACGATGTGTCGTATTGGCCCGTCAGGAATTTTTCATGCTTTGCCACGTTTTCAAGAAACGGAATATTGGTCTTAATGCCCCTGATCCTGAATTCCTGCAGGTTGCGGACCATTTTCGCTGATGCCTGTTCAAACGTCAGCGCCCATGTCGACAGCTTGACGAGCAGTGAATCATAATAAGGCGTGATGACGGCGCCCTGGAAGCTGTTTCCCGTATCAAGGCGGACGCCGAAACCGCCGCCTGAGCGGTAAGCCATAATTTTACCCGTGTCAGGCATAAAGTCATTCAGCGGATCTTCAGTGGTCACACGTGATTGTATCGCATACCCGTTTGTAAAAATGTCTTTCTGCTCTGGGATATTGACGGCGCGGCTGTGCAGTCCGTGGCCCTGCGCGACGAGAATCTGCGTCTGAACGATATCAACCCCCGTTATCATTTCCGTAATCGTATGCTCCACTTGTACGCGCGGGTTCACTTCAATAAAGTAAAATTCACCGCCCGCTACGAGAAATTCCACGGTCCCCGCGTTGATATAGCCGACATTTTTCGCAAGCGCCACAGCCGCTTCACAGATTTCGTCCCTTAATTCAGGCTGCAAAGATACACTCGGCGCCACTTCAATGACCTTTTGATGGCGTCTCTGAACGGAACAGTCCCGCTCATACAGATGGACGACATTGCCTTCTTTATCTCCGATCACCTGAACTTCAATATGCTTAGGATTTTCGATCAGTTTTTCAACATACACTTCATCATTTCCGAATGCGGCTTTCGCTTCTGATTTGGCCCGCTCAAACGATTCTTTCAATTCGCTTTCGCTTCGGACGATTCTCATGCCGCGGCCTCCGCCTCCGAGCGATGCTTTAATAATAAACGGAAATCCGTGGACTTTTGCGAATTGTTCGACATCTTTTAATGTTTCAGCCGGTCCGTCACTCCCCGGAATAACGGGGATACCGGCTTTTTCCGCCTGCTCCCTCGCCTTTACCTTATCTCCGAACATATCCAAATGCGCTGACGTCGGTCCGATGAATACGATGTCCTCTTCTTCACAGCGTCTCGCAAATTGGATATTTTCAGAGAGAAATCCGTAGCCCGGATGAATGGCATCAACGCCGTTTCTTTTTGCGATCTCAATAATCCCTTCAATATCAAGATACGCGTCAATCGGTTTTTTGCCTTCGCCCACAAGATAAGCTTCATCCGCTTTATAGCGATGATAGGAGCCCGAATCTTCTTTTGAATAAACGGCTACCGTTCTGATGTTCAATTCTGTGCACGCCCGGAAAATCCGGATCGCAATTTCTCCCCTGTTTGCTACTAACACTTTTTGGATGGATTGTTGTGACAAACTTTTCTCCCCCTTGGCCTAATAAATATGTAGTTTATAATAAAGGAATATCCGCCCTGTGTATACACTTGTTTTTTAGAGATACACAGATTTTTCCGTCTGCCGTCTTTTTACCCCTTTAGACGGAACGGGCTCCCTCTTTTTCTTCTTTTCTGAGTACTTGACATGCATGCTGACATTCACCAATATACCGGCGCTCGTCAATAACAAAAACATTGATGATCCCCCGTAGCTGATAAACGGCAGCGGAACACCTGTGATCGGAATTAAACCGCTGACACCGCCGAGATTGATAAAGGTCTGAATCGCAATCATGCTGGATATCCCGATTGCCAAAAGGCTTCCGAACGGATCTTCACATTTTCTCGCAATATAAAAACCTTTTAACACCACAAAAGCCAGCAGCACAATGACAAACAGGACGCCGAAAATGCCGAGCTCCTCTGAAATAACCGCCATAATAAAGTCTGTATGCGATTCAGGCAGATAACCGTATTTTTGAATGCTTTCTCCAAGACCGAGACCGAAAAAACCGCCTGAGCCGATCGCATAATACGAATTTATAATCTGCAGACCTGATGTGCTGGCGTATTTAAATGGATTTTCAAGGCTTTCAAACCGGCTCATACGCCCGGGTGTCAAAATATCGTCCCATTTCAGATAAATGATCGGGCTGACAAGGAGTAATACGATTCCCGCCATGAGAACCAGCCTGAGCAGGGTCCTTCCGCTGAATCCCGAACACATAATGACGCAAAACGCGATCAGACCGATAATCATCGCCGTTCCGAAGTCGGGCTGAATAGCGATAAGCGCACAAATGACTACGGTGACGATCACCGGCGGCGCAACCCCCGTCAAAAGCTGATCGATGTAGCTTTGTTTCTTTGCGTACACCGCGGCAAGATACAGTATCAGGGTCAGCTTGACAAATTCCCCCGGCTGAATGGCCATTCCGCCGATTTTAAACCAGCTTTGCGCATTTCCGGCAACATGTCCGAAAACAAACAGCGCGCAAAGCGCAGCCACTGACGCAAGCAGTATGATTTTCTGAATCTTTTGATGGGCGAACACTTTGTACGGAAAAACGGCCGCGATAATAAACAGCACAAACCCCGCGATGACGGCGAACAGCTGCCGTTTAAAGAAATAGTCGCTGCTCACGCCGTAACGCATAACGGCGGTAATCATGCTTGAGCTGTATACCATTACCAATCCGAAACTGCACAGCAGAATGATAGCGCATATCAATGAATAATCGTAAGATTTTAACATTCTTTTAAACATAACATCCTCTTTCCTGCTTAAAGCTTACGTTTAATACCTATTGCGTATTATATTTTACTATAATTCATAAACAATTTACGCAGTTTCTTTATAGTTTTTCGGATGAAATGCAGATTAAGAGACCGTCTTACGAAAAGAAGATGCAAAAAAACGGTTTACGGTTATAAAAAAACCCAAACCGTTGAATAGTTTGAGTTTGATCATTTATTTTCCTGTAAACGCGTCATGCAAAGCAGACAGTTCTCTTTCAAGTCTGTCCAGCAGCTCTTTGCCGTCGTTTTCGTCAACTAATCCCAGGCGGACAGCAAAATCGATTTCCCTCGACAGTCCGAACATCTGAGTATCCAAGACCTCTTCATACAGAGGACATTGAGGCATCGTTAAGTTATCCATTTGTACTCGGATCAGCTTCAAAATCTTCTCAGCATCTAACTTCAACAGCTCGAATGCTTTCTGCTGATGGTCAACTATAATCTCTGAAGCCAAAAGTATCCCTCCGTTCCCCAGGCGAGTACCTAATTCTTCTATTTATCATAAAGGGTATCAGATGAAATTGCAAGAGGATTTAAGCAGATGTTATGATAAAAAATGTTTCAAAAAATACTCAGCCTGTATTTCTCAGACATGATTTCCAAAAGCTTCATACCCGCGATGCTGTTGCCTTTTTCATCAAGCGCCGGACCGAATATACCGATTCCGAAGTTGTACGGCGAAATGCCCATGATTCCTCCCGAAACGCCGCTTTTAGCGGGAATGCCGACCTTGATTGCGAATTCCCCGCTCGCATTGTACATGCCGCATGTCACCATAAACGTCTTGCAGATTCTCGCCACATCTTTTTTAATGACCTGCTCCCCGGTTTCCGGATGCTTGCCGTCAAGGGCGAATACACAGCCGATTTTGGCTAAATCCAGACTGCTCATCTTAATCGCGCACTGTTTTGTATACAAATCCATGACCTCTTCAACATCGCCTTTAAAAATGTCATACTGCTTCATGTAATAACACATGGCCCGATTAATCATGGAAGATTTGAATTCCGATTCCGCGACATGTCTGCAATATGTAATGTCCTGATTGTTCGCAAGTCTTCTGATGAATCCGAGCAGGTAATCCAGGCGGTCTTTCGGCGAATGCCCTTTAATTAAACCCGTAACGATGAGAGCTCCCGCATTAATCATCGGATTTAAAGGCTTGCCCGGATTCACTGTTTCAAGCTTAATCATGGAGTTAAACGGGTCGCCGGTCGGCTCCTGACCCACGCAGCTGAACACCTTTTCCTTTCCGTAATCCATCAGTACGAGCGCCAGAGAAAGCACTTTCGAAATGCTCTGCAGCGTAAATGTCCGGTCGGCGTCTCCTGCCGTCAGACATGTATTTTCCGCATGATAAATCGTGACCGAAAGGCTGTCTTGTTCAGATTCAGCCAGAGCCGGAATATAGTCTGCCACTTTGCCTTCTTCGGTTCTTTTTTTCGCTTCCTGAACTAATGCGTCCAGCTCTTGGTAATGCCGGCATACCATGTCGATCATCCTCACTTCGCTGCCGTTGTGTACATCTAATTTGCAACGCAAAGTGACAATTCATGCGAAAACTTTTATACTTTAAGTAAAGGGGGGCTTCAACATGAGCGTTATTCAAGTAAAAGGCAATGTTACATACCCGATTACAATTGATCCGAGTGTCTGGATTTTCGATGACCGCAAGTTTCCGTTTGAAAACAATCAGCCTGTTCATCCGGACGGCTCTGCAGAAACCCAGGAGCATACGCTTGATCCTGAACGGGTGATCAGAGAAGGGCGCATTTCGCCGCCGACTTTAAAAAGCGAAAAACGTTATGAAAAAGAAAGACTGATGAACGGCAGCTTCGCCATGAAGCTCGGCGCTGTTTTAGCAAATGCCGAGCCGAAAGAAAGCGCTGTCCTGTGCGCATTTATTTCAAAATCAGAAAGAACCGAAGTGCCGCTCGAAAAGGCGATGGACGCAATCGCGCATTTTAGCGATGCGGGGAAACCGCTTCAAGACGGCGGTCCGGTCCATTTTTACGTGGACGGAGACTTTGAAAAACCGATAATGGGCGTCACAGAAATCGAAGTTTTATAACAAATCGGCGGCAAGCTGTGCAAGGCCGGATCTCTCACCTTTCACAAGCTTCACGCTGCCGGAGACGGTTTGTCCTTTAAACCGCTCTACAACATAAGCAAGTCCGTTGTTTAAACTGTCTAAGTATGGGTGATCTATTTGCTCCGGATCGCCCATCAGGACAATTTTGCTGCCCTCTCCCACCCTTGTCAAAAGCGTTTTGACCTCGTGCCTCGTCAGATTCTGAGCCTCATCAATAATAATAAACTGATCCGGAATGCTTCTTCCCCGAATGTATGTCAGCGCCTCCACCTGAATCGATCCGATTCCTGCCAAAATCGCTTCAAGTTCACCCGGCTTTTTCGCATTGAATAAAAATTCAAGATTATCAAAGATCGGCTGCATCCACGGCTTGAGCTTTTCCTCTTTTTCGCCCGGCAAATATCCGATATCCTTTCCCACCGGGACGATGGGACGCGCGACGATCAGCTTTTTATAAATACCGAGATCCTCCGTCTGCAGAAGCCCTGCCGCGAGAGCAAGCAAGGTTTTTCCCGTTCCCGCTTTTCCGATCAGGGTGACAAGCGGGATATCTTCCCTCAGCAGGAGTTCGAGCGCCATTGTCTGCTGGACGTTCTTCGGCCTGATCCCCCATACGTGCTCATCATCGAAAACGAGTCTTTTTACGGTCTCTCCTTTCTTATCCGCCATGCCGACCGCAGACGAAGATCCTCCTAATTCATCTTTCATCAGCACAAATTGATTCGGATAAACCTGATGCTGCTGAAGCTCCTTGACTGGAATTTGTTTGTTTTTATAAAACGAGGCAAACCGCTCTTTATTCATAAATATATCTTTGTACCCGCTATATATTTCATCATGGTCAACGACTCTGTCGTTTAAAAAGTCCTCCGCCAAAAGCCCGATGGCATCCGCCTTTACCCTGACAAGCACATCTTTGCTGACCAGGATGACGAGGCGGCCGTTTTCTTTCGTTTCCTCCTCAAGGCTTAAATTTTTTGCCACCGCCAAAATGCGGTTATCATTCGTTTTTTCGATAAAAATTTCTTGGAGCTGATGAAATGACCGGTGGTTCAGTTCAATTCTGAGCGTTCCTCCGCTTTCAAGCGGAACTTTCTCGTGCAGCCTTCCTTTCTCCCTGAGCCCGTCTATCAGCTTAGATACGTGCCTCGCATTTCTCCCGACCTCGTCCATATACCGCTTTTTTGAATCGACCTCTTCCAGCACGACGGCGGGGATGACAACTTCGTTTTCTTCAAAGGAAAAAATGGCGTTAGGATCCTGCAAAAGTACATTCGTATCTAACACATAAATTTTACTCAAGTCTCAGCCTCCTGAAATAAGGATCAAAGCCCATCGTGTGCTTCTCTTTCCGCGAAAAACGGGGATGCCTGCTAAAATATATGATTTGGTGAATAAAGATAGAAGGTTAATTCAACAATAAAATAAATGAAAGCATTCAAGGAGGGAATCTGACGTGCGAATTCTTTTCATTATCATACAAGCCTTGTTTATCCTGACCGGCTGCACTGCTGTACAGGACGGCCGCGGCCGCAATATCCAGAACGAATCAACCGATCAGCGTGATGCAAAACCGATTCATGTGAAAAATACGGCTCCTGAGACAGCTGAAAATCCCGGCCGGACAGACATCGCTAAGCATCTCGTCGAGGTAACCGAAAAAATCCCCGGCATTTCAGATGCCACCGCGGTTGTACTCGGAAGATACTCCGTTGTCGGAATCGATGTGGATGACAATTTAGAAAGAAGCAAAGTGGAGAGCATTAAATACACGGTCGCCCAGGCGTTAAAAAACGATCCTTACGGCGCCAATGCCGTTGTCGTGGCTGATCCTGATACGGTTTCCCGTCTGAGAGGCATGGGCAGCGACATTAAAGCCGGCCGCCCCGTTTCAGGCATTTTGGACGAACTTGCCGCCATCGTCGGTCGTGTCATGCCGGAAGTCCCGAATGATGTGACCGACAATGAAAAAGAATCACCGACTCAATCGAATGATGATCAGCTGAACCAAAGAGACCAGAACAAGCTGCAGAACGAACAGAACGATCAATCGGATCATCATATGAAAAACCGCCAGTAAAAAGCAGCGCCCGCTCCAAAAGAAGGGCGCTGCTTTCTTTCCCTTTGGCAGGAGGGGCATCCATGATATAATGCTTGTCATAGTGAAAGAGGTGAAAATCAATGAGAGTAAAATGTTCCATTTGCGACAAAATCGAACAAATTGATGATGAAACACTGACAGCCAAACGCCTCCGCAATCGTCCGATTCATACATATATGTGCCGGGAATGCCATGACCGAATCAAAATCAAAACGGAGGCGCGGCTGAATACCGGACACTTTTCCTTTCATCCTGGACAAAAAGCGAAAAAAGATAAACTGAAAAAATAAACCGCAATAAAAAATGACCCGCCGGAAGGCAAGGTCATTTTTTTATTGCGGTTTAGCTGACTGGCTTTTTTTGGACTGGTGCAGACGGATTTTGTAAATGATCAAAATCAAGGCGGCAACAACAAGCCCTTCTCCGACCGGCAGAAACACACCGAAAAAAGTCAGCACGGTGCAGCCGAGCACGAGAAAGAGATAAACTGCCGCAGCCTTCAAAACCGGCAGCCGTTTGGCAAAGCCGAGTTTAAATACAATCACCGAAAGCACGACGATCGTTCCGTATAACAGCCACATTCCCGCCAGCGGATGCTCATCCACTTGGTAAAGAGCCGCAAAGAACGACAGCCGTTCACTTACTTCATTCAAAAAGATCCCCCTCCCCTTTTCCGTTCGGGTTCTACCTTTTCAAATTCTGCAAGTGATTAAGACATTCCTGCTGTTTTTTTCTTTTTCGCCGCTTTTTCACGTTCGTTTTTATTCAGGATTTTCTTTCTTAAACGGATGGATTCCGGCGTTACTTCGCAGTATTCATCCTCGTTTAAGTACTCGAGTGATTCTTCAAGCGACATAATGCGCGCTTTCTTAATCGTAGTCGTTTGATCCTTCGTAGCGGAACGTACGTTTGTCTGCTGTTTCATTTTGCTGACATTGACAACAAGGTCATTGTCACGGTTATGTTCGCCGACAATCATGCCTTCATACACTTCTGTTCCGGGCTCAACGAAGATGACGCCGCGGTCTTCAATACCTTGAATTCCGTAAGATGTCGCTTTTCCGTTTTCCATGGAAACGAGCACACCCTGACGTCGGCCTCCGACTTGGCCTTTTTGCATCGGCTGATAGCTGTCAAACGTGTGGTTCAGGATACCGAAACCGCGTGTCAGTGACAGAAACTCAGTAGAATAGCCGATGAGTCCGCGTGAAGGTACGGTAAAGATCAGGCGGACCTGGCCGTTTCCGTTATTAATCATATCAAGCATTTCGCCTTTTCTCGCACCCATTGATTCCATAACAGAACCAGTATGCTCTTCAGGCACGTCAATCTGCACGCGCTCAACAGGCTCGCAGCTGACGCCGTCAATTTCCTTAATGATAACTTCAGGTTTAGACACTTGAAGCTCATAGCCTTCACGGCGCATGTTTTCAATTAAAATGGACAGGTGAAGCTCACCGCGTCCTGAAACAACCCATGCGTCTGGTGATGCAGTCGGTTCGACACGAAGACTGACGTCAGTTTGAAGCTGCGCATTCAGACGCTCTTCAATTTTGCGGGCTGTGACATATTTGCCTTCACGGCCTGCAAACGGGCTGTTGTTTACGACAAATGTCATTTGAAGCGTAGGCTCATCAATGCGCAGAACCGGCAGCGGCTCATGGTGGTCAGCCGGACAAACCGTTTCACCGACGTTGATGTCTTCCATGCCCGAAACGGCAACAAGGTCTCCCGCTCTCGCTTCTTCAATTTCCACGCGTTTCAATCCTTGGAAACCGAAGATTTTCGTTACACGGAATGATTTAACCGTTCCGTCAAGTTTCATCAATGAAACCTGCTGACCCACTTTCATCGTGCCGCGGAAAACGCGTCCGATACCGATACGGCCGACATAATCATTGTAATCAAGCAGCGCCACTTGGAATTGAAGAGGCTCTTCGGCGTTATCTACCGGGGCAGGGACATGTTCAAGAATCGTTTCATACAGTGATTCCATGTTTTCGTCCTGCTTTTTCGGATCCAGACTTGCCGTTCCGTTAATCGCAGAAGCGTAGACGACAGGGAACTCAAGCTGTTCTTCGTTTGCGTCAAGCTCGATGAACAAATCAAGCACTTCATCAATGACTTCTTCCGGGCGGGCGAAATCACGGTCGATTTTGTTTACGACGACAACCGGATTTAAGTTCTGCTCAAGGGCTTTTTTCAGTACGAAACGGGTTTGCGGCATGCAGCCTTCATATGCGTCAACGACTAACAGAACGCCGTCAACCATTTTCATAATCCGTTCTACCTCTCCGCCGAAGTCGGCGTGTCCCGGAGTGTCCAAAATATTAATGCGTGTATCTTTATAGTTAATCGCAGTATTTTTCGCAAGAATTGTAATACCGCGTTCACGTTCAAGATCGTTTGAATCCATTGCGCGTTCGGCAATATTTTCGTTGGCACGGAATGTTCCGGCTTGGTGAAGCAATTGGTCTACCAAAGTCGTTTTCCCATGGTCAACGTGGGCAATAATCGCGATGTTGCGAAGATCGTTTCGAAGTTTCACATTTTCATCTCCTAAAAAAATTAGATAACTTTCATATTATACCACACATCCTCTTTAAAAGCGTTACGTTTTTCTGTAAACTGAAAGTATGACGTTAAAGGGGATGGAAATATGAAAAAATTGAATTGGCTCTTATTATTATTTGCATTCGCAGCAGTCTTCAGCATGATGCTGATCGGCGTATCAATCGCTGAGAAAAGCGCATGGGGTATCATCGGAAGCATTGTTCTCGTTATCGCCATGATGGGAAGCGGTTTCACCGTAAAGAAAAAAATGCGCGAACAGGGACTGCTTGATTAAAAGCATGACCCTTTGCAAAATTCCGTAAACATGGAAAGACAATATCTTATGAAGCCTGAATCAAAGATTCAGGCTTTTTTACATCCTCAAAAACAGACTGCAGATGTAAGGCTTATCTCCCCCGCCGTCTAGTCAGGAAGCCGGGAATGACGGCCCCCATTCTAGTTACATCAGCAGATTCCCTCAGAATATACAGTCTGAAATAGTCCGGCATCGTTATGCAGAAAATACCATACCTCCTATATCAATTCCATCATTGTCTTTTTATACTTGTGACTGTAAGCAAATACACATGACAAGGAGAGAATGAAATGAAAACATCTTTTTTGAAGAAAACCGCTGTAACTGCCGCCGCAACCGCCTCAGCCGCCTTGCTTGCATTCAGTCCGCTTGATTCTGCCGGCGCAAAAACGATCCAGGCAAATGAACCGCATACCCTGCAGGTTTCCGCAGAGAAAACACCGGAAGACGCGGCAAAACTCATTGACATCATCAGCCAATCGATTTACGAAAAAGACGGCGTCTATTATTTTGACGGTGAAAAAGCGGTTGAATTGGGATTAGATAAAGAAGCCGCACAGACCATTCAAAAGCTGTGGGACAGTTCAACCGAATTTTTAACCGTTCTTTCTCAATGTATTGAGAAAACGGACGGCGAATATACATTTAATAAAGAAAAAGCGGTGGAGCTCGGATTTACGGAAAAAGAGGCCCTTATCGTTGATCAGCTGTTCACCGCTTTTTCCCAAAGTCTTCATATCCTTCAATCTGCGCTGATTGAAGAAGACGGTGTGTATACGTTTGATCAGGACCTTGCTGAAAAAGCAGGAGCAGGAAAAAAAGAAGCAAAGCTGTGTGCCGGATTCTTTAATTCACTGCCTCAGGACTTGCTTGAAGGCATTTATACAGCCTTTCATCCGGCTGAGTAAACGGATAAAACGCCCGGTCATGTCATGCAGCCGGGCGTTTTTTTAAATCAGCAGTTTAAAGATCAGCATGATAAAGAAAACAGCGCCGAACAAACAGGCTGCTTTTATCAGCAGCTTCCCGTAATACCGTTCCTTAAACCGCCTTTCTTCTTCTGCATAACAGGCGGGCTCCTTCATCTCGGGGCTGCCGAGGTCAAGCGGCTCCTTCATCATATGATATAAACTTTCGCACTTACCGCATGATTCAAGGTGGCGGGAAATAAACCGCTCCGTTTCTGTTTCACAATCGCCTTCAATATATAAAGGGAGTAAATCTCTCACTAAACAGCAAGTCATATCTGTCCGTCCTTCCTTTTTTCCGCCAAGTGCTGTTTCAGCTGCATTCTCGCCCTGTACAGAGTGCTCTTCACCTTCGAAAGACTCCAGTCCAAAACATCAGCAATCTCTTCGTAAGACAGCTCTTGAAATATCTGTCGAAATGCTGAATAAAATGACTGAAAATCTCTGACATCTGAAACAATCCTTTTCGTTTATTAAGGCCTCACCTGTTTAGACAAACGGCTATAAAAAAAGTTTTACAGATCGGAACATTTTTCCTCTATCATTTCTCCCGACTTCATTTGTCATTTTTTTCAGAATAAATCGCATCATTCGACTCATGTTTGATTCAACACGTGCCTCTCGGCTTATCCCCTGACGCTGCCCGCCTGAAGCCTTTACGGGACGATTCTATCAATTCATCAGCGGAGTCTAGTTTTATATTGCAGAATGAGAGAATGCTGGTTTATTATAACAATATAAGTTTTCATTATTTTCAAAAAGGGGGATTTATTGTGGGTTTAGGTAAGAAATTGTCTGTTGCTGTCGCCGCTTCCTTTATGAGTTTAACCATCAGTCTTCCGGGTGTTCAGGCAGCTGAGAATCCTCAGCTTAAAGAAAACCTGACGAACTTTGTGCCGAAGCATTCTTTGGTGCAATCTGAATTGCCTTCAGTCAGTGACAAAGCAATCAAGCAATACTTGAAACAAAACGGCAAAGTCTTCAAAGGCAACCCTTCTGAGAGACTGAAGCTGATTGACCACACGACCGATGATCTCGGCTACAAGCACTTCCGTTATGTGCCTGTCGTTAACGGTGTGCCTGTGAAAGACTCGCAAGTCATTATTCACGTCGATAAATCCAACAATGTCTATGCGATTAACGGTGAATTAAACAACGATGCTTCTGCTGCCAAAACGGCAAACAGCAAAAAATTATCTGCAAATCAGGCGCTGGATCATGCTTTTAAAGCAATCGGCAAATCACCTGAAGCCGTCTCCAACGGCAACGTTGCAAACAAAAACAAAGCCGAGCTGAAAGCAGCGGCCACAAAAGACGGTAAATACCGACTCGCCTATGATGTAACCATCCGCTACATCGAACCGGAACCAGCTAACTGGGAAGTAACCGTTGATGCGGAAACAGGGAAAGTCCTGAAAAAGCAAAACAAAGTGGAGCATGCCGCTGCAACCGGAACAGGTACGACTCTTAAAGGAAAAACGGTCTCATTAAATATTTCTTCTGAAAACGGCAAATATGTAATGCGTGATCTTTCGAAGCCTACCGGAACACAAATTATTACGTACGATCTGCAAAACCGACAATATAACCTGCCGGGCACGCTCGTATCAAGCACTACAAACCAGTTCACAACTTCTTCTCAGCGCGCTGCGGTTGATGCGCATTACAATCTCGGCAAAGTGTATGATTATTTCTATCAGACGTTTAAACGCAACAGCTACGACAATAGAGGCGGCAAAATCGTATCTTCCGTTCATTACGGCAGCAGATACAATAACGCGGCCTGGATCGGCGACCAAATGATTTACGGTGACGGTGACGGCTCATTCTTCTCGCCTCTTTCCGGTTCAATGGACGTAACGGCCCATGAAATGACACACGGCGTTACACAGGAAACAGCCAACCTGAACTATGAAAATCAGCCGGGCGCTTTAAACGAATCCTTCTCCGATGTATTCGGGTACTTCACCGATACTGAGGACTGGGATATCGGTGAGGATATTACGGTCAGCCAGCCGGCTCTCCGCAGCTTATCCAATCCGACAAAATACGGACAGCCCGACCATTACAAAAATTATCAAAACCTTCCGAACACTGATGCCGGCGACTACGGCGGCGTGCATACAAACAGCGGAATTCCGAACAAAGCCGCTTACAACACGATTACAAAAATCGGCGTGAAAAAAGCGGAGCAGATTTACTATCGCGCACTGACGGTATATCTCACTCCGTCATCAAGCTTTAAAGATGCAAAAGCAGCTTTGATTCAATCAGCGCGGGACCTTTACGGCTCTCAAGACGCTGCAAGCGTAGAAGCGGCCTGGAATGCGGTCGGCTTGTAAACAAGAAAAGAGACCGGAGAAATCCGGTCTCTTTTTTATATCTGAACATTTCACAATGGCTTCACCATGATCATATATGTCTTTTCCCGATCGTCTTTTTCAAGCTTAAGCTGTTCAAAGCCGCATTGGCTTAAAAACAAAACCCATTCCTGCCTGTCCAGGGGAACGGCTGAAAACATCGCTTTATGCTCTCCTCTCAGCCGGCCCGCAATCTCTTCAATGACCGCGCGACCGATTCCTTTCTCTTTTGCCTCCGGAGCGACGGCCACGGTTCCGAGCCACGGTTTTCCGTTTGAAGGCGCCCATTCCAAATGAAAACTGACGGCGGCAGGAGCGCCGTCAATCTCCCATACGAGCCACGTTCCATTGTACATGGAGTATGCAAGCATAAACTCCGCCGCATTTTTTGTTCCGAACTCTTCGTTTTTCCACACCGGGTGTGATGCCGCCAGCTGCTCCAGAAACCCGAGATCTTCTTCTTCAAAATCTCTACCTGTCAGCATGTAAATAGTCGTCAAAGATAATTTTATGTATAGCCGGATTGCCCGCAAGCACGCTGTGGTTGTCTAAAAACGTGAACGGTTCGCCGTCTGTGGTCGTGTAAATGCCCCCGACTTCGTTCAGCAGCACGCAGCCGGCAGCGTAATCCCACGGCGCGAGCCTCATCGTAATGTATGCGTCAATGCGGCCGGCCGCAACACCGGCCAGCTCAAGTGCCGCCGAACCGTAGGAACGCGTTCCTCTGACCCGTTTTACGAGCGGCGCCAAAATACTCGGGTCAATCCTTCTGTTTTCCGTCACCCATGTGGCATTGATTGCAATAATGGCTTCTTCAATGGAAGCTTCTTTTAAAGGAGCAAGCGGCGTATCATTCAGATAAGCCCCTTTTCCGCTGAATGCGTGATACAGTTCGTCCTGCATCACATCATAAATTAAGCCGATTTTGCCTTTTCCGTCTTCAAAGATGCCGATGGAGATCGCGAAATGCCGCTTTTGATGGACAAAATTCATCGTCCCGTCAATCGGATCAATGATCCAGACGATTCCGTCAAGGGAGCGGAGTTTATCCCCCTGCCCTTCTTCTCCGAGAATCCGGTGTCCGGGAAAAGTTCCTTGTATACGGTCAATGAAAAAGCGCTCCGTCTCTTTATCAATATTTGTGACTAAATCATTCGGATTTGATTTTGTTTCAATCGTCAAGCTTTCCTGCATGGATTGTCTGATTCTCGTTCCGGCTTCTTTTACCCATTGTTTTGCGATATCATCAATTTCCGTCCAATTTGTCATACCGTGTACCTCTTTTCTATGTATAGCTTATTCTATAGCATACTGATAAAGGCGATGAAAAAGCAAGGAAAATGAAAAAAATGCCTTCTCACGTAAAAACGAACCATTTCCTGCGGTTCGTTTTTACTATTCTTTATCCGTTAAGCCGAATCCATTCTTTTCTGAGACGTTCCAGTTTTCTTTTGCTGAGATCGATTTGATCTTCATTCTCTTTTTGCATGGCCTCGTACAGGGTTGCCAATTCATAATCAACCTCTAGTCTCCAGACAGCTACACGGTTATTTTTTTCCTCCCTGAATCCTTCCTTCACCACTTGCCTCATTGTCTTTCGCCCCTTCCAGAGATCATTTGTTAAAAAAGCATCCCATTTTTCCAATTCATTAATGATACTTCTTATATCGTATGGAAACTTATATTCGGCTGTAACAACATTCTTAAAATTGTGTGTTTACCTATTCGTTTTTTACCACCATTCCTCTCGGCTCAAACGTTCTCAATGTTTTTGCGGCGGGCGGCGGCTGTGGTAAAATATGAATACTTACGTTAAGGAGGAAAAAGATGACTCAGATGCGTTTTACAAAAGAAGACTTCGATACATTTACAATAGAAGGTTTAGATCCGCGCATGGAGGTGTTAAAAGAACAAGTCCGTCCGAAGCTGACCTTGTTAGGAGAGCATTTCGCACCGACATTGTCAGCATTGACAGGAGATGAAATGTTCCCGCATGTCGCCAAGCACGCGAGAAGATCTGTCAACCCGCCGGCTGACAGCTGGGTTGCCTTTGCCAACAGCAAACGCGGCTATAAGAAACTCCCTCACTTTCAGATCGGTTTATGGGACACCCATATGTTTGTATGGTTTGCCATCATTTATGAATCTCCGATAAAAGAGGAATACGGCAGATTGCTGGAAGCGAAGCAGGAGGAAATCACAAAACAGATTCCCGGCCATTTTGTATGGTCGCCGGATCATACGAAGCCAGGTGCGTACAAGCAGTCCGACATGGATCAGGAGCAGCTGAAAACATTATTTGAACGCCTGCAGACAGTGAAAAAAGCAGAGCTTTTATGCGGCATTCAGCTGCAAAAAGAAGACGTGATCAACATGAACAACAATGAATTCCTGCAAACCATTGAAGATGCTTTTAGGAAGCTTTCCTTTTTATACACACTGACTCAGAAAGTCTCATAACATAAAAAGCGGGCCGATTGCCGGCTCGCTTTTGTCTACATTTTGATAATCGCTTGATCTGATTGTTTCGCCTGTTTCACAGTCCGATACGGGGAATAGGTGCTGTCAGCTTCAAATTGGCTGCAGATTTTCTTTTCTTCCGCTTTCCCGGGAACGATTTCTTTAAAGCGGCGGTACGCATTCAGAAGTCTGTCTCGGTCAGCTCCTTTTTCATAGGCGTTTTCCACCTGCTGAAAAAAAGCAATGACATCCACGGCCTCCTCTGTCGTCCAGTCCTCATTCATCGGATATTGATATTCCAAATGTCTTCACTCCTTTATCATCATGCTCAAAAATAAGCATCTTCCATAGATCATAAATTGTTCTTTACTTTCTTTCAAGTTCATAATATAATTCATTTGTTTTACGTTTAAAAAACGGGTAATAAAACTGAATGTAATACAAACTAATCCGTAGGTATTATGATAAAGGTGGGAAAACAATTGCCGCAACATGAAACACCCCTGTACAGCGGACTGAAAAAGCACGCGGACAGACAGCCTGTCCAATTCCACATTCCGGGCCATAAAAAAGGCGCGGGAATGGATCCGGAATTCAGACAATTTATCGGAGAAAACGCGTTAAGTATAGATTTAATTAATATTGAACCCCTGGATGATTTACATGCGCCAAAGGGCATCATTAAAGAAGCCCAGGATCTGGCCGCGGAAGCATTCGGCGCAGACCATACCTTCTTTTCCGTACAAGGGACGAGCGGCGCCATTATGACGATGGTCATGGCCGTATGCGGACCCGGAGATAAAATCATCATTCCGAGAAACGTTCATAAATCCATTATGTCGGCCATTGTATTTTCCGGAGCGGTGCCGATTTTTATACACCCGGAAATTGACGATGAGCTCGGAATTTCTCACGGCATTACGCTTGAGTCCGCCGAGCGGGCTTTGACGGAACACCCTGACGCAAAAGGCCTGCTTGTCATAAATCCGACATACTTCGGTGTGGCAGCTGACTTGAGCAGCATTGTAAAGCTCGCGCATTCTTTCGATGTGCCTGTTCTTGTCGATGAAGCGCACGGCGTGCATATTCATTTTCATGATAAGCTTCCTCTGTCCGCCATGCAGGCGGGCGCTGATATGGCAGCCACAAGCGTGCACAAATTGGGAGGCTCCCTGACGCAGAGCTCCATTTTAAATGTGAGAGAAGGCCTTGTTTCCAAAGAAAGAGTACAGTCGATTTTAAGCATGCTGACGACAACGTCAACATCCTATCTGCTTCTCGCTTCACTGGATGTCGCAAGAAAACGCCTCGCTACAGAAGGCCGCGATCTTCTTGAAGATACGATTCTGCTGGCGGATCAGACACGGGAACGTCTCAATCAAATTGAAGGCATCCGCTGTGTCGGCGAAGAAATCACAGGGTCTAAAGCTGCCTTCAGTTATGATCCGACTAAATTAATCATTTCGGTCAAAAACCTCGGCCTGACGGGTCATGACGTTGAAAAATGGCTCCGCGAATCATTTAATATCGAAGTCGAGCTGTCCGATTTGTATAATATTTTATGTATTTTTACACCCGGAGACAGAGCAGGAGATGCCGACCGTCTTGTAAGCGCGCTTACAGACATTTCAAAGCAGGCTTCCGCAAATGATTATGCTCATCAGCAAACGGAAGTTCTGCTTCCTGAGATTCCTCTGTTAGCGATGACGCCAAGAGACGCGTTTTACGCAAATACGGAAGTCATTCCGTTAACAGAATCCGCGGGACGGATCATTGCAGAGTTTGTCATGGTGTACCCGCCGGGAATTCCGATCTTTATTCCGGGTGAGATCATTACTGAAGAAAATATCAGCTACATTTTTAAAAACTTGGACGCCGGCCTTCCTGTGCAGGGTCCCGAAGATGCCACGCTTGAAATGATCAGAGTCATCAAAGAGCAAAAAGCCATCCAATAAACATAAAGAAGCCCGAAACGAAATCGTTTCGGGCCTTTTTTACGCTTTTTACTCTTCTTCAAGATGACACTGGCATTGTCCGCAGCATGTTCCGTATAACGTCGTGACCTTCTCATCCTCAAAGTAATGAATCGCTTCGTTACAGTCTTGGCAAACAATTGTACCCATCTGTCATTCCCCATTTCTCAGAATTTGAAAACGCTTAATTTTTACTTGTTGTTATTATATTATTATGTCACATTTAATATGTCAACTGATAAATTGTATAACACATTTATTTTTTACGGTCTTTTTATAGCTCGAGGGTCAATCACGGTATATCCTTTATGACGCAATCCTTTTACAATGTCCGGCATGGCTTCAGCCGTCCATTTCCGGTCATGCATCAATATGTTGGCGCCGTCCCGCAGGTAAGGACTGCTCAGTGTGATATCGGTAAGCGCTTTTTTGGATTGATATTTCTGATCCCAATCATACCCGAAGGTCCAGTTCATTTTCACCATACCTTCTTTTTTTATAAGTCTGTCACTGTAGTCCGTATTGCTTCCGAAAGGCGCCCTGAAAAATGCGGGTTTCTCTCCTATTACCTTTTCAACCGCTTTATTGACGCCAATGATTTCTTCCCGTTGTTTTTGTTCGGAAAGATCTTTTAAGTTTTGATGAGTCATTGTATGATTTCCGATCATAAAACCTAACTCATGAATATGCTTAAGCGCTTTCTTATTTTCATCTTTTTTCAAAAAATGTCCGTTTACAAAAAAGATCGCTGACGCATTGAGATCATGCAGTTTGTCCGCAATCTCAGCGGCATGCTGATCAGGCGCGTCATCGATCGTTACCAATGCGATCGGTTTTTTCTCTTTCTGTTCATCCATTTTTTCCACAGAAAAGGTTTTCGGATTGATATAGTAACGGGGCTCCGCCTTCTGTTTTTTCTCTTTTGTATGATGGTTTTCCCGTTTGGCATGATTGGCCGCGGCTTGAGAATGGGGTTTGTTTGTTTGCAGCTTTTCATTTGATTGGCAGCCGGCGAGTAAGCACATACATATGACGGCTGCAATGGCTTTATACATGCAATCCCTCCTGATATGGTTTTGCCCCCAGTATAACGAAAAAACAGCGCTCTCACGAAAAACAATGTGCCTTTTTTACACATCGGCTGTGCAAGTTGTCACACGTATTATTTCTTCATTAAAAACGGTTTCAATTATATAACAATTCAGTAACAAGCCTTAGGTTTTTCACCTCTCGTGATACACTTGATATAGTCCTTATAAATGGATGAACCAATATATTATATAAAACAGAGGAGTAAGATAGATGCGCTACCGTACGGTGATTCCCTTTTTTTTGATGCTGTTCGTTCTGTCAAGCTGTTCGGTTTCTACTGTCAGTCCATTCAAAAATAACCGGATCGACAGCATTCATCACACTCAAATCTTGTTTTTTTCCGATGAAAATCATATAGATAAAGAAGTTCCTTATTACGATGCGATTCTTGATTTAGAAAAGAAATATCCCCATCATGTCGATCAAATGAAGGTTTATGACAACAGAAAGGGATGGGAAGAGGAAATCAACACGTTCCCTGCGCTGATGGTGATCAATCATCGGCATGTGGTCATGAAGATTGAGGGATCCGTAAAGAAAAAAGAGGATATCATCAAACCTATGCAGCATGTGCTTGCACAATAAAAACAGCCCCCGCTTTTATAAACGGGGGCTGTTTCTTTGTTACATCATTATTTTACGATGTGGATCGGGCTTCCGATTGCTACTTCGGCAGCTTCCATAGTGATTTCGCCCAATGTCGGGTGAGCGTGAATTGTCATTGCGATATCTTCAGCAGTCATTCCGCCTTCGATCGCCAGGCTCAATTCAGAAATCATGTCAGAAGCGCTTGCGCCGGCAATTTGCGCACCGATTACAAGACCATCTTCTTTACGGGTGATCAGCTTCATGAAGCCGTCAGTTTCGTTAAGAGACAGCGCACGTCCGTTTGCTGCAAACGGGAACTTAGCTGCAACGACTTCAATGCCTTCTTCTTTCGCCTGTGCTTCAGTGTAACCGACAGAAGCCAGTTCAGGCTCAGAGAATACAACCGCCGGAATACCGAGGTAATCGATTTCAGCCGGCTCTCCTGAAATAGCTTCCGCAGCGATTTTACCTTCGTAAGACGCTTTGTGAGCCAAAGGAGGTCCCTCAATGATGTCACCGATTGCGTAAATGTTCGGTACGTTTGTGCGGCACTGCTTGTCTGTTTTAATGACACCGCGGTCAGTCATTTCGATACCGACTTGCTCAAGGCCGAGCTCATCAGTGTTCGGACGGCGTCCGACAGTGATTAATACGTAATCAGCATCAACCGTTTTTTCTTCGCCTTTTACTTCGAATGTAACTGTTACGCCGTCAGGTCTTTCCTCAACGCCTTTAGCCATGGCGCCTGTATGGATTTCAACGTTGCCTTTTTTCTTCAGTCTGCGGGTAACGAGAGAACTCATTTGTTTTTCGAAGCCAGGAAGAATTTCATCTCCGCCTTCTAAAATAACCAATTCAGTTCCGAAGTTCGCATACGCTGTTCCAAGCTCAGTACCGATATACCCGCCGCCGATAACAACGAGCTTTTTCGGAATTTCTTTAAGCGCCAGTGCGCCTGTAGAGTTCAGAACGCGTTCGCTATATTTGAAGTTTGGCAATTCGATAGGACGAGAACCGGTAGCAATGATCGCGTTTTTAAATGTGTATGTTTGCGCAGAGTTCTCATCCATTACGCGGACAGAGTTGCTGTCTACGAAATAAGCTTCCCCGTTTACAACGTCCACTTTATTTCCTTTTAAAAGACCTGCAACACCGCCGGTAAGCTTATTTACAACAGAAGCTTTCCATTCTTGGACTTTTGTAAAGTCAACCGTTACGTTCTCAGCAGTGATTCCCATGTCATCTGAATGTTTTGCATTCTCGTAACGATGGCCTGCATTGATGAGCGCTTTTGAAGGAATACAGCCGACGTTCAGACAAACGCCTCCAAGAGTTGCTTTTTCAACGACTGTTACTTTTTGTCCAAGCTGAGCAGCGCGGATGGCAGCTACATAGCCGCCGGGTCCCGCACCAATCACAAGAGTATCTGTTTCAATAGGGAAATCTCCTACTACCATAACATTACGCCTCCATTAAAATAAGTTGTGGATCGTTCAGTAAACGCTTGATGTGGTTTAACGCATTTTGTGCAGTTGCTCCGTCAATCATACGGTGGTCAAAGCTGAGAGAAAGAGCTAAGACAGGAGCAGCTACAATTTCACCGTCACGGACGATCGCTTTTTCAGCAATACGGCCGATACCGAGAATCGCAACCTCTGGGTGGTTGATAACCGGTGTGAACCATTGGCCTCCGGCAGAACCGATATTTGTGATCGTGCAAGAAGCGCCTTTCATTTCCGCAGGTGCAAGCTTGCCTTCACGCGCTTTTGTAGCAAGGCTGTTGATTTCATCAGAGATTTCGAAAACGGCTTTACGGTCGGCATTTTTCACTACCGGCACAAGCAGGCCTTTTTCGGTATCCGCTGCAATTCCGATGTTGAAGTAATGTTTTTGGATCACTTCATCTGTTTTATCATCAATCGATGTGTTTAAAACAGGGAATTTTTTCAAAGCGGATGTTAATGCTTTGACGACGTAAGGCAGATAAGTCAGCTTGATGCCTTGATCAGCAGCAACTTGTTTGAACTGTTTACGGTGAGCAACAAGATTTGTTACGTCAACTTCATCCATAAGAGTTACGTGCGGTGCAGTATGCTTAGAGTTCACCATTGCTTTCGCAATCGCTTTACGGATACCGCTCATTTTTTCGCGTGTTTCAGGGAATTCGCCTTCAGGAGCCTGAGCTGCTGCAGGTTTAGCTGTTTCCTGAGGTGCAGCTGTTTCTTGCGGTGCCGCTTCTTGAGCCGCTCCTCCATTTGCAAAGCTGTCGATATCTTCTTTTACAACACGTCCGTTATTGCCTGAACCTGTTACTTTACGGATATCCACGCCTTTTTCACGGGCATATTTGCGTACGGAAGGCATCGCGATCACGCGTTTGTTCGGATCAGCTTCCGCTTGGTCCTGCTGTCCTGCGCCGGTTTCTTTTGCAGGCTCTTTAGGAGTCTCTTCTTTAGAGATATCCTGCCCTGCTTCAGCAGACGACTGAACTTGAGCCTCAGTTTTCGCCTCTCCTGAATCATGGCTTCCTTTAAATTGAAGATCTTCGTAACCAGGTGCGTCAAACGTAATAATCGTTTGTCCAACAGTTGCAACTGTTCCCTCTTCAACTTTTAATTCTAATACTTTTCCTTTAACAGGTGAAGGAATTTCTACCACTGCTTTATCATTTTGCACTTCAGCCAGAACATCGTCTTCTTCTACCTCGTCGTTCGGCTTCACAAACCATTTTACGATTTCGCCTTCGTGGATACCTTCCCCGATATCCGGAAGTTTAAATTCAAATGCCACAGTTTTCGACCTCCTAGTTGATTAAGCAAATTTTAGTTATGCATACGCAAGCATTGAACCTAGTAAACAGACTCCTTCATCATAAGAGAAAAGGACTCTCTTTACCGTCTTTTAAGATGCCTGATTAAAATTCAAGAACTTTTTTCGCAGTTTCAAGAACGTCTTTATGGTTTGGAAGCCATACGCTCTCAGCAAGCGAGAAAGGAAATACTGTATCAGGCGCCGCAACACGCAGAACCGGAGCTTCCAGGCTCAGAATCGCGCGGTCATTGATTTCAGCTACAACGTTGGCAGCGATGCCGGCTTGTTTTTGAGCTTCCTGCACGACAATTGCGCGGCCTGTTTTTTCAACAGAAGCAATAATCGTATCAATATCAAGCGGACTTACAGTGCGAAGGTCGATAACTTCAGCAGAAACGCCTTCTTTTTCAAGCTCTTCAGCAGCCTTAAGCGACTCATGAACCATCGCGCCGTATGTGATGATAGAAAGGTCAGTACCTTCGCGTTTCACATCAGCTTTGCCAAGCTCGATTGTGTATTCCTCTTCAGGAACTTCCTGACGGAAAGAACGGTAAAGTTTCATATGCTCTAAGAAAACAACCGGATCATTGTCTCTGATAGAGGCAATCAGCAGTCCTTTTGCATCGTAAGGAGTGGAAGGGATAACAACTTTAATACCCGGCTGCTGAGCGATAAGGCCTTCCAAACTGTCAGCGTGAAGTTCAGGTGTATGAACCCCTCCGCCGAATGGAGAACGGATTGTCACCGGAGAAGTCCAGCGTCCGCCGGAACGGTAGCGGAGACGAGCCATTTGTCCTGAGATTGAATCCATTACTTCATATACGAATCCGAAGAACTGGATTTCCATAACAGGACGGTAATCTTGCAGGCCTAAACCGAGAGCGAGACCGCCGATACCGGATTCAGCAAGCGGCGTGTCAAATACGCGGTCCTCACCGAATTCTTTTTGAAGGCCTTCAGTTGCACGGAATACGCCTCCGGCAACGCCTACATCTTCCCCGAAAAGCAGAACGTTTTCATTGTTTTTCAGTTCTGTGCGTAACGCATCAGTGATCGCTTGAATCATTGTCATTTGCGCCATGGCTTACTTCGACTCCTTCGCTTTGTAAATTTCAAGTTGTTCTTTCAAGTTGAACGTCGGCTCTTCAAACATATTCTCAATCAGCTCTGTTACTTTCGGTTTTGATTCGCCGTCAGCCTTTTTGATAGCTTGTTTGATTTCTTCTTTGGCCTGTTCAATCACTTTGTTCTCTTCTTCTTCAGACCATAGTCCTTTGTTTTCCAAGAACTTGCGGAAACGTACGAGCGGGTCTTTTTGCTCCCATTCATTTTCTATTTCTTTCGTACGGTATTTAGTCGGATCGTCACCGGACATTGTATGAGGTCCGTAACGGAATGTAAGAGTTTCAATCAGAGTCGGACCTTCACCGTTAATTGCGCGCTGGCGTGCTTCTGCAGTTGCAGCGTAAACGGCTAGTGCGTCCATTCCGTCTACTTGAACACCTGTAATACCGACGGCAACTGCTTTTTGGGCAATTGTCTGTGCGGATGATTGCTTTTCTACAGGAGTTGAAATCGCATAGCGGTTATTCTGAACAACGAAGATCGCCGGCGCTTTAAATGCTCCGGCAAAGTTCATTCCTTCATAGAAGTCACCTTGAGAAGCTCCGCCGTCACCAGTGTAAGTAATAGCAACCGCTTTTTTACCGCGCTTTTTAAGACCTAAAGCTACACCTGCGGTTTGAATAATTTGAGCACCAATAATAATTTGAGGTGATAAAGCGTTTACTCCCTCAGGCATCTGATTACCTTTAAAATGGCCTCTTGAGAACAGGAATGCCTGATGTAAAGGAAGCCCGTGCCAAATCAGCTGAGGAACGTCACGATAACCCGGAAGGATAAAGTCGTCCTGTTCAAGCGCGAAGTGTGATGCAATTTGAGAAGCTTCCTGGCCCGCTGTCGGTGCATAGAAACCTAAACGTCCTTGACGGGAAAGAGAAATTGAACGCTGGTCTAAAATGCGGATATACACCATTCTTCTCATTAATTCCTTTAACTGATCATCTGAAAGATCAGGCATTGCGTCTTTATTTACGACTTCTCCTTCAGCATTTAAAATTTGGAACGTTTCAAACTGCTTATTAATAGCATCAAATTGTTTTTTGCTATCAACAATTGAAGTTTTTGTCTTTGCAGCCATTTTTTAAACCACCTCTTCTTTTGATTTAACAGGGTTAGGATACCGTTTAGCCATCCGTATTAAAAACAGTCTTATCATGCTCTGCAATTCTAAAATTAATCATTCAGAAATTCACATAGCGCTTAAGCAAAGATAATGACGTTTAAACTGTACTAATAAAAAAAGATTTTTTATTAGTACAATATGATCAACAACCATAGTTTACAGTAATTAAACAAAGCCGTCAATTATTTATAACCTTATTTTGAAACCGCTTATAAAACTTAAGATCATACTGCGTCAAACTGTACTATAAAAGACTTTAAACTGTATTATAAAAACGCTCTACTGTACTATAATTAAAAAAAATTACAAAGAGTAAATTAAGTTATTTAACTTCGAGGGCGGGCTTTGAGAAGGTGCCGCGGGATAAAAACGGGCAGTTAGCAATCGTCCCGCCTGCCGGACAGGCGGGACGATGCTTTTGTCTAATTATTCAATACCCGCCCACACGATATTCAGCGGCGTCAGTACGGCATGAGGATGAAACTCGGAAATCGGAGTGAAAAATACATACGTAAAATCTTCGGCTGGATCAGAAAACATGCCGCACCAACCCATTCCAAGATGTGAGAACGTGCCTTCTGTCATGAAATAATGGTCACCGGCCGGCCACAAATTAATGCCTAAACCAAAGCCGCCCTCCTCTCTTGGCGCTCCGAAGAAGTAAAAAGGAAGACCGGGCTTTATTTGATTTCTCAGCATGGCCTCGACTGTTTTTCTTCCAAGCAGCTTCTTATCTTTCAATCTGCCTTTATTTCTAAACATTTCAGCTAACTTCCAAATATCTTCCAATGAAGAGTACAGACCGCTTGTCGCTTTATTCGGAAAATACGGGTGATGACTTTTTTCCAGCTGTACGCACTCGTGCTCATTGATCACACAAACTTCTTCTTTTAAAGCATCAGGCACATAAAAAAACGTTCTTTCTAATCCGAGCGCTTCAATAATATGCTTTGTTACATACTGTTCGTAGGACATGCCTGTTACTTTGGAAATAATGATGCCAAGTATGACAAAGCCGGTTCTGGAATAGTTCCATGCTTCATCCACTCCGTACTCTAAAGGCGTACTGACCAGATAGCTTATCCATTCTTCCTCATTCGTTAAGTCAATGCCTTCAGCCTTTTGAATATCCAGCTCAAAACTTAATCCCGCCGTATGAGTCAAAAGGTGTAAAATTTTAATGTCTCCGAAACCCGGTTTATCAAATGCAGGCAAAATGAGCTTGACCGGCATTTTCAGATCGAGCAGACCTTTTTCGACGAGCTGCATGACGGCTGCAGCGGTAAACACTTTTGTCAAAGAACCGATTTCTCTGATTGTATCAAGCTGAAATGTTTGCTTTTCTTTTTGTCCGCCGGTAAATTCCCCTAACGACTCAGCCGCAAAAACCTCGCCTCCTCTTGATATCATATAACTCGCACATTGCAGATCTCCATTGTCTATCATCGTCTGATAATGGCTGTTAAGAGCGTTAATTTGTTTCATATCAAATGCCGGATTGCTTATTGTTTGTTTCATTGTTTTCTCCCCCTGTACTGTATGTATCGTTTTCATCCCTTACTTACTGATTTCTTGATGAATTCTGACACCGCTTTATTAAATTCTTCCGGGTGTGTGATGTTCGGAAGATGCCCCGCTCCCTTAATTTTCTTTAATTCTGCATTGCTCAGCAGTTTCTTCAGCCTTTTTGTTTCTTTCTGATCAACTACGCTTTCCTTCTCTCCCGTAAGGATAAGCGTTCTTGTATAAATGTCTTTTAAAAAGCCGATCGTAGAATAGCCTTCTTGTTGATGTATCTTCATAAAACGTTCAATAGAAGCATTTAAGAATTGATTCCTGTATAAACTTTCATATTCATGCGATTTTCCTATAGCTATAAAATCATTTTTCAGTTTTTCCTCAACACTGCTTTCAGGGTCTTCTTCGTATTCGGTGTAACTTCCGGAAAGAATGAGTGTTTTTACTTTTTCAGGGTATTCATAGGCTATCCTCTGTCCTATCATGCCTCCCCAAGAAGCTGCCGCAATGTGGATCGGCCAAGCAACCCCTATCTCGTTCAGCACTTCAATAAAAGTCTGAGCCAGCCCGCTCAGTGTAAAATCGGCGCTCCCCTCACTCAGCCCGTAACCCGGTGTGTGTATGACAATTACATTAAATTGGTCTGCCCACTCCTTCATTTGTTCTTTCCACATGTAAGCAGTGGTAGCAAAACCGCAAATCAGTAAAATTGTTTCACCCTTACCGCTCATCAATATTTCCATATGCCGGGCATTTTCTGTGTTTGCCAGAAAATGAACGGTTTCCGTTTCTTCTGTCTGGTAAAAAGCGATGAGTTTTTTTGCGGCATCGCTTTGATCGTGCTGAAGGGCTCCTTTCTTCAGTCTGCTCCAATAATGCAAATAATCGTCGAGATGACGATTGGAAGCTGTGCCGAGTATTCGGAAAGGACTTTCAGCTTCTTCTTCCGTAACGATTGACGAAGCATCAAAATCGGCTGCAATCGCTGAATCTCTTACCAGAGGCGGTGCTGAACGGGCGGATAACGGATTGAAATCATTTTGTATTTTTTCTTTTTCTCCGTATAACACGATCAGCTGGTGGCCTTGGCCGAGAAGCGAGTGTTCAAAAGCTTTGATTCCGGCAGTATTTTCTAATGGGTGAAGTCCGTACTCGGTTTTCATAATGTCTTGAATGCCGGGATCAACTGACATGCCTCCGTCTTTCCAGAAAGGCCAATTTACAGCGATGGTTTTTCCTGATCTGCCCTCCTCCTTTCTCATACATTCCCTCCACTCGGCAAAATGCTCCAGAAAACGATTGGCGTAGGCGTAATCGGCTTGACCCAGACTTCCGATTTCTGAAGAGATGGAAGAAAACAAAACAAAAAAGTCTAAAGGCATATTTCTGAGCGCTTCATCCAAATGAATCACACCATTGACCTTTGATTGCAGCACCGCCTGAGCTTCCGCGTCTGTTTTATTCAGAATGAAAGAGTCTTTTAACACGCCTGCACTGTAAATGACCCCGTTGATTTCGGAATAATCAGCATGAATTTTTTCCGCTAAATTGATGACCTGCTGTTTATCTGACATGTCAGCCTGGATGTAAGAAATGTTTGCCCCGTCATATCGGATGCTGTCTAATTTTTCTTCCATTTCTGCTGTCATTTTCGATCGTCCGGCAATGATAACGTTGGCTCCGTGATTTGCATAAATAAACGCTGAAATAATCCAGCCGATGCCGCTTAACCCTCCGATTATGAGATACACTCCGTTTTTTACAAACTTTGCGGCCTTTTGCCCTGGTTGCAGCGAAGCATCTTTGTATGCTGTCACCCGCCTTTTTTGATCGCCGTCATATTTCACAGCCTCATGATGTCCGGCACTTAATTCATTGAGAAGCAAAGATGCTTTTTCAATGGTTTGTCTTGAAGAAATCTCAACCGTTTTACACTTTATATTCGGCTGCTCCGCATTAAGCGTTTTAAAAAAGCCTCCAATCGCGGCGTAAATCGGATTTGTATATTGATCCTTGTCATGTACGTACAAAAGGTTGATGTTATCTTTTATTTTTTGATGGATCAACGCTTTGCTTAAATAAAGGATTGAATAAAAGCTGTGAGTCAAATCTAACGCTGCCTCAGTATAAGCTTGTTTTGACAGGTAATGAATGATTGACGCCGGAAACGCTCCGGACTTTTTCATATCATCTAACAGTCTGGTGTAATGAGCAGACTGCTCCGGATTAAATTTATAATGCTTTTCATTTACCATTTCATATTCAGCGGCGGCTTCCGCATAAATAACATTTTCACTGCCGATGTACTTTCGGATTTCATCACTCAATGAACTGCCGAAATCGAAAATCAATGTATTTTCCTTAGGCACTTCTCCGGACTTTAATGGCGATTCTATCCATTCTTTTTGTAAATATAAAGATTCAAGCATCGGCTTTTCAGACGGCTCTTTCGTTTGCGTTTTTTCTTTAAAAGCTGCGGCCGGCGTATTACGCACATCATATTTTTCTTCTAAATAAGCTGCTAAATCATGAATATTGTTATAATCAAAAAGCAATGTCGGATACAGTTGTGTATCTAATCTTTCCTCGAGCATTTTCGATATATGAAGCAGCTGTTTTGAGTCAAGACCCAGTTCGTAAAAAGATTGATGTTTGTCCGCTTTATTTGGCGGCGTGTTTGTCACATCTCCAATAATGGATGACAGCTCATCTGTTAATGTTTTTTGACTGTCTTGGTGCTGAACTGTATCAGAGATAGAGTCTGTAACGCGAGCTCCGTATTTCTCCTGCAGATATTCCGTCAATTCACCGATTGTGGAGTAATCAAATAATAAAGTCGGGTACAGCTTTGAACCTAACAACAGTTCTAATTTTTTGGATAAGTCTAATAATTGTTTAGAATCCAAGCCCATCTCGTAAAAGGAAATATCATTCTTCACCGTTTCAGCAGGCTTTTCAATCATGCCGGCTATCTCTTGGATTAAATTATTTCTGATCATTTCTTTATTGTTCGTTACACTGCCGACGTCTTTAGCTTTTTGGGAATGCTCCAGCCTTTGTATTGATTTTTCATTTCTGACTCTTTTCACACCGAATCGCTCATAATAAAAAGCAAGCTCTCCATCAGGCCTGTATACTTCTATGTCCGCATATAAAATGTCTTTAGAAGGCGGCTGCGTTATACTGTTTTTATCAATATACACAAAACAAGACCCGGTTGTTTTATGCAGTGCCCGGAATGTCTCAATATATATAGGGATAAACGCATTTGTTCCTTCATCCGGCAAGTCTGATGTAAGGACTCCCAACAGGCTGAGAGATCCATCCAAAAATGCGGGGTGCATGTAAAAGTCATCTGTATATTCTTTTGAAAGTCCGCTTAAACTGACCTCTCCCAGAATATAATTTTCACCTTCATATACCGTACCTTCCAATTTCATAAAATCTTTATGAATCAGGCCGCCCCTGCGCAAATTACGATAGGCGGCTTCAGCAGCCGAAGTCCGGACGGCCCCTTTCTTTAATGCTTCGATTGAAATTGTCTTTTCGTTTATCGCATTTTTTCTTATGATTTCCGCCTGCAAGTTGACTGACGCTTCACCTTCCGCCTTTTCAGCGACCCATTTCCTGCTTGTTGTTTCAACAAGCCAGCCGTTTTCTTGTTCCGTAAACTGGAAGGTGACTTTTTTATCAAAATGGACTGACGTCGCAACAGGTTCACGGAATAAAACATGTTTGATTTCAAAACTTCGGGGTGATATCCCTTTCTCAGCTAAAAATCGTGTTATTAAATCCAGATACGTTACGCCGGGTATCGTACGCACTTGATGAAGGACATGGTCTGAAACAATATAATCGTCATGTTTGACTAATACGCTGAACCTCATGCAACTCGACAACCTTTCTTCTTTTACAAAGTAAAGAAACAGAGCAGGTGCTACTCTGTTTCATCAATAATTTCAAGAAGCCGTTTTTTATTCTGTTTGATTTGTTTTTTTCGATTTGAATCCGGCCAGTACTCTTTTCTGACAAACTCGGCAGGCGGCAGCGGAGTTCTGACGGAATGATATGAATCATCCAGGCCGCTTACCAAAAGGTGGGCGTTTGTTCCGCCGAAACCGAAAGCGCTGATGCCCGCCCTCCGTTTTCCATCCTTCCAGCTTCTCAGTTCTGTATTCGGATAAAAAGGCGACTTTTCAAATTCAAAGCGGGGATTTGGCGTTTCACAATTCAATGTAGGCGGAATTTCCTTATGCCATATTGATAAAATCACTTTAATGAAACTTGCCGCTCCGGCGGCGCTTAATAAGTGTCCGATATTGGTTTTTACACTTCCTACTCCGCAAAATTGCGTTTTGTTTGTGTCTCTTCGGAATACTTTTGTCAGAGCCTGAAGCTCAATCGGATCTCCAATCATCGTGCCTGTGCCGTGAGTTTCGACGTAGCTGACTGATCCGGGAGTGATATCGGCTTTTTCAAATGCATCTTGAATAACCTGCTCTTGAAGCTTAGGATTCGGAGTCGTAATCCCCATTGTCGCACCGTCGTTATTAATAGCTGATGCTTCAATGATACCGTATATCCGATCTCCGTCAGCTTTTGCTTTCTCCAGCGGTTTTAACAGAACAGCGCCAAAACCCTCTCCGGGTACAAAGCCGTTTGCCCTTTCATCAAAAGTAAAACACTGACCGTCCGGCGAAAGAGCTCCTCCTTCTGTTAACATCAGGTAAGGAATTTCATCCAAAAGCAGATCCGCCCCTCCTGCCAGCGCCATTTCTGAATCACCGTTTTTTATGCTTTGGCAGGCTAAATGAATGCTGACTAATGAAGAAGAACAAGCGGTATCAGACACCATGCTTGGACCGTGAAAATTAAAGAAATGCGACACATGTGAAGCAATAAAGTTTTGACTAAGCCCGACGATGTGGCTGCTGCTTTCTTTCGGCAGTTTGTGACCGTAGCCGCCCATTCTGGAACCGACAAATACGCCGACTTTTTTTCCCGATAATTCTGTTTCTTCATAACCGGCATCCCGTACAGTCTGTACACTCGTTTCTAAGAAATGTCTTATCAGCGGATCCGTTTGGATGGCTTTCTCCTCTTCCATACGGAAATACTCCGGATCGAAGCTGTCGATTCCATTGATAAATCCTCCCCATTTGCTGATGCTTTTTCCCTTTTGCTGCATCGGAGAGTAATTTTCTTCTATATTCCACCGGGAATCAGGTACTTCTTTAATATGATTCTTCCCTTTTCTCAGATTGTCCCAAAATTCCTCTTTATCAGCCGCGCCCGGAAACTTACATCCGATTCCGATAACAGCTATCTTTGCAGAGGAAGCCGTCTGCGGTTCTGTATTTCGGCTCGTCACAGACTGCATATCATGCTGATTGCTGCTTTGAGAATCAGTCTGTTCGATTTGTTTTTTCAACGGCGGCGCCGTCTTACCGATATATTCCGCGAGACCATGAATCGTGTTGTGTTCAAGAAGCACAGTAGGGTCGATTTTTTTCTGAATCATTGCTTCTATACGATGTATAATGCTGACAAGAAGTATAGAATCCACACCGTATTCCTGAAAATCCGTATTTGGGTTAAGCTTTTCAAGGGGTATGCTCAATTCCTCGGCAAATACGGCAGAAAGTTCACTGACAAGCCCTTCTGAATGATCAAAAGTGCCGGGAGTCTCCTGTCTTCGGGCTGGAAATGAAGCCTTGCCGGTTTTATTGATGTTCAGGAGACTGTCTGCATGAAACACTGTTCCTTTTTTCACGATAGGAATGATATTGGCCGATTTTTTCTCCAGTGCATGATACAAAATCGCCAGTCCTTCCCGCGTGGATAGAGAGTCCAATCCCAATTCATCATATAAAGGACTCGTCACAGTACCCATTCCGACTTCTTTCCAGCTCGGCCAATTGATGGACGTGAAATACGTTCTCCCCTTTTGAAAATGATAAGCCGCGAAATAGTCCATATATGCATTTGCAGACGCGTAATCAGTCATTCCTTTCGACAGTTTGGGTGACTGTGCTGCAATTGATGAAAACAGAATAAAGAAATCCAGCGGCCTATTATTAAAAATCCGCTCCAAATTCTGAAGTCCAGTGACTTTCGGCCCGTACACCGTCTTAAATTCACTCATTCTTTTATGAATAAAGGCCGGATTTCCGCCGCTGTGCAGTCCGGCACAGTGTATGACACCGCTAATATCTTTAAATTCAAGGCTTACTTGGTGAAAGAATGATCGAAGCTTCTCTTCATTTGTGAGAGAACCGCTGTAATACAGATAGTCGACACCTTTTTCTTCAAAACTTTGAAACAGTTTTATATTGCTGACTGTCTTTTCGTCCTGTCTGCCCTCTTTCAGCAAATGATCCCATTCACTTCGCAAAGGTAATGGACGTGTACCCGTCAGCACGAGTTTTTTCACTCCCCGTTTCACCAAATCTTCAGCTATTGCTCTGCCAATGCCCCCTGTCCCGCCGGTAATGACGATGGCTTTATCCGCAGGAAATGAAACAGGACCGCCGCCGGTATGGATTCTTTCTTCTTCAAAATACGGAACATACCTGACGCCGCTGCGGTAGCATACTTCATTCTCTCCGGTACATTGCGCCCTTTCAATCTCAAAGATTTGTTTCAGCTTATGCGTTTCTTTCATGCTGTCTATATCTATTGTTTTCACATGAACAAAGCCGTATTCCGCAGAAAGGGCTTTCAGAAAAGCCGCTGATTCTGCACCCGTCAGCTTTGGTTTTTCCGCTTTAAATACCTGCAAGCCATTGGTTAGTTGTAAAATGGATAATGGTGTTTCCTTTTTACTCCGCTTAATTATTTCTTGTATAAATAAGAATTTACCATATGGGATGCCGTTCTGATTTTCACTCTGGTTTCCGATATCTGAGAAATCAAATATATTTTCGACCTGCCGCTCACCGCCCGAGAAGATCTCACAGATAACGTCGTATGCGTGGGTTTCATCTAATAAAGAACACTCAAACATTTGATCAGAGTGTTTTATAAATGAAGAGTGATGTTTTATGACAATCAAATTCTCCTGATCTATATCCGGACAAATGGTGCGGGCAATTGATTCTGTGTCTTGATTCACAAATGCGACTGTCAGTCCGTACTCTTTTGTTTCGGATGGATTTACAAACGGATTCTCCCTCCATTTTTTTTGCAAGTGATGTTGAGAAGAATGCTGAGGGATCTCTGTCCTCTCAGTCCTGGACGGAACCCAATAACGTTCTTTTGCAAACGGATAAGTCGGAATTGAGATCCGTTTACCCGGCTGCTGTAAATGTTGATGAACGGATTTCCAGTCGATATCCGCCCCCCAAACCCATAATTGAGCCAGCTTTTCCGCTTCACCGTTCTCAATAATGGTCTTTACAAACAATTCGCCTGCTCTGCCTTCCGTTAACGCCTTCATTTTTTCAGCAAATGCATCTGATTGCTGATTAACATATACGCCTGGAACTTGCTTGTCACCGCGGCAAAACTGAGATAATTTATCTTTCATTTCTTTAAGAGAGGTACCGGTAATCGCCGCTCTGGCCTCCATCGCTTCTCTGCCCGATTGTGTAGTGTATGCCAGATCCCGTAAAACGACGCTTTCCGATTGGCCGCCTTCCATCACTTCATTCGGGAACATGTCTCTTATCGCTCCGGCATATTCCTTCAGTAAGTATTCAGTAACCGCTTGAATGGAGGGGCAATCCGTTAATTCATACATCGTGAGTTCAATATGAAACATTTCGTTAATAAAATCCGCCATCCGGCTTAATTCCAAAGGACCTACGCCAAATTCACTCAGGTGATCAGAAATATTAATTTCTTCCGGATGAATATGAAGCAATTCCGAAACAAACGGTTTGAGTACTTCATTCACCTTTTCTTTCATATCAGGCTGTTTATCCTTTACTTCAGGACTTAGTGAACGCTGAATAAAATCTTTCATGTTTTCGGCATACTCAAGAAGACGTTCATTGTCTTTGGCAGATAACAGGACAATATGCGGTTCGTTCTCAACATGTTCTGTTGAGACGTTTGTTTCTTCATATTCTTCTATAATGATATGAACATTCGTTCCTCCTGCTCCGAATGAGCTGATTCCCGCTCTTCTCGGAACAGTTACTGTTTTTCCGTTTTCCTGCAGTTTCGGTTTCTTCCAGTCTTGCAATGACCGCTGTACATAAAAGGGAGATGCTTTAAAATCAATATTTGGATTCAACGTCTCCGCATGTATGGAAGGAAACAGTTTTTTCAATTTCATTTGCAAAAGAACCTTTGTCAAACCGGCAATTCCCGCTGCGGCCTCAAGATGACCGATATTTGATTTGACAGAACCGATTGAACAATATTGAGTGTGCTCCGTAAATTCCCGAAACGCTTTTGTTAATCCGGTGATCTCAATCGGATCTCCCAGAGAAGTTCCCGTTCCGTGAGCTTCAATATAACTAATTGTACGAGGGTCAATACAAGCTTTCTGAAGCGCGTCCTGTATCAGTTCAGACTGACCATTTGGATTAGGAACCGTAAAACCGTTTGTTCTCCCTCCGTGATTGACCGCTGTCGCTTTAATCAGCGCATAAATATGATCTCCGTCCCTTACCGCTTCCGCCGCCGGCTTTAAAAGTACGGAGCCCACTCCTTCTCCCGGTACATAACCGTCACCGCCCTCGCCGAATGTACGGCATCGGCCATCACTTGCAAAGAAGCGGCTTTGATTTAATAATGTATATTTATTCGGATGAAGCGTAAGATTGACTCCGCCCGCAACAGCAAGTGTGCTTTCTCCTCTTCGTATACTTTCACAGGCTAAGTGAATGGCGTTAAGAGAGGATGAACACATTGTATCCACCGCCATACTCGGCCCCTTAAAATTAAAGAAATACGATATTCTGTTTGCTATTGCAGAAAATGGAGACCCGACGGCCAGTTCATTTCCTTTAAGTGATTCTTCAACGCCGAAAAATTGATAGCTTCCATATGTGACGCCTGCAAATACTCCGACCTTTTTGCGGGTCAGATCTGAAGGTTTATAACCCGCATCCTCTATGGTATTGTACACCGTCTCTAGAAAGAGACGTTCCTGAGGATCAAGAAAAGCCGCTTCTTTCGGTGATATCCGGAAAAATAAAGGATCAAACCGGTCTGGATTTTTCAGAAAACCTCCCCACTTATAGCAGCTTCCCTCGAGCATTTCCTTCCGGTCATCAGGAATTTCGCTTACGCAATCCCGTCCATTCATCAGCACATTCTGGAACTCTCTGATGTTTTCCGCACCCGGGTATCTGCCGCTGACACCGATAATGGCTATATCAGCAGAAAGGGGATCGGCCGCAATGTGCTCTTTTGAACCTTCTCCTTCAGAGCGTGCCGGCGCTTTTGTTTCCACTGGTTTTCTTTTTTGCTTTTTTTCATATGAAACAAGCTCAGATTTGCCGGCCGGGTTCAGCAGTTTCATCATTCGTTCGCCGTGATGACTCAGGAAATATTCGGCTAACTGCGATATGGAATGATATTCAAAAAATAATGTTTTCGACAATCTGCCGATACTTTGCTCCAGCTTTTTGGTCAGACGCATGATCATCACTGAATCAATGCCGTATTTCTCCAGGTATTGTTTTTCATCTATGAGTGAGGCCGGTAATTTTAATTCTTCGGACATTATATTTTTTAGATAGCTGATGATATTTTGTCTTAATTCATCGCTTTGCAAATCGGCATCTTCCTGCTGGTCTGAATGTAAGCTGATTGTGCCGGCACGCTTCAGCACATCCTCAATCTTTTCTTTTCGGCCTTTCAGGGCAATCAGCTGTTCAGATGATTGACACAAGCTGTTCTCCAGAGCCTGTATTCCGTCACCGTCATCTAGCGGGTCAAGGCCGAGTTCCTGTTTCATGTAGGATATTCCTTCATCGTCAATATTCATCCCGCCGGAAGTCCATAGCGGCCAATTGACTGACACCACCCTTTCGGCAGACTCTTTTGCGGTCATAACTGCTGCATACTGATCCAAAAAGGCATTGGCGAAAGCATAGTCACATTGGCCGGCTGATCCGAAGACTGCCGATGTGGATGAAAACAAGACAAGTAATTCAACTTTCATTTTTTTGATTTCTTCCGCCAGCCAGAGCGTGCCATAAACTTTCGAACCTGTGACTTGATCCATTTCTTCTTTTGTCTTTCTTAAGATAAAAGAGTCACGGAGTACGCCGGCACTGTGAAATACTCCATGCAAGGTGCCGAACTGCTCTTTTGCAAAAGCAAACATCCGTTCAGCATCACTTTGTTTTGAAACATCAGATCGGATGTATTCAATTGTTGAACCTGAGCTTCTTAAATATTCGATCTTTTTTTTCTGCTCTTCAGTTAAATCAGAGCGCCCTGTCAATATGAGATTCGCTTTCCATTTTTCCGACAGATGTTTTGCCAGTATATAACCGAGACCGCCCAGGCCTCCTGTAATCAGATAATTCCCATGATGTTTCAGCGGCTGGGTTAAATCGAATGAGCCGGCTTTATTATAGCTTTTCGTAAAACGTCTGCCGTTTTCATAGCGCACTTCAAAGTGGATATCCCGTTTTTCGTCACACTCTCTCTGATATATATCAGCTATTGCTGGAAGAGCGGCTCCCGCACCCTCTGATTGAGTGATATTGATAATCTGATAGTGAAAATTGGGGTGTTCCTGGTGAACGGTTTTCACCAATCCGCCGAGAGCATGATGCAGCGGCAGTTGTTCTTTATTCTGAGTTTGAAAAATATGCGTCAGTTTTATTATCTTTTTCCATTTTAATTCAATCAGCGCCTGTGTAATATACAGAAGAGAAAACAATCCGTTTTCCAATTGTTTCTGTATACCTCCCTTACTCATGTCAGCCTGAGAATCAGACCACAAGTGAAGAATCTTTTCGGGCGGCTGATAATGATCATGAATGTATCGGAACAGCTTTAGATAATCGTCTTTTTTCACGTGGTTCATACAAATCGTATCATCATGTAAAACAGCAAATTCTTCTCCGCGGATGACAAACAAGAGAGTGCAGTCCTTAAACAAACCGCTCAATTCTTGTATTTGCCGTTCATTTTCTGCAAAAATCAGGAGCAATCCCGTCAAGGGTACGCTCTTCGTACTCGGAATGAACGATTCTGTCCATTCCGGCTTGTAATATAAAAGAGGATGGTTCGATGCCCGTGATTTTTGATTCTGAATGGATGTCACACGGGCATAGCCTTCGTCAGCCGACATTTGTCCTGTTTGAATCAGATCAAGAATATCGCTGATTTGTTCACGTTTTCCGTTCATCATTCTTCCCCCATTAATTGTTTCAATACAGCCTTCTGATCAATACCATTGGTTTCCAATTGACGCAGGAGACGAATGAGTTCATCGTCCGTCTGAACAGTGTCTTTTTCATGACCATATCTGAATCTCACATCTCTGCACTCCGCCAGAATGCTTCCGTTTCCATCTGTAAATGTCATATGACACGTTACATCACGGCTGTTCTGCCTGTTCACTTTTTGAGTATAAACATAAAAATTTTGAGCGAGAGGCTGATAGACATCCGCCGCTCCCATTCCGATCAATTCCGGGAAGGTTTCTCCGCTGACAAAAAATGCACTGGCTTGAATCGCGGACTCAAGCGCTTCAGGAGAAATCGTAAAATTTTCTCTTTTTGCATAAAGCTCATCCGGCATTGAATGAAGCGACAGCATTCCGTCACTGTTTTTCGCTGATTCAATGACAAAAGGCGCTTCAGCCGGATGTTCAGTCATTTCTGATTTGACTTCAGCAATATCAAGCGCTTCAGGAAGCATACCGCTTTCAGGCTTAACCATATGCGCATTTCCGCTGGCAAGTCGTACTTTATTCTCATTTTTTGTGTTTGCATATATGTCAAACCGCGCAAAGTCACGCTCAGGCGTCAGCGTAATCATCAGTTCCCGTATATCTGTCATTCCGTTCATGCTTTCGTTCCACAATAAATCGGTCAATGTTTGAACTGGTTGTCCAAATGCCGCCGCTGCATTGACGATAGCCATTTCAGCCAAAGATGCATAAGGGAAAAAGGACACGTTTCCTTCAGACAGACTTAGTGCGAACGGATGATTACGGCTGATTTTTTTCGTGAAACTGAACTGATGAAAATCGGACGTGTTACTCCCCAAGAAAGGGTGACCCGTCTTACTCACATCCGCTGAAACAAGTGCTTCCCCTTTTTCCGCTATCCAATACCGCTGTTTGATCAGCGGTTGTCCCGGAATAGAAATCCTGCGGGCATTCCGATTCACCTCAAAAGTCTCCCAATCTATCTTTCTTCCATTTACCCATTTGGATGCTGCTTCGGCGTAATCTGAACAAACGTGAGGCATTTCATTGTGAACTTCTGATTCGAATGTATTACCGGTATGGCTCAAGCTGCTTTTTTCACCCCTGATATAAGCTGAAAGCTCTTCAGCAATGACCTGCCCGGAATCTGCCACTATCGCCAGCCGTTCTTCCATATGATCGCGTCCCGTCTGAAGTGTATAGGCAATATCCTGAAGACGCAGTTTATGATTGTTATCCTTCGATTCATTTTCTGATAGAAAATCAGCCATAACCTTTGCATATTTTATCAGCCGTTGTTTGTCTTGAGCCGATAAAACAAAGATCACTCGGCCGCTTTGATGATCAAAAGCTTTTGGCGGCTCATACGCTTCCAATATTAGATGCGCGTTTGTTCCTCCTGCCCCAAAAGCGCTTACCCCGGCTCTCAAAGGATGAACAGCATGGCTGTTTTGCGGAATATTCCATTCAGCCGCTTTCCGCTGGACTTGAAAAGGAACCTGATCAAAATCTATAAACGGATTAACAATATCGGAATGCAGAGAAGGAACAAGCTGCTTATTCTTCATTTGGAGAAGCACTTTCGTTACCGCAGCGATTCCTGCCGCAGATTCTAAATGTCCGATATTGGATTTCACCGAACCGATGGCGCAAGGATGGTTCAATTGATAGGAATCTTTGAGTCCTTGAATTTCAATCGGATCGCCTAATGATGTCCCTGTTCCATGCGCTTCAATATAATTGACGGTGTTTGGTTCAATGTCAGCTTTACGAAGCGCTTCTGAAATGACCTCCGCCTGCGCATCCGGATTCGGTATGGAATACCCGCTCGTCTTTCCTCCATGGTTAACGGCGCTTCCCTTAATCACGCCGTATATTTGATCTTGATCTTCTATTGCTTTTTTCAATGGTTTTAACAATACGGCTCCGACTCCCTCACCGGGAACGTAACCGCTTCCGTCTTTTCCAAAACTCCGGCATCTGCCGTCACTTGATAGAAACTGTCCCATGCTGAGGAACTTATATTTATTCGGATGTATTGACAAATTCACTCCGCCGGCTAATGCCATATCGCTCTCTCCGCAATGTATGCTTTGGCATGCGTAATGAATAGAGGTCAATGATGAAGAGCACATTGTATCCAGAGCCAAACTCGGACCTTTTAAATGAAAATAATAAGACACCCGATTGGCAATTGAAGAATAGACGGAAGCCGGCGAGAAAGCCGCTCCGTTTTCTTCTCCTTCAAATAGTTGATATTGGCCCCACATTGCACCGACAAATACACCGACTTTCATCTTTTCCAGCATGTTTCTCGGGTACCCTGAGTCTTCAAAACAATTTTTGGCCGTTTCTAAAAAGAGCCTTTCCTGGGGATCCATAAGTTCTGCTTCCCGTGGGGAAATATGAAAGAAAAGCGGATCAAATTGATCGGCTCCGCTGATAAAACCTCCCCACTTGCTGTAAGACTTCCCTTTCATATCTCTGTCTTCGCTGAAGAAATCATCTATATTCCAGCGGTCAGGCGGGATTTCTGTAATACAATCTTTTCCGCTCTTTAAATTCTCCCAAAATTCAGGTAAGTCTTCAGCCATCGGATACTTTCCGCTTAAACCGATAATGGCAATGTCTTGATGCCTTGTATCAGCTGTTTCATTTATTTGGATCTCACGGCTTTCATCCACCATGAAGGTATCTTGAAGTGCAGATTCCAATTTTTCTTTGTCACCTTCAAACACGATCAGCTGTGATGCGTTCAGAGAGAGTGAATCTTGAAAAGCTTTGATCCCATTGGTTTTACTAAGGGGAACCATACCGATTTTTTGTTTCATCCATTTTTCAGTTTGTTTATCCACTTTCATGCCGCCGTCTTCCCATAGCGGCCAGCCGATGGCTACTGAGACGCCGGAGCGTTCTTTTTTCCGCCTCATTCCTTCACGCCACTCAGCAAAAAGATCGATGAACCGGTTAGCCAATGCATAATCCGTCTGTCCGATATTCCCGTACATCGAGCTGCTTGATGAAAACATCACAAAGAAGTCCAAAGGTTCGGTTTGCAGCAAGCTGTCCAATAAGACCGTCCCATTTATTTTCGGAGCGATCACTTCCTGAATTTCATCTTTTGATTTTTGAATCAATAAAGCGTCGTGCGTCACACCGGCACTGTGTATCACACCGTTGATTTCTCCGAATTTCCTTTTAATAGTTTTTATGATTCGCTCTGCATCGCGGCTATCTGAAAAATCTCCTCTTATATATTGAACGGAAGAACCGCCTGCTTTCATTCGGCTGATTTTGTTCTTTTTGTCTTCCGTCAGTTCAGAACGGCCCGCTAAAATAATATTGGCTTTCGTTTGCGCTGCGATATGTTCTGCAAATATAAGGCCTAAGCCGCCGGCCCCTCCTGTAATCATGTATACTCCGTTTTCTTTAAAGGAGAAACTTGAGTTTTGAGCCGGTTCCGCTTCCCGTAAGGCACGGACCCAGCGCACATTTCCTTCATAATAAAGATCGGTTTCTCCCGGATGCGCTTCAGTTGATTCGCATCTGATGATTTCAGCTGTAAGAGCCGGCAACGATGTCTTGTCTGAAACTGATATCCCGATTGTCTTAAGGGCCAGTTTCGGGTTCTCAAGCAAAATAGACTGCCCTGCGCCATGGACTGAAGCGTAAAGCGGCTGATCATTTTTATGGTCCGCCGGATAAAGGAAAAGCGATACAACCTTTTTTTCCGCCTTGCTGCGCATCAATGCCCGGCTGAAAAAGAATAGCGGGTAAGCCCCTTTATAAAGCTGTTCACTTATTTTTTCCGGGTCGGCAAATGATCCTTCCGGCCACCCGTACACCACGGTGTCGGGCATTTGCCCCCTTTTTTTCAGATCAGCTGCAAGCCTGTCAAAGTGGGCTTCCTCCCTGTGATCTATCTCATAAACACCGTCTCCGTGATAGGAGAAACGATTCCCTGATAAAACGAGAATGATCTGTGTATTTTCGAATCCATTTTCAGCATTTTCCCGCATAAAATGAAAAAGCTCTCTGTCATATTGAAACAGCAGACATGTTCTTTTCTTTTTATTTCCGCAATGCGGGTCCCAAGCGGCAGCCTTTTGTCTCCAATACGGCGTTAAATAGGTCAGAGCCGTATGATTCTCTCCATGATGTAGAGGGAGGTCTTTGTCAACGGAAGTCTTTTCGCCGCTCTCCGCAAAATAATTTGCAAGTTTTTGAATCGTCGGATACTCAAACAATAAAGTAGGGTACAGTTCCCTGCCTGTTTTCTCCTCCAATGCCTTTACGGCTTGCATAAGTGTGACGGAATCCAGGCCTTGTTCATAAAAACCTTTTACCACAGAGAGTGTTTCAGGGGCAGTCCCTTTGATGTCTGCGATCAGCTGCTGAATGTCTCCTTCTGTTATAAGAGCGGAAAGATTTTCGTTCTTACTTTCTTTCATGTCAGGCTTTTCAGCCGGTTGATTTTGCGTTAAGAAATAACTGGACATTTTTTGATTTTCTTTAATATACGCGGCGAGTTCCCGGATCGTTTTCTGCTCAAACAGGAGTGTAGGATACAGCTGTTCCCCTGTTTTGTTTTCAAGTTCTTTGACAATGGCAAGCAAAGAAGCGGAATCCAGGCCTTGTTCATAAAAACCAATGTCTGTCCTTATGTCACGCAGATCTATATTTGAAACCCCGGATATTAATTCTTTAAGGTGTGTCTCAATGCTTTCGCTTCGATCTATGATTGAATCTTTTCTCATCAGGCCGTCTTTTGGCTGAGAAGCCGCTTCAGTTTCTAAACGAGTCTGCTTCAGATTTTCAATTAAATCTTTTGAGCGAATATGTTTCACAGACAGCCGTGTAAAATAAGCGATCATCTCCCCGTGTGCATCGTACAAACCGTAACTGACTTGGATGACATCCCCTGAATCATGATTTTGGTCTTGCTTCTCTATGTACACATAACACCTGTCTTCCAGGCGCTTCGTCATACGGAAAGATTCAATATGAATGGGAATATACGTTTTCATCCGGCTTGCCGGAGATCCTTGTGTAAAATATTCGGGACATGCCTGATAAAGGATCGATATGATGGTAGACGCATCAAGAAAAGTGGGATGCAATTGAAAATAGCCGGTATATTGTTTGGCAATTTGGCTGAGCGACAACTCTGCAAGTACAGAATGATCAGACGCATAAACCTTCCCCAGACTCTTCATAAATTCAAAATGCTCTATATCAACCTTTTTTAAATAGTCATAGCATATCTCCATATCGGCTTCACGGACGGAGGCATGTTTGATTTCATCGATATGAATTGAACTCATGCTTTCCGGGAATTTCTGCATGAGCCTGCAGTTCATATTCTCATCCCAGCTTTCATCCAGAATCCGGTCATCTTTTACCTTTCTGCTCTTCGCCTGGATTTCCCATCCCTGTTCCAATCCCTGAAAACGGATGCGGATTTCTCTGTCAAAGGTGTCCGATGTTGCTACAGGTTCCAAATACAAAATATTCTGACACTCGAGTTCTTCAATAGGCAAACCTTTACTCAGCGCCATACGGTATATCATATCTAAAAATGTGACACCGGGTATAATCCGGGTGCCATGCACCCGGTGATCCCTGACAATATAGTCCGTATGTTTAATTGTTAATGTGAACTGATAGTTTTGATTACTGGCCACCTGTCTCATTCCTTTTCTTTTCTTTATAATTCTTTGAAATCAAGTAAAGGAATCAGCAATTCTGACTCTTCCTTTTCTGGAGCTTCTCCATTGTCGATCCAGCATTGTTCCTTATTGAATATAACCGGAGAAAGCGGGTGTCTTTTTGTCTCTCCATATCCTAACGTGAGATGGCTGTCGCTCAATATCATATGTGCGTTCGTGCCCCCGAATCCAAAAGAACTGATTCCGGCTCTCAAAACCCCTTTTCTGGGACGCCATTCTTTTAAAGACGTGTTCGGAAAGAAAGGCGACTGATCAAATTTAAAACGCGGATTTGGCGTTTTACAATGTAGTGTCGGCGGGAGCATCTGATTTTTTATGGATAAGGCAACCTTTATAATACTCGCTATCCCCGCTGCGCTCATTAAATGTCCGAAATTCGTTTTTACGCTGCCTACTCCGCAAAATTGCGTTTCTTCCGTAACCTCCCGGAACACTTCAGTCAGCGCTTTTAATTCAATCGGATCTCCTATCATCGTACCGGTGCCATGCGTTTCGACATAACTGAGAGTATCTGCATCAATTCCGCCTTTTTTCAGGGCTTTTTTTATCACTGCGCTTTGCGCTTTCGGATTAGGTGTTGTCATCCCCATTGTCTGTCCGTCATTATTAACCGCGGAGGAGTCAATTACCGCGTAAATTCTGTCACCTTCGGCAAGGGCGTCATCAAGTCTTTTTAAAAGGACTGCGCCGCATCCTTCTCCCGGTACAAATCCATCTGCCTTCTCATCAAATGTATGACATTTTCCTTCAGGTGAAAGCGCCCGAGCCTCACTCAGCATGACGTAAGGCTTTTGATCCAGCAAAATGTCAACCCCGCCCGCAATTGCCATATCTGACTCTTTTGACATCAGGCTTTGACAAGCGAGATGGACGCTGACCAATGAAGAAGAACAAGCCGTGTCTACAACCAGATTCGGTCCTTTCAGATTAAAAAAGTGTGAGATATGCGCGCCTATGAAATTTTGTCCTATACCCACGATCGTATTTTTTGAAGGGGAACCTATTTTGGACATAAACGTCCCGGTGCGCGAACCGATGAAAACGCCGACTTCTTTGTTTGATACTTCTTCCTTTGTATAGCCGCCGTCTCTCAATGTCTGGACGCTGACCTCAAGGCATTTTTTGATTAACGGATCAAGCTCTGATGCCTCACTTTTGTTCATATTAAAAAACGCGGGATCGAAAGACTCAATATCTTGAAGAAATCCGCCCCACTTACTGATACTTTTTCCTTTTTCATAGGTGTCAGAGTAGTATGAAGAAATATCCCATCGCGACGCCGGGACTTCACGGACACTATTTTGTCCTTTCTTCAAATTTCTCCAGAACGTTTCTGTGTCCGGAGCATCCGGAAACTCACAGCCCATTCCGATAATTGCGATTTGGTTCAGACTGGTTGGTTGCATTTGAGATCCGCTGTCCCGTACTTCGGGAGCATTTTGATTTATATGTTGCTCTTTATTCCGAACCTCAATGTTTTCTGAATCAATTTGAGGACTGATCCCCTCACTTGCAAATAACTCGTTCAAATAGACGCCCAGTTGTGAAAAACTCGGATACTCCAGAAAAGCCGAAGGTTCAATTTTTATTTGAAATGCTTCTTCCGCTTTTTTGACAAGCTGAACCAGTAAGATTGAATCAACTCCGTAATCCGCAAAAGACGTATCCTGATCTAAATTCCCGTAAGGTATTTTCAGCTCCGCGGAAAAAATCTCCATTAACTTCCTGATCATAGCTTCATTGTCTCCATGACCAGAGACCACTTTTTCCTCAGCATCCGGGTTATTTTTAGCAGCTTGAATTCTTGTCTGAAGCAGCTGCTGCAGCTTGAATTTCTCCGGATGTGTCTTTGCCGGTATAAGGCATGGATATCCGTTTATCGTCATGATTTCATCCAGCATGGAAATACCTGTTTCTGTTGAGTGTGAAAGTAAACCGAGTGCCTGATATGATGGACTTGTCACCTCGCCCATCCCAATGTCCTTCCAGCTCGGCCAGTTAATTGATTGATAATATGTTTTGCCGGCTGCATGCTGATACGCCGCAAAGTAATCCATAAAAGCGTTAGCCGCGGCATAGTCACTTGTTCCGGCGCCTAATAAAGGAAAAGCGCTCGCAACAGATGAAAACAAAATGAAGAAATCAAGTTCGTCATCAATAAAAACGTCATGAAGTACTTGCATCCCCTGCACCTTTGGCTCAAATACTTCTCTTATTTCTTGATCAGATTTATGAATAAAAGCCGGATTCGAATGATTGGCTGCACCAGCGCAATGAATCACCCCGCCGATTTTGCCGAACTTCATTCGCACCTCTGAAAAGAAGCGATGTAATTTTTCTTTTTCCGTGAGCGGCCCTGCATACACTTCCACCTGAACTCCCTTTTGATCCAACTCATGCAGCAGTTGTAATTTCGAAAAAAGAGGTGACTTTTCATCGGTGTCTTCTAACATGCCGGCTATTTTATCAGATTCCGGAAGGTCGGTTACTCCCATCAGCACAAGTTTTTTGACTCCCTTGCCGGCATAATGTCTGGCAAGTTCTGCTCCGATCCCTCTTGTTCCCCCTGTAATAACCAAGGTTTGATCCGTACGGCATACCGGCAGACCGGATAGTTTCCGGTTTATTTCCGCCGCATGTAATTTCTCGACGTATGGAATATAACGTTCACCGTTCCGGTAGCAGATTTCACTATACAGCCCGTCAGCGCAAGCTTCATCTGTGATTACCTGTCTCAGTTCCGCCGCAGTCCCGACATGCCCGTCTACATCTATTGTTTTTGATTTTATCTTTTGATACTCCGCGCTCAGCATTTTATATAGTCCGGCTGTTTCGGCTCCGGCTAATGACGGCTTGTCATTCAGAAATGTCTGGAGCCCTCTTGTCACATGTAAAACGAAAAGCTGTTTACGTGTCTTTATGATTTCCTGCAGCAGTATCAGCTTCCCGATTGTGCCGGTGCGTGCCCCGTTTTGATTACTCCGCAAATCTGACAGGTCAATCATGCCGATGATTTCCGGATTTTCTTCTATGACTGCTAGAGCCGTTTTTTTGGCTTCCCCATCCGAATGATCCCAGTTATCTGCGCAAATGACAGCGGGTTCAATCAGAGGATCTGAATCAAACAATTCGAATGCAAGCCGCTCACTTTCACTATTAGCCAGGATCATCACCTGTCCTTTCGTAAAAGCGGAAGGCGCAGCCTTTTGTTTTTTCCACGATTTTTTTAATACATCAAATGATAAGTCAGTCGGTGCATGGGGCAGACTCTGCGGTACACCTGTTTTCTGTTTCTGTGCTGCTTTTGCGGCAGGCACCCAATATCTGTTCCGTTCAAAAGGGTATGCAGGAAGAGAAATAAGCTTCGGTAATTCCGCAGTGTACATCTCTTCCCATTCAACGTCTCCTCCGTTCACCCAGTGAATGGCCATATCTCTTGCATTTTCAAAGTGAGCGGCTGACAGGGCATTCTTTTGACCGGCGCCTCGGCGGGCGTTTCCCCTATATAAACCGTTTAACTTATGATCTGACCGCAAATACATCGTCAGCTTATCGCGAAGATCGTCAATGCTGCTAACCTCAACAGCGAGCCGCTCTTCCATAGCGTTTCTCCCGGTCTGCGAAGTGTACGCGGCATCAGCTAGTGACGTTTTTGGCTCCAGTTCTTTTATATATGCATCAATCAAGAGTCTGAGCCGTTCTTCATTTTTGGCAGAAAGCAGAATAATTTGCGTCTTGTTGCTCTGTACCGTTTCCATCTTTTCTTCATTCTTGTACTCTTCGATGATAATGTGGGCATTAGATCCTCCAGCGCCGAACGAACTGATACCCGACCTTCTGGCTTGATTTTGCGGCGTCTCCCAATCGGTCAATTCAGACTGCACGTAAAACGGTGTTTCCTCAAAATCAATATTAGGATTTAAGTTATCGGAATGAAGGGAAGGAGCAAGCTGTTTATACTTCATTTGCATCAGCACTTTTGTGATAGAAGCAATTCCCGCCGCGGCCTCTAGGTGTCCGATATTTGACTTAACCGAACCAATTGCACAACGATAATCGCTTTTCGAGCTGTGCAAAGCTTTGGTTAAACCTGAAATTTCAATCGGGTCTCCCAAAGATGTCCCTGTGCCATGCGCTTCAATATAACTTATGCTGTCTGCATCAATCCCCGCCTTATCAAGAGTTTCACTGATGACGTTTGCCTGCTCGCCTGGATTTGGCACAGTGTATCCATTTGTTTTTCCGCCGTGATTTACAGATGTTCCCTTAATCACACCGTAAATCCTGTCCCCGTCAGCCTTTGCGGCAGAAAGCGATTTCAAAAGAACGGCCCCGACTCCTTCTCCCGGCACATATCCGTCTCCTCCCGCTCCAAAGCTTCTGCAGCGCCCATCGCTTGAAACAAAATGATTTTGTGAAAGTAAAGTATATTTATCCGGGTGTAAGGATAAATTCACTCCTCCGGCTATGGCGAGGGTGGATTCTCCCCTTTTTAAACTTTCACATGCAAAATGAACAGCAGAAAGTGAAGAAGAACACATTGTATCAATTGCAAGGCTGGGTCCGTGCAGGTCAAAGAAATATGACACCCGGTTTGCGATAGACGAATAAGAAGACAAGAGCGCCTGACGTCCCTCATCATCTGAAGCACCGGCTGCAAATAACTGATAGTGGCTGTAGGTGACGCCGACAAATACCCCTGTCTTATGCCGTTTCAACTTTTTCTTTGTGTAACCCGCATCTTCAAACGTGTGCCATGCTGTCTCTAAAAATAACCGTTCCTGAGGATCAATTAACTCGGCATCACGAGGCGAAATTGAGAAGAACAGCGGATCGAATTTATCAGCGTCTTTTATAAAACCTCCCCATTTGCTGTCATGACGGGCATTGTCACCTGTGTGATAATATTTCCGAAAATCCCAGCGCTCTTTCGGTATTTCCGTTATACAATCTTTTCCGGAAGAAATATTTTCCCAAAACTGTTCCACATCCTTCGCCATCGGGTAGCGGCCGGCTATACCGATAATTGCAATATCTTCCTCGGAAGGTGCGGATGGTATACGGGAAACGGAAAGCTTCTCCCGTTTCGCCGGCGCCGAATGATCAATTCGCTGTTCGGCTGCCGGTAAAAACGCCTTCTTCAACTCATGTTGATAGTGTTCAAGAAAATACTCTGACAGCTCTTCAACACTGCTGTATTCAAAGAAAAGAGTCTTAGACACTCTTCCAAAATACTTTTCGAGACGGGAGTTAAGACCTAAAATTGTTAGAGAATCAATTCCGTAACGGTCAAATGTATCCTCGGGTAAAATGCTGTCCGCCGGTCTTCCCGTTTCCGCACCGACGATCTCTGTCAATAGACGGATCGTTTGCTTTTTCAGATCTTTTTCATTTAATTGCGGCAGACTGTTGTTTTCAGGCACAGTCTCTATCTTTTTATGGTCAGTTGAGAGTAATTCACTTATTCTATCTTTGTCTCCGCTGATAACAGCCAGCTGAGAAGCAGAACGGCTCATACTGTCCTGAAAAGCGGCAAGCCCTGCTTGGGCAGATAAAAGTTCCAGCCCCGTGTGTCTTAAAGCCTGCAGCTCTGCCGGACCAACTGTCATATTCCCCGCATCCCATAAAGGCCAATTAATAGAAAGTGTTTTCCCGGGACGTCCTTTCATGCTTCGATACTGGGTGAATCCGTCCATACATCCGTTAGCGAAGGCGTAGTCGCTCTGACCCGCATTAGGCAGAACGGCCGAAAGGGATGAAAACATAACGAAGAAATCAAGAGGCTCTTCCTCAGCTGCTTTATCCAGCCAAACGGTTCCGAATACTTTAGGCGCTATAACTTCTTCTATGCTTTCTTTCGCTTTTTTTATGATAAATGCATCCTTAACAAGTCCGGCACTGTGCAAAATTCCGTTTAATTCCCCGAATGTCTGCTTAATGTGCTTAATTAACGCGTCCGCCTCTTTTTCCTTTGAAATATCTGCCGGGACATATAAGGCTTCAGCGCCGAGATTTTCAAGCGCGCTCAATTTTTGCGCCGTTTCACGGGATGCCGGAGAACGCCCGGTTAATACCAGCTTGACTTCCGCCTGTTTCGCCAGATATTCCGCAAACAGATACCCGAGGCCTCCGGCTCCTCCCGTAATTAAATACACACCGTTCTTTTTTACACTGAAACTATGTTTCTCCCCATCTTCTTTTTTTACTCTTTTAAGCTGCCTTTTATAATAATGCCTCGGCTCATAACAGGTAAAGTGGTCCGTCTTGCATTGATTGTTCCATTCAAAAGAGATGACATCTGCAATATGCTGCTTTGTAAACGGCTCGTCAAACATTGATTTCAGCTCTGCAGCCTTACATGTGAAATTCGGATTTTCGGCCTGTACGGTCTTAAGAAAACTTTCAACCGCATTATAAATGGGCTGAACCTCGCCCTCGGCATTTTCATACAGATACAAAACTTCTGCTTTCGGACAAAGTTTGTTCGCCATGAAGGCCTGAAACATTTGAAACAAGGAAAACAGACTTTTATTGAGCTGCTTTCTTATTGCATCTTCTGTATTTTTGAAGAGCCCGGCAGCTAAAAAATGAATAATATGGCGGGGTCTTATATTTTGAGAACGCAGAACCCCGCATAGCGCATCATAATCCTCATCATTTGCAAAGTTCATTTTAAAACGACCGTTCCGGCAATCTTCGAAACGCTCGCCGGAAGTCACGTAAATGAAAGGCGCCTCATAGCCTTCAAGCTGTCTCTTCATTACGGTATACATGCTGTCGTCTTTGCAAAAAAATATAATTGGCTCTTTCGTATTCGGGAATTTTTCACTGCCTTTAAATTCATGTCTATCCCATACCATTTCATATAGATGGGTTTTCCCCAAACTCTTAATTAATTCCAGCCCTTCTTCACGCGTCAGGCTGCCTTCTTTCACCTTTTTCACGATTTGCTCAATTTGCATTGTTTTTTCATTCATGGAAAAGCAACTCCTCTATCAGCTCTGACGTCTCTTTCGTATTCATCTCACCTGTTTGTGCTTTTTCAAGAAGCGACATGATTTCTCCATCTGCTGTATCTTTATTTGAGTTGTGAAGCTCAGTGTTCGAGAAAGCCTCAGCCTTCTGCGCTTCATCTTTATTTAAAGGAATCCAATGTCTGTTCTTGCTGAAAGGATAAAGAGGAAGAGGCCGTTTAACCGGTTTGAGTTCCTCCTCATACAAGTCTTCCCAGCTGATTTCACAACCGATCGTCCACAACTGAGCCAGTTTGGCCGGCTTGTTTTGCTGAATCAGTGATTGAACATATGCATGACCTTCAGGGCCGCCGAATAAAGGAGCGTACAGACTATCAAAATCCGTTACATTTCCTTCATAAACACCTTGCAGTCTGCTCCCCTGAATGTAACCGTTTAATTTTTCAAGAAGATCTCCGGTATTCGAGCAAGTGATCGCAAGGCGGCATTCAAATGGTTCCCTTCCGGTTTGCAGCGTATATGCTATTTCTTCAAGACCGATTCCGGACTTTTCTCTAAAATTGCCGTTATACGGTTTATCAGCTGATCGATTCCGGACGCTGCTGATATAGCGGCACAGCTCACTCAGGGTCATTAATTCCTGAAATATATCTAGTGATATTTCTGTGCCGTACATTTGGTTTATATAAGAGATTAATTCGGAATAAGCCAACGGATCAAATCCGAATTCTGAAAGAGGTGTCTTTGCATCTATATTTGCGGTATCTAAACGCAGGATACCCGCTGCCGCTTCCCGAACCGCCTCTTGCACATCACGTTCCTGCACCTCTTGATGACTGAATTGAACTGATAGTTCTTCATGTAAAAACGTTGTTAACTCTTTGGCTTTAACCATCAGCCTTTCCTTTGTTTTGGCCGATAGAACAATGATTTGATCCCGCTCGGCAGTTACTGCTTTATCTTGTCCGTATTCAAATTCTTCCACGATGACATGAGCATTTGCCCCGCCGAATCCAAAGGAACTGACTCCGGCGCGGCGCGGAATTTCATTTCCTTTTCGATCTTTTAATCTGGCCCACTTCATAGTTTTATTGACAATATGAAACGGTGTTCCGCTTAATTGAATGTAAGGGTTCAGCTCCTTGACATGAAGTGTGGCAGGCAATGTTTTATACTTCATGGATAGTAATACTTTAATCAGCCCCGGCATTCCAGAGGCGGGCTCTAAATGACCGATATTCGTTTTTACTGAACCGATGCCGCAATATTGGTCATGATTCTTTCCTGGATGCGGCTCAAAAGATCCAAACGCTTTTTTCAAGCCTTCAATCTCAATCGGATCTCCCAGTTCTGTTCCGGTTCCGTGTGCTTCAATATAAGATATCGTATCAACAGGAATATCGGCATTTTTGTAAACAGACGTTATTAGTTCTGCCTGAGCTTCCGGGTTCGGAGCGGTCAATGAAGCAGATCTTCCTCCGTGATTTTCTCCGGTTCCTCTCAGGACTCCGTAAATATTGTCTCTGTCATTCATTGCCGCTTGCAATGGTTTCAATAACAGAACAGCTGCACCTTCACCGCGGACATAACCGTCGGCAAGTTTATCAAACGTCTTACACCGGCCGTCCCTAGACAAAATACCGAGTTTATCGGTATACATATGCGTGACTGGATCTAAGAGCAGCGAAACCCCGCCTGCTACCGCCAGCTCACTTTCGCCATTTTGAATCGAGCGCACAGCTCTGTGGATTGCTACAAGACTGCTTGAGCAGGCTGTATCAATGGACTCACTCGGACCTCTGAAATTAAAATAGTGGGATACACGATTGCTGATGAGCGCCTGGCTGTTTCCGGTTCCCGCAAACGCATGCGCCCCGTCCGAATGCCTCATCAGCAGCTGGCGGTAATCATTAAATTGAATGCCCGTAAACACGCCGATATGTTTGCCGGACAGCTTTGAAGCTTTGTAACCCGCATCTTCTATCGCTTTCCAGGTTTCCTGCAAATAAATTCTGTGCTGAGGATCCATGAGTTCTGCTTCCCGCGGATTAATATTGAAAAACGCCTCATCAAATTTATCGGCATCTGTGATAAATCCGCCCCATTTCGAATGTACTTCGCTGCTTCCTTTGCCTTCGGCGTATTTTTTCCAATCCCATCGATCCGGGGGAATTTCCTGAATCGAATCTTTTTCATTGATTAAATTGATCCAAAACTCATCTGCATTTTTTGCTCCCGGAAAAACACAACTCATCCCGATAATGGCAACCGGCTGCTTCTCCGGATGATGGTCAGCCTGTCTTGCTGTCTTTTTTTCAAACGGAAAACTTCGCGGCGGCTTCACGGTTTTCCCTGCGGTTTTCCCGGCGTGCACGACTTTCCTTTTTTCAGAAATGTTTTTTTCTGCATCTGTATTCCCTTTTGCAACAGTACGCAGTTCACTGCTTAGAAATTCTGAAAGAGACTTTATATGGCTGTAAGTAAAGAAAACGGCAGGTGTCAGCTTAAGCTTGTATTTTTTATTCAGTCTGACAGCTAATGTTTTCAAACTGATAGAATCAAAGCCGAGATTGCCGAAATTCTCTGCCGTATCCAGCTGTTCAATGTTAATTTTCAATAATTCCGATACCATTTGCTTCAGTTCTTCAAGGACATTGTCTGCAGAATCCGGTCCTGTATAAGAACTTTCCTCTTGACGAACCGGAAGCGTATTTACTTTTTGATACGGCAGATCTTTTTTTGCTGGTGTAGTTCCAGCATCCCCGGTAACAACCGAAATTTGCGGACAGTCACTTGCCAAAATTGTCTCAAAAGCCGCTATCCCTTCTTCCGTTTCCAAATAATCAAACCCGGATGCGGAAAGATATGCGTCTTCAGCTTCTTTGTTTAAATGCATTCCGCCTTTACGCCACAACGGCCAGTTAATCGAAATGCTCTTGCCTTGTCTCTCTTGCCGGCTGCTCTGTTCGGATCTCCAATTGATATATTGATCTTGAAAATAATTGCCCATCGCATAGTTAACCTGTCCAAAATCTCCGAAGACCGAAGAAATAGAAGAGAATACGATAAAGAAATCAAGCGGCTCATCTTTCGTTAATTCATCTAAGCATACCGTTCCTTCAATTTTAGCAGTCATGCCTTCCGTAAAATCAGTCAGATTCATCTCTGTAAATAACCGATCATCGGCATGACCAGCTGAATGAATAACGCCTTGAATGGATCCCCAAGTCCGTTTCGTTTCTTCTATGACCCATCCCATCGTCTTTTGATCTGCGGCATCAGCTTGATAATATACCGCGTCTCCTCCAAGCGCCTGCAGCCGGTCAATGTTATGTCGTTTATCAGCTGTTAACGGTGATCTTCCCGTCAATACTAATTTTGCTTGATACTGAGAGGCTAAATATTTTGCAAAAATCAGGCCCAGACCGCCCAAACCGCCCGTTATGAGGTAAATCCCTTTCTGTTTCAGCTGATGAGAGTGCTCTGTATGATTGAATACATACTCCTTTAATGTCTTAACATACCTCTTGTCATTTATATATTTAACTTCTTCCGCCTGCCGTTCCACGCCTGAAACCATTTCGTTAAGAAAAAATTCAGCCATTTTTTCAATTGATATACGTTCTGAAAAACCGATTGACTTCACATTCTCTGCGGATGGCACCAACATATTTGCCGTTTTTAAACAGCCTGCAAGAGCGCCCGTATACGGATCATTCATGCCTTCTTTAAAAGAGTGAACAAGAAGCAGAGAATGAAGATAAAGAGAGGCGTCACTGCGGGCGCTCAGGGCTTTTAATAAATAAAAAATTGATTCCAGGCCGCTGAGAAGGCGGTCACCCGCGTAAAATGTTTCTCCCGTGTGCAAGATGACATCAGGAGAAAACCCCTTTTTCTCCAATTCTTCGAATAAACGAATATAATCTGACGTCACTTCCGGGTTTATACAGAATGTCAGCAGATTTTGATCGGTCTGCCGCTGATCCGGCGTGACGAGAATGACACGGCTGTCTGATTGATTTGTCAGAGCTTCAGCCAATGCTTCATCTTTTGCAAAAACCAGAATTGTTTTTGGCTCCCTATCTTTCTTTTCAATCAGAGGGTTTTTTTGATCCCACTCATGCTCATAAAAACGTACATTTTTATTAGGCTTTTCGCCAAAAACCAGCCCGCTCAGTTCCATCAAAATCCCGCCGGCATTGTCTAATACATACACATCATAAGCCGAATCGCTTTCTTCAGTTTGTTCTGCATATACATAAACGGGTTCAGTCTCATGATCAAAAATCGTACATTCTTTAATATTTTCCGGGGTCTCTCCGGCATTTTCCCCCGCAAGGTATACGACGGCTTGATATGCGCTCTCAATCACTTCCGGTTTGATTATGCACCCTTTCGGCCCGGCCTTTGCTTTTATCTTTAAAAGCACCTGTCCGTTCCTGCTGACGCAGTGCTCTGCGGCTTTCAGACTGTCACTGCAGCTGTATCCGAATTCGGCAAGCCGCTGATAAAACGCTTCGTACGGTATACGGTCTGCGCCCTGAGACAGGAACGGCTCAAGATGAATATTTCCGTTCTCGTACGCCCCGCCTTCTAATTTGAGCCGCCCTGAGGAATAAATGGATGAGTCGCTCTGTTTTTCTATAGAATACGATGCACCCTGATTATCCGGGGTTAATACAATCCGGATCTGCTCATTGCTTCCGCTTTGTAACATCGGTTCTCTAAAGGAGAGCTCAGTTAATTTAATAATCGGATTCCCTGAAGCCATCGCTCCGGCAGCTCTCGCCATTTCAATCTGGCTGAGAAACGGAAACATTTCCTTGTCTTGATACTTTGTTTTTATATACAAATCGGTATCGCTTACATTGATAAGAAACTTCTGGGCTTTAAAATCAGATATATTGCATGAAATATAAGGATGCAGATCGTTATTTACGTTCATCCGGGTGCTTCCCGTATTTTGCGCATCTATTCTGCATAGCTCTTTGGCAAATGGATATCCCGGTGCTGATACCCGTCTCAAAGTGACATCTTTATAAAGTGACAGCCAATCTACTCCATTACCGCCAACCCAGTATTCAGCAATCTTCACAAGATCCCTGTTTGCGGCTGCTTCTTCAATTTCAGCTTTGTTCGTCCTTTGAGCTTCTGTTGTGTCTTCGCCGCTTGTAAAAATATGATCCCTCGCATTTCCGAGAGTATAGTCTGTCAGCCCTTTAAGCAATTCATCTCTTGTGGAGGCGATAACAGCCAATCTGTGCGGCATTTCTTCTCTCCCGGTTTGTAAAGTAAATGCTGTATTTCTAAGTGTTTCTAATGAATAATCTCTGGCTGCTATTTGTTCTTTTGCGCGTTTTGCATATTCTGCCAGCCTGTCGGCATTTTTTGCAGAAAAAACAAATAAAAGCTGTTCAGGTTCTTCAGCCGCGAGAGGAGAGATAGCTTCATCCGCAAATTCTTCTAAAATAACATGGGCATTAGCTCCTCCTGCCCCGAAAGAACTGATTCCGGCACGCCTGGGAACGGATGACTCCCATTTTTCGGCTCTGTCCGGTACATAAAAAGGTGTTTTTTGAAACGGTATATTCTCATTCAATTCAGCAGAATGAGTCAGTGACGGAACAATCGTTTTATGTTTCATTTGAAGAATAACTTTCGTAATGCCCGCTATGCCTGCAGCAGCCTCAAGATGTCCGATATTTGATTTAACCGACCCGATCGCGCATGTCTTCTTATCGCGTTCGGCACCTGAAAATGCTTTGGTCAGGCCGGTGATTTCAATCGGATCTCCTAACGCGGTGCCTGTTCCGTGAGCTTCTATATAGCTGATGCTTTTTGGATCAATACATCCTTTTTTTAAGGCTCTCGTAATGACCTCACTTTGAGCTTTTGGATTCGGCACGGTATATCCATTCGTCTTAGCACCATGGTTGATCGCTGTTGCCTTAATAACTGAATAAATCTGATCACCGTCGGCAATAGCCTTTTTTACCGGTTTCAGCAGCACGGCACCTGTCCCTTCTCCCGGCACATAGCCGTCTCCTCCTGAACCGAAGCTTCTGCACCGGCCATCACTGGATAAAAATCCGCCTTGAGTCAGGAGTTCATATTTATGAGGATGAATGGATAAATTGACGCCTCCTGCAATTGCAATTTCACATTCATTCCTGATTAAACTTTCACAGGCAAAATGAACAGCCGTTAATGATGAGGAACACATCGTGTCCAAAGCAATACTTGGCCCGCTGAAATTAAAGAAGTAGGATACCCGGTTTGCGATTGATGCATATGAGGAAGAAACGGCCGCTTCGTGACCAACGCTGTACAGCTGATATTGGCCGTACATAACCCCTGCAAAAACACCGACGTTTTTTCTTTCAAGCGTTTTCTTTGCGTACCCGGCATCTTCTATGGTGTGCCAAACCGTCTCTAAAAACAGTCTTTCCTGCGGATCAATTAATTCAGCTTCGGCAGGAGAAATATTAAAGAACAACGGATCAAAATGATACACATCGTCAATAAATCCACCCCATTTGCTTTGGTTTTTTACTTCGTCGCCCGCCGCAGGCTGATAGTGCAGCCTCGAATCCCACCGATCCTCAGGTATCTCAGTTATACAGTCTTTACCGTTCAATAAGTTTTCCCACAGAGTATCAAGATCATTTGCCATCGGGTAACGTCCGCTGATACCGATAATAGCGATATCATTGTCATGATACTTCTCCTGCTGCACCTGATTTTTCATCTGCATTTTCTGTTTCCCGTTAACATCGGCTGTCTGTTTATTATCTTTTTTCTTCTGAGATGGGGTGCCGCTCCCGTTTTCTCCTAACCGGAGTTTATGAAGAAGAGTATCCCTGTGCTCCTCAACGAAATACTGTGACAATTCTGCCGCAGTCTGATATTCGAATAACAGCGTTTTTGAGAGCGCGCCGAAATGTTTTTCAAGCTCATTCGTCATATTGATAATCATAACGGAATCAAGTCCGTATTTTTCCAATGCCTCTTCTGCATCTATTTTGTCCGCAGGCATCCTGAATTCTGCAGCAATTATTTTTATGATAAAATCGGATGTTTCAGCTGTCAGTTTCTCTGAATCAAATGATTCGATATTTCTCCCTGTTCCTTCATCTGCCTGAATATTGTCTTTTCGTTCATATAATTGATGAACATGATTGTCAATTTGCTCATCTCCGTAAAATACAGTAAATTGCGAAAAACCGGAGGACAATGCGACGGCAAACGCTTTTTTACCTTCTTCTTTTTCTAAAGGATAAAAACCCGCCTTTTTCATTGTCTCTACCGTTCGCTCATCCACTTGCATGCCGACTTCTTTCCACAGCGGCCAGTTCAGAGAGAGAGAAATCGTATCAGAATGCTGGGCAGAACGCATATTCATGAAATGATCCATATAACTGTTTCCGAACGCGTAATCAGATTGCCCGACATTTCCCAACACTGCGGAAGTAGAGGAGAAGCAAATGAAAAAGTCAGGATTTTCTTTCTCAACAGCATCATTCAGCCACATCGTACCCAATACTTTCGGTCTGATTACCTGATCGAATTCCTCTCGTGACTTGTTAAGAAGGAAAGAATCCCGGATGATTCCCGCGCCCTGAATGACCCCGTTTACTTTTCCATAAGAAGTTTTGGCTTTTTTGACTACATATTCGGCTTCTTCCTTATTGGTAATATCAGCCTGAACATAAACAGCTGAAGAACCGGCATCCTCCAATCGCCTCAGCTGTTTTCTTATATGATCTGAAAGCGGAGATCTACCTGTTAAAACAAGGCAGCATTTTGTTTGAAAAGCCAAATATTCTGCAAAGGTAAATCCTAATCCGCCCGCGCCGCCCGCGATAATATATACTCCATTTTCTCTCAGCGGCACATCTCCGCTTCCGGAATTTTTTTCGGGTTCATACGTTTTGAGCTGTTTGACATAACGCTGCATGTCTTTATAACGGATCTCTACATCTGAAGGCTGGAAATCACTCAGCTCATTGCGTATGATATCAGCTGCGTGAACGGCTGCTATTGACTGCTCCATTTCAATGCTTTTTGCTGAAATTAACGGATTTTCCAGCTGTAATGTCCGCAAAAATCCGCTTGCCGCCGCGTAAAGAGGCTGTTCTCCGGAAAGGTGCGAAAAATATCCATATAACAGCTTGATCGGTTTGCGGCAGTTATTTTTGAAGAGCGCCTGTTGTAATAAAAACAAAGAATAGACTCCGCTGTCGCATTGTTCACGAATTGCTCTCTCTGTTTTTTCAAACGGCATGTCTGACCATAAATGCACCGCTTCCCGTATATCTGACTTCTCTTCTTCTATAAGCCATCCTAACAGGTTTATGTAATCTTTTTCAGAGCGGGGGTCGATTTCAAATACACCGTCCCCGGTTTTTCGAAACTCTTTCCCCGGCTTAACCAAAATAACCCTTGTATCATGCAATGCAGCAAGTTCTTTACTCACATCTTCATTTTTATCAAATAATAAAAGGCTGCCCTCACGCCGGCCGCCTTTTACATGAATGCTGAGATCTGTCCGCTGCCAGACCGTCTGATAATATATCGCCTGTCCGTTAACCCCTGCGGAATGAAAACCAAGCTGCTGTATCCGCTTTACTCCTTCTTCCAAAGAAATGTTGCCGCTTTCTATGTCAGAAAGTACTTTTTTTCTAATATGACGGGCTTCTTTCATAAAAATCTTCATCCCCTTTACAAATGGCACTTCCGCAAAATGATAAACTAATCCTGCATACGCTCCAGCGCATAATCTGCTTCTTCGGCAGTCAGTTCGCCCGCTTTTAATTGTCTGAGAAGCTCTTTTACTCTCTCGTTCTTTCCATTGGAATCCGCTGTTGCACGAGTCTGTGCCTCCGCGGAAAACGTTTCTTTTTTACGAATGGTTACATCCTTCAAACCTGCAAGTCTTTCTCCTTGTTCATTAAGCAGCTGAATATCGTAAATAAGCTCGGATTGACCTTTTTGGCCTGTTTTACGCGCATAAGCCCAGCATTCTGCTGAAACTTTTTTCCGAATCGTAATCTCTCCTATTGAAAAAGGAACATAAACAGATGCCTCTTCTCTTCCGTCCGTAATCCCGAACAAAGATTGCAGAGCCCCATCAATTAAAGACGGATGCAATGTATAATTTTCAAGAGCATATGCGGCTTCTTTTGGCAGCAATAAGTGTGCAACCGCTTCTGTTTTTCCGCCCCATAAACGTTGAATCGGCTGAAAAGCGCGCCCATACAGGAACCCGTTTTCCCGAAAATACTTGTAACATTCATCTTGTTCACGGACAAAAGCACTTCTGTTTATCATCTCTTGTCTGTCGATATTCTCTATATCATCATCACCGTAATGATGATCATAATCTAATTCCCCCGTCACAAATCCATTCCTTACAGCAGCATCCTCGTCAGATGACATATTAAATAATATTTTGCCGTCTTTTACGGAAACGTGAGTGTAAATGGTCAGGCTCTCTTGCAAAAGCATGGCCGGTCTTGCAAATATCACGTTTTTTAAACGAGTGACCTCTTTCTTTCGATATGACCGCGTTCCCGCTGCGCATGCCATTTCAAGAAAAGCAGCTGCCGGGAGAATGCTCTTGTTTTTTACGATGTGGTCTTTTAACCAAATCTCTTTTTCTCTTAATGTCGTTTTAAAAAACTGCTGTTCCAGAGTAGATTCATTCGAATCCAGAAGCGGGTGCAGTGAAGACTGCTGCGGCAATATTTCCGGAAATATTGCGCTTTGATTTCGAGGCACCCAGTAAGACTCCTCAGCAAATGGATATAAAGGAAGCTTGACCTTTTGCGGGGTATACTCTTCATATAACTCTCTCCATTGAATATCAGCCCCGAAAGACCATAATTTTGCTAGAAGATTCAAGTCCTTTGTCTCCATCATCGCTTCGAGGAATTTATCTTTCATCTTTTGATCATGAAAGATAAAGACTTTATCAAAATCTTTTGTAACATTGCCTTTGTATACGCCCTCTCCAATTGTTCCTTCAGTACAGAAAGTTCTCAGCTTCTCCTTAAGTTCCGGCAAATCGGAAGCTACAACAGCAAGTCTGTCTTCCATAGGCTCCCTGCATGTCTGCAATGTAAAAGCGATATCAGCTGCCGAGGCTGTTGTCTCCCGCTCTGTGAATTGCAGAAGGCGCCGGGCGTATTCTTTCAGTCTGTCTTCATTTTTGGCAGAAAGAACTGCGGCAAACGGACCGCTTATTGTTTGTGTGTCCGCATGGTTTTGATATTCCTCCACAATGACATGGGCATTTGCTCCTCCCGCTCCGAACGAACTGATTGCTGCTCTCCTGTTAGAGGCGCCTGATTCTTTCCGCCACTCTTCTTCTTTCTGCTGAACGTAAAAAGGCGTCTTTTCAAATCGAATATTTTGGTTCAGCTGTTCCGAGTGAATGGATGGCGCCAACTTCTGATGCTTAAATTGTAAAAGAACTTTTGTAAGGGCTGCTATACCTGCGGCAGACTCCAAATGTCCGATATTAGACTTCACTGAACCTATGGCACAAAATTGTTTATCATCCGTAAATTTCTCAAAAGCTTTTGTCAATCCTGCGATCTCAATCGGATCTCCGAGCGAGGTACCCGTTCCGTGTGCTTCCAAGTAGCTGACGGATCGCGGACTGATGCCCGATTTCTTGAAATTTTCAGCAATCAGCTCAGCTTGTGCATTCGGATTCGGAACCGTAAATCCATTGGTTTTTCCGCCATGATTTACAGATGTTCCTTTAATCACTCCGTATATATGATCCTGATCAGCAATTGCTTTTTCCAGAGGTTTCAACAGAACGGCTCCCGAACCTTCTCCCGGGACATAGCCGTCTCCGCCCTCTCCGAAACTTCTGCACAATCCTTCGGTGGAAACAAAATTACCTTGACTCAGCCAAAGGTATTTGCTGGGGTGTATTGATACATTAACGCCGCCTGCAAGCGCAATTTCACTTTCCCCTCTTTTAATACTCTCACATGCCAAGTGAATGGCCGTCAGCGATGATGAACACATCGTATCCAGTGCAATGCTCGGGCCGGAGAGATTAAAAAAGTATGAAACCCTGTTGGCAATAGATGAAAAGAAGGAACTGAGCGCAATCGGATTGCCCCGCGCAGTTTCTTCTGCGCCGAATAATTGATATTGTCCGTACATGGCTCCGACAAATACACCGGCTTTCATACCGTTAAGCTTCTCTTTTGTATATCCTGAATCTTCAAACGTATGCCAGGAGGTTTCGAGAAAAATTCGCTCCTGAGGGTCCATCAGCTCAGCTTCTTTATGAGAAATGTGGAAAAACAGCGGATCGAATTGATCAACACCGCTGATAAAACCGCCCCACTTACTGTTGATTTTCCCCTTCTCCATTCTGTCGGGACTGTAATTCGATCTGAAATCCCAACGTTCCTCGGGGATTTCAATAATACAGTTTTTCCCTCCGGCAATGTTTTCCCAGAACTCCTCAAGAGTATCGGAATTCGGATATCTTCCGCTCACACCGATAATGGCAATATCCTCCCCCGGCTGATCCATGCTCGGTGCAGATGTATCCTTCTGCTGCCGGTGCTGTTTTTTACTCGGATTTTCTCTTTTCTTCTGCACTCTTGTTACCGGAGCTGCCCCTGCGGCCTTAAGCACTTTTTCTTTAAAAGATGTTAGGAAGAAGTTTGAAAGCTCTTCAATGTTCTGATATTCAAAAAAGATTGTTTTCGGAAGATCCCCGAAAGTATCTTCAAGCTTTGCAATAAGTGACATGATCATAAGTGAGTTGATTCCGAACTTCTCAAAAGAGTCTTTCGCATTTATTTTATGAGCTTGGATTTTCAAGACACCGCTGATGATCTTGATTAAATAGTCATTGACTTTTTCTTTCGCAGCATATTCCGCTTCTTCATCGTGTTCCGCCGTGAGTGTATCTTGATCTGCTGCAGCTGTATTTCTTTGAATCGAAAGCGCCTTTATCATTTTATCCCGCTCACCTTCTGCAGGCATTAAGCTGGTAAATGCAGACCGCAGCATTTTCAGAAACGCTTCCAGAACAGAGGAAGCTCGCATCGGAGTCATTCCGTATTTTTCTTTTATTTGAACGATTCCACTGCTGTCGAGACTCATTCCGCCATCTTTCAATAACGGCCAATTGATTGATAGTGTTTTTCCGTTTCGAGAGAGCTGGGATCGAAGCATTGCAAAACTGTCCATAAAATGATTTGCGTACGCATAGTCACTTTGGCCGGCATTTCCGTAAGCGGAAAAAGAAGAAAAGAGAACAAAAAAATCAAGATCTTCGTCTTTTGTCAGCTCATCCAGCCAGATTGTCCCGTAAACTTTCGGTTTCAGTACGTCCGTAAAATCACTGAGACTTTTATTTACAAGAAATGAATCACGAAGGATGCCGGCAGCATGGATGATCCCGTTTATGCTGCCGTACCGCTCTTTAACGCCGAAAATGAATCGCTCTGCCTCTGTTCGATCTGTTATGTCCGTCCGCTGATATTCAACAATAGAGCCGCTCTCATTAAGCTTACTGATCCGTTCTTTTTGATCAGCTGTTAAAAAAGAACGGCCTGTAAGTATAATCACGGCTTGGTTTTCATTAGCGATGTGTTCCGCAAACAGCAGCCCGAGTTTTCCGGCTCCTCCGGTAATGATATATATGCCGCCTTTTTGATACGTTACAGATCCGTTATCGTGTTCCGGAATATCAATAGGCTGCAGTCCTTTCACATAACGGGTATATGAGTCTATTAAAACCTCACATTCATCCGTTTGAATGCGCTGCATTTCACTGATTGCAGCATCCCACATCTCGGAAACCGGAGGATTTATGTCAGAATCCTCGTGGCGTATCTGTATGGTTTTCGCTTTAAGCTTGGAGCTTTCCATGTTTACCGTTTTCACGAACCCTCCGACAGCTTCATGAAACGGCTGATTCAGACCGCTTGTCCAATAAATATGCAATAACGTAACAGGTTCGTTTCTTCGCATTAAAGCTTTTGATAATAAAAAGAGCGAGTTTATCCCTCTGCGAAGAGTTTCATTAACAGATTCTTCAGTGAATTCTCTGATTTCTCTATTCCATAAATAAAGCACGACATCAGGTGTAAATCCGTTTTCAGCCAAATCAGACAGCAGCATTTCGACATGATGTTCATCAGAAGGATTGATTGTGCATCTATTCCGTTCAATTCTGTAATCAGAATCGGGCGTTACAAGAATGACACGGTTATGTTCTCCATTCATCATCTCGGCATGCTGAAAAAGACGGTTATCCTGATCAAAAATCAGCATATTCCCCGGTGCCTGCTGATTCGGCATATCAATGTGATTTGTCCTGACCCAATCGGTCTTAAAAAAAATGGTTGGGGACGGAGCTTGTGATTCCGGCTCCGCCTTTTTTTCCATTTGTTGTTTTCTGTAAGTACGAATTAGCTCCAGTCCTGCATCAGGAGACATTTGCTGTTCTTCAATTAAGGAAAGTATTTGTTTGATCTGCACTATTTTCCCTCCAGCAGCTGATAAACTTGGTCAGCAGAAAGTTCACCGTTTTTCAATTGTTCCAATAAGAAGAGAATTTCCTGATCTTCATTTTTATGACCTGCGGTTAATTCTCCCCCGGTCACTTTTCTGACAGAGAAGTCTTTCATGCTCACGGCTACTTCGCCGCTCTCGTTAATAAAATCAATGTTATACGTATAAAAACCGGTTTCTCTCACCGAAACATGGCATCGGGCAGTAAGCGCTCTCTTAATGTGAAGCTCTCTAAGTGAATAAGGAACAAATAAGCCGTCTTCCTCATTTTCTCTTAACAAAAATGCCGCCGCTTGAAAACCGCCGTCAATTAATGAAGGATGGAGTGTAAAATGTGAAAACCCGTTCGTTAAATGATCCGGAAGCTCCAATTCTGCCATTAACTCCACATCACCGCGATATACGGCTTTCAACGTTTGAAAACCGCTCTGATATGTCAGGCCCATACCACTGAAGCGGTGATAACACTCTTTCCGGCTTATGACCGTTTTACTGCTGCGTATGAACTGATCAATATCGACATACTCAGGATTGCTGTTTATGTCTCCGAATACTGTTTCACATTGTGTGCAGATTTGCTGCACGCCATCCGGGCCCTCTTTACATATCGTTACGTTCAACTTATCTTGTTTCATTTCCAAGCCGGTATAAATGTGCAGCGTTTTTCCTTTATATAATATAGGTCTGTTCCACATCACGTCTTTTATTTTATATACTTTACTTTCTCCGCTTATTTCCGCACAAACTAGAGCCATTTCAAGCGAAGCGGCTCCCGGCAACACACAGTCTCCTGAAACAAGGTGATCAGTGACGAAAAATTCAGTTCCGGAAATAACAGTTTTAAATGCTTGTTTCTTTAATGTTGAGACATTCTCGCTGATTAATGGGTGAAGACTTTTGCTATTAACCTCGCTTTTGTTCTTTTTCGGAGTAAACCAATAACTCTCTTTTGCAAACGGATAAGACGGCAGCGGCACTCTATTCAATTTCTCATTGCCGATGGTCTTCCATTCAAACTCGGCTCCATTGGCCCACCATTGTGCGAGCAGCTCCTCTTTTCCGCTTTGAAGAGCCTCCTGAATCATATATTCAGAAACAGCTGCGCGCTCTTCAGTGTTTTCGCTTATAAATACGCCATTTTGCACCTTGCTTTTATCAAGAAAGCTGACGTATTTATCTCTCAGCTCAGCCAGACTCACTGCACATACGGCAATTCTCTCGTTCATTGCTTCCCGGCCGTTTTGCAATGTAAATTCCATGTCACTGGCATTAACGGTCATGTCACCGGCAATCACGCGATCCAAGTACTGAACCATAAGCCGGATATACTCAAGTAATTGATCTTTGGTTTTCGCAGATAAAACAAAAATGTGTGTTTTACCGTTGTTTTCCGGTACTTCTTTTTGAGGTTCCCTATATTCCTCTAAAACAATATGTGCGTTCACACCGCCGAATCCGAATGAGCTGACACCTGCTCTCCTCGGCAGATCGTTGTTCTCTTCATCTTTTATCGGATTCCACTTTTGAGCGGTTTCTGTGATATAAAATGGCGTATTTTCCATTTTGATGTATGGATTGAGTTCTGAAAAATGGGCGAGTCCCGGAAGTTTGCGATATTTAAAAGCCAGTAACACTTTCAGCACTCCGGCTATTCCGGCAGCGGTTTCGAGATGGCCGATGTTTGTTTTCACAGACCCGATTCCGCAGCTTTTCTGTTTCTCAAAAGGAATGTCCCATTCTTGATATAACGTATTAAAAGCCTTTATGATACTGTTTACTTCAATCGGATCGCCAAGACTTGTCCCTGTGCCATGCGCTTCTATATATCCCGCAGTGGCGGGACTGACCCCCGCCTTCCGCCAAGCTTCGGTTAATAAGTCCGCCTGTGCGTTCGGATTCGGAGCTGTCAAAGAATTGGCGCGGCCGCCGTGATTTACAGCTGACCCTTTAATCAAACCATAAATATGATCACCGTCTGCCTGTGCTTTGCTGAGCGGCTTAAGCAGTACTGCGGCCGCCCCTTCACTCCTTACATAGCCGTCAGCGCTTTTATCAAACGTTTTGCACTTTCCGTCTTTGGAAAGCATACCTGCTTTATCAAAAGCTATAAACAGAGTAGGGCTTGTCATAACATGCACTCCGCCTGCAATCGCCATTTCAAAATCGCCTCTTTGAATCCCCTCAGCCGCACGATGGAGTGCAACTAACGAACTTGAACAGGCAGTGTCAACCGGTTCGCTCGGACCCGTCAGGTTCAGCTGGTAAGAAATACGGTTAGCCAATATACAATGATTTAAACCGGTTGCGGTCTGCGCCTGAACAGAGACGCCATTTTCATTGAGACGTTCCGCATAGTCCGTTGTGGCGACCCCAGCAAACACCGCGGTTTTCGTCCCTGCCAGATCTGACGGCTTATAGCCCGCATCTTCTATTGTTTTCCATACAGTCTCCATAAAAATTCTTTGCTGGGGATCCATTAATTCTGCTTCGGCGGGAGAAATCCCGAAAAACAACGGATCAAAACTGTCCGCGCCTTTGATAAATCCGCCTTTTTTTATTTTTGTTCTATTGACGTCCCTGATCGGATCGCCGTCAAACTCTTTCCAGTCCCAACGGTCTTCAGGAATGTCTGTAATCATATCCCGCCCTTTTTCAATTCCTTCCCAAAAGTCTTCCAGCGTATCTGTTTGGGGGAAACGGCCGCTTATTCCCACTATTGCAACCGGCTCATTCATATGTCTTTCCTCTTGCCTGGTTTTGTTTTCAGGCTCAGGGGAATGTTCATAGGATTCCGGCGGAGGCGTGCTGTACAATGTTTTTTCGTCTGGTGCAGAAAAAGGTTCTGTCTCAGCAAAAAGGATTTCTCCGTATTGCTCGATTACATAATCAGTCAGTTCAGCCAGTGAATTGCATTCAAAGAAAATGGACGGCAATAATTCCGTACCATATTGTTGATTGATTTCATTTCCGAGTCTGGTAAACGTAATAGAATCAAATCCGTACTCGCCGAATGAAGTCTCTTCTTCCATTTCCTTTCTGTCAATCTTTAAAATACTGGACATCATCTTTGCGATGCCCTCAATCAGATTTTCTCTCCTGTCTTTCGCCGCAGATTCATCTGAAGAAAAAGATCCGCAGAGATGAAGCTCTTCGGAATACTCACTCTTTAAAAACTCAAGAAGTTCATTAAAATCAGTAAGACCGAAAAAATCTGACGGCATCATTGATATTCCTAATGTTTCGTTTAATTCGTTGCCCAGCATTGTAAACATAATTGAATCAAATCCGTATTCACTTATCGGCAGTTCAAAATCAAATTCCCGTTCTTCAATTTTTAATACGCCGGTGATGATGCGCGTCAAAGTGCTTTTTAAAGATTCAGTTATTGACAGCTCTTTCGGTTCGTGATTTTCGTCGGCGATTGCCGGGTCACTTTTTCCGCTGTCAATCGTTATCATTCGTTCCAGCTTTAATTCATTACCGCTAAATACCATTATTTGATGTTCACACCCTGTCATTGCTTGATCAAATGCTGCAAGGCCTTCCCGTTTTCCCAGAGGCAGCATTCCGAAACGGTCATAAAGGAACTTCTCTGAATGAATGTCAATTTGCATACCGCCTTCTTTCCATAAAGGCCAATTAATCGAGACTGTTTTTCCAGGTTTATTTTCCGCCGCTCTCATTTCCGCAAAGTAATCCATAAACCGGTTTGCATAAGCATAATCAGTTTGTCCGGCATTCCCGATTATTGCGCTGATAGATGAAAACATAACAAAAAAGTCCAGAGGTTCTCTGTCTGTATACCGGTCAAGCCATATCGTTCCGTAAACCTTGCTGGCCAGGACTGAATCGAGATCCTCTTCACGCTTATTGATGAGTAATGAATCTTTTATCACACCGGCGCTGTGAATAACTCCTTTAACAGGACCTAATTTGTTTTTGACGAGTTTTATCAGGTTGTTGACATTTTCCTTATCAGAAATATCGGTTCTTACATAAAAAACTTCTGATCCGTTTTTTTCGAGCTCTTTTACATTGCTTACGGCTTCCTCAGAAAGCTCTGACCTGCCGATAAGCACAAGCTTTATTCTCCCTTTTCGCACAAGATGTCTGGCAAAAATCAGGCCCAGGCCGCCTGTTCCTCCTGTAATAAGGTAAACTCCCCCTTCTTTTACTTCCATCTTTTTGGGGGGCTCTGCCCTTTCAATTTCTGCAGAGTGTTTCACCTGCCTGATTCCATCTCTGTATCTGATCTCTGAAGCATCATCGCTGATGACTGTTTCTTTCACAAGGTTTTTTAATTCAGGCAGACCGGTGTTCAGCTGTAACTGAATTTCATCGCTGTGTATTTCAATATTTTTACCGGACAACATTGGATGTTCTAAATGAAGCGACCTAAAAAAGCCGCTGATTGCCATTTGATAAGGTAAGATTTGATTGTTCCTTGTGAAAAATACATGTGATATCAGAATTTTATGTCTTGGGATTGTTGCTAACAGAGCTTTCGTTACATTGAAAACCGGCAAAACAGCCTCTTCCAGCTTTTCATGAATGTTATGCTCAATTCCCGTTTCAGGGCTCATCCCGATTAAAATGACGCGGTCAATTGTCACTTGTCTTTCTTTAAGAATCGCCAGCAATTTCTTATAGCCTTCAAGTTTGACGCTGTTCAATTCAAAGGAATCAGCTTCTTTTTCTTGAAAACTTCCGCCATGGCGGACAAAGATCATGTTCAGGCCGATATCTTTATATGCCTGGCGGATAAGCGTTTCTGATATATCCTGACGGAGTGAAATTACAAGGCAGCTGTTTAAACCGCTGCCTTCAGGCTGATGAAGCATAGGGGCCCGCTTCCACATATCAGTGTAATACTTAGCTGAATGCCGCTCATTTTGAGTCTGCGGTGCAGCCCTTAATGCCTTCAACGCTAAGTTTTTTATTTTAAGACTTACAGATCCGTGTTCATCCATAAATAGTATATGAAACCTTTTGACATCATCATGTTGTCTTTCATCGGCAGCTGTAATGTAAGCATAGCCGCTTGCCGAAGGTGGTTGAAGAATTTCCAGCTCACCTAATTCAAAAGGCAAATATGCGGTGTGATCGTCTTCCTGAGCGGACGTAAACCCGATTGTGGATTGAAAAATGCCATCCAATAAACACGGTTCCAGCAGCCCGCCGGATTTTTTATCAATGCTCTCAGGAAGTGATATTCGTGCAAGAACAGCATTTTCATGGATAAACAGCTGTTTTATTACCTGAAAGCCGGCTCCATAGTCCAAACCGCTCTGCCGGAAGTTCCTATAACACTCAGCGCCGCTGATTAATCTTTTCTGTCCGGTTAACCAGCTGTCCAATTTAAAATGCTCTGTATGAGAGGCGTCTTTATCTCCGCATGTGATAATGTTTCCTTGGCAATGAACTGCCGCTTCAGATTGCATATCGGTTTTCACCACAAATCTGCCGTCTTTTTGATTCGGCAGCAGATCTATCATTATCGTCTTTTCTTTTTCAACGGTTATCGGAACCGCCCATACAACCTGACTCAGTTTTATGACTGATTTTCCGTACAGCCTCTCTCCCGCTTCTCTGGCCGCTTCGATGATTGCCGCTCCGGGCAGAACCATATTCCCATGCACAACATGGTCTTTTAAATAATATTCAGAATCTGAAAGCGTTTTATAAAATCGGCACTCACCTGCAGAAAAATCAAATAAAGGAGCTGTACCGGCTGCTGATGTTGTTTGCGCCTTATTTGACACCCACAGTCTGTTTTTTAAGAAAGGGTATGTCGGCAGCGCAATTTTTGCCGGTTTTCTGCCGGTGCGGAAATCTTCCCAGCTTAAATTCCCTCCCGATACCCAGAATTCAGCCATTTCGGCTAATGTGGTTCTGCCGGATTTGAGCGGAAGATCCGATTGCCGCTGTCCGCGTTTATGATTCGGTTTTTTCCCTCTGAATATTTCGTGATCGTCAATTCCATTATAAAAGTGATTTAATTTCAACATCAGGTCATCGATATTTTTCGAAATGACAGCAAGCCTTTCCGGCATGGCTTCCCGCCCTTCAAGAAGGGTATATGCAATATCAGAAAGGTGAAGCGGCTTATTTGTTCCCGCCGGCTGTAAACACTCGCCCTGCTTATGACGAGCCTTTTGAAGATATTCCTCCAGCTGTTTTGCTGATTCCCGTAAACTCAGTGAATGCTTGGCTGAGAGTACGATAAGTTCTTCACTTTCCTCACGCCCCGTTTGACAGTCAGCAGCAGACTCATACTCTTCCACAAGGATATGAGCATTTGCCCCGCCCGCTCCGAAAGAACTTAATCCCGCACGCCGCGGATATTTGCTGTCAGAATGTTTTTCATTCGCGGGTTTTATCCAGTCGGCGGTTTCCCGCTGAAGACAAAAAGGTGTCTCTTCCAGATAAAGATCCGGATGCACCCGTTCAGCATGCAGTGTTGCGGCTATTTTTTTATACTTCATTTGTAAAATAATCTTTGTCAGGCCGGCAATTCCCGCGGCCGCTTCGAGATGACCGATGTTAGATTTAATCGATCCGAGAGAGCAATATGAAACATCTTCGGTATAAGCTCTGAACGCCTTGGTCAGACCTCGGACTTCAATCGGGTCACCCAGCGGCGTTCCCGTGCCGTGGGCTTCAATAAAGCTGACACTTCTGGCGCTCCAACCGGCCGCTTTAAGAGCTCCTTGAATTAAATCCGCCTGTGCGGCAGGATTAGGCACCGTATAGCCATTCGTCTTTCCGCCATGGTTAATTGCCGTTCCTTTTATGACGGCGTACACAGTATCATTATCACGTATGGCATCTTTAAGCGGTTTAAGAATAACGGCCCCGACACCTTCTCCGGGCACGAAACCGTCGCCGCCTTCTCCAAAACTTCTGCATTTTCCCGATTTTGAAAGCATTCCCATCTGACACCGGTATAAATAGTCAGAAGGATGAAGATACAAATTTACTCCTCCCGCAACCGCAACCGAGCACTCACCTTTTTTTAAACTTTGGCAAGCCATGTGAATTGCCGTTAAGGATGAAGAGCAAGCCGTATCTACAGGGATACTGGGACCCGTAAAATCAAATGTGTAAGACACTCTGTTCGCGAGAGACCACGGGAACGAATTTGGAAGTACATCGTTTTTGTCCGTCGGTATTCTTTCGCCGAGCAGCTTGTAAGAATTGGTTGTAACTCCCGCAAATACACCGACATGTTTTTCGGTCTGCTTTCTCAACCCTTCAATGGTATATCCCGAATCTTCAAATGCTTTCCATACGGTTTCGAGAAATATTCGTTCCTGAGGATCCATCGCTTCTGCTTCTCTCGGCGATATTTGGAAAAACAAAGAATCAAATGATTCAGCATTCTTTAAAAATCCGCCCCATTTGCAATAAATTTTTCCCTCATGCGCTTTAGCGGGGTCTGGATCATAGTAGGTCTCATAATTCCATCGTTCTTTCGGAATTTCTGTGATTGCGGTTCTCTCTTTTGATAGAAGATCCCACAATTCTTCGATATTTTCAGCCCCGGGATAACGGCCGCTGATACCGATTACCGCTATCCCGTCAAGATGTTCTTTTTCCTCCGCCGCAGGTGCAGTGATGTTTTGTTCCGGCCTGGCGGGGGTAATGCTCTGAATCTGTTTTCCTTTTTCCTCCCGTGAAAATAAACGCCCCAGCCGATCCGGGTATTCCTTTACAAGATGATCTGCTAAATCTCTGATTGTATGAAATTCAAATAAAAGCGTTTTCGAAATTGCTCCCAGTGACTGCTCCAGCTTTGTGTTGCATTGATGAATCATAACCGAATCCATTCCATATTCAGCCAGATGCACATCTTGATCGATCTCTTCCCGTTCTGCACCGACCTCAGAGGAGATGATATTGGTTAAAAACAAAACTGTCTGATCCAAAATATCGCCTTGAGCCAAAGGAACGGCACTGCCTGTCTCTGTTTCGTCCGTCAAAAATCTCTGCTGCATAAATTGTTCAAAGCGTTCGTGATCACCGCAAACTGCAATATTATGCAGCTGACCCGAAGTTACAATCCGCGAAAACCATTGCGTTCCGTCTTCAGCAGGAAGTTCTTCGAGCCCTGAACCATGAAAAAGAGACGTCCGCCCTTGACCTGACAGGTTCGCCCCCATTCCGATGTCTTGCCATAAAGGCCAATTGATTGTCAGGGTGCGGCCGCTGCGCAGAGAATTTTGCCGTTTCTGTTCCCGATATTCGGCGAAATGATCTAAAAAGCCGTTTGCATATGCATAATCACACTGTCCTTCGTTCCCTGCAATAGAGACGACTGAAGAAAAAACGGCGAAAAAATCCAATTCGAGCGACTTCGTTGCATGATCAAGATTCAATGCGCCATGAACTTTCGGAGCAATCACCTCTGAAAGTTCATGCTTTGTTTTTCGAAAAAGCAGCGAGTCTCTGATAACTCCTGCACAATGAATGACGCCATGAAGACCTGCATGCTGATCGGTAATACCGTCAATCATTTTTTTTACCGCTTCTTTATCGGATATATTCGCCTGTATATAATAAACCTTGGCTTTAAAGCTGTTCAGGTATTCTAAATGTTTCTGCTTATCTCCGTTTAAAACAGATCGCCCCGATAGGATAATGGTGGATCTTTCAGTTTTCGCGCAATATTCAGCGATTTTACTGCCAATCCCCCCAAATCCCCCTGTAATTAAATATACTTTATCTTTTTCAGGGTATTGAATGGTCTTTCTGTTTGTTTCTCTCTGCTTCTCTAACATCCGTGCATATCTTACGCAGCCTCTGTAAGTGATATGAATATGCCGATCAGGCGCTGTGTTTATTTCTTTATAAAGAATGTCAGCCTTCTCTGAACATGAAACGGATGCAGAATCATGTTCAAAGCAAACCGTCTTACAATGCAGCTGCGGGTACTCTTGTTTTACCGATTTTAAAAAACCGTTCACACCTTCAAAATACGGCAATTTTTCTTTTTGATCTGCGCTGAATGTATAAATGAACGTTACTTTGTTTATAAGGTTCTCGCTGATTAAAGCCTTAGTCAGATAAAACACAGAATAAATTCCTGATGCGAGTGTTTCTTCCAGTTCAGGCTGTTTTTCAGACCAAGTATGCAAAATTGCATCGGGCGCTGCGCCTTTTTCCTTTAACAGACGAATGACACCTTGATAATCTTCGGGACACTGCCTGTTGATGGTGAAAACACTGTCGCTTATCTGCTCTAAACGGTCACCGGGCATAATAAGATATGCGGACGTATTCTCTCTTTTTTTCAGCTCTTCAAAATAGTCTTTATTCCCGGAGAACAACAAAATAGTACAGGCTTGTCCGCTGCCCGCTTCATTCTCAAGTGCGGCTTCTTTCCATACCGGCGTATAAAGTGCCTGATTCTTCTTTTCTGAAAAAGCCGCGTCTGATTTTACCGGCTGAGGGTTTAAAGAAAATTGAGAGCGCTCAAACGGATAAGGCGGAAGCGGGGCTTTTCTTTTATGATAATCACCTAGTTTCGCCCATTCAATCTCTTCTCCTGAAAGCCACATTTGCATAAATGAATGATAAAGAGCCTCATCGGCTGGTTTGTCCGCTTCAAAAGCAGCCGCTTTGTTTAGTTTTGCTGATGGAGGGAGCGATCCGAATTGAAAAACTGAAAAATCAGAGATATTCACATCCGGCTCCGTTCCCTTTTCTTCCGTGTGAAGCGGCATATGGTCAGCTATCTCCTGAGACACGGCATCCACTTGATTGTATTCTGTCATCAGCGGAAAACGGGCCTTATCATAAAAACCTGACGGATGCTCATTCATACAAGCAACAGCCTGTTTAATTCCGTCTTGCTTTTTCAATAACATGCTCAGAAAAAGTTCTTTAGACAAGATTCCTTCATCCAGTAAATTTAATATTTCCAGAACATAATCATTATCAAAGAATCCATCATAATCTGTTAAATCCCATCTCTTATACAGTCTTCTCATAGAGGCAAGGATAGCCATGATCGCCGCTTCCTCTTCAGCCGGCAATGCGTTTCTTTTATCCGCCGTGCGATTCACAATATAAGATAAAATCTCGATTTCCTGAGTCTTTCCCGCTTTATCCCACTCTTCTAAAAACCCTTTAAACGTATATTGGTGCTCAAGAAGCAGCCGTGTTTTCCCGTACAGGCGGTCTGTAAAATCAGCCGGGAAGCTCAGACCGTTCAGCAGCATCCTTACATATTCTTCATTTAATCGAACCGGCGGGTACGTTTTTGAAGTGTACGGATTGACAAATGGAATGGACGGCGGCTCGCAGGATAAGTGCGAAGGTTTTTCAGCGCCTGTGATGACAGAAATGGCCTTTTCAATTTTGATGATATCCGCTGCTGCAAGAGCGACGTAATATCCGTCTCCGGCGCCTGTAATGAGACTTGGCTTAAAACCGGATGCCAGGATACTTTTTATGATTTCCGTATTGATAACTAAAGAATACAAGCGGATTTTCTCAGGCGTCCATTTTCTTTTAAATGAACTGTGCAATGCTGGTATACCCTTCAGCACCGACCTTACGTTCTTTTCTAGATCAGGGAACACGCGTTTCAAAACGGCAAATTGTTTATAACTTTCCCATTTGAAGTCACCGATGGCAAGCGCCCATTCAGAATCATGTTTCCTCCGAAAACTTAATCCCTCTTTAAGCTGATTTTTAAATTCCTCCTTGCTGCCTGCCAATAAACCCGCCCTGTAATCAAACGATGTCCTTGTTAAAAGGGTGCTGCTGATCGCTTCATTTGATATTTTGCAAAATTCCTCAGAATCGTCAGAAAAGGTTCTCCAATTATGTATCATTTGTTTCATGCTTTCTTCACTTTTAGCGGAAAAAAGGAAGGGAACCCTTCCCTTTCTGTCAGTTTCGTCATTTGTATGTATAAATTCTTCGATGATGACGTGAGAGTTAACACCCCCAAAACCGAAGGAGCTGATTCCCGCCCTGAGCGGCCCCCCGTCTGCCGCCTTCCAATCACTTGAATCAAGCGCCGGCCTAAACGGTGTTTTTTCAAACTGTATAATTGGATTTACCGTATGTACATTCAGGCTTTTCGGCACCCTCCGATGTTTCATCATCATTAGAACTTTTATCAATCCGGCCATTCCCGCCGCTGCTTCTGTATGACCGATATTTGTTTTCACACTTCCGATTCTGCAATATTGAGTATCCTCAGTATATTGCCGATATGCTTTTGTCAATGCTTCTATTTCTATCGGATCGCCCAGAGATGTACCTGTACCATGTGCTTCTACATAAGAAACCGTCGCAGCATCAACAGCAGCGTTGTGTAAAGCTTCTGAGATGACCCGGCACTGCGCTTCTGCTCTGGGAGCGGTTATGGAACGGGATTTACCGCCATGATTAACAGCCGTCCCTTTTATGATCCCGTATATATGGTGACCGGCTTTTACTGCATCACCAAGGCGCTGCAGCAATACAACGCCTGCCCCTTCTCCGGGAACGTACCCGTTCGCCGCTGCGTCAAAGGTTTTACATTTGCCGTCAGGACTCAGCATTCTGGCTTTAGAAAAAGAAATATATTTTCCGGGTTGGAAATTCAAGTTTACTCCCGATGCAATTGCATAATCGCTTTCTTTTGTCCGCAATGACTTAACCGCTTCATGTAAAGCAACAAGCGACGATGCACAAGCGGCATTTACAGACATGCTTTTTCCGGTCAAACCGAATGTGTATGAAAGCCGGTTGGAGAGCATAGCTTCGAAACTTCCTAAACAGGCGTAACTGTCGATTTCCGATTCATGACCTGTCTGCCGGTAGTCAGAATTCATAATACCCGCAAAAACAGAAGTGGTTTTACGCTGGAGATCCCGCAAAGAGACCCCGGAATCTTCGATGCACCGCCAAGTTTCTTCTAAAAGGATTCTTTGCTCAGGATCCATGTTTTTAGCTTCCCGGGGAGAGATATTAAAAAACTTATGGTCGAAATGGTCAGCTTTATGAATAAAACCTCCCCACTTGCTGATTGTTTTGTTCGGTATACTGATATCAGCTGAGTAATAAAGATCGGGATCCCACCGTTCAATCGGCACTTCCCGGATGGAATCTTTGCCGCTATTTATGTTTTCCCAGAATTCATGATAATGATCTGCATCGGGGAATCTGCAAGCAACCCCGATTATCGCGATATCCGCACTCTGTTTATTCAAGTGAACCATTGGCCTCCACCCGCCCCTTTTTAGTGTAGAAATAACGTATCCAATCTGCGTCTTAGCAGACTTTCGGTCTCATTCATCATTTTTTCACCAATGTCATCGACATGTCTGTTTCTCCATGATTCCAACTCCGTGCCCTTTACCCAATGATTAAAAGCGCCTAAAGACGGGCCGCAATGAACTTGGAAATTCACCTTTTGTTCTTCCTGCCCTTCCAAAGCAAGCAGACATCCTCTCTGCAAATACCACTTAAATAGTAACAGCATCTTATATTTTTGATTGCGCTCCGCTTTTTGGGCCAGGTTCGGCTGTTTTTCCATTATGCTTTCGTAGATTTCATCAAAAGTCTTATTAAAATAAACATTTTCGAGCTGAATCTTTGTCTCTTCATCTATCTCACTCAAAGACTCATGTTGTTGGTAGATTTGAAATAATTTATTTGCCCTGACCGGAAACAGCGTGCCCTTTTTCAGCACCTGAACCTTTGTTCCGAACTCAAACAGAGTCTCCGAAGGCGCATAAGCAGTATCGCATATTTCTGTCTCACTCAGCATTTCTTTAACAAAACCGCTTGTTGCGGCTTCAACTGTACATTGATTAATGGATCCCGTCATAATAAAATCAGCGCCCATTAAAAAAGCAGACGCCGCAGACTCGGGAGTTCCGATTCCTCCCGCGGCCCCGACTCTGATCTTCCTTGCGTATTTATGTGTTTCCATCATTTCATCCCGCAGGTTAACAAAAAACGGTAGCATCGCCGTCAATGAGCCCTGTTCGGTATTACTGCCGCAATCTGCTTCAATAATGATATCGTCTGCTGCCGGAACACGGCTGAGCCACTCCGCCTGCTCTTCCGTCAGCATACCGTGCTGACACATTCTCTTTACGATACTTTGAGGAGGCGGACTCAGAAATGCGGCCGCAACTTCCGGCCGTGAAACTTTGGCAATGATCCGATTATGAGGTATGACCCTGCCGCTTTTGTCCATCTTCAACTGATGCGCTTTGTAATAAATTAATGGCGCGCTGACGGAAAGATACGAAGACGCTTCTATTACCCGTACGTCATGCTTGATATATAAATCTATCAATTCCTTTTCTCTATCTTGATGATCCGGTTCAAATCGCAGATTCATTCCGTAGGGCTGGCCATTTTTGAGTGTCTCCTTAATAGAAATAAGGGCCTGTTCAATTTCCCTTATAGTTAAACCCGCTGTGCCAAAGAACCCCAGCATCCCTTTCTTCCCGAGGCGGATCAGCATTTCAGCGGAAGAGATCCCTCTATGCATCGCACCTGCCAAATACGCGTATGTCAAACCGTAATCTTCTTTGAAAGATTGATCACCCAATCGGGACACCGGTGAAGCCGCAACGCTTTCTATATTTTCGGCCATGAGGCCCTTCTCTTTCCCGCTTTCGGAATTGTCCTTGTTCCCTTCAGAAAACAAGAGACTGTCTTTTGGCGCACTAATATTAAGCGGTTCCTCATCTCTTTGTATGGTTTGAATTAATTTAGTCAGAATGTTTCCGGGACCGATCTCTTCAAACACAGTGACGCCTTGTCCCATTAAGTACCTGATGCTCTCAGTCCATTTCACCGAGTTTGTTATTTGTTCAATTAAATTCCGTTTGATATCTTCTTGTTTATAAGGTCTTGCCGTATAGTTAGAGATGACCGGGAAATTCAATTCAGAAAAATGAAACTCCTCGATAAATTCCGCAAATTCACGCTGTGCACTTTCCATGAAACGAGAATGAAAAGCTCCGCCGACTTGCAATACGATATAAGCTTTCGCCCCTTCTTTTTCAAAAAAAGAGGCTGCACGCTTTATCTCTTCTGCAGCCCCTGCTATCACAATTTGTGAAGATGTATTGTAATTGGCGATATCTATTTGGCCGAATTCATACTTTTGAAGTATTTTTTTTATGTGATGCTCATCCAGTCCGATCACGGCAGCCATTCCGCCCTCGGAAGCCTCACTCATTAACTCGCCTCTTTTAGCAACCAGCCGGAGACCTGTTTCAAAATTAAAAACACCGGCCGCAAAAAGCGCAGTATATTCACCCAGACTATGTCCTGCAACAGCATCAGGGCGAGTATGACCTTCTTTTAAACCCTTTAAATATTGCAGTGCGCTCACTGTATAAATTGCAGGTTGTGTATACTTCGTATCAGTGAGCCTCTCTTTTTCATCTGAAAGGCATAAATCCTTTATGGAGTATCCTAAAATATGATCTGCCTTTTTAATGAGCTCACTGAATTCATCGAATAAGTCTCTGCCCATTCCTTTAAACTGCGCTCCCTGTCCGGGAAAGACGTAAGCAAGCATTTGTTTTCCTCCTTGTTCCGTATTTCTGCCGTTTCTTTTCGTTCCGATTGTGATTTGTTTAACATTTTTCACTTCAATTTTTAAAATTGTCATTTACTCTAAGCACCCGGCACCATTACTTAATAAGCATTACGAAGCAAAATAAAAAAACCTTTATGCCGGATAAAGGTTTAAAAGCAAAAAGCATGTACAAAGATCATATTGCCGCAAATAATAGATAGAATTTTCTGATAATTAAAACCGCATTTTCATTCTGTTTTTTATATATCAATATAATAAAAACATCCCAACGTGCCGAAACAACGATTGGTTTTATGTGAATATTTCCCTAAATAAATACTATACCATGATTTACATGTTGTCAATGGGAAACACACGTATATACCAATTCTTCAGCCGCCATTTACAAGCGGCTGAACTCGGTTGTTATCAGTTCATCAGCCCATGCCGATATGCCTTCACTATACTATTCGCGGAATAATAGTTCTTTCTCTTTGTTGTAGTCTTTAGTAAATTGATTGAACTCATCTGCTTGTTTATGCACTTTTTCGTAAACTGAGTTTACTTTGCCGATTTGCTCTTCCAGCTGCGATAATGTGAGCTTTTTATCTTTAATCAGTTTATAAAGGTCCTGATCAAGTGAAATGGCTTTTTCGTACTTTTTGTACAAAAGATCATAAGATGCATACCTTTTTTCCATTAAAGCGACAGCATGCCCGGCTTTTTCTTTTACTTTCTTATCCTTTATTTCTTGAGAAGTTTTTTTTGCGGATTCAAATGCTTTTTTTGAATCATCAATACTGTCTTTTTCTGCTTTCAGATGTTTTTTTCGCTGATTTGCATTGCTCAGAGCCTGATCAGACAGTGTGACGATTTTCTTGTAATCATCCATATTCAGTTTAACCGCGCTGTCGTAAAGCTTGTGCTCTTTTTTCTCCAATTTTTCCAATGTTTTCTGCTCTTTTTGAAACGGTTTTTCCGCTTGAACGGCTTTTTCCATCGAGTCATGAAGCGATTCAACCGGATCTTTTCCCCCGCAGCCCGCAAGCAGCATACTTGCGGCGCCGAGCGCTCCGATTCCTGCTAATACCTTTTTTTGAATCATATTCACTTAAAATCCCCCAATCTTGACAATTTCCACTATAGAAGCCCGAACGCTTTTTGACAATAGCTGAGCTGTAATTGGCATGACCGGGTAAAAAGATGCTTACGGTGCTGTCAAAGAATACTTGCGTAAAAAATTGAGAAAACAGGGCGGATGACCATACATCTTTTTGGCTTTTACATAGTTTATAGTAGACGCCGGCCCTGCTGACAAAGGGTCAGCGTAATTAAAAGAGGAGGTTTTTTTATGTACGGATATGGATTTGGCGGCGGATTTGGCGGCGGTTGCTGCGGCGGATACGGTTATGGCGGTTACGGTTATGGCTGCGGCGGCGGATATGGCCGCACATTCGCATTAATCGTCGTATTGTTTATCTTATTAATCATCGTCGGTGCCGCTTATTTAGGCTGCGGCTGCTGACCTTATACACCATGAAAATCGGCCGGCCTGCTATGGCCGGCCAATTGTTTCGTTGCGCCGCGATAAAGAAATTCGCTATAATTTACATATTAAGCTTTAGGAGTGAAGTTTCTTGATTACTATGGAAAATATTGTACGCGACGGACATCCCGCGCTCAGAGAGATCGCTGAAGAGGTTCAGCTTCCCGCTTCCGACGAAGAAAAACAGCATCTTGCTGATATGATTGAGTTTGTGAAAAACAGCCAAAATCCTGAATTAGCCGACAAATACAAGCTTCGTCCGGGCGTCGGTCTTGCCGCTCCGCAAACAGACGTAAAAAAACGGATGATCGCCGTCCATGCAGAAGATGCGAAAGGCACTTTATACAGCTATGCTCTTTTTAACCCTAAAATCGTCAGCCACTCAGTGGAAAAAAGCTACTTGACGAGCGGAGAAGGCTGCCTGTCGGTAGACGAACCCATTCCCGGCTATGTGCCGCGCTACGCCCGCATCCGCGTAAAGGCGGTGACGCTTGAAGGAGAACAGATTGACATCCGCCTCAAAGGTTTTCCGGCCATCGTGTTTCAGCACGAAATCGATCATCTGAACGGCGTGATGTTTTACGATCATATCGATAAAGAAAATCCGTTCAAAGAACCTGAAAACGCCATTGCCATTGACCGTTAAAAAAACCGGCACTTCCCAAAGTGCCGGTTTTCTTTATTTCAAAAGGCCCAGTTCTTTGACGGCCCAGCTGATTCCCTCTTCATCCACCGGCTTTGTGACGAAATCGGCGGCAGCTTTTAATTCCGGAACCGCATTTCCCATCGCCACCCCGGTGCCGGCAAAACGGATCATCTCAAGGTCATTTAGTCCGTCGCCGAATGCATAAGTGTCACTTACGCCGTACGGAAGCCGCTCAAGCACTCTTTTAATGCCTTCCGCTTTTGAACCGCCTTTCGGAAGCACATCCGTTGACAATTCATGCCAGCGGACGTAATCAAACTCCGGAAAAGCGGCATATGCTTTTTCTTCATGTCCGCGGCAGAATAAAAGCAGCTGATAAATTTCTTTTCCTTTATAAAATGTTTCATCAACTTCGGGATAAGGCGCTTTCAGACTGCCGATACCTTCCGAGACGTGCGGATGTCCGGGGACGGTCGTTTTCATCGTGTCTTCCGCCATAAATACGACGGGGTGCTCCCCTTCTGCCGCCTGCTTTAATAAACGCGCAACCGCATCTTCAGGAAGCGGATTTTTATAAATGACCTCACCTTCAAATACGACATACTGGCCGTTGTATGAAATAAATGATTCAATCTCAAGCTCTTCCAGAATCGGTTTTACCATAAACGGGGACCTTCCGCTGGCGATAAAAACGTGATGTCCAGCCTCTTTAAGCGCCGTCACGGCGTTTCTTGCGCTATCGGGAATATGTTTATCATGGTCATAGATCGTGCCGTCAATATCAAAAAAGATCAGTTTTGGTTTCATGTCAATTTCTCCTTTTTCCCGTTTATCAGTCGTGTCTTTTTCAATATCATCATACAGAAAGTTTTTCTTCCGGAAAACCGCCTTGATGAAATTCCAGTTTTACCCACGAAAACAAATTCATTTTTTCCGCATACTACTGCTATAAAGGGCTTTAAAGGAGGTATACGATGCTGCGCCGATTACGGAAGAAACTCAGAAGACAGTGGGGCGGAATGCTCCGGAAAAAAGTCATCGCATAGAAGGGATCTTTCGGTTTTTGAAAGTCCCTTTTTTGCTCGAGACTTTCCTTATAATCCGTTTTCGAATATAATAGAATAAGCGAGTCTAACATACGGCATTTAAGGAGAGATTTGGATGATTTATAAGGTATTTTATCAAGAGAAGGCTGACGAAGTACCTGTTCGGGAAAAAACAGATTCACTTTACATTGAGGGCGTTTCAGAACGGGACGTCAGAACGAAACTGAAAGATCAGAAATACAACATTGAATTTGTTCAGCCTGTGGACGGTGCTTTTTTAGAATATGAGAAGCAGAGCGAAAATTTTAAAGTATTGGAGTTATGAGCGGAATGAAATTTGTAAAAAATGACCAGACTGCCGTTTTCGCCCTCGGCGGATTGGGCGAGATCGGGAAAAATACGTACGGGGTGCAGTTTCAGGATGAAATTGTACTGATTGATGCGGGAATCAAGTTCCCGGAAGATGAACTTCTCGGCATTGATTACGTAATCCCCGATTACACGTATTTAGTAAAAAATGAAGATAAAATTAAAGGTCTGTTTATCACCCACGGTCATGAAGACCATATCGGCGGTATTCCGTACCTGCTCAGACAAGTAAATATTCCCGTTTACGGCGGTAAACTCGCGATCGGCTTACTTCGGAATAAACTTGAAGAGCACGGGCTGTTAAGACAGACCAAATTAAACATCATCGGTGAAGACGACATCGTGAAGTTCCGCAAGACGTCTGTATCCTTCTTCAGAACGACACACAGCATTCCGGATTCATACGGAATCGTCGTCAAAACACCGCCGGGCAATATCGTACATACCGGGGACTTTAAGTTCGATTTCACACCGGTAGGCGAACCGGCCAACTTGACAAAGATGGCTGAAATCGGGAAAGAAGGCGTTTTGTGCCTGCTTTCTGACAGTACAAACAGTGAGGTGCCTGATTTCACCATGTCAGAACGCCGCGTAGGCGAAAGCATTCACGATATTTTCCGAAAAGTGGACGGCAGAATTATATTTGCGACATTCGCTTCGAATATACACCGTCTTCAGCAGGTGATTGAAGCAGCCGTTTTAAACGGCAGAAAAGTTGCCGTATTCGGACGCAGTATGGAATCGGCTATTGAAATCGGACAAAATCTCGGTTACATTACCTGTCCTAAAAATACGTTTATTGAGCATAACGAAATCAATCGTATGCCTGCCAATAAGGTAACGATTTTATGTACGGGGAGCCAAGGTGAACCGATGGCGGCGTTATCACGAATCGCTAACGGGACGCACCGGCAGATTTCCATTAATCCCGGAGATACGGTCGTCTTTTCTTCCTCTCCGATACCCGGAAACACAATCAGCGTAAGCCGCACCATCAACCAGCTGTACCGTGCGGGCGCAGAAGTCATTCACGGTTCATTGAATGACATTCATACATCCGGACACGGCGGACAGGAAGAGCAGAAATTAATGCTCCGCCTGATCAAACCGAAGTTCTTTATGCCGATTCACGGTGAGTACAGAATGCAGAAAATGCACGTCAAACTCGCGACTGATTGCGGCATACCTGAAGAAAACTGCTTTATCATGGATAATGGCGAAGTGCTGGCCCTCAAAGGCGAAGAAGCCGCTGTGGCAGGCAAAATTCCGTCAGGCTCCGTTTACATTGACGGAAGCGGAATCGGTGATATCGGCAATATCGTGCTCCGCGACCGCCGCATTCTTTCAGAAGAAGGCCTTGTTATCGTTGTTGTCAGCATCAATATGGACGACTTTAAGGTTTCGGCGGGACCTGATTTAATCTCAAGAGGTTTTGTATATATGAGAGAATCCGGTGATTTGATCAATGACGCGCAGCAGCTCATTTCGAACCATCTGGAGAAAGTAATGGATCGGAAAACAACGCAGTGGTCCGAAATTAAAAACGAAATTACCGATACGCTTGCTCCGTTCCTATACGAAAAAACAAAACGCCGCCCGATGATCCTTCCGATCATTATGGAGGTCTAAAAAAACTGCACTCATTACGAGTGCAGTTTTTTTATTGCAGCGGAATATGCTGAAAGGCTTTGACATCAAACAGACCGGCCGCCGTCATTTTAATATCCGGAATCACCGGAAGGGCTAAAAACGATAAGGTGAGAAACGGATTGAAATCACCGGTGAATCCAAGCAGAGGAAGCTTTTCATGGAGCACGCCCAAGCTGTCATTAACCCATTCCGCCGACTTATCAGACAAAAGCCCGGCGATCGGAAGCGGAACGGAGTGAAGCAATTCTCCGTTTTTCACGGCTGTTAATCCGCCCCCGGTGTCACGGAGCCTGTTGATTGCTTTTGCCAAATCAGCATCGTTTGTACCGACGGCGATGATATTATGGGAATCGTGAGAAATGGTTGTGGCGATGGCGCCTTCTTTTAACCCGAATCCTTGTACAATCCCGAGTCCTATCATTTTTTCGCCGCTGTGCCGCTCTGCGACGGCGATTTTTAATAAATCATTATCTGTATCAGGACGAAATGCGTCAGCAGACGGTGCAGGCACTTCTTTTTTTCTCGTCTCCAAATGATTCGGTATCATTTCGATTACATTCATTTTCCTGCCCTCTTGAATCGGTATATGAAAATCCGATTCAGTCAGCGGCGCTTTCAGCCGCACTGTATCCAACAGTGCCTGATCCGGCGAATAGGAACCGGCAGACTGTTCATAAACCGTCCGTCCGTTCTCGGCAACGGTCCGGCCGGCGACCATGGTCTTCGTGACGGCAGCCTCCCGTACATCTGAAATGAACAGCAGATCTGCGTCAAAACCCGGCGCTACCGCCCCTTTTGTTTCAAGGCCGTAGCACTCAGCCGCATTTAAGCTGGCGAGCTGATACGCAAGGAATGGATCAAGTCCCGCCTTTATCGCCATTTTGACTTGGTGGTTCACACTTCCTTCTGAAAGCAGATCATCTACATGCTTATCATCCGTACAAAAGAAAAAGCGGCGCGCGTTTTTTTCATTCACCGCCGGCAGCACATTGAGCGTATTTTTTGCCACCGATCCTTCGCGCAGCATGACGTACATTCCCCGTCTGATTCTGTCCAGCGCTTCTTCTTTTGTCGTCACTTCATGATCATTTGACACCATTGCGGTTCTGTATATATTGATGATATCTGCAGACAGTCCGGCTAAATGCCCGTCGATCCGCTTTCCGTGACGCTTGGCATCAAGCAGTTTCTGAAGCATATCCTCTTCACCTTCCGCAACAGACACATAATCCATTACTTCCGCAAGCCCGAGCACCTCTTTCTCCTGATAAAAAGGCTTTAAATCCTCGGCTTTTAATACAGCTCCTGAGCGTTCAAAGCTAGCGGCGGGAACACAGGAAGGAAGCATGAAACGGATGTTCAGCGGCGCCTTTTTCGCCTGCTCTATCATAAATGAAATGCCTTTTGCTCCGGAAACGTTCGCAATTTCGTGAGGATCAGTAATGACAGTAGTCACTCCGTGAGGGAGGACGGCTTTAGCAAATTCAATCGGAGTAACCATAGAGGACTCGATATGAACATGTCCGTCAATAAAGCCCGGAACGATCATTTGGCCTTCTGCATCAATAACTTCTTCCCCTTCATATTCGCCCAGCCCGACGATCACTCCGCCCGTAATGGCGATATCTGCAGAAATCCATTCCTGATTAAATACATCCATGATTTTTCCGTTTTTAATGACGGTATCGGCTTTTTGTCTGCCGGCTGATGCATTCAGCCGTTCAGCCAGTGTTTCTTTGTTCAAAATGAGGCCTCCTCTTTTTCTTTATATGGTACAATATGCTATCGGATCGCCTGATCATAGTCAATAAAAATTGCAGAATATACCGCTTACATGATAAATGTCTTTCTATTCTGACATAATAAAAGACCGTCCTTTTACGGACGGCTTTTCACTTTGTATGAAGCACTCTTTTTTCAAATCGGGAAATGTCCGTAAGAGAGCCGATAACGATGAGAATATCTTCTTTTTGGATCATTTCAGTCGCCAGCGGAGATACGATCACTTCTTTTTCTCTCTTGATGGCCACGATATTAATGCCGTACTTCGCCCGGATGTCCAGATCAAGCAGTGTGTTGCCCGCAAGCCTGCTGTTGGCCACGATCTCCACAATGCTGTGTTCGTCGGACAGCTCCAAATAATCAAGCACATTATTTGATACGATGTTGTGGGCGATGCGTTTTGCCATGTCACGTTCAGGGTGGACGATGTGATCGGCCCCGATTTTCGCAAGCACTTTCTCATGATAATCGTTCTGCGCTTTAACCGTGATCGTGTTCACGCCGAGTTCCTTTAAGATCAGCGTCGTTAAAATGCTCGCCTGTATATTTTCGCCGATTGCCACAATGACGTGGTCAAAGTTGCGCAGCCCCAAGTTTTTCAGCACCGATTCATCGGTTGAATCGCCGATCACCGCGTGTGATGCGATTTTGGCGTATTCATTTACTTTATCTTCATCAATATCCATCGCCATGACCTCAAGGCCTTCTTCACTTAATGCTTTGCAAATACTTCCGCCGAAGCGTCCGAGACCGATAACGGCAAACTCTTTTCTCATAACAGTACTCCTTTAAACAATATCTCTAATAGGAATAGTATCACATTTTCGGCAATGAGTTCATATAGCGTTTAAGCTTTTCTGAAAAGGCGGGTGATAAATACAGGTCCGCTCCGCGTTCGATTTCTTCCTGATAGTGACCCGGAGGCGCAATTTCCTCAGCTTTATCAAGAACCAGAAACGTCAGGACGCCCCTGTATACACGGCCGCCGGCACACACTTCTATGAACGCGGGACGGTATGTGTGATTATCAACACCTTCTCTTTTGTACAGATAGGTTGCCGCTTCAAACGGGAGCTTGTACAGCACGCCTTCAGTTCGTCCCCCGTCTTCAACAAGATCGGCTCTGGAACCGTCAGGACGTCTTAACGTGAATCTCGTCGAATACCCTTCAACAACCGCCCCTCCGACCGGCTCGGCAAAGAAGTGGTCGACCCCCGCCTGTTTAAACCGGGCATTGTCCATACAGGAGCCGTAAGCGAAATAATAAACCGGACTGTCATCCTCCCGTTTCATAAAACGGTATTCTTTCCAGTCTCCGCTTTTGATACGGCTGAATGAGGCACACTGGCCGTGCTTTACGACATATGCGAAGGCGGTTTTATTCCCGGCATCCGTCGTCACGGCAACCTCTTTCCGGTCAAAATCAGCATAATACATATCCAGCTTACGGATCATCTGATGATCTGTTTCATACAATTCCCCGTACACAAAAGCTGTTTCTGCTAAAGACGCCGCAGGCTGACCTTTATCCGTTTCGTACAGCACACCGTTTATCGCGGCCTGCTCGCACACACACGGAGCGCCTTTCAGCAGTTCATGGTTTTCTTCACGCTTCCGTAACAAACCGTATACAAAAAGAAGCAAGTTATTTTTCCTCCTTTTGGACAGCAGCCGCTTCTAACGGCAGAATCACCTGAAACGTACTGCCTTCTCCATTTTTGCTCTTAATGTTAAGTTTACCATTATGCTCCTTCAGAATTCGTAAACAAATCGGAAGCCCGAGACCCGTTCCCTGATCTTTTGTTGAGAAAAACGGTTTCCCGATATTTTCAAGCTTTTCTTTCGACATGCCGTTTCCTTCATCCTGTATGCTGATCACCGCGTATTCTTCATCCCGTTCTGTATAAATATGAATATTCCCGCCGTCAGGCATCGCTTCAATCGCATTTTTAATAATATTGATAAATACCTGTTTCAGCTGGTTTTCGTCCCCGTTGACCATACAGGACTCAGTCTGCCTGAAATCCTTCTCAATCACAGTGTTCGACAGCACCGCGTTCGTGTCAAGAAGCGTCGCCACCTGCCTTAAAATATGGTTGAGATGATGAGCGGTAAACGTCACGGTCTGCGGCTTGGCGAGCAGAAGCAGCTCCCCCAGCACGAGATCAATCCTTTTAATCTCCGAAAAAATAATATCGAAATAATCCGTTCTTTCCGGATACTGGGCTTTCATCAGCTGGAGAAAGCCGCTGACTGACGTTAAAGGATTTCTTACTTCATGGGCGATTCCTGCCGCAAGCTCCCCGGCAATGGCCAGCTTTTGAGATTGCATGGCAAGGCGTTCGTTCGTTTCCAGAAGCTCGTCGACCGCTTTTTTCCGTTCACTGATATCAGACATCGTCCCCAGGCTTCCGACAAATTTCTGTCTGCGGTCATAATACAGCTTATAATGGACTTCTCCCCAAAAGATCGTGCCGTCTCTTTTAATATATTTGGCCGTAAACATTCCTGACGGGGACTGCTGCTTGATTTGGGAGATAATATAATCAATGATATGTTTTTCTTTTATAAAATAATCATTATACATCGTGCCCATACATTCGCTGATGGAGTGGCCCGTAATCGTCGTCCAGGCCTGATTCAAATATGTAATATTCCCTTGTGAATCCGTCTGAAAAACGATTTCCTGCAGATTGTCCATGATCCGGTTTTTCTCATCTGAAAGCGCCTTTGCTTTCTGCTCGCTGTCCTTCAGCTCCGCCAGCAGCTGCTTTTTATTGTCCACATAATAAGCCAGCAGCCAGACGCTGATTAATGTGACGGCGGTAAAGGTGATGTCAACGGGCCAGTTAATCGGATTCCGTTCAATCATATAAAATAAATAATCCCAAAACATAATAAAAATCATTGCCAAGATTAAGGAAATGATACGCGCTTGATATTTTCCCATAGTCCCACCTGCCGCTAACATTTCTACATATATTGTAACATTGTTGACTGCATTATTGACTAAAAAATGATAACTATTCCCAATTAATTGAGCAGGTTCGCTTACTTTTCCCGTGAGTTTTTGCACAAGTTCATAATAAAAGGACGGAATGATGCCCCGCCCTTTTTGCTGATTATGATCTATCTTTTAACGCTTCTTCGATTTCCTCAAGCAGCATTTTCGCTCCTTCAGGACTTAAAATAATTTTACCGTTGCCGTACTCCTGATTTTCGGAGGTAATTTCCCCGGTCATTAAGCAAATGCCGTGCGGCTTGTATTTTTTTAAGACAATTTTGTCTCCGTCAACGAAAAATTCAATACTATCTTTAATAGCGATATCCAATGCTCTTCGCAATTCAATCGGCATGACAATACGCCCGAGTTCGTCTACTTTTCTTACTACACCAATTGATTTCATAGAAATCCCCTACTTCCCTTAATGTCTCTTCTTTATGTCCAAGGAAAATCCTTCATAAACGTAGACGAAAGGAACGGAGCAAAAGTTTCTCAGTATCCGGAAATGAATGTTTTTTACAAAAGAAAGCCTTTTGAAATACGGGATACAGACTTTCCCTCCTTTTTTACAAAAACATTTCATTCCCGGCGGAAACCCCCAAAAATCGTGGTTTTTCTCAGAAACTTTAAATGTAGAATCAATTAAATCAGGATAGGGATTGGGTGAAAACATGTTTCAATCAACTGAGATCGGAATCGACTTAGGAACCGCTAATATACTTGTTTACAGTAAAAATAAAGGAATTATTTTAAATGAACCTTCCGTTGTCGCTGTAGATACAACAACGAAAGCGGTGCTTGCCATCGGAACGGATGCCAAAAGCATGATCGGAAAGACGCCGGGGAAAATCGTCGCCGTACGGCCGATGAAAGACGGTGTCATTGCTGATTATGATATGACAACTGACTTATTAAAACACATTATGAAAAAAGCCGGAAAAAAAATCGGAATGACCTTCCGCAAACCGAATGTCGTCGTCTGCACGCCTTCAGGCTCAACAGCCGTTGAACGCCGCGCCATCAGTGACGCTGTCAAAAACTGCGGAGCGAAAAACGTTCACTTGATTGAAGAACCCGTAGCCGCTGCAATCGGGGCCGACCTCCCTGTTGACGAGCCGGTCGCAAACGTCGTCGTAGATATCGGCGGCGGTACGACTGAAGTCGCCATCATCTCATTCGGTGGCGTCGTATCCTGCCACTCGATCAGAATCGGCGGCGACCAGCTTGATGAAGATATCGCCTCGTTCGTCAGAAAAAAATACAACCTGCTGATCGGGGAACGCACGGCAGAACAAGTGAAAATGGAAATCGGATTTGCATTGATCGAACATGTGCCGGAAACGATGGAAATCCGCGGGCGTGACCTCGTAACCGGTCTGCCGAAGACAATCAGACTGCAGTCTAATGAAATTCAGCACGCGATGCGTGAGTCGCTCCTGCATATTCTTGAAGCGATCAGAGCGACACTTGAAGATTGTCCGCCGGAGCTCAGCGGTGATATCGTTGACCGCGGCGTCGTGTTAACCGGCGGAGGCTCCCTTTTAAACGGGATGAAAGAATGGCTGACAGATGAAATCGTCGTTCCCGTTCATTTGGCGGCAAATCCGCTTGAATCAGTGGCTATCGGCACTGGGCGTTCATTAGACGTCATCGACAAGCTGCAAAAAGCGATTAAATAATAAGATTGTGCTTCTTTTTTCTCCGGCCGGCTCATATTGTGAGAACTGGAGAAACATTAAGGAGGAAGCATATGCTTAGAGATGTGGGAAGACGCGTAGCAGTAGCCGTCATTTTAAGCGGAATTATTTTGGGGGGTATGAGCATTTCACTGGCCAATATGCCCCATTCTCCGGCCGGCGGCGCCGTAAAACTGAATCACCCGTAAAGACGCAGCAAAAGCTGTGTCTTTTTCGTTTGTGCTCCTTCCTTTCCTTTATGAGGCGATATTTGATATGATGAGAAAAACCGATGAGGAGGAATGAACGATGAGTTCGTTTACTGAAAAGTTAAATACATATGCTCAGCTGGCGGTAGAAGTCGGCGTCAATGTCCAAAAAGGACAGCATGTCGTAATCAATGCCTCAACTGATGTCCGGGAACTTGTCAGACTGCTTGCCAAACATTCTTATGAAAAAGGCGCAAAAAACGTCACCGTAAATTGGCAGGACGATGAACTGTCCAGATTAAAATACGAGATGGCACCTTTTGAAGCGTTTGAAGAGTATCCTGAATGGGAAGCAAAAGGCAAAGAAGAGCTCGCGAAAAAAGGGGCTGCGTTTATTTCTGTCGTCTCATCCGACCCCGACCTGTTAAAAGGCGCTGACGGCAAACGGATTGCAGCGTTCCAAAAAGCCGCCGGAAAAGCATTGCATACATACAGACAATATATTCAATCAGATAAGGTCAGCTGGACGGTGATCGGAGCGGCTTCAACAGGCTGGGCGAAAAAAGTGTTCCCGGATCAGCCGGAAGAAACAGCCGTTGAGCTTTTATGGGAAGAAATTTTCAAAACAACCCGCGTAAATGAAGAAAACCCTGTGGAAGCATGGAAAAAACACGATCAAAATCTTCATGAAAAAGTGGAACACCTGAACAAAAAACATTACAGCGCCCTGCATTATCAGGCTGAAGGAACAGACTTAACCATTGAACTGCCGAAAAAACATGTATGGGCAGGCGCGGGAAGCGTGAATGAAAGCGGGCACGAATTCATGGCCAACATGCCGACAGAAGAGGTTTTCACCCTTCCGCAGCGTGACGGGGTGAACGGCACGGTTTCCAGCACGAAACCGCTTAGCTACGGCGGCAACATTATTGATAACTTCACTCTTACCTTTGAAAACGGGCGCATTGTCGATGTGAAAGCTGAAAAAGGCGAGGAGATTTTAAAAGGCATCGTCGAAACCGATGAAGGCTCACACTATCTCGGTGAAGTGGCCTTAGTGCCGTACGATTCACCGATTTCACAATCAAATATTTTATTTTACAACACACTGTACGATGAAAACGCCTCTAACCACTTGGCGATCGGCAGTGCGTATGCCTTTAATATTGAGGGCGGCAAACAAATGACACGGGAAGAGCTTGTCAAAGAGGGCTTAAATGAAAGCATTACACACGTAGATTTTATGGTCGGTTCCAAAGAAATGAATATCGACGGCATTACCGCGGACGGCAAAAGAGAACCGATCTTCAGAAACGGAAACTGGGCATTTTAATAAAAAAAGGAGGCGATCAGGCCTCCTTTTTATTTCGCTTCATACATTTGCAAGTTGGCGCAGACGGTTTCCAAAACAGGTGTATCAATTGACAAGCCTTTCGCTTTCTCAAGCAAAAAGCCGTGTAAATGATCACCTTCCGTCACCCTGCCCTTTTCCATATCTCTCAGCATCGACGATTTCATATGGTAAGACATGCTTGTCAATGTGCGATAACTCTCTTCTTCCAGACCAGGATCTTTCGGGATGCCGGCAGCCTTGAAAATGGCTCCGATTTCAGCAAAGAGGCGCTTTGCCGTGCTGCGGCCGCCTTCTGTTTCTAAAATCGGTCCGACCGGCTGTTGAAACAGAGTGGTCACTCCCGCCTGCGCGGCAATAAACATATATTTTTTCCAAATGTCCTTTTCAATATCCCCGCTGATGATGACATCCGCTTTCACGCCTGCAAATGCGTTTTCCAGCTCATTCATACGTTCTGTGCGCTCCCCGTTCCATTCACCGAAAACAAAGCGGTGGGCAGCGCTCGTATGAAGAATTTCCCCTTTGTCGTTAAGGGCGCTCTCAATAAAGCAGAGGCCGCCCAGCACCTGCCGTTTTGAAAAAGCTTCAAACAGCTGGTTATAGTGCCTGTATCCGTTTAAAAAAGGAATAATGACCGACGAAGGCTTGACAAACGGTTTGGCATCCCGAATGACGTCCTGCAAAGAATACGCTTTTGAAGCGATGATAACGGCGTCAAATGCTCCTTCTTCGCCCGCCAACATTAATTTCGGCTTGATTGAAACATCACCTTTTGCACTTTTGACGGTCAAACCCGTTTCTTGTAATTGTTCCGCCCGTTTCTTGCGGGCGAGAAATGTAACGTCATTTCCCTTTTCTGCAAGACGCGCGCCGATATATCCGCCCACTCCCCCAGCTCCGACAACTAAAAACTTCATGATGCATTCCTCCGTCTCTTTTCAATTTATGTATTCCTTTATTGTAATGGGAAGTCAGAAGATTGAAAACTTTTTTCATAAATAAAAAAGCAGAGTCTCCCCTGCTTCTTTATTACGCGTATAGCTCTTCAAGCTTTTTCTGCACATCCGCGTTTTCAAGAAATTCGTCATAAGACATTTGTTTGTCAACAATGCCTTTAGGCGTTAATTCAATGATGCGGTTGGCAATTGTCTGTACAAATTGATGGTCATGAGATGAAAACAGCATAGCGCCTTTAAAGCTGATTAAGCCGTTGTTAAGCGCTGTAATGGATTCCAAATCTAAGTGGTTTGTCGGTTCATCCAGAATTAAGATATTCGCGCCGGAAAGCATCGCTTTTGAAAGCATGCAGCGCACTTTTTCTCCTCCGGAAAGGACGTTTGATTTTTTGTTGACTTCTTCTCCTGAGAACAGCATGCGTCCTAAGAAACCGCGCAGAAAGCTTTCGCTTTGGTCATGCGGCGAGTATTGGCGGAGCCAGTCGACAAGGTTCGCATCGCTGCCGTCAAAATATTCGCTGTTGTCTTTAGGGAAGTACGCCTGAGAAGTGGTCACGCCCCATTTAAATGTGCCGCTGTCTGCTTCCATTTCCCCGGAAATGATTTTAAACAATGTCGTAACGGCAAGTTCGTTGCGGCCCGTAAATGCGATTTTATCTTCTCTGTTCATAATAAAACTGACGTTATCAAGCACCTTAACCCCGTCAATCGTTTTTGTTAAGCCTTCAACCCGCAGCACGTCATTTCCGATCTCGCGTTCCGGCGTGAAATTGACATAAGGATAACGGCGTGATGACGGTTTGATATCATCAAGCGTGATTTTATCAAGGAGTTTCTTTCTTGATGTCGCCTGCTTTGATTTAGAGGCGTTGGCGCTGAATCTGGCCACGAACTCCTGAAGCTGTTTAATCTGCTCTTCTTTTTTCTTGTTGGCTTCCTGAGAAAGCTTTAAAGCAAGCTGGCTTGATTCATACCAGAAATCATAGTTGCCGACGTACACTTGAATTTTATTAAAATCAAGATCGGCGATGTGCGTGCACACTTTATTTAAAAAGTGACGGTCATGGGATACGACGATGACTGTGTTCTCAAAGTTGATTAAAAACTCTTCCAGCCACTGAATCGCTTTCAGATCCAAGTGGTTGGTCGGTTCATCAAGCAGCAGAACGTCCGGCTTGCCGAACAGCGCCTGTGCCAAAAGCACTTTCACCTTTTCTGAACCGCCTAAGTCGGCCATTTTCTTCGTATGCAGGTCTTCAGAGATGCCCAGCCCCTTTAACAAAATAGCGGCTTCACTTTCAGCTTCCCATCCGTTTAATTCCGCAAACTCTCCTTCAAGCTCAGCGGCGCGGATGCCGTCTTCATCTGAAAAATCAGGCTTCATATAAATCGCGTCTTTTTCCTGCATGACTTCGTATAAACGTTTATGTCCCATAATGACGACTTTCAGCACTTCGCAGTCTTCATATTCAAAGTGGTTCTGCTTCAGAATGGCAAGACGTTCGCCCGGACTCATATGGACATCGCCGGTCTGAGGCTCCAGCTCACCGGATAAAATTTTCAAAAATGTTGATTTTCCGGCACCGTTTGCGCCTATTAATCCGTAGCAGTTGCCCGGCGTAAATTTAATATTGACATCTTCAAATAACTTGCGATCCGCAAAACGCAAGCTCACATTATTTACAGCAATCATTTAGAATCCTCCATCGTGTCTATCATCATTAAAAGTATACCATGAATAAAGGGGAAGAGAAATGTTTCCCTGCGAATATACAGGTTTGAAAAGATGCAGGCGTCAAACCCGGAGCGCTGTGATACAATAGATATATATACATATTCATCACGGAGGAACAAGTTGAAGCTTTTAACACTCACAGAATACTGTCTTATGATTTTCTTCACCGGGGTTTTTCTGGCCGTCACAGGCTTTACGGCACGTGACATCGGCTTGTACGTCGGAATCGCCCTCATTTATACGTTTTCGCATCTCTTTTCCAAACGGATGCTTGAAAGACGCGGCAAAGAGAAGAAGCAGGTGAATCTTTTTTTCAGCGTTCTGGCCATTGTCGGATCAGTGCTGGCCACGGTATTGTTCATCGCCGTCGCGGCCTCGTTTGCCAAATAAAAACGCCTGCTGTCCGAATCGGGCAGCGCGGCGTTTTTATTTTGTCTGACGCATATCATGAAACGGGAAGAACACAAACTTCGAGGTGCCGACGATCCGGTTTTCGGCAATTAAGCCGAGGCCGTTCCGGCTGTCCATTGAGTTCAGCCGATTGTCGCCCATGACGAAGTATTTGCCTTTCGGAACCTTTACGGGGCCGAAATCTCCCGTCAGGTTGACTCCCAGTTTTTTCGCTTCTTTTTTATTGCTCGCGAGGTACGGTTCTGCGATTTTTTTGCCGTTTATGTAAAGCGTGTCATTTTTCATTTCCACCGTTTCTCCCGGTTTTCCGATGAGCCGCTTTACATAATGGACTTTCGATGTATCGCCGTTAATAATGACGATGTCCCCCCGCTCGATTTCTCCGATATAATTGACGCTTTTGTTGACAAACAGTCTTTCACCGTCATGTAATGTCGGGTACATTGATGATCCTTCCACTAAGTACGGTTCAAACAGGAAATGGCGGATTAACAGCGCAAGTGCAACCGCTATAATGATGGCCTTTCCCCATTCCCAATACGTGTTGGATTTTCTTTTTACCGATTTTTCAGAAGTAGGTTTTTGTTCTTCAGTCAACGTGGTTCCTCCTAGACGATCACTGTTTCGGTTCATGTACCATCTTTACTTTATCACAACTCATCACAAAATACATAACGCTTCTATGCGTATATGATTGAAAAAAGCGCCCGTAAAGGACGCTTTTCGCTTATTTCTCTACTACCGGTTTTTTGATGATTCCCAAGATAACCGCCGTTACAATCGCTCCGATCACGATGCTCATTAAGTAAAGCAGCGGATGGTTCGTAATGAATGCAACGAATATTCCTCCGTGCGGTGCAGGAAGCGTTACCCGGAAAAACTCTGTCAGTCCGCCCGCTACCGCAGAACCGACAACGGCTGCAGGGATGACGCGAAGCGGATCAGCCGCTGCAAACGGGATGGCGCCTTCTGTAACGAAAGCTGCTCCCATGAAGTAGCACGTAATACCGGCTTCACGGTCACGTTTAGAGAATTTGTGTTTAAAGAATGTTGTCGCCAGTGCGATTCCAAGCGGCGGAGCCATTCCGCCCGCCATGATGGCCGCATGCGGCGCATAGTTTCCGGCATCGATCATCGCGATACCGAAAGTGAAGGCCGCTTTATTGAGCGGGCCGCCCATGTCGATAGCCATCATACCGCCTAAAATAATACCCATTAAGACAAGGTTTCCAGTTCCAAGGCTTTCAAGCCAATTTGTTAAGAAATTCATAAACGCTGCTACAGGTGTGTTAATGACAAACTGCATCAGGACACCGGTGATAAAAATACCGAGCAGCGGATAAATCAATACAGGTTTTAATCCGTCAAGAGTCTGAGGAATAAAGACAAACAGCTTTTTCAAAAGGACTACGACATAACCGGCTAAGAATCCCGCAATCAGTCCGCCCAAGAATCCGGCATTCGCCTGCGTAGCCATAAATCCGCCGACCATACCCGGCGCAAACCCCGGACGATCCGCAATACTCATTGCGATGAATCCGGCAAGTACTGCAACAATCAGCTTTAACGCATTACCGTCACCGATAAAGTTCAGCGCTGCAGCAAACGTGTTGTATGTCGGGTCTTTCGGATCAGCTGAATGAATTCCCCAGAAGAATGAAATCGCAACGAGAATTCCGCCGCCGACGACAAATGGCAGCATGTTGCTGACACCGCTCATTAAGTGTTTATAGAAAGTACTTCCGATGCTTGTGCCTGATTTCTGTTTCGGGCCGTCTTCATTTGAAGCGGAAGATCCTCCGCCGCTGCCCTCGTAAATCGGCGCATCTTGGTTAACGGCTTTTTCAATCAGTTCCTGTGGACGCCTGATACCGGCCGTCACAGGCACTTGAAGAACATGTTTGCCTTTAAAGCGCTCCATTTCAACCTGTTTATCAGCCGCCACGATAATCGCAGGCGCGTCTTCTATTTCTTGAGCCGTCAGCTTATGTTTAATACCGCTTGAGCCGTTTGTCTCGACTTTAATGTCAACGCCGAGCTCTTTCGCTTTTTCTTTCAGTGCGTCAGCTGCCATGAACGTATGAGCGATACCTGTCGGGCATGCCGTAACCGCAAGGATTTTCCCTTTTCCTGACGGCGCTGCCTGTTCTTCCTGCTCTTCTTCTTCCTCATCGTCATCTTTGTCATGCTGATTGATGATGTCAATGATCGCATCTTCTGATTCAGCTTCAAGAAGCTGTTTGCGGATTTCCTCACGCATAAGAAGCGTTGAAAGTCTTGATAATGCCTCAAGATGCGTATTGTTCGCTCCTTCGGTTGCCGCAATCATAAAGACCAAGTGTGCCGGCTGACCGTCTAATGATTCATAATCCACACCATCTTTTGAACGGCCGAATGCGATGGCCGGGTTAATGACGCTCGCCGTCTTCGCGTGAGGAATGGCAATACCTTCGCCGATTCCCGTCGAGCTTTGGCTTTCACGATTTAAAATGGCTGCTTTGTAAGCCTCTCTGTCATTTAATCTGCCGGCTTTGTCAAGCACTGTCACCATTTCATCGATAACGTTTTCTTTCTCTTTGCTTTCTATATTGAGATGAATTGTATCTCTTGTTAACAGCTCAGTTATCTTCACTTTTCTTTCCTCCTCTATAGACGTGTGACTTTAACTTCAGGAAGAAGCTGCTGTACAAACTCTTCAGTTCCGAGTTCTTCAGAAAATGCCGTCGCGCTTCCGGAAGCAACTCCTAAACGGAACGCATCTTCCAAAGGCAGCTGTTTTGAAATTCCCGCAAGGAATCCCGCGACGACGGAATCACCTGCGCCTACCGAATTGACAAGCTTTCCTTTAGGAACATTGGCGAGGAAAACCGCCTCTTTCGTAAATAAAAGCGCACCGTCGCCAGCCATCGAAACAATCGCGTGTTCAGCGCCTTGTTCAATTAATTTTTTACCGTAAGGAACGGCAGCTTCGGCTGAATCAATGACCGTATTGAACATTTCCCCAAGCTCATGATGATTCGGCTTCATCAAAAACGGTTTCATTTCTGTCGCTTTCATCAGCGCTTCACCGGAGATGTCCACCACTACCCGGGCATTCTGCTTTCTGCATGCCTCAGCAATTTTTTCATACGTGTTATGCGGCAGGGAAGAAGGGATGCTTCCCGCTAAAACGACGATGTCTCCCTCTTCCAGAGCGGAGAACTGTTCTAAAAAGGCATTGAACACTTCGTCTGAAATCGTCGGGCCCTGTCCGTTAATTTCCGTTTCATCGCCCGTTTTCAGTTTTACATTTATACGCGTGTCTTCATCCACCTCAGAAAAAGCCGTTTCCAGACCTTCCTGCTGCAAAAATGACGTGATATAATTTCCGGTAAATCCGCCGACAAACCCCAATGCTTTTGACGGCACATGGTGTCTTTTCAGTAATCTCGAAACGTTGATGCCTTTTCCGCCGGGATACTTCGTGTCATAGCTGGAACGGTTTAAACCGCCTACGGCAAAATCTTCAACGTGAACGATATAGTCAACAGACGGATTGAGAGTTACAGTGTAAATCATGGTTTCACTACCTTTACGACAGTTTTTTCTTGGTAATCATCGAATGCAAGTTCTTCAGCTTCAGTGGTAATGATAGCTGCATCGCCCAAGGCGGCGAACGCTGCGAAAGAAATCTCGCCGAATTTAGAAGGATCGGCTAAAACATACGCATTTTTCGCCTGTCTCACAGCCTTTGTCTTCAGAAGAGCCTCATCCGGATCGGGTGTTGTAAAGCCGGCTTCAATGTGCACGCCGTTCACCCCGAGAAAGCTTTTGTCAAAACGGTACTGGCTGACCGCCGTTAATGAGGCGCCGCCGATCATCGCACCTGTTCTATGCTTCACATATCCTCCGAGAAGATAAAAAGGAATCCCCTTCCTTATTAAAGCGTCGATATGCATAACCCCGTTTGTGACAACCACAATGTCCTTTGTATGATCTATAAAATCAATCATGTGCAATGTAGTTGTTCCCGCATCAAGGTAAATACAGTCACCTTCTTCTAATAAAGATGCCGCTTCTTCAGCGATCTTCAGTTTATCCTGAAGGTTTTTGGAGGATTTTTCAAGCATATCGGGTTCTTGCCTGCTGTTGGAAAGTTTAGACGCCCCGCCGTGAACGCGCTTTAAAAATCCGCGCTCTTCAAGTGTTGATAAATCTCTTCTGATCGTTGATTCAGAAGCGTTTGTCATGCTTATCAGCTCTTGAATCTTCACCACATCTCGCTTTTCAATCTGATCCATAATCAGCTGATACCTTTCAGGAGTAAGCATATTCCGCCTCCTTTGAAAACGTATTCATTTCGGCTGCAAGATAATTGTAAACGCTTTTTTTACTTCAAGCAACTAAAATCACTCAAATTCATTCAATAACTATCAAAATCTTTCACATTTGTTCATATTAACGTATGTACATAGGGTTTGTAAACTGTAAATTCGACAAAAAGGGGGACAATTGTATGACATTTTCTTTTTATCATAAATGAAAAAAGTCTATTATATTCATTCAATCATTAAAACACAAAAAACCCCATGCAGACTGCATGGGGCGCCGGTTATTCATACCGTAACGCTTCAATCGGATCTAAGCGTGATGCTTTGTTGGCGGGCAGCATGCCGAAGATGACGCCAATCAGCATACTGAACAGCACGCCGATACAAACCACCTGCCAGGAAACGAGCGACGGCCAGCCTGCGATAAGGGAAACGAGTGTTGCTCCCCCGTAGCCGAGACCGATTCCGATTAAGCCGCCGATTAAAGTAAGCACAACAGATTCAATTAAGAATTGTGTCAGAATCTGTCCTCTCGTGGCACCGAGCGATTTGCGGATGCCGATTTCTCTTGTCCGTTCCGTCACTGATACGAGCATAATATTCATGACCCCGATCCCGCCGACAACGAGTGAAATACCGGCGATCGAACCGATGATCGTCGTCATAACGGTCGTGACCTGACTGATTCCCGCCGCGATTTCTTCCATATTCATGACTTGATAGGCCTCTTTTGTACCGTGATTGTCATTTAAGAGACGGGCCGCTTCTTTTCCTGTTGTTTTGATTTGATCAGCGGACTCCGTCTGAACGGAAACGTTGCTGTAGTCGTTAGTACCGAAAGACGTTTTCAGCATGTTGAACGGCACATACATTTCACTGAGTCCTAACGATAAAAAGCCGCTCTCTTCTTTCAGTACGCCGATTACTTCTACGGGCTGTCCGCCGGCCCAGACGATTTTCCCGAGCGGAGACGTTTTCCCGAACAGCTTTTCAGCCATTTTTTTCGAGATGATTCCCGCTCTTTTCCCGGAAAGAAAATCATTGTCCGTAAACGTCCGTCCATCTTGAACGTCCAGCTTTTTTACGTCCAAGTAGCCGCTGTTAATGCCGTTCAGCGTAATATCCGTGTCTTCTTCATGGTAACGGGCCGTCATGGATTTTACCGCGGAAGCGACAACCTGCTTTACGCCGTCCACTCCTTTTAATCCATTAATATCTTCTTCTGTAAAACTCGCTTGCTGTAAGGCGTTCGGATTGGCTGTTAATTCTTCATCACTGGGCATGTAAAACAATTCAATCGTATTGCCCGGCCCGCTGATGGATTGCTTCAGCATTTGCTCTCCGCCCTGGCCGACAGCCACAACAACGATTACTGAACCGACGCCGATAATGATTCCGAGCATTGTCAGAATCGATCTCAGCTTGTGAGCTCTTACGGAACTGAGGGCCATCCGGAGATTTTCTGACAGGCTCATTCCCCCACTCTCCTCTGCTCAGAATCGCGGGAAACGATCATGCCGTCACGGACGAAAATCACTCTGTTTGTACAGTCCGCCACTTCAGGCTCATGAGTGACAAGCACCACGGTCACGCCCTCTGCATTAAGCTCTGTGAACTGCTCCATAATGGAAATGCTTGTTTTCGTATCCAGCGCGCCGGTCGGTTCATCAGCTAAAATGAGCTTCGGTTCGTTCACGATGGCTCTTGCAATCGCGACACGCTGCTTCTGGCCGCCGGACAGCTCATTCGGCATGTGACGCATCCGATCCGCCAAACCGACTTTTTCCAGCGCGTGCTCAGCCCGTTCCTCACGCTCTTTTTTGCCGATACCGGCGTAGATCATGGGGAGTTCGACATTTTTTCTTGCATTCAATCGCGGCAGCAGCTGAAACTGCTGAAAGACAAAACCGATTGATTTGTTCCGGACCGCCGCAAGCTCTTTTTCGGTGCATGAAGAAACATCTTCGCCCGCAAGACTGTAATTGCCGGACGTCGGTCTGTCCAGACAGCCGATGATATTCATGATCGTAGATTTTCCCGATCCTGAGGGTCCCATAATTGACACATATTCTCCTTCTTCAATCGTCAGGTCGATTGAACGGAGAACATCAAACGTCTCCTTGCCGATCTGATAGCTTTTTTTCACCTTTGAAAGCTGAATCATCTATGCTTTCACATCCGTTCCGTCAGTCAAACCGTCAGCCGGATTCAGAATGACTTTATCATCCTTTGAAAGCCCCTCTTTTATCTCCGTAAGCTGATTTGCGGTATCGCCGACTTTAACTTTCACGCGTTTGGCCTTCCCGTCTTTTACCGTAAAGACCCAGTGCTCATCTCCGTCTTTTTTGACTGCGGAGGACGGCAGCGTGTCGGCTTTCCGTTTGTCGGTTTCAATGTTCATAATTAATTTAAATCCCGGCTTGCCTTCCGGAAGGTTTCCGATCAGCTTAACCTGAAACGGATACTGGACGGCTTGTTCCGTGCTTTCCCCCGAAGCAGCGCTTGACTTTTGATCCGGAACGAGGCCGACAGCCGCCACTCTCCCTTTCCACGTTTTACCGGGGATGGCGTCTGAGGTGATTGTAACGCTTTGGCCCTTTTTCACTTTCAGCGTGTCGTATTCGGACAAATTGCCGGCAACGACCAGGTGTTCCGGGTCTCCTATATGTATAACCGGTTCTTGAATTTCCGATTTTTTAGAAGCCGCTTCTTGATTTACCGAGATAACCGTCCCGTCCATCTCACTCTTAACATTGAGATTCGACACTTGATTTTCAAGAGACTGCTTTTGCAAATCAGATTGCTTTAATTCGATTTCCGCCGTTTTTTGCTGAAGCTGCAGATCAGTCCGTTCGGATTCAATTTGTTTTTTGGCTTCCGCTTCTCCCACTTGTTTTGCCAGATCTTGTTCCTTGCTGTTTAATGCTCTGAGTTTTTCTTCAACTTGTTCGATTTGCATCCGTTTTGATTGTTCTGTCAACTCATTTTGTTCTTTATCAAGGTTGAGCTGCTCATTTGTATACGTGACTAACGACGACCCTTTTTTTACTTTGTCGCCTTCTTTTACTTTCACTTTATCAAGAGTTCCTTTATCTGCTTCATAAAAAACATACTGTTCTTTAGAGAATTTAAGTGTTCCCGGAACCATAACCGTAGATGAGATTTCTCTGTTTTCCATGGTTCCGGTTTCGATTTTTTTTCCGGCGCTGCCGCCCGCGGGAGCGGCAGACTTATAAATATTGATACCGATGAATACTGCAACAATTACGGCGATGCCGATTCCGATCCAAATTTTTTTCATGTTATACACCTGCTGTCACTGAACTTAACAGTCCTCCGACTGCCGAAACCAAAAGCATAATAACAAACAGGACAATCGCGGAAGTCCAGGCCGCTTTTTTCGAAATACCGCCTGTATAGCGAAGTCCCAAAGCGAGCAGAATATAGCTCCAGATGCTGAAAATATCGATCGCGCTTAAAAAGACCGATACGCCGTCTCCGGCCGGTATGACACTCGCCAAAGATGTGACAGGGTACAGTGAGCCCGCACCGGTAAAATAAATGACAAGTCCGTTAATGACTAAGCCGATGTTAGTAATAAATGCAGTAAAGAGGCCGAGTGAGAGCATTTTTTTATAAGTTGTCACGCCGCCTGAAATTTTGACGCACAGCCAATAAATAAGCGGAACGATAAAGAGACCGATAATGCCTCCGAAAATCCCTCCGAAAATCGAGCCGAATTTCGCAATGGTTTTGGTCATTTCAATCTGATCATCGGTCAATCCGTCAAGAGATGAGCTGTTCAGCAGTTCTTCATAATTCATTCCGAGCCCGCGCAAAATACTCCCCGCCGCAATGAGAATGATGACAATCAGGAGAGGAAGGCCGATGACCGGGTGTTCATTTAGTCTTTTAAACTGTACAACAGGACTTGTAATGACGCCGAAAATTGACGGCTTTTCCGTTACTGCCGTATTGCTTTTTTCGAGATTTGGTTCCATATGGCTGATGCCTCCTATGTATTATTCTGTTTATACGTACGCTTTAGGCTGAGAGAAGTTTCAATTTTTTTGCCGTTTGCGTATTTATGCTAAATTGTAACACAAATTCTCAGCTTTACGTTCCATAATTATGTAAAAAAAACATCGTCAGACCGGTATGACGGGTGGCTCAAAACCTTGTAAAGGCACTGTTATCAGCCTATTCATGCAGTGAAAACCGCCTCAATTGCAAAACCCTTTAAATCCCATTTAAATATTCTCTGAAATTCAGCGCCTATATACAAAAAGAGCCGGATGGCAATGATGCACACCCGGCTCTTTTTTCACCCTCCGCTTACAGGAGGGATAAAGGCAATGGTATCACCTTCTGTTACGATGCTGTTGTCTTTTACATATGTTTCATTGATTGCGATCATGGCATTGTCAATCGTCTGAAGGCCGTACCGTTCCTTTAACAGCGTTTTTACAGCAGACGCCGCCGTCTCTTTTTCGTCAAGTTCAATGACCGATGTTCCCGCCTGCTCCGCAAGCCCGGCAAATAATAATACTTTAATCATCGCGATTCCCCTTTATCCAAATCCGGTTTTCCGTTCGGATAGGGCGTTGTTTCCAGCTGATCGCCTATCCATTCTTCCCCGTCTTCCCAGATTTCTTTTTTCCATATCGGCACAATCTGTTTTATCCGTTCAATTGCATATTCATTCGCCTCATATGCCGCCTTTCTGTGCGGAGAAGACACGGCGATTACGACCGCTGCTTCACCGATATCAAGGACGCCGACACGGTGAGTGATTGCAGCTTCGGCTCCTTCCCATTTCGCGCTGATTTCACTGCCGATTTGAGAAAGCATTTGAACAGCCATCGGTTCATACGCTTCATATTCGAGACGCACCGTCCGCCGTCCTGCAGTCCACTCTCTGACCGTGCCGATAAACGTTGTGATGGCCCCGGCTTCACGCTTTTCAACTTTTTTTACGATATTTTCCGCAATGATAGGTTCCCTTGTAATTTGAAAACGTTCCATTTAAGCAGTTTCCCCTTTCAGCTGCGAAAGCACAAACATAATGGCAGCAGGATCGTCCGAATGGAATACGGGCTTGCCAGCATCTGCCGGCATATGCTCCGTATTTCTGCTGACAACCGCGATCACGCGCTCCAAATGCTTCAGCTTTTGCCAATCTTCGCTGTTTTTGATCATAATGATTTTCGGATGCGGCGCATGTTTAAATCCCTCTATGAGAAGACCGTCAATTCCCAGACATTCATACAGACTGATCAAACCCGCCAGATCCCATTTTTTTCGCGCCGTAAGCTGCAGGACGCCGTCCCCTTCTACTGCCGTAACCGCGGCTCCGGCTTTTGAAAAGCGCTCCGAGTCTTTTCCGTCAGAAAAAGGTTCCGGTTCTCCGCCATGTCCGTGATGTTTTAAACATCCAATATCGCACTCTTTCGGCGCAGCTTTCAGCACACGTTCAATAAACGTTGTTTTACCGCTGTTTTGAAAACCTACGATCTGGACGATCGGGAAAGAATTGACCACGGCCATTCACTTCCATTCTCATCACGGATGAGGAGCGCGTGAACCGTCCGGCCCGCTTCATACCCCCTCGTTCCTCCCGGCAGAAGGATAAACGCGTTTGCTTCGGCAAGAGATGTGACTGAGCTTGATTTGTCGAGACCGACCGGTGACGCCATCATTTTTCCGTCCTTATGATAAACAAATGCCCTCACAAATCTCGTAAACGGATTCGGCTTCGGAAAGTCGTTTGTTAACACGGCTTCCGCCCATCCGGAATGAGGTTTTTCATTCAGAAGCCATGTCTGAATCATCGGTTTGACAAACAGGGTGAATCCGACATAACATGCGGACGGATTGCCTGAAAGGCCGAACAGCAGCATGTCATCGGCCCGGGCGACAGTTGTCACGCTCCCCGGGCGCATTGCCACTTTGTTAAAAAGAACTTCCGCTCCGAGCTTATTATAAATGTCCGGAAGAAAATCAAAATCGCCGACTGACACGCCGCCGGTCGTGATCAGAAAATCAACTTTTTTCATAGCTTCCTTCACCGCAGCATAGCTGTCATCAAAATCATCGGAAATTTTCCCTAAGTTCAGCGGTACCGCACCCGCTTCAATGACCTGGGCATACACCATGGCAGCGTTGCTGTTGCGGATTTTCCCCGGCTCAAGCGGATCGCTGACATGAAGAAGCTCGGTTCCCGTTGCGATAATGCCGACAACCGGCTTTCTGACCACGGGAACGGAAGCATAGCCGAAGGTTGCTAAAAGAGCGGTTACGCCCGGCGTGATTTTCGTCCCTTTTTTTAATAGCGAGCTGCCTTTTTTCGCATCTTCTCCTTGATATGAAATATTATCGCCCGCATGAAAAGGGCGTTTCACTGACATGTAATTCGTGCCGTTTTCAGAAAACGTTTTTGTCAGCTCAAGCATCACTACGGCATCCGCGCCTTTGGGAATCTGCGCCCCCGTCATAATGCGGACCGCTTCATAAGGCCCGAGTTCTTTTTCTGACACGGCGCCGGCTCCGATATGGTCAATGACTTCAAAGGTGACGGCATTGTCACGGGAAGCCCTTTTTGAATCGCTCGCCCTGATGGCAAACCCGTCATACGGAGAACGGTTAAAGGCCGGCACATCATGATCCGCCTTAACATCCTCCGCCAAATAGCGGTGGAGACTGTCCTCCAGCGCCACCCATTCGGTATCCCCCTTTTTTTTATACAGGCTCACCCGGCGGACTGCTTCGTCCACCTGAATCGGCGTTCTTTTTTCAAGCATAGCAATACATCCCCTTCCTACAGTCCGATCACTCTGGCCAGAACTGAATTCGCTTCTTTTATATCGTTTGTACCGTGAATCAGAGCCCGTCCGTCCTGAAAAATAACGATTCTGAAGCGCTCGTACGCCATGTGCAGCAAAAATTCATTTGCTTCCACTTTACCGATCTGCTTCAGACGTTTGACAAGCTCTTCTTTATCCAGCCTCTTTAAGGCTTCCGATCTGATTTGAACGGTGTCTCTTCCGCACAGCACGCTTGCTTTCGGCCTGTTTTCAGGCTGCAGATACGGATATACGGGCTCCGCGCCGCAGGAAGGGCAATGATCCCGTTTGATCTGATCCACATTTATGCTCATATTGGTGTTATTCCACACGTCAAACGTGAAAAAGCGCCGATTTACCGCCGCATGATTTCCTGTCAGCAATTTCAGCGCCTCAGCCTGCTGATAGGCGGAGACGATATGAACCGCCGGAGGTATGATGCCTGCTGTATCACATGTCGCTCCGCCCACGGGCATCTGCTCAAACAGGCAGGATAAACACGGCGTAACCCCCGGAATAATCGTCATGCACATTCCCTGACTGCTGACACAGGCACCGTAAATCCAAGGTGTTTTCGTTTTCAGCGCCAGATCATTGATGACCATTCTCGTTTCAAAATTATCTGTCGCATCCACAATGCAATCCGCTTGTTCGATCAGCGGTTCGAGCGTTTCCGCCGTACCTTCCGCCGCGTAAGCATCGATATGTATATTACTGTTTACCGCTAAAAGACGCGCCTTGGCCGCCATTGCTTTCGGCAGGCGCTGTCTCGCGTCTTCTTCTGTATACAGCTGCTGTCTTTGTAAATTGCTCCATTCCACATAATCCCGGTCAATAATCGCCATACGGCCCGCTCCGGCTCTTGCAAGGCCCTCTGCCGCGGCTGTTCCGAGGGCTCCGGCTCCGACAATCAGGACACTGCTGTCAGCCAGCGCCTGCTGCCCTTTTTCCCCTATCGGCTTAAATCTTGTCTGCCGTGAATAGCGCTCTTCCATCTGTGTTGTCCCCTTGCATTTTTATTTCCATCATACCATGTTTCTTACCGATCAGTCCTGATTTGAAGACTCGACATGCGCCAAAAGTCTGGTGTAATCGTCCCGTGTGTTGATATTAGCGAACTCCTCCGGCCCGGCGCCGATGTCTTCAGCCTGCACATAACAGACAGACAGCCGTTTCAGCGTGTCTGTCATTTTCAGTTTGTTTTGTGTCAGCTGATCAAAAAGCACATCCTGCACCCGTTTATGGTAAACCGCCAAGAGGGGCTGCTCTCTGTTTTCACAAACCGGTATGACAGCGTCCAGATTTCCCGTCAGCTTCATTTCAAGCGCAGCCATCGTTTTTCTTGTCACGAGCGGCGTGTCACAGGATATGACCGTATATGTTTCGCCTTCCGTTTGTTTCATTGCCGTATATATGCCGGCAAGCGGGCCCATTCCCCGAAACCGCGGCTCATCGGCAAAAACATGCCGCTCCCTGTTTGATAAGAACTTTTTTATATGCTCAGGGCGGCTGATAATTACCGTTTCTCCGCCGCCGAAGGCTTTTTTCGCCTGTTCATAAAACATGCCGCCCTTCCACTTTGCAAAAGCTTTCGGTTCTCCGAATCTTCGGGAAGCTCCCCCCGCTAATATTACATTCACCCGTTTCATGTCATCGCTCTCCCATTCTATATAAAAGCATAGCAAACGCCTCAGCCGAAATACAATATTACGGTGCTTGTCTGTTTAATTAAGAGGAATAGCCGTTGTTCCTTTCCCATATTGTAGTGTTAACATCAAGAGGGAGATGGTTCTTATGAAAATATCAGGTCCGTTTTTCCACGACACTTCTCAAGAGAACCTTTACTTGAAATCCGAACTTTCCAGATGCAGAAAAATAATTTCGGAATTTGAAGCAAGCTACTTCCATCAAAAAAACAATAAGCTTCAGGAGGAAAACGCCAATATTAAAGAGCGGCTTCACAAGCTTTCTGACGAATTGGAAGCCATGGCTCAAAAACACAAACAGACAAGTGACACGGAACGTTCTTTGCATGAAATCAGGGCCGGGCTGCTCGATAAAATCGTCATTCTGCAAGAACTGCTTCAGCAGGAAACGTTTCGGCGGAAAAATGAGATGGAAGAAAAACATCGTCTGCATCTTACAAATGTAAAATTTGAAGAAGAAAATAAAAACTTACATACCCGCATCCGCTCACTTGAGACCGCCGTTCAAACCGAACGGACTTCTCACGAAGATATGAAACAGCGTTATCATGCCGCTGCAGACGAAAATACCCGGCTCCAAACACAAATGATAGAAAAAGAATACCAGCTCAAACATATTAAAATAGAAATTAATCATATGAGAGATCGAATACTAGAAACAAAAGAACGGCTTGTAGAAATAGAAAAAACGAAAGAAAAGTTATTTCAAGAAACCATTCTTTCATATAAACGGCAGCTTGACGAAAGTGATGCTTGGATTGCCGGCCATTTTGCTGATATTGACAGCCGCACGGCGGAACCGGCGGAACAAACTCTGGAAATCCCTTCCGTTTCCAAAGAGACTGTTCAGGCAGAAGACTTGCTTACAGCCGTTACCGAACAAGTCATCTCCCTTCAAAAACAATTTGTAGAATCAGAGTCCCGCGATCAGTCGTTTGATGAAAAACTGGATGCGTTGAAAGAACGAGCTGACGGCGAAAAGCCTTTCCAAAAATATGTTGTCAAGCTTGAAAAAAAGCCTGGAAAAGATGCGTCACTTCCGCAGAATAAACGGGAAAACGCAAAAAAACTGCTTGAGTAACGCAAGCAGTTTTTACTGTTTTATTCAGCAGCCGTATCATTTGCCGTTTCTGCTGTTTCCTGAGAAATTTCTCCCTCAAGAATATATTGGCCGCGGTATGGTTTTTTCACTTCCGGATACATTTTAATTAAGCTTTGCATAAATGTTGTCATATTAGGAATTTCAAGGCCGCTTTCCTTTTCAATTTCCTTTTGCAGTTCGGAACTTTTGATCGCTGCATTGTGGCGTTTCAATGTTTTAATCGCTGCTTCGCGCAGTTTTGCCGCTTTTGATCCCGGTCTCGCCGTCCCTCTTCTTCTTCTTGTAGAACCGTCTGGAATGCCGGCGGGAAGAGACGTAATAGACTGCATCTGCGGCTGGGAGGATTGCGGCTGTGTCTGCGGCTTTTGATAGCTTCTCATTTCCTGTGCTGCAAGCTCTGCAAGCACCGGGAGAGAGTCACTTTTTTTCTCCGGACGAAACTCTTTTTTTGTATCGGACAGGCTGCCCGTATTGTCTAATTCTCTCAGTTTTGCATATATTTTATCACGTTCTATTTGATATTCACGAATGACTTTTACCTCTGCTTCGTTCAATTGTTCTAAACGTAAGCGCAGCGCTTCTCTTTCATTAAACATGTGTAAAACCCCCTGTCAAAAATTTAAACGCTTTTATTAAGATATTAGATTACAAAAGTAATTTTATCAACTATTATTTTATCATTTTACTATTTTATTTACTCTATGAAAAATTGCTTATTTTCTGAAAATGGTACTTTATATACAAAAATCCCTTATCATATAGGGGATTCTGGACAAAGTTCCAATTTATTGAACCATTTCAAAATATAACTTGAAATTACTTGTTTAATGAAAATTAGCGTGATATCTACAATTTTCGACTATAATATGTAAAAGTTAATGATATGGATAAAACAAGCGGTACAGCGTGTTTACGGCTGTTTCTCTTATTTTTTAAGCCATACATGCCATATTGGAATTTTTTATCCAATAGTCACAAAAAAACCCTGTTACCTAACGGCAAAGGGTTTGCAGAACCGAGACAATAGTCCGGCGGAGATTGTCCCGATTACTCAGAAGCCTGCTCCGTTTCTGAAAGTACCCGGCTGATGCGTTTTTCAAGCATTTTCATCCCGCTCTCTCCCGCTTGAAAATGGCGGAGCTGTCCGCTTTTATCAAAAACGTAATAAGCCGGCACATATTCATTTTCAAATGCGGCAGTCAGCGTATGATCGCTGTCGACGTAAATCGGCTGAGAGATATCGTGTTCAGCCGCTGTTTTCTTGATTTTCTCAAGATCAAGATCGTCTTCGGAACGGGGCATGTGGACGGCCACCACATTCAGCTGATCTTTATATTTATCACGAAACCCGTTCACCTCAGGCATCGCTTCTTTACACATGCGGCAGCTGGCGGACCAGAAGTGAATCAGTGCCGGCTTTCCGCCGACCAGCTGTTCCTTCGTAACTTCTCTGTTAATCCATGCTTTAGCGCCTGTTAATTCAGGCATTTGCTGATGTAATTTCATCTTATTTCCCTCCTTATGAAAAAAGTTTTTTGCCGGGGCTTTCAGTCCGCCGGGCAACGTTCTCCTGTTTTCCCTCCAAAGGAAATGATTTGGCTGAATCACCATGTTAAAATGAGTGTGGCGATTCCTTAGTTCATATCTTCACAAAAATGAAGATATTGAAACCGGGCAATATGAACAAATCATAAATGTAATAACTGGTTTCTATGAGAAGGTTTATCTTATTTAAAAAACGGGTATATCTCTTTTAGCTTTTTCCTCAATAGACTTGAAAGGAAGACATCACTATGATTGATTTAAAACACTTTGATTGGGCCGGGCTTCTCACATCTGCCGGGATTTTCATCATAAAGCTGGCTCTCATTATTTTAGCGTATTTTATTTTCCGGACGGCAGGAAAAAAGCTGATCAAGCATCTGTTTCAGAAATTCGAGCAACAAAACAACCTCTCCACAGGCCGCGCTTATACTTTGCGAAGCCTCGCGCTTAATGTGTATGGATACATCCTGATTTTCGTTTTTATCGTAATGATTTTGGATTTATTTCACTACAATCCGAGCGCTCTCATTGCCGGCGCCGGCGTGGTCGGTCTCGCCGTCGGCTTCGGGGCTCAGGGGCTTGTCAGTGACATCGTCACCGGATTTTTTATCCTTTTGGAAAAACAGATCGACGTCGGTGATTATATTACGGTTGCCGGCTACAGCGGCATTGTCGAGCAGGTCGGTCTCCGTACGACGCAAATCCGGAGCTTTGACGGCACGCTTCACTATCTTCCCAACCGGGGCATCACGAATGTGAGCAACCATTCCCGCGGAACGATGCAGGCGCTTGTCGATATTAAAGTGCCGCTTGAAAAAAATCTTGATGAAACCATTCAAATCCTGCAAACCGCATGTGACAAAGCAGCCGCTGAGCTCCCGCAGATTAAGGAAGGGCCGGACGTCATCGGGGTTCAGGATTTAAGCACGTCAGAAATGGTGATCAGAATCATTGCCAAAACAGAAAATATGGAGCAATGGCGGGTTGAACGCGTACTGCGGAGAGAAATGAAAATCGCGCTCGACCGTTTTAAAAACGCCGCTTCCGCCGAATAGAAAAACCGAAGCGTAAGCTTCGGTTTTTTCTTTTTAATGAAATTTTTTTTCCACTTCGCTGCAGATTTCGTCGGCGGTCATTCCGGAAGCCGTAATGACGGGAGCCTGAGTTGACGTATCGGCAATGCCTTGGACATTGCTGTCAAGTCCGGTTACGACACAGCAGTCACAATTCTTCGCATCCTCAGGAGTCTTCATCATCACTACGTCATATCCTTTTTGTTTTAACGCCTGTTCTACATCCGATAAAGATTGTTCAATTCCAATTTTTTTCGTCATATTGAACACCTCCGTTATGTAGAATGCTCAATTTTTGTTAGATTATTCTTCTTTTCGGATTTAATTGGCATACTTCGAAAAATATCCGACCATGACATTTACCGCGGTTTCCATCGCATCTTCATCCGGGTTCAGCTTGGCGTGATGAAGCCCGTGGGATGAATCGGCCCCCAGCCAGAACATAAAGCCGGGATATTTTTTCAGCATATATCCGAAATCTTCTCCGGTCATCGCTTCTTTCGCCGTTTTCACGTCAGCAAGCTGATGATCGCTGACAAATTGCATAAATTCTTCGGTCAGGCCGCTTGTATTATAAACTTGATGATAAACGGACGGATACGTGACTTTTCCTTTGCATCGGAAGCCGATTTCAATTCCTTTGACAAGCTCTTCAATCCGCTTTTTCACCATACGCATTGATTCCTCGGAAAGCGTCCGGATGGTTCCCTCCAGATGAGCATGCTCTGCGATGATATTTTGCGCCGTGCCCCCGGTAATCGTTCCGACAGTTATCACAGCGCTGTCAAGCGGATCCGTATTTCTGGATATGACCGTTTGCAGCTGCGTGACAAGCGTGCTTGCGGCAACGACCATGTCGTCTGCTGTATGCGGATATGCCGCATGTCCGCCTTTCCCCTCAAGATCGATGACGAGCTCGCTCGTATTGGCAAACAGCAATCCGCTTTTGGTGGAAATGGTGCCGACCGGCAGCTCTGGTGCTATATGTAGGGCGGTGATTAAATCCGGCGTCCATTTTTTCAGCACATCGCTTTCAAGCATCGGTGCCGCCCCGCCCGGTCCTTCTTCAGCCGGCTGGAATAAAAAGAGCAGATCATGTTTGACGGGGTGATGGACAAAATGATCAATAATGCCGAGCGCGATGGTCATGTGCATATCGTGTCCGCATGCGTGCATAAAACCGGGGTGCTCAGATGCAAACGGAAGCCCCGTCTGCTCTTCAATCGACAGAGCGTCTATATCCGCTCTGTAGGCGAGCATTTTTTTTTCCGGAGCCGTGCCGTTGATTTTGACAAAGATGCCGGTTCTCCAAGTTTCGATTTCAATTCTTTCTTCCGGATATTGGTTTAAAAGATTCAGCAGGTACTGCTGGGTTTTATATTCCTGAAAGCCGATCTCCGGAATGCGGTGCAGATCTCTTCGGATGGCAATGAGCCGCTCTTTTTCCATATGTATTCCTCCTTGAGATAAGAATAAGGCGTGGATTTTATCATCCACGCCCATTCTATCAAACCATTCCTTACAGCTGGCGTAATTCCTGTTTGATTTCTGTTTTGCCTTTTGTTTTTTCATCGATATCTTTGATTTTTTTCGCTGGTGTTCCCGCTACAACGGTATATGGCTCGACGTCATTTACAACAATGGCTCCGGCGGCGACAACTGCGCCTTTACCGATTGTTACGCCTTCAAGCACAACCGCATTTGCGCCGATCACAACGTCGTCTTCTACGACAACAGGCTTAGCGCTAGGCGGCTCAATAACGCCCGCTAATACAGAACCCGCTCCGATGTGGCAGTTTTTGCCGACAGTCGCGCGTCCTCCGAGAACAACGTTCATATCAATCATCGTACCTTCGCCGATGACTGCACCGATATTAATAGATGCACCCATCATGATAACGGCATTGTCGCCGATTTCGACTTGGTCGCGGATAATAGCGCCTGGCTCGATTCTCGCTTTCACATCTTTTAAATCAAGCATCGGGATCGCAGAGTTGCGGCGGTCATTCTCAATGACGTAATCCTCAATTTTGTCTTTGTTTTCTTCGATTGCGCTTTTAATTTCAGCCCACTCGCCAAAAACGACGCCGGATTGGCCGTTCAGGAATGTTTTAGCGGAATCGCCAAAGCTGATTCCTTCGAGATCGCCTTTTACATACACTTTTACAGGCGTTGATTTTGTACTATTTTGAATAAATGAAATAATTTCATTTGCATCCATCATTTTCATATGTATTGTCCTCCTCTGATTTTCTACCTCATTACTGTAACAAAGGAAGGATACAAAGACAAGAAAAAAAGGAACAAGCCTTTATTCTGCCGGCTGGCTGCACAGCGCGGCAAACTGTCTTCCGAATTCCCGGAGCTCTTCTTCCTCACTGCCCTCAGGGTTGTTTTCAATTTTGACCGACGGCAGCACCACCCGTCCGCCGCGGGCCGTAATTACTTTTTCCAATTCGTCAACCGCTCCGCAAAAAAACTCATAGGACGTATCTCCGGAACCGAACAAAGCAAATGTTTTTCCCGTAAACTCCAGGTTTTCCATATCTTCAGCAATATCGAGCATTTCATCAGGAAGATCCCCGTCTCCCCACGTATATGTGCCTAATAAAATATACTCGTAATCATTAAAAAGTCCGGCATGAATATCCATCGCTTCATATCTGTCTACGGATGCTTGTGCTTCGATCAGCCCTTTTTCAATTAAATCCGCCATCGCCTCGGTGTTTCCTGACATTGTAGCGTAAACAAGCAATACATTCCCCATCTTCGTCTCTCCTTTATGCATAAAAACTAATGTGCGAGCCGAACCGCCTCATACGGTCTGACAAACTTACTTTCGTAAAGGCCCGCGCAAAAAAAGTCTTCTTCCCGGTTGGCCACCCGCCATCCGTGACCGCGGATCGTATCAAACCACTTTAATTCACCGGCAGCGAGATCAGCTTGATAAATACGCGAAAATCCGCTTTCGTCCTGTGACGAAGTGACATAAATAATCCCGTTATCCTCAGACACGTCAAGAAATGATTTTTCCCGTACATTGTCCCCGGCTGTAATGGCAAACTCCTCATGCGTCCGCACGTTTCGGACAGCAAGCTCCCCCCGTTCTCCCTTTGCCGCGCCCTTTGCTGCAATGAGCCAGTCATTCTGATACATCATCATTGAAGCCGTCATGCGCTGCCTTTCGCGGCTTATACGCCGGATGCGGCCTTCCGTCAGATCATACGCCCAAATGCCGCCATGATTCATATGAATCCGGGTGCCGATATAAACCGTCTGACCGTGTAAACAAAGCGAACGGATGACAGGCGGCTCCTTTAATTGTGAAAAAGGCTTAGCCACATGCCAAGTGACGCCGAAATCATCAGATAAGTAGATGCAGTATGTGCCGTGCGCACAGACAAATCCGTCATTCCGCCCGGCAACGGCCCATACGGAGGCGCTGGTCGGAAATCGGGAGGCCGTCCAAGTCTTTCCTTGATCGGCCGATCTGAGGACGGCGCCTTTTTCTCCAGCCGCGAATATGTAGGGCCCTATATAAGTCAGCACATGAATCCTGCTCTTCACTCGGAATAGTCTTTTCCAGCCTTCTTCCGCCGAAAAATGAAAAATACCTTCGCCTTTCACAGCGACAAAAAATCCTGAAGATACTGATGCCATGACAGCCGTCGCGCCTTTATGAAACATGGCACCGGTCTCCGTGGTGAGCGGCCCATGCAAGAAAACCGCGGACAAATTCTTTGCAGCATTCTTGATCTTCAGCCGTCTCGGGCGCCAGCTCAATTTTCAGCGTTTCCGGATATAAATTGGCTCCGGCCTGTTCAAACGCATCGCAAAACAGCGTGACCGCTTCGCAAAACTTCGGGTAGGCGTGATCGCCTGAACCGAAACAGGCCGTTTTCAGTCCGTTGAGCTGGCTGTGCAGAATATCTTCGTAAAAATCTTCCGCTTCGTAAGGAAGATCACCATCCCCCCATGTGTATGTGCCGACAAAAACATAATCATATGCTTTGAGAGAATCCACATCTGCTTCGTCCATATCAAGACAGTCAACCGCTATCTGATGCCCGCTCAGTGTTTCTTTTATAATGCCGGCAATATCCTCTGTATTCCCCGACATGCTTGCGTATATCATTAATGCTTTCTGCATATGATCACCTCGTAATTGATAATGATTTTCATTAACATATATAACACTTTAAATGATAATGATTTTCATTGTCAATAAAAAATAAAAAAAGACAGCATGATTGCTGTCTTTCTAAAATGGGCGTTCCTGTTTCAGCATATCTTTAATGACAGAAACAAAAGCCTGCACCTGTTTTAATTCAAATGCCGGCTCATAACCGAGCAGCCATGTGTCACGGCCGATCGGATGGTCCTTTGTATCAAGCAGGGGCATTTTATTTACTTTATCTTCCTCTTCTAAGGTGACTGACGGCAGAATGGCATAACCGATCCCGTGCAGCGCCATCTGCTTGCACGTTTCAATCTGATCGACAAGGATGGTCTGTTTCGGCGAGGTTTTGAATTTTTGATGCCACCAATGCTGAATTTCCTGAAAATATGTACTGTCACTTTTGAATTGAATAAACGGCCGGTCGGTATGGGCAATATCATCAATACAGGAAATTTCCGTATCGACCAAATATAAATGATCGGTCATTAAATAATCTTTCCGGCCTTTCCATTCCGGATTTCCCCGGATAATGCCGATATGTACCTGATCTTCATACAGACTTTTCAGCATTTCGCTGCTCCAGCCTGTAATGAGAGAGACCTTTGCATTCGGATATCGTTCCACATATGTTTTTAACACTTTCGGAAGCCAGTGCTGCCCGATAATCGAGGCGACGGCAAGCTTTAATGTGCCGTGAATCTCACCCTCAAGTTCATCAATGTTTTCTCTGATTCTTTCTTGCCGATCCGTGACGTCATTTGCAAATTGTATGATTTTTTCTCCTGCCGGCGTTACCGTAAGTCCTTTTTGAGACCTAAGAAAGATCTTTGTTCCCCAGGTTTTTTCAATGGTCTGCAATCGCTGGGACAGAGCCGGCTGTGACACGAATAACCGTTCGGCAGCCTTCCTCATGTTTAATTCCTCAGCTAAAACTACGAGCATATGAAGCTCTTGAAGCTGCATGTCGTCCTCCTTTTCAATGCCTTTTCGTATTTCTTATCTACCATTCTAATCAAATAAAGGCTGCCGAGGCAAGCGCCACTCGTATGTATGCGTTTTCTTTTTCTGGCATGCGAAAGAACAAATAGGCTGACCGTGCGAGCCTACTTATTCAATGATCTGATATGACTGCTCAACTGCTTTAATACGACTCTTCTCGTGAAAATGCCTTCAAAGACGCCTTCATCATTTTCAACGCAGACAAAGCCGTTGTTAATGACCATGCTGAACCCTTTGATAATCGGATCATTGATGTGGAGACGGGGAATGTCTTTCAGCATGACTTCCTCAACCGTAATTTGATCCAGCTTCTCAAACTCGATCCGTTCAAGTCCGAAAATGCTGTTCATAATCATATTTGTCCCGATCAAACCGTGCAGACGGTACGAAGCGTCAAGGACGGGAATGGCGGTATAGCCGGTTTTCGTCAGCACTAATAGAGCATGCTCAAGGTTGTTTCCGACTTGAACGTGCGCCACTTTATCCGCCTCGATCATAAATTGTCCGACTGTTGCATCAAGAAGCTGATCTGATTGTAAGCTAATCATGTCACTTCGACCCCTTTACATTTTTCATCAAAGCATGTATTCCCTATATTGCAATAATATAAACATTATCATTTTTTGTCGAAAAGTTTCCGTCAATAAAAAAGATACTCTTTGCAATCGAGTATCAATTTATAGGCCGCTGATTAATTTTCGTTCCGAAAACGGTCATAGAGCGTTACGAGTTTTTTATAAGTGGTTCCATCAACGCTTTTTGACCCTGCTTCTATATCGTTGATTTCGCTGGTCAAAAGCTCAATGGCATATTCTTGATTGATCAGGATATTCAGCAGAAGTTTCTGTTCTTCTTCCGTAAATCGTTCACTGATAAGACTCATACGTAATCAGGCCCCCTATTTTTAACTGAATACCTCTGAAAGCAATGTGAAATTTGCTTTCAGCTCTACCGCTAGAATAAGTAAACAGAAAAAAATCGTCAACCGCATAATTCGACATTTTGCGGATTCTGTATGAAATATTATTTTGTGTAACGATTGGCATAACTGAATGCTGTGCAGGAATCGGGCTTGATTTTCGCTTCAATGCCCATCGAGGTAATGCGGCCGGTCATTTCTTGTATCAATTCTTTTGTCAGCCCTTTTTGACCGATATCCAGATGCACTTCAAATGAAAGATCCGCCCCTTCATCCGCAAAAGGCAAGAGCAAATCTGTCAGTTCCATAAGACAGCCGTCGAGGATATGCGCAGCCATCTCCTGGCTGAACGCGGTTTCCAGCGAGATTTTTTCGCGAAGGCTATGTATCGGTCTTGCAAGGTCGTGATTTTTCAAACAGCCCCAAGCTCCCTTGCCTGTACGGTGCAAGTGTATTGCCGTAATAAACTTTGTGAAGTCGCGGTAAACTTGTGAATCAGTCCCTACAGACAGCACGTATGCTGAACGGGGGTCTTTATTGACAAAGCGTTTCAGCCGCTCCGTCACGTCTTGAAAGGTCATCTGTGCCTCAGAAAGATTATAAAACAGAAAAGAATCAGCCATGTACGGACACTCCTCTTTCCAGAGTCTACAACCAAACGAACAAGCACGTTCCTTTGCATAATTTAATAAAGCTCCGCTTGCGGAAGACCGGAAGCTTGGTCAGCCTGAAAAATCAAATCACATTACTGAAGGAGCTCAAAAATTTCAATAGAAATCATGTCAATGTTATCAAACGGATATGTGTTAGGTTTTTCACCTTTTTGGAAAACCGTCAGTTCAAACGTTTGATTTTTTTCGAAATATTTAACACTGCAAATTTTTTCGCCGTTAACTTCAAAATAACGCTGCATCGGCTCGTTAGCCGCTTCCGCTGTTTCTTGCAGACTTTGCAGCCGCGTGATGATACCCATTAATTGTGACATTCTAAAAAAAGACTCCTTTCAAAAAACAACTTCAAATCAACAAGTATTTATTATAATACAAGTCCTACAGAGCATCATACCATAAAGTAGACCGGGATGGCATTTTCCCGCTGGATTTTCAAAAAGAAATAAACGGGAAAACCGTGTTTTCGAATAGTTTGAAGCTTTTTTCGGAATGTCATACGCCTTTCAAAAATAATTTTTCGCTTTTTGAGCCGCCATTGTCAGATGTATGTGAGGAGAAGACCTTTTATGAGGAGACAGCATAAAAAAACTTGGCGGGGGTAGCGCCAAGCTTTTTCGGATCTTGATCTGATAGAGGGGTTGGGGAACAGAGAGTAACTTCTCTCTATAACTAAATGATAATGATTATCACTATCATTGTCAATCGTTTTTTAAAACTTTTTCACATTTATAAAAAAAGCGGCTTACAGCAGCCGCTTTAAAGTAACCCGTCCTGTTCATATAAATAAGAGTAAGGCAGATCGATAAATAAATACATATTGTCATCCATCGGATATGAAAAGGTTCTGATCATCTCACCCGTCTCAATATCACTGTACAGGTCACTGAAAAAGCCTTTTCTTGAATTCCGCATCTTCATAATGTTTTCTAAAAAGTACGGACGCCAGCTCCAGTTTTTCTCCACGTATTCAGGCTGATAAAGCCATTCGCCGGACTGCTTGAACACATTTCCCGTCAGCTGATAGCCTTCTTCATCACACATATAAATTCTGAAACAGCAGTCGGTCAGGTTTTCCGCCAGTTTTTTAATAAACTCATCGTCCGCCTGATGGGTTTTCTTCAGCTCGGAAACTGCCTGATTGACCCGCTTATAAAAATTCTCAGAGTGTTCGTATACTGTCTCCAGCTTCTTTTTTTCTCTCGTGATAAATTGCTGAAACTCCGTTTTCAAGCGTGCTTTTAACAGGCTCCGGTCTATAAAATCGCCGCTCGGTGCCTGCAGATAATAACCTTGAAAAAATCGGCCTCCGTTTCTCCATGCGTACTGGAGCTGAAAATCAGCTTCTATATCTTCATACAGCAGCGCGGCGCCGATTTTTCTCGCCAGCAATGAAATGCTGTACAGCACATGCTCATACGAAGGTGACGGCTGAGATACTTTCAGCGCCTGCAAATCTATTTTCAGAAGGTCCGGTGAAAGGAGCGCGATTCTGTCCAGGTTGCTGCTCTCCTTACCTATATTGTCCACCGCGATTTTAATGCCGTATGTACGATAGTAGGCAAGCATATGGTACAGCTGTTCAATGTCGCCTTCGAAATTGTGCTCGGTGATCTCAAGCACAATACGGTTCAATTCAATGCCCTGCTCTTCGTATTCTTTCAAAAGCTCAAGAAAGCTCTCGCCGTGGTCAAGCATCAATACATTCGCATCCTGATTGATAAAAATCAACAGATCGCGATCAGCTTCTTTAAACCGCTTCAGCGCCTGCCTGATGACTCTGTCATCGACCTCAAGCTTATATTCTTCCGGAATACCGGAATCTAAGAAAAACGGCCCGAGGCTCTCAATCTCCGCATCTGCCAAAATACGGCCAAGCACTTCGTAGCCTACGACTCTTTGTTCCTCAGCGTTAAAAATCGCTTGGTAATACGGAATAACATCATCAATATTCGTCAGTATATCAAGTGGGTCCAACATGTTATCACCTGCTTCTCTATCTTTGTCTGATTATACACAATTATATCAGCACCACAAATGTTTAGATTAGGGGAAAAAGGAGGCAGTATGGCAGCAGTTTAAAATAAAAGGGGTAAACTTTTTAAGATCACTCTTCAGACCGGTTAATTAAGGACGTTATTCATTTGTTTTACCATTACAAATAAAAGGATAAATATAAGAGCATGATAACCGGCGGCTGTCCAAAAATAATGGCTCCAATCAGTACTGTTAAATATCCAATCATCATCATGTTTCAACTGAAAGAAAGTTCCTTTTTTATCTAAAGTGCCAAATGTAAGAGTTGTTAACCCGCCAGCACTCTTGGAAACGTCAACTCCATACATTGAACCGGCATGATCAGTATGATTTATTGGCATATACGTATAATCAGATAAAATTTCCGCCAGCTTGGTTGGCAGAGACACATATCATACAGCCGATGTATCGCCTCCGAGCCCACTCAAATACTCCCTGGCTTTAATAAATTTCGTTTCATCAGGAAAATCTATATGATATAGCTTTTCAAATCTGATTATTTCATCAGATGTAAGATTGGTATTTTGATAATACTCCGGAGTAAAAGCGCAAATGATAAAGTACCAAATATTAAAGATGATAACGAAACTGCTTACAAATAGTACAACGAACCATTTTAATAATTTCTTCACTTATTCACCTCTTAATCTTTAAAAATTATATCATAATTTTGAATAGAAAAATAAAACAAGCGAACGGTCACCTTTAACGTTCGCTTGTTTTGCAAAATATGTCATGTGAATTAAAACGGGTAAGGATTCAGCCATTGCCCCCCGTCCATTGTGATACAATCCCCGTTTATATAGGATGCTTCATCGGATAGCAAAAACGCTGCCAAAGCGGCGATTTCCTCCGGTGTCCCCAGACGGCCGAGCGGCACACTGTTCATAGTGCGGGACACCGCTTTTTCCGATTCAAACAGCTTCTCCGCACCGCCTGTCCGTTCAATCGGGCCGGGGGCTATCGCGTTTGTCCGGATGCCGTATTTGCTCCCCCATTCAACGGCCAGCGTTCTTGTCAATGACAATACCCCCGCTTTGGCTGCAGCGGAATGAACGACACCCGCTCCCGCTCCCCATGCGTATGTAGCGGCCATATTTAAGATGACGCCCTTCTGCTCCTGCTCGATCCAATGCCTTGCCGCGGCTTGGCTGCAGAAAAATGTGCCGTTTAAAACAATCTCAATAACAGCTTTCCATCCATTGGGCGTCAGCTTCTCTGCCGGGCAAATAAAATTGCCGGCCGCATTGTTAATCAGCGCATCGAGCCGGCCAAAGACTTTTTTCGCTTCTGTAATCATGTCTGAAGCGGCGGAATCAGAACGGACATCCATTTGAAAACAGGCGACCTGCCCCTCAAAGGTCTCAATTTCTTTTTTTGTTTCCTCAAGTGCTTCATGGTTCCTCCCTGTCACCATGACGTGCCATCCTAATTCAGCCTGTTTTTTCGCCATTGCTTTTCCCATGCCGCTCGAACCGCCTGTAATGATTACCGCTTTCTTATCCATAACAAACCCACCCCTTTTATTGAATGAATAATCATTCATAATTTTATCATAGATATCTTTCCGCGTCATTACATGCTGAGAAGGGATTTTTCAGCCAGGCTGATGATATAATAGAACAACTCTGACAAAGGTTGGTTTTACATATGGAGAAAATGACGAGAAGAACATTTTTAAAAAGAGGATTCGGCATTTTGGGTGCAACTCTCGCAACGGCTTGCGGAGGTTACGGCTATGCCCGGTATATTGAACCGCGCATGATTGAGATCACCCGTCATACAATCACCAGCCGCCTGATCCCCCGCGGCTTTGACAATTTTAAAATCGTTCAATTCAGCGATACGCATCTCAGTGATGTGTTTACATCCGGTGACTTGAATAAAGCAGCGGAAAAGATCAATCAGCTGAAACCCGATCTGCTCATCTTTACGGGAGATTTAATTGATAAGCCGCATTTATTTAATGATCACCAGCAAGCACTGGCCGTGCTGCAAAATCTGGAAGCTCCCTTCGGCAAACTTTGTGTTTACGGAAACCATGACCACGGAGGCTACGGTACGAACACGTACAAGGCTCTGATGGAAGCGGCTGATTTTCAAGTGCTTCGAAATGGCTACCGTCAGGTGCAGCTGACAGACGGAAGCCGGATTGAACTCGCGTTTTTGGATGATGTAATGCTCGGAAAACCCGATTATGAAGGCACCCTGTCCCGCCTTTCCGAAGATGCGTTTTCCATTTTAATCGTCCACGAGCCTGATGCCGCTCTCAAGATCGGCGGATATCCCGTAAACCTCCAGCTGTCGGGACACACTCACGGCGGCCAGGTCCAGCTCCCGTTTTTCGGCCCTCTCATTACGCCTCCATACGGAAAAACGTATACCGACGGCATGTATACGCTGCATGACACAGCCGTTTACGTCAATCGCGGGCTCGGTACGACAAGACTGCCGTATCGATTTTTAGCCAGACCGGAAATCACGCTGTTCACATTGAAAACCGTACAAAAATAAGACTTTTATCCCGATGCACAGACACCCCCTCCGTAATATGTATATGGAAAAGAGCAAAAAGGAGGGTGATGAAACTGCTGACATATCAAGTGAAACAAGGAGAAACCATCTCAAGCATTGCGCAAGACTTCAGAATAAGCACTGCTGCTCTCCTTCAGGCAAATCCCTCAATCCAATCGGTCATATACGCGGGACAGCACATTATCATACCGAATCTTCCCGACCCATCCACCATTCCCTATTCCATTGTCGTGTATATCGGAGCGAAGAAACTGGAGTTATACCGCCTCGGCAGGCTCATCCGTACGTACCCCATCGCCGTCGGAAAAATATTGACGACCACGCCGACCGGAGAATTTTACATTGTGAACCGCCAGCCCAAGCCCGGCGGCCCGTTCGGCGCTTATTGGCTCAGCCTCTCTAAAATTCATTACGGCATTCACGGAACAAATAACCCTTCCTCCATCGGCAAAGCGGTATCAAAAGGATGCATCCGGATGTATAATCAGGACGTCACTGAACTTGCCGCTACCGTTCCTAATGGAACAAGGGTGACCATTATAAGATAGAAAGATCTTATTTGTTAATGGAACGAGCTGATGATAATATATTACAGTGGGACCTTTAGGGTAAGGAGCGTGTTTATGGATATATTTAAAAATCGCAATTTTGTCCGTCTCTTTTTCGCAGCACTCGCTTCTCAAATGGGAACGACTGTAGGTAATATGGCTTTCGCTTTTTACTTGCTGGACCATTTTTCAAACCAGCCGGCATACACAACTTTGGCTGAGCTGATGTATTCACTGCCCACAGTTTTCGTATTTCTGATTGTCGGTGTCGCAGCTGACCGGCTTGACAGGAAAAAGGTCGCAGAGAATTGTGACTGGATCAGAGCCGGACTGACGATCGTATTGTTTGCCGCATTATACACCGGGAGCATCCCTCTCGTGTTCTGTATTTTGTTCATCAGAAGCGCCGTGACCAAGTTCTTTTTCCCGGCGGAAGCCAGCCTTGTACAAGCTATTCTGCCTAAGGAGCATTATGCGAAAGCGGCGGGACTTAACCAGATCCTGTTCAGCATCTTTATGGTATTCGGCGTCGGTATGGGCGCGTTTATGTATAAAACGATCGGTATTCACGGAGCTATTATCCTTGATTTTGTCAGCTTTATTGTATCAGGCTTTCTGATCCGCGCCTGCCGCATTCCGAAAGAAGCCCGTCAGCCGAACGGCCCTTTTAAATGGGGAGATTCGTTTCTGAAAGACTCGGTCGCTGATTTTAAGGAAGGGATCTTATATATTGTTAAAAACAAATTGCTTGCTTCCCTTATTTTCGGCTTTTTTATCTTTGGTTTTGTCAACGGCGGCTTTGCCGTACTGCCGATGTTTACGATGAAATACGGACTTGCGCCTGATCATTACGAATCACATACTTCCATCTTCACCGTCGCACTCGGCTTCGGCCTGCTTGCAGGAAGTGTGATCGGAACAATGATCGCAAAAAAAGTCAAACCGCATCATTTGATGTCGATTCCTATTTTGGCAGCCGGACTGCTCATTTTTGTCCTCGGCTATACGGATAAGCTGTGGATTTATTATGCGGCGGCTTTCATCCTCGGCATGTGCATCGGCCCTGTCAATATCGCCATCGGCGGCTGGATGCCGAAAATCGTTCATCCGAAAATAATGGGCCGGGTCAGCGGCTGGCAGGATCCTTTTATGATGTTTGCCCAATCGATTACACTCGGACTGGTTGCCCTGTTATTTCCGAAATTCGTTTCCAATATTGATTACCTTTATTACGGCATGGGAATCGTGATTTTAGCGGTATTTGTGTTCTATTTTATCGCTCTTCCGAAATACAGCGCCGAGGCAGCAGAGGTCGATGTGCAGCAATCATTAAAGGCTGATTCCGAAAAACATGCGAAACCTGTCTAATAAAGGAAAAAAATGCGCCCTTTTCATCAGAAAAAGGCGTATTTTTATAATCAATATTTGCATTTCAACGCTAAAAAAGTATAATCTATATATGAACTTGATCAATGCAAAGGAGAGAAATAATGGACGACCACGCTTATTCGAAAGAGCTGCAGCCAACCATCGAGAATCTTTCAAAAGCTGTTTATACTGTGAACCGCCATGCAAAAACCGCCCCCAACCCTAAATACCTTTATCTGCTGAAAAAACGGGCATTACAAAAGCTTGTGAAAGAAGGCAAAGGGAAAAAAATAGGGCTTCACTTTTCAAATAATCCCAGGTTTAGCCAACAGCAGTCAGACGTACTTATCTCTATCGGAGACTACTATTTTCACATGCCTCCAACAAAAGAAGACTTCCAGCATCTTCCGCATTTAGGTACGCTAAATCAATCGTACCGCAATCCTAAAGCACAAATGTCTTTGACAAAAGCGAAAAACGTATTGCAAAAATATGTGGGCTTAAAGGAAAAACCGCTTGCCGCCAACAGGCAGCAGCCCGCTTATCATAAACCCGTATTTAAAAAACTTGGTGAGAGTTATTTTTAATTCCGCCGCAAAAAAGCCGATGCGTCATGCATCGGCTTTTTTCTATTCAATCACGTACGTATCCACTTTTTTAATGAGCTCGCTGATTTCAGGCTTGCTGATCTGTTCATCCGCTCCGACTACTTCGCCCCGGTGGCGCAGGTCGTCCGTAATCAGGGACGAGAAAATCATAATCGGCACATCAGAGCTTTGCGGGTTATCCTTAAGGAGCTTCGTCAAACGATGCCCGTCCATTTTCGGCATCTCAATGTCACTGATAATCATGTCAATATGATCTGACAGGTTTGCTCCGTTATCCGTCAGTTCCACGACGTAATCATACGCTTCTTTTCCGTTTTCAAATGTAACGATTTCACTGTACCCCGCCTCAGTCAGCTCATCCGTCAAAAGACGCATCAGAAGCGGCGAATCTTCAACGATGATCAGTTTTTTACCCGCCCGTCTTTCATCAAATCCTTCCTGATGGACATGATAAGTCTCAACTCCGGATGCCGATTCAATATCGTAAATGATCTTTTCATAATCAGGCAGAAAGATCATCGTGTCTTCCAGTTTGATGATTCCCGTTAAATGCCGCTCCATCCCCTGGTTCAGGGAAGTCGGCTTTTCAATCGCCTCCCAGGACACCCTGTGGATTTGTGAAACGGAACCGACGTGAAAGACGATTTTCCGCTTGTTGAATTCCGTTACGATATATTTATCGTCTTTTGCTCCTTCGGCATCAACGCCGAAAAAGGAATACAGACTGATGACGGGAAGAATTTCGCCTCTCAGCTTAATCATCCCTTCTACGTCTTTATGAGACTGAGGCACAGATGTGACATCTACCGGCTGAATGATTTCCCGGACTTTCATCACATTTATGCCAAATGTATTGACGCCTACTTCAAATTTGACGATTTCTAATTCGTTTGTGCCTGAATCCAATAAAATATCGTATTGTTGTAAAGACAATTCAATCCCTCGCTATCCGCATTCAGTATTGTACTGTATATATCGGCTGTAAACGGAAAAAGTGAATGTATTCGGGCCAACTGGCCATGAACTCTTTATAAAAAGATGCTTTTTTCTGATATCCCATTGACTTTTTGACATCGAGTGGTAAAATAGTCAAGGATTTTTCAGGAAGAAGGGTGTAATAAATGGGTACAGTAGTCATATTCGACCAAGATCAAATGACGGTGTTAGAAGATATCAGCAAAACGGCTTACCTGCAAATGAAAAAAGAGGCGAAAGAGCGTCCCGACAAGCCCGCTCCATACATCTTATGGCGGGAAGACGTCAGCTTTGAATACGGGTATTAATGACATTCGCCACATATCACAATAGATAGATCATGATACAATGAAGACAATCATTTCAGCTGGTTGTCTTATTTTTTTCTGAAAGAAGGTATGTTTTCACATATCGGACATATACTCGGGATAGTTCAATAAAAAGATGACAAATGCTCAGCTAGTGGTAAAATAGGATAAACTCAATATATAGTATAAGGTGATGAATTATGGAACATTTGCTTAATCCGAATGTAAAAGAAATTGAAATTTCAGGAATTCGCAAATTCTCAAATCTTGTAGCTCAGCACGCCAATGTCATTTCGCTTACGATCGGCCAACCGGATTTCTTCACGCCGCACCATGTCAAAGCGGCTGCCAAAAAGGCAATCGACGAGAACGCAACGGCATATACTCCGAACGCGGGCGGCCTTGAGCTGAGACAGGCCGTACAGCTTTATATGAAGAAAAAAGCTGATTTGAATTATGAGGCTGAAACTGAAATCATCGTCACAACCGGGGCAAGCCAAGCGATTGACGCGTCTTTGCGGACGATTTTATCTCCAGGCGATGAAGTTATTCTCCCCGGACCGATATATCCGGGCTACGAACCGATCATCCGCATGTCGGGCGCCGTTCCGGTTCATGTGGATACGACGACACACGGATTTAAGCTGACGGCGCGGCTTATTGAAGAATCGCTGACACCAAAAACAAAATGCGTCATTCTTCCTTATCCGTCAAATCCGACCGGTGTGACATTGTCTGAGGAAGAGCTGCAAAACATCGCAGCCGTCCTGAAGGGCAGAAATGTTTTTGTCCTGTCTGATGAGATTTACAGCGAATTAACCTATGACAGACCGCATTATTCGATCGCGTCTTATTTGAGAGACCAGACGATCGTCATCAACGGCCTGTCAAAATCACACAGCATGACGGGCTGGAGAATCGGTTTCATTTTCGCACCGAAAGAAATTGCCAAGCACATCTTAAAAGTTCACCAATACAGTGTGACATGCGCGTCTTCAATCTCTCAGAAAGCGGCTCTTGAAGCGGTGACAAACGGTGTTGATGATGCGCTTATTATGAGAGAACAGTATAAAAAGCGGCTTGACTATGTATATGACCGTCTTGTTTCAATGGGGCTTGACGTCGTAAAGCCGTCAGGCGCATTTTATATCTTCCCTTCCATTAAGTCATTCGGAATGTCATCGTTTGATTTTAGTATGGCTCTTTTAGAGGATGCAGGTGTGGCTCTTGTGCCCGGCAGCTCGTTTTCAAAGTTGGGTGAAGGGTATGTGAGGCTGTCATTCGCATATTCACTGGATACATTGAGAGAAGGCTTGGACCGGCTGGAAGCATTTATTTTAAAAACGAGAGAATCCATGCAGACTATTTAAACAACGGCATAACGCCGTTGTTTTTTTATTGTTTCGGGAATGTAATGTGAAAGGCCGTGCCTCTGTCCGGTTTGCTGTCTACTTGGATGGCTCCCTGGTGGTTTTTAATAAGGTTGAATGTGACCATCAGCCCCAGGCCGGTTCCTTTTTCTTTCGTTGTCAAAAACGGTTCGCCTATTCGTTTCAGCACGTTTTCCGGTATCCCGTCGCCCTCGTCTTTCACCGTCACATTAACGGAATACTCATCTTCTGTCATGATGATGTGAACCGTTCCCCCATCCGGCATCGACTCAACGGCATTTTTAATCAGATTGATAAACACCTGTTTCAGCTGATTTTGATCACCGTTAATATACATGCTGTCATGTTCGTAATCCGTTTTGATAAAAATCCCTTTAAGATTCGCCTGCGTCTCTAAAAGAGCGGTCACTTCACTTATAATTTTCTTTAAGTTTACACGCTCTTTCACGGCGTTTTGCTGAGGTTTGGCAAGCATTAAAAGCTCACTTAAAATTAATTCGATTCTGCTCAGTTCAGAAAACACAATTTCAAAGTAATGTTCGTTTTCCTCCATCGTCGGCTTCATGAGCTGTAAAAATCCTTTGATCGCCGTCAGCGGATTGCGGATTTCGTGAGCGATCCCCGCCGCCAGCTGCCCTGCGATAGACAGCTTTTCCGACTTCAGCATTAATTCCTCCGTCTGCTTCCGCTCAGAAATGTCACGCAGAATGACCTGCACGGCCGTTTCTCCGAAAAACGTCGTCGGAATGCAGACCATTTCCGTGTAGATCAGCCGGTTTTTAAAGGTAAACCACGATTGCTTAATGATTTCTGACTCGGTCTTTCGGTTGATAATATTTTGGATCCGCTGTTTCACGCCGTCATGATCACAGGGATGAAGCTGATCATAGACGTTTTTCCCGATTAAATCTTCATATGTTTCAGCCTCAAACAGCGAAATGCCCGATTCATTCATGAATACCCACTTATCATTGTGAATCACGGCGATCGTGTCAATTGAATTCTGAATGAGGAGCTGATAACGCTCTCTGCTTTTTTGCAGAATCGTTTGGAATTTTTTCCGTGAAGAAATATCAATCAGAAGCAGCAATTCCGCCCGCTGATTTTTATATGTCGTCGGTGCCGCCTTCACTTCTAAATGAACGGGCGTGCCGTCGAGCCTTCTCCACGTCTGTTCGATCATTCCGACTTCCATTCCTTTTTGCATCCGCACAATTCGGTTTTTCACAATGTCGTGATACTCTTCTTCAATAAACTCATAAGAGCGCCTGCCGATTACCTCGTCTTTGCTTTCGGCTCCCAGCATGGCAAGCATCGCGTTGTTGGCGTAGGCGATTGTGCCGTTGATGCTGACATATAAAGGATTCGGCAGCATTTCGACAAGACGCTCGAATTCGCCGTTTCCAGCCGCATCTTCAGACTGTTGTTCTGCCTTTTGCTTCTTTTGTTCATACATATAAGGCCGGCGGGGCGTCTTCTCCTCAAGCACCTTGATTTTGAGGATGATTTCCCGATCCGTCCCCTCCATTTGCGGTGTGACAATTTCCACACCCGCTTCAAGCCATACGATGGTATGATCTTTTTTAATAAGACGAAAGGTGCAAGGCATCAAATGATGCTCATTATAGAAGTAACTTTCAACCAAAAATTGATCTTCTTCATGCAGGAACGTTTTGAGAAATGACCCGATCATCTCTTCCTGAGAATAACTGAAATACGATTTGCAGTTTGCAGAAATATACATAATACGCCCGTTAGACGTCAAAACGGCATGAAGATCGGTTTTCGATTGAAACTGTTTGACATGCTGAGTATCCTGTTCCACAGAATCCCTCCTTTGCATTATACTCGCACTGCAGGCTGGACACGGACTGATATAAAAAGAAATTCCACTAGATTGATTCGCTAAAAAATAAGCATTCTCCTTCTATTCTTATTGTGAACGTCAATTTTCCTGAATGAAAGAAAGGGCGCACGAGATGTTCGGCCGCCCTTTCATTTGTTATTTTTTATTGTATTTCTTTTCAAGTTCTTTGTAAGCGTCAATTGCTCCCTTAGCAATGTTTTTGCTTACATGATCTTTATCATTTCCAACAGACGGAACGACGACGCTGAATGCCACTCTTGGATGCTCTGACGGATAATAGCCGACAAAGGTCAGGTTATACGTGTACTTCCCCCACCAGTTTTTGTTCGTGCCGTAATAGTGCGTCTCCGCGGTTCCCGTTTTTCCGGAAACATCAGCGCCGGAACCTTGGAATGTTGAATAAGCCGTTCCTTGAGGTGAGCTTGTGACCAATTTCATTCCTTTATGAACTTGGTCAAAATCGCTCGGACTGTTATTTACTTTGTTCAAAATTTTAATATCCCGCTGTTCAATCGCTTTTCCAATCTTATTTTTGCTGTCCGGTTCATGAATGCTTGTGACGATCCGCGGCTGGACGCGATACCCGCCGTTTGCGATGGCTGAAATATATTGAGCCATTTGAAGCGGCGTATACGTATCAAACTGTCCGATCGCAAAGTCAAGCAGCAATCCCCCGACCATTTGCGGATTTGACTGCATGCCCGCTGATTCCTGCGGAAGATCAATCCCGGTCTTCACACCCAAACCGAATTGGGCGTAGTAGTTGCGCATTTTTTTAATATCGTCTAATCCGGCAGGCAGCGTGCCGTACGGCCTGTAGGTAATGCCGGCGATATGCATGGCCACATGAAACATATACACGTTTGAACTTCTTTGCAGCGCGGTCAGCTCAGTAATGGCTCCCATTTGTGTCCACGATTGTTTTCTCGTTTTGCCTTTAAATACAAGCGGTGCATCGACAAACGTTTTATAATGCGGGAGGCCGCTTTGGTAACCCGCGAGAACAGTCGCTCCTTTAACAGAAGAGCCCATCTCATATTGGGTCGTAAATGCTCCGATCGCAAAATCCTGTGTTTTATTTGTTTCGAGATCGATGCGTTTCCCCGCCATTGAGAGAATATCCCCGTTGTTCGGGTCCATCATGACGGCAAATCCTCTGTCAACCATATAGTTGCCTGCGGCGCGGCTTCTTCTCAGCTCTTTTTCAATGACTTTTTCGACTTTCGACTGTAATTCCATATCGAGCGAGAGTTGCAGATCGTAGCCTCTGCTGCCTTCATCGACGGGCTTTTGGCTGACGACCTCACCTTTGCTGTTTTCCACATACTCTACTTTTTCTTTATGCGCGTTTAAATAGTCCTCATACTGATATTCGATGTAGCTTTTTCCCACCCGGTCATTCAGTGAGTAGCCTCTTGTGACATAGTAATCTTTCCGTTCGCCCAACAATCCCTGTTCCGGTGTCGTCACACCGCCGAACAGAGAGTACAGCGTTTTGTCGTATGGATATTTTCGCGTCCAGTCATTGATCACGTCAATGCCGGGGAGCTCTTTCAGGTGCTCGGATACGACGGAAACTTCTTCATATGTCAGATCGCTTTTTGGTTTTTGCTTGTTGTTTTCATGCTCGTCAAGCAATGAACCGCTGTTTCCGTTTCCGTTCAGCTTATTCGGGTCCATTGATTTGACGACTTGCGGCTGATAGGCGTTGCCGCTTGAAAAACGCGTATAAATCGCCGCAATTTGCAGCTCTTTTTTATCTTGTTTGATCGCATCAATCTCCTGCTTCGGAACGCGTTCAATCTGGCGTTTGTACACTTCTTGGGATTTCAGGCTGTTTTCTGAATCCTTCATAAGCTTTTCCGCCTTCTTCGGATGTGCCGCAAGCCAGTAATCAATGATATTTCGATCCTTCATAAATTCAGTATCAATATGAATCAGTGCGGCGAGATTTTTTGCCGTTTTCAATTTGTCCTTTGCCGAGGTTTTTGAGGTAGAAACGTATACAATTTCAGGCACAGCCTGGTTATCAACCGCCACCCTGTTCCGCTTGTCATACATTTTTCCCCGCGGTGTCGGATAATAGGCGGTTTTTGCATTTGCCTTCTCTGCATCCTGGCGGTGTTTATCCCCTTCGACAATCTGGACGATGCCGAGTTTAAAAATCAGTGCCGTAAAGAGAAGAAAAACAATCAAAAAATAGAGATTCATTCTCAGCGCTCTGTAACGTTTCGTTTTTTTCTTTGGTTCGCGCGCGACTTCAGCCACTTTCTGTTACACCTCTCAAATCATTGAATATATTTACATAAACAGATTTTAATTGTAACATTTTTGTAAAAGTTGTTACAGCGAAAACGGGTAAAAAAAACTGTCAAGATCAAATTATCTTAAAATATATCTAACACTTCAAATAATTTGAAGAGATGTAACGGATTTTAAAAAATAAATACAGATCGTTTTTCCTGATATAAAGCCATTTTTCTGTGCTCAATTACAATTATGACAAACGTTTGTTGTCAAAGGAAATGGCTGCCTGCATTATGACAAAAAAGCTGTGATAAGATTTTTCATGTAGAAAAAAACAACTTCTCTGGGAGGCTATAAACTTATGAAAAAAGCATTTCTCTTATCTGCCGCCGCGGCAGTCAGTTTGATTACATTCGGAGGCATTCAGCAGGCATCTGCCAAAGAGCTGTCATGCCAGCACGTCGTTACCGTGAAAAAAGGAAACACCGTACAGCATCTGACTCTTCAAGAGGCTGTTGAAAAACTACATATGAAAACGAGCGCGAAACAGCTGAACGTTAAAAATGAGAAAGAACTGAAACAGCTGCTGCAAAAACACGCAAAGCATTCTGACATGACAGTTAGGGATGTACAAAAAGAAACACCGGCAAAAACGGCTCCGGCAGCTGCCGAAAAACCGAAAGCCGATCAAAACAAGACGGCTGACAATGCAAAGCAGACAGATAACACAAACAACAGCAGCGAGAAAACTCCTTCATCTGTCAGTGCGTACGAAAAGAAAGTCGTTGAATTGACAAATGCAGAGAGACAAAAGCAAGGCTTAAAACCTCTGCAGATTGATGAAAAATTAAGCAAATCAGCTCACGCAAAATCACAAGATATGAAAGACAAAAACTATTTCGATCACCAAAGTCCGACTTACGGCTCACCTTTCGATATGATGAAGTCTTTCGGAATCACTTATAAAACTGCCGGTGAAAATATCGCCAAAGGGCAGACGACTCCTGAAGCCGTCGTTAAAGCTTGGATGAACAGTGAAGGCCACAGAAAGAACATCATGAATCCTGAGTTCACTCAAATCGGTGTAGGTTATGTAGAATCAGGAAACATCTGGACACAACAATTCATCGGAAAATAAATAAAAAAAGATTGCCCGGCGGGCAATCTTTTTTATTTCACCCAAAGCTTATAAATGCTTTGAGTTCCGCTGTTTTCTTCACCTTGCGCGGAAAGCTTGTCGTACAATGATTTGGCCAGCGCCAATCCGGGCATTTCTTCTCCCATGAGCTCCGCTTCTTCAAGAGCAATTCCCATGTCTTTAATAAAGTGTTTCACGTAAAATCCGGGCGCAAAATCGCCTTTCAGCATACGGGGAGCGAGGTTGGACAATGACCAGCTGCCAGCCGCTCCGGTTGTAATGCTTTTCAGCACTTGTTCCGGGTTCAGACCGGATTTTTCCGCGTAAGCCATCGCTTCAGCCACTCCGACCATTCCTGCTGCAATCGCGATCTGATTGCACATTTTCGTATGCTGGCCGCTGCCAGCCGGCCCTTGATACTGAATGTTTTCCCCCATAACGGAGAAAAGCGGCAGGCATGCTTCAAACGCTTCTTTTTCTCCTCCGGCCATAATGGCAAGCGTTCCGTTCCGCGCGCCGATGTCTCCGCCGGAAACGGGTGCATCCAGGGCGTGAATGGATTTTTCTTTGGCTTTCTCCGCTATCTTCTTCGCCAGAGACGGTTTTGATGTCGTCATGTCAATGACAAACGCCCCTTCTTTTGCGTGCCGGAGAATGCCGTTTTCGCCGAGATAGATTTCCTCGACATCACTCGGATAGCCGACCATGGTAATAATAATGTCAGCTTTCTCTGAAAGGTCTTTGACCGTCTCCTGCCAGACCGCTCCCTTATTCAGAATCTCTTCCGCTTTTTGTTTCGTCCGCGTGTAGACTAAAACAGGATAGCCCGCTTCTAAAATGTGCGATGCCATACTGTTTCCCATGACGCCCAAACCGATAAATCCGACCGTTTTGTTCACTGCGCTTTCCTCCCCTGATGCGATTCATATATCACTCTTTCATGTCTATATTACCATATTATAGGCTGATAGAGACCGCGTCACAAGGTGAATTTAGAAATGGCGCTGATCAGATCTTCGCTTGCGCTCTTTAACATATCAGTCGATTGCTTCACTTTTTCAAGCGTAACGAGCTGTTCATCAGTAGAAGCATTCACTTCTTCCGCCGCTGCCGCAGATTCTTGAGAAATGGCGGAGATGCTTTGAATCGCTTCTTGAATCGCGGCTTGTTCTTCACTCATTTTTTGAATGTCATTGTAAATATGATCTATACCTTGAACGAGAGACTGCATTTCCGTCGTAATCAGATTGAGAACCTCACCCGTTTCATGAATGGCGCTGTTTTGTTCATCATTCATTCTGCTTGCCTCAATCATCGCGTGTGACGCTTCTTTTGTCTCAGATTGAATCAGACGGACCGTCTCACTGATATGGCCGGAAGAAAGAGCTGATTGTTCAGCAAGCTTGCGGACTTCTTCCGCGACGACGGCAAAGCCCCGTCCGCTTTCTCCCGCTCTTGCGGCTTCTATGCTCGCATTCAGCGCCAAGAGATTCGTCTGGTCTGAAATAGCGGATATTGCCGTCACGACTTCTTCTATGTTTTTCGTTTGTTCTTCCAGGTCATTCAGCATTGCCTCTACTTTTTTCGTTTCTGAATTGGCTTCGTTTGATTTCATCAGCAACTGCCCGAGCGCGTCCAATCCTTTGTAGCTGGCATCCTCTGAAGATTTTGAGAGTAGTTTTATGCTGCCCGCGCGATCTGCGATTCCTTTTATTTTGACTGAGAGATTTTCTGATTTTTCGTTGATCGTCTCAACCTCTGACGCTTGCTCTGTCGCTCCGGCGGCGACTTCCTCTATCGCTTTTGCGATTTGTCCGCTCGTTTCATTTGTTTCTTGTGAAATGACGGTTAGCTGGTCAGATGTATCAGATACATTTTCTGAGGAGGCCTTGACCTGTTCGACCATCTCTTTCATATTTTCAACCATTTGGTTAAAGTCTTTTGTTAACTCGCCTACTTCATCTTTTGATTTCGTCTGGGCGCGGACGGTTAAATCTCCCGCTGAGACTGAATTTGTTTTGGCGATCAGCTGCTGAATCGGCCCGGTTATCGTTTTTGCGAGGAAATAGCTGAGTCCGATCGTAATCACAAGGGCGATCAGTGACATAAAAATGCTCACCGTGTTCATTTTGTCGGCTACTCCCATCAGCTGATCTTTTTCAAACTGCGTTCCGACTTTCCACCCTGTTTCTTTTACCGTTTGGTAGACGACCATGTTCCCTTGCAGCTCTTTGATGCCTTCTTTGTCCGCAGTGATGTCTTTTAACGTCTGATCTTCCGAAATATTTTTTCCCTGTTTTGCCGGATGGGCCAGAAGAGAGCCGTTTTCATCCGCCAAAAACGCAAATCCTTTATACGGAACCTTTTGCTCGTTGACCATGCTCTGAATGGAGGACAGCTTCAAATCTAAGCTCGCCACTCCGACGACGGTTCCGCTGTTTTGAATGGCTTTTGACGCCGTCACGATCATGTCTCCCGTCACTGCATCTTTATAAGGGTCAGTCCAGACAACCTTATCGGGTTTTTCAGCCGCCATCTTATACCACGTTCGATTTGTCGGATCATAGTCTTTGGCAAAATCGGCCTTTGGATATGTAAACATTTGTTTGTTTGCGGTTCCGACGTACGTAAGCGCGACATATTTGTCATTCTGTCCGATCTGTTTTAACTCATCGTTAAAAAGCCGCGCGGTTTCTTTCTTCCCATCTGATAGAAAAGACCGGGACAATTCACCGTCTGCTAATCTCAATAATACGGTCTCATCATTTTTCAGCTGAAGCTCAATGTTCTGACCGAGTGAATTGGTGACATTCTCTGTCGTACGTTTTGCTTCCTCCGTCATCATCGGCTTTAATGTCAAATATGAAGAAACCGTTAAAAAAACAACCGTTACAATAAGCATTGCCGATACAAACACAGCAATTTTGATATGCATTTTTTTAAACATAACCATCCCCTCCTGAGAGTTATATCGGTCTTTCGGCCAAGAAAATGAATAAATCTTGAAATAAATATCAAACATTTCCGTCATTTGGCGCAGCAAAAAAAAGAGCCGTCATGCCGACAGCTCCGCCTTACGTAAAATATTCGATTTTCGCTTTCGGAAAATAGGTTTCGATATAAGATTCGAGTGTTTCCCTTAAGGCATGTTCTTCGTCTTTTTGGTATATATATTTGCCGATTCCGTAGCGTCCCCATTTGTACCTGCGCTTTTCTTCATCAAGCTCAAGCTTTGTTTTCGGATAGTTCTTCTCAATCACCCGTTTGGCCGGTTTTGTAAAACGATGCTGGATCAGTTCAAATGTGATGTCATGCCGAACGTCTTCATCAAGCGCCGCATCCAGTTTCTCAAACAGCTCCTTATAGCCTTCCTCCCAGCCATCATGAATATAAATAGGCGCCACGATGAAACCGAGCGGATAGCCCGCTTTAGCGACTTTGACGGCGGCTTCGATCCGTTTGTCGAGCGGAGAAGTTCCCGGTTCAAAGTTTTTTATGACATAATCCGCATTGATGCTGAATCTGAACCTAGTCTTTCCGTTATGTTTCGCATCAAGCAAATGATCGACGTGGTGAAATTTAGTCACGAATCTGAGCTGCCCCAATTCGCTTTGTCCGAAATGTTCAATGGCTCTTTTTAATGTATGTGTCAGATGATCGATTCCGACGATATCAGACGTACAAGAGGCTTCAAATCTTGTAAATTCCGGCGCTCGTTCTTTCATATACTCATCAGCCTGATCCAGAATCTCTTCTACATTGACATATGTCCGGATGTAAGGCTTTGACCCCATCGTCGTCTGCAGGTAGCAATAGTGGCAATGCCCCATACAGCCTGTCGCAAATGGAATGGCATATTCGGCGGACGGCTTTGAAGAATCGAATTTCAGTGTTTTCCGGACGCCGATTACCAATGTTGATTTCGCGTTCCGGTATTGCTGCAAGTGATTTTTCCCCGGAATATTCCGGACTTGATTATGCGATGTTGTTTCTCTGATCTCAAGCCCCATATTTTCAAACTTATTCTTCAGCTCTTGTCCTAACGGGTATTCGAGCGCTCTCGGTTCTATATAAACAAGCTGGGGCACAAACGGCTTCAGCATGAACTGACACTCCCTTTTTTCATATTCTCATGTTGTTACTTTCCGTTTAAAAGAGAGTGAATATGCGTTGTAAACATTTCCTTTGATCAATGATATCGGTCTTCTTCAAAAAGCTCGCTGTAAAGCGCTTCCGCTTCCTCATATGTTGAAAAGACCGCGTCATCTTCGGCCAGCGGATGATAGGTTTCGTATAAAAACAGAGACAGTTCTCCCTCATGATACGGGTGATGGACGATCTCCGCCTCTTTAATATGGGCAACATTGGCGGCATGCGGATTGCGGTAAATCACATAGACCGTATCCCCCGCTGCAAATGATTTTGTCATAATAATCCCTCCTGTTGAACGTTATTGTTCCCCCCTTTTTTCCGAATATGAAAAAAACCAGACGGCTTATACCGTCTGGCTGTTGTATTACTTATTGAATGTTTCTTTAACGAATGCGACAACCTCTTCTGTCGTGCTCATAGACAAGATTGTTTCTTTGAATGATTCAGCTTCTTTTTTAGAAAGCTTGCTGATCTGCGTTCTTGCCGGAAGGATGGATGTAGCGCTCATTGAGAACTCATCTAAGCCTAAGCCGAGAAGAATCGGAATCGCAATTTCGTCTCCCGCCATTTCTCCGCACATTCCGACCCATTTGCCCTCTTTGTGAGCGGCTTCAATAACAAGGGTGATCAGACGGAGAATCGCCGGGTTGTATGGCTGATACAGATAAGCTACGCGCTCGTTCATGCGGTCAGCAGCCATCGTGTATTGGATCAAGTCATTTGTTCCGATACTGAAGAAGTCAACTTCTGTAGCAAACTGATCTGCGATAACGGCTGTAGACGGAATCTCTACCATCATACCGACTTCAATATCGTCAGAAACCGCTACGCCGGCTTCGACGAGTTTTTCTTTTTCTTCGAGAAGAATCGCTTTCGCCTGTTTAAACTCGTTTACTGTCGCAATCATCGGGAACATGATTTTTAAGTTTCCGTATGTACTTGCACGAAGCAGCGCACGAAGCTGAGTTCTGAAGATTTCTTGCTCTTCAAGGCAAAGGCGGATGGCTCTGTAGCCTAAGAACGGGTTCATTTCTTTAGGGAGCTGCAGGTAAGGAAGCTCTTTGTCGCCGCCGATATCCAATGTCCGCACGACAACTGATTTTCCTTCCATACGCTCAAGAACCGTTTTATAAGCGTCAAACTGCTCGTCTTCCGTCGGAAGCTGGTCGCGTCCCATGTAAAGGAATTCCGTACGGTAAAGCCCTACAGCTTCTCCTCCGTTTTCAAGAACGCCTTTTACATCGTCAGGTGTGCCGATGTTTGCGGCAAGCTCTACATGATGGCCGTCTTTTGAAACAGTCGGTTCATTGACGAGCTTCGCCCACTCAGCTTTTTGCGCCAGGTAAGCACTGTGCTTTTCTTCATATTTCTTTAACGTTTCACTGGAAGGATCGATGATCACATCACCATCGATGCCGTCTACGATTACCGTAACACCGTTTTCAATTGTCCCTGTAGCCACTTTTGTGCCGACAACAGCCGGAATTTCAAGCGAACGGGCCATAATCGCGGAGTGTGAAGTGCGTCCGCCGATATCAGTTGTAAAACCTTTTACAAACTGGCGGTTTAATTGCGCCGTATCAGACGGTGTCAAATCTTCAGCCACGATAACAACCTCTTCTGAGATCATGCTCGGGTTCGGAATTTCCACGCCCAGCAGGTGCCCCGTCACACGTTTTGTTACGTCACGGATATCCGCCGCACGCTCTTTCATGTATTCGTTATCCATTGATTCAAACATAGTAACGAACATGGAAGCTGTTTCTTTCAAAGCGAATTCAGCATTGACTGAATCTGTGCTGATTTTCTCCTTTACCGGGTTCAGCAGCTCAGGATCACTCAGAACTAAAAGGTGCGCGGAGAAAATGTCAGCTTTGTCTTGTCCCAGTTCTTTTAAAGCATGCTCTTTAATTTTTTCAAGCTCTTCTTTAGAACGTACAATCGCTTCATCAAAACGGCTTACTTCAGCCGCAGCATCAGCAATGTTTTTCTTTTCAACCGTTAAGTCCGGCTCTTCAAGCCGGTATGCTTTCGCAATCGCAATTCCGGCTGAAGCGCCTATTCCTTTTAATTCTTGCATTACTCGCCGAGTCCTTCGCTTTTCATTGTTTCTTCTAAAGCGTTAAGAGCATCGTTTTCGTCAGCGCCTGAAGCGGAAATTGTGATTTCAGCGCCTTTAGCGATACCTAGAGACATAACGCCCATGATTGACTTAAGGTTTACTGTTTTGCCGTTATATTCTAAGTTTACGTCAGCATCGTATTTGCTTGCAGTCTGTACAAGAACTGTCGCAGGACGAGCGTGGATTCCGGAATCTGCTGTTACTTTAAATGTTTTTTGTGCCATGATTATCATTCTCCTTTAAATTAAAGCTATTTTACTACACAATATTATATCATACAGCCGTACTTGTCATCTGACAAGCACGGCGTATTTATATGCTTATTTTCCGATTTTCACAATATCTTTTTGTTCCCGTTTTACGGTACCTTCGGCCGAAAGGGAAATCGCTTCACCCTCGGCAAGATTTGTAAAGACAATCGGTGTCATTAATGAAGGAACATGAGGTTTAACCGCTTCAAGATCAACTTCAAGCAGCTTTTGCCCCGGTTCAACCCGGTCACCCTCAGAAACAAAAGAAGTGAATCCTTCGCCTTTCAGGCTGACTGTGTCGATTCCGAAATGAATCAGGATCTCTCTTCCGCCGTCAGACTGAAGACCGATCGCATGTTTTGTCGGGAAAACATTCAGCACTTTTCCGCGGACAGGCGATACGACGATTCCTTCTTCAGGAAGAATCGCAAAACCGTCACCCATCATTTTTCCTGAGAACACCTGGTCAGGCACATCGGTAATCGGATGGATTTCGCCGGTGATCGGAGAAGCGAACACTTCTTCACCCTGCTCGTTTCGGAGCGGATCTGCGATAACCTCCTCAACCTGCTGGCTGACTTCTTCTTGTGCGGATACTTTCGGTTCAGGGCGCGGCGTGCGTCCGGCGATAATATCCTGCATCTGTGTTTTTAAACCGTCAGAACGCGGGCCGAAAATGGCCTGAATGTTGTTTCCGACTTCAAGAACGCCTGAGGCGCCAAGCTGTTTCAAACGAGTCTTATCCACTTTCTTCTGGTCGTTGACCGTAACGCGGAGTCTCGTGATACAAGCGTCAAGGTGCTTAATGTTTTCCTGGTCACCCATTGCCTGCAGGATTTCATAAGGAAGGTCGCCGGCTTCGCCTGAGGCGCCCGCACCTTCATCCGCAGCCTCTTCTTCACGGCCCGGCGTTTTCAGATTGAACTTTCTGATCGCAAACCGGAAACCGAAGTAGTAAATAACGGCTAATCCTAGGCCGACCGGAATGACAAGCCACCAAGCCGTCCGGTTAGGCAGAATTCCGAACAGGAAGTAGTCAATCAGACCGCCTGAGAACGTCATACCGATTTTTACATGCAGCAGCTGCATAACCATAAAGGAAAGTCCCGCGAATACGCAGTGAATCGCAAACAGGATAGGAGCCACAAATAAGAATGAGAATTCAAGCGGCTCGGTAATTCCCGTTAAGAAACTTGTCAGAGCGGCAGAACCCATGATTCCGGCTACAAGTTTTTTCTTTTCAGGCTTCGCTTCATGATAGATTGCAAGCGCTGCCGCCGGAAGACCGAACATCATAAACGGATATTTCCCCGTCATAAATGTTCCCGCCGTCAGCTGTACGCCGTCTTTGATCTGAGCCATGAAAATCCGCTGATCTCCGCGGATGATGTCTCCGGCCGCATCTTTATAGCTGAAAAATTCATACCAGAACGGCGAGTAGAAAATGTGATGAAGACCGAACGGAATCAATGACCGCTCAATCATCCCGAAAATAAAGGCCGCCAAGGTTGGATTCGCTTCCACAAGACCCGTGGAGAAGGAATTCAGACCGTGCTGGATCGGAGGCCAGATCACTAACATAATAAGTCCGAGAATTAATGCGGAAATTGATGTGATAATCGGGACGAACCGCTTACCCGCAAAGAATCCGAGGTACTGCGGAAGTTCAATTTTATAAAACTTGTTGAACAATAACGCGGCCAGGACCCCGACGATAATACCGCCGAACACGCCAGTCGCCAAAGTGGGTATCCCCAGCATGTTAATATAGGCCGGATGGTTTTCCGCAAAAAACTTTGCCCGTTCAATTTTGTCAGACGGAATACTGCCGTTCGCCATAAGCACGGCGCTCATGGATACGTTCATGACCAGGTATCCGATAATGGCCGCAATTCCGGCAACACCGTCTCCGTTGGCAAGACCGATCGCAACCCCTACTGCAAAAAGAAGCGGCAGGTTGTCAAATACGATTTGACCGGCGCTTTCCATGACGTTCGCCACAAGCTGAACGTTATCATTGCTTAAGAAATGCATGACTTGAATCATATCTTTGTTCTGCATGGCATTCCCTAACGCAAGCAAGATCCCCGCAGCCGGTAAAATCGCAACCGGAAGCATAAGAGCACGGCCGATTTTCTGGAGAACGCCGAATAATGCTTTAAACATAAAAGATGTACCTCCTCTGTTAGCTAGTGTGACCTTACAGCGAAAATTCATGACAACGAATTCACTGGCGCAAGTCTTCAGTTTAACCGTTTACATTTGCCCTTTTACACAACAAAAAAGGCATGAGTAAAAAGGGTGTGCAAAATAACGGGATCGTTCTTCCCGTTTTTTACCCTCAATCACTCATGCCTGATCGAATCAGTGACACGTTTTTAAGGTTTCAACTGAAATTATGAAATTTTATTGGTTAATCGGTACAAATGAAGCGTGAGATAAACCGCTTCCGCCTCATGAACTGGTTTTTTCAGTATTTGCTGCAAGATTTTTATCAGTTTCCAAGCAGTATTGTAGCATAGCGGGTATTCATTTTTCAATAATAACATTAACTTTTCTGGTTCTTTTGTCTGCTCTTCCCGATTAATCCTGTCTATGGTAAATCTGATATGCCGGATCAGCCGCAAATAGTGGACGCTTTCTTTATTCACTTTCATCTGGAAAGAGTCCTCAATCACCTGAACGAGGCGGGACATCAGCTGCGAATGCTGATTGACCTCTGAAAGGGGCCGATTCGTCAGGGCGGAATGGATATGCAGAGCGATAAAGCCGATCTCTCCTTCAGGAAGGCAGATTCCCGTCTTTTCATTAATCATGCCGACGACTTCACGGGCAATTTGGAATTCTTCCGGATAAAGCGTTTCGGTTTCCATGAGAAACGGGTTTTTAATGTCAAACCCCTGCTGCAGCCGCTTTACCGCAAAGGCGATATGGTCAGTCAGCGCAATATGGATATGCTCATTTAACGGTTGGCTTGTCCGCTTCTTGATATGATAAATGACGTCATTGGAGATGTCGACAAGTGTCTCGTCCACATAACCGAGGAGCTTTTTAAATTGTTTTTGTTCTTTTTCATCCTTTAAGATGAACATCTTGTCATACCCTTTATCTTCAATGACATCCGCTTGTTTTTTTCCAAAGCCGATCCCTTTTCCGATTAAGACGACCTCACTGTATCTATCATGTGTTGCGATGAGCACATTGTTATTTAATACCTTTTCAACTGTAAAGGACCCCTTCATGATCCTCAGCTCCTTTGTCATTCAATACCTCATATCGTACAAAACGAACGGAAAGCGCGTCAATTCTTTTTTTAGACGGTTGATCGTTCAATAAGGCGGTAATCAAGAACTTTCCTTCCCGGAGGCCCGCCGCTGATCCGGTTCTCAAGCATGTGAAAAGCCTGCTTTCCCATTTCTTTCGTTTGTATATCTATTGTGGAAATACCTAACATCTTGCTGATATCATGATTGTCGATGCTCAAAATCGCAAGCTCTTCCGGGATGCGCGTCCCGTTTGCCTTGGCTTCAAGGTAAAGACCTGCGGATACTTGATCATTCGCCGCAAACAGCGCAGTCGGTTTGTCATCCCAGCTCTTCCATCTATGAAAAAGGGCTTTCCCGTCAAGCAGCGTCAGCACCTTTTCCACAACCAGCTCTTCCCTGTAAGGCTGCCCGATCTTCTTCAGCGCCTCTTTGTATGCGGCGATTCGGACTTGACTGTTTTTTCCCTTTTTTCTGGCCAGGCAGATCGCTATTTTCCGGTGTCCCTTTTCTATCAGATAATCCAGACCGTGCCGAAATGCTTCCCGATGCGGATTACTGATGGAGGAAAGCCCTGCCGCATCAGTGTACTGGCAGAGGATGAGCGGTTCTTTCACGGCAAGCAGATGCTCATCAGGAATTGCTTTGGAGCAGATAATCAGGCCGTCCACTTGGCGCTCCTGTAATTGTGATAAGGCAAAACGTTCTTTTTGCTGCTCATAATCTGTCTGGTATAAACAAAGATGCACGCCTGACGCTTCGGCAGCCTCGGCAATACCCGCAACAAGGTCTGCAAAATACGGAAGGTTCACCGACGGAAGCACAACGCCGATCATATCGGAAAAACCTTTGGATAAATGCACAGCATGAATGTTGCGCGTGTATCCGAGCGATTGCATCGCTTTTTTCACTCTTTCTCTTTTGTCCTTACTTACATAAGGGTGATCGTTTAAAACTCTTGATACCGTTGTAACGGAAACCCCGGCAGCGCCGGCAATGTCTCTGATCGTAGCCATGGCGTCCCCCCTTTCTTTTTTTCCCTTGATCTGGAATGCGTTTCATACAGTAAGCTAGAAACAGATACATCCTATTCGTTTGAAAGGAGAAGAACAGCGATGGGGATTCTTTGCTTAATCGGTTTGTGTCTGGCCATCCTCGGCGGCAGTTACCTTGCCCTGCGGCCCCTGAATGAAAAGCATGACATCAAACCATTTCAGCATTTTGATGATTTTTTCATTTAAAAGGTGATAAAAAAGGACGCTGCGTTCCAGAACCGTCCTTTTTTATCACAAAGCTTTCTATTTCAGAATCGTTAATTCTTTCGGATACTGCGTTAATGCTTCGGCGCCGTCTTTTGTGACAAACACATCGTCTTCTATGCGCACGCCGCCGACATCCGGCACGTAAATCCCCGGTTCTATCGTGTACACCATGCCTTCTTTGAGGAGTGTGTCGTTCGCGCTGCTCATTGATGGATATTCGTGAACCGAAATCCCGAGTCCGTGGCCGAGGCGGTGCGGGAAATAGTCTCCGTATCCGGCTTTTTCAATAATGCCGCGGGCTTTTAAATCAAGATCGCCGATTCTGACGCCGGGTTTGCTTAATTGAAGCGCCGTCTGTTCAGCTTTAAGCACCGTTTCGTAAATCTCTTCCTGTTTCGGGCTGATTGATTGGTATGCGAATGTTCTCGTAATGTCTGAACAGTAGCCGTCAAGAATAACGCCCAGATCAAACAGAACAAAATCCCCTTTTTTCAACCGGTCTGCACCCGGATTCCCATGGGGCTGGCCTGATTTTTCCCCGAACAGCACCATCGTTGAAAATGACATGCCCTGCACACCTTTTTTCTTCAGCTCAAACTCAATCTGCGCGAGTACTTCGGTTTCACTCACACCCTCTTTAAGCGCCGCGACACCGACTTCAACTCCGTAATCCGCGAGTTTTGCCGCTTCCCTGAGAATGCTGATTTCCTTCTCATCTTTCACGAGACGGAATTGGTTGAGCGTTTCTTCTGCCGAAACAAATGCCGCGCCCCCTGAAGCTTGTTTGAGCTGTTCTGAGCGGGAAAGAGAGATCGAATCCTTTTCAACCGCGATGGAATCAAGCGGCACATTTCGTTTTGTGAGCTCGGCTTTGATCAGCTCCCACGGATCTTCGTGATCGCCGTAGCCGATAATACCATGCTCCCATCCGGCGCTGCGGGCTTGTCCGGCTTCCATTCCCGGACAAACGAAAAACGGCTCCTGTTCCTGAAACAGGAACAATCCCATTAACCGCTCATGCGGATCCGTGTAAAAATCAGTTAAATAAAATACGTTTTCCTTTGTATGTATAAACGCCGCATCATGTCCTTCTTTTTTCAGCCAAGATGAAACACGTTCTAATCTGTTCATTTTTTGCTTTTCCTCCTTACCAAAGTGACTCTTTATTCATTCTATCAGTTTTCCGGCGTTTATGCTGTGAACGAACATTTAAAAAACAGCCGCCCGTGATGTGCGGCTGTCATGTTTATTTTAATAATCTCAGTCCGTTCAGTATAACCAGAATCGTGCTCCCCTCATGGCCGATTACGCCAAACGGCAGTTCCATCACCTGCAGAAAGTTAGCGCAGATCAAAAGGCAGATGACCGAGAGCGAGAAAACAATATTCTGCTTAATAATCCGGTTCATTTTCCTTGAGAGTCTGCACATTTTCACAAGCTTGTGAAGATCATTTTTCATAAGGACTAAGTCAGCCGTTTCTAGAGCCACGTCCGTGCCCCCGCCCATCGCAATACCGACGTCAGCGGTTTTCAGAGCAGGCGCGTCATTAATGCCGTCTCCGACCATGGCGATTGTGCCGTACGTTTCTTTCAGCTTCTTCACTTCTTTTGCCTTTTGGTTCGGCAGACAATCGGCAACAACCGTCGTCATGCCCGCCTCTTTCGCGATGGCAGCCGCAGTTTCAGACTGATCACCGGTGAGCATGGCTGTTTGAATGCCCAGTGATTCAAGCTCAGCCATCACGGCTTTGGCTTCAGGGCGGATTTGATCCTTTAAGGCGAAGCAGCCTGCAATCCGGTCATCTTTTTTAACAAAGACCAGTGTAAAGCCTTTATCCTTTAATTCTTTTCCCGATGTCTGCAAAAAAGCATCTGCCGCATGTTCACCTGCAAATCCCGCTTTTCCGACCATCCATTTGACGCCTTCTATTTCAGCCTGAACACCGAATCCGGACGTCTCGTCAATCGATAGATGGCCTGCGGGCGCGGCGCCCCGGCTTTCGGCAAATTCAGCTATCGCTTTTGCAAGCGGGTGGCTTGATTGCTTTTCTATCGCATACACCGCCTGCATGATCTCATCTTCACTCACATTTTCCGCTGCTTGAAATGCCGCGACTGCCGGCTGTCCCTTTGTGACCGTGCCGGTTTTGTCAAATGCAATCATCCGTACGCTTCCCAGCTGCTCTAAAAACACACTTCCTTTAACCAATAATCCGTTGCGGGCCCCATTTGAGATAAGGGAAAGCGCAGCGGGCATAATAGAAGCAACAAGCGCGCACGGGGAGGCGACCACCATAAACACCATCGCCCGGTAAAAGGTTTCACTCCAGCTCCAGCCTAAAGCGAAATGAGGAACGAATAAAAGCACAGCCACGGCTAACAGCACGCCTTTGACATAGACACTTTCGAATCGCTCAATAAATGCCTGAGCCGGTGACACGCTGTTTTGGGCTGATTCCACCAGCCGGATGATTTTTCTGAATAAAGACTGTTCATTTGTTTTCGTCACACGGACCGTTAAGGAGCCGTTTCCGTTTACCGTTCCTGTAAACACAGAATCTCCTGCTGTTTTTTCCGCCGGCATCGCTTCACCCGTCAGCGCCGATTCATCGAGGCTCGTCACGCCAGACTCAATAATCCCGTCTGCCGCTACGCGTTCGCCCGGCTTAATGACGATCATGTCACCGATCTTAAGTTCAGCAGCCGGCACCCGCTTTTCCCGTCCGTCCGCAAGCAGGGTCGCTTCCTCCGGTTCCAGTTTCATCAAGGATGTTAAATCACGGCTGCTTTTATTCATCGTATATGTTTCGAGCGCGCCGCTTAACGAAAAAATAAAGATAAGAACTGCGCCTTCCGCCCAATAACCGATCAGGGCGGAGCCGACAGCCGCAAATATCATCAGCAGTTCCACATTTAACGCCTTCGTCTCAATGGTATCCTCAATTCCCTCTTTTGCTTTTGCAAATCCCCCGATCAGGAAGGCAAGGATATACAAAGTGACGGACAGGCCTTTTGTTTCGGTAAAAAACCAGGCCGCAAGAATAAGGACGCCGGATACGAGCGCCGCAATGAGTTCTGCATGCTGGAGCCACCTTTTTCCGGCCCGCTCTTCTTGTATCTGCTGTTGTGAATGGGTTTGTGTCATCACTTGTTCATTCATTATGAATTCTCCTCTCTAATTGAGAACGCAAATCATCTTCAATTCCCCGATAAAAGTAAAACAGCCGCCTGACAGGCAGCATTTTCACAGTGTTATCGCAGTGTTTTCTTTATTATAGCATGCCGGCGGAAGATTTCAATTATAATTGTTTTAATTTCTTTTTGATAATAATTATCATTAGCGTTTCTTCAGCTGTTCATTATATGCAAAAAAGGTGCGGGAGGAATTCCTCCCGCACCTTTTTATTTCTCTGACCATTCTTTTAATTGTGAGGCGGTCATCGGACCGACGATCTTTTTTTCGATTTTTCCTTTTTCATTCAGCAGAAATGACGTGGGAATCGTCATGACATCGTATTCCTTCATAAGCTCGCCTTTCGTGTCAAGAACAATCGGGAATGTGAGATGGTGCTGAGTGACAAAGTTTTGGACGGTATTTTTATTTCGCTCGGCATTCATCAAATTTACCGTTACAAGGCTTACATCATCAGACTGATGCTGTTCAAAATAGGTTTGGAATTGCGGCAGTTCTTTTTTGCACGGCGGACACCACGATGTCCAAAAATGTAAAATCGTTTTCTGCCCTTTATTCGGAATCGATATTTCGTCCCCTTCAATCGTCTTCATCAGAAACACGGCGGGAACTGCCTGTTTTTCTGAGGAGGCTTTTGCTTCAGGCATCCAGACGGCGGCAGCTATCAAAAGGACTGCACATACAATTAGGCGGTTTTTATGCATATGATCTTCCTTTCACGCGTTTCGGATAGCTTGCCCTTCCTTATTGAAATGTATCAGCCTTTTCAGCTTTCGATCCGGGGCGCTGTTCTTCCGCCGCCCGTCAAAAACACGGAGACACCGAGGTCTTTGCAGATCGTCGCGTAATGTAAACTTGTCAGAAGAATCATGCCGGTATTCATACCGAGTATAATGCCGAGCATTTGCAATTCCGGCATAGAACCGAGCACATACATCATCGAAAGCCCTACAATGCTGCTCCATACGTTATGATAAAACGCCGTTTTCACGTGGCCGATGCCGATCAGACAGGCCTGAAGCGGCATCACAAACAGATGAAAAAGAAAAAACGGCCACAAAAGCTGCAAATAATACTGCGCTTCCGGAGACTGAAAAAACAAATGGGTCAGCGGGCCCGCGAACTGAAACATGACCCAGACCGCCGGAATGCCGTAGCCGAATGTAATAAAAATCGCTTGTCTCAGCCGTTTCAGCACAATATCATATTGGGACAGCGCATACGCTTCTGAAATACTGGGAATCATGACGACCATCAGCGAATGGGCGATAAATGCGGGAAACGAACCGATTGTCATCGCTACACCGGCAAGCATTCCGTATTGATCAATCGCGGCGGTCCCGGCTGCCCCGGACGCCAGCAGCGCTCCTTTAACCAAGAAGGGTTCAATTGCGTTTGTCACCGCATGAAATATACGAAGTCCCGTTGTCGGGATGGATACGGCCAGGAGGCGTTTCCGTACGTCTTTCCCGCGAAGATGAATGTGCTGATGGCCGGAAAGCGCCCTCCGCGCCAAAATAAACTGCGTATACAAGTAAACGAACACCACAACATCGCTTGCGACCAGCACAAATAACGAAATAAGCACGGCCATATCAATTTCAAAAGAGTACCATTGAAAAAAGATAAACAGACAAAGCACTTGAATGATTTTTTTCAAGACATTCGCAACCGCGATTTTCCCCATTTGCTGCACACCCATAAAATAACCTCTGGCGATGGATGTAAAAGCGACGACTGGAATCAGCCCGATGACAATCCCTTTAATAAACGGGTGATACGTATCGAATACAGGAATGAACGGCAGCGCGATGCTTGCGGCCGCGGTGGAAAACGCGGTAAAAACGGCGGTCATTCTGAAGGCATGCCGAAGCATGCTTTCATGCAGCTTCTGATTGGATTCCGCGATGAATTTTGAAATAGAGATCGGAAGCTCCAGACTGGCGATCACGATAATTAAAAAAATGGTGGGCAGAATGCTCATGTAAAGCCCCATCCCATGCTCGCCAAGCTCCCGCGCCAGTATCATATTCACGACAAATTCCAGACATTCCGCGAAAAAGGCGGCGATGGATAAAAGAATGATCCCTTTCACAAATCGATTCATGGTGTCTCTCCTTGTCTCACGTTCTTCCATCATCATATGAGACAAGTTCTGAAAATATTTTCGATTTCTCAAAATTGAAAAAAGCATAGCGGGGATATTTTTGATCCCGCTATGCTTACATCGCAAATACGTGTCTGCCGATCCGTTCGATAATTTTTCGGGAACGGATCCAGTGGTCAGATGCCGTTTTCGGATTGTAGAAAAACAACGCGTTCGTTTCTCTGCCCGGATGGTCTAGCGCCTCATTTGCGGCGGCGATGGAATCCTTATCCGGCTTTTGATTAATGCTTCCGTTTGCTACCGGTTCAAATGCATTCCTTTGATAGATCACGCCCCGAATGGTATCCGGGAAACCGTTTTTTTCAGTACGGTTCAGCACTACGCTGGCTACCGCAACCTTCCCTTTATAAGATTCACCTTTCGCTTCTGCGTGAACGAGACGTGACAAGAGCTGTCTGTCAGCGCGGGAATACGTTTTTTTCGGCGGCTGATAAGCCGTCTCGTCCGGTTTTGCTTTCTTCTCTTGGTGAGATGACAGCTTTATCGGTTGGATAGAGTGCTTATGATCCGTTTCTGAGAGCTTCGGAACCGGGCTTTTTTTATTTAAATCAGCAACCAGTGTGCTGGGTTCTTGCTTTGGCTTCTTCGCAAAAGTAAACAGAGCTTCTGTATGTTCAATTTTTGATGCAGGCATAAAACATAGAAAAAAGACAGCCAAGGCAGCAAATTTTGTCGTCATACGATTTCCTCCTTAAATACTTCACTACCTTAACAAGAGCTGTACGCAAATTCACGGTTAAAGATTTTCCAATGCTCCCAATCAGCTTTTATGATGGAAGAAGTTTGTTAACAGCCTTGTTATTGGCAGGAAAACAGCCGTCATTTTCACAACATTAACCAAATAGCAGTAAAAGTATCCATCGGAGGGATTTTACATTTTGTTTACATCTGTTACAGCCAGATGAAATAAGCAGCGAAAACAAAAAAAGACTCCTCAAGTGCGAGGAGCCGTCAGCTTCTTGGCTGTTCTAAATACTGGAAGATAACATCTCCGCCCTGCTGGGCAATACCGCGGAAATGCTTAAAATCTTCCTGCTTCGACAAAACTGCTCGAAATGCAAGAAAATGTTCTTTCTGCACCCTGAATTCTTTGATTTCACCGATGCGCATTTGGTTGATACGTTCTGAAATTTCCTCAGGCAGCAACGAATACAGCCTCCTTTTCTCGGCTTTTTCCCGAAAAACAATATACCATCTTTCCCCCGCCGGGACAATGATTGAGCGGGCTGATACCCATATCGCTTTACTTCTTAAAGAAAATACTGCAAAATATTTTCAAACAGGATTTATGATAAAGGAGAGGAAGCTCGTGAAAATTGCTAAGGTTGGAAACGTCATTGAATTTAAAAACGGATTAACCGGTATTGTTGAAAAAGTAAATGAAAACTCCGTCATCGTTGATGTAACCATCATGGATAATTATCGTGACCTTGAATTAGATTCCCTCACTGTCGTCAACCATAAGAATTATAAAATCATCAGAGACTCCTATTAACCCCCCCCCCCCGAACAATCCGAACCATTTACATATCCCGCACAAAAGCTGCCGCCCGGCAGCTTTTTCAAATGAATTCAGATCTCGGTCATTTCCACAAAAAAATCACCGGTCTCATCTTTATTGTAAAGATTTGTGACGGATGTATAGTAGTTGGTTATTTTACCGCGGAATTCAAGCCCGCGCTCGGGCGCCTTGATGTCAAATGTTTTTTCATACAAAAGGACGGCAATATCATGATACGTTTCAGAGGTCACCTTCAATACGAATGAAATCATACGGCCGTTTTCACCCGCACTTTCTTTACAATCATACATTTTCAGCCTTACACCGTTTAACTCTAACGGCTCCATAACGAACACTCCTTCTTTTTACAGGACATGCTACCATGCTGACCATTCCTTTACAATTGATCCGCTCCGAATAAGAAAAAACAGCGCAGGTCTTTACAAACATACGTTCCCTATTTTATAATAAAACAGACGAGCTGCCATCCAGCACCCGTCACGTAATGAAGCGGCGAGTACACTCCCCCCGGGTTTACTCGTCTTTTTCTTTTCTCCAAATGATCTCTCTTTTCCTTATAGAAGTTCTGTGCGAATATCATGCACCTTTTTGGCTGCGTGGCAGAGACGAAAAAACCCCCGCTTAAAAGGCGGGGGTATTTAGGTTATAGTCCGAGTCCGTACTCCGTCTGAAATTAACGATTATCAATCGTCTCCGGATACATATCATGATTCATCATCCGATGTTCGGCCATTTTTTCGTATTTTGTTCCCGGTCTGCCGTAGTTTGTATACGGGTCAATCGAGATTCCGCCTCTTGGCGTGAATTTGCCCCATACTTCAATGTAGCGGGGGTCCATTAATTCGATCAAGTCATTCATGATGATGTTCATGCAGTCCTCGTGGAAATCTCCGTGGTTGCGGAAGCTGAAAAGATACAGCTTCAGCGATTTGCTTTCCACCATTTTTTCGTCCGGAATATAGCTGATGTAGATGGTTGCAAAATCCGGCTGTCCCGTTTTCGGGCAAAGCGACGTAAATTCCGGGCAGTTGAATTTAACGAAATAATCACGGTTCACGTGTTTATTCGGAAATGATTCCAAAACCTCCGGCGCATATTCAAATAAATAGTTTGTCCCTTGATTCCCCAGGAGCGTAACTCCTTCTAATTCTGATTCTTTTCTTGTCATATAAATCTCCCTTTCTATTAAACTCCCCGTTTATTGCCCCAAAGCAATGTATGCAGCTGAGGCAGGACTCTGACGAGATTCAGATCCGAATCGGCTGAAACCTTATCAACGAGTGTTTCGTATTTTCCGAGCAGATGTGCGATCAATGCCCGGTCGTCCGTCGTATGGACGTTATCGTTTCCGACCTGAAGATAAAACGGGATATTCGGATACCGCTTGTGCACGGTTTTCGCGAATTGCAGATCTTCATCATTAAAAATGACGACCTTTAAGCTGACCGCGTTAAGCCTTTCTGCCGCATCAAGCGAAGACATAATGTGATCGAGCTTTGCAAAATCGGTTGTCATCCCCGAACTTGGCGGCTTCGGTGAAATCGTCAGGTCGTTAATCATTGTGAACCAATCCTGATAGACTGTTCCCTGCGTTTCTAAAGCGGCGCGCACCCCGTGCTCTTTCAGCAGCAGAATCAGCGCGTCAAGCTGCTTTAACAGCGCCGGGTTTCCTCCTGAGATGGTGACATGAGAAAAAGCGTCTCCGCCGATTTCTCTCAGCTCGCGGTAAATGTCTTCCGCCGTCATCCAGCGGATATCTTTTTTGGCTGAGCCGTCCCATGTAAAAGCGGAGTCGCACCAGCTGCAGGAGTAGTCACAGCCCGCCGTGCGGACGAACATGGTTTTCTGGCCGATAACCATGCCCTCCCCTTGTATCGTCGGTCCGAAAATTTCTAATACCGGAATTCCTTTAGCCATTCCTATCACCTTTTTTCGGGCGGTATACGCAATAGCTTGTCGGGGTTTCCCTGACAAAAACCTGCACGCAGACCGGCTGATTCTCCAGTGTTTCGAGGTAGGACTGCACCTTATCGTAAATCGTTTTGGCTACGACCTCGGTCGTCGGCAGTGAATATCTGTCATCATCAGAAAATTCCTCATGGTCATTCAGCAATGTATGGTCATAAGCGCCGTGCACCAATTTCTTCAGCATGCTGAAATTCACGAGAAAGCCTGAATCGTCCAGTTCATCCCCCGCAACTGTAATATTTACTGTATACGTGTGCCCGTGGACTCTGCTGCACGCTCCGGCGCTTTCGCGGGGAATAAAGTGCGCGGCTGAAATGTGCATATCCTTATTCAACTCAAACGAATAAGGATGCTGAACCTGCGGGTAAATTTGAGAAAGCAATTAGTTCCGCTCTCCTTTCATTTTCATATATTCATCATATCCTTTATTGCGGAGCAGGCATGCCGGGCATTCGCCGCATCCGTCCGCAATGATGCCGTTATAGCAAGTCAGTGTGTTATTCTTTACAAAATCAAGCGCGCCGAGCTCATCCGCAAGTTTCCACGTTTCTGCTTTGTTCAGCCACATAAGGGGCGTATGAATGACGAACGGCTTTTCCATCGCCAAGTTGACGGTGACGTTGCAGGATTTGACAAACTCGTCACGGCAGTCCGGGTAGCCGCTGAAATCAGTCTCGCAAACACCGGTAATAATGTGGCGCGCGCCGATTTGATATGCAAGAATCGATGCAAAGGATAAAAATACAAGGTTGCGTCCCGGTACAAAGGTTGTCGGCAATTCCCCGTCCTTCGCTTCAATTTCGATATCATCTCTTGTCAGCGCATTCGGCGCAAGCTGATTTAAAAGAGACATATCAAGCAAGTGGTTTTTGACACCGAGCTTTTCGGCAATCGATTTTGCCACATCGATTTCTTCTTGGTGACGCTGATTATAATGGAATGTAACGGTTTCCACTTCTTCAAAGTTTTGCAAAGCCCATAATAAACAAGTCGTGCTGTCTTGGCCTCCGCTGAACACCACAACTGCTTTTTCTTTTTTCATGTCTTTCTCTCCCTTATCTATCATTCCATAAAAAAAGCGCCTTTTTCGGAGAAGGCGCCCTAAAAAACATAAAAAAACCGTATCCAAGGATACAGCTCGTCCTTAGTTTTTTATAGAGGGTGTAGCTAGAACCTCTCCCGCATCAATACGGATTTTCTTCTTTTTTCACTTTTGCTATCATACCATAATGTTGTTTCCCGTGACAATAAAAAAACAAGCCTGAACCCTGTGTCAGGCTGCAAAAGCGGGTTTAAGCCCCGCGTTTCTTCCCCGGAAATGCCATCAGCACAATCCCGATCAGAACAAATAAAGCAGGCCAGAAAACAGAAACCGGAATGATCGGCTGATACGTCATCATAAAGCAAAGTGCTGTCAAGGTCAGCACCGCAACCGGAATGAGCAGCGCCTTCTGTTTCCCGCCGAACAGCCACAGCTCAAATAAACCGAATGCCGTTGCCAACAGGTAAACAGGCCATGTCACATCAGAGTAGGACCAATTGGTTGCCGTTTCAAAGACAAACAAGATCCCCGTAATCAATAAGATGCCGCCCGGTACGAGAAGCCCCGCGTTTTTGACAGGTTTCGGGCCGAAAATCGGAATGTGAAAAGCGGCGCCCAGCAACAGAATGAGAGCGGGCCAGCCGCGTTCGCTGATGACTTCATTTGCATTGGTGAATATGCCGAAAATGCCCGCGGCGCACAGAACCGCCGCAGCAGTCAAAAGCCCTCTTTGCCTTCTGCCGAACAGCCAGGCTTCAAACAGCCCGAATGCAACGGCAAAGAGGTAAACAGGCGATGTCATCGTTGCGTATGTCCAATCCGTCAGCGTTTCAAACCATAACAAGCCGCCCGTCACAAGCAAAATGCCGCCCGGAATAAGAAGGCCCGATCTTTTTTTCGGCTGCATAAAGGCAGCGGCGTGAAACAAAAGCGCGGCTGCGATGATCAAAAGCGGCCACAGCCCCGGCATCAGCATACCGGCAAAGCATAGTGCTCCCGCGGCTGTCAGGATGAAAGCAGGAATCAAGACACCTAACTTCCTCCCGCCGAAATACCACAGTTCAAACAGACCGAGAGCAGGCGCCCATATATAAACAGGCCACGTCATGCCTGAATACGTCCATCCCGTTGCGGTCTCAAAACAAAACAGGCAGCCCAGCACAAGAAACATACCGCCGGGAACGAGCAGTCCCGCCTGTTCAGGCGTTTTTTTCGCAAAAATAAATCCGGCGTGAAACCCTGCGGACATTATAATGAAAAGAAACGGCCACGCCGAACCTGCGGATATATGTATAACTCCCGCCTTCTGTAAAAAAAACGTAATGCCGATACAAATAAAAATAAATCCCAATAATACACGTCGATCCTTCATCTCTTACTCCTCCCCATCATTTCCCAATTCATTATACAGAAATGGCAGGAAAAAAGAAGGGGAATCCCCAAAAAATACAGACATTTTCCTTATATCCTTATTTTTCTTTCGGGGTTTTTTTGCAAATCAATGCGCCGATGAAAGCGAGGCTCACATACCCAAACACCGGATAAACGGTGGAAATCAGCTGTCCGTAACCGATTTGGCTGATAATGAAAGCAAACGCCAAAATGCCGCCGTAAATATATGTACTTTTTATATGAAGAAAACTGTTTAATTGTTTTTCCAATCCGTATAAATTGCCGATAACCGACGTAAACACTTCCCCGAAAATAATAAACAAATAAATGATATGAAGCGAACGCGAATACGAATAGACGACTTGAGCCATCGGAATGTCAAACTCCAGCACATCCGGCAGCACCGATAATGATAAAAAGCTCGCGGCAAGCACCAGTGTCAACAGAACGCCGCCTATATAAGCTCCCCTTCTGATCACCTTCTCTGAAGACATTTCGTTCGCAAGCGGCACAAGGACGGCTTGGGCGAGCGATAAATTTAACGCGCCGTAAGAGACGGCGGACAAAAGCCAGTTCCACTTGTCAGGCCATACCCATTCGTCCGCGTTTCTCGTGCTTGTAAATACAAATGAATCAGCTGTCACGATAAAAGAGAAAGAAATTAAAAGCGGCACAACCAATATATTGACGCCGAACACACCTTTAACACCGCTTGTCATGACGGCAAAGCTCAGTACGATCGTCAGAAGGATCCCCGCTTGTGCGGGCCAGCCAAGCTGTTCATGAAACAGCGCTCCGGCTCCGGACAGCATGACAGAGGTCACTCCCAGCAATATAAACATCATAAACATGTTCACGGCGCGGCCGATGGACTGGCCGAATAAATATGTGTTCAATTCCTGATAAGATGCTGCATGAATCCGTTTGGAAATAATCATGATTTTGGCACCTAAATATGTAAACATCAAACCGCTTACCACGATACCGAACAGACCGATCCAGCCAAACTTCAGAAAAAACTCAACGATTTCCCGCCCCGTGGCAAAACCGGCTCCTACAACCGTGCCTACGTATACAAATGCAAGCTGACTTGCAGAACCTTTTGTTTGTCCCATTTCACCCTCCGGCTAAACGCAGATTTGTCCAGGCCTTTATATATGCTTATGAGACAAGTCTCCCGAAAAGACGAACAAATCGTCCTTCCCCGGAAAAAACAGATTCAGCTCTCTCCTCTAAGCAAAAATATTGAAAGAAAAAAAGGGCCGGCGTATACTCTTCATCAAGAAAGGTCAAAGCATTTCATTTCCTTTCCGACTATATTGGTCAAAAATAATCAAACCTCACGAATATCACTTATCATGCTGTAAACATTTATTTTTCGGGGTTTGAAACAAAATACTTGAAAGTCAAAGAAGGTCAGAGTATACTGATAATCAAAGAAGGTCAAAGTTTCGGCCTTATTTTCTAACCCATTTGGTCAAAGATGATCAAACATTTTTCGAGGAGGTTTTGGCAAATGCGTTGTCAACATTGTCAGAAAAACGAGGCGACGATTCGCCTGAACATGCAAGTCAATTCCATTCAAAAACAATTCGTTTTATGTGAAACATGTTATACAGAATTAACCCGAAAACCGTCTATGAGCATGGGGCCGCAATCATTCGGATTCCCGTTTGAGCAAGGTTTCGCTCCCAATCAAAATAAACAGCAGGCCGGCCCTGAAAAAGGCCTGCTTGACGAGCTCGCTCAAAACGTCACAAACGGCGCAAAAGCAGGTCTGATTGACCCTGTGATCGGCCGCGATAATGAAGTGGCGCGCGTAATTGAAATTTTGAACCGCCGGAATAAAAACAATCCGGTGCTGATCGGTGAGCCGGGCGTCGGTAAAACGGCTATTGCAGAAGGCCTCGCGCTTAAAATCGCTGAAGGCGATGTGCCGAACAAATTGAAAAACAAAGAGCTTTACCTGCTTGACGTCGCTTCTCTCGTCGCCAATACAGGGATCAGAGGCCAGTTTGAAGAAAGAATGAAACAATTAATGAACGAATTAAAAGAACGGAAAAATGTCATCTTGTTCATTGATGAGATTCACCTTCTTGTAGGCGCCGGCTCTGCCGAGGGATCAATGGATGCCGGGAACATCCTGAAACCGGCGCTTGCCAGAGGCGAGCTGCAGGTCATCGGGGCGACAACGCTGAAAGAGTACCGCCAGATTGAAAAAGATGCGGCGCTTGAAAGACGCTTCCAGCCTGTCATGGTTCACGAGCCTACAATAGAACAAGCCATCAGCATTCTTGAAGGCATTAAAGATAAATACGAGAAATACCACGGCGTCACATTCAGCAATGAAGCGATAAACGCCTGTGTTACGCTTTCATCCCGTTACATTCAGGACCGCCACCTGCCGGATAAAGCGATCGACTTATTAGATGAAGCCGGCTCTAAGGCGAACCTGGAACTTGATACCGTAAATGAAGAAGATGCGGCTGAGAGACTCAAAGCAATTGACGCGGAGAAAACAAAAGCGCTTCGGGAAGAAAATTATGAGCTTGCCGCGAAACTGCGTGATGAAGAAGCGGCTTTGGAAAAGCAGCTGGCGCATGAAACACCGGCCTCTTCACCTGAAATCGGCGCGGAGCATATTCAAGCCATCATTGAACAGAAAACAGGCATTCCGGTCGGAAAACTCCAGGCTGATGAACAAGTCAAAATGAAGGAACTTGAAGAGCATCTTCATCAGCGTGTCATCGGTCAGGAAAAAGCCGTGAAAAAAGTGGCGAAAGCGGTCAGACGAAGCCGCGCCGGTTTAAAATCCAAAAACAGACCTGTCGGCTCCTTCCTCTTTGTCGGACCGACCGGAGTCGGAAAAACCGAGTTATCAAAGACACTCGCAGATGAACTGTTCGGTACAAAAGATTCCATTATCCGTCTCGATATGAGTGAATACATGGAAAAACACGCCGTATCAAAAATTATCGGTTCACCGCCGGGATATGTCGGACACGATGAAGCCGGTCAATTAACGGAAAAAGTGCGCCGCAATCCGTACAGCATCGTGCTGCTCGATGAGATTGAAAAAGCCCACCCTGATGTCCAGCATATGTTTCTGCAGATTATGGAGGACGGCCGTCTGACAGACAGCCAGGGCAGAACGGTCAGCTTTAAAGATACCGTTTTGATTATGACAAGCAACGCTGGAACCGGCGAAAAACAGGTGAAAGTCGGATTCCAATCTGAAGAGAGCGTCATGGAAGAACAAACGCTGATTGATTCACTGAGCGCGTTCTTCAAACCGGAGTTTTTAAACCGGTTTGACAGCATTATTGAATTCCAATCCCTGAAAAAAGAACATCTCGTGAAAATCGTCAGCCTGCTTCTCACAGAGCTTGAAGACACATTAAAAGAGCGCGGCATCAGCCTGAGCGTCACCGATGATGCGAAGGAAAAAATCGCTGAAATCGGCTACCACCCCGCTTTCGGAGCACGCCCGCTCAGAAGAACCATCCAAGAATTGATCGAGGACGAAATGACAGATCTCTTATTGGATGACAACGAAATCAAAGCCTTCCATGTCGTAATGGAAGAGGACGGCATCAAAGTCCGGGCACAATAAGAAAAAAGCGGCTCCCTCCTCGCGGGGAGCCGCTTTTTTGTTTCTTTCTCCATGCCGGAAGGGAGAAACTGTGAAGAATTCGGGAACAATTTTTCAATCACCCTAAAGTTCCATGCACTGCCACCGATATTAACCATAGAAAGCTAGTATAAAGGATTTGGTGAAAACTATGGATAAAACATCGATTATCGGTATCATCCTCGCAGTGATTGCTTTAAGCGTGGGCATGGTGCTGAAAGGGGTCAGCTTAAGCGCACTCGCTAACCCGGCAGCTATTCTGATTATTTTGTTCGGTACGATTTCTGCGGTGATCATCGCATTCCCCGGAAAAGAAATCAAAAAAGTGCCTGCCCTTTTTAAAGTGCTGTTTAAAGAAAACAAACAGCTGACAATTGCGCAACTAATTCCTATGTTCTCTCAATGGGCGCAAATCGCCAGACGTGAAGGTCTGCTCGCATTGGAAGCAAGCATTGAAGACGTGGATGACGCATTTTTAAAAAACGGCCTGAGCATGGCGGTTGACGGACAAAGCGCAGAATTTATCAGAGATATTATGACTGAAGAAGTTGAAGCGATGGAAGACAGACACCAGGCCGGCGCAGCCATCTTTACACAAGCCGGCACATATGCGCCGACACTCGGCGTTTTGGGTGCGGTCATCGGCCTTATCGCCGCTCTTTCCAACATGAACAATACCGAGGCGCTCGGACATGCCATCAGTGCGGCGTTTGTCGCCACCCTTCTCGGGATTTTCACAGGATATGTACTATGGCATCCCTTCGCCAACAAACTGAAACGCAAATCAAAGCAGGAAGTCAAACTGCGTGAAATCATGATCGAAGGCGTTCTGTCAGTGCTTGAAGGACAGGCCCCGAAAGTGATCGAACAAAAACTTCTCATGTATCTTCCTGCGAATGAACGCGCAAAAGTCGCTGAACAAGAAGGAGAGGCAAACAATGGCGAGAAAAAAGAAGAAGAAGCATGATGACGAGCATGTGGATGAGTCTTGGCTGATCCCGTACGCGGATTTGCTCACCCTTCTTTTGGCTCTGTTCATTGTATTGTTCGCCATGAGCTCGGTCGATGCGGCGAAATTCCAAATGCTGTCTAAATCATTTAACGCCGTGTTTACCGGAGGCACGGGTGTTCTTGAATATTCAAGCGTCACCCCTCCTGAAAACGAAAAAGACGGCGTTGATCAGTTAAAAAAAGACAAGGAAAAAGATAAAGAACAGAAAAAGAAAGAAAGAGAAGCAGCCGACCGCGAAGAACTTGAAGGCGTGCAAAAGCAAGTCAATCAATTTATAAAAAACAAAAAGCTTGAAACTCAGCTGGAAACAAAGCTGACTAAAGAAGGACTCTTAATTACCATTAAAGACAGTATCTTTTTTGATTCCGGACGGGCGGATATCCGTCAGGAAGATATTCCGCTTGCCAAGGAAATCTCGAATCTCCTTGTGCTGAATCCGCCGAGGAACATTATCATCAGCGGACATACGGACAATGTGCCGATTAAAAACTCACAATATCAATCTAACTGGCATTTAAGCGTCATGCGGGCCGTCAACTTCATGGCTATTCTCACGGAAAACCCGAAACTTGACGCAAAAGTATTCAGCGCCAAAGGTTTCGGAGAGTATAAACCGGCCGTGTCGAACAAAACCGCTGAAGGGCGCAGCAAAAACAGGCGCGTCGAGGTATTGATACAACCTAGAAACGCCGCGACTGACCAAAATCAGTAATATAAAAAAGGAAGCCTTTCAAACGGCTTCCTTTTTTATTTCTGATGAAAATGTTTAGCGTTTAACCCCACTCTTTTCAGCATTTCCGTACACATTTCTATCTCTTCATCACTCAGCACACTGATCATTTCTTTAATTTCTTCAGCATGATCAGGGAAAATATCGTCCAAAAGACGGATTCCCTTTTCGGAAATTTGTGCGAAAGTCACTCTTCTGTCAGTCGGCGAGGCTTTTCTGATGAGAAGTTCTTTTTTCTCTAATTTGTCAACAACGTATGTAATACTTCCGCTCGCTAATAAAATTTTGTCGCCGATCTGCTGAAGCGGCTGGTTGCCTTTGTGGTACAGCAGCTCAAGCACCGCAAATTCCGTCGGGTTCAGACCGTGCTTATGAATATGTTTATTCATATGGTCGTTAATAGATCGGTACGCACGTGACAGTACAATAAATAATTTCAATGAGTTTTCTGTTTTATCCGTCATACATTCAATCATCCTTTTACAAAAGAAACCGTTACAGAGAAACATTAATAAACAAAATGAAAAATGTCAACAAAAATGTTTCCAAAATTTCTCTTCTTTTTGTCTGGCCTTAATAAAATAATTTGTTTTTCTATCATTTTGGTTATTTTTTCTTATTAAAGAAGTATAAAAATGATATAATACCTCTATTCAAGTGTAATGTTGGAGCGATGCAGAGTGAATACATTTAAAGGTGCCCGGGGAAAGATCAAACTTTATCTCATATTGGTGATCATCCCGGCACTTATTATCAGCTTTTTCATTTATGAAAAAGAAAAGCAGAAAATAGCCGATAAACACATACAGGAAGCCAGTATGATGCTCAACCTTCACCGCAATAAGCTCAATTATTTAATCGGTGAAACAAAAGCCCGGATGACAACACTTGCGATCGCTGTCGATAAGCCTGTCAATGAAGAAAAGATCATTGATATTCTCGATCAGGCTTTTGAGGATGAACCCAGATTCAGCGGTCTGTATATGCTGAATTCCAAAGGTGATGTCATCGCAAGCACGACTGATCTGAAATCAAAGGTGAATTTGGCCGACCGACCGTATTTTACGAAGGCGAAAAAGACGAAAAAAACGGTTATCACAAATGACTACTCCAGCAGAATTACAGGCCAGCGCATCTTCACGATCTGCGTGCCGGTGTTAGACGCAAAACGGGAAGTCACGGATTATTTAGTAGCCGCCATTCAAGTCGATTATTTGAGAAATATGATCAATATGCTGAGCCCTGACGTTTATGTCAAGGCAACCAATCAGAATAAAGTGATATTTGCCAGCGGACGGGCTGATCAATCAGAAGGGGTGAAACCGGTCAGCGGCTATCTGGATGATATTAATTGGAATATCAATGTTTATCCGAAACCGGTTGAGCTGAACGAGCTGACCAAAAGCGTGCTGCTGCCGATGTCCAGTATTGCCGTGCTGCTGAATATTCTGTTCATCCTCGTCCAATATTATCTGCTTAAGCGCAAGACCCAGCTGGAGCGCGCTCAAAATGAAGCGCAGAAATTGGAGCTGATCGGAACGCTTGCCGCCAGCACCGCCCATGAAATCCGCAACCCGCTTACAGGGATCAGCGGCTTCATTCAGCTTTTGCAGAAAAAATACAAATCGGAGGAAGATCAGCTGTATTTCTCAATTATTGAGCAGGAGATTAAACGGATCAATCAGATTGTCAGTGAGTTTTTAGTGCTCGGTAAACCCACTGCTGAACGGTTGGAAGTGAACTCGCTGCAGGATATTCTTGATGAGATTATGCCGATTATTTATTCTGAAGGGAATCTGTATAATGTGGAAGTGAATGTGGAGATTCTCGTCAATCGGCCGCTCAAGGTCAACTGCACGAAAGACCATATTAAACAGGTGATTTTAAATGTCGCAAAAAACGCGCTGGAATCCATGCAGGAAGGCGGCCGGCTGTCCATCTATTTAGAAGCCCGCGACCATAAAGCAGTCATTAAGGTGGCCGACAACGGAATGGGCATTTCTGAAGATATGCTTGAACACATTTTTCTTCCGTTTGTAACGTCAAAGGAAAAAGGCACCGGCCTCGGCCTTGTCGTATGTAAACGAATCATGCTGATGTACGGCGGTTCGATTGACATTCAAAGCGAAGTCGATAAGGGCACAGAGGTCACCATTACCCTCCCTGCCGCTTCACGATGAAAAAAACACCCTGGGTCGGGGTGTTTTTTATTTAAAGAAGAATATGTGTAAGAGGATATACCAGAGGAACGGCATCATAGCCGGCAGATAGTACGAGGCGCTTCGTGAGCCGTGCCAGCGGAAAAATCTGCTGACTGTACGCGGTCATCTTTCGGATGCGGCGCTTGATCAGGAAGCGCATTCAGTCTTCGTTATCTGTTTTATCATCAATCATTTGTTTGCTTCATATGCAGGCATGACGTCACCGCGGGAGAACAAGCCTATTTTCTTCACAAGGCCCTGTATTCCTTGGTGATGTGTGCGATCACGGTTTACCAGCTGCTGATACGCGTTCATCAGACAGTCCAGTTCCTGGCTGTGCCTGATCGTGTCATATCCGGTAAACCCTTGTCTGTTAGCCGCATCTATCATCATTTTTCTTTTTTTATCAATAGATACAAGCAATTTTTCTTGTTCAGAATAACTGCCCATTCACTTCACCCCTCACCGCTAAAAGAATAGGAAACAAGTTTGATTGGGTTATTGAGCATTATTACAGATTATACTTTATTTGTAAACATTTTTTTACTAAATAACTTATTTTTTCATTTCATATTGGAATCTTTAGCATGAATACGAGAATAATACCCATTCAGGTAATGATATAAACAGAATGCGGCATATTCAAGATTTAAAAAACAGCCCCAGCTGACTTTATATTACAATAAAAAACCTCTCATGCCGGCGGGGGCATGAGAGGTTCGGGCGTCTATCAGTTTTGCACACTTTCATTTTCGTAAATCGGCACCCAGCCCTCAGTCGTCACGAAAATTCGGATTGCGACGACCCGGCGGTCTTCCTGAAGCGTAAAGTAGTGGCGGATGTTCTCCGGAACTGAAATCAAATCTCCCGGATTTAAACGGACGTCGAAAAATGTGCCGTCTTTGCCTTGAATGACGAAGATGCCGTGTCCGCTGACGATAAAGCGGACTTCATCATCCGTGTGGTGATGTTCTCTTTGGAAATTTTTTAATAATTCATCAAGATTCGGCGTGGTATCTGATAAAGAAATGACATCCTGAGACTGATATCCGCGCCGGGCTGAAATGTCCTGAATCTCCGTGTCAAACGCCGCGAGAATCCGTTCTTTTTCATCTTCTGTCAGATTGTATTTCTCCGAAAGCTCAGACGGAAGTTTTTCAATGTTCCACTGCTCATAGATCACCTCTTGTTCGTCTAAAAAGCGCGCTACTTCTTCCTGATTTTCAATGAGCGTATTCTTTTCGTCATGAATTCTGATGGTCGCCATTTTCCGTTCCTCCTTTTATTTTACAAGCTGCGGCCGCAGTGACAGAAGCTTGAGGTGGCAGCTGAATAAAAATTCATAGGCTTCCAGCACCCTTTTCGCTTCAAATGCGGTCCGCCCCCATGCCGTAATGCCGTGATTGCGGATTAACACCGCGCCTGAGCCGGCGTCCGCATGGTGCGCGAAGTTTTCGGCCAATGCCGGGATGTGCGCCGGATTGTCAATGATCGGAACGGTCACGGACGCGTTTTCCTCCCATAATCCGAGCGCCTTAATCATCTCCTGCCCCTGAAACGTGATTTGTTTTTCATCCCCGTAAAGCTCTGAGATGACATTATTATTAACGGTATGGACATGCAGACAGCAACCGGCTTCTGTCTTTTGGTATAAGTAAGTATGGAGAAGCGTTTCCGCTGAAGGTTTTAAAGAATGGCCGGTCTCAGCGGGCTTCCCGTTCTCATCAATTAAGAGAAAATCTTCGTCTGTTTCTTTTCGTTTGTCTTTTCCGCTCGCCGTAACGAGGAAAGTCAGCGGCGCGTCGGATACTTTGATGGAAAGATTCCCGCTCGTTGCCGGGAACCAGTCTCTTTCGGCCAGCTCGCGCTTTACCTCGGCAAGTTCGCGCCAGCGTTCTTCTTTTGCAGCCATGCCTGCACCTCCCCGATGTTTTCAATGCCTGTTTTCACCTCATGAAAATCTTGAAAAGGCAGATGCCGGAGGCCGAGTTCTTTGCATTCAGTCAAAAGATAATCTCTCGCAAAACACATATCGGATAACTTTGCAGCCTCAACATCCGTGACCGAATCACCGATCATAATGAGAAATTTCTGCTGATCGGACAGCTTCCGGATGACTGACGGTTTGCAGCAGCCGCATTGATTGGTGCAGCCTCCGTCACAGGCGTGCGGCCAGTCTATATGAATATATTCATTGTCAAAGGATGCATGATTGCAGAAAATCCGCTCCTTTTCTACGATCCCTTCCAAAAGCGGATGCACAAAAAAGTCCATTCCTCCGCTTACGATATAAAACGGGAGGCCGTTTGACCGGACAAACGAGACAAAATCCAAAAAGCCGTCCCGTATTTTCGCATCCTTCAGAATAAAGTCTAACAGTTCTCCTTTTAAGCTGCTCGGCAGCAATCCGAACATCCGGCCGACTCCTTCTTGGATTGATAGGCTTTTAGACAGAACACCGTCTTTTAATTCAAGCCACTCAGGAGGCGCGAATTCTTTCATCATGCTGACAATGTTGTCGTTCATGGTGACCGTTCCGTCGAAATCACAAATAATCAGCGGTGTGCGGGTCATACGGCTTCCACCCTTCCCCATTTGTCTAATGCGAGCTGAAGATCTTTGCACGACGCGGCTTTTTCTTCAATCGGCTGCGCTTCAAGCACCGCATCAATGATGGCGCGGAACGCTCTTCCGCCGCCCTCGGCTCCTTTCGGATGGCCGTGAATGCCTCCGCCGGCATTGATAATGTGATCGATGCCGAAATCGCGCATCAACAATGGCACCATACCGGGATGAATGCCTGCCGACGGGACGGCAAACGACGGATGAAAGACATCGTCTTTTACACATTCATCATGGATTGCAAGCGCGGACTCCTTCGGAAGAGCAACGGATCCGTAAGGTGACGGAAATAAACTGAAATCAGCGCCGCAATAGCGGTTCAGCTTGCCGAGCAAAAGCGCATGCGACAAGCCGTAAACGGGAGATGATGTAAATGTGCCGCTGACTGCCGGATGCGCCATGATCGGAAGCGGGATTTCCCTGTCTTCTGCAAGGCTCTGCATCACATCTAAACCGTAAGCGAACACATTCAATAAAAGCGCGTCTGCCCCGAGTTCTGCCGCGCGCCTCGCTTTATCCCGCAGTTCAGCGGTCCTTCCCGTAAGGTTTACGGCATACAGCGTTTTATGCCCCGTCTCCTCCCGGGTTTCCTTCAGGACTTGTTTTCCTTCGATAATGCGGGTTTCAAACGGAGCCAGTTCATTTTCAAAGAAAATTTCGTCATCTTTAATCAGATCCACGCCTCCGAGCGCCTGCTGTCTGAGCTGTTCTTTAATGTCGGCGAGATCCCGTCCGATCACACCTTTAAATATGCTCATCAGAAGCGGTCTTTCAAATTCGCCCAGCAGTTTGCGGATGCCGTATATACCGAATTTCGGCCCGGGAAGGGAGCGTTTAAACCCTTCGGAAAATTCAAGATCAGTCAATTTTATTTTTCCGTCCAGTGACAGCTTTCCGAATACCGTCGTCAGGACGGCCGGAATATCTCTTGAAAAGTTCGCCTCGGGATAGGCGATAGTGATGACGGATTGTGTTTCGTTTTCTGAGGTTCCTTCTTTCTCCTCAACTTTTACGACCCGGCCTTTATGTTTTCTGAGCTGTTCCTGCTTCACCAGGGGCAGGTCAGTCCAGGAGCCTACCGTCAGCCCCGCCGCAATCTGTTCCGCCCGCTTTTCACTGTCCGTTGTGTCTGTCAGAAGATATGTTGCCAATACTTCGCTCATGCGTGAACGCCTCTCTTTCTTTCACAAAACATAAAAAAACCTCTTCCGTATGAGCAGAAAGAGGCTTCGTGTTATGTCCGAATCTTATCTCTCAGCTCCTGCTGCAAGAATTAGCACCGTGCTTTATCAGTCGGTTGCCGGGCTTCATCGGGCTCGTCCCTCTGCCTGCTCTTGATAAGAATAATGATTTTATAAAGTATTTTGAATTATCGCATTGTTATCCAGATATGTCAATGCTTTTTCGGGTGAAAAGATTCAGTTTCCCGATCCGTTCCGCAGCTTCTTTAAGTCTTTCTTCACTTGTCAGAAGACCGACTCTTATATAGCCTTCCCCCCATTTTCCGAACCCGTTTCCGGCAGCGACGGCGACATCCGCTTTCTCGAGCAGCAGATCTGAAAACGACTGTGACGTATAACCGTCGGGCACAGGGAGCCATGCAAAAAAGGAGCCAGCCGGAGCCGTCACATCCCAGCCGATACCGCGGCAGGCTTCAATCCATGCATTGCGCCTCGATTCATATCTGTCATTTTGCGCTGCGACGCATGCCTGATCCTCTAAAAGAGCGGCTGCCGCCGCCTGCTGCGCCGCGGGAAACAGGCTGACAAACATATGATCCTGATAAAGATTGATCGCTTCGATGACAGAAGCGTTTCCGACGGCAAATCCGACCCGCCAGCCCGCCATATTATACGTTTTGGACAAGGTATAGATTTCGACTCCCGTCTCCTTTGCGCCTTCCGTCTGCAAAAAGCTCAGCGGTTTATGCCCGTCAAAGCCGACGGCTCCGTACGCGAAATCGTGAACGACACAAATACCGTTTTGTTCCGCAAAACCGACCGTCTCCTCAAAAAACGCCTCTGTCGCCACAGCGCCGGTCGGATTATTCGGATAATTGAGATAAAGCAGCTTCGCCTCGCTCCGCACCTTTTCAGGAATTACGCTGTAATCAGGGAGAAACCCTCTTTCTTCCGTCAGCGGCATCATTTTCATTTTCGCTTTCGCAAGGGCGACGCCCGACCAGTAATCAGGATATCCGGGATCAGGCACCAGAATGGTATCTCCCGGGTTTAAAAGACATTGCGGAAGCTCAACAAGTCCCGCCTTGCCTCCGAACAGCACGGCGACTTCCGTTTCCGGATCAAGCGTGACCCCGTACTCCCTTTCATAAAATGCAGCGGCTGCTTTTTTGAAGCTGTAAGCGCCCCGGAATGATGAGTATTTATGATTTTCCGGCCTTTCGACGGCGCGCTTCATTTCTTCAACGATATGCTGAGGCGTCGGCTGATCAGGGTTTCCCTGCCCTAAATTGATGACGTCTCTGCCTTCTTTCAGCTTTTGATTCACTTTTTGCACCAATGATGCGAAAAATTGTTCCGGCAGCTGTTTGAGTACATCTGAGATTTCAAAGTTCATATTTTTCACCTTCTAAAAATGTCTTGAAATGATAGTCCATCATCATATATGGTTAAATAAAAAAAGTAAAGAGAAACTTGAGGTGTTAAAAAATGAAATGGACCGTTTCTTGTTTGCAATTTGATATTTCATACGGAAATCCTTCAGAAAATTTTAAAAAAGCGGAATCTTTGATTGAGCAAGAAAGCCGCCATGCGGATGTAATCGTGCTTCCTGAGTTGTGGACAACCGGCTATGATCTCACACGGCTAGACCAGCTGGCGGATGAAAACGGCAAAGTTTCGGAACAATGGCTTAAAGAAACGGCAAAAACATACAACGTACACCTCGTTGCCGGATCTTTTGCGGTCAAAGAAGGCGAAAATGTCTATAACACCATGTACATCGCCGATAACAGCGGACAGATCGTGAAGCGGTATCAGAAAGCCCATCTGTTTCAGCTGATGGATGAACACCTTTACTTGTCAGCGGGAAACAGCGACGGTTCCTTTGAGCTCGACGGTGTCAAGTGCGCCGGGCTGATCTGCTATGATATCCGTTTCCCCGAATGGATCAGAAAGCATACGTCCCAGGGCGCGAATGTCCTGTTTATCTCTGCGGAATGGCCTCTGCCCCGCCTTGATCATTGGCGAAGCCTGCTTATCGCCAGAGCAATTGAAAACCAATGTTTTGTCGCAGCCTCTAACTGCACGGGGGCCAATCCCGATAATGAATTTGCCGGCCACAGCCTGATTATTGACCCGTGGGGCCGGATTTTAGCCGAAGGAGACCGGACGGAAGGCGCAGTCCGGGCGGAAATCGATGTGTCAGAAAGCGCGGCCGTCCGCGGAACCATTCCGGTTTTCCAAGACTTGCGGCGTGATTTATATTAATTTTCAAAAAAATGTTGACAAGAATATCCGGCACCTGCTAATATTTTCATCAACTGATTAATCCGAATTGTGATACAAATCAATATATTTTCTCTTATCGAGAGTTGGGCGAGGGAATTGGCCTTTTGACCCCAACAGCAACCGACCGTAATTCCATTGTGAAATGGGGCGCGTACATTTTGCGCCGAGACGATTGTCTCATAAGGCACGGTGCTAATTCCATCAGATGTTATCTGAGAGATAAGAGGCGGACTGCACTGTTTCAGCCTCCTTCTCTTTCAGAGAAGGAGGCTTTTTTTCGGGCGTATTCTCCGTCACGATCTCTTACTGCCACTACATAATTGGAGGGTAAATCCATGTCAGCAACTAAAACAAGTCTTTATGAACAATTAACAGAAAGCTCCGCCGCCGCGTTAGCCGTCAAGCTCGGCTTATTCCAAAGCAAAAGCACTCTGACATGCCGTGAAATCGGCGACGGCAATTTAAATTACGTCTTTCATGTTTACGATAAAGAAAACCAAAAAGGACTGATTATCAAACAGGCGATTCCTTACGCGAAAGTCGTCGGTGAAAGCTGGCCGCTTACAATTGATCGGGCGAGAATCGAAAGCAGCGCCCTCATCCGCCAGGGCGAACACGTGCCGCACCTCGTTCCAGCCGTTTACTATTCCGATACTGAAATGGCCGTCACGGTAATGGAAGACCTCTCACATTTGCAGATTTCAAGAAAAGGGCTGCTGGAAGGGCAGCATTATCCGAACTTATCGGTTCATATCGGTGAATTTTTAGGAAAAACGCTTTTTTACTCATCCGATTATGCGCTCGATGCGAAAGTAAAGCAGCAGCTCGCAAAGCAGTTTACAAATCCTGAGCTTTGCAATATTACAGAAAGGCTTGTGTTTACAGAACCGTTTCTCGACCATGAGACAAACGATTTTGAGGAGGAGCTGCGCCCGTACGCAGAAAAAGTTTGGAACAATTCCCGGCTGAAAGAAGGCGCTGACGAATTGAAAGCCATCTTTCTGAATTCCGCGGAAACATTGGTTCACGGCGATCTGCACACGGGAAGCATCTTCGCCGATGAACATGAAACAAAGGTGATTGATCCCGAGTTTGCTTTCTTCGGACCGATCGGGTTTGACATCGGCCAATTTATCGCCAATCTGCTGTTAAACGCCCTCAGCCGCGACGGTGACGACAGACAGCCGTTATATGACCATACTGCCGCCGTATGGGATACATTTGTGAAAACATTCAGTGAAGCATGGGAGAAAGACTGCCTGCCTTCCCGCAGACACCTGCTGGAAGACACACTGAAAAACGCGTTTGAAGAAGCGGTCGGTTTTGCGGGATGCGAATTGATCCGGCGCACGATCGGACTCGCCCATGTGGCTGACTTAGATGAAATCACTCCGTTTGACAAACGAATCGAACGGAAGAAGCTGGCGCTTGAGATCGGCGCCTATTATATCGAAAACAGAAAAGAACTGAAGCATATCACCGAGGTTCTGGACCAATTTAAGCTCCGTGTAAAGGAATGATGCAGCATGACCAATGAATTTGCCATCCCCCGTTCTGTGGAATGGAAAGAAACCTACATCCGCATTTTAAATCAGCAAAAACTTCCCGACGTCACTGAGTATGTGGAACTTGAAACAAAGGAAGATGTATTCGACGCGATTGTCACGCTGAAAGTAAGGGGCGCCCCGGCCATCGGTATAACCGCGGCATTCGGACTCGCGCTCTCCGCCAAGTCATTTGAAGCCCGCGATCTTTCAGATTTCCGACGTCAGTTCGCGGATGTCAAAGCGTATTTAAACAGTTCGAGGCCCACTGCCGTCAACCTCGCGTGGGCGCTTGACAGACTGACGGATTCCATCAGGGATGCAATCTCAATCAATGAAGCGAAGACAACGCTCGTTCATGAAGCCATTCAAATTCAGATTGAGGATGAAGAAACCTGCCGAATGATCGGCCAAAATGCGCTGCACCTTTTTAAAAAAGGCGACCAGATCATGACCATCTGCAATGCGGGCTCGATTGCTACAAGCCGGTACGGTACGGCGCTTGCTCCCTTTTACTTAGCGAAACAAAAAGACCTCGGCCTTCATATCTACGCATGTGAAACAAGACCCGTTCTCCAAGGATCCCGGCTGACGGCGTGGGAGCTGATGCAGGGCGGAATTGATGTCACACTCATTACGGACAGCATGGCCGCCCATACAATGAAGGAAAAACATATTTCAGCAGTCATTGTCGGCGCTGACAGAATTGCTAAAAACGGAGATACGGCCAACAAAATCGGAACTTACGGCCTCGCTATTTTGGCAAACGCCTTTCAGATTCCGTTTTTTGTGGCCGCACCGCTTTCGACCTTTGACTTGCAGATTGAAAACGGCGATCAGATTCCGATTGAAGAAAGAGATCCGGATGAAGTCAGACAGATCTCAGGCATACGCACCGCTCCCGAAGATGTGCCGGTCTTCAATCCGGCCTTTGACATCACACCGGGCAGCCTGATTTCAGGCATTATCACCGAGAAAGGAATTGTGACCGGTTCTTACACGGAAGAAATTGAACAATTATTCGCCGACTGTCAGCTGAGCTGAAAAACCGCTGATGATGTTGCCTCGGGCAATGTCAGCGGTTTTTTTGTCTGCACAATGTAATCACTTCATCTTTTTGGGCGGCTGTAATGAGATGCATTTTAAAAAACAGCTCTGCATAACCGGCTATCTTTTGCGGACGGCTCATTTTCATCAGGCTTCGTCCTCCTTTTTCACCAGACCAACTTTTTTCACTTAATAAAATGATATGTCGGACGCGAAAAAACGGAACGTGCCATATGTTTTATTTTTCTTTATAGGATATTTGTTCGATGTTCAGCAGCACCGCTTTTACATCCGTCTTCGTGCCCGCGTATCCCGTTAAGGCGCTGTTTTTGCCGATTACCCGATGGCACGGGATCAAAATCGGCAGCCGGTTTCGTTTATTGGCTTGTCCGATGGCGCGCACCGCTTTCGGTTTTCCGATCGCTTCGGCCATATCACCGTAGCTTCGGGATTCCCCGTAAGGAATCATCGTCAGCGCGTTCCACACCTTTTCCTGAAAGGGTGTGCCTTTTTGTCTCAAAGGCAGAGAGAATTGCTTTCTTTCTCCTGAAAAATAGGATGCCAGCTGCTGTTTCGCCTCCGACAGCAAAGCGGTTTCGCACGGCTTTACGCCGGGCGCGTCTTTCCGCCATTCCTCAAAATCTTCCCCGGTGAGAAACAGGCCGGTAATAAAGCCCTCTTCCTCTGTTACGATAACGGTTCCAAACGGCGCTTTTACACTTGTAAAACAGATCATTCCCCGCTCCTTCTTTCTTCGGTATTCTGCCGGATCGGAAGCGTCAAATGAAAAACCGTGCCCTTCCCTTCTTCACTTTCCACATGAATGCGTCCCTGATGTTCTTCGATGATTTTATAGCTGACCATCAGACCGAGGCCCGTTCCCCTGTCTTTTGTCGTGTAAAATGGCTCGCCCAGACGTTTTAATTTGTCTTCGGAAATGCCTGTTCCTTCATCTTGAAAAGAAATCAAAATGTGGTCTTGATCAGAAGGCTGGATGGTCACGTAGATATTGCCGCCGCCCGGCATGACTTCAATGGCGTTTTTTAAAATATTGATAAACACCTGTTTTAATTGATTCGGTTCACAGTAAATCGGCGGGATGTTTCCGGTCAGGTTCAGATGAATCTGCACATTGACAAGATTGGCCTGGGCATTCAAAAGATCAGCCGTGTCTTTCATAATCTGCGTCACGTCTTTTTCTTCATATAATATCGCCTGAGGTTTCGCTAAAATTAAAAATTCAGTGATGATAGACTCGATGCGTTTTAATTCTGAGGTAATGACGTTAAAGTACAGGGAATATTCGCCTTCAATGCTTCCTTGAAGAAGCTGAATGAACCCTTTCAGCGCTGTCATCGGGTTTCTGATTTCGTGGGCGATGCCCGCCGCCAGCTCCCCTACAACATGAAGAGTGTCGGATTTCCGCAGCCTCTCTTCAAGTTCTTTGGCCTCTGTGACATCTTTAAAGATGGCCAGATTCATATTTTGAATGATATTTCTTTTGAAGGAGAATTCCAGTTTGCGGCTGTCACTGCTGCTTAACAGGAAGGGGATTTCATTATCCATTCCTTCTAAATCAATCTTCCTGGCGGGAACACCCGCGTTTTCAATATCAAATAAAGAAAGAATATCCGGAACGGTGTACGCTCTCAGCTCCTCATCCGGCATGCCCAGTATACGGCTTGCGAGAGGATTCGCGTCAATAATGCGGAATTGGTTGTCAAATAAGACCTTGCCGTCCATTGAGCCGTTGAATACTTTTCTGAATTTCAGCTCGCTTTCCCGCAATTCTTTTTCCATCCGCTTACGATCGCTGACATTTCTTAAAATGGTTAAATGCTGACCTTCAAGTATGGTTCGTTTTGATGTGAACTCAAGCTCTTTGTATTGGCCGTTTGCCATCTGAAACAGCATTTCTTCACGAATTTCCCCGTATTTTTCATATTTCTTCTTAATCTGCTTGTATTTTTTCTGCGGATCAACGATAAACGTACATAAATTCGTCTCCAGCAGCTTATCCATCGGCAGTTCGAAAATGCGGCACGCCGATTCGTTTGCTTTAGCAATCTTTCCGTCATCAGACCAAATGACAATCGCGTCCATCGCGTTTTCAAAAATTTCGCGGAATCGCTCTTCGCTTTTAAAGAGTTTCAATTCCATCAACCGTTTCTCTGTTATATCTCTCATAATGGACATGTAGAACCCGCTGATTAAGTTGGACGTAATCGTAAATTCAAACAGCTTCTCTTCGCCGGACCGAAGCTTGACGGGCAGTTCTCCTTTGGCATTTCCTTTTCTGCGGAGGGTTTCCCAGATTTCTTTCAGATGCTTTTTGTTTTCGCCGTCGGTAAAATGGCGGAGCGACAGATGGGACAATTCATTCTGGCCGATCTCAAAGCTTTTGCAAAAAGAGAGGTTCGCATCAATAAACCCGCCGTCCTTATCAAACAGCACGATGCCGTCGACAGCCCTGTCAAACAAATCTTTAAACAGCTGCTCGTTCATGGAGAATTCGCGCTCTAATATTTTTTTAGAGGAGATGTCCCTCATCACCACAAAAAAATAATCCTCTCCAATTCCGTCTCTGGCGAGGAATTCAATGTATTTCGTCGCGCCGCTGTCAAGCTTAATCGGCACCTCTTTCCACAGATGGCCTTTTTTTAAAAACTTTTTCACGGCCTTATTCAGTTCTTCCTGAGGCACGGAATATAAAAAGTCCAGGACGGAGCGGTTAATAAGGCTCTCTGCCTCAATCTGCATCATCCGGGCCGCAGCCTCGTTCGCCTGGACGATTTTCATTTCCTTACGGCATATAAAAATGGCATCAAGCGTATTATTCATAATCACATGATACCGGTTCAAATCACTCTTCAGGCGGTCATTTTCCTCTTTCATCCGCTTCAGCTGCTCTTTCAGCGACTCGTTTGTTTGCAAATCCAGAGTTTCAGCCATTCAGTACACTCCTTCTTCAAAAACCTATCCTTCAATATTTCTACAAAATACCTCATCTTCCTTCATTCGCCCTATACATTTCAGAAAATTTCAATGATATGACAAGTTAAAGTCTTTTTCTACGATCCTTACCTCCCCGTTACATCATCCTAACAATCCCTTTTGTCCTCCTTCAATTTTTTGTTTTTTATTTTAAAATGAACACCAACAGGAAATAATCATGCAGTGGATGATTTTTGAAGAGAAGGTGATGCTATGACAAAATCGCGAGACAGTTACTTTGACAACGCCAAGTTTATCTTGATTTTTCTGGTGGTGTTCGGCCATATCCTCCGGTCATTTATTAACGGAAATGAGTTTATGCTCCATCTCTACAAATTCATTTATACTTTTCATATGCCGGCCTTTATCCTGGTTTCCGGCTATTTCGCAAAAAACTTTAAGCGGAAAGGTTATGTGAAGAAGCTGGCTGTGAAGCTGATTATTCCGTACCTGATTTTTCAGGGCATTTACTCGGTTTTTTACTATTTGATTCAGGATGAAAGCATGGCAAGCGTCAATCCGATTGATCCGCAGTGGTCTCTCTGGTTTTTAGTCAGCTTATTCTTTTGGAATCTGCTGCTTTATCCCTTTACGAAGCTGCCGAAAATGTGGGCGCTTGGGGCGAGCTGCGGGCTTGCCGTCATGATCGGGTATCTCGATTTCATCAGCAGCACGCTGAGTCTTTCACGGACGTTTGTCTTTCTTCCGATGTTTCTCGTCGGGTTTTATTTAAAGAAACGGCACTTTGATTTGCTTCGGGCTAAAAGAGGCAGGCAGATTGCCGCGGGCGTACTGGGGATTGTTTTCCTCTTATGCTGGTGCATTGATTTTGATTACTCGTGGCTGTTCGGATCGGAGCCTTATTCTACATTCGGCACAGTGTCGCTGTTGAGCGGTCTGTCGCGCATCGGCTGGTATGTTTTGGCCTTTGCCGCCACTTTCAGCTTTTTGGCGCTCGTTCCGCAAAAGCGTTATTTCTTTACGAAATGGGGTACGAGAACGTTTTACGTATATCTGCTGCATGGATTCATTATAAAAACGCTGCGGCAGATCGGGCTTGAAGATCACTTGTCTGATTATCAGAATTTAGTCATGCTCTTAATGTTAACAGCCGCTCTTACGTCCATTCTCTCCAGCAATGCGGTGAAAACGGCCGCACAGCCGTTTATTGAGCTGCGGATAACCGGCTTGCTTCAAGCGGTGAAAGGAACAAGAAACGGTGCTTATTCGAAATAATGCAAAATACCTCTTAAGCGTTGCCGCTTAAGAGGTATTTTTTATTTTTTGCCGTCTTCTTTTTTCTTCGGCTTCGTCTGTTCAAGCGTTTCAATCCATTTTCCGGCGTTATAATCACCGAGCTCGCTTGAAAACTCTTCTTCAAGCAATTTAGGGTCCATCGGCTTTTTATGGTTTTGCATGTCTTTGCTGTGGCGGTTTTTTTTCGTCATATTACTCGCCTCCTTGTTTGCCGTGTTTTGATTTGCGGTTTGCGCCTCTCAGTCCGGGATCACCGTCATATTGTGTTTTGTATGCATCTTTGTCCATGCTCTCAGTCGGTGTATTGTTGTTGGTCAAAGCTTCATTCTTTGCTGCTTTGCGTTTCATTTGATTTCCTCCTTCTGTCAGCAAATCTGTTTTGAATTCATTAAGCATTTTTTTTAAGTCGCGCACTGTCACGTTTTTGGCCTCATCAATGAGTTCATAGCCGATCTGTCCGTTCGGCTCAAGCAGCACATATTTAAAATCTTGAATGTCTCCGAGGCCTTCCTGCCTGATCCTCATTGACAGCTGGTCTTCGGTAAAACGCATTTTTTTTAAGTTTTTCGGGATGATTTTTCCGTTTCTGACAACGGCGACGGTTTTTCCTGAAAATAAAAACTCAAAAAAGCTTGATTTGATTTCTAAATATTCCATCAGAATCAGTACCGCAATAAAAATCGCCGCCGCGAAAATGGTTTCCCATAAATTATGTTCAATAAACGGCTGAATAATAATCGAGCCGATCGAAATCATGATGACTGTCTGGGTCACCGACAGCTGGCTGATGGATTTCCGTCCGGCAATCCGCAATAAAAAGGTACCGACCGCTATCATAACTACCGACTTCCAAAATACGGCAAACAATGACGTCACCTCTTTACAAGTAGAATCTCCAAAGAAACTGTTTCCACTCATCCATTTTACGGCAATAAAAAAACACCGCTTTCTGAAAAGCGGTGTCAGCCGATAATCATCCTTTCCTTCGGATAATGATAATTTGCTTCGATTTCTTTTCGGCCGATCAAATAAAGGAAAGTCAAAATGCCGATCCGCCCGATAAACATCACAATCATGATCACACATTTTCCGATGTCGCTTAAATGCGGAGTAATCCCGAGCGACAGGCCGGTCGTTCCGAAAGCGGAACACACTTCAAAAAGCAGTCCGAGGAGCGTCTGATTTGTCTCCGTCACGGAAAGAATCAGCGTCGACCCGAACACGAGCAGAATCGCCATCATCGTAACGACCAGCGACTTCATGACATCAGCCTGATGAAGCTCGCGTTTAAAGACCTTGACCGCTTTATTCCCTCTGGCAAAATGAAACAGGGCAAGAAGGTTAAGCGCAAACGTCGTCGTACGGATTCCGCCGCCGACCGAGCTCGGTGATGCGCCGATAAACATGAGGGCGCAGATGAAAAATAATGTCGGCGCCGACAGCTGGCTGATATCAATTGTTGCAAGCCCGCCGCTTCGCGTAGCAGTTGATTGAAAGAGACATAAAAATAAAACATCATGCCAGCTTTTCCCCTTCATAACATGGCTTGCTTCAAGCGCGTAAATGCCCACGGCTCCGAACAAAACGAGCATTCCGAACGTAACGGTCGTAATTTTCGTAAACAGCGTGAATGAGTATCTGCGCTGTTTTGAAAACAAAAAGTCTTTTACTTCTACGAGCACCGGAAAACCGATCGCGCCGAAAATAATCAGAAGCATCGTAATAAACTGCACGAAATAGTCATGTCTGAACGGGACGAGTGAATTTCCCGTAATATCAAAGCCGCCGTTTGTCGTGGCGCTGACGCTCGCAAAGAATCCGTGCAAGTACGCCTGTTCAAACGAATCATAGTACGTTAAAAAATATGTTCCTAAGATGATGCCGCCTAAAAACTCGATTAATAAAATCAAAAACAGCACTTGCTTCATCAGGTTGACGATACCGGAAAACTGCGATTGATTCTGATCCACCATAATGAGCTTCCGTTCCCGCAGACCGATCCGTTTGCCCATAATGAGCCAGACGAATGTTCCGAGCGTCATAATGCCGATTCCGCCGAATTGAAGCACGAAAGCCAAAATGACAATCCCGGCCGTGCTGAATGTATCAGCCGTGTTGACGACCGTTAAACCGGTGACACTGACTGAGCTGACAGCCGTAAACAGCGCGTCTATAAACGACCAGCTGGCCCCTTGTTTGTGGGCGGCCGGCAGACTTAGCAAAATAAATGCCACCGTCACAGCAAGAAAATAATATAATGCAATCAGCTGTGCAGGCGACAAGATCTGTATGAATTTCTTCAGTTTTAATTTCATAAGATAGTTCCTTCTGCCTCTCAAATGTAGTACGTAATTATTCTAATGATATTGGGAGAATTTTTAAAGGCCTTTTTAGAAAGATTTTTCATTACCTTATGTAATTTGCCGATCTTTAAACAAAAAACCTCTGAAACGATTGTCAGAGGTTTTGTTTATTATTTTGCTTCCAGCCTGCGGATGCGCTCATCGAGATCAGGGTGTGTGGAGAACAGTGACGAATGCTTTTTGCCGTTAATTTTTAACGTCTGCACCGCCGTCTGGTCTTCTTCATTCACATGTCCTGTATAAGACTTCAGCGTACGCAGGGCGTGAATCATTTTATCCTTGCCGGCAAGGTCTGCACCGCCGCGGTCAGCGTGAAACTCTCTGTGGCGCGAGTAGGCGAAGACGACAAGACTGCCGAGAATGGAAAAGATAATCTGAAACACGATCATCGCGATAAAATGCACGACCGGTGCGAGGTCTTCTTTGACAAAGCGGCTTGCAACCCATGCCGCGATTCGGGAAAGGAATACGACGAACGTATTGACGATTCCCTGCAGCAGCGTCATCGTGACCATATCACCGTTTGTGATGTGTGCGACTTCATGGGCAAGAACCCCTTCCACCGCAGCATCATCCATCTGCTGCAATAAACCTGAAGAAACCGCAACAAGCGAACGGCGCTTAGAAGGTCCGGTCGCAAAAGCATTGACCTCCGGGGACTGATAAATGCCGACTTCAGGCATTTTCGTCATCCCTGCGGCACGGGACAATCTGTGCACACGGTCAACCAATTGCTGTTCTTCATAGCTGAGTGACTGTTTCTTCGGATTTAACACCCGGACGCCCATCATCGTTTTGGCCATCCATCTGGACATTCCGAGAGAAATAAAAGAACCGACAAAACCGACGACAAGACTGAACACGAGCAATGCCATCAGATCAATGCGGCCATTTTGTATATACGAGCCGACACCGGTAACGCTTGTAATAATCGTAAGCACAATTCCGATTGTCGTAATGACCAAAAGGTTCGTTAAAATAAACAGAAATATTCTTTTCGCCATAATTACCTCCGTCTTTTTTAAGATCAAAAGAACTTATTTAATTAAATTATAAATGATCTGTTTGAAAATGCAACAATTTCGACGTATGATGTAAATGTAATTCTCAGTGATATCAGAAAGTGAACACGTAATCAATCAGAGGTGAACCATGAACACGTTTAAACTGACCCGAACTGATATGGTCCGGCTTCTTTACGCGTTAAAAGGCCAAGGAGACGCAACTCCTCTCCAAATCTTATTGCAATCAGCGGAAATGACATTGGATGAAGCGGAAAGCCGTCTGCATATCCCTGAATTTCTGACGAGATTCGAACGAAAAAAAGAGAAAAAGGAATACGGGCTTTCAACTAACGAGATTGTCGAGCTGGGAAATCTGTGCGAGCTGACGTCTTTAAAATCAACCGCCGTCCAAAACTGGGTGAAGCGCGATATTAAAGATTTAATCGGCCACCCCTTACTCGGCAAAAAATATACAATTGAACAAGCTGTCATCCTTCTCATTGTACGTGATTTAAAATCAATTTATGACTTCGAACATATACGCGGCATATTAAAAATCGCTTTTAACACGATCACAGACAGATCAGACGACGTCATCAGCCCGATCAGCTACTATGAAAGCTGCGCTCAAGTGATTGATTATCTTCATCATAAGGCAAACCCGCCGATGAAGGAAACGAGCCTGCAGGAGCTCGTCGAAGAGCAGACGGACAAGCTCAAAGGCTGCTTTAAAGAACTCGGAAGCGGACAATGGAACGATATCAGATCCATCATCGCCGTCACGGTGCTCTCCGTTTTGACTTTCCATATTCAAGCCTCAGCCTACAAAATGACCAGCCATTTATTATAATTCATAACGCTTCTTCGCCCCGGTGTCTGCGCCGGGGTTTTTTGCTGTACAACAATTGCCAGCATAATCAATACCGTTCCGTTTGAAACTAAAATGCGTAAACACATCTTGCCAGAGAAAAGGAGATGAAAAAGATGGCGAGCAGAAATAAACTCTTAGTTCCAGGGGCTGAGCAGGCACTTGACCAATTTAAATACGAAGTGGCTCAAGAATTCGGCGTGAACCTTAGCTCTGATACAGCAGCACGCGCAAACGGCTCTGTAGGCGGGGAAATGACAAAACGTCTTGTACAGCAGGCTCAATCACAATTAAACGGGAAAAATCAATAATGCAGCTTATTCGCCGGGACTTCTCGGCGAATTTTGATATTTATCGGCATTCTCCTTTCCGTGCCGGTAGCCGTTCGGATTCCTGCGGTCTGATGAATCTTCATGATGCCGATAGGAGTCCCAATGTTCATTGCGATCATGATTCCGCTGATTCCAGTAATGATTGTAATACTTTTGCTTAGGCTCTTTGTCATTTCCGTTTTCCTGAGGATTTTGTGTTGGGGGCTGCTCTGTTTCCCCATCTTGTTCCTTCTGTGTGTTTTCTTCTGATCCGGAAGCTGCATTTTTGTCGGTTTGCTGACTGCCGTCCTGACTGTCCGGCTTCGCTTCTTCCGTGCCGGGCGTTGTTTCATTGTTTTCCGGCTTCTCTGCTGCCTTTTCTTCATCAGGAGCTGTCTTTTCATCAGCCGCCGGCTTTTCTGTGTCCGGCTGCTTGCTTTGATCAGCGTCTGTTTCGGTATCTTTTTGATCTGTTTCATTGCCGTCGGTTTGCTTTTCAGACTGTTTTTCTTCTGTTTTCTTTTCGTTTCTTCTTATGTAGCTGCCTGTTGACATCCCTTCCTGTTTTGCTTTTTCTCTTGTTTCCATATCAGATTCAAGAGATTGGACCTGGTAGGTGCCCTTATATTTTTCAGTCATGTCAGCCAGCTGTTTTTTAACGCCTTTTTTATATGTATTGTCATCTGTATTTTCATAAACCGTGGAAATTAAAATCTCTTTTGATTCCTTTACATATCCATGCTTGCTGCAATCGGTAATAATATTATTGATGACTTCCTTAAAATCGCTGCTTTTCCAATCTCCGATGTCACTGATGACCTGTTTGGCGTCATGGTTCAGCGGTGTCAGTTCAATGACTTCATATTTGCTGTTTAAAGCCATTTCAATGCTGGGATTAATGTCAAGCGTCATATACGCGTAAGCTTTGTTATCAGAAAAAACCGGGAGCAAAATTAAAATAAACAAAATAATAGCAGTCATCGTAAACACTCCCAATTTAAAAGGGCGCAGTTTCAGAAAATCAAAAAAGCTGGCCCTTCTTCCCATACGCGTTTCGCCTTCGAACGTAATTTCCTCTCCGATTTCACAAGTGCGGTGATCATTTTTTGTTTTTAAAAATTGTCCGTCAGGGGTTAGCAACGTGACGAATTTTTTATTTTTCTCTACTATGATCCCTCTTCTCATGAGTGCAACACCCCTTTAAGATAATCTTTTAAATAAATATAATCACCGGTAATAATAATACTCATGGCGATGATATATTTTCGGTTCCGTTCGATCGTTTTTCTGCTGACCGACACGAGCTGCTCAAGCTGTTTGACAGGAAGCTGTTTTTTCTGGTGCAAAATGGACGCCAGCTCTTCATTTTCAACAAGCGTGTAGGCTACCTTAATCGCATTCTGCCTCGCATCTGTATGCTTCGGCGATTGTTCCAGCAGCTCTTTAAAAGACAGGCCGTATTCTTTCAGCTGCTTCTGAAAAAAAAGAATTTCTTCCCGGCGCTGTTCCTGTTCTATCTGTTTGCGGTATTCATCAATGGAAAGCTCCGCTTCGATAAGGCTCTGCGAAGATTCCTGGTCGTCGCCCTCCTGCACATCCATATTGATATGCTGAGCGGTTCTTGCTTCTTTTCTGATATAGTCTATCACTTTTCTTTTTATAATCAGCTCTGCAAATGCAAGCAGCGAATTACCTTTTTCAGCCGAATACTTTTCAATAGCTTCGTTAAACGCGATCAGCCCGATGCTGAATTCGTCGTCTTTTTCATCTATATATCGTTTACAAACGGATGAAACCGTCTTCGCGATAAAAGGCTTATATTGCTGTATTAAATCGTTCTGCAGATCTTTGTCGCCTTTTTGTATTTTTTCAACAGATGTTTCAAGCGTTTGCTTCTTTTTTCCCAATTTAAACAAAAGGCTAAGCACTGGTTTCACCTCAGTTCCTCCCTATAACTACTCATAATCATAGCTAATTTAGTAGGGATTCGCAAAGGAAGAAAAAGAGAAATCGATTTCATTTGTCTCAATTATGACAAGCCAATAAGACGTACTATACATGATTTCGTGCCCCCATGCAGAATTAAGGGGGTTTTCTCTGTGTTTTTTGTAACAATGCTGTTATAAAATTGTTATCATATGTCTTAAATGTAAGCGTTTCAAACAAAAAAGGGAACCTGCTTTCTAAAAAGCCAGACTCCCTTTTTGATCATTTTACGCGTGTTCTCTTTTTTCCGATGCCGCGCCGGACTCTGTTTGTTTTGCTCCTGACATAAACCATCCGCAAACCGCAATGGCAGCCAGAACCGCCCAGAAAATGATTTTCCAGGCCGCCGAATGGATGACATCTGCCGGAATTATACCGAGTTCCTCATGGGCCAACGTATAAAGAGCGAGCTTCACGCCTACCCATCCGACAATCACAAATGCCGCCGTTTCAAGGCCCGGCCTGGTTTTCAGTAAGGATACGAACATTGATGCCGCAAAACGCATAATGATTAAACCGATTACGCCGCCGGCTAAAATAACGAGAAACTGACCGCCGTCCAAGCCGCCGATGGCGGGAAGCCGTGTTCCCGGGAGCGTTACGGCAAGCGCGACCGCCGCTAAAATGGAGTCAACGGCAAAAGCGATGTCCGCGAGTTCCACTTTCAAGACAGTCTGCCAAAACCCGCTTTCTTTCTGCGTTTTCTGCCCGGCGTTATCTTTGAATACATACCGCTTCAGCAAATGGCTGACCGCAATGTAAAACAGGTATAAAGCGCCGACGGCCTGGATCTGCCAAACATTCACCAGAAATGAAATGGCGAACAGCGACCCGAAACGCAAAATAAATGCGCCCGCCAATCCGTAAAATAAAGCCTTCTTCCTTTGTTTTTCAGGAAGATGCTTCACCATCACAGCCATTACCAGCGCGTTATCCGCCGCCAAAATCCCTTCCAGCCCGATTAAAACGAGAAGAACCCATCCATACTCCAATAATAATGCAAAGTCCAATCCATTCCCTCCGTTTCTTTTTTCTATCATCCGAGCTTATACCGGCGGTTTTTTTACGCAAAAAAGACCTTTGCCGATATAAGGCAAAGGTCTTGCTAGACATGAATGATTGGCATGCCAACAAAGCCGATGGATATGATCCATGAATTGACGACTTTGTTTCCGGAATATCCGGACGCTACTCCCCTTTGGGATTTCAAGAAATATTTGTTTATACGCTCATGATAAAGCCTGTTTCATCATTTGTCAACGCTTAACTTTTTTAACAAATTGAGAAATTTTTTCTGTTTTGACCCGCTGTTTTCTTCTCTTCAAAAACATCCAAAGAACGAGAAGCAACACAATGAATATACCGAGCGGCAGCATATATTGATCGAGAATGGAACCGACGCTTTTCCAATTTTCCCCGAGTTTCATACCGAGGTATACGTAAGCAAATGTAATCGGCAGCATCGCTGCATATGTATAGAGAGAGAACACCCAGACATTCATCTTCGCAATGCCGCACGGCAAAGAAATCAGCGTCCTGACCCCCGGTATAAAACGGCCGCTGAACGCTACCAAACCTCCGTGCTTCTGAAAGAATTCATCTGATTTCTGCAGGGATTCGGGTTTTATCCATATGTACTTTCCATATTTCAGCAAAAACGGCCGACCGCCCAGCCTGCCGATCCCATATAAGACAAGCGGACCTGAAACACCGCCGAGCGAACCGGCAAACACGGCTCCGGCAAGCGTCATATCCCCTTTTGAGACCCAATAGCCCGCAAGCGGAAGAACAATTTCCGCCGGGATGAATTCTATACTGAGCGCCAAAAAAATTCCGGCGTAAGATAAGCTTTTAAACGCTTCAATTATTGATATGATGAAATCTTCGATGATCTATCACTCCCGGCTTACGTCTATATTCTGAAACTTAAGAATGATTTTAACACAAAACCTTGAGGCTGAAATATCTTTTAGACATGCCCGTTATAAATATAGTCGTTTCAGATCGGTATAGCGGGAGGGAATGACATGCGCAATACAACGTCCCGCCTGTCTCCTGATTGCTCGTCTGGCGGCGGTTACATCACTTAAGATCTCCGGAAAGTTACCATTTGCGGTAAGCGGCGCTGACCGGAATTCAGTTCATATGGGCAGTGCGTTTTGCCGGGATCTTTGCCATCGCCGAATCTGTTTTTATGGGAGCGGGAAATTCTCTCGGTCACTACATGGAAATGCGTGGGCATTTCCCGGGGAATGATTCTGTATAATCTTTTTGATCAACCATTGATGATTTTCGGGGACTTCAGCGATTTAAAGAACTTACCGATTCACATGCGATTTCCTTTTCAGCCGGCCATTACCGCATGAGGAAATAGAACAGCCGCTCCATGAACGCCGCATCACCCATAAGTTGCTACACATGGAACGGACCCGTTTATCCACAATAAAGACAAAAAGGAGTTTTTATTCATGCACACGATGTGGAAGGGTTCGATCAGTTTCGGCCTCGTCAATATCCCGGTCAAGCTCTTTGCGGCCACTGAAGATAAAGATATAAAATTCCGCAGTCTTCATAAAGAAGACCATGCGCCGATTAAATACGAAAAAATCTGCACCGGATGTGAAAAGAGTCTGGAGCCTGATGAAATCGTGAAAGGCTATGAGTATGTAAAAGGGAAATACGTCATTATGACAGACGAAGACTTGAAAGACGTAAAACAGGAACATGAAGAAAAAGCGGTTGAGATTGTTGACTTTGTCCAGCTGCAGGAAATCGATCCGATTTATTTTAACCGGTCATATTATGTCGGGCCGGGAGACAACGGCACAAAAGCCTATACACTTCTGCGGGAAGCGCTGAGGACGACGGGTAAAATCGGGATTGCCTCCATTACGATCCGCTCTAAACAGCAGCTTGCGATTCTTCGCGTGTATGACAACTGCATCGTGATGGAATCCATTCATTATCCGGATGAGGTCAGAAATGCCGGACATGTGCCGGGCGTTCCTGAGCAGACAGCCGTTAATGAAAAAGAGCTGCAGACGGCGATCACATTAATTAATGAGCTGACAACCGAGTTTGACCCGGAACAATACGAAGACACATACCGGAAAGCCCTTCTCGCCAAAATTAACGATAAGCTCGAACATGAAGAAGCGGGCGTGACACCTGCTCCTGCCGGCCCGCGAGAAGATGTCATTGATCTTGTCAGCGCGCTTCAGGCAAGCATTGACCGGACGAAGCGGCCGAATCGCGAACAGGCTGCACCGGCACGGACAAAAGACACAGCGTCAGCTGGCGGCGGAGGCAAAAAGCAGAAGACGACCAGACAAAAAGCCGGAACGTCTTAATCATGGTGCTGACGATGCAGCCGATTTTGACCTCTGTACCGCCTGAAGGCAGTGAGTGGCGCTATGAGGTAAAGTATGACGGATTCCGCTGTCTTCTCCGCATAGACGAAAACGGTGTTACATTAACCAGCAGAAACGGACAGACGCTGACGAATCAATTTCCGGAAATCACGGCTTTTGCGGCCCGGTGTTTTCAGCACATGAAAGACAGGTTCCCCATTACGCTTGACGGAGAGCTTGTCTATTTAATCAATCCGTACAGGGCGGACTTTGAGCATCTTCAAATCCGCGGACGTTTAAAACGAACCGAAGCAATTAAAAGCACCGCTGAGAGACGGCCGTGCCGCTTTCTGGCATTTGATCTCCTCGTTCTGGAAGGCGCCGGCACCGTCTCATTACCGTATGTGAAACGGAAGCGCGCCCTTTCCAAACTGCTTAAAGAAGCAAATCTTCCCGCCTGCCCTCATCACTTAGCGGAAGAAGCAATTCAATACATTCCGGAGCACACTGACTTTGACGCGCTTTGGGACAAGGTCGTCCGCCATGACGGAGAAGGTATCGTAGCCAAAAGGACTTCCAGCGGATGGGCGGAAAATAAACGCTCTCCCGACTGGCAGAAGTATAAACATATGAAAACGGCTCATGTGCTATTAACCGGATTCAATCCGAAGAACGGGTATGTGACAGCCTCTGTTTTGAAAGACGGCATCGTCGTCCCGATCGCTTCCGTGTCCCACGGCATGCAGGCGGAAGAAAAAAACGCCGTCAGAACCATTATGGAGACCCACGGAAAAAAACAAAAAAGCGGCGAGTATACACTTGAGCCTTCTATCTGCATGACCGTGCAGTATTTAACCATATTGCAGGACACGCTGCGTGAAGTATCTTTTGTGTCCTTTCAGTTTGAAATGGATTGGACGGAATGCACGTATCAGCAGCTTATCCTCCGCTCTAAAACGCTGCCGCCGAAGCTGCAGTTCACAAGCCTGGATAAGATCGTTTTTAAAAAACATGAAAAAACGAAAGCAGATTTCCTTAGTTATATGGTGAAAATGAGCGATTTTCTTATGCCCTTTCTTAAAGATCGGGCCGTCACGGTGATCCGTTATCCGCACGGCGCGCCTGGCGAATCTTTTTTTCAAAAAAACAAACCGGACTACACGCCGGACTTTGTCTCAAGCGTGTTTGACGGGAGCCACGAGCACATCGTATGCAGCAGCATACCGTCACTTCTATGGCTGGCTAATCAGCTGGCGCTTGAATTTCACGTTCCGTTTCAGACAGTGCATTCTGAAAGGCCCGCAGAAATCGTCATTGATCTTGATCCTCCGTCAAGGAATGATTTTCCTATGGCAGTGGAGGCTGCGCATGTGCTGAAACAGCTGTTTGACTCATTCAGCATGACGTCATTCCCGAAGCTCTCCGGAAATAAAGGCATTCAGCTTTACATCCCGCTTTCACCGGAAGCATTCACCTATGAAGAAACCCGTGCTTTCACAATGCTCATCGCCGATTATTGCGTCAGGACACGCCCGGATCTTTTTACGACAGAGCGGTTTATCAAAAACCGAAACGGCAGGCTCTACCTAGATTATTTGCAGCATGCCGAAGGGAAAACCATTATCGCCCCCTATTCGACCCGGGGCAACGAATTGGGAACGGTTGCGGCTCCCCTTTATTGGAGCGAAGTCAACTCCTCTTTAACACCTGATGATTATACGATCGATACAGTAGTGAACCGCGTCAGGACAGAGGGAGATCCGTTTTATGATTTTTACCGGAATCCGCAGGACGGCCCGCTTTCAATCGTGCTTGAGCAAATCAAGAGAAAGAGCTGACGCTTTTGGTCAGCTCTTTTCAGTCTGATACGTGCACATCAATTTTTCTTTGGAAATAAATAAATAGCAGGAGTAAGGAATGTTTTTGAGGGTGAGCTGTTTTGCAGTAAAGTATAAAATCGGAAGATGGGCCGCTTTCTTAAACAGCCTGTAGCAGCCGCTGGACGGTTTTATCACATCAAAACCGAGTCTCGCCGCTCCTTTATGAAGCATTGTAATGCCGACGACTCCCTTAATCTCGTCTTTCCGTTTATGCTGGTTAATATAATCCGCTAAATGTGGCATGGATTGATATACCTTCTGATATAGCATAATCCCCCTTCTGACCGCGCTTTCAATAGGCTGCAGCTCTTTCAGGAGTTTGACATTATGAAGATGAATCTTAACTAACACGTCGTTTTTTTTAATTCTGGTTCCGTCGCTCAGGATGACTTCTTTTCCTTTATATCTAGTCAAACGGACGCGGAATACATTCGATTGCCGTTTATCAATCAGCGTCAGCCGGGTAAAGAAGAAATAAAGCGGATCAAGTAAGTACCATATAGACAGCAGACAGCTTCTCACATGTTCACCTTCTTTATATTCAAAGCACCCTCATATTTTGGCATGAGGCATGACACATTATGATTGGTAAATAATGATGCAGCCCTGTATCAGCTTATGCAAAAACCGCTTCAGGCTCTACTGTCCGAAACAGAAAAAAACACTCTTCATGAAGAAGAGTGTCTGTATCCGCTTTCTTTTAACGGAAAAGCAAATGCTGGCTGTGAATTCCCGCTTTTTTCAGTAAGGCTATCAGCTGTTCCTGTTCCTCAGGCATAAGTCCTGAAAACGCTCTCGCAATTCTCAATGAATGAATCGGATAAATTTTATCCAAATACTCGTTTCCTTTATCAGTTAAATGGGCGTAAACAGACCGTTTGTCCTTCGGGTCTTGTTCTCTGACCAAAAACCCGTTTCTTTCAAGCTTGTCGATGACATAGGTGACATTCCCGCTGACAAGCAAAAGACGCGACCCGATTTGCTGAAGCTTTTGCGGTCCTCTCGTATAGAGCAGCTCCAAAACGGCAAATTCAGTCGGATTAAAACCGTGTTCTTTACTGTCGCGGATGCTGTGTTCAGACACACTCTTGAAAGCCCTCGCAAAAACTTTGTACAAATTCATCGAACGCATCACTTCTTCTTCGTTAAATGATAATCTCATCATATCTACCCCGTATTTAAGATTTTTATAAAAAAATAATGTAAACCCTTACAATTCATAAGAGTCGTTCTTTGTTTTATATTCTATTCGTGCCGTTTTTCAGAATTCCTTCTTTTTTATATAAAAAAATACCCTTATACATCATTTAATTTGTATAAGGGTTCCGTTCTTTATAGGGAATGTTCCGAAAAAAATACGCGTATTCCTTTCTCAGCTCCGTAATTGTCATGGAATTAAGTATTTCTTTCGTATAGACTCCGATCTGCAGAAGCTTTTTGGAATAATGGTTTCTCTCTTTATCCAATGCATTTTGAAGCAAACGACTCATGACGGCCTCCTTTGTTTTCCGTTATTCTATGATCAGAATAACGCTTTTATATCAAAGACGTATAAAGCCATTGTAAAACTTCTGTAGATTATGATGTTTTTCGGTAAAGACCGTTCTGGACCGCTCTGAGCAGCGGAAAAGCGTGTTCCCCGGCAAGCTGCATGAACGCCTCCAGCATTTCATCGCGTTTCATATCTAATTCAATGATTTCTTTTGCCAGCGAAACCGCTTTTTCTTTCTCCATTCCTATCCTTCCTCCTCATTGTATCTGTACAATAAGCATAAAACGGGGGCACAGAACCATGCATTAACCTTGTCAATTTTTCTGCCGCTTTTTTTCTAAAATTTTCTATTCCGCGTCAGAAAACCTGACAAGCGTCAGGTTTTTTCTCTTTTTTTCTTATATAATATGAGTAAAAGACATCCAGGGGTGGAAAAATGACGACAGACGAACAATCTTACAAAGATAAAAAAGTAATCTCGATCGGCATTGTAAGCGAATTAACCGGATTGTCAGTCAGACAGATCAGATACTATGAAGAACGGAAATTAATCTACCCGCAGCGATCATCACGGGGAACGAGAAAGTATTCCTTCGCGGACGTTGAGCGGCTGATGGATATTGCCAACAAGCGGGAAGACGGCGTGCAGACGGCTGAGATTTTAAAAGACATGCGGAAAAAAGAACAGGCTCTCAAAAACGACCCGCAGCTCCGCAAAAAAATGCTGGAAGGACAGCTTAATGCTCATTTTAAGTATAAAAACCGCTGATCAAAAAAGTCCGCCTCCTGTGAGACGGACTTTTTTTATAAAGCATGAAGAAATGCAGTTGCAATGCCGAAATAAATTAATAAGGACAAAATATCGTTCAGCGTCGTAATCAGCGGTCCTGACGCAATCGCCGGGTCAATGTTCAGTTTATGAAGAATAATAGGGACGATCGTTCCGGCCATCGTACCGATAATCAACGTTGCAAGCAGCGATGAACCGACGACAAAACCGAGCGTTAAGTCTTTCTGCCAGACGGTTGCGACGATCGTAATCGCGATCGCACAGACAATGCCGATGTAGATACCGGTTCTTAATTCACGGAAAATCAGTTTAAAAATGGTTTTTTTATTCATTTCTTCTTTAGCCAGTCCTCTGATGACGACGGCGAGTGACTGTGTGCCTGTATTACCCGTCGTTCCCGCGATCATCGGCATGAAAAACGCGAGGGCGACTACTTTTTGCAATGTATCTTCAAAATAATTCAGAATGCTTCCGGAAATCAATCCGATAAACAAAAGCAGAATGAGCCACGGCAAACGGCGGTACGCCGCCACGTATGCTTTCGTATCAAATGTAATCGCCTTACCGGAGGCTGCGAATTTTTCGTAATCTTCATCGGCTTCTTTAATCACGACGTCAATAATATCATCGACAGTGACAATACCGACAAGCACATTATTTTCTTCCACGATGGGAATGGCTAAAAAGTCATACCGCTGGATCAGCCGGGCGACTTCTTCCTGGTCTTGGAGCACCCCGGCCGAGATGACACGCGTAAACATGAGATCCTGCACTTTATCGTCAGGCTCGCCGAGAATTAAATCTCTGTAAGAGAGCACTCCGACAAGCTGCTTGCTGTCATTAATCACGTACAAATAATTTATTGATTCTGCGATTTCTGCAAAGCTTTTCAGCTTCACGACCGCATCTTTTACTGTATAATGCTGCGGAATCCAGACGAAGCGGTTCGTCATCATCCGGCCCGCCGATTCTTGCGGATAGTTCATCAAAAGCTGTACGGCCTTTGATTCCTCAGCCTCCATACTGGATAAAAGCTGTTCTTTCAGTTCTTCATCCATCTCTTCAAGCAATGCGGCGAGATCGTCGTTATCCATTTTATTCATTGCGAGAGTGGCTTTCGTTTTACCGACCTTATGCAAAACGGCAAGCTGAAATTCCCGCTCCAGCTCTCCGATCATGTCGGTGATGTCATCAACCGTCATATATGACAGATAGCGGGCCCGGTGCTTTTCCGGCATTTCTTTAAATAAAAATGCCATGTCATAGGGCTGAAGCTCATCTATCATGTTTCGGAATTCTTTTATTTTTCCGTCCCGCAATAAAATGATAATGCGTAATATGAGTTCGTCATAGGTCATGTTTTGGACCATCGGGACTCGTACCTCCTTTACGGAGACGCGCCGTCCGTCAAGGGAAGTGCGGCGGTTTGTCTCCTCATCATGTCGTCACTGGTTATCTGGCTGTATATGGGTACTTCTTCTGACATACTCGAATGGGGAGAATCCATACTCCGCACCTCCTTATCATGCTCAGTCGTGTACGTTTTGAGGCATAAAAAAAACCTTCCGATATGAAGGCGAAAACAAGCACGGCAAATAAACGTGCGGGGCCTCCAATCGTAGAGCTTTAGCACTGTATGGCATAGGACAGCCATCCAGCTGCGTTAAGAATCACCTTATGTCGATGATTCCTGTTGACCCATTGGCGTCTTTGGACATTTTTGGGCAGCAGCGTATCTCCATACAGGAGCCTCACCTAACGAAGTTCTTATTTGAATTGACACACTGAGATTACAGAAAAAAAAGGAATGTGTCAACCTTAAATTTGTGATTTCAGCACATGCCTATAAAATAAACGGAATAAAGGCATAAAGCCCTTATTCCGGCAAATCGCTTTCATCGTCTTCTGAAAGGAAATGATAGGATTCATGCAGCATGAGCGCGTATTCCCCTTCTTTTGTCGGATGCGGTACATACTCAGCCTCGTTGATATACTGCTCTTCCCTTTTCTTCATATGACAGACCTCCTTTTCAATTTTAGATTGTCCAAAAGAAGCTCCGTTATCATAGGAAAGAAAAAATCACTTACGGAGAGGGACATGCAGCTATATTTTTCGGATCGTGAAAAAGTTCCTAAGCAGCCACGGGCCCGGTTTGAAACCGAGCGTTAATTGCCACGCGCCGATCGCCTGCAGTCCGAACTCTCGAACGAGAACCATTTTTTCACTCATGCTCCGTACATCCTCAAACCACACTTCATGCGTTCTTCCATTTTCATCAGTATACCGGAAGTAAGGGGAACGCTCCTGCTGGGAATAACGGATCATTGATTGATGCTTCATCGCCGTTTCCATGGCGCGCTGATTGGAGATGGCAGATCCGATCGTTCCGGGACGGTACGGAATCACCCAATCATACCCGTACAGCGGAACACCGAGAATCACTTTTCTTCTCGGCACCCTGCTGATGGCAAAATTGATCGTTTGCCTGACCTCTGTCAAAGGCGCCACGGGTCCCGGCTCACTGCCGGCGTGGTGCCAGTCGTACGCCATAATGAACATATAATCGACGACGGCTCCGATTCCGCCGTAATCATATCCCCTCAGCCACGGCACTGCATCACTTGTTTTCGCCGGAACCGATATCGTTAACGCGAGCTGATGCTCTGAAAGCCGGGTTTTTAACTGCCGGAGAAATCCTGTGAAGAGATCCCTGTCAGCTTCTCTGACCCGTTCAAAATCGATATTTACACCGCCGTATCCCTTTCTTACCGTTAAGGAGACGATATTGTTGACGAGATTCGTTCTTGCCGCCGGATTCTGCAGCACTTGATGGGCTAATTCCGGACTGAATCCCCCTTCTGTCAGATTCGTAATGACGGCAAGCGGGCGCACTCTGTTCTGCCATGTGGTTTCTATTGCGGTTCTGTCGTTTAAATCGTTCATGATATCTCCATTCGGGCCGAAATGATATTCAAACAAAGAAATCGCCGAAGAATACGGCGCAAAATCATTAATCAGCTCTCTATCCGCTTCAGGCGTCCGAATGACATAAAATTGCAGGGTTCCCGCAAGATAGTTAGAGATATCAGGGATCTTCACTTTCATACCCGTCCGCAGCCGGTTCGGCGGAATATCCGGGTTTGCCTGCATCAGCTGCATCTGCGGCACATAAGCCTTACCTGCGATAACGGCATACGTATCATTCGGCTGAATCGTATATTCATTAAGAGGGATTAAAAGCGCCTGCCCCGGAACGATATTCGTTTCCTCAAGCCCGTTGACGCTTCTGATGCTGTCAACAGGGTATCCGTACTTTCTGCTGATGGAAAATAACGAGTCGCCAGACTGCACTGTATGAACAAACATAGATGTCCTCCGTTTCCTTTTGATCAAAAGGGCTCTTCTTATCTTTATGAATGATCTTCCGGTCCGATTCCAAACTCTGTTCGGAGAAAGGCTGTTTACAAATCAGACATGATCAACTATGATGATGTCATCATAAAAAACTGTATAGGAAACGCACTAGGGGTGCTGTTATCGGCTGAGATAAAACATGCGGCAGGCGTGTTTTGATCCCTTATAACCCGATCTGGATAATACCAGCGTGGGGAAGTGCAGATTGACCGGAGCGCAGGGTTTTTCCCCATGCGTTTTCGTTCTGCTGCTGCATATTCCCTCGGATATGCAGTTTTTTATTTTTCATTAAAAAACGGGGGAGGACACCGCAATATGAAACTTACGATCAATCGTCTTTCGTAAAATCAACTCTTTCATACTTACGACTATCGATAAGAAAGCAGGAGATCACAATGAAAAATTGGAAAATGAGAGAAATTGTCGTCATGTCCGTCATCAGTGTTGTATTTGCTGTCATTTATTTAGTATCAACTCATGCAAGCAATATAGCGGCAGGATTTTTCGGCCGGATGAGCTACGAACCGATTTACGGTATCTGGTTTATCGTCTCGGTGATTGCCGCCTACATTATTCAAAAACCGGGAGCGGCTCTCGTTTCTGAAATCATCGCCGCGTTTGTGGAGTGCTTACTCGGAAATCCGTCAGGACCGATGGTGATTCTGATCGGGATCGCACAGGGAATCGGTGCGGAAGCGGTCTTTTTAGCGACACGCTGGCGGGTGTATACCCTGCCCGTGCTTCTTTTATCCGGTATGGGGTCTTCTGTGACAAGCTTCATTTATGACTTGTTCGTTTCCGGATACTCTGTTTTGAATCCGGGTTTATTAGCCGTCATGCTTCTCATCCGTCTGGTCTCAGGTGCGCTTCTTGCCGGCCTTCTCGGCAAAGCAATCAGTGATGCGCTGGCTTACACAGGAGTGCTGAACGGCATGGCGCTCGGAAAACAATTCAAGAAGAAAAAGAAACAGGTGAACCAAGATGCAGGCATCTGAACCCCTTCTATCCGCCGGCCGTCTTACCTTTTCTTATGATCAGGATGAAAAGCCGATTTTTCAAAACGTGTCCTTTCAGCTCCGCAAAGGAGAGCGGGCTTTATTGCTCGGGCCGAGCGGATGCGGCAAAAGCTCGCTCGCTCTCTGTTTAAACGGTCTGTACCCGGAAGCATGCGATGGGGTTCAATCGGGAACCGTTTCTTTATACGGAACACCTCTTTCACACCTGACAGAACCCGCCGCCAGATCCATCGGCGTCGTGTTTCAAGATCCGGACCAGCAGTTTTGCATGCTGACGGTTGAAGATGAAATCGCCTTCGGCCTGGAAAATTTGCAATATACAAAAGAAGATATGGACGCAATCATCGATGACGTTTTAGAAAAATTAGAGATCACTCATCTGAAAACGCGAACGATCGCTTCGCTGTCAGGCGGTTCAAAACAAAAAGTGGCGCTTGCCTGTATCATTGCAATGGAACCGGAACTCATTATTTTGGACGAACCGACGGCACAGCTTGATCCATATTCGGCACGTGAATTAGTGCGGCTGATCAAAGATCTTCAAGCAAAAAAAGGCTTCGGCCTTCTCGTTATCGAACATCAGCTTGATCACTGGGCGCCGTGGATGGACAGGACGATTGTCCTTGACGAAACGGGTCAGAAGGTGATGGACGGAGAGACAGACGTTATCTTTGAAACAAAGATTGAAGAGCTGATGCAGCTCGGCATTCCGATTCCGCGTGTGATCTCATTGCAGGAGCACGTCAGCATTCCTTTTACATTGTGTAAAGAAAATCTGTTTGACGAACCTGTACCATCTCTGCCCGAACCCCGGCCCGCCGCGCTTTCGGCAGAAGACGCGCTGAGCGTTCACGAACTGTCATTCTCAAGAGGAGCAGAAGTCATTTTTCAGGATGTGAGCTTTTCCGTAAAAAAAGGGTCAATCACCGCGATTGCCGGTCCTAACGGAACAGGAAAATCCACGCTCCTTTCTGCCGCGGCCAAGCTCATCCGTCCGCTGGGCGGAGACATCAAAATAGACGGCAGACCGATTGATTCCTATTCTGAAAAAGAGCTGCGGCGACAGATCGGATATGTTTTCCAGAATCCTGAACACCAGTTTGTCACAGATTCCGTCATTCAAGAGCTGATGTTCGGTTTTGAAAGCAACAGAGCCGCAAAGGAGAAAGCTCTTCAGCTGTTAACCCGATTCGGCTTGAGACGCCATGCCTCACAGCATCCGTTTTCTTTAAGCCAAGGACAAAAACGCAGGCTCAGCGTCGCGACGATGCTTATGCACAATGTGAACGTTTTGATGCTTGATGAACCGACTTTCGGACAGGATGCCAAAACGGCGCGGGAGTGTATGCAAATGCTCCGTGAGATTCAAAAGGAAGGAACGGCTGTTTTGATGGTGACACACGATATGGAACTCGTCTCGGATTATGCCGACACGATCCTTGTGCTCTGCGGCACGAAGCTGGTGTACCGCGGAACGCCCGACTCATTGTTTTCTGATCATATCGGAATCGCGGAGCGGGCGCATTTAGCTTTGCCCCTGCGGTATGAATGGATGAAACACGACAGGAGGCGGAGAAATGAACTTGCGGCTGGAGGCTGTTAACCCGTCAATAAAGGCGGCGGCTGTATTGTTATGCGTCATTATGCTGTCATTTATTTATAATCCGTACACCCCTGCTTTGTTTTATATCATCATTGCGGGAGGCGTCCTCTCGGCGGGGCGTGTGCCGCTGAAAAAATGGCTGCTGTTCACGATTCCGTTTGTCATTCTGGCCTTCGGTTCTTTATGGACAGCCGCCGTATTCGGAAACGTCCCGACAACCGGGAGCAATCTGCTGTTTAAACTCGGGCCGATTGCCGTCAACAGTGATAACGCGGCGCTCGGGATTTCTATCGCGTTTCGTATTTTATGTTTTTCCGCTTTGTCGATGATGTTTCTTTTTACAACCGATCCGATTCTGTTCATGCTCAGTCTGATTCAGCAGTGTAAGCTGCCGCCCAAGCTTGCATACGGCGTTATCGCGGGATTCCGGTTTCTCCCTCTTCTGAAAGATGAAATCCTGATCATCCGGCAGGCGCACAGAATCAGGGGTGCGGCGTCTGATTCCGGGCTGAAAGGAAAGCTCTCCGCCTTCAGGCGCTTCACCATTCCGCTATTGGCAGGCGCAATCAGAAAGGCGGAACGCACGGCGATCGCGATGGAATCTAAAGGCTTTACTGGGAGCCGAAACCGCACGTTTTACAGAACTGTTACTGTGCGCCGCGGCGACTGGTGCTTTTTCCTGCTCGTGCTTCTGTTATTCGGCGCAAGCTGGCTCATTTCATTGTTGTTTGTATAAAAACAGGCCGCCGGAGTGATTCGGCAGCCTGTTTTGTTATGTATGTTATTGATGATAATTGAGAGCCTGAGCGAGATTGGACTTGACCGTAATCTCTGAGAAATTAATGCCGAGCTGTACGGCGGTTTGAGCAATTTCCGGCCTGATTCCGGATAAAGTGGACGTGACGCCGATCAATTTCAGCGCCTCAATTAATTTAAAAATCTGATGCGCCACCATCGTATCGACAACCACTACACCCGACAGGTCAATTAACAGATGTTCAATCAGCCGTTTTGCACATGTGCTCAGCGTATTTTCAAGAATGAATTTGGCGCGCTCCGTGTCAATATCGCCGACAAGCGGCAGCAGCGCCGTCCGTTTGCTCAGCGTGATAACCGGCGAGCTTAACTCCAAAATCATTTCTCTTTGCGCATTCAGCTGCATTTTTGAGTTATGCTCAGCATGATCGACAAACGTGTAAATCGTAAAATCAAATACTTGTGCAATTAAATTCTCCCATTTCTTCCTTTCTCCCTCGGCAAATGAAGATTCATGTTTATCGGCAAACGCATCATAATAACTGATGTATAGTCTCCGGTTTCTCATGAATTCACGGACTACATACTGGACGGGAGTATCCAGATGCTTCTGGTCTTTCGCAAGCTCAATCACCCACCGCTCGAACTCTTCTAAAAATTCTTTTTCCGGCATGATATACATTTTATTAATATGCCGGTAAAATTCTTTATCCTGCTCCGTCAGTTCTTCTGTGATGACGGGATTTGTCAAAGAATAAATCGAATTCGGATCCGAATCTTCCATCGTTTCGATCCACTCTTTCGCAATTTGATCCACTTGTTCTGAAAAATAGCTGTATAACGCTTCATTTATCTTCATCTCTCTTCTCCTTTCCCATTTCCAATTATAGCGTCAGCGGGTCATGAATGAAAATGAAAGCTGTCAAACTATCCATTTATTTGAAATTTTTTAGTCCGATAGATTACGCCTTTTTTATGAAAATGCTTCAAATGACTCTTTCCGGCCGGCATGCTCTGCCATAAAATAGTAGCAACACCCTTGTATCCACTCGCAAGCATAAAAAAGGAGGGCTTTTTTATGAATGGTGAAATGCATTTGATTCCTTATGTCACGGATGAACAGATCATGGATGTGAACGAGCTTCCTGAGGGGATTAAAGTGATTAAGGCGCCAGAGTTGTGGGCAAAAGGGTTTAAAGGCAAGGATATTAAAATCGCGGTGCTTGACACAGGCTGCGACATCAATCATCCTGATTTGAAAGACCGGATTGTCGGCGGGAAAAACTTCACCGATGATGACGGAGGCAAAGAAGACGTGATTTCCGATTACAACGGACACGGGACACACGTTTCCGGAACGATTGCAGCCAATGATTCAAACGGCGGAATTTCGGGTGTCGCGCCGGAAGCAAGCCTTTTAATCGTTAAAGTTCTCGGCGGGAAAAACGGCAGCGGCAAATACGAATGGATTATTAACGGCATCAACTACGCCGTTGAACAAAAGGCGGACATTATTTCCATGTCACTCGGCGGGCCAAGCGATGTGCCTGAACTGAAAGAAGCGGTCACAAATGCGGTAAAAAGCGGTGTTCTGGTCGTTTGCGCGGCAGGAAACGAAGGCGACGGAGACGAGCGTACAGAGGAACTGTCGTATCCGGCCGCTTACAACGAAGTGATCGCAGTCGGATCAGTCTCAATCGCCCGTAAATCGTCTGAATTTTCAAACGCTAATAAAGAGATTGACCTGGTGGCTCCGGGAGAAAATATTCTCTCCACCCTTCCCAACCATAAATACGGGAAGCTGACGGGCACTTCAATGGCCGCCCCGCATGTGAGCGGAGCGCTTGCCTTAATAAAAGGGCTTGAACAGGACGCGTTTCAGCGGACGCTTTCTGAGGCTGAAGTCTACGCCCAGCTCGTGCGGCGGACCCTTCCTTTGGACATCGCCAAAACATTGGCCGGGAACGGATTTCTGTATTTAGACGCGCCTGAAGTACTGATGGAAAGAGCCGAACAGGCACAGCTGCTGTCTTTCTGATATTTTTCTCGTATAATGATTGATCAGTTTGTCACATCACCAATTTTTAAATTGTGAGATTTTCTATTGACAGTGATCTGAATAAGCTGATAAGATAACCAACAAATGATGTAACTTTTCAAAAAAATTGAAATACTTTCTCTTATCGAGAGTTGGGCGAGGGATTGGCCTTTTGACCCCAACAGCAACCGACCGTAATTCCATTGTGAAATGGGGCGCGTGATTTTTGCGCCGAGACGATTGTCTCATAAGGCACGGTGCTAATTCCATCAGACGTGATCTGAGAGATAAGAGAGGCTTGCATTTTGAAGTTAAAGCCTCTTTCTCTCATGAGAAAGAGGCTTTTTTGTTACATCTCACTTAAAGGAGGAGATTTAATGACAACAATCAAAACTTCGAACCTCGGTTTTCCGAGAATCGGCTTGAACAGAGAATGGAAAAAAGCACTTGAGGCTTATTGGAAAGGAAACACTGATAAAGAAACGTTTCTTAAAAAGCTTGACGGTTTATTCTTATCAGCTGTCAAAACACAGCTTGACCAACATATCGATATCGTGCCGGTCTCTGATTTCACTCATTATGATCATGTGCTTGATACCGCCGTCAGCTTTAACTGGATTCCGGAAAGATTCCGCAGCATCACGGATCCCGTTGATACATACTTTGCGATTGCCCGCGGTGTAAAAGACGCCGTTTCCAGTGAAATGACGAAATGGTTCAATACCAACTATCATTACATCGTTCCTGAATATGATGAAAGCATTGAATTCCGTCTGACGAGAAACAAACAGCTTGACGACTACCGCCGGATCAAAGAAGAATTCGGAGCGGAAACGAAACCTGTCATCGTCGGTCCGTATACATTCGTCACGCTTGCGAAAGGATACGAAGAATCAGAAGCGAAAGCGATTCAAAAACGCCTTGTTCCTCTTTATGTGCAGCTGCTGAAAGAGCTTGAAGCAGAAGGCGTCAAATGGGTTCAGATTGATGAGCCTGCCCTTGTGACAGCTTCTTCTGAAGATGTCCGCGCCGCAAAAGACCTCTATGAATCTATTACAAAAGAGCTTTCAGGACTGAATGTCCTCCTGCAGACATACTTTGATTCAGTTGATGCATATGAAGAACTCGTTTCTTATCCCGTACAGGGAATCGGACTTGATTTCGTGCATGATAAAGGCAGAAACCTTGAGCAATTGAAAAAGCACGGCTTCCCGAAAGATAAAGTGCTGGCAGCCGGTGTGGTCGACGGCCGGAACATTTGGAAAATCGATGTAGAAGAACGCCTTGATGCGGCTTTGGATATCCTCAGCCACGCTGATGTTGAGGAGTTATGGATTCAGCCTTCAAGCAGCCTTCTGCACGTGCCGGTGGCGAAACACCCTGACGAGCATCTTGAAAAGGATTTGCTGAACGGCCTGTCATACGCTAAAGAAAAACTGGCGGAACTCGGCGTCTTAAAAGAAGGGCTTCTGTCCGGCAAAGCGGCCGTCAGTGAGCAGATCGAAGAATCAAAAGCGGCACTTAAGGCTTTAAAAGCATTCGCAACAGGAGCGAACTCCGCTCAAAAAGAAGAGCTGAATCAGCTGACGGAAAAAGATTTCTCCCGTCCGGCAAGCTTTGAAGAACGATTGGCGCTGCAGAATGAATCACTCGGTCTTCCCCTTCTGCCGACGACGACAATCGGAAGCTTCCCTCAATCTGCCGAGGTGCGGAGCGCACGGCAAAAATGGCGGAAAAAAGATTGGACGGATGAACAGTACCAAGCCTTTATTAATGCGGAAACGAAGCGCTGGGTTGACATTCAGGAAGAAATCGGCTTAGACGTGCTCGTTCACGGAGAATTTGAGCGGACGGACATGGTGGAATACTTCGGTGAAAAGCTGGCCGGATTCGCCTTTACGAAATATGCATGGGTCCAGTCTTACGGTTCACGCTGCGTACGTCCGCCTGTCATTTTCGGAGATGTCGAATTTATCGAACCGATGACGGTAAAAGATACGGTCTACGCCCAATCGCTGACGGAAAAACATATAAAAGGCATGCTGACGGGACCTGTCACCATCTTAAACTGGTCATTCCCGCGTGTGGATATTTCAAGAAAAGAAATCGCCTTCCAGATCGGGCTTGCCCTCAGAAAAGAAGTAAAAGCGCTTGAAGATGCCGGTATTCAGATTATCCAAGTGGATGAACCCGCGCTCCGCGAAGGACTGCCGTTAAAAACGCAGGATTGGGATGAATATTTAACTTGGGCCGCAGAAGCATTCCGGTTAACGACGTCTTCTGTGCAAAATGAGACGCAGATTCATACGCATATGTGTTACAGCAACTTTGAAGATATCGTAGATACGATCAATGATCTTGACGCGGATGTCATTACAATCGAACACAGCAGAAGCCACGGAGGATTTTTAGAGTACCTGAAAGAACATCCTTACGTGAAAGGCCTCGGACTCGGTGTATACGACATTCACAGCCCGCGTGTGCCGGCAACTGAAGAAATCTATCAAATTATTGATGACGCGCTTGAGGTGTGTCCGACTGACCGCTTCTGGGTAAACCCGGACTGCGGACTGAAAACAAGACAGCAGGAAGAAACCGTTGCGGCATTAAAAAATATGGTCGACGCCGCGAAACAGGCACGAAAAAAACAAGCTCAGCTTGTATAATGAAAACAGCCATCCGTAAATTGCGGGTGGCTGTTTTTTCTGGGCATGCTACTTATTCTGCAGCGCTTCTGCAAGTTCATACAATGAATCATACTGCTTAATTTGATAGCCCCGCCCCTCTTTTTGCAAATACCCTTTTTGGCAGAATTGCGTCAGCACATGCAAGAGATGACGGTAAGATACACCCAAATAATCACAGACCGTTACGTGCTTCTCTTTATAAACCCCTTTATAAGCCGTCTGCAAAATAAAATCAGCAAGCCGGTTTTCAAGCGGGAACGCCAGACTTTGTGAATATTTCGAAGCCATAAGCGTTGCCTTAGCACTTAAAAACTTAGCCAGCTCACGCAGGAATTTCGCATCCTGCAGCAATTGCGCGCGGCAGCGGTAAATAGGCAGAACAAAACAAACAGTCTTCGCTGAGGCTTGAATTCCTTTTGTGTAATACACTTCATGTAATAGTTCCATCTCTCCGATGTAATCATTTTTGTTGATAAAATTAATTAAAGAAACTTTCCCGTTTTGGTGGGTTACATATATTTTCGCTTTTCCTTCAATCACGTAAAACAGGAAGTCAGGCCTCCTGCCCTCTTGAATAATCCATTCGTCCCGCTCATATTCGCGCACTTCCATAAACTCTTCAGCGGGGAAAGAGAATAAATGCGCGATTGAGTGTTTTTCTAACTGATGCCGCTTTTTCTCGCCTTTATAAATTTCCATCGTCCACCCCAAAAATATGAGATATCTCATATTGTCTTTATGTCCTTACATGATAACATGCCAATTAAAGGAGGAACGGGAATGAAAGCATATCGCTGGATGAGTCTGCATTTTTTTAGTTTTTTTATGACATGGGGTGTTTTTCTGCCCTATTGGACGGGATGGATGGTGCATATAAAAGGGGTTTCCGTATCCGAAGCCAGTTTCATTATGAGCCTGGGCCTGGCGGCAAGAGGGATTTCCACATTATTTTTCTTCCCTTATTTATCAGGAAAATTCAGCAGCAAAGCCTTATTAAACGGTGCCAGAATCGGGACGCTACTCGCACTTTTATGTTATATTCCCGCTGATTCTTTTCAAAGCCTGCTTCTTGTCACATTAGTGCTGCATGTGTTTTACCCGGCTTTAATGCCTGCTTTAGACAGCGCTTGCGGCGTCCTTGTACAGCATAACGAATTAAAGGCTTATGGGACTAGCCGACAGTGGGGATCTGCGGGTTTTGTTTCAGCCGGCGTCATCCTGTCCGTCTTTACAGGTATATTCGGAGATCAAGCGATTTTATGGGCACTGCTTTTGGGCGCCCTGATATTCGCATCCCTAAGCTTTATGCATGCGCCAGCTGTTCTTTCAAAACGGCCGGAAACAGACCGTGCAAGAAAAGAGGGCATGTTTGCCTTATTCCGCATCAAATATTTCGGTCTGGTGCTCGCAATCGTTATCTTACTGCAGGCGGCACATGCATCTTACTACAATTACGGTTATCTCTTTTTGCAGGACATCGATGCGCCCGCATATGCCATCGGAATCATCATCAACATCGCCGTTATCGCGGAGATTATTTTCTTTGCAATCGCTGACCGATACTTTCATCAATTTACGGCAGGCTCTTTGCTCGCCCTGGCGGCGCTTGGTGCTACCGTACGCTGGATACTCGTATTTGCCTTTCCGCATGTCATCATTTTCTGTCTTGCGCAGACGCTGCATGCCTGTTCATTCGCGATGGGACACTATGCATTTATGAAATACTTAATTAAAAATATTTCACCCGCGCAAATCCCGAAAGCCCAAGGTATATATTCAGCGCTTGCTCTCAGCTGGAGCACTGCGGTATTTACTATTTTCGGAGGTTTTTTATATGAAATTGAACCCCGGTATTCCTTTATCGGAATGATTGTTTGTACGATACCGTCCATGCTTCTCGCCCTTTTATACAGAAAACTTGAAATGAAAAAGAGCGTTTTTGCAGGAAACGCACAAGATATATAGCCATCGCTTTATAGACGATCACATGTCCCGCTGTCATTTTGACCGATTTTGTGAATGCTGGGCGATGTATTTTCTCTATATTTAAAGTATTTCCATCATATATGATGAAATTAATGAAGGGAATTCGTTCAGAAACTTGGACAGAATCAGTGAATATAATGATACAGTACTGCTTACGCTCATTTGGGGGGAACTTTGTTCGCAATAAAATGATTTTCAGCCAACTCATAAGGAGGGACATTGTGTCACAGCCTAATATGCCCAATATCACCCCTGTCGTTACACTTTCCAGAGACGATACCATTAACCTTCTTCTTTCGTCAATTGCTATGGAAGAGCTGGGAATGGCACATATTCTGAATGCGGAAGGGGAAAAAATCCAATACGCGCTCGGAACGATTCCCGGATTAACAGGACCCCCGTCAAGTCTTGCGGATATTCTTAACCTGAATGAGAGCGTCCGGGATACGCTTGACAGCTTAATGAAACAGGAGCTCCTTCTCGGTTCAAAATTGGACAGTATCTCAAATATCCCTACATTGGCGGGACCGACTGGTGCCACGGGGCCGACGGGGGTCACGGGTGCGGGTCTTCAAGGGATTGTTGCTTTTAATCCGCTGATCGCCCCTACTTACACGACCGGACAGGTTGTCTTGTATAACGGCAGCTCTTATGTCGCAAACGTAAACAGCCCGTCGGGAACCCCTGAAACCTCAGCTGACTATACACTTTTAGCTGCGGCGGGAAGCACCGGCGCTACTGGTTCAACCGGGCCGACCGGAATTACCGGGGCTACTGGCGGCACTGGATCAACTGGAATTACTGGCGTTACAGGACCGACCGGAGTTACCGGGGCTACCGGCATTACAGGGCCTCCGGGAAGCACCGGAACAAGTCTGACAGCCACTTCCGGCTATGCGAGCAATACGGGCGGCGGTGTTGTCGCAGTTATTGTCGGCGGCACGGACATTTCCTTACCGAATGAACAAAACCTCTCAGCGGATATTACCGCTAATGCCGCAAATACTGTATTCACCGTTGCTCCGGCAGGACGGTACTATATTTCCTACCATATTAATTTAACGGCCGGCCTGCTAGTAAGTTCGCGCATCTTAATCAACGGCACTCCGGCTGCAAGTTCGATTATTGCCCCGGTCGCGTCTTTGGCAAGCTTCAATAACTCCTTTATTGTGACTTTGACAGCAGGCAGCACCATTCAGCTCCAGCTGTTCGGATTATTGGGTGCGGCCACATTGCTTAGAGGAAGTGCCGGCGCAGCTTTAAACATTATTCGATTATCTTAATGGAACATGCAAAAAAAGGATCAGGCGTTTGTCCGCTGATCCTTTTTTAATTGAGACAGAAGTTCTTGCGCGGGTTTAAATTGCGGATTGAATTTCACGGATTTTTTGGCGTAAGCGATGGCCGTCATATCATGGTTTAATGCAGCATGGCATTTCGCCATATAATAAAAAGCTCTGAAATCGGCAGCACCTTTTAAAATGAAGTGATCAGCGTTTTCTCCTTCAACCTGCGTTCCGGCTTCAAATGCTTTGATTGCCGCTCTGTACTTTTCCAAATGATATAATACAAGGCCTTTATAATAATGAAGATTGCTGTAATCAGGATAAAGCTTGAGCACTTTTTGAATCCCTTGTTCGGCTTCTTCATATCGCTTGAGCTCAAGCAATATTGTATATTTTAGAAAATACAGAAGAGACGGAGGCATTCGTTTCTCACTTAAAAATTGAAATATTGAGCCGTTGACAAGATGTAATGCTTTTTCATAGTCTTTTATTCTGTAACATTCACTTGCCAGATGATAGACTAGCCACGGATCAGGATTTTCCTCTGAAAGTTCTTCATTTAATATGCTGATATTCCGTTTATGTTTTTGTTTGATTTTTTCTTCCTGCTCCAAGTAGCCGTAGTGATGAATCACACATGGGAGCGTGAAAAAAGCATTGTTTTCTTCCTCATTGGGAGCCGAGATATTCTCGTGAATTCTGCCTTGATACAGAAGGCCTTTATGATTGCGGAACAGCCTCGGCTGCATGCTTTCAAACGCTTCGTTTTCATCGAGCTGCTTCCCCGTATAATTGATGATTTTCAAAAGTCCCCGGCTCGGTAATCCGTCATGAAGCAGCGAAGTTAAAAAACGGCCCGTCTCCTGATCGAGCTCTTCATCCGCGTCAAGCACTAATATCCAATCCCCTTCGGCATGCTGCAGGGCGTAATTTCTGGCCTTTGCGAAATCATTCTCCCATTCGAAATCAAACACTCTTGCCTGAAAGCTTTTGCATATATCTTTTGTATTATCTTGTGATCCGGTGTCTGCGATGACGATCTCATCAGCGATGTCTTGTACACTTGATAAACAACGGGAGATGTATCTCTCCTCGTTTTTCACAATCATGCAAAGAGTCAGTTTACATTCAGCATTTCCGCTCATTTTCTCACCTTTCCCGATTTTGGAGTTGTTGATTGAACCAAGGCCGTCCAGGAGTGCCGTTCATCGTTATGATGACAGGCCGCACCCATCTGACGGCAGGTTCGGCAGTTGATTCTGCATCCCATTCCTGAAGCTGCCTGACAGCCCGCTTCGTAATGGGATGCGCCCGGAATTCGCGCGGGCTTTCACAAATGAATTTTTTCGTTCGTTCCGTCACTGTCTTCATTTCATGAAAGTGCCGCGCATACATCTGCTTCTGTTCTTCTCCCAAGCTGATCATTAAAAACAGCCGGCCGCCCGTTTCCATCTGCCAGCGGCACAATGCGGAGAACAGCCTGATTTCTTCTTTGTAATTTGAACCCCTTCTTTTATCCACGGTCACAGATAATATATTTAACAGCGCCATCGTGAGACAATGCAAGGCTTCAAAAGATGTCTGTTTCGCTTTTGAGATGCTTGGATACGGCATATGCTTCACCCGTCTCTTTTTTTATGAACGCTCCCCGCCTTTTTTCTTCCAATCGCAGTCCTCACAATCCCCGCACTCACAGCAGCCAATACGGCCGTAAAACAGGTCGTCACACGGATCTTCCGGATCACTGGGATCGTCCGGATTCCACGGGTCATCAGGATCGCCCGGATCACTCGGATTACTTGGGTCGTCCGGATTCCACGGGTCATCAGGATCGCCCGGATCACTCGGATTACTTGGGTCGTCCGGATTCCACGGGTCATCAGGATCGCCTGGATCACTCGGATTACTTGGATCGTCCGGGTCTATACAGGCTTCAGCATCCTGTAAGTAGATAATGTCTTCAAGCTTCGTCTGCAAAAGGAGTTGTGATTTCATGACGGTGCGCAGGAGCCGTTCAGTGCTTCTATTGATTGATGATAATTCCCCTAAGGAGGGATCGCCGGAAGCGCTGAGAAACATTTGAATCCTTTCCGCTTCCGCCTGCAGAATATGGGATAGTCCGATTTCTTCCATAGCCACGGATGAAAGAAGGAGGTTCAGGGTCTCACATCTGGAGAGTGTAATGTCGGGGGTGATGTTCGGTATGTTTGGAAGAGTCATCGATTTCTCCCTCTTTTCTCTTGGTGTCATTATGCAAAAGTGCTATATCGTATTCTTATTCCGGGAGAGAAGAGATCATTACTGATGTTTTCGTTAATAAAATATCCCGGATATGAAATCCGGGATATTCGTTCGTTTCTTTATTTCAATTCAAGTTTGACGTCTACATTTCCTCTTGTTGCTTTTGAATACGGACAGAACTCGTGAGCGGCGTGCACCAGCTTCTCCGCCGTTTCTTTATCAAGATCTTTTGTATCAATGACGAGCGTTACGCCGATTTTGTAACCCCCGTCACTCTCATCTTTTAAAAGGCTGACCTGTCCTTCAATTTCAGAGGTCATGTCGATTTTTTGTTTTTGGGCGGCGAGTTCAAGCGCTCCCCCGAAGCAGGCAGCATATCCTGCCGCAAAGAGCTGTTCAGGGTTTGTGCCGGTTTCTCCGTCTTTTTTTGCATTCGGCATGATGATGTCAAAATCCAGCACCCCGTCTTCGGATTTAATATGTCCTGCTCGTCCGCCGACTGCGGTCGCTTTTGAAGTAAATAATGCCATTATTATCAGCCTCCTCATTGTACTTACTGTATATATTGCCCCTGCTCATATTTTTAAACATGATTGCAATAGGAAATGGGCCGTTTTTCGGCTACAATAGGGGTAACGTTAACAAAAAAGAGTTGGTGAAAGAAGTAATGGCAGAAAAAGATTTTGAACATATGAAACTGGAGAATCAGCTTTGTTTTTTGCTGTACGCAAGCTCAAGGGAAATGACGAAACGGTACAAACCGCTGCTTGATAAGCTCAACGTAACTTATCCCCAGTATTTGGCGCTGCTTTTATTATGGGAGCACGAAGAACTGAATGTGAAACGGATGGGTGAGCTTTTGCACCTGGATTCCGGAACGCTGACACCGATGCTGAAACGGATGGAGCAGCACGGAATCATCATGAGAAAGCGGTCGGCTGAAGACGAGCGATCCGTGACGATCAGGCTCACAGATGAAGGACGGGCCTTGCAGAATACAGCGGCGGATATCCCCATTACCATGCTGGAACAGACGGGACTGTCAAAAGAGGAATTAAAGCAGGTAAAACAGTCGCTTTATGAGGTTTTGAAAACGCTGCACGGCAAAAAATAAGGATGCCCCGAATGGGCATCCTTATTTTTATTCTGCTGCCAGAAGCTTCACTTCAATATTTCCCGCTGTCGCTTTTGAATACGGGCAGACACCGTGCGCTTTTTGGATAAGGGCTTCAAGCTCCTGTTTCTCAATGCCGGAAGCTTTGACCTCAAGGGTGACGCCGAGTTTATATCCTTGGTCGCTTTCATCTTTCAGCAGACTGACATGCGCAGTGACCTCTGTTTCAATACTCAGACGCTCTTTTCTTGCTACGAGTTGAAGAGCGCTGTCAAAGCAGGCTGAATATCCTGCGGCAAACAGCTGTTCAGGGTTTGTGGCTTGTTCGAGCTTTTTTGCTCTTGGCGTTCCCGGCATGGCAACATCAAGATTCAGCACTCCGTCAGAAGACGTGACTTTCCCTTCACGTCCGCCGTCGGCTGATACGGTTGCAGTAAATAATGGTTTTGTCATGTAAATTCACCTCTATTATATTGTGCGCAATTTAATTTTACGAAATGTAATGGAAACCGTCAATCTTTCCGCATAAAAAAAGCTTACCCTTTTTGAAGGATAAGCTTAAAAGATTATACCCGGATTTGTCCGTTTCCTTTGATGATGATTTTTGTAGATGTTAACGCCGGAAGTCCCATCGGCCCTCTCGCGTGAAGCTTTTGCGTGCTGATGCCGATCTCGGCTCCGTATCCGAATTCAAAACCGTCCGTAAACCGGGTTGAAGCATTATGATACACGGCGGCGGCGTCAACGGCGGTCTGGAAGTAAGCCGCATGCTCGGCGTTCTCCGTCAGAATGGCTTCTGAATGGTTTGTGCCGTACTGCTGAATGTGGCGGACCGCCTCCTGTACGTCCTGCACCGTTTTTACACTGAGAATCGGCGCCAGGTACTCCGCTCCCCAATCGGCTTCTTCTGCTTGTTTCGCTTGAGGCTCCAGTCCGCAAATCACCTGGTCTCCTCGGAGCTCAACCCCTTTTTCTGTCAGCTGATTCAGCAGCTTTCGTCCGTGTTCTTCGGCCCATTTTTCATGAATCAGAAGAGATTCAATCGCGTTGCAGACCGAAGGACGCTGTGTTTTGGCGTTGATGACGACCTCGCTTGCCATAAAGGGATCTGCTGACTCATCTATGTACACGTGGCAATTGCCCGCTCCGGTTTCTAAAACGGGTACGGTTGATTCCCTGACCACAAGATCAATTAAATTTTTACCGCCGCGCGGGATCAATACATCCAGCCCATCATTTAATGTAAAGAGCTGTTTGGCGGTTTCTTTGCTTGTATCTTCGATGAGCTGAACGGCATCAATCGGAAGCTTTGACAGCCCAAGTGCGCGTTTCATCACACTGACAAGCGCTATGTTGCTGTGGATGGCGGAAGAACTTCCTCTGAGCACAACCGCGTTTCCGGTTTTCAGACAGAGTGTGGCCGCGTCTACGGTAACATTCGGTCTGGCCTCATAGATCATGCCCACTACTCCGAGGGGCACGCGGATCTTTTCAATAGATAATCCATTCTCTTTTTGAATGGTCTCCAATGATTCACCGACGGGATCTTCAAGACCGATTAGCAGTTCCACGGCGTCCGCGATATCGAGCAGGCGTTTTTCATCAAGCGTCAGCCTGTCAATAATGTCAGCTGTCAGTCCTCTGTTCCGTCCCGCTTCAATATCTTTCTGATTCTCTGTTAAAATCAGCTGCCGTTCATTTCTGAGTCCGTCTGCAATACATTGGAGCGCTTCGTTTTTTTCAGCCGTCGTTTTCATGACCATTTCGGCAGCCGCTTCTTTTGCCAAAGCTGCTTTTTGCAATACTTCACTCATTTGTGTTCCCCCTCGTCAAATAAATTCACCCAATCATCTCTGTGAATCACTTCCACCTGCTTCGTTCCTGAAAGCTGGTCGCTCCGCTTCCCTTTGGCTTCTAAAATTTCATCGGATGAGTACTGCGTCTGCCCTTTGCCGATAATGCCGCCGGGCCCTCTGACTTCCACAACGGCTCCTTTCGGAAAACTGCCGCAGACATCGGCGACGCCGGCCGGGAGGAGACTTGACCCGTTATGGATCATCGCCTGCTCCGCTCCCCCATCAATGATGATTTCCCCTGATATCGGAGAATGAAACATGATCCATTGCCGTGTATTATTCACTGAGGACAGGTCTTTATCGCCGATATAAGTGCCGTCGCCTTTTCCGTCTAAAATCACCATCAGTTTTTCACGTCCGGAGCCGGTTCCGATAAACACCTTCACCCCGAGCGACAATGCGGTCTGAGCGGCGAGAAGTTTTGACTTCATGCCTCCGGTGCCGACCTTTGAGCCTGCTGACCCGGCATATCCGAGCAATTCAGGTGTGATGTCATTCAGATAGTCAAACCGCTTTGCATCCGGGTTTTCATTCGGATTGGCATCGTACAGCCCGTTAATGTCTGTGAGAATCATTAATTGGTCTGCATGAATCAAACCGCTTACAAGCGCCGACAGCATGTCGTTATCACCGAACGTCAGCTCTTCGACTGATGTGGAATCATTCTCATTAATAATCGGCACGACGCCGCGCTCCAACAGTTCCATTACAGTGGCATAGGCATTTCTGTACCGCTCTCTTTTTGAGAAATCATTTCTTGTTAATAAAATTTGTGCCGGCGTCAGACCGTATCTTTTTAAATGGTCCATATATTGCTGCATTAAAAGCGTCTGGCCGACTGCTGCAGCTGCCTGTTTTCCTTTTATCGTAACGGGTCGCGACGGATAGCCGAGAGCGGAAAAACCCGCTGCCACCGCGCCTGAGGTAATGAGGATCACTTCATGCCCGTTTTCTTTTAATAAAGAAATGGCTTCCGTATGTTCCTTGATTTTTGCTTCATCAATACTTCCGTTACTGTTGGTGAGCGAGCTGCTCCCGATTTTCACAACAATTCTTTGTTTTTTCATCGTTTCTCCTCCGTGGCAATCAATCCAAACCGGCTCTCGTCAATAAAAAAGCCCATTCCGTCCTGAAAAATAAGGACGAAATGGGCTTTCCGTGGTACCACCTTGTTTGAACGCGTTTTTCACGCGTCCCGCTTTCCTGTAACGCCAGGTATCGCGCCTGAGTTTTCCCCTCAGGACTCCAAGGCAGGTTCGGCAGGTTTCATGCGGCAAAATGTTTCAGCGGGCCATTTTGCTCTCTGTCACAGAAAGTTCTGCGTACTGATCCTCTTCAACGCTCAATGATTTTTTTATATTATGCAAAGAAAACAGGTTCTTGTCAAGACATTTTCATCCATAAAAAACAGCCCGCCTCCCCGGCGGACCGTCATTAATTAAATACGATCGTTTTGTTTCCGTGAACGATGACACGGTCTTCCAGATGCCATTTTACGGCTCTTGCCAACACGCTCCGCTCAATCGTTCTGCCGATATTCTTCAGATCCTCTGCGTGATCTCTGTGATCGACGCGTTCAATATCCTGTTCAATAATCGGCCCTTCGTCAAGATCGTCCGTCACATAGTGAGAGGTCGCGCCGATTAATTTCACTCCGCGCTCATAAGCCCGTTTATACGGATTAGCGCCGATAAAGGCCGGCAGAAATGAATGGTGGATGTTAATAATCCGATTCGGATGGGCAGATACAAAATCAGACGTCAAAATCTGCATGTAGCGGGCAAGAACGATCACATCAATCTTATACTGCTCCAGCAGCTCAAGCTGGCGCCGCTCCACTTCGGCGCGGATATCTTTGTTAGCTTTCATGTAATGGAATGGAATATTCAGCGGCTCGACCACTTCTTTCGCCTCTTCATGGTTGCTGATGACGACCGCAATTTCGGCCATCATATTGCCGCTTTGCCATTCCCAAATCAGTTCATGAAGGCAGTGCAGCTCTTTGGATACAAAGATCGCCACTCGCTTCAGCTCACTTGCCAGAGAGAGGCTCCATGTCATGCCGAATGTCTGGGCGATTGAGGCGAACGCCTGCTGTAAATCCTCTTTTTTCTCACGAATGCCCTTGCAGTCGAATTCAATCCTGAGAAAAAAACGTCCGCCTTCAGGGTCAGTCGTATATTGATTTGATTCAATAATATTTGCGCCGTGTTCAAACAAAAACGCGGAAACAGCCGATACAATTCCCGGCTGATCGGGGCAGCTGACAAGCAGGCGCCCTTTTTCCTCATTACCGCGGCGGTATTCTTTCAGCCGCTGTGTCATATATGAATTCATCTGTTTTAATCCCTCGTATCTTCATAATTCGTAACTTATTATAGATTATACTGAAAATTTGATAAAAATCAATTTACGAAAGAATTTTCAGCCCTACGGCTGCGCCCAAAATAAGCGCAATGAAAAAGATGCGCTTCGCATCCTTCTGCTCGCCGTAGAAAAGAATGCCGGCTAAAGCGCCGCCCGCCGTGCCGATACCGGTCCAGATCGCATAGGCCGTGCCCATCGCAATCGTCTCCATCGCATAAGAAAGCAGGGAAAAAGAAGCCGCAAAGCCGACGATTATGAAGAGAATCCACTTGACTTTCTTTTCTTTTTGAAATTGATTCATTAAAATGACCCCGAGCATTTCACAAAGACCCGCGGCTATCAGACTGATCCAATGCATTACGCCTTCTCCTCCTTCGTCTCAGGCTTATCCTGTGTGACCAGCTTTAATCCGATGACACCGATCAGCAAAACGCCGATCAGCACGATTTTTACCGGATCGGCCTGTTCTTTGAAAAGCAGGATTTCACTGAGCACGGTGCCCGCTGTCCCGAGTCCGGTAAAGACCGCATATACCGTTCCTACGGGCAGGCTGTCCGTCGCCTTGATTAATAGATAAAAACTGATGATGATTCCCGTAATCGTGCCGCCCCACGTCAGTGCCGAATCAGCATGTTTCAGGCCGGTGACCCATACCACTTCAAATACGGCCGCTATGACCACTAAACCCCATTTCATGTTCTTCATCCTTTCTGTTTCCGGGCAATACAAAAAGCCCGGAATAGTCGTCTCACATGAGATTGACTCTCCCGGGCTTTTTTCCCTCCGTGTGCATATGCGGGATATGTCCGCATATGTGTTTTCTCTCGGACCAGGCCATGTATGAACATGCGGAACCCTAGAAAACATGTCTGTTCGTATCATACTACATTTCGCCGAAACGTTCAACGTCAGATGTGATGTCAAATACCGTCAGCCGCCTCTCCCATTTGGTAACGGTCTCACCGGGCACCATGCCGATTTTTTCCGCGACGCGGACGGAGGCAGCATTTTCCGGATCAATCAGCGCCGCTATGCGTCCGTATTGCTGCGTATGAAAACCGTAGTCCAGACAGGCGTTCGCCGCCTCTGTCGCATAGCCGCAGCCCCAGCGGCAGCGGGCAAACATATAGCCGATTTCCATCAAAGTGTTTCCGTTTACCGTCTGCGGAACGATTCCGCATTGACCGAGAAATGCGCCCGTCACTTTATCCTCTGCGATCCAAAGACTGACGCCGTATCCTGCGGCCAATCGTTTGTTCCAGGCAATCCATTCCTTCGTTTCCCGTCTGCTTTTAAGAGAAGGATAATATTTCATGACCTCTCTGTCGGTAAACAGCCCGTACAAATTGTCTTCATCGTCATCCCGCATAGTCCGCAGACGGATACGCCCGGTTGTCAGGATGGTGCCGGAAGACTTATGTTTCATCATGCACGCCACGTCTCCTTTCCCTGTAATAAATTATGGACCCGGCAGGAAAAGTCCTTTTTCAGCATAAAAAAACCGCTTTTAAAAAAAGCGGTTTGACGATTACCAAGGTTTATCTGTTCCGAGCGCCTCGGCCAGGGCCTTGCTGTGTTTTAAGCGGTTTTTTCGTTCTCCGGCGCGCTGAACGGCCGTATTGTGAAGCATGATTTCTTCCTCGGTTTCCGGCACGATCCGCGGAACGGGCACCGATTTCCCGTTTGAATCGAGCGCGACGAATGTCAGAAACGACGTTGCCGCAAGCTCGCGTTCACCCGTCATCAGATGTTCTTTAATGACTTTGACAAACACCTCCATAGACGATGTGCCGACCCATGTGACGTAGGATTCAAGGCATACGGAATCCTGTTGGCCGATCGGGCGCAAAAAATCCACAGAATCCATTGAGGCCGTGACTGTTTCACATCGGCAGTGGCGGGCCGCGGAAATTGAAGCGATATCATCAATATAGCTCATCAGCTTTCCGCCAAACAGCGTATTGTGATTATTCGTATCAAGCGGAAAAACCCTGCTTGTCTTGACAACCCTTGTTTCTTTGCAAAATCTTGATTCTGGCAACTTCATATTATTTAAACTCCCCTTTGGTGTCTGGTCGTTTTGACATTTCATCTGTACCCTATTAAACAATACTTTGATCGTTTTGTCTAAAATTTTAAATATTAAGTTGGTTAGATATTCTATCAGGTATGTTTCATTATTCAGCACATCCGGGAATAATAAACGCACATAGAATACCGATAGGAGGATATCACATGGACGTATCCATTCCCAAATCCACGCGGAAACCGGCTTGCCGCAGTGAGTTTGATGCTTTGCAGACAGTCATCTTATGCCGGCCGGAACACATGACCATCAAGGATATTATTAACAGAACGCAGAAACATTTCAAACAAGAAAATATTAACATACCCGTTGCCCTCAAACAGCATAGTGAGTTTATTGACATTTTAAGATCTCATCAGATTGAAGTCGTCCTGCTGCCTGCTGATCCCGCTTTGCCTGAGCAGGTATTCACCCGGGATATCGGATTTGTCTTAGGCGAGACAGCGTTTATTTCAAACATGGCGGCTTCAGTCCGGCAGGGAGAAGAAAAAGTGTTTCAAGACCTGCTTGACGATAAGAAAATCCCTTATACGCGACTGAAAAAAGCGAACATTGAAGGCGGCGACATCTTGATCGCAGACGGCACCGTTTACGCCGGGCTGAGCAAGCGTACGGATAAAGCGGCTGTCCGGGAGCTGCGGGAGGCGCTGCCGGAGATGACTGTTGTGCCGATCCCTCTCAAGGAGGATTTCTTACATTTGGACTGTGTATTTAATATGATCTCGGAAACGGAAGCACTATACTGCAAAAATGGCTTGCGGCAGAAAGAAATTGATCTTCTCGCCGAACGTTTTGAGATGATAGAAGTGCCTGAAGAAGAGCAATTCACGCTCGGCCCGAATATCCTGTCAATCGGCAATCAGACAATTATCAGCCTGCCGCAGCACCGTCATACGAACCGCGAGCTCAGAAAAAGGGGTTATACGGTCATTGAAACCGAGTTTTCCGAAATTATCAAATCAGGCGGTTCCTTCCGCTGCTGCACCTTGCCGCTTGTCAGAACATCTTAAACATTTACAAGGCAGTTTCCTTCAAGATACGTTAATATAGAGAAGACAAGACTCTAAAGGGGGAAACCGAATGGCTAAGTACATAGGATACGCGGGAACATATACAAAAGGCGGAAGCGAAGGCATTTATTGTTTTGAACTTGATACAGAAGCGAAAAGGCTCAGCCGGCCGAAGCTGGCAGCAAAGCTCGGCAACCCGACATACGTCACTCCGAATTCTGATAACAGCATGCTGTATTCCATTGAAAAAGCAGACGGAAAAGGCGGCGTCGCAGCCTATCAGATTCATCAGAACAGCGGGGAATTAACGTTTGTAAACCACCAGCTGATTGAAGGCCCGTCTCCATGCCACGTCAGCATTGATAATAAACATAAATATGTGTTAACCGCTAATTACCACAGCGGAAAAGTGCACGCCTTTCCCGTCAATGAGGACGGAAGTCTGCAGGAGCCGGCTGCCGAAGCCGCTCATACGGGAACAGGTCCTCATGAAAGACAAGAGAAACCGCATACCCATTTCGCTGGCTATACACCTGAGCATAACTACATTGCAGCCGTCGATTTAGGGACGGATACGCTGTATACGTACCAAATGAAAAACGGTTCGCTCACAGAGGTGAAAACTCACTCTTTCGCACCGGGTTCAGGGCCGCGCCACATCGTTTTCCATCCGGCGGAAAAATACGCCTATGTCATGACGGAAATCAGCAATGAAGTCATCGCGCTTGAATACAACCCGACCTTAGGTGAATTCAGAGAGCTGCAGGTCATTTCCGCTTTGCCTGAAGGCTTTACGGACAAATCGCAAGGCAGCGCAATCCGCATATCTAAAGACGGCAGATTTCTTTATGCCGCCAACCGCGGACATGACAGCATCGCCATCTTTAAGATCAACCAATATTCCGGTGAATTGTCTCTTATTGAATGGGTGCCGACAGAAGGCAACTGGCCGCGTGATTTCGCGTTTGACCCTTCCGAGACATTCCTTGTCGCGTCAAACGAAGAAACGGGAAATCTGGTTTTGTTTGAACGTGATCCGGAAACAGGCAAATTGACTCTGCTTCAATCCGACATTCCGGTTCCGTATCCGGTCTGCGTGTCATTTCTGCATCAGGTTTAATCAAAAAGAAAGCTGACTTTATATTGTCAGCTTTCTTTTTTGTATAAATGGCAGGCGACAAAACGCCCCGCCTTCACTTCTTCAAGCTCAGGCGTTATCTTACCGCAGAGCTCCATCGCTTCAGGGCACCGCGTCCTGAATACACAGCCGCTCGGCGGGTTAAGGGGGCTCGGCAGCTCCCCTTTCAGAATAATCCGTTCACGCTTGTCCTCAAGAAGCGGATCAGGAATCGGGATTGAGGATAAAAGCGCCTTCGTATAAGGGTGAAGCGGTTCCCGGTAAAGCGCAGCGCTTTCTGTTATTTCCATCATGCGGCCCAAATACATCACGCCGATCCGGTCGCTGATATGCTTGACCATTGATAAATCGTGGGCGATAAATAAAAATGTCAGCCCTTTCTCTTTCTGAAGCCTTTTTAATAGGTTGACGACCTGAGCCTGTACCGACACATCCAGCGCGGAAATCGGCTCATCCGCCACGATAAATTCGGGATGCAGAGAGAGCGCTCTGGCAATCCCGATTCTCTGCCTCTGTCCGCCGCTGAATTCGTGGGGATACCGGCTGCCGAAATCCGGATGGAGCCCGACAGCTTCAAGCAGTTCATCCGCCATCATCATATGGGCTTTTCTTGTATTGTAAAGATTGTGGATTTCCATCGGCTCCATAATAATTTCCCTTACGGTCAGGCGCGGATTTAACGAGGCGTAAGGGTCTTGGAAAATCATCTGCAGCTTGCGGAAGAAGACCGACCGCTGTTCGGCCGCGGCACGGTGTATATCCGTACCTTCATATGATACCGAACCGGCCGTCGGGTCATACAGACGGAGAATAACTCTTCCGAGCGTCGATTTACCGCATCCCGATTCTCCGACAAGTCCGAATGTTTCCCCTCTTTTAATGTGAAAGCTGACACCGTCGACTGCTTTTACGGCTTTCTTTCTTCCTGCGTCAAAATGCATTTTCAGCCCGCTGACTTCAAGGAGCGGAGATGCCGTCATTTTCTATTCCCCCTTTTCGCTTATACAGCGGCGTACGGTGCATAATTCTTTTTCATAGATCGTTCCTTCCAAGGACAGCACTTCGATTGTTTTTCCCGTTTTCGGGGAGTGCAGCATTCGGCCGTCTCCCAGCGCCAAACCGACATGGTGAATCGCGCCTTTTCCTTCTTCATAGGCGAAAAACAAAAGGTCAGCCGGCCGGATATCGTTTACCGCCGCGCCGCACCCGGCTTTTGCTTGGTCCTTTGCATCACGGGGAAGGGTATAGCCGTTTGCTTTAAATATCGAATACATAAACCCGGAACAGTCAAACCCGAAACCGCTCAGTCCTCCCCATAAATACGGAAGCCCGAGAAACATCATGCCCGTTTCGATGACATCGGCCGCCCGTCCTTTCGTATGCCGGCACTCGTCTGCGTCAGCTTCATTTACGAACCGTTCTCCGAGAGGCGTCACAACCCGAAAAAAGCCTTTCTCACGTCCTGATGCCGGAAGACGCGTTAAGAAACTTACTTCCAAGTCCGGTTCGCCGTTTGTGTGATATAAAATAGCTGTCGGTTTGGTAATCCATACGGCGGGCGAAGATGTATAAAAGCCGTCTTTTGAAAGCTGGCTTTTTTTCATCCAGCCCGGATATCCGCGCGCATCCTTGTTTGAGGGCTGGCCGGGAACGGCGACAAAAGCCCATTCCCCTTCCTCTTTGAGAATGATCACCTCTTCCCCGAAAAGCGCTTGCGTTTGGACAAGGTTGTCTGTGCATAATTGCAGCCGCTCTTCATATCCCATAGACGCTAACCATCTTCTGATCTGCGGCGGGTTTTCAAGCATCGGCGCATCATACGAACGGGGAGATGACGGCATCGTCCATACGTTGGCTGCCGCCGCTGTAACGGCTGCTCTCATCTTTTCGCCTCCTCTTGTTTCGACACCCCGGTAATGCCGAGACCCGGTTCATCGGGAATCGTAATCTGACTGCCGCTGTATGTGATGCCGCCTTTAATCAAATCATCTTTCAGCATAAGCGGCGCATCAAAATCAAACCTTGTCACATTCCGTTTGCCCGCGGCAAAATGAGCCGCGGCGGTGATGCCGAGCTTGGTCTCAATCATGCTGCCGACCATGCATTCCACGCCGCACGTTTCGGCCATCGCATTGATTGTTTCCGCCTGCTTTATGCCGCCCGCTTTCATCAGCTTAATATTGATTAAATCGGCGCTTCTCGTCTGCAGCACGTGGAAGGCCTGACGGGGAGTAAAGACGCTCTCATCCGCCATAATCGGCGTGTCTACGGCATCGGTGACCTGCTTCAGCCCGGCGATATCGTCTTTATGAACAGGCTGCTCGACCAGCTCAATGCCGAGGCCGGCGTCTTCCATCTTTCGGATCGCAGTCACGGCTTCTTTCGGCGTCCAGCCTTGGTTGGCGTCCAATCTCAGTTTGACGTTTCCGCCGACACGTGATCTGATCGCCTGAATCCGGGCAACATCGTCCGATATGTCACCTATGCCGACTTTTATCTTTAAAATATGAAATCCTTTGTTCACATAGCGGTCTGCATCCCCCGCCATCTCCTCAGGAGAATTGACGCTGACGGTAAAATCTGTTTCCAGTGTATTCCGATAGCCTCCGAGAAGCCGGTAAAGCGGCTGTCCGTGCATTTGCGCCCATCCGTCATATACAGCCATATCCACCGCGGCTTTTGCGCTTTGATTTCTTTCCAACAGCCGGCTGATATCATACAAAACAGCTTCTATGCCGGAAAGGCTCCGCCCCAAGAGAGCGGGCTTCAGCACATCGCGGACGGCGCTTTCAATACCGTCCGTGCTGTCGCCTGTAATGACAACCGTCGGCGGCGCCTCGCCCCAGCCGGTCAGACCGTTGTCAAATGTGAGCTTCACAATGACCGATTCAGCATTGTAAACCGTGCGCAAAGCGGTCTTAAACGGCTTTTTCAGCGGCACGGACATCCGTCCCGTTTGAATATCTGTAATCCTCACGCCTGATCACTCCCTTCCGGAAACCCCTGATTCAATCGTTACCGCTTTGGCTGCCGTATCCATAACCGCGCGGGCTCCGATCGGAACGGCGAAGCTCGGTGAACAATGGCCGATTTTAAAGCCTTTGAGCGCAGGCTTCCCTGATTTGACAATGTAATCGTTCAGCACTTGCTCTAAAGTAAGCGACTTTTCTTTATGCTTCGGTTCGCATTGGTGAAAATCACAGACCAGTATTCCGGCTGCGTCTGACAGTTTTCCGGCCATCTTTAATTGATTCAGCATCCTGTCGATTTGATACGGCTCCTCATCAATATCCTCGATAAACAGCAATTTGTCTTTCGTATCAATTTCAAACGGCGTGCCGAGTGTGGACGTAATGAGCGACAGATTGCCGCCCGCAAGCTCTCCCTCGGCCCTTCCGCCTGTCAGCACCTCCAGCGGAGAAATGTCCTCCGTATAGGTGAATTCCGTTTCAGTAAAAAGCTGATGATACGACGCTTTTGTCAGGGGTTCAGCATCTTCAAGCCCGACATCCGTGCTCAGCATCGGGCCGTGAAATGTGACGAGCCCCGTATTTTGATGAATGGCGGTATGTAAAAAAGTAATATCGCTGTATCCCCAGAAAATTTTCGGATTGCGGCGGATTAAGCCGAAATCGATGTCGGCGGCAATGCGGCCCGTGCCGAATCCTCCGCACGCGCATATCACCGCTTTGACATTCTGATCACTAAACATATCATGGAGATCATCGAGGCGCGCCCGGTCTTCTCCCGCCAAATAGCCGTGACGGGTCTTCAGCGCCCGGCCGAGTTTCACTTGGAGGCCAAGCTCATTCTCTAAAAACAGCAGCGCGGTTTGCAGCGTCCCGCTCTCAGGCGGGCTTGCGGGCGCAATCACACCGACCGTGTCGCCTTTTTGCAGTGCTTTCGGTTTATGGTTCATGACTTTTTCAATCTCCTTTCCGGATTGAAAAGTGAAACACGCCGCTCCTTTAACGGCAAAAGAGCGGCATATGTTTCCGCTGTAAGATCAGGACTTTTCCGCCCATTTCAGATCAATGTAACCGACGGGGTGCCGGACAATGCCCTTCACGCCGCTGTTCTGCAGATGCACCTGATTGTAAAAGTAAATCGGAATGATCGGAGCCTCGTTCATGAGCAGCTTTTCCGCTTTATGCATGAGCGCAAAACGTTTTTTGGCATCGGCTTCCTGTTTTGCCTGCTTGATGCAGCCGTCGTATGCCGCGCTGCCCCAGCCGGTGCGGTTCATGGAATTATCCGTTTGGAAAGCCTCAAGAAAACTGATCGGATCTGCGTAATCCGGTAAAAATGAGCTTTGAGAGAACTGGAACTTCAGTCCTTTCTGCTCTTCTAAAAAGACGTTCCATTCCATATTGGCGAGTTTAACGTCTATACCGAGCACACTTTTGAGCTTCTGCTGAATCGCTTCCGCTATTTTCTTATGCTCCGGTTTTGTGCTGTATGTCAATGTAACGGCGGGCAGCTTGTCATAATGCTCTTCTGCCATGCCTTTTTCCAGCAGTTTTTTGGCTTCTGATTCATCCGGAGTTAGTAAACTGCCGCCCGCTTCGCGGAAATCTTTCCCGTCAGGCTGAGTAAATCCCGGGGATACAAAGGCATGTGCCGGCTTTTCACTGTTTTTGGTCACATAATCCGTGATTTCTTTCTGATCAATCGCTGCCGCGAACGCTTTTCTGATCTTTTCATTTTGAAACGGCTCCATTTTAACGTTAAAACGATAGAAATAGAGTCCGGCCTGATCCCACGTGCGGACATTTTTTCCTCCCATCAGCTGCTCGCTCAGCTCTGCCGGCACAAAGGCGGTATCCAAATCCCCCGACTGGAACATCTGATAGTCGGTATTCCGGTCACTGACCATCGCCCATGTCACTTTATCCAGTTTCACCGTCTTTTTATCCCAATACGTCTCGTTTTTGACCATCGTCATGCTGTCGTCATGCTTCCATTCCGTCAGTTTGAACGGCCCGTTGCCGACAAAAGTTTTTGCTTCAGTGAACCATTTCGGATCAGCCTTGGCGACCTTCTCATTAATCGGGAAATACGCCGGATTGGACACGACGCTCAAAAAATAATCCTGCGGGGCCGCCAATGTGACGACAAGCGTTTTTTTATCCTTTGCCGTGACTTTCACGTCTTCTTTTTTGCCTTTTCCGCTGTTAAATTCTTCTCCGCCTTTGATCATATAGCCCAGAAAAGCGGAAGATGCGCCCGTTTTCGGATCGAGCATCCGCTTCCAGGCGTACACGAAGTCTTCCGCCGTGACGGGATCGCCATTTGTCCATTCGGCGTTATCTCGGATATTGAAGGTATATGTCAGCTTATCAGCGGACACCTTCCAGCTTTCCGCCATGGCCGGTTCGGGCTTATTATCTTTTCCGAGCCTCGTCAATCCTTCCATGATGTTATTCAGCGGCTGCCAGGAAACATTATTAAATCCGATCGGCGGATCAAGTGAGGTCGGCTCATTTTCGTTATTGAGCCGCAGCACCGTCTCTCCCCCCTGTTCTTTTGCTTTGCCGGGTTCTGTCCCCGCCTGTTCATTGGCTGTACAGCCCATCAGAGCAAACGAAACAACAGCAATCACACCAATCGCCCATCTCTTTTTCATTTCAATCCCCCTTTTTCCTCTGCTGCAGTCAGCTGCTGCTTCAGCCGCTCTGCACGGTGATCCTGAAGCCAGCAGTTGACGATATGGCTTTTGGATTTCACGGTTGTTGCCGGGTATACCTTTTCACAGACGATCATCCTGTCCGGGCAGCGGGCGGCAAACGGGCAGCCCGGCGGCGGATCGAATAAATCAGGCGGCGTCCCGTCAATCGGCGAAAGCTCACTATCTTCCATATCCAGCCGCGGCACTGAACGAAGCAGCCCCTTTGTGTATGGATGAGCCGGATGGTAAAAAATATCATGCCTCGTGCCGATTTCGGCGATTTTCCCCGCATACATAACGGCGACTCTGTCGGCGGTCTGAGCGACGACGCCGAGATCGTGGGTGATCAGAATAATAGACACGCCTGTTTTTCTTTGAATCTTCTTAAATAATTCAAGGATTTGTGCTTGAATTGTCACATCAAGAGCCGTTGTCGGTTCATCGGCGATCATAATTTCCGGCTCGCAGATCAGAGCCATCGCGATCACGATCCGCTGCCGCATGCCCCCGCTTAATTGGTGGGGGTACTGCTTCAGGCGGGATTTCGAGTCCGGGATACCGACCAGATCCAGCATGGCGAGAACCTCGGATTCAGCTTGTTTTCTTGTCATGGCGCGGTGTTCCAACAGCGCTTCTGAGAGCTGATCCCCTATGGTCAAAGTCGGATTGAGCGCCGTCATCGGGTCCTGAAAGATCATAGAAATATCGCGCCCCCGGATTCCCCGCATTTCCCGATCCGACATTCGGCAAAGGTCTTTCTGTTTAAATTGTATGCTTCCGGATTCAATCTTTGCCGAATGTTTCGGAAGAAGACCCATCACGGCTTGTGACGTCACGCTTTTTCCGCATCCCGATTCACCGACGATCGCAAACGTTTCACCTTTATATAAATCGAAGCTGACGCCTCTGACGGCTTTTACAGTGCCTCCGTATGTTGAAAAAGTAACATGCAGATTTTGAACGGAAAGAACTTGCTGCGCCATTTTTCCTACCTCCTCAGTTTCGGGTCTAACGCGTCCTGCAAGCCGTCTCCAAGCACGTTAAACGCGTACATCGTTAAGGAAATGAAAAAAGCGGGAAAAAACAGCCGCCACCAATGGCCTGATAAAATCGCCGGCAGCCCGTCGTTTGCCATGACTCCCCAGCTTGCAAACGGCGCCTGAATGCCGAGTCCGAGAAAACTTAAAAATGATTCCGCAAAAATCGCCGCCGGCACCGTCAGCGTCATTTGGACAATAATGGCTCCCATCGTATTCGGCAGCAGATTTTTCTTAATGATCCGAAATGTTTTCGCTCCAAATGTTTTCGATGCCAATACGTGTTCATCATGCTTCATCCTCAGCACCTGCCCTCTCACAATCCGCGCCATGCCGACCCATCCCGTCACTGTCAGAGCGACGATAATGGAACTGAGCCCCGGCCCCATCAGCACCATTAACAAAATGACAACGAGCAGATAAGGCAAACCGTAGAGAACCTCGATGATTCTCATCATGGCGCTGTCTGTCCGGCCCCCTTTGTAGCCGGCGACGCCTCCGTAGATAACGCCGATCAAAAAGTCGATCAGCGCCGCCATCACACCGACAAATAAAGAGATCCTCGCTCCGTACCACGTTCTTGTAAACACGTCCCGGCCAAGTTCATCGGTTCCGAACCAGTGTGAAAAAGACGGCGGAAGATTCTGCTCGGCGAGCGTCTGCCTTGTCACGCTGTGCGGTGATATCAGCGGGCCGAACACAGCCGCTAGAAACAGGCAGCATAATATCACAAGTCCGGCCATCGCCAATTTGTTCTTTTTAAGCCGCCGCCACGCATCCTGACTGTAAGACAGGCTCGGACGCTTGACCGACTCGGTTTCACCCTTTCTTTCCGCGCCCGGCTGAAACCAGTCATCAGGCACTTCTGTGTGTTTTACCGTTTCTTGCGGGAGATTCATCAGGATCACCCTTTCTTATGAAGTTTTATGCGCGGGTCTAACAGGCCGTATGCCAAATCAACCAGAAACAGCAGGACGATCAGAATCACACTGTAAAATACGGTCGTTCCCATGATGACCGGGTAATCGCGCTGATTGATGCTTTCTACGAAATATTTGCCCATTCCCGGTATGGCAAAAATTTTCTCGATGACGAAACTGCCCGTTAAAATACTTGCGGCAAGCGTCCCGAGTACTGTCACAACAGGCATAAGTGCGTTTTTCAATGCGTGTTTGATCACAATTTTGACGGGAGAAAGCCCCTTTGCTTTTGCCGTGCGGATGTAATCCTGAGTCAACACTTCGGCCATGCTTGATCTTGTCAGCCGCGCGATAATGGCCATGGGACCGACGGCAAGCGCAACAGTCGGCAGAACCATGTGAACGGGACTCGTCCAGGTAGCTGCCGGAAACCATTTCAGATGAACCGCAAATTGCTGAATCAGCAGCGTAGCCATTATAAAATTCGGAATGGAAATCCCGAGCACCGCAAGGCTCATGGCCGCATAATCGAGAAAGCCGCCGCGCCTGAGAGCGGCCGTTATGCCGAGCGCGAGTCCGGAAATCACAGCGATGATGATCGCCGTTATCCCAAGCTCGAAGGAGACGGGAAATCCGCGTTCAAGCATGGCGTTTACACTGTCTGACGGTTTTTTGATTGAAGGACCGAAATCAAAGGTAAGAATGGATTTTAGATAGATGGCGTATTGAGTGATAAGAGGTTCGTTCAGATGGTAGTAGGATTCAAGATTTCGCTGGACCGCTTCGTTTGTGCCCCGCTCTTCGTTAAAAGGCGAGCCGGGTATCACTTTCATCATGACAAATGTCAGAGTGGTGATGACGAGGACGGTCATCATCATGGCGATAAAACGTTTGATAAAATACCGCAGCAATGCCGTTCACCCCTTTAACAGAATGTTGTTCTCATAGCGAGTTCTGTCATGACGAGCATGGCCTGATAGGCTTCCGGCATGTCTTTTGCCTGAAATTGAACGATTGTCGTTCCCGGGATGATTTCTGTGCCCGGCATTAAATGGGCCCATTCAGCCTGTCCGTAATTGGCAAATTCAATGCCTAATACAGGTCTTTCAGGCGGAGTCAGCGGTTTGACCTTATCTTTATTTTTGAGCGCATAGGCTGTTTTTTCCGTCAGGAGCCGTCCGGCTTTTTGAGGGGACAGGCATTTGACCGCGGTTCTTGAAATGGTTTGTTTGACGGCGGCAGTCGTCACATTCGGGATCAGCTCCTCCGCCTCTTTTGCGGCGCAATCATCTCCGGCAGCCATGATGACCGGGACATCGTAAAATCCGGCGAGATAGGCATTTAACCCCAGTTCACCGACAGGCTTATCATTTATGTAAAAGTGGCGGACGCCGAATATCATGCTGTGCGACATGACGCCCGGCATCGACGCTCTCGCATGATAGCCGATAAACATCACACCTGAATACGATTCATCAAGCCCCTGCATCATGGAAAACGGCTTGACATCCCCCGTAATCAGCTCTGCCTCAGGGTGAAGTTTTTCCGCGAGCAGATTATTCATCTTTGAGTGGCTGTCATTCACGGTCACTTCCGTGCATCCGTTATTAAACGCTTCTGCGATGCACCAGTTTGCTTCTTCGGTCATCAGAACCCTGCCGCGCTCATAATTGTGCATGCGGGAATTGACAAATGTTTCATCAGGCAGTCCGGAAATCCCTTCCATATCCACAGATAGATACAGTTTCATGTAATGCCTCCTTTTTTACTTAAAATTTCGATATTAAATTACGAATATTCTAACAAATTATATTAAAAAAGGATGAAACATGCAATATACCATTCTGCCATTATGGGAAAAAACAAACCCTTTTCACCGGGAAAAGGGTTTGCTGATAGAAAAAGTTACATACCGTTTTTGTTTATAGGGTGACCCCGAAACTGTCTGACCGCACTTCTGTATTCGCGATCGGGAATAACCTGATGCCTGATCGGTTCAGGAGTCTGCAGCGAAGGCTCTTCAACCGCCTGCTTACGGACGGCATGCGGTTTATGCGCCAGCTTATGTCCCATGCCGGTCGCATTCATGACAAATGATAAACACACTAAAAGCAAGCTTAAGATGAAAGCAATAAGAAACAAATCGCTGTATGTCCCCATCAGCAGGTCATGCGGCGATTGTGTGCCGCGCGCGCCCCGAAGCATGCCGGAAGCATCTCTTTTCGTAAAATATCCTATTAAAACAGGTGCGCCCATATAAATGAACAGCCTTAAAAACTGAACGGCCGTCATGCGTTTCACCAGTTCCGGAAGCGGTCCGCCCAACGCGGCGCCCATCAGTCCGGCTGCTACGATAAGCCCTGTCCCGGCCGCCAGCATCACGAAAAGCGCCGCAAATAGAATAAACGGTATATGATGACCCGCCGTCATCCATTGGAAATTCACGAACACCAGTATAACAGAGCCTGTTATGCCGAGCATGCCCGGACCGACTTTATCATATGCTAATGCACTGATAACAGCGGCGATGGCCACGCCTCCCAAAAGGCTCGCATATAAGAATATCAGTTGAGTTTGTGACATGTGATATGCGGTCTGAAGCTCCCCGTGAAATGCAGAAAGACTGACCGCTATGGAAATACTGCCCGCAGCGATCATGAAAACACCCAAAATCGGCTTTGGAATCAGCATAAGTTTAATCGAAATCAGCGCATGTTCGTTTCTGTACTGCATAATCAGCAGGATCAGCAGAATGACGATGCTTCCTCCAAATCCCGCCAATGTCTGCCATGATGAAAAGCCCCATTTCGGCAGATGAATAAAAGTATAGGCGGTCAGCACGGCTGATCCACCCGCTAACAGAAAACCGATGCCGTCAAATGGAGATTTTTCAGTATTTTTATGAGCGTCATCCCGCAGCCACATATAACTGAAAATGAGGCCGAAAAAAGACAGCAGGCCAAAAATGCCGAACAGCCAATGCCAATGGCCGGCGCTTGCCGCCGCCGTGCCTAAAACGGTCCCCATAATGACGGACCCGTAAAATCCGCCGATTAACACAAATAATGCATAATTCCGGCGTTCAATCGGAAACGAAAGCACCAGCATCGGAATCATAATCATCAGCATAGTGCCCGCCGCAGCTCCCTGTAAAAAACGGCCCGCGGCGAGCGGATAAATATCATTTGTCACAGCAGCAAGCAGCGCTCCGATGACACCCGCGGCCATCGAAATCATATAGACAGGCCGGGAGCCGAATCTTTTTCTTAAATACGGCCCTGCCGGCACGAATAAGGCAAATGCCATATTACCAATAATAATCGGATGAAAAGAGTCAAAGTTTTCTCCGCCGACCGTCTGCCGGACAAGGCTTTGGGCAGCCGAAAGAGCGGTATTCGACATCAGCCCCGGCCCGACAGCCAGCACAGCAAGCAGAGAAATGATCCAGTGATGTTTTTCTTTCATTTGACAGCTCCTTTCTTACTATTTGACAAAGTGAAAAAGCTAACAGATTTCCCCCATTAGCTTGACAAAATTTTTTATATCTTTTCATGTGAAGGATTGAACATAATATCCCATTTATTATTTCAAATCCGATGGAAATTGTCAATATAAAGCGCCGCCGTCCGATTTCGTCTTTTTCACAATTTCCCACAATCTTTTCATTATTATCCCACACTTTTTGTTTAAGATGGAGTCAGTAATAATAGGCAAATCATGCTATGATGAAATAGAGAAACGGAGTGAACATGATGGATAACTATCGTGATGAAAATCGGACAGACCAAAAAGAACAGGAAGTCCTTTTAGTAAAAGAAAACCCGCAGCCGGCCGGATATTCCGCGCCGGACGAGGACAAGAAAAAACGAAGCTTCGGCTGGTTCAGACCGCTTCTCGGCGGAGTGATCGGCGGAGGGCTCGCCCTCGGCATCTATACATTTACGCCGCTTGGAGACCATCAGACTCAAGATACTTCCAATCCGGCTCCCGCTCAGGAAACGTCATCGGTAACCGCTAAGCAGACATCTTCTGAATCCGGCAGCGGCAAATCGGCAAACAGCTCATCGGCAAATTCAAGCAGCATTTCGAATATGGTGGAAGACATTTCACCGGCGATCGTCGGAATCACTAATCTGCAAAAGCAGCAAAGCAGTTCCGATTTATTCGGATTCGGATCAAGCTCAGATTCAAACTCTAATTCATCGGGTGATGATGCGGAAACGGGATCGGGTTCAGGCGTTATTTTTAAGAAAGCAAACGGCAAAGCGTATATCATTACGAATAACCACGTGGTCGAAGGCGCCTCTTCCCTTAAAGTGTCATTATATGACGGCACCGATGTAACAGCTAAACTCGTCGGCAGCGACTCTCTGACAGACTTGGCCGTTTTAGAAATCAGTGATAAACACGTAACAAAAACGGCAAGCTTCGGCAGCTCATCCGCTCTCAGAACGGGTGAATCCGTCATCGCCATAGGTGATCCGCTCGGAAAAGACCTTTCCCGCACCGTCACACAGGGCATCGTGAGCGGCTTAAACAGAACCGTCTCGATCTCCACGTCAGCCGGTGAGTCAAGCATCAACGTCATCCAAACCGATGCCGCCATCAATCCCGGAAACAGCGGCGGACCGCTCTTGAATACAGACGGCAAAATCATCGGCATCAACAGCATGAAAATCAGCGAAAATGATGTAGAAGGCATCGGCTTTGCCATTCCGAGCAACGATGTAAAACCGATCGCCGAAGAGCTTCTCACGAAAGGACAGGTGGAGCGCCCTTATATCGGCGTGAGCATGATCGACTTGGAACAAGTGCCGCAAAACTATCAGGAAGGCACACTCGGCCTCTTCGGCAAACAGCTGAATAAAGGGGTTTACATTCGCGAAGTGGCGCAGGGATCCCCTGCTGCCAAAGCCGGATTAAAAGCAGAAGACATCATTATCAGCTTAAAAGGGAAAGAAACTGACACGGGCAGCGAACTTCGCAATATTCTCTACAAGAATACGAAAGTCGGCAGCACCGTTGACGTGAAGATTATCAGAAACGGCAAGGAAATGACGAAAAAAATGAAACTGACTCAAAAAGAAGAAACATCTTCTTAACAAAAATCCAAGGCAGCCGCCTTGGATTTTTTTATATACAGCTGAAACTTTAGGCCTGGATCAGCCGTATGACTCAGTGTGCAAAGGAGGATACATACACATGAAACAAACCGGACTTTTGCTGGTCGTTACCGGCCTGATCTTGCTGCAGCTGAGCATTCAGCTTCCTCAGCAAAACGCTGCTTGGGGAATGACGCTTGGTGCAAGCATTTTACTGAACCTTTCGGGAACCGGACTGATCATGCGCTCTCTGCACACGCAGACCGGCCGCAGATGAATGAAAAAAGCCGCGGGACATTCTGTCATCCCGCGGCTTTTATTTTACATAAAAGCACCCTGTCCGCCGGCCGGACAGGGTGTTTGTTAAGACATATGCTGGTCCCGATAAATCTTTTCGTTTTTCATACCGTACGCTTTTTGCACGATATAGAGCGGACGATCTTTTGCTTCGTCATAAATCCTTCCGATATATTCGCCGATCATTCCGAGCATTAATAAAACGATGCCGCTGAATAACAGCTGTATCACAATCAGAGAGGACCAGCCCGTAATGGTGCTGTCTGTAAAAAGCTTCATGTATAAAACGATAAACATATAGAGAAAACCCGCTCCGGACATGAGCATTCCCGCATAGCTTGCCGCCTTGAGCGGTTTATGAGAGAACGTTGTGATCCCGTCCATGGAAAGCTTCAGCATTTTTTTAAGCGGGTATTTCGTTTCCCCCGCAAGCCGCTCATCTCGTTCATATTCTACAGCAGTCTGCTTAAAGCCGACCCAGCTGACGAGTCCTCTGACAAAAGGATTTTTTTCTTTTAATCTTTTCATCTCATCACAGACTTTTCTGTCCAGCAGGCGGAAATCTCCGGTGTCGAGCGGAATATCAATATCAGTCACGCTCCGCAGCAGCCGGTAAAACAGAGAGGCCGTCTGTTTCTTGAAAAAGGTTTCTCCCTTTCGTTTCGTTCTGACGGCGTACACCACATCGTAGCCTTCTTTCCACTGTTCAATCATATCAAGGATTAATTCAGGAGGGTCCTGCAAATCGGCGTCAATGACGGCGATTGCATTCCCCTCTGCATAATCCATGCCCGCTGTGATCGCGATCTGATGTCCGAAGTTTCTGGAAAAATCAATAATTTTCACTCTCGGATCAATCAGACTTTGCTCTCTTAAAATCTCAATACTGCGGTCTTTGCTTCCATCATTGACAAAGATCAATTCATAATGCTCTTTTGTTTGATCCATGACTTCTTTCAGGCGCTGATAGGTTGTCTGAATGACGAGTTCCTCGTTATAAACCGGGACGACTATTGAATATTGAATATGTCTGCTCATGTTTTTTCCTCCTATTCATCAGATTGAAGTTCGTATAGTGAAGCTGACTGATTCATTCCGCCCGGCCCGCCGCTCATTCGGCTGTTTTTACCCGCGGCCTTGCTGCTTTTTGTATCAGCTGCATCATGATTTTTCGTTTTCTGATCTGTGCTTGATTGCCATTTGTATGAAGATACTTTCTTTCCGTTTTTCTCAACCCATTCAACAATATCGTTGTTTCCGCCTTTTCCCATTCCGGATGTTAAGAAGTATTTTACTTTCCCTTCTTTTACGAGCTTTTTAAATTGAGTCAGCGTAATGGCCGGGTCAGACCCGCTGAATCCGCCGATCGCCATGACCGCTTTTTTCGTTTTTATAATGTAAGGCGCAGCTGTGTTGGAATCGGTTGCAGCAAATAGATAATCCGCTCCGGCGTTATGTTTCTCTAAATAGTTGATCAGTTTTGTATTGACAGATGCGTTATCCATTCCCATGCCTTTTCCGCCTGCTGACGCAAGCTGAGGGCCTGTTTCAGGCAATGAGCTGTTGCCTCCGTACAGAAGCGGTGTGCTCGCCCAATAAATCGGCATCACCATCAAGACGAGAAGGGCTGCAAGTGAAACATAGTAACTGAGCGGTTTTTGGCGCTGTTTGAATACGAACAGGGCGATTGCCGCCACTGCGCCGAGAACGCCTGCTCCGATGCTCCAGCCTGCGCCGATTTGATCATTGTAGTTTCTAAGGATAAACAGCTCAAATCCGGTTGTCACAAGAATAGCGGCCGGCAATAGCCAAGTTTTCCATCCCGCCTGCTTGCGGTACAGATGAACGAGGGCGACCCATCCCGCACCGGTAAGAGCAGCAATCGGAGGCGCCAGCATAATGAGATAATAATGGTGGAAAAATTCCGCCACACTGAAGAATCCGGCAATCGGCACAAGCCAAGCTGCCCAAAAGATCGTTTCCTTCTGTTCTGCTGATAATCTTCTTCTTTCTCTCGCTCCGGCGATCAATAAACCGGCCAGTCCAAAAATCGCAAACGGCAGGAGCCAGCTGATCTGATCAGATAATTCTTGTTGGAAGAGTCTCAGCGGACCGGGTGTTCCCGTACCGAACATTCCTGATCCTGACTGCATTTTCGAGCCGGTGCCTGTACCGCTTTTTCCTCCGCCAGGACCGCCTTTTCCGCCGTCTCCGCCGCTTGGAGGGCCTCCTTGACCGCCGCTTGGCATTTGTCCGTTAGATGGAGGTGCCGTCATACTGCCGGTTTGTGATTTGTCTCCGCTTGCTGACTGGCCGGCCGGTTTTTGCATTTGTGAAGAACCGCCGGAAGAAGACATCCCTTTCGATGCGTTTCCGTCGGGCCCGCCCTGGCCGCCGCCGGAACTTTGCCCCGTCAGCCGCTGAATCCCGTTATATCCGAAAGCCAATTCCAATACGGAGTTTGTCTGGCTGCTTCCGACATATGGCCTTTTGCCGGCAGGAATATTGTCAACAATGAGCGGCCATGACAATGAAACGGCTGCTAATACGGCCAGCGCGCTTACCAGTGAAATGATTTTTTTCTTAATCGCGGTATTTGCCGCCATCATATAGAACAGCAAGAAGGCCGGTAAGATCATATAAGCCTGAAGCATTTTTGTGTTAAAGCCTACTCCGACGACAAAAAATGCCGCCAAAAGCCAGATCAGTTTTCCTTTTCGAATCGCTTTAAAGAGAAGCCATGTGGCGAACAAGAGGAAAAAGACCAGTAAAGCATCGACATTGTTTGTGCGCGCTACGGCTACAGCAATCGGTGTACACGCCATGACAAACGAAGCGATGCGCGCCGCCGTTTTTCTGAACGTCGGCTTTATTAATAAGTACATGAATAGAACTGAACCTACCCCCGCCAATGCCTGAGGCAGGATGACACTCCACCCGTGCATACCGAATATCAGCGCGCTGATCGTTTGAATCTGGTATGTAACAGGCGGTTTATCTACCGTGATAAATCCGGCTGCGTCAAATGAAGCGTAAAAGAAATTATGAAAGCTTTGAAGCATACTCGTTACCGCTGCGGTGTAATAAGGATTCACCGTATCGTCATTCCAGATGTTGTACATATTCAAGAATGCGGAAGCGAGTAAAATGAGGATTAAGACTGCGTCTATCTCGCGTTTTTTCATTTTCACCTGTGTTTTCACTCCTTTTGTTTAACTTTGAACAAGTGTAACAACCAAATGTGAAAAATTTATTAATAAACAAAGACAATTATTTTGCCGTTTACAAATAGGTAAAAAGAATGACAAAACGGGTAAAAAAGCAAAAAAAAGATGCCCCCGTCAAGCCGGAAGGCATCTGTCATTATTTCTGATTTACTGAATCGGTTTCAGCCGCGCTTCTATTTCAGAACGGCGGTGTTCGAGATAAGGCGGGAGCGCAACCGTTTTGCCTAGCTCTTCAGGTTTTTCATCAACCATAAATCCCGGACCGTCCGTTGACAATTCAAACAGAATTCCGTTCGGTTCCCGGAAGTACAGCGCTTTGAAATAATAACGCTCTACAATGCCTGAGTTGCTGAAACCTTCTTTCGTAATGATGCGGTGCCATAAAGCAAGCTCCTCCTCATTCTGAACACGGAAGGCCACATGGTGCACGCTGCCTTTTCCAGGACGCTCGCGCGGAAGATCGTTTCTTTCAATGAGATGGACTTCTGTACGCGCGCCACCGTTTCCGGATTCGAGCACCGTAACCGTGCCCCGGTCTTCATGTGTTTCTTTCCCGATTTCAGTGAAGCCCAGCACATCGGTTAACACTCGCAGCGTCGGTTCTGCATACGGGACGGTCAATTCAACGGGACCAAGACCGCGGAAAGAATATTCTTCCGGTATGCCGCTTTGCTTCACCGCTTCACCGATGTCTTTTCCTTTTTCGTCAGCTGTCAGCACAAGCCGCTGTCCTTCATGATCCTGAAAAGCGAGTGTGTCCCTGCCCGCTATTTTCACGATCTCACCGTGAGAGACCTGATGCTCTTCAAATCGTTTTTTCCAATATTGAAGCGCTTGTGCATCCGGAACACGCAGGCCGATTGAAGAAATACTGTTTGTCCCCGCATGGAACGGCGCGATCCGCGGAATCTCGAAAAACGTCAATTCCGATCCCGGATTGGCTGATTCATCACCGTAAAATAAGTGATACATCGTCGGTTCATCCTGGTTTACCGATTTTTTCACAAGCTTCAGCCCCAGGATATTTCGATAAAAATCTAAATTTTTCTGCGCATCAGCCGTCAATGCTGATACATGGTGTATTCCATTAACTTTCATTATGTTATCCTCCAGTCAATTATCTCGATTTCGAGATATTTTATATATACAATTTATGTTATCCGGATCGTAAAGTCAACCCATCTGCTTCACAGACGGTCTGCAGACTGCCGCTCTCAAAATAACGAACTTTTGATATTAAAAAACCATTAATGTTCGCTTTTAAAACAGTATTTTTTCCTTCTCAAAAGCATAAACCTTTATCTTTTAGGCAAAACACCAAAATCAGAAAATTTATTTTATTCGTGTTTCAGCAATTAGGGTTTACAATATGGAAAATAGTTTTTTCAGCATAACGATTTTACATCTGGAGGGAAAGGATATGCAGATTGAAGAGAATGGACTTAAAAAAGAGATCGGCCTTACCATCGCCCTCTCACTTGTTATCGGCACCATCATCGGTTCCGGCGTATTTATGAAACCAGGCGCCGTGCTTGCCTACTCCGGTGATGCGAAAACCGCGCTTATCGCGTGGCTGTTAGGAGGCATTTTGACGCTTGCCGGCGGCTTGACCGTTGCGGAAATCGGCACTCAGATTCCGAAAACGGGCGGACTTTATACATATCTGGAAGAAGTGTACGGCGAATTTTGGGGCTTTTTGTGCGGATGGGTTCAAATTATCATTTACGGCCCCGCCATTATCGGAGCAATCGGCTTGTATTTCGGCTCTTTGATGGCGCACTTGTTCAATTGGGATTCCGGCTGGTCTAAATTAATCGGGATTTCAGCCGTTTTATTTTTAAGCATCATTAACATTATCGGAACGAAATATGGCGGCATCGTACAGGGAATTACGACTGTCGGCAAATTGATTCCGATTATCTGCATGATCGTGTTCGGCCTTTGGAAAGGCGATCAGCATATTTTCACAGCCGTCACAAGCAGCATGTCGGAAATGAATTTCGGCGCCGCCATACTGGCCACCTTGTTTGCTTATGACGGATGGATTCTGCTTGCGGCACTCGGCGGCGAAATGAAAAATCCGGAAAAGCTGCTCCCAAGAGCGATGACGGGCGGACTCTTGGTCGTCACCGCCATTTATCTTTTCATTAACTTTGCGCTGCTGCACATTCTTCCTGCGACCGACATCGTCAAACTCGGTGAAAATGCGACCGGCACCGCTGCCGGAATGCTGTTTGGCGACATCGGGGGAAAATTGATCAGCGTCGGAATCATCGTCAGCATCTTCGGCTGTTTAAACGGAAAGATTCTCGCTTTTCCGCGTGTCTCGTTTGCGATGGCGGAACGGAAACAGCTGCCGTTTGCCGGACAGATTTCGCGGGTGCATCCGACATTCCGCACCCCGTGGATTGCCGTGTCATTTCAGATCGCGCTGGCCATTATTTTCATGATCGCCAGCAATCCCGATAAGCTGTCTGAGATCTCTATTTTCATGATTTATATTTTTTACGTCATGGCTTTTTTCGCCGTGTTTATCCTCAGAAAAAAAAGCGGCGGAAAACCGCGCGCCTACAGCGTGCCTTTGTATCCGATCATTCCTGTTTTGGCCATCGCGGGTTCACTGTTTGTGCTGATCAGCACGATCATTACAGATACACTGAGCTGCGCGCTGTCCCTCTTGATCGGCCTCGCCGGGCTGCCGCTTTATTTTTGGCTGAAAAACGGCAGAAAAAACTGACAAAAACGGTTCCTTTTACGGGAGCCGTTTTTTTTCTGGCAAAATCACGTGCAAAAGTTGACAGCAAATTCACATCTTTTGTTATACTTTTTAAGCAAGATGTCTGAATTCGAAGTATGTTACGTTTTTTTGGCGAAGTGGGTAACATAAGAAAAACAGGATGAGACACGTTTTTACGAAAAAATCAAGAGGCGTTTTTTTCGACTTTATCTGTTTTTTTTCGACAAAAGGCTATATAATAATTTGATGTGTGCATTGTCTCATTCAAACAATGGAGGGTTTTTAATGATAAAAAGAAAAAAAGATAAGTTCTCACTCCTTTTAACAGAAATCGCAAAAAACATAGACGAAACCGCAGAATACTTTGTCAACTTTAAAGTGACGAACCAGACGACTTTAAAGGAATTTGCCGATACGTTAAAAGAGTTTGAAACAAAAGGAGATAATCATGTTCATGTCATGATTAAAGAGCTGAACAAAGCTTTTATCACTCCCATTGAACGTGAAGACATCCTTGAGCTGACAAACAGCCTCGATGACGTGCTTGACGGAATCGAACATTTTTCAGCAATGATGGAGATTTTCTCGATCACTTCTTCAGATGAGCATATCGATAAGTTCAGCGGATACATCAGAGAGTGCGCGAAGGAAATTTTAATCACGATTGAGCTGCTTGCAGAAAACCGATTGAAGGACATTCACCCTCACGCCATTAAAATTAAGGAATACGAGCACAGCTGTGATAACCTGCACCGTAAATCATTAAAAAATCTGTTCGGCACAGAAACCGATCCGATTAAAGTGATTCAGTACCGCGAGATTTACGAAACGCTTGAGGAAATTGCCGACTCTTGCCAAAGCGTTGCCAATAACCTTGAAACCATTATTATGAAAAACGCGTAACGAGGGGTTATAATGGATACTCTATTACTTTTAACGATATTAATTGTCATATGCGCTTTGGTATTTGACTTCATTAACGGATTTCACGATACCGCAAACGCAATCGCCACCTCAGTTTCGACAAAAGCGCTGAAGCCGCGGCACGCAATCGTCATGGCCGCCATCATGAACTTTCTCGGAGCGATGACATTTACCGGTGTGGCGAAAACCATTACGAAGGACATTGTGAATCCTTATACATTAGACAACGGGTCAGTTGTCATTCTGGCGGCTCTACTCGCCGCAATCGCCTGGAACTTGATCACATGGTATTTCGGCATTCCGAGCAGCTCTTCACATGCGATTATCGGAGCGATCGCCGGAGCGGCCATTGCAGCGTCAGGTTTTGCGACGCTTAATTATAAAGGGTTCATTAAGATTATCGAAGCACTTATTTTATCGCCGATTATCGCCTTTGTTCTCGGCTTTATCGTATATTCGATCGTGAAGCTGATTTTTAAAGACAGCAATCTGGCGAAAACAAATAAACGCTTCCGCAGAGTGCAGATTTTGACGGCTGCCATTCAATCCTATACACACGGAACAAACGACGCGCAAAAAGCGATGGGTATCATTACGATGGCGCTTATGACGGCCAATTTACATAAAAGTGATGCCATTCCTTTTTGGGTGCAGCTCTCTTGCGCCCTGGCAATGGGTCTCGGCACATCCATCGGCGGCTGGAAAATCATTAAAACCGTCGGCGGAAAAATTATGAAAATCCGTCCGGTAAACGGCGTATCTGCCGACTTAACCGGCGCAGCCATTATTTTCGGGGCCACGTTTATTCATCTCCCTGTCAGCACGACGCACGTCATTTCGTCTTCCATTCTCGGTGTGGGCGCTTCCCACCGCGTAAAAGGCGTAAACTGGGGAACGGCTAAACGGATGCTTATTACATGGGTCATCACCCTGCCGATTGCAGGTACACTCGGCGCCATCGCCTTTTTCATCTTAGATCTCTTTTTCTGATGACATCCGCTTCTTTACAGAAGCGGTTTTTTTTGTGACAGGAAAATGATGTCATGACATAGAATGAACATAGCAGACCATTTTTCGAATTGTGAGGGATGCTCATGCTTTTGTTTTTTCAGATCATGGTGTGGACGATGGCGGCCGCACTCATTTTATATGTGTACGCATCCTGGCGGTATGAAGCAAAGGTAAAAGAAAAAATGTTTGCCATCCGTAAAACGTGGTATTTACTATTTGTAGTAGGCGCCATGGTCTATTGGACATATGATCCCGAATCGCTCTTTGCCGCATGGAGACAATATTTGATTGTTGCCGTCTGCTTTGCCCTTATTGATGCGTTTATCTTTTTGAGCGCGTATATCAAAAAGCTCGCCGGCAATGAATTAGAGACGGATACGCGGGAAATTTTAGAAGAAAATAACGAAATGCTTCACTCCTATCTTGAAAAACTGAAAACCTATCAATATCTGTTGAAAAATGAACCGATCCATGTATATTATGGAAGTACAGAAGCTTATGCGGAAGGCATCAGCAGACTGCTGGCCGCTTATGGAGAAAAAATGAATGTCACGGCTTCCTTGTGCGACTATTCCGCACAATCGGATAAGGACCGCTTGACGGAGCATATGCCTGATGCGGCGGACGTTCAGTCCCGTCTTAACCGTAAAGACGTCTACTATGATCAAAAAGGCAGGCTTGTGCTTATTCCGTTTACAGTCCAGGACCGCCATTACGTGATCAAACTCACGTCGGAAAACCTGTTGACGGAATTCGATTATTTGCTTTTCACATCGCTAACGAGCATTTATGATTTAATGCTGCCAATAGAAGAGGAAGGTGACGGTTAAATGGAGCAGGCATTTCAAAACGGGCAGCCGGAACAAAGAGCGAAACCGTTCAAAATGTTTAAAAAACGTTCAATGACAAGTATCGCAAGTTACCAGGTCAGCCCTCATACCGCCAGAATTTTTAAAGAAAACGAGCGGCTGATTGACAAGTATAAACAAAAAAAAGCTTGATTACACTAAGGACAGGAGACACGGCTCTTGTCCTTATTCCTTTTTTCCATATCTTTCATATAATAAAACCAACAAAGAGATGCGACAGGTGATGATGTGAAGAAAATTGTCAGGCGCGTAAAGTTTGTGGATTACGGACGCTTCGGGCTTTCCGCTTATTCGCTGAGGATGCGGGCGAGGAATCTCGGGTTATTGAACCGGTTAAAAAAGAAAAAAGGCTGAATCCCGCAATGTGAACGGGACTCAGCCTTTTTTTGTTAAAGCTGCATCAGAATTTTCGCTTTTACAGCGGGACCGTAGACGCCGTCAGACGTCAGTCCGTTTACAGATTGGAAGCGGGCCACGGCATCTGCCGTTTTCGGACCGTAGATACCGTCAATGCCGTTATTGACAGCTCCTTTTTCAGGATAGAAATAAAGCGCGGCGAGCGCGTTCTGCACCTGGTATACCTTTTCACCGGACGTGTACGGCTCTGTCAGCTTGATCACCTCATCCGGAAGAGAATACAGTGCTTCAACCGGCGGGCTGACGATCAGCACTTGTCCGACTTTAATCAAGTTCGGGTCAGCGATGTTATTCCATTTCTGCAGATCGGCCACGCTGACGCCGAATTTCCGCGCGATCGCCGACAGCGTATCTCCTTTTTGGACGGTATACGTCTGTCTTTCCCCAGAACCGATTCCCGCTTTAAACTCATCCCATGTATCCAGCAGTCTTCTCGGACAAAGCTTTCCTGACCAATGCTTGTGCGCAACGACATTCGCAAGCGGGATGCCGTGCGACGTCATTAATGTGCGGATGAGCCATTGGGCGTTTGCCACGGCCTGCGAAAAGTTGCCGTCTGCGTTTTCACAAATTTCAATACCGATGGATTTACGGTTGCCGTCCCCGTTTCCGTCACCGGCATGCCAGCCGTTTTCGTTCAGCGGAAGATGCTGATAAATTTCCGTATCATCGACTGTGAAATGCCAGCTTGTCGGTGTATCGGGATTTTTCACATAGCTTGCGTGACTTTTGGCGTTAGCTCCGACTGCGGTATTGGCTGTATTGTGCACCGTAATGTAAATCGGTGTCATTGCATAGCCTGGGCGGTTATTGTTTCCTGCCGGGATAAAATCCTGTGTGATTTTCACCATATTCTCATCTCTCCTATTTCGATAAATTGTTTATTTTTAATAAAGCCTGCTGTTTTTTCCCTTTTGCTGTAACATAATTGTTTTTAAACCAGGCGGCGGCAGTCGTTATGATTGTAAAAACGGCCGACCCGGCGGCATACAGCGTATCTGCAAGCTGGCTGACCTGGTCCTCCTGAATATTCAGCGGCGATTTGCCGAACATCAGCAAAGTTTGATTCAATAAAGCAAGCAAAAGAAGCACCGTCCTGACGACCGTGCCTTTGTCCGCGAATTTCATATCGGTTTCCCCCTTACTTTTGCAGCAGATTGTACATGATGGCGATGGCTCCGCCAATGACGCCCGTGCAGATTGCTGTCACGATCGCTCCTGTAATGGTCCGCTTAATCCATGTTGTGTTTTCGTCAATTTTGTTCAGTTTTTCATTCAGCGTCATGATTTGCTGATCCTGCCGGTCTGATACCCGCTCTAATGCGGCTACCCGCTGTTCAAGCACCTTTTGTTCACCTTTGATGCCTGCGAATTCTTTTTGCACCGCTTGTTCATCCAGAAGCACTTCCGCTCCCTCCTCTTACATTGTTCTCACCTCCCTTCGGAAGCTTCATTCTTAAGAAAATGCCGTGCCTTTGACAGAAAGGCTCCCGCCGGAAATGCTCTTGATTTCCATGACGATTTCCTTAAAGCCGGCAATATCAAATGACCACACTTCTTCTGTGCCAGACGTACCGGCGGCTGATGTCCCGTCATCAGACCTGATTCCTCTGATCGGCACATTTTTTCCCGAGATGGATCTCCCCCAAAACGCGACATGGCCCGACTCAGCCGTACCGGTGATTTCGACGAGAAGTTTTTTCCAAGCGCCTGCTGAGAAGATGCTTCCCTCGCCCGCCTCTGCTGCATTTCCATGAAAAATCACGTCTGTATATGAAAACGCCATATCACCGCCCGTACCGACAGATTGGTATAAAACAAATTCGGACTGCTTTTGATTTCCATTTTCAAAACGGAACCGGTAATATCTTTTTGTCAGGCTGACCCACCCCGAAGCGGTCAGCACTCCGCCTTTTACTGCGACAAAATGTGAAGCTGTCCACGAATTGTTATCCTCGCTCTCTTCGATAAAAAGAGTTCCGCTGCGGTCCGAATAAGCCCACCCTGTGCTCTGTCTATTAAGACGGCTCCTAAACGGTCTTGTCCGAATTGGCTGTAGACTTCAATCGCTTCTAGCGGCGTATTGGTAAGAAGCTCTGCCATTCCGGACAAATCAGCAACCGGTGTGACATAATCGTTTTTGTTACCGCGATAAGCTTTTACGGCGCCGGGCCTGCCAAGTTGATCGGCGGGAAATTCAAATGAATGCTTTTTCATCGGCCGTCCTCCTGTTCTCATTTATTAAAAATGACAAATAAAAAAAGCCGTTTGGCTTATGACACAGCATTTTTATAGTTTTCGTATGTTTCACCCGTTATTTCTTGAAATTCCTCAGGCGTGATATACTTCGCGGCCACCCCTTCAGCCAGATCTTCGGCAGAGCAGTCATCATAGCCCATAGCCTGTTTTACCATTTCTGTTGAGGCCCACTCATAAAACAAGGCGTAAACCCAAAAGTTAAGTTTTTTCATTTTTTTCATTCTCCTTTTACGTTTAAGAGTTCCAGTTTTAAAGACGCTAATTGCCTGCCGAGTGACTGCTGCGCTTGTTCGGCTGCTTTTCTGGCCAATTTCTCATTCGCCAGCTGTCCGCCGAGGCCTGCAAGCTGGTTTGAATCGGGAGCCGTATCTTTTTTTAAGCTCTCTTTATATGCTTCGTCAGCGGTTTCCACCCATTCTTGTTTCTCTTCATCAAAAAATGGGCGCCACATGCCTTCGCCGTTTATTTCCGGCGGAAAGCCCGCAGCGTTAGGCGGCATCACATAATCTCCTGTCTCAGAATCCGGATAAAGCTCAACCGGAGTGCCTGTATAAATGTTGTCATTGTCATACGGAAATATTAATTTCATATTCTCGCTCCTTTACGTGAGTGCCAAAACAAGGTCAATATAATAGCCGTTCACGTTATTTTCTATATTGGCCATAATTCCCGTCAGCTTCATATCTCCATTAGAATAGATAATAAATTTGCTGTAACCGGTGGTGCCGCTGGCTGCAACCATCGTCACAACGCCTTTGGCCGGCGCACAAGAGGATGGCACACTCCCGAATACCACTTCTCTGTCCGTAAGAACGTGTCCGTTCAGGTGAAGGGTGTTTCCCACTTTACGGTATTGAAGCGGCCTGTCTCCTGATTTAGCGCCATTTTTATAAGGAACATTTATCCAAGGTACATTCTCAGTATCAAGTTCAGTAACGAGGCGACGCCAGCCCTGCCAGCCCAAGTTCAAATCCAAATAGTTCGTGAACATATTATTTTTATAATCGACGGCAATGACATACCCAAACGTTCCTTTCCCCTCACTGTCAAGAGAGGTAAAATGAAACATGCCGCGGGTTGAAGCGTTGCTCGGACTGTTTGCCGCTTTGCCGGTTGAATAAAAGGTGCCGAACGCCCTGCCGTTTTTAACGATTTTTTCAAGAAAGTTATCATCATCACCAATTGTCAGAAGATAGCCGCCGTTATCGTTTGTTATTTTCGAAAGCTGTGCGCCGTTCCACATATCTTTATCCGCCTGTGTGACATGAATGTCTTTTTTATTGGCGTGAGTCTCTACTTTTGCTTGAGAGCCTGAATCTGTTTCTTGTTGGCTCCATTCCGACCATACGCCTTTAGTGCTGAAACTTCGGACGTATATGGGATTTCCGGCGGTCACTGTGTCTATAAACATTTGGACAAAAGTCGGTGATGCTCCGCGGGTTCTTTGCATGACAATTAATTGTCCGTATTCCGCAGGCTTATTTTCCGTATGCTGAACTGATATATAGTAGATGCCGGACGTTTTTATATTGTCTAAGTTTGTTTCTGTTACCGTTTTAGCATTCCCGTCATTGTCAGTCAGATTGAATAACTGCCCTGCATTCCATTTGTCTTTGTCAGACTTGGTTACATGAAGATCTGTTTTGTCGGCATGCTCATTTACTTTTGCTTGTGCTCCGGCAGCTGTTTCAAATGGCATCCATTCCGTCCAGATGCCGTTTTTCAGCGTTTTTCTCCAAAATCCCCCGTCATCTGAGAAAGCGGCCGCCTCTCCGTTATTCTCTGAAGAATAAAGGTATATACCCTCTGACGGTTTAGGCGGGGTATTTATTCCGGTTGCAGCTGCTGAGAAAGTAAAGGTCTTATTCTGGCTGGCAGCGGTCTGATGAAAATCCTGTCCGTCAGAGATATTAATAAAAGCGGAGCCATCATCTTTTGTGATTTTAGACAATTGCCCGTTATTCCACTTCTGGCGCTCTTCTTTCGTCACATGCCGGTCCAGATCTTGATTGTGCCGGTCAAAATCTTTCTTTGCTGCCTGCTGGACATTGTCCACGTTTCCGAGGCCGATTTGCGCCTTTGTCGTTTTGTGCGGGTTGTTCATGTCGTTTTTATGGGCCGCCAGATCCGTGTGGGCGTCTTTTATGCCTTTTTCCCAGCGGTTGACGTCATCTTCATTAATCGGATCGTCCGGAAGCCAGTCTGTTTTTTCTTCGTAAGCCATCGTTACACCACCTCAAAGGTAAATCTTAAATCAAGCGTTCTGTTATTGTTGAGATCTAAATTTGTTTTTCGTTCTGTAATGACGCTTCCTGTTTCGTCAAGCATCTGCACGGTTTCAATGTGTTTGACGTCTTCTTCCCTGCGTGTGAGAACGGTGACTGCGGCATCTTTTACGGAAATGTCCGCAATCGGAGTTTCTTTGCCGTTTAACAGCACTTTTGTGATCCTGTTTTTCAGATCGGCTGCGGCACGCTGTCTGTAAGCGGCTGATATCATGGTAAGACCACCTCGTTATTGTTGAGTGTGACGGAATAACCGACCTTCAGTTCACTGACTTTTCGGTATCTCCGATTGTTGAGAATGACCCGGTCTTTGATTTCCAGTGTTTCGTTTAATGCGGCTCTCAGTGTATACGCCAAATGAGCGGGTTTGATTTTTTCAAGCGTTTCAATCAGCTCGTTCATGTGCTGCAGGTCATCAAGCCCGATATCGGCATAAAAACGATACTGCCCCGGAAACATCCGAACATAAGCTGACGGATGTTTTAAAAAACGGTTTAGCGCCTGCTCAATCGCTTGATGTGTGATGGGCGGAATATTCGACATCTTCGAGATCAGCCTGAGCCGTCTCATATCCTCCGTGTCACCTGATTCCCGCGGTATTTTTAATATTTTTTCCCAGCGGTCAAGCCCCCATGTCGCCGTCGTGATAAAGAGCTGATCCGTCAAATCGAAAATATCGTTATTCTGCCGCTCAAACTCAGGAGCTTCCGCCTCAAGCAGTTGTGCCATCTCTTTTAATCGGGTTAAAAACGGCGGGAGGTACGCCGTCATCTCATCGAGTCTGCTCAAGGATTTTCACCTCTTTGAGTTTAGGAATTTCCACGTCACTGAGCACGAGGTTTTCCGCCGCACCGTTCATTTTAATATCGGCGTAGTCACTGACGGATGCCGAGTTATAAACGATGTTGTTAATTTGTGATAAACGGACGGTGTTTTCTTCAAAGGCCATTTTCTTGAATAAATTCAGGACGCCTTTTTCAATCTCCGCTTTTACGTCATCGATCGAGCTGTTCAGCTCAGGCAGCACGGAAGCGGAGATTTCGATTTCCTTCCATACGGCGCTTTCCACCGTTACTGCCGCTCCGATCGGCGCCTGTCCTTCTCCCTGCCCTTCGTCCGGATCAATATAATCCTTTACTTTTTTGATCAGAATATCTGATGCCGGTTCCAAATTCGCATTTGTGATGACAACTTTCACTGTTCCGTCTCCGTTCCAAAGCGGGAAGATTTTTGCCCTGCCGACGCCGTCAACCTCTTCGGCCCATTGTTTATAATGCTGTTTATTTGCGCTGACTGCCTCCCGGCGGACACGGGTAAAATAGCGCGCCCTTAAGCTGTTGTCATCTTCTTCCTCACGGCCGGGAATTAATATATCGCGCATGACTGCTTTCTCAAGCCCGGGTATCGTATCAAGCGGCAGCAGGTTCTGCCCCGAAATGCCGGCATTGCCCGCTTCACCGGCTGTTTCACATTCAAGCGTTCCATCCCCCGTATATTGAAAATACAGGTTATCAACGAAGAAACGGGAGCCTGGCGGAATGGTGATGCCCGCTGTGAATTCTCCGGCTCTGACCGCTTTAGTGGCAGGTGTTCGTTCAATTCCCGCCTCAGCAGCACGCCTGTCCAGAAATTCACCCTGAGCCGTATCGGAAAACACGAGCTCCAGCACGGTATCCAGCCAAATATAAGACTTTGCGAGCTCAGCGGCCGCAGGCGCGAGCGCATTGTAAATGACGCTGCCTTCTCTCGTATCAATATCCGCCGTAACGCGCGCCAGCATTCTGTCCATAATGTCGTCAAACGTCTGAGCTTCAAACATCCTCACCCAGCACCTCCTCTATCTCAAGCATGCCCTCATCAGTTTCAACGGTAAAAGAGACGATGAAGGCATCATCTTTTTTCTCAATCTCAAAATTGGTAACGGCCAAAATACGGTCATCATACAGCAAGGCTTCTTCTATCAGTCTTGGAATCTCCATTTTTTTATAAGCATCCGTCGTGTTCTGATCTGAAAGCACTTCCTGAAGTTCGTTTCCGATATCATGGCTGAAAACCGAATATGAATACCGTTCTGTGTGAAGAGCGATATAGACGAATTGTCTGATTGCGTCCAGTCCGTTTATCAGTTCATTGGTAATCCGGTTGTTTTCAAAGTCAATTCGGTAGGTTTGTGAAGTCTCAACAGCCTCACTCGCATCCTCCAAATCTTCAAATTCGATTTCCGGTGTCAGGGCCATTGCACCCGCTCCTTTTAGATTTGTTCATGTAAAAAAGCCCTCTTCGGCAGATGAAGCGGCTTTAATAGGCTGATATTCCCGTATATCTCCGTCCGGATGCCGGTTAAATTTTGTCCAGTACAAAGAAAGACTGTCCTCCTGTTAAAGCGGCGGTCATCACCCGATCTCCCGCCTGGAGCTGATCATCTTCTCCGGATCTCAGCCGCTTCGGCACAATGAGTGCATCAGACGGAATCAAAAGTTTGTCGTGATCTTTCAGTTTCAGCTCGAGCGGCGAAACGGAGGTCACTTCGGCCGGCATCAGCTCCACCGGCGCTTCAGCGTCAACCGCTCCGACAGCTAAATGTTTAATAGCATCACTTAATCTCATCAGGCTGTCCCCTCCGGAAGTGAATTTTTCTCCGTGACGTCAATCGTCATGGTATGTTTTGTTCCTTGGAATTCATGGCGGTCCGTATCTACATAATAGGTTTTCTTCAGCCCGATTTCCGGAATTGAAATATAGACGGGCAATCCGCTTTCCAACCCAGGAATACCGATCGCCTGTATATTTTTCAGCTCTTTCTTAATGCCTTTTTTCTCAGCCTGCTTCACTTTTGCGCGCTGTTTCAGTTGGGCTTCGTTAATGTCGTCAGAAACCGTTTCGGTATACTGCAAAACGCCGAATGTTTTCATGCCGGCGCTGTCTGAGGCGGAAGCCTTTATCGTTTTATTGTCTTTTTGCAGCCGCATGACGACACGGGTTGCGGTGTCATCAATTGAGGTGCTGTATTGATACCCTGTAATATTAACTCCTGTTTCCAGCACCCATATGTCAGACGGCTCCGGCCATTCACGCAAGCCGAGCCTGCCTTTTTCTGAATAGAGCTGATAATTGCGCCCCGTCTGGCTTTTTGTCTGCTTTAACGCTTTTAGCATCATATCGTAAAGGCTTGTATCATTTTTAAAAACGAGTGATTTAATGGTATGGCCTGTGTTGGCAATGGATGTGACGGGAATTTGAAAATCGCTGGCGATCCTTTTTAATATTTGATCAGCGCGCTTGTTGGAAAACACGTAAACGTCCTGGTTTTTCACAAGGTATTGGAGCATATCGTATGCGGTGAAGGCGACGGTATGCTCATCGGGCGTTCTTGCAAAAACAATGCCGCGGAACAGCTCTTTTCCGTTCCATTTGAACAAAACCGTATCCCCTTCTGATACGCCGTAATACGTCTGGCTGCCCTGCTTTACGACAATCGTCGCTTCGATGGAGCGGGGCGCCTGATATCTGTGTCCTTCCAGCGTTACGCTTTCTGTGACAAGCTCGAGCCACTCCGTTTCCTTTATGACAAATAGTTCAATCATCTTTTCACCCGTTTCATTGCGGTATCTTCAGCTTCTGCCCCGGGAAGATCCAATGCCCAGGCTGCCGGATATTCCGTTTGCTGCGCTTAATCATGGCGGTTTTATTCGCGTTCCAGATTTTCCGCCACTCCGTGTGTTTTCCGTAAAACTTGCCGGCGATGTCCCAAAGCGTATCCCCTTTTTTGACGGTATATGTTTTGGGTGAAGCTTTGGACGGGCGCTTCGCTTTCGTTTTTTTCTTTTGTTTGATTTTTCTTGGCGAAGCGGTTTTATATTCTTTCAGTACGATATCAAAATTCCGGTCGCCGATTTCATTGTCACCTTCGCTGTAATTAAAGCTTTCAATGCTGCATGTGACATTGATTTTTGTCCCTGTAATCAAAAACTGAACGGGTTTTTTCGCTTTCATCCATGCTTCAATGGCTGAAATGGCTTTTTCCGGTGAAGGAATGCTTTGATATTCGGCAATCGGGCTGTACCGTTTCGGAAAAAAAGAAGAGAACGAAATTTCTTTCGCTCCCGGTTCTTCGATAAACGTCACCTCTCCAAGTCCGGTGACTTTCACGGAATCATTCTGCACGCTGTTTGCGATATCAATCGCTTCAGGGAGAACGGGAAGCCGGAGCTTGTCCTTCCCCTGAGACAGCCAAAATTCGTAAACAGATTTAGTCAAAAGCAACGGCCCCCTTTGCTCCGGTATAAATGTCTTTTTGCAGTTCATCAATCAGCGCCTGTTTGATTTTGGCGGCTAGGCTCTCGGCGTCCTGCCCGTTATGGAAATGCTGATCGCCGCTGAATTCGATTTTAATTTCTTTTGTTCCCGTTTTTTGAACGGTTTGGCCGCCGCCTTTAACGGCTGCGGAAACCGTGCCGGCTGAAAGCGCCGCCGGTTCCGTCCGGGACGGATCGGACACTTCCATGCCGAGCGCCTGAGCCGCTTTTTGCAGCAGATATCGGCCGCGGATGCCCCGCTCTTCAGGGATGATCCACTCCCGTTTGTTCCCTTCGCCGACACGGGCGATCTGCTCCTTGGTAATCAGACCCCCATTGGCATAACCGACGTAAGGGCCGCCATGAGCCATACTTTTAATCCCGGGGACATTGCTGATCGAGCCGTATCGGCTTTTAATATAGCCGATAGCGGCAGCGGCGTTGTGGATTGGATTTCTGATATCATTCATGCCCGGCGCTTTGTGATCTTCAAAGGTGCTCGGAATCGTCTGCATAAGCCCCTGTGACGGGTGTCCGGCTTTGGCGTTGCTGTCCCATAGATTAATGGAATTAGGGTTGCCGCCTGACTCATGCTGTGCGATCGTCATTAATCCCGGAAGCCAGCTGATCGGCGTATTGGTTGCTTTCATTGCGGCCAAAAGCCATTCTTTGACGCTTCCTCCCGCTGCACCCATACCGGAAAAGGCTGCTGCAAGCGAGCCTGCCTGTTTTTCCGCATATTTTTTCACGTCAACTGAGCTGAGACCTTTGACGACGCCGACTGAAGCAAAGCGTCCGAGACTCATCATGACACGGGAAGGAGAGTGAATATCAAGCTCTTCCCTGAATGCGTCCTCGACTTTTTTGGCCATATCTTTGGCCGCCTGTTTGACTTCGCTTCCTTTTGCAGTCATTCCTGATACGAAGTGTCCGATCAGGCCTGACCCCCAGCCGTTCGCGGAATCTCTTGATTGCACAAACGGTTTATTGATATGTGTGCTTACGTATTGCGACGTTCCCGTATCTTTTGCATTCTGTCCGGCCGAATAACCTTTCACTGTGGCGGCGCCCCATGATGACGATTGATTAACCGCCGATTGATAAGGTGTTTTCACCTTTGTTTTTAAAAACGAATCGGTGCCCGTCGGCGATGTATTCTGACCTTTGGCATAGCCCGCAGCGACTTGCTTTCCGTAATCGGGCGAAGACGAAATAAGGGCGTTAAACGGCGTTCCGATGTTTTTCTCCTTCCAGCCGTCCATGTCCACCGCTTTATTGCTGATTCCGCTGTCAAAGCCTTCAGTAAACTGTTTGCCGAGTGATGAAGCCGTCCCCGCAAATCCGGAAGCATCCACAGACGCAGCGGCCGATACAGACGCCGAAGAAGAAACACCGCCCGCTCCCGCCGGCACAGCAGAAGATTGAGTTGAAGCCGCACCCATATCATCGACAACACGCATGCCGAGCTTAGACGCAGCTTGTGAAAGCAGCATCTTCCCCCGGCCGCGATTGTTGTCGACGGGGATGACAAATTCTTTTCCGGCTTCACCGATCCAGGAAATGGTCGGCTTTGTAATGTAGCCGCCCGTGGCGTTTTTGTCCGGTTTTTTCTTTTTATCTCCGCCGCCTGTGACGAAGTCCATTACGCCTGAAATCAATTTGCCGCCGGTTTTATCCCAAATCTTTTTCACCCAGTCGAATGCTGCAGAAAAAGCATCTGATATGGCTGTTCCCACTTTTACAAGAGGTTCTTTTATATGTTTCTCAAACCAGCCGCTTAACCCTTTCCATATATCCTTTACCGTATCTAAAGCAGTCGTGAAAGCGTCTGATATTCCTTTTCCGACTTTTTCCACCATGTTTTTCACCGGGTTCCAGACAATATCCATGAACCAGCCGGATACCGTACTGAAAACAGATTTAATTTTATCCCAAGCTCCTGTGATTTTACTCCAAATGGACGTCGCTACTCCGACGACAGCCGATTTTACGGGCTCCCAGACAGTGCTCATAAACCAGCCGGATACTGTGCTGAAGACACCTTGAATCGTCGTCCACGCATTCACGATATTTGACCAGATGCTTGTCGCCACTCCGACGACAGCCGTTGAAACCGGCGTCCATACATTCTCCATGAACCAGGATGACACCGTGCTGAAAATCCCTTGAATCGTCGTCCACGCATTCACAATATTTGACCAGATGCTTGTCGCCACTCCGGCGACAGCTGATGAAACCGGCGTCCATACATTTTCCATGAACCAGGATGAAACGCTTCCCCAAGTATCTTGTATTGTTGTCCAAGCACTTTGCGCCGCTTCGGAAATATCATTCCATGTGTCTTTCAAAGCCCCTGAATCAAAGGCCTCTCCCAAGCTGGAACCGCCTAAACTGCCGGCGATGCCGCCTACCGCGCCGCCGATTAATGTGCCCACTCCGGGAACAACGCTGCCGATTGCCGCTCCGGCCGCGGCTCCTGCAAGACCGCCGCCTGCTGAGCCGACCTTCTCTCCTGCATTATCTTTATTGATGCCGGCTAAATCAGTAAGTGATAACAATTCACCTATGCCGGGAATTCCTTTAGCGGCACCTTTTAACCCTTTCATACCGCCTTTCAGCGCCTTTGAATCTCCTAAGCCTTTCAAAAGCCCGCCGATGCCTTTACCTGCCCCTTTTGTTTTCGGCGTGTTTACGGATGCCTGTTTGCTTTCCTTTACGGAGGAACCTCTTTTCGAAGATTTATTCCGCCCTTCGACTTTACTGCTTTTGCCCCTCGTCACTCCGGTACAGCAGCAGCAGCCCCCCAAAGCCCCGCCGGTTTTTTTGGCTGACCTTCCTGAAGATTTCGGTGATGGTCCCGTGCGCTGCGGACCCTTTGTCAGCTCAGGACGCTTCGGGCTGTTGGTGCCGCCGGCAGAAAGGCTCCCCTTACTCTTTTCTTTTTTCGTGCCGCCTCCTAATAATCCGCCGATATTGAGTTTGCCTAATTTTTCAGCGATTCCTGAAAATATTTTTTCTATTAATTCCCCGGCTTTTTCCATGATTTTGTCCGGGCTGAATTTCTCAAATTTCTTGGCAATCTTGCTGACAATTTTATCAACAAATGCCTCGGCTTTTTCGATGATCGCATCAGGGCTGAACTTGCCGAACTTTTTATCAATGCCTCCGAACAGTGAGGAAGTAAACTGCTCCACTTTTTCCAGAATCTTATCCGGATTGAGAAAATCGAATTTCTCAGAAATTCGGTCAATCGTGTCATTTACAAATTGTTCGGCGCGGTCGATTAGCTTATCAGGACTGAATTTACCGACAACGTCGTCGACTTTCTTCATAAACGAATCAGTAAAATGATCCAGCTCTTTCAATATGGTCTCCGGACTGAATTTGCTGACAACGTCATCAACCTTTTTCATAAATGAATCAGTGAATTTATCCAGTTCTTTCAATATGGCTTCCAGACTGAATTTACTCACGACCCCGTCTACCTTTTTCATAAACGAATCAGCGAATTTTTCCAGCTCGGCTAATATCGTCTCCGGGCTGAATTTGCTTGCAATCTCGTCCACTTTTCCCATGAATGACGTCGTGAACTTGTCCAGCTCGGCTAATATCGTTGCCGGGCTGAATTTGCTTGCGATTTCATCCGCTTTCCCCATGAATGAGGTCGTGAACTTATCCAGCTCTGCTAATATCGTCTCCGGGCTGAATTTGCTCGCGATTTCATCCACTTTCCCCATGAATGAGGTCGTGAACTTGTCCAGCTCGGCTAATATCGTCTCCGGGCTGAATTTGCTCGCGATTTCGTCCACTTTTCCCATGAATGAGGTCGTGAACTTATCCAGCTCTGCTAATATTGTCTCCGGGCTGAATTTGCTTGCAATCTCGTCCGCTTTCCCCATGAATGAGGTCGTGAACTTGTCCAGCTCGGCTAATATCGTTGCCGGGCTGAATTTGCTCGCAATCTCGTCCGCTTTCCCCATGAATGAGGTCGTGAACTTATCCAGCTCTGCTAATATTGTCTCCGGGCTGAATTTGCTCGCGATTTCATCCGCTTTCCCCATGAATGAGGTCGTGAACTTATCCAGCTCTGCTAATATTGTCTCCGGGCTGAATTTGCTCGCGATTTCGTCCGCTTTCTTCATAAAGCTTGCAGCGAATTTATCCAGTTCCGCTATGATTGTTTCCGGATAAAATTTGGATGCGATATCATTGACTTTTTTCATGAAGGTGTCTGCAATGGAGTCAAGCATTGAAAAATCATTTTTCGGTGAAGCAGGAGCAGCAGATGCAGAAGCTTTTCCGACGTCCGGCATATTCTTTTGCATTGCAGCCAGCTGTGCTGTCACCTTTTCGTTTAACGATAATTGAATGACATTGTTTTTCCCCGTCAGCGAATCAATCCCCGCTGAAATTCGGCCGACTGTTTTCATGACGTGATCTATGACGCGTATAGTGACAGAGTACCCGTTCTTTAACGCAGATTGCATGTAGCGTTTGATACGTTCCATGGCAGGAGTCACTTCGTCTGACGCATACAGTGAAACGGTAAATCCTTTAAAACCGGCAGCCAGATCCCGCAATCTCTCAAATGCCGCTGTCGCGCTGTCTTTTGCTCCTATTTTAACGGTTAAAGACGCAGGCAGACCCGCTAATTGGGCTTGCACCTTTTGAATGACGGCACTGGCTCCGTCTTCAGCTGAAATAGAGATCATTTGTGCGCCCAGCTTTCTTTTCATAGAGCGCTGGATGCGGTCAATTGTTCTTAAAACAGATTTACTCTCTTTGCGTATATCAATTTCACTTTGGCGTTTTGTCATTTTCCTGTATTTCTCAAGCGCTCTGAAGCCATTTTGGATTTTCCTTATTTTCTTTGAAACCCGATCTTCCAATTCAAAACGGGCGGTCAGCTTTGCCATGATGTCGCTCCCCCTTTCTTCGCTTGTTTTTCAAGAATGTCCAGCTTGTAACCGATTAAACCGTACAACAGCGCCTTAAAATGTCTCGGTGCTTCATATAACTCTTTCAGTTCTGATGGAGAATAATGAAGCTCATGCATCGCGTAATAGAGATACACGGCTTCCTTATTCCCATCTTTTATCAGTTTTTTGCTTCTTGCTCCAGATCTTCTAATTCATCTTCAAAACCATTGATCTCAATCGCTTTATTCAGCCAATTTGCATACTCACCGCCGACTGAAAGAACGCGTTTTGCCACCTCGACCGGATCTGCCGTTTTGTAAGCGTCGCGGAGCTCCTTAGACCGGAAATCAGGGTAAATCGTAGATTCAACCGCGATCCGCGCATAGAAGCGCTGGCTGTCTAAGTCTTTTACGCGGCCTCTGCCCTTCACATTTTTATATGTCGTGCTTTCCTTCTCCAGTTCGTCAATGCGCTCAGTCGTAATGGCTTTAAAAATAAAAGGCACGATGTTTCCTTTTTTATCGACAAAACGCTTTGAAAGCGGAACCCGGATCTCCTCAGCCTCGACTGTTTTACCCGGCATAAAGAATGACAGATCATATACTTGTTCGTTTTTTTCGCTCATGATGAAAACTCCCTTACTCTTTTTTTTATAAAAAAACAGGCCTTTAAAAGGCCTGTTTCACTCATAATGATCCTGATTAAAACGTTTCAGAAAGCTTTTCCGGCACATCGAAATCTTCGAAAGTAAACGGCACTTCTTCTTCGAGGGCTTCTGAGTCTACGTCCAGTCCGGCGATTTTTGCAGAATCAAAGTTGACGTCATACAGGGTGACGCGTTCTGTTCCGCGGCCTGATGATTTGTCGTCAAGAACGGCTTGCAGCGTAAAATACGGGTCGCTGCCTTTTTTGACGTAATCCATCATAAGGACGGCGAATTTGGATGTGACCTTATAGAATGTTGCCGCGCCTGTTCCGTTGGCGCCTGTTGTTTTATGTCCCGTCATGCGGCGGCCCATGATGTTTACTTCTGATTTGTTTTTTTCCACGTTTGCTTCAAAGGTTTTAATATGCGCCATCTCTTCTCCGTCGAGAAATAAACGGCCTTCTTTTCCTGAAATCGTGTTTTGCGCTTTTAATGCCATCTTAGTTTACCTCCACATTAAAGTAGAATTTTTCTGCCGCATCCACAGGCTGTACGGCGAGATCGATTAAAAAGCCGTCGCGGTCTTCATTCAGCCCGATTGTAATGTCTTTGTCTGAATCAAAGTTAGCGATGCCGCCCGCATCCTGGAGCGTTGTCAAATATTGAATAATCATCGTTTTAACGAATTGAAGGCCGTCATTTGTCGCAGGAAGATCGCTTCCGGTGCCTTTTTTCGATTTAATTAAGGCTTTCAGTTCACGTGTCAAATCGTTATTCACCGCATCAAGCACACGGACGATTTTGTTTTTCGCGAACTTTTTGTTTTTCTCTGCCGTAAATGTCACCAATGAGTTGATATCTTTTTCAACGCTGACTGACTTATCACGGGCATCATAAGAGAAAAGGAATTCACCTTTGGAAAGACGTTCGATCACTTCATCATGAGTCAGGCGGTGCAGCACATCGACGGCGCCTTCGTATTCAACGAATGTTAAGGATTGATTAAATGCGGCGCTGGCACTTGCGCCTGCCACCCAGGCGGTCGCATCTTCAGCTTTAATCTCAGTTCCGTCTTCCAGCAGCACACCTTCAGTCACATTGATAATGCCTTCATAATCCCCGCTGTAATGGGCGGTCACCCCTTGCACTTTCTGTCCCTGCCCATCGCGAAGGCGTTTAATGAATGCGGCAAATGTCGCTTTCAGCTGATCGTTTTCCGCGACAGGAAGAGCGATGACATCGAAATTCTCCGTTTCAGCCGCAGCTAAAAAATCCGTATAGTCTGAGTTGACCGGTGCTTTATCAGTTCCTCCCGCGAGACGGATGCCTGCCTGCGGGTTTAACGTTTCCCCGGATTCTTCCTCAGTGCCTGTCAGCGGGATGGAAGCCGACAGTTCGCCCGTTCCCGTAAATGTGACATAGCCGTTTGCTTTTAATTCTTCGGCTTTTTTCACCGTTTGTTTGTCAACTTCCGCTTCATCCATGTAAGTGGTCACATCGAAAGCGGTCTGATCAAGGACGTTTTCACTGATGCGGATGATGATGTCATTTCCTTTTGAACCCCCGTACAAAGCGGTTGCTTTAACACCTTGCGAAAGATCTGCACTCGCTCTGATTCCCTCTGTCAGACGGTACATCAAAACGGTTTTTGCTTTCTTTTTCGCCTCACGAAGCAGAATCAGTGACGGATCTTCAATACTGAGCCCCACTTTTTTATTCAAATCCTCAACGCTTGAAATGGAAACGAATGTTTTCGCTTCCCCCCAGCCGGATGCGACGGGAAGGGCGACAATCCCGCGTTCACCGATCGATACCCGCTCCTGGGCGGTTGTTTTAAAGTTAAAATAGATTCCGGCACGTTCTTTTTCTTTTCCTTGCGTAAATGTTCCGCCGTTCATTATTGCATGACCTCCTTGGTTAAAAATGCTTCAATGTAAGACTTGGCTTGCGCTTTTGTCATTTGTTTTTGCTTCACGCCGAATAAAGCCCCCTGGAGAATCTCGGGTTTTACGCCGAAAAGCCCCTTCGCGTGCTTTGTTAAATCCGCCGTGTCATAAAGAACCGCTCGTTCCGCCGTTGCGGCGTTTTTCTTTTTATATTGTTTCACTTTTGTTTCACCCCGCTGTTAATGTCCACATCCCGCAGTGCGGGAGATGTTTGTTTTTGATAGTAGTAGCGGCTCGTCCAGCGGATGGTGATCACTGCCTCGCCTTTGTCTCCGACTCTTGTTTCGATACGGCTGATGCGGACGAAATCACCGGTATCCTCCCCTGATTCCGTAAGCAGCGGAATCAGCTGTCTTGATTCTCTCACCGCATCGGCGATCCCGTCGGCTGCATAGAGGGCCTGCACCGAGTCGGCATGGAACAGCTTCACATTCAGACTGTATGTCTTCTTAAAGGTGGAGACTGTGTCATTCTCGTCAAAAGCATACGGGGGCGGGATGTAAAGTGACGGCACCTGAAATTGTTCAGGCAGTTCATTTTCATATACGGGCACACCGCACTGCTGATACAAAAAAGCGGCGATTGAACCGGTCTCGCGATTCATCCGATATCTCCCCCCAACGTGTTAAGCCACTGATTGAAACGCTTGTCCAGCGATTCGGCGAAGAGTGTTTCATACAAAAGAAGGGCTTTGTCCCAAAACCCATTTCCGCTGATCCACTGTTTTTTGAGCGCCATACCCGTTGAAGCTGACGGATCATAGATGAACCGGGAGCCTTGAAAATACCCGGGCACCCATCTGACATTTTCATCTGAGACGGTCCAATGTCCGTCATTTATGAATGAGGCATACTCTACATTGGTGCCGATTTCAAGGGTCAGTCCCCCGTTTTCAATGATCCATACGTGATCTTGCGCTCCTTTTCGGAAAGAAGACAGCAGGCTTTCTGTATCAATCCCGCCCGAATGAATAAGCTCCTCCCGTACCAAGTCGAGAAAATCCTCTCCTGACTGTTCCAGCCATTCGCCTGCCTGACGGGCAAATTCTCCGGATGATGCCTTTTGCAGCGACCGATTCCATTGTTCAAGGTTTTTTATGTTCATAGTCTGTCATCTCTCACAGCGATAACCTCCCAATGGTGCTGTCTTGCTTTCTTCGGCATTTCCAGAATATACGCCTGTCCTTCCCAAATGATTTTGTCATTAACACGCACAACGGCCTCTTTCGGAAAATGAACGAGAAACCGCTGATATACCTTATGATCAGGCTCAAGCTGAATAAGCTGCTGCTGTTTTTCAACAAACAGACACGGCACATCTTCATAATCGGGCACTTCCGGATAAGAAAAGACAGGCTGGAGCTTTTCGGCGGGAATCCCGAAGCGTCCGGCCTTCGGAACTGACACCGTCTCATGATAAATATCGCATCTGTCAGTGAGCAGCCGTTCGTAGCTCATAAAGGTCTCACCTTTGCGTGTGCAGAAACCGGGGAATAACCCGGCGCGATATATTCACAGAGCAGATGGTGCACCGCCGGTTTTCTGATTCCGCCTTCACCTGCCACCGTATACGAGTAGTCGCCTATCTTTTCAGATTGATAGGCGGAAGCGGCTGCTTCATTCTGGTTGATCAGCGCAAAATATTGAGAAAGCTTTAATAACGCAAGCTTAATCTTTTCGGGAAGCGGTGAGTAAACAGGGTCAGTGAACGAATGCCCCGCCATTCTGGCCGCCTCCGCCTCCGCCTCCAGAATGTCCTGTATAAGAAGCGGCTCCGGCCTGTTTTTGACTTGATCATAAACTGAATATGAAACAACGTCAGACGGCTGAATTAACATAACTGCCACCCCCGTCTTATTCTTTAACGTTTACGATTTTGGCGCTTGCATCTTCTTCTTCAAATTTGCTGTCAAGTTTAGCCGTCAGTACGATAATAAATTTGCGGCTGCGAATATCTTTATCTACTTCGATTCGGATATTTCTTGAAAAACCGAGAATGATATTTTTCGGGTGAGTCAAAATGATGTCAGACGCATCGTACTGGGAATCACCTTCTCCGACTGAGTACGGCTGCAGATTGGACACTCCTTTGACCGGAACGCCGAATGCTGAAGACAAACCGCCCTGCACCGCAAGATCTCCCAGATTGGTCTGACGGTCAGCCACACGGTCTTTCCATTCAATCTCCATGCCTTGAGATGTGTAAAATCTGAATTCCTGAGGCAGTCGCAAATATTTTGCCGGAATGGCTTTTAAGCCTTTTTTAAATGTGGCTCTGGACAGCTCTTCCCCGTTTCCGTCAATGACGTGAGATACAGTCTGCTTACGGATTCCGTCAAGCTGTGCCAAGTACGGATCAGAAGAAGATGTATCGCCGTTTACGACAAGCTCCTCAATATCGACTGCCGCCCGCTCCGCCAAAATCTGCATGATCGTCTGCTGCAGGCCGTCTTTTTCAATATTGTTTTCAAGCGTGTCATAGGTGATATTAATTTCCGCAATGACTTCTTTCGTATTCAGCTGCACCGTACTTGTTGCCGGGACGGTCAGCTGATCGTCAGTTAAGGCTTTTCCTTCCTCAGCGGCACGCAGAATCCGCTGGCCGAAACCGATTTTTTCAAATTTCTGCGAGTCATTTTCCATTTGAATCACACGCGATTCGCTGAAAATGGTCGGCGTGTTCTGCACCATGCGGATAAATGCTGAAGCTTGTGCGGGGTTCATTAAACCGCCGCTTTTTAAAGCGGAAAGTGACATTTCCGCCTTTCTGATGATATCTTGATTTCTCACTCTACAGTTCCTCCTTCTGACTGGGCTTAAAGCAGTCCGCTCCAAATGGATTTTTTAACAGGCTCTTGGCCGCCCGTCTCTTCTTCCGGCTGCTTTGATGCGCCTCTTACTTTTTCAAGCGCTTCAATGCGTTTAATAATCGGCGCCAGCATGTCCTCAACAAGTGTTTTCAGCTTTTCTTCATCAGACGGCGCAGCCGCCCCGTCCTTGTCTTCCGTGTTGTTCTGGTCTAAACTGTCAAGCCGCTTTAAAAGCGGGTGCAGCGCGTGTTCAATCGATTCTCTTACGTCTTCTTTTCTCATCTTGTTCAAGTCCTCTCCCTTGCGGTTTCTTGATTTGCGGTCACGGTCGAGAAATTGCTTGACCGCGCCGAATAAGCCGGCTTGCTTTTCTGCCGGCTCTTCGTAAACGTCAGCGGTTCCCGCCATGCTGTAGCCCGTAATGATACCGGCTTTAATCTGATCCCATACTTCATCGGAAGCTTTGGTGACAAGCACCCAAGATCCTTTCCGGATCACAGCATTCCCGATTTCAAAGTCATCCGGGGCGACGTACGACTCCACCACCTCGCCGGTCCCGCCTTCAAAATTATGATTTGTATCGATGTTGCGGGCGTCCGCCAAAAAACCGTGAGCGGCCTTTTCAATCTCTTCAGCCGTCATATAATCGCCATGTGCATCGGGGACATCAGGCTCGTAAACGATGCCGTAAACAAGCTTCTGCTCATCCGATTCGTTTTTTGTAAACACCTGCACCTTTTTTTCAAATGACGGAAGGCCTCCGGCTGATTTTGTAAAAAAGAATTCCGTTTGGTTCGCCGCCTTATCGACATAGCTCACAAAACTGATGACGGCATTTCTCAATTCTCTCGGCACGAGATGTTTTCACCCCCTTTCAGGATTGCTCCTATTTCCCTTTCAGCACCGGCCGGCTGTAGTACTCTTCAGGCCATTCCTCAAGCGTCTTGCCGAGCACTCTTCCCGCCAGATCACGGAGGTCATTAGGAGAGACCGCGCCGGCGGAAATAAATGGCGTAAGCACCTTCGCAATTTCAAGCGGATCGCGAAAATCAGGCCCTTTTAATGTGAGCTGTACATCGTGGAGACCCAGTTCAGGCAAAAATAACGTGTTGAGCTTATTAATCAGCGTTTTCCGCTCCGGCTGAAACACCTGCTCCTCCGTTATTTTCCGTGCCGTATCGGCTGTGGCTTTGTTGTATTCCTGCGCCTCTCCCGTATAAAGCGGCGGGAGACGGAAAGCGGAACGGAGTTTATTTCTGCTTCTGTCGTCATATTCAAGAAACAGCGCATCATCCTGCAGAATTTCCGCAAGTGATTTAATTTCCACAGACACGGGCGTAATGTCTTCGCCTCCGTGAAGGTCTTTTTCCTTCGCAATGCCTTCCGCCTCAATCAGCAGAAATTTGTGGGCGTTTTCCACCCCTTCCAGGTCATTCATATAATCCTGAAGCTCTTTGTACGAGGTTTCTGACAGCATGCCGTTTTCAACCGTAATGGCGGCCGGCACGTGACGGCCCTGCTTGAAATACATAAAATTCAGTTCTTCCGCTTTCCGGGCGCCGTACAGATTGACGATATTGCCGACCCAGCGCGGAATGCCGTAAGTGCCGCTGCCGATTTTTAAGTGAATGGCTTCATTTGCCCGGTATTCTTCAGACAGGGTCTTTACGTATTCACCGGTTCTCATGTCCATCATGCGGGGATCGCCGTATTCCTTAAAAAACACTTTCCGTCCGTTCAGCATCTGAACATATTTACGGAACCGTTTTTGCCTTTTAATCGTTTTGGATGCGCCGTTTTCTTCATATGAAAATGTAACTTCAACGGGATCAGTCACACCGCAGACGCGCATATGTTTCACATCCAGATATTCAATCCCCGCCGGTTTTCCCGCGCCGTCCCGAAGCACTTCGAGAAAACCGTTGCCCGTTTTTTCGCGGTCTTCTATCGCATATCCGAGGACCGTCTCGGCCGATTCATCAAAATGAAGACATTTGTAAAAGCTCTCCAGCTTCATCCAGTTTTTTTCGGCCCGGGCCTTTTTAGACGGTGAGCAATCTGGGCTATTTACATCAAAGGTATATTCCACATCGAACCCAAAACCCGTAATATTGACCCGATACGCGTCAATGCACTGCTGAAGAATCGTCGAGTATTCGGCGATTGTTTTCAGTTCAATGAGATTATAGGGCGGTGAAATGATGTCTTCGCCGTACAGATCGGCAAATTGATCTTCGTTCATCTGCCTTGCCTGCGGCGCGGCCATTTTTGATTTAAAGACGGTGGCTCTAACGTTTTGATAGTTAGGCAACGCCTATCTCCTCCTTTCCCGATTCGGACGTCTCCGTTTTTGTGATGCATCTTTCAGATCCGCCGCGTCATAGTCATCCAGCGCATACCAAATGGCTGAAAGTGTGTGGGGATCAATTGAAAACTCATCTTCCGACAGAACGCCGTTTTTGTTTTTTGCGTACGTTAAGTTCTGCAATTCGCGGATCGTATTTTCACAGCTGTCTGAGCAATAGATATGTTTGAACCGTTTCAGCTTTTTTGTATACTGAAGTCTTGAGCCCGGAAACTTTTTGGCCGCGACCATGCAAAATCCCTGCCTGCGGAAATATTGGATGCTTTTCGGCTCAGCCGAATCCGCTTTGATCAGCTCTTTTTGATCCGCCAATTCTTGAAGCTCCTCAGCTGTCTGATCATCGGTCATTTTGTTTTTGTAATACTCCCAGAAAATATAAAGCTCTTTTTGATCCGGATCGACGGCAAGCCGGATGACCGCATTGTATGACTCTTCAAAACCGAAATCCATGCCCGTCCGAAACAGGGGGCGCCTGATGGACGCAATCCGCTCCGTTACTTCGTTGTGCTCCATGACCTGAAACTGCGGAAACACGCGGATGCCGTTGACGCCGAACCGTCCTTTGCGGGCGATCCGGTACAAATCAGGATCGTAATGCCGTAAGCTGTCCAGCTGCTTAATATAGCTTTTCGGCAAAAACAGATTATCGCACGCTGTGGAATGGTGATAATACGTATCTCCCTTAACGACGGTGCCTTTTTCATACAGTGTCTGATCATCCAATACGAACCGTTTGTTTTGCTCATCACGAAAAAAATGCCGGTACGTCCAATTGGAGGTGCCGACGGGATTTGTGGTGCATATCATATGAAGCGAAAGCTCAGGATGGCGCAGACGGCCGATCAGCTCCTTAAAGCCTTCATATTTCACTTCAGAGCATTCTTCAATCCAAATCAGTGAAATATGATGAATGGATTTCAATTTGGCCGGGTTGTCCATCCCTTTAAACATAATCCGGCTTCCGTTTGAAAATCTCAGCTGCATCGGTGATGACACGGCCTTTACGGCATGTCCCAGCTCAAGCTCTTCGATAATGTCCTCAAACAAGGCAAAAGTAGAATCTCTGTGCGTATCGAAAACTTCCCGCACGACAAGCGCCGTCCGCTTTTCACGAAGCAGCTTCAAGATGATTTTCAGCGCGGTATGATAGCTTTTTGACGATCCATAGCCTCCGACGAGAAATTGGTACGTTTCATTCCAATTGAACAAATAATCTTCAAAGCGCGGGTTGACCGCTTTTTCAATCATGTCCGTTCCTCTTTCCGCGTAATGACAATGTCAATCGGCTTTTGGCTGTCTTCTGTTTTTTCCATCTTCTGCTGTGCCAGCTTTAATTTTTCATTTTCGATTTTTTGTTTAAATTGGTCAGGGAAAAGGTCAAAGTACAAGGACAGCTTTTCAAGAGCCTTCATCTTGTCGGCAAGCTTTATTGCAATGCCTTCTTTCCCTAGTTTTGCTTCCGTGACGATGGTTCCGTCCAGAAGGTGCGAATCTTTAACGTCAACGTAGCTGATCTCCTGCATAATCGGATTATCATTTTCGTCAAAGAGCGGCCCTGATTTTCCGAAGGCCTGAACCTCTTTTTTTCCGAAGGTTACATAATCGGTAATGTCAGCGAAAGCGATTTTCACATAGACTTGAAGAACGTCCATCGCTTCGACAAACACTTTATTGACCATTTCCTTTTTCATGCGGCTGATTTCTTTAGCGACTTTTTCGTTTTTTAACAGCCTGCTTCCCGTCACATGCGCGCTTTCCGGTGAATACCCGGCTTTTATCGCAGATTGGGTGGCGTTAAAGCTTTTCACATAATAAAGACAAAACAGCCGCTGGCGTTCGTTTAACTCATCACCTTCGCCCGGGTTGTTTTTTCCGCCGCTTTCCGCGTTCTTATTAAGCGCCTCGTCCCAGCGCCCTTCTTTTTTCCATCTGCCGATTGTTCTTGCGGATACGCCTGATTTGCCGGCAAGGGCGCGATTTGTGATGCGGCCTTTATGAGACTGATAGATTGTAAATGCCTGTTCTCTTTTTGCGTTTTTCATGCTACGGCATCACCGCCACCTCCGACATGATTGTCTATAATAAAAAGCGGCTTCTAATCGGGCCGCTTTTTGTGATCGTCTGTTCACTTCTAGGTGGCAAACGTATGACAACTTATGAAGCAGGCGATTGATTTCTTTGTTCCTGCTGTTTTTGAATTTTCAGAAGCGCCCGTTTGACCGTCGTTTGTACGGTTGATTTCTTTATATTCAGCAAGGCGGCGATCCGTTCATACGAAAAGCATTCCGCTTTGTGGAGCAGCAGCATTTCTTTTTCTCTATCCGTTAAAACGGCTAATGCGTCCCGCAGTCTGATTCTGTCTTCTTCAGTCACATTTGCGGACGGTTCAAACATCAGCGCCTGCGAATAGGTTTCTATGATTCTCGGATCTTTAATGAGCATTCTCTGATAAGCGTCTCTGCGGTCTATCGCTCTTCTTATGCCGGGCTGCCGGCCTTTTTCAAGCCATTCGATGACATACTCCAAATCTGTAATAATCGTTCTGATGATTTTTTTATCTTTCAGTTCTTCTGAAGTAAGCACCGTTTCATCGGCTTCCTCCAGCTGCTTGTACCACTTTTTCGTCTCTTTCAGCGTGCGTTTATAGTCAAATAGTAAGTCTTCCATGTAGATCCTCCTCTTTTTCGGAACAAAAAAGGACACCAATCAATGCGCAGCATGTGCGCGATTGATCAGTGTCCGCAGGCTTTCCGTCTTGGACGTATTCTGTTTTTTTCGATTAATTCAATTTAAAGCCGATTTCATATTCGACCCGGGCCAGATCCCCTTTTCGCGTTTCGACAAGCGTTTTGCCGTGCTCCGGCGCTTCGGCGAGCCATGCTTCCTTCTTCAGTCCGTCTACTATAATCACCCGAACCTTGCCTTCTTCCAGCTGGCTTTTTAATGTTGTATGTTCAATGTCAGTCAGTTTTTTAGGATTCATGTTATACGTCCTCCGTCTTTTTCAAAATGTTCACTTCATGTATGAGGCTTCCGAGCTCATTTATGAACGCTTCTTTTTCTTCAGAACTTTCTCCCCGGAGCAGGCGGAGAGCCGTTTCGGCCGCCTCAAAGAGTTCCGGGGCTTTCGCCATCAATGCCGCGTTGATGTGCTGTGAGTATGAACTTAAGTTGAAAACGGCCGCGATGAGCCTTCCGTTTGAATAAGGGAACTTCTCTTTATCCGCTTCGCTGTAAGCGGAATAAATGTAAATGGGTTTTTCTTCTCCGCTGTGTACGGCCCGCCATGGAGCGGGGCTGTTTTTTTCTTGCAATGGTGATCCTCACTTTCCATCAGCCTCATGCCATGCTTCAATTTGCTTTTCTATCCGTTTTGCCCTGAACAGCAGGCAAAAAAGCCATTTGATATATTTACACACGTGCATCAAGCCTCGCTTTTGCGTCTTGAACCATTCGTTCAAGCCGTTTAATGACCGGCGTTAAATCAGTGCCTGTTTTGCAGTTCGGGCAAGGGTGAAAGACAGCGCCGAAACCCGTTTCCGTCACAATGACCTTCTTCGGTCCGCACAGCTTACACATTATCTCGCCCCCTCTAATCTGTGGTTTACGTCAAATGAATTGCCGTTAATGATGACTAAATAATCGCTGCACATCTCATAAATTCTTGTGCCCAGGGCTTCATCAACCTGCACCAATCCGTCACAGGCCAGCTCGCTCGAGATAAGAACCGGCTTATGATTTAAATAGCGGTAATTCACGACGGCGTACATTTGTTCAATCTGCCAATCGGTCGCCCGGGGTTTTCCGTTCAGCGGTTTGAACAGATCGTCAATAAAAAGCACATCCGCCTGTTTCATACGGCCAAGCTTTGCATCAAGCAAATCAAAATCATTTTTTAAATCCGTAAAGCCCTCAACAAAAGGAAAATACAGCACCGGTGTCTGCTTCTGTCTCATGACATAATTGCTGAGAGCGGTCAAAAGATGGGTTTTCCCCGACCCCGGACGCCCTAAAAGGGCAATGCTGTTTTTCCGGCAGTTTTTCATCTTGTCAAAGTTCTCAACATATTCAAGGGCGCACTCATATGCGTCGACGACTGCCTGAGGCTTGCCCCGCGTGATAAATCCTTTGAAATCCAGCTTCCGAAAGGCATTTGTAATCTCACTTGCGCCGAGAATGCGTTCTACTTTTCGTTCGGCGGCGCAGCGGCACTTCACCCACACTTCCATTCCCAGCTGGTTTTTGAGATAACCGCCCTGATCTTTACAGAGCGGGCAGTCAAAGCGGCTTTTGTCTGATTCTTCCGGTCTGTCCGCCAGTAATGGACGTTTTCCGTTTTTCAGGTCGGCCAGTATCTGCTCGATCGTTCGTTTTGTCATGTATCGTATTCCTCTCTTTTTTTGTTGTGATTGTCCTTCCCGCAATTCGTGCATTCAAGCGGTCTTCCATAAACTTGGCGCAATAGCTGAAAGCCTTGATCGTTTCAGCTGAAGAGGTGCGCCGCTGTTCAAAAGCGGTAAAGCATTCGCCGAGCCATTTGATTGCTTCTTGTGCTGACGCACCGAGGGAAACAATCCGGGCGATGGCCTGATAATCCCGGGGCGACGGGTATACGCTCCGCCCCTCCTGTGCAGACCTTAATCTGATAAAATGGGCGGCAATTTCGTTAATCGCTTCTTCAGCAGTATGATTTTTTGTTATATCTATTTCTCTCCGGACATTTTTGTCCCGGTGATCCGCCGATATTGTCCGGTCAGTTGCTTCCGGGCGGGTTAATGTCTTTTTCGGAGTGAATCTTTTCGAGTGTTTTACGGAGACGATGAGTCCATAAGGGGCGCGGACGGTTTTGATATACTCATGCTGTTCCAAGCTCTCGAGCCACCGCCTGACGGTTTTTTCGCTGACCGCGAATACATCGGCCATTTCTCTTGCTTTTACGGGCTTATGTCCGAGGACGATCCCCCACTTTTTGCCGTCTTTTACATGTTCCTTTGTCGTTGAGCTGATGAACCATAAAAACAGCCAAATGGCGGACCCTATTTTGTCATAATGTTCAGAATTCAATAATCCGGAATAGATGAAAAACGGGTAGCTTTTACGATTCATAAGGGACGTCTCCATTTTTCTTCAGACGTATATAGCGCTCATACTGCAATCGGTTATCAAATCGGAATACCGGTAGTCCGCAAGCGGTAAAAGATATCGAACCGCCTGCTTTTCCTAAACATCTCTGGTCAGCCGGATTGCTGCTGAAACGGATGATTATCGGCTGCATCTCTCACCCTCCTGATCAATTTCTTATCGTATTTTGATACGTTTTGTATCTCTATGATGTTGATTATATACGATACATTTCGTATCATCAAGACCTTTTTGATACTTTTTTTATCATCCCTTTCTTTTGATACATTTTGTATCTATAATCATAAGTAACTTAGGGTGTTGAAAAAAGAGAGGTCATTTCGGATGATAGGCGGAAGATTAAAGAGTCTCAGAGGTAAGAAAACGCAGGAAGAAGTCGCAAATCATATCGGTGTCTCGCGCGCCAGATATTCTCATTATGAAAACGGCCGATCTGAACCCGATTACGACACGCTGCAAAAGCTTGCGGATTATTTCAAAGTGTCGACTGATTATTTGTTAACCGGAAAAGAACCTTCAGATGAAGACATGTTTGCCGATCCCGACCTGCAGATCGCATATCGGGACATGCAGGACTTTTCCCCGGAAAGCAAGCAGCAGGCCATTGAATTCATTAATTATTTAAAAGAAAAAGAGAAAAACCGCAGGCCGAAACATAAATAATCCGCTCTTTTCCTTTAAACTGCTTAACGTTCAGCCGATATAAAAGCTGAATGTTTATTTTTAAAAGAAAAGGGAATTGATTCAAAGTCCGATCAGGGCTTTTCTTTCTCGCTTAAAAAAGAACATATGTTCGAAAGGGTGTATTCAATTGGGCGATTTTTTAACACATCTTGAGGAATACGTCAAAAACTTATATTGCCGCATGGGAATGACCGCCCCTCTCCATATTGATATGCAGATGATTGCCAAGGAGCTTGACATTTGGATTCATTTTGAAGATACGCACAGTATGATGCTGAAGCGGGACGGCATGTACAGCATCGTCCTGAATCAAAAAAAGTCACCCGAAGAGCAATGGCAGGATTTTGCGCACGAACTGTGCCATGTGCTGAAGCATACCGGGAACCATTTTCATATGAACAAGCTGTTCAGGGAACTGCAGGAATTTCAGGCCAACCATTTTATGTACCACTTCTGTGTGCCGACCTTTATGCTGTTAAACATGGAGCTGCCCCAGCGGAGGAGCCACGCCGTTATTTTAATCGCAGCCGCTTTCCGGGTGACGGCATCATTTGCGGAAAAAAGGCTCGAGCTGTTTGAACGGCGTAAAGCAGGTATTCAATTTCAGAAGCGGCTCGCTTGTCTGTTATCCGACAAGCGGCCGAATGTGTATTATGGAAGCGGACAGACACACTTGCATGCCGCTGAAGAAAAAACGCCGTATTTTATTGAAAATTAGCGATTCTCCGCCGGCTTAGAACACAGCCGGCAGAATGTCATCATTTTGACATCGGAGAAAAGGTTTTTGCATCATGACGCTGTAATCACCGTGCTGCCCGCCAAGCACTTCATGCGCCGCATAGCTCCAGTGAATGTAAGAACGGGCCCTCTGTTCATTTATCATAAAAACCGGCCTTCACGGTTTCTACATACCGAAAAAACAGATCGGTTGGCGTGTATTTTTCTCCCCGGCAGCCAAAATTGCTGAACAGCGCGTGTCTCTGCGCCGTGCTCACTTCCAATTGCAGCCCCATTTTCCTTTTTGTCCGATTGACAATGTTGCCGGGATTTACACCTGCCAGCCGATCATTCTTCTCTGTCAGCTCGGCATCAAATCCCGCTTCACGCAGCAGATCACAAATCAGTCTTGCTTTTTCCAGATCCGCGCCCCCGACGAGTGTATTTGCCTTTTTCAGATCATGATACCCGTGAAAAGCCAATGCGTAATGATGGGCGGTCACTTTTTCTAAAGCCAGAGGCTCGTCAAAGCGTGTGCTTGTCAAGTGGAGAGAACGGTTATCGCACCGCTTCGTCCCTTCAAATAAATAAATTGAGCTTTGGTCAGAAAATGCCTGCACCAGCTCACTGACACCCGGCTCAATCCTGCCGCCGTGGGGTGCGAGAACGATACATTTACTTCCCTCTTTTTCTTCATAAATAATTCTGTATTCCGATTCAGCAGCGGAAAGAGCTGCGAAGCTGTCATATCTATCTTTCATGTGTAACATGCTCTCCTTTTCCAGTCAGCACCAGTTTACTCTACTCATCTGGGAATGGAAACCTTTTTATAGTATGATTTGATAGAATACGTATCAGGGGGGAGATATCATGGGGTTCATCAACGGATTGCTGGGCAATGCGTCGACAATATCGACGGCTGAAGCAAAATCAGAACTGGCCCGTATTTTGCTGGAAGGCGAGAATGTCAATGCCGCATTTAAGCTTGTCCGAGATATCATTGTCTTTACGGATAAGCGTCTTATTCTTGTTGATAAACAGGGACTCACGGGGAAGAAAACGGAGATTCAATCCATTCCGTACAAGAGCATTTCCAGATTCAGCGTAGAAACCGCCGGCCGCTTTGACCTTGATTCAGAGCTGAAAATTTGGATTTCAGGCGCGGAACTTCCCGCTGTCTCAAAGCAGTTTAAAAAAGATGAAAGCATTTATGATATTCAAAAGGCCCTTGCCGCAGTTTGTATGTAAGAAGAAACGGAAGCCCGGGGAGCTTCCGTTTTCTTGATTACAGTTTTTCTTCAATTTTCGCCTTCGTTTTCGGGCCGTAAATTCCGTCTGCCGTTAATCCGCTGACGGATTGAAAACGTTTTACGGCATTTGCCGTTTTCGGGCCGTAAACGCCGTCCGCCCCATGATTTTTTGCTCCTTTATCGGGATAAAAATAAAGTGCGGATAAAGCGTTTTGCACTTGTTTTACGTTTGTCCCTTTCGTCAGCGGTTTCGTCACTTTGATCACACCGGATGGAAGCGGATAGGAAGACACAGCCTGACTTTTTGAAGAAGAACCCGTCTGAGCGAGCTTGATCACTTGTCCGACTGTAATGTGATTCGGATCGGTGATATGGTTGATGCTTTGCAGCGATTTTACGCTGACACCGTGCGATGCGGCGATTTCCGATAAGGTGTCGCCTTTTTTCACATGGTATTCAGACGCGGAAGAAGAAATAGAGGCTTTTTTCGCCGGCATACTTCCGCTTAATTTCTTTTCAATCTTCGCCTTCACTTCACCCCAGCGGCCTTCAGACAAAATACGGTGCGGGCAGTACTTTCCGTTCCAGTCCTGATGCTTTCTGATTCTGTCAATCCCCCAGCCCCGTTCTTTCAAAAGCTGCGCCGCAAACGCAATCGCCAGTTCTTCTGCGGCTCTGTACCGTTCGCCGCCTGACTTGCTGTAACAGATTTCTATAGCAATCGACTTTCGGTTTCCGGTGCCGTTCGTGCCGTCTCCCGAATGCCAGGCATTCCGGTCCAACGGAATTCCCTGGATCACTTCTTTGTCATCAACCGCAAAATGATAGCTCGTTGATTCGCTGTTTCCCGTCATATAGCTGATTTCATTAGCGGCGGATGCGTCGTTTGCCGTGTTATGAATGGTAATATACTCCGGCGTCATCGGATTCGGACATTTTAACGCATATTTATCAGCCGATACGAGCCGTTTTTTCACTTCAATCCCCACTCTTCATCTCTCCTTATGCCTTTTTCATCAATAGGTGGCATTCGTAGGACAGATAACTTGAGCATATCGACCCTGCATTCGGATAAAATTGGAATGGATACGCATGCAAAAAATAAGACCCTTCCAAAGAAGGGTCTTTATGTTATGTTTGGTTGCGTGCGGCAATATGGAATGTGCCGTCCGCTTGGTTTTCCAAATGGCTTTCATGGCCGATCACCTGTGTAAAGCTGAACCCGACAGCAACAAGCAGCAATCCTGACAACAGTTTAGATTTCATATAGACAATCTCCTCTCTGGATTTGTTTTTGGGCGTGCACCATTTTTTCATAAAACGTGAGCGCTTTTTCAGGCTGTCCGTGTTTCATGTAAAATTTGGCAGCGTCATGCGCCAATTCTTCCACATACGGATACAGCATGTGTTCTTCCAGAAAATCAAACGTGTGCCTGACGGATGCGTTATCCATTTCCTTGCCGTATAACGCATGCAAAAATTGGAACAGATTGACAAACAATTCATCATTGTATTCGCGGGCGATACTGAGCCCGAGGCGATATTGCTTCTCTGCTTCGGCTGTAGTGTTCTGTTTATAAAGAACCTGTGTTAATGAGTAAATAGAATGCGGAAGATTATCGAACTTTTCTGACCTGCAAATGGAAACGGATGTCTCAAAATATTCGGCTGCTTTAGAGAGGTCTCCCATTTTTTCGTAACAGTTTCCGAGATTATATAAGGCTGAACTGATAAGACGGGGATTGCCTTCTTGTTTTGCAAGATCTAAAGCAAGTTCTAAGTGGGGCAATGCTCTTTCTGGATACTGCATGTCATCATAATTCCCTGCAATAACGAATTCACATTGGATTCTGCGGACGTTGTACGTCTCATACGATTGGTACGTTTCAAGGGCTTGAACGGCATAACTCATGGAGACGTAGGTTTGTTTCAGGTTGTAAAAAATCTCGGCCATTTTAAAAGCAAACTCAGCTTTCTCGATGTCATCAGAAACGAGTGCAAGGTTTTTTTCAGCCCGTTTGTAATACATCATGGCGTTTAGGAACATTTTCTGTTTAAATTCGTACATTCCTCGAAAAAAATTAAAGTAGTAATCAAGCAGTCCTGTCAGTTTATACTGGTTGCCTTCAATGTCTTCCAATAATTCTGAAAACTCAGGCTGAGAAGGGTCCTCCTTTAAGGGCTTGATGTAATCCAGCATGACGCGGTGTCTGAATTCCATTAATGAATAATACAGCAGCAGATCCTGATCTTCTTCCATATCCTCAATCTCTCTCTCTACTTCACGTTTGACGCGCTCCGCCTCAAGGACGTGAAACTGCCGGATATGGGTATACCATTCATTAATTTTGAGCCCGACAAAAGAGGACGGAATAGTCTGCTTCATCCTCAATAAATCCCCCCTTTTGGAATGACCGAGATATGTCATATTTTATCATAATTGCTAGAAAAAGAAGAACGCAAAAAGACCGCAATTGTCGAATTTCGGATATCCGCAACGATTTATCTTCATCACAAGCTTATTGCTTGTTTCTTCCGTGCCGTTGATATAGCATATCCTTGCAGCTTTTATTCTGTATTAAATGGGGGTTTTCACATGACAGCACAAAATCAATTGGTCAGCCACTTTCTGTCACATCGAAACGTGACGATTGAGCTGGCGGAAAAAATCAGTCGCGAGCATTACGACTACAAGCCGGCGGAGACATCAATGTCCGCTCAGGAACTTGTAAAACACATCGTTTATTCTTTTCTTATGTTTGCAAACGTCATTAACGACGGAAACGGATCAGCTATCCAGAACAAACCGAAAGAAGAAGCGGAAACAGACCTCGTCAAACTGGCTGAAGCATGTACTGAAAAAACGACAGACATCCTGTCACAGCTGACTGAAGAGCAGCTGAACCGCGAAATTGACCTGACTGCCTCTTTCGGCAGAAAAATAACCGGCGCGGCTCTCCTTCAGCTTGCCATGGAGCATGAAATTCATCATAAAGGCAATCTTTTCGTGTATGTCAGAGAAATGGGCCACACGGAACTTCCGTTTTATCAGCAAAAATCATAATCCGGCCATCATCCGCCGATCTGCGAAATAACAGCAGGCAGGCGGATTTTTTTGTTCTGTATAAAATTTTCCGAAAATTTAATTGATTACTGCCTCTTAATCATATATAATCTGATAAAAATAGTAGGATTATTCAGGAGGCACACAGATGACTGTAAGCATTGTGTTTATGGGTTTCTTTGTCGGAACGCTGGTCGGATTGACGGGTGTGGGAGGAGCGGCGCTTTTGACTCCTTTACTGATCGTTTTGGGGATCAACCCCTCAATCGCCGTCGGCACTGACCTTTTATATAACTCCATCACCAAACTGTTCGGTGTCGTTTCTCATTGGAAGCAGCGCACCGTTCAATTTAAACTTGTCGGCTACTTGGCGCTCGGGAGCATTCCCAGCGCAACAGCCGCCATCGGTGTTCTTCACTTGTTTCCCGCTTTTCACCAGCATCAGGAGCAGATTATCAAACAGGCGCTCGGCTACGTGCTGACCCTTGTCGCCATTTCCATTATCGCCCGCCTTTTTTTCGATAAAAAGCTGCGGCCGAACCGCTGGCAGCAAAAAACACTTGAAGAAAAGCGGACACTCATGATACTGATCGGCGTCATTTTCGGCTTCATCGTCGGCCTGACATCTATTGGGTCCGGCTCATTATTTGCGATCGCCATGTTATACCTGTTCAGAATGAAAACGGCAGAAGTGGTGGGAACGGATATCGCACATGCCTTTCTGCTCGTAACTGTTGCCGGTCTGTTAAACGCAAGCTTCGGAAGCGTCGATTACCTGCTTGTATTGAATCTGTTGATCGGCTCTGTGCCGGGTGTGCTTCTCGGCAGCTTCTTTTCGCCGAAATTCTCACCGCGCCCGCTGCAGTTTGTGATGGCGGCGATTATTTTAATCAGCGGGATAAAATTAATCTAAAAAAAGCGTCCTTTACAGGATCGCTTTTTTATTTGGGAAATCCCCCCAATGAGGCACCTCTATAAAAGTTCAATATTACCTTACACTTATTAAAATATAAACAGCAAACGCGACAATGTATACCAGAAATGATCCAGTCATAAATTTTACGGGTTTTCTTGAGAAGTTTAATACTCCCCTTAATCCATCATTCAAAATCATTCCGAAAAATGTCACCAGTGTAACTCCTAAAGCGAGCATTGAAATCACAAAAATAACCTGCTCCATGTCAAATCATCCTCCATTTACATTCTATTTTCTCAAATATGCCTATTAGTCTGGGAAAAAGATAAAACTATTGCGACCTGACATTTTCATTACTAGAAATGAAACGTTACAAAGTTTATAGCAGCAGAAAAAATGTCGCTATTAATAGTTTGCCGGGACTGAAGTTGGAGGAAATATCCCTAAAAGAACTTTAAGCAATGTCGTTTTTCCTGCACCGTTGGGACCTAATAAACCATATATTTTACCTTTTTCCAATGTTAAATTTATATCATGTAAAATTTCTTTCTTTTTTATAGAAACATTGATACCCTTGGATATTAAAGCTGGATCAGCCTTTCCCACTTTTCATCATTCCTCTCCGTCTTGTTCTGTTTATAATATAAACTTACGAGGTTAAAAAGAAGATATAGTCAAGGTTAATTTACGTTTAAATTTCTCAATATAAAAAATACGTGAAGCCTCTACGGCTTCACGTATTCATTGCTGTTTGGATAAATAATAAAAACCGTTCCGTTTTGATTGCTCTTTATTTTATGTTCAAGCCCCATTTGTTTAAGCATCATATTAATGATCGATAAGCCGATCCCGGCGCCTTTTCTTTCAGATTTATAATTCATTCCCGGGCCCCTATCCTCAATTATGATTACGGGTTTGTTTTCAATTAGCTTTGTCTGTACGGAAACGTATTTTCCTGAATGAGCATGGCGCAAAACATTTTGAAAAATGTTATCAAGAATTCTCTTAAGCCAAGTCTCGTCTATTTCCCATACGATGTTTTCCTTCAGATCAATATCTATTGTGAAGTGCTCTTTCTCAAAAATTGGATACCAAGCTGTTAACGAAGAACGTATTATCTTTAATATGTCACAACTCTTTTTATGAAGCGGCAATTTACCTGCGGCAAGAAGAGAAAATGATGACAAATTGTCAATCAGTTCGCCCATAAACGTTATTTTATCGTTTATGATGCCTAAAGAATGCTTTCCATTTTCACTGCTTATTTCATTCTTCAACGTAAATGTATGCCCTCTTATAACCGTAAGAGGGGTCCTTAAATCATGAGATAAATCAGCAATCAAGTTTTTTCGGATTTCGCCTTCTTCACGCTCTTTTTGTCTGCTGTTCCTTAGTTCCTCAACCATCTGGTTGAATGAATATTCCACTTGACCCAGTTCATCCTTCTGTTTAACTGTTACAAATTCCGGTATGCCGTCATTATCTTGTTTTTTCATATGATTCCCCAAAGAAATTAACCTTTTTTGTATTTTCGCAAAAAACATCCATGAATTAATCACAAAAAGTGAACAGACAAAAATCAAGGCGATAAACCATATATAGGAATACTTGGCCCTCATAACCTCCCATTGAGATCCTATAATTGAGCGCGGAGTTTCTAAAAATGCATATCCGCTGTCTTCACTCCCATTTACATAAGCACTCAGCAATAAATATTTCTTTTGGTTTTGTTCCATCAATTTAATCAATTCGCTAACGTGAATAACCTCACCCTTTTTGGCCAACCGTTCTGAGTTCGAAAACATCACCTTTCCCTTATCATTTATCCATACAATATCAGAGTGTTTATATTGCTTCATGTGCGGGAAAGCAGACGTAATTTCCCGATTGGATTTCCCTGAAAAACCTTCCACATCAGACTTCCAATCACTTTCCAACTTGTTTGGTTCATAGTGTACTTGCCCCTGGTGATCAATCAAGTATGTTAATGTGACATAGTAAAGAAAATTCACACCTAAAAAGGCTATCGGAAAAAACAAAATTGAGGCAACGATATTAATAAGGTATTTTGTTGATAATTTCATTGTTTAATCCTGTATCCAATCCCTCTGATCGTTTCAAGAATTTCCGGCTCATTTGGATTGATCTCGATTTTTTGCCGTAAATGCCTGATATGTACCATCAACGTCTTATCCCCTTCGATATAAGGCTGCTCCCAAATATTTTCATAAATTTGTTCCTTTGTTAATATTTGATTGGGATGTCTAAGCAAAAGCAAAAAAATTCTTAACTGCTTATCAGTTAAAAATATTTCCTCATGACTTTGATGATTTAAAATTCTTTTTTCTTTCAAGTGGACACTTAAGTGTTTTAGCTTTAATTCATGAATGGCAGTCTTGTCAAATCTTCTTAATAATACTTCGATTCGAGCGGCCAGTTCATCGGGATGAAAGGGTTTTGTCACGTAATCATCCGCAAATCCTAAGCCTTTCAGTTTATCTTCCAGACCCGTTCTCGCTGTTAAAAGCAAGAGCGGGATCTGCGGATGTGTTTTTTTCATCCTTTGACCGATTGTAAATCCATCTAAACCGGGCATCATTATATCAAGCACGATCAGATCAGCCTTTTCTATATATGTTTCGTAATTATAGGAAGAAGTGAGCCATATAATCATATAGCCCCGATCTTCTAAATCATCCTTTACAAATTGGCCAATTTCTTGGTCATCTTCAATGTATAAAATGTTATTCATTAGGACCCCCTCTGAAATATGTGACTAAAAACCAATCTTCCATAATAATTATATATATTATAAAAATCTCCTTTATGTAAGGCACCATTCCATTATTATAGCTCATAGATATTCACAATTCATCAAGGGGCAAAACGATAAGTGAATGCGAAAAGGCGGTCTGTTGTCAGATCGCCTTTTCCCTTATAACGTCACACCGGACTTAAAGATTGCAAGCTCCCGAAAATCGTTTTTTTCGTTATTGACGTATTCTCCGCTTGCAACTTTAATAATGTATTGAATAAAATCTCTCACAATGTGATCTTCTGTTGTTTGGTCTTCCGCCAATCTGCCCGCATTGTAATCAATCCAATGAGGTTTTGATTGAAATAAATCGGTATTTGTTGATACTTTCACAGTCGGGACAAATGTGCCGAACGGCGTGCCTCTTCCGGTTGTAAACAACACGATGTGACAGCCCGCCGCAGCGAGCGCTGAAGAAGCGATTAAATCATTGCCGGGCGCACTGAGCAGTGTCAATCCTTTTGTTTTCAGTGTTTCACCGTATGTCAGCACATCAGAAACCGGTGCAAGACCGGCTTTTTGGGTGCAGCCGAGCGACTTGTCTTCGAGCGTTGAAATGCCGCCTTCCTTATTCCCTGGTGACGGGTTTTCATAAATCGGCTGCTCGTGCTTCATAAAATATTGCTTGAAATCATTGATCAATCGGACTGTTTTATGAAACACTTCTTCGCTCGCCGCACGCTGCATGAGAATCGTCTCGGCGCCGAACATCTCAGGCACCTCCGTTAAGACCGTGCTCCCTCCCTGTGCAATCAAGTAATCAGAAAATCTCCCTAATAAAGGGTTTGCGGTGATGCCGGAAAAACCGTCCGACCCGCCGCATTTCAATCCGATGCTCAATTCTGACAGCGGAATCTCCTCACGTTTATCTCCCTTTGCCGCAAGGTGTATCTCTTTAAGAAGCGCTGTCCCCGCTTCAATTTCATCTGTGACAGCCTGTGATTCGAGAAATTTCACCCGATCTCCGTTCACTTCAGAAAGCGTTTCCTTAATTGCCGCCAGCTCATTATTTTCACAGCCCAGCCCTAAAACCAGCACACCGCCCGCATTTGGATGGCGAATGGCGTTAATCAGCATTTGTTTCGTATTCTCATGATCATCGCCAAGCTGGGAGCAGCCGTATTGGTGCTTTAAAACCAGCACATTGTCAAAGGGGGCAATGTCTTTCGCCTCTTTTACGAAGCGCTGCAGGATTTTCTCAGCGACGCCGTTTACGCAGCCGACTGTAGGCACGATCCACAGTTCATTCCGGACGCCGGATGTACCGTTTTCTCTTTTGTAGCCTTTAAATGTCCGGTTCTCATTTGTAAAAGGATTGTCCTCGAAGCGCGGTGAATACGTGTATTCTTGCACATCGGATAAATTCGTTTGCAGATTATGGGTATGAATATGCTCGCCGGCCGAAATCCGCCTTGTCGCACGCCCGATTGAAAAACCGTATTTAATGATGCTGCCGTTTTCTTCAATGGTTTGCAGCGCGATTTTATGCCCCCGCTTTACAGGGTCCTTCACTTCAATCGTCAGTCCGTCTGTATGCAGCCGCTCTCCTTTGTTAAAATGGCGCATGGCGAGAAGCACGTTATCGTTTTTATGGATTTTTATGACCTCTTTCATTCCACTTCCCCCTTATTGCCGCAGCATTCATGTAACGCATGCTTCATCCCCCGCTTATGAATGACAGAGAGAAAAAAAGCCGTTCGTTCAGTCAGCCCCGGAAGATGGTTCAGATTCTTTCCCCACAATCGCTCTTCTCCTAATATAGAAAATGCCGCTTGAAACATATCATCTTTGCAACGGGACCGCGCCATTTGAAAACGGTTCAGAACCTCCTCGCCGTCTGCCGGTTTGTTCGGCCCGTTCCAGTATGAATAGATCATGGCGCTGAATGAAAACACCAGCCTCTCAGGAAGCCGGCCCTCCTGTTCGATATAAGCCTTCAGCGTCGGCAGGTTTCTTGTTTTGAATTTTGCGGCGGCGTTAAGGGTGATGCTTTGCAGATAATGTTGGATATAAGGGTTGTTAAACCGGTGTAACACATCTGCCGCATACTGGGTGACACCCTCCATTTGCAGCACGGGAAGGATTTCTTCATTGATCAGTTCTTCGATGAATCTGCCCGTCACCTCGTGCTCAGCCGCTTCCCGGACGGTTTGGAGTCCGTATAATAAAGCCACTGGCGCCAATGCCGTATGAGCGCCGTTTAAGATTCTCACCTTTTTTGTCCTGTAAGGCGTAAGGTCAGACGTGATCAGTGCGTTCAGCCCGGCCTCAGCAAAAGGAAGCTCATTCTGAAGCTGTTCCGGGCCTTCTATCACCCACAAATAATAATGCTCTCCGACCACAAGCAGACGGTCTTCGTATCCGAGAAAATCGGTAAGTTCTTCCGCGGCATCAACAGGAAATCCCGGAACAATCCGATCCACGAGGGTATTGCAGAAGATGTTCACATCATGAATCCATTGAGTAAAATCAGGCTCCAGCTTCCACAGCCCGGCATATTGAAGCACGGCAGCCTTCAGTTTCCGTCCGTTTTCTTCGACCAGTTCACATGGAAGCACAATGCACCCTTTCTCGGCGGCACCCGCAAATGCCTTATAGCGGAAATAAAGGAACGCCGCTAATTTCCCGGGGAATGTTTTTTGAGGTCTATCCTCAAGCCGGTCGCCTTTCTCAAACGTGATTCCCGCTTCTGTCGTATTGGAGATGATAAAACGAAGATCCTCTTGTGCTGCCAGCTGTTTAAAGGAATCATAGTCAGAAAATAGATCAATGCCGCGGCTGATGGATTTGACGATCGTGTGTTCTTCAGCCGGTTTTCCATCCTTTAACCCCCGCAAAAAAAGCGTAAACAAACCGTCCTGTTCGTTTAAACGTTTTATTTTCTCAGAGCCTCTCGGCTGTACGGCGACAACGCTTCCGTTAAAATCCGTCAATTGATTCAATTGATCGATCTGCCAGTCAGCGAAGGCCCGCAAAAAGTTGCCTTCGCCGAACTGAAGGACTTTTTCAGGATATTGAATGTATTCACCGCACATCTTTTTATTCAGCTGCCGCAAGCTGTCCGCCTCCTTCTGCATTTATGCACACGTTAACATTTTTCCGTACGAAAACCCGGATAATCAGACGGGCCGTTATGTGAGTTTTTTAATTGAATCTCTTATCATCACCTCGGTGTTTTCGTATATTTTTTCCGCCGCCGTATCCGGGTCGGTGATAAGCGCCAAAATCTTCTCTGCGCCGAGTATGCTGATTTTTTCAACCGGGCGTTTTACTGTCGAAAGCCTCGGCGTCATGTATTGGGAAATGCCGATGTCATCAAACCCGATAACGGATATATCTTCCGGAACGTTCAGGCCTTTGGCGAAAATGGTATTCATCGCCCCGATCGCCATATCATCGTTTGAACAAAAAACAGCCGTAGGCGGTGATTGAAGCGCCAAGAGTTTTTCCATCGCCTGACTGCCGCTCTCCATATCATAGCGGCCTTTTACACTGTATTCATGCTTAATCGGAATAGAATGATCAATTAAAGATGTCAAATAGCCTTCTTTCCGCTGAGAAGCTGACCTGAATCCTTCCTTTCCCTCAATGATCGCGATATCTCTGTGTCCGTTTGCGATCAGGCAGTCGACCGCCTGTCTGGAGCCTTCTTTATCGTTTGACAGGATATTCGTGATGCTCCGGTCATCAATGTCCCGGTTCAGCACGACGAGCGGGATGTTTTTCTCGCGGATATGATAAATAAATGAATTATCACTGTCGCTTTGGCTCATTAAAATGATTCCGTCATATCTCATGGGCGTAATGGTTTCAAAGCTTTTCAGATCGTCAATCGCGCGGACGAACAAATTGTATTCCTCACTGATTGTGCGGTTTACACCTTTGATGGTATCGGAAAAAAAGCTGTGTGAGGTTCCGTTTGTGATGCTTGTAAAAAACAGTCCGATCGTATGGGACTTTTGCATGGCAAGGCTTTTTGCATTTACATTCGGTGTGTAATTCAGCTGTGAAGCGAGCTCTAATATTTTTTGTTTTGTATGCTCTTTAATGTAGGGGCTGCCGTTAAGTGCCCGGGATACGGTTGTGTGGGATACGTTGGCGAGTTTTGCGATATCTTTTATGGTTACCATCGTTTTTCCTTTCTTTCTGTATGCTGTCATTTATTTCTATTGTATCATTAACGGACAGTCCATAAAATCACTAAAGTTGAGGTTTTGCATGATGTAAGTCCTGAACGAGCTCGGCATGCTGCCGGTCCGTCAGTTTATACATTAAACCGATTATCAGCATGGCGCACGCTAAAGCGAAAGCCGGGTACAGCAGCAGAAGCCCTTTAATCCCGATTAACGTGCCTTTTGTCTGAGACGCATTCGGGATATAGCCGATAACGCTCAGCCCGATGCCTGAAAGAAAACCTGATAAAGATTGGGCGAGTTTTCTGGAGAAGTTGAAAAGCGAATATGTCGTCGCCTCCTTCCGTTCACCCGTCTTCCACTCTCCGTAATCAATAATGTCCGACACAAGCGCCCACGTAATGCCGTTTGGTATACTGATCCCGATAAAAGCAATGCTCGCTAACGCCGTAAAGATATATACATTTGACGGGAGACAGAAATTCAGCGCATCAGCCGCGGCGCTGACGGCAAAACCGATCATCACCGTTTGCTTTTTTCCGAAGCGTTTGACGAGTTTCGGCATAAACAACACACCTAAAAATGAAGAGCCGATGATGATAAAACTCATGTAGGACATCAGCTCCGCATTGTTGAGATTGTATTGGGCGAAGTAAACAAGCATAGCGGATTTAATGTTGTATGCCGATATTGAGAAAATCGTCATGAAAACGACAGTCAGAAGCGGTTTGTTGCCGATAAAGCATTTGAAAACCGACATGACGGACAGCTTTTCTTTCGGCGCTTCACGGACGATAATTCTTTCTTTGCAGTTTCGGTAGCAGATCATAAATCCCGCGATTCCGATTACGGCCATCATTCCCATAACTGCCGGGTAGCCGATGTGAACGTTATCAAAATGAACGAGAATCGGGATGACGATGACACTTGTAATGAGCAGCGCGCCGAGAGAGCCGATCTGGCGGAATGCGGAAAGCGCCGTTCTGTCCTCCGCATCCTGTGTAATGGCTGCACCGAGGGAGCCGTACGGAATATTGACGAAAGAATAAGCGACCCCCCACAGCATGTAAGAAGCATAGGCGTACACAAGCTTCCAGGTGACACTCACGTCCGGTGACACAAAAATCAATACGGTCATGACCGCAAGAATAATACTTCCGAATAATAAGTACGGCCTGAATTTCCCCCGGGGTCCGATCTTTTTTCTGTAGTCAATGGCCGAGCCGACAATCGGATCAGTCAAAGCCGCAAACAGCTTGCTGACCAAAAAAATACTGCCGGCGAACGCTGCCGGAATGCCTGCGACATCTGTGAAAAACTTCAGCAAATAGATCTGCCCGAGATCAAACATAAATCCGTTCCCAAAATCTCCGAAACCATAGGATACTTTTTCTTTCAGACTCAGCTTATGCTCCTTCACTTTTGCGGCAGGTGCTGTCACGACAGGCACATTACTCATAGGCCACCTCTTTCATTCCATTTTTTAAAAGCGGAAATATTCCTCAGCATTCCGGTAACAAATTCCCTCGACAATCCTCCCTAAAAGCTCCATATCGCAGGGCGCTTCGCCTTGTTCCGCCCAGCCGCCGATCAGCGTGCAGACAAGCCGCCTGAAGTATTCATGGCGGGGATAGGACAGGAAACTTCTTGAATCCGTCAGCATCCCGATAAAACGGCTGAACAGACCTGCGTTTGATAACGCTTTCATTTGTTGAAGCATTCCATCTTTCGTGTCATTAAACCACCAGGCTGTGCCGAATTGAATTTTCCCCGGTGTTTTCCCATCCTGAAAGCTGTTGATCATGCTGGCGATAATATAGTTGTCATTCGGATTCAGAGAATACAAAATCGTTTTAGGCAATTGCCGCTTTTTTTCGGCGGAATCTAACAGCCGGGCAAGCGGTTTTGCGATACATTCATCATTAATCGAGTCATATCCCGTATCAGGACCGAGGCTGCTGAACTTATTTGTATTGGTATTTCTTAACGCGTTAATATGGAACTGCATCGCCCAGTCCAGTTCGGCGTAAAGACCGCAAAGATATTGCAGCGTCCGTGTTTTGAATTTCTTTTCATCTTCAAAAGACACATGCTCTCCGCTTAATCCGGCGGCAAAAATCCGGGCCGCTTCCTCTTCGGTCGTCTCGGCATAAACCATTTGATCTAATGCGTGATCCGACACTCTTCCCCCGGCATTGTGAAAAAAGCGGACGCGGGATTCCAACGCATCCAAATACGATTGGTAGGTGGTGACAGCCATTCCGGAAGCGCTCTCCAGCGACCGGACCCAATCGGCAAAACCCGGGCTGCTGATGTCCAGACCTTTGTCAGGCCGAAATCCGGGCAGCACTTGAACCGGAAAATCACTTTCTTTCAACAGTTCATGGTATGTCAGCGCATCGGCAGGATCATCGGTTGTGCAAATGACTTTGACATTTGATTTCAGTATGAGATCCCTTGCGCCAAACCCGTCTCCCTGCAGGAGCTCATTCGTATTTTTCCAAATTGCCGCGGCCGTTTTTTCATTCAATACGTCATAAATGCCGAACCAGCGCTGCAGCTCTAAATGCGTCCAGCTGTACAGCGGATTGCCTATCGCCATCGGCACCGTTTTTGCCCAGGCGAAAAACTTCTCTTCATCTGAAGCGTTTCCGGTAATGCAGCGCTCTTCAATGCCGTTGGCCCTCATGATCCGCCACTTGTAGTGGTCACCGTAAAGCCATGCCTCCGTAATGGTTGCGAAGGTTTTATTTTCATAGATTTCCTTTGGGCTTAAGTGACAGTGATAATCAATGATCGGCATGTTTTCAGCGTATTCCCGGTACAGCTTTACGGCCGTTTTACTATCCAGTAAAAAGTCATCACCCATAAAAGCTTTCACACTCTCATCCTCCCTCTTAAAAAATGTTAACGTTAACAAAATGGTTCTTTTTTATTTTAGCTTCCTCTTTCTCACATATCAATCATTTTTATTTTATTTTTCAGAAAATTGTATCCGTTAACATTTTCATGTAAAAAAGACATTGCCGAGAAAAGTCCGGCAATGTCTTCTGTATGATCTTAAGGATTAGTAAGCGAGGCTGAATAATCCTTTGATATGTGTTAAATAACGTACGTTACTTGCTTCTTTCATTAAAGATGCCGGAAGGCCTTTCAGCGGAGTAGAGTTCGCTCCGATGATGGCAACCGCGTCTTTACGTCCGAGGCTTGCAAGCGTACCAGAGTTTACAGGCTTGAATGTTTCAAGCGTTTTTCCTTCTAAGTAAGCGAACAGGTTGTAACCGACAAGTTCACCCATCTGCCAAGCGATTTGCGCTGTCGGCGGGTACGGACGGCCGTCCGGCGCAAAGTATACAGCGCTGTCTCCGACAACGAATACATCTTCGTGAGAAGTAGATTGTAAGAAATCGTTAACCGTCGCACGGCCGCGGTTCACTTCAAGGCCGGATTCGCCGACTAACGGGTTGCCTTGTACGCCGCCTGTCCATACAAATGTGTTGGCAACGACTTTTGAACCGTCTTTCAGATCAATAACGTTTCCTTCAACATTTGTAACAGGAAGACCTGTTAAGAACTCAACGCCGCGTTTTTCAAGGCTTTTTGTCGCGCGTTCGATAAGGTCATCAGGAAGAACAGGAAGAATTTTCGGACCTGCTTCTACTAATTTCAGTTTGATTTCTTTCGGATCTACGCCGTATTTTTTCGTAAGGTTCGGCATGATGTCAGCAAGCTCACCGACAAGCTCGACGCCTGTTAAGCCGCCGCCGCCGATAAGGATCGTTGCATCAGCTTCGTTTTTCGTTTTAGAGTATTCACGCACACGGTCTTCCACGTGTTTGTATACTTTGTTGGCATCAGCAGCAGATTTCAGCACCATGCTGTTTTCTTCGAGTCCAGGAATGCCGAAATAAGCCGTAACAGAACCAAGTCCGACAACAAGCGCGTCATAAGTCAGCTTAGAACCGTCAGAAAGGGCAACTTCTTTCTTATCAACTGAGAAAGAATTGACTTCTGCGATTTTAATGTCAACGTCTTTTCCTTTCAGAAGTTTTTCCAGCGGCATAGCAACAGCCTGTTCAGACACGTTGCCGGCTGCAAGGCGGTGCAGTTCCGTAATGATTTGGTGAGTCGGGTATTTGTTCACAACGGTTACGCGTGCTTCATCTTTACTGTAATGTTTGCGAACGGTTAAAGCAGAAAGAACTCCGCCGTAACCAGCGCCTAAAATGACAATATGTTTTGACATCGTATATCCTCCGTCCTTTATATCAATTTGAATCTGAGATTATTTTTGTTTTTCGTTCATGATTTCAAGATAGCTGTTAGCAAAACGGAACAGCTTTTGAGCTTGAGGATCTTTCAGCATGCGCAGCAGGCCGAAAAGTCCGATCGTTTCATTGCTTGCATCCGCGCGGTCTTTTGCTTCGATCGCAGTAGCCGCAACTTCTTTCGCTGTTTCTTTCACCGGCTCAAGAATTTCTGTAAGCGCACCCACTGTATCGCTCTTCAATACTTCGTCTGTCGCTACAGACTGTGCAAAATCATAAGACTTCGTTAAAATATTTACTAACTCAGTCAGTTTTGGAAGCTGATCCACTAAAACAGTCAGTGATTCTTGAACTTCAGGTTTTAGCAGCTGATCAATAAGATCGCGTTGGCCTTGGCTGACAGATGCATTTGTTTGATCGATTGTTTCTGGCATATCCGATTCTCCTTTACTATAAGCAGTATGCTGATTTTTTTTGGAAAGGGTAGCCTTTCCCCCTTCATGCAGAAAAGCACGAAAAAGCAAGATTGTGAATTCGTGCACAATCATTTACAAAAATAAATGTTTACTACCCAGTTTTTCACTTTGCCATATCCAGTATTATTTTTATATCAACAAAAACAATTGAATAAGTCAAAATTTCTTTTTCCTCTCTGAAAATAGCAAACATAAAAAACCCCAATTTGATTTACTCTTATATAATAACACTTTTTGAACAAAATTTGAACGTGAATTGTTTCGTTTATGAAATTATTTATATGGCGGGGGTGTAATAACGTTTCTTTTAGGCTATTTTTTTACAGACCGTCCGCTTTTCCCCTGTCATTTTTCCCACAGTTTTAAAAGCGGGCCCGTTTTTCCCGTAAAGGGGTCACATTCCGGGAGCGGGACACGGCTGATTTCTTCTGAAGTTCTATCATTTTTCTCCGTTTTTGTATCGTACTGCCGGCCGCCCGGATAAGCCCCGATCACGGTAAAATCAGAACTGCCCGACAGTTTTTTATGTCCGGTGCCGGCCGGAATGACCGCTGCGTCTCCCGTTTGAAGAACGGCGTCCGCCCCTTGTTCCCCGCCGAACCTCAAAACCGCGGTTCCTTTTACCGCGACAAGAACTTCGTGCGTGGTGCTGTGAAAATGATGATACGGAAATACTCCGCCCGTCCAGCTGTTCGACCAATCGTGCCGGCTGAGGACGGACTCTGCTTTCTGTACCGTTTCTTCATTAAATACCGCTTTATAAATAACAAGCGGAAGATTCGGGTTATTCGGAATGCGGCCGTCATCTTCGAAATAAAGCACTTGAATATCTTCTTTCTGCATTGTGTTCACCTCCGTATATGTCTGTTTCCCATTCATCATTTATTAAAACGCTATTTTCTCATATTCCATTGCGAAGCCTGCCGGTGAATAGTATAGTATAAAAAAATATGTGTCAAAATGAGGGATTTAATGAAAGCCATCGTGATCGGAATATTGGCATCTCTGTTTTTTGCAGTCACATTTATTTTAAACAGGGCGATGGAGCTTTCCGGCGGAAGCTGGATGTGGAGCTCTTCCCTGCGTTTTCTTTTTATGATTCCGTTTTTATTTTTGATCGTTTATGCGAAAGGAAAATGGGCGCCGCTCTGGCATGAAATCCGGAAAAAACCGTTTTTTTGGCTGAAGTGGAGTTTTACCGGGTTCGTGCTTTTTTATGCCCCGATTACGTTTGCGGCGGCATATGGGCCTGGCTGGCTGATCGCCGGCACGTGGCAGATTACAATTGTCGCGGGTGTGCTTCTGTCGCCGTTTTTCTGCGAAACAAAAAATTCACCGGCGGGCCCGGTTTCCGTCAGACAAAAGATCCCGCTGATTTCGCTGGTTACTTCCGTCATCATCCTGATCGGAGCCGGGCTGATTCAGCTTCAGCATGCGGGTTCTCTGTCCGGCCGCACGATACTATTCAGCGTGGCGCCGGTCGTCGTCGCGGCGTTTGCCTATCCGCTCGGCAACCGCAAAATGCTGGAACAATACGGCGGAAAACTCGATACGTTTCAGCGGGTGCTCGGCATGACGCTCGCAAGCCTTCCGTTTTGGCTTTTGATCGCCGCTTTCGGCTGGCATAGAGACGGGCTTCCCTCAATGGGACAGACATTCCAATCCTTTATCGTCGCACTCAGCTCGGGCGTTATCGCAACAGTATTATTTTTCCGCGCCACCGATATGGTGAGGAATGAGCCGCAGAAGCTCGCTGCTGTTGAAGCGACGCAGTCCGGAGAGGTTCTTTTTGCACTGATCGGCGAAATCGTCTTTTTATCCGCGGCGTTTCCGTCACTTCTTTCATTTGCCGGACTGTTCATTATTATTGCGGGAATGGTCATGCATACATTCGCTTCCCGGCAGACAGATCAGAAAACGGCGGAGCAAACGTCAGCCAATCTCACCGGTTCCTGATTTTTTACGAAAGGTGTCATCCTATATGAAAGAAGAAATTCCGGCAATATCTTTTCTGTCAGCCGGCAAACGCTTTGAACAAAACAATACGTCCTTTGATGTCCTAAGCCGTGTAACCGGACATATTCAAAAAGGTTCTATCACGGCGTTGATAGGGCCTTCCGGCGCGGGAAAAAGCACATTGCTGTCACTTTGCAATCTGATGAATACACCTGATGAAGGGGAAGTTCTTGTATTCGGAAAAGAAATAAGGCGCTGGGATATCAGGGAGCTCAGAAAAACCGCGGGCCTTGCATTTCAATCAGCTCCCGTCACGGAGGGCACGGTGCGGGACAACCTTCTGCTCGCAGAAAAACTCCACGGGGCGCAGCACTATACCCCTGAAGAGCTCGCAGATTTTACAGACCTTCCGCGCGGGCTTCTGGATCGGAATGCGAAAGAATTATCCGGAGGTCAGCGGCAGAAACTCTCATTAGCGCGAACTCTCGCCGGACTGCCGTCCATCCTGCTGCTGGATGAAATCACCTCGGCGCTCGACCCCTCATCCGTTCTCACCATTGAGAAACTGATTACGAAACTCCATCGGCAAAAACAGCTGACAATCCTGTGGATCACCCATAACCTTGAACAAGCAGAACGATTATCCGATACGGTATGGTTTATGGCTGAGGGACGGCTTTTAGAGACCGCGGAAACGAAAACGTTCTTTAAGGAACCGAAACACGAAAAAGCCCGGGCGCTTTTACAAGGGAGCGGGTGCTGATATGAATGATCTTTCACTGTTACTAACAAGTATATTTGTCATTATCGCTTTATTCCTGTCTAAATCTTTTAAAGCTGGCGTCGAAAAGGATATGATCGTCGCAACCGTCAGGGCCGTCATTCAGCTTCTCATCATAGGCTATGTGCTGTCGCTGATTTTTCGCGGTGATCACCCGATATTTATCATATTAATGGTGCTTCTCATGCTCACGGCCGCTTCGCACAATGTCGCCAAACGGAAAAAAATGCGGATCGGCTCATTTTGGCGCGTTTTTCTGACACTGGCAATCGCAGAAACCGTGACGCAGGGACTTTTACTGACCCTTCACATCATTCCGTTCACTTCAAGATATGTCATTCCGATAAGCGGCATGGTCATCGGAAACTCCATGGTGCTCTCAAGTCTGTTTTTAAGCCGGCTCAGTTCGGAAGCAGACCTGCGGAAAGAAGAAATCCAGCTGATTCTCTCTCTCGGAGGAACGCCTAAGCAGGCCGTCCGGCAGATATTGACGTCCAGTATGAAACTCAGTATGATCCCGACGCTAGAAAGCCAGAAAACATTGGGTCTCGTTCAGCTTCCCGGCATGATGACGGGGCAGATTTTAGCGGGGGCTGATCCGATACAGGCGGTGCGCTTTCAGCTGCTGATCGTTTTTACAACGATGGCCTCCGCTCTTCTTACATGCATCATACTCAGCGCCTTGACATATCCTTCCCTTTTCACGGAACACTGGCAATTAAAAAAATTCAGCAGGGAAGCGTAAGCTTTTTTCCCTGCTGAATGGTGGTTTATGACAAGGTCAGAGATTCATAGTAACGGGATAATTCAATTATCATCGCTCCCATCCGCTCAATGTCCGGAGCAAGGACCCTCTTTACCCCTTCATCCCGGATCGCTTCAGCCGTCACTTTGCCGACTGCGGCGGCAAGCACATGTTTTTCGAATGCCTGCTGCAATTCTTTTGCGGATCCTTTTTCTTTTGCATAATCAAAGAGAGAGCGCACTTGAATGGCTGTCGTAAAACATACGGCATCGACCTCTCCGTTTAACAGCTCTCCCATCAGTTTATCGACCGTCTCCCTTTCAGGCGGAATATGCTGATACGGCAGAACAGGGAATACCTCCGCTCCGTTTTTCTCAAGGAACTCCGTTAAAACCGGCGCTTTTTCGCCATGAAGCTGTATCATAACTTTTTTATCTTTAAAGTCAAATCGTTCCAAGGAGCGGATCAGCCCTCTTGTTGTACCGTCTTCATCTGAGGCATGCGGCGTGATGCCGAGCTTTTTTAAGGCCGCATATGTTTTATAGCCTCTGCAGCCGATTTTCGCTTCATGAACGGCCGCTAAAAATTCTTCTTTCAGACCGATTTTTTCCGATACCGACAATAACGTTTCCGTACCGATGCCTGTGGTGAATATCACCCAGTCGGCTTTTTGCCCGGCAAATGTTCTTACGTCGGGTTCCATTTGATCCTCCGCCAGGTATACGGTTCCTTGGAGGGAACGGATGACCGCCGTTCCGCCCTGCTTTTCTATTAATTTTGTGATCTCTTCTGTTTTCCGCGAACCGCCGATGGCAATCCGTTTCCCGTTCAATCCTTTTCCCATCGCTGTTTTCTTCTTCCCTTCAGATGCCGGGCGCCCTATGGCAGGCCGTCATTTATTTCTATTATTGTTACGCAATCAGCCGGGAAAATCAAGCTATGCTCCCGTTGAATCCCCCGTGCAGTTGCTGTATCATTAACCGGGCAGAACGATTTGATTCGCGGAGGGACTTTCAATCATGGAAACAAAAAAAGAGTTCGAGACAAAAGGATACGATACTTCGGTCATTTATGAGTTCAATGAATATCCTGATGTTCACAGCGGCCGATGTGACAATTGCGACTACACGCTGTTTAAAAGCTCAGTGAAGGGCGGAAAATTTTTGAGGGAATGCCGGAGATGCGGCATGAAGAAAAACATATAACAAAACAGGCAGCCGTCCGGTGCTGCCTGTTTTCCTAATCAATTTTCGACGGCCGCCGTTTTCAAAAATTCTTCAATGGCGCAAACAGCCTGTTTAGGGCCGCCGGTTTCTTTTATTTTCTGCTGCATGCTTTTCACGCGGCTGAGAATGTTTTTATCGCCGTATACGTTCTGAACGTCTTTTTGCAGACGGGCCACAGTGACTTCTTTCGGCGGCAGATGCACGCCAAGCCCCAATTCATCCACACGCTTTGCGGTGACCTCTTGTTCGTGCATTTGCGGAACGACAACGAGCGGAACACCCGCATTCATCGCCTCCATTGTACTGTTCATCCCGCCGTGAGATACGAACAGCTTTGCTTTCTCCAGCACATCAAGCTGCGGAACGTGCTGGCGGATGATAAAGTGATCGGGCACATCCGAAAAACTTTCCGGATCAATTGTTGTGCCGACTGACATAATAACCCGCCAGCCCGAGTCCCGAAACGCGTCAATACACATCCGGTAAAATTCAGGCCAGGCGTTAAACGCCGTTCCCAGTGAGATGAGCATAAGCGGACGGTCATCGGCTGCATCAATTTCCAGACTTCCCGTATTTGTGCGTTCCCCAAGAGACGGACCCGCAAAACAGAATCGTTCATCAAAGGTTTCCTGTTTCGGCTGAAAGGCCCTTGGCATAAAGACGATATTCAATTTTTCAGGCATGAAAAATTCTTCCATTGTCATCCGTTTCACTTGTTCATTTTCAATTTTCTCCTGATATTCTTCTATCGCCTGTTTGGCCGCTTCCATCGTTTCTTCGTCTCTTCCTAATTGAAAATACTCATTCATTGCATAACTCGGGCAGAACTTTACGGCCGGGATGCCGCCATTATCCGCAAACAATTTTCCGGCAAGCGCTAAAAAATCAAACAGGACGATGTCAGGAAGGTCGTCTTTGTACAGCTCTTCCAGCTGCGGAAGCACTTCAACCGCTTCTTCCAGAAACATCACAAACGCGTCACTTTTGTTTACCCGTTCTTTTATCGTCTTCGGGTCCGCCTTTATGCTTGTGCGGTATAAAACGGGAATGGCACCCGTTTTGGCAACGGAAGCTTCAAATTCCTCAGTCGTAGCGAATGTCACTTTATATCCGCGATTGACAAGTTCCTCGGCTACAGGCAGCGTGGGATTGACATGACCGTGAGCGGCCACATTAATAATGGCGATGTGTGTTTTTCTCATCTTTTTTCTTCTCCCTCATTTTCGTTTATCTCGGCTTCTAAAGACTCCAGCCCGTACATGACACTGTTTCGGATCGGCTCAATCCGAACGGGCTCAAGGTGTGAAAAGGCTTTTACAATTCCTTTCAGTGCGGCTTCCGCTTCAAGTCTGGCAAGCGGAGCGCCTAAGCAGAAGTGTACGCCGAATCCGAAGGAAAGGTGCGGATTCGATTGGCGATGGATATCAAATACGCCCGCCTTCTCAAATTTGTTTTCATCACGGTTGGCAGATGCAACGTAGCAGAGAACGATCTCTCCGCTTTTCAAGCGGCGCCCGCGCAGTTCAGTGTTGTGCCGGACCGTCCTTCTGACAAACGGAGCGGGAGCGCGAAAACGCAGCGTTTCTTCCACTGTTTGCGCGATGAGAGAAGGGTCCTGTCTCAGCTCTTCATAAAGGCCGGGCGTCTCTAATATGCTGTAAACCGCATTTGAAATGAGATTAGTCGTTGTTTCATTTCCCGCCACTAAAAGCAGGTTGCAAAACGGGATCAGATCTTCTGGCGTGAGCTTCTCCCCCTCTTCTTCCTCTTTTATCAAAATAGAAATAATGTCTTGGCCGGGCTGTTTTCGTTTGCTTTCTATTATTCCCGCAAAAAACGCCGCCAGCTCCGCCTCACATTGGTCACGTTCCTGCTGATTTTTCTCCGCCGCTTCAGGACTCGCATCTTTCGGCATGCTGACGAGAATGTCCGACCATTTTTTAAACTGATCCATACGTTCGGACGGAACGCCTAATAATTCTGAAATCACCATGACCGGCAAAGGGTAAGAGAGATCTTTAACGATATCAATCCGCCCTTTGTTCTTTGCCTGTTTCAGGAGATGATCGGTAATGTCTTTAATTCTCGGCTCCCATTCCTTCAAGACGCGGGGAGTGAAAGCGCGATTGACGGCAGATCTGATTTGGGTATGTTTCGGCGGGTCCATATTCAGCATGGACTTTGCAATCGAGCTTTTCACATCAGTCATGCGGCTTGAGAACGTCTCTTTATCACTGATGACTTTTTTGACATCATCGTATAAAAACACACTCCAAACCTTCGTTTCTTCATCAAAGTATATAGGGCTTTCCCGTCTCATTTTTTCATACCAAGGAAAAGGGTTGTATACGTCCAGGCCGTTTTTTCCTTTCATCAGGGTTCTTTGGATGGCTTGTCTCGTGCTCCTCAGCTTACTCATGTTACATCACTCCTGATTGTTTCATATTTGAATAGTTGACGTACCTTGAATTTTATCCTAGCACATATTTTCAATTTTTTTCTATTCATAACCTTAACTATTAACATAACACAACAAAAGTCATGAATCCGGAGGTGAAATTTCTCCCAAGAAAACAGCAGAAGCGCACAAAAAACCCGAGCCTTCGGCCAGGCTCGGGAGAAATGTTCACTCATTCGTCTGCGGTTTCTGATGCTGCTTTTGGTCTTCAGGAGGCTGCGTATTCCTTTCCATATCGTCCGTATCAGCGCCCATGCCTTTCAGAAAAGAAAACAGCAGAGTGACGGCCTTGTTGATTTCCGGGTCTTTTAAAGCGCGGACGATATCAAAATACCCTGTCTTCCTGCCGCTGTCTTTTTCTTCGACGGCCTTTGTGACGCCCGCATTGATTTTAACGATAAACGGCTCAAGCTGTTTTACATCGAGCATGCCAAGAACGCCGCTTAACAGCAGGAGATTTTTCAGCATATTGGCCGTTTCCGGCGTATTCGCCTTCTTCACGAGGATATCCATCACTTTGTCTCCTTGGCCGAAGAGCCCGCGCAGAAGCGCCAAAACGCCGCGCTCGTTCATGTGCTGAAGAATGTGCAGAGATTCCAAAATCGCGTCTTTATTTCGTAAAAGAGCCGTTTCGATCTCTTCTAAGTCCTTTTTTCGTTTGTCTTCTTCTGTGACGGTCTGTTTTCGGATGCCGCTGATTGCTTTAGCCATTCTGCTGTTTCCCCCTTTTTACGGCGTCTCCCGGAAATACATAATCTTGACGCGCCCATTTCCGATCAACCCGGACACCGATCTGCGGCTGCGGGTTTCCGTAACGGAAATTGATTTTCGGAAGCGGATTAACGCCTTCTTTTTTCAAAATCTCCATCTTCGCTGATGTTTCTTTATATGCCGGTGTATCGGTATCCTTATCCGCATAGCTGCTTGTCAAAAGGTTAATGGCGGCGTCTTTTGAATCGTTCATCGGGAGATAGACTTGTTTGCCTTTTACCCTGTCTGTGATGACGCATTTGACTTTCACATTTCCGTACGGTGATGTCAGACGGACAAGCGTTCCGTCTTCCAGCCCTCTTTCTTCGGCGAGTTCGGGCGAGACCTCAAGGAACACACTCGGTGTTTTTTCGGATATTCCTTTTGATCGGTAAGTCAGATTCCCTTCGTGAAAATGCTCGAGCAGCCGCCCGTTATTCACATGGATATCATATTCTTCATCAAATTCTTTCGGCTCGGTCCACTGAACGGGATATAGAATCGCTTTGCCGTCTGAAAACGGAAACTTGTCCGTAAATAAAAGCGGTGAATCGGTTCCGTCCGCTGCTACCGGCCATTGCAGTGAATTGTAGCCTTCGAGACGTTCGTAAGTGACGCCTGCGTAGAGCGGCGAAAGCATTGCCGCTTCTTCCATAATGTCTGCCGGATGTTCATAGCGCCAATCAGCGCCCAGCCGGTTGGCGATGTCCGTAATGATCTGCCAATCAGGCTTTGAATCGCCCAGCGGTTCAAACACTTTGTAAAGGCGCTGCACCCTCCGTTCCGTATTCGTAAACGTCCCTTCTTTTTCAAGGCTCGGGCTTGCCGGGAGCACCACATCGGCGAACTCGGCCGTCCGCGAGAGAAAAATATCCTGCACAACGAAGAAATCAAGCTTTTCAAAGGCGGCATGAACATGGTTGATATTGGAGTCGACAAGTCCCATTTCTTCCCCTTTTACATACATACACTTCAGTTTTCCCGAGTGGATGCCCTCGATCATTTCATGATTTGTCATTCCGATTTCTTTCGGCAGGTCTGTTCCCCAGCCCTGTTCATACTTTTTGCGGGCTTTTTCATCCGTTACTTTTTCATAGCCGGGGAAGCTGTCAGGCATACTGCCGAAATCACTGGCTCCCTGCACGTTATTATGGCCCCGAAGCGGATATGAGCCTGCGCCGGGCTTGCCGTAATTTCCGGTCACAAGAAGCATGTTGGAAATGGCCGTGCTCGTATCACTTCCTCCGATATGCTGGGTGACCCCCATCGCCCACAGTGCGCATACGCTTTTGGCTTCATGAATCATCCGGGCCACTTTAATTAAGGTATCCTTGTCCACACCGGTATGTTTTTCCGCATATTCCATCGTATAAGGTTCAAGGCTTTTCACGAATTCATCTAATCCGTTCACTCTCTCCTTCAGAAATGCAGTATCCGCCAAATCGTGATCAAGCAGATATTTCGATACGGCATTCAGCCAGACAATATCTGATCCGGCACGCGGCTGGAAAAACACGTCGGAGCGCTCGGCCATTTCATGTTTTCGCAAGTCAGCAACGACGAGCTTCTGTCCGTGCAGCTTATGAGAACGTTTAATGCGTGTGGACAGGACGGGGTGAGACTCAGATGTATTTGAACCGATAATCAGCACGAGCTCAGCTTTTTCTATATCTGTAATCGACCCTGAATCACCGCCGTATCCGACCGTTCTGAACAATCCGGCCGTGGCGGGAGACTGGCAGTAGCGTGAGCAGTTGTCGACATTATTTGTTCCGATAACGGCTCTTGCAAGCTTCTGCATCACGTATGATTCTTCATTCGTGCATTTGGAAGATGTGATAAAAGCAAGCGCGTCCGGGCCGAAATGTTCTTTTATATCGGTAAATTTATCAGCGATCAGCTGCAGCGCTTCATCCCATTCCGCCTCCCGAAACGAGTCTCCTTCCCGGATAAGCGGTTTGGTAAGGCGCTTTTCACTATTGACGAAATCCCAGCCGAATTTCCCTTTCACACACGTCGAAATTCCATTTGCGGGCGCCTCAGCCTGAGGCTCGACCTTTAAAATGTCTCTTCCTTTCGTCCATATATCAAAACTGCAGCCGACACCGCAGTATGTGCATACGGTTTTCGTTTTCTTGATTCTTTCATCCCGCATGGCCGATTCCATATCCGATATGGCTAAAATTGATCCGTATCCGGTTTCGACGCCTTTTGTGATATCAATCATCGGCCGAAGCGTCTCTTGGTTAATGCCTGTTAAATACCCAGCTTCGCCTTCCATGCCTTTTTCCATCATGGCATTGCACGGACATACCGTCGAACAATGTCCGCAGGAAACACATGATGATTCATTGATCGGCACATCCTGATCCCAAATGACCCGCGGGCGTTTCCGCTCCCAATCAATGCTTAACGTTTCGGTTACCTGTACGTCCTGACAGGCTTCGACGCAGCGTCCGCACAAAATGCACTGATCGGGATCATATCGGTAAAACGGATTTGATTCATCTTTAGGATACGGTTTTTGATCGAACGGAATGCTTTGATGATTGATTTTCATTTCCTTTACGGTATTATGTATTTCGCAGCTCCCATTGTTGTAATCACAGACCGTACAGTACAATTCATGGTTGTGCAAAATGTTGTCCATGCCGATAACCTGCGCTTTTTTTACATCGGACGAAAGCGTATCAATGACATCTCCGTCCTTTATTTGCGCGGAACACGAACGCACCAGTTCCCCGTTAACATTGACGATACAGGTATCGCACGTTTCAATCGGCCCGAGACTCGGGTGATAACACACGTGCGGCACGTCAATTGAACTATTGTTCAAAAGCTGCAAAACGGTTTGGCCGTCCGGCGCTTCCATTTCAACCCCATTGATTGTAACTTTCTTTGTATCAGCCATTTTCTTTCCCCTTTCTGTACCCCTCTATACATCCTCTATGATTCCCAACCGGCCTTTCACTAAAACATCTCGTTTATCTCAGGAAACATACGGGTATGAGCGGTAAAAAGGAGGCGTTCACATGTTGAAGAAAAAAACACTCGTCACGGGATTATCGGCAGTGATGCTCACGGGATGCGCTTTCGGAGCAGAAGCATTTTCGGATACACAGCCCGTCCATGCCGCAGCCGCTTCAAAAACGGAAAACCAGCGTGCACAAGAACTGGTGAACAGCCTTTACCAATCGGCATTTAAAGGGGAAATGCCGCAAAATGTGAAAGGCCTGAAAATCAACCAAAGCACAAGACAGGACGTTTACAATAAAATCGGCGAGCCGGAACAAAAAGCAGACAGCCGCAATCCATTTGATTTATACAGCTGGAACATGGGAAACCCCGGGTATGGATTTTCCTATCATAAAAACGGAAAAATCTCGGAAATACGCTATTTCGGAACGGGGGTCGAGCGGCGCTTAAACCTCGGCAGCGTCACACCTGACGTCTTAAGCAAACAAATCGGCAGCGCTGACAAAATCCTGACAGTGCCAGAAACGGGCGAAACAGATTACGTCTACCATACGGGGCAGTATGAGCTCCGCTTCGTCATCGGCAGTGATCAAAAAGCAGATCATGTCAACCTAAAAGCCAGATAACGCAAAAAAGCGGCCTCCCGGGCCGTTTTTTTCATAGACAGCTTCTCCGTCGTTCCTTACAATACATGGGAGTACAAAAAAAGGGGAACAGTGTGAAGTGAATAGACATCCATTGACATACGGAATATGTACCGTTTTTATCATCGCCCTCGGTTTGCTGTCCAGAACCGCATACATCACCGCCCTATTGCCCGGCATCATAAATGCTTATTTAGGAGATGCCTTGTGGGCGGCCATGATTTTTACAGGATTCGGGCTTTTATTTCGGCACATCCGGACGGAAACAGCCGCAATTTTGAGCCTCTCGTTTTGCTGTCTGATTGAATGCAGCCAGCTGTATCACGCGCCGTGGATTGACGCGGTCAGAAGCAGCACGCTCGGGGGGCTGATCCTCGGCTGGCAATTTGTCTGGAGTGACATTTTCGCCTATACCCTCGGGGTATGCGCTGCCGCACTTTTAGAATGGGCCGTAAAAAGAAACCGCCAGCCCTCTTCATAATCGGAGCACGCCGCCGATATGAAGGGATAAGGAGGTGGAAGCTATGGATATACCTGCGTTATCAATCGCAATGCATCAGGCATCTCTGGCCAAGAATGTAAATATCGCTTTAACAAAAACGGTCCTGCAGCATGCACAGGCTGCGGCGGAAGAAACAGTGAAAATGCTGCCGTCCCAGCACCCGACTGCCGGACATTCAATTGATGTGAAAGTGTAAAAAAGATGCCGGATGATAACCGGCGTCTTTTTTTTGCCCATTGTACATACACCGTACCGGGCATACAGGAATAAGGTAAACGGAACCAACATTTGAAAAGGAGGTTTTCCTCTTGTACGATCCTTTCGATCATGAATACACAGCCGAGAGCCACGAACGGGTGCCATATCATTATCCGCGGCCGCCTTATTATTACCCCAGACCATATCCATACTATCCGCGGCCGCCTTATTATTACCCCAGACCATACCCATACTATCCGCGGCCGTATATCCCGTTCTATCCTTGGTATTAATGTTTGAAAAGAAATGACTGCAGACAGGAGGCTTCCCCTGTCTGCTATTCAACTTTGACCGACAGGATATACGGGAGGACTTGAACTTTCTCCATTACCGCTGCTTTCCCGCTTTTGCTTTTCACCCTTCCCTTCACTTCAAGCACCGCCTTATTCAATTCATAGGACGTAATCAGAATTCCTTTTTCCTCAAGAGAAGTTAAAATATCATGCATGACGGCTTTCTCTTCAATCCTGAAACTGACAGACAAAGAATGCGCCGCCGGTTTAAACAGAAAATTTAACAGTTCAAGCCCGATTAACGCCAAAATCGTGCCGCTGATGCCGATGACATACATACCTGCCCCGATCGTCAGCCCGATCCCCGACGTAGCCCAAATCCCCGCGGCCGTCGTAAGCCCCCGCACGACATGCCGCTGCAAAATAATCGTGCCGGCTCCTAAAAATCCGACGCCGCTGACGACCTGCGCCGCCACCCGGCTCGGATCAAAGGACGTATGGCTGTTGGATAACAAATCAAAAAAGCCGTATTTGGAAACGATCATCATCAAGGCGCTGCCGACGGCCACTAAAAAATGCGTCCTCAAACCGGCTTCCTTTGCCCTGAATTCTCTCTCCAATCCAATAAGAGCCCCAAGCAGACCCGCAACCGCCAGACGAATCACAAAATCAAGTTCCATCCGTCTCTCTCCTTTCCTTATCTTCTTACCCGCTTTTATAACCCAATCATGCGGTGTATCTTTTTTTAAAATGCACCGACTAATTGACATAAGGAGGTTTTATGAAATATATTCTGTGGTTTTTTATATTATTGTTATTTAGCTTATTTATTTTGGGAGGATATAAAGCAGCTGTTTCTCACCCTGATTTCCCGGTGCCATTATTCGCTATGCACACTAAAACAAAGGAATATGAAAAAGGAAATTACGTTTCAAACTATACATACCGTTTCGCAAAAGAAGAAGAAGGTCCGAGCGGTTTATACCAATTGGAAATAGCCGAAAAAGGCTGGAAACTTAAAGGGCAGGAAGGACTTATCAAAACCTATGAAAAGCGAGGAGAACGTGTTTCACTTTTTTTCGGCACGGGGGAAATAAGCGTCATTGAAGAATGATCCTTCTCAAAAGACAGGCTGAAATCCGCAAACGGCATATCTTTTACGACTCCCTTATCTCTGCGAATCTATAAATTCAGCCAATATTTCAATTAAGGCGAACACCTTTCTGATCCAAAAATGCCGCCTTCAATGAGAAAATCATTATACAAAAACAAAAGCGCAACTGAAAAAGAATAGACACCTCATAAAAAAAGCCCTCTTTTTAAAAAAGAGGGCTGCAGAAGGAAAACAGGTAATTATTTATCTAAAGTGTACTCACTCACATTAAAAGTAAGAATGTTTCCAAAAACAATATGGTCCCTTCTATTTTGAAAAGGCCCTATATTATTATAGTGCTTCTCGATAACATATCTAGATAAGCCTATTCCAGAACTTTTTTGATCATACCATCTGATAAAATCTTTAATCTCTTCCATTGAAAGATCAAATTCTTTCTCAAGACCTGTGGTCATTGTAACAAGAAGAATTGCCCGATTACTGGCGGGCTGTTTATTTGGTGGTTCCTCAGGATTCTTTGGTTCTCCATCTTTATCCTCTTCGGTTTTTACCGGAGTAAGAGCATGCAGATATTCTAATGCATATCCAGACGGCGTTAGACCGCCAAAAAGATAAAGATTGTCTCCAACTGCGGCTATTCTGGCATCATATCTTTCAAAAGGATAGGGTTTTTCTACGCTAATTTCATCTTTAATTGGATCATATACTTTTGTTAAAGGCTCAATCACACTTGGATTTTTTCTACCGCCAATAATGTAAATCTTATTATTAAGGACAGCTGTCGAAGTATTTTGCAAAGGTCCTAAAAATTTTTTGCGATTCCATCTATCCATAACAGGATCATATTCGTAAATATATTCGTTTAGATCGCTTCTGATATGTCCTTGAACTACTTCTTTAGTTTGCCCGCCAACTAAATAAATCTTTCCGTTAAAAACTTCAGTTTCTGTTGCATATATATTAATTGGGGGCGCTTTTTTAACACTCCAAGTTTTGGATAAAGTATCAAAAGCATAATGTTGCGAATGAGCAGCATCGGTGTCGAATCCCCCAATCAAATAAATTGTATCGTTAATAACAGCGGCTGATGCATGGCAAGTCGGGGTCGGAATATCAGGTGCACGTCCCCATGTATTTGTTTTAGTATCATAAACATCTACAGAGCTGTAAACATTTGCTCCCTTATAACCGCCCAATACATAAATATAATTACCTATCACTGCTGTGCATGAACCTACCCTGGGTGTGGGTATATCTAATCCTTGCGTCCATTTTTGACTTATGGTGTCAAAACTATAATTTTTGTTATATTTTTGATTACGTGCACCTCCTAATACATAAATAGAGTTACCCACAACTGCTGATTCAAAAGCATAATTAGGTTCAATCATATCAAGTAATCTTGTCCACTTGTCATATTTCTCTGTCAATTTATTCATTCCTCTCATCTTTGTGATAATTCCATTTATAGATGGCGATCGTATGACAAGAGATTCATTTAACTAAGCGATCCAAGATCACTTACTTTCGATCAAAGAAATATTGAAAAAGGCCTCTGGATTTAAAAGTGATTTGGTTTTCACTTCTCGGTTATTGGCCAACAGTTTACTAAAAATTTAGTATATAAGAGTAATATAGAATAACACCTCTCAATGAATCCTTAATGAAGCTCATAATAGCTTCAACCAAAGGCATTTCACATTAAAGTAAAGATCACTCTCAATCCAACTGCATCTCTCAAACAGAATGTCCGGCAATCACCTCAAAAAACGAGGTGAAATCTGTCAGTATCCCGTCACCCGCCAGCTGTTTTTCTTCAAATAGCGCGCGGTTTTTTCCGTGCGGGTCAATGGCCATAATCTTGCCCGCACCTGCTTTTTTCGCCGCTGTGAGCCCCGAAAAGGCATCTTCAATGACCAAGCATTCTTCAGGTCTGAGGCCTAACTTTTCCGATGCGATGAGAAAAATATCCGGCGCCGGTTTTCCGGGGAAGCTCCCGTCATCAAACGTGACTTTGTCAAAATCAAACCACTGATCCAAATGAAAGACGTCAAAGTAAAACTCGACATTTTCCTTTACCGTAGCCGTAGCGATGGTCATCGGCGTTTTAGATTTTTTCAGATGATTCAATACGCCGGTCAGTCCCTTCGTCAGCTTTAATTCGTCTTTGTTTTCAAGGCATAATTCTCTGTAGTAAGCTTCTTTTTCAAAAGACAGCTTCCTGATTTCTTCATTTGTTAAATCGCCGGAAATAAAATACGTCAGGATTTCACTGTTTGTTCTCCCGTGAATGTTAACGAAAATGTCATCATCAGAAATGGTTTTCGGCGCGTATTTTTTCACCATGAAAAACCATGCTTTTTCGTGCAGATGCGAATCTTGAAACATCGTGCCGTTGAAATCAAAAATAACCCCTTTCATCGAACCGCCCGCCTTTTTTATTTTTTTGCGATTTTGACATCTACATATTGCTCGTAATGAATTTGAACATCTTTCATGACTTTATCATCCGTAATCAGATAGTCCATATCGTGCAAGTTATAGAACACGTAAAAATCTTCCCGGTTAAATTTTTTATTATCCGCCAGCAAAAATTTCGTCCGCGAATTATTCAGCGCGATTTGGTGAGCTTCCCCTTCTTCAATGCTGTAAGAAGAAATCTCATCATTATGTATGCCGTTGGCGCTGATGAAAGCCTTCGTAAAATTGAATTTCTGCAGATTGCCGTTCACGATGGGGCCGACGAAGGCACCGGTATTTTTTCGGAAGTCGCCGCCAATCAGGATGGTATCCGCAGTGTCGCCATGTTTCAAAATATCAAATACGGGATAGTTGTTTGTGATAATCCTGATTCGCTTATGCAGCAGGTGTTTCGCTAAAAGTTCAATCGTCGTGCCGGGCCCTAAAAAAACGGTATCGCCGTCATTTACATAGGAAGCTGCGAGTTCCGCGATCTTCCCCTTCTCCTCCATTTGAACACCGAGTTTTTCATTATGCGATAATTCGTGATCAATGGAATAAGATATGCTCTGTGCGCCTCCGTGAATACGTACGATTTTTCCGGCCTTATCCAGCTCGTCCAGATCTCTTCTCACTGTCATATCAGAAACTTCCAGTTCATCGATAATATCACTCACCGTAATAAACCCCCGCGAGTTTACGATATCGATGATTTTTAAAAGTCGCTCTTTTTTTAACATGTTCAATCATCCCCTCAACTTTACACACAATCTAACATACTGCGGCAATCCGGTCAACAAAAATAAACATTAACAAACAACATAATCAACATGCGAAACAACGAAAAACTTATATAACCTCTATAAACACAGATGTTATTTCTTTATGAAGCTATTGACAACAAAAATGTATGCGTTTACTATTAAACAAAAGATAACAATTACAAACATTAACAAACTCCAATTCACACATTGGCGAAGGAGGATTCAGTAATGCTCAAATTACCTCATGACTTTATTTTCGGCGGGGCGACTGCGGCATATCAAGCGGAAGGCGCCACAAAAGAAGGCGGCAAAGGGCCTGTGGCCTGGGATGAATTTCTTGAAAAACAGGGAAGATTCAGCCCTGATCCGGCAAGTGATTTTTACCGCCAGTTTCCGGAAGATATTAAACTATGTGAAAAGTTCGGAATAAACGGCATCCGCCTTTCTATAGCCTGGACGAGAATTTTCCCTGACGGCACGGGCAAAATCAATCAGGAAGGTGTTGATTACTATCATCGTATTTTCTCAGAGTGCCATAAACGCAACGTCACCCCTTTTGTCACGCTGCATCATTTCGATACACCGAAAGGATTATTTGATCAGGGAGATTTCCTCAACCGCGCTGCAATAGAAGCGTTCGTCAGCTATGCGGAGTTTTGCTTTAAAGAATTCAGCGAAATCAGATATTGGAGCACGTTTAACGAAATTTATCCCACAGCCACCAACCAGTATTTACTCGGGGTTTTCCCGCCATCTGTTAAAAGTGATATCACAAAAGTCATTCAATGCCTCCATCACATGATGGTAGCGCATGCGATGACCGTCAACCTTTTTAAAGACGGCGGTTATCCGGGAGAAATCGGGGTCGTCCACTCATTGGAAACAAAATATCCCGCCAGCGGCACAGAAGAAGACCGCCACGCCTGTTTTCTGGATGACGCGTTATCAGTGAGATTCCTCCTCGATGCCACCTACCTTGGCTATTATTCTGAGGAAACCATGCGTGCTCTGGATGAAATCTGTGAGGCAAACGGCGCTTCATACGAGTTTTCAGACAGTGACTTTGACGTGATGAAAAAAGCCTCAACGCGCAATGATTATCTCGGCATCAATCATTATCAATGCCATTTCGTCAAAGCGTACGACGGAGAAACCATTATTCACCATAACGGAACGGGCGATAAGGGCACTTCGGTCTATAAAGTAAAAGGAATCGGCGAACGAATTTACAAAGAAGGCCTGAAGCGGACCGATTGGGACTGGCTTATTTACCCTGAAGGCATGTATGACATGCTGATGCGCATCAAACGGGACTATCCCCAATATAACAAAATTTACATTACCGAAAACGGCATGGGCTATAAAGATGAGTTTGAAGACGGCATCATTATGGATAAGGCAAGAATCGACTATTTAAAAGTATATTTAGAAGCCGTCAGTAAAGCGATTACCGACGGAGTCAATGTAAAGGGGTACTTCTTATGGTCCTTAATGGATTTATTTTCATGGACCAACGGCTACAACAAACGTTACGGTCTTTTTTACGTCGACTTCGACACCCAAAAACGGTATCCGAAAGAATCGGCCTACTGGTACAAACTTGTAAGTGAAACAAAAACAATCATTTAACGATCATACATGATGAAAAGAATCTCTTTTCATCATGTGTGCCGTCTTTAGGAGGTTTTTTTCATGACAAAGGAAGAATTGCAGATGCTCGGTTTTGAAATCGTCGCCTATGCCGGCGACGCCAGGAGCAATTTATTGAAAGTCCTGAAAGAAGTCCGTGCCGGAAACTTCGAAAACACGGAAGCAGCATTGAAAAGCGCCGATGAAAATTTAACCCTCGCCCACAATGCGCAAACGAAAATGTTAGCTGAAGAAGCTGACGGCAAGGACATGGAATTAGGGTTTATTTTCGTTCACGGCCAGGACCACTTGATGACAACCCTTTTGCTCCGTGATCTTATTCAGGATTTTATAGAACTCTACCGAAGCCGCCGATAAGGAGTGGAAAAATGAACGGTATCATCAAGCAAATCGAAAAGGGAAAACCGTTTTTCGAAAAAATCTCAAGAAACATTTATTTAGGCGCGATCCGCGACGGCTTCTTAACTGCCATGCCTGTTATTTTATTCGCCAGCATTTTCATCCTCACCGCCGCTGTGCCGGAAGTGTTGGGTTTCACTTGGCCTAAAAGTGTTTCTGAATGGCTTTGGAAAGTTTATAACTATTCAATGGGCGCCCTCGGTCTGATCGTTGCGGCAACAAGTGCGAAATGCCTGAGTGAATCAATGAACCGAAAAATGCCGAAAAACAAAGGGATCAACCCCGTTTCAGCGATGCTTGCTTCAGTCGTCGGGTTTCTCATTTTAAGCGTCACTCAAATCGACGGCGGGTTCTCCACGGAATATCTCGGCACAAAAGGTCTTTTAGCCGCTTTTGTATCCGCTTTCATAACGGTGAACGTTTACAGATTCTGCGTGCTGAAAAATATTACGATTAAAATGCCTAAAGAAGTACCGGGTACCATTTCACAAACATTTAAAGATGTTTTTCCGTTCGCTTTTTCCGTTTTGGCCATGGTGATCGTTGATTTATTGATCAGGAATACGCTGAATGTATCGTTTGCAGAGGCTCTCTCCTCTCTCTTATCGCCGTTTTTTACCGCCGCAGACGGTTATCTCGGGATTTGTGTCATTTGGGGAATGATGGCGCTGTTCTGGTTTGTCGGCGTTCACGGGCCTTCTATTGTAGAGCCGGCCATCGCAGCTATTATTTACGCAAATGTGGAGGCGAACCTTCAGCTTCATAATGCCGGCGAGCAGGCGTCCAACGTGCTGACCGTCGGACTCGGGAACTTCGTCGGCACAATGGGAGGAACCGGCGCAACCCTTGTTGTTCCGTTTATCTTTCTGCTTTTCGCAAAATCCAAGCAATTGAAAGCAGTCGGAAAAGCATCCGCGGTTCCGGTGTCTTTCGCAGTAAACGAACCTCTTCTCTTTGCTGCGCCGATCATTTTAAATCCTTATTTTTTCATTCCGTTTGTTGTAACGCCGATGGTGAATGTCTGTCTGTTTAAATTTTTCGTGGATGTCATCGGAATGAACAGTTTTATGTATGTTCTTCCGTGGGCCACCCCGGCGCCCGCCGGCTTGATTCTCGGAACCGGCATGGGGCTCTCGGCTTTTGTGCTGACGGCTGTATTAATCATTGTCGATTTCCTGATATACCTGCCATTCTGTAAAGCTTATGACAAAGTATTAGCGGCGGAAGAAGCCCAACATACCGAACCTGAAACCGCGCCGCAAAAATCCCGGGAGATACAGCCAGCCATGGCCGGCGCCTCAGAAGACGCGGCCACCGTCATCAGCACAAATCTTCAGGAATCCTCATCCGCCTTGGAACACGGCACCAATGTGTTAGTGCTGTGCGCCGGAGCGGGAACGAGCGCTATGCTTGCGAACGCACTGACAGAAGGAGCCGAAGAATACAACGTGCCGATCACCGCCTCAGCAGGCGCCTACGGATCCCATTACGACATCATGAAAGACTTCGATATGATCATTTTGGCTCCGCAAGTCGGCTCTTATTATGATGACATTAAAGAAGATGCGGACCGCCTGCATGTGAAACTCGTCGCAACGAAAGGAGCGGAATATATCAGCCTCACCAGAAATTCACAAAAAGCCATTCAGTTCATACTGGAGCATACCTCAAAATAGAATCGGAGGTTTATCATGGATGCCAAACTTTTGAAATCAAGATTCGAAGACATTTTCAAGAGAAGTAACGGAGAACTGTTTTTCGCACCCGGCCGGATCAACCTGATCGGGGAACATACGGATTATATAGGCGGCCACGTTCTTCCATGCGCGATTACGATCGGAACATATGCCGTATGCGCAAAACGCGAAGATCACCAGATCCGGTTATACTCAGAAAACTTTCCTGACAGCGGCATTGTCTGCCTTGATCTTTCCGCCACAGCATACAAAAAAGAAGACGGCTGGGCCAATTATCCGAAGGGGATGATCCATTATCTTCTTGAAGCCGGCGGCCAAATAGACAGCGGAATGGATATTCTTTTTCACGGTACGATACCAAACGGAGCCGGTTTAAGCTCCTCTGCTTCCATTGAAATGTTAACCGGTTCCATTTTAAGAAAGTTATTCTGCCTGGATGTTTCCGATACTGAACTGGCGCTTATCGGAAAAAGAGTCGAAAATGAATTTATCGGCGTGAATTCAGGGATTATGGATCAATTCGCAGTGCAAAAAGGCAAAAAGAACATGGCCATTCTGTTAAACTGCGATAAGCTTGAGCACGAAATGATTCCGGCTGCTTTTAACGGATATAAAATCGTCATTATGAATACGAACAAGCGCCGGGAGCTGGCGGCTTCAAAGTATAATGAACGCCGCAGCGAATGCGACGCGGCTCTCACGGAACTGCGGCAATATCAAAATATCGCATCACTTGCGGAATTGACGGGAGAAGAATTCAACGAACTCGAACCTCTTCTCTCCCGTGAAACTTTGCGTAAAAGAGCCCGGCACGCGGTCAATGAAAACGAGCGGACCCTCTCAGCGGCGGAAGCTCTCAAATCGAATGATTTGAAAACGTTCGGGGAGCTGATGAATGCGTCGCACCGTTCGTTACGTGATGACTACGAAGTGACCGGTGACGAATTAGACGCGCTGGCTGAAGCAGCCTGGAAAGAAGGAGCACTCGGAGCGCGGATGACGGGCGCGGGGTTCGGCGGCTGCGCCATAGCCATTGTGGAAAGTGAAGAAACCGCCGGCTTTATCCGGGCCGTTTCATCTCACTACCGCAGCAGGACAGGTCTTGAAGCTTCTTTCTACATCGCGGATATAAGCGATGGCGCGGCTGAATGGAGGGAAAAATAAATCATGGCGATTCTCGTTCTCGGCGGAGCCGGCTATATCGGTTCTCATGCGGTTGATCAATTAGTAAACAAAGGATTTGAAACGATAGCTGTGGATAATCTCCAGACAGGCCACCGGAAAGCCGTTCATGAAAAAGCCGTTTTTTACCATGGAGATATCCGTGACAAACCGTTTCTTCGCTCTGTATTTGCGAAGGAGAACGTAACAGGCGTTCTCCATTTTGCCGCTCAATCCCTTGTCGGCGAATCAATGAAAGACCCTCTTTCATATTTCAATAATAATGTGTACGGTACGCAAATTACGCTGGAGGTCATGCAGGAATTCGAAGTGAAACACATTGTGTTTTCTTCATCCGCCGCTGTTTACGGCGAACCTGAAAAAGCGCCCATCACAGAAGACATGCCGGAAAAGCCGGAAAGCGCATACGGGGAATCAAAACTCATGGCAGAAAAAATGCTGAAGTGGTGCGATACCGCCTGCGGCATAAAATATGTCTCACTTCGGTATTTTAACGTTGCCGGCGCGAAAACGGACGGTTCCATCGGAGAAGATCATCATCCGGAAACCCACCTTATCCCTATCCTTTTACAAACCGCGCTCGGTCAGCGCGAGGAGGTTTTGATATTCGGCACTGACTATGATACAAAAGACGGCACGTGCATCCGCGATTATGTTCATGTTTCCGATTTAATCGATGCCCATATTCTCGCTCTGGAATATTTGCAAAACGGCGGAGACAGCGGCATTTTCAATTTAGGATCAAGCAGCGGGTTTTCCGTATCAGAAATAGCGGAAGCGGCCCGGCAAGTGACCGAAAGAGACATAAAAGTAAGAGCGTCCGCAAGAAGACCCGGTGATCCAAGCGCCCTCATCGCTTCCAGCGATAAAGCGCGGAACATTCTCGGCTGGAATCCGAAACAAACGGACATATCGGAAATCATTGCGTCAGCATGGAATTGGCATCGGCATCATCCTAACGGATACAAGGACAAATGAAATGGAGGCGGCGGTCATTGACGTTTTTGAATCAGTGGCAGGGTTTCTGAAAGAAAGCACTGTCTTAGGCGACATAAATGAAACAGATGTGATTTATACAAGAAACAGACTTCTCGATCTGCTCGGACTGACGGATTATGCAGAACCGAAACGTATCAAGAAACAAAACAGGCTTCACTATTTGGACGAAATGGTGAAAGACGCGGTAAAACGGTCAATCATAAACGATACGCCGGCTGAAAGAGACATGCTGGGAAGCAGAATCATGGACGTAATCACACCGGCCCCTTCTCTGATCAATGCCGCATTCAGAGAATTGTTATCAGATTGCCCGAAAAAAGCAACAGATTATTTTTATAGATTGAGTCAAAACAACGACTATATTAAGACGCGGGCCATTCGAAAAAATATCGTGTACCGCTCAACAACACCTTTTGGGGAATTGGACATCACCATTAATCTATCAAAACCGGAAAAAGACCCTAAAGACATCGCCGCGGTAAAAAACAGTCCGGAAAATCGGTATCCGAAATGTCTGCTCTGTATGGAAAACGAGGGGTATGCCGGAACACCGCATCACCCCGCCCGTTCAAACCACCGCATCATCAGGCTTGACTTAGCGGGAGAACAGTGGGGTTTTCAATACTCTCCTTATGCGTATTACAGCGAGCATGCCATCTTTCTTTCAAGCGTGCACAAGCCGATGAACATCAGCCGCGACAGCTTCAGAAGGCTTCTGGCCATTACGGAAATTTTCCCGCATTATTTCGCGGGATCAAACGCAGACTTGCCGATCGTAGGAGGTTCCATTCTTTCACACGATCATTATCAAGGCGGCGCCCATGAGTTTCCCATGGCAAAAGCGGGTTCCCTCTACCCTTTTCATATGCGTCATTTTCCAGACGTTCAGGCCGAAGCCGTAAAGTGGCCGGTATCAGTGATCCGCCTTCGCGCAAAAGATCCGGATTTGCTGACAGATGCCGCTGCCTATGTTTTTGAAAAGTGGCGGGAATATTCAGATGAATCCGTCAGCATCATCTCGAAGACAAATGAACCCCATAATACCGTCACCCCGATTGCCAGACGCAGGGGAACGGATTTTGAAATCGATCTCGCTCTCAGAAACAACCGCACCTCCGAAGATCATCCGGATGGCATTTTTCACCCGCACCAAGACGTCCATCACATCAAAAAAGAAAATATCGGTCTGATTGAAGTGATGGGGCTCGCCGTTTTACCTCCCCGTCTGAAAGATGAGCTGGCAGAAGTGAAAAAGTATTTACTGAATGAACATCATGACATCAAGGACATTCATCTTCCGTGGGCTGAAAACATCAAAGCGGATAAAGACGTGACACCGGAAAATGCAGCCGCTGTTTTACAAAGAGAAACCGCGAATGTATTTTTACGCGCGCTGACCGATGCAGGCGTTTTTAAAATGACACCCGAAGGAATTCAGGCGTTTCAGCGTTTCACGACGTTATTGGAGAATGGCAGCTGAAACATTCAGAGTGAAATCAATCAACAATCTTTTTTATCAGGAGGTATTGTGATGTTCAAAAACCGATTGAAACGTGTATTTGTGAGCGCAATCTGTCTTTCTCTCATTTTCACCACTTTTACATTTATTGGTAAGTCTCCTAAAGCAAAAGCGGATGCCCCGTTTGCCTATGGCGCGGATATAGGATGGCTGAAACAAATGGAGGATGAAGGTGTGCGCTGGCTGGATGACGGCGGGAAACAGAAAGATGCCTTGCAGATTCTTAAAGATCACGGAATAAATGCCGTGAGACTGAGAGTGTTTGTGAATCCGCCAAGCAGCTATTATTGGCTGAAAGACGGCACAACATGGACCATGCTCGGCTATAGTGACAAAGCGGGCGTACTTGCGGCGGCCAAAAGGGCAAAAGCGTTAGGAATGAAAGTAATGGTAGACTTCCATTACAGTGACGTGTTCGCTGATCCCGGCCACCAGATCAAGCCGAACCAATGGACCGGCTATTCAAACAGCCAGCTGCAGGCAGCCGTGTATAACCATACGTACGATGTCATGAAAGAACTTAAAAATCACGGCATCTCCCCTGATTGGGTGCAAGTAGGAAATGAAATGAATTCAGGAATTTTACTGCCCGACGGCAGCACGAACGATTTCAGCAAATTGACCGGCTTACTGAACAAAGGCTATGACGCCGTGAAATCCGTCAGCCCGGCCACCAAGGTAATCAGCCATTTGGCACACGGCACGGACAACAGCCTATTCAGATGGTGGTTTGATCAATTCTTTAAAAACGGAGGGAAAACCGACATCATCGGCGTTTCGTTCTATCCCTATTGGGAAGGTAAGCCGTACTGGGAGCTCACCGGCCATTTATCATCTAATTTGAATGACATCGCCTCACGCTACAACAAGGAAGTCATGGTGGTTGAACTGGGCGGAGATGAAAATAATCCGAAAGATTCCTACTGGACCATAAAAGACACCATAAAACTGGTGAAAGCCGTTCCGAACGGCAAAGGAACCGGCGTATTTTACTGGGAACCCGAAGCTCACTCCAGCGTTCTGTCAGATGCGTATCCACTAGGCGCAACCGCAAAAGTGTCTAAAAACGTCTTGAAATACACAACCGCAATTGACGCTTTTTATGATGCCGCAACAGGAAAATGATTGATGCAATTCTAAAGCAGGCTCTTTTCGCAGCCTGCTTTTTTGTAAGGCTGCAGAGTTAGCCTGTTATGAAGAGCTAGTAACGAATACGGAAAGAAACATACTCGAAAAAACACATTTCGGTTAAAAATAGGATACTTCTTCTGTTCCCCCTCCTTCTTATTTCTGCGCACTATCTCTCAGTTCCTAAATAATAACTTTACGATTGTTGAAAAAGAAACAAACATTTTATAATATTGTGTAAGCACCACCGAGCAGGAGGACGGGTCATGGACAAAAAAGAACAGCTCCTCACGGATTTCAGGGACTTTTTTAACAAGATGGTGTGGCTGAATAGGCTGAAGATGGAAGAAAGCCTTAAGGGGCATAAACCTTCTGAAGTGCATTGCATCGAATTCATCGAAAAAATTGAAGACGCCAATGTGACAAAACTTGCGGAGTCCCTTTATATGACAAGAGGCGCTATAAGTAAATTAACGAAGAAGCTTATCAATAAAGGCCTTATCGAAAGCTATCAGAAGCCGCTTAACAAGAAAGAAATCTATTTCAGGCTTACCGAGCAAGGAAAAGTCATTTATAAAATTCACGAGGAATTGCACAAAGAGTTTCAAGAACGGGACAAAATCGTGTTTGAACAAGTAACTGATGAACAATTTGACACGATGCTGAGCTTCGTGGAAACATACAGCAGGCATTTGGATTCAGAAATAAAGAAACTTGGTGCAGACATGAAATCGGAATAAAACCATAGGCAGCCCTGCTCCATGAAAACGGGCTGCCTTTTTATATCCTTCTTATTGTTGACAAAGAAACAAAATCACTCTATTATTTTGTTGACAAGGAAACAAAGACAGAGATTTTGAGAGGAGAATAATATGTCAACACATAAAAGAAAGGAACTTCGGCTGCCAAAAGAAGTTCTCACAGCCGCCTGGGCTATTGCACTGGGAGCAATTGCTCCAATGCTTGACTCTACGATGGTAAACATCGCCATCGACAAACTGACCAAAGACTTCAACACGACATTGGATACCATTCAGTGGTCCGTTACAGGCTATATGTTAGCACTTGCGATTGCAGTACCCGTATCCGGCTGGCTTATGAATAAATATAACGGTAAGAAAATCTTCATCGGCTCAGTCATCGCCTTTGGTGTCATTTCTGTTTTTGCGGGAATGAGCCGTGACGTTTCCAGCTTCATCTTCTTCCGTTTGCTTCAAGGATTCAGCGCCGGCATTATCACTCCGCTTATGTCAACACTCTTGGTTAAAACGGCAGGTCCGGAAAACCTGGGAAAAGTGATGGCAATCGTCAGCACCCCTATGATCTTCGGCCCGATCTTAGGACCTGTCATCGGAGGCTTCATCGTCCAAGGCGCTTCATGGCATTGGATTTTTTACATCAACGTGTTCATCGTTTTGGTTGCCGCACCGCTTATGATGAAAACCATTCCAGACTTTGAACCCTTCAACAAAGATCGTAAACTCGATATTTTCGGGATTATCAATTTGTCATTAATGAGCGCGGCATTGATGTACGGTATTACGAAAGCGGCGGATCATGCATCATTTAACAATAGCGACACCATTTTATGGGCGGGCATCGGTCTTGTTTCAGCAGTCATTTATCTTGTATATAATCTGATCAAGAAAAACCAAACCGTGCTGCCTATGAATTTGTTTGCAAACAAGAGCTTCTTAGCATCTTCGATCGGGTTGTTCTTAGCGAATGTTGCCATCATGGGGCCGATGTTAATACTTCCGCTGTTTCTTCAAGACATTCGTCATTTCACGACAGTCGGAGCAGCACTCGCTTTAATCCCTCAAGGAGTCGGAATGCTCGTGACTCGTCCGCTGATCGGAAAAATGATTGATAAGATCGGTGCGAAATACGTGGTTACGGTCAGTCTTGTTCTTTCGCTGATCGGATCTATCCCGCTTATTTTTATCACCGATAACACAAGTATGATTTGGATTTCCGTCGTATTGTTTATCCGCGGCACCAGTTTTGGAGGAATTATGCTCCCATTAATGAGTGACGCTTATACAGGTCTTGACAGCAAACAGCTTCCGGAAGCAGGTGTCGGTATTCATATGATTGAAAACCTCGGTTCCAGCTTTGGGTCAGCTGTGATCGCAACCGTTACCGCAACTGTCATACAAGGATTGCAGCCAACGATTCCGAACAGTTTAAAAGGCTACCATGCCGGATTCTTAGTATCCGTCATCATCCTTGCGGCCATCTTCATTCCAAGTCTGTTCCTTACCCATAAAAAGACTGCGATATAAAGAACTTTTCAAAGTAAAAAACCCTTGCGCAGCAAGGGTTTTAATGAATGAAACTGATGATTGTTACCGGCAGAGTCAGCCAACAACAGACAAAGCCTTTTACTCATTCACATTGCTTTTCATTAACCATTCTACTTCCGTTAATTCTTGTTTTTGAACGTCTTTTGTGTGCTTTTTCGTAAAATGGACTTTAACAGCTTCTTCGTTTTCCCAAATCTCCCAAAGCATAATTTTGCGTTCTGATGGTTCAAGCGGATGAGCATGGAACTGAATACAGCCTTCTTCTTTGTTCGTTTCTTCCTCAAGTTTTTTGAATTCCTTCATTATTTCATTAAGGTCTTTATCACTGATGATTTTTAAGCATGCCGTTATGTAATGCATCGAAACTCCCCCTCTTCCCATCATTTTATGGCTTTACATTATAACATCGAAACCCGCATACCGCATTCTCAACATATAAAAAACCGTCCATAAAAAATGAACGGCATGTTTATTTAAGATCATGAAGAGCGACTTTTGCAGCCTCAGCGATAAGAGCATTATGATAATCGGCATCTTCCGTAAATCGGTTTGACAGGATTGCCAAAACAATCGGAGCTCTGTCAGGCGGCCAAACGATGGCAATGTCGTTTCGCGTCCCGTAACTTCCGGCTCCGGATTTATCGCCGACTTCCCATCCTGCAGGAGCGCCTGCCCGAATCAGTTCATCGCCGGTAGCGTTGCCCCGCATCCAATCCGTTAAGATCGTGCGCTTGTCAGTCGTGAGAGTGTTACCCAAAGTGAACGCTTTAAGATCGGTTGCCAGTGCCTTTGCTGTGCTTGTGTCACGACGATCCCCGGGAATCGCAGAGTTTAGATCCGTCTCGAATCGATCCGCTTTCGTTACATGATCCCCAATCTGTTTCAGTGATTTTTCGAAACCTTTAGGGCCGCCAAGCTGCTGCAGTAATAGGTTCCCGGCGGTATTATCGCTGTAACGGACAGCGGCTTCTGAGATTTCTTTCAGGCTCATGCCTGTATCCAGGTGTTTTTCTGTGATTGGAGAATATGTAACTAAATCGTCTTTGCTGTAGCGGATGATGGCATTAAGTTTTTCATTTGAGCTTTTCTTCAGAACAGCAGCTGCGGCCAGAACTTTATAAGTTGATGCGTAAGCAAACCGTTCATTCGGCCGATAGGCGATTGTCTTGTTTGACCCCGTATCAATCGCATAAACCCCAAGCCTGGCATCAAATTTTTTCTCAAGCTGAACAAATTTTTGATCCGTTATACAGCTTGTCATTTTTGTGTTTTCTATGGATTTTGCTTCAGCGTGCGTAGAGCCGAATAAAGGGCTGAAACCGGTAAAGCTTAAACATAAAAGCCCAATGCATATTCCAACTTGTATTCCCGCTTTATTTTTCACATCCAGACCTCCTCATTATAATGTTTTTGTATACATCTTCTAATTAACATTACAAACAGGATGAAAGTCAATATATTTCCTGTGAATGATTAAATCCTGCATTCTGATTCCTCCCCTTATTAAATGCGCCGCCCTTGCCGCGTCTGAATGTTTGCATGTCCGCTTCGTGTTCATTATCTATTTGTTATCCCTCCGTGCAAATAAAAACGGACACCAATCAGAGCATAGTGAGCTGTGCAATGATCAGTGTCCGCAGGCTTTCCGTCTTGGATCTATATATGTTTCTCTTGCAGACTATAAAAATCATAAGGTAAGTTAACAAACGCATTACCTTAATCTTGCCGGTCAAAAAATTATATCATTTTATATATTTCAATAAGATTATTATCTGGATCTCTGAAATGAGCAACTCGTGCACGCCATTCCTGACGATCATGTGGTTCATTGACGCATGTAATCCCTTGCTTGTGCAAATAGTCATACGTTTTATCAACATCTTCTACCTTAAATTGAAGCAAAAATCTCGATTGCGCATCTCCGTCTAAAGATTTTCTTTCTTCTCCAACTATTTCAGCCATATTTTCTTGAGATAAAAGCTCTATTTTCGTTTCTCCATTATCGAAAAGTGCATATTCCATTTCCTTCTCTAACCAACTTATTGGAAGTCCTAATGAATCTCTGTAAAACTCGACGCTTTTTTTAAAGTCATTAACCAATAGTCTAATTTGCAGCAGCTTCATATTGAACGCCTCCTATCATTTTACTGGCCATTCATTTAATCATACAATAGGGACCTGACAGCATTATGTCAAGTTTCCACAAAAAAATTTCCCATACTGCACCCAAATTTCGGATGGAAAGCCTTCGAAGATTCATGAAACTGCGTTTGATCAATTCACATTCTTAGTTTGAATTCTCCTCCTCTCCACCGTGGAGGCTCCGGCCGTGTAAGTCGCGCACCCGTAAACATCCGGCCCCCGCTCCCATAAGTAACACAACTGATAAATAATTGACTGAATAATTTTTCACCGTCATCGCTTCCCCTGCTTTTTATACTCTGCGATTTCCTTAGGGGTAGCCTTCCGGACTCCGTCTGTGTCTGTCCTGTTTGCCACTCGAGCGCCTTCCATGTTTTTTATCTCGCTGACGACTCCCAAATGCTCTAAATACACATGATCACCAATCTTGAAACGATTCAGTTTGGCCCGCTCCTCGGTCATGCTCCTGTATTCAGTCGCGGCTTTCATTTTTAATTCAGCCAGACACATTTGACAAAGGGTTATTGTTACAGAATTGCCGTTAAAATCAGTAAACGAAACTGATCTGACAGATTCCTTTTCCGGGTGCATCGTACATGTTTTCTTCATAGGTGAAGGCCGTGTAAATTTAATCATTCCGCTTCCTCCTCAAAAAGTCGCTTCGTCCCTCTGACATATCTCCGGATGAATGGGAAGTTCCATACCCCCGCATTCGAACTGTCACAACACAGGGAGATTGCCTTTCCTTCGCCGTCTGACGGATTTTCATCCATCCTGCATAGCTGTAAGCCTATATTCCTTTATATTCCCAATGCCCGCCGCACTTCCCTGTTATGATGAAGTTTTTAAAGCTATTGACCAGTTGCCCAGGTTGATTCCATGCGGAAAGCAGTTTGGGCCGCCGTATCCTAATTCATTCGGGTAAATTTCAGCCCTCTAATATGTGTGTGTATGCTTTTTAAAGAAAGTGCGTCACATGATGTTCTAACAACCGATTCACCTTAAACAGAGTGATTTAGTCGACAAAAAGATTTGTCGAGAACAAAAAGAACGGTGAATCTAAAAACAATTGATCTCTCTGAATATGAATTGCTGGTCAACGCATATTTCAAATTAATAAGATAAATAAAATAGACCCCCTCACAGAATGGTGAGGGGGTCTTGAGTATGTGGCGATATTTCTTTATTAAACTCCAAATGTCTGCATCTCAATAACATCTGCAGATATACTTTTTCTAGATTGAAATATTTTAAGCATGGATAAGGTAACAACTGAAATAAACGAAGAGATGCAAAAATGGATCGAAGAGGTGATGATTTTGCCGCCATGTTAATGTACAAAAATTTAATTAAAAAGGAAAAGAATTAAACAAGGGGTTAGATGTTTCAAATTAAGGTACTTCAGAGCTATGGAGAAGAAACATAAAGAACTTGCTTAATTCAGATTCTTCGATTTTGTAAGTACCCTGCTAGAACCATTTTCTTTTGTCACCTTCTCCGCACCTTTTTATTCACACCCAGCAACTAGAGCAAGGTCGTCTTCTTCCAAAGTTATCAAAGAAGAGATGCGTTTTTTTGGAATAACTACAAAATGCAATGGCCAAAAGGTCTTGTATGATGATACGGCAATACATTCTCGGTTTTTAAAACTTTATTTACTTTTATTTTTCCGTTTAATAATTCATCGCGATGTTCTGCTTTATTTTTCACTTTTATTATTAAAATAAGAGAACCACAATAAACTTATGAACCCAGAGCTCCTATAATTGTAGATATAATATAAGTCCAATTAAGTAAATCCATAAACTTTCTCCTCTAAGAAAAGATTTCAATACGTCTAAAAAAATGATTATGCCTTAACTTTAAGGAATTTTAACATTTTGTGTTTTTTTCTGATTAATAAATTCTTTATTCTTTCTCAAATTTATTTATTCTGCTTAACATTCTCCTATCATTTTTCGAAGCTCTCTTCAGCGATCTTTTCTCATATGATGTTCCTTTATTAATCACAACAAAATCAGAATTATTTTGCACATAAACTTGGGAGTCAGATAATTCATAGTAACCCGTAACGTTTTCTAAAACCGTCTTGGAATTGTCTTTATTATATAGATCATAGTTGACCGGCGGTCTGCTGATTGCAAATTTCCCAAAAACAGCAACATCATCCTTACCGGGAGTATGGCTTGCTCCTTTAATAAATATTACGCTAAAAATTAAAATCAAAAAAATTGCAATTAAAGTTCCTGCAAACATAATTTTTTCATTTATTTTCCAGTTCAACATAAACAACCCTTTTCTTTATCATGCCGTGTTGATATAAGTAAATCTCACAATTTATGTACTAACATATAAATGTTTAGACTTTAAACAAGCCGCTTCCATTCAACATCCTTAAATCGCTGCTGATAAATGTCTTCCAGGATTGATGCCTATTCACCCCAGCCTTCCGCAACAACAATGTTTTTTTCTATCTATCCTCAATCCATTCACTTCAAAGTTGCTCACCCTTCTGAAATTGTACAATATTTGAAGATAAGGGAAGAACTGATGAATACAAAAAGGTATTTTTATTTAGAGCTCAGTTACTTAACCCACAACTTTCTGTACAAGAATAGAGTCCCAAAGTCAAAAGATCAGAGCAAATAATACACTGAATAAATATATCTCATAACTCGCTAGTATAGACCCTATTGGGTTATAAGGTTCAAAGAGAACCGCCATGCAATAAATGAAAACACTGTATATATTAAGAGATATTTAAAATTGAACCTTCTAGGTTTTCGGTTTAAGAAAAGCTGCAATGGCAATTCAAAAATTGAATAACATGTCAACATGATCCCGCTAATTATAAGATAAGGGATATATTCAGCTTGATCCAAGGTGATAACATATACCAGTGCAGAGCATATGGCCGATAAAATAAGAACAGTTACGTATCTTATTATCATCAAATCTATCTCCCCTTACAATTAAAAATCAAACATGCTTGCAATTGCTATTTTTCGTAATAATAAGATTTGACCCAAGGATAGCTTCTGCCCTTATTTTCACACCATTCAACAAATCCCTTTGATTGTTCTTCTTTAAACAACAACCAGTCATTCAACAAATCTTGATAATAGTTAAGCTGTTCGTTATTGCTTTTTCTTGTTTGTTGACATTCTATCTTGTTGTTCAACTGCCGGGACTTGATAAGAAGTGCTTTATCTTCTTTAATATCGCCTAGATATAAATCTTCGGATATGTGATGAAATGAATACCACAAGGCGTTCAAATGAATATCGATTAACGTTAATAAAGATAATTGTTCATTACTGCCTCCTAGTCTAAGTGCATTATTTAAGTAATCGACACGGTTTTTAGTATTTAAAAACACACCATACCACCTGTATGGTCTTGGATCTTCGGGGTTATTCTTCATCCATGATTCAAGCAAAGGCTTTAAAAGATCCATTTCTAAAGGGTGAACAAGTATATGGTGAATATCATCTGATGTTTCTAATAAAGCAAATAGCCAACAAGCAAAATTCTGTTGTGCATGATTATCCCACGTTTTGGCTTCATCGATAAACGAAGATAATACTTTAAAGGATTCTTTACGTAACCCTTTTTCTTTGAGAGAGCAAAACTTTTTAAATAATGGGTATTCATCCAGTCTGTCATTTTTTAAGATATTAGTTAAGACATCTATCATGATTCACATCTCTCTTTGCCTGGAATAAACTTAAACAATTTGAAATACGACATACAATGCAACTTCAGCGATAAGCAAATAAATCATATATCTAGCATAATTTAATACATCTTCATCAGTATTTTTCTCTTTTTTAAAAGTCCATGCAAATAACCCTAATACAGTTGCCACTCACACGATTTCAATTATTGTTAAAATTGACATACCTTCCTCCTAAAAAAGGCGAGAGTTCCTTATGATGCATATTTACTTAGTTTCTTCAAAAGAATAATGACAATAAACTGAGTTGCTTTCTTCATATCTAATATATGTATCTTGGGTTAAGAACTTTGTATAGCCGGCTGTTTTGAGTATCGCTTTACTCATCATGAGCATATCCTTCTGGATATCATAATCTGTTTGAATATCCAAATTAACTTTAAATGCTGCATGTAACTCAAAGAACGAATCGTCAAATTTAAATTTCAAAATTTTCATTGCGATCCCCCGATCTGTTTCATTGAAATGCGTCAATTTAGACTAAAACTATAAATCAACCTCAATCGCCTTTTCATATGCTGAATGGAAAATTATTTTGTTATCTTTCCATTCGGCATTACCTACTCCTAACACATCAAGGTCGTCTTCACCCTCTGTATTTCGGGTCATAATATATACGGTGTCCTTATTCACTTTTCTCATTAAACCAGGGTATAAACTAGGAACATGAACATAAAAATCGTAAAAGTGATTCGTTTCCCCTAAGGTGGCGTTTCTATGTTCTATTGTTACTGTTACATTTTTAGCTGGCGAAGAAATGGTACCGTATGAATCACCAGTTGCAGCCAACAATGCAACTATAAGTACTACTGGAATTGTTATACAAGTTACATATAATTTCAGTATTTTATACCTTCGAGCTAACACAAAAAAACCGACTAAAGTAAGCAGTACAGGGAAAATATAATTTGTTTCCACCACAAAGCTTAAGTAATAACCATCATGAGACATTAAGAAAACAGTTAAATCAAATGCTAAAACCAGGATAAAGAAAATTGTTGCTCCATTTATTTTACGTAATACTTTGTTTACCATATTCATTCCCCCCCGTTAATACACCGCGCTCTATATTTGTGATCTGCAACTTTAAAGCTGTATTATAGCAAAGTAAAAGGGGTATCAGAAATAAAAAACAGAACAAAAAGACTTATACGAAGTTTTAGATAATTTAATCTCTCCATTTGAATCAGGATTATTTATACTATCTTCATGTTAATAACCTTTCTTTAAAATACATGTTTTATTTGACTAAAATGAAAAATTATTTTTTTTTAACAATGACTTCAATTTCATCACCTTCAATGAGTTCAAGCTGCCTGGTACATTATTTTCCGTTAATATATCACTTCCGGTTAATAACTCACCCGCACCTTGAATTACCCTATTTTCATTTTTAACACACTACAATTCATAATCTAATAATACTATACCTTTCAATGAATTTGTTTCATAATTATTTCTCCTTATCAAAGTAATAATGTCTTTAATGTGACTGTTCCAACCTTTTTACCCCGCTTAATCTTTCCAATTCAATTAATTCAAACGCTGCCGAGTAAATTCCCTGCACTCCGGTTTCTCATCCATAAGCTCTCTTCTCAAATGCTTAATCACATAATTAAAAGGACAAAGAAATGGGTCAAATGATTCATTTTACCATTTAAGATAGCACATTGACCTTATTCCTCATTCTTCCATGGTAATATCTTGTTGAAGTATTTCGCATGAAAGGATATGGTCATGAAAGTTTTCGAAGCAACCACCCTCCTGGCCGCCGCCAAACAGCGCGCGGGTGAATACAAAAAACTGCGCGGCCAGATGGTCAATCTGAAAAAAGCGTTTCAAGGTATGGCTGATCTTGGTGACAATGATTTCTCAGGCCGGGGCGCTGACAACATCAAAGCCTTTTTCAAAGACCACGCCGGCGTCACAGACAGCTGGCTTGATCTGATCGATATGAAAATCGCATTTCTCACAAGCCTTCCCGGCAAGGTCGAAGATGCCGGACTTTCCAATTCGCATGTGGAGGAATCATTTCTGGAGCACGAGCTCACCCATGCCCTCAGTAAATCAAAGGCGATTATGGAAGAGCAAAAAAAGGACATGCGCTCCATCCTCGGAGAGATTGAAGACATCATCTCGCTTGATCTGTTTTCAACGGAAAGCACAGATCAAAAGCTTTCCTCAGCTGACAAAAAAAGAAGCGAAACGATACATAAGCTCGGCAAGCTTGATCACGATCTAACGAAAGAATACGCAGAAACCAAAGCAAACGAACAGTTCATCCAAGCTGACTTCCAGCAGCTTCAAAACGCCACGGGCAAAGGAAAAAGCGCCACGCCGCTTCACTACAACGCCAAGGCATACCGAGAAAGCGACATCCATAAGAAAAAAGGCGAGATTGCAAGACATTCGGATGCTTATTTGACGATTAAAAAGGAAGAAGCGAAAGAGCGTGAAATCAAGGATCTGAAGAAAAAGCTGGCGGATGGTATCACCGATCCGGATGAGTATTTGGAAATCGCGAAGAAGATCGGCTATGAAAACCTTGAACCCGCTCAGGTGGAATACGTGATGCAGCTCGAACAAGCAAAGCAGCTCGAAGAAGTCGGAGAAACAGCTTGGGATATCGTCAAAGGAATAGGCGTCGGCCTTTATGATGTTGGAAAAGACACCATAACCGGCGTCAAAGATCTGGCTGTCGGCGCATGGGATTTTTACCATCTCTCTGATGAACAAAAAGTCGCTAAACCATATCGGCTGTATTGAACACGCCCTCCTACGCAAAAATCATATGGACAAACCTGGCGGATTCGTGGAATGATAAAATGGTTAACGGGGATGCGTATTCAAGATCCCATTACATCACCTACGCCATCGGGAGCATCGTCGGACTAAAAGGTTCCGGCTCAGCTGTAAAAGTATCAAGTAAGCTCGCCAAAACAGGCGCCGCCAAAGTGGATAACGTCTTGGAAGCCAGTGAAAAAGCGGCTGCAAAACATGTAAAAACCAGGATTGAAAAAGGAAAAGACTATATCAATTCTGTTTCGAAAAACAAGTACGAACCCGCGCTTGCCGGAATAGCACTGGATATTGAAAATACTCACAATGTGAAGAATACTCCTTTGTTGAAAAGTATTATTGAAGGTCAGAAAGAGAGTGTGCTCAGTAAATCTGTGACTTCTGACAATAACGGCATACATAGTGTTAAACAAGGAGACAGCAGTCCTCTCGCACCGGGCGGGGGTTTAGCTGCTCACGAAGCAAAAGGCGGACATTTATTGGAAAAACATGTTGGGAAAACAGATAAAGAATTAATAGAAAGACTGAAAACTGATCCTAACCCACATATTACAGCTTCATCTACATTTAAAGATAGGGCTACCGCTGAAAGAATTGCTAATTCAGTTTTAAACGATCCAAAAAATATAAAGAAAATCGAAAATTGGATTGATGATCCTAAAAAACCTAAATTAATGTTAAGATACAAGGGCAATGGAGAAATAATCGGCAGAAGTGTATCAAGAAATTCAGATCTAGTAGAAAACGTTACAAACGCAAAAATTATACTCAAAAAAGATAATAACGGTAACTTTATTCTTACAGGATATCCAACCAAATAGAAAGAGAGGAAGTATCATGGATGAAAGGTATGATTTCTTAGATGAATTAGAAAATTTTTTAGGTGCAACATTTCATCAAGATATCCAATCCCCTGAGCATGCCTTAGAGGAATTTATTGAGGAAATTAGTAAAGAAGGTCTGCTATTTACAGTAAAGTATTGCGAAGAGTTTCTAAATAGCGATTTAACTATAGAAGAAAAGGAAGACATTATAAAGTGTAATGCAGAAATATATTTCCCGACAATTGGCTTACCACCTATAGAATGGTTGAAAAGTGTAATAGAACAACTAAAAGAAGCTATTTAAAAGAACACTGAAGGCCCCCATTTTATGAGAGGGCCTTTTTATATTGATACCGAAGTTTGTGGCCGGATAGAAATGCAATACCGACAGTGCGGTTTGGGTCTACTTGACGGCATCACCAGCTGAACTTTTCAACAATTTTGACCCTAATAAGAGATACGGACAATAAATTTCGAGCCAAAAAATCGAGTTCGCCAACAGTTTGCCAACAACTTGCGAATTTGATAAACCGGCTATATTAAGAGAAAGTAAAAACCCTTGCTACGCAAGGGTTTTGGCTATGATTCCGACTGGGCTCGAACCAGCGACCTCTACCCTGTCAAGGTAGCGCTCTCCCAGCTGAGCTACGGAATCATGATATGTATGTGTTGCTGGGTATGTTGTTGTCTCTCTGACATTTATAATTATATATCCTGATTTCTCATTCGTCAACACTTTTTTTATCTAAAATAAAAAAGGGCGCGTCGCAAAATTGACGGCGCCCTTTTCGTTTATGATCTCACTTGGGCGGGGGTTATTTTTTTCAATGCCTGTTCGAAGTCGCGTTCTAAATCTTCGGCGTTTTCGACTCCGACGCTCAGGCGCAGAAGGCCGTCTGTGATGCCGCGTTTTTCCCTCTCTGATTTCGGCATGGCGGCATGCGACATGGCTGCAGGGTATGAGAGAATGGACTCGACAGCGCCGAGGCTGACGGCAAATACCGGAAGCGATACGTTTTCGACCAGCTTTTTGACGGCTTCTTTGCTTTCCAATTCAAAGGACAGGACGGCGCCCGCTCCGCTCGCTTGACGTTTATGGGTATCGGCTCCCGGGTGTCCGGCAAGTCCGGGATAGTAAACGTTTTTGACGGCGGGATGCCCGTCAAAATAGGCAGCCAGCCGCTCAGCCGTCCGGCTCGCTTTTTCCAGTCTGACCTGCAATGTTTTTAAGCCTCTCAATACGAGCCAGCAGTCCTGAACACCGAGCACCGCTCCAAACGAGTTTTGCAGCTTATACAGCTGATTGCCGAGCTCTTCATCTTTTACGGCGGCAAGGCCTGACAGCACGTCACTGTGGCCGCTTAAAAATTTCGTCGCGCTGTGAAGCACGATATCTACACCGAGATCAAGCGGACGCTGCAGAGCAGGCGTCATGAATGTATTGTCAAGGTATGTCAGACAGCCGTGTTCCTTTGCCAGTTTGACGACGCCCTTAATATCCGTGATGCCGAGCGTCGGGTTTGACGGTGTTTCCATATAAATGGCTTTCGTGTTCGGCCGGATGGCGCGGGCGACCGCTTCTGTGTCCGTCATATCGACAAAGGTATGTTCGATTCCGAAACGGGACAGAACCTCAGTCACCATGCGGAATGTTCCGCCGTACACATCCTCCGTGACGAGAACATGGTCGCCTTGGGATAAGAGCAGAAACGCCGTCGAAATCGCCGCCATACCGGAGCTGAAAGCAAAACCTCTCGTTCCGCCTTCAAGACCTGCAATCGTTTCTTCAAGCGCTGTTCTTGTCGGTGTGCCTGAGCGGCTGTAGTCATATGTCCCGAATTCTTCAAATGAAGACTGATGGAATGTGGAAGCATGCTGGATCGGGACGCTGACGGCTCCGGTGGCTCCGTCTGTTTTAAATGGATTGTGCACGAGCTGGGTTTCCAGCGTCCAATTGTGATTACTCATATGACACGGCCCCCTCTTTTACTTGCTGTAATGCCTGCTTTACATCCCGCTTCAAATCTTCTGCATGTTCAATTCCCACTGAAAAACGCAGCAGGCGGTTGCAGACGCCGTTTGCGATACGGATATCTTCCGGAATGTCCATGTGCGTCTGTGTCGCAGGGTATGTAATAAAGCTTTCCACCCCGCCGAGACTTTCTGCGAAACAGATCGTTTTCAGCGCCTTTAAAAACGGATTGACCCATTCCTCTTTTTGCAGCCGGAAAGACAGCATCCCGCCTTTTCCGGGATATAACACGTCGGCGATTTCCTCTTCCTGTTCTAAAAATTCTGCAAGTTCACGGGCGTTTTCTTCATGACGGCGCATTCTGAGTCCGAGTGTTTTCATCCCTCTCATTAAAAGCCACGAATCAAACGGCGGGAGAACGGCGCCGATCGCATTTTGGTGATTAAACATGATGTCGCCGAGCTCTTCATCCTTAACGACAGCCAGACCGGCAAGGAGGTCATTGTGCCCCGCTAAATATTTTGTGGCGCTGTGAATGACGATGTCCGCTCCCAGTTCAAGCGGACGCTGGATGACCGGGGTATAAAACGTATTATCCACAATCAAAAGCAGGCCGGCTTCTTTCGTAATCCGGGCGATTTTTTCAATGTCCGCCTCCTGCATTAACGGGTTTGTCGGTGTTTCAACAAATAGCGCTTTCGTGTTTTCCGTTATTTTGGAGCGTAAACAGTCTTCATCGCTGAAATCATCGTAAATAAAGCTCAAGCCGTATTTTCTCCATTCGTTTTCAAACAAACGGTACGTGCCTCCGTATAAATCGGAGGATACAATCAATTCATCCCCGCTTTTAAATAAAGCCATAATGGTTTGAATGGCTGCCATTCCCGAGCTGAAAGCAAATCCTCTCGCACCGTTTTCCAACACGGCGATGGCGTCTTCGACGAGCTGGCGTGTCGGGTTTTTCGTGCGCACGTAATCAAAACCTGTAGATTCTCCTATTCCTCTATGGCGGTAAGCGGTGGACAGATAAATCGGCGGACTGACCGTTCCCGTTGCTTCTTCGCTTCTATTTCCGATTTGGGCTAATTTTGTTTCAACATGCTGCGTCATCAGTAAGCACCATCCTTTTTCAAAAATAAAAAAGCCCCCTCTTCATAAGAAGAAGGAGCTTTTCTCTTCCTCTTATCTTCCAAGCGTGAATCGCTTGCTGGATTTAGCACCTTGGCACTTTGCCTTCCCGCGGCAAAGCAAACCGGTTGCTGAGGTTTCAAAGGGCCAGTCCCTCCACCTCTCGTGATAAGAATATTGTTTTGTATTTTCTGATTGTTCTATATTAACGCACTATAAAATAGATTTCAACAACTTTTTATTTATCTGAACTCTCGCAAGAAGTGCATCTGAAGAAAGAAATTTCTAATAATTCATGGTACAATAGGAAAAAACCATCAAGACAAGAAGCGGCCTGGAGGAATGCGAAGTGGCATCAAAAAACGGAATCATTCATGAGAAAACACTTTTCTCCCATGAGCTTGAAGAGGAAATGACCGTTTTGGTCTACCTGCCCGCCACCTTCTCCCCTCTGTATAAATATCATACGGTCATCGCTCAGGACGGCCATGATTATTTCAGATTAGGGAGAATCGGGCGTCAGGCGGAAGAGCTTATGTCAAAAGGGGAAATTGACCGCTGCATCATTATCGGCGTCCCTTATAAAAATGTGCGGGAGCGAAGAAACACATACCATCCAGAAGGCTCTAAGTTCGCCTCATATAAGCGGTTTATCGCCAATGAGCTCGTTCCTTTTATCGACAAAGAATACCCGACTTATCAAGTCGGATACGGCCGCACCATGATCGGGGATTCCCTCGGCGGAACCGTTTCGCTCATGACGGCGATTGACTATCCGAATATGTTTGGAAACGTCATCATGCAGTCTCCGTATGTTGACGGGCACGTGCTGGATGCCGTCCGGCAGTCGGAGGATCTCAAACAGATTTCCGTTTATCATCAAATCGGAGAAAAGGAAACCGGCGTTCACACGACGGACGGCCAGGTTCTTGATTTCACCGCGCCGAACGAAGAGCTCAAACAGCTGCTGGAAAGCAAACAGTCTGAATACACGTATGAAACCTTCGACGGGGATCATAAATGGACCTACTGGCAGCCGCTCATCACGCCGGCGCTGAAAAAAATGCTGTAACCATTCATTTAAGGAGGGAACTTTCATGAAATACGGTATTGTTTTATTTCCATCAAAAAAATTACAGGATCTCGCAAATTCGTACCGGAAACGCTACGACCCGAGCTACGCGCTCATTCCGCCGCATCTGACGGTAAGAGATCCGTTTGAAGCGACAGAACAGGAAATCGAGCAGGTCGTATCACAGCTGAGACAGACGGCGAAAGAGTCGCATCCGCTCGTTCTGAAAATCACAAAATACAGCTCGTTTTCTCCTGTGAATAATGTGATATATATGAAAGCAGAGCCGACGGAGGAATTAAAATCTCTGAGTGAGAAATGCTACTCAGGAGCATTATCCGGCGAGCCGGAATACAGCTTTGTTCCGCATGTCACGGTCGGCCAGAAGCTGTCATCAGATGAACATTCCGACGTACTCGGACAGCTGAAAATGCAGGACATTTCCCACGAAGAAGTCATCGACCGTTTTCACCTGCTCTATCAGCTGGATAACGGCTCATGGACTGTGTACGAAACATTTTTATTAGGCGGAGGAGAATAACTGCTTGGAATCCATCATCGTAAAAACTGAAAAACAGCTGAACGACGCTTTTTTCGTCAGAAAAGAGGTCTTTGTTAAAGAACAGCACGTTCCGGAAGAAGAAGAGATTGATCAATTCGAAGACACGTCAGAGCATATAGTCATATATGACGGTGGCCAGCCGGTCGGAGCCGGCAGATGGCGCTTGAAAGACGGGCATGGAAAATTAGAGCGCATCTGCGTAATGAAAAGCCATCGTTCTTTAGGCGTCGGAGCCATCATAATGCAGGCGCTTGAAAAAGCGGCGGCAGCCAAGGGCGCCGGCAGCTTTATCTTACATGCGCAGACGCAGGCGGTCCCGTTTTACGAAAAACAAGGATACCGCGTCACATCCGGCGAAGAATTTCTCGATGCGGGCATCCCCCATCTGGAAATGATAAAGGAATACAAACAATAAAATCAAAAGCACTCCTGTTGATATAGCAGGAGTGCTTTTTTTATGAAAACAATCCCGTTTCATGAATTTTATTGCATTTTTTGGAAGGTTAATGTATGTTTAGTATACGAAGTATTACAATTCATACAAAAAATACAATTCATATTTCGGAGGGATAAACATGACGGCACCAAAAGGAAAACACATATTCGGGACTGTTAAAGTGGGCACAAAAGGACAGATTGTCATTCCTAAAGAAGCAAGAGATGTTTTCGATATAAATCCGGGGGATTCACTGCTTATGCTTGGGGATGACCAGCAAGGTATCGCACTTGTTAAACAAGAACTCTTTTTCGAGTTTGCAAAAGATATTTTAAACGCTAAGCAAATCGACGCAGATAGCGAGGATGAGTAAATGCACGCGATTGAGCTGAAGCAATTAACGAAACATTATAAAGAAACCGCCGCCGTTGACCGTCTTGAGTTCTCAGTTGAGAAAGGGGAATTTTTCGCTTTACTCGGTGAGAACGGAGCCGGAAAAACGACATTAATCAATATGCTTTGCGGACTTCTTTCTCCGGATGAAGGTGATGCATCAGTGCTTGGACACAGTATTTTGACTGATTTGGATAAAATAAAACCGAAATTGAATATGTCCCCGCAGGAAACAGCCATCGCTCCTCATCTAACCGTACGGGAAAACTTAGAGTTTATAGCCGGAGTCTACGGAATTCCGAAAAAAGAAGCAAAAAAAAGAACAGATGAGATGCTCGAATTGTTTCAATTAAAAGAGAAAGAAAGAGCAAAAACCAAAACATTATCAGGAGGAATGCAGCGCCGCCTCAGCATCGCAATGGGCATGATTACGAAACCGGATATTTATTTCTTAGATGAGCCGACATTAGGGCTGGACGTCCGTTCACGCCGCGAGTTGTGGAAAAATCTTGAGACATTAAAGGGAGACATGACGATTATTTTAACGACACACTATTTAGAAGAGGCTGAAGCACTGGCAGATCGTATTTGCATTTTAGAAAATGGGACATTAAAAGCACTGGGCACGGCAGAGGATCTGAAAAAACAAACTCATTCAGCCACATTTGAAGATGCCTTTTTAGCGATTTGTGACGGAGAGGCGGGTCTTTATGCTTGATTTCGCCATTCGCAACCGCAAAGAGATTTTTCGTGATCCCTTATCTATCATCCTTGGAATCGCACTGCCTGTTATTCTATTGTTTCTGTTTACGGCAATTGAAAAAAATGCGCCGCTTGATACCTTTAAAATTCAGCATTTAGCACCCGGACTCATTGTTTTCGGTTTCGCTTTCCTTACGATGTTCTCTGCATTGCTGATCGCAAAAGACAAACAGACCGCCCTTTTGACCCGTTTGTTTGCTTCCCCTTTAAAAACAGCCGAGTATATCATCGGTTACGCACTGCCGATGCTTCCGTTAGCCATTTTACAAATCGTCATTTGTTTTATCGCAGCAGCTGCTGCCGGTTTATCCGCCGAGTGGATGAATCTTCTCGCAGGTATCGCTGTCTTGCTGCCGATTGCGATGATGTCCGTTTTCTTCGGTTTATGTTTAGGGGCTGTGTTTACGGACAAACAAATTTCAGGTATCGGAACGATTTATATTACACTCGTGCAATTTCTGGGCGGGGCTTGGATGGAGGTGAGCCTGCTCGGTGACACATTCAAACATATCGCTTATGCCTTACCGTTTATCCACTCGATCGAGCTGGCTCAGGAAGTCATATCCGGAGATTATTCTTCCTTTCATCAGCATATTTGGCCGATAGCGGGATATACCGTTTTGGCGCTTGCACTTGCTTTGCTCAGTTTTATAAAAATCAGGAAGAGATAAAAAAGCCGGCACTCCGTAATGGGAGCGCCGGTCTTCTTTTTTACGTTTCTTTCAGAAGGCTTATCGTATGCGGCAGCAGACGGTCATCCCCCGGACTGCCATGGCCCGGAACAACAATGCTGATGTCCTGATATCTTTTCATGACTTTGCGGACGGCGCGCGGCCACTGATCCGGATAAAAGCCCGGAGTTGGTATGATTTCCTTTGTTTCTAAAGCCTTGATTAAGCAACCGCCGAATAAGAGCTTATCCTCAGGCAGCCAGACGGTAATATTGTCTTCCGTATGCCCTTTTCCCGGATAAAACGTTTCAATTTTCATATCGCCAAACTGCAGCTTTGTCACGTTTTTCAAATCTCCGAGCGGCCGGTCATATCCCTGCTGCCGGGCGAAGTCGGCGGTCAGCTTCGTGCTGTGCACCTTTACACCGTATTTGTACAGTGCGTTCAGCCCGCCGATGCGATCGTCATGGGCGTGTGTCACAATGGCATCGGTCATCCTTTTACCGGGAAACCGCTGTTTTATTTGTGTCATTAATTGCTCTGTGAGACTGTCATTCCACGGAGTATCAATCAGTACGATTCCTTTGGAAGTTTCAAGAAGCAATCCGTTCGCAGGGACGGGACTTCCGTCTGCCGTACCGATGCTTGTATGCATCCAGACATGCGGCTCCAGCTGTGTGAGAGTGACATCTTTTGCTGCGGAGCTCTCCGCCGCGTGTGCCGGTTTCATTCCGGCAGTAAAGAGGCCGAATAGAAATAACCCCGCAATTAATAATGAAAGCTTTCTCAAATTGAATCATTCCTTTCCGCATCTTTCATATATACGGCTCAAAAAAACCCGGAGATTTCCGGGCTTTTTCACACATATTGATTTATCAACCGGCCTTTTCCCATAATTTGCGGCAGACGGGAAAGAGAGCGCTTACGTTTTTCCTCATGCATTTTCTTTTCTGCGGCTGCGGTGTTTTCCTGGCGGCGCTCCACCTCTCTGTACACCCTGTCATTGGCGAGGGCGGCCGCTTTCGTAATGCCGGCGTAATCAGGCTTATAACCCGCTGCCCGGTTTGCGTATTGAGAATACTGCTGGTTTTGAATCCGTCCTGCATAAATCATATGTACCCCTCCCCTTCGCTTTTCATTTCCCTTAATCTTACTTTTTGAAACGCGGTTCTTTTGTTATGATATTCTTTGTCTATCAAATGGATGAACACCTTTTAATGGGAGGACCCCTTTTTGAAATGCGCCCGACTGAATAACCGAATGATACATTTACATACATATTCTAGAGAACATTACCAATTCCTTTTTGAAGAAGCTCAGAAAGGAAATATTTTTTGCGCACATTGTGACCAGCCTGTCTTGATGCGGCTTTCGATTTTAGAGCAGCCGGCATTTTATCATCGGCAAAAGGGAGACTTCACCGCCTGTGAAAAAGCATGCGCGGCCGAGGAACCACAAGCGGAGAAAGAAAAAGAAGAGTATAAGGAGGCAGGCATGTTCCGCCTGCCGAAAGGAAAAGCGATTTCAGAGAATCCGAAACCGATCGTCTCAGAATGGAAAAGCCCGAAAAAAGTGCCTGCGGCCGAACCGTTTTCACCAACATCCGAGGCAGCTGATACATCTTTGTTCCCCGGCATCGGCCTGAACCGCGAACAGATGCGGGCAGTCACGGAAACGGACGGCCCCCTGCTGGTGCTTGCCGGAGCGGGAAGCGGAAAAACAAGGGTGCTGACAGCCCGCGCCGCCCATATGATTGAACACCTCGGCATTTCACCTGAGAATATGCTGCTTGTGACCTTTACGACAAAAGCCGTCGCCGAAATGAAAGAGCGGATGGCGAATGAGTACGGGCTGGCAGCCGGAAAAGTCTCCCGTCTCGTGACCGGAACATTCCACAGTTTTTTCTATAAAATACTCTATCATTTTGATTCTTCAAAATGGAACGGCAGCCAGCTTTTAAAAATGGAGTGGCAAAAAGAGCAATATGTGAAAAAGGCGCTCTATGAAGAAAATTTGGATGAAAAAGAGTTTCCCGTCGACCAGGCGCTGCAGCTTATCGGCTGCTGGAAAAACACGTATCTCCCCCATGAGACCATTCCGCTTGCGGACGACTGGGAGAAAAAAGTGTACCGGCTCTACGAACATTACGAACGGCAGAAGCGGGAAAAACGGCAATTTGATTTTGATGACATGGCCCAAGGCTGTTATGAACTGTTTCAAAGCCGGCCTGATATTCTCGCGCAGTACCAAAACAGATTTTCTCATATTTTGATTGATGAGTTTCAAGATATTAATCCTGTCCAGTACAACATTATGCAAATGATCGCAAGCCCGGAGAATAACCTGTGCTGCGTGGGTGATGACGACCAATCCATTTATGCGTTCCGCGGCAGCAGCCCGTCTTTCATTCTTGATTTTCAAAAGGATTATCCGGCAGCAAAGACCATTTACTTAACGGCAAATTACCGCTCGCCGCATCCGATCGTCTCAAGCGCTCATGCCGTCGTAAAGAAAAATAAAAAACGGTATGAAAAAACACTTTCTGCCGTCAAAGACGGCGTTCACAATCCCGTGATGTTTTATCCTTACGATGAAGAAGAAGAAGCGACCATGATCGTTTCGGATATGAAAGAGAAAATTCAAAACGGGGCGAGTCCTGATGATTTTGCCGTGCTTTACCGGACAAACAGCGCCGGACGGGCCATTTATGAAAGACTGCACCAATCATCGATTCCTTATCATGCCGACCGTGGCGTGCAGACGTTCTACAGCCGCAGAATCGTACGCCAGATCCTCGCCTACTTATATGCGAGTCAGAATGAAGATGATACGGATGCGGTGAAAGATCTGCTGCCCGCCTTATTTTTAAAGCAATCCGCCCTGCAAACGTTAAAGGCGCTGTCAATCACGGAAGATTGCACGATGATTAAGGCACTGACGAAACTGCCTGACCTGAAGCCTTTTCAAATAGGAAAGATCAAGCAGATCGTTCCGTTTTTCGCAAGCATCCGGACAATGAAGCCCGTTGAAGCCATCACCTTTGCAGAAAGCAAAATGGGTTTTTCCGAGTATTTAAAAAAACGGGGCAATGAGGGAAACAAACTGGAAAAAGGCTCTGATGATCTCAGGGATGTCAAAGTGGCCGCCAAAAAATTCAAAACCATTCCCGATTTTCTTGCGCATGTCGATCATATGCGCGCCGCTGAGAATCAGAAAACCGATGAAAACGGCGTCGAACTGCTGACCATTCACCGCTCTAAAGGTCTTGAATTCAATACAGTCTATATTTTAGGCGCGGCTGACGGCTCGATCCCCCATGACTTCGCGCTTGAGACGGCGAGACAGGGCGATCCCGCTCCGCTCGAAGAAGAAAGACGGCTCCTGTATGTCGCCATGACAAGGGCCATGCAGCATTTATATGTATCTTGTCCCGCGTACAGGCGGGGAAAAACAGCGCGCAGCTCAAGATTTCTCGAGCCCCTTCTTCGGACGGACAGACGGAGCGCACTCAGGATATAAAGAACCCGGCAGATCACTGCCGGGTTCTTCTCACATAAAAAGGCCTTTTTAGCAAGGCCGGCTGACGCCTATTTATTGTTTAACATTTTAGAAATGGTGCCAAAATCAAGTTTCTCTTTACCGCTTGTAATCGATTGAACGATTTTGTCTTCCAATTCTTTCGGAACACGCTTGTTAGCCAGCTGGGACACCTTCTGAATGACGCCTCTCACCGTGTTTTCATCTTTGAAATTGGCATTTTGCAATGATCCTGCAAGGTTCATGACATCCTTCATGCTGACGCCTGTTTTCTTCTCAATATTTTTGAAAAATTGATTATCCATGGTGTGCCTCCTTTTGTGGAGTAATACGATATTGTATGAATAAAGGGCGGAACGTGTGCCCGTAAGACAAGGAAAAAATTCCGCATCTCCTTCTCTATCCTTCATACATTAGGGAAGCACGGGACTGAACGGTCCCGCGCTTATCCAAAGTCTTGCTAAGGTTTAGCCAAAAAAGGATGCACCGACAATGATCAGAAGGATGAACAATACGACAACAAGAACAAATGTTGAGCCGTATCCGCCTCCGACATAGCCGCCTCCGTATCCGCAGCCGCCGCCGCAGCCGTAACCGCCGTAGCCGCCGCCGAATCCGCCATATCCGAATCCCATATTTAAGCACCTCCTTTACTCTCTATACTCTATGTGAGCCGACTTGTTTGGCTTGGATAAATGCATAGGGCCGGTGCGGATTTCATTTCATTTTATTGAGAATGCTCATTTTTCTTCAGTTTCGCTTCTGTTTCGGCGGCAAACACATCTATCCATTCCTCAAAGCGCGATCCCGCTTCATCAAACTCAGACAGCTGTTTTTCAATAGATAAGATATAGTTGTCATGCTCCCGCTGATTTTGATTGTGCCGGCGGTATTTACCGTTTATGAATGATTCAAATATATTCATAACATCCCCTCCTCCTATGATCTATGCCGGACAGAGGCCGGCGTTCGGCAAAAAACAAAAAAACCGGAAGCTCCGGTTTTTTTTGAAAACGGCTATTTCGGTTTTTTCTTTTGGCCGCAGCCGCAGCCTTTTTTCTTAATTTTTTTTTCGTAAGGCTGATGCACAGTTGATTTGTATGGAGAGTGTTGGGAAGGTTTGCTTGATTGATTCATGGTGATCCTTCCTTTCCTTATGTCATATATGCCAGTTTATGCCGAAAGTGACGGTAAGTTGCTGGTGGAACCGCCTTATTCCTGCAGAAGACGAGAAACCGCAGCTTCAATGATCCCGGCCGCGCCGGCTATGGCTAACAGCAAAATCAGCCATTGCGCGGCCTCGGGGATCACAATCTGCGCCGCAATTAAAAAGGCGGCGCACCATACGCCCGTACACCAATAGCAGCTGAGAAGTTCACCGATAAATGCCCTGATGCCTTTTCCTTTTATGACAATGTAGGTTTCTGTCGTGCCGTCGGGTGCGGTTTCTGTTTTTTCCTCGTGAAAAAGGCTCCGAAGCGGCGCCATAATGGTGTCAAATACGAAAAGCCTGGCCAGCCGGAAAACGGCAAACGATAACAGAATAAATGAAAGCCAATTGATAACCACCTGTTCACTCCTTTTTAAAACTTGACCTCTTTATACATATGCGAAAACCCTGATCTTCATGAATCGCACCTTGTCCGGTAAAAAAATAGGTGCGGTTTAGTTGTTTTTCTTATTCCGCTCGGCGTTTCATTTGCATTATATAGAGTATGAATGAGAAAGGAGTGAAGGTTATGTCGTTTGAAGAAAAAGTCGAAACACTGCAACCGCAAATATACGAACAATTATCCAACGAATTCGAGCAGACGATCGAAGTGATTGATTGCGAAAATGTCACAATAGATACAACACATATAACGGCCGCTCTTTCTATACAAGCCTCAGTTACTACGGCGATTATCCTCGCGACACAGCTCGCGATCGCAGATGAAGACACAGCCGACCAAATCGCAACCGAACTGCTGATCCTGGATGATTGCCAAATAAAAAAGAGGACCGTCATTCAAGTCCTGAACAGCCGCAATATTAAAATCACACTGACAGCAGACGATATCATGGCCTTTGTACAAATTTTGTTTCAATTATTAAATATACTTTTTGCTGAACTAGACATCCTTTAACCTTTCTTTTCAAATATTTAAATAGAGGTGAGAACAAATGGCAGATAACGAAAAATTAAAAAAAGAACTCGAAAATCTACCAGAAGTGGATCCGCTTTTAAAGGTGCTCGTCAGCAATGTCTTCAAAAAACACGGCGTGACAAAGGATAAAATGCGGGAAATCCCTGATGAAGAAAAAGAAATGCTGATCGCATTAGTCAAAGACATGCAGGCGAAAACAGAAGCTTTTCTTGAAAGCCAGAAACAGAAAAAAGAGCAGGAAAAAGCGCAAGAACAGCAGACAAATCCGCAAACCCGCAGAGAACAATTAATCGAACAGCTCCGGCAAAGACGCCAAAATCCCGGTCAATAACTAAAAAATAGTGATTTTTATCAGGATAGATGCCTGAGTCAAAATAAGGGGCCGGCTCATTTAATAATAGTAAAAGAAAAGGAGGAATAGATATGGAAAGCAGACCATACTCTTGGGTTGCACTTGATCCTGAATGCGAACATCCGCGAGAAGAAAAAGAAGAAAAAGAAGGAAGAAGATGCAGTGTTTGCTGTAATGGACATGGATTTGGCGAAGATAATGCCTTCCTTGACCAAGACCTGGCTCAGGCGAATATCAACAAACAAGTTTCTGAAGAAGCGATTATTATCAGAGACTCTTGTGATATTAACGTAACGTCAACAGACGTTCAAGCAGTCGCTTCAGTCATGACAGCGATTAATGCAGCAGTCGTAACGGCCACTCTCACTTCAATTGCTGACGGAGTCATCGCTGAATTGGTCGCACAAGACTTATTGCAGCTAACAGCTAACAAACAAATCAACCGTCAAAAATTGCTCATCGAAAACTCCCGCGGCGTAAACGTGACAACAGTAGATGCCGATATCGCAGTGTTGATCTCAACAGCGACAAATTTACTGATTGCCGTCTTAGTCATCACCCTTGTCCTCTAAAAAGAAAAAGCAGAGCTAAAAATGCTCTGCTTTTTCTTATTTTCTCCGCATATGATGAATATATAGACGTTCACCCACACCAAGTGAGGCTCGCGTACATATGTTGTTAAAGACAAAAGTCAAATACCCTAAAAGAAGGAGCTGAAATCCATGAGCTGCGGAAAACACCATGGCCGAGATGAAAGTTGTGTATGCGATGCAGTCGAGAAGATTTTAGCAGAACAAGAGGCTGTTGAAGAACAATGCCCGACTGGATGCTATACCAATCTGTTAAGCCCGACGGTTACCGGTAAAGATACCATCCCGTTTCTCTTGTTTGATAAAAAAGGCGGTTTGTTCTCCACATTCGGGAACGTCGGAGGATTTGCGGATGACAGCCAGTGCTTCGAGTCTATTTTCTTCCGGGCAGAAAGAGTTTGTGATTGCTGCGCAACGCTTTCAGTATTGCGCCCCGTAGATGTGCACGGCGACACCCTCAGCGTCTGCCATCCTTGTGACCCGGATTTCTTCGGTTTAGAAAAAACAGATTTTTGCATTGAAGTTGATCTGAGCTGCTTCAGCGCCATTCAATGCCTTTCACCGGAGCTTGTTGACCGGCCTGAGCCGCACAAAGAGAAAAAGCATCACGGATAGTCATTGATTCGCATCTTTCCTAAAGAAGAATCCCCTTCCAACCTTCTATTACAGATGCAATCATCAGCCCGCCCGGACTTCCGGGCGGCTGACTCTCCGATATCGTTTAATCCGGTATATAAAACGTGAAGTCAGGAGGGATATTATGAGCAAGCATACAACATACTGTGTGCGTGAAGCGGTAGAAAATATTGAAGACCTTCAAAATGCGGTCGAGGAAGATTGCCCGGCCGGATGCTATTCCAACCTTTTATCGCCGGGTTTTTCATTAGGCGATACAGTGCCGTTTGTACTTTTCACTTCTAAATCATCACCGTTTACCGCATTCGGAAATGTCGGCGAGCTGGATAACGGTCCGTGTTTTAACACCGTTTTTTTCAGAGTTGAAAGGGTCTGTGACGGCTGTGCCACATTAAGCCTGCTTATTGCTTTTGACGAGCATAAGCACATTCTTGATTTTACAGATAAAGACTCTCTCTGCGATGTATTCCGTTTAGAAAAAACGAACTATTGCGTTGAAGTCGATCTCCATAGCTTCTGCGCCATCAATTGCCTGAACCCGAGACTGATCAACCGCACACATTCTTAAATCAAAAAGCATAAAAATAAGCTGCCGGATTAAAGAATTCAGGCAGCTTTTTGTATGGTTAAAATCCAAGCGGATGCAGCGAGGTAATATCGTCTATTGCGAGTTCTGCCGGCGCTCCGTTGCTTGTCGTCCGCAGGAAGATCGCATTATTTTTTCTTCCGACGATTACGCCTCTGTAGGTTTTCCCGTTAGCTTCTATCAGACAAAGGGTCCGCGGCATATTATGCGGCAGCTTCGTTAAGAAATCAATTTTTTCAAGAATAGACATTCTGCTCATCGGCTTTTTCACGCGCTTTGGCGGGATCTTTTCCTCTGGGGCGGCATTGTGAACCGCTTCAGGCTCTTTTTCAGCGGCTTCAGGCTCTTTTTTAGCGGCTTCAGGCTTGGCAGTGTCCTGCTCCGCTTGCGCCGGAACTTCTTGAACGGCTTCTTCTGAGCGGCTGTGCTGTTCAGGTACTTGCTTTTCTGGTTCGACAGCCACTGCTCCTTCAGGCTGAGTTTTACATTCTTCCTCCCGCTTTCCATGCATCGGCTCTTCTTCCGGCGGCTGCGGCGCTTTCCTTTTTTTGATTAATATGTCCTGCATTGATGATTGCGTGTCTGAATAATCCGCCTGAACAATATACATGAGCGGTTTTTTTTCCGCGTTTCTGTTTTGTTTTGACATCTTCATCCCTCCGATTCTGTCATGTTTTATTTATATGACGGAATGATTAAAATCAGAAGAAAGAAAAAAGCAATCCCTGAAAGGGACTGCTTGTTATTTAACGTGCGGTAATATGGAATCCTGAATCTACATGAAGATTTTCGCCCGTGATGCCTCTTGACAGGTCACTGAACAAGAATGCAGCCGTGTCGCCCACTTCTTCAGGTGTTGTCGTGCGGCGCAGCGGCGCGCGCTCTTCAATTTCTTTCAGGATAGAGTTGAAATCACTGATTCCTTTTGCAGACAGCGTACGGATCGGCCCTGCTGAAATGCTGTTGACGCGGATGTTTTCTTTTCCTAAGTCAGCGGCTAAATATCTCACGCTCGCATCAAGAGACGCTTTTGCCACACCCATTACGTTATAGTTTGAAACGACGCGCTCTCCGCCGAGGTAAGTGAGTGTAACGATGCTTCCGCCTTCAGTCATAATCGGGCGCGCCGCTTTTGCGACCGCTGTCAGAGAGTAAGAACTGATGTTATGCGCAAGCAGGAATCCTTCGCGGTTCGTATTTAAATATTCGCCGACAAGCTCTTCTTTGTTTGCGAACGCGATGCAGTGCGCGATGCCGTGAATCACGCCGACCTGCTCTTTAATGCTTGCAAAGCAAGTTTCGATCTCAGCGTCATTTGTCACATCACACGGAAGGATGATGGAATCATTTCTTTCTAATGTAGCCGCAAGGTCATGAACTGATTTTTCCAAGCGCTCTCCCGCGTAAGTGAAAATGAGGCGCGCTCCGGCTTCATGCAGCGAACGGGCGATTCCCCATGCGATACTGCGTTTATTGGCAACGCCCATCACAACGATGTTGCGGCCTTCAAGTGAGAAATTCATATGTATAAAGCCTCCTGTAATCGTCTTAAAGACATAGTTTTAGTACCTGATCTTAATTTTTATCATATCATAACCTTGTCCAGATTGAAAGCATGGGAAAAAGACCGCGGATGTTGAAGCGGTCTCTTTTTTATCTCGTCTGCAGACTGTTCCTTTTAAAGGCAAAATGATTGGTCGGGCCGTGTCCCGCTCCGATGCCGAGTGTATGTTCCACGGCTTCCCGCACAAAATTGACGGCTGTCTCAAACGCGGTCTGAATGTTTTTCCCCTTTGCCGTTTCCGCCGTCAGCGCGGCTGCGAACGTGCAGCCTGTTCCGTGGGTGTGTTTCGTGTCAATATAAGCGTGGCTGATTTGGGTAAAAGACGAACCGTCAAATAATAAATCAACGATTCTCCCCTGTTCAGGCTGATGTCCGCCTTTTATGATGACATGCTTTGCCCCAAGCTTGCAAAGGCGTTCGGCCGCTTTTTTCCGGTCCTCAAACGTGCGGATTTCCATCCCCGTCAATACCTCAGCTTCCGGAACATTCGGCGTCACCGCATAGCTGCGCGGAATTAACAGCTCTTTTAACGCGGCCTGAGATTCCTCACGCAGCAGGGAAGCGCCTCCTTTGGCAATCATGACGGGATCGGTGATGAGATGATCAAGCCCGTACTGATCCGTTTTTTCCGCAATTTCCGCAATCATTTCCGCGCTCCACAGCATTCCTGTTTTTACAGCATCAGGCCGCAAATCTTCCGCCACCGCGTCAATCTGGCTGCCCAGCGCCTCCCGGGTGAGCGGATAAATGCCGTGAACGCCCAACGTGTTCTGGGCGGTTACCGCTGTCAGGGCTGACATCCCGAAAACGCCGAGCTCCTGAAAGGTTTTGAGATCCGCCTGTATACCGGCGCCGCCTCCTGAGTCTGATCCGGCAATCGTCAATGCTTTGCATATGCTCATGATGTTTTTCGCTCCTTTCACATTATCCGATCCATTTATGATAAAAAGATTTCGCTCTGCTGATATCACTTGTGCCGTGTATTAATGCTCTGCCGTCACGAAACAGTACCATCTTGAAATTGTCTGTGCAAAACGAAATTAAATACGGGTTGGCTGAAACATCAAGCCCTGCCCGTCTGAGCTGCCCCGCAAGATTTTGCAGATCAAACTGTTCGGAAATCCCCGTTCTGATCTGCACCGTGTTCCGCCCGCACAGAACCGCCGCTTTTGTCTGATTTTCATAGGATAAAAACGGAAAATCGTTTGTGCCGCAACTTGGGCAATCAGCCGACTTAAGACGGGCGACGTTTATTTCTGACCGTTCATTTTTCCATAAATCAAAGGAACGGAGAACATGCTCGATAGATCCGCCCGTTAACAGCTTCAGCGCATCTGCTGCCTGAAAAACGGCCGTCTGCAATACAGCCGGGCTGATGATTCCCGCCGTATCGCATGTCATACCGCCTAAAGGCAATGTCTCAAGCAGACAGTGAAGGCACGGCGTGACACCGGGAATGACGGTAAAAGAGAGCCCGTAGCTGCCGACACAGGCGCCGTACAGAAAGGGAATCCCTTTCTGCACAGCCGCATCATTCACAATCAGCCTCGTTTCAAAGTTGTCGGCGGCATCCACGATGAGGGAGGCATCACGAATCAATCCGGGTGCGTTTTCCGCAGTGACATCCATGACAAATCCCTCGACCTCTACATCGCTATTTATAGACCGAAGCCGTTTTTCAGCCGCCGCGGCTTTCGGCATTTCCTGTCTGACATCGTCTTCGGTATAAAGCTGCTGGCGCTGGAGATTACTCCACTCCACATAATCTCTGTCAGCGATCGTTACCTTCCCGACCCCTGCTCTGACAAGCATCTCCGCACTTGCCGTCCCAAGCGCACCTGCGCCGATAATCACGGCATGAGACGACCGGAGCTTCTCTTGGCCGGTGGGACCGATCGGCTGAAACAGCTCCTGTCTGGAATATCTGTCCGTCATACCGGAAGACCGTCTCGCGGACTGCTTGCAGTTCCGTAATCTTTCACCGGAATTCTCCCGGCTTCATAAGAAAGACGGCCAGCTTCTACGGCAAGCTTCATCGCCCTGGCCATTTTGACCGGATCATCTGCGCCTGACACAGCGGTATTTAACAGCACGCCGTCAGCCCCGAGCTCCATCGCGTAGGCGGCGTCTTTTGAAGATCCGACGCCGGCATCGACAATGACCGGCACCTTCGCCTGTTCAATGATAAAGGAAAGATTCAGCGGATTTAAAATTCCCTGACCGGAACCGATCGGCGAAGCGCCCGGCATAATGGCATGCACTCCGAGCTCCTCAAGACGTCTTGCGAGCACGACATCGTCCGACGTATACGGAAGCACGATAAATCCCTCTTCGAGCAGCTGTTCTGATGCTTTCAGCGTTTCAACCGGATCAGGCAAAAGTGACCGGCTGCATCCGATGACTTCTACTTTTATCATGTCACAAAGCCCTGAAGCTTTGGCAAGCCTTGCGATTCGGACCGCCTCTTCAGCCGTTGCGGCGCCGGCCGTATTCGGCAGAAGCGTGTATTTAGACAAATCAAGCTGTTCGAGAAAGTTAGGCTGAGACTCTTCAAAGATGTTCATCCGCCGCACCGCAAAGGTTAAAATATCTGATTCCGAGACGGCCACCGCCTCTTTCTGAATCTCAAAACTCGGATATTTTCCCGTTCCTAACAGCAATCTTGACCGAAACTGTTTTCCGCCTATTGTTAACATCCTCATCCGCCTCCTACAAAATGGACAATTTCTATGACATCGCGGTCACACAAACTTGTATTTTCATAATTCTTTTTTTCAATGATTTCTTTATTTCTCTCCACAACTACGATTCTTTGGTCAAGCTGGTACGATTCAAGCAAATCCTGAACCGTCCCCTCTTTTCGATTCCAATCAATTTGTTTTCCGTTCAGCTGAAGGATCATATATGAACAGCCTCCTTGCGATCGATTCGAAACGCTTCTTCCCATTCCTGTTTAATCTGTCTTTCCATGATCATATCCCGCACCATTTCAGCCGTTGCCGGCGCCAACAGGATGCCGTTCCGAAAATGGCCGGCGGCGAAGATGATGCCGCTGTCTTCAGGGTGTTGCCCGATAAACGGCTTTCCGTCTCTTGTTCCCGGCCTGAGCCCCGCCCAAAACCGGTCTATTTTCATATGTTCGATGGCGGGAAGCATGGTTTTCGCTTTTGCAATGACGGCCTCAATTCCTCCGATGTCAGGCGTATCGCTCCAGTCGCCCTGTTTCATCGTGGCGCCGATGACAAGCCGGCCGCTTTTTCTCGGGACGACATAACAATGATCATGGTAAAGGGTTTTGGTCAGCGGGGTATCGTCATTCCACACGGAAAGGCATTCTCCTTTCACAGGAAAAAAAGGCTGTCCCAAGCCGAGCCGGCTGAAAAACCGGCCGCTCCATACACCGCTTGCAACTGCGACTTTGTCAGCATAAACATCCCCGCCGGACGTTGTGATGCAATATTCTCCGTTCACCCGTTTTACGGAAGTGACTTGTGTATGCTCACATATGTCAGCGCCATAGCGCCGCGCTCCTTTTGCATACGCTTTGCAAACATAGTACGGTTCGACATGGACATCGTCTTTTATAAAACTTGCGCCGAGAATGTCTTTTGAAGCGTAAGGCTCTTTTTCAAGAGCATCTTCCGCTGAAAGCCAAGTGACGGAAGGCAGATCATCCATCTTCCGTAAACGGGCGATATCTTCTTCGGTATACGCCAGTTTAAGCATTCCGCCGTTATGGCGCCTGATGTCAATGCCGCAAGCTTCCTCAAGCTCTTGCCCCGCCGCTTCATACAGCCTTTGACTGTGCATGGCAAAATTAAAAAACGCATCCCGGTTTTCACATTCCGCATGAGCGCCCAGCATTCCCGCGGCAGCGCTTGTCGTTTTTCGGCCGACTTCTCCGGCTTCAAACAAGACAACGTTCTGCTGCGTCTTCGCCAGCTCATAAGAAATGGCGCACCCGATAATTCCGCCGCCGATCACCGCCGTATCATAGTGCTTCTTCATAATCGGCCTCCCTTACCGCGCGTGCATACCGTTTTGCCGCCTCCTCGGGATTTTCAGCTGAGAAAATGCCTGACATGACGGCAATTCCGTCCGGCTTCGCCTGCTTTGTGTGTCCGATCGTCTGCAGTGTCATTCCGCCGATTGCGATAACGGGGATGGAAAGCGTGCGTTTGATCTCTGAAAGCAGGCTGATGCCTCTTGCTTCAAGTCCTTGTTTACATTCGGTTTCAAATATATGGCCGAACACCACATAATCCGCATCTTCCTTTTCAGCTTGGATGGCTTCTTCCAGCGAATGAACCGAACGTCCGATATGAAGATGGGGAAATCTGCTTCGCACCTGCTTTACGGAAAAGCTGCGGGACGGAAGCTGAACACGGTGTATGTTGGCAAAAAGCGCGATATCCGCCCTGTCATTGATGATCAATTTGTCCTTATCCGCACCGCCCTTTTTCAAAAGGGACAAAAGATGCATGATCTCTCCCGCTGTTTTATCCCGCTCACGGATATGGATAAAGCTCACTTCGCGCTGAATCGATAGAATATCCTCGGCCAGCTCGGCAACGGGTTTGCGATTATCAGTTACCGCGTGCAGCTCCAAAGGATTCCACCTCTTTTCCGTCCTTCTCGGACCAGCCTTCTTTTTGATAAGCCATTCCCCAAAATTGATATTCATAATAGCTTGAAATCACAAAATTCTCTTTCATTTTCGCGCGGATTTCCTCTGTGCTGTTTTCAGCAATCTCGTCAAAACGGCTGATCTGTTCTTCGACCTGCTGTCTGAACCAGTCTCCGCCGTATGTACCGATCCATTTTTCATAAATCGGATGCTCCGGTTTGCACTCTTTTAGGTGTTCGCCGACTTCATAATAAAGCCAATAACAAGGCAGAAGCGCAGCTAATATTTCTCCAAAATTGCCGCTCATCACCGACCTGTACATATGAGACGTATAAGAATAGGCGGTCGGTGCCGGTTTAAATGCTGCACGCTCTTCTTCCGTAATTCCTAAAAGCTCCGTAAACTCGCGGTGCAGCGCCATTTCCGCTTCATATGTCCCTTGAGCGTGGCCCGCCATCCTGCCCGTCGTAAACAAGTCTTCGGCATATGCGGCGCCGAACGCCTGAACTTTCGCAAAATGCGTCAAATAGTAGGAATCTTGCAGCACGTAATAGCTGAAACGGTCTATCGGCAGGCTTCCGTCACCGATTCCCGTTACAAACGGATGAACAAAACTTCCGTCCCACCATTCGGCAGCCGCCTGTCTGCATTCTTCAGAAAATGTCATCATGTCTTCCCCCCTGATAAAATAAAAAAACCACTTTCCCGCATCGGAAAAGTGGTTTGGAATTTAAATGGATAAAAGGAACCCCAAAAAAATACCGCTCCACTTCCCTACGCAGGTCTGAACCTGTTCAAGTTATGAGGGTCTAAAAGTCTCACTTTTATCTCAGCCCTTATGAAGGACACCCCTAGTGGTCATACGATTAATGATTTATTTGTTATGCCTTCTATATTATCACGAATTGCAATTTGGTCAAGCTTCAAGGATTTTTCTCAGTTCTGACACGTAGTTGCGCGAGCCTGTGACGATGAGACGGTCTCCTGTTTTCAGCCGTGTGTCTCCGTGCGGAACGATGCTGTCCACACCTCTGAAAATCCGGACGAAAATCACATCGCCCATCAGCGGAAATTCCCGCAGAATGATGCCGTTATACGCCGGGTTTTCCAGATTGATCTGATATAACGAAGACTCCTCATTCGTCAGGAGGCTCATCACGCCCGGCGCCTCAATTAACGCGCGCAGCAGCGTTTTTGTAGACAGAAGGATAGAAAAAATACTGATGCCCTCTTCTTTCAGTTTTGTTTCATGCTCAACCGAGCCGACGCTTGCGATGATACGCTCAGTCCCTTTCTCTTTCGCCAGTAAGGCGATTTCAGCGTTCACATCTTCATTTCCCGTCGCCACGACAAGAATATCCGTTTTGAAAATACCGTGCGACTCAAGCGTGCCGGGCTCGTAATCAGAAATCGTGTCAACCGAAAAAACGGATTCCGCAAGCGTTTCCCCGGCATTTTCCTGATACACATGGACGACCCGTACTTCATATTCCTCCTCAGGCAATTCCAGCGTAACCGGGAGCGTCATTTGGTTGGCGCCGATAAATGTAATGCGCTTTTTTTCCTGCGGCGCGCTTTGCCGTTTGAATAATTTCTTAAAGCCGATCGGCGTGATGATGCTGGCAATAACCGCAACTAAAGTCAGCGCGCCGGACATATTGGCGCTGATAATGTGGAGCCTTTCTCCGATCGTAGCCGCCGCGATAACAAGCGACAGCGTCGACGTCAGCAAAAAGCCCGAAGCAAACACGGTTCTTTTGTCGTACCATTTCTTTAAATAAAACACCGGGAACATTTTGCTGATAAACAGCGCAAGCAGAAGCAGCGGAATCATCGTTAATGTTTTCGGATCTTGGAAAAGCGTCCAAATATCCAATTTCACCCCGACCATGACGAAAAAGATCGGAATTAAAAACCCGTAGCCGAAGGAATCCAGCTGTTCCACCATTTCTTTATTCGGAGACAGAAGCGATACCAGAACGCCTGCCAAAAACGCGCCGAGAATATTTTCCGCCCCGAGAGATTCCGATAAAGCGACAAGCACGATAATCAGTGTGAAAATGGCTCTCGTGCCGATCTGCACAGTGCCTTTAGACATCGACTGCACAAATGAACGGTGTTTAAAGATCCTGCCGAAGAAATACAGCACGACCCCCGCGGCAAAGAGAATCAACAGAAGCCACATATTTCCGCTGTCTTCTCCGTAAAGAGAAGAGAAGAAAGCGAGCAGAATCATTGTAGCCAAGTCTGCGATAACGGCGACAAGCAGGATGATCTGGCCGATATTGGAGTTCATGATCCGTTCTTCCTTTAAAGTCGGGACCACCACACCGAGTGATATTGTTGAAATAATAAGCGTCATTAAAAATGCGTTTTGAATAAAACCGGCTAATACAAAGGCATAGGACAGCAGCAATGATAAAATAAAGATGCCGAAAAAGATAATCAGCGCGGCAGAAAACGTGTTGGGCGCTTCCTTGCCGTTCGGAAGGAATTGTTTTTTCTTCCCTTTCTCAAATGAAGAAAAATCAATTTCCAAGCCGCTTAAAAACATTAAAAAGATAAAGCCGAGAACAGACAGCGTCTCCAGCCACGTGTCTCCCTGAACGACAAGATTCAGGCCGCTTTTTCCGATAATAAGCCCCATGATGATCTCCGCGACGACGACGGGGATGCTGAGCTTAAACCGATGTAAAAGGAGCGGCGTCAAAAAAGCGACGATCAGAACGACGACTAAAGATGCGACTGATGTGTGTTCCATTTGTAAATACCTCCTTAAAACAAGGGTTATAAAAGCCCGCTTTAAGCGGACGAAACCTTACTTTTTTTAAAAACATAACGCATATTCTAACAAGGCTGAACGCGAAAAAAAAGTGATAAGGCTTTATTTCTTCAATTCTTTTTTTAATTTGTACCAAAACAGCGTAATTAGGTATAGGAATTAGCCCCATAATAAATAAAAAACCGTTAATAAGGAGGCTGAAACGAATGGCTTATGACATCATCAGCGATATACACGGATGTTATGACGAAATGATCGCCTTAATGCAAAAGCTCGGATATGAAGTGAAAGACGGAACCCCCGTCCATTCTGAAGGCAGAACGCTTGTCTTCTTTGCGGGGGATTTAACGGACAGAGGCCCAAAATCCGTAGAAGTGATGCGTTTTGTGGCAAAAGCATATGAAAAAGGAACCGTCCGTTATGTCCCGGGAAATCATTGCAACAAACTGTATCGTTACTTAAAAGGAAACCCCGTAAAAGTGATGCACGGACTGGAAACGACGGCAGCCGAACTGAAAGAGCTGTCTCCTGCCGACAGAACGGAAGTCTCCGGACAATTTATCCGATTATATGAGTCAGCGCCGCTTTATGACATTTTACATAATGGCGATCTCGTTGTCGCCCACGCCGGCATAAAAGCTGACGATATCGGTAAATACTCGCGTAAGGTAAAAGAATTTGTTCTGTACGGCGATATTACGGGTGAAACGCATCCCGACGGCAGACCCGTCAGAAGAGACTGGGCTGCCGACTATGAAGGCAAGGCGTGGGTTGTGTACGGCCATACCCCGGTAAAACGCCCCCGGATCGTCAACCGTACGGTCAACATTGATACAGGCTGTGTCTTCGGCAATCAGCTGACAGGCTTTCGTTTTCCCGAGCATGAAACCGTCTCTGTGGAAAGCTCTATGCCGTATGATGCTTCACGATTTCGCGAGGATCACGGCAGGCAGGCATGAAAAAAAGCCCGAAACCGGTAAACGGTTCGGGCTTTACATGTGTTCAATTAATGTTTTCATATCGTCAGGCACCGGAGCGTGAAAAACGAGCGTTTCTCCGGTCATGGGGTGTACGAATGAAAGCCGCTCACTGTGAAGAGCCTGCCGGGCAATTCCCTCATTTTTTCCGCCGTACAATGTATCACCGACTAACGGATGGCCGAGGTAGCTCATGTGCACCCGGATTTGATGCGTCCGCCCCGTTTCCAGCCGCAGGGCTGCAAGCGTAAACGCATGTCCCGCTTTTTCCGTTTGAAAATGCGTCACCGCTCGTTGTCCATCCGGCGTTACCATCCGCTCAATAATACTGTCGTGTTTTCTTCCGATGGGCGCGTCCACCGTTCCTTCCTTCTGCAGCATGATCCCGTGTACGACAGCGAGATATCGCCTGCTGACAAGCCCCTTTTTCTGTGCTGCCGACAAAAGAGAATGGGAAAGCCGATGTTTGGCGATGAGCATCGCCCCCGATGTGTCCCTGTCAAGGCGGGTGACAAGATGAACCGTTGATTGCACGCCGCTTTTTCGGTAGTGGCTGATCACTCCGTTAGCGATGCTTTCCGACGGGTGTTCTCTTGATGGAATTGAGGAGACATACGGCTGTTTATTGACCACAAGCACATGGTCATCTTCATAAAGAATATCAAGCGGAACCGGCTCAGGCAAAAGCGTTTCACTCACATGCTCCTTCGGAAATTCAATCTTAAGCACGTCTCCCTCCGCTAACACGGTGCGGACGGTTACATGCTCTCCGTTCACAAGCAGGTCTCCCCCGCCGAATTTAATGTCAGCGAGAAGCCGTTTTGAAATGCCGAGCTGCGCCGTATATTCTTTTACCGTCATGCCGGCTTCCCGGGCAGTCATGTTCTTTTGGATAAAAAAGTTGTCCAATCCGTTTCCTCTTTCTATTCGCCTTTTCCGATAAAGGAATCCTGCACCCTTTTCCAAAACGGAAAAGGGCGGAATCTTGCAAATCTGACTTTTTCATTTGCCACACGGCATAGAATGGACTTGACATCCTTATGCAGCAAGGTTAAATGATCAATTGTGACTTGAAAGTCGACGTCGTTTCTCGGTTTGATGACACAGTTATGATGATCGGGAAGCAAAAGCGGCGAGCCGACAGTCCTGAACACTCTGTTGTTGATAGATGCCATTTCGGCAAGCTGAATCGCCCTGATGGAAGGGTGGATGATTGCACCGCCTAACGCCTTATTATAAGCCGTGCTTCCGGAAGGCGTGGACAGACATAAACCGTCTCCCCTGAACGTTTCAAACAGCTGGCCTTTAATTTCCACGTCAGCGACGAGACTGCCTTCTATGCTTTTGATCGTACATTCGTTCAAAGCCAGATACCGCTCCTCACGCTCTTCATCATGATAAGTGACAATCACCTCAAGAAGGGGATACTCCACGGTATGATACGGCGTTTTGGCAATGGCCAGAACGAGCTTTTCTATCTCCTGCGGAACCCAATCGGCATAAAAACCCAAATGCCCCGTGTGAACTCCGACAAAAGCCGTTTTATCAAGACGGTCGCTGTACCTGTGAAATGCGTAAAGAAGCGTTCCGTCACCGCCGACGGAAATAACGATTTCCGGCTCTTTTTCATCCAAGGTCATATCAAAATCGAGTAAATACGCCTGTATTTTGCTTTTCAGTGTATCTGAAACCTCGTCTCCTTTTGAAGAAACGGCAAATTTCATGCCATTCCCCTCCTTTCCTTCCTACTGGCGGTCTCCCGCTTTTTTCTTTCGCGAGAACGCGGCTTGGGCTTCCTGGATTTCTCCGCGGATTTCTGACATTTCTTCATCGAGCCGGGATGCGGCTTCTGAGGCCCGCTGCAGCCTCAGCTTTACTTTTTCGGGAATGTTCCCGCTGTATTTGTAATTCAGTGAATGCTCAATGGTTGCCCAAAAGTTCATGGCAAGCGTCCGAATCTGTATCTCCACAAGAACGTGCTTTTCACCGGACGTTGTTTGTAAAGGATATAAAACGACAAGGTGGTAAGACCGATATCCGCTTTCCTTATGCTCTGCTATGTAATCCCGCTTATCGACAACGGTAAAATCTTTTCTGGCAAACAGCATATTTTTGACGATCTGGATATCATCGACAAATTGGCACATAATACGCAGCCCCGCGATATCCTGCATCGTTTCAATCTGATGAAGCGGTATGCTTTTTCGTCTCGCTTTTTCAAGTATGCTCGCCACCGGCTTCACGCGGCCTGTCACAAACTCAATCGGTGAGTGGTCATCTTCATACTCATAAAGGGTTCTGACGCCTTTCAGCTTCACCTTTAATTCTTCAACAGCCTGGCGGTATGGCGCTAGAAATTGCTCCCATTGTTTGTCATCCATCGTACATCCCCCAATTCCGAACCTGTTCTAAAGAAATACGCTTTTCACTTTTTCTTCCATATCTCCGTAGTTTGCATTATCTTTAATATTTTCAAGAAGATAATCGAGTTCTTCATGCAGCCCTGAAAGTTCAACCGTTTTTCCGCCGGCCTCAAGGACCGCCGGTTTTCCTTGGTCTAAGGCTTCTTTCAGATCCGGCCAGATATGTTCTTTTATAATGACATATTCAAAAGAGTCAGCTGATTCAAGTATGTATACAAAAGCAAAGTGATCGGAATCAACAAGCATTTGACCTGAGGCTTTGCGTTCCGCTCCGCTTAAGTCTTCTCCGCACTTCAAGCGGAGCGCGTCTTCTGTTAATGATGCATTCTGGATTTCAATTCTCTTTTGCATAATGTTCTCCTTTTTTAACAAAGTACAGCATTTATTTTATCATATCAAGGTCGATATTGATAAACGTAACCTCTAAAGAGATAATGGGAATTATACAATTTTTCGTCCTGAAAGGAAGACTGTCATGACCCAAGAAATAGAAATTGAATTCAAAAACCTGCTGACAAAATCAGAATTTCTGAAGCTGAGTGAAGCACTCTGCATGAAAGAATATGATTTTAAACAGCAGGTCAATCATTATTTCGACACGAAAGATTTTTCCCTGAAACAAAAAAAATCAGCACTCCGCATCCGAGAAAAAGACGGCTCGTTCGTTCTGACTTTAAAAGAACCTGCCGCGGTCGGTCTGCTGGAAACGCACCAACAGCTTGCGGCGGCACCGGATCTTGACGTCTTCAAGATTCCGGATGGCCCCGTCAAACGGCAGCTGGACGGTCTAGGTATCCGTTCAGAACACATTTGCTGCTTCGGAACACTGTCGACCGCACGCGCGGAAAAAGAATCAGAAAAAGGCTTAATCATTTTAGATCACAGCCGATATTTAGAGAAAGAAGACTTTGAATTGGAATTCGAGGCTGCTGACTGGGATGAAGGAAAACGGGCGTTTGAACAATTGCTCAAGCAATTCGGCATCCCAGAGCGGATCACGAAAAATAAAATCCAGCGTTTTTATGAACAGAAACAAAAAAAGGTGGAATGACACAGTGAATATAACGAATTGGGCGGCCCTCCTCCAGCTGCAGTCAATGGCGCTGCAATCAATCTCTCATACAAGCACGGATTCAGGCGGACAATCTTCAGAAAGCCCGCTTGCCAATTTCAGCGCGCTGCTCAGCCAGTATACGGACACAGCCGTCCGGCAGCAGCCGGAATCAGGGATTTTAAACGGTGTGCGGACCGCTCACGCTTCATATTCACCGAGAATTCCGGTTTCATCCGGTTCCGCGGCAGCTTCACAGACCGTTTCCCCGAGCATAAAGTCTCCGAATGCGGCTTCTGACATCAGCACCGGAAACTTTTCAATAGACAGCGCCATTCAGAAAGCAGCCGAAAAATACGGAGTGGACGAAAAACTGATCCGCGCGGTTATTAAACAGGAATCAGGCTTTAATCCGAAAGCGGTCAGCGGTGCGGGGGCAATGGGGCTGATGCAGCTCATGCCTTCTACGGCAGAATCACTCGGGGTGTCAAACCCGCTTGATCCCGTCCAGAACGCTGAGGGCGGCACAAAGTACTTAAAGCAGATGCTCACGAAATACGACGGAAATGTATCTCTCGCGTTAGCCGCCTACAACGCAGGCCCCGGCAACGTAGATCGGTACGGAGGCATTCCGCCGTTTAAGGAAACACAGCAATATGTCAAAAACATAACCCGGCAGTATTACGCGTAAACCAGAGAGGCTTCCTTCGCCCTCTGGTTTTTTTGCGGAGTGAAATCTTACACATGAATGAAGGCGATGTGATATGATATGAAATACAAGCGCCTGACAGAAAGGCACTTTGTTTGTAGAAATAAAATGTTATTGCTAAAATATACAGTAACTGAAGATAGTAAAACTGAAAGATAAATTCGCAATGGGAATTATGATTCCTATTAGCCATATAAAGGAGTAGTCAACATGGGACAATCGTTTAACGCACCATATGAAGCGATTGGAGAGGAACTTCTATCGCAACTTGTTGATACTTTTTATGAGCGTGTCTCGTCTCATCCCTTGCTGAAGCCGATATTTCCAAGTGATTTGACTGAAACGGCCAGAAAACAAAAGCAATTTTTAACCCAGTATTTGGGCGGACCTCCTCTTTATACTGAAGAGCACGGACATCCCATGCTCAGGGCAAGGCATCTCCCCTTTCCGATTACGGACGAGAGGGCTGATGCGTGGCTAAGCTGTATGAGCAAAGCGATGGATCAGGTCGGGCTGGAGGGCGATATTCGTGAATTTCTGTACGGGCGTCTGGAACTGACGGCCAGGCATATGGTAAACCAGTCAGAAGCGGAGGATCGATCATATTGACGAATTATCAGCATGAGCAATACTTCGCCCATTGCCACGGACATCCAAAAAAACCGCTCGAAATTTACATGTTTGTCGACCCTTTATGTCCTGAATGCTGGTCGCTGGAGCCCGCCATAAAAAAATTAAAAATCAAATACGGACGTTTTTTCACCCTGCGGATCATTGTTTCCGCGAGCATTACATCGCTGAATAAGCAAAAGCGGAAAAAACACCTTCTTGCCGAAGCTTGGGAAAAAATTGCGAACCGTTCCGGGATGCCCTGTGACGGAAGCCTTTGGCTTGAGCAGGATCAGCCTCTTTCATCGCCCTACCTTGCCGCACTCGCTTTAAAAGCGGCCGAACTGCAGGGAAGAAAAGCGGGCATTCTGTTTCTCCGCAGCATGCAGGAAAGCCTGTTTGTCTCCAAGCAGAATATTACGGATGAAGACGTTCTTTTAGAAATTGCTGAAAAGACAAAATTGGATGTTGAAGAATTCAAGCGCGACCTCCATTCGCAAAGCGCGGTAAAAGCGCTTCAGTGCGATATGAAAATCGCGGCGGAAATGGACGTCACCGTCAACCCGACATTGACGTTCTTTAACAGCCTGCATGATGATGAAGGGCTGAAGGTTCCCGGCAACTATTCTTATGACGTATACGAAGAGATCTTATTCGAAATGCTCGGGGATGAACCGAAGCCTTCTGAAACGCCGCCTTTGGAATGTTTCATTGAATATTTCCGGTTTGTCGCATCGAAAGAAATCGCACTCGTTTATGATTTGAGTCTAGAAGAAGTTGAAAAAGAAATGAAAAAACTGGCATTCGCCAAAAAGGTCGCCAGAGTGGAAGCAAAGCACGGTCTGTTTTGGAAATCTCTGGCCGGCACCCAGGAGGATGTCACCTGTTGTGACCATTAAAAAAAGCTGATTCCTTACGGAGCCGGCTTTTTTTGTGCAAATAAAGAAACCGCGCCGGGATAAGCGCGGTTTCATATGTCTTAACGACAACAAAGGGGATGGGAGAAATTTTTCACGGTCAAACAAAGGGGTAATGTTTGTTTGTGATCAATTTCACATCCTTATCATATCAAATCTTGTCGAGTTTTGACAAGCCATAAGATTAATGTTCATATTTTTGTCACAAAACATAACTGACTGCTTGTTTTCATAGAATATATCAATCATAAACAAGGAGGGAAATCAATGCTCCGCACCGTATTGATCATCGGAATGATTGTGTTTTTCTTCTTTTTAAACCTGCTGGCCATGATGCACATGCTGCCGATTTACATTACATCTCCACTGCTGTTTCTGTCCATATTGTTTGCCCTGTACCGGCTGAATCACCGAAAAACGTTTAAGGGGTTTTAGAAAAAGCCTGCGCATTTAATGCACAGGCTTTTTTGAATTACGAAGGGTTCACTTTCGAAAGAAGCTCTTCCATTTCATTCAGTTTCTCTTCAAACATTTTGCAGGCCGCCTCGATCGGTTCAGGCGATGTCATATCGACCCCCGCTTTTTTCAGTATGTCGATCGGATATTCCGAGCTTCCCGCTTTTAAGAATTCGGTATAGCGCTCCACCGCAGGCTTGCCTTCTTTTAAGATCTGGCTGCTCAGCGCTTGGGCCGCACTGTAGCCCGTCGCATATTGATACACATAATAATTGTAATAGAAATGCGGAATTCTTGACCATTCCAGACTGATTTCTTTATCAATCACCATGTTGTCACCGAAATACTTTTTATTCAGATCATAATAAAGTTCGTTCAGCAGTTCAGGCGTTAGCGGCTCGCCTTCCTGCGCTTTCGTATGAATCAGATGCTCAAATTCAGCGAACATCGTCTGTCTGAACACTGTGCCTCTGAATCCTTCAAGCATGTGGTTGAGCAGGTAAAGGCGCTGTTTTTCATCCTTTAAGCTGTTCAGCATATATTCACCGAGCAGCGCTTCATTAGTCGTTGAAGCGACTTCAGCGACAAAAATGCTGTAGTTACCGTACGGATACGGCTGATATTTTCTCGTATAGTAGCTGTGCACGGAATGGCCGAACTCGTGAACGAGCGTAAACAGATTATTGACATTATCATGCCAGTTCATTAAGATGTACGGATTCGTGCCGTATGTACCGGACGAATAAGCACCGCTGCGTTTTCCTTTGTTTTCGTATACATCGACCCAGCGGTTTTCAAGTCCTTCTTTTAAAATAGACGCGTATTCCTCGCCCAGCGGAGCAAGTCCTTTGAGCATATAATCTTTCGCTTCCTCATATGTGACCTTCATTCCCGAATCTTTTACAAGCGGTGTGTACAGGTCATAAATATGGACTTCATCAAGGCCGAGCACCTTTTTCCGCAGGTCAATGTAACGGTGTAATAACGGAAGATGTTTATTGATCGTTTTGATAAGGTTATCGTAAACCTCTTCAGGAATGCTGTTATTGGATAAAGCCGCTTCCCGTGCTGATTTATACTTTTTCACACGGGCGTAAAAATTATCTTTTTTCACAGTGCCGCTGAGTGTAGTCGCCATCGTGTTTTTATACTGTCCGTATGTTTTATATACGGCTTCAAATGCGTTTTTGCGGACTTCACGATTGCTGCTTTCCAGGAAATTAATAAAGTTGCCGTGTGTGATTTGAGTTTCCTTGCCGTTTTCATCTTTAATCGACGGAAACGTAATATCGGCGTTATTTAAAACACTGAATGTATTGGAAGGCGAAGACAGCGCTTCAGAGGCTTCCGCAAGCAGGGCCTCTTCTTGTTCGCTCAGCACGTGCGGACGCTGTTTTGTAATTTCTTCAATTGCATGGGAGTAAAGCTTAAGCTCCTCTTTTTCCAGAATAAACTGGTGCAGCTTGTCCTCCTGAATCGCCAGAATTTCCGGTTCAATGTAAGCAGTCGCGCTGGCAGCCTGAGAATACAGGCTTGCGGCTTTGTCGTTCAGCCCTTGGTAGAAAGAATTTCCCGTATCCTGGTCTGAGCGCATATGCGCGTATGCATAAAGTTTCCCAAGGCGGTTCGTCACTTCATCCTGTGCCGTAAGCGCCGCGTATAAATTATCAGCCGAATGAGCAAGCGTGCCTTTAAATGAAGATAAATTCGGAATTAATTCTTTAACTGCTTGAAATTCTTTATTCCAGGCCTCATCACTAGGAAAAATATCCTCTAGTCTCCATGTATGCTCTGCCTTTACTTCACTTCTGTCAGGCAGCTGTGCTGCTTTATTTTCCTCAGTCATGGTGATCCCCCTCGTTTTCTTTACTTCAAGCCAATTGAAAAAACGATTGTTTCTCCAAAAACTTGTGTTGTGATTATCTTCCGGCTTTTCACTGCCTTTTGTCAAATCATATGCGGCATATAAGACCGAGCATACCAATAATACAGTGAAAAAACGAAAACAAAATGCTTGTACGCCCCTCACATTCGCCACCACCTTGACGTTAGGGTGAACGAAATGAAGCATTCTCATTCCCCAAAAAAGAGCAGGTCCCGCCGGCGCAGCTCTTCTGCCGTTTGAGGGCGCTTCTGTTGGGATGAGGGCATATATACTTCATTCTCAATTTCCCTTAAAAAATCCTGCAAGCATAAGAAATCAGCATATTGTTTTACCGCCATTCCGATAAGGCTGTCTTGTGAACCATACCGCATCCGGATCTCCTTATGCCTGATTTTTTGCCGTAAATCATGAACCATGCCGGATAATCGGATCGGCGCGCCTTTTTTAGAAAGTTCCGCAAGCCGCAAGTATAAATGGCCCTGCCACACAAAAACGGGACTTGCAAACACAAAGCCTGCTGAAACGGGAATAAACACTTCAGAGGGGAGAAATGGAAATGCAACCTGATGTCTTTCGTAAAAAAGACGCCGGATAAGACCGGCATCTTCAGATAAAAACCGCCCGTCTTTGTTGCGGAAGCCGGCAACGGCACGCCCCCACGAGGAAAGTCTGACGCTGTGCCGCCCTTCCGGATGACAAATGTCTTTCAGGTTTGCTTTGTGAAGAGGGATTGCGGTTAAGCCGGCATAAGAATAGCCGGTGTAAAACGGAGTGATGGAATGCAGCCTGTAAAAGGAGCGGGCGTCGGGGCAGTAAAACATTAAGGAGGAAAATGAATTGACTTCAAAGAACTGCCAGTGAAAAGCAGAAAGCCGGAAAAATTGCGCGGCCATCCGTTTTAACCGTTTTGCCCCAATGATCCAGACCGGCCGGTACCCGGCGTTTTTCAGGCCTGCCGTCCGGCTCTTTAAAGAGTCCGCCGAAAGGTTCGCACATTGAAATTCAAAAGCCAGCCTTTCTTCTCCGCTTTCTGCCGTCAAGTCAGGCCGCTGTCCAGCGGAAGTCAGATACGGTTCCAGGCTGACACTGCACCCTTGTGTCTTCAGCCAGAGAAAAAGCTGTCTTTTTCCTTCCAGATGGTATTCGCTTTCAGGTTCGGATTCCCCGGGACACAGCCTGCTTTTTTTATGAGCGAAGTGCGGCAGTTTTTCGCGTCCCAGTTTGATATCAAGCTCACTTTTGCAAACGGGGCAGAACCAGCGTTTCTTTCTCAGCTCCGCCGCTTTTTCCTTTGAATAGCTTCCGGCCAGCTGAATGAGCCGTCCGCCGGCAGTCACTGCACTGAACATGTTGCATCTTCTCCTTTCCTGAATCTTGTTGTATTCAGCAGAAAGAAGGCATAATCCTGTTTGCGGATGAGAGCCGTTATACGGTTTTCAGCCGTTCATCCTGTCATTCAGAACAAAAAAAACCGATTTCTGCTGAGAGAAATCGGTTTGTTATGATGCAAAGTGTTTTTTTATTGTATATAACGCATGATCAGCGATCACCAATTTGCCGTATTCTTCAAGACGGTGAATGCTGACTGATGATTCGTGCGCGTACTCCAACAGGATGCTTAGCTGATTTTCAACCTCTTCATCAGTTTGCTCATAAAAATCTGCATATAAATAATATCGGTCTTCAAACGAATACAGGGTCGTTTTGATTCCGTTAAGATTCAATTTTGATAGCGAGATGAGATCCTCAAAATCATCGAACCGCAAAGTGAACTGAAGCTTTTGCTCCTTATCTTCCCGGCTCTCGGCCTGCTCTTCTTTCTGGAAATCATCAAGTAAAGCATCGAGATTTTCATCTGCCGGCTCTTGTTTTTTATCTTCCGGGATCGGCAGTTCGAGTTTTTGTCCGTCCTTGGAAAGCTGGGCTTTTGTTACGATTATTTCCAGTCCTTTGTCCAATGCCTGAACCTGAATCCAAAGAGGACCCTCGACAGCGAATTCCTCTTCATCATGCACTTCATCCATGACTTCCCAGAACAGTTCTTCACTGCGCTCGCGATTGTACCAGATTTCTTCTCTGTCAAAACCGCGATCTTCAATATCACCATAAGACATATAAAATTTTACAGTATGCTCATTAATTCTTTCTATTTCCATTTTGCCAACCTTCCCTTCTTTATAAGATGTTGAAGGGACATCTAAGCTCCCGATGAATAGTACTTTACTACACTTTACCCATTCCGTCCACATCTTAACCTTATAGAAGACAGCGCAAATTCTTTATATTTCTATTTTATGATAAAACAGTTATAAAAGAAATAAAAAAGCATTTTCACACCGAAAAACAGGCTTTCTCCCGGTTCCCATCATAAATAGCGCATTGCTTCATATATTAGCTGTACAAGCAATCGATCTATAAGCGAGGTGTTACCATGCCGCACGATTATCTGCTGTCCCTTCTGCTTATTATCGGGATTGACCTTATTCTCGGCGGTGACAATGCCGTCGTCATCGCGATGGCCAGCCGGAATCTGGCCCATAAACAAAGACAGCAAGCGATCATCTTCGGAACATTTATCGCAGTCGTCTTGAGAATCGTTCTGACGAGCGCTGCGGTCTATTTATTGAATGTTCCTTTTTTACAATGCGCAGGCGGGGTATTTTTATTGTATCTCGGCTATCAGCTTCTGATTGAGAAGAAAGATGCGCAGCATGTGAAAAGCAGTTCTTCTCTTTGGAAAGCCATCCGCACAATCGTTCTGGCTGATATCTTTATGTCGCTTGACAATGTCATCGCAGTAGCCGGCGCTTCTCACGGTGAGCTGACACTAGTAGTGATCGGTCTCTTCATCTCGGTGCCGATTATTATTTGGGGCAGCAAGCTCGTTCATGCCGCCATGGAAAAAATGCCTTTATTGATGTATGCCGGGAGCGGTCTTCTCGCATTTACCGGCGGTGAAATGATTGCCGGAGACAGCAAGCTGTCATTTTTCATGGCAGAACACGGCATGATACAGATGATGCTGCCGATTTTGACCGTCGTTTTTGTGATCCTCGCCAGTATGATTTACCAGCAGACTGAAAAATAACAAAAAGCCCAAACCGCGATGGTTTTGGGCTTTTTCCATGCTTATCGTAAGCTTATATCAGTTGGCAAGACGCTGTGCTTCTCTTAATTGGAAAGAACGCACTTTTCTTGGCAGGAATCGTCTGATTTCATCTTCGTTATAGCCGACTTGCAGACGTTTTTCATCAATGATGATCGGACGGCGGAGCAGTCCCGGATGCTCATTGATCAAAGTATATAAGTCTTGAAGCGGCATAGATTCAACATTTACGTTCAGTTTCTGGAATACTTTAGAACGGGTAGAGATAATTTCATCCGTACCGTCTTCAGTCATACGCAGAATCTGCTTGATCTCATCAATTGATAACGGCTCGGAGAAAATGTTTCTTTCTACAAACGGAATCTCGTGCTCTTCAAGCCAAGCTCTTGCTTTTCTGCATGACGTACAGCTAGGTGATGTGTATAATGTAACCATTAATCTTCACTCCTCTAATTAGTAGGATGAACATGTTTGTATTCTCAAATTGAAATGACTTTAAAAAAGGAATCTTTATAGGTATTATACTATAAAAAAGTAAGTGTGAACAGTCTCCTGAGAAAAAAATGTGTCAATCCGGCAAATTTACGGCTGGAGGATTTTTCTCCATTCTCAATTAGCTCAGCTGATCGAAAATGTTTTTTTGTTTTTTCTCATCAATGACTTTGAGAACTTCATCCGTTTTTTCGTATGATTCTCCGTACCATTTTTCATCTTTATAAGTGTGAATGTTTTCATATGTCTGTTTCATCGCTTCAAATATTTCTTCTTCTGATTCCGTCTTAGGTGACCAGTACAGAATCTCCATTTTGTTCACTTCATTCGTAGCCAATGACCGGCGCCGATACCCGATTGACTGCGCGTGCTTGAAATGCTCTCTTTGATAAAAACGCAAGCGTTTCTGTGTATCCGTGTCATCCTCGTCAACAGGCTCCACCTCAAGCAGAATCGGCTTGTTCTTCTTTTTCAGTCTGCCGATCAGCTTGCTTCCGAGGCCTTGTCCTCTGGATTTCTTTGACACAAACAGGTAATCAATAAAGATGAAAGAGTCAAATTCCGCATACATCAGCACGTGGTACTGCCCCTCTTCTTTATGATAAACATCGCTTTGCTCCTTTAACAGAGCTTCCATATGCGCTTTTGATTTCATTTCTTCAATCGGAAAATATTCACTCAGCTTTTCGTACCAGTTCATTCATTTGCTCCTTATGGGTTCGTTGTCTTCACACTTTTAGATATACCCCATTTCCGATTGTTTAAACAATCTTACATCTATTAAGACGTGTGATCCTTTAACATGGTTTCAATTTTTTTAAAATGGTGTGTAATCGACGTTTTTGGTATAACGGTTTGCCGCGTCCCACAATAAAAATTCGTCAATACCTTCATCATGCAGCGCTTTAACCTGGTCTTCCACCTGGCGTTTCCCGTACTTTTGATAATTTCCGCTGCCGAGATATGATGCCGTGAAGTCCTGAAGCCACGGACGCGATACAGGCGGGTGTTTCAGCTTGGACAGCTTTTTATTTTCCACCTTCGCGTATTCTTTGACGACATTGTAGGGCTCAAGATCCGGTTTATCAATGCCGAAATAGCTTGTCCAATGGCTCGGATAAATCATGGATGAAATGACATCGACCTGGTCTGAAATTTTGCTGAAATTCTGGCCGATACCAGGCGCTTCCGGCAGCGTGGCTGAATAGCCGAAAATATCAACCGACACATCCGCGCCGTACGGCTTGAGTTTTTTCTTCGCATAACCGACAAAATCGGTGACGGCGTGAACGCGTTTTTGCACATTGCTGTCTGCTGTTTTTCCGTAATCGCCGTGTCCGTATGTCAGTTCGTCATCACGTTTTTCAAACCCTTCAGGAAAACGGACATAATCAAACTGAATTTCTTGAAAACCCATCTTTACAGCTTGTTTTGCAATCTTTACATTGTAATCCCATACTTCTTTCATAAACGGATTGACGAACGATTCGCCGCGGCCGTTTTTCCAGACACTTCCGTTTTTTTCTTTAAAGGACCACTCGGGCTTTTTGTTCGCGAGTTCGCTGTCTTTAAATACGACAATACGCGCGATCGGATAGATCTTTTTTTCCTCCAGCTTTTTCATCATCTTTTTTGGGTCTTTGATGTACGGCTTGGCGATTTTTGCATACTCAGAATGGCCGTCCGGCTTAAAGGTGAGGTTCCCGTTGTCGTCCTTGACATCAATGACCATTGTATTGAGTTCCGTTTTGTCCACAAAGTCTGTCAGCTCCCCGAATTTGCTTCCTCCCGCTGAATGCCCTGTGACGTAAATGCCCCGCACCTTATCAGGATGTGAAAAATGCAACCCTGACGGATAAGCGAACCGTGCATTTGATTTCGGCAGTTCTTTTTCAGCCAGTGCTACTTTTACAAGCGGCTGCTCCTCTTTCACAGCGGCATGGGCCGGATAAGCGGCTGCACTGATAAACAGTCCCGCACAAATGGCGCAAAAAATGGTTTTCATACTGATCTCCCCCTTTTTTTCCATTATAGAAAAACGGGAGCAGGCTTAATAAACTTGAATGTGCGCAAAAAAATCCTCCAAGACTGAGTCTTGGAGGATGATACGTTTATAGATAGGTTTTAAATTCAGCTTCTGTGCACATGACAAAATGTCCCGGTTTCACTTCTCTGAATTCCATTTTTTCTCCTTCTTGGAGCTGATGAACTGCCGGATCGTATTTCTTTCGCGTGCGATTTCTTTCATAGTCCGGATCAGGAAGCGGGATAGCGGACAGCAATGATTTCGTATATGGGTGAAGCGGGTTTTCGTAAAGCTCATCCGCCGGCGCAAGCTCCACCAATTTTCCGAAATACATGACGCCGATGCGGTCGCTGATGTATTTGACCATTGATAAATCATGGGCGATAAACAGGTAAGTGAGCCCTTTTTCTTTCTGCAATTCTTTCATTAAATTGACGACTTGCGCCTGAATGGAGACATCAAGCGCCGAAATCGGTTCGTCCGCGATGATAAACTCCGGATCAACCGCCAGCGCTCTGGCGATTCCGATACGCTGGCGCTGTCCGCCTGAAAATTCATGCGGGTAGCGGTTGGCGTGCTCTTTATTTAAACCGACCGTTTCCAGCAGTTCGTGAACCCGCTGCATCCGCTCTTTTTTCGTTTTTGCCAGGCGGTGAATATCTATTCCCTCGGCAATAATGTCGGCGACTGTCATTCTCGGATTTAAAGATGCGTACGGATCCTGGAAAATCATCTGCATTTTCCGGTTAAACTCCAGCAGCTTCTTGCGGGATTTTTTCCCGTGGACATTTTCCCCGTTAAAGAGAACTTCCCCGCCGGTTGCCTCATACAGCCGGATAATACTGCGGCCCGTCGTTGATTTACCGCAGCCCGATTCTCCGACAAGGCCGAGCGTTTCGCCTTTATAAATATCAAATGACAAATCATCTACGGCTTTTACCGTTCCTTTCTGCGTGAAAAAATGCTGTTTTAAGTGTTTGATTTCGAGAAGTTTCTCAGTCATTTTTTTCACCTTCCTTCATTAAAACAGGATGCTGATACGTATTCGGAAGCTGACGGATTTTAGCCTTCACCGCTTCAGGCGGCTCGACCTTAGGCGCATCAGGATGCAGAAGCCACGATTTCACAAAATGCGTATCAGACACTTTATACATCGGCGGTTCCTGTTCAAAGTCAATTTTCATCGCATATGAGCTGCGGAGCGCAAATGCATCCCCTTTCGGAGGATTCGTCAGATCAGGCGGCGTGCCCGGGATGGCCGTCAGTTTTTCCTGATCGGTGCTGTCCAGACTCGGCATTGAGGCAAGCAGCCCCCACGTATACGGATGGCGCGGATCATAAAAGATTTCATCCACCGTGCCCGATTCGACGACCTGACCCGCGTACATGACGGCGACCCGGTCGGCGACATTGGCGACAACGCCGAGATCATGCGTGATAAAAATGATAGACGTATCAATTTTCTTTTGCAGATCTTTCATCAGCTCAAGGATCTGTGCCTGAATCGTCACATCAAGCGCTGTTGTCGGTTCATCGGCAATTAACAGTTTCGGATTTGCCGCAAGCGCCATCGCGATGACGACACGCTGTCTCATCCCGCCTGAAAATTCATGGGGGAATTGGCCGATCCGTTTTTCGGGCATCGGTATTCCGACGAGATCAAGCAGCTCTATGGCGCGCTTTTTCGCCGCTTCACTTGAGATTTTTTCATGTTTGAAAAGCACTTCCGTAATTTGCTTGCCGACTCTCATCGTCGGGTTCAGAGAGGTCATCGGATCTTGGAAAATCATTCCGATGTCCTTTCCTCTGATGGCCTGCATTTCTTTTTCGGACATCGGCACGATATCGCGTCCGTCAAAAAGAATCTGTCCTCTTTTAAAGTAGCCCGGCGGCATCGGAATCAGCTTCATAATCGCTTGGGAGGTCACACTTTTTCCGGAACCCGACTCCCCCACGATCGCCAGCGTCTCTCCTTTATTCAAATGGAAATTCACGCCGCGGATTGCCTGTACCTCTCCGCCGTATGTTTTAAATGAAATGGCTAAGTCTTTTACTTCTAGCAAACGTGTCACTCATATCACTCCTTATTTGCGTAACTTAGGATCCAGCGCGTCTCTTAACCCGTCGCCGACAACGTTAAAGCCGAACATCGCCAGGCAGATAAAGCCGGCAGGGAAGAACAGACGCCAAGGGTAATAGGTTAATGCAGGCAATCCGTCTGAGGCCATCGTTCCCCAGCTCGCAAGCGGCGCAGGTACGCCGAGGCCCAAATAACTTAAAAACGCTTCTGTAAAAATCGCCGTCGGAACCGTCAGTGTCATCGTTACGAGTATAGAGCCCATCGCGTTCGGGACGATATGCTTAAACAAAAGCCGGCCGGTTTTGGCACCGAGTGTCTGTGAAGCAAGCACATACTCCTGATTCTTTAATTGCAGCACCTGTCCGCGGACGATCCTCGCCATATTGATCCAGCCCGTGATCGTCATGGCGACGATAATGGTGAGCAATCCTTTCGGCAGGACAACCATCAGCAAAATAACCATTAATAATGAAGGAACAGCCCACAGAATGTCGGCGATGCGCATCATCACTTCATCTGTGCGTCCGCCGCGGAATCCGGAAATGCTGCCCCAGATTACGCCGATCAATAAATCAAGCACGGCAGCTGCGACACCGATAAAGATGGAAATCCGCGCGCCCACCCATGTCCGGACGAATATATCCCTTCCAAGGTCATCCGTGCCGAACCAATGATCTTTCGACGGCGCTTTATCCGCATTTAATAGATTGGTGGTGGCATAATCATATCTTGAAAAGATAGGCGCAAAAATCGCCATCAGAATAATAAGAACGATCAGTACGAACCCGACCATCGCAAGCTTATTGCTGCGGAAGCGGAGCATGGCGTCTTTCCAGAGGGAAAGGCTTTTTTTATTTATTTTTTCGGCATCGCCGGCATTAGCTGAAGCTGGTTCAAACATATTTTTAGGAATGTTCTGCATGGTCTAGGCTCCTTTCTTTGCTTTGGAAAGCTTGATTCTCGGATCGATTAATCCGTACAGCACATCTACAATTAATACGCATAGAAGCAGGAGCACGCTGAAGAACACGGTAACTCCCATAATGACCGTATAATCACGGTTTGTAATGCTGTTTACAAAATGCGCGCCTAAACCGGGAATTCCGAAAATGGATTCAATGATGAAACTTCCCGTTAAAATGGATGCCGCCATCGGCCCCATATATGTCACGACCGGCAAAAGCGCGTTTCGCAGCGCATGGCGCACGGTGACTGACGGACGGGAAAGTCCTTTAGCTTTTGCAGTCCGTATGTAATCGCTGTTTAACACTTCAATCATGCTTGAACGGGAGAGTCTGGCAATGAACGCCATCGGCATGGAAGCGAGCGCAATGGAGGGCAGAAAGGTGTATGCCCAGGATTCCCACCCTGCGACCGGGAACAGTTCTAATTTAATTGAGAAAATATATTGCAAAATCGTCGCCAATATAAAGCTCGGAACTGAGATCCCAAAGATCGTTAAAATCGCAATGGTATAATCCTGCCATTTATTATGGTACAGGGCAGCAAGCACCCCGAAAAGCACACCGAACGCTAAAGCGAGGAGAATAGCTTCTGCACCGAGAGTGAATGAGACGGGGAAGCCTGAATTGATTAAATCATTAACACTTTGGCCTTTATATTTAAAAGAAGGCCCGAAGTCCCACATCGCCACAGATTTTAAGTAGCTGACATATTGAACGAAAAGAGGCTTGTCCAAACCATAGTGTTCGTTTAAGTTTGCCTCAATTTCAGGCGGCAGCTTTCTTTCGCCGGAAAATGGTCCGCCCGGCGCTGCCTGCATTAAGAAGAACGTGGCGGTCACAATCACAAACAATGTGATGATCATGTAAATGAATCGTTTACCGATATATTTCAGCAAGGTGAACACCTCCATGTTTTTTACAATTTTATACGTAATCAGTAAGAAAGGTATATGGGGACATCCTCCCCATATACCTTGGGTCTTTTGTTTTCAGAACCGGCTTTTATTCAAAAGAAGCGTTTCTGAAGTAAACTTCGCCTGTTCCTGTCAAGATCACATTTTTGAGGTTTTTATCCTGCACCCAAGGATCCGTATAGAAATAAACTGGCGCGACCGGCATTGCGTCGATAAAGATCTTTTCTGCTTTTTTCAGCTCTTCGATACGTTTATCCGGATCCGTTTCAAGCTGAGATTGGTTCAGCAGCTTTTTAAACTCAGGATCTTCCCACCCGGTATCATTGTTTCCGCCTTCTTTATCACGGAACAATTCAAGGAAGTTGATCGGATCGTTGAAATCGCCGAGCCAGCCCATACGCCCGATTTGGTAGTTTTGGCTGTGCAGCTTGTCGATGTAAACATTCCATTCGGAGTTATCAAGTTCAACTTTGACGCCCAAGTTCTTTTTCCACATTTCCTGTACGGCCTGCGCGATTTTCGCATGCGCGTCATCCGTATTGTAGGACAGCTTGATCGCCGGAAGGTCAGAGGCACTCTTGACGCCTAATTCCTTCAGTCCTTTATTTAAGAATTCTTTAGCTGATTTGACGTCATTGTCTTTGAAGTAACCTTTTGTGTTATCCTTGAATCCCTTCATTGACGGCGGCACCGCAGCCATGGCCGGGATTTGTTCGCCCTGCGTTACATTTTTCACGATGGACGAGCGGTCGATCGCATAAGCAAGGGCTTTACGGATGTTAACATTGTTCAGCGGTTTCGCTTCTGTGTTGAATTTGTACCAATACACGCCTGCGATCGGTTCAACGTGAAGAGATCCGTCTTTTTTCAATGTCGGCAGAGATTCAGTCGGAAGCTGGCCGAGCGGCATTCCTGCCCAGTCAAGCTCACCGGCCTGGAATTTTTTCAGTTCGGTGTTGTTATTGTTAATCATCACCATGTTGATTTTCTTCAATTTCACAGCGTCTTTATCCCAATATTGATCGTTCTTTTCGAGCGTGATGGAACCGCTGTGTTTCCAGGCCGTCATTTTGAACGGGCCGTTTGACACATAATTTTCGCCCGCGTTTGTGTTCCAGTTTTTATGTTTTTCGGCGATTTTCTTGTTGATCGGCATATACGTATAGAATGAAGTTAATTGCGTGAAATAAGGTGTCGGGTTATTCAGTTCAACCTTTAATGTTTTGTCATTTACGGCTTTTACGCCTACATCATCAATCTTGCCTTTTCCTGTATTGGCAGCTTCAGCGCCTTTGATGTAGTAGAGCTGATAAGCGTATTGTGATTCGTTGTTCGGGTCAAGCACCCATTTCCATGCATATTCAAAATCCTGCGCCGTCACAGGGTCGCCGTTAGACCATTTCGCACCTTCACGAATCGTAAATGTATAGGTCTTTCCGTCTTTGCTTGTTTCAATTTTAGATGCCATTCCTTCTTCAGGCTCACCTTTGGAGTTTACGCGTGTCAATCCTTCAAAAGTCTGTCGGATTACGCCTCCTGAAACGGAATCATTCGCTAAACCCGGATGCAATGAGAACGGCTCGGTTTTAATATTGATATTAAGTGAAGTCTGTCCTTTGGTGTCTTTTTTACCGCCGCCTGATCCGCCGCTGAATCCGCCGCACGCACTTAATACAAGCGAGAAGATAAGCATCAAACCTACAATAGACCAACGCTTTTTCATGCACTAACCCCCTAATCAAATTTTTCAGCCTTTACTACTAAATACTCAGAAATATCAGACAAAATAACTTAATATTTTTCTAAACTTTAATTGTGTTCCGTCTTTTCTGATTATTTTATGTAAAGAAGCTGTAACAATAGAGTGAACAAGTTCATTATAATGAAATGAATAATTTATTGCAATACTATTTTCTCAATTTAAAATATTTAAATTTGGTCAGTTTTTCTGTCAAAAAGGTGATACACTTCTATAGTTTAAAGCATGACCTAACTAAATTTTTTTAATGTAATTTCCAGTTCATATTGCTTTTTACATATAATATTCGTTATACGAAATGTTGATATACGTTATCATTTAAGCATTTTCAGTTCTTTTTGAGGATTTCCACCCCTAAAGCAAACTGGAAATAAGCTTGTATTCCTCTGATGACATTTGGCTATAATTGATTTATAATAGATCAATCAAATACATTTGTTGTGATTGCGATGATGAAGAGTAGTACACATTTTCATCCGTTTGAAGAGAGTCTGCGGTGCTGGGAGCAGGTAACGGGCGATGTGGAATGGACTTCTGAGCAGCTGACCGAACGTTAGTAGGCCCAGCCGGAGCAGCCTCCGTTACCAACGTCTCGAGCGATTCCATTGTAATGGAATAATCAGGGTGGCACCACGGTTCATTCGTCCCTTTTTTCTACGGGAAGAATGGGCTTTTTTTATTATGTTTTAAGAAATGAGGTAAGAACTATGAAGAAAACGATTTTTTCAGGCATTCAGCCGAGCGGTTCCGTTACCCTCGGCAACTACATCGGCGCAATGAAGCAATTTGTTGATTTGCAGCATGACTACAACGGCTACTTCTGTATTGTCGATCAGCATGCGATTACGGTTCCGCAGGATCGGCTTGAGCTGCGGAAGAACATCCGCAATCTCGCGGCTCTTTATCTGGCCGTCGGACTTGATCCCGAGAAAGCGACCCTCTTTATCCAGTCGGAGGTTCCCGCTCATGCCCAGGCGGGGTGGATGCTCCAATGCGTCGCATATATCGGCGAGCTTGAGCGGATGACGCAATTTAAGGATAAGTCAAAGGGCAAAGAAGCCGTCGTGTCCGGACTGTTAACCTATCCGCCGCTGATGGCCGGCGATATTTTACTGTACGGAACGGATCTTGTTCCGGTCGGAGAAGACCAAAAACAGCATCTTGAACTGACCCGCAACCTGGCGGAACGCTTTAATAAAAAATACAATGACATCTTCACGATTCCTGAGGTGAAAATTCCTGAATCAGGCGCGCGCATCATGTCACTGGCTGATCCGCTCAAAAAAATGAGCAAATCAGATCCGAACCAAAAGGCATTCATCACGCTGCTTGATGAGCCGAAGCAGCTCGAGAAGAAAATCAAGAGCGCCGTGACTGATTCTGAAGGCATTGTAAAGTATGATAAAGAAAACAAACCGGGCGTTTCTAATCTTTTGACGATTTATTCTATTTTAGGAAACACATCAATTGAAGAATTAGAAGCTAAATATGAAGGCAAAGGGTACGGTGAATTCAAAAGCGATTTAGCCGAAGTCGTTATCGGCGCATTGACACCGATCCAAGAGCGCTACCGTGAATTAATTGAGAGCGACGAGCTTGACCGCATTCTCGACGAAGGGGCGGCGCGCGCAAACAAAACGGCCGGCAAAATGGTGAAGAAAATGGAAAACGCCATGGGTCTCGGACGGAAAAGAAGATAAAAAAAAGAGGCGGGAGAATCCCCGCCTCTTTTTTTAGTTCACTTTTGATTCCTGTTCCATTTCCCAAAGCTTTTCGAAAAACGGCTGCCCTTTAATCAAATTTTCACAGAACGCAAGATGTTTATCCGACCAGCCTTCAATTGTTTCATTGTAAAGCATGTCCCAGATCTCTTCAAAACTCATCCGTTTGATCTGCTCATACATATGCGGATTCCATTCCGTGTACCAATACACAATTTCCGCACGGTTTTTCAGCCCTTTCAGCTGGTCGAGCGCCATAAACATCAGCTGCTTGATCTGCCGCTCTTTTCTCGTCAGACCTCTGACATGCTCCGGCGCCAATGACAAAATGTGATATTCCTTTGAAGACTCCAATTGCGACGGCTCAAATTGAAACGATTCCGGTTCTACATCCTTTACCATTTCATAAACAAGCTGCTCCTGTCTCGGAATCAGGCGGCTCTTTCTGACCGGAATGGTATACCCGATCGTATCCACGGCAATGATGCCGATCCCGTCTGTCACGACAAAACAGTACTCCAGCTTTGTCCGCTCATGATTTTTTCGCACGTATGACTTCTGGTGGACTTGGTCAAGCAGCTCTTTCGGAAGCTCTGATAAGTCGTTTTCTATGTAATGAAATAATACCGACGGCACTCTGAGCAGCGGCGTCTGATCCAAAAGCTCAACCGTGTCTTCCTTCCGCCATTCGTGAAAATGGCATACATTGTAGCCGTTTTCTTCCCCTTCAAACCAATTGACCCATACATCATGAAGAAATAACATATTCGACCCCTCACTTTATAAAAACTGTTGTCCACAGTATAGGCAAGGGATAGATAAATTATTCCATTTCAATATGAGATTTCCGTTTTACGGAGCTGGATTTCCGAATGCATTGCAACAAAAAATCTCCCGTTCGTCCGGGAGATCATTTCACATTTTTCGGATCAAGCGCATCACGCAGCCCGTCTCCGACAAAGTTGAAGCACAATACGGTAAGAAGAATGAACAGTCCCGGAAATAACGGGTACCACCAAGCCTGAATCATAATCGTAAAGTTCTGTGCATCCTGAAGCATATTGCCCCAGCTTGCGATCGGCGGCTGAATCCCGAAACCGAGATAACTTAGCGCCGATTCGGCCAGAATAACCGATCCGACTTTTAAAGTGGCTGACACAATAATCGGTCCCAGCGCATTGGGCAGGATATGTGAAAAAATAATTTTATGTGTTTTTGTTCCGATTGTTTTAGCGGCTAATACATATTCTCTCGATCGCAGGGATAAAAATTCTCCCCTGACCAAACGAGCGGTTGTCGTCCAGCCCGTCAGACAGAAAATTAAAATTAATTTATCCACGCCTGGCTTAAAAATTGTAACAAGCGTAATCAATAAGAAAATATCAGGAATGGAAAGAACTATATCCACCAACCGCATAATAGCAGCATCTGCGAAACCTTTAAAATAACCCGCTACCGCTCCTAAAATCGTCCCGATAAAAATAGAGCCGACAACAGAGGCAAATCCGACTAGTAAAGAGATTCGCGCGCCGTACAGAATCCGGCTGAAGATGTCACGTCCGAATTTATCCGTTCCCATCAAATGTTCTAGACCCGGCGCTTTAAATTTATCAAGCAGGTTTTGCTGCTCTTGAGAATAAGGAGCAATCACCGGTGCAAAAATCGCTGACATAATAATCACGAACAGAATAACAGCACCTGCAACCGCCAGTTTATTTTTCGAAAACTTTTCCCAAAAGATTTTTGTCATGGTTTCCGGTTTCTCAGCAATATTTTCTTTCAGCCCGATCTCCGGTGACGGAGATGTGTTCAGCTCAGCCATCGATGTCCCCCCTTTTAATATTCAATTCTCGGATCAACCACTGCGTATAAAATATCAGCGACAAGGTTGCCAATGACCACAAGAACAGCTGAAATGACGGTCATCGCCATAATGACGGGATAATCACGCTGAAACGCTGAATCAACAAACAGCTTTCCTAACCCCGGCCATGTGAAAATTTGTTCGACAACGACAGATCCTCCGATAAACGAGGGAATCATCAAACCGAAAATTGTAATGACGGGTAATAATGCATTTCTCAATCCGTGTTTAAATAATACACGGTTCTCTTTGAACCCTTTCGCTCTCGCTGTACGGATATAATCCTGATTTAATACATCAAGCATATTGGATCTCGTGTATCTCGTCAGTCCGGCCATGTCAGCTGTAGCTAATACGAATGCAGGCAGAATTAAATGATGAATCCGGTCAAATATATTGAAATCGGCATTCAGCGTCTCGACACCGCCGGTAGGAAACCAGCCGAGATTTACTGATAAAATCATAATCAAAATTAATCCAAACCAAAAGTTTGGAATGGCCAGACCTATAAATGAGGTAAACGTAATGCCATAGTCGAGCTTTGAATAAGGCCGCTTTGCCGACAGGACACCAAACGGAATAGAAATCATAAGTGCCAAAATCGTTGAAACGAGCATCAGCAGCAGCGTATTGGGCATTCGGGCCATAATCAATTCTGAAACAGGCGTTCCTTTTCTTACAATTGACGTTCCGAAATCGCCCTGTACCATGTTACCGAGCCACTTTAAATATTGAACGTACTGAGGATCATTCAAACCGTATTTTTCAATAAACTGCTCTCTGTCAGCCTGGCTGATTTTCGGATCCATCATTAATGTCATCGGATCTCCGGGCGCGGCTTTCATAATAACAAATGATAAAATTGTAATTCCCAATAAAATCGGGATAGACATTAAGGTTCTTCTGAGAATATATGCAGCCATATACTTGTCCCCCTTTACTTTCCTTATTAAAAACAGAAGAGGGAGAAAACGCTCTCCCTCCCCTTAAGGGAAAATTATTTTGCAAGCCACCATTTTTCGATATTATACAATTCACGTTTCGGATGATATTTGAATCCTTCAAGATTTTGCGGCATTGCCATATGGTTGTTAGGGTAATACAAGAACGTATACGGCTGATCTTCCGCAATTTTTTGATAGATCTGCTCATATTCTTTTGAATACTGCTTTCTGTCACTGATTGATTTTGCATCTTTCATGAGCTTATCCGCTTCGGCATTTTTATACCAAACGTAGTTTAAGCCCTTTTTAATCTGGCTTGAATGGAAGATGTCATATTGATCCGGGAATGTGGATAAACTCCATCCCATGACCATTGCATCAAAATCCCAATTCGGAGGGTTCATTTGTTCAACGAGAGCGCTCCATTCAACGATCTGGGTCTTCACTTCAATGCCGATTTTTTTCAGCTGTTCCTGGACGACAACAGCGATGTCTTCACGGACTTTGTTTCCTTGGTTCGTTTTAAGCGTAAACGAGAATTTCTTTCCGTCTTTATCCAGGATGCCGTCACCGTTTGTATCTTTCCAGCCGGCTTCTGCAAGCATCTGTTTCGCTTTTTTCTCGTTGTACGCAAATTTCGGAACTTCTATATCTTTAGGGTAGTTCCAAGATAAAGGGGATTCCGGAATGTAGGCTACCTTGCCGTCTCCGTCTAATACCTGGCTGACGATTGACTCGCGGTCAAGAGCGGTTGTCAGCGCCTGACGGACCTTTTTATCTTTAAATAATTCATTTTTTTCATTCCACCCGATGTACACGTAACTTAATGCCAAATCAGTAACGACTTTCAGATTATTAAATTTTTCAGCCGTTTTGTAGTCAGTGGCGGGCACATTAAAGAAATTAATATCGCCTGCCTGCAGCTGAGCAACGGCAGCATTTGCGTCGGGAATGACTTTATACGTTACAGTATCTAAATACGGTCTTCCTGCAAAATAATCATTATTCGCTTCGAGTTTAATATATTGGCCCTGCTTCCATTCTTTAAACTTAAATGGTCCTGAACCGATCGGTTTCTTTCTGTTAAATTCATTTTCTTCTAAATCAGCAATCGGAACATTACCGAGAATGTGCTTCGGCAGAATGGCTGTGCTGTCTAACGCATTATTATAAAAATTACCGTCTTTATATTTCAGCTTGAACAATACTTCGTAATCGCCTTTTTTCTCTACGGATTTCAGCATTTCATATGTTGAGCCGCGTTCTCCCTTGTAATCTTTGCTTAAAGGGACACTGTACGTAAATACGACGTCATCTGCAGTCAGTTCTTTTCCGTCATGAAACTTAACGCCTTTTTTAATTTTCACATCATATGCTAGGCCGCCGTCTAATTCTTTAATATTTTCAGCGAGTGATAATTTCACGTTCAGTTTTTCATCCGTTTTCGTTAAAAAGCTGTACAGCATATTTTCAATATCCGTACTTGCGTCATCTGTAGAATACAGAGAGTTAAAAAGTGTGGGTTCCCCGATTGACCCGACAACCAAATCTCCGCCTTTTTGCGGTTTTCCTGCCGGTTTGGATTCGGTGCTTGTGGATTTTGAGCCGGAGCAGGCTGACAGGAAGATGGCGAGCGCCATAAAAACACTTAGCATCATCAGTGCGCTTTTACGTAATTTCATATCAATTCCCCCTTTGTGATATATATGCAGCAAACTGGTTATGTAATCCGGCATACCCCCTCTCGATGCTTGTCATTTCAGGCATATAAATGGCAGGCGACGTAATGGCCGGGAGCGGCTTCTTCAAATGCCGGGATTTGTTCCTTGCAGATCGGTTTGGCCATCGGGCACCGCGTGTGGAACACGCAGCCTTTCGGCGGGTTTGCCGGGCTTGGCAGTTCTCCTTTCAGGATGATTCGTTCCCGCTTGACGGCGTCTTTTTTTCTCGTGACGGGCACTGAAGACAAAAGCGCTTGCGTATAAGGGTGAAGCGGATTGCCGTACAGCTCGTGTTTATCGGTCAGCTCCATCATTTTTCCCAGATACATGACGCCGACTCTGTCGCTGATATGGCGGACAACACTCAAATCATGAGAAATAAACAAATAGGTCAGGTTGAATTCATCCTGCAGTTCTTCCATCAGATTGATGACTTGGGCCTGAATGGAGACATCGAGTGCGGAAACGGGTTCATCCGCAATAATCAGCTCGGGATTCAACGTCAGAGCCCGCGCAATCCCGATCCGCTGGCGCTGCCCCCCGGAAAATTCGTGCGGATAGCGGTTTGCAAAGCTCGGGTGAAGGCCGACTTTCGCCAGCAGCTCCTCCACTCGCTCGTTCCGCTCGCTCATGCTGTACATATGGTGAGTCTGGAACGGCTCTTTAATAATGGAACGCAGCGTTTTCCTCGGGTTAAGGGATGCGAAGGGATCTTGGAATACCATCTGGATGTTTTTGCGGACGCTTTTTCTCAGCTTTTCTTCAGATAAGCCGGAGATATCCTGCCCCTTAAAAAGAATCCGGCCGTCTGTCGGCTTGTATAAACGGATCATCGTCCTTCCCGCCGTTGATTTGCCGCATCCTGATTCACCGACGATGCCGAGCGTCTCCCCGCGCTTCAGTGAAAAAGAAACGCCGTCAACAGCCTTTATATCACCGACTTTCCTTTGAAAAAAACCGGAGCGGATCGGGAAATATTTTTTTACGTCTTTCAGCTCTAAAATCGTTTCTTGGTCTGCAGCTGTCATTTTGATTGGGCACCCTCTTCCTCATATAAAAAACATCTTACAGAACGGCCGCTTTCATGCGTTATCAGCTCCGGCTGCCCTGTTTTGCATTTGTCCATCGCTTTTGAACACCTCGGGGCGAATCGGCAGCCTTCCGGAAGATTATCCGGTGTCGGGACACTGCCTTTGATCGCTTTTAATGTATCAATCTCTCCATCTATCACCGGTATGGAGTTTAACAGCCCTTCGGTATACGGATGAAGAGGGTTTAAAAATAAGTCCTCCACACCCGCACTCTCTACGACTTGTCCGCAATACATAACGATCACCCTGTCGGCGGCTTCGGAAACCACACCTAAATCGTGAGTGATCAGCAGAATAGAAGTATCGAATTTTTTGCAGAGGTCTTTCATCAGCTCCAATACTTGGGCTTGTATCGTCACATCAAGCGCCGTCGTCGGCTCATCAGCGATCAGAAGCTTCGGATTGCAGCTGAGCGCAATGGCGATCATCACCCTCTGTCTCATCCCTCCGGAAAGACGGTGCGGATATTCTTTCATCACTTGTTCCGCTCTGGAGAATCCGACGAGTTCCAGAAGCTCAACGGCTTTTTTAGCCGCTTCTTTTTTATTCATTTTTTTATGGTATTCAAGCACTTCGGTAATTTGTTCGCCGATGGTCAGCACCGGATTCAGGGAAGTCATGGGCTCCTGAAAGATCATAGAGACGTCATTTCCGCGGATTTTGCAATATTCGTTTTCGGTGAAGGAGGCCAGGTCCCTGCCTTCCAGCTTAATCGAGCCGTCCATAATTTTTCCGCCCGAGCTTTGGACAAGTCCCATAATAGAAAGCGAGGTGATGCTTTTGCCCGAGCCGGATTCTCCTACAAGAGCGACGGTTTCGCCTTTGTTAATGTGAAAATCAACCCCGTCGACTGCAGGGATCGGCTGTTTCTTTCTGAAAAAATAGGTCTTTAAATTATTCACTTCTAATAGTGTGCTCATGATACGCCCCTTTCTCATTCCGCTGAAGCAGAGGGAAACATACGTTTCGCTATCACAAAATATAGAATAGTCGAAAAATTTTATAGTTGTATATTATTACATCATTATTACAAAAGCAAGAATTTTTTAGGATAAATGTAATATCCTTAAATAATTTCCATTCTTTTAATCTATTAAAGCGTTGCTTCCAGAAAGGTTTTTGAAGGGATGGCCAATGCTTCTTTTACTGTTTTTTGATGGTCGGTTAAATATTTTTTTACTATATTGAATCCGACGGCATAGCCAAGCATTGAGGGGAAGTATCCTTTTCCGTATAACAGCTGGGAAAACATTCTGCTGTCTCTCGTTAAGCGGAGGTTCGGCTTGACTCTTTTTTCAAACAAAAAATCAAGCTGCTCAGGCGTATAGTAGGACGTCCATTCCGCCGTAAGACTTGAGCCGAACCGCTCATATACAGCATATTCTGCCAGCCCCTCCATCATGATTGTATCAAGAAATGTCTCATCTTTTTCGTCCTTTGTCACATGTTCTAACCGGCAGACGTGATTATATTCATGTGTCATAAGGGCGGATACAGCTGAATTGGAACTATCCGACGATAGAAAGAGGAACATTTTGTCCCGAAAGGCCAGACCGGATTTTGATCCGAATTCCTGACGGATTTTCCGGTTTCGTTCATCAACGGGCAAAACTACGATCGGCACGTCCGGCCCGTTCCACTTCTCCTTTAAATAGGCTTCCTCCTTTTGTATATGGCTGTAGCATCCTTTTTCTTTCAGCCGTTTACTGGTCCTAACGCCGTCCTTCAGATGGCGGAACATGCCGTGGTTTTGCAGCATCCCGAGTATCGGCTTCCACTCTTTCTTATCGGCCCCTGAAAAAAGCGGCAAAAGATGCGGGGCCAGGTCATTTACGGATGCCGCCTTTTCCATCCATTGATATGTCTGCTTGACGCTCATACCGGTTCGCCTCCTCTTGTTGTTATCATATGCACGCACAAAAAAACCGGCCACCTTTTTCAGGCAGCCGGTCAAAAACTGTATTATTGATATTTTTTAAAGATCAAAGTGGCATTATGTCCGCCGAAGCCGAGCGAGTTGCTGAGAACGATGTTGACATCCTGCTCGCGCGCTTTGTCCGGTACATAATCTAAATCACACTCTTCATCAGGTGTTTCGATGTTAATCGTCGGCGGGATAATGCCGTCTTTAATTGCCATGACGGAGAAGATTGCTTCAATTCCTCCGGCAGCGCCTAACAAATGACCCGTCATTGATTTTGTCGAACTGACGGCAAGCTTGTACGCATGATCACCGAAAACGGTCTTAATGGCTTTTGTCTCGTATTTATCATTGTAGTACGTGCTTGTGCCGTGAGCGTTGATGTAATCAATTTCTTCAGGCTTGATGCCCGCATCTTTGATTGCTTCCTGCATCGCTCTTGCACCGCCTTCCCCGTCTTGGGCAGGCGCGGTAATGTGGTAGGCGTCACCCGTTGAGCCGTAGCCGACAATTTCCCCGTAGATTTTCGCACCGCGGGCAAGGGCATGCTCAAGCTCTTCAAGCACGACGATCCCCGCGCCTTCTCCCATGACAAAGCCGTCACGGTTTTTATCAAACGGGCGGCTTGCCGTTTTCGGATCAGGATTTGTAGAAAGGGCTTTGTTTGCGCTGAAGCCCGCAAATGACATTCTTGTCAGGGGCGCTTCCGTTCCGCCCGTAATCATCGCATCGGCATCGCCGCGCTGAATGACTTTAAACGCGTCACCGATAGAGTTCGTTCCCGTCGCACATGCCGTCACCGTACAGGAGTTGACTCCTTTTGCTCCGAGAGCGATTGAGATTTGGCCTGTCGCCATATCCGGAATCATCATCGGAACAAAGAACGGGCTGACCCTTCTCGGCCCTTTTGTCAGGAAGATTTCGAATTGGGATTCAAGCGTTTCAAGACCGCCGATTCCGGACCCGACCCAAACGCCGACTCTCGGCGCGATCTCGTCTGTGATGTTCAGACCGGCATCTTGAACGGCCATTTTCGCGGCTACGACAGCGTATTGCGTGAAGCGGTCCATTTTTCGCGCTTCTTTTTTATCCATGTGATTTTCAATATTGAAATCTTTCAATTCAGCAGCTACTTTCGCCGGATACTCGTCCGATTCCACACGTGTGATCGGTCCGATTCCGGATACGCCGCCGATTGCATTTTTCCAGCTTGTTTCGGCGTCGTTGCCAAGCGGAGACAAGGCTCCAAGCCCTGTAACGACTACTCTTTTTTTACTCATCTTGTGTGCACCTCACCTTTTTTTATCGTCCCCAGCGTAATGCTATGGCGCCCCATGTCAATCCTCCGCCGAAACCGACCATGACGATGACGTCGCCGTCTTTAATTTTGCCTGCTTCCAGTTCCTCTACTAATGAAATCGGAATGGATGCTGCGGATGTGTTTCCATATTTATGGACTGTTTTAGACATCTTTTCAACCGGAAGCTCCAAACGTTCCCGTGCCGCTTCCATGATGCGGATGTTTGCCTGATGCGGAATCAAAAAGTCTACGTCCTCTTTGGAGAGGCCGGCTTTTTCAATAACATTTACACTCGATTCACCCATTTGCCGGACGGCGAATTTGAATACTTCTCTTCCATGCATGATTGTATGCCCTTTTTCATCTAAGTACAAGTGCTGACCGCCTGTACCGTCTGCTCCGAGCTCAAATGAAAGTATGCCTCTGTCGTCGCTGACCGGTCCGATGACCGCCGCTCCGGCTCCGTCTCCGAACAGCACAGCCGTATTACGGTCGTCCCAGTCGGTAATGCTTGAGAGCTTTTCCACGCCGACCACGAGGACATGTTTGTATGTTTGCGATTCAATGAATTGTTTGGCGGTTACAATACCGTACATAAAACCCGCACATGCGGCGCTGATATCCATCGCGCACGCTTTTTTGGCCCCGAGCTTCTCTTGTATCATACAGGAAACGGTCGGGAAAGACTGGTCAGGAGTAACCGTCGCCACAAGGATCATATCAAGCTCCTCAGCGGAAATGCCGGCCTGATCAAGCGCTTTTTGCGCAGCCTCAGCGGCCATGCCGGATGAATACATATCTTCAGCGGCGATTCTTCTTTCTTCTATACCTGTTCTCGTACGAATCCACTCGTCCGATGTATCTACCATTTGTTCAAGATCATGATTTGTCAGCACTTTTTCCGGGATGTAACGGCCGACGCCAAGAATTCCAGCTTTCATTGGAAAAGACTCCTTTTTTATAATGAATTTAAAACTAATTAGTTATGATCAATTATTAGTATCAGGTACTAATTCTACCCTATTTTTTTTCTGTTGGCAATATATTCGTCTAAACTATCGGACGCTGCTCCTCATAGAATAAAAGGAAGACGAAAGGAGGCTTCACTATGGATATTTTCTCCAAAATGATGTTCGGCGATTCCAGAGACCGGGATAAAGAACCGGAAGAAAACCCGGAGCAGCCTCAGGCTGAAAACGAAGAAGAGATCGATTACAACCACGTGTTGAATCAGCTGGGGTCCATCATGAACTCCCTGGATCAATTAAAGCCCGTATTTAAAGACTTTGCGCCGATGGTGTCCGCCATAAAGAAAAAAATCATGTGAAAAGCCACTTCATGAAAAAGTGGCTCTCTTTATTTATTCAGCTCCCCGGCATCAGATCTGCCAAGCTCATACGCTTCCGCCATGACCGATGTAAACAGGTCCATAAACGGCTGAATCATTTCCATAGACAGATCTATGCCGGATTTCTCAAGCTCCGCCTTTGCTTCCGGCAAGTATTTCATCGCGATCTGCATAAATTCAAGAGACTTTTCATGCTGCATGTGTATCCACCTCTATTCATTTGACGGCAGTTCATTTGTTTGATTATACGTTTTGACAAGGTCTGAGATTTTGTCTTGAAACGCTTTGTCCACCAGCGGGCTGAACGTCCCCATTTCAACGACTCCTTCCCTGAAATCAAAGTCGTGATCTCCGCTCTTGAGCGTACCTTTATTATATTGCTCGGCAATTAATGTATAGGCTTTATCTACGTTTTGCACCGTGCTTGTCAGCACCGTGTTTTTGCCGAGATTCGATTGCTCGGCGACATAGCCGATGGCGTAAAGCCCGTCTTTTTTGATTTGCTGAATGACAGGAACATTATACCCGTCTCCGGCCGGATATACAACATCCGTGCCCTCCGCTTTTAACTTCTCGTAAAGATGCAGCGCTTCATTGCCGTTATCCCAGTGGTCCGTAAATTCAGTATTGACGGTGATATCAGGCTTTTCATATTTCGCCCCTTTGATAAAGCCGTCTACTTCAGGCTGCCACAAAAAGGAGGCGATGACACCGACCTCATTGGTTTTTGACATATGGGCGGCCGTCATTCCCCCGAAAAAACCCATTGCTTCTCCCATAAGGTGAACGCTTGTGACATTATCGCTTTTCGCCGTTCCGTTTGCGACGACGAATTCCATGTCGGGATAATCCTTGCTGATCATATTGAAGATTTCCTCGTATTCATTTCCGTGCCCGTATAAAAGATTGACTCCTTTTTTATGAAAATCATCTATCGCTTTTAAAATATCTTCATCGGATCTGATATTTTCTTTATAATAAACGTCAACGTTAAATTCAGATTGTATCGCTAATAAACCTTTGTAACCTTTTGTGCCCCATACCAAGTCACTGATGGTATCGGGGAAAAGCATTCCGACCTTCTCAATTTTTCCTTTAAACGGAGTTTGTGTGCATCCGCTCAATAAAAGGAGGACAGAAAAGATCATGACAAGCCTGGTGATCAAGCCATGTTCAACCCCTTTTCAAACTCATAACATGTATAATTGATATACGTTTATTGTAGCGGTAATGCACATAACATGGAAGGTATTTCTTAAAAAATGTCGAATATTGATGAAAATTGTCTTTTCCATTCTTTAATTTTTTCTTCCGCTTCCGTTTTTTGCGTTTTTTCTTTTATTTCCAGGGTAATAATCTGATTTTCGTCTTCTGTGCCGTCAGCCTCAAGCTTATTCATCAGCCCGCAGACCGCGTCTTCTAAAAAGATCCTGCTTTCGCCATCTTCTTTTGCTTCCGTCCACGGACCGTAAAGGGGAGGAAGGATAATCGCTTTTGCCGTATCCCGCTGACCGTTTTTTTCCCAGTCTCCGTGATCCTCACTGTAAACAATCCAATATAAAGGCTCAGCCCTTTTTTCAGGCAGACACCCGCTCCCGTATTGAACGCAGATACGATCGTATTCCTTTTCACCGATTTTCTCTATTATTTGAAAAAGCCCGTTTCTCGCGAGCCACATTAAACGTTCTTCTAAATACAGCTGCCTCGTTTTGTCCTCCGGTTCTGCCAAAATGACATCAACGTGCACACCTTCATCCATCAACCGTTCGCACAATGAAAGGCCGAGAAATTCATCTGCTCCAATGATCAGCGCTGTTTTCATCACATCTGCCGCCTTTCCGGTTTTTCATACACACACAAGCCAAACAGCCCTCTGAAAAGAGATGGCTGTTGTATTCTATTCATTACAGGTCTTTTTCATGACTGCGGAAAAACCGGCAGATGGCTCTGTACATACGAGCAGGGTTCTCAAGCAGGTGATACGTGATATCAATCTTGCTTCCGGTCTTTTCCCGGGCTTCTTTATACGTGTTCGCGTGCAGGGTGTACGGGTACGGCGCTCCGGTCGTTCTTTGCCATATATGTACCGGCACGCGGGTGCGGCAGCCGGTAATGGTCTGATAGCTCAGTGAGCTTGCCTCTTTTTCAGAAACACCGAAGCTTTGTGCCGTTTCCCTCAGAAACTGCTTATAAAAAAACTTATTTTCTTTCTCTGATTCAAAATGGGCTTGAAGGTCAAGACAAGGATCTAACATTGCGGCTGAACGGATATGCTCCGGTGAAGACTGCAGCAATTGATCGGCGATGAGGGCGCCCATGCCTTCTGCGAGCAAGTGTATTTTCGGATTGAGGGTTTCTTGTTTCAGCACATAATGAATCAGCTGTCTGGCGTAAAGGGCGGCTTTTTCCGAACCCCAATGCCGTCCGTATAAATTGCTGTTGAAAATGGTGTACCCTCTGTCAAGCAGCGTATTTAACAGCTGGTTCCTCCCTTCATGTTCGAGCCAAAAGCTTGAGTCCCGGCTGACAAAGTGAGTTCTGTCCCCCAGAATAAAGATACAGAAGCCGTTCGGCCGATACGGCAGATGGATGACGTTCAGCTCAGATCCGAATTGGAAAAATCTTTCCGTTATCCCCATGCCTGCCCGCCTCCTTTTACTCCTAATCTCTCTATTGGCTATCATATGTAAAAAGAATGAAAACGGATCGGATAAACTCCTATTTGCTGCTATGTTTTGGCTATTATCCCAAGCACGGGAACCGAATTTTCCGTCAGACGGCAAGACAGGCGGGCACATGTCAGTTTCAGGCGCGCTTTTTGATGAGAAAATGACCTTCCGCCCGCGCTTTATGTATGGTATGATACAACGTAGAATAAAATGAAGGACGAGGTGGAAACGTGCGGTTTATTATCGGTTTTATTTGGACGTTCCTTTTAACACATATGGCCTGTTATTTGGTCGCCTCCATGAACAGCGCGGCGTACAATTTCAAGCAATCATCCGTTATTGCCGTGGTTATTGCGGTGCTAGTCTTTGTTCTTGCGGAGATCATGCCTGTCAAACAGGATGCAAACCAGCATTAAATAAAAAAACCTGCTATTCAGCAGGTTTTTTTGTGTTCACGGTTTTCGTTGGTACGTCCACAATCTGTTGTGGTTTGAAGTTTCAGGGAACATTTCTCCCACCGTAAGCTTGATTTTTTGCGGATTTTTGACCATGCTTCCCGTTTCGCCGATTTCAACGTACACACCGTTATTCGGCGCTTTTTGTCCCGGGCGGAATTGATGCTGCTGTCCCACGTCATTTCCTCCTTTTTCTTTTTTATGTAGTATGCGCTTGTATGCGGAGAAATATCAAAAACCGCTGAATGAGATTCAGCGGTTTTTTTGTTCATCCTGTTTGTATAGAAGAGCTTTCAGGAGCGCTTTTTGCGCGTGAAGCCGGTTTTCCGCCTGCTGGAATACCGCAGAGTTCGGGCCGTCGATAATCTCGGACGTGACCTCTTCTTCCCGATGCGCCGGCAGGCAATGCAAAAATGTATAGTCGGGTTTGGCGAGACTGACGAGTGAGGCGTTGACTTGATACGGAGCAAACACATTCAGCCGCTGCTGCGTCTCTTCCTCCTGCCCCATGCTCGTGAAGACGTCGGAGTAAATCACGTCTGCATCCCGCACCGCTTCCTGCGGATTTTCGGTAAGGGTGATTTTCGCTCCGGAAACAGCCGCCGCTTCTTTCGCGGCATTCACCGCCTCTTCCTCTGCTTCATAGCCTTTCGGCGAAGCAACCGCAATGTCACAGCCCATTTTTGCGCAGCCGATCATAAGTGAATGCGCGACATTATTTCCGTCACCGATATAGGCGACTTTTACCCCTTTTAATTTTCCTTTTATTTCTTGTATTGTTAACAGATCCGCGAGTGCCTGACACGGGTGATACCGGTCGGTCAGCCCGTTTATGACGGGAATATCAGCATGCTCGGCAAGCTCTTCGACTTTTTCATGCTCAAAGGTGCGGATCATAATGGCATCAACGAAGCCGGACAGCACCTTCGCCGTATCCGCGACCGTCTCCCCCCGCCCAAGCTGCAGGTCGCTGCTTGAAAGAAATAGTCCCGTTCCCCCGAGCTGGGCCATTCCCGCTTCAAAAGACACACGTGTGCGGGTTGAAGATTTTTCAAAAATCATCGCCAATGTTTTCCCTTGGAAAATCGGCTGTATCGGATGTTGTTTTAATAATGAAGCTTCTGTCAGAAGCGCATTGATGTCTGACGGGCTGACATCTTTTAATGAAAGAAAATCTTTGCCGTACAAATGGGTTAATGTGTGTTCCGCTTTTATTGTGTGCATGATGCCACTTCCTTTTGATAAAGATCTTTGAGCGATACAGGCTGAGGTTTGCCGGAGCCGCTTGCTAAAAATGCCTTTACGGTTTCCGGTTCAGTAAAGACCGTCACACCGTGCGTCATGGCTTCGATCCGTTGTTTACGCGCTTCTTCAGAGTGATTGAAATTAATATGGACCGCTTTATCCTTTCGCTCTGCCCATGCCGGGAACGCATCTTTGCATACGGTAAATCCCGCCTCTTGAGCCTGACGTTCCAATTCCGCATCACAGCCTTCCAGATAGATGCTGCCTTTTTTCTCCCAGACGTGCGCGTAGATTTTTTTCAGTGCGCTTTCTGCGTCAAACGCGACACACATGCCTTCTCCGGTCGACTTCATTTCCGGCCCGGGCTTTACGTCCACATCCTGAATGGCGTGAGAAGAAAAAACCGGGAATTTCACTGCCGTTCCGTGCTGATTTTGAACCTCGGGCTTGATGTCTTTAAGGGAAGCGCCGGCCAGCAATCTGGCGGCAAGCGGGATCATCGGCACCCCCATCACCTTAGACACGACAGGAACCGTGCGGCTTGCCCGGGGATTCACTTCAAGAACGAGAATATCCCCTTTGTCATCAATGACAAACTGAATGTTCATAATGCCTTTAAAAGCCAGTTTTACCGCGATTTTTTCGGCGGCCTCTTTTATATTCCGCTGCATATCAGGTGTGACAGACGGACCCGGAAGAATCGCAAAACTGTCGCCCGAATGGACGCCGGCCCGTTCAATGTGCTCTGTGTAAGTCGGCACGAATACTTCATGTCCGTCGGAAATCAGATCGATCTCCAATTCTTTTCCTGTAATGTACTGATCGATCAAAATCGGGTACGGCATGCCCGCTTCTTTTCCCAGCAGCTCTGACATTTGCGCTTCTGAATGAACGATGATCATGCCCATCCCCCCGATGACATAAGACGGACGGATCAGCACGGGGTAGCCGATTCGGCTTGCTTTTTCCGTTGCTTCTTCTTTTGAATAAGCCGTTTCGCCTTTGGCATGTTTGAGGTCAAGATCGTCAAGCAGCTGATAAAACAGATCCCGATCCTCCAGTGCATCAAGGGTTTCAAAGGATGTTCCGAGCAGCGGAATGCCCGCTTTTTCCAGCGGTTCAGCGGCATTGATCGCGGTCTGTCCCCCAAACTGGACGATGGCAAAATCAATGTTTTCATGTTCCGCCACGTTTAAAATATGTTCTGTCGTCAGCGGTTCAAAATAAAGCCGGTCGGCGATTTCATAATCCGTGCTTACTGTTTCCGGATTGTTATTGATCATAATCGTTTCATATCCCAGCTTTTGCAGGGTCAGAACGCCGTGGACGGCGCTGTAATCAAATTCCACTCCCTGACCGATGCGGATCGGGCCTGAGCCGATGATGAGAGCGCGTTTTTTCTCTTTTCGGCTGACATCTCCGTCGCTTTCCCCAAGGTAGGTGGAGTAGAAATAATTCGTCTTGGCATCAAATTCAGCGGCGCATGTATCTACGATTTTAAACGACGGGACGATGCCTGATTTCTTTCTGAGAGCACGGATGTCTTCTTCCGTTTTTCCCGTGAGAGATGCGATCATGACATCCGTGAAGCCTTTTACCTTCGCCTGCTTTAAAAGCGGGACAGACAGATGATCCCCTTCTTCCATCAGCTTGTTTTCTAATGTGATGATATTTCGGAATACATGGAGAAAAAACGGGTCAATTTTCGTTTTGGCATGGATATCTTCTATCGTTTCACCGCGGCTTAACAGTTCCATGACGACGAAAAATCTCCGGTCATCCGGCGTTACCGCTAATTCCCACAGCTGATTGATCGTACAGCCGCCGAGTTCAGGCAGGCGGGTGCCGATCGTTTTCAGCTCAAGGGAGGCCGCCGCTTTTTGAATGGCCGCTTCCATATTTCTTTCGATCGCCATGACCTCTCCCGTCGCTTTCATCTTCGTTCCGAGCGTGCGGTCGGCATGTTTAAATTTATCAAACGGCCAGCGCGGGAATTTGACGATGACATAATCAAGCGCCGGTTCAAAGCTTGCATAAGTAGAGCCCGTCAGCGGATTTTTCAGTTCGTCGAGCGTATAGCCGACGGCAAGTTTCGCCGCCATTTTGGCAATCGGGTAGCCGGTCGCTTTTGACGCGAGGGCCGATGAACGGCTGACACGCGGGTTTACTTCAATGACATAGTACTGTTTGCTGAACGGATCCAGCGCAAATTGAATGTTGCAGCCGCCGACCACATCCAGCGCCGAAATAATCGCCAGGCTTGCGGAACGCAGCATCTGATATTCTTCATCCGTTAACGTCTGGGACGGTGCGACGACGATAGAGTCTCCTGTATGCACGCCGACGGGATCGATGTTTTCCATATTGCAGACGGTGATGCATGTATGATTGCTGTCGCGCATGACCTCATATTCGATTTCTTTAAATCCGGCGATGCTTTTTTCGACGAGGCATTGGCTGATCGGGCTTGCTAACAGCGCCTGTTTAATAAGCGTCTGAAACGATTCTTTCGTTTTCGCGATTCCGCCTCCCTTTCCGCCTAATGTGTACGCCGGTCTCAGAATAACCGGAAATCCGATAGACTCAGCGAAGCGGAGGGCGTCTTCTTCGTTGTCGACGATTTCGCTTTCCGGAACGGGCTGGTCGAGCTCTTTCATCAGGGCGCGGAACTGCTCCCGGTCTTCGCCTTTTTGAATGGTTTCCACCGATGTTCCTAAGAGCTTGACGTGATGCTTCTTCAGCACGCCTGCTTCTTCAAGCTTAACGGCTAAATTCAATGCCGTCTGGCCGCCCAAATTGGCAAGCAGACCGTCGGGCTTTTCTTTTTCAATAATGGCCTCGATGCTGTCGGTTGTGAGCGGTTCAAAATATATTTCATCGGCAAACGCCTCATCCGTCATAATCGTTGCCGGGTTGTTATTGACTAGAATAACGCGGTATCCTTCTTCTTTCAGAGCCATGCAGCCCTGCGTTCCTGAATAATCAAATTCAGCCGCCTGGCCGATGATGATGGGGCCGGAGCCGATGACTAATATGCTGGAAATGGTTGTATCTTTAGGCATGAGCGATTTCTCTCCTTGCTGGTATCACTTTCTCTAGAAATTCATCAAATATCCACTCGCTCTCAGCCGGACCGGGATGAGCTTCAGGGTGGAACTGGACGCTTAATACAGGAAGGCGCTTATGAATGAGCCCTTCCACTGATGTATCATTGACATGGTGAAATCTGATGGACAGCTCGTTTTCGTCAATTGACGCTTCATCGACGACATAGCTGTGGTTCTGGCTTGTCATAAACACCCTTTTCGTTTTCCGGTCAATGACGGGATGGTTGGCACCCCTGTGGCCGAACGGCAGCTTATACGTATTTCCTCCGAAAGCCAGGGCAATCAGCTGATGCCCGAGGCAAATGCCGAGTGCAGGGAAATCACTGAGTAAAGATGTAATCCGGTTCATGTACGGCGCAATCGCTTTCGGGTCGCCCGGGCCGTTTGAGAGCACGATTCCGTCAGGCTGAATGTCATAAACGGCGTCCATCTGCTGATACGGAATGACCGTTACTTTACAGCCGCGCTTTACAAGTGACGAGGCGATTGATTTTTTATAACCGAAATCAATCAGCGCAATATGCCGGTCTCCGTTCCCCATTGAAGTGATGTCTTCAGACTGCGCCAGCTCCGCCGGATTTTGTGTTCCGGATGCTGCGGGAATTTCTCCTGCTGTTGACACAGCAGCGTTCATCGTGCCGCCGGAGCGGATGGCTTTGACGACGGCCCGTGTGTCCACTTCGGTTAAGAGCGGGATGTTCCATTTATTTAAATACTCTCTCAAGCTTGAGACTGCTTCATGGTGAGAAAAATGTTCACACGCTTCATAGACGGCAACAGCCTTGACTTGAGGAATTTTACTTTCAAGGTCTTTTTCATTAATTCCGTAGTTTCCGATCAGCGGATACGTAAAGACGATGATCTGACCCTTATATGACGGGTCTGTAAGCACTTCCTGATAGCCCGTCATTCCGGTGAAAAAAACAGCTTCGCCAACACAGCAAGCCTCTTTTTCAAGTTCACCGCCGAATGATGTTCCGTCTTCCAATACTAAATAGCCTTTCATCTAAAGCCCACCTCTTGATGAATAATTAATTAAAAATATGAATTTTTATACCTTTATATCGAAAAAAATTACCGTTTCACTGCCGAATGCGCTTCGATCGCTGCTTTCAGCATACTGACGGCCGACAGCATTTCTTCTTCAGAAACCGTAAGCGGCGGAAGCAGCCTGATGACATTCGGTCCGGCCGGAAGCACGAGAAGCCCGCGTTCCTGCAGATCTCCGATGATGCCGGACACGGGACCTGCGCATTCAATGCCGATTAATAACCCTTTTCCGCGGATTTCTTTTACAAAAGGCCCTGTCAGTTCACGGTTCAGCTGCGCTTTTAAAAAAGAGCCTTTGTCTGCCGCCGCCTGGAGAAAGTCCGGCTGAAACACAATGTCCAAAGTTGCTTTCACAGCTGCCATGGCGAGCTTATTACCGCCGAAAGTCGTACCATGCGTACCCGGCGTAAAGGCGTCGCCAAGCTTCTTTTTGCCGATCACGGCTCCGACGGGAAAACCGTTTCCAAGCCCTTTCGCAGCAGTGATGATGTCCGGAGAGATGCCGAAGTGCTCATAGCCGAATGCCTTGCCCGTCCGGCCGATTCCGGTTTGAATCTCGTCTGCGATAAGCAGCGCCTGTTTGTCTTTACAAAATGTCTGTAAGGCTTCGATGAATTCCGGATCGGCGGGATTGACTCCCCCTTCTCCCTGCACCGTCTCAAGCATGACGGCGGCGATATCATCCTCTTTTGAAAGTGTGCTGAATGCCGACGGGTCATTAAACGGAAGATAGTGAAAGCCTTGGAGCATCGGTCCGAAACCGGTCTTGATTTTGTCTTGTCCGGTGGCGGCCATCCCCGCATAGGTCCGTCCGTGAAAGGATTGATGAAATGTTACGATTTTTGTCTTTCCCGTTGCTTTACGGGCAAGCTTAATGGCGCCTTCATTCGCTTCGGCTCCGCTGTTGCAGAAGAAAACGAGATCCCCCGCGCTATGTCCGGCAAGCTTTGCCGCGGCTTTTTCCTGAAGATCATTTTCAAACAGATTGGAAACGTGCCATACGCTGCCAAGCTGTTCTTTCACCGCTTCTGTCACCGCATCATGACAATGGCCGAGATTGGAAACGGCGATGCCCTGAATAAAATCGAGATACGTTTTTCCGTTTTCATCCTCTGCGATTGTCCCTTTCGCTTTTTTAATATCGATAGGCCAGCGGCTGTAGGTTTGAAATAGGCTGCTCATGACACGCTCTCCTTTTCTTTGACGATTTTTGTTCCCCGGAAGACTTGATTGGTGAAAAACGCTCCTTTTCCGTTTACGATCATCACTTCCTCGACATCTTCACTCAGTGCCGATAATGCCGAGTTTACCTTCGGAATCATCCCCCCTGAAATTACGCCGTCATCGATGAGGGCCTGAATTTCTTGCGGCGACAAAGTATCCAGCCTGTTCTCTCCGTCCATAATTCCTTCGACATCTGTGACAAATAAAAGTTTATCGGCGTGTAAGGCTGAAGCGATGGCCGATGCCGCGGCGTCTGCGTTGACGTTCAGCGTTTCGAAATCACTTGTCATGGAAAGCGGAGCGATAACGGGAATGATGCCTTCTTTCATTAATGCGTGGATGATTGACGGATCGGTTTTTTGTATTTCGCCGACTTCTCCGTATTTGTCTTGATTAAGGTAAGACGCTTGAAGGAGACCGCCGTCCTTTCCTGATATTCCCGCGGCTTTCAGCCCGTTTTTCGCGAGTTCGGTTACGAAAAATTTATTGATCGTCCCTGACAAGACCATTTCCGCTGTTTCCAGCACCGGTTTGGTCGTTTTCCGCTGTCCATCGACAAATTCCGTTTCAATCTGCAATGTTTTCAGCATTCTTGAAATGTCCGGGCCTCCTCCATGCACGACGGCAAGGTTCCAGCCCGATTGCATAAGCTCTTTTACACTTTGAAAAAAATCGGCGGATAACTCGCGGATTACACTGCCGCCGCACTTAAAAACGATGGTTTTCTTCATGCCGCTCCCCTTTGCTATGTGCGATAGCTCGCATTGATTTTGATATAATCATAGGTTAAGTCACAGCCCCATGCCCGGCCGCTGCCGGAGCCTTCCTGCAGGCGGACTGCAATCGTAATTTCATCACCTGATAAGTACTCCTTGGCATCAGTTTCCGAAAACGGCTGAGGTTCGTTGTGTTTAAACAGACACTGACCGCCGAGGAAAACTTCCACTTGTTCGGCCGTTACGCTTGCCGCACTGTGCCCGATGGCGCCGATGATGCGCCCCCAGTTGGCATCTGTGCCGTAAACGGCGGTCTTCACAAGGCTTGAGCCGACGATTTTTTTGGCGATAATATTCGCCTCAAGGTTATTTTTCGCGCCTTCGACTCTGGCTTCAATTAATTTCGTCGCTCCTTCACCGTCTCTGGCAATATCTTTGGCAAGGTCTTCGCATACAAGCTTTAACCCCTTTTTAAATGCCGGCCAGTCAGGGTGCTGCTCCGTCAGGCAATCATTCCCCGCGCAGCCGTTCGCCATCACAAGCACCATGTCATTCGTCGATGTTTCTCCGTCAACGGTGATTTGGTTAAATGAAACATCCGTAATCTCTCTGAGCGCATTTTTGAGCGACTGTTCTTCCACGGCCGCGTCCGTTGTGACAAAGCCGAGCATTGTCGCCATGTTGGGGTGGATCATGCCGGAGCCTTTCGCCGCTCCGCCGATCGTGATGATGTTTCCGCCGATCACCAGTTCATAACACGTCTGTTTCGTCACTGTATCCGTCGTCAAAATGGCTTCTTCAAATGCTCCGGACACTGACGGCGCTTGACCGAGCTGTTCAATGCCCGCCTGAATTTTTTTCATGTCTAAAAGCTCGCCGATCACCCCGGTTGACGAAACCGCAACAAGCTCCGGCTCAATGCCGAGCTGGCTCGCGAAGCCGTCCCGCATTTCATAGGCGTCCTTTAATCCTTGGTCTCCCGTACAGGCGTTGGCAATCGCGCTGTTGACGATAACCGCCTGAAGCACGGCCTCTTTTTTTAAGCTCTCTTGCGTCACTTTCAAGGGCGCTGCCTGAAAATGGCTTTGCGTATATACCGCCGCACTGACTGCAGGCGCTTCGCTGATAATCGCTCCGAGATCTTTTTTTGAATAGCGCAGACCGCAGTGCACGCCCTTTGCCTCAAACCCTTTCGGCGAAGATACGCCGCCTTTTACTTTCGTGATTTCCTCACTCAGCTGAATCATATTTTCGAATCCCTCTTTCGTTCTATGGATAGACTGGCGTCATCGTAAGTCCCGTTTCTTCCTGCCAGCCATTCATGATATTTAAATTTTGAACCGCCTGCCCTGCGGCGCCTTTCATCAGATTATCTATGACAGAAACGATGGTGGCACGGTTTGTTCTTTCATCCACGGTGACACTGATATCACAAAAATTGCTGCCGTATACCTCTTTCGTCGCCGGAAATTCACCTTCCGGCCTGATTCTGACAAAATATGAATCTTTGTAGAATTCGGAATACAATTCTCTTACCTGTGCAGCAGACATACCCGGGGGAGCCTCCGTATACATCGTCGCCATAATGCCCCTTGTCATCGGCGCCAAATGTGCGGAAAACGTGATCGGGCCTGTGCCGGGCTGCCAAGCCGCTAATTGCTGTTCAATTTCCGGAGTATGCTGATGCTCATTAACCTTATAAATTTTAAAATTATCATTCAGCTCAGAATAATGAGTGCCCATGGATGCTTTTCGGCCGGCACCGGATACGCCTGTTTTCGCATCAACAATCAGAAAAGAATCTTGTAAAAGCTTATTCTTCGCCAGCGGGGCGAGCCCGAGCAGCACAGCCGTCGGAAAACATCCCGGATTGGCAATCAGCTTAGCAGTCTGAATCTCTTCTTTTTGCAGTTCGGCTAAACCGTAAACCGCGCTTTGAATCGTTCCTTTCGGCGCGGCCTTCCGCTTATACCACTTTTCATACACGGCCGGGTTTTGAATCCGCAGATCGCCGGATAGATCAATGACCGGGATGCCCGCCTCCGCCAGCTTGGGCGACCACTCTCCGGAAACGCCGGGCGGCGCGGCTATAAACATGACATCAATTTCGTTTCGAATCGTTTCTATATGAAGCGGCTGAAGTGATTGTGACGCTATATTCCTCAAATGCGGATATGAAGCGGCATATTCTTTTCCTTCGTCGCTCGATGAATATAATATACAATCTTCTGCATAAGGGTGATGGTTAAGAATCCTGACAAGTTCGGCGCCTCCATAACCAGTCGCGCCTATAATACCTATTTTCAACGGGTTCACCTTCTTGGTTTTTGTGAAATTATTTAACATTATAACATGAATAAAAATTAATTCAATTGTATATTTAATATTTTTTCATTCATTTTCCATCGGTTTTCGCTGACAAAAAACCCCCTCTCGATCGAGGGGGTTTCATAAGAAAAACAGGCTGATCGGATCAGCCTGTTTTTTTCAGCATCATCAGCCCGCTTATAAAAAACAGCACGGAGCTGGCGTAAAAAATAATATAAACCGTGAAGAAATCAGCGAGAAACCCGCCGAGAATAATGGCGGCAGCTGAAAATACGGCCGTCCAGAAATGATAGCTGCCGACTTTTTTCCCCCGCTCCCCGCCGTCAGTGTAATCGGCGATCATGATTTTCTCGCCGTGTTTTTGCATGGCGCCGAACAGGCCCAAAAGCACCTGCACCACATAAACCTGGTGCACGCCGGTAATGTGCGGGAGCGTCAGAAGAAGCACCGCCATCCCCCACGAATTCGCCATCAGGAACCAGCGGGGATCCAGTCTTGCCGACAGCCGGCCGAGCAGCGGATGAATCAATGCGCCGCTCAGGCCGAACAAGCCGTATGATAGACCGAATTGCGTGTAGCTGGAACCGATGTTTTTAATAAATAAAATATAAAACGGAAAGATCAGGCTGCCGGCAAAAAAGACACTGCTCTGAGACAGGATCAGCCATTTTAAATGGTTGTGTTTCATGATTTGTACCTCTGATAAAAATAATTCATAAACAAGTCATCGGGATCATATTTGTGTTTTTTCTGAAAGAACATATCGCTTTTCGGATATGCCTCGCGCATCTGCTCTTTCGTTTGATACAGCATATACGGCAGATAATAGCTGCCGCGGTGGCGCAACGCCGTATCCGTCATTTTTCTGACAATCCGCGCTGCACTCGCCTGGCTGTCTTTTGAAAACCCTTCATTGATTAAAAGAACGAGTGAAAACATGTCTTCCTTTGCGTATGACAGATCGGCTTTTTCATTTTTTTGCACGTAGCGGATCGTAATATTTACGAGATTGAGATCTTCATGTGACAGCGTCTTGCGTAAATCATGAATGTACGGTGCAAATTCGCCGACGGGCACGAAGTATTCTTGAAGCACGTCGGTGTTGTCCGTGTTTTCATATTCCAAAAATTTCGATTCTGACCGCATGACATTGTTCCTGGAGACTTTCACGCCGTTTTGACTGAGAAAATAAGACTGCTGGGTTGACCAGAACCAATTTCTTCCCCAGTCATACCGGCGGGAGAGGCCGAGCGCGAATTTCGTCAGCGCCGGATGCTCATCTTCTTTCAGTTCATTGTGCCGCTTTAATTCTTTCTGGTTGTCTGAGAGTGTGTAATCAGTCACATACATATCGTGCAAAAAGCCTTTATCCCCTGTTGCGATCCGCGCGAGATGCATGCGCACGGCGGGGTTGCGCTGAACATGCTGCGTAAAATATTGACTGTATGTATCAGCGTTCATGCGTTTCGTTTTCATTTCATAAAGCTCATCATCCGTCAGCTCAATATCCGCGTCAAGGATGACGCCGAACAGGCCGTAGCCGCCGATGACGGCTGAAAACAGGTCATCTTTCGGAGTAACGGTGATGACTTTGCCGTCCGCCTTTAAAAGATGAAACGATTTGACCGTATCAATCAGCGAACCGTACCGGATATCCCGGCCGTGGGCGTTGGCGCTCAGTGAGCCCCCGATCGTAAAAATGTTTTGCGATTGCATGACTTTTACCGCGAGCCCGTACGGATTGACATAGCGCTGAATATCATTCCACGTCGCTCCCGCCTGCACTCTGATGATTTTTTTCTTTCGGTCGAGACCGAGTATTTTGTTGTAGCCCGTCATGTCGAGAACGATACCGTCTTCATAATACGTCTGGCCGCCCATTGAGTGCTGGGCGCCTGCGATTGAGATCTTCAAATGCTTTCTCTTTGCTTCCTTAATCGTTTCGACCAATGTTTCTTTCTCTTTTCCTTTGACCGTCTGCTTAATTTTCACGGGCATGAGACGGCTGACATCCGTCATTGTCCCTGCCTGCCCCTCCGGCTCTTTGTGAAAGGCGGAAACAGCGAACAGCGCCGTATAAACAAGAATGCTAAGGATAATGAGAAGTAATTTTTTCTTCATGGGTTCCTCCCTCGCATGCAGCCGGTCTATTATATCATGCCTCCGTCCGTTTTTTTCCTTTTTAACCCGATACCGCAAAAAACCCCGAATGGCGGGAAACTTGGTTTTTTTAGTGACTTGCCCTTCTTTCCGCACGCCGGTCTGCAGCGACAAAGCAGACAAAACGGCGCCCGGCAGAATCATGTTTAGTACAGTTCAAAACGGTCATCCGGAAAACACCGGGCATAAAAAATACACAGAAATCCCTAAAAATGATTTTTTAGTCAGTATATAATCGATATATATGCAGATGTATTACCAAAGGGATTGTTTAAAACAAAGATGTTAAATGAGGTGGGGAAAATGAACATAAAAGGGATCAATCATCTTCTTTTTTCTGTTTCAGATTTGGAAAAATCTATAGAATTTTATGAGAAAGTATTTCATGCACAACTTCTGGTTAAAGGGCAAAAAACAGCATATTTTGATCTGAACGGGCTTTGGCTTGCACTTAACTTAGAGGCGGATATACCAAGAAATGAAATACATAAATCCTATACGCATACGGCCTTTACAATTGACCCAAAAGATTTTGATGCAATACTTCAAAGGTTAAAAAATCTAAATGTAAATATATTAAATGGGCGTCCTAGGGATAAGCAAGATCAAAAGTCAATTTATTTTACTGATCCCGATGGACATAAATTTGAATTCCGCACAGGTACACTCCAGGACAGACTGTCCTATTACAAAAAAGATAAACCTCATATGAAATTTTATATATAAGGGTTCGTTTGCGATCCAAAACAAGCCCTCACTGTCGCTTATATGCAGACAAAAGAAAAGCACCTCCAAACTTTAGGATGTACCTAAAATCCGGGGTGCATTTTCTTATTACTGAATCCCTAATGCGATTTTTGCGTAGCGTGACATTTTGTCTCTTGTCCACGGCGGATTCCAGACAATGTGGACCTCCGTCTCTTTTACATCCGGAATGTCGGCGAGCGCTTTTTTCACCTCGTCGACGATGATCGGAGCGAGCGGGCACCCCATTGATGTCAGTGTCATCGTAACGTGCGTCAGGCCGTCGTCATCCATATCAACGTCGTATACAAGGCCGAGATTGACGATATCGACGCCGAGCTCAGGGTCAACAACCTGCTCCAAGGCGCCCATGATGTTTTCTTTTAATGCTTCTTCCACGTTCCATCACTCCTTTTTCCTCAGTATAACGTAAAAGCGGCTTTTGTTAACACCTTTGTGCTTTATAAATGCTTATCGAACCAGGCGACGGTTTCTAAAACGGCGTATCTCGGGACTTTATGATCAGCCCGTTCGTCTTTCAGAAACTGAAGATGGTCGGGCCGGCTGCTGTAATGAGGTTTAATCGTTTCATAAAATCCGCGGGTCGGTGCATACGGAACGACTTTGTCTTGAACACCGTGCCAGAACAGCAGCGGGCGGCTGCGGAGTTTTTCCGGTTCCAGACTGAGATCGAACGGTTTGAGCCGCGCAAACAGTTCATCGACCTGTTCTTTTGTGACGTCAATGTCGATGTCCTGCTTTTGAATGTGGTCAATCTGCTGCTGAAAAAATGCCGTATAGTTCGGACTTCCCATCAGACTGACGCCGGCTTTGACCCAATCATACGCGGCCATCGCGCCGAATGTCGTAATTCCGCCCATTGACGTCCCCGCAAGACCGATCCGCCCGTCTTCAATCAGACCGCGCCCTTCAAAATCCTTTTTCAGCACGTCAAGCTCCTCGATTTCATTTAAGACAATGTCCCAAAAATGGACGGCGAGCTCTTCTGCTGACAGCTGTTCAGCGCGTTCACCGTGGTAAAGAGCTTCCGGCAGCACGGCTCTGAAACCCTTTTCAGCAAGCAGGTAAGCGAAATGAAGATTATGCTCCTTCGCGCTTGTAAAACCGTGAATAAAGAAAACAAGGGGAGCGGGACGGTCCCGATTTTCTTCTTTTACAATATGTAAAAACGGAATGCCTGATACGGTTTGATGATCAATAAGAATCACGTTGACTCCCTCCTTAGGATAACCATAATCATAAGTGTAACATGTAGACAATAAAGATGGTAAAAAGCTACACTGTACATAAGAGAAAAACAGCAAATTATATGACAAAAGGAGTTATTTATGGAGACAAAACCTTACCTCATCGCCTTAGATCTGGATGGAACCTTATTAAAAGATGATAAAACCATTTCCCCTGAAACGGCACGGACGATTCAGACGCTGAAAGAAGCGGGCCATCATGTCTGCATCTCAACCGGCCGCCCTTTCCGTTCCAGTTCGATGTATTATGACGAGCTTGGGCTGACAACGCCGATTGTCAATTTTAACGGAGCGTTTGTCCACCACCCGAAAGACGAGTCATGGGGACGATACCACACGTCTTTATCTGTCGATGTGGTCAGACAGCTTGCCGAACTTACAGAGACCTACCAAATACATAATGTGCTCGCTGAGATCATTGATGATGTGTACTTCCATTATCATGATGAGCATTTAATTGAGGCGTTTCATATGAATACGGCGAATGTCACATTCGGCGATCTGCGCGAAACGGTCCAAGAGGATGTGACGTCCGTATTGATTCACGCGAAGGAAGAGGACGTCGCGGACATACGCGCGCATTTATCCGATGTGCACGCCGAGGTCATTGACCACAGAAGATGGGCGGCTCCTTGGCATGTGATTGAAATTATTAAACACGGGATGAATAAAGCGGTCGGCCTGAAGAAAATCAGCGACTATTACCAAGTGCCGAGAGAACGGATCATCGCGTTCGGCGACGAAGACAACGATCTTGAAATGCTCCGATTTGCCGGGTGCGGCGTAGCGATGGGAAACGGCACGGATGAAGTCAAACAGGCCGCCGATCGCGTCACGGGTTCAAATGAAGCGGACGGAATCGCCGAATTTTTAAAATCCTATTTCTCCCTGTGAGGTTTTCCCGCTCATAACACAAAGCCTTCCGCCCATACTAAAACAGACGACTCATCTCGTCTAAATATGGAAGGGGGACATTGCAATGGGTAAACGAAACAAATCAAAACGGTTTATTCAGCAAGGCAAGGACTCTGTCAGTCTTCATGACGCAAGATTTCCATATCGGTCTACATTAGAGGAAGCACAGCATGATGCAGCAAAAGATTCGGCTGAAAGGCAGGTTGACTTTTAATGAGAAACGAACTGTTTTCTCAAGCCAAGTCATTTGTCCAGCAGGCCGTCATGATTGCTAACGGTTTCGAGGACGGCGACCAGGAAAAAGCTGTCTCACGCGCCAAAAATGCCGTGTCTTCCGCGTACGCCAATTCGACGGATGCAGAACGTCAGCAGCTGCACCAATTTCAGGATCAGCTGGAGAAATTGCAATAAAAAAAGGCGCCCCGTTTAGATGAGGGCGCCGCTTTTTTATTTTACTTCAAATGTTTTTACCGTTTTCAGTCTTTTTCCGATCTGATCGGACTTCCCTAAAAACGTCACCGTCACCGTGTATGTTCCCGGACCGGGCACGTTTTTCCACACATCTGAAAAGTCATACGTTTCATTCGGCATTAAGGTCACGGTCTGAAACGCCTGGGTAAACATTTTGTCTTTTGAATAGCGGTACAGTTCTTTGTGATGTTGGTCATGTACGGTCAGTTCGAATTTCTGCCCTGAGCTGAATGTGAAATCGATCGGGCTTTCGCTTTTGTTTTTTAAAGACATTTGAAATTCGATCTGCTGATCTGTCTGCACAGGATTTACGGCTAATTCCGCTTGCTGTTCATTCATCTCTCCGGATACCTCCTCAGCGGGCTCCTTCTGCCCGGATTGACTGCTGCATCCGATCAATAAAATGACCGGTAATAACAGGCCAAACAGCCACTTCATTCTATCCGCTCCTATCAGTCTTTTCTGAAGAAACCAAAGATCCCCGTCGTTTGCACGATGTTTGTGAAGGCTTTCGGGTCGACTTCTTTCACGATTTTCTCAAGGTCATACAATTCGTACCGCGTGATGACGATGATCATCATTTCTTTCTGTTCGTTTGTGTAAGCGCCTTTTGCCGGCACCGTCGTAATGCCTCGGACCATTTTCCCGTAAATCGCTTCTTTGATTTCATCAGCTTTTTTTGTAACGATCATGGCGGTCAGTTTCATGTGGCGCGTGTGAATGGCGTCAATCACCCTTGTTGTGACATACAGAGCGACAAGGGTATATAATGCTTTCTCCCATCCTTGCAATAATCCTGCCGTCAAAATGATAATCCCGTTCAAAATGAAGAAATATGTGCCGACCGGTTTATCCTTCCATTTGGCCAGCACCATCGACACGATATCAAGACCGCCTGTCGAAGCGCCGAATTTCAGCGTTAAACCGATGCCGATAGCTGAGATGACTCCTCCGAATACGGTATTCAGAAGAATATCGTGTGACAGTCTCATTTCCGGGAGAATCCCCATAAAGACGGACGTCAGCGCTACGCTTAATATGCTGTACACGGTGAATGATCTGCCGACTTTCAGCCACCCTAACACACCGATGGGAATGTTTAAGAGGAACATGAGAACTCCTGTCGAAATATAAAAGGGGGCGTATTGATCAACGACGCTTGACAGCAGCTGGGCGACACCGGTAAAACCGCTGGCATATACATTCGCCGGTATCAGGAATAAATTCAGTCCCGCCGCATACAGAAACGCGCCGATGACGACGATTGCTAATTTTTTTACTTGTTCTAGTACCATGGCTTGCTCCTCCGCTCATTTTCATTATTAGCTTTTCCCTTAAAATAAAGTTTTGAACACTATTTTGCCAAATTTATATGATATAGTTGGCATCACTCTCACCAACCGGAAAGAAGGGAATTATGATGACAGTTCACCTTATTGCTGACAGCGCCTCTGACCTGCCGAAATCTTATATTGAAGAAAACCGGATCGGGTTCATTCCGCTGCACGTAACACTTGACGGAAACGAATATGAGGACGCGGTCACCATTCAGGCGGATCATATCTTTCAAGCGATGCGGGAAGGGAAAGTTCCGAAAACATCCCAGGCATCACCGGATACGATAAAAAAAGTATTTTTACAATACGCGGAACTGGGAGAACCGGCGATATACATCGCCTTTTCCTCAGGTCTTTCCGGCACCTATCAGACGGCCGTAATGATCGCCAATGAAGTAAAAGAGGAATTTCCCGATTTTGATTTACGGATTGTAGATTCCAAATGCGCTTCATTGGGCTGCGGCCTCGCGGTGATGCACGCGCAAACACTCTGTGTTAACGGGAATACAATACAAGAAATCGAAACGTCTGTAAAGAACTTTTGCGCACGGATGAAACATATATTTACGGTCGATGACGTCGCCTATCTCGCACGGGGCGGCAGAATTTCAAAAACGTCCGCTTTTGTCGGGGGGCTTTTGAACATCAAACCGATTCTGCATGTGGATGACGGCAGGCTCGTGCCGCTCGAAAAATTGCGCGGACAGAAGAAACTGTTTAAACGGATTATAGAAATGATGAAGGAAGAAGGCGGCGATTGGGCGGATCAAACCGTGGGAATCAGCTATGCAGATAATGAAGAGACGGCGATTGGGATGAAGGAAATGATTGAAGAAGCGTTCCATCCGAAAGAAATCATTCTTCATTCAATCGGCTCTGCGATCGGCGCCCACTCCGGGCCGGGCACGCTCGCGATTTTTTTCCTGAAGCCATAATTTCAATGCGGGCGGGCATCCTAACGGACAGAAGGGAGGCTTTGCCGCATGAAAGATGATGACAAAAAACCGTTGGACAATAACGCCGTAAATCAGAAAAAGAACCGGCTTGCCGAAAAAAACCGGCAGGCGGGAAAAAACCAGAATTCCAAAAAACCGGACCATCTGTAAAAGCAAAACAGCCCTCTTGTCTTAGAAGAAAGAGGGCTGTTTTTTGCGCACGGATGTCTGTTACAAAGTAAACCGGCGGACCTGATCGTTAAACCGCTCTGTCAGGCTCACCAGATTATTGACGCTTTCCGCCATTTTATGAAAAGAAGACAGCTGCTCAAGCGCGGAGGCAGAAATCTCTTCGCTTCCTGCAGCCGTTTCCTGAACGACAGCGCTGATGCTTTCGGCATGATGCAGCACTTGCTCACCAAGCTGTTTCGATTCGATGATCCGTCCGTCCAATTGAGTAAGCTCCGCCTTAATATGGGCGGCTTTTTGTTCAATATGGGCGAATGATTCTGACGTTTTCTCCATCAGCTCCTGCTGTCTGTCCGCTAAAGCGACGCCGGTCGTGACAGCTCCGGTAATAGATGTGATGCCGTCTTCAATTTGCTTTACCATATCGAAAATCTGCGCGGTCGCTTTGGCTGATCCGTCTGCGAGCTTCCGTATCTCCTCGGCAACGACGGCAAATCCTTTTCCGGCCTCGCCTGCTCTGGCCGCCTCGATTGCGGCGTTTAAGGACAGCAGATTGGTCTGGCCCGCAATGTCGGAAACGGTCTGCGCCATCATACTGATGCCTGCCGCATGCTCTATGAAGAGATCGGCGGCTTCGGAAATCTCTTTTGATGTCTCATTGCTTTTATCAATGGCTTGCTTGGTCTCGGCTAAAGCACCTCGCCCCGCAGCCACCGCAGCAATCGTCTCTTCGCTGCTTCTCGTCGTTTGTTTTGAACGTTCGGCGTTCGCCTTTGAATGTTCATCCATTTGTTCAATGAATTGCACCGCATGCTGCAGATCTTCTGAAATGGTTTGGGAGCCTTGCGCCATTTCTTCCGTCGATACGGACACCTGCTCGGTCATGTCCTTCAGCGTCTGGTTTTCCTTCGTCAAACCTTCCGCAAAAGTCTCGACTTCACGGCCGACCTCTCCGATCGCCTGAATTAAGGTGCGGAGCTGTTCAGCCATCATTCCGAATGAGTCATTCAGCTCTTTCAGTTCGTCCTTCCCTTTATAATCAAGCATTTCAACGGCAAGGTTCCCCGCTGCAATACGACGGGCATTTTCAGCCATGCGGCGGATCGGCCCTGCAATTCTCTTCGTCAGCCTGATGGAAGATATGACGGTGACAGCAAGTATCACGATGGTCAGCACGGCTGCGCTGTAAACGATAAACTGAATCTGGTCAGCCGTCTGCTTCTGCATGTCTTCATAGTGATCCCGGCTTTTCAGATTCAGCATATAAATATCATTCAGAAGACCGTTGATGCGGGCCGCCGTCCTTGTCGCTTCAGCCGGGCTTTTCGAATCAAGAGCAGCGTCCGCCTCCGCCTGCCACGATTCGTATTTTTTGGCGAGTTTGTCATAAGCGGCTTTGTCCGCATCGTCCGTCATCGTTTTTTTGAGCGCCGCCAGTTTGTCTGAGCTGCTTTTCATATAGCTTCGTACATCTTCTCTCTGGGCGTCTGCGAGCGTATAGGAATAACCGGTTATGCTTTCTTTTAACGTATTAAGGTCGGCTTTTGCTTCCTGGACGTTTAACAGCGCGTCCACTTCATCTTCATTTGAAGCCTGAATCTTCATCATGTTTACGATGGTAAAGCCGATGACGGCGGCGAAGCAAATCATCGTAACGGCTGCGTTAACGAGCAGCCTTGTCCGTAATGTCACTTCCGATCGCCTCCTTTTTCAATCAGACTGTTTTTCATATCCGTGATCTTTTTCGTCAGCCCGCCTGCGTTTTTGACAACTCTGATCTTGGCTAAGTCCATGCCGTTTTCCTTCAGTCCGTAAACGATCTCACCGCTTTTGATCTCCTTGTTGTCTTTTAAATCTTTCGCCAATTCATAGATGACATGGTCGACGTTTTTCACTAAAGAAGAGATAACGGCGTGCTCGGCGGTGTAATATTGATCGCTGTCAACACCGATGGCGTATACTTTTCGCGCCTCCGCTTCTTTCAGTGCGCCGACACCCGTGAAGCCGGCCGCCGTAAACAGGACATCGGCTTTTTTTCGGATCATGTTTTTGGCGATGCGCTTCCCGAGCTTATCATCATCAAACGTACCGCTGATTTCCGACAGCACGCGGATGTTCGGTTTGACTGATTCCGCGCCTTTCAGATAGCCTTTCTTAAACCGTTTAATGACGTCGGCATCTGAACCGCCGATAAATCCGATCGTGCCGGTTTTGCTCGTCATAGCCGCGAGCGCTCCGGCTAAGAAGCTTCCTTCATCCTCTTTAAACGTGACGGAGGTGACATTATCCAGGTCTGATACAGAATCAATCAGCACAAACCGCTGCTTCGGATATTTTTTGGCGACCTTTTCTAAATCCGCCTGCATGCTGTAACCGAGCCCCACAACAAGATCATTGCCTTCCCGGACAAGCTGGGTCAGTCCTTTTTCGTACGTACCGGTGTCTTTTATTTCTCTGTAATCAAATGTGATGCCGAGCTCGTCTCTTGCTTTCATCAAACCTTGAAAGCCTGAATCATTAAATGATTGGTCGCCGAGGCCGTTGTCTGTCAGCATGATGCCGATTGTTTTCGTTTTTTCAGCCGCCGCCCCCTCGGATTTGCCGGCACATCCCGCCGTGCTGAGCGCAAGCAGCAGTACAGCCGCAAATATCGCCATTTTTCTCATTGAAACTCTCCTTTTGTTTTTTTCTATAGTTATATATCGGTTCGGATGTCAGAATATTTTATTTCAATAAAATATGTATGTTCGGCAGGGTGATAAACAAATGAGGGCATAGAAGCTTTTGAGAAAATAAAAAACACCGGTTTTGGTTCACCGATGTTTTTGCAGAAAATTTATTGTTTTTCGTATGTCCAGCCGTCTTTCTGATACACTTTGCCGTTTTTCATCAGGTGCCCGAGCGCCCGCTTAAAGGCGGCTTTGCTTAAATGAAACCGTTCGCGGATATCGTCAGGATCGCTTTTGTCTCCGTAAGGCATCGCGCCGTTTCTTGATCTCAGATAGGTCAGAATCTCCTCCGCGTCAACCGAAAGCGCATCCTGCTTTCTCGGCAGCAGGGACATGTTGACGGAGCCGTCTTCCTTCACCTCGATGACACGCCCCGTCACGCGGCTGCCGAGTCTCGGCTCTTCTTTTCTTTCTGAAGGGTGAATAAACGCGCGGATGCCTTCATCGGTAATCAGAAAAGAGCCTGATGCGATCAGTCTGTACACCGTGCCTGTCAGGTCTTTATTCATGACGTCTTCCTCTGCATCCGTAAATAATTCACTGATGATATCCTCAGGCGCCGGCTTGGCAAACATGCGTCCGCGGCTTGTCACCTTCAGCATGCAATACAGTCTGTCGCCTTTTTGCGGCCAGACGGATTTGTACGGAGGCAGGTGCTCCGTTGCGACGAGCGCGTCTTTTGACAGACCGACGTCGACGAATACGCCCATATCCTCCACAGCGTCCGTCACTTCCACCCATCCGTAGTCATAAAAGCTGATGAGCGGCTTTTTCATCGTCGCCGCGAGTCTTTCCTGATGATCGACGTAAATAAATACGTCCACTTCATCTCTGTCTTCAATATCCTCTGTAATTTCACTGTTATGTAAAAGAACCGTATCCTCGCCGTCGGTTAAAAAATAACCGAAATCGGTTTGGTGATCTATACTAAGCGTGAGCTGCTGCCCTGGTCTCATGTTATCGTCCTTCCTGATTCGCCCGTATGGGGCTGATGTTTTTCTCATTTTTTCCAATATGCATAAATTCATGCTTTATGCAGTTGGACATTTCTCTTTATTCTACTATAATCAACTCATAAGTGAAATGTTATAGGAGGTTTTCTCATGGCAAAAGAAAGTTCTTTTGATATTGTATCCAAAGTTGAATTTCCCGAAGTGCAGAATGCGATTCAGATGACGCTGAAAGAAATCGGCACGCGCTATGACTTTAAAGGATCTAAAAGCGATGTAACTTTAGAAAAGGAAGAACTTGTCCTGATTTCTGATGACGAGTTTAAACTGAATCAGCTCAAAGATGTGCTGAGCGGCAAGCTGATCAAACGGGACGTGCCGACGAAAAACATTGAATACGGCAAAATCGAAAATGCCTCAGGGGGCACGGTGCGCCAGCGCGCGAAGCTTGTACAGGGCATTGATAAAGACAGCGCCAAAAAAATCAACGCGGTGATTAAAAACTCCGGCTTGAAGGTCAAGTCGCAGATTCAGGACGACCAAGTGCGCGTCACCGGAAAAAATAAAGATGATCTGCAGCAGATTATTGCAGCCGTCCGCGGGGCAGACCTGCCGATTGACGTTCAATTTATTAATTTTAGATAAATTATGTGATTCCTATTGATTATTGTCTCTATTTTCGGTAAATTTGGAGAAAGGGATTTTCACAGTTAAGTTTTGGAAACCCATGACAATTACATGAACGTTCTTATCAAGAGAAGCCGAGGGACTGGCCCGACGACGCTTCAGCAACCGGTGTAATGGTTTAACCCAAACCATGACCAAGGTGCTAAATCCAGCAAGCTAAAAACAGCTTGGAAGATAAGAAGAGAGACAAATGATTACAAAGTCTTCTTCTTAAGAAGACTTTTTTTATTTCTCTTTTTTCCTTGCTGAATGCGACGAAGGAGGCAAACAATGGGACTATTACAAGACTTAAAAGAACGGATTTTAATCGGGGACGGCGCGATGGGCACTCTCCTCTATTCCTACGGCATTGACAGATGTTTTGAGGAACTGAACGTATCAAAGCCCGAGGAAATCAAGCGGATACATAAGGCTTACGTCGAAGCCGGGGCAGACATCATCCAGACAAATACGTACGGCGCGAATTTTATTAAGCTCTCAAGATACGGACTTGAGGATGAAACGAAAAAAATCAATCAGGAGGCGGTCAGAATCGCGCGCGCTTCCTCAGACGGCGCTTATGTATTGGGAACGATGGGCGGCATCCGCACATTTAACAAAAACGCCTACAGCCTGGAGGAGATTAAACGCAGCTTTCGGGAGCAGCTTTATTTATTGCTTTACGAAGAGCCGGACGGTCTGCTCCTGGAAACATACTATGATTTAGAAGAGGCGCGCGAAGTGCTGAAGATAGCGAGAAAAGAAACGGAACTTCCGATTATGCTGAATGTATCCATGCACGAACAGGGCGTGCTGCAGGACGGAACGCCGCTTCGGGAAGCCCTCAGGTCAATTGCCGATCTCGGCGCTGACATAACGGGAATCAATTGCCGGCTCGGCCCGTACCACATGATTGAAGCGCTCACCGAAGTGCCGATATTCCGTGACGCTTATTTATCGGTCTATCCGAACAGCAGCCTCCCGTCTTTAGAAGAAGGCCGGCTTGTTTATGATACGGACGATGCCTATTTCCGGGAGAGCGCCGTACAGTTCCGCACTCAGGGCGCGCGCATTATCGGCGGCTGCTGCGGTACGACGCCAAACCATATCAGAGCCATGGCTGAAGCGGTCTGCGGACTTTCTCCCGTCACTGATAAAGAAGTGAAAATCAGACGTGAAGAAGAAGTCATCTCCGTCCGGAATGAACGGACCGAGCCGGGTTTAAACGAAATCGCCGCTCAAAAACGGTCAATTATCGTAGAGCTTGATCCGCCGAAAAAATTGAATTTTGACAAATTTCTGCAAGCGGCGGCTGAATTAAAAGAAACCGGCATAGAAGCGCTGACGCTCGCCGACAATTCATTGGCGACACCGCGGATCAGCAATGCCGCCTGCGGTTCATTGCTGAAAGAACGCCTTGATATCCGTTCTCTCGTTCACATTACATGCAGAGACCGCAACATCATCGGCCTTCAGTCACATTTAATGGGGCTGGATACGCTCGGGCTCACCGACATTTTAGCCATCACGGGCGATCCTTCAAAAATCGGCGACTTTCCGGGGGCTACCTCCGTCTATGATTTAACGTCCTTTGACTTGATCAGGCTGATTAAACAATTCAACGAAGGCATTTCTTTATCAGGGAAACCGCTCGGCAAGAAAACGAACTTTTCCGTAGCCGGAGCATTTAATCCGAATGTCCGCCATCTTGATAAAGCGGTAAAACGGCTGGAGAAAAAAATCGAGTGCGGAGCTGACTACTTCGTGTCCCAGCCTGTCTACTCGGAGCAGCAGCTCATTGACATTCATCATGAAACGAAACATCTCAAAACACCGGTGTATATCGGAATTATGCCGTTAACGAGCAGCCGCAACGCAGAGTTTATTCATCATGAAATCCCGGGCATTAAGCTGTCAGACAGCATCCGGGAAAAAATGGCGCTCGCCGGCGAAGACAAGCAAAAGCAGAAAACCGAAGGCCTCGCCATCGCCAAGTCGCTTCTCGACACGGCGTGCGAACTGTTTAACGGAATTTATTTAATCACCCCGTTTCTCCGTTCTGATTTGACATCAGAACTTGCAGCTTATATTAAGCAAAAGGATGAAAAGCGGGCTGATGTATATTTGCATTGACGCGGAAGAGGCCGCCTGATACGACAGGCGGCTTTTTCATGGTACGATACAGAAAAAGAATCAAGCAAAGGAGGATTTTTTCATGGTTGAAGTAAAACCCATCACCGCAGAAGACACATACGCGATCAGACACAGCGTGCTGCGCCCCCATCAGACGATTGAGGATTGTAAATATGATCAGGACAGCGTCAAAGGAGCATTTCATCTCGGAGGTTTTTACGACGGGACATTGATCAGCATCGCTTCTTTCTACCCACAGAACCAGCAGGCTTTACAGGCGGCGCCCGCCTACCAGCTGCGCGGCATGGCAACGCTTGAAGAATACCGGACGCAAAAAGCGGGAAGCACGTTAATCGCCTATGCGGAACGAAAACTGGCAGATATGGGGGCGGCGCTTGTCTGGTGCAACGCCAGATGCCACGTGAAGGGATATTACGAAAAGCTCGGCTGGAAAAGCACGGGCAGCCCCTTTGACATACCCGGCATCGGCCCGCATGTGATCATGTATAAAGAACTCGCCTGAAACAGACAAAAGCCCTTGGCATCCCTTATAAGGGCTTTGTTTTGTTATCTTTCGGCGTGCCGGATGAGTTCAAACGAAATGAAGCTTTTATAAGCGCCGCTATTGACGCGATCCCGCTTTGATATTACCCTTTGTTCAGTAAGCAACACGCAATTCGGCAAGGGTGGGCAGGGGCGAAAACGATATCTGCCAATTGCCGATTTCAGCTATTATGTTTAGAAAAGGGAGTATGAGATGAATACGATCCAAAAACCGAAAATCCCGAAAGAATTGCCGGTGCTTTCTTTCACTGAAGCGCTTCAGGATGAGGAGCTCAAAGAAGTCATCATTGAAAACGGCATCGTAAACGGCAAACTGGACGGCCTGCGCGCCGAAAAAGTCATTTTCAGAAACACCGTTTTTACGGATGTCTCTTTCAGACATATGGAATGTACGGATGTCCTGTTTGACAAATGTGATGTCTCAAACGCTGATTTCAGCGGAAGCATCATCCATAGAACGGCGTTTCAGCATTCAAAACTTCTCGGCTTGAATCTGGCGGATTCCGCCATGCGTCATGTACGGTTTGAAGACTGCCTCGCAAATTACAGCTCCTTCAGCTATTCCAATATGAAGCATGTCCGTTTTGACTCGTGCGGCCTTTCAGAAAGTGAGTGGAATGATGCTGTTCTTGAATACACAGATCTTGACGTCTGTGATTTGAACGGCGCAAACTTCATCGGCACGTCTCTTTTTAATATGGATATCAGCACGTGCACATTTGATCATCTGCACGTCTCGCTTGATAAGCTGAAAGGATGCCGCATCTCTCCGTCTCATGCCGTTACATTCGCAGAAGCGCTCGGCGCCATCGTGACGTAATCTTTTATTAAACGAAACCGCGGATACAGGCGGCCGGCTCCTCGGCATCCTGAATCAATGCTCGGCATTGGTGATGTGGGGTGCTGCTTTTTATTTTGCGGCGCTTTTGTTTCGATAAAAGGAATTCGGCCAGGCCATGTTGAATGTACCGGAAGGAAAAGGGGGAATTGGAATGTCAGACATTTTAAAGCTGTATCACTACCACAGATGGGCAAATGAGCAAGTTATTCAGCATCTGAAGACCCTGCCCGCGGCAAGCTTACAGCAGGAACTGGATAGTGTTTTTCCGACTTTGAACGCCGTGCTTGTGCATATATGCCGGGCTGATTACATTTGGCTTCACGTGCTTTACGGAGAAACTTACGAACAAATCGTCTCGCAGTTTGATCAATTTGAAAAGCTTGACGGAGATTTTGAGGCGATTGAACATAGAATGACTGAACTGGACAAAGAATACAGCGAATTTTTAAGAGAAATGGAGAACACGAAAGGCCCGATCTCCATTTCTCATCCGCGCATGGGAACGCTCCGGACGACATATGCCGATGTGATCCGGCATATTGTGAATCACGGCACATACCATCGCGGCAATATAAGCGCGATGCTTCACCAAATGGGCTATAAAGGCGTGCCGACTGACTACATTTTTTTCTCATATGAATCATAAAAAAGCAAAGGCATGCCGGGCCTTTGCTTTTTTACTTCGAATCTATCATAATCCGGCATAGCCGGGGGCGCCCGGGGTAAGCTTTACAGGCCTTCCGGTTTTAAAAGATTCCGTCGCGGCGATCCCGATTTTTAAGTTAATCGCGGCATCGATGTCTGTCACAATCGGCGTTTCCCCTTTTTTCACACATTCGGCAAAGTGCTCAAGCTCCAGACGGTAAGCGTCTTTAAAGCGGGCTTGAAAATCCGGAATAATTTCGTAGCTGCTGCCTGACTCCGTTAAAATGGTGACATGGCTTTTCCGCAGCGTGCCGACTAAAATGCTTCCCTCCGTCCCGATAATTTCCGCGCGGATGTCATGGCCGTACGGAGAATTTCGGCTTGCCTCCACATCGCCGGCCGCGCCCGAATCAAACTCAAGATACGTTAATGCCTGATCGACATCGCCGCACTCCTCCATGAACGGGTGCTTTAAAATCCTCCCGTGCCCGCTGACAGACGTAACCTCGGCATTCATGAGATATCTCGCGATGTCGTAATCATGAATCGAGCAGTCAATGAAAAGCCCTCCGCTATGTTTGATAAATTCCGCGGGCGGTGCGCCTTGATCTCTTGTAAATCCTTTATAATAAATGGGTCTGCCGATTTCCCCGGCGTCGATTCTTCTTTTCGCGTCGGCGTATGCCGGATCAAACCGCCTCATAAAACCGACCTGGCAGATGACGTCCGTTTCTTCGATTTTTTTCATGACTTTTATCGATTCCTCAAGACTCAGGGTGAGCGGCTTTTCAACAAAGATGTGCTTGCCGTTTTCAGCCGCCTTCATGATCATTTCCGCATGTGTACTTGTCGGCGTGACAATGATGACGGCGTCAACCGTGAGATCTTCCAGCAGTTCATACGGATTCTCCGTCCATTTGGCGATTCCTAATTCTTTCGCACACGCTTCCGCCTTCCCCTTCATCGGGTCACAGACGGCCGCAAGCTCGGCTCCCCGCACTTCGCCGGCTAAATGCTTCGCATGAAAATACCCTAATCGTCCTAATCCCAGCACCGCACACCTGACTTGATCTGTCATCTATCACCGCTCCTTTTTCTTGAGGCCGCATGCCGTAATGGCGCAAGCGGTTTCTCTTATTAAACAGAAATCATTATTTTGAAAGCGCTTTATTTACAACTCAAGCTGTTTGCTTTCTTTGCTTGCAATCCGCAGTATTTGCGCAAGCGCTTTCTCAAAAGCTGTTTTAATTTTACAATGCTTTTCGCTCGTTTGACAATGTTTTTCACAGAAAAAAACGCGCCTTATCGCTGAGGGCGCGTTTTTACCGGTGCCGTAGAATGCCTGATGACGAGTTCCGGAGATAAAATGATTTTGCTTTTTGTTTTTTTCTTCCCTTGAATCTCATCAATGAGAAGTTCAACGACACGCCGCCCCATTTCGCGGATCGGCTGAGAAATCGTCGTGAGCGGCGGTGCCGTCATTTCAGCGAGAATGGTATTGTCAAAGCCGATGACGGACAAGTCTTCCGGCACCCGAATGCCCCGGGAGCGCGCCGCCTGTATCGCCGCACATGACAAGACATCATTAAAGGCGAAAACGGCGGTCGGAAGGTCTCTGTCAAACAGCTCGCCCGCTGCCTGTTTTCCGCTTTCCAGCGAATATTCCGTCGGTATGACCAGCGATTCATCTAGTGTCATCCCCGCTTCCCGCAGCGCTTTTTGAAAACCTTTGATTCTGTCTCTTTCACCCGTGGTCGAGCCGTTTCCGACGATACAGGCGATTCTTTCATGGCCTAAAGATATGAGATGCTCAGCCGCCGTATAGCCGCCGAGAAAGTCATCGATAATGACGACGTCCATCGGCGCGAGCGGTTTATCCTGCGTAATCATCGCAAGCGGGATGCCCGATTTCACAATATCATCAAGCGCCGTGACGCTGTCATCATGATCAAGTCCCGTCGCGAATATAATGCCGTCCGCCTGCTTCTGCCGCAGCATCGAAAAATACTTCGTTTCTTTTTCAGGCTGATAATCGGTGCTGCAGATAATGATATGAAACCCAAGTACACCGGCGCTGTCTTCAATGCTTTTCGCCAGTTCCCCGAAAAACGGGTTTGAAATGTCCGGGGTGATCAGGCCGATCATATTCGTCTTTTTGCCCGTCAAAGCGGATGCGTGAACATTCGGATGATAGTCCATCTCCTCCATGACACGGAGCACCATCCGGCGGGTTTTGTCACTGATCCTCCCCGTATTGTTGATGACCCGCGAGACGGTCGAGATGGAGACGCCCGCTTTTTCGGCCACGTCGTAAATTGTCATTTTCATGCTTACCGATCCCTCTTCTGTTCTCTGGTATTAGGTCAGTCCGTTTTCCGGCTTACGAATTTGCGGTATTCAAGCGGCGAAATGCCTTCAATCTGTTTAAACAGTTTGGAAAAATAGGTTGGGTCCTCCATGCCGATGGCGTCCGCGATCGCCCCCATTTTGTCATTGGTTGCGGACAAAAGACGTTTCGCCTCCGTCATTCTGACTTTGTTCGTATACTGGCCGGGCGTGACGCCGAGCACCTGCTGCATGCAGCGGGTCACGTAGTCTTGGTTGTAATGAAGAGCCGAAGAGAGCGCTTTGATGGTTGTTTTCTCCTGATAGTGCTCCTGCAGGTACCGGGCGGCCTCCCATGCGACTCTTTCCTTTGCGGACGGGATTTGGAACGCTTCTTTCTGAAGATGGAGCAGCAGCTCTTCAAACAGAATCTGCTTTCTGAGCGGCAGGTCGGAGTTCTCGGCGCTTTCATCTGTCAGCACACTGAATTGCCCGGCCATAAACTGCGGGCGTCTCACCTTCCCTTTTTGCGGCAGGGACAAGCGGTAGCGGGACGGCTCTTCAAAGCTCCCTTTTTTTCGCCTCAGCTCCGACCAGTTGTTCCCGGTGGTTTCCGTCACCTCATAATCCGCTCCTTCAAAATGAAGCCACGAATAGGATGTCGTTTCTTCACTGCCTTTTGTTCCGTAATGTTCAAGCCCGGGAGAAAGCAGAATATATTCTCCCGCTTCAACGGAAAAGGCGTTTTCGTCTTCTGTAATGTAGAGGACGCCTTCTTTCACATACAGCAGATCAAACACCGGGAAGACCCGTCTCACATGGGTTTCGCCTTTTTTGAACACTCCTTCTCCCGCAGCGATAAAGACCGGGAACGGAGGGACTGTGAACTCGAGAAAGGACATATTTCCGGCCCTCCTTTTTAAGTCGGATTTTTGCAAGAAGTTTCGTTTCTCTCCCTTTTTATTATAAGAAAATGGAGGTACACTTTTAAACGTTGATTTTTTCAGGAAAGGGGTTAAAAGAAATGAAACAAGCGATTTTAAAACGGGCTGCATTCAAACAATCCTCTGATCACAAACTCTCATTATACGCGCTGACTTGGCCGATATTTATTGAGGTTTCATTATATATGTTTATGGGAAACGCCGACACTCTTATGCTTAGCCAATACTCTGACAACAGTGTGGCGGCCGTGGGTGTCAGCAATCAGATTTTAAATTTAATTATCGTGATGTTCAGCTTTATCGCTACGGGTACGACAATTGTGATTTCACAGTTTTTAGGATCTAAACAGAAAAAAGAGGCGCAGGAAGTGGCTTATGTATCAATAGGAGCGAACTTTGTCATCAGTCTCGCCATCAGCGCCGCCATATTTTTTGCGGCCGTTCCGCTGCTTCATGTGATGGGTCTTTCCAATGAATTGATGCCGGATGCCAAAGTCTTTTTGCAGGTGGTCGGCGGGCTGTCCTTCATTCAGGCTTTGATTATGACGTTCAGCGCCATTTTAAAAAGCTACGGTCATACGAAGGATACGATGTTCGTTACGATCGGGATGAATATTTTAAATATTGCCGGAAACTTTCTTGTCATTTTCGGGCCGCTCGGCCTTCCGGTGTTAGGCGTCGCCGGTGTTGCGATGTCAACGTCCTTTGCGCGGATCATCGGGCTCATCGCGATGATTGTGATCGTCAAAAAACGCATCGGACTCGGTCTGACATGGCAAAAGATTTTTCACGTCCATAAAGAGCACTTGCGGAAACTCCTGAAAATCGGGATTCCGTCTGCCGGCGAACAGCTGTCTTATAACATTTCACAAATGGTTGTCACTTATTTTATCGCCATTATGGGCGCTCAGGCGCTTACAACAAAGGTTTATACACAAAACATCACCATGTTTATCCTGCTGTTCGGAACGGCGATCAGCCAGGGCACACAGATTTTGATCGGCAGATATATCGGCGCCAAACGGTTTGACGACGCTTATGACCGCTGCATGAAAAGTCTGTACTGGGCGCTTGGCATTGCCGCTTTGACATCCGTGATCATGACCTTGTTTTCAAAACAGCTGATCGGAATTTTCACAAGCAGTCCTGACATTATTGCGACGGCGAGCATGCTGATCGCCATGACGATCATTCTTGAGCCCGGCCGTTCATTTAATGTCATTATCATCAACTCGCTGCGGGCTGCCGGAGATGCAAAATTCCCCGTCTACATGGCGATGATTTCCATGTGGGGTATCGGACTGCCTCTCGCTTATCTGTTCGGCATCCATTTCGGATTGGGGCTTATGGGCATCTGGATTTCATTTATCGCGGATGAATGGGTCAGAGGCATTCTTATGTACAGAAGATGGCGGTCGCGGATTTGGATTCAAAAAGGGATTGCATAAACGCCCGGAGCTTCGTTAAGAAGCCGGGCGTTTTTTTATGCTTGCGAAAGCCGTTTTCTCATGTCACCGAGCTCTGACCGGTAATGTGCCAGCAAACCGGTAACGGCGGGCCTTGAGTATAACGGAAACAGCTCCAGCTCTTCAGACGCCTCCTCGAAATACGCCTCGGCCTCGAATGCGATGTACTCCCATACATTCATAAAAGCTTTGTTGACGGTACGGCTCTCCAGCTCTTCTTCCGTATAGCCGAATTGCTTCATCACCTGGCGCGGGAGACGCTTTTTCGCCAGCTCGTCCGTATGGACCCCCAGAAGCACCCGGGTCAGCTGAATGGCTGCTCCTAATGAAACGGCTGCATGGCGGAGTTTCTCTTGGTTCCGGCGCGCGCAAACCGGCAGCAGAAGCAGGCCGAGGGCTCCGCCTGTTTGGCCCGCGTACATCAGCAGGTCATCAAACTCTTGATACGTTACTTTTTCTCTGTCAGAGATGTGGCCGGCGATAAACTCACGCAACGGCTCTTCTTCAAGCGCAAATTGCTGCCGCACATCGGTGAGCGCCTCCCACAAAAAGCCGTCGGCGCGTGCCCCGTTCAGAAAGTCTTGTGCCGCCTGTTCAAATCCCCCAAGTTCCTGCACATCGAGCCGATCAGCTTCGTGAAACAAAGCAAGCACCGCCCATGCGGCCCGCCTGTTTTTTGGCGGCAGGGATGAGAAAGTCCGTTTATATAAAGGAAAGTGCGCCTCGGCAAGCTGGGCGCATGTTTCATATTCGGTCATGGTATCACTCCTCTGTTTTTTAGTGTACCATATGTTTCACAATAAAAAGACCGATATCCTTCAGCGGAAACCGGTCGCGGCACTGTTATTCTTCTATATCGATACGGTACGCCTCAAACCATGTATGGATCTGGGCAAGATGGGCGATCAGCTGCGGGCCTTTCATCAGCTGGCCGAACCACGGCACCTGAAAAGATGAACCTTCTGTCTCCAGCAGCATTTCCAGCTTCTTTCTGTCAAGCAGGGTGTGAAGCACGGAATCTTTCTGTTGCAAAATCGTTTTCAGCCATTCTGTGACCCCCTGCGTGTATTTCGGGTGATGCGTTTTCGGATAAGGGCTTTTTTTGCGGTACAAAATATCTTCAGGAAGCAGTCCTTCAAGCGCTTTCCGCAAAATGCCTTTTTCCCGGCTGCCATGCATTTTCATTTCCCAAGGAATATTCCAAACGTATTCCACAAGTCTGTGGTCGGCGAACGGCACCCGTACTTCAAGACTTGCGCCCATGCTCATGCGGTCTTTGCGGTCGAGCAGATTTGTCATAAACCAAAGCATATTTAAGTAGAACAGCTGCCGTCTCGCTTTATCTGTTCCCGTCTCACCGTCTAACAGCGGCGTTTCCGCAATGGTTTCTTCATATCTCGCATTCACGTATTCTCTAAGATTCAGCCGTTTTTGCCACTTTTCATCCAAGAGCGTGACCCTCTCCTCAGTCGACCTCATCCAAGGAAATCCGTCTTCTTCTGCCGCGGTGTGAAACCACGGATATCCGCCGAAAATTTCGTCCGCGCATTCTCCGGAAAGGCTCACGACAAAATCTTTTTTAATTTCCCGGCAGAACCATAATAGCGATGAATCAACATCAGCCATGCCCGGCAGGTCTCTGACGAGAACGGATTCCTCCAGATGTTCAACCAGCTGATCCTGCGTAATCACGCACTTATGATGCTGTGTGCCGAATGCATTTGTCATTTTATCGATCCACGGGCCGTCATCATTCGGCTGAAAGGCGCTCGCTTTAAAAAATTTGCTGTTCTCCTCATAATCAATTGAATAAGTATGAAGGGGATCTCTTCCTTGTTTCTCAAAATGAGCGGCGGCTATCGCGGTTATCGCGCTCGAATCAAGCCCCCCTGATAAAAACGTGCAAACCGGCACGTCAGATACGAGCTGGCGTGTCACTGCATCCTGAAATAAGTACCGAATGTGAGCGGCGGTTTCATCGAAGCTGTCTGTATGCTTTTCGCTCTTTACATTCCAATAACGCCATATGGACAAACCGTCCTTTGAGAAAGTGAACGCATGGGCGGGACGCACCTCGTGAATTCCTTTAAACACCCCGCAGCCCGGAGTTCTGGACGGCCCGAGTCCGAATACTTCCGCAAGTCCGCCGCTGTCTGTGCGTGCTTTCACATCAGGATGAGCAAGGATGGCTTTCAATTCCGACCCAAACAGAAAGGAAGAGCCGTGTTCTTTATAAAAAAACGGTTTGACGCCGAGCCGGTCTCTTGCCCCGAAGAGCCGCTTTCGCTTTTCATCCCAGATGGCAAAAGCGAAAATACCGTTCAAGCGGTCCACGCACTCCTCCCGCCACTCAATATAGCTGTGCAGCAGCACTTCTGTATCAGAGGTCCTCTCAAAACGGTGGCCCCTCGCCTGAAGCTCCTTCCGCAATTCCTCCGTGTTATACAGCTCGCCATTATAAATGATGGTGTACGTTTCCTCTTGATGCGTGCAGGCCATCGGCTGGCGGCCGCCTTCAATGTCAACGACCGAAAGTCTTTTATGTCCGAATAAAACATGGGGCTCTCCCCAGACGTTTGAATCATCAGGCCCTCGTTTTGAAAGAGTGTCTATCATATTGTTCATAATATGTTTCTCTTGGACGAGCTGCTTTTGAAAATCGACCCAACCCGCAATTCCACACATGTGATATCAGCTCCAATCCCGTTTCTGTCGGTTTCAAATTCGTTTCTATCAGCACTTTACCCAGTTTATGCAAAGAAACGCAGATAGTTGATTTGTCCCACTAAGAGTTGTATGAGACAAGCCCGATTTGGAAAGAACGGAAGAGAAGAAACAAACAAAGGAGACGGGCACGGTTATGAAACGAAAACAGCTTTTCTCAGAAAAAAACAAATGGGGGCGCGGCACACTGATGATAGAGGACGGCATCTGCCTCGTCGAAAACGATGAAGGCGATATCCTGCTTGCAGACAGTCTCGGAAACGCAGACGTATTGATGAAACGCGACGGCAGATGGCAGCCGGCACAGATTTGCGGCGGTTCGGCCGAAATCGGCGCAGACACCATCCCCCTGCTCGGCGGGGAAGAAATCCGTTATGAAAAGGCGGTCAAACGGCCGCTGTTAACCTTGCTCGATTCGCTGGACGATGAAACGTTTCTGCTGTTTCTCAGCCATCTGCACGGGTTCGGCCTGTCTGTATATGATTGCGTATTTTCCTATAATCAGGCACTGTTTTCCGGTGAAGGCGTTTCGTTTTATCACTTCTCGGCGGATGACGCACAATGCGCCCTGCAGCATCACCGCGGCAACTCGGGTAAACACGACAGATTTGAATGGACGGCATCTGACGGGCGGCGCTCCATTATGTATTCAGCGGCAAGACAAGACGGCACCGCGTAACAAACAGGCGGCACCTTTTAAATAGGTGCCGCCTGATGTATTCAGCTTTGTTTTTCACGCTGATTGACGGCCGGCGTTTGCTTTTACCCATCACAGCCGTAGCTTTTGCGGCAACAAGAGTGATTGACGCTTTTGGCATCCTGGACATCTCTTTCGCCTCATCAACACGGCATTTCTCATTCAGCGGCCCAGTTGCGCAACTAAAAAAACCCGGATGCATCCGGGTTTTTCAAGCGATTGATTAAAATACGTGAAAACCGATCGGCAAGTGAAGGCCGAGCAGCACCGTCAGGACGAGCACGATAATAAAACCGATCCACAGTCCGCCGGTTGATTTGCCTTTTTTCTTGCGGATGACGAGCATTTCCATCAGTCCGATGGTAATGATGCCGAGCAGCATTTTTCCGGCGTACTCTCCGTTCCAATTCGCAAAACGGACAAAAAGCTCAGCTCCGGTCAGAATAATAATAATGTAGAATAAGCGCAGAATCATATGCGTAATTTTTGCGCCCTTCGCTTTTCCGGCACCGTACAGCCCGTAGCTGACAAACACCAGGATAAGTGCAACGACCCATGAAGTAATATGCCAATGTGTCATTATGTTCAATTCCCCCTATCAGATCAATCTGCCTCACTTATGGTACCACAACAAGCCGCTCGGAGCATTATCAATCGTGCGAAAGACACACAATTATCCGATTTGGTTCGACAGCGTGCCGATCGGTTCAATTGTAATGTCAATGCGGTCCCCCGGCTTTAAAAATTTCGGCGGCTTAAACCCTTTTCCGACACCGGACGGCGTTCCCGTCGCTATAATGTCACCGGCTTCAAGCGTCATCCCTTTTGACAGCGTCTCGATTAATTCAGCTATCGGAAAAATCATGTCACCCGTTGATCCTGATTGGCGCAGTTCTCCGTTCACCCGCGTTTCAACTTTCAGGCTTTGCGGATCACTGACGGCCGACTTATGTACAATGACCGGGCCCATCGGGCATGTCGTATCGAGGCTTTTGCCGATAAAAAACTGTTTATGTTTTTTCTGCAGATCGCGCGCTGTGATATCATTTACAATTGTATAGCCGAATATATGATCAAGCGCATGTTCTTTGGAGATGTGCGATCCGCTTTTTGATATGATTACCGCAAGCTCCCCTTCATAATCAAGCTGCTCCGTTACGTCCAAGTGGCTGTTCACTGTTTCTCCGTGTCCTGTAACGGCAGCCGGGGCTTTCGTAAAAACCATGGGATGCTCCGGTATATCCGTCTCACTCCCCATTTCAACGGCATGATCACGATAATTTTTCCCGATGCAGATCACGTTCTTTGAAGGTCTCGGAATAGGCGCGCAAAGCTTTACGTCAGACAGCGCATACATAAATGAACCCGACTCGTCATTCGGTTTTTTCGCCCATTCCGCAAGCTGTCCGGCATGCGCGACGAACTTATCTCCTTTTTGAATGCACTCGATCAGCGAACCCGGAATCGTCTCAAGTTCAAACAATTTTTTTTCAGCCTTTTGCAGATCTAAGATTTTGTCATCATCAATAATCAGACCGACAAATTTTCGGCTGTTCAGTTCCCCTGTCGCAAATTTCATGTTAATCCCCCATCATTTTTAAATGGCATTCCTTTATGTATTCTTCCTCCGGACGGGAAATCCCTCTTTTAAACAGGCTGAAAATAAGTGTAAAAGAGTATCAAAAATTGTCACTTTTTTAGTCATATTGACGAAATAAAACCTTCTTGGCCAAAATGGGTTATACTATTATCATCCTATGTTTTCCAAAATAATCGAGAATTGGAGATCACACGATGAACAAAATTGAAGAAAAAAGATTAACTTTATTCGAGACAGCGCAAAAATTCGGAATCAATGCGACGGAGACCATCAGGTGCAGCCAGGAGCTGGACAGCCTTTTAAACGGGTGCCGGGGCGGGCTCATCCAACAAACGAAAGACAGCGGGCCGAACCCGGCCGCACAGATTCAGCACGGCCGCGAAAGAAAAGAGGCTTTCTCATAAACGTGATATGTATATAAATCTGTATCATTTATGTATAAGACCCGGCATGTGTAAAGTGCCGGTGTTTTTTACGTCTAAAGTTTTTTCCGCTCACAAAAATGTGCATTTGTCATAAGCTATTTTAGGCAGGCAGCCCAGATAAGCTCCTGGAGTGCAGTCATGAAAATCTTCACGAAAAGGATGTGCTCGTATGCCCGCAATTGTCGGAGCGTTTAAAATTAATGCCGTCGGTACGAGCGGAGTCGTTCATATAGGCGACTGCATCACCATTTCTCCAAAAGCAGAGGTTAAGACATTTGCCGGAGCGGGCAGCTTCAATACCGGAGACAATCTCACACTGACGAATTACAGGAATTCAACGAATGTGTACGATAATGATGTAATCGATCAGCCGATGGCAGGAAACGCATAAAGGAGGCGCCGTATGAATTTTTACGTCAATCAGTCGATCCATATCAATTACATGCGTGTAGAATCTGTCAGCAATTCCTCCATACTGCAAATCGGAAGCGCCGGTTCAATTAAATCTCTTTCCAATCTGTACAACACAGGGAGTTATGTTGAGCCGGCGCCGCCTGTCACCGCGGGGCAGCAGGCTGTAACAACAGGGGGAGGTCCCGGCACCTCATCATTTGTACCGCTCCAGCCGCCAAGCCGGTAGTTTTAATGAAGGAAACGAGACGCGAGGTGAATGTCATGTATGATCAATCCGTTTCATCCTACCTGCAGAATTTAAATTCTTTCGTCCAGCAGCAGGCGCAGCAGATTCAGGAGCTCGAACGGCAGCTGAAAGAATTCCAAAATGAAATTTCAACGCTGAAGCAGCAGCCTTCTACAAGAATCGATCGGCTCGAGTATAAATTTGATCAGCTGAAAATTGAACGGCTGGAAGGAACGCTGAATATCGGATTGAATCCGACTGATCCGAATGCCGTGCAAAACTTCGAAGTCGGCCAGACATCTCCGCAGGTCGGAATGATGCAGCAGGAACAGGCGGGCCAGCAAATGCAGCAAATCCGTCAAAACGTCGATATGTACCTGAATGAAGAAATCCCCGCGCTTTTAGAGCAGCTCGAAACTCAGTATGAGAGCAGGCTGGACGAAACGAACAAATATCATATTATTGAAGATATCAGAAAGCAGATGGACAGCCGGATTCAGTATTATCTGTCCCATGTCCCGAAAGAAGAAAATACGGCGCCCGCGCAATATGCCGAGCAGATTGCCGAACATGTGAAGCGTGATATTGTCAGGGCCGTCGAGCACTTTATTAAACACATACCTGGTGAAATGAAAGGTGATGATCCGTCATGATTTTTACAGTGATTAACCGGAATATTGAAGTCGGCGACATCCGGTCTACCGGTGTATCCAGTTCTTCCTTATTATTAATCGGCGACACCGATTCCGTCTATCTGTCTTCCATCTTTGACACGCCTCCGGAATCTCTTATTATCGGGCCTTATGTGCCGCTGGCGCCGGAATAATGTTAAAGCGCATTTCACGCCTCCGGAACGCCAAAATCAATTCAGTCGGGATTGCGAGTGTCTTTCAAGCAGGCGATACGAATGAAATCAATATGCGGATCAAAGTATTGGCCGATCAGCGCAGTCTTGCTGTATACAGAGATGATGAAGGCTCATTTAACAAAAAAGAGTACCAGATCTTTCGGCAGCCGGCCGTCATGCCGTTACCGGAAACGGGAGTCCAAAGCGCATTCTGCCATGAAAATCCTTCAATTCGGGTAAGGAATGTGAAAGTTCAAGGGGTATCGTCAGCGTCCGTGGTTCAAATCGGATCGACGTCGGTCGTTCTGGGAGATTCGCGGCTGAAACATATTAGGCAGATCTTCACGCCAAGCTCACAATCACAGCAGCCCTGACATATAATGACGGTGAGACTTCTATAAAGGGTGTCGTTTATGCCAGCAATTACCGGACCTATAGCTATCAATTCCATATCGGGCGGAGTCGTAAACTTTGGTGATTCCTTTTACCTTTCTCCAAAAAGCTCTTCTAAATCTGCGCTCGGTTCGGGAGCAGGCAATACCGGAGATTTCCTGTTATTAAACAACGTTGTCAATGCGACAAACTATATAGACCCCGATGTCAGCGATCAAAATGTGGTCGGAAACGCCTAAAAAGCAGCCGCTCTTTCAGAAGAGGGCTGCTTTTGGTTCAGCGTTATTTTCGTTCATTTGCTTTTTTTGTTTTTACAAGCTTTTCCGGCGGCTGTTTTCTGATCCATTTCACAAACCGCGCGAGTTTCGGGTCACGCCGCAGCTCTTCTATTCCCGCGAGCCTTGCCGCAAGCTCCTGATTCGTATAGAGCGCGTGAACCTGTTTATGACAAGGGATGCAGAGCATTGCGGTCGGAAGGAATGTCCCGCCTTCTTCCTTAGGCGTTAAGTGGTGCTCCGTCAGCCGCACATGATGGCGGCCGCATAATTCACATGTGCCCTCGGCAGAATCGGCCATAATTCCTTCTCCTTTCTACATGATCTCCAATGTGACCCGGGTGCCTTTCCCGCCCGGTTCGGACGGATGAACGATTAATTTTTTCGGCAGACGCGCTCTCAGCTCCTGCACATGGCTGATCACTCCGACGGATAAGTTGTCCGATTGCAGCTTTTCGAGCGCTGTGACAACGGTGTCTAAGAGCCCTTGGTCAAGAGTCCCGAATCCTTCATCTAAGAAAAAGAATTGCAGCGGGTATTGCCCCCGCAGCTGAATCTGGGCGGACAAGGCAAGCGCAAGCGACAACGATGTCAGAAACGTCTCCCCGCCGGAAAGGCTTGATACGGGCCGTTTGACGCCTCCGTTCGCGTCATCACGCATGACGAAACCGCCTTCTGAATCGACTAATATGGCATACCGCTGCCTTGTCAGCGCTCCGAGACGGGCAGAGGCGTCTCGAGCCACGCTTTCCAGCTGTTCTTCCGCTAAAAATTCGACGAATGTATTGCCTTTACATACAGACTGGAGCTTATCAAGCCTGTCAATCTGTGTCTGCCAGTTTTTCAGTTCGGCTTCAATCTCTTTAAAGCGCTTATGCTGTTTTTGCATAACCGCGTAGGCTTTTGCCTGTGCTCCTTTTTCCTCCATGGCGGCGCCTGACTCAGCCTCTGCCTGCTTCAGCAGAGAAACGGATGCTGTCCATTCTTCCTCCGATATCCGGCGCTCGGCTAATTTATCAGTAACACGGCTGATATTTGCCGATAGCTGTTTTGAGGTGTCCAGAAACTCATCAATTTCTTTTTTCATTTCCTCTGCACGCCCTTGTGGAAGCAGACTTTTTTTAACTTGGTCCGGTTCGGTAAACCCGGTGTCTTGTGACCTCACGCGCCAGTCGTTTTGCGCTTTCTCAAGAGAGGCCTCAGCATCCCTGAGTGACATGAGACTCCCTGATTCCCGGCCTTTTGCGTCATTCAGTGATTGCTGCGCCTGCTTCAGCGCATCGAATAGGGACTGTTCTTTTGATTTTAACAGCTGTAATTCCTGCCGCACCGCTTCAAGCTTTGCGGAAACTGATGTTTCTTCAGCTGCTGTTCCGAGCTCTTGTTCATATCCGTCAATCACCTGCTGCAGGCGCTCAGACGCATAGTGAAGCTCGAGCCGTTCCCGTTCAAGCCGATGCTTCATCTCCTGCAGGCGTTCTTTCTCCTCTTCATGTTCCTTGAGGAATGCGATGCTTGTTTCAATGCGCTTCTCACATTCTTCTGCCTGCCTGTCCTTCTCATCTATCGAAGCCTGCCAGGCGTCAATCCGGTTTGGCGGAATATCACCGCAGACTTCGTTGTACTGATTCAATCGGCTTTCTGACAGCGATTCAAGCTCTTCTAATGAATGTCTGAGACGGTCGGCTTCTTTTTCCTCGTAGCGGATTCGTTCGGCAAGCTGCTCAGCTTGTTTTACCGTCTGCTGATGCGCGCTGATCAGTCTTGTGACCTTCTCTTTTACCGACAGCATATCCTGTTTCATTTGTTTCCATTCCAAGCGGACGGCGCTGAACGCTTCATCAAGCGGGCGTCCGCTGATGGAAGAAGCGGCTTCCAGCTCCGGAACCCGGGCGCTTTGCAGAAACGGACATTCTTCGGTAAAACGCCCCGACTGTTCTTCTAATGCAACCTTGGCTGTCAGCACTTCCTGAGAAAGAGCCGCCGCCTCAGAAAGCAGTGCTTCCACCTGCTGCAAATGTTCCTGCACAGCGGTATCAGGCGAGAATGTTTCATGAGCGGAACGCGGGCGGTCATGCTGCGTCGAGCCGCATACAGGACAAGGCTTTCCTTCGATCAGTTTTTCCGATAATTCTTTTGTTAATGCAGCCGTTCTCGCTTCCTCTGAGCGCCTGCGGAGATCGGCTTGCGTTTTTTCAGCCCGTTCGGCTGCGGCTTTCAGTGAACGTTCCGTTTCACAGACCATATGGTAAACGGTTTGCAGCGTTTGATAAGCGCGCGTAATGTCTTCCTCTTCCGTTTTCGCTTTCGCTGTGAGCGACTCGCTTTCTCCGTTGAGCTTCTCCACGTTTTTCAGCTGCGTTGTCAGATTGGCCCGCTCTTTCGTGATTTGTTCCTGTGTCTGCTGAAAGCCCGCCGCCAGCTGTGCTGCGGTCTGGCATTTTTTCCGTTCATCGGCGGTCACTTGAACTGCTTTCAGCTCTTCTTTCAGCTCATTCTGCCTGTTTTGGCCGCGGGTCAGGCGGTCTTTCACTGCGGCCAGCTGTTTCGAGGCGGCTTCGTATTCTTCCTCTTTTTTGCTGTGCTCCGCATTTGTTTTTTCCGCTTCTTTTTTCGCTTCAAGCAGTTTTTGTTCAATGGCTGAAAGTCTTTGATACAGCTCTTCTTCCTTGACAAGTTTCGGCTCCTGTTCGGCCTTATGGGCGCGCCATGCTTCATAGGCTTCATTTTGCCGGGTAAATGAAACGGTTTCCGCCTCTGATTTCCGTTTGGCCAGTTCGTGTTCCTGTTCGGCGCGCTGCTTCCGGCGGACGGCTTCGGTGCAGCGGTCTGCGTACGGCTCAAGGGCGAGAGCTGTTTCCGCCTCTTTAAGACGCTCAGTCAAATCCGTGATGTACGGGCGTCTTTCCTCAAGCTTTTTCTCCCGGCGCTCATATTCATCTCTTTCTGTCTGCAAGTTCCAAATTTCCTGGTGATTTTCAAAACGCTCTTTTGCCCGGACCCGTTTCTTCTCAGCTGCTTCAAGCCGTTCGTTCGCTTCGTGAAACTGCTGTTCAGCCTGCTTCAGCGCATCTTCTCCTGCGTCTCCGAGGCCGGATTGTTCGGCCAGCATTTCATTTTTTTTCGCTGCCGCTTCCTGCGCCCGCCGCCGCAATTTTTTGACAAGCCTGTCCCCGTACTGTTCCAGATTAAACAGGCGCTGGAGCATATGTCTTCTTTCCGCGCCTTTAAGCGACAGAAACTCGGCAAACTTTCCTTGCGGCAGAACGACGGCTCTTGTAAAGTCGTCAATGGTCAGGCCAAGAAGCTCCTCTACCTTTTTGTTCACTTCATTCGCTTTATCGGCCAGCACCGTTTGTTCGTCTTTGATTTCAATCAGCCGGCAGAGGGCGGTTTTTACTTTCGTTTCATCCGTTCTCTTAAAAACGCGCTCGACCTTGTAGGAAACCCGGTGGCCGGATTGAAGCGCGAATGTAAATGAGACGGCAAGCTGATCTTCGGCATGATTCAGAATGCCGTGCGTATTATTTGCGGCGCGCTCCACTTTTCCGTATAAAGCGAGTGTAATGGCATCAAGGATCGACGATTTTCCGCTTCCGGTCGGCCCGAAAATCCCGAACACCCCGGCTCCTGACAGTCCGGCAAAATCAATGGTCTGTTCCTCCCTGAAGCTGTGGAGCCCTTTTATCGTTAACAGAATCGGCTTCATGTCGCATCCTCCTCATCATCTGCTGACGCAAGCTCTAAAAACAGCTTGACCATCTCCTCATCCGGCACGCCGCCGCCCGTTTGTTTTTCATAAAACTTCTTAAATCGATCCTCAATTGATGTGTGTTTCACTTCAATCCGGTCATTTTCGGTCTCTTTTTCTTCAAAAACCGGCCTGATATGGATAAAGCCGGGATGCGCCTTTCTCAGCCGATGAATTTCCTCGAGAGAAAGCTGATCCGTCAAATGGATATCAAGATCGATCCAGGCATTCCGGTCACGCCCTTCATCAAGCCAGCCGTGAACCTCGCTCAGCCCCTGCGCTTTCCATTTGACGAGCGGTTTACCGGAAGACAGGAAAATCTCTTCCCACTTCGCTTCTCCGCCGGGCTTCGCTTCTACCACTGTCACCGATTTGGCATAACCGGCTTCAGAAAAGCTGTATGCGAGCGGAGAGCCTGAATAACGGGCAGCCGTCTTGGCGCGCTTGATCGTTTGCGGACGGTGGAGATGGCCGAGAGCCACGTAAGCCGCATCAGCCGGCAGGCTGTCAGCGGCGACCGTGTAAGCGCCCCCGACTTCAATCGGACGCTCTGAATCGGTCTGATTTCCCCCCGCGACATAAATGTGGCTCGCCGCGATTTTCACGGCATCGTTCCGGCACAGTCCGCACATGTGAGCAAACGCCTCTCTGATTTTCACATCGTAATGATCGCGAAGAAGCTTTTCCTCAAACGTATCAGAAAGCACTTCGTTTAATCTCGCCTCTGACGGATATGCCAGCGCGGCTACGGCTAACAGCTCGTCCGCCGACGGCACCTCAATATGGACGGGTTCTGTCTGCGGATAGCCGATTAAATGAATGCCGCGCTCATTTGTTAACGGAGAAGCCGCCGCCAGCCTGTCGGGATTGTCATGGTTTCCGGCAATGACGACAACCGGGCGTTTTCCGCCGTCAGAAAGCGCGGAAAGACTTTCGTAATACAATTGTTCAGCGAGCGCAGGCGGGTTGACCGTATCGAATACATCCCCCGCCATAATGACCGCATCAATGTTTTCTTCCTTGACAATGGTATTCAGCTCTTCCAGCACTTCGGCCTGCTCGCTCAGCCGGCTTCTGCCTTCCAGCGTTTTGCCGAGGTGCCAGTCAGCTGTATGTAAAATGCGCATACCGCATTCACCTCACTTTTTGATAGAAAAAAAGATCCGCTCCAAAAAGGAGCTTCGGATCTCGTTACAGTGTAAGAACGTGACCTCCATCGAAGAAATAGAGCGCACGCCCTTTCACTTTCGTTTTTGTAATTTGTTCAACCGCTTTTGTATACAATTCGATTTGTGTTTCATATCTTTTTTGCAGAATCGGAGCCGCGCCTTCAAATCCATTCCGGAATTTCCCCTCTATCCGATCTGTTTTATAGTCCAGCAAATAGAGACCGTCCGCAGTTTCGTAGAGGCAGTCAATAATCCCTTGCACGAGCAGCGGTTCACCGGCCGTTTCGGCATCCTTGTACACCTCGCCGGCCGGAAGCGCCATACTGAACGGCACTTCCCGGTCAATCCGCAGCGCCCCGAGAAGGTCTTTACCGATTTCAGTTCCGAAAAACTGAACAATTTCTTCTATATCAATGGCTTCCTGCTGCTCTTCTGTCAGCAGCTCTTTTTCGTAAAGCATCCGGACCGTCCGCTCTGCTTCTTCGGCAGTCGGAACGTGCGTCAGCGGTATGTGCTGCATCACCGTATGCATCGCCGTCCCTTTTTCGGCGGCTGTCAGCCCTTTTTTCATCATAAAACCGGGACGCCTGTATAAAAGCGTGTCCCCTGACGGTTTGATGAGAGAGCGGCCGCTGTATTCATCCTCGTACTCTTGCTTTCTCTTCAGCTCAGAAACTGACTGCTTCGTTCTGATAGCCGTCAGCTCTCGGTACGGATATTCCCATTCAAGCAGACGGCGCGCCTGATCATCAAATGAAAACGAACCAGGAATCGGCTCGCCCTGCTGTATCGCTTTGAGACGTTTGCTCTTTTCTTCAGCACGTTCTTTTGGATTCTCTTCCAGCAATTCACTTTGCTGAAGCATCCGGATGTGAAAACGCGACGGGTCGCGCGCGATATCCTCAGACGATGAAAGTCCCGGCGTCCTGTGCGCCTCCATGTCACGGTGGCGGATGAGCGCCGGCCCGATAAAGTCCAAATAAGATGACGCCTGATAGCGGTCGAATTCAGAAAGAAGCCAATCAGCCCGGTCTGCTTGGGCCTGCCATTTGGCCAGCTGTTTTTCCCGGTTTTTGCAGGAACCGACGAGAAACAGCTTTTCCTTCGCTCTGGTCAGCGCCACATACAATACGCGCAATTCTTCGGATAAGAGCTCTCTGCGCATCTTTTTCTTCATCGCCACAAGCGGAAGAGTCGGATAGCTGATTCTGAGTTCCGGATGAATATACTTCGTGCCGAAACCGAGCTCTTTATCAAGCAGGTATGATTTGTTGAGATCCATCATATTAAAACTTCTGCCGAGTCCGGCGGTGAAAACGACGGGAAATTCAAGTCCTTTGCTGCTGTGGATCGTCATCAGCCGAACGACATCCTCCTGCTCGCTGAGCGCACGGGCGGTCCCCAGATCATCGCCGCGCTCCTGCATCCGTTCAATAAACCGCAAAAAGCGGAATAACCCGCGGAACGCCGTCGCTTCGTACGAGCGCGCCCGGTCATACAAGACGCGCAGATTGGCCTGGCGCTGCTTTCCGCCGGGCATGCCGCCTGCATAGTCAAAATATCCGGTATCGCGGTATACTTCCCAAATCAGCTCAGACACCGAATGATTCGTCGAAAATGACCGCCACTTTTGCAGACTGTCATAAAAGGTTCTCAGTTTTTGATACAGTTCATCATGCCTGTCACCGTTCGCTATATATGCTTTCAGCGCTTCATAAAACGGCGCTTTTTTCTTTTCAAGGCGTATCAGCGCAAGTTCATTTTCGTCACAGCCGACGATGGGCGAGCGCAGCACGGAAGCAAGCGGAATATCCTGATACGGATTATCAATCACCTTCAAGACTGAAAGCGCCGCAGCCACCTCCACGGCTTCAAAGTAACCCGACGTCAAATTGGCGTACACCGGAATGCCCTGGTTTTTCAGCTCTTCCATTAATTGCGGCGCCCACGGCATGGAGCGCAGCAAAATCACGATATCCCGGTACTGGATATTCCGGTGTGTTTTTGTTTTGCCGTCATAGACCTTAAACGGAGACGAGACAAGCTTTCGGATCTCCCCGGCTATCGCTTTCGCTTCCCAATGCACGGTTTCAAAGTCTTCGGCATCCTCGGAGCTGTCTGCGTCATCAGCGCTGTCAATCAGCAGCAGTTCCGTTTTTGCCGCGTCATTCGGCGGATACGATGCGCCGAGCTTCAATGCCGCCTGTTCATCGTAGTCCACTTCGCCGATTTTTCCGCCCATCAGCTGCTTAAACAAGAAATTCGTACTGTCCAAAATATCGGAACGGCTGCGGAAATTTTGGTTCAGGTCAATTTTCTGCCCCGCGCCTTCCCCGCTTTCTGTGAACCTTTTATATTTCCCGAGAAACAGCAGCGGCTCAGCAAGTCTGAAACGGTAGATCGATTGTTTGACGTCGCCTACCATAAACAGATTTCCCGCCTCTTCATCCCCGCTTTTCACAAGCTGCAGGATAGACTCCTGCACAAGATTGGTATCTTGATATTCATCAACCAGAACTTCATGAAACTGGTCTTGATAATAAACGGCCGCTTCGCTCGGCACCCGCCGGCCTTCTTCATCAACCGCAGTTAGAATCGCCAGGCAGTAATGTTCCAAATCTGAGAAATCAATAATTGATTTTTCTTGTTTCGCCGCTTCAAATCGTTTTCCGTACGATATCACGAGCTGAACGAGCGTTTCGATGACAGGCTTCATATCTGTTAAACTCTTCAAGTGATCTTGCGGACTTCTTGTAAAGTAATCGGTCTTTAACTTTTCGATCAGTTTCTTCGCGCCGTTTCGCAAATCGGTCGCTTCGTCCAAAAGCGCTTTGTCAAATTCATCACCCTTTACCGGCTTCGCCCGCTTAAATGAGACTGCGGGGACCCGTTCATACAGCGCATCGAAGTCATGCCGGCAGCTGATCAGCTCTTCTATCTGCTGAAGGTCATCCAGAAAATTACCAGCGCGCGGGGCCGGCCCGCCGGGCGCTTTTGTCAGTTCAAGCGCCTTCTCAAGCTTTTGTTTTGCCCCGAAGAGCGCCATTTCCGCATCTTCTCTCACATACTGGTAAAACGGAAGCTCTTCCATTTTGCTTTCTTCCGTCACGTCATACAAGCGGACAAAGCTCTGCAGCCACGCTTCCGGGTCAGGATGCGACCGGGAATACTCGTACACCCGTTTGACAAGGTCTTGAAGATCCAGATCATGCCTGTCTGTCGTATATCTGTCCGCAAGCTCAAAAAACGCCTGATTCCCTTTTGCGTATTCATCTTCAAACAGCTCATCAAGCACTTCGTCTCCGAGCAATTCGCCTTCCGTCTGGTCAGCCATGCGAAAACCGGGGTCAAGATCAATCATATAATAATATTTTTTAAGCACTTGCAGACAGAAAGAGTGAAGCGTCGAAATGCTCGCCCGATTTAATAGAGAGAGCTGCCGTCTGATATGCAGAGATCCCGGATTTTTGGCGAGCTCTTTTTCTAATGCTTCAGCGATCCGATGCTTCATCTCCGCTGCTGAGGCGTTTGTAAAGGTCACCACAAGGAGCCTGTCAACATCGACCGGATCTTCCTCCGCGGTTATCTTTCTGATCATCCGTTCCACGAGCACGGCCGTTTTACCTGATCCGGCTGCGGCAGCGACAAGAATATCGCGGCCGGAAGAAACGATGGCGCTCCATTGGTCATCCGTCCATATGCTGTCTTTCGGTTTAGGAATTTGCATCATCATCCGCCTCCTTTTTCAGCCAATCCAGTATGGTGCCGTCTTTTTCCGCTTTCAGGCTGCGGTATTCATTTTCCTTAAGCGACTCATCAAACTGGCACACCGATTTAAACGCACAGTACGTACAAGGCGTCTTATCTTTCAGCTTATACGGGGTAATGGACACAAGCCCGTCCGTTATCGCTTCCCCCGCCTGTTCAAATGTCCGCCGCACATGGTCTGTCAGCAGATGAAAGTCCTGTTCGCTGACCGCCGCTGAGTCGGATCTTAAAGACCCGTCCTTTTTCAAACCGGCATTGACGATATTTGAACGCCCTTCCTCCAAAGTCGTGTCCATCAGGCTGATCGCCTCCCGGTCACCGAGGAGAAGGCCTTTCATTTTAAATTTCTTGAAAATTTCCTGCTCGATTTCATCAAGCCCCATCGGCAGACTGGCCTGAATCATCGGATCATGGATATGGAAATACAAAACGCCTGCCGGGGTCGCTTTCATGCCGAGCCAATCCGCAGAATGTGTAATCGATAAGTCAAGATATGTGAGCATTTGCAGAGCGAGCCCGTAATACACCTCAGCCAGATCAAGCCCCCTGTCGCTTGATTTATAATCAACGATTCTCAGCAGCAGGCCTTTTGAACTTTCCGCTTTATCCACGCGGTCGATCCGTCCGACGAGTTCCATCGTACAGCCGTTTTTCAGCGTGAAAGTGAGCGGAGGCAGCGGTCCGCTTCCGCCGAAACCGAGTTCAAGACCGACCGGGACGAAACCGCTCGCCTTCGCATGCTCGCTTAATATGCCAGAAACACGCGTGACGATCTTCTGCAGTTTTTCCTTCACGTAAAAGTGTCTGTTTGAGCTGAGCAGAATCTCTTTTTGCAGCTTTGGCGCAAGCCGTTCCACCGCTTCATAGGAGAAATTCCGGCACTGATCTTTCGTCAGATCGCGCCATTCCAGCTTCTGCTCACGAAGCCGGTCTGAAATCAGCTTCAGACTGGAGTGAAACAGCTGGCCGATATCCGGCGCTTCCAGCTTGAAAAACTGCCGCTCTTTTAATTGCAGCCCGTGAGATGCAAAATGAGAAAACTGGCAGGCATTAAACGCCTCCATCCGGGAGACGCTTCCTTTAATATGCTCGCCGTAAAGCTGGCGCGAAACAGGCCGTTCAAGACGCTTCGCCTCATTGCGGAAAAACAGGCTTGAAAACAGCTTTTTCGCACGCTGGTGATCAGACTCTTTCATCAGCACATTGTATGCGCTCCACCATACGTCACTGATCTCGTACTCTCTTGTCCACAGCCTGAGCTGACTTGCCGTATACGTCTGAGCCACCTGTTTATTGACGAGATACTGAAGCTGCTCTTCTTCGCTTACCTGCTCGGGATCAGCCGCTGACAGCTTTTCCTGATGATCGGGAAACAGCTCGCCAAGCCTGTTTACAACGATTGACGGCAGGAGCGTTTTTCCTTCCGCATCGGCAATCGGGTATGACACATAAAGACGGTCAGACGGACTCGACAGCGCCATATAGATGAGAAAATGCTCATCAAGCAGCCGCTCACGCCCCGCGGAAGACAGCTCCACTCCGACCGCTTTCAGCCACTCCCGGTCATCATCAGACAGCACGCCGTTTTCATCCGGGCGCGCCGGAAGAACGCCGTCATTGGCCCCGATGACGAATGTGCAGGACGTGCCGTATATTCTTGAGAGATCCATATTCCCTACAAATACTTGGTCAAGCGCAGGAGGAATTAAAGAAAAATGAAGCGATTCCGTTCCCGTTTCAAGCATTTGCTGGAACAGCGCCAAAGATATTTCATCTTCACCCATCATGCCGGCAAACTCCTCGAGAAGCTGGATAACGGCATCCCACGCCTGGCCGTGCTGCTGCGCTTCGATCATGTTTCCGGCCTCTTCGGCACGCTGCCTTTTCCGGTCCAGCTTCAGGGGAACATCGGTATCTTCCAAAAAGAGATAAAGAGCCTCCGCCATGCTTTGAACCGTTTTCGCTTTTTTCATCCGGTTCTGCAGCCGGATAAGGGGTGCAGCTATCCACTCTCTCGTCTCATTCAGCATGTGTTCCATCTCGATTTCCTGATCCGTCTGCGCGAAATCCTCATCGAGCGATACGAAGCGCCTGTATACAAACCGCTCGCCGTTCGTCCAGCGCTCCCCTTTAATGCCGTAGGCGATACAGTAATTTTCAAGCTGATCTACCTGCTCTCTTATTTTCTGCTCCGGCTGATCAAGCGGGAATAACAGTTCGGTTTTCGCACAGCGGAACACCGCTTCATATCTCCAGTTCCCCTTCACGACATCCAGGCTTGAACGGATGAATTCAATAAGCGGGTGATGCTGCATAGAAGCTTTTCCGTCAATAAAATAAGGAAGCCCGTAATCGGCAAACACTTCCTTCAGCAAATCTTTATAATCTTCCGGCTGACGGATGAGAATCGCCATATCTTTGTACCGGTATCCTCCGTCCCGGACAAGCGATTGAATTTCCCGGGCAATACCTTCGAGCTCAGCTCTTCTGTTTTGCGCCTGCATGACGGTAAAAGCTTCCTGTCCGCCGGTATACGCGGCGGCGGGACGCACATCGTACTGCGACTCTATACAGGCAAGCTCCGGCACATGCCGATGCCGCTTCGTGCCATGCAGTTCCTTGCAGGAAATATCGGCATTCAATTCCTTTGCCGTCTGATAAAGCTTATAGTAAGTGCTTCCCGTCATTCTGAACAGATCGAGCTCATCCGGTGCCTGTTCCGCCGAAGGGCTGTCCGCCGTCAGCGAGAATGTGACATGTTCAGCATACATGATCAGCTGCTCCAGCACCCTTAATTCCTGCGGCGTAAATTGATAGAATCCGTCGACGTAAACACGGGCGCCTTTTACAACGTCCGCCAAAGGAATCTGCTGAGCGAGCAGCGTCAAATAATCCTCCGAATGCAAATAGTGTCCGGCGAGGCTTCTTTCCATCTGCTGATATAAAATGCCTAAGTCATGAAGTTTTTCAGACAGCACCCGCTCTCCGCGATACTCTGACGCCGTTCCGCTTTCCGCCATGCGGCGGACGTCTTCAGGCTCAATACAGTATCGCTTAAACTCTGTCAGCATCCGTTCCACCTGCTCAGTGAATCCGGCTTTGTCACTCGCTTTTTGATACACTTTAAAATCGTGCTTATGTTCTTCAATCAGTTTCCTTAAAAGCATCTGCACACCCGTCGTCGTCACAAACGGACGGTTCATGCCCCCGGTATGCTGAAGCACGCGCCACGCCAAACGCGAAAAACTGAACACTTGAGCGCGTATCATGCCTCCGATATCCGGCGTTTTAGCAAGCTCATATTCCATTAAAAACGTCATTTGATCCGGGACTAGAAAAATGATCGGTTTCCCGAACGGCTCCCGGCGCAGTTCATCTTGAATGCTGTCGATAATCAGCCTCGTTTTCCCACTCCCCGATCTGCCTACTAAAAACTCAACACCCAAATTAGAAGACCCCTCTCTTTTTATCTTTCTACATTTTATCGAAAGTTGACGAAAATGACCAATCTCATCTGCTGGTAAAAACGGGATGACTGTTTTAAAACATATCGTTTTTGACCAAATTAAAGAAAAAAAGGATTAAATATGATGTCAGAATATCCCGAAGTGATTGTGCGAACGATTCTGTCGTTCAGCATTCTGTTTATCGGCGCCCGTATACTCGGAAAACAAACCATTTCACAGATGACGCTTTTTGATTTCATTGCGGCCATCTCGCTCGGCGCCATCACAGCCAATCTGTCGTTTAATACAAAACTGCCGATTCATTTTACTGTCAGTGCTTACACGATTTTTGTGGTTATCATTTATCTTGTCGCATATCTTTCTATGAAAAACAGAACTGCCAGGGGTTTCTTTGCAGGCAAACCGACCATTATCATTCAAAACGGAAAAATACTTGAGCATAATATGAAAAAGATGCGCTATACCCTCGACTACTTGAACCAGCAGCTTCGTGAAAATGATGTATTTGACATTTCTCAGGTTCAGACTGCCATCATTGAAACAAACGGCAGCATGTCAGTGGAGGTCAAACCGGAATTTGCGCCCGTTACAAGACAGGATCTCGGCATCTTTGCCGGACATGAAAAGAACTTTGCCGTTGAGCTGATTATGGACGGCCGGCTGGTAATGAAAAATCTGGAAGAAAACCACGTATCGGAAAAATGGCTGAGAGAAGAATTGGATAAGAGAAACCTCAAACCGGAAGACGTCGTATACGCTGTGCGCGGAAGCAACGGCCGGCTTTTTGTCGACACATACGACGACCATATTACATCGCCGCTGGATCAAGAATAAAAATGACATCCGCACATGTCACGGGCTGCCGCCGTATAATACCCTATAAACATCCGGGGGTGAGTCCAATGCACGAGAATTTTTTTCATTATACAGCCATCTGCAGTGACGATTCTGTGCTTATAAAGGATCTGGTAAAATCCATAAACGGTGAATACAGCGCTGTGATTTGCTACTCAATATTAGCCGAAAAAGCGCCGACCGCAGAAATCAGAAGACGAATCGAACATATCAGAGAGGAAGAAGTGCGCCACATGCACGCTTTCTCTTCACTGTATACGTCAATTACCGGAAAACAGTTGACGCCGAAACAGACGGAGCATTGTCCGCACACATACAGAGAAGGACTGAGGGCGGCGTTTTATGATGAGCAGAAAACGAATGATTTTTATTTACAGGCATCCGATAGAGCGGTGCATCCGGAAGCGAAACGGTTATTTGCCCGCACGGCATTTGACGAGCAGCGTCATGCCGTCTGGTTTTTATACGATATGGCCCACTCTCCTTTCCACCATACAGGGGGAACGGTATCAAACGCGCCGAACACAAGCTACACCGAGGTAAATACCGGAAAATAACGATTCAGGCAGATCACACTCCCCCGCCGGGAGTCTTCAGACGGCAGACAAACCCCGTTCTTTCAATAGGAGAGAATGGGGTTTATTTTTCGAGCCGTTTTTATACTTCCACTAAACAATGGATAACTTCTTCATTGTATAGTCAGCAAAAACCCTTTATAATAAAATAAACCAACTGGTCGGTTTTAAACGAACCGAGCCCCGCTTTGCCGGGACAACGATATGAATGAGGCGGAAAGGATCTGTGTGAAGTGACAAATACAAAAGGCGGTGCCGGAAAGAGCGAAAAGACGAAGAACAGGCTCGTATCCGCTTCGCGTGACTTATTTGCAAAAAAAGGATATTCAGAAACATCGATTCGGGATATTTTAGAGGCGGCCGAGATCAGTAAAGGCAATCTTTATCACCATTTTAAAGGAAAAGAGTTTCTGTTTCTTCATATCATGGAAGAGGATCACCGCGTGATGATCGAGACGTGGAGGGAAATGGAAGCTGATCTGAAAGATGCTGCCGAAAAGCTGACGGGCTTTGCGGAGCTGCTCAGCCGGATGAGCATCAATTACCCGCTTATGAGAGCAAGTGAAGAGTTTTATGCGAGTGCGTTTACGTCAGAGGAGGTCGTAAAGCGGCTCAACAAAATTGATATTGAATATGACGATGTGATGAGAGAGATCTTAGAAGAAGGAAATCAAGACGGAAGCTGGTCCATTCATCATGTCGAATCAAAAGTAAAAATCCTGCTATCCGTCTTCTACGGTTTAGATGTGTTATATAAAAACGATACCATTCAGCAAAGAATCGAATTGCAAAAAGAAGCCATCTCCGTGTTTATTCACGGGTCGATCAACGCTGATAAACTGAATGACAGCTGACAAAGGAGAAACAACATGCAAAAACCGATCAGAGAACAAAAGGCTGTACTCATCATCTTATTAAGCAACATATTTATTGCGTTTTTAGGCATCGGATTGATCATTCCCGTTATGCCGCTGTTTATGAATGTGATGCACTTGACGGGCAGCACAATGGGATACCTTGTCGCTGCCTTCGCCGTCGCGCAATTAATTGCATCTCCCATTGCGGGGAGATGGGTTGACCGTTTCGGCAGAAAAATCATGATTCTCGCCGGACTGTTTTTGTTCGCATTATCCGAGCTGACCTTCGGATTGGGCACACATGTCTCCATTTTATATTTCGCAAGGGTGCTGGGGGGCATCAGTGCCGCTTTTATCATGCCCGCCGTTACAGCGTATGTCGCAGATATTACGACGGTGCAGGAAAGATCGAAGGCGATGGGCTATGTATCTGCCGCCATCAGCACAGGGTTTATCATCGGGCCCGGCATAGGAGGATTTATTGCCGATCACGGCGTTCGTATGCCGTTTTTCTTTGCGGCGGGAATTGCATTTATCGCAGTGATTTCCTCTGTCTTTATGCTGAAAGAGCCGTTAACTAAAGAAGAACGCGCAAAGCAGATGGAAAGCGCCAAAGAATCAACCTTCTTAAAAGATTTGAAAAAGTCGATTCATCCAAGCTACTTGATCGCCTTTATCATCGTTTTTGTTTTGGCATTCGGGCTGTCGGCGTACGAAACGGTATTCAGCTTATTTACAAACCATAAATTCGGCTTCACGCCAAAGGATATCGCCATTATTATTACGTTCAGCTCCATTGTGGCAGTCCTCATTCAAGTGCTCGCGTTCGGCAGACTTGTCAACTTCCTCGGGGAGAAAAAAGTCATTCAGCTTTGTCTGATCATCGGCGCTGTGCTGGCTTTCGTTTCTACGGTGATGTCAGGGTTTTTGCCCGTGCTCGCTGTCACCTGCATCATTTTCCTTGCGTTTGATTTACTGCGCCCGGCACTGACTACTTATCTATCGAAGATCGCAGGAAATCAGCAGGGGTTTGTTGCCGGTATGAACTCAACATACACGAGTTTGGGCACCATTTTCGGCCCGGCTCTGGGCGGTATTTTATTTGATATGAATATTCACTTCCCGTTTCTGTTCGCAGGTGTGGTTTTATTTCTCGGTCTGGGATTGACGCTTGTGTGGAAAGGAAAAGCGGGCGAGGTTTCGGAGTAGGGTGCACTCACCCATCTCCGGAGCTTTTTTTGTGTTTTCGATAAGAAAAATGAATGGATTATGAGAAATAATTCATTATTTATTTATCTCAAAATCTATACTATAGTAATAGTAAGGTTAACGAGCTTAACAATTTAATATGAATGTTTCAGGAAGAAGGGTTTTCATTGAAGAAAGACAAACATCTCCTTACGGATATCTGGTTTATTCTCATCAGTGCGGCAGGGGGGTTTCTTCTTTCGCTCACAGGGATGTCGATCGCCTGGATGCTCGGAACGCTTGCCGCCGGCTGCATCCTCTCCATGACGAGGCCCCGCTGGCTGTTCATGGCGCCTGACAGAAGAGGGATTCACCGCAGATGGCTTGCGGCGGGACAAATGATCCTCGGCATCGAACTCGGCCAGAAACTGAACCTGTCCGTTCTGTCGGTTTTACGGGAGCATTGGCTTCCGGTAGGCTTCATGCTGATTTTCTCTATCGTGATGGCGCTTGTTTCCGGATATGTGCTCTTTCGGTTCAGCCGGACGGACATGATGACAAGCTTTGTAGGAACGGCGCCGGGCGGTTTATCCGCCATGCCGGGTATCGCCCAGGAAGTCGGCGCAAACACCGCGATTGTAAGCCTTATTCAGCTGACGCGCGTCCTTTTGGTCGTCATGACAATACCGTTTCTCGTCATTTTCTTATTTACTAAACAAAACGGTGCGGCTCAGACACCAGCCGGAGCCGTTTCAGCAGGAGCTTCACATCCGGGCCTTATTCCCGTCTTGTTAACGGCCGGATTTATTTTAGCTGCCTGGCTTGCAAGTAAAGGCGCAAAACGGCTGAAATTCCCCGCCCCTTGGCTGCTCGGCAGCATGATCGGCGTTGCTGTTGCGGAAATCGGCGTGTCCGCCTTGGCGGGCAAAGACATGCTGGCCTGGTGGCCGCCGGAAGCGAACCAGCTGTCACAAATTTTTCTCGGCGCCACAATCGGATCAAAAATGTACAAAAGCATGTTCACCGGCGTGACGAGAGTGCTGACCGTCGGATTTATTTCTTCAGTCGGATTAATCGCCGCCATGATTCTGAGCGCGGTTGCGGTTTCTAAATTAACGGGCATCTCCATGATTACATCTGTTCTCGCCTTTTCTCCCGGCGGGATCGCCGAGATGGCGGCGACTTCGATCACCCTGCACGAAGACTCGACTTTCGTCGTCGCGGTTCAGGTCATCCGGATCGTTCTCGTCATCGCCATGCTTCCGCCCTTCTATCGGCTGCTGCACCACCTTTCTCAGCTGAAACGGGCACACGGCGAAAGAGGCCGGGCAGAAAGAGGAACATGATCCGAATAAAAAAACACGCATCCATATGCGTGTTTTTTATTTGAACAGCTCTCCGCTGCCATTGACAGACCGCCAGTTTGCTGAAAGATCACGGAACAGCCGTTCAGCAAATAACAGTTCTTCATCTGTATAGCGGTCTAAAAACGCCAAGAGCCGCTGTTTTATCAATTCATGATATTCATGATGAAGGGAATGCAGCTCTTTCCCGGCAGGAGTCAGCCGGAAATAGACTTCTTTTTTATTGTCGCTCAGCCGGGTTCTGCGCAGAAAGCCGGCTTCCAAAAACTTCGCGCAGCTTCTCGACACGGTCGGCTTTGTCGTCTTCATTTTTTCCGCTATTGACGTGACATTGATCGGTTCATGTTCTCCGATACACGACAAAATGTGAATTTCCGTCAAGGTCAATTGTAATTTTTTCCCGTTTTCTTCACGGAGTTCATCCATCCGTCCGGCCAACGACGCCCTGATATCCTCCTGACACCTCTCCTGCTCGTGAAAAATATCTGTCAGCCCTTCAAGAATCATGTGTTTTGCATGGTCTGGCTGTCTTCTGTCCAACTGCTGAGTCACCCCTCCGTATTGATTGTTTCTTTTTACTATAACGTTTTGTTACACAAGAAACAATCACACAGGCGCATAAAAAGGTTATCAGATGAATAATCCCCATCTTTCCAAACCGGCCAGAACGGCTTCTTCCGCTTCACGTCCCGAGCCGCCGGCTGCCCATGCCGCATGGCCGTCCGGCCGGATTAAAACGGTGTGGACGTCATTCCAATCGGCACGTGTTTCAGCAAGCTCCGCCCTGACTGCCGCCACGCTGTCCGTATCAATACCGGCGGGAATGCTCCCTCTTAATGACAGAAGCACAAAGCCGCCCTTGCGGAGAAAATCATACAGCCGGGCCGGCCGCCCGTCATGAAGGGTCAGTTCGATATCCGGCAGGCGTTTTCCGTTCAGGGTATGCGGCGGCAGCTCCGCATCCGGTTCATAATGCAGATCAAGCGCGGATACTTTTCCCGCCAATAAACGGTTGGACTCCTGAAAATCCAGCAAAGCGGTCATCGTTTCTCTTAATGCCATCCCCGACTCGGTAAAATCCATGAGCTTGATCTGCGTTTTGATATTGTGCAGCACTTCTTTTCCTGTGCTGTGCCTTTCCTGATGATAGCTGTCCAGAAGATGAGGCGCCGCTTTTCCCTTCATTTGCGCCGCCAGCTTCCAGCCGAGATTGACGGCATCCTGAAGCCCCGTATTCAGGCCTTGGCCGCCTGCGGGAAAATGAATGTGCGCCGCATCCCCGGCCACAAAAATCCGGCCGGAGCGGTACTGCTCAGCCTGACGCTCGGCATTGCCGAACCGCGACATCCATACCGGATCACTCAATCCGAAATCAGTGCCGCATATCCGCCGCAGGTCTTCTTTCAGCTCATTTTCGGTGACCCGCTCTTCCTTCCGCTTTTGCGGGACGTGCGGAGAAACGATGAGGACGCGGAAAAGTCCGTCCGTAAGAGGGATAATCACAACCGATCCCTCCAGCCGGCACGTTGAAAAAAAGGAAGATTCGGGCGGATGTTTCAAAGCGGCATCACAAAGGGTTCCTGTTAAGTCGGCATCAGTGCCCGAAAAAGCGATGCCCGCCTGTTTCCGGACAATGCTCCCCGCTCCGTCTGTACCCGCGGCATATAAGCTGTGAAGAGTGCGGATTCCGCTTTCGTCCCGGAACACCGTCTCCACTCCGTCATCCGTCTGGGTAACAGCCACCGCTTCCGCCCCGCGGATGATGTCTGCGCCGAGACTTGATGCATACTCCTCCAACATCCGCTCCGTTTCTGCCTGTGGCAGCATTAACGAATAATTCTGCTTCGTATCCAGCCGAGAAAAATCCAGCCGTGTATCCAGCATGGAAAAATGGCCGGAAGACACCTTCGTCCCTTTTTCCAAGAAGCGTTCCAATATGCCTCTCATGGCAAAAAGCTCAAGTGTGCGCGGATGCATGATAAGCGCTTTGGAATACGGCACCGTCTTCTTCAATCGTTCAATGACAGTCGTTTTCACTCCGGCCAGCGCCAGTTCTGATGCAAGCATAAGCCCGACCGGACCTCCCCCGATAATGGCAGCCTGTGTTTTCATTTCATCAGCCCTCTTTCATATTTTTGTTGCGCGCGTAACAAAAATATGAAAAATAAAACGCCTCCTTTTTTGTTTCGCGCGTAACAATTTTCATTATAGTCTTTCCTCCGCTTTTTGACAATCATTTCCGAAAAAAAGACGCCGTTCACTTGGCGTCTGATTCACTGATGACTCCGACAATGTCTTTATCCTTAATCGGACCGAAATGACGGCTGTCGAGGCTGTATATGCGGTTGTCGCCAATAACAAAGTATTGTCCCTTCGGTATGCTTTTGCGCCCGGTCGTTTCCTTCAGCGTATAATCACCGGTCACATGGCTCCCGGCGGACAATGATGACTTTAACGGTTTTAAAAACGGTTCCGCCACCCGTTTTCCATTCACATACAGCTGATCCTCCCTGTATGCGATTGACTCGCCGGGGAGCCCGATGACACGTTTGATCAGCACTTTGCGGTGCGGGCCTTTAAACAGAACAATATCGAAACGGCGGATCGTTTTGTAACGATGGGAAAACTTGTTGACCATCAGCTCATTTCCTTGTTTAAAGGTCGGATTCATGCTGATTCCTTCGACTTTATAATCAATAAAAATGGCATTCTTTAATTGTATGGCCAAAACAACGATAAGCACGCCGGCTATAAACCAAAATCGTTTTTTCAAGATTCCTGTCTCCCTCCGTCTTTCTCATGCTGACTGATTCTCGTCTGTAAACGCCGTTCGATATGCTTTCCGGCATACCACAGCACCGCGATCACCATTATGGCGCCCGCCATCCTGAAAGGCTGTGTAATGAGTGCGTGAAGATCATACCCGATAAAACTGATCATAAAGATCATAACCATTTTCCCCATCGCGGCTGCTGATATAAACTGCAGCGCCCCTACCCGTGACAGACCGGCAACGATATGAACCGCAGCGGACGGCGTAAAGGGGAAGCAAAGTAAAATAAACAGCGGACCGAAACCGTGCCGCTCAACCCAGAGCATCATCCGCCTTATGGTCTGATGCCTGCGGATGAAACCGAAAGCTCTTTTCTGTCCGAAACGGCGGACGGCATAAAACATCAGCATCGATCCTGACGCAGACCCGAGCCATGACAGAAAAAAACCTTCCCACAAACCAAATGCATTCGTATTCGCCACCACAAATACAACGAGCGGCAAAAACGGAAGAAACGCTTCAATAAAAGGCAATACAGCCGCAGCCGCCGGGCCGAAAGCTCTATAGCTTTGGAACCATTCCGTCAGCTGTTCCTCAGTCAAATATGATAAAAAATGCTCCAACGTTTATACTCCTTAACGAGTTTGTCTATCCTTATTCTACACATTATCTCCAAAAAACGAAAATGTTTACGGGATTTTCCGTCTTGAAATATCGTGTAAGCGAGTATAAAATAAGAACAAACGTTCTCTTTTTTAAGAAAGAAGGAGTATTTATGCCTGACATTCGGAGCGGCTCCCGCGATCTCATCGAAAAAGGGCTGTTTCTGCCCATGGCGGCCGCCATCCTGAACCGGGACCTCGAAGCGCTTGATTCGTGCCCGTTCAAATTAAAACAACCCTATAAACAGCTTATCAGCTGCTCTTTAAAATTAGCACAAAAGGATTTGAGTGATGTTCGAAAAGAGTTAAGAAAGCGTAAAATTAAAATATACGAAGCGGAAAGAGACGAAGCATTTACGCTTTATATATGCACCATTAACGGCTATGAAGAAAAACACCGTTATTTCAACCCGAGAATACGGGAACAGGTAACCGCCTTATTGGAATATTACCTGTCTCTTGCGACCATTTAAAAAGCAGCCGGGACTGCTTTTCCTTTTCAAAAAATAAAATTCAGACTATTCACACTATACATTCGACATGATTTTCTTTATAATCGGGACACGCTGTTTTCAATGAAAAGGAGGAATGTTATGAAACTGATTCATGTTCTCGCCGCCCTGCCCTTTTTCGGAATTCTCGCCGGCATTCCATTTGCCAACCGGGTGACGCCTTATGTTTTCGGAATGCCTTTCATTCTCGCATATGTCGTCATCTGGGCGGTGCTGACTTCCGTTCTGATGGCCGCCGTTTACAAATTGGACAAAGAAAACAAGGCGGGTGAGACGGAATGAACGCAGCATTTCCCGTAATGGCCGCCGTGCTCCTGTTTTGTGTATATCTCGGAATCCGGGCCCGAAAAGGAAAACATATGGACCTTGAACAATGGACGGTGGGCGGACGCGGCTTCGGCACGATGTTTGTCTTTTTATTAATGGCGGGAGAAATATACACGACCTTTACATTCCTCGGCGGAAGCGGATGGGCTTACGGAAAAGGAGGCCCGGCCTTTTATATTATCGCGTACGGCTGTCTTGCCTACATTTTGTCATATTGGCTTCTGCCAGCCGTGTGGACTTACGCCAAACAACACAAACTGATGTCGCAATCAGATTTTTTTATTTCAAAATACAACAGCCCGCTCCTCGGCATTCTCGTATCGCTCGTCGGCATCGCATCCCTCATCCCCTATCTCGTCCTGCAGCTGAAAGGGCTCGGATTAATTGTTTCAGCAACGTCATACGGACAGATTCCGCCCTCCGCCGCTGTCTGGATCGGCGCTGTCTCCATCACGATTTATGTGATGATTTCAGGAATCCACGGTTCAGCGTGGATATCCGTCGTCAAAGATATCATGATTTTAGGCATCGTCCTGTATTTAGGTATTTATCTGCCCATTCATTATTACGGCGGGTTTACGGAGATGTTCAAACAAATTGACGCCGCAAAACCCGGTTTTCTCACGCTGCCGGAAACCGGACAGAGCGTTTCCTGGTTCAGCTCAACGGTTTTGCTGACCGCCCTCGGCTTTTATATGTGGCCTCATACCTTTGCCGCTTCCTATTCGGCGGAGCATCCGCGGGTGTTTCGGAAAAACGCGATCATCATGCCTCTTTATCAGCTCGTCCTGCTGTTTGTCATCTTTACCGGATTTGCGGCGATTCTGCAGGTGCCCGGTTTAAAAGGGGCGGACACGGATCTCGCCTTATTAAAGCTGTCTGTGAAAACCTTTGATCCCTGGTTTGTCGGGCTGATCGGATCGGCGGGCATCCTGACGGCGCTTGTACCCGGTTCAATGATATTAATGGCCTCAAGCACGCTGTTCGCCAAAAATGTGTACAAAGCCATTCTGCCCGGCACGACTGACGAAAAAGTCTCACGGCTCGCAAAATACGCCGTACCCGTTATCGCGCTGATTTCCGTATATTTTACGCTGAAAGGCGGAAATACCATCGTCACCTTGCTTTTAATGGGCTACAGCCTTGTCACCCAGCTTTTCCCCGCCCTCTTATTCAGCCTGCCGAAGCGGCGTTTCATCACAAGCCACGGCGCTTTTGCCGGCATAACGGCCGGGGTCGGAACAGTGGCCTTCATTACGCTGACCGAATCAACCGTCGGAACCCTCTTTCCGTTTCTTCCGCAGATCGTTAAGGATATGAATACAGGCATCATCGCGCTGGTTCTGAACATTGCCGTCATGTTTGCCGTCAGCGCCGCAGTCAGAAAAAAACAAATCAGCGCAGCCGAAAAGGCGGCTTAATGATAAAATAGCGGTAAGACACATGAAGGGGGAAAGCCGCATGATCATGACAACGACCGAAACCGTCGCCGGAAAACAGATTACGGAAGTAAAAGGCTTGGTGACAAGCAGTATCGTCCAGTCCCGTCACATCGGAAAAGATTTGCTTGCAGGCTTAAAATCTGTCGTCGGCGGCGAATTGAAAAGCTATACCGAAATGCTGGAAGACTCCAAAAAAGCGGTGAAAGAGCGGCTGATCAGAGAGGCGGAGCAGCTCGGAGCGAACGCCATCGTCGGCCTGCGGTTCGAACTGACCGCAGGACAGAACACATCCGAATTAATCGGATACGGAACCGCCGTCACCGCCGAATCCATTTAAAAAAACAAGCCTCTTTAAAGAGGCTTGTTTTTTTATTTCTCACATGCGATATAGTCTTTATCCCGGTCAAGTCTTTTATTTGCATTATAAAGCGCTTTTGATACATACGGCTTGTACTTTGTTCTGCCGCCCTTGTTTTTCACTTTCGACGATTTGGCCACGCCGCCCTTATACACCTTATTCAGCGCCTTACAGTTTTGATACGTTTTTACCTTTGTTTTCGCTTCTGCCGTCTGCCCCGCTCCGTATGAACAACCGAATACCAGGCCGAAAGACAAAAGCACAGCTGCCGTCTTTTTCATTTCTATCCTATCCCCTTTCCTGAATCATGTTGTATGACTGAACATATCATAGTTCAAATAATCTCCATTTACAAGATAAATAGGAAAATAGTTTTAATTTACGTCCTCCCGTATATCTTTTATGGAATTTTTCCCAAAACCTTTTATAATATGAATTGATAGCGCTATCTGACTATGATGATAGGAGGAGAAATGATGATGAAAAAAGGGCTTGTTGCGGGTGTTCTCACTACAGCCGTTCTATTCGGCGCATGTACGGCGGATATTCCGGGGGTGATCAGTCCCAATACGGCGGAAGCGGCGTCCCAGCTCAGTAAAGGAATCGGCGGAAGGGCCTATCTGAACAGCACGGGCTCAGTTCTCGTCACGAAAATTCAGCTTCCAAGCTCGATTCAGGTGTCAAATGGGACAGCCTATATTTACTCAGGATTTACCGGAGGCACAGAGGCCGATATCGGGCTTCAGTACAGTGACACCTATCATGTATGGAAACCGATCATGAAAGTCGGTTCAAAGGGACAAGGCCAGGTCCGGTATCTGGAAGGAGAAAGCCAATTCACTTATACGAAAGGCTTCCGGCCCGGCAGCACCGTACAGCTGACCATTTACAAAAATCTGAACGGCAATACCCGCGCCACATATTGGGGCACGAATAATGACGGATACACCGGCCGCATCATCTCAGAACTCGCCCAAACCAATGTAGGCTCTGTCTCAAAATGGAAAGCGCTCGCCACCGTCGCGGTCACATCAGAGGATCAGCGCCCTTACATCAAATCAAACTTCTCGACAGCCTTTACGAACATCACGATCGACAATAAAGCAGTCACACCTGTGATTGATACACAGGATTTTGCCAAATTGACAGTGTCAGGCAGCAGCGTCAGCATGTCTGTCGTCAAATAAAGAATTTTGAACGCACGATTTCCGCCATCGTGTGTTTCGTAAGGGTCTGCCGGATACGCAAATCCCTTATTTTTCGGATTACGTTTAATAAAAAAACAGCCCTCCTCAGGGTTGTTTTTTTAACATTTCTTTCATTATTTCCGCCAAAACGCTGAGCAGTCCGCCTTATCCTTGATATTAAATTGAATCATGCGTTCAAGCAGCTCATAATACACCGGTTCAGTCCATTGAATTCTGAACAAACGGGAAGTAGCGCTGTAGCCGGCACGGGCAATGTCGTCGGCAAAATGCGAAATTCCAGCTTCTTCGGGAGAAACACTTACATGATGCTTTGCTGCCGCAAAGCCGATAATAAAGGTGCCGTGATCGGTAAACATCGGCGTGTTCCACTTGATCTGCGGTGTTAAGCCCGGGAATTGCTCAGACGTCCACGACAGGATTTCCTCCATTCGCAGACGATGGTCAGGGCTGTCGATACTTGATAAATAGTCTTTGAAAACGTCCATGTCTTCCTCCTTCAACATCACGTCCGCTAACGCCAAAACCCCGGATTTTCAGCTTTTTCTTTGATGTTAAATTCGATGATCTTCTTAAGCAGATCATAGTGCACCGGATCAGTCCACCGAATTCTGAACAGGCGTGAAGAAGCGCTGTACCCGGCTTGGGCGATGTCATCGGCAAAATGCTCCATCGTCTCTTTTTCAGGTAAAATGCTCAAATGATTTTTTGCCGCGGCAAACATAATGATATAGGTGCCGTGATCGGTAAATGTCGGTTTGTTCCACTTGATCTGCGCTTCTAAGTTCGGAAATTGGTCAGCCGTCCACGACAAAATTTCCTCTGCTTTGAGACGGTGATCCGGATTATCGATTTCTGATACATATTTTGCAAACACATCCATGCCCATCTCTCCTAAAATGAATTATCATTACTCTTTACATCATCATAGCCAACAGACGGACACGATACAACTCTATCCGGGCATGTAAATCGAAGCCCTTCCCAAAAGGAAAGGGCCCGTCCCTTCACATCACAGCTTTCTCTAATATCTCTCCCCCAGCTCCCGCAAAATAAAGTCGTAGATCATTCTTGTCCTCTTCCTTTGGGGCAAGGATTTCCTCAAGAAAATAGCTCCAATCTGTTTAAGAAAGTCTAAAGGAAAATTAAGAAAGGTATGCTACATTCTTGATTGATCAGCTTTCACAAATTCAACATTTCTAATCTCCTTCTTACATGATCCATTTCGAAAAAAAGGATGCTTTTTCATTTAATGAAATCATCAACAATTCTAGCGAATCAGAGTATTTATTGAATGAAGTGTTTCCTAATTCAATTCTCTCTGTTTATTCATTTCAATCAAATCTTTTTCAAAGCATTGTTCTCTCATTAGTTATTGTTTATAAATTCCTTCCCTAATAAACTCCTATCAATCTGATATTTATTACAGTCTTGCTTTTTTACGAAAATTTCAATTTCTTATAGATTCATCATTTTTTAAAATAACCCGTTCTTTAAATATTGGATTTGAACCAGGAATAAATTTAATTGTTATATTATCACCACAATCCATAAACTTATATTTCTCCTTAATTTTTTCTATTTCGAAAATTCTCAATGATTTATATGTTAATTCAATCTTTTCAATAGGAATAATCGCACCAAACAATTCTATGCGGGGATTAACTCCGCTTCTCTCTAAATAAAAAGGTATGCCGTCCTCATCACCTTTATCAAAATAAGAAATAAGACTCTCAACTGATTCTTTTTGAATTCCACTCAATTCAAGCTTGTCTAGTTTTTTTTCAACAAATGTATTATTCATAATACTTTCTAACAACTCAATTCCTTCAAATTCATTTTTTGAAATAGTATCGGGGAGTTCAAATGTAAGTTTGAAAAAATCCTCCAATCGACTGAGCCTTTTTATAATTTCTAATTCAAAATCAAGCTTATCATCTTTAGGTTTATTTATGTAATTCTCTGCAACCATAAAGTCCTTCCCACTGACCAGCTCTTTAAATGCTAATGGATGTTTATTTTCGGAAATAACATCCAAAAAATTCAATAAAATTTTATGTGCACTAACATTTTTTTCATAACCTTCTCTTGTTTTCATATTGAGTATAATTTCAGCAGAAACAATTGAGAATGAATTTCCATCTGTGCTCATCACGAGAGGAATTAACATACTTACCTGTAACTTGGATTCTTCTTGAACATCGTTATTAATAATCATGTAACCTTTCTTTCTGTTAAATTCGTTAATACTCATCTCAAGATAGTCTATAATAATATCAGATGAAGGGTTTTTGATATATAAATTTAATTTTAAGATCGGCGGCTCTCCTATAGGTGCAATAAACCACTCATTTCCCTTAATAAACTCATTTAAGTGTGGTGTGTGCACTGGTTCACTACCAATTATTGCTTGCAGAGACAATAAGTTTATTTTAACTTTTTTTCTTTTAAAAAAAGCATTTTCAATAAGCTCGTTTAGATCAGTAAATCCATTAATTTCGTTATCATCAACTGTAAAATTGGTTTTATATGATAAGGGGTAATCATAAGCGGCTTGCTTGTTTATAGGAGAATGCTTAACTAAGGTTCTATCACCAACATCAATAATTTCGTATTTATAAAATGGAGAAAAAGGGTGACTACTCTCTAGTTGTTTTCTATAATACTGTAAAAGTTTTATGGCCTCATCTTGTTTTCCTTGAGACATAAGTTCATTAATCTTATCTTTTGTAGAGACTTTCACTATTGTTACTTCAGAATCCGCAATTGATAAGTTTTCATAACCTGATTGAATGACATTTTTATTTCCTTTAATTTTGTTTTTCATAACTTAATCCTTCTTTTCATTGATTATAGAGTTATTTCTTTTGCCAGACTGAATAACGTTATTGTTTCCTTTAATTTTATTAACAGTCGTTTTTTTTGCATTTAATTTAAAACGAAACAGGGCAGCTCCCGCAAATAAACTTATAACAGCAGCAATAATTGTAGCTATAGCTTGCGAATCAATATTCATGCTAACACCTCTTAATTACAAGAATTTTTTCTTTAATATTATCATTAAATGAAAATTTTGTAATCTCAGACGAATCATAAGCCCTTCCCAAAAGGAAAGGGCCCGTCCCTTTACATCACAGCTTTCTCTAATATCTCTCCCCCAGCTCCCGCAAAATAAAGTCGTAGATCATTCTTGTCCGCTCTTCTTTCGGATACAGCATGAATTCCTGCCGCTTCGGGATATGACTGCCCATCCTGTCCTGAAAAGTGGTTCTGAGATAGGCGGTTCTGTAAACCTGATTTTCAAAAGAATGATAGGATACTTCCAGTTCCATCGTTTTGCCGTTTGAGAACGTGACCGCTGTGTCATCAAATGCCGTCGGTTGAAAATCTTTAACGTGCACATGAGATATCCAGCCGCATTGAGGCCTTGCAGAAGAAAGTGTAGGGAATAAAAAGATGTGATTTGAAGGGTCCACCATAATCGGCGGCTTGTGAGAAATTTTAATCGCTTCATATGTTCCCGCTTTTCTCCCGGCATAGCTGGAGCCAAAGTAGCGGCAGCTTCTGTCGATGATGTGAATCGGCTTCATGCTGACATACAGAATGCAGTCTTTTTCAATGACCTTCGACCCCATTTTACCGTCTATTTCCTCAGGCAAAACAGCGATGGTTGAACGATTTACTTCGTAGCTTTCTAAGGGTGCGTGTGTTTTCTGGCACATGATGTGCAGCCTCCAATCCTTTTCTTGAAAATTTATACTAATAATCTATCATCTGTCATTGGAAAACGACAGGTTTTTTTTGAATATAGCTAAAAATCACCTTTTAAAGCTGTAATTTAGTCTTAAATTACTATTTAAATATTATTTTTCTTTTTCATTTCACCTCATTTATACAATGATCATTTTCGTTTTTTCGTCAATTTGCAGGATATGTCGATATATTTCCAAGTATTAGTTATCTAAAGATTATAAAAATTAATTGATTTTTCCGGCCGTTATCCATATACTATAAAAAAGGCATTGGGGGGATTCTTTATGAAAGAGAAAAAGTCGTACACTGAGCTCATGAAGTCCCGCAACACGGAAAAAGCAAACGAATTCGATGTGACAATGGCCGATATTTACATTCAAATGGTGCTTGATGAATCCTTGTATAAACGCCGGATCGCCATGCTGACAATGCAGATTAATAAGGCGCTTGATGATAAAAATAAAGAAGCGTTCCTCACGCTTTCAAAAGAATATGCCGCTCTCAAACAGAGTGAATAAGCCAATCCATATGGATTGGCTTTTTTTACATTATCCGTTTACGATGGTGCCGCCGTTCACATGAATCGTCTGTCCCGTGACATAGGAAGAATCATCGCTTGCTAAGTACAAATAGCTCGGCGCCACTTCAACAGGCTCTCCCGGGCGCTGCATCGGCACGTCTGAGCCGAAGACTTCCACTTCCTTCGCCGAGAAGCTCGCCGGGATCAGCGGCGTCCAGATCGGCCCCGGCGCCACTGCGTTTACCCGGATGCCCTGAGTGACAAGAGATTGGGAAAGAGATCTTGTAAACGTGACGATCGCCCCTTTTGTCGCTGAATAGTCAATCAATGTTTTGTGGCCTTTATAGGCGGTAATGGAGGCCGTATTAATGATTGAACTTCCTTTTTTCAGGTGAGGGAGCGCGGCTTTCGTCAAGTAAAACATTGAAAAAATATTCGTCTGAAACGTTCTGATGAGCTGGTGGCTCGTGATTTTCTCAATCCCCGGCTGCACGTGCTGCTCACCCGCGTTGTTGACCAGGATGTCAATGGAAGGAAAGGCTTGGCCCGCCTGGCGGATGACATCGTTGCAAAAGGCTTCGTCGCCGACATCCCCTGCGATCAGCAGACACTTCGCCCCTTCTTTTTCTACATATTGCTTCGTCTCTTCGGCATCCTGATGCTCATCAAAGTAAACGATGACCACATTAGCGCCTTCCTTCGCGAATAAAACGGATACGGCGCGGCCGATCCCGCTGTCTCCGCCCGTGATGATCGCCGTTTTCCCTTCAAGTTTTTTCGCCGCTTTCGGTTTGTCAAAAACGGGGCGCGGGTCCATTACATATTCAAAGCCCGGCTGCCGATTTTGATGCTGCGGCGGCAAGGTTTTCTTCTTCTGATTCGCCATTTTGATCACTCCTTTACATTAATTACTATATTATGAGTAATTTGAGCATCTTATACGAATTTCATGTATGAACAGAGTCTTATTGGAAAAATTAAGAATATACAACAGAGGAGGTAAATCTGAATTGACTACTTTTTCAAACGAGGAACCGGCTTCCTATTGGAAAGCAACAGCTGACATTCCTTCCTTTCCCGCCCTCACTGAAGATACGGAATGTGACGTTGCGGTGATCGGCGGAGGAATTACGGGCCTGACAACGGCATACGAACTGACGAAAAGAGGTTTCCGTGTCGCTGTCATTGAAGCAGACCGGATTTTAAACGGGACGACCGCGGGCACGACCGCAAAAATCACCGCCCAGCATGATTTCATCTATGCCGATCTTATTCAGCAGATCGGCCTGACCAGCGCAAGGCTGTATTTCGAAGCCCATCTCCGCGCCATGGAAGACATGAAGCAGATCATCAAGGACCTTTCGATTGACTGCAGACTGATTGAACAAGACGCATATCTTTACACCAATACAGAATCAGGCGTCAAAAAAATGCGCAGTGAGCAGGAAGCTTATACCAAGCTCGGTATTGAACACGAGCTTGTGAAAGAACTTCCCGTCCCCGTTGATTGCAGGCTCGGCCTCGCCATGAAGAATCAGGCGCAATTCCATCCGCTTTTATATGGTGCGGCGCTCGTCAAAGAGATCGTTAAAAACGGGGCGCGGATTTTTGAACAGACGGCTGCGATCGACATAAAAAAAGAACCGCAGCCGGAAGTGGTCACGAAAAACAGACACGGCATCAAGTGCAGCTACATTGTCTGCGCTTCCCACTTTCCTTTTTATGACGGAGGCGGGCTTTATGCCGCCAGAATGTATGCCAGCAGATCCTACGTACTTGCGGTAAAACCGAAACAAGCGTATCCGGACGGGATGTATCTCAGCATAGACAAGCCGTCCAGATCACTGCGATACACCGATTTGAACGGTGAAAAACTGGTGCTTGTCGGCGGTGAAAGCCACAAAACAGGCCAAGGAAAAGAAATGTCCGGGCATTACGAAGCGCTGAAACAATTTGCGGAAGACACAATCGGAGTTGAAAGCATCCCATATCATTGGTCTGCACAAGACCTTGTCACCATTGACAAAATTCCGTTCATCGGTCCGATCTCAGGCGATGAAGAACATATTTTGGCGGCGACCGGTTTTAAAAAATGGGGCATGACAAGCTCAGCGCTCGCCGCGAAGCTTTTGGCTGATCATATTCAAAACAAAAAGAACCCGTTTTCCGGCCTGTTTATTCCGTCACGCTTCCACGCAGATCCCGGACTGAAAAAACTGATTTCCTATAATGCCGACGTGGCCAAACACCTTATCTCGGGCAAACTTGAGAGGCCGGACGCTGCGCCTGAGAGTCTTGGGCCCGGGGAGGGAAAAATCGTAACGGTAAACGGCAAACGGGCCGGCGCCTATAAAGATGAAAAAGGCTGTCTGCATCTTGTCGATACGACATGCACCCATTTAGGCTGTGAGGTTGAATGGAATGACGGCGAACGGACGTGGGACTGTCCATGTCACGGGTCCCGGTTCACACCCGACGGCGGGGTTGCCGAAGGTCCCGCCATCAAGCCGCTGAAACGTCTCACCCAAGATTGACTAAACCATTCTGTACGAATGGTTTTATTTTTTTCCGCATTAAAATATTTTTATCAGATTCCTTCATTCAAGTTCCTTCCAAACCGATAAAAAGAAAAAGAGAATATCTGGGGGAACTTATATTGTTATTTAAAAAAGACCGCAAAAAAGAAACAGCATATTTTTCAGAAGCCGATGGAAAAAAACGCATCGCGCTTTCAAATCAATATGCAGATGTCCAAAAACAGCTGAAAATGGTCAGGCTCGGAAACGAAGAACTTCATGTGCTTGAAGAGCTGCAGCCGTTAATTAAAGAACATATCTCAACAATCGTCGATTCCTTTTACCGAAACCTTGATCACGAAAAATCATTAATGACGATCATTAACGACCACAGCACGGTCGAGCGCCTGAAAAAAACATTACGGCGTCATATCCATGAGATGTTCGCCGGCACAATTGATGATGAATTCATTGAAAAAAGACAGCGCATCGCTTCCATCCACTTGCGGATCGGCCTTGAACCGAAATGGTATATGGGAGCGTTTCAGGATCTGCTTCTGTCGATGATGAACATATATGAAGCAACCATTCCGGATTTGCATGAGCTTTTAAAAGCGATCAAAGCGACGACGAAAATATTGAATCTTGAACAGCAGCTCGTCCTTGAAGCATTCCAGACTGAATATAACTGCCAGCGTGACGAACAAGAGAAAAAGAAAGCCCGTCTTCATCAGAAAATCCAGGAAACTTCCGGATCACTCGCTGATTTGTTTTCAGAAACGAGCAGAGCCGTGCAGGAGCTGGTCGATAAATCCGAGGGCATTTCCGAGGCGTCAAAAGCCGGCACCGTCACTTCCGTACATGTCGAAGAAAAATCAATCGGCGGGAAAAAAGAGCTTGAAAGCCAGCAGCAGCAGATGAATAAAATCGACGCCAGCCTTCTGCAGATTGAAGAAGAAATGGACAAGCTGAATGACATCGCCCAGCAGATCGAAAAAATCTTCGGCATCGTGACGGGGATCGCCGAGCAAACGAATCTCCTGTCACTCAACGCTTCAATAGAATCCGCAAGAGCCGGAGAGCACGGCAAAGGGTTCGCCGTTGTCGCGACGGAGGTAAGGAAGCTTTCAGAGGATACGAAAAAAACCGTTTCCACCGTATCAGAGCTCGTGAACAATACCAATACACAAATCAACATCGTGTCCAAACATATTAAAGATGTAAACGGACTTGTAAGCGAAACGAAAGAAAAAATGACGCAGATCAACCGTCTGTTTGATGACATCGTCCAAAGCATGAAAACGAGCAAAGACCAGACAGGCAAAATCGACGTTGATTTGCAGGCCTTTCTCGGCGGCCTTCAAGAAGTCAGCCGCGCCGTTTCCCACGTTGCATCATCCGTTGATTCACTTGTTATCCTTACAGAAGAATAAAGATAAACCGACCGGCCTTTTTCATAAAGGGCCGGTCTTTTTAATGTTAACTTAAAATATAATAGAGTTGACATATATAAAGACTCGCTTTATTGTATAAACATATTTTGATAAGCTGGAGGAATACATAATGAAATTGACAGAAATGATGCATATTGCCGTGTTTACCGCCATTATGGGACTTTTGGGGCTGCTTCCGCCGCTTTTCTTATCCTTTACGCCGGTTCCGATTACGCTCCAGACGATCGGTGTGCTCTTATCAGGAAGCATCCTGAAACCGAAAGCGGCATTTTTAAGCCAATTGCTTTTTTTGCTGATTGTGGCATGCGGAGCGCCTCTCCTTTCAGGCGGAAGAGGCGGGTTCGGGGTTTTTTTCGGGCCGAGCGCCGGATATCTCATCGCATATCCGCTGGCGGCATTACTGCTGAGCCTCAGCATCCAAGGCCTTCGCTCAGCTGCTGTCCCCCATTTGTTTATCAGACAGTTCTTGTTCGGCGTGCTGTTTTTGTATGTCATCGGCATTCCCGTTCAGGCTTTTATAATGCACATTGATATCTTGACTGCCGTAAAGCTCAGCCTCATCTATGTGCCCGGAGATCTGCTTAAAGCGGCCGCAGCCTCATTCGCAGCCGTAAGAATCAGAAAAACTCTTCAAGCAAGCCGGCTTTTGCCGACGAAAGGAAGCTGATTTTAGTCACCATGATTACATCATCATATTCAGATACAGCCGGACAAGCGCCGGAACAGATCGCAATTCAGACAGAAACAGAACAGATCACCTATCAAACTTGGAACAGGCTAGTAAACCAAACCGCAAACTGGCTTGGCAGCCTTTCAGATAAACCGGAAAACCTTGCGATATTACTGCCGAACGGCATCCCATTTTTACAACTTTTCGCAGGGGCGGCGCATGCCGGCTGCACGGCGGTTCCGTTAGATCCCCGCTCGGCTGCGGCGGAACTCGCGGACCAGCTGCACATCAGCAAAACCGACCTCGTCATCTGTGACCGCCGGCTGAGCGGCAGACTGGACGGCATCAAAACGCCTGTCATCCTGTGGGATGAATGCAGGCCTTTGATCGAGGCGGAAAAAACGGAAGGCGCTTTTATCAAAAACACCGGCCTGCCCTTTTATACCGGATTCACCTCGGGATCGACCGGTAAGCCGAAAGCCTTCACCCGCTCTCACCGTTCGTGGCTGGAGAGCTTTTCTTGTACGAAACGTGAGTTCGGCATTTCCCCTGATGACAAAGTGCTGGTACCGGGCACGCTTCGCTCGTCACACTTTTTATACGGCGCCGTCAGCACTTTGTTTATCGGCGGAACCGTCCTCCTTCAAAGAAAATTCAATCCGGCCGGAATGAAAGACCGGCTCAGACAAGCTGACGTTCTATATACCGTTCCGACAATGACGGACGCCCTGCTCTCACTAGAGGCGTTTCCGGATACACCGCTCAAGGTGATTTCTTCCGGTGCAGACTGGCCCGCTTCGTCTAAACAAGCGCTGTCAGAGCGCTATCCCCATTTACGGTTGTACGATTTTTACGGAACGTCTGAGCTGAGTTTCGTGGCGTTCTTATCGCCTGAAGACAGCGCCCGGAAGCCTGACGCGGCGGGCCGTCCGTTTGAAAATGTTACAATCGAAATCCGCCGGCCCGGCGGGGAACGCTGCATGCCGGGCGAAACGGGGAAGATTTTTGTGAACAGCCCGATGAAATTTTCCGGATACATCAACGGCGCAAAACCTGATGATTCCGGCTGGATGACGGTTGATGACATGGGATATATCGATCGTGAAGGCTATCTTTATATCGAAGGACGTGAAAACGGGATGATCGTATCAGGCGGCCTGAATGTATTCCCGGAAGAGATAGAACGTGTGCTCAACCGCTGTCCGGGCGTCAGAAAAGCGGCCGTCATCGGCATTCCTGATGATTATTGGGGCAGCATCGCCGTTGCGGTGATCGACGGACATGCAAATGTAAAGGAACTGAAGAAACAGTGCCGCGAGCAGCTGGCGGCATATAAAATCCCGAAAAAATGGCTGTTTTCAGAAATACCGGAAACAGCCGGCGGAAAGATCGCCCGTGCCGCCGTACAAAAGCTGGCAAAGGACATGATGGAATGGAAGCTGTAATTACGGATGCGAAGCGGACGATTTTCGCCCGGGAAAACGGCCTGTTAAAAGACTGTCTCCCCGAAGATTTGGCAGCTCCGCTGATCCGACATTTGAGCCGGAACATGCCCGAAGACATTGATGAAGTCCTGATCGGAAACGCGACGGGCCGCGGCGGGAACCTCGCCCGGCTGTCAGCCTTGGCCGCCGGGCTTCCTTTGAGCGTGTCCGGTACGACCATCGACAGGCAGTGCGGTTCCGGATTGGACGCCGTGAGGGTCGCGTGCCACTTTGTTAAAGCCGGCGCGGGGAGCACATACATCGCGGGAGGAGCGGAGAGCAGCAGCCGTTCCCCTTTCTCATCCCGGGCGCGCTTTTCTCCTGAACACATCGGCGATCCTGATATGGGCATAGCGGCCGAGTATACGGCACAGGCTTACGGCGTAACGAGAAAGATGCAGGACGAATATGCCCTTCTCAGCTATGAACGGAGCGTCAAAGCGTACGAAGACGGCTTGTACCGCCGGGAAATTCTCCCCTGTCACGGATTCGCCGCTGACGAAAACATGCTGAAAAAGCGGAACATGGAGCCTCTCATCGCCCGCGCCAAACCCGTCTTTCAGTCCGGAGGCTCTGTCACCGCGGCCAACAGCTGCGGAATTTCTGACGGGGCGGCGGCAGTTTGTGTGATGGAAGAACAAAAAGCGCGGTCTCTCGGTTTAAAGCCGGGATTGCGTTTTATCGGAAGCGCGGTAAGCGGCGTCCATCCGCATTATCCGTCAGCAGCTCCGGTTTATGCCGTCAAAAAGCTTTTGAAGGAACGGGACCTGTCACCGGATGATATTGATATATACGAAATCAACGAGGCGTTTGCCGTCAAAATATGCGTTTTTTCACAGCAGCTTCAAGTGCCGTATTCTAAAATAAATGTCCGGGGCGGCGCTCTGGCCGTCGGGCATCCGTACGGGGCTTCCGGGGCGGCGCTTATCACCCGGCTTTTTTATGAAGCAAAAAGACGCCCGGATGCCCGCTACGCAGCAGCAGCGATCGGCAGCGGAGGCGGAGTCGGACTGGCGCTTCTCTTTGAAGTGTTAACGTAACGGCAGTATAATAGATGATATCGATAAAAAATGATCGGAGTGGAGACTTTATGACTGCCGTTTGTTTAGTAAGACATGGAGAGACTGATTGGAATGCCCAAAAGAAGCTTCAAGGCAAATCGGATATTCCGTTAAATGCGACGGGAGAGCGTCAGGCGAAAGAAACAGGAGAGTACTTAAAGGGGTCCGAATGGGATGTCATCGTCTCGAGCCCGATGAAACGGGCCAGAAAAACAGCTGACATTATTAACGGGTTTTTGAATCTTCCCATTGTCGTCATGGAAGATTTCAGAGAACGGAGCTACGGTGATGCGGAAGGAATGTCTTTGCCGGAACGGTCGAAGCGCTACCCGGATAAAAACTACCCGAACATGGAGACCGCAGAAGAGCTGACAGACAGAATGCTTGCCGGTTTAGTGAAAGTTCAGGAGCGGTTTCCTGATCAAAAAGTACTGATCGTCGCTCACGGCGCAGCCATTCACGCCCTCTTGTCCGCTATTTCTGACGGTGATACCGGCATACAAAACGCAAAGCTTGTCAATGCGTGCCTGAGCAATATCGAACGAATTGAAAATAAGTGGCGCGTCAAAGATTACAATGTAAGCAGCCACCTATCAGAATCATAACAAAAAGGCCCGAATTAGTTTTGGGCCTTTTTGGCGAGCATTTTTTTCTGAAGATCATGTAATACGGCGTCCGCACCGTCAATGCTCCGGCGCTCCGTCCATACCGCCCTGTCCGCGCGGTAAACGCGGCCGTTTTTTACGGCAGTCAGCTGTTTCCAGAGGTGATTTTTTTCGAGTTCTTTCTCACCGTCCAATAGTACGATGTAATCAGGATCGATATGCAAAAGCTGCCCGGGCGTCATTTTGATAGCGCCTGATTTCCCGCCGGAATCCGTCTGGACCGCATATGTAAACCCTGCGAGCGTCATAAGCCGGGATGTGAAAAACCGGTCATCCTTTACGGAAATGCTGCCATTTGCAGCGTCAATTAATAAAATCGTGCCGCCTTCTGCATCCAGCTTTCTTTTGATGTCATTCAGCTTTTCTTCCTGAGCCGACAATTGTTTCTCTATGATGCCCTCTTTACCGACCGCCTTTTCAATGGTAAGGGCAGCATCAACCGCATCCTGATAATCCGCAGCTTCATTTTTCAAAGCGATTGTCGGAGCGATCTTTGTCAGCTCATGGTATATCCCCCTGTGCAGGCTTGAGTCTGCAATGATGAGATCGGGTTTTAACGAAGTGATTTTTTTCAAATCGGGATGTGACGGGGGCCCGACGGACGGACTGCCGTCGTTTCGCTCTTTCCGATTATCCGCCGCGGCCGCCGGCTTTATACCGAGATCATGGAGGGTGTCAATAAAGCCCTCATTCAATACGGCGATGCGCTGCGGGTGCGCAGCCACATGCGCCGTCCCCAGATCATGCCTGACGGCGGTTTCATGTTCCTGTTCTGAGCATGCCGTTATGAAGAGAACGGATAAGATCATCAGCATACTGAAAATTAGTTTCATCTGTTCCCCCTCTTTCGTTTTTCCGCAATTATATCATTGATAATATGAGTATCAATGATATTCATTATCATTATTTTTATAAAATGGTTTCACAGCTTTTCTCCCTCAAGAAAGCCAAAGACTGATTCATGCCGGCCGCTTTATTTCATTCCGCTTTCGTTTCCATCAGACTTCTGCATTCAACAAAAGGTGACATTTATCCTGTTTTTGCCTCAGCTTCCAAAAATGGAATCAAACCGTTCGACCCAGTAAACAAGAGAGCGATTGCGGCTGTGTACAAATACTCATGTCCTTCCATCGGTTTTTTCCATTAAAATTTAAATATTTCGGGTTCCTATTAAACGAAAGAGAGATGATATACCTAAATAGAAATAAAACAAACTGAAAAAAATTGGGTCTACTAAAATATTATTCCATACTATACAATTAATCCACAGAATAATCTGTCTATTGGTTATTCTGCAAATGAAAAAAGGAGTGGATAAAGAGTGAGAGGCAAAAAGGTATGGATCAGTTTGCTGTTTGCTTTAGCGTTAATCTTTACGATGGCGTTCGGCAGCACGACTTCTGCCCAGGCTGCAGGGAAATCAAACGGGGAAAAGAAATATATTGTCGGATTTAAGCAGACAATGAGCACGATGAGCGCCGCCAAGAAAAAAGATGTCATTTCTGAAAAAGGCGGGAAAGTGGAAAAGCAATTCAAATATGTAGACGCAGCTTCAGCTACATTAAATGAAAAAGCTGTAAAAGAGCTGAAAAAAGACCCTAGCGTCGCTTACGTTGAAGAAGATCATGTTGCACAGGCGTACGCGCAGTCCGTGCCTTACGGCGTATCACAGATTAAAGCCCCTGCTCTGCACTCTCAAGGCTTCACCGGATCAAATGTTAAAGTAGCGGTTATCGACAGCGGTATCGATTCTTCTCATCCTGATTTAAAGGTAGCAGGCGGAGCCAGCATGGTTCCTTCTGAAACAAATCCTTTCCAAGATAACAACTCTCACGGAACTCACGTTGCCGGTACAGTTGCGGCTCTTAATAACTCAGTCGGTGTATTAGGCGTTGCGCCAAGCGCATCTCTTTACGCTGTAAAAGTTCTCGGCGCTGACGGTTCCGGCCAGTACAGCTGGATCATTAACGGAATTGAGTGGGCGATCGCAAACAATATGGACGTTATTAACATGAGCCTCGGCGGACCTTCTGGTTCTGCAGCGTTAAAAGCGGCAGTTGACAAAGCCGTTGCTTCCGGCGTCGTAGTGGTTGCGGCAGCCGGTAACGAAGGCACTTCCGGCGGCTCAAGCACAGTGGGCTACCCTGGTAAATACCCTTCTGTCATTGCGGTAGGCGCTGTTAACAGCAGCAACCAAAGAGCATCTTTCTCAAGCGTAGGTTCTGAGCTTGATGTCATGGCACCAGGCGTCTCTATCCAAAGTACGCTTCCTGGAAACAAATACGGCGCGTACAATGGTACGTCAATGGCATCTCCGCACGTTGCCGGAGCGGCTGCTTTGATTCTTTCTAAGCACCCGAACTGGACAAACACTCAAGTCCGCAGCAGTTTAGAAAACACCACTACAAAACTTGGTGATGCTTTCTACTATGGAAAAGGGCTGATCAACGTACAGGCGGCAGCTCAGTAAAACATAAAAAACCGGCGTCGGCCATGGCCCCGCCGGTTTTTTTATTATTTTTCTTCCTCCGCATGTTCAATCCGCTCCATGATCGACGGGTGGCTCCCTCTGAAAATTTTGACGAGAAACGGCGGGTTGACCCGGCTCAGTCCCGTATCGGCCAAGTCCTGAAACGTCTCAATCGCCGCTTCCCGGTTTCCGGTCAGCTCGATGCCGTAACGGTCGGCGGCGTTTTCCTGATACCGGGAGACGGCGTTCGTAATCGGATCAGAAGCAAAACTGAGAACGGATATGAGCAGCAATAACAGCGGGAGGGCGGCCAGATCTTCAGGCCCCTTTATATGAAGCATTCGGCCGAAGAATTTGGACAGCCGCTTATAAAGCTTGTCAATGATATAAAACCCGGCTAATGACAGCAGCAGATACCCGGCCAGTCCGATGTACACGTGCTTCATCACATAGTGCCCCATCTCATGCCCCATAATGAACAAAATTTCCCGATCCTTCAGTTTGTTAAGCGTCGTATCCCACAAAACGATCCGCTTATTCGAACCGATGCCCGTCACATACGCATTCAGCGCATTCGTTTTCTCCGACATATTTACTTCATACACATGGCTGGCCGGAATGTCGGCCTTGTCGGCAAGCGACAAAATTTTGCTTTCCAGCTCCTTGTCTTTCAGCGGATAGAAATCATTGTATAAAGGATCAATCACGACCGGCTGCAGGAAAAACAAAAACAGGGTAAACGGCACAGTAAGACACCAAGCGTAAAACCACCATTTTTTTGTATGCTTTGTGATCAGCCAGTAAAACACAAGCACACACACGGCAAACAGCGGAAAACTGATCCAGAAATCAATGACATGGTCTCTTATCCAGCTTGCTGCTGTCTGCGTCGAAATATGATACGCAAGCGAAACCCGATATCCGATCCACTCAAGCGGAAGCGAAGCCGCCGTAACGATGAGTGAAATCACAAATACGAAGCTTACGATTTGCAGCACCCGAAAGCGCACTGCTGCTTCCAGCCAATGCTTTATTTTTTTTGCAAGCCCCGTAATGAGCAGCAGAAAAAATAAAAACCAATCTAACGGCGCTCCGATGAAAAATAAAAAATCCTTTACATTTGAAAAGTTTTCAGCGGCTGCAAGGCGGCCCGGGTCCATGAACGAGGACGGATCGGCTTTCGTTCCCTTTACGGCCTCCGGGACGGCGGAGTCTCCTGTCATAAAGAAATACCAATAGAAAAAAAGGCCGTACAGCACATAGGCAAGTCCCGCTGCCGCTATCCATTTGCGCATGGAAGTCTCCCTCCTTAGCCTTATGACTTACTCCTATTGTAAGCATAAATGCAAATAAATAGAACCAAGCCTCCGAAACGGATGTTAATCTTTTCACAACAGAAAAGAATGGAACAACAGGAAGCGGGAAAGACTAAAAGACGGAGTGATGAATATGAAAAAAATAATCGCGTTTATTGTAGTAATCGCCCTTTTGGTTATTGCTTTCTTCTATGTATACAGCCGGACCGGCGATGTGTTTCCATCAAGCAACGCAGATCTGATTATTCTGTCAGAGCACGGAAAAAAAGAAATCAAAATTAAAGACAGGCAGAATGTAAAAGATATGCTCGATATCTTGAACCAAGGAAAACAAGTCAAACTGACCAAAAGCGTGTCTCCCGATTACGACGGAACGGTCAAATACCATGAAGACCGTTTTGATTCATTCAGCATGTGGCTCGAAAGCGGCAATTATATGATGTACAAGTATAAAAACACGTATTACAAACTGACCCGGCATGATACGAAGCTTGTGCAAAGCATCATTAAGGAAGAATCGCAGAGCTGACCGGATCAGCATGTAAAAGCGAAGCCCCCGGCTTCGCTTTTCGTCCGTCATTTCGGAAGCATGTCCCGGACCGCCCTTCTCAGCAGCTTCCCGGTCGCGTTCTTCGGAATCTCATCAAGAAAAACCACTTCCGCCGGCCGCTTATATTTTGCCAAATGTGTTTCACAGTAATCGAAAACCGCCTGCTCTGTCAGCTCACCGTCCGCAGGCACTATATAAGCATGCACCGCTTCCCCCGTTTTGGCGTCAGGAACGCCGATGACCACGGCTTCTTTAATGCCCTCATGGCTGTAGAGCACTTCTTCTACTTCGCGCGGATAGACATTGTATCCGCCGACGAGAATCATATCTTTTTTTCTGTCGACGATATAAAAATAACCGTCTTCGTCGCGCTTCGCCAAATCACCCGTGTACAGCCAGCCGTCTTTCAGCGCGTGCTCCGTCTCCTCGGGCATCTTGTAATAGCCTTTCATCACATTCGGCCCTTTCACGATCAATTCTCCCACTTGATGGTCGGGCAATTCGCGTCCGAGCGTATCGACGACTTTATTTTCGACATGTAAAATATTCGTCCCGATCGAGCCGGGCTTTCTCCCCCGGTCAAACGGATTAAAACAAGTAACCGGAGACGCTTCAGAAAGTCCGTATCCCTCCAGAATGGTGACGTCAAAGGTTTGTTCAAACGTCTGCAACAGAGCGACCGGCATGGAGGCCCCGCCTGAAATGCACAGTCTGACGGACGCAAAATCCTCCGCCTTGCCGTGCTCGTATTGATACAGATAGTTATACATCGTCGGAACGCCGGCAAAAATGGTTGCCTGACGGCTTTTAATCAGTTTAAACACAGAAGCCGGGCTGAATTGCGGCTCGATTAAGACACACGCTCCGCTCATCAGAGGCGCATTCATACAAACGGTTAAACAAAAAACGTGAAACATCGGCAGTGCCGCCACAATTTTGTCTTTCTCATTCATTCCTAAGTATCCGGCGACATCATTTGCATTGGAGAAAAGATTCTGATGGGTGAGCATGGCGCCTTTCGGTTTTCCGGTCGTCCCTGAGGTGTATAAAATGACGGCAGTATCGTCTTTGGACAATGTCGGATAAGTTCTGCTGCGCTCCGCCGGGCGGAGCATTTTTGTAAACGTTGTCATTTTTAAGCGCAATTGAGGGTCTTCTGTCGATGGAGCGTTCTCTGCTGTCTGGCTGATAATGATATGCTCCAGCAGCGGCAGCGAGCCGTGCAGGCTTTCAAATACGGGAATTAATAGGTCGATGCCGGCGATCGCTTTGACATCGCCGTTTTTCAGCATGTATGCGATTTCTGAAGGTGTGTATGCCGGATTAACAGGTATGACGACAATTCCCGCTTTTAACGCGCCGAAAAACGCAATAACAAAGTCAGGCGTATTTCCGAGCAGCAGCGCGAGATGATCCCCTTTTTTCAGTCCCCTGTCCTCCAAGCCGTTTGCAAATGCTTTGATTTTACCTGCCAGCTCCTCATACGTCATGTACTGATCTTGAAACAGACAAGCTGGTTTTTCCGGTTTCTGCGATGCCGTTTCTTCCAATTTGGAAACCAGATTCATTTTCCCACCCCTTTAAAAATATAATGAATGAATAGTCATTCATTTATCCGGAATAAACGTTCACTTTTATTATAGAAAAATATAGAAAAACACTCAAGGGCAAAAAGCCCCGAGTGCCGTAAAACCGGAAACTATAATTGTTTCAGCGCTTCACTGACCGGCGTGCCGCCCGCTGTCAGATCGAACGCTTTTTCATACGTATTCGGTTCATCAAGGGATGCGATAACGGTCTTGGCGACATCGTCTCTTGAAATGGAGCCTCTTTCTAAATCGGCCGCGGCTTTGATATTTCCCGTGCCGGGATCATTTAATAACCCGCCCGGCCGGATAATCGTATACGTCAGACCGCTCGCTTCAAGAATTTTATCCGCATAATGCTTTGCGGCATAATACGGCTTCAGCGCTTCATTCCAATTGTCGCGGTTATGAGCCTGAAGGGCGCTTACCATAATGAACCGCTTGATGCCGGCTTTCTTTGCCGCTTCTATCGCTTTCGCCGCTCCGTCAAGATCAATCAGAAGCGTCTTATCGTATCCGGTGCTTCCTCCTGATCCGGCGGTAAATACAATCGCGTCACAGCCTTCAGCGGCTTTCGCGATGTCTTCCGTGCTTCCTTCCAAATCTGCAAGAACGGCTTCTGTTCCCGCGGCTTGAAGCGCTTCTTTCTGCTCTTCTTTCCGGACCATCGCCCGCAGCGTATGCGTGCCGTCTTTTTGAAACAGCCCGGTCAGACGCTGTCCGATCTGTCCGTTTGCTCCGATGAGAAATACTTTCATCATGATCCCTCCCCATTCATTATGGTTCTATCATTTCACAAAAACGGGCGCTGATTCAAATCATGCGTTCGGCAAATGTTCTAATAAATCAGCTCGAGGAAATCTTCCAGCTCTATTTTGCCGAAATACTGTTTCAGATCGATTCCGGCCAGCGCCTCCCTGATAGCGGTTCTGTCATACTGTTTTCCGGTCAGCGCCTGTTCGACTTCACTCACATCTTTCGCACCGAAGAAATCACCGAAAATTTTGCAGTCCTGAATGATTCCTTTTTTCACTTCAAGACGCAGATCAATCGATCCGACCGGATAACGTTTCGAATGCTGAAGGTTGAATGCGGGCGACCTTCCGAAATTCCAGTCCCAGTTTTGATAGCGCTCTTCGGAAATCTTCCGGATCGCTTTCCAGTCTTCATCGGTCAGTTTATATTCCGGCACTTCGGAAAGATCATTTGTATTAAAAATATGGTGAAGCAGATGTTTTTTGAATTCGTCCGCCGTCATTTTGTCATCAAGAAACTCGCTGATATTGGCGACACGGCTTCTGATTGACTTAATGCCTTTTGATTCGATTTTGTCTTTTTTCACTTTCAAGGCTGACACGACATGATCAATGGCGGAATCCAGCATTAATGTTCCGTGGCTGAAAATACGCCCTTTCGTCGAAAATTGAGCGTTGCCGGAAATTTTTCTGCCGTCCGCGACGATGTCGTTTCGGCCGCTTAATTCAGCTTCCACACCGAGCTGGCGCAGCGCCTGAATAACGGGTTCGGTGAATTTTTTAAAATTGTGGAAGCTGTCGCCGTCATCCTTGGTGATAAAACTGAAATTCAGATTCCCGAGGTCATGGTAAACCGCGCCGCCTCCTGACAGCCTGCGGACGACGATGATTCCGTTATCTTCTACGTATTTCGTATTGATTTCTTCTATTGTGTTTTGGTTCTTCCCGATGATAATCGACGGCTGATTGACATAAAACAGCAGGTATGTCTGTTCAGGGTCGAGATGCTTCACGCAATATTCCTCGATTGCGAGGTTGATCCTCGGGTCGGTTATGTTTTGGTTGTCGATAAATAACATGGTGCTCCTCCTTTATTTCTCCCACTTCAATCCGGAAGCGGCGATTGTCACTTCGCCCCCGAACACGGATTCCGCTTCTTCTTTCAGCTTCCGGTGCTCGCCGAAATGAGGCAGATGTGTGAGAATCAGCTCCCCCGCTCCGGCCTCCTCCGCGATACGTCCGGCTTCCAAACTGTTCATATGGCCGGCTGACGTGCCGTCCTGGTCCGCGTAAAAATTGCACTCGCAGATCAGCAGATCGGCATTTTCCGCAAACGGGATAAACGCGTCCTGGTAGCTTGAATCAGCCGTATACACAACAGAAGCTGAACCGTCAGTAATCCGCATCGCATAACAAGTGACCGGATGCACCGTTTTCAGGAAGGTAATGGTGAACGGCCCGGCGGAAAGCGGGCGGTCCGGCTGATAGGCCACTCCTTTCGTATGCGTTTTATATGTAAGACGCTCAAACTGTTCTATATCAGCATCATGCCCGTAAATCGGCAGTGCATGCGTCCCTTTTCCGAGAAAGGAGCCGACCTGTTTGGCAAATTGAAGCGGCCCGATATCAGCGATGTGATCATGGTGATAATGGGACAAAATGACGGCATCAAGCTCTTCTGCCGGAACATAGGCAAACAGCTTTGATAATACGGCGCTTCCGCAATCGACGAGCAGAGAATAGCCGCCGGACTGAAACAGATAGCCTGAAGTTGCTTCGTTTGCGGCCGGAAACCCGCCGCAGCATCCAATGACTGTAACTTTCATATGACCCTCCGAATGTTTATGATAAAAAGACCCTTTCCTCCAATATACCTATTTTTCGTACAAATTGCATGTTTTAAACATTGTGCCAAAACAGCCGTTGATTTTCAGAAACTGTTATAATACAATGTAGAGACAAAACAATGAAAGAGGGATGGGTATGTTGGAAAAGATGTCGGATTTTTTCAGAAATTTACCCGGTAAGAAATGCGAAGAATGCGGAAATGAGATTGTTGAGCAGTATGAGTGTCACATTAATCTGTGCAATGACTGCTTGAAAATTAAGGATATGTGACAATAGGGCGCCGCACAATTCTAAGTTGTGCGGCGCCCGTTTTTTCGGCCGTCATCATACTTTCTGAATAGGGCGTTATTCACCATTATTAGCAATTATCTGTACGTTTTAAAAGATTCAGTATTTTCAATCTATATTTTTCTATAGACGGATTGTTTTCTTTTCTATTATAATTTGTTCTAATAGCTATCTTTTTAGATACTTATTGCACTTTTTTCTTCGGGAGGTAATCTATGAAAAAATTACGCTTTGGACTAGCGACGCAAATTTTCGTCGGACTCATACTAGGGGTTGTAGTCGGTGTCATCTGGTACGGCAATCCCGCCATTCCAACATATTTACAGCCTATCGGCGATTTGTTTTTACGCTTAATCAAAATGATAGTGATTCCAATTGTCGTCTCCAGCTTAATCATCGGCGTTGCCGGCGCGGGAAGCGGAAAACAAGTCGGAAAATTAGGCTTCAAAACGATTTTGTATTTTGAGATCATTACCACTTTTGCCATTATTCTCGGGCTGGCTTTGGCGAATCTGTTTCATCCGGGAACAGGCGTTAATATACATGAAGCTCAAAAGACAGATATCAGTCAATATGTTGAAACAGAAAAAGAACAAAATAACAAATCTATCGCAGACACATTCCTGCATATCGTACCGACAAACTTCTTCCAATCATTAGCCGAAGGAGATCTGCTTGCCATCATCTGCTTTACCGTGCTGTTTGCACTCGGCATCTCGGCAATCGGTGAAAAAGGAAAGCCTGTCTTGGCCTTCTTTGAAGGTGTTTCTCATGCGATGTTCCATGTTGTGAACCTCGTCATGAAAGTTGCGCCGTTTGGTGTTTTTGCGTTGATTGGTGTTACCGTTTCCAAATTTGGGCTCAGTTCCCTGCTTTCACTCGGTAAACTGGTCGGTTTAGTGTATGTAGCTTTGGCTTTCTTTCTCATTGTTGTATTCGGAATCGTCGGAAAGCTTGCCGGAGTAAACATTTTCAAATTCCTCGCCTATATGAAGGATGAAATTTTATTAGCGTTCAGTACGTCAAGCTCCGAAACCGTACTCCCCCGCGTTATGGAAAAAATGGAGAAAATCGGCTGTCCGAAAGGTATTGTTTCCTTTGTTGTGCCGATCGGATATACCTTTAACTTAGACGGATCTGTGCTGTACCAATCTATCGCCGCTTTATTCCTCGCTCAGGTATACCACATTGACTTGTCCATTTGGCAGCAGATTACCCTTGTGCTTGTCTTGATGGTCACTTCCAAAGGAATGGCTGCCGTGCCCGGGACTTCTTTCGTCGTCCTGCTTGCGACATTAGGCGCATTCAACATTCCTGCAGAAGGCCTTGCATTCATCGCCGGTGTTGACCGGATTATGGACATGGCCCGCACGGTCGTCAATCTGACCGGAAACGCGCTGGCATCCGTTGTGATGTCAAAATGGGAAGGCCAGTATGATCCCGTTAAAGGCGCGAAGGTCATGAGCCTCGCCAAAACAGAACAAAACACAACCATTTCAGGTTAAAATGAAAACCCTGCACGGAATGATTTCCGCGCAGGGTTTTTTATGCCATCGGCGATAGAACGTACCGGTGCAAAAGCTTCGCCGTATTAAGAAGCGATAATTCATGCGTGCGTTCAAAAGCGTGTGAAGCGTCAATTCCCGGGCCGATCAGCCCGTGAACGATGTCATGGCCCGAACGGATGGCTGCTGAGGCATCAGAACCGTAATACGGATAAATATCAAGCTGATAATCAATGCCATAGCGCTCCGCAAGCCCGGCCAGATGTTTTCTGAGCTGATAATGGTACGGTCCGCTCGCATCCTTCACGCAAATGGAGACGGTATATTCATCCGTAGACTGGCCGTCGCCGATCGCTCCCATATCAACAGCCAAGTATTCGACGGTCTCAGGAGGAATGTTGGAATTGCCGCCGTAGCCGATTTCTTCATTATTAGAAATCAGAAAATGCGTCGTATACGGAAGTTCGATTTTCTCTTCCGTGATGCGGCGGATTAAATTCAAGAGCAGAGCCACGCTCGCTTTGTCATCAAGATGCCGGGACTTAATAAAGCCGCTCGGCGTAATCTGCACGCGCGGGTCAAATGAGATGAAATCGCCGACCCTGATGCCGAGATCGGACGTCTCTTCCTTCGTCCGGACAGGCTCATCAAGGCGGACTTCCATATTCTCCTGATTCCGCTCTGCCTTGCCGGCGTCCTTGTAGACGTGCACTGAAGTCTGATGCATTAAGATGGTGCCTGTATAGGTTTTGCCGGAAGAAGTTTGGATCCCGCAATATTCCCCTTCAATCGAGTGATATCGGAAGCCGCCGATCAAGTCAATCTTCAGCCGGCCGTCCGACTTTATTTCCTTTACCATCGCGCCGAGCGTATCGACATGCGCCGTCAGCAATCTGTGTTTCTTGTCATCACGGCCGGGAATTGTGACAAAAAGACCGCCTTTGCGGTTTCTGTAAGAGGAGACGCCCCATTCTTTTAAAAGACTTTCTGTATAGGCGATAACCTCGTATGTATTGCCCGTCGGACTCGGAATCGACACCAATTCTTTAATCAGTTCCATCGTATGTTTCATATTTTCCACAGGTCATTCCTCCTATCAATTTTATTCTTCTTAAAATATACTCTTTTGATCCATAACCCGTCCAATCTTTTCCTGCTCTTTTTTCATAGAATGAAGGGAGCATGAGCATAGGAGGGAAATGTATGATCAGCCGTAAACCGCACAAGCGGAAAAGGTTTCATAATGATTGGTTTGAGGATTGGTTTGAGGATGATTGGTCTGGTGCAGCCTTCTGGTGCTGTAAAAAAGAAAAAGATCACTGTAAAAAGAAAAAAGAAGACCCTTGCAAAAAGAAGAAAGACAAAAAGAAGAAAGACAAAAAGAAGCATCATCATTCATGCCGCCGCTGCTGCCGTCATTGGTAATCGTCACACAAGCCCGTTTTACAAATAAATTTCTCATGCTCCCCAAACAGCGGATGCTGCTTGGGTTTTTTTATTAAAATTAGTACCAAGTAATAATATCAGGTGTTATAATCTGATATAAAGGAGTGATTTTTTCATGTCAAAATCTAAAATTACAGCAATCGGTACATATGCTCCGGCACGCCGATTAACAAACGCGGATTTGGAGCGCATCGTCGATACATCTGATGAATGGATCGTCCAGCGCACCGGTATGAAGGAAAGACGCATTGCCGGCGAACATGAATTCACATCGGATTTGTGTGTGGAAGCGGTGAAAAACCTTGCAGAACGATACAGCGGAACTCTTGATGATGTCGATATGATTCTTGTCGCCACAACGACGGCGGACTATGCGTTTCCAAGCACCGCGGCACGCGTGCAGGCTTACTTCGGCTGGCCGCACACGGGAGCGCTTGATATTAACGCCACATGCGCCGGACTCACTTACGGCCTTCAGCTCGCAGACGCATTAATTACCGCCGGTTCCCATCAAAAAGTGATTGTCATTGCCGGTGAAACATTATCAAAGGTAACGGATTATACTGACCGGACGACCTGCGTTCTTTTCGGAGATGCTGCAGGCGCCCTATTGGTGGAACGCGACGAATCAGCGCCGGGCTTTTTGGCAGCCGTGCAAGGAACAGCGGGAGGAAGCGCGGACGTGTTGTATCGCACGGGACTGAGCGCAGAATTAAACGGCGAGCCGCTTAAAGGCGGAGGAAATATGGTGCAAAACGGGCGCGAAGTATATAAATGGGCGGCCAGAACCGTGCCTGAGGAATGCAATGCCCTTTTAGAAAAAGCCGGCTTTTCAAAAGACGATCTGGATTGGTTCGTTCCTCACAGCGCCAACATGCGGATGATCGAATCCATCTGTGAAAAACTGCCCTTCCCGCTTGAACGGACATTGACAAGCGTTGAATATTACGGCAACACTTCATCGGTTTCTATTATTCTCGCTTTGGATGAAGCTGTGAAAGCAAAAAAACTGTCGGAAGGCCAGACGCTGGTATTGTTCGGGTTCGGCGGCGGATTGACGTATACCGGACTTTTGGTGAGATGGGGATTTTAATCGAAATCAAAAAAAAGAGGCCCTGAGCATCTGCTCAGCGCCTCTTTTTCTTATGCTGTTATTTCTTCTTCCGTTTTGTGTTCTTTTTTGCTTTGCACCGTAAAATACACGATGGTCAGCGCGATCATGACAACGGCGATGCCCAACAGAATGGATGCCTGCTGCCACATATAGCCGTAATCGCCATTTGAAATGACGGCACGGAACCCGTTGATGCTGTAAGTCATCGGCAGTGCCCCGTGAATCACTTGATAGAATCCCGGCAGGAGTTCAAGCGGGAAGGTTCCTCCGCTTGCCCCAAGCTGGAGCACCAGAATGATGACAGCGATAAAGCGTCCCGGATTTCCCATCGTTGTCGCCAATAATTGAATCATCGACAGGAACGCGATGCTGGTAATCATCGTAAAGAGATAGAATCTCCAAGTGCTTTCCACATCAAGCCCGATTCCTTTTAACAGAACCGTGGCGACTATAACGGATTGAATCAGTCCGACGAGCAGAATGACGCTGAATTTGCTGAGGAACCATTCAAAACCGTTTCTCGGACGCCCTGAAGCTTCACTCAGAGGGAATACGACCGTCAGCATCAATCCGCCGACATACAAGCCCATAGAGAGAATATAAGGCGTCAGTCCGGTACCGTAGTTAGGCACGGAATGAATCGCGTTATCGTCCGTTTTTACCGGATCGGCAAACATGCTGTACGTTTTGTCATCTGTCTTAATGTCCCCGGTTTGATCAGCCGCATCTTTCAGCTGGCTGGACAATTGTCCGGTGCCGTCTAAAAGCTTGCTTAAACCGGTGCCGAGAGACGCTTGACCCTGCTCAATTTTGGACGAGCCGTCATGGATTTTGTTTTGCGCGTCCAGCAGTTTCGTTAAGCCGCCAGACACCTGGCCGCTCCCTGACACTAACGCTTCTGATCCTGATTTGAGCTGTCCGAACTTGCTGTTGTATTCGCCGATACCGGCCGTCAATTTGTTTTGGCTTTCAAAGACGGTCTGCGCTCCGCTGTACAATTTATCAGTTCCAGCCGTCAGCTGGTTAATCGCGTCTTGTACCGCCGCCGCGCCGTTATACAGTTTCGATGTGGACTGAGGCAGTGCTTTCAGCTGATCAGCCTTCGCTTTTACATCTGCCAGCGCGCTTTTTATGACTGACATATCCGGAAGCTGGATATCTCCGCCGGACGGAAGCTGGCTGACGATATTGTCTAAATCCGGAAGGTCGGCCTTCGGAAGCTTCTCATTCAGAAGCTGAACAAGTTTCGCTTTTTGCTCATCCGTTAAGAAATCACTGTCCTTAATCACCTTTTTGACCGCATCATCCCGGGCATCCAGGCTGTTTTTCAGATCAGAAAGCTTTTTCTTAAACTGCTGCAATTCCTTTTCAGTCTGCTCAAGCTCGCCAACCGCTTTTTCAATATCTGAGAGGTTGACTGAATTGATCGCATCTTCAAATGCCGCCGCTTTTTGCGACACTTCCTGCGCCTTGCTGTTTAACGCGCTTAATCCATTCGTTAAATCCGGAAGCTTTTGCTGGAGCTGCTTTTGTGCGTCAAGGCTCGTTTTCAGCCCGCTGGCCACTTGGCCTCCTCCTGAAGCAATCTGTCCTGATTTATCTTGAATTTCGGCGCTTGCGCTCTGAAGTTTTGCGATAGAGCTGTCAAGCGTTTGAATTCCGCTTGTCACTTTCGCCGCTCCGTCTGCAAGCTGCTGCGTTTTATCGCCGATGGTGGCGGTGCTTTCAGTAAGCTTCGCTAAATTTTCCTTCAGCTTGGCGCTGCCGTCTTTCGCGTTTTTCGTGCCGTCGTCTATTTTCTTGGCGCCGCTGCTGGCTTTGCCGAGTCCTTTGGCAATATCTTTAAAATTGTCAAAAATGACTTTTGCGTATTGCTCCGTCACTTCTTTCGACACGGAGGCTTTCAGCTTGTCGATCGCCTTTTCGCCGATTGTCGCGCCGACATAGTTTGATCCGGCATTCGTATGATATTTCAGATCCAGCTTCTTCGGATTTTTATCCATTACCGTGCTGGCGTTTTTAGAAAAATCTTCAGGAATCTCGACCAATAAATAATATTTAGCATTTAATAAGTCCTTTAACGATTGATCAAGATCGTTTGAAAAATGCCAATCAAAATTATCATTTTTCTTTAACTCTTTCACAAGATCGTCACCGATCTGAAGATGTTTCCCTTCGTAGTCCGCCCCTTTATCCTGGTTGACAACGACAACCGGCAGCTGATCCACCGTGCCGTACGGGTCCCAGTACGCCTTCAAAAACACTCCGCTGTAGATCAGCGGAACGAATAATATGGCAATGATGGGGATTAACAGTTTCTTGTTCGTTACAATGTCTTTCCACTGGCTTTTTATTGTATTCAACCCTGTTGCCTCCTTCCGCAAACTGACTCATTTGACAAAACGGTCACGGCACCTAAAAAGTGAAGGATCATCTATTATTTAGATAATCCTTGACCAACATACATTTCCAGCAATTCGGCGATCGTCTCTTTTTCAAGAGGCGGATGGTTTTTTTCCCAGTCAAATATCAGCGCGATGTAGAGCTTGAGCATCACAAAAGCGGTCAGTTCCGGATCACACGGTTTAATGCTTCCGTTTTCAATGGCTGTTTCTATCTTTTCTTTAATGTATGACAGAATGGCCCGCTCCATTTTCGCAATGACATCCTGAACGGCTATTGTACCAATCTCGGCGTTCTCCTGAAAAATTTTAATAGTCAGCTGGTGTGTTTTTCTGAATTCCAAAATCGCGACAAGCGCCCGGTGAACATTTTCGTGAAATGAAAGCTCCGGTTTCATCGCTTCGTCTGCGTGTTCCTTCATTTCTCTTAAAATAGTGGTGAAAATATCATCAAACAGTTCTTCTTTGTTTTTGAAAAACGTGTAGATGGTTCCCTTCCCCACATTTGCAAGCTTTGCCACCAGATCCATTGTCGTTGCTTTGTAGCCGAATTGTGTAAAAGACTTCGTTGCCGCTTCCAGAATGAGCTTTTTCCGATCGACGGACATGTTTCCCACCTCGTTAAATTGACCGTTTGAACGTTTTAGTCATTTTGTACATAAGATAACTTATCACAGTCGCAAAGAAGATTCAAATGTTTTTTCTCTTTATTGGTGTTCCCTTTACAGAACGGGAACATGCAAAAAACCTCCGTTTTACGATAACGGAGGCTGGTACGTTTCAAATAAATAAGCGAGTGAATCATATACGGCGGCTTTTCCCTGGTCGATACAGTCGGGGATGCCCACCCCTTCGAAAGACGCGCCCGTCGCGTATACGCCCGGATAGGAAGCTTTCAGCGCATCTCTGAACTCTTTGATGCGCTCCTTATGGCCGACATGGTATTGCGGCATGCTTTCGTTCCAGCGGGTCACACAGGTCATTTCCGGTTCGCCATTTATTTTCATTACTTTTTTCAAATCTTCCATTACGATTTTAATGATCTCGTTATCTGAAAGATCTACGATGGATTCATCTCCGGCCTTTCCGACGTACGCCCTGAGAAGTGTTTTGCCCTCCGGCGCCGCGTGCGGCCATTTTTTATTCGTCCATGTGCAGGCCGTGATGGAGAAATCGCTGTTTCTTGAGATAACGAATCCCGTACCTTCATGCTCCATTTTGACGGCTCCCTCAGGAAAACCTAAGGCGACGTTGGCAACGGACGTAGAATGCATATCTTTGAGACATGAAACCGCCGGCAGATCAGAAAGCATTTTCGCCGCGGCTTTATGCGGGGCTGTCACTATGCATCCTTCCGCATAGAGCACTTTGCCATTATCAAGCGTCACGGAATATCCTTTCTCCTCGCGGCCGATATGGGTGACTTTCGTTCCTTTCATCACCTTTGTCAGCGTAAGCTGCTTTTCCAGCTCCTCCACCAACGTTTGAAGCCCTGTCGTCAGCGTTAAAAACTGGCCCTGCTTTTTGGCCGTCAGCTGCTGTCCCGAAGGCTGCGGACGTGATTTTTTCATACCGAGAATCAGGCTTCTGTGCTTTTGCTCAGTCTGATAGAATTGCGGAAACGTTGACATGAGGCTCAGCTTATCAATATCTCCGGCATAAATCCCTGATAATAGCGGTTCTATTAAATTCTCAACGACTTCGTCACCGACGCGTCTGCGGAAAAATTCACCCAGAGACTGATCTTCCTTCGGTTTGCTCGCAGGCAGGACAAAGTCAAGCGCCGCCCGCGCTTTTCCGGGAACAGAAAATAAACCGGTGGAGATGAACGGAGCGATTTTGGTCGGAATGCCCATCACCGCGCCCTTCGGCATCGGATGAAGCGTCTCATTGACGAGCACGTAAGACTGGCCGGTCGCATTGTTGACGAGCAGATGCTCAAGCCCCAAATCCTTAACGAGCTGCGGCGCGCTTTTTTTCCTTTCTAAAAAAGAATCCGGCCCCCGCTCAATGATGTAGCCGTCTTTATGCGCCGTCTGAATTTTGCCGCCCGCTCTCGGGCCCGCTTCGATCAGGGTGACCTCAAGCGGCAGCTGTTTTTCCTTGATTTCTTTTTCCATGTAGAAGGCGGCGGCTAATCCCGTTATGCCGCCGCCGATGATGACCAGATGTTTTTTATCGCCACTCATTTTTATCGCCTTCTTTACCGTTTAATTCTACTTGTCCAGCTCTTTCAGCACGACCGCTGCAAGCGCGTCGATAAATTCAGGCTGTGCGTTCGGCATGGCCGGACGATAGTAGCTTGCGCCGACTTCTTCGGTCACAGCTTTGCATTCATAATCATTATCGTAAAGCACCTCTAAATGATCGGCAACGAAGCCTGCGGGCACGTATACAAATGCTTTATAAGGATGCTTTTGATACAGCTCGCGCGTGAGATCCTGCACATCCGGCCCGAGCCACGGATCAGGAGTGTTCCCTTCGCTTTGCCAGCCGACTGCGTAATCGGTAATTCCGGCGCCTTCGGCAATCAGTTTTGCGGATTCCTCCAGCTGGTCAGGATACGGATCGCCGTATTCTTTAATTTTTTCAGGAAGGCTGTGCGCTGAGACGATCAGCATCGCGTCATCCCGTTCTTCTTTCGGCATTGATTCATACGTTTTCTTCACCTGGCCGACCCAATAATCAACGAATTTCGGTTCATCATACCAGCTTTCAACAGACTTGATGGTCAAGCCGCCGAGCTTCTCCGCTTCTTCTTTCGCGCGTTTGTTGTATGACTGGACGCTGAATGTTGAAAAATGAGGGGCGAGCACAAGGCTGACAGCTTCTGTAAGGCCGTCTTTATGCATGTCCGCCACCGCGTCTTCAATAAACGGTTCAATATGTTTTAATCCGATGTACACTTTGAATGTTACGTCATCCTGGATTTCATTTAAACGCTGTGCGAGCTTCTCCGCCTGCTCCTGCGTGATTTTTGCCAGCGGAGAAATGCCTCCGATCGCTTCATATCTGTCTTTTAAGTCTTGAAGCATGTGCCGCTCCGGCTTTCTTCCGCGTCTGATATGTGTATAATAACGTTCTATGTCCTCTTCTTTGTAAGGCGTTCCGTAAGCCATGACGAGAAGTCCCATTTTCTTTTTGCTGCTCATTTTGTTAAACACCTCTTTTGATGGTCTGTCTACCTTGATTTTGACAGGAAAATCTTCTTATAACCAACGATCTGCTCAGGAAGATTGTTCCGTTTTTTTGGCCGCGGAATATTCATGTACAAACGCCGTCAGCTTTTTCAGCGTTGCCGGATTGACATCAGGGAATACGCCGTGACCTAAATTGAAAATAAACCCGTCCGTTTTCATGCCTTGATCAAGTATCGCTTTCGCTTTTTTCTCGATGACTTCCCAAGGCGCAAGAAGAAGCGACGGATCAAGATTGCCCTGAACCGTTTTTGTAATGCCTTGTTTTCTGGCGTCATCTATGCCGAGTCTCCAATCAAGACCGACGACATCAAGAGGAAGGTCATGCCAATCCCCGGCCAGGTGGCTTGCGCCTACGCCGAACATGATCAGCGGAACTTGCTCTGCTGAGAGCTCCCGGAATATTCTGTCCATCACCGATTTTATAAACTGCCGGTAATCTTCGCGGTTCAGCGCGCCGACCCATGAATCAAAAATCTGAATGGCTTTTGCGCCGGCATTAATCTGCGCTTTTACATAAACGATAATCATGTCCGCGAGCTTGTCCATCAGCATTTGCCACGCTTGCGGCATACTGTGCATAAACGCTTTTGTTTTGTTGTAATTTTTAGAAGGCCCGCCTTCAATCATATAACTGGCCAGCGTAAAAGGCGCTCCCGAAAAACCGATGAGCGGAACATTCAGCTGTTCGTTTACGAGTAATCGGATCGTTTCCAGCACGTAAGGAACATCCTGTTCGGGATTCAGTTCGCCGAGCTTTTCAATATCCGCAGCAGAGCGCACCGGCTGATCGATCACCGGGCCGATTCCGTTTTTTATTTCAACATCCACTCCGATATAAGGAAGAGGCGTCATAATATCTTTATATAAAATGGCAGCGTCCACTCCGTACTGCTCGACCGGGAGCCTCGTCACATACGCGCACAGCTCGGGCTGATGCGTAATTTCGACTAAGCCGTACTTTTCTTTCAGCTTGCGGTATTCCGGCTGAGACCTCCCCGCCTGTCTCATGTACCAGACAGGGACGTGATTTGTTTTTTCTCCCCGTGCCGCTTTTAAAAACGTATCATTAAACGCTTCTCGTTTACTCATCTGAATTTCCACCTTTCCTCCTGCAACCATACGTTCGTGTTCTTCGCCCATTACACTATACCTTGTTTTTTCTGAATGGTATAGAATTGAGGCTTAATGTTCAAAAAATCGCCGAATTCATGATTAAGAAGAAAAAAGCTTCGGCTGAACGTATTCCGTTCCCTCTCCTTCTTGATTCGTCTGCGAATTAAATGGAACGACTTTGTATGAAGCCCCTGAAAACAGATTGGCGTACGGTATGTCAAAGCTGCCTTTTCCTTTCACCGAATCCAGAAGCTTGTCTTTTCCGTCTTTCTTCTCATATATTCGGTAAACAACCCGATCATCCTTTTGAATATCCCATTTTAATTGAACCGTAATCAGTCCCATCGCCTTAAATGTATAACGGGCCGACAGGGATTTTACCGCTTCCAGCTCAATCGGGCTGCCCAGTTCCTTCACATTTTCAGGCTTTTTGAATGTCCGGCCGTTTTCCCCCGCTTTTGTGACGATATCTTTAAAGAGTCTGACCGGGTACTGGCTTCCGCCTTTCAGGTAATGGGTTTTATCCGTTTTGTCATAGCCCATCCAGACGGCTCCCGTCAGTCCGGGAGTGTATCCCGCAAACCAGGCGTCCTTTGTCGCGCCGGGGATGCCGGTAAATGTGGTCGTGCCGGTTTTCCCCGCCAGGTCACCTTGATAGCTGCCTTGTGAAGCAGTTCCTTCTTTTACGACCTGCTGAAGCATTCTCGTCATATTCCATGCCGTCTGTCCGCTGAAGACGCGCGTTTTGCCATTTTTAGGCCCGGATAGCGTTTCTCCGTCTTCGTCCGTGATGTTCTCTATAAAAAATGGCTTCGTATACATTCCGTTTGCCGCAAAGGTATGATAAGCTCCGGCAAGCTGAAGCGGAGTGACGCCTTCAGACAGACCGCCCAGCGCAATCGCGAGTCCGTTGTCAGAAATGTTCATGCCGTTTTTCTCAAGATACGATTTTCCCGTATCCACGCCGATCTGCTTCAATGTCCAGACAGCGGGCGCATTTATGCTGTAAGTGATCGCATCCTGCATCGTCACTTCCCCCTTGTACTGTCCGTCATAATTTTTCGGTTCATACCCGTCGTAGGACGTCAGTTTGTCTTGGAGAAGCGAATACGGTTTGAACTTGTCTTCCTGCATGGCGGGCCCGTATACGGCAATCGGCTTAAACGTTGAGCCCGGCTGCCGCTTCGCCGTAACCCTGTTGTATCCTTTTGTCACGTAGTCGCGCCCGCCGACCGCCGCGCGCACGCCTCCGGTTTTATTATCAATAAAGACGGCGCTTCCCTCTGCCGCCTGATCCGTCCCCGGAAAATAGCCGCTTTCCTTCATGAGGGTATATGCCGTTTTCTGCAGCTTGGAATCAAGTGACGTCCGGATCGTATAGCCGCCTTGAAGCAGCTGTTCTCCTGACATCGAATAACGGTCTTCCGCCTCCTTGATGACAAGATCGATATAACTGTCAAACCAAGGCGTTTCTGATGTTTTCTTGACATTAAGCCCCAATGTCCGGCCCTGGGCTCTGACGGCTTCCTTGGCGCTGATATAGCCTTGATCGTTCATCATTGCAAGAATCGTATCGCGCCGTTCTTTATTTTTATCCGGATGCTGAATCGGCGAATAAAGAGATGGCGCCTTCGGAATCGCTGCCAGAACGGCTCCTTCTGCAACGGTTAAATCTTTTACTTCTTTATTAAAGTAGTAGTGGGACGCGGCTTGAATGCCGTAAACGCCATGGCCGAAATAAAGCTGGTTCAGGTACATTTCAAGCAGCTTGTCCTTGCTGTAATCACGCTCAAGATTGATGGCGATAATGACTTCCTTCGTCTTGCGCAAAAATGTTTTATCATGAGTCAGAAAAATGTTTTTCGCCAGCTGCTGGGTGATCGTGCTTCCGCCCTCCACCTTGCCGCCTGCTAAAACATCCCGGAACACCGCCCGGCCGACAGACTTCACATCAATGCCGTGATGTTCGTAAAACCGTTTATCTTCAACGGCGATAAAGGCATCTCTCACATCTTCCGGAACCTGCTGAATGGATACCGGCTCACGATTTTCCGTATAGAGGCTCGCGATTTCATCACCGTCTTGATCGACGATTTTTGAAGATGCGTGCAGTATTAATTTCTTTTCATCGATGACATAATGGCCGAGAAATATAATGATAATGTATCCGATTAACGCGAGAAAAGCGGTTGCCGCCGCAATTACAGCCGGAATAAAGAATCTTTTTTTCTTTTTCAGCATAAGTCACCTCGCCTTTCTTAACTTGTAGTATGGGAAATATTGTTTCGAATTATGTCAGAATGAGTCGCCAATAGAAACTTATACCACTCTTTTGATATACTAGCAAGCAGGAGGTGGCTGATATGAAGGTTTATATTACATACGGGACAGCCGATTTTTTAAAGACGATTGCCAAGAAACACCCGAGTGAGAATATGGTGCTGATGCAAGGGGAGGATAATGCGGTTTTAATTCATGAAACAAATGGAGAAACCGTTTTTCAGGCGCCCCATTCCTATGAAAGCATCGACAGCGTCGGGGAAATCAAAAATCCGGGCTACGCCGTCCTCAACAACATCGCCGTTACCCAGGAAGGCCGTCCGCTGTTTGAAAACCGGTTTAAAAACCGCGCCGGCAAGGTGGAAAATGAACCCGGTTTTAAAGCCATCCGCGTATTAAGACCGCTCGAAGGCGATACGTATGTCATTTTGACCCTGTGGGAAGAGGAAAAAGCCTTTCAGGATTGGCAGCAGTCAAACTCTTATCAGGAAGCTCATAAAAAACGCGGAACATCTGCCGGTATCGACACGACGTCTATTTTTTCCCGTCCGTCTTATGTAACCGCTTATTACGCAATAGACTAAAAAACCGCCGGAGATTCTCCGGCTTTTTTGATGTCCCGATTTTACGCATCCTTCTTTGCACCTTCCGCCCGCCTATGAATACCCTGTAGCAATCCTATTTATAAACGGAGTGGTTCAATTGGGGATCGGCGTCTACTCGGTACATCTGCTTTATGTTGCTTTTATCGCGGCCATTATCGTTTTTATGCTTCTCAGAAAAGATACAACCTTTATTTCACTCGCCGGCATTTTTGTGATTGCGCTATGGACGACGCATTCATTCTCCGCTTCGGTCAGCAGCCTGTTTCACAGCTTTACGTATGCCGCCGGAGAATTGCTGCCGACGATTTTTATCATTTGTTTTATCGTGGCGATGAGCGGCCTTTTGACCAAAACCGGTATTAATGAAGCGATGATTTCTCCGTTTGCAAAGCTGATGAAAGGGCCGGCTGTCGCGTATTGGGTTATCGGCTGTCTGATGTTTGCCATCTCTCTTTTTTTCTGGCCGTCACCCGGGGTGGCGCTGATCGGCGCTGTGCTGCTTCCCGCAGCGATCCGGGCGGGCCTTTCTCCGATCGCTGCGGCTATGGCGATGAACCTGTTCGGCCACGGATTCGCTTTATCGGGCGATTACGTCATTCAGGCGGCCCCGAAATTAACGGCCGATGCCGCGGGCATCCCAGTGAGCGATGTCATGCAGGCAAGTATTCCGCTCGTTTTGATCATGGGGTTAACGACGACAATCACCGCTTTCTTCCTCATCATGCGGGATCGAAAAAAAACGAAGGCCCCCCTCTCCTTGGACAGCTCCGGTTCTTTGGACACAAGTATGTATCTGCCGAAAAAACTCAGGGTGATCCTGGCGGTTTTCATTCCGCTTGTTTTTCTCGCCGATATTATCTGCATGATCGTATACCGCCTCCAAGGAAACGATGCGACGGCACTCGTCGGAGGAACCGCGATCGGCATTCTCCTGATCATTCATTTCATTGTATATAAAGAGCGGCATTTAGAAAAGATCACCGAGTATTTTATCGGCGGTTTTCAATTCGGCTTTAAAGTATTCGGCCCCGTCATTCCGATCGCGGCCTTCTTTTATCTCGGTGACGCGGGGTTTAAAAGTATTTTGAACACCCCGCTGCCGAAAGGGTCTGCGGGAATCGTCAATGACCTCGGACTGGCCCTGTCCCATTCTTTTCCGATGTCCGGAGAATTCGCCGGCATCGCCCTGGCCGCAGTCGGTGCGATTACCGGGCTCGACGGGTCAGGGTTTTCCGGTATATCTCTTGCAGGCTCGATGGCAAAGCTGTTTTCTGCCGCGCTTCATACGGACCCGGCCGTTTTAACGGCGCTGGGCCAGATTTCAGCGATCTGGGTCGGGGGCGGAACATTGGTCCCTTGGGCACTGATTCCCGCTGCGGCTATTTGTAAAGTTGACCCGTTTGAGCTTGCCAGGAAAAACTTTATCCCTGTTGCGGCCGGACTTATCATCACGACCATCGCCGCCATCATCATTCTCCCGTAGCAAAAAGATTGAAATCTTCTGACATTTTCTATACAATCATGGGAAAAGCAGACGAGGGGGCATCGCTTTTGACGTTAACGACACTTCAAAAAAGCTTAAACGCTCAGCTTGACGGGCTGTATGAGGAAATGGTTGAAATCAGGCGTCACCTTCACATGAATCCCGAGCCATCCTTTAAGGAGAAAAAAACACCGGCGTTCATCGCCTCATTTTATGAAAAGCTCGGCGTCCCCATCCGGACGAATGTCGGGGGCAACGGTGTCACAGCCTGTATTGAAGGCGGTGAACCGGGACCGGTCGTGGCACTCAGAGCTGATTTTGACGCTTTGCCGATACAGGATGAAAAAGATGTGCCCTATGCTTCACAAATTCCCGGCGTCATGCACGCCTGCGGGCATGACGGCCATACGGCGGCTCTGCTCGCGGCCGGAAAAGTGCTGTACCGCAACCGGGAAAAGCTGAAAGGGTCATTTGTGATGATCCACCAGCACGCTGAGGAATTATCTCCCGGCGGAGCAAAAGCAATGATTGAGGACGGCTGCCTCGAACATGTCGATGCCATTTTCGGCACACACCTATGGGCGACTGAACCCGTCGGAACGGTCTTATGCCGCCCGGGCCCAGTAATGGCCGCCGCTGACGGCTTTACGATTAAAGTCATCGGCAAAGGCGGTCACGGTGCGATCCCTCACGATACGAAGGACGCCGTTTTAATCGGCTCACAAATCGTCACGGCTCTTCAGCATATCGTCAGCCGGCGGGTAAATCCGGTGCAGCCGGCCGTCATCTCAGCCGGCTCGTTCACCGCTGAAAATCCGTTTAATGCGATTGCCGATCAGGCAGTCATTTCAGGCACCGTCCGCTCGTTTGACGAAAGTGTGCGCGGCCTGCTCGAAGCAGAAATAGAAGCCGTCGTAAAAGGAATCTGTTCCATGCACTCCGCTTCCTATGAATATCGTTTCAAACGCGGCTATCCCGCCGTCGTCAATCATCCTGAGGAAGCGGCGCACGCGGCGGCAGCCGCAGCGGAAACAGACGGCGTTACGAAAGTCGTTGAAGGAGAGCCGCAGATGGCGGGAGAGGATTTTTCCTATTATCTGCAGCATACAAAAGGCGCTTTTTTCTTTACGGGCGCCGCTTTAGAAAACGCGGAAACCGTTTATCCTCATCACCACCCGAAATTTGATTTTAATGAAAAAGCGATGCTGACAGCCGCCAAGGTGCTTATCGGCGCCGCGGTAAGCTACCCCCGCTGACATAAAAAAAACAGCCGGTACATTACGTACCGGCTGTTGTAATTCTTAAATGAAAAACGTGCCTTGCCGTCTCACCGAGCTGTGACAGCAGTTTATAATTGGCCGCTCCGCCCACGGCGGCTCCGACGACCGGCAAAAGCTGAAACAATTTCACCACGTCCAGATAATCGCGGTATTCCTGCTGAAAAACTCTCCAATCGACATCATGCTTTTTCGAATCCCACTGTTCAATCATTGAGTATATGCGTTTCCGCTGCTCACCGCTTGAGAAAGCCAGCTGAAAAATAAACAGCAAAAACAATCGCTCATCCCTGTCTTTCACATCATAGCCGTAAATGGAGGCAAGATCGAACAGACATTTCATTTTAATGGATAGCAGCAAAGGAAAATCAGCCATTCCTAAAAAAATTCCGCCGGCCCCCGTACCGATACCTTCAGCTGCCGCGACCTTTTGGTACGATGCGATGGTTTGTCTGGCGAGAGCATCTTTTTCAGCAAGCGTCATACCGTTTGTATCCCGCTTGCTTTTCACCAGATTTGAACCCGCCATTGTTGCTTCGGTCATTTTTTTAATGCTTTCTGTGATGACGGCATGAATTTTTTCGGGAATCCGCTCATTTATTTTCGCCTGCATTCCTTTAGAAAAGCGTTCAAGCATGGAATCTTTGCGCAAAAAACGCGCTTTCCATTGCAGTGCTTCCTGTACCAGCTGCTGATCGTCGGTCATCTGTGTCTCCTTCTTTCATTGAGGTTTCAAAAACCCGATTGATTACAGCTTGCCGTACTTTTTCAATCTTCCGCCCATATACGATGGCATGATCACAAAAATCAGAACGGCTGAAGCAACGGCCGCATACAGCGCCCCGCTGACTCCCGCGGCATAGGCTGACGCTGCGCAGAACAGCAGCGCCTGCACGGTTAATGACGATTTCATCAGCGAAAAGAAACTTTGCAGCTTCGCTTTCTGATTGACCGGGTAAAGCTCCTGCAGAGAAAGATGATGAAAATGCCCGAACAGCGGAAGAAGCTGTATTCCTGTAATAAAGACGGTAAATACGGTTAACGCCGCCGTGATCCACGGATTGGCGGAAACGAGCATAATAATCAGGATAAAAATAATCGTGAGCCTGACCTGAATGCCGAGATAATCATTTGAACGCAGAAAGGCCCGCGCATACATATAGGAGAACGTTTTCCGCTGCTCAAACGGAATCATTCTGAGCAAAAAGTCGAGATACGCCCGGCGTTTTGCCTGTTTTTTCAGGTGAGGCACATCGGTAAACAGATTGGCGATTCTGTAAAACCGCTGCTTCCTTCTTAATTCATATTCAATATGAGCTTCCCATTTTAATGATTTATGTTTTGCTGCCGATGTGAAATACACATAAAGGCCGGCCATCACAATGTAGACGGCGGCAGCGTACACATAAAACGACTGTAAGACGAAGTATAAAAGCAGCATATTGCAGATAAAGCGTATGACCGCATCCATCATTTTCATGCTTCTGTCATTCATAAACGTCATCCGCCACTCCATGGCCTGATTCCACGCTTTTACCGCCAGCATCTGAATAAATATGGCGGCATACGACGCAAGCGACGCCCCCGGACTTACAGCGAAAAACAGAGGCATGCATACAAGAGACAGAGCAATAAGCGGAAACAGCTGTGACAGATAGCTGTACTTAAATGAATGCTTAAAGTATGTCCCCATTTTCGGTTCAAGCGGCAGCAGAAACACGAGGTCCGCTTCCTTTAACAGCGTCCGGACGTATGAACCGGTCAGCACAAATGAAAAGAGCACCGCCATCACCCAAAAAGAGGGAAAATGAACGGGAATGTCTTTGACCCACTTGCTGTACCAGCTCGCCGCGCCGGCAATAAAAAAGATCAGCACAATGACGAGATGATCATTGAGCATATATTTCATATACATTCTGGTTTCCTTTATATGCTCTTCAAGCCGGGACTGCCAAATAGTAGACATATTATTCATGGCCGGCGTCTTCCTTCGTCAGTTCAATATACAAGTCATCAAGAGCTGCGTCTTTCATGCCGAACTGCTCTCTCAGTTCTTCCAGTGTGCCGCTTGCCCGCACTTCGCCGTTATGTAAAATAATGAATGCGTCACAGTAGCGCTCTGCCGTAGCCAGGATATGCGTTGACATCAGCACGCTTGATCCGGCTTTTTTCGCGGCGTCCATCCGCTCCAGCAATGCATTGATCGCAAGCGGGTCAAGGCCGAGAAACGGCTCGTCAATGATATAAAGCGAGGGCTCCGCGAGAAACGCGCACATGATCATGACCTTCTGCTTCATCCCCTTGGAAAAGTGAGCGGGAAACCATTTCAGCCTTTTTTCCATTCTGAATTCTTTCAAAAGCGGAGGAAGCCTTTTTTCAAGCGTTTCTTTGGAAAGGCCGTACGCCATGGCCGTCAGCTCCAGATGCTCTTTGAGCGTCAGTTCTTCATACAGCACCGGCGTTTCGGGGATGTACGTAAATTGCGAGCGGTAGCTTTCCTTATCCTCCGAAAACGACTTGCCGTTCAGCTCGATCGAGCCTTTATGCGGGTCCATTAATCCGATAATATGCCGGATCGTCGTGCTTTTGCCCGCGCCGTTTAATCCGATGAGTCCGACAATCTGGTTCGGCTCAAGGGTGAATGAAACATTTTTTAAGACCGGGTTTCTCGTATAACCGCCGGTTAAGTCTTTTACCGATAGCAGAGACATAATTTCTCCCCTTCTGATTCGTTTTTCTTCATAGTACCAAAAATAAAGTCTGATTTGAAACGATTCCCTTTTTTTCTCACGTGAAAAGCGTGCATAGTTATCGTTTTGGCGGACATCATAATGTATGTAGAAGGAAACAGCTTTAATCAACTGAAAATGAGGTGTTTATAAAAGACGTCTTAGAACAGTTGGATGAAAATCAACATGTCCTGTGCTTACAATTTCTTCACACACTGCTTTGATGATGTTCTTCATTCATGATGAAATAATCAAATGAGGTGTTTGTCCCAGGAATGATTAAGCAGACCCATAAGTCTTCATTTTAAAAACAAATGAGGTGCTTACAAAAGGCATATTTAATTTTCTGTGATAAAGCTCGTACTTCTGCATCAGGGTGAACGCGCAGCCGTTCATCCTGTTTTTTGTTTTGACCGTTTTTGTGGTACGATGAGAATATACATATATTTCTTTTCAGGGAGGAAACCCATCTATGCACAAAGCGGACGATTGTATTTTCTGCAAAATCATTGCCGGTGACATTCCGTCTTCAAAAGTATACGAAAATGAACATGTTGTGGCGTTTCTTGATATCAGCCAAGTCACAAAAGGCCATACGCTCGTGATTCCGAAAACACATATCGAAAACGTGTACGAGTTTACGCCTGAGCTTTCTAAAGAATATTTCGAAGCGGTGCCGAAAGTCGCACGCGCCATCCGCGATGAATTCGAGCCGATCGGGCTGAATATTCTCAATAATAACGGTGAAAAAGCGGGCCAATCGGTGTTCCATTTTCACATGCATATCATTCCGCGTTACGGAAAAGGCGACGGTTTCGGGGCTGTCTGGAAGACCCACGCCGAAGACTATACGCCTGACGATCTTCAGGAGATCGCTTCAACCGTCAGAAAACGGCTTGCCTCATCTTAAAGATGAGGTTTTTTTGCGTCCGGCAACACAAAAAACATAAAATTATATTTTTTCATATCAAAAAAATCAAAAAATTGTGATAGGATAATTGTATTATTTCTTACACTAAAGCGGAAAACAGGGAGAGATCGTAAACATGGAACGTACAACGAATTTCAATGCAGGACCCGCAGCCCTTCCACTGGATGTGCTGCAAAAAGCACAGAAAGAATTTGTCAACTTCAATGACACCGGCATGTCCGTCATGGAGCTGTCCCACCGAAGCAAAGAATATGATGCGGTGCATCAAAAAGCAAAAAGCCTTCTGAAAGAACTGATGGATATTCCCGACGATTATGATATTTTATTTCTTCAAGGCGGCGCAAGCCTTCAATTCTCCATGCTGCCGATGAACTTTTTAACGCCGGAGCAAACGGCTCACTTCATCGTAACGGGCGCATGGTCTGAAAAAGCACTCGCCGAGGCGAAACTGTTCGGAAACACATCCGTCACGGCAACAAGCGCAGATTCAAACCACAACCATATACCGGAAGCGGACCTCACAGGAATCAAAGACGGCGCCTACCTGCATCTTACGTCCAATAACACGATTTTCGGAACGCAGTGGAAAGAGTTCCCGAATTCACCGATCCCGCTCGTAGCCGACATGTCAAGCGACATCCTGAGCAGAAAAATTGATGTCAAAACGTTTGATGTCATCTATGGCGGCGCCCAGAAAAACCTCGGCCCGTCCGGCGTCACGGTCGTCATCATGAAAAAATCATGGCTTGAAAACGAAAACGCCAACGTCCCTAAAATTTTGAAATACTCCACTCATACAAAAGCCGATTCACTGTATAATACGCCGCCTACATTTGCGATTTATATGCTGAGCCTCGTCCTTGAATGGCTGGCTGAAAACGGAGGTGTCGAAGCGGCTGAACGGCGCAATCAGGAAAAGGCCGACGTCCTGTACGGCACAATCGACGCAAGCGGCGGGTTTTACGCGGGGCATGCCGCAAAAGACAGCCGTTCTCACATGAACGTCACGTTCACCCTCCGCGACAGCAGTCTCACGAAAAAATTCGTTGAAGAAGCGAAAGCGGCTAAAATGACCGGACTCGGAGGCCACCGCTCAGTCGGAGGATGCAGGGCGTCTATCTACAACGCCGTCAGCCTGGCTGATTGTGAAAAACTGGCTCAGTTTATGAAAAAGTTCCAGCAGGAAAACGAATAAATTTCTTCTAACATAACGGTTCCTTTGATATACTGTTTGCATATCAATTTTTCCGGCCATCGCAATAAATGACGAGCATATTATTGGATGGCGAAAAAGCTTAGCAGAGGAGAGCTTAGTATGAAAACAAAAGAATTAGTCATTATGGCCCTGTTTGCGGCAATCGGAGCGGTGCTTCATTCCATTATGCCGCCGGTATTATTCGGAATGAAACCCGATATGATGCTTGTGATGATGTTTATGGGTATTCTGTTATTTCCCCGTGTGCAGAACGTGCTGATGATCGGGATTGTAACGGGAATCATTTCCGCACTCACGACATCTTTTCCGGGCGGACAGCTTCCGAATATCATTGAAAAACCGGTAACGGCGTTTCTGTTTCTCGCGCTGGCGCTTTTGGTGAAAAAGAGCGTGAAAACAGCGGCCGCCGCCGTCATTACAATAGCCGGCACCTTCATCTCCGGTTTGCTCTTTCTGGCGCTGGCCCTTCTGATTGTCGGCCTGCCGGGGGGATTCACCGCCTTGGTGCTCGCGGTCGTCCTTCCGGCGGCTGCGCTGAATGCGATCGCCATTATCATTATGCATCCGATTGTGCAGACGATCTTAAAACGGTCCAATATGATTGAAACGGTGAAATAGCCGCATACCGAAACCTCTTCCGGCCGGAAGAGGTTTTTTAATGTGTTTCAGCATGTTTTATACGAGAAGTTTTGTGAAAAAGATAAGGAACAATGCGAGGGCGGTTCCTGCTGAGCAGACGATGGCCTTTTGGCGGACGACCCGCTTCGGCGGATAAGAAGCGGCCTGGCCGAGCAGTTTCAGGTAATAAACGGCGCCCGCCGCAAAGACAAGAGCCATACAAGATAAAACAATCATAAAGACAGACAACCTTCTCCCTCCTTTTCCCTTAAAAAATATGCTAAAATAAAGCAAGCTATGTATAGAAGTTTATTCTTCTGAACAAAAATGATAAAAGTTATGAGAAAAAAAACGGGGTGATTTTAAATGGCTGACGGACGTTCCCTTTTAACAGGCCTTTTCGTAGGCGGATTGATCGGAGGCGCAGCGGTGTTACTTTCGGCTCCTTCATCCGGAAAAGAGCTGCGGGGCAAAATCAAAGCGAATTGCAATTCAATTGAGGACACAATCAAACGGTTAAAAAAAGACGGAATGGCGCTTAAAGACCAGCTTGTCCAAACGGCGAAAGAAAGCGCAGAAGTCATTAAAGACGTAGGCGGAGAGCTTCAGACCAGCATTAAAAGGTGGCAGGAGGAAATCAAGCCGCACCAGCAGGATCTTCAAAAGGAAATCGCTGATATTGAAGAGAAAATCAGACAGCTGGAGAAAACCTTACAAAACTAATATCCTATACAACCAAAAAAAGTGCGGGCATATTGCGTTCCGCACTTTTTTTTTGCGGTTTAAAGCCTTTCACAGCAACGGATTAAGAATTTATTATAAAATTCTTAAATTTTCATCTTTATTAATCTTTATTTTATTGGCATAATAGAGGAAAAGAAAATGTGAAGCAGGTGATCTGTATTGAATCGTGTTGAACCGCCTTACGATCTAAAAGAAGCTTTAATCTATACCCAAAAAATGGCGCAGCTGTCCAAAGCACTCTGGAAATCTATCGAGAAAGACTGGCAGAATTGGCTGAAGCCGTACGACCTTAATATTAATGAGCATCATATATTATGGATTGCCTATCAGCTTAAAGGAGCTTCTATTTCAGAAATCGCCAAATTCGGCGTTATGCACGTATCAACTGCATTTAACTTTTCAAAAAAGCTTGAAGAACGGGGATATCTGAAATTTTCCAAGCGGCTGAATGATAAACGGAACACGTACATTCAGTTAACAGAAGAAGGGGAAAATGTATTCGAAAGCCTGCTTGAGGAGTTTGACCCGTCTAGAAACGCGGTGTTTAAAGGCTCACAGCCGATCTACCACTTATTCGGGAAGTTTCCGGAAGTTGAAGAATTAACCTGTGTCATCCGCCACATTTACGGCGAAGATTTTATGGAGATATTCGAGAAATCATTGACAAACATAAACAATGATTTTGATAGTGAAGACGGAAGGCTGAAGAAAAAAACGGACGAATCGGCTGTCCATGAAACGGCTGAAGAGCTGGAACCGATCAACAGTTAATCAAAGTGCTTCATTATCTCAATAAATTCTTCCATCAGCGCTGTATAAAGCCCCTGCTCATACAGAGCAAAAATCGTTTCATGAACATCTAATTTTTCGTTCAGCTGTCCCGCAAAAAGCGCAAGGAGCTTGTCAAACGTCACAAAGCCTTGCGCTTTTTGCGACTCCAGCTCGTCCTCCAATTCGCGGCAGATCCGCCCGACCTCTTCTCCTTCTTCTTCGGTCAGCCCTTTTTCAATCATCATCGCATAAAAAGGGTACTTATCCATATCCACCGTTTTCACCAGCAATTGTATGTAATATTCTAAACGCCCGATACGCTGATCCATTGAATCCATCCGTTTCACTTCTTTCTATCTTTAATCTTATTTTAGCTGATAATGAATGGAGAAGAAAGGTTAAACCGTACATTTCCATGTTTCACCGAGCTCTTCTGTTCTTCCCTTTCCGGGGTTATTTTTTTTCTTTAAAAAAGGATTGATTTTTTCTCCTGAAGAGAGTAAATTATTTTGAGATTGTATTCCATCTTTGTACGGAAGGATGACTCTGATGAATTGCTGGAAAACCATTAATCTGATCAAAGATTATGGTGCGGTTCGTTTATTATTGACTGCTGTAGGTTTTATGATCCTGTTTTTTATATGCAACTTCTTGGCATTCGGGCTGCTGCGTCCGAATATCAGTTTAAGTGACGGGCACGTGTTTGCTTTTTGTGTTCTGCTCGTTGTTACTTTATTTGTACATAAAGTCATACATGTCCTGCCGATGATCTGTAAAAAAAGAAAAAAGGAAATGAAAATGTACTTCTTGCGGATGCCGACATGGAAAGGCATACCGAAAACGACGATGCTGATTTCTACGATCAGCCCGTTTTTATTCATTACGCCGCTATTGTTTTATGCCGGACTGGCATTTCCGAGACACGCTCATTACTTTTATATGATTTCGAGCATTCATGCGGGTTATTGCCTGCCTGATCTTCTGTTTGCGCTGCACCTGGTCAAAGCGCCCAAATCATGTCTGATTGACCAGGAATCCGACGGTTTTGATATTTTAGTAAAAAAAGTGCCGGAGTCTTGATATCCCGCTGATTTTTCAGGTTACATTCTATCTTTTTTAATAAATATTTGGTAATGTAATATGGGAGCAGTTCAGAGAGAGGGGGAATCTCCCATCATTTTATTCTATTTTATCGTGGCTGCCCTGTTTATTCTTTATTTCATAAACAGGCTCACAAATACATTATGCCTTGTCAGAGAGATTCCTGAAGACCGGCAGGATAAGGTATTCCGTTTTATTAATGTATCTATTTTAATTTTACTGATCTCTTCATTCGTCGAGATCTCCTTTACTGTGTAAACAGGCAAAAAAATATGGCTGACGGAGGTCTGACCCCCGACAGCCATATTTTTTTCTTAATAAAGCCAAGAAGCGCCGATGATGATCAATAAGATGAACAGAACAACCAATAATGCAAAACCGCCTGCAAATACTTCACCCATCTCCAAAAGCACCTCCTACAAAACGTTTTATTTTTCCAATTACATCATATGCAATTTACTTCTGAAACGATTAGGCGCCCGGGTAAGAAAACGGACCGCTTTTAGAAAAAGCGATCCGTTTCGCTTAACAAATGTAAGCTGCACCTACGATGATAAGCAATATGAACAGTACTACGAGCAGTGCGAAACCGTTTGAATATCCTCCGCCCATGGTTCATTACCTCCTTTTCATGATCAATATATTTGTATGTATCAGGAAAAAGTTTGACTAGACGAATGCCCTTTATTTAAAATCTTTTTACAGAAAGCCACAATATGTTATGATACGCATATGCAATTTAATTTGGATGATTAGGAGTGTTTAAAGGAATGAAGAAAATCGCGATAGCAGCTATTACGGCAACGAGCGTCCTGGCTCTCAGCGCTTGCAGCAGCGGCGACAACGACGTGATTGCCAAGACGGATGCCGGAAATGTAACAAAAGGCGAACTCTACACGAATATGAAAAAAACCGCGGGAGCAAGTGTGCTGACACAGCTCGTACAAGAAAAAGTATTAGCAAAAAAATACAAAGTATCGGATAAAGAAATCGATAACAAGCTGAAAGAGTACAAAACGCAGCTCGGCGATCAGTACAGCGCCCTTAAACAGCAGTACGGCGAAGATTACCTGAAAGATCAGGTGAAGTACGAACTGCTTGCACAAAAAGCGGCGAAAGACAACATCAAAGTGACTGACGCTGATACGAAAGAATATTACGACGGCTTAAAAGGTAAAATCCGCGCGAGCCACATTCTTGTCGCTGACAAAAAGACAGCTGATGAAGTGGAGAAAAAACTGAAAAAAGGCGAGAAGTTTGAAACGCTTGCGAAAGAATATTCAACTGACAACTCAAAAGACAACGGCGGCGACCTTGGCTGGTTCGATAAAAAGTCAATGGATGAAACATTCAGCAAAGCTGCATTCGGTCTGAAAGTCGGACAAGTCAGCGATCCGGTCAAAACAAAATTCGGTTATCATATCATCAAAAAGACAGAAGAACGCGGCAAATATGATGACATGAAAAAAGAATTGAAAGAAGAAGTTCTTAAACAGAAATTAAACGACAACTCAGCTGTACAGGCGGCAATTCAAAAAGTCATGAAAAAAGCTGACGTAAAAGTGGAAGACAAAGACTTAAAAGACACGTTTAACACTTCAACTTCTTCTGAATCTAAATAAAAAAAACTGTGCGGGCTCTCGGCGAGCCGCACAGTTTTTTTATGCGATGGAATGATTGGAGTTTTCTTCTGCATCCGTGTTTTCACTTGCGGGCGCCGCCATACGGCGCTCGCGTTCCTGTTCCATCCGTTCAATATACACCCTTCCTTCTTTTTCAATAAACGACTGGTCAAGCTTTTCCTCTTCTTTAGCTGTTGTGAAAAGCTTATAGGCGCTGAAAATAATTCCGATAATGCAAAGGTATACCCACCAAGGAAAAAATAGCACGTCGGTTTCCTCCCTTTTTCACCCAGAGTCTTTATTCTAAGCTATGCTTGATAAAGACAAGTTATGAGAGCTGAACGTAAAAAAGACCGATCATAGAGAATCGGCCTTTTTATCTTATTGATGGAACGTCGGTTTGTAGAAAGAACGGTTTTCCAGCGCAAATACACGCTCTGTGTATTCGCCCGGCTTCACCCGTTCCAGCGCTCTGTCCATCATGATCATTTTTGCATCCAGATTGTCAATGTAGTGCAGAATTTCCGCTTCTTTCACCATCGGCGGTTTCGGGCTTCCCCATTCCGCTTTTCCGTGATGGCTTAAAATCAAATGCTTCAGAATCAGCACTTCTTCAGCGTCAATCTGAAGCTCTTCGGCTGCTTTTGAAAGCTCTGTCACCATGATCGAAATGTGCCCGAGCAGATTCCCTTCCACGGTGTACGTCGTGGAGACGGGGCCTGAAAGCTCTTTTACTTTGCCGAGATCATGCAGAATGACTCCGGCATACAGTAAATCCCGGTCAAGAGACGGATACAGATCGGCAATCGCTTTTGCCAGGTTCAGCATGGACACTACATGATACGCGAGCCCGGAGACGAACTCATGGTGGTTTTTAGCCGCCGCCGGGTAATCCATAAACTCAGCCGCATATTTTTTGACCAGATGTCTTGTGATCCGCTGGATATTTGGATTTTTCATTTCAAAAATGTATTGAGTGACGGTTTCCATCATTTCATTTTTCGGAATCGGCGCCGTTTCCAGAAAATCATCAATGCTGACATTTTCGTTCTCGCCGGCCGGCCGGATGTTTCTCAGCTTAAGCTGGTTTCGTCCGCGATAGTGATGGACATCTCCGATCACCTTCACGATCGTCTGCGCCGCGTACGTTACTTCATCAGTCGGCTTGGCATCCCACAACTTCGCTTCGATATCTCCCGATTGGTCCTGCAGCATTAACGTCAGGAATGGTTTTCCGTTGCTTGCGATTCCCTTAGTCGAAGATTTAATCAGAAAGTATTGATCGACCTGCTCGCCGACCTCGTGCAGCATAATACCTTTTGCCATTCTATTAAAAGCTCCCTCCATATCTTACATAATACCAGTATAGCACATACCTCTTTTTTGAAAATAAACTCTTTTATGACAGGAGCCGCATGACTTGTCCGCTGTGAAAAGACCGGCTGACATGCTCATGGCAGGTGAAATAAAGTATCTGCCGCCCGCCTTCTGAAAGCTGATTCAGCACATCAAACAGCCGCTCCAGCCGCTGCCTGTCAAAATGGACAAAACTGTCATCAAGTAAAAACGGAAGTGATACCGCAGATTCCCTCTCTGACGCAAGGGCAAAACGGATCGCCGCATAAAGCTGCTCGCATGCCGCCTGTGACAGTTCGCCTGCTGAAAACACAGTTCCGTCTTTCCGCATGACCATAATGGAATCATCCGCCTCGGAGAAATACAATTTATGGTAACGTCCGTCCGTAAGCGGTCCGTATAATGCACCGGCGGTTTCTAACAGACGGGGAAGCGTCACTTTTTTATGCCGCTCCATTTTTTCCCTGATGATGTGTCTGACCGTCTGTAATGCGGCCCACTCTTTAGCGGTTTTTTTCACGCGCTCCTTCTGCATTTCTGTCTGCTGTTTTAAATCGGATACAAGCCCCGAGGACTCCAGCTGCTCTTGTTTCACCGTTAATAAAGCGGTTTTCTCACGGAGCTGCGCGCTTTTTTCCTCAAGCGTTTTTTTCTCTGTTTCCTTCTGAACGACTGTATGTTCAAGTTCGGACACTGTGCGGCTCATATACGGCTCAAGCAGTTTTCCGCCTATGCCGGACAAGTGCGTTTTGATTTCGCGCAGCTGCCGCTCTGTTTCCCGGCGGCTTTCATTCAGTCTGGCGAGTTCACAAAAGTGTTCGCGATTTTTTGCGCCTGCCGCCATGAAAAGCTGTTTGACCTGCTGTTCGTAGTAATGGACTTCTTCGTTTAATTCACGCATTTGCTCTTGTGCATGCAGCAGATCCGTTTCGAGCGCCTGCTTTCGTTTTGCTTCCTCACGGGCCCGTTCCGCCTGTACCAGCAAAACGCGCAGTCTTTCTTTTACGGACAGCTCCCTTCCGTCTGAAGGACTCAGCTTTTTGACCCGGTCCTCAAATGCTCTTTGCAGCTTTTGCAGCCGGCCCGCTTCAATGGTCAGCTCATGCTTATTAAGGATTTCTTTTTTGACATCTTTCATCACATGATATGCGTCAAGAAGATGGGAAGGACTTCCTGAAAAACCCAGTTCCTTCATAAAAAGTTCCGCCTGTTTTTCAGACGGCGCCATTTCCGCCTCCCATTCTTCATATTGGCGGATGACTCTTTCATATGCCGCTTCTTTCTGTTCAAGCACGGCTTGATCCGCAATCAGCTGCTGCCGGTGCCGGCCGTCACGCCAAAGCTCTTCCTGCAGAAGGTCAGCCGCTTCTTTGGAGATCGTCGGCTTCTTTTTCTTGTGACCGGCCCCTCCTCTTTCTGACGGCAGCGGTTTTTGCATGCCGGACAGCATATACAGCAGCAGAGCGCCGGTAAAAAGGGCGGCGGGCAGCCATTCCTTTAACATAGCGAAAATCGCAATGAACAGAATGCCCGCACCGAGAAAGAGCTTTTTTTGTTTGGCGCGCTGTTTTTCCAGCTGCTGTACATGTGCCTGCCATTCGTTTCCTTCTGTATCAGCCGTTTGCTTATATGATTGTAAAGCGGCTTCTTTTTCTTTCCTGACAGCGGGGTCCAAAATGTTTTCCGACGTCAAGGCATGTTTTCGTTCGGCTTCTTCCAGCTCCAGCCGCGCTTGTTCGAAAATCGCATCAAGCTGTGTCTTTCTTTCTCTTGCCTGTCCGGCGCTCTGCACGGCTTCCTGCAGCCGCCATTCATATTCATAATCGGTGTTCAGTGAAAGAATGCCGTCTTCCTCATGTCTTCCGAGCTGCTGTAATCCTGACGAAACGCGGGCAGATGTCTGCCGGATCTGTGATTGGATGGCGGCAAGCTGTTCGCCGCGCGATTCGTACATATGCTGCTCGCCGGAAAGCTCCTGCAGCTGCCGCTCTGTTTGCAGCAAGTCCTCATTTGGAGCGAGCAGCTCAGCCTGCCGCCTGAGTTCAGCCGCTTTTGCCCGAAGTCCCTCAAGACGGGCAGCTTTCGGATGGAGATGCGATTCGTATTTTTCAAGCTGATGCATCCCGTCCTTCGGGAATTGCTTCAATGCATCCGGATAAGAAGAAAGTTCGCTTTCCAAGGCTGTTTTTTTGTCTGCGAGCGGCTTTGCTTCTATCGCCGATTTTACTGTTTTGATTTCTTCAGTTATGTCTTTCAATCGTGCTTCGGCATCCTGCAAACGGCCGCCGGCGCTTTTTTTCTCTTCCAGAAGGCTGTGATAGCCCGCTTCCGCAGCTTCCGCCTGTTTCAGCTGGGCGCTGAGCCGCTTTAATGTATCCAACTCCTGATTTAAGCGGGGGTTCCGCCCGTTCGGCTTATACATCCTGTCAAGTTCTTTTGCCAGCCGCCCGTCAAGCTTTGCCGCCGCTTCCGACCCGAATAAGCTCGAATACAGGAGAAACTCGCCGATTTTGTCCCGGTTAAAAGCTTGAATCTCCTGCAGTCCGAATACATCGAACGAATAGATCGCCTCGTACAGCGCCCGATCTGTATCGGAAAGAAGCTGTTTGAGCCATTCTCCGTCCTTGATTTCGCCTGAAGCCGTATACACTCTGACTTTTTCGGCAGCGCCTTTTGTCCGTTCGATTTTGACGGCACCGTGATCGCCATGCTTCAATTCCACAGTGCCGCCGTAAACCCCGCCGTTTTTCGGTTCGTATTTTTTTGATTTCGGAAAACCGAACAGCACGCTTTTGATGAAGGACATCAATGTTGTTTTGCCCGCTTCATTTAATCCGTAGATCACTTGCACGGGAGAATCTGACAGCTGAAAACTTCGGTCGGAAAATTTTCCGTATTGGTAAATATGCATTGCCGTTATTTTCATCGCTGAAGCTCCTTCATCTGGCGTCTTAAAACGGCTTGAGCCTGCCGCTTAATATCCAGTATCTCTTCATCTGTAAATGAAGTGATCTGACGCCGATATACGGGATGACGCTCAAGGGCTTCAAATACACCGCTCATGTCCGCGCATTGTTCTATGTCCTGAAGCAGCCCTTTAAAAAACGGATCGGGCGGCACGCTGTCTGTTTCATCCGTCCGATCCTCAAGCGCTAGCGGCCAGACGAAACATTCCTCTTCGGCCTCTTCCTCCTGTAAAGCGGAAAGAAACTCCTCTGCGATGCCTGCGGGCGCCTCCGTCCAAAAGCGGGGCGCCGCGCCGCGAAGCACCAGCCTGACACATGCCGGGCGGCCCGCCGCGCGCAAGCCGGAGAATGTATCCGATGCGGCTTTCAGAAGTGAAGTCATATGTTCAGCTCCTGAGATATCAAGATCAATTTCCTCCCATAACACATCATGCGCTTCTTTGAATTCCCAAGACATCTCACCGTTTGCCGCCCGGACGAGATAATATCCCTTAGGCCCGGTTTCTTTTAAATGCCGGGCTTGAATATTCCCGGGGTAAATAACGGCGGGATGCTGGGCGGACAGAACCTGCCGTTTATGAATGTGTCCGAGCGCCCAGTAATCCATGCCGCTTTTTTCAAGGTCTTCTTTCGTAAACGGGCAGTACGGGTCATGCCCTTCCGCTCCTGATAACATGCCGTGGAGCATGCCGATATGATAAGGCGCGCCGGTCATTTTCCGGTAACGGGCCGCCTGATTGACCGTTACGCTTCTTTCCTGATAGCTGCATCCGTATATGCTTGCCGCAAGCTCTCCGTTTTTAAAGAAAGACTTTTCCTCCGGTGTACCCGAGGTGAATATATGTACATTTTCCGGCCATTCAATCGGCGTCCACTTACCACCCAAATGATCATGGTTGCCGAATATGACGAACACTTGGATACCCGCTTCCTGTAATCTCGTAAACTGTTTTCTCAAAAACAGCTGGGCTTTTAAACTTCTGTTGGCTTCGTCAAACAGATCCCCCGAAAGCAGCACGAAATCTGCCTGCTCCCGGAGTGCCCCGTCCGTCAGACGGCGGACGCTGTGAAATGTGCTTTCTTTAATACGCGCATATACCGGTTCAGGCAGATTCGAAATGCCGTAAAACGGGCTGTCCAGATGCAGGTCAGCGGCATGAATAAACGTCAGATCAGCCATCTCGCCCTCCCCTTTCTGCAGATTGAATTACCCTTATTTTAGCACCGTTTTTATACGAATGCACGTTCTGCAAAATAAAAAAACAGCCCGGCTGTTCCGGGCTGTTTCATTTATTTTTTGGAGATGCGCAGCGCTTGTTTGATCGCTTTGAATCCGCTGGCGTTTCCGTAAATCAATACGCCGCCTTTGTAAATTTTCGCGCCGACCGCCGCAAAGATCACAATAGTGACCAGTGTCAGGGTGATTCCGGCCGCAGCCTGCCAAAACGGGATATCGAGCATCCCGACGCGTAAAAACATAATCATCGGCGTGAAAAACGGAATGTAAGATGTAACGGTAATAAAACCGGCGTCAGGATTGCCGATGCCGAACATGGCGATCATAAAACCTGCCACGACCAAAAAAACCATCGGCTGAATCGTCTGCTGTACGTCCTCTATCCGGCTGACAACACTGCCGAGAAACGCGGCAAGCGTCGCGTAAAGAAAATAGCCGAGCAAATAGAAAATGACGGCATAGACTATCGTCGAGACGGGAACATCCGTAAAATTGAGGAATACACTGATCGGCGACGACGCATCATTTTGAGGGTTCAACTTCAGTGAGAGATAACCCGCTGCAATCAGCACCGCAAACTGTGTGATCCCCACGAGCGCGATACCGAACAGTTTGGCAAACATCTGCTGAATCGGCGGCATGCTTGAAATTAAAATTTCCATGACGCGGGACGATTTTTCCGTCGCCACTTCCATCGCAATCATGCTTGCGTACATGATAACTGAGAAGTAGATGACAAACAGCATGATGTATACAAGCCCCATTACCTGACCGAGCTCTTCCTCAGATTTCGCCCCTTTTTCCAGCGCGTCTTTGCTGACTTCCGGCGGAGTGTAGAGGCTGCTGACTTTTTCTGCCGAAATGCCGAGCTTGGCGGTTTCGACAGCGGTTTTCGTCTGGGTTAAAGCCTGCTTGAGCAGTTTATACGCTGATTCATCAGAAATGGTCAGCGCCTTGTATGCTCCCGTTATCGTTCCTTTTTGATCCTGTCTGATGATAAACAGTCCGTCCCATTCACCGTCTTTGACACGCTTTACGGCATCTTTTTCGGACTCCTTCGTCTCCATTGCCTGCAGATCATTGTCTGTATCCGCCGCTTTAAGCTGTTTTGCAAACGCCGGGTACAGCCCGCCCGTTTCATCAATCACCGCGATTTGCTGCTTGCCGTCATCCGATTGAAACACGGAAATAATCGATTGCAGGTTGGTCACCGCTAATACTAATAAAACGGTAATGGCGGTCGAAATAATGAATGACTTTGTTGCGATTTTGTTTTTATATGTATGAAACAGCATAATCCAAAATTTATTCATATACGGCCCCCACCTTTTCTATAAAAATATCATGCAGTGACGGCTCTTCCAATTCGAACTTCCGTATAAAACCTTTCCCTTGCAGCGCCCGGAAAATATCCTGCGAAACCGGTTCATTCGCGACCTGCAGTCTGATTCCGTCATTTGTTTCCTTCCATTTCACGACACCTTCATGCGTTTTTAAAAAGCTGAGGTCATCATCTGAATGAACGGTGACATTTTTTTTGCCGAAAGACCGCTTAATGTCTTTCAGATTGCCTTGAACGACGGGTTTTCCCTTCTGGAGAATGCACAAATTCTCGCAAAGTTCTTCCACATGCTCCATTCGGTGGCTTGAAAAAACGATGGAAACGCCGCTGTTTTTCAAAGAAATAACCGCTTCTTTCAGCAGCTCGACATTCACCGGATCAAGACCGCTGAAAGGTTCATCGAGAATCAGCAGTTCAGGCTTATGCAGGACGGCCGAAATGAACTGGATTTTCTGCTGGTTTCCTTTTGACAGCTCTTCGACTTTCTTATTCTTGTAATCTGTAATGCCGAAGCGCTCGAGCCATGTCATGAGCTCTTTTTCCGCCTCTTTTTTGCTCATTCCTTTTAATCTCGCCAGATAGACAAGCTGGTCACTCACCTTCACTTTCGGATACAGCCCCCGTTCTTCCGGGAGATAGCCGATTTTTTCACTGATGGAATAATTGACCGGCTTCCCTTTCCAGGTGATATGCCCGTCAGTCAGGCTTAAAAGACCTAAAATCATCCGAAAGGTCGTCGTTTTTCCCGCGCCGTTTGCGCCGAGCAGCCCGAACATTTCCCTTTCAGGTATTTGCAGGTTCAAATTGTCAACAGCGGTAAAGCTGCCGAATGTTTTCGTTACATTTTCAATTGTAAGCACGAATCCAACTCCTTCCTTGACCCATTATATACTAATAATGGGTAAAAATTAATGGAGGATTTTAAATTCTTTATCAGAATATCATTCTATAAAGGGGGTGACATGATGGGACAATATGTATTGACCGCATTCCATGCGTCGGGAGAAACGCTGCTGGATGAACGGATCGAAGCAGATAATGAGGCGGAGGCGAAGGCCGCCGGAGAGGCTTTGTTAAAGGAAAAAAAGCTTGAGAACAGTACTCACCGCTTGGTAAATGAAGCCGGAAAGCTGATTTTATTCCACAGATAACAGAAGCTTTCCGGCTTCTGTATTTTACCGGTTAAATTGCGGCGTCCGTTTTTCTAAAAAGGCGCGGATGCCCTCTTTATGATCATCCGTTTTTCTCATATTTTCCTGGGCCTTTCGTTCAAGAGATAAAACGTCTTTTAACCGGCTGATATGGAGGCTCTGATAAATAGCCTTCGTTTCAATCATCGCTGACAGCGGCGCATGCAGCAATCGGTCGATATACGGTTGTGCCCCCTCCGCAGGGCCGCCGCTGAACAGCCCGTCGGCAAGCTTGAGCCGCACCGCTTTTTCAGCCGGCAATTTTTCACCGCTCCAAATCAGTTTTTTCGCTTCGATCTCACCGACGCGTCTCATTAATAAATAATGGCCTCCTCCGTCGGGAACCAATCCGATGCCGATGAAATTCATCGCGAGTCGGGCGTTTTCTTCGGCGAGCACCACATCGGCGCACAGCGCGAAACTCAGCCCGAGCCCCGCCGCGGCTCCGTGGATGGCGGCTATCACAATTTTTTTCATATCATAGAGCGTCAGCGTAATGGATTCAATCATTTTCATGAGCCGTTCATATTCTCCCGAATCATGATCCGACGTCATCATCTGGATATCACCGCCCGCGGAAAATCCCCGGCCTTCCCCCCGCAAGAGGACGATAAGCGCTTCGCTGTCGGCTGCCATAACGCATGCATTTTCCAATTCCCGGAGCATTTGTTCATTCAGCGCGTTGTAACTGTCAGGACGGTTCAGCACAATCTCTGCGATCTTTCCCTTTTCTTCATAACGAATATACTGCATGTTTACTCCCTCCTTGAATCCGCTTACATATTTTGTTCAAATGATATATTCCTTCCCCCGAAGCGAAACTCCTTTATTTTTCAAGGTCAACAGATACCGAAAAATGCATATCATTTGAAACTGAACATACATTTTTATATAGTGAAATTGATATACAAAACAAAAAGGGGGGAAAAACACCGATAATGAAATATGTGATACTCAGCTTGTTACTGAGCTTTTTTATGGTGCTGTTCCCCCCTTCGGATGTCGCTCTTCCTTCCCAATTGGTGACAGAAACAGACAGCCATGTACAAATTTCGGTCTACCCGCAGGAAACGGAATCGGCAAAGAAGCCGGTTCAAACCAAAACCGCTCCGCAAGGCCTGTCAAAAGGATACGGTGCGTTATCCCGGATGATCTCCCTGTTATCTGTCAAACCTCTTGATCAATTCATTGATTCCACACTGGAAAGGACATGCGCCATTCCGATACAATACCAGTCAAATTACCTCCGGCAGCAGACCATTTCTCATTACCAATCTGTACTTACGGTGTAAAAACAGTATATTCCGGAGGGATTTTTTATGAATATTAAAGAAAACGATCTGCCCGGCATCGGGAAAAAATTCGAAATCGAAACGAGAAATCATGAAAAAATGACGATCATCATTCATGATGACGGCAGGCGGGAAATTTACAGATTTGATGACCGCGACCCTGATGAGCTTCTGGCAAGCATTTCACTTGATGATGCGGAAGCAAGACAGATTGCCGCGATTATCGGCGGGATGGTGTACAAACCGCAGGCGCTTGAATCGATTGAAATGGCGTTCAGCGATCTGATTATCGAATGGTTTAAAGTTGAAAAAGGGGCAAAAGCGGCAGGGCGGACGCTCGGCGAACTGGATGTGCGCCAAAACTATGACGTGACGGTTATCGCCATCATAAAGCATGACCAGAAAAAGTTTTTAAACCCGGGGGCTGATTCGCTCCTTGAAGCAAACGATACACTCGTCCTCTCAGGTGAAAGAAAGCATCTGAAAAAACTGATCCAAGACTTCCTCTCCAGAGACGGAGTGTGATCTGTTTATGAACCATCTCGTATTTGAAGTCGGTACGGCGTTAGTTCTTGTGGCCATTGCGAGTGTCATCGCCAATAAAATTAAATTCTCGATCATCCCCTTCCTGATCATTTTAGGAATGCTTGTCGGGCCGCACGCGCCCCAGGCGGGCATCATTGATCTGACGTTTATCGAAAGCCGGGAAGTGATTGAATTTTTCGGACGGATGGGCGTCCTGTTCCTCCTCTTTTACCTCGGGCTTGAATTCTCGGTCGGAAAATTAGTCAAATCCGGACGTTCAATCGCCGCCGGCGGAACGATTTATATTCTGATTAATTTCAGTTTAGGGCTGATCTACGGATTTATCACGGGCTTTTCCTTTTTGGAAGTGCTTGTATTGGCGGGCGTCATCACGATATCATCCAGCGCCATTGTCGCAAAGGTGCTTGTCGACTTAAAGCGCACGGCCAATCCGGAAACGGAGCTGATTCTCGGCATCATTATGTTTGAGGATATCTTTCTGGCGGTTTACTTATCCGTCGTTTCCGGGCTTGTTCTGGGAGACGCGACGTCTGTCGGGGGCGCGCTGATGTCAATCGTGATCGCTTTCGGCTATATGCTGCTGTTTTTCATTGCCGCCCGGAAATTGCCGCCTCTGCTGAACAAGCTGCTTGATATCCGTTCAAACGAGGTATTTGTCATCGTCATTTTCGCCGCGCTCTTTTTCATTGCCGGCTTTTCCGAAACGATTCATGTCGCTGAAGCGATCGGCGCGCTCTTGCTCGGGCTCGTGTTTTCGGAGACGGCCCATTCTGACAGGATTGAGCATCTTGTCGTGCCGTTCCGTGACTTTTTCGGCGCCATGTTTTTCTTCAGCTTCGGCCTCAGCATTGATCCGTTTTCACTCGGAGATGCGGTATGGCTTGCCCTCGGCGCCGTTCTGCTGACGATTGCCGGAAACTTTATCGCCGGCATGATCGCCGGGCGCCGGGCGGGGCTTTCTCATAAAGCATCGTCCAATATCGGGCTGACCATTGTGTCCCGCGGCGAATTCTCCATTATCGTCGCAAATCTCGGCATCGCCGGCGGCCTGTCCGCTTCACTTAAACCTTTCGCCGCCTTATATGTTTTGATACTGGCCATCTTCGGCCCTTTGCTCACGAAAGAATCGAAGCGGATATATCTCCTGCTGAACAGCGTATTCAAATGGAAGACGCCTGAAAAGAAGCCGCAGAAATCATAAAAAAACTGACCTCTTCATAAGAGGTCAGTTTTTTTGAGCGGGAAGAAATTGCTGAAAAGCCGTTTTTTTATTAATGGAGAAATGCTCTTTTCCCAGAATGGTATTGATGATTTTTTGGTTTCTGTAAACAGACAGCTTCAAATTCGTAGCGCCCGTTCCGTGAGCATGATCAAGATTCGTTAATGTGAAAAAATGATGCCGCCTGTCGTCCTTAAAGACAAGACGGGAATCGGCCGTCACTTTAAACCGTTTCTCATCCTCCCATTCGATATCGGGGGCGATTGCCGTAAACCATTCCGGAATATGAGGTTTAAAGCCGGTCGCCAATATCACTTTTTCTGAATCGGCCGTAAAAGTTTCATCCATCTGCCATTGATGAAAGCTCAGTACGCAGCGCCCGTTTTGCTTTTCAATTTTTTCAAGCTCCGCCATCGGCTGAATATACACGTCAGGCGAACCTCCGCTGATCGATCTGTGATACAGGGCGTCGTAAATGGCGGCAAGTGTGTCAGAATCAATGCCGTGGCGCAGTCCGTCCAGCTCAGGGAGTGTGTTCAGCCGTTCTTTAAAAGGCAGGCGGTTAAAATATTCCACATAATCAGGTGTAAACATTTCCTGCCCGAGCTTGGCGGTTTCCAATTCTCGAAATCCGGCGGAGCGTGTCACCCATTGCAGCCGGCTGCGCCGGTATTGTTCATCATGCAATAAGTCAGAAAAGATCTCCGCGGCGCTCTGTCCGGAGCCGACCACCGTAATTGATTCGGCGCCGGCGAGCTCGTCTTTCCGGAACAAATATTCCGTGCTGACCATCGTGTCCTGACGCGCTCCGTCATCAATCTCTGCGGGAATAAGCGGTTCAGACCCCGTCCCCATGACGAAATGCTTCGTCTGATAGACACTGATGCTTCCGTCCTCAATGTTCTTGACGCTGACTTCATAATGTCCGCCGGCATTTTTCACGCCGATTACCTCTGAGCCGAAACGGCATGATTTGATTTCTGAAGCCGCCCAGCTTAAATAGTCGTTAAATTCCCGTCTCGGAATATCAAATTCATTAAACGTATAAAACCGGTACAGCCGGTCATGTTCATGGAGAAAGTTTAAAAACGTGTAGCGGCTTTTCGGATCGGCGAGCGTGACCAGGTCCGCCAGAAACGCCACCTGTAAATCCGTTCCTTTAATTAATAGACCGGGATGCCACGCAAATTCTTTCTTTTTATCGAAAAAAAGAGCGTCTGTTCCGGGTATATCCTCTAACAATGCGGCAAGCCCTAAATTAAACGGCCCGATTCCCGCTCCTATGACATCATACATATTATGCACCTCTTGCGAATAACAGTCTGATGATCTTTTCCCGTTTTTACAGACGGTTAAACATAAAAAAACGGCACGCTGATTCCGTGCCGTTTTTGATATTATAATGCAGATTTGACGAACATCTCATCTAAGTATTTGATTTTCTCTTCTGTATAATGCTCGAATCGGTCATTATATGATTTCGGGTCTTTCGGATTGGCGAAGTGCGTGATTTTTCCGGTTTCCGGATGAATGAATTTGCTTGCCGCGCCGCAGCCGATACCGATAATCGTCTGCACTTCTTCCATAATCATAATGTTGTAGATGCTTTCCTGACCCGGGAAGGAGTAGCCGACATTTTCAAGGTTTCCGAGAATGTTTTTCTGCCGGTACAAGTAGTACGGCGTATAGCCGTGCTCTTTTGTCCAGCGGACGGCGTCATCCATCATGCGGGACACTTCCTGTCTGTCGGCAACTTTATACTTATGCTTGTTTCTCGTCATTTCTGACGCCCGTTTAAAAGAAAGCGTATGAACGGTCAAAGATTCAGGCATGAGCTTTTCCGTTTCTTCAAGACTGTGCCTGAACTCAGCCGTCCCTTCTCCCGGCAGACCGATGATCAGGTCCATGTTGATATTATTCATGCCGTGTTTGCGGGAAAGATGGTATTTTTCGATGGTTTCTTCAACGGTATGGTGTCTGCCGATGGCCTTAAGCGTTTCGTTTTCATAAGATTGCGGGTTGATGCTGATTCTGTCAATCTTATACTTATTTAAAACGGCAAGCTTTTCCTCCGTAATCGTGTCGGGACGGCCCGCTTCAACGGTAATCTCCCTGATATTCGCGACATCCGGGAAAGAGCGGACCATTTCTTCATATAAAAGATCCATTTCTTCAGCGGTAATGCTTGTCGGCGTGCCGCCGCCGAAATAAATGGTCGTCACTTTGATATCATGCCGCTTCAGCCATTCTCCGATTTTCTGCATTTCATAGTGAAGCCCCCATAAAAAGGAGCCGACTCTTCCCGCCTGTCCTTGAATGGCATAAGCCGGAAACGTGCAGTAGGCGCATTTTGTCGGGCAGAACGGGATGCCGATATATATGCTGACTTCATCTTTGACCCGGTACAGATCGGGAACCGCAGCGAGCTGACGGTCGACAATCTCCTGCATCAGATTGATTTTTTCATCATGGATCAGATAATCTTTTTTCAGATCGGCATGCGCCTCTTCTTTTGTCAGGCCGCTCTGCAGCTTTTTATGAAGAAGTTTAGTAGGCCTGATGCCGGTTAAGATTCCCCATTTTTGTGTCATACCCGTATGCGATTGAAGAAGATTTAAGTAGACATATGACAGCGTGTTTTTCACCTGTTTAAATACTTCTTTTTCGCTCCATCCGGCAAGAAGCGGTTTCGTGTGATGTTCCTTTTCGCCGGTTCCTTTGATTTCTCCGGATACCGACACGCTGTCTGCATCTTGAGAAATGGTAAGTGAGATGACGAGATCAGAGGGTTCCTCCGTTTCGCCGTACGCAAGAACACACTCTTCAAAAAATAAATTCGCGATGTTTTGCAGCGGACGGTGCAGCCTGTCATCCGTTATGCCGTCTATTTTTATTTGCAATGTGATCACCTTATTTTTCAGATTCAAAACTTTCTTTAGTGTACAGAAAGAACAGGCTAAAATCAATCCGCGAAAAAGCCGCAGACCGGCCTTTCGCGTCTGCGGCTCTTGATTACGGCCGTTTCATATGGAACTTATCGAGAAAGCCTTTGCGGTGCTGCATGCGGAAATATTCCTTAATCATATAGGCGACTCCCTGTTCATCATTTGACCTTGTCACCCAGTCCGCTTTTCTTTTTAATTCATTTGAGGCATTCCCCATCGCGACGCCGAGACCGGCCAGCTCGATCATCGGCAGATCATCTTCCTGATGGCCGATAGCCACAACCTCTTCCATTGAAAGCCCGAGATCAGCGGCGACCATCGAAAGTCCGCTTTCTTTTGAAACCCCTTTAGGCACGATGTTCAGTTTTTCTCCGTTGACGCGGATCACATCGACGGCCGGGAATGCTTTCATTATCGTATCCGTTATATCAGCCTGCAGGCCATCTTCAGCATGCACTTCAATGACGGGCGCTGAAACCGGCTCATCAAGGAGCAGGTCACTTAATGATTCGACAAACTGCACCGGATAAAAGATCGGGTCGGACGGATGAATCATCGTTTTCCCGACCAGATTGGAGTTCACTTTCTTCTTGTTACCGATCGAATATTTTTCGTGAAGAAGCCGGATATTGCATTGATAGCTTTCGAGCACCTGAACGATATTAAACGTGTGATCTTCTGATATTTTCTTTTCAAAAAACGGCTCATCTATTTTTTCAGAAATGTATGCGCCGCTGTGGGTAATCAATTTTGCATTCAGCTTTAATATTTTCGCCACTTTTTGAGCGGAGCGAAAATGGCGGTTTGTGACCAGTGTGACGTAAATCCCTTTTTTCTTGACGTATTCGATGGCATCCTTTGTCGTCTGATGAAGTTTGCCGTTGGAGCGAAGAAGCGCTCCGTCTATATTTAACGCCAGCATTTGTTTTGACACAGAGAAGTCCCCCTCCTTGATGACTGTACTTGTCATTAGGATATGACCCTGTCTCTTTGTTTAGAACAACCTTTTCTCCGCAGCAAAAAAGCCTGCCTCAAGCAGACTTTGAACTGTCGTTTTGTTGGGATACGATCGATTTGCTGCCTTCTCCCCAATGTGCATTTCTATTAACGAAATATATCAGGAACCCCTTATTTGACCGTTGATGCGCTCGTTTCACTTACTCTCTGTTGCTACCCCTTAACATACCAGGCAGTATAGGCGACCGTATCCTTAGATCATCTGTAAGTGTAGGCGCTTTCAGAGTTATTATCTCAATAATATTGTTAAAAAACAAGGGTTTTTTTAACTAAAAAAATCAGGGGAAATATCTGTGCTGAATGTATGATAAAGTTGAAAGGGAACGTATATTCGCATATAATAAAAGAAAAAAAGCGGTGACTGTCATGTCTCTATTAAAAGATATTTATAACGAAGAATTTGCAGAAGCACTTCTGCACAGAGTCAAATCGGCGTATCCGGCTTTTGAGCGGGACAAGTGCCGGGCGCTGATATTTCAGGAAGATTGGCCCGGACTGACGTTAAAACAGCGGATGCGCCGGATCACAGACTCTTTATATGAAACACTGCCGAAGGATTACATACGGGCGCTTGACGTCTTATATGAGACAGCTCCCCATTTCACAGGGCTCGCCGGGATTATTTTTCCCGATTATGTCCAACAGTACGGAACGGATCACTGGGAAGAATCAATGAAGGCGCTTCAGTTTTTCACTCGTTTTTCCACTTCCGAATTTGCGGTCCGCCCGTATATCAGGCTTGACCGGGAGCGGATGTTCAAAGAGTTCCTTTCCTGGACGGAGCATCCGGACGAACATGTCAGAAGGCTTGCCAGCGAGGGCTCAAGACCGCGCCTGCCGTGGGGAATCTCCATTCCGGCTCTTCTTGAAGATCCTTCTCCGATTCTCCCTGTTCTGGACCGCTTGATGCAGGATGACTCGTTATATGTCAGAAAAAGCGTGGCGAATAACCTGAATGACATCTCCAAAACCCATCCGGATCTTCTGGCACAGACCGCAGCCGAGCGGTTCGGAAGCTGTCCGCACACGGATTGGATTTTGAAGCACGCCTGCAGGACACTGTTAAAAAGAGGAGACAAACAGGCGCTTGCGATTTTCGGGTTTGAAGACGCCTCCCGGATTTCATTGGAACGTTTTACACTGAATTCGGAAACGGCCGCCATCGGAACAAGCATACATTTTTCTTTTCAGATCCGCTCAGCCGCCCGGCAAAAAGTCAGGGTTGAATACGCGATTGATTTTGTAAAGAAAAGGGGGCACCGCAGCCGCAAGGTGTTTAAGATGTCGGAGTCCGCCATGGATAACGGAGACGTAAAAGCCTTCAGCAAACATCATTCCCTTAAAGATTTAACCACCCGCAAGCATTATCGGGGAATTCACACTCTTTCTGTCATCATTAACGGAACGGTAAAAGGTTCGCTTGATTTTTCTGTTGAATAAAAAAACCCCTCCATTTCATAGATGGAGGGGTGTGGAGCTTATTGCGGGCTGCCGTAAAGCTCTTCAAGAGGTTTCATAATGATTTTGTTTAACTCGCCGATCAGCATGCTCATGCGCTGTTCCGCTTCCATCAGCTGAGAAATCAATTCATGCTGCTGTACGAGAGCAACCGTTTTTTGTGCCTGCTCTACCTCTTCCTGAGTGATTTCTTCACCTGACATCTGTTTCTGCTGCAGCTGCATCTGTACATTGCGGAAGTTATCAAACATGCGTTTTGCGGATTCATCTGCGTTTACTTGATCATAAAGCCCTCTCAGACGGCTGTATTCATCACTGTTTCGCAAAGCTTTTTCAAGATCATATGCTGCATCATAAAAATGAACTGCCATAGTAACCGCTCCTTTCTTCCTTTCGGACATACCACTCCACTATAACAGACTGCGGAGCGACTTTCATCATCGGCGTATGTTTTCCTTAGAAAAGAATGACAAACAAAGCCTGAATTGCTCCGATTATCCCGCCGAGCAGACCGCCTAAATACGTTATCATCTTAAATTCTCTCTTGGAAATCGACAGCACCATTTCTTCCAGCCGTTCAACGGGAAACTGATCAACCTGCTCTTTGACCACTTCCTCAAGACGCAGCCGTTTCAGCACATCCTCCAAATGAGCGGCAATACTGCCGAGTGCCGCATCAAGCAGCTTCGGCGCGTACGTCCCCGTAATCTCCCCTTCATAACGGGAGATGATGTCACCGAGCCGGCATTCGAAAAAGGGCGCGGTTTGAAGTGCGGCCAAAGCCCGCTTTTTCATGCTGAACAGCAGATCTTTCGCATTCCACTTTTCATCGGCCTCATAAAGTGTATAAGATTTGAGCTTGCCCCATTCTTGAGAAAGCAGATCAGCCAGAAGCTTTTTCGTTTCCTCATTGCGCAAAAACTTTAACAGCTCAGGCAGCACACGGTCTGCCAAGCTTGAATTGCCGAGGAACATCTGCACCATGCCGCCGAGCATCCCCCGGGAATTCAAAAAGTCGTCAATCATATTTCCGAGTCTGTCTTTCCCTTCTTCGCTCTCAAAATAATCAATGCTACGCTTCAGGATATAATCTGCGGCCAGCGGGATTTTTTCATCCAGCTTTTCCTGCAGCTCATCAGGAAGCCAGTCTTTGATGGCGCGGTGCTCATATTTCCGGTACAGGTCCGAAAGCTTTTCATCGGTAAAACGGTCAATCCAGGCATCCGTCTTTTCCTGCGGATTCCGAATGCCCGCGGCGGCCAAAGCTTCGTGCACCGTCATTTCGGAAGCGGCCATTTTTTGCGTGAATTGTTCGGCGAAAAGAAGCGCCTGGTTTTTAACGTTATCTGATAAAAGCCGCTTTTTTATTCCTTCCGGGGTTAAAAGGTGGTTCGTCACCATGAGCCCCATTTGTTTTGCCAATTCATCCCGTCTTTTCGGGATCAGCCCCGGCGTAAACGGAACCCGTTTTCCGAACAGGTAATACGGCCGGTACGGACGAAATAACATCTGAATGGCAAGATGATTCGTCACCGCGCCGATCGCGGCTCCGATCACGATCATAAATAGAAACGTTCCTGCTATGCCCATTCCTTTTCTTCTGCCTCCATCTTATGTTCTATTTTCTTGATGATATATCTATTCGTATTATAGAGGCTGGCGGGCATGCGGGCAAATGAAGAACCTGAATTGTTGTTTGTGAGGAATAAGGCAAGATGCTGTTTCGTACTCTTTACAGTAGATCATCTTTTATGATGCGCTTAGCATATTTATTGGATGGAAGGGCCGTTCCATCAGCGGCTTTTTGAATAAAGGGGGAGTAGTAATATGACAACACTCGGTTTTATGTCTGTATCCCGCCGGCACGAAGAAGATTACGCCGGGGAATTGGCTGAAAGAGCGCCTCAATATAATGTGCGCTTAGCCCGCTTTACACCGTTTGATATATTTCCGGATTCTTTGCGCGTGAAAGCGCTCGTCTATCACCCGCAAAGCGGAAAGTGGAACGAAACGGAAATCGATATTCCCGAATATATTTACGACCGCTGTTTTTACGGAAAATCCGCTGAAGCGCAAAAAGCCAAACCGATCGTCGAATGGCTGAAAAAATATCCGAAAACGGAATTTATCGGGCGGGGGCTTCCTGATAAATGGACGGTTACAGATGCGCTCCAAAAGCATCATCTGATCAGTCCCTATATTCCTGAAACGGCCGAAGTCAGCCGCTATGAACAGGTGCAATTATACTTAGCCAAGGAAAAAGCATGTATACTTAAGCCCGCTTTCGGCGCGGGAGGCAGAGGCATCATCCTGCTTGAAACAGGCAAAAAATCAATTACCGCCACTTACTATATCGGAAAAAACAAACAAACAAAATCATTTTCCAATCACGTGTCTTTTAAGTCTTGGTGCAAAAAAGTGCTGCAGCACCGCTATTTGCTTCAATCCTACTTAAATATCCAGGATAAAGAACGGCATCCGTGCGACATCCGCATTTTCATGCGCAAAACGGAGTCAGGCGTTTGGGAAACGGTCGGAAAAGCGGTCAGAAGGGGTTATCAGAACGGTCTTTTATCTCATTTGCCCGGAGGATCAGAACCGATTAAGTTTGACACATGGTTTGAGGAAATTCCGAGAAAGCAGCAGGCCGTTTTATTGGATGATGTCTTTTCGATCACCCAATCCGTTCCTTATTTCCTTGATGAACGGTTCGGACCGCTGTTTGAGCTGGGGCTCGATATTTGTTATGCCAAAGACGGACGCATCTGGCTTTTGGATGTCAATTCAAAGCCGGGACGGAAAGCTATTTTAAGCGTGGCTCCGGAGGCAAAAGAGGATTTGTATACGGGTCCGCTGAGACGCTTCCGCGAACTTCAGTCACAGGACAGCAGGAAAGGAGTATTACCGCGTGAATCATAAAGGGATGATTGTCGGCATCGATAAAAAAAGCAAAAATACGCTGTTTCTCCCCTCTTCCATGAAACGGGAAGGGCTTTTATCCGCTGCCTTCGGGACCAAGGTTGTTAAATGCCGTGTAGCCTTTTCTCAATCACTTGAAAAAAGCGCGCTCCTTTCTGAAGATTTGTTTGAGGAGCTGTTGATACCGTATAAAAGCCGGGCTGACTTTCTCATACACGGCCAGACGGTGCACATCGGACCGCTGATCGGCGTTTTCACAGCCGGTTTCACATCATCGCCGTCCCGCCCGTTAAGAGACCGTACAGCCTTCTTTTCCAAGATGCTCTCACTTCATGAACAGGCGAACGGATATTGTTTCGTTTTCGGAGCTCATCAGATCAACTGGGAAGAAGGCACCGTCCAAGCGCTGATTTATAAAGAAAACAGCTGGAAACGGACGTCCGTCCCGCTTCCGAATGTCGTATATGACAGGCTCCCGAGCCGAAAAACGGAAGGAGTTCCGCTTTTACAGCAGACAAAACAGAGGCTGATGAATGACTATCAGATTCCGTGGTTTAATCCGCAATTCTTTAATAAATGGGACATTCATAAGCTTCTGGAAAAAAACAGCCTCACCGCTTCACTCCTGCCAAAATCTGTCCTGCACCCGAATGCAGAGGCGTTAGAGACGTTATGCAACACATTTGACACCGTCTATATCAAACCTGCAGACGGCGCACTCGGAACGGGGATTTACAGGGTGGAAAAAACAGATGCCGGCTTATCTGTCAAACACACGAATGAGGAAAAAACGGTGGTGACGGCAGAGTATTCAGATGCGGCATCCTTCATGAAATCATTTAAAGAAAACAATGACCCGTCCGCATTTTTAATTCAGCAAGGCATTGACCTGATCCGGCTGGATGGACGCCCCGTCGATTTCAGGGTGCACACGAATAAAAACGCCGAGGGGAAATGGACAGTGACGGCCATTGCAGCAAAAATTTCCGGTGAAAACAGCATCACGACGCATCTGGCAACCGGCGGAGAAGTCAGGACGTTAGCTGAATTATACGGCGATCCGAGAGAGAGAGTCGGCATGATGCGGAAACTTTCAAAAGCCGCCTTGGCGGTCAGCCGCGTGTTAAATGAGCACATTGAAGGTTTTATCGGCGAAATCGGTTTTGACCTCGGCGTCGATCATTCAGGGAAAGTTTGGATGTTTGAAGCCAATTCCCGCCCCGGGCGCAGCATTTTTTCCCATCCGAAGCTGAGATCGGTCGATTACCTGACAAAACGGAGAAATTTTGAATACGCGTCCTATTTATCAGAACGGTCCATCACCGCCCCGGAAAAACTTTGGCGGTGAGGCTGTCTTTTTTTGGTTTTACCCGGGACAGGCACAGAATGATGAGCTACAATGAACAAGATCAACATTTCCTACAAGGAGCGTGAACGTCATGATTTCGCACTTCAGCTGGAAACCGTTATTCAAAAAAGAGAAACTGCCCGGATGGCGGATTTCATTTTACTGGCAGGGTACGCATTACGAAGGGATTTACCATAAGTCCGGTGACATTGAATGGGGACACACACATCCGGGAAAAAAAGAGCCGGCTCTCGTAAAAGAGCTGCACGAATTAATGCTTTATCACATATATGACTGAAAGCTAAAAGCTCAGCCGCATCAGGCTGGGCTTTTCTTTTTCCTTCCGCTATTTACCACCCGGTTTTCCGAATGAGATGCCGTTTGATTCACCATAATACGTAGTACAAAGCGGCAAACAGCATTGGGTGAAGCCGAGCTGGCAATGGTTTTCATTCCGAAAATCATCGGCTGGTGCAATTCCAGCAAACCCAACCATACTACTTAATAAAGGAGATCATACAAATGGCAAACAACAACTCTTCAAACCAACTATTAGTACCCGGCGCTGCTCAAGCAATCGACCAAATGAAATACGAAATTGCTTCTGAGTTCGGCGTAAACCTTGGCGGAGAAACAACTTCTCGTGCAAACGGTTCTGTCGGAGGAGAAATCACGAAACGTTTAGTATCTTTCGCACAGCAGAACATGGGCGGCCAAGGCGTACAATAACTCAATAAATGGCTTACAGAAGGCGCGGGATACCGCGTCTTCTTTTATGCCGTCACCCTTTTTTCCTATTCCACATACCCTAGGAAAAAAGGAGGGAAAACATGTCATTCATTGCCTCAGTCAATTGGGAGCTGTTTCAGTTCGTAAGTGTTTCTTTGGTCAATGAATATGTTGCCCACCATTTCCCGTTTATTCACAGGCATTCTTTTCCCCGCTGCTTTGAATGATATAATGAGCGGCGAGGAGGTTTTTTACATGAACATCGCTTTACTCGGAGCAACGGGAAGAGTCGGACAGGCTTTTATAAAAGAAGCGCAGAAACATGGACACATGGAAATATTCGCTCTTGTCAGATCAGCCGGAACAGTCCTTCCCATTCCTGAAAAACAGATCATAACAGGGAATGCGAGACGGCGGGAAGATGTCAGCCGATTGATTTCCAAAGCGGACACAGTCGTGAGCTGTCTCGGCACGGACGGTGACGATACCCTTTCAGCCGCTATGACCCATATAATAGACGGCATGAAACGGCATCATGTTCAGCGTCTGATTACGATCGGCACCGCGGGTATCCTTCAATCACGGCTTATGCCTGATCAATACCGTTTTGAATCGGCAGAATCAAAACGAAAATCAACAAGAGCCGCAAAGGAACACGCCCGCGTATACGAGATGCTGCTGGCAGAGGATCTTGACTGGACGATCATCTGCCCTACCTACCTTCCTGACGGAGACGCTGCCGGAGTTTACCGGTTCGAACAGGATCGCCTTCCTGAAGACGGCGCCGAAATCACAGTCGGAGACACGGCGCATTTTCTGTACCGCGAGTTGATCAGCCCGCAGTTTGTCAGAAAACGGGTAGGACTGGCTTACTGAATGAAAAAAGGGCGAATCTTTTGATTCACCCTTTCCGATTACACCGCGGATTTCGCCGTTCCTTTCTGTAATTCATACATTTGATGGTACTGCCCCTTTTGCGCCATTAATTCGTCATGGCTTCCCTTTTCAATGATGCGGCCCTTTTCCAGCACGAGAATCTGGTCTGCGTGTCTGATCGTGGAAAGCCGATGGGCGATAATAAATGTCGTGCGCCCTTCTTGAACCACTTGCAGCGCTTTTTGAATGACTGCTTCTGTTTCGGTATCAATGTGCGCCGTCGCCTCATCCAAAATTAAAATGGCCGGATCAAACACAAGCGCTCTTGCAAAAGAAATCAGCTGACGCTGGCCTGAGGACAGTGTGCCGCCTTTTTCGGTGACGGGCTCTCTGATGCCCTTCGGCAAAGATTGCAGAAGGCTTGCGGCGCCGACTTGGCGAAGCGCTTCTTCCGCCTGCTCCAGAGAAATACGCTGATCATCGAGTGTCACATTGGAGCCGATCGTGCCCGAGAAAAGATACGGGTCTTGCAGCACAATGCCCATATGCGACCTCAGCTCCTGCCTTGACATGCTGTATATGCTTTTACCGTCCAGCAGGATATCCCCTTTTTGGGCATCATAAAAACGGAACAGAAGATTCAGGATGGAGCTTTTGCCGGACCCTGTATGGCCGACGAGGGCGACCGTCTCCCCTTTTTCAGCTGTAAAGCTGATGTGTTTCAGCACCTCTTCTCCCTTTCGATATCCAAAAGAAACATCGCGGAATTCCACTGTCCCTTCCGCCTTTCTGTCTGCGGGAGCGCCTTCTTCTTCCGTTTCCTCCTCCTGTAAAAGCTCGAATACTCTGGCGGCAGAGACACGGGCCAATTCAAGCTTCGAAAATTGGTTGACAATCCCCGTAACCGGCTGGAACAAACGGTTTAAATAATCAACAAATGCATATAAAACACCGATCGAAACAATTCCGGCCGCACTCAGACTCGCGCCTCCGAAATACCAGATCAGCCCGACAAACGCCAGATTGCGCAACACATTGACAAGACTGTGGGACATGAGGGAATTTAAGGACAGCATTTTGTTTTTGTAGCGGAAATGAGCTTCATTCAATTCTTCAAATTCCTTCATCGTTTCCTTCTCGCGGCGGAACGCCTGAATAATCGGCATTCCTTGAATGGACTCATTCATTTTCGCATTGATGTCACTGTTAATGGAACGGATTTTTTGATTGAAGACGGATGCGTATTTGCGGTACACAACCGACCAGATCATTAAAATCGGAATAATCAGAAGGCAAACGGCGGCCAGCCTGACGTCAAGCATAAACAGCGCCGTAAAAATGCCGAGCATATAAACGCCGCTTGTGATAAATGTCGACAGCACCGTTACATATAAATCCCTCACCGCTTCTGTGTCATTCGTAATACGGGCCACGACTTTTCCGGCAGGCAGATTATCAAAGTAGCGGATCGGCATTTTCTGAATGTGTGAAAATACATCCTGCCTCATGCGCTGTATGATCCGGTTCGCTCCCATCTGCAGCAGATAATGCTGACCGTAATGAAAACATACGGAAAACATGAGCAATCCCGCATAAATGGCGGTCAACGTCAGCAATCCTTTAATTTCCGGACGGTAAAATTCAAAAATCTCCTGTCTCGATAACGTAATGGCGGGATATGACCTGCTTTCTTTACCGTTTGATATTGTCAGCCGGCCGTCAGACACCGAACGGTTTCCGTCAAAACTGACGGGACGGTCAACAAAATAGTAGCCCGCACCGACTTGATAAATGTGCGCCTCTCCGGTTTTATCCGCCCCCGGTTTGAGCCGGTCCTCCCTGACATAATCATGCCCCCGGAACCTGACGGCGCCCGGATCGTCCGCAGAGGCTTTAACCCATGTTTTTTCAATGCCGAGAATGTGGTCATCAATCATTTTTTTTCCGATAAACGGACCGGTCAGCTCAGTGCCGACCGCAATAATGAGCAGGACGACCGCCCATATCAGCAGCTTCTTATATTGAAGCGCGTAATTCCATAATCTTCTCCCGGTCTTCATGCGCCCGTCCCCCCTTCTTCAAGAGAGGACAGCTGCTGCCTCTCATATTGTTTTCGATACCAGCCGTTCTGCGCCAATAGCTCCCGGTGCGTGCCTCTTTCAGACACCCGGCCTTCGTCCATAACGAGAATGAGATCTGCGTATTCAACTGCCGAGAGCCGGTGGGTGGTGATAATCGTTGTTTTATGCCGCCGTTTTTTACGGATGCTGTCAATGATGGCGGCTTCCGTTTTCGCGTCTACGGCAGAAAGCGAATCATCTAATATGAGAATATCAGGATCGGTCAAAAGCGCTCTCGCAATTGAGATGCGCTGCTTTTGTCCGCCCGAGAGCGCTACGCCCTTCTCGCCGACAAGCGTCTCAAGCCCGTCGGAAAGCATGCCGATATCGTTTTCAAAATGCGCATCTTTCAGCGCGCCGCCGATTTCCTCTTCGTTTGCATCCTGCCGTCCGTAAAGCAGATTCTCCTTTACAGTCTTAGAAAATAAAATATGATCCTGCGGCACATAGCCGATCCACCCGCGGAGCTCCTCAAGCGGGATCTCCTGAATCGGAACGCCTGTAAACGTGACCTCTCCCGCACCGGGCGGATATTCACGCAGCAGCTGCTTAATGATCGTCGTCTTTCCGCTTCCCGTCTTCCCGACGATGCCGAGTGTCTGCCCTTTTTCTACGGAAAAAGATACATCGGAAACCGCCGGTCCCGCTCCGCTCGGATACGTGAAAGTCACTTGTTCAAAAACAAGACGCCCGGGCTCCTTGATGCCGGCGGGGCGCTTGGGCCCGATCACGTCAGGCTCATAGGAAAGCGTCTCATTGACACGATCCAAGGAGGCATTGCCGCGCTGCATGATATTGATTAATTCTCCGATCGCAAACATCGGCCAGATCATCATTCCGAGGTACACGTTAAACGATACCAGCTCTCCCAGCGTCAGCCGGTTTTGAAAAACGAGATAAGCGCCGTAGCCGAGACCTATGAGATAGCTGAGGCCGACGAGAAGTTTCACAGTCGGTTCAAAAAGTGAATCGATAAACGCCACTTTCATATTTTTCTCATATACATCCGCCGTCATATCACCGAACCGGCTGACATCATTTTTTTCCTGCACAAATGCCCGGATGACCCGGACGCCGGATACCGACTCCAGCACCTTGTCATTTAATGATCCGAAAGCATCCTGCGCTTCCGTAAACCGCTCATGGATCTTTTTTCCGTACAGGCTGACCGCAGCCGCCATTATCGGCAGCGGAATAATCGCGGCAAATGTCAGCTTCCAGCTGATGAGAAGCCCCATTGTCAAAAATATCGTCAGCATATACATCGTCGAATCAACGAGCGTTAAGACCCCGAAGCCCGTCGTCATACTGACGGCCTGCAGGTCATTTGTCCCCCGCGCCATTAAATCGCCCGTTCTGTATTTCTCGTAAAACGGCGGTGACATTTGAAGAAGCCTTCCCATCAGTTTTGACCGGAGAATTTTCTCCATGACATTCGCCCCGCCGAAAAGCTGATACATCCAAAAATAAGACAGTAAATAGACGGCTGCCGTTAATGCGAGAAAAACACATATGTAAAACAGCATCCCGCTTTTCGTAAACACGCCCGCCTTCATATCGTCTATCGCATTACCGAGAAGTTTAGGCGGAAACATCTCAATGACATTCACAATCAATAACAGAACAATCGCTGTCGTATAGCGCAGCCAATAGGCTTTAAAAAACCACGCGAGCTTTTTTAATACAGTAAACAAATACCGTCATCCCCTTTCATCAATCAGCCGCCCTCAAGCTTTTCCGGATTGTTTTTCATTGTTTTCGCTAATGCCGCCACATGCATCACACCTGTCTTTCTTTCATTTTTTTGTATAAAAAAAGACATGAAGCCTCAGCTCCATGCCTCTTATTATTATAAATAAGGTACAGACCCGCCGTTTATGCGCGACTGCCCCGTTTTTAAGCAAATGTTCAGAAAACGGAAGCTGTATGGAAGTCACGCCGGTATTCAGCTGAAGATGAGTTGACAAGCTTTAGTTTTGACATGATCCATACCTCCTTTTTCCTATATTGTTCCTTCATCATATAAATAAATCCTTTTTTTGTCAATGCGGTTTTACATTTCTGCCGCACGGGTATTGTAAAACAAACCTTTTTTACTGAAAGGATGAGGCTGATGTTTCACGCAGACCGGTTGATAGCAGCTTTTGACGGAAGTGATGATAGTAAAAAAGCGCTTCAAAAAGCCATAGACCTTTCAAAAACGTTCCACGCGGATTTAACGGTCGTACATTCCCACAATGCAAAAGATACCCAGACGATTGTTGATCCCCCGAGGCCGGGAGCCGGGGCAACGTATATCGGCGGCGGGATTGCAAGCGTTCCTGACCCGCTCCAGGCGGAAAGAATCTCCCCTGATCCGATGATTTATGAAGACCGTACAGAAGAAATCGTTGCGGAAGCGAGAATGCTGATGAACGACAGCCAGATTGACGGGGATATCGACATTTTAGAAGGTGATCCCGCTGATGCCATTATCGAGCATGCCGACCGTATATCGGCGGATTTGATCGTCATGGGGAGCCGGGACCAGAACAGGCTGAAAAAACTTTTATTCGGAAGCGTCAGTGAAAAACTGTCATCGAAATCCGATATTCCCGTGCTGATCGTAAAATAATTCTTTCTGTAAAGCAGCTTAATCAAAAGCTGCTTTTTTTACAGCTCCCGGCTGTTTCTTCTTTTTTTCGGCATTACAAAAAAACTCGCCATGATCAAAAAATCGATGCACAATACGACAGACCAGCCCTTTAACAGTCCGCTGAGCGCTTCGGTGCGGGAAGCGTCCTGAATGAGAAATACCGTTCCGGCTAAAAGAATGCCGCCGATGACAAATGCTAATACATGTCTTCCCCATCCTTTTGCATAATGTTTGGCATAATCCAGTCCGTACCGCTTGACCGGTTTTGCCCCTTCCTTTACCACATAATAGCGGAACCGCTCATCCGCCCACTGAATCATGCTTTTTCCGAAGGCGACAGACACTCCGATATAAACGGCCGCCACTGCATGCGCCATAGTCGCCGCCGCCCCTCTGTATAAATCAGCTGCGGCCGCCAGAAACAGTACGGCATCCAATATAGGAATGAGAGCGAAAAAAAACATTCCGAGCTTTTGCCGCCTGAATATATAGCGCGCCGCCAATCCGAAGATGACAGCCGCCCAAAAAGCAGCCTCACAAATGACAATCAACCAAGCAATCGCGTTCAATCCGGTTCCCCCTTATCGTTTTCTAAAATGCATTGTATCACTGCTTTTTATTTAATACAACTGTATCACAAAATTGCAAGAAAAAATATTTCCTGTTACACTGGAACCATGCCTAAAATAATCGATCATGAAAAAAGAAGAAAACAAATAGCCGAAGCCACTTGGCGGACGATTTTGGAGCGGGGAATGGAAGGAGCGACAGTGAGAAACATCGCCCAAGAAGCGGGTCTTTCTTTAGGCGCGCTGAGGCACTATTTCACCACCCAGGATGAGCTTTTAGGGTATGCAATGACACTCGTAAAAGAAAAAGCGGCCGCCAGAATTAACGAAGTTGCCATGAAAGATCTGCCGCCGAAAGAAAAAGCGGTGCGTCTGATGCTTGAAATTATCCCGACAGATGAAGAAACGATGGCTGAAATGGAGGTGTGGTTCGCTTTCACAGCTTATGCCAGACATAAGGGAGAAGAGTTTCAACCCCAGCAGGACGGGATCTTGGCATATATCCGCGGCCTGATTGACTGGCTGGATGAAAATAAGCTTCTGAAACCGAATCTTGATAAAGAAACCGAAGCGGAGAAAATGTACGCTATCGCCGACGGATTGGCGCTGCATGCCATGCTTGAACCTGATCGTCTTTCAAAAGAGAAGATCTCCCGTGTACTCGTTCAGCATATCGAATCTCTTTTTATCTGACTGGAGCAAAAAGGCCGGATGTGTTCCGGCCTTTTTTTCAGCTTATGACTGAACGCCGAGCTCCTGCTGAATGTGCGACTGAAAAGCCTCCTGAATCGTTTTGGCTACAGGTCCCGGCGATCCGCTTCCGACCGGTTTTCCGTCAAGGGTTACGATCGGGATTAATTCAGACGTGGTTGACGAGATGAAAATTTCATCCGCATCTCTGAGTTCCTCTTCGGTAAGAGCCTTCTCCCGCACCTCAATCCCGTTTTCTTTCATCAGCTCTAACAGTTTCATCCGCGTAATGCCGTTTAAAATCAGCTCATTTGCAGGATGCGTCCGAACGGTGCCGTTTATGACGGCGTATACATTGGATGAGGTTCCTTCCGTGACCGCCCCGTCCCTTATCAGCACGGCTTCATAAGCGCCTGCTTCATAGGCTTTTTGTTTTATCATCACATTATACAGTAAATTCAGACTCTTAATGTCACACCTCAGCCAGCGTTTGTCTTCCGCCGTGATGGCCTGCGCTCCGGCTTTTTGTTCATTTTCCGGTTTTTTCACTGAAAAGGTGTATGCCGTCGTCTGCGGCTCCAATCCTTCGTCATACTGGTGCTTCCGCGGCGCCTTCCCTCTCGTCGTCTGTATATAGACCCCGCCGTCAATGAGTTTGTTTTCCTGTACGAGCTTTTGCAGATCCCATTCTATGTCCTCTGCGGAGAACGGCAGGGTGATGCCGATTTCTGCGGCGCTTCTGAAAAGACGGACGATATGCTCACGCAGACCGAATAAGGCGCCGTTATACACTCTGATGACCTCATACACACCGTCACCGAATTGATATCCGCGGTCCTCAATATCAACTGCCGCTTCTTCACGATCAATCAACTGGCCGTTTACTAATGTCTTCATGTAAACCCTCCTAATCGTTATCTGCCGTGATGTGCATTCTCAGCTGTTATTGTCAACTATTCTATCATACTGAACGAGCCGGCTGCGGAGTTTATTTTTTTCTTAAAATCTTATTATTCGACATCTTTTCTATGTCTTTTCCAGTTTTGTTCCTGTATACTTGATTCGACATACATATGCTGTTAACTTATGGCACTTCGCAAGCCTCCGCTGTTATCGGCATTATGCAGAAACTTATGCTACTGGAGAGATTGTTATGCGCAACACAAAAGAAGGTGCTTCCCCTTCTCTGTTTTCATTGGCTTTTAAACTTACGAGTTTAGCAGTTTTGTGCGGACTGCTTCTGGTAATCGTCATAATGGGATATTCCGCTTCGGCCGCAAAAAACAAACAGGTCACCGTGACCGCAAACGGGCAGCTTCGGGATGAAGCAGAAAGCCTGCGGCTGAAAAATGATTCTCCCGACGTCTTAATGAAACATTTGCAGAAAGAGCGTGACCCAGGGAAAAAAACGGTATATTTAACCTTCGACGACGGGCCGTCTCCATATACTGAACAGCTGTTGAATGTATTGAAGGCAAATGGCGCAAAGGCCACTTTTTTTATGCTTGAACCGCGGATGAAAGCCTATAAGCATTCCGTGCAAAGAGCGAAGCAGGAAGGGATCGCGCTGGGCCTGCACGGCGTGACGCACGATAATCACCTGTTTTATCAAACACCGACATCACCGCTGAACGAAATGCAGCAGGGACGCGATACGCTCGAGACAATCACTGGAGTAAAAACGGATCTTGTCCGCACGCCTTACGGCAGTAAACCGTCATTGACGGATGCCCAGATTAAGAATCTCGAAAAAGACGGATTCGTGTACTGGGACTGGACGATAGACAGTGAAGACTGGAAGTACAAAAACGCGCGGTACGTGCCGGAAGTATTGAATCAGCTCGCATATTTGGAAAGCGTTCATACGAGCAGGCCGCATGTCATTTTAATGCACGATCTGCCTGCGACGGTGCACGCTTTACCGAGCCTGATCCAAAAACTGAAAGCTCAGGGCTACTCCTTTGATGTTCTGACGGATCAAATGATTCCCGTCCATGAATAAGAAAAGCCGGATCTGTATATGATCCGGCTTTTTTTATGTCGCGGCGCTGATCCGTTTTGCAAATTCACCGATCTTCTCATGGATGACAAGATCAAATAAATGGTCGCAATATGTCGGCTCTAGGTTAATGATCACTTGCTTCAAACCGGGAATCCGGCCCGCATCCTCAGGGACAAACCTTGCCGGCGCCACTTCAAGCGAAGTGCCGATCACAAGAAGAAGATCAGCTTTATCAAGCTTTTCATAAAGGGTTTCAAAATGCTGAACGAGATCGCCGAACAGCACGACATCCGTCTTTAATACGGTGCCGCATACCGCATGATCACCGATTTCGGCCGTACATTCCGGCACTTCGTCCTTCAGCAGATGAGAAAGCCCGTAGCGCGCTCCGCAGCGGGGGCATGCGGCGGTCTGAATTGAACCGTGAAGCTCATAGACACTGCTGCTTCCCGCTTTCTTATGCAGTCCGTCAATGTTCTGCGTGAAAATGTCTACCTGCTTTCCCCGCTTTTCAAGATCCGCCAAATACGTATGGCCGGCATTCGGCTCATAGCTTCCGCTCATTTTCATCTGAAAGAGCTGTTTGAATTTAGGCCAGAATTCACGCGGACGGCGTTCAAAGTATTCCCTGCTCATCGCTTCCATTCTGGAGGTGTCTTCGGTCCATATACCGCCCGCCGAACGAAAATCGGGAATGCCGGATTCCGTGCTCATTCCCGCTCCCGTCAGCACCAGGATACGTTCAGCCTGATTGATCAATGTTATAAACGCTTCCACTCTTCCACCGCCTTTTCTTTTTATCATATCATGAAAAAAGAACGGCGCCTGTTATGCCCGTTCTTTTTCTCCGGAATGATCCTTCACATGAACCGGATCATCGTGGCTCTTCTGTTTTACGAATACATTCTGGCCCGGATAGGCGAACTCCACGCCTTCCTCAGCAAAAATATCAATAATCCGGCGGTTGATATCCTGCCGCACGTCCAGGCTTTCCGCCCAGACGATGGTCTTTGTGTAAAAGTTGAAAAACAGATTGTAATAGCTGTCCGCAAACACGTCAAAGTTAACCATAATCGTATCATCATGCACGCCTTCATGTTCACGAAGCATTTCCCTGAGCCTTGTGATGCACCGCTCTAAACGATCAATCGGCGTCGCATAAGAAACACGAACGGAAAACGTGACCTGGCGCTTCGTCATCCTCGTCCAGTTTGTGATGGCTTCCATGGACAGCGTTGAATTGGGTACGGTAACAAGCGCCCCCTGCGCCGTGCGGAACCTTGTGCTTCGGAATGTGATATCTTCAACGCCCCCCGTCACAGATGACGTCTCGACCCAGTCGCCGATCGTAAACGGCTTTTCCGTAATGATGATAATGCCGCCGAAAAAATTGCTGATCGTATCTTTAGCCGCAAGCGCGAAGGCCAAGCCGCCAAGTCCGAGTCCGGCCACGAACCCGTTTACATCATAATTGAATTCCTGCGCGATCACACTGACGCTGAGCGCGAGAATGACAAAGCGCAGCACCTTGGATAAAAACGGCGCCAAAATGTCATCCATATCAAGCTCAAAGCGCTGATTGACTTTATGAAATAAAAACGAAGACGCCGATGTCAGATTGCAAAGCCCCCAGGCGATCAGCGCTATGATCAAAGAGCGGTACATTTTTTTGACAATGTCCATCTGCCCGTCTAAAAACGGCGAATACTCAATCGCCAAAAACAGACCCAGCGCCACGAAAAACCATCTGGCCGGCTTGTCAAACGCTACGGCAATCTGTTTGAATATGTCGGTTTTCGGCTTGTTCGCCAATTTGTAAATGAGCTGAAAAAAGTATTTGACAAACAGTTTTCTCAAAACGAGAAAAGCCGCTAAAATTCCGATGCTGATACTGATCTGCAAAATATGGTCAAGAGTAAAAAAGCTCTGAAATTGTGTCATCATGGCATATGCTCCTTTGTCTTGTCGAAAATCTATTATACTAAAACATTCGGACATCAGCTTGTTTTAATGTCTTTAGGCAGCCTGAAAAACCCCGGCCTCAGAGCACAGCCGGGGTTTTTCACACATTCGTTCATCTTTCAGCCAGATACAACAGGGTCAGGCACTATTTCTTCTTTGATTGTGTCTGTTTCAGGAGAGTCGCTTTTTGGATTTCAGCATCGGTTTCGGCCTTAATTCTTTCTTCCACTTTCAATCTCCCTTTTCCCATGATCTCGCCTCCTTTTTGCCATTATAAATCATCACTGCGGATTGTAAACCGAAAAAAGCACTATCTTTATTCCAAAAAAATACTGTTTTGCACATTCACCAGTTTGAATCGCTGTGCATATACGAATCTGATATAATAACAGAAATGCCCATGAGGGGAGCTGACAAGCTTGTATACCATCGCTCATCGCGGCGCATCCGGTTACGCGCCCGAAAATACATTTGCGGCATTTGATATCGCTGCCGAAATGAACGCTGATTTCATTGAGCTTGACGTCCAGCTCACAAAAGACGGCCAGATTGTCGTCATCCATGATGACAAAGTCGACCGGACGACGAACGGCTCCGGTTTTGTAAAAGATTTTACGCTGAAGAAGCTGCAGTCTCTGGACGCCGGCAGCTGGTATGGGGCTGAGTTTAAAGGGGAGCGGATTCCCCTGCTCGAAGAGGTTCTGAAGCGTTATCATTCTGAAATCGGATTTTTAATTGAACTGAAAGGGCACGTTTCTCAAGTCGGTCTTGAAAAAGCAGTCGGCCAGCTGTTAAGCAGGTTTACCTTTTCCATTCACCCTATCGTTCAATCATTCAGTCTCAAGTCGATTCAGACCTTTCACGACATGTATCCGTCCGTTCCGACTGCAGTTATCGCAAGACCCAGCTTCGGGATGTTTTCAAAAAGCCAGCTGGCCGCTTACAAATCAGCCGCAAATTATGTCAATATTAAATATACCCGCCTGAATCGGCTCTTGATTTCCACCGCTCACAAACACGGCCTGAAAGTATTTGCCTGGACGGTCAGAAATCACAAGACCGCCGAAAAGCTGCAAATGATGGCAGTTGACGGCATTGTAACTGATTTTCCGGATATTATTTCTAAGGATGGCTGATATGAAACAATACATCGCAATTTTTATCGGAGGCGCGCTTGGCGCATTGCTCCGCTTTGAAATGAGCGCGCACATTCACAGCGGATCTTTCCCGGGTGCCACTTTCCTCGAAAACGCGGCGGGAAGCCTTTTACTCGGTCTTATTACGGGTTATTTCATCATTCGGGCTAAACGCCCTCTTTTGACCGCCTTTTTAGGAACCGGTTTTTGCGGAGGTTTCACGACGATGTCAACCTTCGCAAAAGAAACCATTTTTCTGCTGCAATCGTCTCCCGCAGCGGCTTTTTGTTATGCTGCCGCGACTTTATTCGCTGGTCTTGCCTTTGCATACGCCGGCATTTTTTTGGGACGGCGGATTGCCCTTCACGCAGCCGGAAGGGGGGCATGATACGCCATGACGATTGTCCTGATGGTTATCGCGGCGGGTATCGGAGCGGTATTACGGTCTCTGCTGGGTAAGACAATTTCAGAAAGAACAAAAGGTTTTCCGATTCCGCTTGGAATGGCTGCGGTCAACCTGCTCGGCTCCTTCGGCCTCGGCATATTCACCGGCTTGGGTCTGGATAATCCTTCTGCCGGCGTCATCATCGCGACGGGCTTTTTCGGTGCGTTTACGACCTTTTCCACCTTCAGTATTGAAGCCGTGCAGCTGATGATGAACAACCGCATAAAGGAAAGCCTGCTCTACATCGCTGTTTCAGCAGCCGGAAGCCTTTTGGCGTTCTGGTGCGGCTTTGTTATGATATCCATTTAAAAAAACCTTGAGCTTATTTTTCGCTCAAGGTTGCGTTATGAAGCATGACCGTTTCCGGCACGGGCAGCGGGCGGTTTATTGTCCCCTGACCGCCCGGGCGGCCCTGTTCTTCTTTGAGTTCAAGCTGTTTAATAAACCGGCCGTCCATTTCTAATATGAGGGCAGTGTATCCCCCGATTTGTATCGACTCACCCGCACAAATGTCAATATTCCGTTTCAGCACAAGACCGCCGATCGTGTCGACTTCCTCTTCAATCTCTGCGCCGAGAAGATGATTCACCTGATCGATCCGAACCTTTCCGTCCAGCACATAATGGCGTTCGGACAGCTTTTGAATCTGCGGCTGTTCGTCCTCATCAAATTCGTCTCTGATATCGCCGACGATTTCTTCAAGTATGTCTTCGGTCGTCACAAGACCGGACGTTCCGCCGTATTCATCAGACAATATCGCCAAATGAATCCGTTCTCTCTGCATTTTTATCAGCAGGTCGTGTATCGGGATCGTCTCGATGACTTCAATCACCGGGCGGACGTAAGACATGATGGATACTTCCGCTTTTTCATCTTCTGTCATAAACAGCAGATCTGAAAAGAGATGCTTCGTATTGATCATGCCGATGACACTGTCTTTGTCCCCGTCCGTTACGGGCCAGCGCGTATATTTGTCTTTCAGCATCATATCAAGCATTTCCGGCACGTCCATATCAGTGGAAACAGCCGCGATTTCTTTTCTCGGGATCATGATTTCCTTGGCGATCCGATTATCAAAATCAAAAATTTTATTCACAAATGTATATTCAGACGGATTGATTTCACCGTTTTTTAAACTTTCTGACAGCAGGATCCGCAGCTCTTCTTCAGAGTGGGAGCCTTCATGCTCAGATGCCGGCTTTAATCCGGCCAAACCGGTCAGAATTCTCGCGGAGCCGTTCAGCACCCAAATAAACGGGAACATGAACACGTAAAATAACCGAAGCGGTCCGGCAATCCATAACGTCAGCTTTTCCGCTTTTTGAATCGCAACCGTTTTAGGCGCAAGCTCACCGACGACGACATGTAAAAACGTAATCAGCCCGTACGCCGCAGCAAAAGCAATCACATGCTCGGCTGAATCCGGCAGCCCCATACCTTGAAACACAGGATGAAGCATCCGCTCAAATGCAGGCTCTCCCAGTACGCCGAGCCCGATGGATGTGAGTGTAATGCCAAGCTGCGAGGCGGATAAATACTCATCAAGATCCGTAATGATACGCTTTGCGAGCACCGCCCGTCTGTTTCCTTCTGAGATGAGCTGATCGATTCTGGATCTCCTCACTCTGACGATCGCAAATTCACTCGCCACGAAAAATGCCGTTAACGCAATGAGCACACCGATTAAAATCAAACTGTCAATATCGTCCATTTCACCTTATCCCGAATTGAAGGATAAGGACGTCACCTCCTGATTTCATCGTTTTTTCTTAAGCGAGAGGAACGAAATGGGTGATTGACTACACAGAGGGCCCCATCCTGCCACCTCCTAAGTCAAAGCATGATTGTCATTTGTATAGTTTATTGTATCACAACTCCATTCTTTCATCATTTTCAGATTTTTCATCATATAAAAACAGCCTTCAAAAAGAAGGCTGCCGTTATCTGCTTCGGAAATGATTTTCTAAACAAAGCGCCGTATTAATCCCCCCGAATCCCATGCTTAAGCTTAACGCATGGTGTACGGTATGGACGCTCGGCCCGTCGGTCACCCACTGAAATGAATCGTCAATCGGCTCCGTTAAGTTTCGGATCGGATGAAGCTTGTTTTCCCGCATTTGCAAGAGAACAGCAATGATTTCCACCGTTCCGGCCGCACTCAGACCGTGTCCGGTAATCGATTTTGTCGCATTAATCCGCGCGTGCGACAGGCCGCTTTCAGAAAGCGCCCGGCATTCAGTCTTATCTCCGATCGGCGAACCGGTGCCGTGCGGGTTGATGTAATCGATCTCTTTCGCTGAAAGACCGGCCCGCTCCAGCGCCTGGCGGATCACCGTCATTTCGCCCTCTGCTGAAGGATTCGGGTTGCGGTTCGCATCGGAAGCCATCCCCCAGCCCTTTAAGCCGGCCCACGATCGTGCGCCCCTCTCTTCGGCAGATTCAGCGCGCTCCAGCACAATCGCCCCGCACGCCTCTCCGAATATAAACCCGTCCGTATGCCGGTCAAACGGGCGGCAGGCGGCTTCAGGCCGTTCAGCGTATGTATCAGTGCCCATCGCTCCCAAAGAACGGAGAGCGTGACACTCCATGTACGACAGATCGGCCAGCGCCCCGATCACGATGCACCGGTCAAACAGGCCTCCTTTGATTCCTTGAGCAGCCTGGATAACCGCCGCCTGGCCGCTTGCCGACGCGCCGCCGACCGTAAAGGCCGGCCCTTTTATCCCGAATTGCTCCGTACAAAGCCCCGACAAATCACTATCCATAAAAGAAAGCCCGTATGTCGGATTTACAAATTGCGGCGTTTCACCGTTTTTCTCAAAGGCCTGCAGCAATTCGCGCTGCGTCATATTCGACCCGCCGATGATCAGACCGGTGCGGCTGTGATCAGCGCCGTCTAATTGAGCGTCATGCCACGCTTCATATAAAGCGATAAGCGCCGTCTTTCCTGATAATGCGGCCCTTCGGTACAAGCGCTTCGACAGCGCGTCCGGCGGCGTTAATTCGCTAAGCTCCGCGCCGATAAACGAACTGCCTTTCTGCCGGCCGGGACGTTTCATCACATCAAAGGCGTGCCGCCCCTCCATGAGCGCATCGAGAAACGCCTCCTTGCCTTGTCCGACCGCGGTTAAGACTCCGATTCCTGTAATGCTGATGTCTGATGTGCCATTATTTCTCCTCGACATTTGTCCGTTCTCCCATCTTTATGTATTGGAAGCTATGAAGAAAAATCTTGATACAGTGCTTTGAAAATATCGCGCGACTGTCTGATCTGTTCCGAAGGCACGCTGAAAGATAATCGGAAATAGCCGCTTTTTCCAAATCCGCTGCCGGGTACGATCAATAGTCTGTATTTCTGTGCGGCATGCATACAGAACGCCACCTCGTCTTCAATCGGTGATTTCGGAAAGACGAAAAAGCCTCCTTTCGGCATTTCAAATTCGAAGCCGGCTTCTGTGAGGATGTCCACCATAAGGTCTCTCCGCTTTCTGTAAGGTTCAGCGTCAATCGAAAGATCATCCATTTTCGCCACGGCGCGCTGCATCATGACCGGAGCGTTCACAAAGCCGAGCGTCCGGTTGCAGAAAACGAACGCATCCGTCAGAAGATCGCCCTCAGGCATTTGGGCGTCCGCCGCGATATACCCGAGCCTTTCCCCCGCAATGCCGAGATCTTTACTGAACGAACTGACTAAAATCACGCGGTGATACGCCTGAAACGGATTCGCCTGCTCTTCTCCGTAGATCAGCTGGCTGTACGGTTCATCAAATAAAATAAATATGCTTTGGCCGTTCCGCTCTTCGGCTTCTTTTAATAAGGCGCCTAATTCGTTAAGGTTTTTCTGGCTGAGCACAGTCCCCGTCGGATTATGCGGCGTATTAACGATCAGTCCTTTCGTACGGGGTGTGATCGCACCTTTAACCGCTTCAATATCAATCTCAAATGAGTCAGTCAGCGGGCAGATGACGGGTCTGCCGCGGTAATTTTCAACATACGCTTTATATTCCGCAAAATAAGGCGAAAGAAGGATGACTTCTTCCTCCGGGTTTAAAATGCTCTTCAGCGCGACATTCAGCGCCCCGCCGGCTCCGACCGTCATAACTGTATGCCTGGCGGAAATCTCGGTCTGAAACCGCTCTGACAAAAAGCGGGCAACCTTTTCTCTCGCCTCCGGAAGCCCTTGGTTTTGTATGTATCCGTGCCGTCCTGTTTCAGCCGCTTCGCAAAGCGCCTTTTTAAACGTTTCAGGCGGCTCCGCAACCGGATTTCCTATTGAAAAGTCAAACACCTTATCGGCGCCGAACTCTTTTTTCAGCCGAGCGCCTTCATCAAATAGTTTGCGTATCCATGAACCTTTCTCCAGGTTCTGTGTCACTTCCCTTGATAAACCGGCCACTGTCATCTGTCCCTTCTGTCTTTTTCTGCCGTTTCTATTTACAATGATTATGAAAGATTTACATGGCGCAGTCAACGCTTTTTCAGACAGCCTGCCGCCCCGTTTCAGGAGAAAGACGGAAAACAATAAACTTGTGCAAACTCCCCTTCATATATTAAACTATTCTCATAACTATAACGTGATGGTTGGGGAGGGATTTAGATGGGGCTGAGACTTATCGCATCAGTGAATTAGCAGAGCTTGCCGGTGTAACGAAACGCACGGTGGATTACTACACAAACCTCGGGCTTTTAAAGCCTGACAGGTCTTGTTCGAACTATCGTTACTACGATACACTTGCACTTAATCGGTTAAAGTTTATAGTCGCTTGTAAAAAGCAGCGATTGGCCCTGTCTGATATAAAAGATCGACTGGAGAACCAGTTTCCCTCTTCAGCCCTGCCTGACGATGTTGGAAATCTGGCATCGGAAATTGATCACATGAATCAAAACATCTCCGGGATCTTGAATCGGTTTGAAAAGCTTGAACCAGAGGAGCGCGCCCAGCTGAAAAAAAGGCTGGCTCCTGAAAAGCTTGCAGTGCTTCAATCATTTATGCTGCTGTTAAGTTAAACCATTATCTTACTAACAGGAGGTGTTACCTTCATCTTCCCAAAAGGAGTGAAGGTTCTAATTGGACATTGTGAATTTGATTTTAGTCGCGGTTTTAATCGCGCTGACGGCATTTTTCGTAGCATCTGAGTTTGCGATAATCAGAATCAGAGGCTCACGGGTTGACCAGCTTATAGCAGAAGGAAATAAAGCCGCAATCGGTGTCAAAAAAGTGACCACGCATTTAGATGAGTATTTATCGGCGTGCCAGCTCGGCATAACATTGACTTCCATCGGTCTTGGTGTCTTAGGCGAATCAACGATTGAACGCTTGCTTCACCCGCTTTTCACAAAGATAAACGTACCAAGCTCATTATCGCATATTATTTCATTTATTCTCGCCTACGCGATCATTACATTCTTACACGTGGTCGTGGGAGAATTGGCGCCGAAAACAGTCGCCATCCAGAAAGCGGAAGCCGTTTCAATGCTGTTTTCGAAACCGCTCATTTGGTTTTACCGCATCATGTTCCCGTTTATCTGGCTTCTGAACAACTCCGCCCGTCTTTTAACGAAGACGTTCGGTCTGGAGACGGTGTCTGAAAATGAGCTTGCCCACTCTGAAGAAGAGCTGCGCATCATTTTATCGGAAAGCTATAAAAGCGGTGAAATCAACCAGTCTGAATTTAAATATGTGAACAAAATCTTTGAATTTGACGACAGACTTGCAAAAGAAATCATGATTCCGCGTACGGAAATCGTCAGTCTGCCGCATGATATCAAAATTTCTGAAATGATGGATATCATTCAGATTGAAAAATATACCCGGTACCCTGTCGAAGAGGGTGACAAAGATAATATTATCGGCGTTATTAACATTAAAGAAGTGCTGACCGCCTGCATCAGCGGCGAAGTATCAGTCGACTCGCCGATTACGGATTTTGTCAATCCGATCATCCATGTGATTGAGTCGGCACCGATTCACGATCTGCTTGTAAAAATGCAGAAGGAACGGGTTCATATGGCGATTCTGTCGGATGAATACGGCGGAACCGCGGGGCTTGTCACCGTTGAAGACATTATTGAAGAAATCGTCGGGGAAATCCGTGATGAATTTGATATCGATGAAATCAATGAAATCCGCAAACTCGGCGACGGCCATTACATGCTTGACGGCAAGGTCCTGATTGATCAAGTGAACGAACTCCTCGGCATCCATTTGGAAAATGACGAGGTCGACACCATCGGCGGCTGGTTCCTTACCCAGAAATACGACGTCGAACAATACGACTCGATTATCGAAGAAGGCTGTGAATTTATCATTAATGAAATTGACGGCCACCACGTCGCATATATCGAAGTGAAAAAACTGGCGTTTGATGAACTGCTGGAAACCGCCGAACAAAAAGAAGCATAACAAAAAAGCTTGCGCGTCTGATACAGACGGCAAGCTTTTTTCGTTTTACAGTTGTTCAAGTTTTTTCTCAAGCTCTTTAATTCTGGCATTCAGCTCTTCTGTCATGGCCGCAAGCCTCTCCTTCGGCGCAAGATCGGAAAAGTCCTCCAAAAAAATCGGCTCGCCGATGATAAGCCGCATTTTTCCCTTTTTAAACAGCGCTTTTCCAGTAGACGGCCCTTTATATGCGGCCGGAACGAGCGGCGCTTTCCCCATTTGGGCGATGGTCACGGCCCCTCTTTTCAGCGGGACGTCTTCAGAAGTTCTCGTGCCGCTCGGAAAAATCCCGACAATCTTCCCTTCCTTCAGAAGCTTAATCGGCGTTTTAATGCTGCTCGGACCCGGATTTTCACGATCAACCGGAAACGCGTGAATCTTCTTTAAAAAACTTCCGATCCACTTTTTCTGAAACAGCTCTTTTTTCGCCATATAATGAATCTGATGGGGCAATATCCCGACACCGAGCGTGAGGACGTCCACCCAGCCCGCATGCGTGCACGCGATAACGAATCCTTTATCAGACGGAAGATTCTCTTTATTGTATACTTTGACTCCTCCGCGCAGAGAAAGAATGAATTTGATGGCATTTGCACAAAACTTATACATAACGCACTTCCTTTGTTGTAATGATCAAAAGTGTTCTCTCTCTATTATAACAATATTTTTTATTACCTGGTACTAATAAATATATTTTTCCTCCGCCGATCTCTATCTTTTATGACGGATTTTGGGTACTATAGAGAAATGGTGTTTGATGAGGTGAAAATGAATTTAAGCCGTTTGCATGGAACGTGCAACTTTAAACCTTTCTTATGCGTGTATAACATAGAGGGGAGAAAAGGCAGTGACGATCGATGAAATTTACCAAATGTATATGAATGATGTTTACCGGTTCCTGCTCTCCATGACAAAAGACAAGCATCTCGCTGAAGATTTGCTGCAGGAAACCTTTATGAGGGCATACATACACATTCACTCCTACGACCACAGCAAAGTAAAGCCATGGCTTTTTCAAGTGGCGAGAAATGCGTTTATAGATTATGTCAGAAAACATAAAAAGGAAGTGACCATTTCCGATGACTTAATTGGGAGCCTTTTTCAGACGGCTGTTCAAAGCCCGGCTCATCAGATTGAAATCAAGGAAGTGCTGACAGGGTATATGTCCGAACTTCCCGACAATTATCGGGAGGCCTTAACACTGTATTATTTAAAAGAACTGAATTACAAAGAAGCATCCCATATTATGAATATTTCAGAGGCTAATTTTAAAAGTGTTTTATTTCGTGCCAGACAGCGGCTGAAAGCACTTTATAATAGAGGTGTTAATGATGAATGAAGAATTTAAAAAGCGTTTTTACCAATACAAAAATGGAGAAATGAGCGACCGGGAAATGGCCGCCTTTGAAGAAGAGCTGGAAAAGCTTGAAGTCTATCAGGAGTTGATTGAAAGCGAAATGCAGGACGACCGGGAATGGGACGTCGGCATCAGCCCGGAAAAACAGAAGGCCATTTTGTCATACGGAAAACGCAAATCGTATTTGCGGATTTCAGTTCTCGCCGTCATCTCCACCTTGATGATTTTGCCGCTTTGCACTTTGGGAAGCTACCTCTATTACGGTTTGGGAGGAAAAGAAAGCACCGGCAATCAATTAATGGAAACCGCAGCCGTGACGGTGGCGACCACCATGCCGAACGTACTCGTCGATACCTCCGGACTGAAAAGCCAGGTGAAGCTGTTTGGAATGAATACAGAGTTTCCGCTGCAAAAGCAGATCGGCACAAAAACGAAATCCGTCGGCGGAGAACGGATTGAAATGTTTTTAGATACGGTCAAATCGCCTGCCGTTAACTACTATGATCTAGACGCGGCACAGGCAAAGCATTATTTTGCCCATCCTTCCGGCTTAAAGGAACGCACGATTGACAAAGCCGGACAGACATTGAAAAAATTGCCTGAAGGAAGCGTGGCGGAGGTCTATCTTTCTTATGACCGGGCCTACCCTTCTTCTCAAGTATATTCAACTTTTAAAAAATACGATGTGAAGTTTTTATGGAACGCGGTCGAAACGGAGAAAAATCTGAAAGACAGTCCTTATGCCGAGCCGTTAGGATTTCCCGGGAAAGATTCCAAGATGGTGTCCTCTTTCGAAACGCAAGGACAGACAGACCGTGAACAATTTATCAATGCCCTTGAATTTATGTCCCGCCATAAAAAATGGGCGCATGCAATATCGAAACGCAAAGACATGAATCTTGGCAGCCGAATCGACTATGTTGAACATCACGGAATGAACGTATACGGCTCTGTCGTGACGGGGCCGACAAAAGAAATCGAACGTCTGCTGAAAAATAAAACAGTAAAAGCAGCAAACATCGGTGAGGTGGAATTATGGAATTGGTAAGAATTTTTAAAGAGCATAATGTTTTCGGCTGGATATCAGTCGGTACCGCGATTTTGTCGCTGCTGCTTTTGAACGTGGCAATCATCAGCAATGTGACTTTCTATTCTTATCAGATGCTGCCGTTTGCGATGGCCGCCGTGCCGTTCGGCATCATTGAGCTGTTTATTAAAAAAGGACGGACGGGCCCGGGACTGCTCGGTGTCATCCTCAACCTTTTCGTCATTGTTTGTGTATATACGATCGTTGCCGTTGATACGAATCTGCAATTCGGTTTTTAAACATAAAAACAGGCCCTTTTACGGGGGCCTGTTTTTTTAAAATGAAAGAACGCCGATTAAATGCAGCAATACGACGATGATAGCCAGCGGCACGAGGTATTTCAGAAGGAAATACCACACCTGAAAGAAACGATAGCCGATGGCGGAACCGCTTTTCATCTCGGCGAACAGCTCCCGCTTCGGTATTTTCAGCGGGATGAAGATTGATATTAATAAAGCGCCGAGCGGAATCAGCACATTGCTCACTGTGAAATCCGCTAGATCAAAAAACGTTTTTCCGAACAAATGAACATCACCGAGCACACCGTATGATAAACACGACGGAATTCCGACTAAGAAAATGAGCAGACCGCTTGTCCACGACAGCTTCTTCCTTTTCGTTTCATCACCTTTCCCGACAGTCGCTACGATAATTTCCACCATCGAAAAGGCCGAAGTCAGCGCGGCAAAGAAAAAGACCGCCAGAAAGCTGATAAAAAACAGCGAGCCGAACGGCAGCCGGTCAAACACAGCCGGCAGTACGGTAAACAGCAGTGTAGGCCCTTCATCCGGTTTAAATCCGAACGAAAAAACCGCCGGAAAAATGGCCAGTCCCGCAAACAGCGTGACGAGCACATTCATCACAACAATGGAACCTGCCGATCCCGGAAGGTTTTGGGTTTTCGGCAGATACGAACTGTATGTCACCATGACCGAAACGCCGAGCGTTAATGTAAAGAACGCCTGTCCTAAAGCATATAGGATGGATTCCGGCGTCAAATCTTCAAAGTGCGGAACCAATAAAAACCTAATCCCCTCAACGGCATGATCGAGCGTGACTGATCGCAACACAAGCAATAGAAACAGCACGAATAAAACCGGCATCAGCACCGCACTGACACGTTCAATCCCTTTCTGCACGCCTTTTGCGACGACCGCCACTGTCAAGATCATAAATACAAGCTGCGCGGCGAGAGTCTGGATCGGATTTTCAATGACCGTCCCGAAAACCGTTCCGTACTGCTCCTGAGTGAGCCCGGATAAAGAACCCGTAACAGCTTTTAACACATAAAGCAAAATCCACCCGCCGACAACACTGTAAAAAGACAAAACTAAAAAACAGGCCGCCACACCCACATAACCCGTGAGGTGCCATACCGACTTCGGCGCGGCTTGTTTGTAGGCATCAATCGCATTTGTCTGGCTCCGTCTTCCGAAAATAAATTCACCGAGCAAAAGCGGATAGCCTAAAAGCACGGTAAAGAGGACGAATACAAGAAAAAAAGCGCCTCCTCCGTTCGTACCCGCTACGTAAGGGAACTTCCAAATGGCTCCCAGGCCGATCGCCGAACCGGCAGCGGCCATAATAAATCCTATTTTTGAGGCCCATTGAACCCTTTTTTGGTCAGACACGACTTTCCACTTCCCTTCCGCCCTATATTATCCCTTATTCACTGCGATAACTTAAGCCCATTTCAATATGTTTCATTATTCCGAAAAATAAAAAGGAGCGGCGGGTGCCGCTCCTTACAAATCCCCGTTTAATTTCGAATGCTTTCTCGAATATAAGAAATAAATCACCAGACCGATGATCAGCCAGATAAAGAAACGGAATATGGTGGTGGCGCCAAGGTTAATAATCAAAAATACGCAGAACAGAATGGACAATATCGGAATAAAGGGAACCCCCGGACATTTAAAAGCTCTCGGCAGATCAGGCTGTTTCTTTCTCAATACGATAACCGCCACTGAAATCAGGACAAACGCGGCAAGCGTGCCGATGTTCACCAGCTTCGCCAGCTCATCAAGCGGGACGAGCGAGCCGAGTAATGCCGACAGGATGCCGAACACCCATGTCACCACGTGCGGCGTTTTATGCTTCGGATGGACTTTTGAAAGCGCCCCCGGCACCAAACCGTCACGGGACATGGCAAACATCACCCTCGTCTGGCCGTACAGCATGACGAGCATCACCGTTGTCATTCCCAACACTGCGCCGATATCAATAATCCCGGCCACCCAATTCTGTCCGGCCATCTGCAGGACGAGAGACACGGGATGGTCAACGCCTTCAAAGCGGGCAAACGGAACGACGCCCGTCATAATCGCCGATACGGTCACATACAGCACGGTGCAGACGATTAATGAAAAGATAATTCCTTTCGGCAGATCCTTCGCCGGATTTTTCGTTTCTTCAGCGGCGGAAGAGACGGCGTCAAAACCGATAAAAGAGAAGAAAACGAGTGCCGCGGCACTGAAAACACCGCCGAACCCCATCGGTATAAACGGCTGCCAGTTGTGAGGTTTGACATATACGGCCGCAACGGCGATAAACAATAGAACAACCAGAACCTTCAAAATGACCATAATATTATTGACCCGCTTCGATTCCTTAATGCCTAAGTAGAGGAGGAATGTAATCGCAAGCACGATAACAAATGCGGGGAGATTAAAGAATGTGACCGTGCCTTTAATGGATCCCGGCGCGGCCGTTAATGCAGTCGGAAGATGAATGCCGAAGCCCGCCAAGAATGATTGAAAATAGCCGGACCAGCCGACCGAAACCGCGCTGACGGCGAGCATATATTCCAAGATTAAATCCCATCCGATGATAAATGCGAGAAGTTCACCCAGTGTCGCATAAGTAAACGTGTAGACGGAACCGGAAACCGGGACGCTTGAAGCAAATTCGGCATATGATAAAGCCGCAAATAAACACGCAAGAGCGGCGATGACAAATGAAACGGTCAGCCCCGGCCCCGCCGTGACAGCACCTGTTCCGGTTAATACAAAAATTCCCGTTCCGATGATGGCCCCTATCCCCAGAAGGGTCAAATCAAAGGCCCCTAACTCTCTTTTCAGCGACTTTTCCCCGCCCGTTGCGGCAAGCAGGTCCTGAATGCTTTTCTTTCTGAATATGCTCCCCTTCATCTGCTTCACTCCTTGTAAATCAATATATGTTAGAATATTCAGATAACAATAGCAATAATGACTAAATTCTTATTTTTCGCATGAAATGTTTCAGCACATCATTCCTTTCTCCTACATCATATTATAGCGAAAAATATAAAAATGAAAATAACTTTTTTGAAAATTCTATATATTATTTCAGTTTTCATAAAACAGAAATCAGCGGATTCTCCGCTGTGAAATATTAACATTAGTAATTCAGCTGGCGGCTTCTATTTTTTTAAAATCGTATTCATATGTAATCAAATAAAAATCCCGCCCTTTTTAAAAGCGCGGGATAAGACTTGCGTATTATGTTGAAATAAACCTGCCTCCATTTACGTGAATGGTCTGCCCAGTCATATAGGAAGATTCGTCTGAAGCCAGAAGCACATAAGCTCCTGCGTGTTCCGCAGGCTGTCCCGGTCTTCCCATCGGAGTGTCCAGACCGTGCTTTTCCACCTTTTCTTCAGTAAACGTTGCCAGAATCAGGGCGGTCCAGATCGGCCCGGGTGCCACCGCATTTACTCTGATCCCCTGATCGGCCAATGACATCGCCATTGAACGCGTAAAGGAAACGATGCCGCCTTTCGTGCACGAATAGTCGATCAATGATGTGTCTCCCTGATAAGCGGTAATCGACGTTGTATTAATGATGGCGCTCCCTCTTTTGAGATGAGGCAGCACGGCTTTTGTCATATGAAACATGGAAAACATGTTTGTACGGAATGTCTTCTCCAGCTGTTCAGCCGTAATATCAAGAATCCCGTTTTGCGGATGCTGCTCAGCCGCATTATTAACGAGAATATCTATTTTTCCGTAGTGATCTAAGACTTGCCGGACCGCCTTCTGACAATGCGCCTCATCACCGACGTCTCCCGGAATTAACAGGCAATCGGCCTGGTATTCTCTCGCACGCTTTTTCGTTCTCTCGGCATCGGCATGTTCGTCTAGGTACAGGATGGCAAGATCCGCCCCTTCCTTCGCGTAAGCGATCGCAGCCGCTGCGCCGATGCCGCTGTCTCCGCCCGTAATAACGGCGACTTTTCCTTTTAATCTGCCCGACCCTTTTACATCCGGATCCTCCAAGAGCGGTTTTGGCTCCATGTCTGACTCAATGCCGGGCTGGCGGTTTTGCACCTGCGGCTTTTGTCCTTCCGTCTGTCTGTCCATCGGATTCATATTCTCACACTCCTGCAATTGGTATTACTGAGACGATACCACGCAGTGCGGGGAGTTAAACGGACAAATATGCCGGTAATTAAAGCTGCTGAGCCGTTTCGGGAAAAGCGCCGGTGTATTTCGCAGACGGTCTGTAAATCATGTTGTCAGCGGACTGTTCAAGCACATGTGCGCACCAGCCTGCCATTCTGCTTGCTGAAAAGGTCGGCGTAAATAAATCATTGTCGACATCAATGGCCTGCATCACAGCCGCTGCGTAAAACTCCACATTCGTATACAGCTTCCGTCCGGGCTTATATTGCTCTAACAAGCGGATGGCTTCCTTCTCCACATAAAGCGCCAAGTCAAGCGACGGATCATTTCCCGCCACTTCTTCAGCCTTTATGCGCAGCGCTTCCGCCCGCGGGTCTTTTGTTTTGTACACCCTGTGCCCGAAGCCCATCAGGCGTTCTCCCCTCATAAGCTTCGCTGTCAAATACGCTTCTGCATTTTCTTTTTCCCCGATGTCTTCAAGCATTTTCGTGACGCCTGAAGGCGCGCCTCCGTGCAGCGGCCCTTTCATCGTACCCAGTGCGGCAGTGACGGCAGACACTAAGTCCGATTCAGTCGAAACCGTGACTCTCGCTGAAAAAGTCGATGCATTCATCCCGTGTTCCATCGCCAGAATCATATACGTCTCAAGCGCTTTCTTTTGGGCTGCGGACGGCTGCCTGCCTGTCAGCATATACAAATAGTTTTCAACGTGTCCGTATCGCGCCTCGGGTGACAGCGCTTCCTGCCCTTGTTTACGGCGGTATCTGTACGCAATAATCGTCGGTGTGACGGCAATCAGTTTAATCGCTTCTTCCGGCTTGGGCGGATATGTAAATGAATCTGTGCCCAAACCTGAAACAGCCGTTCTCAGCACCGCCATGTCGTCCATTTTATCCGGAAGCGTTTCCAGTAAGCCGATCAAATGTTTCGGAAGCCCGCGCTCGGCTGCAAGCTCTTCCTGAAACGCAAGCAATTGCCGCTCATCAGGAAGCGCCCCGTTCAAAATGAGATACGCCGCTTCTTCAAAACTGAATTGCAATGCGATATCCTTCGCGTCATAGCCGCGATATATTAAATGCCCCTTTTCTCCGTCAATGTGGCTGATCGCCGTTTCTGCACAAGTAATCCCTTTCAATCCACGATAAATCAATTTCATTCCCCCTTATCCTCTTTCTGTTATTATAGTAAATATAATATTTAAAAAATAATGAATATTTTTAAGGGAATTAATTAAAACTTTTAATCAGAGGAGTGCATCTATGGATTTTAAATGGCTTCACACCTTCGTCACCGCGGCAAAATACGAGAATTTCAGAAAAACGGCGGAAACGCTTTTTTTATCTCAGCCGACCGTCACCGTTCATATAAAATTATTAGAGAAAGAAATCAGCTGCAAGCTGTTTCAGCGGAGCGGCCGGAAAATACAATTGACGGAAGAAGGAAAAGCATATGTGCCGTTTGCCATGAGACTTTTGGAAGACTATGAAAACAGCATGGCGGAGCTGCACAGGGTGCGCCAGGGCTACTCGCACACGCTGACACTCGCTGTTTCGCCGCTTATCGCCGACACCGTTCTCCCGTCTGTCATGAAGCGTTATACAGAGGACAATAAAGAAACCGAAATGACGGTCACCATTTTCGAATCGGAAGAAATCGCCTCTCAAATCAGAAACGGCTCAGCCGATATCGGACTGAGCTGCTTAAAGGTGCAATCATCTTCCCTCACTTGCCTCCCCCTGTACAATGACCCCGTTGTCCTCGTCGCGCCACCCGGCCGAAAACCCGGGACAGGGAAGGCGGATGAAGTGAAAGACCTGTTCGGACAATATCTGCTTTTGACCCATAACCATCCTGACTATTGGGATGATTTGCTCCGCCAGGTCAGAATACAGTTCCCTTTCGTCAGGACAATGAAGGTGACACAGACGCATATTACGAAACGATTTATTAAAGAGGGGCTGGGCGTCTCATTTCTGCCGCTGTCAGCGGTACGGTCCGAACTCGCCGCAGGCAGCATGATTGAAATTCCGTGCGAATTCGCCCAGATGCCGAGCGCGGGCGCGTACGCCATCGCCCTCTATGAAAATGAAAAAAAGAAAACCTTTTTAGATTTTTTATCACATTTTCATTTTTAGGTGAAACAAATGGAGCTCTGCCCCGTCTAAATAAAAAACCCGTTCGGATGAACGGGTTTCTCTCACTGCTAGAATCTTTTCGCGCCCAGGTAGCGCGGTTTCCAGTAGCTGTTATTCAGATCACTTGTTGTGACGCCGTCAGAACCGGCATGGATGAACTTGTTGTTTCCGATGTATACACCCATGTGTGAAGGACCGGCCTGATATGTTGTAAAGAAGACGAAGTCTCCTCTTGACGGGCTGGATACGCTCTTCATTGAGCTCCAGTATCCCGCAGTGCTTGTTCTGCCGACACTCGTCTGTTTGTTTAACAGGTACCAGATAAATCCGCTGCAGTCAAAGCCGGAAGTCGTTGTTCCGCCCCATACATACGGCGTGCCGATTAAAGATTGCGCATCAGAAACCAGCTTGTTTACATTCAGGCTCGTCTGTGCAATATTATGGCTGGATGAAGGCTTCTTTGATGACGAAGATCCTGAAGACGCTGAACCGGAAGTTGATCCTTTTACTTTAAGCACTTGTCCGATGCGGATCAGGTCCGTTTTTAAACCGTTTAAACTTTTTAATTGGTTTACCGTCATTTTATATTTATTCGCAATTTTCCAAAGGCTGTCGCCTTTTACGACTTTATATGTAGACGATGATGACTTGCTGCCCGAATTTGAACCTGAAGATGATTTACCGTTGATCGAAAGCGTCTGACCGATGTAAATGATATCCGATTTTAATTTGTTCTCAGATTTAATGGAATTAATTGACGTTCCATACCGATTTGAAAGTCCCCATAATGTATCGCCTTTTTTTACCTTAATCGTTTGCGCAGACGCCGCGCCCGCAAACAAAGTCGTCCCCAAAACCACTGCCGTTGTTGCTGTAACAAGTTGCTTTTTCATATTTTCCTCCCTGAATGATTCTATCTATTTTATGTGTCTCTTTTTTAAAGTTTTTATCTGTTTCCTATTATAAGGTTCAATTTCCACTAGAAATAGACTTGACTTCCCGTGACAAATTTCTTACTAATTCGTTTTTGAAAAAAGTTTTTAAGGGTATTAAATATTTCAATTTTATTTCAAACGTGACGAAAAACGAGTCAATTTGTCATGTTTTTTTCCTGTGATCCTCGTATTTTGGAAAAACAAAGCAGTTTACTTTCCAAATAACTCCTTGTTAAAAAAATCCTCGTCTTTTTCAAAAAAGTGAATGGTTTTCACTCTTTCTTGAAAACATAAGTTACACCGGAATTTACATTTCTAACAATGTTTCACCTGAAATTTACAGGAGGAACAGGCGCTCTTTACAAACACCCCCTACCATTAGACATGCAGACACGATTAAAGGAGGACGAGTGAGAATGAGTCTATTTAAACAGGTTCGATCAAAACTTCTGCCGGCGGCAGCCGTATCCGTGCTGACAGCCGGTCTGATTGCGGGCGCGGGGTTTCAGCACTCTGAACAGGCTGCGGCAAAAAAACAGCCTGACAAAAACGAGATCAGAAACGTCATCTTCATGGTCGGCGACGGAATGGGCGCACCCTATATGAACGCCTACCGTTCGGTCATTAACAAAGGAAAGCCTTCGGATGGGATGAAACTGACGGCATTCGACCCCAATCTCGCCGGTATGATGATGACTTATCCTGACGATCCTGATTCCAATATTACCGATTCCGCGGCGGCTGGCACGGCAATGGCCACGGGCGTGAAAACGTATAACGCGGCGATCGGAGTCGATAAAAAAGGAAAGCGGGTCAAATCCGTCCTCGAAGAAGCGAAACAAAGAGGGAAATCCACCGGACTTGTCGCAACTTCGGAGATTGCCCACGCCACCCCTGCGGCATTCGGAGCCCATAACAAATCCCGAAAGAACATGGATGAGATCGCAAGCAGCTACTTTGATGACCGCATCAACGGAAAACAAAAAGTCGATGTGCTCCTCGGAGGCGGCAAATCAAACTTTATCCGTAAAGACCGCAATGTAACAAAGGATTTCAAAAAAGCGGGATACAGCTACGTGACATCAAAACAGGAGCTGAAAAAGGACCGTAACAAGAAGGTTCTCGGCCTGTTTGCCGATGGCGGACTCGACAAAGCAATCGACCGGTCAAACGCTGTCCCTTCATTAGAAGACATGACAACAGCGGCGATCGACAGGCTGAACAAAAATAAAAAAGGGTTCTTCTTAATGGTCGAAGGAAGCCAAATAGACTGGGCGGGACATGACAACGATATAGTCGGCGCAATGAGTGAAATGAAGGATTTTGAAAAAGCGTATAAAGCAGCGATCGCATTTGCCAAAAAGGACAAACATACGCTTGTCGTTGCCACGGCTGATCATACCACCGGCGGATTGACGATCGGCGCGAATGACGATAAAAACTGGCATGTTGAACCGATTCTTGCCGCCAAAAAAACCCCGGCATTTATGGCTGACCAAATCAAAGCGGGCAAATCCGTATCTTCCGTGCTTGCGCGTTATACAGACCTGAAATGGTCAAAAGCGGAAATTAAACAGATCGAAACGGCAGCAAAACAGGATGCTGACAAGAGCGTCTACAAAGCGATCATTAAGCTTTTTAATGCGAAAACAAACAGCGGCTGGACAACCGGCGATCATACGGGCGAAGAAGTTCCCGTTTACGCATACGGTCCGGGAAGAGAGTCATTTACGGGGCTTTTAAACAACACGGACCAGGCCAAAAAGATCTTTCACATCCTGAAACACGGAAAATAAAAAAGGATGCGGGGATTTCCCCGCATCCTTTCTTCTTTTACAGATATCTCCGGTGCACTCCTTTGCCGTCATACGAGAACATCACTTCTCTGTCTTCAAGAACAGATTCGATGTGCACGCTCCTGCCCCACAGCTGGTACAGATACGGCAGCACTTTCTCCAAATATTTCAGATCAAGCTCAATTCCCTCATACCAGTGTTTAATATAAAGCTCATTATTCTTCAGGTAATCCCCGTCATTGACGGTCAGATAAGGAAATCCCCCGTTGACCCGCATGTTCACGAGCTGGTCGCGCACGGCCTTCCATTCTTTGTCGATCACTTTATAGTCCCTGCCCTGCTTTTGGAATAAATACAAATCCTCGCGCATGACGAGATCTTTCGTCAAATAATTGCGGATAAATGATATATCCGATTCAATTTCCCTGACCTCAAACATTTTCTCGCGGCCGGAACCGGGCTTTACTCCTGTTTTTTTCATTTCATCTGTCGGGTTGTCATAACGCTCTTCGATGTCTTCAAAAATTTTCAGCCCTAAATAATACGGGTTGATTCCCGTTTTTGACGGCTGAACGACGCCTGCGTTCAGCTTCGCAAATTCGATGGCTTCATCTGAAGTCAGGTCAAGCTCGCGGATAATCCGCTGATGCCAATAGGATGCCCAGCCTTCGTTCATGATTTTCGTTTCCAGCTGAGGCCAGAAATACAGCATTTCTTCTCTCATCATGGTTAAAATATCACGCTGCCACGGTTCAAGCTCTCGCGAATGTTCCTCGATAAACAGCAGAATATCTTTTTCCGGACGGGGCGGAAACGGTTTTTTCCCTCTTTTCTTTTTCACCTGTTTCGGCTTATCCATCCCCCATAAATCATCGTAAGGCGATGGCGCGGTTTCTTCTTCGTCCTCCTCTTCATCATCGACGCTCCACAGCAGCTTCGGCCTGACGAGCGACGGATCGATATGTTCCTGAATCGCCAGAATGGCATCTAAAAAGGACTCCACCTCTTTTATCCCGTGAATTCTTTCATAATGCTTAATCCGCTCCGCCGCAGCCGCCATACTCTCAACCATGTCCCGGTTCGTATTTTGAAAGCGGCAGTTATTTTTGAAAAAATCACAATGGGCAAGAACATGGGCTACAATTAATTTATTTTGGATCAGCGAATTGCTGTCCAGCAAAAAAGCGTAGCAAGGGTTGGAATTAATGACAAGTTCATAAATTTTGCTCAAACCGAGATCATAATGGAGTTTCATCTTATGAAATTGTTTGCCGAAACTCCAGTGGCTGAATCTCGTCGGCATGCCGTACGCGCCGAATGTATAAATAATTTCAGCCGGGCAAATTTCATATCTCATCGGGTAGAAATCAAGGCCGAAACCCTTCGCAATGTCGGTTATTTCCTCAATTGCCCGCTGTAAACCTTTTGTCTCCTCCGCGTTCAAGCGAATCCCCCCTACTTGGACTTATTTATAATGTATGACCCCTCCTCTCAAAAGATGAAATAACAGACCGGTTTCCGACTGAAAACTTTCGGCACATCCGCCCTGTTTGCTTTATATGTAAGTGGGTAAAACACACACCATACCCCAAAAAGAAAAGGAGCGATTCTACTTGAATACAGCAGACATGCTTACGACGTATCTCAGCAAACTCCCGAATCTGATCATTGCACTGCTCGTCCTGCTTATCGGCTGGGGCATTGCCAAAATCATTGAAAAAGCCGTATACAAAGGCCTGCAAAAAACAAAAATCGACGACAGGCTGTTCGCCGAAAAAAAGCCGGCGCGCTATTCCTCAGAAAAAGTCATCAGTAAAGTCATTTATTTTATCGCATTAATCATCGTTTTTATTCTATTCTTTAACATTCTGCATCTGACAACCGTGGCTTCGCCTTTTGTCAGCATGCTGTCGGCGATAACGGCGGCTGTGCCGAGCGTTTTAAAAGCCGGCTTGATTCTGCTCGTGGGCTGGGCGGCCGCTTCGCTTTTCAGCTATCTCGTCAAAAAAGCGGGCATGAAACTCGCTGAAAACGGCCGGCTCAGAAAATGGACAATGGTGTCTGAAGAAGCGGAGATGAGCAGATCCGTTACGGCTGCTTCACGAATCGTTTTTTACTTCGTCTTGCTCTTGTTCCTGCCCGGCGTCTTGTCCGCTCTCCAGATCAGCGGAGTGTCAGGGCCGTTTACAAATATGATCCAAAGCGTTTTGTCCTTTATACCGAAATTATTCGCCGCGGCGCTGATTGTTTTAATCGGCTGGCTTGTTGCCCGTCTCGTCCGTGATATCGTCACAAACTTTCTGGCGAGTATCGGAACGGAAAGGCTCGCCGCACGTATGGGGCTTTCCATTTATCTGAAGGATACGAGCCTGTCGGCAATCATCGGAACGATTGTCTACGTGCTGATTTTCATTCCGGTGATCATCTCTGCGCTTGACCGGCTTAATGTGGCGGGTATTTCTGAACCGGCGTCAGCCATGCTGCACACGGTCTTCACAATGCTCCCTAATATCATCATCGGTATTGTGCTGATCATCGCCGGCATCTGGGTCGGAAAATGGGTCAGCAGCATTATATCCGGGCTCCTGCACCGGGCCGGTTTTAACTCTCTTCTCGGTAAAATGGGCTTTGAACAGGCGGGCACCCCGAAGCTGACGCTTTCTCAGACGGTCGGCATGATTGTTCAGATCATCATCGTCCTGCTCTTTACGGCAGAGGCGCTGCAGCTTGTTCATCTCGAATTTCTCGTCGTTATCGCAACCGGTATTATCGCTTACCTGCCTAATGTTCTGGCCGCTGTATTTATTCTCGGAATCGGACTTTTGGCCGGACAGCTTGTCAGCAGGCTGCTTGCCGGCATGCTGAGCGGAAAAGAATTCAGATTCCTGGCGCCGCTTGCGAAATATACCATTATCACTCTCTCAATCTTTATGGCGCTGGATCAGCTCGGTGTCGCCGACACGATCGTAAATGCCGCGTTTATTCTGATTCTGGGCGGTTTCGCGCTTGCCTTCGGACTTTCATTCGGTCTTGGCGGAAAAGAATTTGCCTCCCGTTACCTCGCAAAATTGGATCGCAAAATTGAAAAACATCAATCGGCTGACGATCGTAAGCCGCCGATGTCTTAACGAAAAAAACGTGTGCTCAGAAGGAGCGCACGTTTTTTTTGAGTTAAGGGGGCAAATTCCTTTTTTTTCATTTTAGATTCATATATGATAGACTGTAACAGAAGCAAAATCTCTTTTTTCGAGGTCATTCTATGAAATTAACGAACTATACCGATTACTCTTTACGCGTTTTGATTTTTTTGGCTTCCAGACATTCCGACGAACTTTCCAACATAAAAGAAATCGCAGATACTTATTCCATCTCTAAAAACCACCTCATGAAAGTCATTTACCGTCTCGGCCAGCTCGGGTATGTCGAAACGATCCGGGGCCGGGGAGGCGGAATTCGATTAGGAATGACACCGGAAGACATAAACATTGGAGAAGTCGTTCGACATACAGAAGACGACTTTAACATCGTAGAATGCTTTGACTCCAAAAAAAATCTCTGTATCATATCTCCCGCCTGCAACTTAAAGAACCTTCTGAATGAAGCCCTGCAAGCTTACCTGGCCGTTTTAGACAAATATACGTTAAGGGATCTGGTCAAAAACAAAGAGGAGATTATGAGACTACTCAGAAGCTGAAGGAATGTCCGCATTCCTTCTTTTTTTATGCCGGCATAAGAAAAAAGGACTATTTCTATTAATATGATAAACGATTGCAGACAAGTGCCGATATAAAGATTATCATTACTGATATCCTCACCTTGCGGCTGCAACGAATGGGGATAGTAAAATTATCGCAGGAAAAGGGAGATTCACTATGAAAAAAAAGGTAGCGGTCGGTTTGACTGCATCTGCGATCGTCGGGTCTGCGTTAGCTGTAACACCGGCAGAAGCACAAACGATTAAGGTCAAAAGCGGAGATTCATTATGGAAGCTTGCCCAAAACTACAATACAAGCGTGGATGCCATTACATCAGCGAATCATCTAAAATCCACCGTTCTTTCTATCGGGCAGACGCTCAACATTCCTAACGGCAAATCAGATTCCGGCAGCAAAAAGCCATCTTCAAAGAACAGCGGCACGACTAAAAGCGTCTATACAGTGAAAAGCGGAGACTCGCTGTGGCTGATCGCATCTGATTTTAAAATGTCCGTACAGGAACTGAAAAAATTGAACGGTCTGACAAGCGACTTAATCCGCGCCGGACAGAAGCTGCAAGTGACGGGGAAAGTTTCCTCAAGCACCGATCAGAAAAAAACCGCTCCTGGCAGCAGCTCAAACAGCAGCAAAAATCAGTCATCATCTTCCGGGACCTATAAAGTAAAACTCGGCGATTCCCTATGGAAGATCGCTAACAGCGTCAATATGACCATTGCGGAACTCAAAATATTAAACAACTTAAAAACGGATACGATCTACGTAAACCAAGTCCTGAAAACAAAAGGAACGTCTTCTTCGGGAAACACGCCGTCAAAAGACAATTCAAACCAAAATCAAAACCAGACGCAAACGTCCTCCTATACAGTAAAAAGCGGAGACTCACTCTGGAAAATCGCAAACGCATACAATATGACGGTTCAGCAAATCAGAAGCATCAACAAACTGACGTCAGACATGCTGCGGGTCGGACAAGTGCTGAAGCTGACCAAAACGTCTACTTCCGGCTCTTCGTCTTCACCGTCAGCTCCGAACCAGTCCGGAAATACAGGGAAAACCACTACATATACCGTGAAAAGCGGGGATTCTTTATGGGTGATCGCCCAAAAGTTCAATGTGACAGCCCAGCAGATCCGCGAGAAAAACAATCTGAAAACAGATGTTCTTCAAATCGGACAGAAACTGACGATTACCGGGCAGCAGACAAACACGACACCGAATCAGTCCGGCAGCACAGGCGGCACAGGTTCAACAAGCGCGAAGATTAATGTAATGATCGATGCCGCAAAAGCTCAGCTGGGCGTACCGTATGTATGGGGCGGAACGACGCCGAGAGGCTTTGACTGCAGCGGTTTCATTTATTACGTTCTCAATAAGGTCACTTCTGTATCCAGACTTTCAGCCGCAGGCTACTGGAATACAATGACATCAGTCAGCCAGCCGGCGGTCGGTGACTTTGTCTTTTTCTCAACTTATAAAGCCGGACCTTCCCACGTCGGTATTTATCTCGGGAACGGCCAGTTTATTAATGCCAACGATTCGGGTGTCGTTATTTCCAGCATGAACAATTCCTATTGGAAACAGCGCTACCTCGGCGCAAAACGTTTCTTCTGATATCTGATAAGCTGTACGGCCGCATAAGGCTGTGCAGCTTTTTTACAGTCTGAAAATATTGATACTGATCACGTGTTTTGTTACGGGATGGAAATACACTTCAGCACGGGATGAAAACGTTTCTTTTGCGGTTTGCACCGTTACGCGAAACACGTCTTTCGTCTGTTCCCGGTTCACTTTTGTACGGCCCATGTACGAATAATCGGTAAGCTCGGCCCCCTTGTATTCACGTTCAAGCTGGTTCCATGCGAGCTGTTCCCATTTTTCAACTGACGGATCGAGGTGTTCTGTATGCCCTTTTTCAGCGATAGAGGCAATGAGAATGCCGCAAAACAAGAGGGCAAGCGCAAATGGAAGGGATTTCATCTTTATGTTCTCCTGAGTCGTTTTTTGTCAATCTTAGCGTGTCCAAAGAAGAGACGGATATGCGGTTTTATTTTATGTCTCCCTCATATTGCTATGCCGCAGTGATAAGGACACCAAGTTTTCCCCCGTTGCATCCGGGCTTCGGCGGCATAAACTAACGGAGAACTTCTCATTGAAAGGAGAAGCGTAAGATGGATCATGCCGATTATGATAAAGCCTTGTATTACACACACCGGTCTCAATGGGACAATTTATTAATTTTGATGGTTCGTACAAAAGATGATTTATTATCAAAGCGTATTGAGCACTTTCTGCACGCGTATCATTTCGAATATGATCATGCCGTGCTTGAAAAAGAGCTGTATTCCCTTCTCGGGTATATTGATCATGCGACAGAGCTCGCTTATGAAGATCAATTAGCCATGCTGACATAAAACAATCCCGGCGTCAGACGCCGGGATTTCTTGTGTTTGTGAACATATTCAGCTCTTCGATCATGTCTTTCAGGCTGACCGCCATATCCTCAGATACGGTCCGGCGCTCCATGTCGATGTGAATCGGGTCTAAGACCAGCTGTTTCGGGATGACATTTGCATAGACGCCCCGCATGACCGTCCGCATATTCGCCAGCGCATTCATGCCTCCTTTTCCTCCGCCCGCCGCGGCAATGATGGCCACCGGTTTGTATGCCCAGTGATCGCTGCTTAAAAAATCGATGGCGTTTTTTAAAGCGCCGCTCATGCCGCTGTGATACTCGGGAGATAATAAGACGACGGCCGCTGACTTTTTCACCTGCCGCCTTAACTTTTGCACTGAAGGCAGCTCGTTCTGTTCTTCTTCACCGTTATAAAGCGGCAGTTCACTTTCGCTCAAATCAATAAAATCGGTATGAAACCGATCTCTGATATAAGAAGCGGCAATTCTCGTCCGCCCGTTTTTTCTCGGTGTGCCGCTGATCACTAATATGCTCATGATTTTACCGCCTTTCCCAAAACATTATATTTTACCGCATACAATGCCGCCTGCGTCCGATCGGAAAGATTCAGCTTTGACAGCAGGTTGGACACGTGGGTCTTCACTGTTTTTTCTGAAATAAACAGGGCCGCCGCAATTTCCTTATTGCTTTTTCCTTTGGCTATTTCTTGAAGAACATCTTTTTCACGGGGGGTCAGCTGATAATATTTTTCCTTATCCTGATCATCCTGAACCATATGGGTCAGCACGTGAGGCACAATATCCGCCGACAGCCGGTAACGTCCGGAATACACTTCACGGAGCGTTTTCACTAAATCATCGGGCTGAGCGTCTTTCAGCTGATACGCTTTTGCGCCGGCTTTAAGGGCGGGAATGACGTGCTCCTGATCAGAATAGCTCGTCAAAACGACGATACTGATGTCCGGAAATCGTTCAGCCGCAATTTTTGCCGCTTCTATGCCGTCCATATCAGGCATTGATAAATCCATCAGAATGATGTCCGGCTCCGTCTTTTCAGCTTGCTGAAGCGCTTCAGCACCGGTGGACGCCTCACCGACAACTTCAATGTCTTCCTGAGTGGCGAAGAAATAGCGCAGTCCTTTGCGGACAACATGATGATCATCAGCAATCACAATTTTCATCAATCAGACCTCCTGTCCCGAAACGGAAGCCGAACGGAGACAACCGTTCCGGCGCCAAGCTCGGATTGCAATGTAAAGCGGCCTCCGATCGCTTCAGCCCGCGCTTTCATGCCGGCCACGCCGAGCGATGGGAGCACAGCATGCGTATCAGCGCTGAAGCCCGCACCACGGTCGCTAATGTGAAGCTCAGCGTAACCCGGCTTTTTAACGGCGGAAATGATAACCCGGTCCGTTCCCGCATGCTTTTTACAGTTATTCAAGGCTTCCTGGGCGATCCGCCAAAGCGCGTGTTCCTGTTCATCCGTAAGCTCCAGCTCATCCTCCGCTTCACAAACGGCTTCCAGGCCGATAAGAGCGGCGTAGCTTTTGATCGACGCATACAGCCCTTTCGTTAAACTTTCCGGCTTCAGCTGCCAAATGAGCGCCCTCATTTCTGTTAGCGCATCCTGAGACAGCTCTTGAATAAACGTAATCATCTGCCGGAGCCGATGATCATCTGTAAAGCTCTTTGCGGCTTTTGCCGTTAAGCTGACAGAAAACAGCATCTGATTGACGGAATCATGCAGCTCTTGCGCAAGTCTGCTTCGTTCCATCAACAGGGCGTTCTGCTGCTCAAATTCGGCCAATTTCATCCGCTGAATCGCCGTTCCGATTTGAAATGCAACCGCTTCAAGCAGATGCAGTTCTTCTTCGTTGAAAAATGTCTTTTCGCTTGCGGCGACGTTTAATAAACCGAACTTCCGGCCGCCGTCCTCAAGCGGTACGGTCGCATGATGGGTAATGCCCTCCGTATCGCGGCAGTTCGTCGTCTGTTCCGCAAATTCAATCCGTTTACAATTCATTATGTTTACGGCCTTTGTCAATCCGCCATTGCTGAATTTGGTCAGACAATAGCATTCCCCGCTGCACATGAGTGCATTTTCCCGCTGACCGAGAGCAGGCGGTAAATAAGCGGATGCGGCGAGCGTATAAGACCCGTCCGGCTCAATCAGAAAAATCCACCCTGTCTGCAGTCCGGTCAGGCTGAGCAGTTCGCGGAGCACTTTATCAAGCGCTTCCTTTAAATCGTGGTTTTGGTTTAAGGTTTCCGCAATCGCTTTTAACGTTTTTAACGTTTCTACCGTCGTTTTCGTCAATTTCCCTCACTCCGGCCAATCAGAATTATCCATATTATATCAATTCTTTTCTGTATATTCCTTTGTTTTCAGCATGAATTTTCCTCATACTTTCGGATGAGGCGTATAAAAAAACCGCCGGATGTCGCTTCCGGCGGTTTGTTGTTTATTTCGTTTTTTCCACTATGCCATCCACCGTTTTCATGACGGCTTCAGATAATGCGGCAAGACGCTGTTCGCTGTCTTGTAAAGAAGTCCCCTTCACGGCGAAATAGAACTTCACTTTCGGCTCCGTTCCTGATGGGCGAAGGCAGAACCAAGAGCCGTCTTCAAGGAAATATTTCAGGACATTTGACTTCGGCAGATCAATATCTTCTTCAAGATGATCGGCAAATACAGTCCGTTTTCCCGTTGAATAGTCTTCAGCCTGCGTGATTTGTTTTCCGGCCATCTGCTTCGGCGGATCGTTTCGGAATGAAGTCAGGATAGCGGAAATCTGCTCTGCTCCCTGTTTCCCTTTTAACGTCAATGACTTCAAGCCTTCACGGTAATATCCGTATTCTTTAAAAATGGACAGCAGCGCGTCATAAAGCGACATGCCCTGCTTTTTATAAAAGGCGCATACCTCGACGGCTAACAGCGCAGCCTGGATCGCGTCTTTGTCACGCGCGAAATCGCCGATTAAGTAGCCGTAGCTTTCTTCATACCCGAACTGGAACGTGTATTGGCCTGATTTTTCATATTCTTTGATCTTTTCACCGATAAATTTGAAGCCTGTCAGCGTGTCAACCGTATCTAATCCGAACGATGAAGCGACAGCGCGGCCCAATTCGCTCGTGACAATCGTTTTCATGACGACACCGTTTTCAGGAAGGGTGCCCTGTTTTTTCTTCTCGGAAAGCAGGTAATGCAATAAAAGCGCGCCTGTCTGGTTTCCCGTCAGCACTGTGTACTTGCCTTCGCTGTTTTTTACGGCAATGCCGAGACGGTCGGCATCCGGGTCCGTAGCGACGAGAATATCGGCATTTTGTTCTTCTCCGAGCTTAATGGCATATTCGAATGCCGCGTGCTCTTCCGGATTCGGCGATTTGACGGTTGAAAAATCCGGGTCCGGCAGCTCTTGCTCCTTTACGACGGTGACGTTTTTGTAACCGAGTGCTTCAAGACCGCGGCGCACCGGTTTATTTGCCGTGCCGTGCAGCGGAGTGAACACGACGCTGACATCCACTTCATCCGAAAGCTCGGGATGTACGGAGATGGAAGTCAGTTTTTCAGTATACGGTTTATCAATTTCTTCACCGATTATTTTAATCAAACCTTTTTCTTTCAGCGACTGTTCATCTTCAACTTGAATCGTTAATTCATTTTCTATGGCATTCACTTCCGCAATGACGATGTCCGCTTCTTTCGGCGGCAGCTGTGCGCCGTCATCGCCATACACTTTATATCCGTTATATTCAGGCGGGTTATGGCTGGCCGTCACGACGATGCCGGCATAAGCGTTCAGCTTTCTCACCGCAAAAGACAGCTCAGGCGTCGGGCGGAGCTCATCAAAGACGTATGTTTGAATGCCTTGGGAAGCAAGGGTTTTTGCAGCTTCCATCGCAAACTCAGGAGATTTATGACGGGAGTCGTATGCGATCGCAACCCCTCTTTTTTTCGCGTCTTCCCCCTGTTTCGCGATATACGCCGCAAGTCCGGCGGATGCTTTGCGGACCGTGTAAATGTTCATTCTGTTCGTACCCGGCCCGATTTCTCCTCTCATGCCTCCTGTTCCGAACTCAAGATTTTTGTAGAAAAAATCTTCCAGCAGCTGCTCGTTTCCTTCTGCGTCCGCCAATAATTTTTTCAATTCTGAATCTAATTGTTCGGCCTGATTCCAGCGTTCGTAACTCTTACTCCAACTCATGTTCGTCCTCCTATAATTTCAGCTTATGACCATATTTTAATATGAAGCGGCTGCCCGTGTCACTTGATAACTTAACCAAATGCTTTATGTAAAAAGATAAAAGAAGGGCTCATGCCTTTTCGGCACAGCCCTCCGGTTATTATTGTTCGAGCGGAACAACCGCGTCGTGCAGCAGCGTATTTAACCACTCAGTGTGTTTTTCTTTCGTTTCGTCATTCCATTGGAATCGGTCGCTCATGTAATCAATCACGGCCGTTTTATACGTTTGCACCCATTTGATGTCGAAGAACAGTCTTCCCGTTCTGCGGACGAAGAAATCGGCAGGTGTCGCAGCCATTTCTTCTTCGATGCTGTAAGCTGCTTCAGCCAAAATGTGAACCGGAATCTGGCGTTTTTCCGCTTCGTCTTTCAGGCCTTCAATCCGGCTGAATACATTTTCAACGTTAGAGCCGTATCTGATGGCTAACTGCTTAGCGGTTTCCTGTGATAAACCGATTTTCAAGCCGTCTTTTGTCTTTGCTTCCACAAATGACTCAAAGTTTTTAGAGCCGCCGACATGTCCGCCGGAAATCGGCATCGTCTTCGTCTTGCAGCCGCCGAAGTCCTGGCCGCCCTCTTCTTTCAAGCGGTCGCGGACAAGATCGACAATGTGCTCAGCCATTTTACGGTAGCCCGTCAGTTTTCCTCCGGCGATCGTAATCAGGCCTGATTGAGATGTCCAGATTTCATCTTTACGGGAGATCTCAGACGGGTCTTTCCCTTCTTCGTGAATAAGCGGTCTGAGGCCGGCCCAGCTTGATTCAATATCGTCCGCCGTAATGTTCAGTTCCGGGAACATATAATTGATGGAGCTGACGACATAATCGCGATCCTGCACCGTCATGCGCGGGTGCTCAAGTTTTTGTTTGTAAACCGTATCGGTCGTACCCACGTATGTTTTTCCTTCACGCGGAATGGCGAACACCATCCGGCCGTCCGGCGTATCAAAGTACACCGCCTGTTTAAGCGGGAATACGGATTGGTCGAATACGAGATGGACCCCTTTTGTGTGCTGGAGATGTTTTCCGCTTTTGCTGTGGTCTTTTTCTCTCAGCTCGTCGACCCACGGACCTGTCGCATTGACGATTTTTTTGGCGTACACTTTGTATTCCTTGCCTGACAGCAGATCTTCAATTAAAACGCCGACAACTTTTCCTTTTTCATAAAGCAGTTCTTTCACTTTAGAATAGTTGACAGGCTCAGCACCGAATTTAACGGCTTCTTTCATGACTTCAATCGTCAGTCTCGCATCGTCCGTCCGGTACTCTACATAATAGCCTCCGCCTTTTAAGCCGTCTTTTTTGACGAGCGGCTCTTTTTGCAGCGTTTCTTTAGCAGACAGCATGCTTCTGCGCTCTGATTTTTTTACTCCCGCTAAATAGTCATACACACGCAGGCCGATTGAAGTAGAGAATGAACCGAACGTGCCGCCTTTATGAAACGGCAGCAGCATCCATTCCGGCGTCGTGACGTGCGGGCCGTTTTCGTACACGATGGCGCGTTCCTTACCGACTTCAGCCACCATTTTGACTTCAAATTGCTTCAGATAACGCAAACCGCCGTGGACAAGCTTTGTGGATCGGCTTGATGTGCCGGCCGCGAAATCCTGCATTTCGCTCAAAGCGACTTTCATTCCCCTTGAAGCAGCGTCAAGCGCCGTACCGGCACCCGTAATACCTCCGCCTATAATAAACAGATCGTATGTTTTTTTAGTCATGTCTTCCAGCATATGATCCCGTTCCAAACTTGAAAATTGGTGATTCATCATTACGCTTCCTCCTTGTTGTCACGGTATAGAAAAAGAGACCACAACAGCCAAAGCGCATGTCATCACTTTGGTGCTGTGGTCTCTCCTCATCTCAGGACCGTTCCTATTAACTTGTTTTCAGTATACCATAATTTTATCTTATTTAAAAGCCATAGCTGCATTTACTGCTTTTTTCCATCCGCCGTACAATTCAACGCGTTTTTCATCTTCCATTTCCGGTTTGAATTGCTTATCAAGGTTCCACTGATCGGCGATTTCAGTGCTGTCCTTCCAGTAGCCGACAGCGATTCCGGCTAAATACGCGGCACCGAGCGCAGTCGTTTCATTAATTTCCGGACGTTCGACCGGCACATCAAGCAAGTCGCTCTGGAACTGCATGAGGAAGTTATTTTTTACCGCTCCGCCGTCTACACGCAATGTTTTTAAAGAGATGCCTGAATCAGCCTCCATGGCATCAAGCACATCTTTCGCCTGATATGCGAGAGATTCAAGCGTGGCACGGATAAAATGCTCCTTCGTCGTTCCGCGTGTCAGGCCGAAAACTGAGCCGCGCACGTCACTGTCCCAGTACGGTGTGCCCAATCCGACGAAAGCGGGCACGACATAAACACCGTCAGCGGAATCCACACGCTCTGCGTATGTCTCGCTTTCTTTCGAATCCTGAAACATCCGCATGCCGTCTCTCAGCCATTGGATGGCAGAACCTGCGACAAAGATGCTTCCTTCCAGGGCATACTCGACTTTTCCGTCTAATCCCCAGGCGATTGTCGTCAGAAGGCCGTGATCAGAAGTGATGGCTTTTTCTCCGGTATTCATCAGCATAAAGCAGCCTGTGCCGTATGTGTTTTTCCCCATGCCTTCTTCAAAGCACGCCTGACCGAACAGCGCAGACTGCTGGTCTCCGGCCGCTCCCGCAATCGGAATATTTTTACCGAAGAAATGATAATCAACCGTTTTCGCGTACACATGAGAAGACGGTTTCACTTCCGGCAGCATGGATTTCGGCACGCCTAAAATATCAAGCAGCTCGTCATCCCATTTTAATTCATGAATATTAAACATCAGCGTTCTTGAAGCGTTGGAATAATCCGTTACGTGCGCCGCGCCTCCGGACATTTTCCAGATGAGCCATGAATCAATCGTTCCGAACAGAAGATTTCCGTTTTCCGCTTTTTCCCGCGCGCCTTCTACATTGTCAAGAATCCATTTGACTTTCGTTCCTGAGAAATAAGGGTCGATCAAAAGTCCCGTTTTTTCTCTGAATGTATCATTATATCCTTTTTCACGAAGCTCTTCGCAAATGCCGGATGTTTGTCTCGATTGCCACACAATCGCATTGTATACCGGCTTTCCGGTATCTTTATCCCATACGACCGTCGTTTCCCTTTGGTTCGTGATGCCGATGCCGGCAATTTGATCAGCGCTGATTCCGGACTCGGAAATCACAGTCGCGATAACGGCGAGCACCGATCCCCAGATTTCGTTCGCATTGTGCTCCACCCAGCCCGGCTGAGGGAAATGCTGTGTGAATTCCTTTTGAGCGGAATGCACGATTTTTCCTTCTTTATTAAAAAGAATCGCTCTTGAACTTGTTGTGCCTTGGTCAATTGATAAAATATAGGTCTCCATGATGCCGCTCTCCTTTTTAAATATATTCAGAATTTGATAATGTTTTCTGTGATTGAGATTTCTTGGTATAAATATAGAGTATGAAAAGCACTACAACCATTATAACGCTTACAAACCAAAAGCTAGGTGTCACATTTCCTTTAAACGCGGCATTGTAAAATACGCCGCCGAACGCACCGCCCATGATCGGACCGATTACGGGAATCCAGGCATATTTCCAATTTGACGGCCCTTTTTTCGGGATCGGCAGAAAGGCGTGAGCGATTCTCGGCCCCAAATCCCGCGCAGGGTTGATCGCATATCCGGTCGTCCCTCCAAGAGAAATCCCGATGGCAACGATGAGGAATCCGACAATCAGCGGGTTCAGCCCTTTTGTAAATTCATTCGCTCCGATTGCCAAAATGCCGAGCACAAGCACAAACGTACCAATGACTTCACTTATCATATTCCCAAATGTATGAGGAATACTCGGGCCGGTCGAGAAAACGCCCAGTTTAGCGGCCGGATCATCCGTCGCCTTCCAATGCGGCAGATAATGAAGGTACACAACAACCGCACCGATCATTGCTCCGATCATCTGTCCCGCAATATAAACAGGGACGTCTTTCCAAGGAAAGCTGCCTTCAAGCGCAAGGCCTATCGTTAAAGCCGGATTCAAGTGAGCGCCGCTGATGCTGCCGACGGCATATGCCGCCATGGCTACTCCCAATCCCCAGCCGAATACAATAACAATCCATCCGGATTGGTATGAAAGCGATTTCTTTAAGTTGACTCCCGCACAAACGCCGCCGCCGAAAATAACAAGCAGCATTGTACCGATTACTTCTCCCCAAAATGCTGTCATCATCATTCCTCCTAAATGACAAAATAGCAGGTTTGACAGAGTTATAGAGAATAAAAAACCCACAACAAACCGCTTTACGCTTATTGCTTCCGTAAAGAGCTGTTGTGGGTCTCCGGGTCTCCATCACATAGTATTAACCTAGGTCTATTGTAACAATGGGTGTAAGCGGTGTCAATCTTTTTTTGTCATAGAATGTTCATATTTAGCCCATAGTTCGGTGTCTGAAGTCGTCACGGCCGTGGCTCCTGCCTGCAAGGCGTTTTCAACGTCCTGCTCCGTGCGGATAAAGCCGCCGGCAAAAATCGGAATCCCCGTCATTTCTTTAATTTCTCTGATTAAAGTCGGAACGATGCCCGGGAGAACCTCGATAAAGTCAGGCTTATGCTTTCCGACGAATTCCATGCTTTTTTCCATGGCGCTCGTATCCAAGAGAAACAGACGCTGGATCGCGTATATTTTCTTTTGTTTCGCTTTGACGATGACGGCGGATCTCGTCGAAATGATGCCCGCGGGCCGGATGTCCTGACAAATGAACTCCGCACCGTATTCGTCATGCTTAATGCCGTGAATTAAATCGACGTGAACCATCAGAAGTTTTCCGTGTTTTTTCGCTTCATTCACGACACCTTTTAATTGACCGAGGTGGATATCTAAAATGACGCCGTATAAGAACGGACTCTCTAAAAATGCATCGAATTGCTTCATGTTCCGGATAGCCGGTAGAATCTTCTGGTTGTGAAAACTCATGTTTTACTCCTTTACTTTAAAAATCAATGCTCAGCACGCTTTCCTTGACGGTCGAAATGATGAAAGAGAGCTCCTCGTCGGACAGGCAAAAAGGCGGAGACAGCTGAATGACATTATTATATCCCGCTACAGTATCACCATTTTTCCCGACAAGCAGGCCTTTTTCTCTGCACGCGGTGATGACGTGCTGCACAAGAGCGGCATCAGCGGGTTCCTTCGTGATTTTGTCCTTGACGAGCTCAATGCCGGCAAGAAGGCCTTTGCCCCGTACATCGCCGACCGCCGGATGTTCTTTGAGCGGCTCAAGCTCACGGAGCAGCCGTTCTCCAAGCTCCCGGGAGCGGGCGATCAGATTTTCGTCCTCCATCAATTGCAGGTTTTTCAAAGCAAGGGCGCAGGCTGCCGGATTGCCTCCGAATGTATTCACGTGCCGGAAGCGGCCGTACGGCTCACCGCCCGAATACGCCTCAAAAATCTCCCGTTTTACTGCCGTTGCCGACAGCGGCAGATAAGCGCTCGTAATGCCTTTTGCCATTGTGACGATGTCCGGTGAAACGCCGTAATGCTGAAATCCGAACGGCTCTCCCGTGCGGCCGAAACCGCAAATGACTTCATCACTGATCAGAAGCGCGCCGTGGCGGCGGCAAATGTCCTCTACCTTTGCCATATACCCGTCCGGGGGCATCAGTATCCCTCCGCCTGTAATAATCGGTTCCATAATAACGCCGGCAATCGTTTCGCTTAACTCCCACGTCATGATCCGGTCGATTTCATGCGCGCTTTCCAATGTGACGGCATCGCCGGGATTCCGATAAAGATCAGGCGGCGCCGCGTGCAAAAAACCTTGTGAGAGCGGCTCATATTTATATTTTCTCTGCGCCTGGCCGGTAGCGGCGAGCGCCCCCATCGTATTGCCGTGATAGCCTCTGTACCGGGAGATGAATTTGAAGCGGCTGTGATCGCCGTTTTCAATGTGGTATTGGCGGGCAATTTTGAACGCGGTTTCATTTGCTTCCGATCCGCTGTTGGAAAAGAAGATTACATAATCGCCGCCGAGCCATTCATTCAGTTTTTCCGCAAGCTCAATCGCGGGTTGATGGCTTTGGGTCAGCGGATAATAAGGAAGCTCCTTCAATTGGCTGTAAGCCGCATCGGCAAGCTCCTTTCTCCCGTATCCGATATTGACGCACCACAATCCTGACATGCCGTCCAAATACCGTCTGCCGTCAATGTCCGTAACCCAGGCGCCTTCCCCTTTTTGGACGATTATGCTGTCATCCGGCTCCGCCCCTTTCATCGCGTGCCAAATCAGCTCTTTATCCTTTTGTTTGAGTGACTGATTTTTTTGTACATGTTCCACACCGCTCATCTCCCTTTCAATATCATTGCACTGTATCGAAAGCTGCCCGGCTTCTGACGCCGATTCTCATGGTGAAGTTTTCCTCTTAATAAGAATATAAAGGCGCGGCATGGGCGAGTCAATAAAGCGGCGGCAATTAAAAAAACGCTTTCTCCCAGAAAGCGAAAGGGCTACAAGAGCATATCCCGAAACCGGGGCCGGTGCAAGTGTTTTTATAAAAAAACCCGCCCTTAAGCGGAGCGGGCGTTTTTTTATTTCAGATGCGTAATCCGGTAAATGTCTTTGCGCCGGTCTTTCAGCTGGCGCACGGTTCCGTTTTCACGCTGCCTTCTTAAGATTTCAAGGTCCACGTCCCCGATCACGACCATTTCGATATTCGGATTCGTTTCACCGACGATTCCGTCTCTGGCGAATTCAAAATCAGACGGAGCAAAAATGGCTGACTGCGCGTATTGAATATCCATATTTTCTGTTTGCGGCAGGTTTCCGACCGTACCTGAGATGACGGTGTAAATTTGGTTTTCAACCGCTCTCGCCTGAGAGCAGTACCTTACGCGCAAATAGCCTTGGCGGTCTTCAGTGCAGAACGGCGTAAAGATAATTTTCGCCCCTTGATCCGCGGCAATTCTCGCAAGCTCCGGAAATTCGATATCGTAACAGATCTGAATGGCGATCTTTCCGCAGTCCGTATCAAATACGCGCACCCTGTCTCCGGCGCTGATGCCCCACCATTTCCGCTCATTCGGCGTAATGTGAAGCTTATATTGTTTTTCAATCGTACCGTCACGTCTGAATAAGTAGGCGATGTTATAAATTTTCCCCTCTTCTTCAACGAAGTGGGAGCCGCCGATAATGTTCACATTATATTTCACCGCGAGATCTGTAAAGAGGCTGATATAGTCCTCGGTATATTCGGTAATCCTCTGAATGGCCAGACTCGGAGAACGCTCTTCGAGAAATGACATGAGCTGCGTCGTGAAAATCTCCGGAAATACCGCGAAATCAGATCTCGCATCTGAAGCCACATCGACATAATATTCAACCTGATTGGCAAATTCCTCGAAAGAATAAATCTTTTTCATTTCATATTGAATGACGCAGATGCGCACCGGAAATGCCGATTTGTAATAGCGCTTTGACTGCGGCAGATAATCGACATTGTTCCATTCCATTAATGTCGCATATTTAATGGACGCGGTGTCATCCGGGAGATAATTCGGATTGATCCGCATGAGCGTAAATCCGTTCATCAGCTGGAAAGAAAGCACCGGGTCATAAATCTGATGGCGCGTCACCTGTTCGACATAGGCTCTCGCCGTCATTTCTTCCGCATACTTATGATAATTCGGAATCCGCCCGCCGATAATGATGCTTTTCAGATTCAATCGTCTCGCCAAGTCTTTTCTCGCCTCATACAGCCGGTGTCCGATTTTCATCCGCCTGTATTCCGGGTGAACCATTACCTCAATCCCGTACAGATTCAATCCGTCCGGGTTGTGGTTCGTGATATAACCGTCGTCTGTAATGTCCTGCCACGTGTGGCGGTCATCATATTCATCGAAATTGATGATCAGGCTTGAGCATGAACCGATAATTTCCCCTTCATACTCGGCGCAAAACTGACCTTCCGGAAAGTGCGCGAGATGGCTGATTAAATGCTCAGGCTCCCACGGCTCCATCCCCGGAAAACAATCCTTTTGCAGCTCAATAATTTTGTTGATATCTTTCTCTTCCATATTCCGTATGACCATTTTCTTTTCAAAACGGGTCAGATCAAGTTTCTCAGACAATGCTGCTTCCCCCTGCCGGTTCGTTTTGATCGTTCAATCGCTGTAAGAGTAATTCAAGTTCCATTTCCGCCATCGATTCCAGTCTGTGATCGTATTCTTTAAATAACAGGGCGCTCGTTACCTTATTCGGCACGATGACACATTTCATGCCGGCGCGTTTGGCCGCGATTGAGCCGTTGACCGAATCCTCAAAGGCAAGACATTCAGAAGGTTCAACGCCTAAATGTTCCGCAGCTTTCAGATAGAGCTCCGGATTGGGCTTCACTTCTTCTACGTCGTCAGCCGTCTGAATCACTTCAAATTCATCAAACAGGCCTAATTCCTTCAGATGGCCCGACACCCATTTAAAATCTGAGCTGGAAGCGAGCCCCACCTTCAACCCTAATTCTTTTGCCGCGGCTAAATAAGCCTCCACTCCGGGACGCGCCGTTTCCGTCTTCATCCGCTGTTCGAAGCGCCCGCGCCTGATCGCCGTCAGTTCATCATGATCGAGCTTTCTTCCCAGCTGCTCCTCTAAATATGCGAACGGCTTAAACCCCGCCGCCGTTCCGATCACCTTTCCCCAGACGGATAAAGGCAATGTTGAACCGTGTTCCTCAAACATTTCCTGCAGCACTTCATATTCATGGGTTTCTGTATCTAAAATTAACCCGTCAAAATCAAAGATTAATGCTTTTATCAATGGTTACAGCTCCTTTAGCTAAACGTACTGACCTATGTATACACTATACCGTGAATTTCTTTTGCATTCAAAATGTAACATTCTCACGGAAAGAAGAGCCTGCATGAGTGCAAGCTCTCTTCATCCGTTACTGTGTGTTTTGACTGGAAATATTGGAAAGAGCCGCTCCCGCAGACTCATTTGAACGCTGATCGACCGCTAAGTCTCCAAGCGCAACGATCCCGACCAGATGATTTTGATCGACAATGGGAAGGCGGCGGATTTGGTGTTGGGCCATCAGATGTGACGCCTCTTCAAGACTCATTTCCGGGTTTCCGGATACAACTTGAGAAGACATCACGTGTGAAACAGGTGTTTGGCCGTCGCGGCCTTGAGCCGTTGTTCTCAATGCGATATCACGGTCTGTCAGCATTCCTTTTAATTCCCCTCCGTCAACGACGGGAATTGCTCCGACATTATGCTGGTGCATCAGCGCAGCCGCTTCCTGGATCGTTTGGTTGGGAGAAACGGTAGCCACGTGGGTAGTCATTGATTGTTTGATTGAACTCATTGTAAAGCACCCCTTTCGCATTTTATTATGCTCGGGGATTTGACTCATTATAAAGGGAGTTAGAGGAAAGAAATTGTGGTATCATGTCAAGGAAGCAAAAAAGAGCCTGTCAAAAGGCTCTTTATACCCGTCAGATCAGCCTTCTGTGACCGCAGGCTTCTGATCCGGCCCCTGTCTCGAAATCATCATAGGTAAAGGGAAAATTCATTCCGCATTCATTCAGCAAAGCGCAATTTTTATCAAACAGCGCCCGCTCTTTGACGTCATATACGGGGTGCGGCTTTGACAGCATGATATGTACCGTTTGCAGACAAGCCATAATTTGAAACGCTTCTTTTAAAGTTCCTTGGTAACGTTGGTTTTGTAAAGACAATACGCCCCTTTTTTTAAAGCGCTGAATTTCCAGTTCGGAGAAATAAAGAGGAAAGACATTTTGAAACAATTCAGAGGAAAGCTCTTGTATCGCGCTTTCTTGTCCGTCAGTCGCTGCGTTCACAATTCTCACATCAATCACCTTTCTTGCCATGTGAATATCCTTAATCTTTATCAAGAATAGCATAGAAAAAAACGCGAAAGCTAAGGTAAGTGTTTCCTATTGAAACAGCCGCTTTCCGCTTGAAAAGGAGCTTTATGATATGAAACAAAATGACCGCGGTCTGGAACTCCTGATTACGGAAAAACACGCCGGACAATGGCTGTTTTCAGTCCTGAAATCTGAATTCCAGGCGTCAAAACCCGTGATAACGGAATGGATGAACCAAAAAAGCATTCAGGTGAATCGGACATCCCCGAAAAACAACATCATACTGAAAACCGGAGACCGCTTATTCATTGATCTTCAGGAAAAAACGGGTTCTTCGGTAATTCCTGAATACGGAGAGCCGGACATTTTATTTGAGGACAGTCATATGCTGATTGCAAATAAGCCGGCGGGAATGCCGACTCATCCAAATGAAGAGGGTCAGACCGGAACCCTCAGCAACCTGATCGCTTACCATTTTCAAATCAACGGCGAACAAGCGAAAGTGCGCCACGTTCACCGTCTTGACCGTGACACGTCAGGCGCGGTCGTTTTCGCGAAACACCGCCTGGCCCATGCAATCCTTGACCGTCAGCTCGAAACCAAAACATTAAAACGCACCTATATCGCCGCGGCGGAAGGAAAAGTCACGCCGAAAAAAGGCACGGTTGACTCGCCGATCGGCCGCGACAGGTCACATTCCGTCAGACGGCGCGTCTCACCCGGCGGACAAGCCGCCGTCACCCATTACAAAGTGAAGGGCTATCATCCCGGTGCGCAGCTTACATTGGCAGAGCTTGAACTGGAAACCGGGAGAACACATCAAATCAGGGTGCATATGGCAAGCATCGGCCATCCGTTGGCGGGCGATGACCTGTACGGCGGAAGCAGGGCGCTGTTTCACAGGCAGGCGCTTCACGCCAAAAAAGTCAGTGTCGTCCATCCGATCTCAGGAGAAGAAATCGTTGCCGAGGCGCCGATGCCGGCTGATCTGGCTCATTTTACCGAAACGTATTTTTCTTAAACCGGGTCGGCATATATAATATATCGTTTCGGCGCATTTCCAATGTAAGAAAACGGATAGCAAGTGGTCAGGATCAGTTCCTCCCGCTTGTGTTGAAGGGTGATGACAGACGTATCATCCCGGCTGACGATTTTTGTACGGCTGATTTTATAAGAAAACGTGCCGTAAGACAAAATCACGTTCAGTCTGTCTCCTTTTTTCAGTTCGCCGGTCCGGCGGAACACCGTGTCCCTGTGGCCGGATAACACAATTTGGCCGTGATCGCCAGGATAATAGCTGTCCTTATAATGTCCGACGCCTTTTGCTAAATCATCTGCGTCAGTCCCTTCGACGATCGGGAGCTCAGCGTCAATTTCAGGGATTTCTAAAATGCCGCTTGCCTCACCCGTTTCGGGGTGAAATTCTTTTTTGCGCTGTGCCTGCACAGCGCTTTTTGTTTCGTTCTTTTCCAAGACAGGTTCTGTTGCTTTTTTTGCTTCTTCAAGCGATTGGTTCGTTTTCATATGTGAATCAATGATCTTCCAGCTACCGTAACATGTGATGATAACACCTGCGATGATGACGAGAAGCGGAATATGTTTCAGTTTGTTCATCGTGTGCGGGTTCCCCTTTTCTTTCTGAAAAGCCAATATACGCCGGCACCCGTGATCACCAGGCCGGCCAATGCCGTCTGATGGCTGCCCGCTGAAGTATCAGGCAATGGGCGGCCTTTTTGTGTGCCGCTTTCAGTCTGTTCTGTGCTTTGTTCCGAATCTGCGGCAGACGCCGTATGGGATTCGGGAATTGACTGCACTGTATCAGATGCTGCTTCTTTTACGACAGGACGTTCAGGTTTTTTGGTTTGATCAGGCTGTTCTGCTGCATCCGGTTTTTTAGCGGGTTTTTCCGTTTGAGGTTTTTCTCCTTTATCAGGCCCGGTGCTGCCCGGTGTTTCCCCGCTTCCCGGCTGATTGCCGGTGTCATCAGGTGTTTCGGCGTCTGATGCCGTGCGGATGCGGCCGTCGGTTTGATAAGAAATCGGTGCGGAAAAGCTTTTGACATAGTCTACTGTCGCTTCCAAATCCTCAGGCCCCGTCACCGGATTCTTGCCGAGTTTCCCGATCGGACCGTATTTTGCCCCCGATGCCGTCGCCATAAATTGATTGACTGTTACTGTATATCCTTTTTCGGGCTGTATGTCTGTACCGTCCGCCATTTTCATATCCACCGCTTGTCCGGTTTCCGGGTTCCATGTATAGGAAAATCCGCTGATGCTGTAATCCGGTCCGTACACCGGAGAAATTTGCGCGTTGATGATCTCCCGCAAATCTTTTCCTTTGATTTCAAGCTTCGTCAGCACATTGCCGAACGGCTGTACATTATAAAGATCTCCCCATGTGATCGGCCCTTTTTTTATGCCGTCCCGGATGCCTCCCCCATTCATAAGCGCAAAATCGGATTTCATCTTCGCTTTCATACCGTCGGCAATCAGATTTCCGAGCGCCGTGTCGCCGTCATTTGAATACCCGCCCGTTATATCATGGGCCGCTTCCCCGACCGCTTCGCTGATAATCGGTTTCACTTTCTCTTCATATTTGCTTAATTTGCCTGCCGCATCCGGATCAGGCTTGATTTTACTTTGATCGATATATTGGATTTCCGCTGATTTTTTCACGATATCCTTCGATTCTTTATCTAGTTCGAGATCGGCGATTCCGATTGCTTTTCCGTATTCAAATGCCTGCACGATCAGCTTGCCGTTGATTTCTCCGTTTACGACTTTATGATTGTGCGCGGCGAAAATCACGTCAATCTCTGAGTCTGTTCCGCTTGCAAGCTTTGCGGATTCTCCCGTGATGGCTGAGCCATTTTGTTCAGCAGACATATGGGCGAGCACGGCGATTGCTTTAATTCCTTTTTTCTTCAGGTCTGCGGCGGCGTCATTGACGGCCTTTACCTCATCCGTAAACGTAATATTTTTAATTCCGTCCGGGATGACCATGCCTGCCGCCGATCTGGTTACAACCCCGATAAATGCGACCGGAATTCCGGAAACGTATTTGATTTCATACGGCGGCAGAAAGGACTCCCCTGACTTCAATTTACAGTTGGCGCAGACGAGCGGGAAATTTTGGCCGTCATAACCGCTTGTCCCCTTACCGTCCGGATGATCTCCTCCATTGATGATCCGTTTAAGCTCATTCGTTCCTTCATCGAATTCGTGATTGCCGACAGTTCCGACATCAAAACCGATGTCTTCCATCAATTCTACTGTCGGTTCATCCTGAAAAAGGGCTGACACGGGAGAGCTGCCCCCGATCATATCGCCCGCATGTACGACAAAGGCGTGTTCTTTCTCGGCCTTCGCCTTTTTAATGTACGCGGCGGCGTAGTCCATCCGTCCGAAAGTGCCATCCGGTTTACCGTCTCCGTTAAGGTCAAGCTCATATTGCTGATCAATTTTTCCGTGCAGGTCATTCATGCTGATGATTCTGAGCGGGATACGGCCGGAGTCTTCAGTCTGCCGTTCTTTATACGCTTTATCCGTTCCAGCTTCATTCAGTGATCCGGCTTGTCCGATTGCTTCCGCATCTTTCACGCTGAACATCATAAAACAAACCGTCAGCAAACAGCACGAAAGACGCAAACCCCTTTTTTTCTTCATTCATTTCCCCCCTGTCTTCTAAGAAATACGTTAGCTTATTTTGTTAAAAATCACATCACTTTTTTGTAAAGATTGTCTTCGCTGGCGCAAAATAGTAAATAATCCCCACGTAACGAAATAAGTCTTAATGTATAACGGATCGGCTTTTTTCACATCTTAAATGTGATTTGACATGAAGGAGGAAAACAACCAGTGGAACAGCAGCAGAATCAGCAGCAGCCGCCAGTAAATCAGGGGATTCCGGGTTCACCGCAAGTGAATCACGGAGGACATGAGCTTTTCGATATGCATGAAGTGCTGGCCGGAACAGTCGGCGTTTTGGATCAATTTATGATGCTCAGACAGTTTATACAGGATCAGCAGCTGGCCGACATTCTTGACCGCCAGTATCAATTCATTCTCGGACTCTATAATCTGACGGCAGAATGCTTTAAGACCGGCCAAAAGCCTTCTCAGGAAACGTCGACATATATGATGGAGGAACAGAACCAGGCCGTCTACGGTATAAAACCGACTCAGCCGAAAAAACCGAATCAATCATTAAATGATGTCAAAGATCTCGGAATAAGCGGCCATATGCTCGGCCTGATTAAAGCTCAAGCTTCTCTCTTGACGATGAGCTCGCTTGAAATGACCAATCCCGTCACAAGAAGAGTGCTCTCCGCCCAAATTCAGCAATATGTCGAAATGGCGTATGAAATCTTCTTATACCAAAACAAACACGGTTATTATCAGGTTCCTCAGCTCAATGCACAAGATATGCAGACCATGCTGAATTCATTTGCGCCGGCGCAGGGACAGCCGCAAATGCCTCCGATTAAAGGACAAATGGGACAGCAGCAGCAAAACCTCCATTAATGAAAAAAACGGCGTTGGAAACCTGACTCTCCAATGCCGTTTTCTTTTTTTCATATGCTTTTGTGAAATCATGTTCAAATTGTTTCAGGCTTTCTTTCGTAGCCGCTTCAAAGCCTTTTTCAAAATCCTGTGTTTCGGCGGTTTTATTGATAATGGTTAAGATAATGCCTTCTCCGAATGTTTCGGTTAAATCCTTTATCATATAGAAACTTTGCAAATAAACATCCGTTTCATATTCCATACGCGATTTCTGCCATTTTCGGTCGGTCGTTAATTGATCAAACGGCACGACGGAAAATGCAATCGGATCAATGACCACATCATAATGCGCAACCCACTCGCTCAGCCCCTCATGAAACCAAAGCGGAAATACAGACGTATCCGTCCCCAATTGACGCGTTTTTTGATGAAATGCGTAGTGTGTATATTCATGTATAATCAATTGCTTATACATGAAAACGGCCAGCTCATCTTTTTTCAAAAGCTGTTTTTTCTCTTCTGGCAAAAGCCCCATCATCTGCTCCTGCTCTGAATAAAAACCGACTACATTTTTCAATCCTGAGTATTGCTCCATTTCAGCTTCATCCGAAAAGAAAATGAGTTCAAGAGGCGCCGCTCCTTTATAGCCGACAATGATTTGGTTGATACGCTTTGCGTGGTCCAGCGTAAGCTTGGTCAGATCCAAGAGCGGCTTTTCATCCGCCGTATAGTAAATCGCTGTATGTTTGTAAATTTCTTTATTCATGTGTTCAGTCACTTGTTCCTTCGTCGGAACAGAGCGGCTGTTTTGGCCTGACAGGACGTACATCATACTTACTGAAACGGCTGAACTGACAGCCAATATGACAAGGACTCCGCACAGGATCAGAGTGAATGCCGCCCGTTTCCCCATGCCGTCACGCAAACAAGCTCCCCTCCCCGATCCTTTAATTTTCATCTCATTCTTTACTTTATGCTCAGGAGCGCTGGGTCGTGACGGCAGATAAAATAAAAAAGCCGCAGCAAATGCGGCTTTTCCATTCATTTATTTATTGGGGTTTGGGAATACACGCTGCACCATTTGGCCGAATTCATCAAACAGTCCGGATACCGGATGGCCGTTTTGGATTCGTTTTCCGTAGCCTTGCATACGTTCAACGAAGTCCGGGTTCGCTGATACATATACAGTCCGGACATGTTTATCGGCTGATTTCACCTTATCGGTAATCTTATTTTTCAAATGGTTGGCGATGGCGCCTTTTTGTCCGTTTGTCAGAACAACGGCTACATAAGCGCTGTTTCCGGCAACGATCACAGTCGCATTTTTAACTTCTTTTAAATCAGTCACCTTGTCGGCGGCTTTATCAGCCACTCTCAGGTTACGGTTGTCATTGTGATCGGTGTTTTGGTTATGACGGTTCACTGTATTCATATTTGTCGCACCGTCGTTAGGTGTGTTGCGGTAATTTACATTCTGGGTGCGGTTGTCATTTCGTTTTCCTTCTCCCTGGTTCCCCATACTGCACCCTGCGGTAATCAGCATCGGCAGAAGAAGGGCAGAAATAACTGCTTGTTTTTTTATCATGTGAATTCCTCCTTTCTCACTTTACGTATAGGTTTTTCTATTTGGCGGGATTTATGCACGCCGTTTGCATTCTGAGCGGTTTGGATAAATATCAGAAGGATAGGGAAAGGTAAGCGTAATCAATTGAATGAGGAGGGATTTAACTTGTTCAGACAAAAAAGCGGCATCAGCCCGACAGCGCTGCTGATCGGATCATCGATTCTGATTGCAGCTTTATCACCCGAAATCCGCCGGAAAATCTCCGGAATGGTTTCAGGCCGAATGCAGCATAAAGATGGTACACACTCCATGCAGCCTGCTGACCTGATTCAACAGGCTTTCAGCGGGGAATCCGGCGGACAGCAGCACACGGACAAAGCACGGCATTCACAAACAGGCTCCATGCAGCCTGCCGAGCTGATCAAACAGGCTTTCGGCGGGGAATCCGGCGGACAGCAGCACACGGACAAAGCACGGCATTCACAAACAGGCTCCGTGCAGCCTGCCGAGCTGATCAAACAGGCTTTCGGCGGGGAATCCGGCGGACAGCAGCATGAGCAGACTTCCCGCAATCACTCCGGCTCATCCCATACGGACGGACAGGCAGACCGCAGTAAAGAAACTTCGCCGAAGCCTCACTATACCGAGCCGATTCACTTCGAAGAAAGCGCGGTAAATGTTTTAAATGACAGCACCGTGATGAATATGCTGGAAGAAATTGAACCCGGAAATCATTAGAAACGAAAAAAATCCTTCATTCGTTCAACGATGAAGGATTTTTCGTTTTAGCGCTATCTGCTTTTTTATTAAGCTTCTTCAGCTTCAATGACGATTGAGGAATCATTGTACACCGCGGTATCGGTTTCCTTCGTCATTTTACTTGTTAACAGCCCTGCGGTCATACTGCCGCTGACATTTAAGGCGGTACGCCCCATGTCAATTAACGGCTCAATTGAAATGAGCAGCCCGGCAAGCGCGACAGGCATGTTCAAAGCGGATAGGACGAGCAGAGCCGCAAATGTCGCGCCGCCCCCCACGCCTGCTACACCGAATGAACTGATTGCCACGATGGCGATGACGGAGATGATAAATCCCGGTTCAAACGGGTTTTGCCCTACTGTCGGCGCAATCATCATCGCGAGCATCGCCGGGTAAATGCCGGCACAGCCGTTTTGACCGATCGATAAACCGAATGAACCGGCGAAGTTCGCAATTCCTTCAGGGACGCCCATGCTTTTTTGCGTTTTAATATTAAGCGGCAAAGCCCCTGCGCTTGAACGGGACGTAAACGCAAACACCATGACAGGAAATGCTTTTTTCACGTATGTGATCGGATTTAAACCGCTGAACGTAATCAGCAGCAGGTGAATGATAAACATGACGATAAGCGCGGCGTATGAAGCGATCACAAACATCCCCAGTTTCGCAATGCTGTCGATGTCGCTTGTCGCGATCGTCTTTGTCATAATCGCCAATACCCCGTAAGGCGTCAATCTTAAAATTAACGTCACGACACGCATAATAATCGCGTATACCGCATCGACAATTCCGCTGAACGTCGCAGCGTGCTCCGGCTGCTTCCGTTTCACGCCCAGAAAAGCGATGCCGAGGAAAGCGGCGAAAATAACGACTCCGATGGTGGAAGTCGGTCTGGCTCCCGTGAAATCAAGAAACGGATTTCCCGGCAGAAGCTCAACGATTTGCTGAGGCAGCGTTTTGGCCGTCATATCCTCAGATTTTTGCTGCAGCTCCTGGCCTCTTGATAACTCGGTGCTTCCCTGGTCGATATGGACGGCTTTCAGATCAAAGGAAAGCGCCGAAACAATTCCGACTGCCGCGGCAATTGCTGTCGTGGCGATCAAAATTCCGATGATCAGTCCGCTGATTTTCCCGATGTTATGGGTCAGTTTCAGCTTCGTAAATGCGCCGAGAATAGAAATAAAGACTAGCGGCATGACGATCATCTGAAGCAATTTGACATAACCGCCGCCGGCGATATTAAACCAATCGGCCGTTTGTGTCACGATATGTGATGCCGGCCCGTAAATCAATTGCAGTGCAAAACCGAATACAATGCCTAGTCCGAGCGCGGTAAAGACACGTTTAGAAAAGGAAACGTGTTTTTTTTGCATGACAAACAGACCTGCTATAAGCAAAAGCATAATAAAAACATGTAAGACTACAAATAAATTCTCCAAAACAGGTAAACACTCCCTTGCTCATTATCCTTTAACACTATATTATATCAATTCCGATCGGTCAAGTAAGAATTGACAATATATGTATTTTTATTGATTTTTCTCTTTTCTTTCCACCCTTTCTCTAGTAACTTATATAAGGGTGATTGTTATGCTGAAGGAACTGTTTCTTAATTTAACGATTTTAATCACATTTAATTATCTGTTCACCCTTCTTTTTAAAGAGTCGCTTTCGTATAAAGAAGACCGTCCGATGTTTCAATTACTGAAGGGGACGGTCTGCGGGCTTTTAGGGGTTTTTCTGATTGCTTTCGGCTTTTCTTACTCCGATTCCATCATTGATCTCAGAAATATCCCCATTATCATCGCCGCTCTTTACGGAGGCTGGGTGTCTACGGCAGCCGCCTTTGCGATTATCGTCGCAGGCCGTATCCTGATCAATTTCAATGCAAGCGCCATTTTTTCCATCGCCGCCGTCGGGGTTATTGCGATACTTTCTGCGGCCGTCCTCAGAGGAAAAAAGCCGGATCATAAAATGGCGTTCGTTATGCTGCTTTTTTCAAATGTTATTTTCACCTTGACGCTGCTGTTTCTTATGCCTGAACAGCCTGCCGGGGCCCTCGTTTATTATTGGCTCATTTCCATCTTGGGCGGAATGCTGTCACTGTATATCATCAAACACGAAGCCGATGCCCGCGTTTTGTTCAAGCAATACAAGTTTCAAGCGAATTATGATTTTCTGACGGGAATTTTTAATAAGAGAAAATTCGAGGAAGTCTCGCGCGTTCTGTACGATCGGACGTCTCAATCCCCCTCGTCTCAGCTCGCGCTTATTTATTTGGATATTGATCACTTTAAGCAGATCAATGATCAATACGGCCATTATGAAGGGGACCAAGTGCTGAAGGAACTGGGGGCGCGCCTGAGGTTCTTACTCAGCAGTTCTCATACGTCAGCCCGCATCGGCGGGGAAGAATTTGCCGTGCTTATGCCCAATTGCACGTATACAAAAGGGCTTCACCTCGCAGAGGAAATCAGGCACACGATTGACGCGAACCCGATTCTGCTGACGAGCGGAGATACAATTCCCGTGACCGTTTCCCTCGGCATCGCGCATTATCCGACAAATACACCGGACCCTCAGACATTGCCCCTGATCGCGGACCGGATGCTGTACAAAGCGAAAACATCAGGGCGCAATCAAGTGTGCAGCACTGAAAAAAAAGAATGATCGCCCGAAGAGGAAATCATTCTTTCTTTTCAGTGAGAAAGCCGCCCCTCAGGAAAACGGGAATCAGGCTGCCCTCATATTCTTTTTCAATCAACGCCGCGGTATCATCTGATTGATACAAAGACAGGAGTTTTTGCGTCCGTTCATCATCTTTATCCTCAGCTCTGACGGCGATCAGATGAATATACGCTTCCTTCATTTGCGCCGATCGGATCAGCGCGTCCTTCTCCGCATGAAATCCTGCTTTTTTCGCCTCGCTTTGACTGAGAACTGCTGCGTCAGCATGTTCCGCCGCCTGATAGGCGTTCTTTTTTGTTTCCGTTTTTAAGGTCAGATGCTTCGGGTTGTCCTTGATCATATCCGTTGACCCCGTACCGCTGAATCCCTTTTTCAATGTAATCAGTCCGGCCTCCTGCATGAGAAAAAGCGCCCTGCCGAAGGCCGCCGCTTCATCAGGCACGGCAATGACCGCTCCGTCCGGTATATCCTTCAGCCGTTTATGTTGCTTGGAATACACCCCCAGCGATGCCGCATATGTCGTTCCTAAAGGAGCCAGCTTCTTTTTCACGTGAGGCGGCAAAGATTTAAAATTAGTAACGGATTGAAACGCATTGGCGTCGAGATCCCCGCCGGCAAGTGCCAAATCGGCCTCAGCATAATCCGAAAACGTTACCAAAGAAAGCTGCAATCCTTCCTCACCGGCTTTTTTCGCGACAAACTCCCAGATCGATTGATCAGATTCATTGATTCCGATAGTAATGGTCCGGTTCCCGTCAGGATAATTGCATGAAGTAAGTGACATGATCAAAATGAAAAGAAACAGACTGTTTATAAGCCGCAGATTCAAGTTGACCTACTCCCTATCTATTTTTATGTACAGAAGCTGCACCATGGTATTCGGGCTCATGATTACATACAATACCGATTAAAAAAAGGGTTGTCAATTGCTTCCTTAAGAGGCTGCAAAGCGGTTTTTATCAGCTGCAAATGGGCTGTTCTGGTCTCAAATCAGATTTCCGTATCAGAGCGTTTTCCTCTTAAAACATGTTATTTCGAAAAAAGTTACATTTAGCAGTTGTTTTTTCTTCGGATTACTGGTAGAGTAAAGGTAATTATTTTTGTTCGAACTATCTTTAAGAAGAAAGTTTTGTAAGAGTTTTCGTCTTGGAAGTTTGTTTTAGAGCAAGAATAGTGAATTTAAGCGTTTGTCGCTTTAGGAGGAAATTTCATGTTAGAAGGTAAAGTAAAATGGTTCAACTCTGAAAAAGGATTCGGATTCATCGAAGTAGAAGGTCAAGACGATGTATTCGTTCACTTCTCTGCTATTCAAGGCGAAGGCTTCAAAACTTTAGAAGAAGGCCAATCTGTTTCTTTCGAAATCGTTGAAGGAAACCGCGGACCACAAGCTGCTAACGTAACAAAAGCATAAATTGTTTAAAAAACCTGCCGGTGTACGCCGGCAGGTTTTTTTTCATCTAAAACGAAAAGCTGTTTTGCAAAGGCAAAACAGCTTTTTTATATCAGGTGGCAATATCCCGTTTTAAGAATACGCCGAATGCAAGCGCCAGAAAAATAACGAAGTAAATCACAAGCATCACAACCGAAAATGTCATCGTCATCCCCTCTACTAAAGGAGCCCCGTTCATATATTGCGACAAATCCGTGTTCGCAAATAAAATATATTTGGTCCATTCAAATTTCGCAGCAAGAAATACCGTCGCCGTGTTCCCCATAACCAATAGAAAAATAGAAAATCCGACCGCTAATGAGCTGTTCCGGAATACCGCAGACAGCATAAACGCCATCGTCGCAAGCATAAAAGCGGAGACAGATTCATAGACATATGTTTTAGCGAGGAAAGCGATGATATTTTGCTCAAAAACATGGCCGTCTTTGTATACGAGATGAACATCAGCCGCAGTATCTCCGCCTGTACCGAAAAAGACCAATCCCAACAGAGCGGAGCCGGCAAATAAAATCACAAGCATCAGCAGTCCGAACAGCAGCACTGTCATATATTTAGATAGCAAAATCTGAAAACGGCTGAGCGGACGGATGGCCAGCAGCTTGATCGTCCCCCAGTTGAACTCATTCGCCACGATGCCTGCGGCAATGATAATCGTAAACAGCCCGGTCAAAACAGTCATCATCGAAGAATCAGCTACGTATGACCACACTGTGTACCCTGTATCCTCGGGGATGTTATGATCCATACGGTATTGATTTATCGCGACATTCTGTTTCAGGTTATCAATGAGCGTCTGATTTCCGGTTTCCTTCATCTGCTGTTTCATTTCTTTGTTTTCAGCCTGGAGCTCCTGTTTCCAATTCGGATTGGCTTCGCTCGAGGTGAAATGGTTTGACAGAAGCGCAAAACCGATCATCGAAACGCCTAAAATCACAATCATAGCCCACGTCCCGACGCGGCAGAAAATTTTAATCCATTCATTATAGATCAGCTTAAACATATTGAACCTCCTCTTTCGTCCCGCCGGTAATTTCCAAGAAACGGTCTTCCAAAGATTTTGTCATGATTTTCACTTCATATAAGCGGATGTTTTCACGGACGAGCAGTGATATCACATCAGGCACTTCCTGTTTGGACAGCTGGATCTCAATGCCGTTTGTCTTCTTCACACAGTCAAACTGACTCAAAACGGCAAGAGCCTCTTCTCTTTGTTCAATATGGAAGAAGTATGTATCTTTATCCTCTTTTCCTTCATCCCTTACTTTTTGAATATCGACAAGCTCTCCTTTTTGCAGAATGCCGATTCGATCGCACATTAGCTCCATTTCTGACAGAAGATGGCTTGAGACGATGACAGCCATTCCTTTTTCACGTGTCAGCTTTTTCAGATGGTCCCTGATTTCTCTGATGCCGGCGGGATCGAGGCCGTTTGTCGGCTCATCCAGAATCAGCACCTTAGGATTATGCAGCAGGCTTTGGGCGAGGCCGAGACGCTGTCTCATTCCGAGAGAGTAGGTTTTTACTTTGTCATGTATTCTGTCCTGCAACCCGACGAGCTCGATGACCTCATCTATTTTTTCTTTCGTAACGCCTTTTACCATCCTTGCGTACTGCTGTAAATTTTTATAGCCGCTCAGGAATTTGTACAGCTCCGGGTTTTCCACGATGGCTCCGACGTGCCTGACCGCTTTTGCATAGTTTTTCGTAATGGATTCCCCGCAGATTACGATGTCTCCCTGAGACAGTTTCATTAATCCGACCATCATTCTGATCGTAGTGGTTTTCCCCGCTCCGTTCGGCCCTAAAAATCCAAACACTTCGCCCGCCCGGACGGAGAAGCTCAGATCATGAATAATCGTTCGTCCTTTTATCGTTTTCTTTACCTGTTGCAGTTCTAATACCGTTTCCAATTAGAATCCCCCTTCTATTTCGTGCGCCTGCATGACGTTTCTATACCATTGCAGCACGGACATTCCTTCCTGTTCCCGAATTTCTTCGACCTCGCGCCGTTCAGCGATTTTCCCTTTTATGAAAACCATCACTTCGTCTAACAGCGTCTCAATCTCGCCGATCTCATGCGTGGCGATGACGACGATCTGGCTGTCAAAATCAATATAAGATACGAGACTGTTGACAATCGACTCCCTGACCGCCGGATCAAGACCTGAAAACGGCTCATCCAGCAGAATGACCGATGCTTTTCTCGACAGGGCCAAAACGATTTTCAGCCTGCCCCGGCTGCCTTTGGACAGCTCTTTTATCTTCTGCTTCGCTGAAAGATTCATTTCCGCTAATAGGTTATGTGCTTTTTCCAGCTGAAAATCCGGGAATTGCGAATGATAAAACGTGAGCATATCACCGACGGTCGTCCGGGCGGAAAACATATCATGTTCGGTTAAATAAGCCGTACGAAACAGCATGTTCCTGCTTACTTTGCACTCTCCCATCCGGACGGCGCCCGATGTCGGAAAAGCAAGCCCTGCAAGCATTTTAAGCGTTGTTGATTTACCGCTTCCGTTCGGCCCTAAAATTCCGTAGATTTTACCCGGAGACAATGAAAATGATACATCGCTGACCGCGATCCTGCGGCCGTATTTTTTTGTTACGCGTTTAAAATCAAGATTCATCGTTTGCTTCCTCCGCATATTGTTTGATCCCCTCGAGCATTTCCTCAGGAGATAACCCCAGCTCCGCCATTTCCTGAATAAAGCGTTTGAAAACGTCTTTTGTCAGCCTGTCTTTCAGCTCTGCTTTCAGATCGGATCTTTCCGCTATAAAGGTTCCCTGTCCTCTTCTCGTCTCCACGATTCCCAGCCTTTCCATTTCACTGTACGTTCTTTGTATCGTGTTCGGATTCACTTTCATCTGTACGGCCATCTCCCTTACGGACGGCAGTTTGTCCCCCGGTGAAAGCTCACTTCGGATCAGCCGGTAATATATACGATCGGCAATCTGCAGATAAATCGGCTTGGATGACTGAAATTCATTCTCCATCATTACACCTCAACCTTTCGATTCAGCAGCATAGAGGCCAGCGCGAGACAGAGCGCTGCAAGCACGATCACTGCCAGAAAGCTGAAAAGCGAAATGTGGACGGCTTTCAGCTCCATCGTCCATCCGGACAATTTCGTATAATGAAAATGAAAATTCGCATACACTTTTACCGGCCATAAATCATGTTGAGATGAAGTGAAAGGCGTAATGATTTTATCGTCAATATAGGTCCAGACAAACGCAAGCACGATGCAGATCCCCCAACGGAGGACGGGAAAATGTTTTAATGAGTGAAAAACAGTCCAAAATACGGCCACGATCACAGATAAGTACGCTGAACTGATCAGCAGGTAAGCATTCAGCCCGGTTAATGTGCCGGCCAGGGGAATGGTGTGTTCCAGCACTCCTTTTGCAGAAAGCATCCGGTACATCCAAATGCCGTAACCGGTCAGCGCCAGCTGCCCGATCAACTGATACAGCAGTGAGGCCGTCAGCTTGGAAGCCAGCAGATAAAATCCCCCATTCGGATTGTAAAGCCACAGCTGGTTTTTTCCTTCTTTATGAAGGTGATAATACATAAAAAGCGGCGCTACAAGAAATTGAAAAAACCCCATTGCCGTAAAAAAGCCGAAAATGACGAGCGGTTCTTTCTGACGGGCAGCGATGACGTGGGCTGCAAACGCCCAGCAAATCATGCCGCAAAGCCACACCGCGAGCCAAATCCATGAAACTTTCGCATCTTTTTTCAGCAAACCTAAAAACGATGTCATTCTTTCTCTCTCCATTCGGATCAAGTGTATGAGTAACATAGTACACTAGATCATCACGTATTACAATATCTTCAATAAAAAAAGACAAATCCGCTCTTACGCGGATTTGCCTTTTAAATTACTTCTTTTTGTTTTTTAAGGAGAGCAGCGCATCACGATAGCTGCTATCCTGCATTTTGCCGCCGCTATCAGGATCGTTTGGTTCCTGATCCGTCTCAGAAGTCTTAAACTTCTGAAGCGCCTGACGGTACACATCATCGCCCATTGTATTCTTTTTCTCACGGGGAGATTCAGATTTTACAACGACGGGAGCATGCTCGGCTGAGCGCTCCTCGGCCGGATCATGCTTTTCCGGCTGTTCGGCTGTAGTGCCGATCGCTTCTCTCTTTTCTTCTTTGACATCCTGTCCTGCAGAAGTGCTGCGGACATTGAATGTGATAAGAAGTGCAATCACAATGACAGCAGCAATAACCGCTATAATAATGGCCATATAACCCTCTCCTTACTGTCGTCCGGCAGTTAGATTACCAGTGACCTGGCTGACACGTCTGCCAAGCGCACGGCCTAATTGAAGGCCTTCTTCCGTCATCAGCACATCGCTGTCAACCGGGCATGTGACGCCCGCGCCGTAGTAAGAGCCGTACAGCGCGTTTTCAGGAACGTTGCCGGGAAGACCGACAACAATCATGCCTTGGTGAAACATAGGAGTGATCAGATTGTGCATGGTCATTTCTAATCCGCCGTGTGTTGTCGCCGTCGTACAGAATACAGCGCCGACTTTATCAATCAGCTCGCCTTCAGCCCACAGATAGCCGAGCCTGTCGATCCACGCTTTTAAGCCTGAACTGATGGTGCCAAAGTGACCCGGGCATCCCCAGATAATGGCATCCATGTCTTTCAGCTTGCGGATGTCTGCTTGATCGACATGGTCGATCAGGACTTCAGCCTCAGCGTTTTCTCGTGCGCCTTCGGCAATGGCTTCAGCAAGATGTTTTGTGTGTTCGCCTTCACTATCGTACACTACGTAAATTTTCATTCAGGAAACCTCCCATTCAGATGATTAAGATTCCTTCACTTCTTTAGGGGCCGGAAGCAATGACAGCTCCTCTTTTTTCTTCGCCCGCTGTTTGTCTTTCCGTACGTCACGCAAGAACAGGCTCAGGACTACGCCGATAACCGCAAAGATCGTCGCCCACATAAACGCGTCATTAATCCCCATAACGTTGGAATTAAGTGAAGCTGTTTTGTAGAGATATGAATAAACGGTTTGTTTCGCCGCATCAAGCGACATGTTCATGTTGACCATTAAATTCGAAACCGCGCTTTGGAACGACTGCATGAAGCTTGGATCAGCCGTGCTTGTTTTATCCGCAATCTGCGAATAATGCATTGTCGTACGGTTCGTATAAATCGTTGTGATCAAACTTGTTCCGATTGATCCGCTGATCTGGCGGAGCGTGTTGCTCATCGCCGTGCCGTGGCTGTTCAACCGTGCCGGAAGCTGGTTCATTCCGGCTGTCATAACAGGCATCATTAACAGTGACATACCGAATGCGCGGATGGCATAGACAAGCATGATGTGCGTGTAAGGTGTGTCAATTGTCAATTTTGTGTACTGGAATGTCGTTGCGACCGTGATGACCAGCCCGATAATTGCAAGCGGTCTCGGACCGATTTTGTCAAACAGAATACCGGAAATCGGCGACATGATCAGCATGACAATCGCGCCCGGCAATAGCAAGAGACCCGATTGCAGCGCCGTAAAGCCGACTAAGTTCTGCAGGTAAATCGGAAGCAGGAACATTCCTGTGTAAAGCGCAACGGTAATAATGATATTAATGACACTGGAAAGTGAGAAAATATCATATTTAAATACCCGGAAGTCAAGCATCGGTTTTTCAGAGCGCAATTGCTGAATGACAAACGCGGCAATCGCGATGACACCGACAATGACGGTAGACAGCACGATCGGATCTCCCCAGCCGTCGCTGCCCGCTTCACTGACTCCGTAAAGCAATGAGGCGAATCCGACAATAGATAGAATCGCACCCAAGCTGTCGAGTTTGATTTTTTGCGGTTCCACCAAGTTCTTAAAGAGGAAAAACGCTATGATAATAACGATTGCCCCGATCGGAACAAGGCCGTAGAACATAATGCGCCATGTGTAATGCTCGATGATCCAGCCGGATAAAGTCGGTCCGACCGCCGGAGCAAACATCATCGCAAGACCGAAAATCCCCATTCCTTTCCCCCTGCTTTCAGGCGGGAAAATAAGCAGAATGGTTGTCATGACCAGCGGCTGCAGGATACCGCCGCCGACCGCCTGAATTAACCGGCCGATCAGCATGGTTGAGAAGTTAGGCGCGATTCCGCAGACTAACGTTCCCGCTGTAAAACAGAACATGGCTACGAGAAAGAGGCTTCTCTGTCCGAACCGGGTGATTAAGAACGCAGATAACGGAATCAAAACACCGTTGACCAGCATGTATCCGGTCGTAAGCCACTGAATCGTCGTCGCACTCACACCGAACTCGGTCATTAAGTGCGGCATCGCCACGTTAAGAAGCGTTTGGTTCAAGATCGCCAGGAATAACCCGGCCATAAGCACAATAAGCAATGTTTTAGGACTTTTTACTTGATTATCTGATTTAGCCACCTAAGACAACCTCCCTTCATGGTTTGATGACTGATCTGTATTATTCAGAGATTTTTACAGATGCGTTCATACCAGGAAGCACCTTGTCAGATGGGTTGCTGAGTGAAATTTTAACAGGAACTTTTTGCGTTACTTTAGTGTAGTTGCCGCTTGAGTTTGAAGAAGGCAGCATATCAAATGTTGAATTTGTCGCATAACCGATTTCTTCTACTGTTCCGTCAAATGTTGTATTAGGATCGCCGTCAACAATTACGTCTACTTTGTTTCCTACTTCAATGTCTCTAATGTCTGTTTCTTTAATGTTTGCAGTGATGTAAAGGTGTTTCATGTCAATTTCCTGGGCAATTGTCGTACCGGCTTGCACCATTTGGCCGTTTTTCACTTCGTTTTTCACGATTGTTCCATCCATGATGGCTTTTACGTCAGCATTTTGCTGTCCTTTAATTTTTGCAACAACGTCGTTTTTGCTTACTTCTTTCCCCTCATCAAGGTTCCAGTCAGTTACTTTACCCGCAGCAGGAGCTGTGATAGCAGCCATGTCGCCGGCAACTTTCGCTTCATCGGTTTTTACATAGTGTGTGCTTTGATAATAGTAGTAAGCACCTCCGCCTATAATTGCAAGAACAACAATCAAACCGATAATGTTGGTCAGAATTAAACGTCCTCTGTTCATTTTGTTTTCTCCTTTCGTTTCTTCCTCTATCATTTTGTGGAATGATGATAAAAATATGTGGGGATTTTTTTATTTTCCGTTTTTCACTGCACAGCCGTTTGCAAGCTTCGTTAAACTTTCCGCAAGCTTGCGCAGGTACTGCAGTTCAGCGGTATTGAGCTGCCGGTATAAGACCGCCGCTTTTTCGGCATATTGAACAGCAGCTTTCTTTAGAAGTTCTTCCCCCTCTTCGGTTAACTGAATCATAACAACACGCCGGTCGTCGTGATAGTCGCTCCGAACCATTAGGCGGCGCTTATACAGAATATCGGTCATTCTCGTGACAGACGCCGGTTTCAGATCAAGCGACAAAGCCAGCCTTGAAAGCTGCGTGCTTTTGCTCTTATGTATTTTGAACATCAGCAGATACTGCAGCACTGTAATATCAAAAGGTTCAAGCACTGTCTCCAGAATCATTTTCTGCTTTTTGTAAATCGATCTGGAAGTATCAAACAGTTGTTCAAAACTGAGCAAAGCGAGCTCTGATTCAATCACCGTATTTTCACCTCATTCCCTTAATAATAGTTCACAAGATAAAATATTAATAAATGAAAGAAGGTTTGTAAAGAGAAAAGTTTCATTTTTTAAGGATTTTTTTTATGCCGTTTTTTCTCTTTATTTTTAATTTAAAAAAGCCGGGTGAAGAACCGCGGCCGCACGATTCTTCACTCGGCTTTATATTTAATACGATGCTTTGCTTATACCGGCTTCCTCATTTTTAAAAAAGCTTTTCAGCGCTTGAAATACGTCCGATTTCTGTTTCAGGATGTAGTATTTAAATTTATCATCTTTGACATTTTTATAGGCGGACATGAGGGTGGAATGCCTGTTATATTGATTGACCTCACCGTAACAGAACAGATTCGATTTTTTCATGATGTCATTGACGAGCTTTACGCACCGGGCGTTATCCGAAGTCAGGTTATCCCCGTCTGAAAAATGAAACGGATAGATGTTGTAGCGGGCGGGGTCATATTTTTCATCAATTAATTCAAGAGACTTCCGGTAAACGGAGGAACAGATGGTGCCTCCGCTCTCGCCTTTCGAGAAAAAATCTTCTTCCGACACAACCTTCGCTTCCGTATGGTGGGCGATAAATTCGATATCAACCGTTTCATACTTTGTCCGTAAAAATCGTGTCATCCAAAAAAAGAAGCTCCTCGCCATATACTTTTCCCATACGCCCATCGAACCGCTTGTATCCATCATGGCTAAAACGACAGCTTTCGATTCCGGCTTCGTCACATCATTCCATGTTTTGTATTTCAGATCTTCCGGATAAATAGGGTAAAACGACGGCTTGCCTGTCATGGCGTTTCGTTTATAGGCCGACAGCATCGTCCTTTTCTTATCGATATTCCCTGTCAGCCCGGTTTTCCGGATATCATTGAACTCGATATCGGTATGGACGATATTGTCCCTTTCCTTTTGCTGCAGATTAGGCAGTTCTAATTCCTGAAACAGCGCTTCTTCCAGATCCATCAATGAAACTTCCGCTTCATAATAATCCTCGCCTGCCTGATCGCCTGCTCCCTGGCCTTTTCCGGCGCCCTGCTTTTTATCTGCGCCGTCTCTTGCGACGACATCGCCGACTTCGCTGTCGCCGTCGCCTTGGCCGACATGTTTATTTTTATCATAGTTATAACGGATTTTATATTCATCAAGCGAACGAATCGGGATTTTCACAACATCTTTTCCGTTGGACATAATAATGCTTTCCTCAGTGACAAGGTCCGGAAGGTTGTTTTTTATCGCTTCCTGCACTTTCTTTTGGTGGCGCTGCTGGTCGTCAAAGCCTTTGCGATGGAGGGACCAGTCTTCCTCTGAAATCAAAAAATTTCCGCTGTCATTACGGGACATGAATTCCCCTCCTTAACCGTTATGGTCGTTTTACATGTGTATTCCGGCTTGGTCCTGTTTATGAAACAAGTCCGGCGAAAAGATTTATTTTTATCTTATGCCGGCCGGACTCTCCAATTGACAAACAATTGCGAAAAACAGACAAAAGAACCCGTCCTTTTACAGACGGGCCTCTCAATGAAATCAAATATCAGCGGTTTAACAAGCTTCCGACATACTTCAGCAGTTCATTAGCGCTAGTCGAATTATAGCCGTGTTCATCTATTAACCTTGCCACTACCTCATTGACCTTTTTAAGCTGCTGTTCATCCGGCGTTTTGGTGGAGGTCGTAATTTTCACTACATCTTTTAAGTCTGCGAACAGCTTTTTCTGAATCGCTTCGCGGAGTCTTTCGTGCGAATTATAGTCAAAGCGTTTTCCTTTTCTTGCATAGGCGGATATGCGGATTAAGATTTCTTCGCGGAACGCTTTTTTGGCGTTTTCTGAAATGCCGATCTGCTCTTCAATGGATCTCATCAGTTTTTCGTCAGGATTCATTTCTTCACCCGTCAGCGGATCGCGAAGCTTATTTTTATTGCAGTACGCTTCCACATTATCTAAATAATTGTCCATGAGAGTTTTCGCGGATTCTTCATATGAATAAACGAACGCCTTCTGCACTTCCTTTTTGGCGATGTCATCGTACTCTTTCCTGGCGGCGGAAATAAAATTCATATACCGCTCTTTGTCCTCGGCTGAGATGGACGGATGCTGGTCGAGTCCTTCTTTTAAGGAACGCAGCACGTCAAGCGAATTGATGGATTCCATATTTTTTCTGATAATCGTTGAGGAAATGCGGTTGATGACATAGCGCGGGTCAATTCCGCTCATTCCTTCATCATGGAATTCCTTCTTCATATCCTCCAGATCAACGGAATTGTAACCTTCAACGCTTTCTCCGTCATAGAGCCTCATTTTTTTGACGAGATCAATATCAGAGCGGTTCGGTTCCTTCAGCCGGGTCAAAATAGAAAACATCGCAGCCACTTTTAATGTATGGGGGGCGATGTGTACGTCAGAAACATCACTTTCAGAAATCATTTTTTCATAAATCCGTTCTTCCTCTGACACCTTTAAATTATAAGGAACAGGCATCACGATGATCCTGGAGTGAAGGGCTTCGTTTTTCTTATTGGCAATAAACGAGCGGTACTCCGTTTCGTTCGTATGCGCAACAACCAATTCGTCGGCTGAGATGAGCGCAAACCGTCCGGCTTTGAAATTCCCTTCCTGCGTGAGTGACAGAAGGTGCCACAGAAATTTTTCATCGCATTTCAGCATTTCCTGAAATTCCATCATTCCGCGGTTCGCTTTATTTAATTCACCGTCAAACCGATAAGCGCGCGGATCTGATTCCGAACCGTATTCGGCAATCGTCGAAAAATCAATGCTCCCCGTCAAATCGGCGATATCCTGTGATTTCGGGTCAGACGGGCTGAAGGTTCCGATTCCGGTACGTTTATCCTCCGAGAAGAATATACGTTCAACTTTAACATCCTCAATTCTGCCGCCGTATTCTTCTTCAAGCCGCATGACATTAAGCGGAGAAAGGCTGCCCTCAATTCTGATGCCGTATTCTCTGTAGAAGTCGTCGCGCAGATGATGGGGAATGAGATGGAGAGGATCTTCATGCATCGGGCAGCCTTTAATGGCGTAAACAGCGCCGTTATCTGTCAATGAGTAGGCTTCAAGCCCTTTTTTCAGCATGGTGACAAGAGTTGACTTTCCGCCGCTGACGGGTCCCATCAATAGTAAAATCCGTTTTCTCACATCGAGCCGCTTGGCAGCCGGGTGAAAGTATTCCTCCACGAGCCGTTCCAGAGATTCCTCAAGGCCGAACAGCTCCCGCGAGAAAAAGCTGTATGTCTTTTTCCCGTCATCCTCCTCGATTCCGCTGTCTTTTATCATATTAAAAACGCGAGAATGAGCAGACTGCGCGACCAATGGATTTTCTTTTATGATCTCCAAATAATCAGCGAACGTCCCTTCCCATTTGAGACGCTGCTCTTCCTCTCTGTACTTTTCAATTTTCTTTAATATATCCATAAGAACCTCCTCTATCATGGTTAATGCACTAGAAATAAGGTACTTTGTTACAATCTATGCGGTGACGTGATAATACATGCTTTTCGTTTCTTAAAAATAAAGACGTTATAAGGCCGTCATTGACAAGGGTCCGGTGCACCGTTCATAATGAAAGAAATACAGTTTCATCCAGACTCGGACATCAAATGGAAAAGCAAAGAGGAGGAGACATGATGAAAACGATCATTTTACTTGGGGTCATTCTCACTTTTTTAGTATCCATTTTTACTGCGGGTTACGACAGCAAACCTGAAAACAAATAACGGCAAAAGGGTGCTCTTTATGAAGAGCACCCTTTCCTGTACAACATAACAATGTTTCATATTTGAATATGTTCTTGGACAGTTGATTTTTCATGAGACTTACAGCTTGTTTGATACTCGATTTTTCCGATTTTGCAGCCCGGGCCGATTTCCACACGCTTCCCTCTGACGATGTCCGCTTCCGTGTATTCGAGGTAAATTGCGTCTCCTTCGATCAATTCAGCAGAAAGCATGCCGGCTTTCCGTTTAAGAAAACCGGGTTTCCGTCTGACGGTGATCGATGTGCCGCCGATTTCTTTCACGCGGCTTCGGTCATAACGCAAATGGATGTTTACGTCCCCTGCGTTTAACAATCCCGCCACATTGATACATCCTGTTACATGAAGCAGCTCCGTCTCGCAATCGCCGCCGACGGTGAGACTGCCTTTTATATGACACTGTTCTCCCGCGGCCCCGCCGCCAATTTCAGCAAGTCCCTTCAGCCTCATTCTGGCGAAACGCATGGAGCCGCCAATTTTCAATGTGCCGATCACATTTGCTGAATGTGCTGATAAGTCTCCTGCAACTTCATGCTCTCCGAAAATTTTCAGCCTGTTGATCTCGGCATCTCCGAGAAAAAGTCCCGTGCCGAATATCCGGCAGCGTTCGCTTTGAAGTCCTTCGCCGACAGTTCCTTCCCCTTTAATGCTTACATTTTGGTAGGAACCGCCGGAAGCGTGTCCGGCTCCGTACATTTTTAAATGACTCAATTTTTTTGTCGTTTCCATTGCAGCTCCTCCTATCGTTTCACGACTTTGTTAACCAAAGCGGTAGGATCACATGTAAAATCGCCGCTGTATTCCACCGTCCCAATGGTGCAGCCCGCGCCGATCCGCACATGATTTCCGCGGACTGTCTTCGCGTTCGTGTCCGCCAATTCAATGATGTCACCCTCAATCAGCTCTGCTGTCAGCACCGGGGCCGGCATCAGCTTAAAACGCGTAAGCACACTCTTTCTGCTCATCACCTTCAAATGGCGGCAGCCGATTTCTTTCACCCGGCTTTCTCCCGCCGCCAGCTTCATACTGACTTCATCGGCATTCAGCAGGCCGCCGATCTTGCATTTGCCTTCCGAACGGAATGTCTCTGTCTCGCAATCACCTTCAATCCCGGCTTTCCCGGATATGAAAATATCATCAGCTTTCACACCGCCGCCGAAAGACGAAAATCCCGCGACGTTCAGCCGCTCCGTTTTGACATCACCTTTAATGACACCCGTTCCGTTGATACGGATGGATTCAGCTTCGGCACTGCCGGAGATTTTCCCCGAACCGCTGATTGTCAGCGTTTGCGTCTTGACATGTCCGTCTGTTTTTCCGCTGCCGTTAAACAAAAGGCTCGTGCACTCCACATCACCTGACACCGTGCCGCTCCCGTTGATCTCCACTGTATGAAAACGGCCTCCTTTTGAACTTCCCGAACCGTTAATGATTAATTTATCTGTTACTTCCATTGATGGTCCTCCTGCATCCATTTCGTTTTTAATTCTTCCGATGCCGCAGCAAGCGCCACCCGTTCAACCACTTTGACAGTCGGTTCAAATAAAATATGTTCCGCGTCTGCGATGAAGCACGTCGTTACGCCAAGCTTTCGGAGCATGACAAGCTCCGTATTCGCTTTCAGCTCGGAAGCCTCATACGTTTTCAGCACCCCCGCCGCCAATTTTCCTTCCTCAAGGCTGATATTGCCCGATTGCAAAAACCCTTCAAGCACATATAAAGACAGCAGCGCGCGGGACGTGAATGTCACGCCGTCTTCGCCATAAACTTGCAGCGCGGCTTTTGAAATCAGTCCCTTTTGAAGCAGTTCCGCAGACGTTATATTGACATCAGTCATTTGCGGAGACAGCATTTCTCTCATTTCATCCAGAGACAGATTTTCTTTCATTTCCTGTATTTTTGAGATGCGTTTTAATATTTCCGCTCTCGGAAAAAATGTTTCCTGGCCTGTAAACGTCGATTTTCGGATAAACCATTCTTCAGGAATTAAATTTTTCCGTTTCCACCGGTACAGCTGCCCGTATGAAATTGATGTTTCTTCCAGCAATTCTTTTTTAGAAATCAGTTGTTCCTCCATGAATCCAGCTCCTTCGATGAACGTATTGTAACATAACACTGTTACGTTGTTAAGCCCGGAAATATAAAAATGCCGTAAACCGCTGCTGCCTGTCTTTTTTATTCAATAAAAAAACGCCCGGATGCGGGCGTTTTTTCTCACGTCAAATCTCTGTAATTTTGCTGGCGCAGCGCTTCATATACAAGAATCGCGGCCGTGTTGGACAGATTTAATGATCTCACATGCTCGGTCATCGGCAGACGCAGGCAGCGGTCCATATTGTTTTCGATCAATTCTTTCGGAAGTCCGCTCGTTTCTCTGCCGAATACGAAGAAAAAGTCTTCCTCCGTATTTGAGTAATCAAATGATGTGTGCGGCTTTTGACCGAATTTTGTAATGAAGAAAAACTTTCCGTTCTCATATGCTTCAAATAACTCTTCCAATGAATCATGATATACGACGTTGACGAACTCCCAATAATCGAGTCCGGCGCGCTTCAGCATTTTATCATCGGTTGAGAATCCGAGCGGGCGGATCAAATGAAGCGTTGTGTCTGTTGCCGCACAAGTACGTGCGATATTTCCCGTATTGGCCGGGATTTCGGGTTGATATAAAACGACATGTAATGCCACGATGTTCACCTCTGTTTTTTATTCCGCCCACCATTATATCATTAATTACTCTTTTGTCGTATCATCCGTAATATGAAAAAACGCATATCTGATGGAAGGAGTATACGCCGTTGAATCCTCATATGACCAATATCTCATCCTGCTGTCATACGTTTGGGCATTGACGAGCGGCATATTGCTTTTATCTTTTGCGACCACGATCGCCGTATGATTAAAACGGCCGTCTCCTTCAAAATCATAGCAAATGATATCTCCGGGCATCAGTTCTTCAGCTCTTGATACTTGCACTGCGCGAAGCCCTGCCTTGGATTGGGCCAGATACATCTTCATCGAATGCGCGACCGTCCAGCTGTAGCTCCACGAGCTTGCCTTCATCCACCAGCCTGAGCCTCTGTTCGGATGCCCCCGCATCGGTGCTTTTCCGGCATGTAAACATTGGGAAATAAAATTGGTGCAATTATCGCTGAAATTTTTATAAGCGGGATTTCGTTTATTCCAAAACTTCTCCGCGTACTGCACGGCAGCCAGACGGTCGTATTGAAACGCCCGCCCGAAATCTTCCCGTTCACTCCGCTCATATTCAATTACGCTGTTTCCGTCAGAAAATCCAGCCGGTTTTTTCTTTACTTCCCGGTCTTTAATCAAAAGCTCATCATAGAGAAATGCAATCCGTTCCTCAATCTGCTCTTCTAAGTAAAGGTGTCCGTCATGCTCCTTGCACAAATATTCGAAATGAATCGTGTACATGACACATAACGTGCCGTCGTCCTCAAGACTGCTTTTGACAATGACGGCTTTTGCCTTCGCCTTCACGATATCAACTTTCCGTTTTTCAAACAGCTCTTTTTTTCTCGTCAGGACCTCAAGATCGCCGGCCTGCCCATTCTGCCTCATCTCGGTTCCGTTGATTAAATAATGAAGCCGGGCCTCCGCTAAATCTTCAATAATATGCTTCAAGCGCTCCACCCACCATACGATTTTATAAAGAAAAAACACTTGAACTCCGGCCAAGTGCTTTTTCTCTATACATATGTCAGGACCGGCCGGTTTTAGTCTTATCAGAAACCGATAACAGCTCCAGTCCCTTTTCAATTTCCCGTATGGCGTCCTCATCCTGCTCCTTTTGAAGCGCTTTTTCTAATTCCTCCGCATAATCAGGATCACCGATTTTCCCGATGGCCCAGGCGGCCGTACCCCTGATGACGGGGCGCGGATCTTGGTGCATCAAGACCGTTAATTCCGGAAGAGACGAGGCATCTTTAAAATGAGCCAAAGCTAAAATCGCATTCCGCTGTATCGGCTTCTTGCCGCGCCATGATCCCGATACATGTCCGAATTTTTCTTTGAATTCGCGGTTGCTTATGGTCAAAAGCGGCTTTAACAGCGGCTTTGCGATTTCCGGATCAGGCTCCATCTGCGGATGAAGATGAAAATCTTTCCCCTTATTAATCGGACAGACCGTCTGGCACGTGTCACAGCCATACAGACGGTTTCCGATTTTCGTGCGGAACTCATCCGGCAAAAATCCCTTTGTCTGGGTCAGGAACGAAATACAGCGCTGGGCGTTAAGCTGTCCGGGATTGACGAGTGCGCCGGTCGGACAAGCGTCTAGACATTTTGTGCACGTACCGCACATATCTTCAATCGGCACATCCGGTTCAAAGGGCAGATTGGTGATCATTTCAGCCAGATAGACGTAAGAACCGTATTCAGGCGTGGTGATCATGCAGTTTTTGGCGCTGAAGCCGATTCCCGCCCGTTCAGCCACGGCCCTGTCGGACAATTCTCCTGTATCCACCATTGACTTTGTGCGGATATCCTCATGTTTGCTTTGGAGAAAATTTTCCAGCAGATCAAGCTTTTCCCGCAGCACATCATGGTAATCCTTCCCCCAGGAAGCTCTGCAAAAAATGCCGCGCCGCCCGTCTCTCGTGCTCTTCGGCGCATCTTTCATTTTGGAAGGATAAGCAAGGGCGATGGCGACGATTGATTTGGCTTTCGGGAGAAGCAAAGACGGAGTAACCCGTTTTTCAATATCCGGCTCTTCAAAACCGGATAAATAGCCGAGTGATTCCTGAAGAATCAGCCGGTCCCGCAGACTGTCGAACGTATCAGCCGTTGTAAACCCGATTTTGTCGACTCCGATGCTTTTGGCGTATTCGATTAATTCCTCTTTCAGTTTATGAATATTCATTTTTTGCACAGCCTCCTTTCTTTGTGATCAGGCTCCCGCACGGGTATAATAGAGTTTTATCATCCCGAAATGGAGTGAACACACTTGAACATCAGTTTAGATCCACTTATTGCTGAACGGGTGCCGGGGATCAAAGCGGCAGCCGTCTTATATGAACAGATCGAAGTCGGGCCTGCTCCGCAAATGCTGAAAGGCCGCCTCCGTTTATTTCAAGAATCTCTTTACTTTGATTATGCTGACGGCGGTATAGATGAGCAGCCTTTTGTTAAAGAGTGGGCGCGTATGATGGAACAGCTCAGTCCCGCCTTTTCAGGACAAAAAACGCCGATGGAGCTTATGCTCGGCGATATTTCCCTGGAACGATTCATTGAAAGTGTGAATTCAGCCCATGATACCATACTTTTTTTCTCCTTGAAATATTCATTGCCCATCATGGCGTATGACGCCGCAGAAATAGATGAACCGATTTCGATTACAATCGGAGAAAAAGAACACGTACTTGCTTTCTCCGACTCTGGCGGCATTTTCGGCGGCCTTACCGGACATATCAACACCCGCCCTGTAACAACCGGCACAAAGAAAATGCTGCAGCTGATCTTTTTCCCGCCTTCATTTCATGCCGACGCGGCGGATGAGCTGCTATCATCCTTGACCAAAATGTTTGAACAAATTCACGGAGGCACGCATACCGTCTCTTGGCTTTCATAAAAAGACACGCCTTCGTGTCTTTTTTCACATAAAAAAACGCAATACTTCGTTTATCAGAGAAACGAAACACTGCGTTAATAACGTATGTATGGAGCGGGTGATGAGAATCGAACTCACGACATCAGCTTGGAAGGCTGAGGTTTTACCACTAAACTACACCCGCATCAAAGTTTTTTGTCAGTACCGATTTGATGTTTCTAATATTACATGTATATTTTTTTTTCGTCAAGGGAATGTTAAAAAATTTGTCGAAAAAAATTCTTTTTTTGTCCGCATGTTAAGTCAAGTTTACATTTTGTTAAGAATCTCATACAATATAAAAAAGAAGAAAACTTGAGGTACGCCCTGATGATGAAAAATAAAGTAAAAGAGCTGAGAGCCAGATTCGGCTATTCTCAGGAAACGCTCGGAAAAGAAGCCGGAGCCACTAGACAGACGATTGCAGCGATTGAAAAAGGAGATTATGTGCCTTCACTCTTATTGGCGCTTAACATCTGCCGGGCTTTCTCCCTGCCGATGGAGGAAGTTTTCTGGCTGGAGGAGGAGAAAAAATGAGTTTGAAAAGAAAAGCGTGTTTTCACCTTGCACTCTACGGATTGGCCTGCTGGACGCTTATTTCCTTTATGGAAGCGGCGCCGCGGATCGCTCAGTTTTTCCAAACGGAGGGGAGCGGTTCATTTGAGCTGAATATCACTCCGTTTCTGCTGTTTACCGTTTGTGCCGCATTGTATATCTATGCCGAAAAGAAAAAGCGAAACGGCAAAAAGCACAGGCTTGTGCCCGATGAATTTGAGGAGCAGGATGAAAGAGAACGAATGATGACGGCTAAAGCTTGCCGTTCTTCTTATATCGCCGTTTACTTCTCATTGCCGGCCGCAGCCGTTCTGCTTTTGTTTTATCCGCTGGTTCAGCCGCATCTACCTTTTTTTCCGATTCTTTTGATTTTCATTCTGATGATGATTCAGCATTTGGCTTATGTTTTCACTTTTCATAAGCACGGCAAAAACTCCGGTTCATGACAGATCCGGAGTTTTTTATGTTACCAGCTCGCTTTTTTCACCCCGGGAACCCGGCCTTTATGGGCCAGCTCCCTGAATGCGATTCTGGACAGTTTAAATTTTCTCATATATCCGCGGGGCCGCCCCGTCACCGTACAGCGGTTATGAAGCCTGGCCGGAGCAGAATCACGCGGCAGTTTGCTCAGCGCTTCCCAGTCGCCTTTTGCCTTTAATTCTCTTCGGATGTCCGCATATTGTTCAACAAGCTTCTGCCGCTTGAGCTCTTTGATTACTTTTGATTTTTTTGCCATTTCAGCACTCCTAACAAATCGTAATAATTACGTTTTGTATCATATCATCCATATGAGCATCGTGCAAGCTAAGCGCTTAAAAAGGCGGGTGAATACCCGCCTTCACTGCCGGCATTTCCCCGGAAATGAAACCGCAGAAAGCACCCGCCGTCAATGATCCGCCTTGCGACGTCATCAGACTGTCGCTTTATTTCCTCTTGCAAAATGGTCGTTTCCCATTGCTTCACCCAATCTGCGCTCAAGCTTTTTAGTCCGCTCATTCTGAAACGGCAGAAGCGGAAACACGAGTTCAGCCAGATAATAAGCTTCTTCCAGATGCGGATAGCCTGAAAAGATAAACGACTCAATGCCGAGTGCCTGATACTCTAAAATTCGATCAGCGACAGTCTGCGGATCACCGACAAGCGCCGTGCCCGCTCCGCCTCTGACCAGTCCGATGCCGGCCCAGAGATTCGGGCTGATCTCAAGCTTCGAGCGGTCACCGTTATGAAGATCGGCCATCCGTTTTTGTCCCGATGAATCAGCGCGCCGGAGCGCAGCCTGCGCTTTCGCAATTGTCTCTTCGTCTAAGTGGCTGATTAATCGTTCAGCCGCTTCCCATGCCTCTTCCTCAGTCTCCCGGATAATCACGTGAAGTCTGATGCCAAAACGCATCGTCCTTCCTTCCTTCGCAGCCTGTTTTTTAACGGTTTCAATCTTTTCTTTTACCTGCTCCGGCGGCTCTCCCCATGTTAAATAGACATCTGTATGTTTCGCAGCAGCCTCAATTCCCGCTTGTGATGAACCGCCGAAATATAATGGCGGATGCGGAGACTGTTTTGGCGGAAACAGGAGGTTGCTGTTTTCCACTTTGATATGGTCCCCTTCATATGTCACCGTTTCGCCCCGCATGAGTCCGCGCCAGACGGTTAAAAATTCTTCAGTCGCCTTATAACGTTCATCGTGGCTGATAAACATGCCGTCTCCCGCCAGTTCATAAGGATCTCCGCCCGCTACGACATTTACGAGCAAACGGCCGTCTGACAGCCGGTCCATTGTCGACGCCATTCTCGCGGCGACAGACGGCTGCATCAGTCCCGGACGGACCGCCACTAAAAATTTCAAGTCACTCGTTTCCCCCGCTAAAGCGGCAGCCGTCAGCCACGGGTCTTCACATGATCTCCCCGTCGGCAGCAGAACCCCCGTATACCCGAGTCTGTCCGCCGCCTGTGCCACTTGCTTAAAATAAAGATGATCCGCCGTTCTCCCTCCCGTTTGCGTCCCTAAATACCGGCCGTCACCATGCGTCGGAATAAACCAAAGAATCTCCATATGAATCTCTCCTTTTTTAATAGGTTATCCTTCATAACTGTTCCGCCATTTTAATAGTTTCCGTTCGAGCATTCTGACCAATGCATCTGTCAGCTTGCCGACAGCCGCAAAAATGATAATGCCGACAAACACCTTATTTGTCTGTGAGAATTGCCTGGCATCCATAATCATATAACCGACGCCCTCGCTCGATCCCATCAGTTCCGCCACCACGAGACCGAGCCACGCAATGCCTAGGGAGAGCCTGATGCCGAGCAGGATATTCGGCAGAGATGCCGGAAGAATTAATTTCGTCATCTGCTGATACCAATTAAATTCCAGCACCCGCGCGACGTCAAACAGCTTCGCGTCCACACTGCGGAGTCCGAGAAACGTATTAATGTACACGGGGAAAAAAGCCCCCAATGCGATCAGCAGAATTTTAGATGTCTCATCAAATCCGAACCACAAAATGAACAGAGGAGTCACGGCCAAGTGCGGAACCGTCCTGAGCATTTGCAGAGACGGATCAAGATATGCTTCCGTCCGCTTTGAGAAACCGACCAGCAGCCCGAAAACAAGTCCGAGGCCCGCGCCAAGCAGAAATCCGGCAGCCGCCCGGTATAAACTGATCTCTAAATGACCCCAAAGCTCACCTGAAAGAAGAAGTTCCTGAAACGTCTGCAAGATGACGACAGGCGACGGGAGCACCGCGGCCGAGACGATGCCCAGACTTGCGATAAACTGCCATACTGCGATGACCGCAGCCGGGAGTACAATCCCTTTCATCCATTGGTATGAATACTTCCGGGATCTTGCCAGAGCTTTCTTTTCTGATTGGCTTATTGCGCCGGCAGCCGTTGATGCTTCTGCTTTCATTACTTGCCATCCCCCGTTTCAAGCGCTTTTTTAATAAATGAATTGTCGACAACGTCTTTTACATGAATTTTCTTATGAATCGCTTTTGTTCGATATTGAAAATCAGCGGTTTCCTGCTGGGCTTTGACAATATCATCATCGATCGGTTCATTGAGAGGCTCAGTATTGTTAAGCACGTTTCTGACGACTTTCGGATCAAGATGTTTGATTTTCGCATATAAGGAGACGGCTTTATCTTTGTGTTCCTTTTGCCATGTAACTGCTTTATTGAACACTTTCAGAAAACGGACAACCTCATCCGGGTGTTCTTTGGAAAATCCCGTTCTGACTAATGTGAAACCGGGAGAATATAAATCTGTGCTTTCTCCGTTCGCCAATATTTCCGCCCCGTGCTGCAGCGTTTCAATCGACAAATACGGCTCCCAAATGGACCATGCGTCAACTGATTTGTTTTCAAAAGCGGAAACCGCCTCATCAGGCTGAAGCTGGATGATAGTGACGTCATCGGCGGAAAGCCCCGCTTTATCTAAAGCTTTATAGAGAAAATCAAAGCCGCTGCTGCCTTTGGCTACGGCGATTTTTTTACCTTTCAATTCTTTCAGGCTCTGAATCCCGCTGCCCTTGTTTACGAGAATGCCGTTTGCCTTTAACCCGTCCTGAGACAGCCCGATCTCTTTAAAATCAATTCCCGCCGCCTGACCGGAAATGACCGGTGAATTGCCGACCTGGGAAAAATCAAGCTTATCGGCGGCAAGACCTTCAAATTGCGGAGGACCGCTTTGGAATTCGACCCATTTTACTTTTATTCCGTCTTTTTTGAAGGCCTCTTCAAACCAGCCTTTTTCCTTGGCAATGAGAAGCGGGCTTAAACTCTGCTGGATGCCGATCCGGATTTCTTTCACCGTTTCCCCGCTCCCTCCTGTCCCGTCGGCACTGCATCCGGCTGACATCATGACTGCTGCAGCTAAAAGAATGATGATTTTTTTCACTTCGCTTCGTCCCTTCTATATTCCGGACCCATCCGCAAACCGGAGGTCTTCCGTTTTCTCAAATTCAGAAAGCACCTTCTGCCGGACGGCCTGAAAATTCGCTGACGTCCGATTGCGCGGATGCGGAAGCTGAATCGGCATCAGGCTGTGCAGCCGGCCGGGCTTTGCCCTGAGGATCGCCAGCTTATCGCCTAAATAGACGGATTCATCAATATCATGCGTGACAAGAATCATCGTCGTTTTTTTCTCGCGCCATATATCAAGCAGCACATCCTGCAAATGTTTTCTCGTAAAAGCGTCAAGCGCCCCGAACGGTTCATCTAAAAGCAGCACCTCCGGCTCACGCAAAAGGGCTCTGGCGATGGCAACCCGCTGCGACATGCCGCCGGATAATTCGCGCGGATAAGCGTTCTCCGCTCCCTGCAGCCTGACAACCTCAATCAGATCATCCACTTTTTTCCGAACGGCCGGGTCGTTCATATTGAGATCGGCAGCGATGTTTTGTTTTACCGTCAGCCAGGGAAACAGCCGGTGCTCCTGAAAGATAAATCCCTGCCGGATGCCCGGTCCCGACACATTGCGGCCGTTTATTGCGACAGAGCCTTTATAATCGGTATCAAGACCGGCAATCAATTTTAAAAGCGTGCTTTTGCCGCATCCGCTCGGTCCGATGACAGTCAAAAATTCTCCCGATGCAATTGACAGCTCAATATCATTCAGCACCGGCGTTTTCCGGCCTTCATGCTCAAAAGCTTTTTCTTGTATGCTGATGGTTACAGCCATCTGTCTTCCCCTCTCTTTCTGCCGCATGCGATCGAAAAACAAAAAGGCCCCCATCTCCGATTGCTTGCAGAGATGGGAGCCTTCGGCGGTCCGATCGGCAACCCGTTTGTTTTTAAATTTGAATATCATGTTAATTCAAATTATTCCGACTTGTCAACTGTTTTTTGTATGAATTAAAAATGCGCCTTCCGGCATAAACCTGCCAAAGAGCGCATCGGCTGTATCACGTATTTACTTCCTTTTCTTTCCGGGCGATTTTCAATAATGTCCGCGCGTTGTTGCCGAAAATGTTTTCTATATCTTCTTCCCGCATATTGATTTCCCGGCAGGTCCTCACCTGCTCCTGAAGATATCTGTATACATATCCTCTCGGAAATCCGTTCGAATCCGTCCCGAAGATGATCCGTTCAGCACCGATTAATTCAGATGTCTTTCGAAACAGAATTTCCAAATCAAGCCGGTACGGCATCCACCTCATCCACTGATTTGAGCCGGACGTGTCAATATACACATTCGGGCAGCTCCAGCACAGCTGCAGCAGTTCCTGATAATATCCGGCGCCGAAATGCGGAATGATGAACGGTATATCAGCATACTCTCTCGCGACGCGATAGATGGAGAGCGGGTTGATGTTGCGATGGCTGACAATGCCCCCCGCTCTCCCTAAAAGTCCGAAGTGAATTAATACAGGCAGTCTTTTGTCAGCCAGATACGTCCACAGCTTTTTCAGCGACGGATCATGAAACTCGATGTCTGTCAGCGGCCCGAACAGTTTATATCCTTTCAGACCGAGCTCTTCAACCGCTCTTTTCAGCTCCTCATACGCATCCTTTTGTTCCAAAGGATGATATGTAAATCCGGTAAACCTCGCGGGATTGGCTTGAATAAACGCCGCCATCCGGTCATTGCTCTCTGCTGTTAAAAAATTCAGCACGTCAATGCCGTACTTATCTAATTCTTTCTCCCATCTTGTCATCAAAGCGATTTCGCCGTCATCGCCATCAACATCATGCGGATCAGGAAAATCCCAAGTGAGATTCATTCTTTCCGACCGCTCCCGGTTATAATCGGAAAATGTCTTATCGTTTTTGCCGAAATTAAGGCTGTACGGCAGATGACCGTGAATATCGACTGGTTTAAAATGCTGCCTGAAAAGCATACAATCGCCGCCTCCCTTACCGCCTGACAATAAAAAAAGGCCCTTATCCAGTGAAGAATAAGAGCCTCTTGTGTCCAAGTCAGCGGTTTCTATTTTTTCTCATATTAAACCCATTGTTCCCGTCAGTCAAGTAGGTTTTTAAACCCATACTTTCTTTTCGATAATAAAAATCATTATTTTATAATCATTATAAAATAATATTGACTTTTTACTGATAGGTGATATTATGTTCTTATAAATTTAAAGAGGTGATCACATGAGTTCAAATAAATTGACAACCAGCTGGGGCGCTCCTGTCGGAGATAACCAAAACTCAATGACGGCCGGCGATCGCGGTCCTGCTTTAATACAAGACGTCCATCTGCTTGAGAAATTGGCGCACTTTAACAGAGAACGCGTTCCGGAGCGTGTCGTTCACGCAAAAGGCGCGGGCGCACACGGTTATTTTGAAGTCACAAATGACGTTACAAAATATACGAAAGCCGCATTTCTGTCAGAAGTCGGTAAACGCACGCCGCTTTTCATCCGTTTCTCAACCGTTGCGGGCGAACTGGGCTCTAGTGACACAGTGCGCGACCCGCGCGGATTTGCCGTTAAATTTTATACAGAAGAAGGAAACTACGACATCGTCGGAAACAATACACCCGTGTTCTTCATCCGCGATGCCATCAAGTTCCCTGACTTTATCCATACACAAAAAAGAGATCCGAGAACACATCTGAAAAATCCGACGGCCGTTTGGGATTTCTGGTCTTTGTCACCCGAATCCCTGCACCAGGTAACCATTCTGATGTCAGACCGGGGCATTCCGGCGACTCTTCGACATATGCACGGATTCGGAAGCCATACATTTAAATGGACAAATGATAAAGGCGAAGGCGTCTGGATTAAATATCACTTTAAAACAGAGCAAGGCGTGAAAAACCTTGATGTTAATACAGCCGCAAAAATCGCCGGCGAAAATCCCGATTACCATACGGAAGATTTGTTCAATGCGATTGAAAACGGCGATTTCCCCGCATGGAAATTATATGTTCAAATCATGCCGTTAGAAGATGCAAACACATATCGCTTTGATCCGTTTGACGTCACAAAAGTGTGGTCTCAAAAAGACTATCCGCTGATCGAAGTCGGCCGCATGGTTCTGAACCGCAATCCGGAAAATTACTTTGCGGAAGTAGAACAGGCGACGTTCTCTCCCGGCACATTAGTCCCCGGCGTCGACGTCTCACCTGACAAAATGCTTCAAGGCCGGTTGTTCGCATACCATGACGCGCATCGCTACCGTGTCGGCGCGAACCATCAGGCGCTGCCGATCAACCGTTCCCGCAATGAAGTGAAAAACTATCAGCGTGACGGACAAATGCGTTTTGATGATAACGGCGGCCGCTCCGTCTATTACGAGCCTAACAGCTTCGGTGGCCCGAAAGAGTCACCTGAAGATAAACAGGCGGCATATCCTATATCAGGTTTCGCTGACAGTGTAAGCTATAATCATCATGATCATTACACACAAGCCGGCGACCTGTACCGCCTGATGAGCGAGGAAGAGCGCGCGCGCCTTGTCGCCAATATCGTCAGTGCGATGAAACCTGTGGAAAAAGAAGAAATTAAGCTGCGCCAGATCGGCCACTTCTACAAGGCTGATCCTGAATACGGCAGACGCGTTGCCGAAGGACTCGGACTGCCGTCACCAAAATAACATCAAAAAACCTGCCGGTCTGCCCGGCAGGTTTTTTATGTTCATTATCAATAAAACCGTTTTTTTCTCAATTACACGAAGTGGCATGCCGCAAAATGATGAAGCCCTTTTTCTGACAGCGCCGGACTTTTCTCAGCACATATCTTCTTGGCTGCCGGACATCTCGTCCGGAATTTACAGCCTGAAGGCGGATCAGAGGGGCTCGGTATATCACCCTTTAAAATTATCCGCTCCCTTTTCGCTCCGGGATCAGGAACAGGCACGGCTGATAACAGCGCTTTCGTATAAGGGTGAAGCGGCCGTGAAAAGAGCTCCTCCTTTGACGCATATTCCACAATCGTCCCTAAATACATAATGGCGACCTTCGTACATAAGTGCTCCACCACGCTTAAATCATGAGAAATGAACAAATATGACAGCCCGTGCTGTTTTTGAAGGCTGCTGAACAAATTGATCATCTGCGCCTGGATGGAGACATCTAACGCCGCCACGGGTTCATCCATAATGATAAATTGCGGCTTGAGCGCCATCGCTCTTGCAATCACGATCCGCTGCCGCTGCCCTCCGGAAAATTCATGCGGATATCGGTCGATAAAGTTTGCGGAAAGTCCGCAGGCTTCAAGAACTTCCGCCGCTTTATCACGCGCGTTCCGCTTCACCGCCAATTGATGCTCGATCATCGCTTCACCGATGGCTTCTCCAATCCGGCGCCGGGGATTTAAAGAACTGAACGGATCTTGAAAGATGAGCTGCGCTTCCGATCTGAAAGTTTTGAGCTCGCGCCGGCTCATCCGAAACACATCACGCCCCTGAAAAAACACCTCTCCCCCTGTTTTCTCATGAAGCCTCAAAATGGTCTTGCCGATTGATGACTTTCCGCTGCCCGATTCTCCCGCTAAGCCGAACACTTCTCCCTTTCCTATCGTAAAACTGACACCGTCAACCGCTTTTACGGGTTTTTTATGAGTCTTTCTCATCCCCCCATGCTCCTCGTAATATTTTTTCAGCCCCTTGACCTCCAGCAACACATCACTCATCTGCTTTCTCCTCTCTGTAAAGCCAGCACGCCGCCTGATGCCCCTTCCCGAATTCAGTAAAATGCGGGCTCGATCTCCGGCATATTTCCGTGCTGTGTTCACATCGCTCCGCAAAATAACAAGACGATCCGGACAGGTCCGCAAGCTCGGGGACCTGCCCCGGAATGGTGTACAGCGTCTCCCTTTTTTGACCGATAACCGGCTTGGCCGCGAGCAGCCCTTTCGTATACGGATGCTTCGGATCAGAAAACAGCTCTGCAACCGGTCCTTCCTCCACAATTTTTCCCGCATACATGACAATCACATAATCAGCCATTTCAGCAACCACGCCAAGGTCATGAGTAATGAATAAAATAGACGTGCGAAATTGCTTTTTCATATCCCGCAATAAATCCAATATCTGCGCCTGAATGGTTACGTCAAGCGCTGTCGTCGGCTCGTCGGCAATGATCAGTTTCGGATCGCAGCTTAGCGCGACAGCCGTCATGATGCGCTGCAGCATGCCGCCGCTCAGCTCATGAGGATATCGGTTCATAACCTGCTCGGCATTCGGGATCCCCACTAACGTGATCAGTTCAACGGCCTTTCGCCATGCCTCTTTCTTACTCAGCAACAAATGTTCGCGAATCGGTTCGGTCAGCTGCTCACCGATTGTAAATACCGGATTCAAAGATGTCATCGGTTCCTGAAAAATCATCCCGATTTCGCTTCCGCGGATTTTCTGCATGTCTTTTGGTTTCAGTTCCAACAGGTTCTGTCCGGAAAAATGCACCGCTCCCCGTTCGATTCTCCCCGTCTCGGGAATAAGCTGCATAATGGACAATGACGCCATACTTTTCCCGCAGCCGGACTCTCCTACAATACAAACCGTTTCCTCCTCATGTATCGTAAAGCTGACTCCGTCCACGGCCTTTACCGCACCCTCCTCTGTATAAAAAGCCGTTTCCAAATGCCTTACTTCTAAAAGCGGTTTTTTCATTTCATTTTCACCTGCCGTTTTACCTTAGGATCAAAAGCGTCTCTTAAACCGTCTCCAAGCAGATGAATCGCCACAACGGTCAGAAAAATGGCCGTTCCCGGCGGAATCCACAGCCACGGGCGGAGTGTAAAATCCATAAAATGATTCGCCGCTTCCATCATGTTTCCCCAAGAAGGTGTAGGCGGAGCAACGCCAAGCCCGAGAAAACTCAGCGCAGATTCACTCAGCATCGCTCCCGCCACATGCAAAGTCGCCGCTACCAATAATAACGGCAATGTATTGGGAAGCAAATGATAGAGGATTTTCCGTTTATCACTAAGCCCCAAAACTTCCGCGGCCATCATAAACGGCTGCTCCTTCAGCGACAAAATCTGTCCGCGTACAAGCCGCGCCAAACCGGGCCATCCGATCAGGCTTAACATCATCATAATCAGGTACATTCTGTATTCAGAAGGCACTTTCCACTCCGACATCACCGCAGCCAAAATCAAAAGCAGCGGCAGGCCCGGGATGGACATGAGCATATCAGCAATGCGCATAATGATCATATCAGCGGCTCCCCGATAAAACCCGGCCGCAGCCCCGAGTAAAGAGCCGATGACAAGCGACAGCACCATTGAAGCAAGCCCCACGGTCAGAGAAATCTGCCCCGCCAGCATCAGCCTCGTCAGCACATCTCTCCCGTACTGGTCGGTGCCCAGCCAGTGATGGATTCCCGGATGCTGATTGGCATTTGAAATATCCGTCCGATCTGTTATGTACGGAGAAAAAGACGGCCCGATAAAGCACAATAAAAACATAAAACATAAGAAAAGAAGACTGATGACCGTCAGCTTATGCTGCAGCAGGCGGCGGTACGTCTGCTTCCAAAGAGAAGGCGGCACCTCTTTTTGTTTTTTCATTCCGAACACCCCCTATTTCAGCCTGACCCGCGGATCAACCGCGGCATAAGCGATATCCGCCAAGAAGTTCCCTACAATCGTTAAACAAGACAAAAACAAGGTAAACGCCATCAAAACCGGATAATCACGATAATGCACAGATTCAAGCTGAATACGTCCGACACCCGGCCACCCGAAAATCTGTTCAATAATGATGGCTCCGGAAAACAGTCCCGGCAGTTCAAAAGCAAGCAGGGTGATGGCCGGAATAAGCGCGTTTTTCAACGCATGTTTCCAGATGACGGTGCGCTCTTTCAATCCCTTCGCTCTCGCCGTTCTGATATAATCCTGTCTGATCACGTCCAGCATGCCGGAGCGGAAATACCTTGTCAGCGAGCCGATGCCGAGCATAGATAAAATCACGACCGGAAGAATCATATGTCTGGCGGCTTCAAGCACGTACGAAAAACCTGTACTCGTGCTGCCGGTATCAATCATCCCGCCGACGGGCAATATTTTCAAATCCACCCCAAACCACTTAATAAACAGAAGGCTGATAAAAAAAGACGGAAACGCCATGGAAGCAAAAACAAGAAACGTCACGATCCCGTCAAACCATGAGTATTTCCTGACAGCGGATATGACACCCGTTATCATCGCGGCTGACCATGTGACAAGCAACGCCAAAAACGCGACAAAAAACGAATTCCAGACATATTTCCGAAGCAGTGACAGGACGTTCTCCTGATATTTCAAAGAAAACCCAAAATCTCCGCTGAGCACATTTCCGAGCCATGTCACATAACGCTGCCAAATCGGCTGATCCAGCCCGTAAAGCGCTTTTAACTCCTTCGCTCTTTCCGGAGTCAGGTTTACATTGGAATCAATATAGTCGCCCGGCAGCATGGCGAATAAGAAAAAAATAATAAAGGACGTACCGAATAAGATCACAAGCATTTGAATGAATCGTTCTGCGGCATACCTTTTCATAAAAAGCCCCTCCTTTCCGCTGAAAGGGCAAAATCCCCAGGATGCATCGGGTATTTTGCCCAACCGTTCTATTGAATTGAGACATTTGAGAGACTTGAACTGATTCCAGAATAATTGTCAGGCTCAAGCCCTTTTATTTTTCCGCTGACCGCCCTTGCGCTCTGACGGTAATGAATCAGAATGTAAGGCGGGTTTTCCCCGAGCTCCCGGTACAGCTGGTGATAAATCTCTTTTCTTTTGCTGATATCAAGCGTGCCGGCTCCTTTCTCTATCAGCCGGTCCGCTTTCGGATTGGAATACCCCGTCACATTATTGGGATGGCCGGAAGCCAGCTTTTCCACCGTGTCATTCGGATCAAGGATCTGCGAGGTGGAAACGGCGGCAAGGTCATATTGTTTGTCATTGATTTTCGCTACTTCTGTATTAAAATCCATCACTTCCGGTTTTAATGAGATTCCGATGTCCGCATAATTTTCTTTCGCTATCGGGATGAAATCATCATCCGCTTTAGATGTGTAATAGCTGATTTCAAGCTTTTTGCCGTTTTTTTCACGTACACCGTCTTTGCCCGTTTTCCAGCCTGCTTCATCAAGAAGTTTTTTGGCTTTTTCAGGGTTAAACGCATACCGATTGACACCTTTGTCATCATAAGCCCACGAAACCGGAGACACCGGAACATTCGCGACCTCTCCGTAGCGTTTAAAGCGGACATCGACGATTTTTTGACGGTCAAGTCCGTAAATAAGCGCCTGGGACACTTTCTTATCTTGAAAAGGCGGACGCTTGTGATTGACGTACACAAGCCCGTAATCATTCACGACAGATACGCTTATATTCGCAAAACCGAGACTTTTTAAATGCTGAACCGTATCATCATCAGGTGAGAAAGAAGCGTAATCAAGGTCACCCGTTTCAAACAGCTGAAGGGAAGTTGACGGATCGATAATTTTATAAATCAGCTTTTCCGTTTTCGGTTTTCCGGCATAATAGTGTTCATTAGCCTGATAGCGTATTTCCTGTCCCGGAAGGTATTCTGTAAATTGATAAGGTCCCGCTCCGAGCGGTTTGGCATAAAGCTCTTTTAAATAGTCCAGTTTGCCGAATTGATATTTCTTCCCGTAGTAGGCTTCTGACAGCACCTGCCCGCCCAAAAGAAGCAGCGACTTCGCACTGACTTTCTCAGTCGTGATTTGAATGGTTCTGTCATCAAGGACGCGAATGCCCTCTATCGTCTTTGCCTTTCCTTCTTTGTAAGCCTTACCGCCTTTAATATAAGCCGTGGTGATATCTTCATAGCCCGCGTATGCAGGATCATGCAGCAGTGTTAAAGTGAATGCGGCATCCTTTGCGGTCAGCGGTGAACCGTCGCTGAAAACGAGATTTTTTCTTAAACGGAACGTGTATGTAAGCTGATCTTTGGAAATTTTCCAACTTTCCGCAAGAGCCGGGGCAGGCTTCCCCGTTTTATCCAGTTTGACTAACGGTTCAAAAATAGGATCTGTCGCATTTCCATCCCAGCCGTTTTCGTAAAAGTACGGCAGAAACACGCCGCCCGGCGCGGAAATCCCAGCAACAAAAGTGTCAGTTCTGGCTTTCGATTTAGCGGGAATCGCCGCCGGATGAGAAGCTTTAAATTCCTTTGTCTTGACATGAGTGATACGTGTTTCTTCCTTTTTATCAGCCGCAGATGACGGTTCTTCCCCGGCACTCCCTAACGCGCACCCTGATAACATGATGGATACCGACAGCGCGATTACCGTTGTTTTCAACCTCCATTTTCTCTCCTTCATCTTTATCGAACCCCCGCATGCTTTTCATCTATCTTTATATAAATCTGCTCCATCTGTTCCTCATTTCTCATAATCTCCCGTTTGTTTTTCTCTACAAGCAGTTCGAAATTCAATGTGTGTTTTCTGTACTTTTTCCGCTTTTTTCTCTTTTTGCGCACATGTGATACCTTTTTTAACGCCACTTTTCATCCCTCCGCTTTTCATTTAATGACTTTCACGCAAAAAAGGCCCTTATCTGTTTAATAGATAAGAGCCTTCGGTGATCCGATCAGCCATCGTTTGGAAATATGTAATGATTATGTTAATTCATACAATCCCTACCTGTCAACTATAATTTAAAATATCGTGTCCTTCCGGGGGTTTTCCTCATACACTCTCTCATTTTTCCGCATATGCTAGAAAACATAGCAGATTACAAGTGAAAGTGAGTGAGAATGTGGAAAAGACAACATTGAGCGGTCGCATCGTCAAAAAAGATGACCCGGACTATAATGCCGCAAGAACCAATTTCAATTTAAGCCTGCAAAGATATCCAGACATCATTGTGTTTTGCCAAAACAAACATGACGCCCTCAATGCGGTGAGATGGGCACGTGAGAACAATGTGCCTTTCCGTATCAGAGGCGGAAGACACAGCTACGAAAATTTTTCCCTGTTAAATGACGGACTAGTCATTGATCTCAGTGAAATGAAGAAAATAAGAGTAAATGAGGATAAGCGGCTGGTCTCGATTGAAGCGGGAGCCGAATTAGGGGAAGTCTACCGGACACTCTGGCGGTACGGCTTGACCCTTCCTGCGGGAACCATTGCGAATGTGGGAATCACGGGGCTGACGCTCGGGGGAGGAATCGGATATTTAACAAGGACTGCCGGACTTACTTGCGATCGTCTCCTCCAGCTCGAAATGATCATAGCGGACGAAAAAGCGGGTGCTGACTTGATCACAGTCAACCGCTCAAAGCACTCTGATCTATTTTGGGCATCTCAGGGCGGAGGGGGAGGCAACTTCGGCATTGTCACATCCATGATGTTTAAAGCCGTGCCGATCTCGTGCGTGTCTGTTTTTTCTGTCACTTGGGGCTGGGATGATTTCGAGGAAGTATTTAATACGTGGCAGCGCTGGGCTCCATTTACAGACAACCGGCTTACCTCATCAATTCAGTTTTGGCCTAAGGAAGTCAACCGCATAGAATCGCTCGGTCAATTTACCGGGACAAAAGAGGAGCTGAAAGAACTGCTGGCTCCGTTAATGAAAGCGGGAAAACCGACAAGCGGCATGGTCAAGACAGTGCCATTTATTAAAGCAGCAGCCTTTTTTAACAGCCCGGGAGGCAATCAGCCGCAAAAGATGAAGCGGTCAGGATCCTTTATTGAAAAACCATTATCAACACGCGCAATATCCACTTTAAAGCGCTATTTAGAGCACGCTCCGAACGAAAACGCCAGTGTCTGGCAGCAATCTCTCGGCGGGGCGGCCGGACGGATCGCTCCGGACCAAACGGCATTCTACTATCGCAACGCAATCATTGCCCAAGAATATATTACAACTTGGACATCTGCTGAAGAAGAAAGACAAAATGTCCGCTGGATCGAAGGACTGAGAACGTCCCTATCAAGAGAAACGATGGGAGATTATGTGAATTGGCCTGATAGAGAAATCAGAAACTGGCTGCAAACGTATTACGGAGAAAATGTTCACCGCCTCCGTCAAGTCAAAACGAAATATGATCCGGAAAATATATTCCGCTTCGAGCAGAGCATTCCGCCGCTTCGCCGTTCACCGTTTTTCTAAAAAAGATGAAGATGGATACACTCCATCTTCATCTTTTCTTTTATTGATATAAGCGGCTTCCCTTCTCTGCAAACTCTTTTGCTTTTTCTTTCAGCCCTTCATTGACGGCCTCGTCTTCAGTAAGTCCGTTTTCCTTCGCATAATCACGAATATCCTGAGAAATTCTCATGCTGCAGAACTTCGGGCCGCACATCGAACAGAAGTGAGCCGTTTTTGCGCCTTCAGCCGGCAGCGTTTCATCATGATATTCCATTGCTCTTTCAGGATCAAGCGACAAATGAAATTGATCACGCCACCGGAATTCAAACCGCGCCTTAGACAGAGCATCGTCACGGATCTGTGCACCCGGATGCCCTTTAGCAAGGTCTGCGGCATGTGCCGCGATTTTGTACGTAATGACGCCTTCTCTTACATCATCACGATTCGGCAGCCCCAAATGCTCCTTCGGCGTGACATAGCAAAGCATCGCCGTCCCGTACCAGCCGATCATCGCCGCGCCGATTGCTGAAGTAATGTGGTCATAGCCAGGAGCGATATCCGTTGTTAATGGGCCGAGCGTGTAAAAAGGCGCCTCTTTACAAATTTCCAGCTGCTTGTCCATGTTTTCTTTAATTTTATGCATCGGCACATGACCCGGTCCTTCGATCATCACTTGCACATCGTGCTTCCACGCAATCTCCGTCAATTCTCCGAGAGTCTCCAATTCCGCAAACTGCGCTTCATCATTGGCATCCGCAATCGAACCCGGACGAAGCCCGTCACCAAGTGAAAAAGCGATATCATAGGTCTTCATGATTTCACAAATTTCTTCAAAATGCGTGTACAGAAAGCTTTCCTGATGATGAGCCAGGCACCATTGCGCCATAATCGCCCCGCCGCGGGATACGATTCCCGTCGTGCGTTTAGCCGTTAACGGGACGTAACGAAGCAGTACGCCGGCATGGATGGTGAAATAATCCACGCCCTGCTCCGCCTGCTCAATCAATGTGTCACGATAAATGTCCCACGTTAAATCCTCGGCAATGCCATTAACTTTTTCAAGCGCCTGATAAATCGGCACCGTCCCCACAGGCACGGGGCAGTTGCGGATAATCCATTCACGCGTCGTATGAATGTCTTTTCCCGTGGATAAATCCATCATCGTATCGGCGCCCCAGCGAATCGCCCACGTCATTTTTTCGACTTCTTCTTCGATAGAAGATGTAACAGCCGAGTTGCCGATATTGGCATTAATTTTCACATGAAAATTCCGGCCGATAATCATCGGCTCGCTTTCCGGGTGGTTGACGTTAGAAGGAATAATCGCCCGGCCGCTGGCTACCTCGTCTCTGACAAATTCGGGAGACACATGCTCGCGAATTGCGATAAACTCCATTTCCGGCGTAATGATGCCTTTTCTCGCATAATGCAATTGTGTTACATTTTTCCCCGGCTTGGCCCGAAGCGGTTTCCGCTGCAGGCCGGGGTATTCGGCAGCATGATCTTCTTTTTTATAGCCGTTGTCTTCAGGTCTCACGGTCCGGCCGTTATATTCTTCTACATCTCCGCGCCCGGTAATCCACTTTGTGCGGAGCGCCCCCAGACCTTCATGAATATCAATCTGTACATCCGGGTCTGTATACGGTCCGCTCGTATCATAAACACGGACCGGCGCATTCTCCTCTTCCCCGAATGCCCCCGTAGTCGCACTCAGGCTGATTTCCCGCATCGGCACTCGTATGTCGGGCGAAGAACCTTCTGCATAAACCTTTTTACTGCCGGAAAAACTCGACATAATGGAAATGTTCGCTTGCTGTACTGATTGATTTTGCATACAAATCTCTCCTTTATCATTTGAATAACAGAACCAAGCTCAGCACCAGCACAAAAAAACCGGGTTCAAAGAAGAACCCGGTTTTGCAGTCAGAAAGAAACTATTATTGTTTTCCTCAACAATAATAAAACCTTTACTTCCCCACGCTGGTACGAACCAGATCAGGTCCAAAGGGTTAAGAAGCCGCCGCTTCTCTCTCAGCCCGCTCAGACGGGCACCCCCAGTAACTATTGATTTCGCTCTTATCGTAACATAAGTTGTGTACAAAAAAAAGCATATTATTAAAATTCAGATAACAGAATGGTCATAAGCTCTGTTTCCCGAACGCCTTCTTCGGTATTAAAAACCCGATAACCCTTTGCGGTTTCCCGGGAAGAGACAGCCCGGAACAGCTGACCGTCTTTATAATGAAGCGCAGCGCCGTCATCAGCGGCATAGCCCTCCCTGAGTTTCTTTTCGGAAATCAGACGGTGATACACCGGCCGGCGCTCCGCTTCTCCGTCATAGTGCGGACAAAAGCTGCCCGGCAAAAATCCTAAAGCTGTTAACTCTCGCAAATCCCCCGCTGAATCCGTCACCCCTTCTTCATACCAGCAAATCGCTCCGGCGCTGAGACCCGCTAAGATGATGCCGTTTTCCCAAGCCTCACGAAGAATAAGGTCAAGCCCCCACTCTTTCCATAAGACAAGCATATTGCGCGTATTTCCGCCGCCGACATATATAATATCTTTCTTCATGAGAAAGGATCTGAGATCAGAACCCGGCGGTTTAAACAGCGACAAGTGATCCGGCTCACACCGCAGCTTTTGAAAGGCCTGATAAAACCTGCCGGTATATTTCTCCGAATCTCCGCTTGCCGTCGGCAAAAAACAAACTTTCGGCTTTGACCGCGCCGACTGCTCTAAAATATACTGATCCAGCACAAGATGATCCGGCTCCATGGAAAACCCCCCGCCGCCCATTGCAATAATCTGCTTCAATGTCATCACTTCTTTTTTTCTCAAGTATAACAGCTCATTAAAAAGGCGTTATCCCAATTTCGGATAACGCCTTCAAAAAGTATTTGTTATCTGAAAAATACGCACCGTATAACACAACGGAGATCCCCGCGGCGTTAATCGCCGGAACAAGCTTCGAACGGGTACACTTCACAACATCGATCCCCAACACCGTATTATCACTGAGGGGAGAAGCAAACCAAATGTTCCGCTCGCTAATAATAAGCTGGTATGTAACTGAACCGCCAGCGTTACGCCGAGCGCCCCAAGTCCCCCAGGATGACCCGATAAAATAGGAGATAACAACCCCCAGTATAAAAAGAGACGGCGCAATAAACATATGAGGGATCCATGATGTTAAATGAGAAGTAACATATTTCGAGAATCCCAGATTTTCAGCTACTGCTGTTACGGCCCAAATCAGCGATAACATAATAATAACGTTGACCAATTCGTTTCCGCCCTTAATAAAATGGGTAACAAGCTCGCCTGCATGAAAACGCTGAAACATAAAAAGAGCAAATACTGCAATAACCGCTGCCAATAATGCGCGCTTTTGAATGGCCGACCCACCAGCTGAGAAACAGTGTTAATAGCAAAAACAGCCCGATCGGAATGATTTAACTCCACGGCCGAATCGGTGTTTCCTTAATATAAGCACGGTGCGCCGAATCCAGCTCCTCCTGCTGCAGGTAACATGTTTTCACAAGCCTTGGAGATATTTTCATACAACAAAAAAGGCTTCTACAATATGTAGAAGCCTCTGTATACCGGTGGCCGGGGTCGAACCGGCACTCCAGAAGGAACACGATTTTGAGTCGTGCGCGTCTGCCAATTCCGCCACACCGGCATGTAATCCGTCGTGTTCAACCGACGTATATAAATATAACATGCATTTTATAAAGTGTCAATGGTTTTAGTGAAGTTTTTTCAAATGGTAATGCAGTATATACCATACAAGCAAGAAAC